>NZ_CP059431.1 GCF_013874595.1 Flavobacterium sp. xlx-214
TTATTTCTAAAAATCAAATAGTAAAATCATTTTTTTTGATGATTTTTATTCACATATTTGTAAATGTAAATGTGTTTTATGTAACTCTTTAAAACACATCATGATTAACATTATTATCTCTAAAAAAATGCTTGACTATACACAAGAAACCGCAATATCTGTTTGGAATCGTTGTCTACAATTCATACAAGACAACATTGGCGACCAGGCGTTCAAAACTTGGTTTGAACCAATTGAGGCTATTGAGTTAACTGAAAATGCTTTGTATATTCAAGTTCCTAGTAAATTCTTCTACGAATGGTTAGAAGAACATTATGTAAAGGTACTAAAATCTGCACTAACAAAGGAGCTTGGTCCTAAAGCAAAGTTATTGTATAAAATTAAAATGGAAAATACTTCGGGAGCGAAACAACCGTTTACCGAGCAATTACCTAGTACACAGAGAGAACCTGTTAAAACGCAAGAACTGGATGTTCCGGTTCAGCAAAAAAATCCTGAATTAAAAAATCCGTTTGTTATTCCAGGTATTCGAAATGTAAAAATTGAATCGCAATTAAATTCAAATTACAGTTTTGATAATTTCCTAGAAGGCGAATCAAACCGTTTGGCACGTAGTGCAGGTATGGCTGTAGCAAACAAACCGGGTGGTACAGCTTTTAACCCTTTATTGGTTTATGGCGGTGTTGGTTTGGGTAAAACACACTTAGCACACGCTATTGGTGTAGAAATTAAAGAAAAGCATCCTGAAAAAACAGTTTTATATATTTCTGCCGAAGTTTTTACACAACAATATGTAGATTCGGTTAGAAAGCAAACAAGAAACGATTTCATTTATTTTTATCAATTAATTGATGTGTTAATTGTAGATGATATTCAGTTTTTATCAGGAAAATCGGGTACACAAGATGTATTCTTCCATATTTTTAACTATTTACATCAAAACGGAAAACAGGTAATTTTAACTTCGGATAAAGCACCTGTTGATATGCAAGATATTGAGCAACGTTTATTATCTCGTTTCAAATGGGGATTATCGGCGGAAATCATGCATCCCGATTTTGAAACTCGTGTAAACATCTTAAAAAATATTTTATACCGTGATGGTGTTGAAATGCCAAACGACGTTATTGAATATGTTGCAAAACACGTTAAAACAAACGTTCGTGAATTAGAAGGCGCTATTATTTCGTTAATTGCACAATCATCATTCAATAAAAAAGAAGTTACCATTGAGTTAGCTAAAAATGTTATTGAAAAGTTTGTTAAGAATGTTCGCAAAGAAATTTCGATTGATTACATTCAAAAAATTGTTTC
Source organism: Flavobacterium sp. xlx-214 (assembly GCF_013874595.1). Lineage (GTDB taxonomy): Bacteria > Bacteroidota > Bacteroidia > Flavobacteriales > Flavobacteriaceae > Flavobacterium. The sequence goes on from NZ_CP059431.1 coordinate 1,315, forward strand.
TGATTATTTTGAATTAGATATTGAAACTTTATGTTCTAAATCAAGAAAGCGCAACATTGTACAAGCCAGACAATTAGCTATGTTTTTTGCTAAAAAATACACTAAATCGTCTTTAGCAAATATTGGTTCGCAAATTGGCGATCGTGACCACGCAACGGTTTTACACGCTTGCAAAACGGTTGACAATTTATTAGAAACCGATAAAGAATTTAAAGCACATTTCGAAGACATCAACAAAAAATTATCGATGTAATGACAAAGATTTTAATGGTTTGTTTAGGAAACATTTGTCGATCGCCTTTGGCAGAAGGTATTTTAAAATCAAAGTTTACTAATTCAACTATTTTTGTAGATTCTGCTGGCACTGGTGCTTGGCATTCTGGCGAGTTACCCGATAAACGATCAATAGCTGTTGCAAAAAAATACGGTATTGATTTAACCGATCAACGTGCGCGCTTATTTTTAGTAGAAGATTTTGATGCATTTGATAAAATTTATGTAATGGATAAAAGCAATTACGTAAATGTATGCAGATTGGCTCCTTCACCAGATTACATTGAAAAAGTTGAATTAATTTTAAACGAAAGTAATCCGGGAAAAGATTTAGAAGTACCTGATCCTTACTATGGCGGCAATCAAGGTTTTGAAAATGTTTACCAAATGCTAAACGAAGCTTGCAATAAAATAAAAGAAAAAATTGAAAACGCTTACTAAGCGTTTTTTTTACATTTATAACTATGACACCATTAGGTACCTTATATTTAATTCCGGTAATGTTAGGAGACGAATCTCCTGCTACAGATGTTTTACCAGCAACAGTTGCACGTGCTGTTTCATTGCTTGATGACTATGTGGTTGAAAACAGTAAAGTAGCGCGTAAATTTATAAAGGCTATTTATCCTGAAAAGGTGCAGTCGACATTGAATTTGTTTGAATTAAACAAACATACCGATGCTAAAGAATTAAAAACGTTTATTCAACCTTTGTTAGACGGTAAAAACATGGGATTAATGAGTGATGCAGGTTGCCCAGGTGTTGCCGATCCTGGTGCCGTAATTGTTGCTATGGCACACGAAAAAGGCATTAAGGTAGTTCCGCTTGTAGGACCATCTTCTATTCTACTTTCGTTAATGGGTTCAGGAATGAACGGTCAATCGTTTACTTTTAACGGCTATCTTCCTATTGACAAAGGCGAAAAAAAAACGATGTTAAAAAATTTAGAAAAATGGTCGTTTGAAAGAGACCAATCTCAAATTTTTATTGAAACACCTTACCGAAACAATCAATTAATAGAGGAAATGGTACAAATATTACAACCTAGCACATTAATATGTGTAGCTTGTGATTTAACCTTACCAACTGAAGTTATGCTAACAAAACCTGTTAGTTTTTGGAAAAAACATAAAATTGATTTACACAAACGTCCGTGTATTTTTATTATTCATAAAAAATAAGCGAAACTTAAAGTTTCGCTTATTTTTTTATTCCATATAAAAAGCCTAACCGCATACGGATAAGCATCTTTTTAACAAAATTCCAGAAAAAGGTATGTTGAAAGAAAACTGTTCCAATAATAATCAACAATACTTTGTAAACAGGCAAAATTAAAATTAGTGATAACGGCCAATAAATTAACGGATGCAAACTATCTTTTGTAATACCAATTAACTCTAAAACAGGTCGTGTAATATAAGCAGAAGTACTTCCGGTTATAGCAAAAACAATTAATATTATAATGAATTGAAAGTTAGATGTTATCCCCCATTTTTCTTTTAAAGAAGCCATTTTCATGTTGTATTAAAATCAAGCAAAGATAGTAATAATTTAGTCTAACTTTAAATTATTAACTTGTTGAAAATACAACAAATAATGATACAACATATAATTTACTTCATAACCATATCTGGTTTGATTATTATAATCAATGGTATATTCTATTTTACTATTCATACGCATAGCTCGGGCGTTCCACTCTTGTATCCATCTACGGTTTTTAGTTTCTAAAAAAGTTAAATCATAATATCCTTTAGGCTTTCTATTTGTTGTAAACCAGCGCTCAAAACCAGTATCCATAATAATTACTTCATACTCCAAATCAGGATTAGAAAGCGTTATTTTTCCGTTTTCAACTTTAGTTGTTCCTTTATCAATTGCATCTGTTTTCGATTGAGCAACACAACTCACAAAACCAAAAAACAACACATAGATTAACAGTTTAAATAGTTTCATTTTTTTATTATTTAAGATAGCAGTACATTTACCAATATAACAAAAATCATACTAAAAATGGTTACAACAGATCAAATAAAAGGTCTTATTGATCGCCTTGGTGCGTTAAGGAGGTATCTTTGACATCGATCATAAATTGATTGAAATTCAAAACGAAGAAGAAAAAACGTTTGCGCCTGACTTTTGGAACAACGCAAAAGAAGCCGAAATCATTGTTCGAAACATTCGTTCTAAAAAGAAATGGGTTGAAGGATATGAAAGTGGCGCTTCAAAATTAGAAGAATTACAGATTTTAATGGAGTTTTTTAACGAAGGGGATGCAACCGAAGAAGAGGTTCAATTACAATTTGAAGCAACGCTTGAAATTATTGAAGACCTAGAGTTTAAAAACATGTTATCTGATGAAGGCGACAGCATGAGTGCTGTTTTACAAATTACAGCTGGTGCAGGTGGTACCGAAAGTTGTGATTGGGCAGCTATGTTAATGCGTATGTATTTAATGTGGGGCGAAAAAAACGGTTACAAAATTAAAGAATTGAATTTTCAAGAAGGCGATGTTGCTGGTATTAAAACGGTTACTCTAGAGTTTGAAGGCGAATATTCTTTTGGTTACTTAAAAGGCGAAAACGGTGTACATCGTTTGGTACGTATTTCTCCGTTTGATAGTAACGCAAAGCGCCACACGTCATTTGCTTCGGTTTATGTTTATCCGTTAGCTGATGATACTATTGAAATAGACATCAACCCGTCTGATATTTCGTGGGAAACAATGCGTTCATCGGGTGCTGGTGGGCAAAACGTAAATAAAGTAGAAACAGCAGTGCGTTTACGCCACCACCCTTCAGGTATTATTATTGAAAACTCAGAAACACGTTCACAGCTTGACAATAAAACAAAAGCTATGCAATTACTTAAATCGCAATTGTATGAGATTGAATTAAAAAAACGACAAGCAAAGCGCGATGAAATTGAAGCCAATAAAATGAAAATTGAATGGGGTTCGCAAATTAGAAATTATGTGATGCATCCTTACAAATTAGTAAAAGATGTAAGAACACAATTTGAAACAAGCGATGTTGACAGCGTTATGAATGGTGGATTAGATCCTTTTCTAAAAGCTTATTTAATGATGATGGGCCAGAAAGAAGAAAACTAAATAAAAACAAAAAACTCCTAAGAAATCTTAGGAGTTTTCAATTTACTGAGAGCCTCTAGAGGGACTCGAACCCACGACCTGCTGATTACAAATCAGCTGCTCTAGCCAGCTGAGCTACAGAGGCAGTAAATGTATTCTATCAAATTGAAAATCTAGAGCCTCTAGAGGGACTCGAACCCACGACCTGCTGATTACAAATCAGCTGCTCTAGCCAGCTGAGCTACAGAGGCAACTATATTTTAAGATTTTCAATTTGTTAAAGAACTTGAGCCTCTGGAGGGACTCGAACCCACGACCTGCTGATTACAAATCAGCTGCTCTAGCCAGCTGAGCTACAGAGGCGACTCATTTACGGTTGCAAATATACTGCTGTTTTTGGTATTTGCAAGGTGTTCCGTAAATTTTTTTTTACTTTTTTTTATTATAAAGAATTGATTTTTTCAACTAATTGATTAGCAGTTCCTTCTAAATCTGAATAAATTCCTTTAAAGTGTGCTTTTTTATTCTCAACCTTTTTATCGTTAACTCTTGCAATTAAAGAATCAAATTTTTCAATAGCTTCGTCGATAATTCCTTGAGATTGATCTGTTGGTTTTCCTGCTGTAGACATTTCCCAAATGTATACTGCCTCAATAATATCTCCTAATACAAAATTGATATCTTTTTTTAAATTTCTAACGTTTGCCATAATTTCTATTATTATAAATTAATATATACTTCTAAAAGTGTTGCTTTTCCTTCTATTTTAAATTGGGTACATTTTGCGGGTACTAAAACAGTATCTCCTTCTTTAAAAGAAAACTGCTCGTCATTAATGAATAAACAAAAATCACCCTCGGTACAAATGTACACCAAAAAATAATCGTCTGTTTTATTAACGTTATAAGTTGTTGTTAAGGGAAGGTAGTTTGTTGTAAAAAACGGACAATCAACTAAATTATTAGCTTGATTATTATCTTTTGTATAGTTGATTTTTGGATCTTTACTTTCGTAATTAATAGCATCTAATGCCAAATCAACATGTAATTCACGTTCATTTCCTTGATCATCTACCCTATCCCAATCGTACACACGATACGTAATATCTGATGTTTGTTGAATTTCTGCTAACAAAATACCGCCACCAATAGCATGAATAGTACCTGTTTCAATAAAAAAGACATCCCCTTTTTTTACATAATACTCTTTTAAAACAGTAGGAAGTGTTTTGTTTGCTAAATGTTGCAAATATTCATCAGCAGAACTATCTTTTTCAAAACCTAAAATAATGCGTGCATTCTCATCAGCCTGCATAATATACCACATTTCGGTTTTACCAAAAGTATTGTGGCGTTTTTTAGCTAACTCGTCATTAGGATGTAATTGTATAGACAAATCGGTTTTAGCATCTAAAAACTTAAAAAGCAACGGAAATTGATTTCCATATTTTGCATACACTTTCTTTCCTAAAATTTCTTCTGGAAATAAATGTACCAAATCGGCTATTGTTTGTCCTTGATAAATACCCGATGTAGCAATATTTACATCATTATCTATCATGGAAATTTCCCAACTTTCGCCAATAGTATTGCTTGGTAAATTTTTACCTAAAGTAGTTAGTTTAGTTCCTCCCCAAATACGATCCTTAAGAATAGGCTGAAAATGAAGTGGATAACTAACAAATTCACTTGTATTTAAAGATTTATTTATATGTTTTATTTTTGAATTCAAGTTTGAATGCTTTGCGCTGAAATTAAGTCGGCAATTTACGAATTTTATTAACAGATTTTGTTTAAAAAAATCATAAACCGCAATACTTTACAAAATTTCTTGGGGTTTCGTACAAAGTAATTTCCAAATCAAGTTTTACAGGCAATTGTTTTCTTAATTTATGCCAAATAACATACGCAATATGCTCTGCTGTAGGATTTAAATCGGCAAATTCAGTTACATCTAAGTTTAAGTTTTTATGATCAAAAGGCAATTCTACTTCATTATAAATTAAATCGCTTAAATCTTTGATATCAATCACATAACCTGTTTCTGGGTCAACAGTACCTGTTACCTCAACAATTAACTCATAATTATGACCGTGAAAGTTAGGATTGTTGCATTTACCAAAAACGTTTTGGTTTTTTTCATCAGACCAATCTTTTCGATACAAACGATGCGCAGCATTAAAATGCGCTTTTCTGCAAACAGTAACTCTCATTCTTATTTCTTTTGAGATTCAATGAAATGATAAAACTGATCAAAAATAATTTTAAACCACTCCGTATAAACTGCTGGTTGTTTTTTCATATCCTCTTTTATACTTTCAATAGACATCCATTTCCAAGATGCTACTTCATCAAGATTAATTTCGGGAGCATTATTTGAATATCCAACAAGTACATGATCATACTCATGCTCTGTTAAACCATTATCAAAAGGTGCTTTGTAGATGAATGAAAACAACTCTTTTAAGGGAACTGAAAAACCCATTTCTTCTTGTAAACGGCGCTGACCTGCTGCTATGTTACTTTCACCATCACGTTGATGACTACAACATGTATTGGTCCATAACATTGGCGAATGATATTTATGAGCTGCACGTTGCTGCAACATTACCTCATTTTTATCATTTAATATAAAAACAGAAAATGCTCTGTGCAACAAAGCCTCTTGATGCGCTTGCATTTTTGGCATTAAACCAATAGGTTCATCTTTTTCGTTTACTAAAACAACTTGTTCTTCGGTAATCATTTTATTTTTATAAGAAAATCAAATGTACCCATTTTATTGATAATAAAAAAACACTCTTTTTTTGAAAGAGTGTTTTTAAGAACTTATTATTTAACTACAATTCTACTTGTTGTTACTTGTCCGTCATAGGTTGAAACAATTAAGTAAACACCTGAAGCACTAAACGATGTTTCAAATTGATAGCTAGTACTATTGGTTACTTCTTGTTTTTTAATAAACTTACCATCTACTGTAAATACATGAATATTTAAATTAGTTGGTTTTGCAAAATTGTAAGCAACCGTAACATTTTCATTGATATTTGTTGGGTTTGGATACGCATTTACTTCTGTTTTATTAACAATTTCAGGTTTGGTAGTTTCTTTTGCTTTTGTAGCATACGAAATAGTAAATGTATCTGATCCACTTCCATCAGCATCAAACATTACATTTTCAAAAACCAATTGATTTCCTTCTACCTTTCCTTGAAAACGTGTATTATTTGCTGCATTTTCAAAATTAGACGAAGCGTTTAAAACCAATTCATATACGCCTGTGCTTTTTAAATTATCCAAATTAAACTTCAACGTACTTAAGTTTGCTTTTGCATTTGTTTGCACCAACCATGAAGCATCTAAAATTTCAGCATCGTTTGTATTTGTAAACGATTGTTTTTCATTATTGGTACCAATTAACAAATATTCATTATTAGCAAAACCATTGCTTGAAATTTCTAAACGTTTATCAACAGAATTGCTCGTTTGTAATTTATTCAATCCAAAATAATCGCTTCTACCAACACCTGTAATAAATTGGTTGTACGTTTTATTTAATTGATTATTCCAAATTGATATTCCGTTAGCATCTACATAATTACCATCATTTATTAACGAAATTCCGTATTTTAATGATAAGTAGGTTTGTACTTGCTGATGATCTAAATCGGTAAAAGCATCGTTTACATAAATAACTTCGTAAACATCTGTTAAATCGTTTTGCTTATCGCTTACAGTTACAAAATTCTTGTCGCCACTTGCATTAGGATAATTAAAACCATATTTCACAATAGCACCTGTTCTGCGCTTTTGATCAATTGTTTTTGGGTCGTTATAATTAATATTATGCGTAGTTACAGTGTGTTGGTAACATGTAAAAGTAAAATTTAACAAATCTTTTTCAACACCATCTTCAGATTTAAAAACCACATAGAAGTTTGAATTACCCGAACCTATTTCTGTTGTTAACGATTGTTTTACATTGCCATTAATAGAAGCATTTTTGTTTAACGTTTGCTTGCTATTTTGCGTTTTATCAGGCTTAATCCAAAACGATGCTCTGTTCTCAAACTTTTGTGCAAAAGAGAAAGATGATGCTAATAAAACGGCTGCTAAAAGTATTTTTCTTTTCATAATGTTTTGTATTTTAATCGAATATACAAATTAAATCATAACAAAATAAAAAAAACTCATAGAATTTATGAGTTTATCTTAATATTATTTTTGTGACTATTTCTTTACCTAAATCTTCGTTAATCATTTTGATTATTTTATCTAAACCATAGCTTAATTCTTCTCTTAAAACATCAGACGTTAAAGCAACAAATAAGGTCGATTTTCGCAATTCAACCTGCAAAGTATAGGTTGCAATTCCTGGTCCTAATAAACGAATCCAAGCTTCCCTAACATTTACTTTATCAATTCCTTTATCTAAATTATACCCTTGAATCATCTTTCCTAATACATCTTGTACAGAAGATTGCTCATGAGAACGTTTGTAAGGATTAAACTTTTTATTATTCATTGATTGTAATAGGTGTGGCTCTTTTGTAGGTATATTTTATATCGTTTGTATTGAGAACAACCAATTCGGTTTCGGTTAGTTTCTCAATTTTTTCGACCCATTTAGAATATTGTGTTTGATATTTTAAATAGGTTGCATTGGCAGAGTCTAAAATCACAAAGTTTTCCTGAATACCATTCGATGTTTTTTTTCCATCTAATTGAGGCACCACTTTGCTACGAGTTCCTTTTAATCCATTCAAAACAAAATAATCCATATTGTTATTTGATTGAAATTCTTTTGCATCACCATCGGCTGATTTTGCTTGACTAATTTCCCAATAACCATTCAAATGTTTTAAATCATCTGCTGCAATGGGTTTAGAACACGCAACTAAAAGAAGAACACTTGCTAAACTTAAACTCTTTTTCATTATTTAAAAAATGAATCTACAAATTCGTACTTATTAAACACTTGTAAATCTTCAATTCCTTCACCTACTCCAATGTATTTTACAGGAATTTGAAATTGATCAGAAATACCAATTACAACACCGCCTTTTGCAGTACCATCTAACTTTGTTACAGCTAATGATGAAACTTCGGTTGCAGCAGTAAATTGTTTGGCTTGCTCAAAAGCATTTTGTCCAGTAGAGCCATCTAAAACCAACATTACATCATGTGGTGCATCGCCAATAACTTTTTGCATTACGCGTTTTACCTTTGTAAGCTCGTTCATTAAACCTACCTTATTATGCAAACGCCCAGCGGTATCAATAATAACCACATCGGCATTTTGCGCCACAGCAGACTCTAACGTATCAAAAGCAACAGATGCCGGATCAGCCCCCATTTGCTGTTTTACAATAGGCACATTTACACGATCTGCCCAAATTTGCAATTGATCAATAGCTGCAGCTCTAAAAGTATCAGCAGCTCCTAAAACCACATTGTGACCAGCTTTTTTAAACTGATACGCCAATTTACCAATAGTTGTGGTTTTACCTACGCCATTTACGCCAACTACCATAATTACGTATGGTTTTTTATCTTTTGGAATTTCAAACTCAGTAGCTTCGCCTGATTTGGTTTCAGATAATAAACTCGAAATTTCTTCGCGTAAAATTTTATTTAACTCGTCTGTTCCAACATATTTGTCTTCAGAAACGCGTTTTTCAATACGGTCAATGATTTTTAATGTGGTATTTACACCAACATCCGAAGTAATTAAAACATCTTCTAAATCATCTAAAACATCATCATCAACTTTTGATTTACCTGCGACCGCTTTGGTTAATTTATCAAAAAAAGACGATTTAGATTTTTCAAGACCTTTATCAAGTGTTTCTTTCTTTTCTGATGAAAATAAACGCTTAAAAAAACTCATAAGTATACATTTTTAAACAACAAATATACAGATATTAATTTGAATTATTTATTAACAAATGTACTTGTAGAAAATAAAAAAAGCTACCTAATAAATTAGATAGCTTTTGATGTTTTTTTGTTGAATGCTTATTTCTTTTTTAAGAACTCATCAACTAATTCAGGAGCCATAACTGCTTCTACGAACGTGTAAGCGCCTGTTTTTGGAGATTTAACCATTTTAATAGCTTTGGTTAATTTTTTAGATGCTCCTTGTAATGTTGCTACGGTTTTCTTTGCCATGACTAACTAAAATTATTTAATTTCTTTATGAACAGTTACTCTTTTTAAGATAGGGTTGAATTTTTTAATTTCCATTCTATCTGGAGTATTTTTTTTGTTTTTTGTTGTAATATAACGTGATGTACCTGGTAATCCAGTTGCTTTATGCTCAGTACATTCTAAAATTACTTGAATTCTATTTCCTTTTGCTTTCTTTGCCATTGTGATAAAAATTTAATGGTGAACTGAATTATTTTAATAATCCGTTTGCTTTAGCTTCTTTTAAAACTGCAGCAATACCTTTTTTGTTAATTGTTTTTAATGCAGATGTAGATACTTTTAAAGTTACCCATCTGTCTTCTTCAGCGATGTAGAAACGCTTTTTCACTAAGTTAACAGAAAACTTTCTCTTAGTTTTGTTCATAGCGTGTGACACGTTGTTCCCAACCATCGCGCGCTTTCCTGTAATTTGACAAACTCTTGACATTATTTCTTACTTTTAAAAATCAGAGTGCAAAGTAACACATTTTATTTTTTTGAACCAAATTTTATTTACTCTTTTTTAATTCTTTGTAAATTAACAGTAAACCTTTTTGAATTGCCTGCTCTATGACCTTATTTCGAGGTTGTCCTAACTGAAATGTTTTAGCAAAAACACCTTCTTCTGTAGCAATTGCAATACAAACTGTACCTACCTCCTTATCAGCATCGCCTTTTGACGGACCTGCATTACCTGTTGTTGCAATGGCATGAGTTGATTGATAGATACGCTGCGCACCCAAAGCCATTTCTTTAGCAACTTCTTCGCTTACCACTGAAAAATCATTAATGGTTTGTTGAGAAACTCCTAAAACAGCTACTTTAGATTCGGTAGCATACGTAACTGCACCTCCTTTTAAATATCTTGAAGCACCTTCTTTTTCAGCAAACTTCTGTGTAAAAAGTCCGCCTGTGCAACTTTCTGCAAACGAAATAGTCACTTTTTGTTGTATCAATTCCTCAATAACCGCATCAATTAATTGTACTGAATCGTCTTCTGAAATAATATAATCAGGGATTAATTTTTTTAATTTTTCGACTTGATTTTTCACAACTTGAGAAACATCCTCATCTTGCTTTCCTATTTTGGACAATCGTAAACGGACTGATCCTAATTGTGGTAAATACGCTAACGATATTGCATCATCTGCTAAAGAATTCTCCCAGTTTTCAATCATTTCGGCTAATAAACTTTCTCCTACCCCAGCTGTAACCACTGTATGATGGTAAATATTTTCTAACACAAAATGCTCTTTTATATATGGAAGTAATTTTTCGGTAATCAAAAACTTCATTTCAAAAGGCACGCCAGGTAACGATACAAAAGTTGTTTGCTCATTAACCAATAACATGCCAGGTGCTGTACCAACCTCGTTAAAAAGTACTTTTGCTTTGGAAGGAACATCGGCTTGTTGCGCATTAATTTCCGAAATAGGTTTATTGTAATATCCTTCTATTAATTTTTTAACGTGTTGATACACTTCTTCATTCCGAATCAATACATCCTTAAAATAATCAACTAATGTTTTCTTGGTAACATCGTCTTTTGTTGGACCTAAACCGCCTGTCATTACAACTAAATCGACTTGATTTTGATAGCGTTGTAACGTTTCTAAAATAGCTTCTTTTGTATCAGAAATTGCCACTTTTTCAACAATTTTACATCCAATATATTCTAATTGTTGTGCAATAAAAACACTATTGGTATCAATTACTTGACCAATTAATAACTCGTCGCCAATAGTTACAATAACCGCTTTCATTACAGTACTTTTATACCAAACATTTTTTTATCTTCAAGAAAACCCTCTAGTTCATCACCACTATTTACTTTGGCAACGCCTGCAGGAGTTCCTGTAAAAATGATATCGCCAATTTTTAAAGTAAAATATTGTGAAACGTAGGAAATTAATTCATCAATTTTCCAAAGCATATCTTGAGTATTTCCACTTTGAACCACCTCGCCGTTCTTACTTAATTGAAAAGAAAGGTTTTGAAGATCAGAAAATTGTTCTTTATCAACAAAATCACCCAAAACAGTAGCGCCGTCAAAACTTTTAGAAATTTCCCAAGGTAAACCTTTTGCTTTAAGCTTTGCTTGAACATCTCTGGCAGTAAAATCAATCCCCAAACCAATTTGGTTGTAATATTTATGTGCAAATTTTGGACTGATGTATTTACCCACCTTATTAATTTTAATCAAAACTTCTACTTCGTGATGTACATCATTGGAAAATTCAGGAATTACAAACGGAAAACCTTTTAACAAAATAGAAGTATCTGATTTTAAGAAAACTACAGGTTCATCAAGCTTTTGATTGGATAATTCATTGATATGATCGATGTAATTTCTGCCAACACAAATAATTTTCATCTTAAAACTTATTGGTTAATTTACGTAATTTAAGTCCTGTTAACACTTTTTTTGTGTACAAAGGAAAATCAGCGTTTTGAATCCATCCAAAATAACCTGGTTCACGATCTAAAACATCATCAACCAAAGCACCTTTATGTTTACCGAAGGTAAAAATCTCTTGTCCTTTATCGTTTAAAGCGATAAATCCTGCAAAATCAACCGATTTTTTACGAGTAGTATATTCTGATAACGCTTTCATATCGTTTTCTAAATCTTCATAACGGTCTAATTGCGCTTTTAAAATTTCATAGGTAGCTTCGGTATCAGCTGCTGCCGAATGGGCATTTTCTAACGACTGATTGCAATAAAATTTTAAAGCAGCACTTAATGTACGCTCTTCTTTTTTATGAAAAATAGTTTGTACATCCACCGAAACTCTGTTTTTCATATCAAAATCAACATCGGCACGTAATAATTCTTCTGCCAATAAAGGAATATCAAAACGGTCTGAATTATATCCAGCCAAATCCGCATCCTTAATCATATTGTACACGTGTGGAGCTAACTCTTTAAAAGTGGGCTCATTAGCTACTTTTTCATTGGTAATACCATGCACAGCTGTAGATTGCGCAGAAATATTTATGGTAGGATTTACCAACCACGTTTTACTTTCTTTGTTTCCGTTTGGAAAAATTTTTAATATTGATATTTCAACAATACGATCTTTTGCTACGTCAATTCCGGTTGTTTCTAAATCGAAGAAACAAATTGGTCGATTTAATTTTAACTCCATCTAATATGATCAATTATATATTAAACCTCACAGGTTTTTAAAAATCTGTGAGGTTATGATGATACAAACTTAAATCTATTTAAAAAAACAATCAAATTAGATTGACTAAAACATTTATTTTTTAATCATTTTTTTAATTGCTACACCTTTGTTTGTTTGTAAATGCAATAGATAGGTTCCTGTTACTAATCCCGTTACATTTAGTTGTATTATTTTTTCATTATTATTATACTGAGTACTAATTAGTTTACCTGTTAAATCATAAATTTTTATATCCGTAACATCAATATTTTCATTTGAAGTAATGGTAACTATATCTGTTGCCGGGTTGGGATATAAATTAAAATGACTAGATAAAACTTCTTGAGTACTTAAAACTTTATTAAGAGCTGTAACTTTTATATTATCAAATTTATAGGTTGGTAATGTAACATTCGTTTGTTCTACTAACTTTACATGTGCAAAAAATGAATCTGCTAAATGATTTAATTTATTTGTTGGATACGGTACATTTACAAAAAAAGATTTTTCTACAAAAACATTTAAAGAAGGTATTTCATAAACTACTTTATTATTAATATAATCTGCGTAAACCACGCAACGCACCCACGTATTAAAAGGTACTATTAAAGCTTGATTATTGTTTCCAAGGGGAGATTGATATACTTTTGGTAATGGAGTCCCCGTTTCATCATGATGAGTTCCCTTTAATTCTCCTGTATTATTATCAAAATTAAAGCCCGCAATTACATTTGTAGCAGAATTGTTAACATCAAAAATTCTACCTAAGCCAAAATCAACAGAACTACTTAACGGATTAGCTTGCTGCCCTGTATAAAAATCTACTTCTAATTTAAGAACATCATTTCCAATCGTTCGGTTGGTTATTTCGGTATTAAGTTCTTTCCTAATAGAAGTATTTCCTATTGAATAAGGATATGGATATGGTGCCATTGTAATTACTTTGCCTTTTGCGACTTCGTTTTGTATTTGAAACAAATAACTATATGGCGTATTGTTTTGATATGTCCACTGTGAATAAGTGTACCAGCCACCTTGCCCAGCTGTTTGTCCATCAGAAGAAGTACTTACATTGCCAAGTGTAAAATTTTCAAAATTTTCATAGTAAATTATCTGCGCATTTAAACTATTAAAAAAGAAAAAAAATACAACTATTAAAAAAGTATTTATTAATCTCATAATCTTGTTTTTATAATTTATTACAAGATACACAAAATATCTTTATTGTCCTAAAAAGACAACATTTGAAGACAATAGACCTATAATACTTGTTAAAACTATCCTTTTATTATATCTTAATTTCTATATCCAAAAATTTGTTCGGCACATTTAATGGCACATTTTTCACCATCAATAGCTGCAGAAATAATTCCGCCTGCATAACCTGCACCTTCGCCACAAGGATACAAGCCTTTAATTTGTAAATGTTCTAAAGTATCATCACTACGAGGAATACGCACTGGTGATGATGTTCTACTTTCGGGTGCGTGTAAAATAGCCTCATTGGTAAAATAACCTTTCATACTTTTACCAAACTCTTGAAAACCTTGACGCATAATTCCCGTTAAGAATTTAGGAAAAACATCTCCTAATTCAGAAGATACTACACCAGGTACATAAGAGGTTTTTGGTAAAGAGTCGGATATTTTTTTATTTGAAAAATCAACCATTCGTTGTGCCGGAACTTGTTGCGTTTTTCCAGCTAATTTCCACGCAGTATGCTCTATTTCTTTCTGAAAATACATACCCGCTAAAGCGCCATGTTTTTCATAAGGTTTAAAATCTTCTAGCTTTAACTCTACCACAATACCCGAATTTGCAGTTGCTTGATCACGCTTAGATGGTGACCAACCATTGGTTACCACCTCTTCAACATCGGTAGCACAAGGCGCAATAACACCACCAGGGCACATACAAAACGAATACATACCACGCCCATTTACCTGCTTAACGATAGAATACGGTGCTGGTGGCAAAAATTCACCACGATAATCGCATGAATACTGAATACTATCAATTAACGTTTGCGGATGCTCTGCACGAACACCCAAAGCAAAAGGTTTTGCTTCGATTAAAACTTTTTTACGATCTAATAATTCATAAATATCTCGAGCTGAGTGCCCTGTTGCAAGAATCACTTGATTGGCTTCAATCGTTTCGCCTGTGTGCAAAACAGCACCTGCTATAGCATTGTTTTTTATAACAAAGTCTACAACACGTTTATCAAACAATACTTCACCGCCAAATTCTATAATTTTCAAGCGCATATCTTCCATAATTTTTGGTAATTTATTAGTACCAATATGCGGATGTGCTTCAACTAAAATATCTTGCGACGCTCCAAAACCAACTAACAATTCTAAAATTCTGTTTACATCGCCTCGTTTTTTTGAACGTGTATATAATTTTCCATCAGAATATGTTCCTGCGCCACCCTCACCAAAACAATAATTTGAATCTGGATTTACAATATGATCTCGATTAATTGCTTTTAAATCACGTCGGCGTCCACGAACATCTTTCCCTCTTTCTATTACAATTGGTTTTACGCCTAATTCAATTAACTGTAAAGCAGCAAAATACCCTGCTGGCCCTGCTCCTACAACAATTACTTGGGGTGCAGTTGTAACATTTTTATAATTAGGTAAATTTATTATTCTATGAACAACATCTTCATCCTTAAAAAAAACTTGAATTTTTAAATTGATTTTTACTTGCTTTTGGCGCGCATCAATTGATCTTTTTAGAATGGAGATATGTTCTATTTCTACAGCAGAAGTATGTGTAAGTTTTGCAACATAATCAACCAACAAATGGTTGGAAGCGGCAATTTCTGGAGCAACTTGTAATTGTATTTCTTGAGGCATTTTGTTATAAAGCAAATTTGAAACTACAAAAGTACATTAATTATAGATTTCTTTAAAATGATGTTTTAAATTTACAAAAAAATGATGATATGGAACGACAGATAAAATTAATTTGGGATTTTAGAGGTCCTGACGCATTAAAAACTGCTGAACATCAGGAAATACATTTGAAACAATTTATTGTGATTGAGCAGTTACCTATTTCTATTTCGGGATTTGAAAAGATAAACGATTTTCACGCCATTGCTTTTATTGTAGTAAATGATGATTTAATGATTAAACTTCGCGATGTTTTAAAACCACACAGAGGTGAATTATATAGCGATATTGTATAAAAAAACACTCCTTATAATTATAAGGAGTGTTTTTTATTAATTAGCAACTTCGCTTATGAATTTTATACGCATTAAACGCAGTTCTTCAATATCATAATCGCCATCAAATTCATCTAAAGCACTTTCTATAGAATCGTTTTTGGCATCCATAAAATAATCCTTAATTTCTTCTTGCTGATCATCGTCTAACAAATCATCAATCCAATAATTAATATTTAGCTTGGTACCCGAATAAACAATTTGTTCCATTTCTTTCAGCAAGGAACTCATATCTAAACTTTTTGTTGAAGCGATGTCTTCTAAAGATAATTTACGATCTACACTTTGAATGATAAACAACTTTAACGCAGAATTAGCACCTGTAGATTTTACAACCAAATCATCTGGACGCAGAATATCGTTTTCTTCAACATACGCTTTTATAAGCTGAACAAAATCTTTTCCGTATTTTTTTGCTTTACCATCACTAACACCATGTACATTGGCTAATTCGTCTAATGTAATTGGATACTTAAGCGCCATATCCTCCAAAGAAGGATCTTGAAAAACCACAAAAGGCGGCACTTCCATTTTTTTGGCTACTTTTTTACGCAAATCTTTCAACATGGCTACCAAAACTTCATCAGCAGCATTAGATGCTTTTGAATTAGTAATGATAGAATCATCCGCAGTTTCATCATAATTATGATCTTCTGTCATTAAAAAAGATTGCGGATTGTTCATAAACTCCTCACCTTTTTTTGTTAACCTAATAACACCATAACTTTCAATATCTTTAGCAATAAGTCCTGAAACCAAAACTTGGCGTATTAAAGCCATCCAATATTTATCATCAAACTCTTTTCCTCTAGCAAATGCACTAAGTGTATCTGTTTTATACGATTTTAATAAAGCATTTACCTTACCTAACAAAGTAAGAACAATTTCTTTTGCCTTGTAAACTTGTTTGGTTTCTTGCACTGCTTTTAATAAAAGAACAACTTGCTCTTTGGCTTCTTTCTGCGATTTAGGATTTCTTGAATTATCATCCATATCGGCTCCTTCCCCATTTACGCCATCAAATTCTTCTCCAAAATAATGCAACAAAAACTTACGACGCGACATAGATGTTTCTGAATAAGCAACTACTTCTTGCAACAAAGCAAAACCAATTTCTTGCTCTGCCAAAGGCTTGCCTGCCATAAACTTTTCAAGTTTTTCTATATCTTTATAAGAATAATAAGCCAAACAGAAACCTTCACCACCATCACGACCAGCACGACCCGTTTCTTGATAATAACTTTCTAATGATTTAGGTATATCATGATGAATTACAAAACGTACATCGGGCTTATCAATCCCCATTCCAAAAGCAATAGTAGCCACCACCACATTTACATCTTCCATTAAAAACATGTCTTGATGTTTGGCACGTGTCTTGGCATCTAAACCTGCGTGATATGCTACCGCCGAAATACCGTTTACTTGAAGTACTTGAGTAATTTCTTCAACTTTTTTACGACTTAAACAATAAATAACACCCGATTTACCTTTAAATTGATTGATAAATTTAATAATATCAGATTCGATATTTTTAGTTTTTGGACGTACTTCATAATACAAATTAGGTCTGTTAAAAGACGCCTTAAAAGTGTTTGCATTAGCAATTTCAAGATTTTTTAAAATATCTTCTTGTACTTTTGGAGTAGCTGTAGCGGTTAAACCTATAATAGGAATATCGCCTAGCTTTCTAATTGTATTTCTTAAATTTCTGTATTCTGGTCTAAAATCGTGTCCCCATTCAGAAATACAATGCGCTTCATCTATTGCAATAAAAGATAATGGCACCGAATTTAAAAACTCAACATATTCTTCTTTTGTTAAAGATTCAGGGGCAACGTAAAGTAATTTAGTAATACCTTTTTTAATATCCTCTTTAACTTGAGTAATTTCTGTTTTAGTTAATGAAGAATTTAAAACGTGTGCAACGCCAATTTCGCTAGACAAACTACGAATGGCATCGACTTGATTTTTCATCAAAGCTATTAAAGGCGAAACAACAATGGCAGTTCCTTCTAAAACCAATGCTGGCAGCTGATAACATAAGGATTTACCGCCACCTGTAGGCATAATTACAAAAGTATTGTTACCAGAGATAATACTACCTACAACCTGTTCTTGTAATCCTTTGAACTGACTGAATCCGAAATATTTTTTTAATTCTTTATGTAAGTCAATTTCGATTGATTTCATGTTTTTATAATGCTATTTTATCTAAATTTGCAAAACTAAAGATACACAAATCTTTTATTTTAATCAAAATTAAGTAATACGATTCTATTTTGACTACTAATTTTAACATATTAACGTCGGCAAAAGAGACTTTAAAAGCAGAAAGCGAAGCTATTCTTCATGCGATGTCCAATTTAACCGAAGATTTCACAAAGGCTGTTGAGTCTATTTTTAACACAAACGGAAGATTAATTGTAACAGGCATTGGTAAAAGTGCTCATATTGGTCAAAAAATTGTTGCTACTTTAAACTCAACAGGTACACCATCTATGTTCATGCATGCATCGGAAGCAGTACACGGAGATTTAGGAATGATTACAAAGAACGACATTATACTTTGCATTTCTAAAAGTGGTAATAGTCCAGAAATAAAAGTTTTAGCTCCTTTATTAAAACGCGATGGTAACATTTTGATTGGAATGACAGGAAATGCTAAATCATTTCTAGGAAAAACTTCTGATTTTATTATTAATGCTGATGTAACAAAAGAAGCCGATCCAAATAATTTAGCGCCAACTACCAGCACCACTGTTCAATTGGCTTTAGGCGATGCTTTAGCTGTAGCACTTATTGAAATGCGTAATTTTACAGCACAAGATTTTGCTAAATTTCATCCGGGAGGAGCTTTAGGCAAAAAATTACTTCTAAAAATTGCCGATATTTTAGATAAAAACAATACTCCAAGTGTACATTTATCATCAAGTATTCAAGAGGTGATTTTTGAAATTTCTAACAAACGATTAGGTGTTACCGCTGTAATTGAAAACAACCAAGTAAAAGGTATTATTACAGATGGCGATATTCGTAGAATGCTTGAAAAAACAGCCGATTTATCTAATATTACAGCTACTGATTTAATGTCGAAAAATCCTAAAACAATTGATATTCATTCAAAAGTAGAAGATGCCTTAAACTTAATGGAATCATTTTCAATTACACAATTAGTTGTTACAGAAAACGGCTTGTACACAGGCATTATTCATTTACATGACATTTTAAAGGAAGGAATTGTATCGTGAGAAACAAAAACACCAACAAAGAAATGTCATTCTTAAATCATTTAGAAGAATTAAGATGGCTTTTAATACGTAGCAGCATTGCAATTTTAATTACCGCAGTAATTGCCGTATTTTTTAACGAATTTATATTTGATGTAATTATTTTTGGTCCTAAAAAAGGCGATTTTGTAACGTATCAGTTTTTCTGTGATATTGCGCAACGTTATGATTTAGATCAATCTTTTTGTAATAACGAATTACCTTTTGTAATTCAAAACAGAACAATGGATGGGCAATTATCTGTCATGATTTGGACGTGTATAACCGCAGGTTTTATTATGGCTTTTCCTTTCATTTTATGGGAGTTTTGGAAATTTATTAGTCCTGCATTGTATCAAAAAGAACGAAAATATGCTAAATTGTTTATTTTCATTTCAAGTATTCTTTTCTTTTTAGGCGTTTTATTTGGCTACTTTGTATTGGTGCCTTTATCAATCAACTTTTTAGCAAATTTCACAATTAGCAACATTGTAGAAAACCAAATTGACATCAATTCTTACATCAATTTAGTAAAAAACACATCATTGGCAACTGGCTTGGTTTTTGAACTACCTATTATTATTTTCTTTTTAACGTATTTAGGCCTAATAACCGATGCTTTTTTAAAGGAATACCGCAGATATGCTTATGTTTTAATTTTAGTTGTTGCCGCTGTTGTAACACCACCCGATGTTATTAGTCAACTAATTGTTTCTTTTCCGTTGATTATTTTATACGAAGGAAGTATAATTGTTGCTAAATTTATCACTAAAAGAAATCTTAAAAAAGAGCAAACCACCGCATTAACTAATAAATAGATTATGAAATTAAGAGCCGATAATTTAATAAAAACCTACAAAGGCAGAAAAGTGGTTAAAGGAATTTCTGTTGAAGTTAACCAAGGCGAAATTGTAGGTTTATTAGGTCCAAATGGTGCTGGTAAAACCACATCTTTTTATATGATTGTAGGGTTGGTTAAACCAAATGCTGGTAATATTTATTTAGATAATTTAAATATTACTAATTTTCCAATGTATAAAAGGGCGCAAAATGGTATTGGTTATTTGGCACAAGAAGCATCTGTTTTTAGAAAATTAAGCATTGAAGATAACATATTATCAGTTTTACAGTTAACCAATTTATCTAAAAAAGAGCAAGAAGCTAAAATGGAATCGTTAATTGATGAATTTAGCTTACAACATATACGTACCAACCGAGGTGATTTATTATCGGGAGGAGAAAGAAGACGTACAGAAATTGCACGTGCATTAGCAACAGATCCTAAGTTTATTTTATTAGATGAACCCTTTGCTGGTGTTGACCCTGTTGCCGTAGAAGATATTCAGCGTATTGTTGCACAATTAAAAAACAAAAACATTGGTATTTTAATAACCGATCACAACGTACAAGAAACGTTAGCTATTACAGACAAAACTTTTTTAATGTTTGAAGGTGGTATTTTAAAAGCAGGTATACCAGAAGAACTTGCTGAAGACGAAATGGTTAGAAAAGTATATTTAGGTCAAAACTTTGAGCTTAGAAAAAAGAAGTTAGAATTTTAACTTATCTTTATAATTTACGTTATTTCCTTCATTTTTTTTATATTTTTGCAAAGCTATACATACAAAGAAAAAACACATAATTAAATATGAATTTTACCAAAGATATTCATACCTATTTTTCTGACTTGAAAAAAATTCAATACTTACCCCGTTGGATTATTTTCAGTATTGATGTAGCTATTGTCATTTTCTCTGCCATTGTTGGTCACTTTATTTTAAAAGGAATTGGCATTGATTTTAGACCAATTACCAATGTTCCATTGGTTTTTTGTTTGTATTTAATAACACATCTTTTCTTTTTTTGGTATTTTAAAACATACACAGGAATTGTTCGTCATACAACTTTGCTAGATGCTGGTAAAATCTTTTTTGTTGAACTACTTTGTTTTGTAACTCTTTATTTAGCAAATACGATAGTAACTTTGGTTACGGGAAATAGATTGTTCTTAAACACACGACTATTAATATGTGTATCCGTTGCTTACGTTACACTACTTGTTTTTAGACTTTTAATTAAAACAACTTTTGATTTTTTTGCAGAATACTCGCAAACAAATCATTACACAAAAGCAGTCATTTATGGTAGTGGCGAACGTGCCATTGCTATTGCAAATGCAATTAATGCAGAAATTCCTAAAAAATATAAATTACAAGGATTTATAAGTCCTTCAACTAAAACATCTTATAATAGAATTTTAAACATTCCTATTATTGCAAAAACACGTAAAATTTCTGTTTTAACAAGAGCACTTGGAGCCAACACATTGATTATTGCGGATGAAAATCTTTCAAAAGATGATAAAATCGAAATAATTGAGGACTGTTTAAATTATAATATTAAAGTATACAATCTACCTAGATTAACAGATATTAATGATCAGAAAAAAGTTGCTTCTAATATTCGCAAAATAAAAATTGAAGATTTATTAGAACGCAAACCTATTCAAATAAATAATTTACAAATTTCTGATCAAATAAAAGACAAAGTCGTTTTAGTATCAGGAGCTGCAGGTTCTATTGGAAGTGAAATTGTTTGGCAAGTAGCTAGTTTCAATCCAAAAAAATTAATTCTTTTAGATCAAGCCGAAACACCATTACATCATATCACCTTAGAAATAAGCAAATGCAACACAACTGCTGAAATTATTTCGATTATTGCCGATGTTAGAAATTTAGAATGCTTAGAGCGTGTATTTAGCGACTATACCCCTGATTTAGTGTATCATGCAGCAGCATACAAACACGTTCCTTTAATGGAAATGAATCCGCAACAAGCTGTTTTTACAAATGTATTAGGTTCTAAACATATGGCAGATTTAGCTTATAAATATAAGGCTGAACGTTTTGTTATGGTTTCAACAGATAAGGCGGTTAACCCAAGTAATGTAATGGGAGCTAGTAAACGTATTGCAGAAAAGTATGTACAATCTTTAGCACAAAAACTTAAAAAAGAAAACAACGAAACAACAAAATACATAACTACACGTTTTGGTAATGTATTAGGTTCTAATGGTTCTGTAGTTCCTCTATTCACAAAACAAATTGAAAACGGAGGTCCCATTACCATTACGCATCCTGATATTATTCGTTATTTCATGACCATTCCAGAAGCTTGTCAACTGGTTTTAGAAGCTGGATCAATGGGTAATGGTGGTGAAATCTATATCTTTGACATGGGGAAACCTGTAAAAATTATAGATCTTGCTACAAAAATGGTTAAATTAGCAGGTTTAGAACCTCAAAAAGATATAGAAATTAAAGTGGTAGGCTTGCGCCCTGGTGAAAAATTGTATGAAGAGTTGTTAAATGATAGTTCAACTACATTAGCTACTCATCATGAAAAAATAATGATTGCGCAAGATATTCATGAAAATTACGAAGATATTTCAATAGATATTGAAAAGTTAAAACAGTTTGCTTCAGCTTATTTAATTACAGATACTGTTGCAACTATGAAAAAAATTGTTCCCGAATTTAAAAGTTTGAATTCAACTTTTGAAAAACTAGATTAACCATTTATGAAAAAAATTATCTTATCATCCTTATTAGCAGGTATTTTACTTACTTCTTGTGCTTCACGAGAAAGTATTGTTTATTATCAAAACATTGATGATGCTAATATAAGCACAAAGAAATTTGAAACTACTATAAAGCCTGATGATCTTTTAATGATCATTGTATCAGCACAAGATCCATTAGCGGCACAACCTTTTAATCTTACAACTAATATGAGTGTTGACCCTGTTAATCAAGCAGGTGGCGGACAAATGACACAGCAACTTTATTTAGTTGATTCAAAAGGTTCTATTGATTTTCCTGTATTAGGCAAATTAGATGTTGGTAATAAAACAAAAGATGTAGTTATACAAGAATTACAAACTAAAATATCAAAATATATCAAAAATCCTATTATCAACTTACGCTTAATGAATTTTGAAGTTACAGTTAGTGGCGAAGTTAGAAACCCTGGAAAACATAAAATTAGTTCAGAAAGAATTTCATTACCAGAAGCCTTAGCTTTATCAGGAGATTTAACTATTTATGGCAAGAGAGATAATATCTTAGTTACACGTGAAGGTGAAGATGGTATTTTAAAAACACATCGTATTGACATTACAAAATCAGATTTTATTTCTTCTGATTTCTATTATTTAAAACAAAACGATGTTATCTATGTAGAACCAAACAAAGTAGCTGTAAATTCATCAGCAGTTGGTCCTAATGTATCCAT
Organism: Flavobacterium sp. xlx-214; assembly: GCF_013874595.1. GTDB lineage: Bacteria > Bacteroidota > Bacteroidia > Flavobacteriales > Flavobacteriaceae > Flavobacterium. Next base: position 24,840 of record NZ_CP059431.1, read on the forward strand.
ATATATGACAGCTGTATCTTTACTATTAACAACAGTTGCTATAATTCTTACTAATACAAAAAAATAATGATTGAAGATAAAGAAAATACGATAAATCTAAAAGAAGAGTTATTTAAGTATTTAGCACATTGGCGTTGGTTTGTATTAAGCGTTTTTATAGCGCTTATTTGTGCATTTTTATATTTAAAATTCACACCAAAAAGCTATAGCGTATCAACAAAAATTTTAATTAAAGATGAAAAAAGCAACGATTTAGCAAATCAACTAAGTGCTTTTTCTGAAATGAGTTTGTTAGGAAACTCTAAAAACAATATTGAAAACGAAGTTGAAATTTTGAAATCTAGAACGTTAATTTACAACACTTTAGATTCTTTAAATTTAAACATTCAGTATTTAGATAAAACAAATGTTATAACCAAAGATTTGTATAAGAAAAATCCTATTCAAATTGTTTGGACCAATAATGATATTTCAAAAACAGTTTCAATTGATTTAACTGATATTAAAAATAATTCATTTCATGTTTCTGTAAATGATGAAAATATCGGTGAATCATCTTTTGGAAAGCAAATTAAAAGTCAGTTTGGAGCTTTTACCATTAATAAAATTGGAGCTTTAGATAAACTTACAGAATTGAAAATTAATGTATTTCCAAAAATGCAACAAGCAGAGAGTTATCAAAAAGTAGTAAGTGTTGCTCCAAGTAGTAAAACATCAAGCATTATTGATGTTTCTATTATTGATAAAACACCTGAAAAAGCTGCCGATTTCTTAAACACCTTAGTATACAACTACAATTTAGGTGGTATTAAAGACAAGCGTTTTATATCAGAAAATACTGCTAATTTTATATCAGATCGTTTAAGCTTAATAGCTACCGAGTTAGGAGATGTTGAATCACAAGTTGAAGGCTACAAAAACAATAATAATTTATCAGATATTCAAACAGAAGTAAAATTATACTTAGATAATTTATCTTCATTTGAAAAATCGGTTTTAGAAAACGAAACAAAAATTAATGTTGTTACAAGTTTAATTAGCCATGTTAGCAAAGCAAAACAAGATGATTTAGTTCCTGGAGGATTATTATCTGAAGATGCGGGTTCTGAAAGCATTATTCAAGAAATCAATCAATTAATTCTTGAAAAACAGAAACTTTCGTTTAGTGCTACAACAGAAAATGATAATTACATTAAATTAGAAAGTCAAATTCGTTCATTAAAATCTAATTTATTAGCTAGTTTACGTAGAAACTTAAGTTCGTTACAAATTGTTAAAAACGATTATAAGCGTCAAGAAGGCGAAATGCAAACAAAATTAGCTCAAGTTCCACGTCAGGAAAGAGAATTTAGAGTTATTGATCGTCAACAAAAAGTAAAAGAAGCTTTGTATTTATTCTTACTTCAAAAACGTGAAGAAACGAATATTACTTTAGCTGCAACAGATATGAATGCAAAGGTAATTGATAAAGCAATTGCTACAGACAAACCTGTTTCTCCTAAAACAATGATTGTTTTACTAGCTGCATTAGTTCTTGGTACATTAATACCTTTCATTTACATTTACATTAAAAACTTACTTGACACTAAAATTAAAACAAGATTCGATATTACAGATAATACTGATATTCCTTTTTTGGGAGATGTTCCTACGTCTGAAACAAGTAATGAATTAATGGAAATTAGTAGTAGATCTAGTGCTGCTGAAGCAATACGTATTGTTAGAACCAATTTAGATTTTATTCTATCTGACAAACAAGAAGAAGAATGCAAAACTATTTTCTTAACATCTACTATTTCTGGAGAAGGAAAAACGTTTGTTTCTGCTAATTTAGCTGCAACTTTTGCATTATCTGGAAAAAAAGTACTTTTAATTGGTTTTGATTTACGTAATCCAAAGTTATATGAATACTTAAAAGTAAATCCTTTAGGTGTTACAAATTATATAACTTCAAACAACAAATCAATTGAAGAATTTATTATCCCTGTAGAAGGTTATACAAATTTTGATGTTTTATCATCTGGATCAATTCCACCTAACCCAACAGAAATTTTAATGAACAAAAAAGTAAAAGAACTTTTTGAAACATTAAAAAGTAAGTATGATTACATTATTGTAGATACAGCTCCCGTTAGTTTGGTTACAGATACTTTATTAATAGGTAAGTATGCAGATGCTACTATTTATGTAGTGAGAGCTAACAAAATTGACAAAGAAATGTTACGTATTCCTAACGAATTGTACAAGGATCATAAACTAAACAAATTAACAATGGTTTTAAACGATTCTGATGTTACTAAAGGTTACGGCTACGGTTACGGCTACGGTTATGGTGCAAAAGCAGAAAAGACACCATTTTGGAAAAAACTATTAGGAACTAAATAGAATAAAAAAGAGTACACAATTGTGTACTCTTTTTTTATCTTATCTGAAATTTAATTTTTCCTATTAGTTTTTCTCTTGACTCTATTGTAAGCACAACATCGTGAAACTGTGCTTTTAGAATATACACTCTGCCATTGTAATAAGATGAAATGATTGTTGCTTCATATCCTTCACTACTTATAAAAAACTGATGCGGACGTATTAATAAAACTTCATTATTCTGAACCCCTAAATAACGTACGGGTATTAAATTTACATCACCTGTTAGTTGCGCAATATATTGGTTTTTAGGTAATTCATAAATATGTTGCGGCACATCTTTTTCAATTATTTTGCCATCTTTCATAACAACAACTGCATCCGAAAACTTTAAAATTTCGTCCGGCGTATGTGAGGTGTAAATTACCGTTATGTTTTTTTGTTTGCAGTAACTAAAAACGTGTTCGCTTAATTGATTTTTTAAATGATAATCAATATGTGAAAAAGGTTCATCAAGCAATAAAAGTTCGGGTTCTAAAGCCAAAACCCTTGCTAAAGCAACACGTTGCATTTGTCCGCCACTTAAAAATTTTGCTTTTATATGAGCAAAATCGGTCATGCCAACAACTTCTAACAATTCCATTACTTTTGCTTCTTTCTCTTTTAGATAGAAATTCGACAAAAATCGCCCTACATTTTCAGCTACAGAAACAAACGGCATTAAATCAAAATCTTGAGCCAAATATTTCATATAAGGCATTCCAGGAACCAAATGAAAAGAAGGTCCTAAAACCTGATCGGCTTTCCAAAATATAGTACCCTCTTTTAAATCGTATAATCCGTAAATAGCCTTAAGTAGTGTTGATTTTCCACTACCACTTTCGCCAATTAAGGCAATGCTTTCTCCTTTTAAAACAGAAAAACTTACCTTAGAAAGTACCTCCTTATCTAGGTAAGCAAATGAAATATTTTGAACTCTTAACATAAAAAAAGCGACCGAAGCCGCTGTTTATTTTAATTATTGACTTATAAACTTGCTAAATAGCGTTCTGCATCTAAAGCCGCTATACACCCCGATCCCGCAGCAGTAATTGCCTGACGGTAATCTTTATCTTGAACATCGCCACAAGCAAATACACCTGCAACGTTTGTTTTAGATGTTTTACCTTCGGTTAACAAGTAACCTGTTTCGTCCATCGTTAATTGTCCTGCAAAAATATCGGTATTTGGTTTATGTCCTATGGCAACAAAAACGCCTGTTACAGCAATTTCTTTTTTCTCACCTGTTACGTTATTTACCACGCGTACACCATTTACAATTTGACCGTCACCTAAAACCTCATCAATCTCAGTGCTCATCAAAATTTCAATATTTGGTGTATTGCGTACACGTTCTTCCATAATTTTAGACGCTCTAAATTTTTCAGAACGCACCAACATGGTTACTTTTTTACATAAATGCGATAAATAATGTGCTTCCTCACAAGCTGAATCTCCAGCACCTACAATAATTACTTCTTGATTGCGGTAAAAGAAACCATCACATACAGCACAAGCAGAAACACCACCACCCATTTGTAAATAATGTTGCTCTGACGGAATGCCTAAATATTTGGCAGTAGCACCTGTTGAAATGATAACTGTTTTGGCATGAATTTCAATTGTATCGTTAATCCATACTTTTTTAATATCGCCAGATAAATCAACTTTTGTAGCAAAACCATCACGTACATCTGTACCAAAACGTTTTGCTTGTGCTTGCAACTGCATCATCATCTCTGGTCCTGTTACTCCTTCTGGATATCCTGGAAAATTTTCAACTTCGTTAGTTGTTGTTAACTGTCCTCCTGGTTGTAAACCTTGATACAAAACAGGGTTCATATTAGCACGCGCAGCGTAAATTGCTGCGGTATATCCTGCAGGTCCTGAACCTATAATTAAACATTTTAGGGTTTCTATTGTTGATGACATATGTTTCTTATAATTTTTTGAAACACAAAAATAGTCAATTATACACGGTTACAAAAAAAAGTTCTATCAAATATATAAATGGCTTAATAGCGAACTTTTATACATCCGTATGATTTAATTATTTTTTAATATTTCTTAAAAAAATATTTTCATAATAAAAAAAAACAATTACCTTTGCAATCATAATTACAAACACGGGGTGTAGCGTAGCCCGGTTATCGCGCCTGCTTTGGGAGCAGGAGGTCGCAGGTTCGAATCCTGCCACCCCGACAAAAAATCCAATGAGAAATCGTTGGATTTTTTTATTTGTATTTTCTAAAAAATAGAGACATAAAAAAAAAGGGAAGTAAAAACCTCCCTTTTAACACTTACATGAATTTTAGAAATTCACACTTAACTAAAAACATTCAAAAAACTACTATTTATTTATTCAATAAAAAGATTTGCTTTTTACTTTTGGTTGACTTTTCACATGTTAAAAAACATCTTCCTAATCAACCTTTCTTTTTCATAATCATTTGATATATTAAATTCAAATGGTATACCAAAAACACAACCCTCTAAAAAACAAGGACTATTATAAAAAACACATTTAAAACATGTAGAAAAGTGTGCATTTTATTGTAGACTTTTTTCTCAGACCGCAACAATACTTTCCTAAATCTATTTTTAAAAATGCGCCTTTGTATTTTAATAATTAAGTACATTTGTAAAAAAGTTTTTAAAATGCTGATTATAGGAATTGCAGGAGGCACAGGTAGTGGTAAAACAACCGTTGTGCATCAGATAATGAACGAATTACCAGAAACCGAAGTTGGTATTATTTCGCAAGATTCTTATTACAAGGCAAACAACAATCTTTCAATGGATGAACGTGCTTTGATTAATTTTGATCATCCACGTGCAATTGATTTTGATTTGCTTTGTGCACATTTAAAAGAATTAAAAGCGGGTAATAGCATACACCAACCTGTATATTCTTTTGTTCATCATAACAGAACCGATGATTATGTGTTAACGCACCCAAGAAAGGTAATGATTGTTGAAGGAATTCTTATTTTATCTAATCCGGAATTACGCGATTTGTTTGACATCAAAGTTTTTGTACATGCCGATTCTGACGAACGTTTAATTAGACGATTAAAACGAGATATTTCAGATAGAGGAAGAGATATGAACGAAGTTTTAAACAGATATCAAACTACATTAAAACCAATGCATGAGCAGTTTATTGAACCATCAAAAGCGTATGCAGATATTATTATTCCTAATGATAGGTACAATACCGTAGCAATTGATATTGTAAGAACCGTTATCAATAAAAAAATTAACGATTAATAATGAAAGAAAAAATCGCTGCTTTACTGGTAAAATACCCTTTTTTAAAATGGGCAACCAATCGTTTTGTTTTGGTTACCTTATTTTTCATTGTTTGGCTTTTGTTTTTTGATACTTATGCGTATTACGACCATCGTACTATTGATAAGGAAATTCATAAATTAGAAGACAATCGCGATTATTATCAGGGAGAAATTAACAGCGACGATAAAAACATTAAAAAGTTATACCGTAAAGAAGAGGTAGAACGTTACGCTAGAGAAAAGTATTACATGAAACGTGAAAACGAAGACATTTATATTATTGATAGCGATAAAGAATATACTTCTGAAAAATAAATGCAATAAAAATTGAAATACGCATATGCTATTTAAAGATTTTGAAAAAATAACGTCCAAACAATGGAAAAATCAAATCCAATTCGAGTTAAAAGGAGCTGATTATAACGATACACTAGTTTGGGAAAGTTTGGAAGGAATTAAAGTAAAACCTTTCTATCATAACGATGAAGATGCGGTAACAAATGCCGTTACAACAACCAATACACAATTTACAATTGTACAAGAAATTTATGTTTTTGATGTAGAAAAGTCAATTTCTAAAGCAAATGAAGTATTAAATCGTGGTGCAGAAAGCATTCGTTTTATTATTCCTACTGCTGATATTGATGCTGCAAACATAATCAATTCGTTACTAAAAAGTCCAAAAGCGGTATATCTTCAATTATTGTTTTTAGATGTTGATGTTATTTCAAAAATTAACAACGAAGCAGCTAAACAAGCGTTTGAAGTTTTTGTGTTGGTTGACCCAATTCACCAATTAGGTTTTGATGGAAATTTCTTTAAAGATGGAAACTCAGATTTTACACTTTTAAACGAAATCAATCAAAAAGCCAACAACATTAATTGGTTAACCGTAAAGGCAACAACGTACCAAAATGCAGGCGCAAACATGATTCAGCAAGTAGCTTACACATTAGCGCATACAAACGAGTATTTAAATCGTATTACAAATTTTGATAAAAACATCACTGTTGAAGTTGCTGTTGGTGGTAATTATTTTTTCGAAATCGCAAAATTACGTGCCATTCGCTTAACATTAAATGCGCTAGCACAAGCATATTCTTCAAACATTAGCTTTCATATTATTGCAAAACCTACACATAGAAACAAAACCATTTACGATTATAATGTAAATATGTTGCGCACCACTACAGAATGTATGAGTGCCGTTTTAGGTGGAGCTGATGCAGTTGAAAACTTAGCTTATGATGCCGTTTTTCATAAAACCAATGAGTTTGGCGATCGTATTTCAAGAAATCAATTGTTGATTTTAAAGGAAGAAAGCTATTTTGATAAAGTGAACAATCCTGCTGACGGAGCGTATTATATTGAATCGTTAACCAATCAATTAGCAGAAAAAGGTTTAGAATTATTCAAAGACATTGAAAAAAACGGTGGATTGATTTCGCAGTTAATTGAAGGAACCATTCAACGCAAAATTTCAGAAGCAGCTGCAAAAGAACAAGCGTTGTTTAACGACGGAAAAGAAGTATTGTTAGGAACCAATAAATATCCTAACGCACAAGACAAAATGGTAAACGATTTAGAGTTGTATCCTTTTGTAAAACAAAATCCTCGTAAAACATTAATTACACCCATCATAGAAAAACGTTTAGCCGAAGCTTTAGAACAAGAACGTTTAGAAGCAGAAAAAAACGCATAAATTATGAGAAAAGACATACAAAATATACAATTACCTTCTCAGAAAACAGCTGTTGATGCTGGTTTAAACTCGTTTGAAACGGCAGAAGGAATTCAAGTTAAAGAAAATTATACGTTAACTGACATTGAAGGTTTAGAGCAAATTGGCTTTGGTGCTGGTTTTGCTCCTAATTTAAGAGGTCCGTATGCTACCATGTATGTACGCAGACCATGGACTATTCGTCAGTATGCTGGTTTCTCAACAGCAGAAGAAAGTAATGCTTTTTATCGTAGAAATTTAGCAGCCGGACAAAAAGGATTATCAGTAGCGTTTGATTTAGCTACACACCGCGGATACGATTCTGATCACGAGCGTGTGGTTGGTGATGTTGGTAAAGCAGGTGTTGCTATTGATTCTGTAGAAGATATGAAAATTTTATTTGATCAAATTCCATTAGATCAAATGTCGGTTTCTATGACCATGAATGGCGCAGTATTACCTATTTTGGCATTTTATATTGTAGCTGCAAAAGAACAAGGTGTAGACGAAAAATTACTTTCAGGTACTATTCAAAATGATATTTTGAAAGAGTTTATGGTACGTAATACCTATATCTATCCTCCTACACCATCAATGAAAATTATTGCTGATATTTTTGAATACACGAGTAAGAATATGCCAAAATTCAACTCCATTTCAATTTCGGGATATCACATGCAAGAAGCAGGTGCAACTGCTGATATTGAATTAGCTTATACCATTGCCGATGGTTTAGAATATATTCGTACAGGAATTGCTGCGGGAATGAAAGTAGACGAATTTGCTCCTCGTTTATCGTTTTTCTGGGCAATAGGCATGAACCATTTTATGGAAATTGCTAAAATGCGTGCTGGTCGTATGATTTGGGCAAAATTGGTAAAACAATTTGGAACTATATCAGAAAAATCATTGGCATTACGTACACACTGTCAAACATCGGGGTGGAGTTTAACAGAGCAAGATCCGTTTAACAACGTAGCGCGTACAGCCATTGAAGCTGCTGCTGCTGCTTTTGGTGGTACACAATCATTACACACCAATGCGTTAGACGAAGCCATTGCATTACCTACTGATTTCTCTGCTCGTATTGCTCGTAACACACAAATTTTCTTACAAGAAGAAACGAAGATTTGTAAAACGGTTGACCCTTGGGCAGGAAGTTATTATGTAGAAAGTTTAACAGCTGAAATTGCTGAAAAAGCTTGGAAATTAATTGAAGAGGTAGAATCATATGGTGGAATGACCAAAGCTATTGAAGCAGGAATTCCTAAAATGCGTATTGAAGAGGCAGCGGCGCGTAAACAAGCTCGTATTGACTCTGGTCAGGATACCATTGTTGGTGTAAACAAATACCGTTTAGAAAAAGAAGATCCGTTACAAATTTTAGAAGTAGACAACCAAGTGGTGCGTCAACAACAAATTGAACGCTTAAATAGCATTAAAGCTACACGTAACGCAGCTAAAGTAAAAGAATGTTTAGCAGCATTAACAGAATCGGCAAAAACGGGTACTGGAAATTTATTAGCGTTGGCTGTTACAGCAGCTGAAAACCGTGCTACGTTAGGAGAAATTTCTGACGCTTTAGAAGCAATTTATGGAAGATACAAAGCTCAAATTAAAACAATAAGTGGCGTGTATAATAAAGAAATTAAATCGGATGAAAATTTTGAAAAAGCAAAACAATTAGCAGACGAATTTGCCAAACAAGAAGGACGCCGTCCGCGTATTATGATTGCCAAAATGGGGCAAGATGGTCATGACCGTGGTGCAAAAGTAGTTGCAACGGGTTATGCCGATGTTGGTTTTGATGTGGATATGGGTCCATTGTTTCAAACACCTGCAGAGGCTGCCAAACAAGCCGTTGAAAATGATGTACACGTTTTAGGTGTGTCTTCATTAGCAGCAGGTCACAAAACATTGGTCCCACAGGTTATTGAAGAATTAAAAAAATATGGTCGAGAAGATATTATGGTCATCGTTGGTGGCGTAATTCCTGCGCAAGATTACCAATATTTATTTGACTCGGGAGCCGTTGCCGTTTTTGGCCCTGGAACAAGAATTGCCGATGCTGCCATTACCATTTTAAATGTATTGTTAGATATAGAATAAAAAAACTCCAACCTTTCGGTTGGAGTTTTTTTTATAAAATACTTCCTATAAAATCTTCTTTTTCCATAGTGCGCCATACTTCAATATTACTGATAAATTTATCTTTATAAGGCAAACTTCTACAGTTTAGTTGAATTTTAGTAACCTTGTTTAAATCAACTAAGAAGTGATTATCTTCCCAGAAATAACAATACAAATCGTTTTCTTTTTTGTTTTTAGGCGTAAAACGGGCAAAAACTTTTGTACGTCCTTTAACTACTTGTTTTCCTAAAACATCAAATGTATCTTTTTCAAAATAAGTTCGCACAACTATTAAATTACCTTCTTTTTTGGGTAATGGTTTGTAGTGTTGTAAATAAAAATCGGTGGTTAATCTATCGTTTACAAACTTAGTAGCGGTATCAAATTCAAAAACAAACAACTGCTCCTTATCATTTAAATCGCGTTTATCGAAATCTTTAGCCAAAAGCAAAATTTGGTTCACACCATTGTAAAAATTATACGAAACTAAAATTTCATAATAATTTATTTTTTTATCGTTGCGGTAATAAAATCTGGTTTGAACCTGATCAATTGTTCCTGTTATTATCATTTTTACTTATATCAAATATTAAACGTCGATTTTCATCAACTTAGATTACAAAGATAGCGATTCTGTTAGTAAAATCGATTTAAAATTTAAAATGCTTACGGATTTACTTTTACGATTTCGGCATTAGAATGTGCACTGTGTTCTGGCGCATACATACTTTGAATGGTTGAAACACCGCTGGTAAATGTACCCTCGTTATTTAAACGTATTTCGTAATCAATAACATAAGAACCTTTGCTTAAATAATCGATAAAAAAGTTAGTTGCTGCATCACGTGTTGATTGATAATAACGTAGGTTGTTTTTGTATTGATAGCCCGAAAGTACATCAACAGGTTCAAAAGTTGCCGCACGCACATCTTTAATATGAACAAATTCCATATCTTTTGTTGCATTTATTTTTAAACGAATGGTTACTTTTTGTCCTAATTGTAAAGGCGTATTTGGTGTAATTTCTTGTAACTTTCCATCTGCATTGGTTATAAAATACATTTTTGAAATATTTAAAATACCATTGGCTGATGCTTTAATTTTAGAAAGATCTTCAAAATACTGCCAATAAATGCCACCAAAAACAGGTTGGTTTGTTTTATTTTTAATGGTTACTTTTCCTAAATTATTGGTTACCTCATCGCCACTCCACTCGTAGGTTTGATAGCCTAACAAAACATCTGTTTCGTTTTCGGCTTTTTCTTTCGTATTTATTTTTTCAGAACCTACTTTAATGATGACTTTCTCATTCTTTTCAGGGTTTGCTGTTTTTGAAAGTAACAATGCATAAACCGCCGATGTGGTTGCTTTTGTTGTACCCCAATCTTTATTTAGTTTTTGGCTTAACAACCAAGCGCTTAATTTTTGAACGGTTGTTTGATTGTTTTCTACCTCGGCAAAGGCTTCTATAATTAAAGCTTGTGTTTCGGCAGCATTAAAGTAATAGTAATTTCTACTATCGTTTTCTTTCCAATACATACCATAGGTTTCATCAATCACCGCACTTTCTGTTAGCTGATGTGCTATTTTTTGCGCCCATTCTTTATCGCCTTTTCGTTGCGCTACTAAAGCTAGCTTTGCTTTACTGTACAAAGACAACGGTACCCAATTTTCTTTTAAATTGGTAAAGTTTTTCTCTAGCTCTGTAGCCACATCCGTAGGAATAGCAAAATCTTTGGTATAGTAACTTTTTACAAAAGCATAATCGATAGCGCTACTGTTAGAGAAACCTGTTTTATTTTTAAGTTGTTCTTGCATTTTTACATCAATAAAACGATGTGCTTTATTAATGATGTTTTTAACATCGGTTTCATTAAAATGATCAATCTCTAAACGCTGTAATTGCGCCGCTGTAACCAAAATATGTTGGGTAATGTAATCGTTTTCATATCCACCAGAAAACCATCCAAAACCACCTGAAGCATTCTGACGCTCTCCCAGTGTTTTTACAATCTCGCTTGCTTCTTTTTCTAATCGACCTCTGTTAAAATAATTTGCCCATTGTGCTTGTTTTTCTTTGTCGTTTACAAAATCTTTTAACCAAGGGGTTTCTTGAAGCATTAATTGTTTTATCTCTTCGTTTTGCTCTAGTTTGGCTTGCGGATTTTTCTGCCATTCTGTTACCAACTTTTCTACATTTTCATGATTATCTAAAACGTGTAATGCTAATACATCGGCAAAATATTTAGCAAATAACTGCTCATTACAATTGTGTTGATAATCAAACAAATAAGGCAATGATTGCATAGTAACCCACAACATATTGTTAGAAACCTGTACCTTATATTGATGGTTTTTAAGTGTTTGCGAATTGTTATTAAGCAAATGTTGCATGTTGTATTCTTTGTTTTCATTTGCTAACTGCCAAACCGGAATAGTTTCGGTTACCAACATACGATTGCTTAAAACGGGAATAACACTTTCTTCGCCATCGGTAAAATTACCTGCCTTTACCGAAATACGATATTGCAACCCTTCAAAATTCTCCGGAATATACACTTGCCAGCCTACCGTATTAGCACTTAAACCGTTAATGGTTGTAGGAACCAATTTATCAGTTTTTAAAATTTTATCGGTTAATTCTTCGCCTGTAATGGTATTAAACAATCGTAAAACCGCAGTTGCTTGCAACGGAACTGTAGTGGTATTACTTACACGAGCCTTTAACACAACCGCATCGGTTTCACGTACAAAACGTGGCATGTTAGGCTGTATCATGACATCTTTTTGGGTTTGTGAAAGCAATTCGGTGTAAACGGTTTCTAATTTTTCATTATGCGCCAAACCTTTGAATTTCCATTGTGTAAGTGCTTCGGGTGCATTGAATTTTATCTGTACCGTTCCGTTTTTTTCAATTTTTAAATGAGGTAAGAAAAACGCTGTTTCGCTTAAGTTTTTACGTAAAGGAATGTCTAAATGTTCTGCTGCTTGCTGTGCTTTTTTGGTGGTAATTACAATAACGCCATTAGCCCCACGATTACCGTAAATTGCCGTTGCACCAGCATCTTTAAGAACGGTGATATCGTAAATATCGCTTTCTAATAATGACAACTGACTTTCGCTTACTGGTACGCCATCTAACACCACCAATGGTTTTGTAGTATCGTTTATAGAACCTAAACCACGCAATAGAATAGTATTACCGCTACCAGGTTGCCCAGCTGCTGTTGAAATATTTAAACCAGGCACTTGCCCTTGTAAGGTTTGTATAAAACTAGCATTTGGTCTGCCTTCTAATGTGCGAGAAGTTACGGTTGTTGCTGCTACTGCACTTTCTGATTTTGATGATGTTCTGTAAGTAGTTACTACAATTTCATCTAAAGCTCCTTCCTCAGACTCAGACACCATTTCATCATTGTAATCTTTCAACTCAGTATCTTTTTTAACTACAGCATCAATAAACTTCAATTCTTTCTTTTCAGAATACGATGCATCTGCCTTTAAATGATTGTAAATTCGGTACAAACGATGTAATTCATAGGTTTCTTCTGCTAATTGATCCACAGTTTCATTTGTAATTTCTTTATGCGTAGGCTGCAAATAAACCACTGTAAATGCATTGTTTAACTGCAAACGCTTTTGTTGATATCCCAAAGCATTTACGGCAATAGGTTGCTTGTTGGTAGCCCAAACGCGACCAAAACCTTGATTGTTGGTCATAAAAACATCTGCATTGGTTATGTTGTAAATATAGGCGTTGTTAATAACTGCTTGGGTTTCGGCATCGCGTACTTCTATTTGCTTGAAACTAGCCTTACTGTTGAAATAATCTTTTGGTAAATAATCTTGATAGTTGGTATTAACATAATTATCCGTTGTAAAACCATATCCAAAATAGTTGAATTGATTGATATTAAACGACTGATTGTAATAAAAATTGGTTCTTAAATAAGCCTCATCGTTAGCATCTACCTTATTATTAAAGTTCAAATAGCCAAAATTCACATAACTGCTTTTGGAATTTAATTGAGCTTGGGTTGTCCAATAATCTTTGTAAATTAAATCTAACGAAGCATCGTACATTGTAGCTAAAAATTCGCCTTGCATTGGCTTTTTCGATTTATCTGCCAATAACTTTACTTTCCACTCATAAGCATTGCCTGGAATTAACTTATTATTCCAAACCTCCCACTCTGCCTTGTACAAAGCTTTTTCGTTTACTGTTGTTGGAATTTCATAACTGTCTTCGTTTATAAACGTAAAATGATTTTTTATGTAATACCATTGGTAGCGCACCGATTTATTTTCATTGCTTTTTGTCAACGGAATTTTCACTAATTGTGAACCTTTTGCTACGTTGATTACCTTTTTGATTAACTGAGCATTTGTATCAAAAACTTCAAGGTATAAATGCGTGGCATCATAAATTGAAACTACTTGTAAAACCAACTCTTTTGCCGATGAGCTAGAATGTGTGCTTACTTGCAAATTTTGATTTGGTGTTATAATTTCATTGGCTTTTTTAACCTGAATGCTTGTTGTTGCGGTTAAAGGTTGTTTTGATTTTTCATCTGTTGTTTCAAAAACAAACTCATACGTTCCTGTTTCCCATTTACTGATATCGTAGGTAAAAGGTTTGTCTTTTTCAGTGGTAAAAGGCGCTTCGTAAATTATTTTTTTCTCTGTATATGCGTTGTCTTTATTGGTATAAGTTTCATACGGAAACTGCTCGCGGAATGTTTTTTCATCCATAGATGCAAGCTCTGGTACTTGCCACAAACGCATTAGGTAAAAATCTTTTGGAGGTAACGATTGATAAATTTTAATAGTACCTGTTACCGATTTATCCTCGCCGTTTTGTGTTCTGGTATTTACAGCCAATTTTAATTTTTCATTGGTAACCATATTATTTTTAGCATAAACGGAAACGTAAGTTGCATAGTTGGATACATAAAAATCATCATTTGCTTCGCGAACTTCGCCCGCATTATCAGTAACTTCTACTTTATAATCAATACTTATTCTTGTGTTTTCATTTTTAATAGTATCGTTTTCTGAAATAGAAGGAATGATCAATTTGTAACGAAACTCACCTTTATCATCAGTTGTAAGGGTATCTTTTTTACTAAAGAAATCTTCAAAACTATAATCGCTGCTTTTTATATCAAGTACTACTTTAGCATTAGCAATTGCACCACCAGCCAAACTTTTGGCTTTACCCACAATTTCTACCTCTTCATTAAAGAAAACATTCTTCTTAATTTCATCTACCTCAACTGTAAATGTAGGTCGTTTATATTCTTCTACTTTAAAACGAAAACTATCTCTATCTAAACTGTAGTCATTCCAAAAATCATCTTCTTCCTCATTGGTATATTCATCCAATTCTTCTATTTCAATATCAAAATCACCCGTAAGGATATTTTTCGGTAAGATGAAACTTCCGCTAAACGATCCTAAATCATTGGTAGTAACTGTTTTTATTTCTAATTCATCGCCATTATCATCATTTAAAGTTAATTGTACCGATTTATTCTTAACAGCTTCATTACCTTCTGGCTCATTTACATACAAAATTCCTTTAAAATGAACTTCTTGTCCTGGTCTGTAAATGGCTCTATCAGTATACAAAAGCGTTTTTACATAGGTTGTGCTATAACTTGACGATATATAAGGAGCATCCCAATTTCTACCAATATATGTTTTGTAAGTTTCATTGGTTAAAAAAACCTGTACATTGAAATCGCGCTCATTTCTATCTTTCAACTTAAAAAACACCTTACCATCGGCATCTGTTGTAAAGCGTAAGGTATTAATAGCCACCAATGTATTGGCATAAGGCTTACCTGTTTGCGGGTGCACAAAGTAAAAAACAACTGCCTCTTGATTTTTTGCATTTTTATTAACAACCATTACATTTGTAACCTTAAACGTATGGTATTTAACACGGTATGAATTTTCTAAATGAGCTTTATCTTCATATGCCACCAATAAATACGACCCTAAAGGCAGTTTTTTTCCTAAAACCTCTGTACTGTAACTAAAGTATTTTTCGCCTTGAGGTAAAGTCGCTGTAAACGTTTCAACAGGTTGTTGGTTTTTAATAATGTGCTTGTAAATACTATCGTTGATATTATCAGGCTGATTTTTAATATCGTAATATGCAAAATGCAACTGATTTAAATTTTTATAGTTTACAAAATACTTAACTGGTTCATTTTCATAAACTTCTTTAACTAAAGATATATTAAAATCACTTTTTTGCAAGGTATTTTCTAATTCAATAGCATTTTCTAACGCATCGTTTTCGGTAGTTTGCGTTCTTAGTTCTTTAGAAAGTTGTAAGGCTTTTTGAAAATAATCTTTATGCTCTACTTTATCAGCATTGTTTACCAAGTATTTTGCGCGCTCTATTTTATAACGGTTTTTGTAGAAATCGGTTTTTAAATTTGCGCCCAACTCATCTAAAACTTTGAGATTAGAATCGTACGCTTTTGAGTAACGATAAAACTTAATTTTATCTAAACCATAAGCATTGTTTGTTGTTGTATAATATTTTTCTAAATCTTGATACAACTTTACAATAACCTCATTTAAAACATCTTGTACATTATTTTGTTGTGGAAGTATGATTTTTGTGGTGCAAAAATCATTTTTAAAGTTTTGAAATTGAGGTTGATTGTACAACTGCCAGATGTAATTTTCTGAAAATCTTTTGATGTAATTGTACGCAAAAAATTCGTATGCGGTTTGGTTTAAATTTTCGTCAATAAAATCATATTCCACCAATTCTTTGATGTCTTTAATTTTTGTGTCTTTTAAAAGTGCTTCATTTTTAAAAAGCAATGCCGACTGTTCTTTTAAAACCGCTGCGTAATGCTCCGCAGACCATTCTTCAATATTATCGGGTACTTTAACCGTAGTATTTTGAACCGTTCTATGATAGTAAGAGCTTTTCTTTTGCAATTGATTGTACACCGCTTGTATGTAATACCAACGATAAAGCGTTTCATAAACACCTTTACTATTTTGTAATTCTGATGTAATTTCGGTTACAATATTTTGAGCCGTATTTTCTTTTAACTGATTCTGAAACTTCAATTTATAAAGAAAAGCTTTTGCTTTTTGCTCGTTATTTTTTTTACGCTTGGCTTTCTTAAAAATAGTTTCAACCTTTTCATAAGCCGTTTTGTAGCTACCTGCTTTTTCTAGCTTGTAAATTTCCTCCCATTCCTTTGAATAGCTTTGCCCGTATGAGGTAGAAATCAAAAAAAAACTCAACAACAATAAGTAGTATTTCATAAATATTTAAATAACATCAAATTATATGTTAAAATACATTATTTTTTTTGTATTTTTAGACTTTACATCATTTTCTTATGAAAAAAGTTACATTCCTTTTAATGGGCATCTTTTTCCTTGTTTCATGTACTAAAACAGAAACAAAACCGCAAACTATTGCTGTAAAAAATAAGTATGAAGATGTTTTTGCAACTTTTAAAAATGATAGTGATACCCTTTATGTAGTTAATTTTTGGGCAACTTGGTGCCAACCATGTATTGAAGAATTACCCGATTTTATGAAAATTAATGACGAATTTAAAGATCAAGGTAAATTTAAAATGATTTTGGTAAGTTTAGATAAAGCTACCGATTTAGAAACCAAGGTAAAAACATTTATTAAGCAAAACAACATAACACCAGATGTTTATGTTTTGGCAGACAACAAAAGAATGAATGATTGGATAACGGCTTTAGACCCACATTGGTCTGGTGCTATACCATCCACTTTTATATACAAAAGCAAAAAACAACTCTTCTTTACCGAAGGGAAAATTTCTTATACCGATTTGAAAAGTACTCTTAACAAATTAAAATAACGTATTATGAAAAAATTTTTAATTCTAGCTTTGTGCATTACTGCATTTATTGGTTGTAAAAAAGAGACCAAAACTGCCGTTGAAACCAAAACAACTACTGATAGCATTGAAAAAACAACCGATTCTACGGAAGTTCAAAAATCAGGCTATGCAATAGGTGATATTGCTTTTGACTTTTCTTTAAAAGGAATTGACGATAAAATGTACTCTCTTGCGCAATTTGATAATGCAAAAGGTTTTATTGTGATATTCACTTGCAATCATTGTCCGTATGCAAAAGCGTATGAAGACCGAATTATTGCTTTAGATGCTAAATATAAAAAACTAGGGTATCCTGTTATTGCTATTAACCCTAATAATCCAGAAGCACAACCAGAAGATAGTTTTGAGTTAATGAAAAAGCGAGCGAAAGAAAAAGGCTTTACTTTTCCTTACTTATTTGATGATGGACAACAAGTTTACCCTGAATTTGGTGCTACCAAAACGCCTCATGTATTTGTATTAAAAAAACAAAATGGTAAAAACATTGTAAAATATATTGGTGCAATAGATAACAACTACGAAAACCCAAAAGAAGTTACCGAAAAATATGTGCAAGCCGCTGTTGATGCCTTATTAGCCAACAAAGAAATAACAACTAAAGAAACCAAAGCTATTGGTTGCAGTATAAAAACAAAATAAAAAAGAAGCCAATTGGCTTCTTTTTTATTTTCTTGCAAGAGGATGGTATTTTTCAATTTCTTCTTTTAGTTTGTTACGATCTAAATGCATATAAATTTCTGTTGTAGTAATTGATTCATGTCCTAACATGGTTTGTATAGAACGTAAATCGGCACCGTTTTCTAATAAGTGTGTTGCAAAAGAATGGCGTAGTGTGTGTGGACTTACCACTTTTTCTATTCCTGCTAATGCTGTTATTTGCTTGATGATGGTAAAAATCATAGCTCTGGTTAACGCACCTCCTCTCCTATTCACAAAAACAGTATCCTCGGCTTCTTTCTTAATCTTCCATAATGGGCGAATTTCTTTTAAATAATGCGTTATTTTGTCTGCCGCAAAATTTGAAATAGGAATAAAACGTTGCTTGGAACCTTTACCATCTACTTTAATAAATCCTTCTTTAAAATAAAGGTCTGATATTTTTAAACCCACAAGTTCTGAAACTCGCAAGCCACAACTATATAAGGTTTCAATAATAACTTCATTTCGTTCTCCTTCTAAAGTATTTTTATTGTGCATGGTTTGCATAGCATCAATTTCATCTAAACTTAAAACAACGGGCAATTTTCTACTTTGTTTAGGTAGTTCTATAAAAGTAACCGGATTTTCTTCAACAATATTTTCTAAAACCAAAAAACTATAAAAATGATTGATACACGCTAAAATACGAGCTTGTGTTGTTGGTGCTAAAAAATCGGAAATAAAATGGATAAAACTTCTTATATCATGGTCTTTTACTTTAATTACTTCTATTGTGTTGCCCAAGTAACTTTCAAACTTTTCTAAATCGTACAAATAATTAACAATGGTATTTTCAGAAACACCACGTTCTAGTTTTAAGTAATATTTAAAATTCTCAATATAGTCTTGCATAAAAAAACCACCTTTAAAAGGTGGTTCAATTTACAATTAAATTGGTATACAAAAAAACTTGTTTTACTTATCAATTCTCACAAAATTACCATTTGCATCAAATTCTAAATCAATATCTGATGCCAATTCTACCTTTATTTTTTTATCCTCTTTATCAATAGATGTTGCAAAAGTATTGGCATAATTTTTTGTTACATACTCTTTAATTTTCTGAGGTAAAATACCATCGGGCAAACCTTTAGCGTCTTTCCATTCGTGCCAAATTCCTTTATCATCAAACTCAACCTCAGCACCATCGTTAAACTTTACCTCGTAACTTTTTCCAATAACAGGAACCGTTTTAATTTCATACGAAGCAATGTTTTCACTTTCATAATACTGATTAATTGTATTTAACGCTGCAGCAGGTAAATCGGCTAAATTTACAGTTGTTGGGTTCTGAACATCTTCTGCTACATTGGTATTGTTTTCAACGGTTGCGCCTGTTGGGTTTACCTGAACTTCTTTTTTACAGCTTGTTACTACAAATGCAACTGCTGCCAAAATAATTAAAAAACTTTTTTTCATAACCTTTTATTTTTATAACATAAAGTTACAAAAAAATTAAAACACCTAAAAAAGAAACTTAAAAAAGCTACTATAGATAAACTGATTCTAGCAAAAATTTACCTATTTTCTCTAATAATTTTCTTTTATTTGTAAGTTTAAATATTTCTTAAACTTATGTTAGAAAATAATAAACCATCGTTATGGCAAACTATTGGTTCATTTAACAAGAACTTTTGGTTAGCAAGTTTCATGGAATTAATGGAACGTTGGGCTTGGTACGGTATTTACACCCTTTTAGGACTTTATTTAGTAGGATCAACCGATACAGGCGGTTTAGGCTTTGATCACGTACAAAAAGGAAATATTATGGGTAACATTGTAGGTATCCTTTATTTTCTCCCTTTACTATTTGGGGTTATTGCCGATAGAATTGGTTACAAAATATCCTTAACCATTGCCTATATCGTCATGATTTCGGGCTATTATCTTTTAGGCGAAGTGAATACCTATTGGAGCGTGTATATGGTGTTTCTGTTGGTTGCCGTTGGTGCTGCCTTTTTTAAACCTGTTGCATCAGCTATTGTAGCCAGAAATACCGATGAAACTACTGGAACCATGGGCTTTGGTATTTTTTACATGATGGTAAATATTGGTGGATTTATTGGTCCAGCTATGTCGTCAGGGTTGCGAACTACTTACGGATGGAAAATTATTTTTATTCAAGCGGCCATTGTAATTGGTATTAACCTTATTGTTTTATTGCTTTTTTACAAAGAACCAAAGGTTGAAAAACCTAAAAATTCTATTGGTGAAGCGATTAAAGAATCCGTTTTAGGAATTTTTGAAGCATTAAAAGACATCCGTTTAGGAATTTTATTATTGTTAATGATTGGTTTCTGGACCATGTTCAACCAATTATTCAACACCTTACCTAACTTTATTGAAGACTGGGTAAACTCTGCAGCTTTAAGCAATTGGTTAAACGAAAACATTCCTGCTTTAGGAACTTTATTAACGCAAGATGGTCAAGTAAAACCAGAATGGTTTACGAATATCGACTCTTTAATGATCATTCTTTTCCAAATAACCATATCGTTTTTCGTAATCAAAATGCGCCACATCAACGCAGTAATTCGCGGAGCAGTAGTTGCAACAATTGGTATCGGATTAACTTTTTATTCGGGCAACGTTTGGTTTACCATTATTGGAACCATGATTTTTGCTATTGGCGAAATGATGAGTAGCCCAACAGTATCTTCGTTTATCGCTTTAATCACACCAAAAGGAAAAGAAGGTTTGTATCAAGGAACGTACTTTTTACCCGTTGCTGCCAGTTATTTTGTAACCAGCTTTATATCAGGAAGTTTATATCAATCTTGGTCTGATAAATTATCGTTATTAAAAACCGAAATGGGCAAACGAAATATTGAAATGCCCGAAGTGGTTACCAAAGAACAGTTTATAGAAGAAGGTGCGAAAGCATTTAATATGCCTATATCGGCATTTGAAAAACAATTCAATTTAAAAGCAGAATCAATCAACTGGAACACTGTTGGTCAATCTTTTAGAGATTATGCTACTTCAAAAAGCATCGACATAAGCAATATACATTTACCTTTTTCTAAAAACGAATATTTTACTTTAGCCGAACAAAAATTAGGAATGAGCCATTGGGAAATGACCGATATGCTTTGGAATATGTATACGCCTAATAAAATATGGTACGTAATTGTGGGTATTGGTATTTTTTCTATTGTTTCGTTAACTATTTACGACAAGTTAATCATTAAACCTTTAGAAGCTAAAAACGCAAAACAATAATCCTTATAAATTTAAAAACAAACAACTTAACTATATGAACACAAACACTTCGACTGATTTTTACAAATCGAATGTTTTAGGACAACGATCAGGACTATTTGTACTTTTCTTCACCGAAATGTGGGAACGCTTTTCGTTTTACGGAATGCGCGTATTATTAATTCAATTCTTAACTGCTGCCGTTATTTCTGGCGACCCAAAATCGGGTTGGGCTTGGAGTGCAGAACAAGCAGGTGCTTTGTACGGAACATATGCTATGATGCTTTACTTAACGCCTATTTTTGGTGGTATTATTGCCGATAAATACATTGGCTCACGTATGGCGGTAATTATTGGAGCCATTGTAATGACCATTGGTCATGCGGCTATGGCTTTTGATACGCCTGTAATGTTTTTCATTGGTTTAGCGTGTTTGGTTATTGGTACCGGATTTTTTAAACCAAATATGCCTTCTATTTTAGGTGAAATGTATAAAGATTTACCTGAAAAGAAAGACGGTGCGTATACTATTTTCTATATGGGGGTTAATGCAGGTGCTTTCTTTGGTATGATGTTATGTGGATACATTGCAGAAACACAAGGTTGGCATTGGGGCTTTGGTTTAGCAGGAATTTTCATGTTATTAGGAACCCTTCAGTTTGCTTTTGCAAAACCATTAATGGGCAACTTGGGTATTTTAGATAAATCAAAAGAAGCTCAGGAAGCTAAAAATGCAGAAGATACAGACAAGCGCAATCCATTTACAATGATGGATTACGTTTTAATTGCCATTGTAGGTATTATTGGTTTCTTGTATGCTTTTAACGATCCGTTATCTAAAAATGGTATTGTTGATATGTTTGCTTTCTTAGATACATCGGTTTTAAGAGGGCAATACATCATGATTATTTTTGCCTTAATCATCTTTATTTATATGATTGTTTCGCGTGTTTTACGTTACGATAAAGTAGTACGCGATAGAATGTTTGCAGTAGTTTTACTTGCCTTTTTCTTAATTTTCTTCTTTATGAGTTTTGAGCAAGGCGCAACATCGTTGGTTTTAGTAGCTCGTGATTATATCGACAGAAGTTTAACAGGATCGGCTTTAACCACGTTTAATATCATCAATGGTTTATTAACTATTGTTCCGTTAGCTATTATTTCGTGGGTTTTGGTAAAATTAGCCAGAGCAACTTGGAGCAAAATTGCGTTATCAAATGTTATTTTAATTGCGTGTTTCTTAATTATTTGGGGCGCTGCTTTATGGATGTTGAAAAATGAATTCTCTAAAGAAGCTTCAGAAATCACCGTTTCTTGGTTCTCTACATTAAACTCGTTCTTCATTATCGCGTTAGCATCAACGGTATCAAAATTATGGGAATCTAAATACAATCCTTCAGCAGCATTTAAATATGGCTTTGGATTGATTTTAGTAGCCATTGGTTTCTTAGTATTAGGTTTAGGCGCAATGGGTGCATCTGAAGGTGTTAAAATTTCGATGGCTTTCTTGGTATTAACTTACTTATTCCACACATTAGGAGAATTATTCATTTCGCCAGTTGGTTTATCGTACGTTTCTAAATTAGTTCCAGGGCGTATGTTGGCATTTATGTTTGGTATTTGGTACTTAGCAATTGCTATTGCTCAAAAACTAGCAGCGGTTTTAGGAGGTCAAGTAGAAACTATTCAAGAAGAGTATTCGTTAAGTCATTTCTTCTTTTTATTTACGGCAATTCCAGCAGCAGCGGGTTTATTAGTTATGGTATTAAATCCATTAATTAAAAAATTAATGCACGGAATTAAATAATTTAAGTATCTTTCGAGTTCGAAAAATTAAAAACTATTATTGAATGTCAACAGAAACTGCGAATCCAGATTTTTTTAAATCAAAAGTTTTAGGTCATCCTTCCGGATTATTCGTTCTATTTTTTACGGAAATGTGGGAGCGATTTTCGTTCTACGGAATGCGTGTTTTATTAATTTTATTCTTAACAGCTGCTTTAACAGGAAACAATCCAGGTTGGGGTTGGACTGCTGAAAATGCAGGTGCCTTATACGGTACATACGCCATGTTATTGTACATTACCCCTATTTTTGGTGGTATTATTGCCGATAAATACATTGGTTATCGTTGGGCAGTTGTAATTGGATCTATTATTATGACACTTGGCCACGCTTTTATGGCTTTTGACACTCCTATTTTTATGTATTTAGGATTGGCGTGTTTGGTTATTGGAACCGGTTTCTTTAAACCTAATATGACTTCTATTTTATCAGAAATGTACAAATCGTTCCCAGAAAAGAAAGATGGTGCTTATACTATTTTCTATATGGGAGTTAACGCTGGTGCTTTCTTTGGTATGATGTTATGTGGTTATTTAGCAAACAATTTAGGTTGGCATTATGGTTTTGGTTTAGCAGGAATTTTTATGCTTTTAGGAACTTTACAGTTTTGGTTAGCAAAACCTTTGTTTGGAAACATTGGCGAAGTACCAACTGCTGAAAGTAGATTAGCAAAAGAACAAGCTGCTAAAGCAGAATTAAAAGAGGGCGAAGAAGACAAACCAAATCCTTTTACTACGTTAGATTATATTTTAATTGCCATTACCACCGTTATTGGTTTACTATACGCTTTTAACGACCCGTTATCAAAAATTGCTGATGTACATATTTTACCTAAAGAACTTTTTGGAATGGATGGTTCAATAGCTGTTATTGTTATTGGATTGGTTTTATTCTTAATCTTAGTAGTTTCTCGTGTTGTTAGATATTCACCAGTTGTAAGAGATCGTATGATTGCAGTTACTGTTTTTGCTTTCTTTACTATTTTCTTTTGGATGAGTTTTGAACAAGGTGCTTCATCATTAGTAATTTTTGCACGTGACAGTGTTGATCGTTCGTTAGAAGGCACATCGTTAACAACTTTTAATATCATTAATACCTTATTAACAGTTGTTCCTTTATTGATTATTTCTTGGGTTTTATACTTATTAGCAAAACAAACTTTTTCAAAAGCACCCGCATCAAACATTGTATTAGCTATTACATTTTTAGGTGTTTGGGGAGTTGCTATTTGGATGTTAAACAATGAATTCAGTAAATCGGCTTCAGAAATCGATCCTTCTTGGTTCTCAATTTTAAACTCGTTCTTTATTATTGCATTAGCATCATCTGTTTCAAAAATTTGGGATTCTAAGTTCAATCCACCAGCTGCAGTTAAATACGGCTTAGGATTAATTATTATGGCTATTGGATTTGGTTTATTAGCTTATGGATCACATGGTATTCAAACAGGTGTTAAAGTATCTATGATTTGGTTAGTATTAGCCTACCTATTCCATACATTAGGAGAATTATTCTTATCGCCAGTTGGTTTATCGTATGTTTCTAAATTAGTACCAGCACGTATGATTGCCTTTATGTTTGGTATTTGGTACTTGGCTATTGCTATTGGTAACAAATTAGCAGCTGCTGTTGGTGGTGAAATTGAAAATATTACAGCACAATATTCATTATCAACCTTCTTCTTAATTTTTACGGTAGTACCAATTGTAGCAGGTTTATTAGTAATGATGTTAAACCCTGTATTAAAGAAATTAATGCACGGTGTAAAATAATAACAAACTATTTTATAATATAAACAGTTGTAATTTATAAATTGCAACTGTTTTTTATTTTCCATCATATGAAAAAGTTCCTTTTTACCTTATTACTAGTTTTAAGTATTAACAGCGTTTTTGCGCAAGATCTTAAAAGTTTAAAGTTAGAAGCTCAAAGAGTTTTTATAGCTAGTTCTGAACCAAATTTTGATGTAATTTTTGAAACTACCTATCCTAAAATATTTGAAATAGCTTCTAAAGAAGAAATGAAACAAGTTTTTTTGGAAATTTTAGACAATGATGAATTCTCAATAAAATTAATTACAACCGATCCTAATTTTGAATTTGGCGATATTGTAAAAATCAATAATCAAAAATTTTGTATAGTTAAACATGATAATCATATGCGCTTAACTTTTAAAACAAAAATCGAAAGTCCTGAAACGCTTACAACTATCTTTAAATCAAACATGAATGCTGAAGAAGTAACTTACAATGATGCTTTAAAATCATTTGATATTAAAATTCGATCAACATTAGTTGCCGTTTCAGATGACTTAACCAACAATAAATGGAAATTTGTGAATCTAGGTTCTGATGATCAACTCTTAAATAAAATTTTTAGTGAAGACGTAATTCTTAAATTGGACTTATAATTAGGCACACTTTTTGAAATTAAAATTCAGATAACTTTCGTTATCCTATTTTTTATATATTTACATAAAAACCAATTTTTAAAAATGAAGAAAATATTCTTATTTGTTGTTTTCGCCTTAATCAGCATTACAACACAGGCACAAGAGGTAAAATGGATGACAATGAAAGATGCCATTGCTGCGCAAAAGAAAAACAAAAAACCTATTTTTATTGATGCTTACACTGTTTGGTGTGGTCCATGTAAAATGTTAGACCAAAACACGTTTTCTGATGCTAAAGTTGCCAAATTATTAAACGAAAAATACAATCCAGTAAAATTTAATTCTGAAGGTAACGAAGAAATTCAATTTGGTGGTAAATTATACAAAAACCCAAATTACCAAGAAGCGCGCAAAAATTCAAGAAATGGCATGCATGAATTTACAGAGTTTTTAAAGGTTCCAGGTTATCCAACCATGTCTGTAATTAACGCAAAAGGTACTATTGAAAAATCAATTGTAGGTTACAAATCAGCAGAAGAATTAATTTCTTTATTGTAATTTAAAACATAAGCTCCCTTACTTCGCATATCGTAGTAAGGGATTTTTCTTTCCTGTAAGTACGATATATAAATATTTTGCAAATACTGCGCATTGGTGTTATGCAAAATAATTTTATTAGGCTGTATTTCCTTTATTAAGCGATCTAGATTTACCTTTGCATTTTGATACAAAATTACATAATCGTATTTCTTAAAAGGATAAACACCTAAACTATCAATTACCAACCAAGATTGTTTATTAATGACAAAACTATTTTTTATAGACTCTTGTTGTATTACTTCAACATCATTCTTCAATTGGTAATTTAAAATACTTTTGCTTGTAAAGGTACTTCCTTCACCAATTAAAATTCCTTTTTGCTGACAATTACTTAAGAAAACGATATTTTTTGTATCGTACATTAAAATTGTTTCATTTTTAGATTTATTCTCAAAAACAGCTGCTAATTTTGCTGTTTGAAGTCCTATAATACAAAGCAAACAAACAACCAGCTTTTTGTAACTCTTTTGATAAAAGAACCAAAAAACAGCGTAAATAAACAATATTAGAAAAACAACTTCAACTGCATTTAAATGTATTGAAATACTTTTTAAACTAAAGTAATTGCTTACATACTCTACACTTCTAAAACATACATCTGCAACAGGCTGAAGCAACATGGTCAAGTATGCAGCAAAATCAATAGAAAGAAAACTCAGAAAAAGCTGTAGAAACCATGCTATTAACAAAAATGATGTAAGTGGAATAGCGATTATATTTCCTAGTAAAAATAATAATGGAACTTGATTAAAATAATAAATACTTAAGGGTAAAACACCTAACTGAGCTATTAATGAAACACCTATTAGCTGACTAAAATAATTAATTACAAAATTTTTAGCCTTAAAGTATTTTTGAACTAATGGATAACAAAAAACAATTGAAAAAACAGCTAAATAACTTAGTTGAAAACCAACATCAAGCAAATAATTAGGTTCAAATAGCAGAATCATAAACATACTACCAACTAACAAATTAATATTAAAAACACGCTTGTGAGTATAATTGGCTACTATCAACATAACACACATTAAAGCAGCTCTCATTACAGAACCACTAAATCCTGCCATACAGCAAAAAATCAGTAAGAAAAACACAAGAATACCATCAATCCAATAGTTAGGAAGCCTTGTTCTGCGCAAAACATAAGAAATCGATCCAAAAAGTAAAACTACATGCATACCAGAAACCGCTAAAACATGCATTACACCTAGCTCTTTAAACTGCGTTTGTACATCTTGATCTAAATTATTTTTGATACCAAATAACAACGCTTCAATAAAGCCAATTGTCTTTTTATCATAATTCATTTTAGAAAAACGCTGAATAAAATTCTCTCTTAAATCAATTATTTGCGGTGTAATGGTACGATGTTCACCCATTTTAATAGGCAAATGATAAGCTGTTATTTGATAAAAAATGCGCTTATTAGCAAGATATTCTTTGTAATTAAAATCGTTTGGATTATTTGCGGCAGTAACTTCTTTTATAGTTCCAAAAACCTTAAACACACTACCTACTTTTAATAAGGTATCATTTTTAGGAATTGAAACTAAAACTTTGGCATTCGATTTTTCAGAAATCAATGTTCCAAATGCTCGTTTGGTATACTTATTAGCTTTTAAAACCTCATCAATTTCAACAACAAACTCTTTTTGGGCAATATCAATCGGTTCTAAATCAACATTATGAATCTTTACATTAAGCGCACCAATTGCAAAAAACAAAACATATAAACTAGTAAAAACGGCTAGATTTGCTTGGTTGTTAAAAACCTTTATTTCTTTCTTAAAATGAAGAAAAAGTAAACTTAGAAAAGCTACAAAGGCAATACTTAAAACCACTGAAAAAGAAAGCGGAAAGTATAATCCACAAAAAATCCCATGTACAAAAGATAATGTAATGGGATAAATTGGATATTTCATTACCTTCTTCATAAATCTAAAGGTATGAAATTTTTGAATATTAAATAATTAACTATAATACTTGTCTGTCATAAACTCTGTTGATTTGTACAAAGCCTCTACTGTAATATGCTTCTTTTGTTGAGTTGATAGAAACACCTTTAGAAGTTGCAGAATGAATGAATTTAATATCATCACCATTCACTTCAATTACAATTCCTACATGATTAATTACGCGTGAACCGCCATTTTTAAAGAAGATTAAATCACCTGGTTTTGCTTCTGAAGCTGAAACACGTTCTCCGCGTGAAGCCATTTCTTTTGAAGTTCTTGGCAAATCAATTTTAAATTGATTAAAAGCTGTCTTCACAAAACCTGAACAATCCATACCATTACGAGACATTCCTCCCCATTGGTAACGAATT
The DNA here is from genome assembly GCF_013874595.1 of Flavobacterium sp. xlx-214. Classification (GTDB taxonomy): domain Bacteria; phylum Bacteroidota; class Bacteroidia; order Flavobacteriales; family Flavobacteriaceae; genus Flavobacterium. The sequence continues at coordinate 53,374 of NZ_CP059431.1, forward strand.
CCCTGATAATCGCTAGCTACATTCATTAATTGCTCTGTTAAGTAGCAATATTTAGCTTTTTCTGATTTTTTAGAAGTTTTTCCTTCTAATTCATCATCAACTGCATTCATTTTTTTATTAATTTCTGCAATAGCTAAATTTTCTGCTATTCTTTGCTTGTTTATTGCGGATGTTTTTGTGACAGATATTTTCGTTTGGGCTGAAACTTCTGTGCTTAAACATATGGTACAAAACGCAACTAACGTTAAAGCTAAATTCTTCATTAAATATATTTTTGTAATAAAATTGGTATCTGTTGTTGTGATTAACACAAATATAGACTTTTTAATTTTCTTAGCCTTCCTAAAAAGTTCTTAAATTTTTCTTAATTATGTTGATAACTCTATTACTTGCACCACCACCACCTAGCTTTTTTTCCAATTCATCGTACTTTGAAAGGATTTTACTTCTTGAAGAATTGTTAATAACTTTTTCAAATTCGGCTTTAATCTGGGTAGCATTGCAATCATTTTGAATTAATTCGGTCACAATTAACTCGTCCATTATAAGGTTTACTAACGAAATATACTTTAATTTAATAATGCGCTTTGCAATTTGATACGAAATGTTGTTTGCTTTGTAAACCACAACCTGAGGCACTTTAAACAACGCTGTTTCTAAAGTTGCTGTACCCGAAGTTACTAAAGCTGCGTAAGCATTATTCAACAAATTATAGGTATCATTTGAAATGAATTTTACATTTTCTTGTTTAATAAACTGCTTGTAAAAAGTATAATCAAGACTTGGTGCGCCTGCAATAATGAATTGATATTGCGGATAATCGTCTACAATTTGCAACATTTCATTTAAAAGACGTGCAATCTCTTGTGTTCGACTTCCTGGTAAAAGCGCAATTATTGGTCGATCATCTAATTGATGGACTTCTCTAAAATTATTGGCTTTGTGTTTTTGAAAAAAATCAATCTCATCTAACAAAGGATGTCCTACATAATGCACTGGAAAATGATGTTTTTTCTCATAAAAATCTTTCTCAAACGGAAGAATGACATACATATGATTTACATCTTGCTTAATAGCTTTAATTCTACCTTCTTTCCAAGCCCAAATTTGAGGCGATATATAATAATGAGTATCAAACCCTTTTTTCTTAGCCCATTTGGCTATTCGCATATTAAAACCAGGATAATCAATAAAAATAATGATATCGGGGTTAAAAGCAAGAATATCTTTTTTACAAAAATCGATGTTTTTAAAAATGGTTCGCAGGTTTGCGGCTACTTCAACAAAACCCATAAAAGCTAAATCTTTATAGTGTTTTACTAAAGTACCACCAACATCTTGCATTAAATTTCCGCCCCAAAAACGCACTTCTGCATTAGGTTCTTCTTTAAAAAGGGCTTTTAATAAATTAGCTCCGTGTAAATCGCCCGATGCTTCGCCTGCAATAATATAATACTTCATCATCCAAAAATTATATAGAAGGCAATTATAATAAACGAGAAGATTACACCACGTGCGCTAAAATAATTATCGCGATTTAAAAACAAATAAAACAACCCTATATTGGGAATAGAACCCATTGAAAAAGCTTTAGATGAAACATCACTGTACATAAAAATGTTTCCATTTTCTATTGGACTCATTTTAGTAAACAAATAAAAAAGGATACAACCAAAAACAAAAGATACAAGTAAAGCAGCTACAGTACCTAAAGCAAATTTTAAAAATTTATTCATTATAAGTTCCAAGTATTTAATTGTTGCATGGCATGGTAAGCAGTTAAATCATATTGCACTGGCACCACAGAAACATAACCATTGGCTAACGCCCATTCATCGGTATCTTCACCCTTATCATGATTTACAAAAGTTCCTGTAAGCCAATAATATTTTTTTCCGTGCGGATTGGTACGTTCATCAAACTTTTCAACCCAAGTTGCTTTTGCTTGTCGGCAAACCTTTATCCCTTTTATCTCTTTTTCTTCTAATTTGGGAAAATTTACATTTAAAACTACGCCTTCTTGCAAACCATTTTTAATAGTTTCTAAAGTAATTTTTTTGACAATACTTTTTATAGGTTCAAAATTTGCGTTCCAACTAAAATCGGCCAAAGAAAAACCAATTGCAGGAATACCACTCATACCCGCCTCTACTGCAGCAGACATAGTACCTGAATAAATAACATTGGAAGCAGAATTAGAACCATGATTAATGCCCGATACACAAATATCTGGCTTTTTCTTTAAGATTTGATCTATAGCAATCTTAACACAATCAACAGGTGTTCCAGAGCAAGCAAACTCTTTTATAGCATCTTTATCAATGTAAACCTGCTCTAAAAAAAGCGTATTATTCACTGTAATTGCATGTCCCATAGCTGATTGTGGACTATCAGGTGCCACTACAACTACATCGCCAATTTCTTTCATTATACTAATTAAAGTACGAATACCTGGAGCTGTAATTCCATCGTCATTCGTTACTAAAATCAATGGTTTTTTCATAAAATTTCATTTATACTTGTAAAAGTAATCAAATAAATCTACTTTCATTTTAAAACATCGTACTGAAATAAACACTTAACAAAATTTTATTTAAGTATTGGCGTAGTTTTAAGGGAGATTTTAAGTATTTTAGTTGAAAATTTATTGATGACTGCTATTTGGCAATTTATGAAGAGAAATTATAAAGTAATATTAGTTGTTGTAGCACTAGCTGCAGCACTTTGGAGTTTTGTGCCTTTTCAAAAAAGCAAGGATCCAGACCCAGAAAAAGAAGCTTTTTTATTAGGCGTTTTAAGTTTTGTATTGCAAAACGCGCATTATCACCCTGCTGATGTTAATGATGCCTTCTCGCAAAAAGTATACACCAATTACTTAAAAGTTTTAGATGGTAACAAGCGTTTCTTATTACAAAGCGATGTGGATGGATTTAAAAAGTATGAAACCTTAATTGATGATGAGTTTAAAACTCAAAAAATTGATTTTTTCAATGCTACATATCCTGTTGTTCAATCAAGAATTACAGAAGCTAAAACCTATTACAAAGAAATTTTAGAAAAGCCATTTGATCTTACTAAAAAAGAAACACTTAATACCGATTACGAAAAGCAACCTTTTGCTTCTAACAAAGAAGATTTAAAAGAGCGTTGGCGTAAGCAATTAAAACTAAGTGTACTTTCTTCTATTGAAGATAAAATGAAGCTACAAGAAAATGATTCTTTGCAAAAAGAGCCTAAAAAATCGTTAGCTGAAATAGAAAAAGAAGCACGTGAAACAACGTTAAAATCGTTAAATGACTACTTTGAATTCTTCCAAGAAATTTCTCGTGAAGAATGGTTATCTATTTACATCAACACTATTTTAGAACAATTTGATCCTCATACCAATTACTTTGCGCCAGACGATAAGAAAAAGTTTGATGAAAGCATGGCGGGTTCTATGGAAGGAATTGGAGCTATTTTACGTAAAAAAGATCAGTATACCGAAATTTTAGAAGTGGTTCCAGGTGGTCCGGCAATGAAACAAGGCGAACTTGAAAATGGTGACGTTATTTTAAAAGTGGCTCAAGGAAACGAAGAACCTGTTGATATTGGCGGTATGCGTCAAGAAAAAGTAGTTAAAATGATCAAAGGTAAAAAAGGTACCGTGGTTAATTTAACGGTTAAAAAAGTAGATGGTTCTATAAAAGTAATCTCTATTACGCGTGATAAATTTGAAATAGAAGACACTTTTGCAAAATCTTCTATTATTGATACACCACAAGGAAAGTATGGGTTAATTCACTTACCTAAATTCTACATTAGTTTTGAAAACCGCGATAACCGTGATGCTTTTAAAGATGTTGCGAAAGAAGTTGCGTATTTAAAAGAACAAAAAGTAGATGGCATCATCATGGATTTACGTAACAATGGTGGTGGTTCTTTACAAACGGTGGTTGATATGGTTGGTTTGTTTATTCCACAAGGTCCTGTTGTACAAGTTAAAGCAAAATCAGGCGAAAATGATGTTTTGTATGATCGTGACAATAAAACCCAATGGGAAGGTCCGTTGGTTGTTTTAATCAATAATTATTCAGCTTCGGCATCTGAAATTTTTGCAGCAGCTATTCAAGATTACAACCGTGGTTTGGTTTTAGGTTCTAAGCATTCATATGGAAAAGGAACAGTACAAAACATGTTAGATTTGAATCGTTTTGGTAATAAAAAAATTGGCGATTTAGGCGGAATGAAATTTACAAGTCAAAAATTCTATCGTGTAAATGGCGGTTCTACTCAATTAAAAGGAGTTGAAAGTGATGTTATTTTACCAGACCGTTTCTTATATGTTGATACAGGTGAGCGCGATAACGATACTGCCATGCAGTGGGATAAAATTGCAAAGGCTAACTTTAATCCGTTTGGTAATAATTTTGCGCCAATCATCGAGAAAAGTAAAAAACGAATTGCGGCTAATAAAGAATTTCAGTTAATTGATGAAAGTGCTAAATGGGTAAAATCCCAGCAAGACGATAATACTTTTTCATTACAGTATGATGAATACATGGCAAAATCGAAAGAATTAGATGCGCAAACCAAAAAATTCAACGCTTTAAAGGATTACAAAAACACCTTGGTTTTTAAATCGTTACCGCATGATGAAGCTTTAATAAAAACCGATACTGTTTTACAAAACAAACGCAAACGTTGGTTTAAAAGCTTAAATAATGATGTGTATGTTGAAGAAGCCGTAAACGTTTTAAAAGATATTAATTCTATAAAAAAATAACACAGTGTTTAAAAAATTTGTTTCGGCAAATAGAAAAGCGCTCCAAAAATTTAAACAAAATTATTGGGGCGTTTTTTCTTTAGCTTTTATTGTTTTACTTACTTTATTTGCCTTATTTGCTTATGTTATTGCACCAGACAATACCATAAATGCAAATAATGGTGATGTTTCTATTAGCACCCAAAAACCAGGTTTTAAGGTAAAAACAATAAACGTTCCATTATACAACAATAAAAAAAGTACTGTTTTTGATTATTTTCTGGGTAAAGAAATCAAAAATCAATTCATACCTATTCTTTCGTATCACTTTAAAAACGACACCCTTTTTTATAAAGAATTCTCGGTAGATCCATCCATAGCACAAACAAAATATGTTTTAACAAGTGTTTTTCCTAAGAAGGATACTTCTTTCATCGAAAAAAACCACATCAAAACAAATACTTACTGGTTAGGAACCGATAATCAAGGTCGCGATTATTTAAGTCGATTAATTATTGGTGCGCGTGTATCACTTGCCATTGGTTTTGTTGCCGTGTTTATATCGTTAATAATAGGTATTTCATTAGGCGCATTGGCGGGATATTACGGCGGAAAAGTAGATGCTTTTATTCTTTGGCTCATAAATGTAATTTGGTCTATACCTACCCTACTTTTGGTTATTGCCATAACACTAGCCTTAGGAAAAGGTTTTTGGCAAGTTTTTATTGCTGTTGGGTTAACCATGTGGGTTGAAGTTGCCCGTGTAGTGCGTGGCCAAGTAATGAGTGCTAAACAAATGCAGTACATTACCGCAGCACGAGCTTTAGGCTATAATGATTACCGTATTATTTTTAAACACATTATTCCTAATATTATGGCGCCTGTCATTGTAATATCGGCAGCTAATTTTGCATCGGCTATTTTAGTAGAAAGTGGTTTGAGCTTTTTAGGTTTAGGTGCGCAAGTACCTGTACCAAGTTGGGGCGGTATGATTAAAGAGCATTACAACTATATTATTTTAGGAAAACCTTATTTAGCTTTAATACCTGGCGCTGCAATGTGTTTGGTAGTAGTTGCTTTTATGGTGATTGGCAATGCGTTGCGTGATGCATTGGATGTGAAAAATTAAACTCTTTTTAATTATCTTTTTTAATGAAAGAATAAATACCTACGAGATTAAATAACCCCCGCAGGTTGTAACAAAAATATCCTGCAAGGTTAAAAACCTTGTAGGTATATATCTTTTTAAAAAACTGCTGTTTACTGAATTACAAATTGTTTTAAATCTTGGCGATTGCCTTTAAAGATATTTAAATCGACTTTTGTTTCAATACCGTTAACAGTGCCTTTATCGGTAAACTGCCAAAAATGCCAGTCATCGTTCATTTTTTCACTAAACAAACTGTATTTCGCAATCCAAATTTTATAATCGGGAAAATCGTTTTTTAAATGATGTTCGTAAAAATTCGCACCTGAATAAATAATAGGTTTTACACCGTAATGTTTTTCAACAATAGCAATCCAGTTTTTTAAACCTTCGATCATTTTTTCTTTCGATTGCATTTTTGGAAGTTCTTCAATATCTAAAACAGGAAAAAAATCACCTGCTTCTAAAGGTGTGTTTTTAATAAAATTCAAAGCCTGTAAGGTACTGTTTTCATCAGGTCGGTAATAATGATAAGCGCCACGAACCAGCAATCTACTTTTTGCTTTTTTCCAATTATAACTAAACTTGGCATCAACACCATCAATGCCCATAGTAGTACGCAGAAAAACATAATCAACAGGGAATTTGTGGTATAAAGAATCAATTGCCTTCCAATCAATATCATACTGATAATGTGAAACATCAAAGCCAAATAAATGATCTTTGTGTTTGTCTAAAATCTCAATAGCTCTAAAATCGTGAACCGTAACTTCTTTGCTACCCTCTTTATTAAAAATACTTTCGTAAATATCGGTCACAAAATACTTAATACCATCTCTGTAATGAAATACTACAAACGCTAAAATAAGCATTGTATACGCCAATACATGCCATTTCCATTTAGCAATTTTTGTTTTTTTACGAACCGTTTTTTTACGATTGTATTTTCGCGGTTTTACAGCAGCCATAATTGTATTGCAATTATACAAACACAAATTACGTTTTTATTTTTTTAGTCTACAACAACAAATTTTAAATTATTTTTACAGACTAAATTTTCAAAGAAATGGTTTTAAAGAATGATTTTTTAAAAATTACAATTGATGCTTTAGGTGCCGAGTTAAAAAGTATTCTCACAAAAAATGACGTCGAAATTTTATGGCAAGCAAACCCTGATTTTTGGGCAAAAACAAGTCCTATTTTGTTTCCTATTGTAGGTGGTTTAAAAGACAATTGTTATTATTTTGATAACGAAAAACATCATTTAAACCGACACGGTTTTGCACGTGAAATGATGTTTGAAGAAGAACAAATTTCTGACGAAAAAATAATTTTTACACTTGCAAACTCATCTGAAACTAAAAAAAACTATCCTTTTGAATTTATTTTGCGAGTTATTTATACGCTACAAGAAAACAAACTTTTGTGTACGTATGAAGTTGAAAATCCTTCACAAAACAATTTGTATTTTTCAATTGGCGCACATCCTGCATTTGCATTAGGTAACACGAAAGAAGATTTTGAAGCTTATGAACTTCAATTCAACAATGATACAGAATTAATTTGCAATGAATTAAACAATGGATTAATTTCAGAAAAAACTAAAACTATATCTTTAGAAACCAATACATTACAATTAAAATACGATTTATTTTACAATGATGCATTGGTTTTACAAACCTTGAAAAGCAATGAAATAATACTCTACAACAAAAGCAATAGTTCTAAAATAACTTTTTCTTTTAACGATTTTCCTTATTTTGGAATTTGGTCTGCACCAAATGCAAACTTTATTTGTTTAGAGCCTTGGTGTGGTGTTGCAGATGATATAAATTCTAATCAAAATTTCACTCAAAAAGAAGGAATCATTTGTTTACCAACCAAGGAACAATTTAGTAGAAGTTGGTCGGTACTTATCGAACAATAATATGAAAACAACGCGAATGGCGTTCTTTTACAAAATATATTTTTCCTGAGTTTTGGTATTGTTTTAAAACCGTTTCTAAATGCTTTTCTAATTTAGTGTTTGTGCCTAATTTATGATTAAAACGCACATAAGAAATGTCAAAGGCAGCACCATAACTGTGCGAACTATCGTTAGAAGATGCGTTTGAATTTACTCTACGCAATCGTGCTTGATCTGCATTGGTGCGTGTTAAAGAAGTTACTACAAAAAAACTTTGACCTGCTTTTTTTACAAAATCATTCGCAATATTTTTTAAAACAGTTCTTCCTTTAGGAACTAAGTAAGCGTGACTGTGTGTTAATCTATCAACTCTATAACCATATCCGCGCTGTTTTATAGAAACCAACGTTCCTTTTTTTGCTAACTTATTTAAATGCGCTTTATCTTTTACCAAGGTAACTCCGTGTCTTTTGGCTGCATTTAAATGCGTCATGTATTCTTTTGACGGTTCAGCAGCACCTTTTCGGGTTTGAGCAATGGTAGATAAACTAAAAAACAGTAAAATTAGGGCAGATAAAAAACGGATCATGATTTTCTTTAATTCAAACAAAAATAAAACATATACAGTATAACGACAAAATTATGCGTTAAGTATTTAATTGCTTATTTTATATTGAAAAACCTCTAATAAAAAGTCTTTTTTGGTATCATGAGGTAAATTATCAATAGAACGTACCACAATGTTTTCGCAACTTATAGCTAAATCGGTATGAAAAATCAATAAATAGTAAATATTAAAATGTATTTCGTTTATAGATAAACTCGACAAATATTTAAACAAAAACTCCTCAATAATCTCGTTTTTATCTTCGCCGTTGTCAATTTCCATGTTGTAACTTAGAAATTTAAATACTGTGTTTACATGAAAAACATATTCATCAATAACATTTTCATTAAAAGGAATGTCTTTTTCGTAGGCAAATAAATCGTTTAGCTGGATATTTTTTATGGTGTGATGTGTTTCTTTAAAATGCATAATTCCCACAAAAACATTAGATACTTGATATTTTAACTTCATAGCATCGCCTACGTTAACAGGAACAATGTAATCGCCCTCAAATTTTATTTTTTTGTTAGAATTATTTTCAAGTTTAAACTTTTTTAAACTATCAATTAAATAAATAAAATAAGGCTCTAAAGATTGGCGTATGTTGATTTTTACCTGAAGTTGCAAAATTTCATTCTGCCTTTTATTAAACTCATATTGAATATAAAATGCCATAAAAGTAAAAACAACACTGCAAATACCAATAATTGGCGCAGTGGTACCACCAATGGCATCGCCTAATTCATTTTTTCCTGTTAAATCAATAATCCAACTTTTATGAGTAAATAAAAAAGCAAGCAAAGGCACCATTATTACCATAATTAATGCCATTACAGCTCCCATAAAAACGACTCCTTTTTTCATGCAAACTATTTTGTTTAAAGGTAAAAATTTATTTCAAAAGCAATCTTATTAAAATAAAAACCTACAACCTTTATTTATTTTGCAGTAAATTACATTTTTTATCAAAAACAATAGTACTTTTATTAGCTTAAACAATTAATGTATGAAAAAACTAATATTCTTAAGTGCTCTTTCTATTGCATTTATATCGTGTGTAAAAGAAAAAGAATCGGTAAAACCTTCTGGTAAAATGACAACCGATACTGTAAATGTAGAAATGTACAAAGCACTCATTAATAATTCTGCAGCTTCTGTTGAGATGGATGCTTCTCTTAATAAAAATCAAGTAATTATTTCTGGCGATGAAAATTTTGTTAAAAATTTAAAAATCATTAATAACGAAGGAAATTTAAGTTTAGACAGCAAAAAAGACATTATTTTTACAAAAGGCACAAAACTTACTGTAAAAATCAACAATCCTAACCTAGAAAAAGTAACTATTGCAGGTGTTGGATCTTTTGAAAATAAAAATGCCATCATAAAAAATGATGTAGCTTTTAATATTTCGGGAGCAGGAAACATCGTTGCAAATGTAATAAACACCAAAACCAATGTTTCCGTTTCAGGAGCCGGCAGTGTAACTTTAAACGGCAAAACCAATGACATGACAGCTAAACTTGCTGGCGTTGGTAATCTTGATGCCGAAAAAATGGAGGCAAATGTTGCAACAATTACTATTTCGGGTGCAGGAAATGCTAAAATTAATACTGTTAAAGAAATTGATATTAATATTTCGGGCGTTGGTAATTTAGATTATAAAAAATACCCAAATTTAAGAATCACGAAAAATGTTTCAGGAATTGGAACAATTAATGCTTATTAATTTATTTTAAGAAATTCAATTTTCTTTCAAGCTATTTTATGAATAAGTTTGTGTGTAGTAAAAAAGAAAATGGGCACATTAGTAATAAGTAAAAAAGAAAACAACAAGTATAAATACACCTATAACAACCGTAAAGGAAATACTATTTTTACAAGCAATAGTCAAGAAAGTAAAGCACACTGTATTAGCGAAATTAATATTTTAAGTAGAAACTTTAATAGTATTGATTTTTTACGATACAAAACGCCATCTAACAAATTGTATTTTAAAGTAAGTATAAACGGACATGTTTTAGGATCAAGCAGAAGGTTTACAACACCTTTATTATTAGAAAAAGGATTAAATGATTTAAAAAACAATTTTTTAAAATCGGAAATTTTAGATTTTACCGAAGATGTTTTTGAATCGTTTCCTGAAAATATTTTTGAAGAAGTTAATTAAATAAGATCTTAAGTATGAAAAAAATCATGGCACTACTTATGGTTTCGTTTTTATCGATAACCGCATTTGCCCAACAACCTCAGCAAGAACGCAAAATAAAAGGCAACGGCGTAGTACAAGAAAAAAACCGTAGAGTTGAAAAATACACCAAATTAGTAATTGATGGAGAAGTAATTGTTGAAATTCTAAACAATCCTTTTAAAAACACCATTAGAACAACAGGTGATGGAAATTTACATCAGTTAATACAAGTTAGTGTTGCCAATGGGGTTTTAACTTTAAAACGTAAACCAGGTTTTCAAGTTTCAAACCAAACAGCTCCATTAAAAGTTACGTTAACAACCAAAGATTTAACGGATATTACCATGAATGGTGATAACGGAAGCATTACAAATATGGGAGCGCTTGAAATTTTAAATCTTAGTTTAACCAATACTGGTAATGGAAAAATGAATTTACGTGTTAAAACAGAAGAACTAACTTTAAATACCGAAAACAATGGAGCCATTACAGTAGATGGAAATGCAAACACTGTAAAAATAAATAGTAAAGGTTCTGGCGACATTAATGCAAAAGAACTTTCTAACTTTTATACGGAAATTGAATCATCAGGAAGTGGCAACATATACACCAATACTGTAAATGGAATTGATGGTAATTTAAATGGTTCAGGAAACTTGTATTATCGTGTTACAAAAACAGTAAATGTGCAAGAAAATGCCGAAGGGAAAATAATTAAGGAATAAAAACACATCTTTTAAACAACTCATATACAGAATACTAAAAAAGCACTTAAAAAAAGTGCTTTTTATTTTTTATTTTTCTTTGCAAATAACAAAAAACATACTACATTTGCACTCGTAATAAATAACCAAACGGCGAGGTAGCTCAGTTGGTTAGAGCGCAGGATTCATAACCCTGAGGTCACGGGTTCAACTCCCGTCTTCGCTACAACAAAAAGCGTAACATTTAAAATGTTACGCTTTTTTATTTAACAGTACTCATAAGAAATATATAAAGTAGAAAAGCCAGCTTTATAAGCTGGCTTTTTTTATACCATAATTAGTCCAAATAGCTTTATTTTCTAACGTTTGTTTTCTAATTTCCTTGTTCAAAGCCAGCGCTTTTTCATTAACATAGCCCCTTGCATGATCTAAATGCAAGCAACTTGTACTATATCTAATTTGTTTTCCTTTAATTCCGTAATTCTCTAAACGCTCACCAAGTTCTCTATCCTCACCACCATATTCCATACGCTCATCAAAACCATTAACCGCTAAAATATCACTTAACCACCCAGAAGAATTATGTCCGTTCCAAGAAGGAGTTGTAGGGGTAATAGCGTTTAAAATCTTACTTTTAAAACCTGTAGCCGTTATTTTATTGTTTTTAAACGAATCTTTCATTCCGTTTGCTATCAACCATTTTACATCAAAGCATCTTTTACTTAAAATAGCATCCTTACTAATTAGTTTAGAAAGATCCATTGATAATTTATGGTATCCTCCTGATAAAAATCGTTTTTCTTCTCTTAAATTAAGATGTGTTTCTACAAAATTTGGCATAGGAATACAATCTCCGTCTGTCATGATAACATAATTAGAAGTACATTTATCCAATGCCCTATTTAAAATTTTTGTTTTTTGAAAACCGTTGTCCTCATGCCACACATGAATGATAGGAAAAGTAGTTTCTTCTTGCATTTTTTTGATTAAAGCTTGGGTTTCTAAAGTAGATCCATCATCAGCAATAATCAACTCAAATTCTTGAAATGTTTGAACTGAAAATCCCCAAATTACTTTTTGTAACCATTCTGGCGAATTATAAGTACTAACAATTATTGAAATATTTGGTTTCATGTTAACAAATATAGAGTATTTTAATAATTTTGTAAGCATAACTTTTAATAGGCAATGAAAAAAATTTTGGTAATTCAACAAAAAATGATTGGCGATGTGCTAGTTAGTACTATTTTGTGCGAAACATTGTGCAAGGCATATCCTAATGTACAGGTTGATTACCTTATATATGAAAATACAAAAGCAGTTATTTCTGAAAATAATGGCAACTATAACATCATTCCTTTTAAAAATGAATACAGAGAAAGTAAGTGGGCTTTAATTAAATTTGCATTATCATTAAAAAAAGAAAATTACGATGTAATTATTGATGCTTACTCAAAATTAGAAAGTTGGATAATTGTTGGTTTATCAAATGCTAAAACAAAGATTTCATTTAAAAAGAGCTTTCCTGGGTTTCTTTACACACATTTAATTGATAGACATTTAGAACCTCAAACAAATTTAGGTTTGGTAATAGAGCATCGATTAAAATTATTAGAACCGCTGCATATTAACAAAGAACTTTATGTTACGCATCCCAAAATAGTTGTAACAGAAAATGAAAATCTACAAGCACAAAATCTATTAAAAAAGCATCACATCAATAAAAACAAACCCATTGTAATGATGAATGTGGTAGGAAGTAGCCCTAATAAAACGTATCCTACTCAGCATATGGCTCAGATTATTGATTTTGTTGCGCAAAATGATGTTCAAATACTATTAAACTATACACCCAATCAACTTTCTATTGCTAAAGAAATTTATGAAGCATGTAAAAATGATACAAAATCAAAAATATATTTTGATGCAGTTGCAGGCAGTTTAAGAGGTTTATTAGCTTTATTAAATCAGTGTACCTTTATAATTGGAAACGATGGAGGCACCATGAATATGGCAAAAGCGTTAAACAAACCTACATTTATCATTTTTTCGCCTTGGATTGAAAAAATTGCTTGGAGTACTTTTGAAGATGGTAAAAAACACATTTCTGTACACTTAAATGATTATAAACCAGATCTTTTTAAAAACAAAACACTAAAACAGATTAAAAAGGAAAACAATCTGCTTTATAATTTATTTTTACCTAGTTTTTTTACTAATTTGCTAACTCATTTTATACTGCATAATTTGATTGATGATTACTCTGAAAAATAATAAACTTACCGCTTTAGTAATTACCCTAAACGAAGAAAAAAACGTTAGGGAGCTTATGCATAATTTAGATTTTGCAGATGAAATCATTGTAGTTGATTCTTACAGTACTGACAAAACACTTGATATCTTAGCCGAATTTAAAAATGTAAAAGTATACCAACATTCTTTTAATAATTTTTCGGAACAGCGTAATACAGCTATGCAATATGCATCTAACAATTGGGTGCTTTTTATTGATGCTGACGAACGTATTTCTGAAGATTTAAAGTCTGAAATTTTAACTACTATTCAATCAAACAATACGCAAAGAGGTTACTTTATAAAACGTAAGTTCTATTTTTTTAATACGCCTGTTCATTTTTCAGGATTGCAAAGTGATAAAAATTTACGCTTATTTAAAAAAGAGAATGCTTTTTACACCGGTTTAGTTCATGAAAAATTGAATTTCACTGAAAACGTTGGTACTTTATCATCTTATTTAATTCATTATTCTTATACACATCACGAGCATTTTAAAGAAAAAGTGTTCTATTACAATAGATTAAAAGCTATTGAAAAGGTAAAAAACAATAAAAAGCCAAATACTTTTATAGCTAACCTTCATCCTTTTTATACTTTTTTAAACAGATATTTCTTTCGATTAGGGTTTTTAGATGGAAAAAAGGGATTTATTATTTGCAGTATTTATTCAAAAGGTATTAAAGAACGATATAAGGAAATTAATAAACTATTGAAAAGTAAAAAAGGTAAAATATAAATATTTCACCTTTTTTACTTTTTCCAAAATTTTATTTTTTTCTTTAAACGTTGTTTTCTATGAAATTTTGCTTGAAAATCAGTTGTACTTTTCCAAAGTAACTCAAAAATTTCTTGCTCGGTTTTTGTTTTATACAATTTGGCATATTCATTTGCCATAACTTCAACCATTTCTTTTTTAGGAGTTAATCGTCTTAAATTATGCATTCTTAATTCAAACGATAGATGATTATGAAACTCCATTCTATTTAAATCAACCAAATAAAAAGAATACAAACCATTGTCTTTAACTTGTATTAATGTATTTCCTGGTGAATGATCTTTAAATTCAATACCAGCCTCATGCATTTGAAAGCAAAAACGGGTAAAGGCTCTTAAAATAACTTCGTGATTTTCTAATAATGGATTTACAACTAAATCTCTATAAGTATATTCAGTAGCAATATGTTCACAAACGTAAAAGCTTTTACCTAATCCTACTCCACTATTAAATTCGGCATACGCAATAGGAAAAGGGGTACCAATTTTTTTATTGATTAGCTTTAAAGCGTATTGATATGAACGTTTTGCTTTAGAATTACGAATGTACTTATACACAATTCTATTAATAAAGTTGGGCGTTTTAAAAGCTTTGATATTGAGTTGAAACTCATTAACTGGAAAAATTTTGATGGTGTTTCTACTACCTTTAACCAATAGTTCTCCTTTTGTATCAAAATCATCAATACTTTTTAAAATATCCTTTTGTATATTTTTAAAATTATCGTGAACTATAAATTTCATATCTATAAATATTGCGAAACACCTTTATTGGCTTTAATTATTTTTTCTTGAATGGATTTATTCTGAATAGCATCGTTTTCATTTAATCTATCGCGTTTGTTTTCAGGATGATAAATATGATATACAATACCAACATATCTTAAACGTTTGGCGAAAACACCTTTATTCCCCATGCGAATAACCAAATCACTATCCTCTCTACCCCATCCTTCAAAATCTTCATTATATCCGTTAACATCAATAAAATCTTGTCGCCAAAACGATACGTTACAACCTCTAAATTTAGATGAAAACTCTTTATGTGGTTTATTAAATTTTGATAGAAAAATGCTATGAATTGTTCTAGATCTTTTTTTGATGTTTTTAGAAAAATAGTGAAATTTAGTTTGCTGTTTACTAAATATTTCTGGAAGTGCATGCTTTATTATAGTGGCACGTGTGCCGTACAAATACATGTTTTTCTGAACATTTGCTTTATGATCTTCAATAAAACGGGGATGCATAATACAATCACCATCAATTTGAATAATATAATCGGCTGAAGAAGTCGCTACCGCTTTGTTTAAAACAATGGCTTTTCTAAAACCTTTATCTTCATGCCAAACATGCTTTACAGGCACTTTGATATGTTGAGCAAATGTATCAATCAGTGCTTTTGTTTCTAATTTAGAACCGTCGTCAGCAATTAAAATTTCGTCTGGTAAAACCGTTTGTTCACTTATACTTTTAAAGATAAGTTGCAAAGCCTCTGGCCAATTATAGGTTGATATTAATAAAGCTGTTTTCATTTACAAATTTACTATTGCAAATATAGATTATATGCAGTTTAAACTAGGTAAGATTTAGTTTTTTATTTATTTTTACCCAAAAAACATAATATGTTAAATATTTCTGTTGTTATTATCAATTACAATTCAAGTAAATATACTATTAAATGCGTTGAAAGTATTTTACAAAAAACAGATCATAGTTTAAATTATAAAATTTATGTTGTTGATAATAATTCTGAAATTAATGATTTTATCTCTTTAAATAAATATTTTAATGATAATCCTAATCCAAAAACTGTTTTATGCAGAAGTACTATTAATAAGGGCTTTGGAGGCGGAAACATGTTTGGTTATGAATTAGCAGAACCATCAGAGTATGTTGCCTTTGTAAATAATGACACCCTATTTTTAAATGATTGTTTATCAGAGCTATATCAATTCATTAAAAAAAATCATTCTGTTGGTATAGTAGGTGGCCAAAGTTTTAATGAAAATGGAAAAGAAATAATATCTTTTGATCATTATGCAAGTACAACGCGACAAATATTTGGAAGAAAATTTTTAGAATTAATAAATCCTAAAGATAAACCTACAAGAAAAAAATCATATGCAGAACCTTTAAAAGTAAATACTGTTTCTGGAAGTTTTATGCTTATTAATAGTAACGATTTTAATACAATTGGAGGGTTTGATGAACATTTATTTTTATATTATGAAGAAACCGATGTTTGTTTACGTTTAAAAAAAGTAAATAAAGATTGTTTTTTAGTACCTAACGCTCATTATTTACACTATCATGGTGCAAGTACACAAGCTAGTATTGCAATTAAAAAAGAACTAAAAATCTCATTAATTTATTTGGTACAAAAACATTATGGTTGGTTGAGCAAAAAAGTACTTTTAAGCTATTTAGTAACAAGCTCTTTTTTTGCAAGCATACTAAAACCTAGCAAATGGTCGTTCTTTACTTTATATTTGCAAGGTGCTCCTCTCTCAAAATCATTAAAAAACAAACAAAAAATAACCAAAATATAATTTATGAAAATAACCATTGTAGCTTTTGACCTATGGGGTTTTAATAAAAAAATTGCCGAACATTTAATTGATAATGGTCATGAAGTTACTTTTTTAGATCTTAATTCAATAAAATATATTTATAAAAGTACATGGCATCGTATCGGTAATTTTTTAAGTAAAGTGTTTTTAGGTAAAAACATTAAAAAAGATTACCGTAACAGAACTTTAATTAAAATGATTGCCGATTTACCTAAACAAGACCATGTTTTAATTGTTAATCCAAGTTTGTTTAGAAAAGATATTCTTGCTTTATTACGAGAAAAGACAAATCAATTTATTGCTTATAATTATGATTCTTTGGCAAGAATTCCTTTACCTGAAAATCATAATACACTTTTTAATAAAATTTTTTCATTTGATATAAATGATGTTTCAAGTAACAACGAATTATCATTATTAACAAATTATATTTATTTAGATAAAAACATCAACGAAAATCCTAAAAACAAAGCTTTTATGATATTATCAAAATCGCTTGAACGGGAAATTATACTGAGTAAAATAGCAGACATTTTTGATAAAAAAAATTTAAACTATGAATTTATTGTTGCAAATCCGGCAACTAAAAAAGTAAATAAAAAAATTCATTTAACTGAACAACATGTAAAACTAGACATAGTTGTAGAAAAAATGAAAGATGCTGAAATATTAATTGATTTAGTACGCCAAAATCAAACTGGGTTAAGTTTTAGAATTTTTGAAGCCATGGCTTTAAACAAGAAAATTATTACAAATAACCAAACTATAAAACAATACGATTTTTATAATGAGCATAATATTTTAGTAATTAATAATGAAAACTTTACAATTCCCGATTCATTTTTAAACTCAAAATATCAACCATTACCTGAAGATCTTTACAAAAAATACACTTTAGAAAACTGGGTGGCTGTTGCCTTTAATTTTTAATACATTTTACCATGAAGCAAAACTTATTGTTTTTTGCACCAAATCATTTTGATATTGATCTTGTTATATTAAATCAGTTAAAAGAAACTGATCAATATAACGTTGTTAAAATAGACCCTAAAAGTTATCAATATAAAAATAGGTTTGAACAAGTATTAAATCTTTTAGGAAAAGTATTTTTAAAAAAAACATTCAAAAAAGATTGGAAAGCAAAACAACAATTAAACCATATTAATCAATACACTAATTACGATGTATGTTTAATTTTTAGACCAGATTTACTGCATACTTCTGTACTAAAATTTATACAAGCTAATGTTAAATCGCGCAAAGTAGTTTATTGGGATAGCTTTGATAAAATACCAAAATTAAAAGAGACTGTAACTTATTTTAATGAATATTATAGTTTTGAAGAAGACGATTGTTCAAAATATAATTTTACCAAGATATCAAATTTTTATATTCATAAAAGTTCTGATGCCTTACCTGTACATGACGCTTTCTTTTTTGGATCAAAAGATGCAAGATTAAATAATGTAATAAAAATAATAACTTATTTAAAAGAAAAAAACTGGAATGCTAAAGCGTTAATTGTAGCCAAAAAAACTAAATCAAAATCAAAACCTATCACAGCAGAAGGTGTAAAAATTACTGAAACAAGCACCCCTTTTTCTCAAATTTATAAGTATAGTGAAAATACTAAAATAGTTATTGATATTGCCCACCCTAACCAAAAAGGTTTATCAATGCGTCCTTATGAATGTGTAGGTTTAGAACGAAAATTGATAACTAACAATGCAGAAATTAAGAAATATGATTTCTTTAATCAAAATAACATTTTCATAATTGACAATTTTGATAATTTAAACATACCAGATTCATTTCTAAGTATTCCTTATCAAAAACTACCTGAACACATTTATAAAAAATACCATATTAGTAATTGGTTGAATTTTATTTTAAATTAATAATTATTGCTTAACTGCTTATTATGCCAAAAAAAATATTATTTGTTTTACATGAAGATTCTCAATCTGGCGCTCCTAAGGCTTTGCTTTCTTTTCTTACTTTCTTAAAATTAAAATATCCTACTGAATTTATTATAGATGTTTTTGTTTTACACTCAATTGGAGGTATAGAAAAAGAACTTAAAAGTGTAGCTAATAATTTTTATAAAAAAACTAGAAAAAAAACGTTTTTTGGCAAAATGTTTAAATCTGCTAATTATGACACTTTAAAATTGCAATTGCTTAATAAATATGATTTAATTTACGGAAATACCATTGTTACATTAAAAGAAATTTCTAAAATAAAAAAGAAATATAACAATGTAAAAACAATTATGTATGTACATGAAAGTCAATATCTATGTTCACTATATCTTGAAAAAGAGGAAGCTACAGAGCAATTTAAATATGTAGATAAAATTTTATCTGTTGCGCATTTTTCAGCTAATAATCTTATTAAAAAATATGGCGTTTCTAATGAAAAGATCTCAATTATTAGACCAACTATAAATAAAGAAACACCAGAATCAAATAATCCAATTAAAGCAAATTATACTAATTACGATTTAATTTTAGCTAATATAGGACATCCTAACCTTACAAAAGGTACCGATTTAATTCCACAAATAGCAAATATACTTCGTGTTAGAAATCCTCATCTTAAATTTAAAATTCTTGTTGTTGGTGTTCTAAACAATAATGAATACTTAAAAGCTATAAAATTAGATATTGATAAATTAAATTTAGATGATTATATAGAATTAATTCCTCATACACCTGTTCCTCAAAATTATATGGATATTTCAAATGGGTATTTAATTATGTCAAGAGAAGATTCGTTTACCTTAATGGGAATACAAGCAGCTTTGTTTAATAAACCAATTGTTACCTTTAATAAAAATACTGGATTAACAGAAGTTCTAGATGAAACTTGTACTTTTCAAGCAGATTATTTAAACATTCAACAATTTGTAGAACAAATAGAATTAATTTATAAAAATCCTGATTTGGTACAACAAAAAACTTTGTTAGCTAAGCAAAAATGTGATGAACTGCTAGATTTTGAAAAATCAAATCAAAAACATTTTGAAATAATATCAAATTTTATCAAAAGCTAAATATTCTCAAAACAAAACAATTAATCATGAAGTAAATCAATAATTTCTTTATCTTTAAGTTGTAAAATGTTTAAACAAAACATAAAAGCATTACAAAATGAAACTACTCTTTAAAATAATTGTCTTTGTTAGCATCATCATTTTTTCATCTTGCCGAGATGATTTTAAGTTTGAGCCATCTTCTGGTTCCGAATTAACTTTCTCTAAAGACACTGTATATTTAGATACCATTTTTACCAATATAGGCTCTAGCACTTACAATTTAAAAGTGTACAATAAAAGCAATAAAGACATTAAAATTCCGTCAATACGTTTAGCAAAAGGCGAAAGTTCTAACTTTAGACTAATGGTTGATGGTATGGCAGGTAAAAACTTTGAAAACGTAGAGTTATTGGCCAATGATAGTCTTTTTATTTTTGTTGAAACCACAGTAGATATCAAACAACAAACAAAAGGAAAAGAATTTTTATATACCGATGAAATTTTGTTTCAATCTGGATCTAATCAGCAAAAAGTAAATTTGGTTACCTTGGTTAAAGATGCCATTTTCTTGTACCCACAAAAATTTCAAGATGGCACTTATGAATATCTTAATATTAATGACGAAAAAATTTATGGTTTCTTTTTAGATGAAAACGATGCAATTAACGGCAATGAGTTAGAGTGGAATAATGAAAAACCATATGTAATTTATGGTTATGCAGCGGTTCCGCCAAATAAAACATTAACAATTGGTGAGGGATCTCAAATACATTTTCATCGAAATTCGGCTTTATTAGCATATCCAAATTCGCAAATAAATGCTTCTGGAAGTATTGAAAACCCAATTATTTTTCAAGGTGATCGTTTAGAACCTAGTTTTGAGAACACAGAGGGGCAATGGGATATGATTTTGCTTGGTGAAAAAAGCAAAGGATCATTAAAAAATGTATTGATAAAAAATGCAACTATAGGTTTAAATATCAATGCAACTACAGAAGCCATAAACCTAGAAAACATTCAAATTTACAACTGTTCTAATTATGGTATAGTTGGCTATAAAGCAAACATTTTAGGAAAAAACATTGTAACCAATAATATTGGCAAAGCTGCTTTAGCACTCACTAACGGTGGTAATTATGACTTTACGCATTGTACTTTTGCTAATTATTTTAGTCGCCAAAATCAAACAACTGTAAGCATTGACAATGGCAATGGTAGTAATGAATTTGCTTTGCAAGCACACTTTAAAAATAGCATTATTTATGGAAATACAGGAGAATCCTTATTGTTATATCCTTCAAAAGAAACCACTAATTTTAATGTTAAATTTGAGAATTGTTTGATTAAATTTTTTAACACAGGAAACCGTTTTGCTACTACATTTCCTTATGATTTTTCTAATACAACTTATTTCAACAATTGTACCATTGCAAAAAATAGCATAGAAAACCTACCTTATTTTTTCAATACACAAAAAAATGAAATGATGATAACTGATAAAGCTACATCAATAATTAATAAAGGAAATCAATTATTCTCACAACAAATTCCGCAAGATATTTTAGGTAAAAATCGTTTATCAACACCCGATTTAGGAGCTTATCAACATGTAAGTTCTTCTACCGATTAAAATTGCGAATCTGATAATTTAGTATTATTTTTGTTTCTTTATTTATTACAACTAACACAACACAACAAACCTTTATACGATGATTCAATTTTTTGAAAATGCGTCTGGTACGGTTTACGCTGTACAAACATCTTTTCCTTTAAATTCAGAAGATAGTACCAAATTAAATTGGTTATTTGGAAATGCTTCTCAAATTGAAACTGCAACCATAAACAACACTTTTGTGGGTCCACGTGCGGCTATGATTACGCCTTGGAGTACTAATGCAGTAGAAATTACGCAAAACATGGGAATTAATGGAATTATCCGTATTGAAGAATTCCAAAAAGTAGATGATCAATTTTCTGAATTTGATCCAATGATCTCTCAAAAATTTGCAGCATTATCGCAAGATATGTTTACAGTAAATATTGAGCCTCAAGCTATTTTAAAAATTGAAAATATTGCCGCTTACAACCAACAAGAAGGTTTGGCTTTAAGTGATGAAGAAGTTGCATATTTAAATAATGTTGCTGCTAAAATTGGTAGAAAATTAACCGATTCTGAAGTATTTGGTTTTTCACAAGTAAATTCAGAGCATTGCCGTCACAAAATTTTCAATGGAACTTTTGTTATTGATGGTATTGAGCAACCAACTTCATTATTTAAATTAATTAAAAAAACATCTGAAACAAACCCTAATGGAATTGTTTCGGCATATAAAGATAACGTAGCCTTTGTAAAAGGACCAAGAGTTACGCAATTTGCTCCAAATTCGGCAGATAAGCCTGATTTTTATTCAGAAAAAGAGTTTGATTCTGTTATATCATTAAAAGCAGAAACACACAACTTCCCTACTACTGTTGAGCCATTTAACGGTGCTGCAACAGGTTCTGGAGGCGAAATTCGTGACCGTTTAGCTGGTGGTCAAGGTTCATTACCATTGGCAGGAACGGCAATTTACATGACTTCTTATTCGCGTTTAGTTGATGACCGTGAATGGGAAAATGGCATGAACGAACGTAAATGGTTATACCAAACTCCAATGGATATCTTAATAAAAGCTTCAAACGGAGCTTCAGATTTTGGTAACAAATTTGGTCAGCCATTAATTACAGGATCGGTTTTAACTTTTGAGCATGAAGAAAACAATCGTAAAATTGGTTACGATAAAGTAATTATGCAAGCAGGTGGTATTGGTTATGGTAAAGAAAATCAAGCTAAAAAACACGAACCTAAAGAAGGAGATCAAATTGTTATTTTAGGTGGTGAAAACTACCGTATTGGTATGGGTGGTGCTGCAGTATCATCTGCAGATACAGGTGCTTTTGGATCTGGAATTGAGTTAAACGCTATTCAACGTTCAAACCCTGAAATGCAAAAACGTGCAGCAAATGCGGTACGTGGTATGGTTGAAGCTGATATCAACCCAATTGTATCTATTCACGATCACGGTGCTGGTGGACACTTAAACTGTTTGTCAGAATTAGTTGAAAATACTGGTGGATTAATCGATTTAGACAAATTACCTGTTGGGGATCCTACTTTATCTGCAAAAGAAATCATCGGTAACGAATCGCAAGAGCGTATGGGATTGGTTATTGGTAAAAACGATATTGATACTTTAAAACGTGTTGCAGATCGCGAACGTTCTCCAATGTACAATGTGGGTGAAGTAACAAATAATCATCGTTTTACATTTGAATCAGCTTCAAACGGAGCAAAACCAATGGATTTTGCTTTAGAAGATATGTTTGGTTCATCACCAAAAACCATTATGAACGATGAAACTATTACCTATAATTACGCTGAATTAGAATACGAAAAAGAAGAAGTATACAATTATTTAAACCAAGTTTTACAATTAGAAGCGGTTGCTTGTAAAGATTGGTTAACTAATAAAGTAGACCGTTGCGTAGGTGGTAAAGTAGCAAAACAACAATGTGTTGGTCCGTTACAATTACCATTAAACAACGTTGGTGTGATGGCTTTAGATTTTAAAGGCAAAGAAGGTATTGCAACAACCGTTGGGCACTCACCTATTACTGCTTTGGTTGATCCTGTTGCAGGAAGTAGAAATGCAATTGCAGAATCTTTATCAAACATCGTGTTTGCTCCTATCAAAAATGGTTTAGAAGGTATTTCATTATCTGCTAACTGGATGTGGGCTTGTAATAATAAAGGTGAAGACGCTCGTTTATACGAAGCAGTTAAAGGATGTTCTGATTTTGCTATTGAATTAGGAATCAATATTCCAACAGGAAAAGATTCTTTATCAATGAAACAAAAATATCCTGATGGCGATGTTATTGCTCCAGGAACGGTAATTATTTCGGCTGCAGGTAACTGTTCAGATATTACAAAAGTAGTAGAACCTGTTTTATCAAAAAGCGCTGGTTCAATATATTACCTCAACTTATCTAAAGATAAACTTAAATTAGGAGGTTCTTCATTTGCACAAATTTTAAACAAAATTGGCAACGATGTTCCTACCATAAAAGATGCTTCTTATTTCAAAAAAGCATTTAATACTATTCAAGAATTAATTAATAATGACCAAATTGCTGCTGGGCACGATGTTGGTTCTGGTGGTTTAATTACTACATTATTAGAAATGTGTTTTGCTGGCCATAATTTAGATGCCGATTTAGATTTAACTGGCTTAAACGAACCGGACATTATTAAAGCTTTATTCAACGAAAACATTGCTGTTGTTTTACAAGCGAAAAATGATGCTACTTTTGAAAGCAAAATGGCTGCCAACGGAATTGAATTTGTTAAAATTGGTGTTCCATCAGAAGGTCATGAATTGAAATTAGTTTTCGGAAACGATTTCTACAACTTCAATATCAATGAATTACGTGACACTTGGTTTATAACATCATACTATTTAGATAAAAAACAATCTAAAAACGGCACTGCTCGTGAGCGTTTAATCAATTATAAAAAGCAACCTTTACATTTTACATTTCCGTTACAGTTTAAAGGTAATAAACCAGAAGCAGTAACTAGCAGACCAAAAGCGGCTATTATTCGTGAAAAAGGATCAAATTCTGAACGTGAAATGGCAAATGCTATGTATTTAGCTGGATTTGATGTTAAAGATGTTCACATGACTGATTTAATTGAAGGTAGAGAAACATTAGAAGATATTCAATTTATTGGTGCTGTTGGTGGATTTTCAAACTCAGATGTTTTAGGATCGGCTAAAGGTTGGGCAGGTGCTTTTATGTACAATGAAAAAGCAAATACAGCATTGAAAAATTTCTTTGCTCGCCCTGATACTATGTCGGTTGGTATTTGCAATGGTTGTCAATTGTTTATGGAATTAGAGCTGATTAATCCAGAACATGAAGTTCATGGTAAAATGGCACATAATACTTCTCAAAAACATGAATCTAACTTTGTATCTGTAAAAGTTCAAGAAAACAATTCAATTATGTTATCCACTTTAGCAGGAACAACCTTAGGAGTTTGGATTTCGCATGGTGAAGGAAAATTTAAATTACCATATAGCGAAGACCAATACAACATTATAGCTAAGTATGCGTACAATGCTTACCCAGCTAACCCAAATGGTTCTGATTTCAACACTGCTATGATGTGTGATAAAACAGGTCGCCATTTAGTAACAATGCCACATATTGAACGTTCTGTATTTCCATGGAACTGGGCTCATTATCCGGCAAACCGCAAAGACGAAGTAACCCCTTGGGTTGAAGCATTTGTTAATGCAAGAAAATGGATTGAAAGTAATAAGTAATAAAAAAGCCTCAGAAATTCTGAGGCTTTTTTATTAAGTAATTAAATTATAAATTATTTAACATTTTTTTATATATTTATAACAATAAAATATACCATTATGATAAAGAATTTTACTTTTATACTCTTAATTCTTGCTTCCTCTAATTTGTTTTCTCAAGCATTATTTGATAGAACCTGGGGAAGTGGTTCTCTAAACACACCTAGACTGAGAATTGCTGAACCTAGACTAGATACAAATGAATTGTATCATGTAAGAGAAATTGCAGGATTAACTTTTGGAGAAATTTATGTTCACAATAAAGACAATGGTACTACAAATTTATTTTACAGATTTCCACAGACACATTTAAACCCTTACAAAAATATTGTAATTGTTGAGAATTTAAAATTTGATAACAACAATAATTTAATAGTAAGTGGTAGAACACAAAACCCTGATTTAGGAACTTTGGGAACTTATAGTTCAATACCAATAATAGGTCATTTTAGTGGTTATTCATTTATTGCAAAGTTAGATTCTAATGGTACATTATTATGGTTTACTTACTTTCATCACTTAAGTCAAGGTAAAAAAAGTCTTGCGGTTGATGTAAATAATGACATTTATGTATTAAACGAAAGAGACAAAAATGATGTACTATCACCTTCTTACTTTCAAAATACAGGTAACACATCAACTAGTCCGTATCAAGAAGTTATAAGTAAAATGAGTTCTAATGGAAAACACATTTGGAGCACCTTTTATTGTAGTTCTGATTCTGAAATTAATAGTATTGCAGCAGGGGCCGATGGATTATATGTATATGGCAGTTATAAAGGAGTAGATACATCAAATAAATATTTTAGCACTAAAGGTTGTTTTCAGGAATTTCCAAGTGGAATTTCTTTTGTTAATGATATTTCAACAGTATTCTTGTCTAAGTTCGGATTTAACGGTAAAAGACTTTGGAGTACTTATTTTGGGCAAGAAATAAGCAAAGCACCAATAGATACTTATTACGGTTACCCTCAGTCTTTAGTAACAATTGGTAATGATGCTTACATATTAACAGAAAACAAATCTCAATTCTTTAACAATCAAAAGAAAGTCAGCACTGCCAATATATATCTAGTTAACCCTCCCTATGGTGACACCAATAATACTTTAACAAAATTTAATGGTGATGGAACAAGAGCTTGGACAACATATTTGTATGCGGGTGATTGCTTACTTAAAACAGCGCAAAATGATTTACTTCTAAGCGCAAACATGGATGTTACCAATCCAAATATTAATAAAATAACAACACCAAACGCTTACCAATCTACACATGGTGGAAAAACAGATGTTTATTCCTCAATTATCTCAAATGATGGAAAATCTTTAAAGTATGGTTCTTTCTATGGTTTTGATGCTAATGACAATGGCGTAACATTTGCAACAAAAAGCGGTTATTTTGTATACGGATATTCTATTGCAAATTCAAGCATTAATAGCCCATTCTCTACTTCTAACGAATCGTTAGGAGGAAATGCGGCTGGAGGTTTTTGGGGAAATTTTACAGGCTTCTTTATAGCTAAAACATTAAATATTAAAGAAAATTCTGAAGATCAAAAATTTAGCATTTACCCTAATCCTGTATCCGATATTTTGTATATAGAATGTGAGGATTCTTTGGTTGAAAATAGTTCATTTTCTATCTATACTGCTAATGGTAAAAAAGTCCTTCATCAGAAATCTGCTTTAAAAGAAATTAATGTTGCTAACTTAAGCTCAGGAATATATATATTACATATAGAAACTAATAACGCAACTCAGTCAATTAAATTTATAAAGAGATAAAAAAAGCTTAAATATTGAAGCTTTTTTTATCTCTTTATATAACATTATAAAATAATCTCAGTATTAAAATTATTTATTAATTTTTATTTCAAACATCTTGTCCCAGTTCTTTCCTGTAACAAAGAAAGTATTTGTCTTTTTATTATAAGCAATACCGTTCAAAACATCTAAATCAGGATGTTGGGTAACTTTGCTTTTTAAATCGCTCATATCAATAACGGCAACAACAGTACCATCTGGTTTAAAAATCCCGATTGCATCTTGTCCATAGAAATTAGCATAAATTTCGCCGTTTACCCATTCTAATTCGTTTACACTTGGAACAGTTCTATCAGTTAATGAAACAGTGAAATAATCCACTTTTTTAAACGTAGCAGGATCTAATTTATAAACTTTATCAGTTCCATCCGTCATAAATAAATGCGTACCATCATTAGTTAATCCCCAACCTTCCATTTTTTGAAAATAAGGCAATGTTTGCTCTTTTTCAAAGGTATCTATGTTGTAAACATATCCTTCATGATTTTGATACGTTAATTGATACAACTTATTATTTAAAACGGTAGCGCCTTCTCCAAAAATAGTATCATCCAATTCTTTTATTTTTACAACTTCGCCAGTTTTAGGATTTACTTTACGAATACTAGATTTACCTCTAGTACGCGTTCCTATTCCTTCGCCATTACCCGTACTTTCAATTAAAATATCGCCATAGAACTCTAATCCCTGAGTGTACGCTTTTATATCATGCGGATACGTATTTACAATAGTATAGGTATAAATTGCCGGTGTAACATCTGTAAAAATATTCACTTGGCTTGTAGCTTCAAAAGTATCTTTACCTTTATATGCAACCGCTTTTATATTTTGAGATCCGTATTTTTGATTGTTTAAATTGAATTTTAAAGCATCATTTGCTTTTACAGAACCAATTTTTACATCATTGATAAAATATTGAACTGAATCAAATCCAGTATTCTTATCATCTTTTAATTGCAAAACAATAGGTTCATTTAAGCTATAAGTCTGTTTTAGCTGCGTTGTATCAATTAAAACAGAACTATTTTCATTTTTTTTATCATCGTTGCAAGTAACAAACAAAAGCGATAAAGCAAAGACTGTTAGATATTTATATTTTTTCATTGGTTGATAAATTTATACTACAAGTATACAAACCTTTTTTAATTTCGCAAAAGGCTTGCTAAAATATAATTTGTTTGTATATTTGCAACGGCAAGTCCTACACGACCAGCTCCTGCAGACTCCTCCAGGGTGGGAACGCAGCAAAGGTATGTGGTTGTAGCGGTGCGATGTAGGTCGCTTGCCTTTTTTTGATCAACCTACTTTGGTTGATTTTTTTTATTTATATAAAAGATGCTGATATTACAAATAAAATAAACGCATTGCCAAATACTACTTCTTCAAACAAAAAGCGCAACGAATTAATGGAAAGTAAAAAAGCAGTTTATAACAATGCTTTAAACTATTATAAACAAGCTCAAAAAATCAACAATAAAGATATTGGTTTAAAAGAGTTGGTTACTCAAATAGAATTGTTTTTAAAGGATAACTAGTTATCCTTTAAAAACAAAAAAAGACTGTAATAATAATTACAGTCTTTTTTTATTGTGGGCGATGAGGGGTTCGAACCCCCGACCCCCTCGGTGTAAACGAGGTGCTCTGAACCAGCTGAGCTAATCGCCCTTTTTATTACGATGCAAAATAAAGAAATTTTATTTTTAATTCCTAATGAATTTTAAATTTTATTTTTCTATTTTGAGAACGTCTTTTTGATTTTTTTACTGATGCAAATATAGTGTAACTTTCTCCATATTTGCAACATTTTTAGCAACTTTTTACTGTAAAAAAAATACTCTTTTAAATATCAACTATTTAGAAATAAAATTATTTTCCTATTCCTTGATATAAGAAACCTAAATTGGTCATTTCTTCCGTTTTTAAAATATTTCTTCCATCAAAAACAAATGCAGGCTGTAACATTTCTTGTTTAATTTCTTTCCAATTGTAACTTTTAAATTCATCCCATTCAGTTAAAATAACAACTGCATGTGCCTTAGAAAAAATAGTATCTAAACTAGTATGTATTGTTATTTTGGTTTCTAACACATCCTGAGGTAATCCTGTTATTTGTTCTAAATCGGTAAAAATTTTCTGAGCGGTTACTTTAGGATCGTAAATATGTAGATTTGCTTGCTCTTCTAATAAATAGTGCGCTACATAAATTGCTGCAGATTCTCTTGTATCATTGGTATCTTTCTTAAAAGCCCACCCTAATAAAACCATCTTTTTTTCAGCAACAGTATTAAACATTTGCTTTACCATGGTTTGCACAAAGCGCTTTTTTTGATAGTTATTCATCAAAATTACTTGTTCCCAATAATCTGCTACCTCATTTAATCCAAATGATTTTGCAATGTATACCAAGTTAAGAATATCTTTTTGAAAACAAGATCCACCAAAACCAACAGATGCCTTTAAAAACTTTTCACCAATTCTAGAATCCTTTCCAATGGCATAAGCTACTTCATCAACATTTGCTTCGGTAACTTCACAAATAGCCGACATTGCATTTATAGAAGATATCCTTTGCGCTAAAAAAGCATTGGCAGTTAATTTAGACAATTCACTAGACCAAATATTGGTCGTTAAAATACGGTCTTTTGAAACCCAAGAAGCATAAACACTTTTTAACGCATTTATAGCCTCTTGACCTTCATTTGTGTGATAATCACCTCCAATTAACACTCTATCAGGTTGCAATAAATCGCTTACAGCAGTTCCTTCGGCTAAAAATTCAGGGTTTGATAAAATTTCAAACTTTACATTATTTTGAGTTTGCTTTAAAATACTTTTTAACGTAGAAGCAGTACGTACAGGTAATGTAGATTTTTCAACCACAATTTTATTGGATGTAGCCACTTGCGCAATTTGTCGAGCACACAATTCAATATATTTTAAATCGGCTGCCATCCCTTTACCTTCACCATATGTTTTGGTAGGTGTATTTACTGATATAAAAATCATATCAGCTTCTTGAATGGCTTGATCTACTTGCGTACTAAAAAACAAATTTTTGCCACGAACTTCAGCTATGATTTCTTGTAAACCTGGTTCATATACAGGTAATAAATCAAGATTTTCAGCATTCCAAGCATTGATACGTGCTTCATTTACATCAACTACTGTAACTTTAATATGAGGATTTTTTAATGCAATAACAGCCATTGTAGGACCTCCTACATATCCAGCGCCAATGCAGCAAATTGTATTTATCATAAAAGAATTTCTTTACTTTTTCAAAAGTATAAAATGATTTTTAGTAATGCTATTTCTTTATAAACTATCTTCTTTAAAGATAAATGGTAAAAGATTTTTTATTGAATTTGATTGAATAATCTCACCTTTTTTGCCCATAAAATAAACATCAATATTAGTTCCTTGCTTATTTTCGTACTCTAATAATGATTGTCTGCAAGCGCCACATGGCGGAATAGGCTGTGCGGTTTCTTTTAAAACAGATGATCCTGAAATACAAATACTGATTATTTTTTCATTTGGATAATTAGCTCCAGCTGAAAATACGGCTGTTCTTTCTGCACACAAACCCGAAGGATATGCTGCATTTTCTTGATTGGATCCTAAAACTATTTCATTATTACCTAATAAAACGGCAGCGCCTACCTGAAAATTTGAATAAGGTGCATAGGCAGTATTTCTTGCTTTTATAGCGGCATGCATTAATTTTTGAATATTCTCAGGTAAATCATCAATAGAATTGAACGATGTAAATGTGGTTTCTACTACTATTTTTTTCATAAATACAGACAAAAAATCCAAACATTTTACCGTTTGGATTTTTATTTATACATTATATGCTATTAGTTTTTAAAATAATCTCTACCAAAGTTAAACGTTAAAGAAAAACGTAAGGTATTTTCTAATGGGTTTTTAACTTTACCTGTTGCAAAAAGATAAGAAACATCAATATTAACAATATTGTATTTAAAACCAGCACCTAAAGTTGCAAATTTACGAGCTCCTTTATCTTCAGCCTCATTAAAGTATCCTAAACGGAAAGCAAAAGAATTTTGATACCAATACTCACCACCTAAAGACCATGTAAACTCACGCATTTCCTCTCCAAATCCACCTGGCGCATCACCAAAAGATTTAAACATTCCTGAAAACCAACCTATATCACGGTATTCTTGTCTACGAGAATTTACTTCCTCACCTGCATCGTATTTACCATTTCCATTAGCATCTCTAAAAGTAGGTTGTAAATTTGAAGGAACTAATAATTTAGTAGTTTCTCCGTAAACGGTAACTGTATTATAATTGTCTAAGATAAAATCATATCCCAAACCTAAACGCAAAGTTGTTGGTATATTACTTGAATAATTGCTATCTCCGGTATAACTCACTTTTGGTCCCATGTTTTGAAAATTAAAGCCAGCACGTAATCTACCTTCTGAATTACCCATTGACATACGATCACTTTCATAAAAACCTGCCCAATCTACCGCAAATGTACTTGCTGCTGTTTCACCATCGCCTCTTAATTTTAAGTTAGAACTGATATAACGTCCCGCAACTGCCATAGAGAAATGATCTGAAAGTTTAATACTGTATGATATATCAACAGAAAACTCGTTTGGCTTTTCTACCCCTTGAAACTCACCCGTTTGATTGGTAAGATTAATTTCACCAAGTGTAAAATAACGCAAACTAGCACCAATTGCACTACGCTCATTCATACGGTTATAATAACTCATTCCCATTAACGAAATATCACTAGCTATACTAGACATATACGGAGTATATGACAAAGCAAAACCTTGTTGCTTTTCAGCAAATGCATATTTTGCAGGGTTATAGAATTGAGAAAAAGCATCAGCTGTGGTAGCTACTCCCATATCACCAAGACCACCAGAACGTGCATCAGGTGTTATGGTTAAAAAAGAAACTCCCGTTGTAATTGCCGGATTATATGACAAAGGCGTACCATCTGGCATTGGCAATTCTTGTTGTGCGTATGTTGCTTTACCCACCAATAAACAAACAACTGCTATTGAAATTTTTTTCATTTATGTTTTATTATATTAAACAAATATAAAAATTAGTTTGATAAAATCCTTTAAACTACAAGATAACTAATTTTTCTATTTTTTCTGCTTGTTGCCCAGAAACAGTTGATTTAACTTTTAACTTATAGATATAAACCCCTTTACCTATTCTATCTCCAAAATCATCACGACCATCCCAAATAATTTCACGTGATAAAAATCCGTCTGAAACAACTGTTTGATTAATTGTTTTTACGATTTTCCCTGACACGGTTAAAATTTGCACCTGAACTTGTAACGGTTCATGCGGACGATTGTGTTGAAACCAAAATTCGGTATAGTCAACAAAAGGGTTTGGATAATTAAGAACTTTATCTAATTGTAAATCGCTAGACGATGTTACTACAAAGTCTAACGTAGCAGTAGCTAAATTATTGTATACATCCCAAGCTTTAAATGTAATAGTATGCAAACCTTCTTTTAAATTGCTAAACGGATAGTTGATAAAACCTTTCATAAAGTTGTTAGGCTCTGTTTCATAAAACTCGTTCATAACAAACGGATTATTTTCATCACCATCTAAAATAGCAACCATATCATGCCCTATTCCGCTGGCTGTATTCATACCATTTTCATCTTCTAAATGAGCTAAAAATAAGGGTGCATTATTTGTAATTCCACCTGAGATAAAAGTTTCGTCGTTCATAAACAACTTTATTTGCGGTGCTTTATTATCTTCGGCAGCATTTTCATTTACACCACCAATTTTTAAAGTAGTATTTGCACCTGTATAATCATCTAAAACGGCACCTTCTTTTGTTGCATAAAAACTTGCTTTCCCCTCACCTACAGCAATTTTAATATCTTTAGGAACAACAAATTCAATTTCAAAAACACCGTTTGTTACAGTTGCATTACCTCTAAAAACGGTTTCTCCTAATGTAGTAAAACTCAAAGGATCTCCAACACCATCATTAACCAGAGTAACTTTTCCTTGATTTTTATCAAATAATTGAAGGGCTAAATCACCATTAAAATTACTGATTATTTGACCATTTTCAGTAGTTACTTGTCCTTTTAGCTTGATGCGATCTAAAGCACGCAAACTACCAGTAAAACTTTCTAATGATTCATTATTAACATGTGTAATAACAACATCTGTTTTAGGCATAGCTAATTTTAATGCTGGATCACCTACAAAAGAAACCAAAGCCTGTTGCCCTACTCTATCATTTTTAGTTAATCTTAAAGCTTCCGCCATTGAAACGTTAGGCAAATTATTATCATAGTCAAATAACCAACGTGATACCAGTTTTGTATATTCATTTGCATTAGAAATAAAAATTTTCCTGTTTGTTGCAAAAATTCCGATAGCGCCTGCATTTTCACGTAAAAATAAACGCTCGCCTCCTGATTCTTGAGTAGGATCATCGAAACGAGTAAAATCACACGTCATAATAGTAAACAATGGATATTTCCCTTTATTATTTAACTTATCGATATCGGGAATTTCAAAATAACGCTCACCTCCTAATGTAGTTTCAGAACCATGTCCTAAATAATTAACCAACAAGCTACCACTATTAATGCTACTAATAAAATCCTCTTTTGCCTTAGGATAACGAGGTCCACCTGCAACTACTTGTTGTTGATAAGAATCAGCTAAAATCTTTTTTACATTAAAATAGGGTTTATAAGTAATCAATTCATCTACCATATCATTTAAAGCCATTTGCAATACTGGATCGTTAGCAGAATCAACATCATCTGCCAACGCTGTATAAACGTTTTTCCAGCGACCTGAATTATCATTACTCAAGTATTGTTCAATTTTATCTACCATTGCATTAGCTTGTTGCTGCGAATTAACAGGAATGCGCCCAATGGCAACATCCAAACCAATGATATCAGGTGAACCAATTATTTCTTTATCATCCAGTAATGCATAGAAATCATCTGTTGCAAATGTATAAACTGTATGAAAGTTTGATGATGAAGATGTAGATAAATCGTTATACAAGTAATGATAAATAGGAACCAAATAATCATTTGCAGATTTATAATCAGTAGAAGCGTCACCAAACATATTAACATATTTTAATGTTTGATTGCCTGCATGATATGCATATCTAATAAAATTTCTAACTGCTACAATATCTTGTTGTCCTGATGAAAACTCATTATAAATAGCCTCCAAAGGCACTACTTTTACATTTAGATTACTCTTAGCACGATGCAAATTAGCCAAACGATTAGCTGCAGCTAAAAACTGATTATTAGTAATAATGATATAATCTACATTTCCATTTGCAAAAAGAGTACCTTTTAAATCTTGGTTAGCTATTCTAGCATTTGCTACTGCTGTTGGCAAATAAATATCATTTTGATCAACTGCAACAAACTGTCTTAACTCGCCCAATGGTATTTTAAGAGAAAAGTTTGTATTCGTATTTGTTTTATAAGTAGGCTCATAACGATTTGTTACATCCCAAACCTGGCTAATAGCCTGGGCGTTATTAATTTGAAACATTCCAGTTCCTACTTGTGTTACAGCATCAGTAAAATTAAACCCAAACTGTTTATTATAACCTGCTAAATGTTTATAATAATCAATAGCTATAAAATCAACATATCCTTTTGAAGAAGGTACCCCATTGTTATTAAAATTAATCTGAAAAGATTGTGTTTCAGAATTTAACGATTGTTGTTTAGAAAAATATGCCTCATAAGCTAAAATGTCTCCACTTTTAGCTTCAACAGATTGGTTTCCTATACTTTGATTATTTAATGAAATACCAAAATTGGTTATTGTATTGGATATTGCTGCTAAATTAACACCAATTTTTGCTGGTTTACTAGAATTCAAGAGCGGTGTTTGTAAGGTAAATGGCAATTGAAAACTATTTCCAAAATCTTCACCAAACCACTTTCTACTTAACTGAGCAATATTTTTTTTGTCTTCTTCATGGTAAGCACGTGCTATATAATCGTTATAAGTAATAGTTGCAGCCGCAGTAGGTTCTATATAATTTTGCATGCGCTTACCACTACCATTACCATATGTAACATAATAAAACGCATCGTTACTATATAAATTTAAATGTGTTGCATTTTCTGCACTCCATCCTTTAGTACCAACCGCATAGAAAAGAGCAAAATCATTATCGTTTAAAACACCATCTTGCTCACCTTGCATTTGAATAGCTACTTCTGGTAAATCAAAATTTCTATTTAAACTATTTGCCAAAGGCATCATATCACCACCATATCCGTATACCTTAATAGTTCTAGGATCAACATCCGCAGGAACACCTAATTGCGTTAAAAAGTTTTTATCTAATCTATAAACGCCTGTTTCATTTACTTTAAATCGAAACCAATTTCCTTGAGCAAGTACCGAATTAGTAACAGTAAAAACAGGTTCATCTTTAACTTCATCCTTATTACCAAGTACTTCAAAAACAATTGAATTTATTTTAGAATAACCACTTCCTTCTTTAATAATAGGATTAAAAGTAATTATTGCACTAGTTTCTCCTTTATTAGTAAATAATTGAATTTGCGGATTAATACTAGAAGCAATATTTTTTTGATTGATATCTTTATATTTAGACAAATCAACAGCTTGAGAGTTCTGCGATACTATACGAACCGAATTGCCTTGTACATTTTTCACAATCACTTTTGCCTGCACCGTTTTTGTTGGAACATGAAACGAAAAATACTCAGATTGAAAACCTGGTACAAAAAAAGAAGTTTCATTACTCAACAAAAAGTTTTGATCTGCCCATTGTAATTGAACATTCTTTGTTTGCGCATTTACTACCAAACTTGTAAATAAGGTAAAAATAGGTACGAATCTTTTCATTAACTGATAAATAAATAATTCATGAATAATTTGATAAAAATAATTAAAATAATTACATTCAACATCAAAACGTAGTGAAGAGTTTAATATTTCTCATTTTTTAAGTTTTTTTTAAATATTTTTAAATTTGATATTGTTAATCAAAAGCTAATTATTATATTGCAACGAAATTTATTACCTACTTTAACAATGAAGATTAATAAAATTATGACACTACAATTGATTGCTGTAATGGCAGCGTCAATTGGACTAACAAGTTGTGGAAACAGCAATGCAGGTACGTCATCAGCAACAGGCTGGAAAATAAACGACAAAAAAGGCGGTTTCCAATATAACACGTCATACGATGGCACAGAAGTACCTTACGGTATGGTTGCTATTGAAGGTGGTACATTTACCATGGGGCGCGTACAAGATGATGTTATGGGCGACTGGAACAACAGTGCTACACAACAATATGTACAATCGTTTTATATGGATGAAACAGAGGTTACTAACCTTATGTACAATGAATATTTAACGTGGACAAAAGCCGTTTACCCTCCTACAGAAGCGCGTTACAGCCAGATTTACTCTGCTGCTTTGCCTGATTCTTTGGTTTGGCGTAATCAATTAGGTTTTACAGAAACGTTAACCAACACATATTTGCGTCACCCTGCTTACGCTAACTATCCTGTAGTTGGAGTTTCATGGTTGCAAGCAAACGACTTCTCTAAATGGAGAACTGATCGTGTAAACGAATTAAACTTAGAGCGTGCAGGTTATATAGCTAAAGGCGCTAAAACAGATAAAGCATACGGTGAGCAATCTTTCTCTACTGGTACTTACCTAAACGCACCTACAAAAGCATATGCTGGTAATGACAGTATTGTATTTAAAGGTGTTAAAAACCGTGCTAAAGCAGGACAAACTGGTGTTTATGCTAAAATGGAATACGGTATTTTCTCTGCAGAATTCCGTTTACCTACAGAGGCTGAGTGGGAATATGCAGCTAGTGTAAGAAAATCAGATCGTATTTATAACAATCAACAAGGTAGAAATAAATACCCTTGGGGTTCTGATGATGTTCGTACAAACTCAAGAAGAACAAAAGGTGATTATGTAGCTAACTTCAAACAAGGTCGCGGTGATTACGGCGGTATTGCAGGTTGGTCTACTGATGCTGGTGAAATTACAACTGCTGTAAAATCTTTCCCTCCAAATGATTGGGGATTATATGACATGGCAGGTAACGTTGCAGAATGGGTAGCGGATGTTTACCGTCCTGAAATTTCTTCTGATGTTAATGACATGAACTATTTCCGTGGAAATGTTTACAACAAAAGTGTTATTGGACCAGATGGTACTGTACAAATTGTAAGTACTAATATTGAATATGATACTTTACCAAATGGTAAATTACACCCACGTGCATTACCTGGGCAAGTACAAAAAGAATCTCTTGAACTTCAAGATAGTTTCCAAAGACGTAACTTCCAAGGTAACAACAGTATTTCTTATAATGACGGTGATAACTTTGAAAAAGCTAAGCAAGGTAATAACTCAACTAGAATGTACAATGCACCAACAGATAAAGCTGTATATGATGCCGATGGTAATTTATCTTATACATTAGATGATGTAACAAGAACAACTTTAATCAACAACAACTCACGTGTTATTAAAGGTGGTTCATGGAGAGATAGAGCTTATTGGTTAGACCCAGCAACTCGTAGATTCATTGATCAATATTCAGCATCTGACTTTGTAGGATTCAGAAATGCAATGACAAAAGTAGGTAATACAAAATCGAATGCTAAGAAAAAAGCAAGAGGTTAATTTCAATATTCTTCATTATAAAAAGTCCCTTTTTGGGACTTTTTTTTTATTTTTGATCTATGGAAATACACGAACTTTACAAGTTATATAGCGGATGCAACGGTGTAAGTACCGACACACGAAAAATAGAAGAAAACAGTATGTTTTTTGCCTTAAAAGGCGAACATTTTGATGCAAACGATTTTGCATTACAAGCCCTTGAAAAAGGAGCAGCTTACGCAGTTGTTGATAATAAAGCATTAAAGAAACTTGAAAACAACCGTCTTATTTTTGTTTCAGATGTTTTGGAATGTTTACAAGAACTAGCTTCATATCATAGATTTCATATAGGGTTACCTCTTATTGCATTAACAGGCAGCAACGGAAAAACCACAAGTAAAGAACTTCTTTTTACTGTATTACAAAAGCACTACAACACCATTGCAACTATTGGCAACTTAAACAATCATATTGGTGTTCCTTTAACTTTGTTACGCTTAACAGATGAAACTGATTTAGGTATTATTGAAATGGGAGCCAATCATCAGGGAGAAATTGAAGATCTTTGTAAAATAGCAGATCCAGATTTTGGTTATATAACCAATTTTGGATTAGCTCATTTAGAAGGTTTTGGTGGATTTGAAGGTGTTGTAAAAGGAAAAAGTGAAATGTATACTTTCATAAAAGAACAAAGCAAACAAGTTTTTGTGAATTTTGATGACCCTTTACAGGTTGAAAAAACCAAAAACATGAAACGTTTTGGCTTTAGTATGCAAAATAACTCATTAGCCAATGTACAAATAAGCAATGCACTTGCACAACCAATGGCAAGTTTAACTGTGCAAAATATAACTATTCAAAGTAATTTAACCGGAGTTTATAATATTCCTAATATTGCATTTGCTATTACTGCAGGACTTTTCTTTAACATTCCAATCCAAACAATAAAAGAAGCTATAGAGTCTTATGTGCCGCAAAATAATCGCTCTCAATGGACTGAATTAAATTCAAACAAAATTTTATTAGATGCCTATAATGCCAATCCTAGCAGTATGCAAGTAGCTATTCAAAATTTTAATCAATTACAAGAAGATAACAAAATAATGATTCTTGGTGATATGTTTGAACTAGGAAATGAGTCTACAAAAGAGCATAAACATATTATTGAAGAAGCAAATAAAACAAAAATAAAAACCATTTTTATTGGAGATCATTTTTACGAAAGTAAACTTGATTGTGAAAACGCAACTTATTTCAAAACATTAGAAGATTTTACTAAAACCATCTCTAAAAACACATTAACTCATTCAGTACTTCTAATTAAAGGATCACGAGGAATGGCCTTAGAACGCATTTTAGAATTTATCTAAACATATTTCAATAATAAAAAAGAAGCCAATTGGCTTCTTTTTTATATTACTTTTAAATCTACTAAACACGCTTTCATTATTTCAAAAGTTCTAGAAATATCATTATCTAAACCAATAGAAAATCGTATTAATCCATCAGATAGTCCCATTTCTTTTTGCTCATCAGCAGGAATTTCTGAAGATGTTGAAGTTCCTGGCGCGCTAAACAAGGTTTTATAAAAACCTAAACTTACTGCTAAATATCCAACATTTCTATCTTGCATTAATTCCATAACAGCATTTGCTTTTTCTAATGAACCTACATCAATTGTTAACATCCCGCCAAATCCAAATTCTTCATTATACATTCCTTTAAAAATTTCATGAGAAGGATGCGATGCTAAACCTGGATATACTGTTTTAACTCCAATTTCTTGAAAAGCATTAGCCAAATAAGCAGCATTTAAACTATGCTGTTTCATACGTAAATGCAATGTTCGCATATTTTTTAGAATACTTGAAGAGCGTAAACTATCCATAGTTGCTCCCAAAAGCATACAAGCGCCTTTATTTACATTTTTTAAATCGTTAATAAACTCTTGTGAAGCACATATTACCCCACCAACTGTATCACTACTTCCGTTAATGTACTTAGTTAAGCTATGAATTACAATATCTGCACCTAAATTTACTGGAGTAACACTTAAAGGCGAAAAAGTATTATCAACCACTACTTTAATATTTTTTTGCTTAGCTAACTCCGAAATAGCTTTAATATCAGCCACCTCTAATAAAGGATTACTTACCGTTTCTAAATAGATAACTTTAGTATTTACATTTATTAAAGACGCTATTTTTTGAAGATTGGTAATATCAACAAAATCAATATCAACACCATAATCTGGAAAAAAATTCTTTAAAAAAGCATAGGTTCCTCCGTAAATAGTTCGACTAGAAATGATGTGATCTCCT
Source organism: Flavobacterium sp. xlx-214 (assembly GCF_013874595.1). Taxonomy (GTDB): domain Bacteria; phylum Bacteroidota; class Bacteroidia; order Flavobacteriales; family Flavobacteriaceae; genus Flavobacterium. The sequence continues at coordinate 93,615 of NZ_CP059431.1, forward strand.
TTTTTACATAATTGCATTAATGTAGCTGTAATAGCCCCCATACCAGAAGCTGTAACATTAGCCGCCTCTGTATTTTCCATTTGAGCTAAAGCTGAGCTTAAATACAAATTGGATGGTGAACTATGACGACTATATAAATAACAACCATCGGTATTTCCTTCAAATGTATCAAACATGCTCTTTGCTGAAAGAAATGTATATGTAGAAGAATCGGAAATTGATGGATTTACCCCTCCAAATTCTCCAAAAAACTGTAAATCTTGAATTTTATTTGCTGGCTTATGCATAGTTTATTAGTTTTTTATTCATTTTGTATCTAAATATAATTACATTTAATATTTTAACAAAAGGTAATCTTTATGCACAGAAAATAAATTTTAAAAACAGTTATATTTAAAAAAAAATTACGGAAATTTAAAAAAAACACTAACATTTATTCACCTTTATTATGAAAATAGATCACATAGATTATAAATTAATTGAACTACTACAAAAAAATTGTAAGCAAACTACAAAAGAATTAGCTGATCAATTAGATTTATCAACTACAGCTGTTTATGAGCGTGTTAAAAAGCTAGAAAAACAAAATATTATAACAGATTATGTTGCTGTTATTAATAAAGAAAAAATTAATCGCAATTTTATGGCTATTGCTCATATTAAAATAAAATCACACTCAAAAGACGCTATCTTAAAGTTTGAAAACAAGGTAAACGCCATTCCTGAAATTGTTGAATGCTTTAATGTAAGTGGTGAATTTGATTATATTTTAAAAATTGGAGTACAAGATATGGAGGCTTATCGTGAGTTTATGATTTCAAAATTAACTACAATGGAAGAAGTACAAAGTACACACAGTTCTTTTGTTATTAAAGAAGTTAAAAACTCAAAAACGTTTAGCATTTTATAATTTTTTTTTAAACAAAAAAAAACACCTTTAAAAGGTGGTTTTTTTATTATATATTAAAAACTATTTCTTAAAACTTGTAACCTATTGATAACTGAACAGAAGAATTAGTTAAAGGAGCAAACTTTAAATTATCATTCATATAAGATATTTCTTTAGCAAGTTCTGGACTAGCATCTGGAATAATAATTTTTCTGTACTCATTATCCTTTTTATAAATATCTTGTAAACCTAAATAGTAACGGAAGTTTAAATAAACACCACTTTTCATATAATATGAAAAACCACCGTTTATACCATAATCAAGCTTTTCATAATAATCTTTTGGATCTTTGCTTCTATACCCTGCTTCAAATAAAGCTTTATCTAACTGAGAAAAAGACTCATGATATCTAGGATCTGTTAAGTATAAATACTCACGAGCTGTGTTGTATTTGTTAGCATCAAATTGTCCTTTAGCATCTAACATATATCCTACCTGACCTCCTACTTCAATCGAAAAATTGTCGCTAACATAATATTTTAATGTAATAGGCACATATAAATAATGCATGGTAACATCTTCTAACTTTAATGTTTCTGTTACTTTACTTGTTTCTAAATCAATTTGATCATACTCTTTACCTTTATATCCTTGTACAGAATACAATAATTCTGCTTGTACAGCAAATTTCTTGTAATATGATACCGGAATTTCAACAGTTCCACCAATTTGTAAACCTGGTTTAAAATCTTGTGTGTTTCCTCCTTGAAAGGTAGACATGTTTACACCTGCTTTTATACCTGTTTCTATTGGGTTTTTATGACTGCGTTGTGCGAAACTATTTGTAGTTAACAATCCTAAAAAGGCGATTGACAGTAATATTTTCTTCATTAGTTTAGCTTTAATAATATTTTAAGCCTTAAAGATATAAAAAAAGCCTTTCAAAAATGAAAGGCTCTTAAAATTTTATTAAATTTCTTTTAAATATTATAATTTAAAAGTTAAACCAAATGTTGCAGTATCAAAAAAGTTGTTGAAATTATTGATGTTTGCGTGGAAATTTGTAGTTGCTTTTGAATTAGGAGCATCAGATTTTCCTGAATTGAAACCAATAACATCACTTAAAGCAAAGTTGATTGCAATTTTAGGTGTAACAAAATAGTTAAAACCTAAAGAAGCATTAACACCAAAGCTGTTGAATTTAGGATCTTCAATAGTAATTGATTTTCCTTGAGCAGCGTCATAAGATGTAGTTTCAAACTTAGAAGTATTGTAACCAACACCTAATTCTGCATAAGGTTGAAATCTGTTTAAATCAGCAATATAGTAACGTCCGAAAACTTCAAAACCTACTGAATTACCTTTTTTAGTAAAAGTATTTTCTGTAACATTAGAATAATTTTCTTCTTTACCAGATCCAATATTTAATCCTAAACCTACTGCAAATTTGTCTGTTACAAAGTAACCTGCTTTTGGTGTAAAGTTAAACTCAGAAGTTTTTACTGTTGCACCTTTATCATCTTGAGAGTTAGCTTGAAGACTTCCTTCTAATAAAATATCGCCTTTACCAAAACCAAAACCACCTTCTTGTGCTTGTGAAGCAAAACCTGTTGCTACTAAAGCTAATGTTAATAAAACCTTTTTCATTATCTAAATATTTAATTTTTTACTCTGCAAATGTAACTTAATAATTTTCTAGCAACCAAATAATTTAACAATAATTTAATCTTAAGGTCTTTTTGTAATGAATATTGCATTTTTTTCATTGTTTTTATTACTTTAGCTAATAAATTATCATTTACTAAAAGTATTTCAAATAAATTAACCCTTTATGAAATGGTAATAAAAATTTCTTTTAATATCTTTAGCGTACAAAAAAACAATTAACCTTACTGCTTACATGAAAATTGCAATTATTAATGGTCCTAATCTCAACTTATTAGGCAAAAGAGAACCTTCTATTTACGGTAATACCTCTTTTGAGGATTATTTTTCTGAATTAGAGTCTGCTTTTCCTTCTGTACACCTTCAATACTTTCAAAGCAATCATGAAGGTGCGCTTATTGACTATTTACATCAAATTGGTTTTGACTATGATGGTATTATTTTAAACGCTGGTGCTTACACACACACATCAATAGCCATTGCCGATGCTATAAGTACAATTTCTACGCCAGTTGTGGAAGTGCATATTAGTAATGTTTTTAAAAGAGAAGATTTTAGACAACACTCATATATAAGTGCAGTTGCAAAAGGAACCATTGGCGGTTTTGGTTTGTCTTCTTACAAATTAGCAATACAATCTTTTTTATAAAGGAAAAACCCTAGCAAATGCTAGGGTTTCTTTATTATTTATTAATAAGCTTTAGCAAATAAAACTCTGCCTTTTGATGGTTTTCCAGAGAAAACACAAACGCCGTTTTCCTCTTTTTGATCCATAGGAATACAACGAATAGTTGCTTTGGTTAACTCTTTAATTTTTTCTTCAGTTTGTGGAGTTCCGTCCCAATGTGCTAATAAAAATCCACCTTTTGTCTCTAAAACTTCCTTAAATTCTTCAAAAGAATTTACCTCAGTTGTATGCTCTGATCGATAATTAACTGCTTTTGTAAACAAGTTTTCTTGAATTTCATTCAATAATTGATCAATATAAGAAACAGCGTCAACTGCATTTACAATCTCTTTTGATAATAAATCACGACGTGCAATTTCAAAAGTACCGTTTTCTAAATCTTTAGGTCCAATTGCAATTCTAACTGGCACTCCTTTCAATTCCCACTCGGCAAATTTAAAACCTGGCTTTTGTGTTGTTCTATCATCAAACTTAACAGAAATACCTTTCTTTGTTAAATCGGCAATAATTTCATCTGCTTTATCAGAAATTTGAGCCAGTTGCTCATCATTCTTATATATAGGTACAATAACAACTTGTATTGGAGCTAATTTTGGAGGTAATACCAAACCGTTATCATCAGAATGTGTCATAATTAACGCACCCATTAAACGAGTTGAAACGCCCCAAGAAGTTGCCCAAACATACTCTTGCTTACCTTCTTTATTAGTAAATTTCACATCAAACGCCTTTGCAAAGTTTTGACCTAAAAAGTGAGAAGTACCTGCTTGTAACGCTTTACCATCTTGCATTAAAGCTTCTATAGTATAAGTATCATCTGCACCTGCAAAACGTTCCGTTTCGGTTTTATATCCTTTAATAACAGGTATTCCCATTACGTTTTCAACCACATCTACATAAACATCTTGCATTTGTTTTGCTTCCATTATAGCTTCATCTTTAGTTGCGTGAGCTGTATGCCCTTCTTGCCATAAAAACTCTGCGGTACGTAAAAACAAACGCGTACGCATTTCCCAACGCACAACATTTGCCCATTGGTTTATTAAAATAGGTAAATCGCGGTACGATTGTATCCAACCTTTATATGTACTCCAAATAATAGCTTCTGAAGTAGGACGTACAATTAATTCTTCTTCTAACTTAGCATCAGGATCTACCATTAATTTTCCCGGATTAGCAGGATCATTCTTTAAACGGTAATGAGTAACAATAGCACACTCTTTAGCAAAACCTTCTGCGTTTTTCTCTTCAGCTTCGAACAAACTTTTCGGAACAAATAAGGGAAAATAAGCATTGCTATGTCCTGTTTCTTTGAAACGACGGTCTAATTCTCCTTGTAATTTTTCCCAAATGGCATATCCGTACGGTTTAATAACCATACAACCGCGTACTCCCGAATTCTCGGCTAAATCAGCCTTAACGGTTAACTCGTTATACCATTTTGAATAATCTTCCGATCTTGTAGTTAAATTCTTACTCATTTTTAGTATATTGGTATATAATTTGATTCAACAATATTAACATATTATTTTGCACAAATCTACTTAAATTTGTCATGTTCAACAATAAAAACTTTTAATTATGCTACCTACTTTACTTAAAAAAAATAATCTTTTTCGATTTTCCTTTGTAGCGTTGGCTGGAATTAGTTTTACCGCTTGTTCTAGTTTAAACCAAAAGCCGTATGATGTTGATGGAATTTACAACAACAGTAAAATTGTTGTAGAAGATACGCACGAAAAAAGCGCTTACTACACCGAATATTTTAAAGAAAAAGAGCAAGAAACAAACGAATATTTCACCGATGTTGACAATTATTCTTCTTATAATGAAGGAAATGCTGCTTGGGGCGATACTACAAGTGACACCCAAATAGTATATGATTACGGATACAACAATTTTTGGAGTTATCCTTATTACGGTTGGGGCGGATACTGGGGCTTTAGCTACGGCTGGGGCGGTTATTGGGGAAGCCCTTATTACGGATATGGTTGGGGGTACCCATACTATGGTTACGTTTGGGGATATCCTTACTATTATGGTGGCAGAAATTTATCACGTAATTATTCGCAACGTGCTTTAACAAACAGAAGCATGGCTGCAAATACAAATGCTACAAGATCTTTCCGAAATACATCATTAGGAAACACGCGAAATATGGTTCGAAGCGATAAAACTTTTGCAAGAACTAATTCTAGTTTAACACGTATGCAAATTGATAGAAGCCAAACCATTAATACAAGTCGTACACGTATAGACAATTTTAATAATAGTTCTAGAAACAACACAATTAATGATTCAAGAACCAATCGTAGTAACACACGCACCATAGAAAGAACTTCACGTCCTACTTACACACCTTCATCTAGCACACGTATGAATACAGGTGGTGGTTTTGGTGGATCTCGCAGTAGCGGTGGTAGCACTGGCGGTGGTATGCGTTCTAGCGGAGGTGGCCGACGTTAATTTGTACATTAGTTATTAATACTTTAGCATATAAATCATGAAAAAAATATACATTCCCTTGTTGCTACTAGGTTTTAGTCAAGTAAAAGCACAAGAGTTTAACCCAAACGATGCAGTAAAATTAAGCACACAACAAATAAACGGAAGCGCCCGTTTTAATGCCATGAACGGTGCCTTTGGTGCTTTAGGTGGCGATATTTCTGCTTCACAAGTAAACCCTGCGGGTTCTGCCCTATTTAACTACAATCATTTTAGTTTTACAGGAAACTTGCAATTACAAAAAAACAAGTCTGTTTTTAACGGAACACAAAGTGATGCCAAAGAAAACGATTTAAACTTACCAAGCTTTGGTGCTGTTTTTGTGGTTGATTCTAAAAACCAAGATCAGGCATTAAAAAAGGTAACTTTTGGTATTGGTTATCATTCTAATGCACGTTTTAATGATCGTACTTTTTCTAGCGGTGTTTCTAATCAATCGGTTACAAATTACTTTTTAAACCATGCTAATTATGGTGCTAATGGAGGCAGCATTCCGTTAGATTATGTTCAAACACAACAAGGTGAATCGGTTGGCGACTTGTATGATTATTTAAACGGTAAACAAAATGGTTTTTCGGCTCAACAAGCTATGTTGGCTTATCAAGGCTATTTAATTAACGAAAACGCAGCAAAAGATGGCTATATATTAAATGGTGCAGGAAATTCTTTTTATCAAGAAACCGAAACCTACACCACTGGTTTTAACAACCAACTTACTGGAAATGTTGCATTTGATATCAACAAAAAAATATATTTAGGAGCCAATCTTAACATTCATTTTGTTGATTATTTAACCTCATCGGCAATTTATGAAGAAAATAAAGCTGCTGTAACCGATGGTTATCAAAAATTATTGTTCCAAAATCAAACCTATACCTACGGTTCTGGATTTTCGTTTAACGTAGGTGGTATCTTCAAAGCAACAGAAGAACTAAGAATTGGAGCATCATACCAATCGCCTACTTGGACAAAATTACAAGACGAGTTTACTCAAAGTTTGCAAACCAACATTTACCAACAAGGCAAGCTTAATTTTTATAATACCGATCCTGGTTTGGTTACCTTATATGATAAATACACCATTAAAAATCCAGGTTCTTTTACAGGTAGTTTAGCTTACGTTTTTGGTCAAAAAGGTTTATTAAGTTTTGATTATACTAGAAAAGATTACAGTACAATTGAATACAGTGCTAGTGGCGCAAATTATGATGCTGTAAATGATTATTACAAAAACAATTTACAAGCTACTAATGAATTTAGAGTTGGTGGTGAATACAGATTAAACCAAGTAAGCTTACGCGCAGGTTATCGTTTTGCTAACACACCTTACAAAAACAAAGATATTTTAGGCGATTTATCAAGCTACAGTGCAGGTATTGGCTACAGCTTTGGAGCATCGCGTTTAGATTTAGGTTATGTTTTCTGGAACCAAGATTCTTCTCAAAAAATGATAAGTTCTGGCACTAGCAATATAGCTCAAATACAATCAAATAATCACAATATTAGTTTAACCTATTCTGCAAGTTTCTAAAAATAGGTTTCCTTAAAAAACAAAGTCCTTACTAAAAAATGGTAAGGACTTTTTTGTTGTATCTTTGCAAAAAAATTTCAACTTGTAATGAAATCATTTAAAACTATATTCTTAGTAACTTGTTTAGCAGCATTATCTATAAAATCTAATGCGCAAGAAGTTGTTGCAAATCCTTATACATCAAGCAACAAAGGAAAATTCTTTTTATACTGGGGGGCAAATCGTGGGTTTTATTCGTCATCAGACATTCATTTTAAAGGAGACGATTATAATTTTACCGTGCATAACACCAAAGCAGTAGATAAACCAAAAGGCTGGCATATCGATTATATCAACCCAACCCGGATGACCATTCCGCAAACCAACTTTCGTTTAGGATATTATTTTACTGATAAATACAGCATATCTTTTGGGTTTGATCACATGAAATATGTTATGGTGAATGGTCAAGAAGCTTTTGTTGATGGCACCTATCCTAATAAAGGAAACTACGGTGAAGTTTTAGAAAACGGAAATACCAAAATAACCGACGAGTTTTTACAATTTGAACATACCGATGGTTTAAATTATGTAAATTTAGAATTAGCACGTACCGAGGATATTTCAAAATTTGTAGGCATTTACAATACCGATAAAGTACAATTCAATGCCATTGCCGGTGTAGGTTCGGGTGTTTTATTTCCACGTACAAATGCTAAGGTATTAGGCAGAGAGCGTAATGATGAATTTAAAGTAGCTGGTTTTGGTGTATCGGCAAAAGGCGGTGTAAACGTTACGGTGTTTAAACATTTCTTTGTACAATATGAAACCAAAGTAGGTTATATCAACATTTTAAAAACACCTGTTAGCAACAAACCTAATGAATATGCTAAGCACGATTTCACCTTTCTAGAAAGTGTTTTTGTAGTAGGTGGCTTATTTAGATTGTAATTAACAACAGAATCCAATATAAAATTGTAATTTTGCATCCTCAATTTTAAATCTATGAGAACTAAATCTTTAAAGAAAAATAAAATCAACGTTGTAACTTTAGGATGTTCTAAAAACGTTTACGATAGTGAAGTGTTAATGGGGCAACTTAAAGCCAGCGGTAAAGATGTTACCCACGAAGCGGCTAATGATGAAGCTAATATTGTAGTAATTAACACCTGTGGTTTTATTAATAATGCCAAAGAAGAATCGGTAAATACCATTCTAGAATATGTTGATAAAAAAGATCAAGGTTTAGTAGATAAAATTTTTGTAACCGGATGTTTATCTGAACGTTATAAGCCCGATTTAGAATCTGAAATTCCAGATGTTGATCAATATTTTGGAACTACCGATTTACCTTTATTATTAAAAGCTTTAGGTGCCGATTATAAACACGAATTATTAGGAGAGCGTTTAACTACAACACCTAAAAACTATGCGTATTTAAAAATTGCCGAAGGTTGTGACCGTCCGTGTTCATTCTGCGCTATACCTTTAATGCGTGGTAAACACGTATCGCAACCAATTGAAAAACTGGTTAAAGAAGCACAAGGTTTAGCACGTGATGGCGTTAAAGAATTAATTTTAATTGCCCAAGATTTAACCTATTACGGTTTAGATTTATACAAAAAACGCAACTTAGCTGAGTTGTTAGAAAAATTAGCCGAAGTAGAAGGAATCGAGTGGATTCGTTTACATTACGCCTTCCCTACTGGTTTCCCAATGGATGTGTTGGAATTAATGAAACGCGAACCAAAAATTTGTAATTACATTGATATTCCATTACAACATATTGCAGACAACGTATTAAAATCAATGCGCCGTGGTACAACATATGCAAAAACCACGCAATTAATTAAAGATTTTAGAGCGGCAGTACCTAATATGGCCATTCGCACAACATTGATTGTAGGATATCCTGGTGAAACGCAAGAAGATTTTGAAATTCTTAAAAATTGGGTGCAAGAAATGCGTTTTGAACGTTTGGGTTGTTTCACCTATTCACACGAAGAAAACACTCACGCTTATTCTTTAGAAGACGATGTTCCTGCTGATGTAAAACAAGAACGTGCTAATGAAATTATGGATATTCAGGCACAAATTTCTTGGGAAATGAATCAAGAACGAATTGGTAAAACATACCGTTGTATTATCGACAGAAAAGAAGGCAATCATTTTGTAGGAAGAACAGAATTTGATTCGCCTGATGTAGATAACGAAGTTTTAATTGATGCTACCAAACACTACTTAAAAGTAGGTGAATTTGCCGATATTGAAATTTACGATGCAACCGAATTTGATTTATACGGAAATCCTATCACAAACAAATAATACCCTAAAACCGAAAGTACACCTTTCGGTTTTTTATTGAATAAAAACAGCAACATGTCAAGCATTATTTTACTTTTTCTATGTCTATTCATTGGTATAGGCATTCAAAAAATCAAAAGTTTCCCTAAAAACACAGCTCTTGTATTAAATCAATACATACTATTTGTAGCATTACCTGCAATGGCATTGCATTACTTACCCAAAATCAGTTTAAGTTGGGATTTACTCTTACCTGCATCCGTAGCGTGGATAGCCTTTGGTTTATCTTTCCTTATATTTTCAACATTAGGTAAAATATACGGTTGGTCTAAAAAGTTAATTGGTTGTTTAATTTTAACCGCAGGTTTAGGCAACACCTCTTTTGTAGGCATTCCCATAATACAAGCTCTTTATGGCGATGAAGGTTTAAACACCCTGATTATTGTAGATTTACCAGGTACATTTGTAGTACTATCAACCGTTGGTGTTTTAGTAGCCACCATGTATTCCAACCAAAAAAACAATGATCAGTCTATCATAAAAAAAATGCTCACCTTTCCACCCCTACTAGCTTTCTTAGTAGGCTTAGGTATGGTGCTTTTAAAAATTGATTTCCCCGAAGCGTTAAGTACTACCTTTAAACAATTATCGGCAACCATATCTCCTATTGCGTTAATATCCGTAGGCTATCAATTAAAATTCAAAACATACGGCAAACACTTTAGGTATTTGTTTTTAGGCTTGTTCTTTCAGTTAATTTTACTACCCGCTATTATCTTATGCTTTTTCTATTTTGTATTAGGCAAAACCGATTTAGCAACCAAAGTATGTATTATTGAAGCCGCAATGGCACCCATGATAACAGGCGCTATTTTAGCATCAAACTACGGCATGAAACCCGAGTTAAGCAATATGATGGTGGGTTATGGCATTCCTATTTCGTTTATAACCATAGCAGGTTGGTACTTTTTAGTGGAAGGATTGTTAGTATAGTTTTACTTAATTATGTATAGGGTATAAATATCTAAATTGTTTTAATACATTTGATTGATATATAAAATTTCTCTTAAATGATTACAAACCAATTTTATATAAAAGTTACAAATCTTCATTGGATTAAAAATTTCGATGACGAAGACGATTTATGTGCGCACGGAAATGTAATTGTTAAAATTGGCGATGAAATTATATGTGATGAAAACTCTTTAGATTTTACCATTTTTGCAACAGCGCTTTATCTTTTAAGAAGTTTATCTAAAAACTATAAAAAGGGAGATTACGATAGTCAATTCTTACCTTGTTGCGGTTTCTTTACTTATTTTGATGAAAACGGTAGCCCAATGATAAGTGGTTGCCCAAATGGAATTGATTGGACAATTGAACACATAAACAACCACCAAATAAAACATACTTCTGAAAACGGAACCGAAGCAATAATTAACATAGAAGATTATAAAATTATGGTGTATGAATTTGTTGATAAAATCGAAGAATTTTACGCAATTTCTAAACCTAAACGCATTCCAGAAGATGAATTTGATAGAGGTTCTTATTTAGAAATATGGGAAGAATGGAAAAAACTAAGATATACATAATCAACGCTCAACAGTAATTCTAACGCCTCATTTATACCAAACAACATAAAACTCCGCTGTAAGCAAAGCAACAATACCAATAAACCTATCCAAACAAACATCAAAATCACTAATGACAAAAAACACAATCATACTATTCCTAATATCACTTGTTAGTTTATCCGTTTTAGGACAAACAAAAACCGACATAGAAAAAAGCAAGTTATTAGGAAAAGTCAAAAGCGTTCATACCTATACAGTAGAATACAACACTAAAACAGACACCCTTTTTCTAAATAAAGAAATTTACAGTGAAAAAGGAATGTTGTTAAAATATTGCAATTTCACTGAACATACACGTTTTGATAGCATTGTAAATACCTATGACACCCAAAACAGAAAAACGTCTAAAATAGAATTCAAAAGAACGGGGCGTTTTGGTAATTACGGAAAAGAAAAAATCATCGATACAATTTATTATCAGTACAACAGCACATGTAAAGAACCAATTGTAATAAAAACCCCAAACAGCACCTATAAAATAAGCAAACAGCTTGATAAAAACTGCAACATTCTTTCTGAAACCGAATTAAATAACGGTAAAGAAACCACTACCCTTTTTGAGTTAGATGCTAAAGGTAGAATCATCAAAAAAACCTTCACTAATTCAGGTAAAAAAGCCAATTTCTATGAAACATTTGAGTATAATGATGTAAACCACACAGTAACCAACACACAACACAGTTCACAACAAAGCACAATCTATTTTAAAGAAATAACACAATACAACGCAAATAAAAAAGTTATTCAAGTAACCACTTTTAAGCAAGAAACAGCTAATGCAAGTACTTTAAAAAGTCCAAATACAGCTCCCAATTTGCACAAAAAAGTAACGTATATATATGATGCAAAAGATAATTTACTAAATGAAATATATTTTGACGAAAATAACAACGAGGCTTTAAAAAATGAAAACTTGTATAATGAAAAAGCAGAATTAACAGAGCAAAAATTATACAAAGCAGGCAAACTTGAATTTACCAAAGAATACAAATACAAAAACGGCAAAACAACCCAAGAAAAAAAAGTACTGCCAAACACAACGGCTCCAGAATATATAAAAAAGTATAATTATAATAATAACGGGCAACTAACAGAATTAATACAATTAGTTGATGGCGATAAATACACCAACCAATATATATACGACCATTTCAACAATGAAATTGAAAACAAAGAATTTGAAAACGATAAACTCATAAAAACAAAACATACTAAAATAGAGTATTATCCGTAAAACCAACTTACAAACAAATTACTTTTAAATACCTCAACGCTAGTGCGAGCGTCACGCTCGTACAAAAGTTTCTTTAAAAATGATGTTATAAGTAATCTTTCAACATCATTTTGAAGATAAAAACTCATCTAATTTTTGATGTCCTTTTTCAAGAAAATTGAAAAACTGACCTTTGTTTTATTAATTTAAAATAGAATAATATGTCTGTAAATCAAATCAAAATCAAAATTGAAGGTCAATTGAAAAACCAAACGAATTATGTCTGGAATAATGCTAGATTAATTTATATAGACACTCTAAAGTTGACCGAATTAAGCTCTCAACAGAAAGTAATTATTAATGATCTAAAAACTGAACTTGAAAGTTTAGAAGATCCTTGGACTTATTTAGGAATTCCTGATAGAGCTAAAACAGAAAACGTGTTGAATAATCTAAATAAATTAAAATTAGTATTGAAAAAATTCTACCTATAACAATGGTTTCGTTCAATTGTTGTTTTTTGTCTTTATGAGTTTATGAAAAATATTTATCTTTAACAGAAAACAATGAGTTCTCTGGCTTCGCTATAATTGCGAAGCCGCGGGACTTTATATATAATCTTATTAAAAGTACAAGGTAATTTCTATGATATATAAGTTTTTACTAATTTTATTTTTCTTTGTAAATTCAAATTTTACATTTGGTCAAAATAATGATGATATATACAAAATCATTAATGTAACTATTAATGAATTAAATCCTGACATACCTATTGTTGATACACTCAGTAATTATTCTATTCCGAGTAAATTTTTAAGACGTCAAGTAGAAAAACAAATTAAATTAAGCAGAAATGAAAAAAAAATTTTAAGGAAAGGTGAAGAATCAAAAACTGGAATTCTAATAGATAGAAATAAACTCATAAATTTTAAATTTTATAATAATGATTCAATTATTTTAGCTTTTAAAAATCTAAACGAGAAGAATCTTGAATATTTAAAAAACAAGAAGCCTTTTTATTTAATCAGTAAACCTATAATTTTTAAAAAATCAAAAATAGCAATATTAAATGTTGATTTAATTGGAGGTTTTGGAGCAATTTATATTTTAAAAAAAGAAAATGATAATTGGAAAATCGTTGGAGAAGTAAGTAGATGGTTCTCATAAAACTATAAATTTCAACGTCAGTGTAAGCGCTACGCTCGTACTAAATGTAAAAACAAAAACAATACAATATTCACAACAAAAACATAACAATAAAAACATAAAATAGCCAACCAAAAAGTTAGCTATTTATTTTACAGTCAAAATGTTAAGTAATTGATTTTTTTAGTAATTTTAGTAAACCAATCAATAAAAACTTTTCATTATGGCATCAACAACCGAAACTGGAAATGCAAAAAAACGAGTATAATTTACAGATAATTGAAACTACAAGCCATTGAAACCATTTTTTATCATATTACCTATTTTAATAAGTTTATTGCTTCCTAAAAATAAAAATGCAGAACAACAAATAATAAAACTAATTGTAACCAATACAAGTAACGTAACCTCTAAACTATTTTTGACAACTAAAAATACAGATACTATTTACTATCTTATAAAAGATATTGATGCTGATGGTGTACAAGACAGTGTGTATGTAAACCCAGAAAACGCAACCATTGTTTGCAAACTATCTACTAAAAAATTCAAAGAAATAGCCAGCAAACCTATCGAAATATTAAATTTTCCATCGGGTGTAGTTGAAACCAAAAACGGCTTCGAATTCTTTAATGATTGGATGCGTGCCGGATATAAAAACCAATTCAGGTACAATAAAAAAACAAAACAAATACAACTCATTGGCATGAGTAGATACGAGTTTGGCAATGCCGCTAACGACGGTAGTGGCGAAAGCAGCGTAAACCTACTAACAGGAGATTACATTGGCAATTGGAATTTTTACGATGATTTAGCAAATAACGAAGGTGGCGAACTCGTAAAAATCCCCACCATTAAAACAAAAATGTATTTTAAAACCATAAACTTAGAAGACTTTAGCGAAGACGTCTACTTTAACTACGCTGATAGATGCTCCAAATTATATTACGCTAAAAAGCAAAAAATGAAGACTAAAGTCGGTAACTAAAAAGGCTTATTTTATAAAAAAAGTGGATGCTAACATCCACTTTTTTTATAATACCAAAATTATACTTCTAATGTTTCTTTTCTTAAAATTCTAGCGATTCTCTTCAACAACAGTATCTAATGTTTTTTTGTAAGCATCGTAATCATCATCATCTTCGCTTAAAGCTTCTTCTTTATACTTACCTAATTTAATATTCATATCATCGCTGGTACCTTTAATAGTTATAGGAATGCCAATAATACCGAAAGGTGGTAAGCCTAAACGCATACCAATATTCATTCTACCGTCTAAGGTAACCTGCCCCTCTACTCTTGGTCTAAATCCTAAAATTTTAAACTTGGTACGCTCAATAGTCATTACATTATTAGCAATAGCAGTTTTTACAGTAACATTTTTTACATTGGCATCGTTTAAAGCATCCACTTTACTTTCTTTTGCCACCGCATTAAATAATTTAAATCCTTTAAATTGAATATTCTCTAAAATCAAATCGCCTGCACCTTTAATACTTTTCATGTTAGGATACATTTCTTGATTCAGCGATCCTTCTAATTGATATTTTAAAGATACTTGACCAGATGCATTTTCTGCGGCTGAAGCCATTTCTCTAAATAAGGTTATCTCTTTGTATGCACGTTGAATATCAAAATGATCTGCCGAAACATCAAACGTAAACAATGCCTTTTTGGTTGATACAGGTTGATACGTACCATTGAATAAGAAAGGCGCATCGATTAATCCAAACTTCGCTTGGTGTAATGCTAACTTTTTATCGTACACTTTTAAAACACCACTTAAATCATTTAAAAGTAAATCGTTGAATTTGACCTTTTGAAGATTCGCCGATAATTCAAAATTGATAAGATCGGGCACTAAAACCACACCCGACGCATTGCTTTTTGCAGTTGGATTGGTTGCCGAAGACGAAACGGTGTTGCCAGCCATGAACGAATTTACATCAACAAACTGTGAGGTTACATTTAAGTTCCCTTTTAATGTAGCTTTAGGTGTAAGGAAATAATTGATGTAATTTTCTAAATCGCCATTCAACACAAAGGTTTGTTTAGCGTAATTCATCTTGATGTTTTCCAACTTCATTTTGTTTTTGTAAAAACGAAACGTTCCTTCTTTAAAGATAAACGAATGTGGAAAATAGTCTGATTTTATATGAATATCCTTCATTAAAACAAAACCACGATTACGAACGGATGAAGGATCATCGCCTCCGCCTTTTCCTTTTAATTTAAGATCTGCAACTAGTTTACCATCAACATCCCATCCGTCAACAGCAAATACTTTGTAAATATTGTTTAAGTTTAATGTGCCTTTGGTGCCAATATCAAACGTTAAATTATTGAAATTAAACATGGAAGCATCTAAATGAAAAGGCTCATTTGCCAACACAAACGAAACGGGTAATACGTTTACTTTTAAATCGTTAAACGAACCGCGTGCCGATTGTATATGTGTTTCTAAATTAATTTTTTCTAAAGGTAATTCTGGTAAACTGTTGTATTTTAAAAAGCCGTTTTTAAGTTTTACAATACTTTTGGTTACAGGTATGCGTTGTTTGTTGATGTCTAATTTACCTTTTGCTTGCGTATTAACAGTTAATTCACCACCAAAATCGACTTCTTTAATAGGAAAAATCTTTTTAACATCGGCCAAATTCACAAAAGCTTGTACGTTAGCATCTAAGTTGTAATCTATTAAATTATCTACTTTAAAAGCGCCTTTTACATAATTATTTCCTGCTTTTGTATCTAAATTTTGAACATTTACAGCCGTTTGTTTGTAATTACCACTGGTGTTTTTGGCTGTTAAATTAAACGATAAATAATCAATAGGCATTGGCATTTCATTCCATTGAAAATAACCGTCTTTCCAATTAGCATCTACATTAAAAGTAGGAATTTCAACTATTTCGGTTACTTTATTTCCTTTTTTAGTGGTAACTTCTTTAGTTAGGTAAAAGCCATCAACAACACCATTTAAAACAACATCTCCTTTTAACTGCATGCCCGAAATAGCCAATGTTTGCCATAATTGTGTAACATTTAACTGCGCATCAACATTTGCTTTAACATACATGGGCGCTTTATACAAAGCAGTACCATTTGCAAAGCCATCGTTTAATTTAAAGTCGAAATTAGGAACAGAAATAGCTAACGAATCTGGATTTAATTGCGGCAAATGAACAGCTACTTTAGTGTTTAAGTTTTTAACCGCATTGTTCTTAAATTGCGTTGCAGCTATTTGTCCGTTAGCAATAGATACATCAATATTTAAATTAGGTTTAGAAACCTGATCTTCCATTTTTCCTTTTAAAAGAAGTTGGATGTTTGATGTTCCTGTAAACGTCATTCCTTCATACCACTTTTGATATTCCGAAGGAACCAAAGAAAATAAATTAGCTAATGAAGCATTTTTTGATTGTACGTTTAAATCAAAGTCGATGCTTTTTTCAAGCACACTCACTTTACCTAATACATTTAAAGGCAAATCTGCCAATAGTAACTCATTCTTTTTAAATTCAACCGAAATAGGATCCAAATTTACACGTGTATTAATGGTACCTTTCAACGGTTTGTTGTCTACATAAACGCTTTTATCCAAACCAAAAAAGAGCGATTGAATGTTGGCATTTGTAGCAAAATCGATAAACTTGTCGGTTACTTGTACATCGCCCGAAATATTAGTGTTTTCTGTACGAATTTTGATTTTAGACACATCGTCTTGATACAAAACAGTGGTGTTTTTTATATGGATTTTGTTCAACGCCAAATTAAACGAACTGCTCTCTGAAGGTTCATCAGAACTTTTAAAAATGCCAAAAGAAAAATTCCCTAAACTATCGGTTACTACATTAAAGTTACCATTATTTACGTATAACTGTGTAAATTTTATTTGCTTACCCATTAAACTAAACACATCAATACCTAAATCAACCGATTGTGTTTCAACGGTTTTAAAAGCACCAAATTCTTTAGGGGCATCAATGGTTAACTTCTCTAGCGAAACCGTTAAATGCGGAAAATCTTTAAAAAAAGAAATATCAAGATTGTTGAAATTTACAGGCGTTGTAATAAACTCTTGCGCAACATCTTTTACAGCAACTTCAATTTGCTTTTTAAATAATTGCGGAGCCAACAGTATAAAAACTAAAAGAACTGCTAATGCAACGACAATATAAATTCCTATTTTTTTAAATTTCATTTGTGTTTTTTAAACTTAACGTGCAAAGATAAGTCGTTAACTGTAAACTATAACAAAAACTACTATTTTGATGCTAAAATCTACTATTTTTCTAAGATTAAAATTTCAACTCTACGATTAACTTCTCGTTCTTCATCGTTTTGTTCAGGAATTGCATAAATAGGTTGCGAACCGCCAAAGCTTTTATACTTTAACCTTTTTTTATCGATTCCATTTTTAATAAGAAAATTATAAACCGCTAAAGCTCTTTTTTCTGAAACATCGTTACTATCGGAATCATTATAACAACAAATATGACCTTGAATTTCTATTTTCAAAGTAGGAGTTGATTTCATTGTTTGTAACAATTCTTTTAAAACAGGATATGAATGAGACTTAAAAACGTCAGATCCACCATTAAAGTTTAGGTTTTTTAATTTTATTTTCTCACCAATTTTAGCAGCATGTACATCTTCATCGAGCTTTTTAGATTCTTTATTCTCAACAACTTCATTAGAAAAATAAATATCTACCCTTCTATTCAAATCTTGAATTTCGTTTTGCTTAAATTGCTTCCCAAAAGATTTTTTAGTAATTGCGTTATCAATTTTAACTTTACTTGTTAAATAGTTTAATACCGCTTGAATTCTTTTATTCGAAAGTTCTTCATTGTACTGATTATTTCCTACCCAATCAGAAAAACCTTCTACCTTTAAAACAGTTAAATTTGGATGAAGTTTTATCCAATCATCTATTTTTTGTTTTTCGGTTGCAGTAAATTCACTTTCGTTATAATTAAAATAGAAACTTTGTTTTTGTTGTGAAAATCCTTTAAAAGTGATTAAACAGAACAGTAATAAATATAAACGCATAAGTATTTTTTCTACTTTAACGTTTAAAAGTTTTGTTTAGTATAGAAAGAAATCAAATGTTTTACCTCACAACTTAACTTTTCTTCACCTTTTTTAAGCTCAATACATTCATTGCGTTAGGCTCTAAACCTTGAACATTTTTTTGTGTAAAACGCGCAACCTTATCGTAAAACAAAACAATAACAGGTGTTTGTTGCGCAATAATTGCATCCATTTGTTGGTAAAGTTGTATACGTTTATCGGTATCAACTGTTTTTAAAGCTTCTTCATACAACAAATCAAAGGTTTTGACTTTAAAATGCGTGTAATTAGGTCCGTTTGGAGTAAAGTTTTTACTGTAGAATAACGATAAATAATTTTCGGCATCGGGGTAATCGGCAATCCAACTTCCTCTAAAAAAAGCTAATTTATTTGTTGCAATTGATTGACGTAATGTACTAGGCGGCATTACATCAATATGTACTTTTATACCCAATTTTTCCCACTCGCGTTGTAAATATTCGGCAATATCTAAATAGGTATTATTGGTACTTAATGTAATTTTTATAGGTAATTTACGTACCCTTTGTGCTTGTTGAATTAACTCTTTTGCTTTAGTTGGGTTGTACAATTCATCTTTGGCAGCCACAAAACCTTCTAAACCATTAGGAATCATACCATTTACTTTACCATTCCCCATACCATTGCGCAGATACGCCACTAATTTGGTTCGATCAAACCCATAATTTAATGCCTGACGAATACGAACATCTCTCATTAAAGGATCGTTCATATTAAATCCTAAATATTCGGTATTTAAATACGGACCCGATAGCATTTTTATTTTATTTTGATACTTTTCTTGCAACTTACCGTTTGGTTGTAACAATTCATCTTTATACGATGGGTCTAAGCCCGAAATCATATCAATTTTACCCTGAATAAACTGCATAAATCCGCTTTGTTTATCGGGTAAAAAGGTAATGGCAATACTTTCTAAATAAGGCAATTGAACACCCTTTTCATCTTTCTCATAATACAAAGGATTTTTTCGCAGTACCAACTTTACATTTTCTTCCCAAATTTTAAATTGAAACGGACCTGTACCAATTGGATTTGATCGAAAATCAATCGAAACATCTTCGCATATCTCTTTGGGTACCACCGATGCGTATTTCATTGACAGTAAGCTTAAAAAAGCCGGAAAGGGATTTTTTAATTGTATTTGAAAAACAGAATCGTTAACCGCTTTATAAGACTGTACATTCTGAAAAACCCAAGTTCCTGGCGAAGCTAATTTTTCGCTTAAAACTCGGTTAAAGCTGTATTCAAAATCATAAGCCGTAACAACACGTGTACTGTCTTTGCCAAAATTTTTATGCTTGTGAAAATAAACATCGTTACGCAAAATAAAATCGTACAGCAATCCATCAGTAGAAACGGTCCACTTTTTAGCAATATCGGGTTGCACGTGTAACGAATCATCTAACTGAACCAAACCATTAAACAACTGATTACAAGGCCAAATAATAGCCATATTTCTAGCAAAAGCAGGATCTAGTGTTTGTATATTGGCACTTTCGTTGTATCTAAATACATCATTATCAGTAAATTTCGATTCTTTTTTAGTACAGCCAAAAAGTGCTAAAACACTGCTAAATAACAGTATGTATAAACAGGTATATTTCATCAAACCAAATTTTGTTTGTAAATTTGCCCATTGCAAAAAGCAATTACTCAATAGTGAGTAAAGATAAATGAAATTTTACACTACAAGTTAGTGATGATTATGGAAAACAGAAAAAAAGTAGCTTTTTATACTTTAGGATGTAAACTGAATTTTTCAGAAACATCTACTATTGCTCGTAGTTTTACCGATGAAGGTTTTGACCGTGTTGACTTTGAAGATGTTGCTGATATTTACGTTGTTAACACTTGTTCGGTAACTGAAAATGCAGATAAACAGTTTAAACAAATTGTAAAAAAAGCTCTTAAAAATAACGAGAAAGCTTTTATTGCTGCTGTAGGTTGCTATGCGCAACTTAAACCCGAAGAATTAGCCGCTGTTGATGGTGTTGATTTGGTATTGGGTGCTACTGAAAAGTTTAAAATTACCGATTACATTAACGACCTTTCTAAAAATGATATGGGCGAAATTCACTCGTGTGAAATTGAAGAAGCCGATTTTTATGTAGGTAGTTATTCTATAGGCGATAGAACTCGTGCCTTTTTAAAAGTACAAGACGGTTGTGATTACAAATGTACGTATTGTACCATTCCGTTAGCCAGAGGTATTTCTAGATCGGATACCATGGAAAATGTAATGAAAAATGCAGCCGAAATTTCTGCCAAAGGTATTAAGGAAATTGTACTTACAGGTGTAAATGTGGGCGATTACGGTAAAGGTGAGTTTGGTAATAAAAAACACGAACATACTTTTTTTGAATTGGTACAAGCATTAGATACCGTTCCGGGTATTGAACGTTTACGTATTTCTTCAATTGAGCCTAACTTGTTAAAAAACGAAACCATTGATTTTGTATCAAAGTCAAGAACATTTGTTCCTCATTTTCATATCCCATTACAATCGGGATCAAACACTATTTTAAAGAAAATGAAGCGTCGTTACTTACGTGAATTGTATGCAGAACGTGTTGCAAAAATTCGCGAAGTAATGCCTAGCGCTTGCATTGGTGTTGATGTAATTGTTGGTTTTCCAGGTGAAACTGATGAATTATTTTTAGAAACCTATAATTTCTTGAATGATTTAGATATTTCGTATTTACACGTATTCACATATTCAGAAAGAGATAATACAGAAGCTGTTGCTTTTGAAGGCGTTGTACCTGCTAATGTACGTGCAAAAAGAAGTAAAATGTTACGTGGGTTATCAGTTAAAAAACGTCGATCATTTTACGAATCTCAATTAAACTCAACACATACCGTTTTGTTTGAAAGCGAAAATAAAGAAGGATACATTCACGGTTTTACAGAAAATTACGTAAAAGTTAAAACACCTTGGAACCCTGAATTTGTAAATACATTACACGAAATAACACTTACAAAAATTGATGACGACGGTTTGGTTCGATTTGATTTTGTTGAAGAATTGGTGTAAAAATATTAAAAAACGTGCTTTAAATTAAAGCTCGTTTTTCGTTTTTATAGTTTTAACTGATACAATATTAAAATCAAAAATCATTTTTAATAATTTGTTAAGAAAAAGTTGAGAATAATAATATACCTTCGCACTTCGCTTTATTACTTAAGTAAATTATAATTTACTTTTGAATCTTAAATCGTATGAAAAAACTACTTCTTATTTTTCTTTCACTTTTCTATTTGGGTATTGCTTCTGGTTTTACTCGATATAGTCATATGTGCAAGTCTATGGGAAGCACTTCTTATAGTTTTTCTAGTGCAGAATCTTCAAATAGAGACAAACCTTGTCCAATTTGTTCACTTAAAGAAAAAGGATTAAAAGAATCTAAAAAAGATTGTTGTAAGCACGAAGCTAAGCTTATTAAAGTTGACGATAGCGTAAAAAAGCATTCTGATTTTGATTTATCAGTTAAGTTTTGGGGAGATGCTATTCCTAACAAAATGTTGGGTAGTGTTTTTGATTATGTTGCTTTAGAGCCAGCTTTCCTTACAAATACCTTTTATTCTTCTTCCAAAGTCCCAGTACAGGGCAATCCTCTTTATATTTTACATTGCGTTTATAGAATATGATTTTTAGACTTTAAATCATGGTAGTATTATTTAGTTTAATCTAAGTAATGCTCGAATTTTTATGTCTAATTTCTAAATTTTATGTACAATGAATGTAAAATTCATTGCATCTATTAGTTTGGTATTTGCTTTAAATACAGTTGGTTATTCGCAAATATTAACCTTGCAAGATGCCTTAGATCGTACTGTTAATCAATACGATAAAATAAAAGCTAAAAATGAATTGGTTTTGGGTGCTGCTCAAAACACTCATTATCAAAAATCACAATATCTTCCTGATGTAACCGTTGGTGGGCAACAAAGTTTTGGAACCATCAATGCACAACACGGACCCATGTATGCCTTTGGCGGATTAGCTTCTGCAGCAACATCAATGCCTACTTCTCAACAAAACTGGGATGCCTCCTTTGGTTCTTTATATTTTGCTAATGTAAATTGGAATGTTTTTACGTTTGGTAGAATCAAAAACCAAGTTACTTTAGGCGAAAAAACAGAAAATAAACTTAAAGCCGATTTATCGCAAGAAATTTTTCAACAACAGGTAAAGGTTAGCGCTGCTTATCTTAGTTTGTTAGCTGTACAACGAATTAAATTTGTACAAGAAAAAAACACAGAACGTGCACACGTGTTTTTTGAAATGACTGAAGCAAGAGCTAAAAGTGGTTTGATTCCTGAGGTGGATGCTGAATTGGCAAAAGCAGAGCTTTCTAATGCTAAATCTCTAGAAATTAAAGCTCATGATAAAGAGTTAGAGTTGTCTAAGCAATTAGCTGTTTTAATTAACGATGATTTTAAAACATATAAATTAGATAATCGTTACAGCATTACAATTCCTGCCCAAACTTTAGAGAATCATACTTTTGATAGTGCTACACATCCCATGTTACAGTTTCAAAAAAGTGCCATTGATGAAGGTGTTCAAAGCATTTCGGTCATCAAGGCAAATCGTAAACCTAATGTTTCTGTTTTTGGAGTAATTCAAGGTCGCGGATCAGGGTTTGATTGGAATTATACTCAAGATCAATCAGCTTATACAACCAATTATTTAAAAAGTGTTGGTATTGATAGAAGCAATTATCTTTTAGGATTATCGCTTACTTGGAATATTACAAATTTCTATCGCTTAAAATCAAAAGTTAAAGAGCAAGAACATTTGGTTCAATCGTTACAATATCAGTACGATACTTTTGATAAAGAAATAAAAGCATTGCACGCACAAGCAAATGCTCAGTTTAAAAATGCGGTAGATAATTTTGAGGAATCAAAAATTCAATTAAGTGCAGCTTCTCTTGCTTATCAACAACACACTTCTTTATATGAAAATGGATTAACCAATTTGGTTGATTACACACAGGCTTTATACAGTTTAAATAGAGCAGAGGTTGAGTATGAAATAGCGCAGAATAATGTTTGGCAAGCTTTGTTACTACAAGCTTCGGCTAAAGGAGATATTAGCATTTTAACACCTTAATTATTTTAAAAATTAATTATGAATTTAATAAAATTTGCACTCCAAAAACCTATAGCAATTATGGTTTTGGTGCTAGGATTACTATTCTTTGGTGTTAAAGCTTCCAAAGAAATAAAGGTAGATATTTTACCAGAAATGGATTTGCCTGTTGTATACATTGCGCACTCATTTAATGGTTATACACCCCAACAAATGGAGGGTTATTTTACCAAAATGTACGTTAATATGATGCTGTTTACAAATGGTGTAAAAAGTATTGAATCTAAAAACACGCAGGGCTTAACGTTAATGAAAGTTACTTTTTACGAAGGAACCGAGATGGGTGAGGCTATTGCTACTGTAAATGCTTTATCAAATCGTTCGCAGGTTTTCCTTCCACCAGGCGCACCACCACCGTTTATTATTAGGTTTGATGCTTCTTCGCAACCTGTTGGTCAGTTGGTTTTTAGAAGTAATACCAAAACCAATAATGAATTGCAGGATATTGCCAATTTTAATGCTCGACCTTTTTTAATTAAAATTCCGGGTTTAACAACAGCGCCACCATTTGGAGGTAGCCCGCGTACTATTGAAGTAAATATCGATCCTTATAAATTAAGAGCTCATAACCTTTCTCCTGAGCAAATTGTTGAAGCTATTAGCAGAAACAATATCACATCGCCTTCAGGAAATGTTTATATAGGCGATAAAAACTATTTAACGCCAACAAACAACACCGTTAAACATGTTGAAGAGCTGGGCGATATTCCCATTTTTAAAGGAACGGTTGATAATGTTTACATTAAAGATGTTGCTACCGTTAAAGATGGAGCCGATATTGCAACAGGATATGCCTTGATTGATGGAAAAAGATCGGTATACATTAATATTGCTAAAGCAGGTAACGCATCTACATTAGATGTTGTAAATAAATTGAAAAAAGAATTACCTAATATTCAGCGTAATATGCCAGATGATGTACAAATCTCGTACGAGTTTGATCAATCGGTTTATATTACCAATGCTTTAAAAAGTTTGATTATTGAAGGAGTTTTAGGAGCCTTGTTAACAGGGTTAATGGTTATGTTGTTCTTAAACGATCGTAGGGCGGCAATTATTGTCATATTAACCATTCCAATTTCTATTATTTCAGGTGTTTTATTCTTAAAATTATTTGGACAAACCATCAACATCATGTCGCTTTCAGGATTGGCTTTAGCTATTGGAATTTTGGTTGATGAAAGTACCGTTACCATAGAAAATATCCACCAGCATTTTGCAATGGGTAAGACAAAAGCGCAAGCTATTTGGGATGCTTGTAAAGAAATAGCTTTTCCTAAATTGTTAATTATGTTGTGTATTTTGGCAGTATTTGCACCTGCTTTTATGATGACGGGTATTCCTGGATCTTTATTTATGCCTTTAGCAATGGCTATTGGTTGTTCTATGATTGTATCGTTTTTATTATCACAAACTTTTGTGCCTGTTTTAGCAAATTGGATGATGAAGCACAACAACAATCATTGTGAAAATACGGCTCATAAGAAAAACTGGTTTTCAACATTTACAGATAAGTTCGTAAACTTTCTTACGCAATTAATACAACGTAAAAAAGCTATTGTTAGTATAGGATTACTTGTTGCATTAATTGGTGGTGTTGCATTGTATCAAATTACAGGAAAGGATGTATTACCAGCATCAAATTCACGTCAATTTCAAGTTAGAATTAAAGCTGCTGAAGGAACCAGAATTGAAGTAACCGAATTAAAAGTAAAAGAATTTCTTACTCATTTAAAGAAAAATGTAGGAGAAGATAACATTGCAATTTCTTCTGTTTTCATAGGTCAACATCCATCAACATTTGCGGTAAGTCCTGTGTATTTGTATAATGCTGGTCCGCATGAAGCCTTAATGCAAGTAGCGTTAAAAGAATTGAAAGGTAGTTCTGATGAATTAAAAGATCAATTACGAAAATACTACAAAGAAAAAATGCCCGAATTAACGATTTCTTTTGAACCGATAGAGTTAACAGAGAAAATCTTAAATCAGGGTACCAATACACCTATTGAAGTTCGTATTTCGGGAATGATGAAAAAAATGAATCGCATGTATGCCAACAAACTTTTAGCAAAATTAAAAGAGATTGATTATATGCGTGATCAACAAATTCCACAATCAATGGATTATCCTGCTATGCAAATTAATATTGATCGTGTGCGTGCAGCTCAGTTAGGATTAGATGCGCAAGATATCGCAAAATCATTAGTTGCAGCAACAGCGTCTACCAGATATACCAATAAAAACTTTTGGGTTGGTGGTATGATGGGTATTGCATATGATGTGCAAGTACAAACACCTCAAAATATTTTAAATAGCAAAGAAGAATTAGCAAACCTACCATTGAGCAAAAATGCAGACAGACCCGTTTTAGGTGATGTTGCAACTATAACAGCTACAAAAGAGTTGGGTGAAAGTTACAATTTAGGTACAATGGGGTATACTACTGTAACAGCTAATTTACATAAGAAAGATTTAGAACAAGCTTCTAAAGATGTTCAGGCAGCCATTGCATCACTTGGCGAACTTCCAAAAGGAGTTAATATAGAAGTGGCAGGTATGGCACCTATTTTAAATGAAACCTTATCTAGTTTAGCAACAGGTTTATTAATTGCCGTAGTAGTCATCTTTTTAATGCTTTCAGCAACTTTCCAATCATTTAGGGTTTCGTTGGTTATTTTATCAACAGTTCCTTTTGTGGTAGTTGGTTCTTTATTAATGCTAAATATTACGGGGTCAACGTTGAATTTGCAATCCTACATGGGGTTAATTATGTCGGTAGGAGTTTCTATTGCCAACGCCGTTTTATTAATATCTAATGCAGAAACATTACGTAAGCAAACAAATAATGCAGTAAGTTCTAGTATTGAGGCTGCAAAATTACGTATTCGCCCAATTGTAATGACAACCTTGGCAATGATTGCGGGTATGTTACCTATGGCAATTGGTTTTGGCGAAGGTGGTGATCAAGTTGCTCCATTAGGAAGAGCAGTAATTGGCGGACTTTTATTTTCTACTGTTTCTGTACTTGTTATTTTACCTCTTGTTTTTAGCTGGTTACAAAAATCAGCAAGCATTCTTTCACCTTCATTAGATCCTGAAGATGAAGATAGTATCCATTTTATTAAATCAAATTAATTAAAAAATGAAAATATTAAATATCATACCATTCATCCTATTAATATCATTAGTTGCTTGTAATAAAGAAGCAGATGCCAAGAAAGATGGAAAAGAAGCAATGCAAGCTATGAATATGATGGAAACCATTTCAATTTCTAAAACAAATCCTGAAGTAAAATTGAAATTAGCGGGCGAATTGAAACCTTACGAGCATACGGCTCTTTTTGCCAAAGTAAACAGTTATGTAAAAAGTATTAAAGTAGATATTGGCGATAAAGTTACTGCAGGACAAGTTTTGGTTGTTTTAGAAGCTCCTGAAATTGTTTCGCAAATTGCTAATGCTAAAGCAAAAGTACAAGCACAAGAAGCTGTTTATCTTTCAACAAAAGCTACTTATGACAGAATGATAAAAGCCGATGAAACAAAAGGTGCTGTAGCAAAAGATGCTTTAGATCAAATTAAAGCTAGAAAACTAGCAGATGAATCTCAGTTACAAGCAGCGCGTTCTGCATATAATGAATTGCGTAACATTAATGATTATTTGGTTATTAAAGCTCCATTTAGCGGAACAATAACCAACAGAAATGTAGATTTAGGTGCCTATGTAGGCCCTATGAGTAAAGATCCTTTATTAGTAGTTGAAAATAATCAAAAGTTACGCTTAAATCTTTCAGTTCCAGAAGCAAATACATCATTCATCAACAATGGCGATACTATAAAATTCTATGTACGTTCTAAACCTCAAGAAATGCATATGGCTCTTGTAAGTAGAAAATCAGGAAGTTTAGATGAAAAATTACGTTCTGAAAAAATAGAAGCTGATTTTATAAACAAAAACAATGTTTTAAAACCTTATATGGTAGCAGAAACTGTAATTAAATTACAAAATAATGTAGCTACTTTTTTTATTCCTAAAATGGCTTTGGTAGAAAGCGGCATGGGATTATATGTGATTAAGGTTGAGAATGGTAAGACTAAAAACATTCCAGTAACAAAAGGTCGTTTAATGGATGATAAAGTAGAAGTTTTTGGAGAACTAAATCAAGGAGATCACATTTTAAAAATGGCTTCTGAAGAAATTGTAGAAGGCACAACAGTACCAAATAATAAATCAGTAAAAAAATAAATCAATATAGTATGTTATTAAACAGTAAATCAATTTGTATGGTAATTCTAGCAGCAACATCGTTTGTTAGTTGCCAAGAGAAAAAGTCAGAAACTACATCTGAAGTAACACAACCACAAACAGAACAAATTTCAGAACCAAAAGAAATCTCGCAAAACACAAATCCTAAAAAAGGAACACACGTAGCAAGTAATTTGGTTTGTATGGTAAACGATGCTTATATGGGTAAAGAGCAAATAGAAGTTGTTTTTGAAGGTAAAAAGTACTACGGATGTTGCAATATGTGTAAAGAAAAAATACCTAAAGAAGAGAAAGTTCGTTATGCAGTAGACCCATTCTCGTTAAAAAAGATAGACAAAGCTAATGCTTATATTGTTGTTATTGGAGACAATGGAGAGGTTGCTTATTTTGAAAACGAAAACAGTTATAAAAGTTTTTTAAAAGGGAATAAGTAGTATTTAATTTTAAACAAAAAAGCGACTTCGTAGAGAAGTCGCTTTTTCAATATATTATGTTTTTTTATATTAATTCTCTATCTTAAAATTAAATAGAATTGCAATAACTAAAGCAACAATTTCATTTCCTAAATATAAAACCCTTCAACCGCATCTATAATCAACTACTAAAAACAGTCCAAACCTTATTATAAACACCATTTAATTATCCAAAACAAAAAATCCCCATCATTACTGATGAGGATTCTAAAAAAAGGCGGTGACATACTCTCCCACATTAATATGCAGTACCATCTGCGCAATTGGGCTTAACTTCTCTGTTCGAGATGGGAAGAGGTGAGCCCCAACGCTATAACCACCCTAAGTTTTTGTTTAAGGTTTCACGTTTTTTTTTGTTTAAGGTTTGCAACCTTTAACTTTAAACTTGGAACTTTAAACGCAGCTTTGCTGCAATATTGTTAACATATTTTTGATACTATTCTGTAGCTATTTTAGTCTTAATACTTAATTCTAAAATCTTAATACTATAATTTATAAAGCAATCCCTAGAGCACATAAGCTTACGGGCTATTAGTATTACTTGACTATGACATTACTGCCTTTACATCTGTAACCTATCAACGTAGTCATCTTCTACGACCCTTTAAAGAAATCTCATCTTGTGGTGGGTTTCGCGCTTATATGCTTTCAGCGCTTATCCCTTCCCAACGTAGCTACTCAGCAATGCACCTGGCGGCACAACTGATACACCAGAGGTTAGTCCAATTCGGTCCTCTCGTACTAGAATCAGATCCACTCAAATTTCTAACGCCCACAGTAGATAGAGACCGAACTGTCTCACGACGTTCTGAACCCAGCTCGCGTGCCACTTTAATGGGCGAACAGCCCAACCCTTGGGACCTTCTCCAGCCCCAGGATGTGACGAGCCGACATCGAGGTGCCAAACCCCCCCGTCGATATGAGCTCTTGGGGGAGATCAGCCTGTTATCCCCGGCGTACCTTTTATCCTTTGAGCGATGGCCCTTCCATGCGGAACCACCGGATCACTATGCTCTACTTTCGTACCTGATCGACTTGTTGGTCTCTCAGTCAAGCTCCCTTTTGCCATTGCACTCTACGCACGGTTACCAAGCGTGCTGAGGGAACCTTTAGAAGCCTCCGTTACTCTTTTGGAGGCGACCACCCCAGTCAAACTACCCACCAAGCAATGTCCTCAACGTCGTCGAGTTAGATCTCAGATAAGCAAAGGGTGGTATTTCAACAATGACTAACCTACGCCTGGCGACGCAGGATCGAAGTCTCCCACCTATCCTACACATCACTTATCCAAGAACAATACTAAGCTATAGTAAAGGTGCACAGGGTCTTTTCGTCCCACTGCGGGTAATCGGCATCTTCACCGATACTACAATTTCACCGAGCTCATGGCTGAGACAGTGTCCAGATCGTTACACCATTCGTGCAGGTCGGAACTTACCCGACAAGGAATTTCGCTACCTTAGGACCGTTATAGTTACGGCCGCCGTTTACTGGGGCTTCAATTCAATGCTTCTCCGAAGATAACATCTCCTCTTAACCTTCCAGCACCGGGCAGGTGTCAGGCCCTATACTTCATCTTACGATTTGGCAGAGCCCTGTGTTTTTGATAAACAGTCGCCTGGACCTTTTCACTGCGGCCAGCATTGCTGCTGGCGACCTTTCTCCCGAAGTTACAGGTCTATTTTGCCTAATTCCTTAGCCATGAATCTCTCGAGCACCTGAGGATACTCTCCTCGACCACCTGTGTCGGTTTGCGGTACGGGTTGTAATAATCTAAGTTTAGAAGCTTTTCTTGACAGCCTTTAGGTACACTATCACTTTGCCCGAAGGCTCCGTGTACTATCGCATTTCTCCAAATCCTACGCATTTTACTATAAGATCTATAGGTACGTGCTTTAACGAACTATTCCGTCAGTTCGCGGTACTTTCACCACTGTGTCACTCCATCACAACTATTACAAGTACGGGAATATTAACCCGTTGGCCATCGACGTCCCCCTTCGGGTGTGCCTTAGGTCCCGACTAACCCACAGCTGATTAGCATAGCTGTGGAAACCTTGGTCTTACGGTGTGCGGGTTTCTCGCCCGCATTATCGTTACTTATGCCTACATTTTCTTTTCTAAACAGTCCAGCAATTCTCACAAATCACCTTCTACCCAGTTTAGAATGCTCCCCTACCACTTGTATATAATACAAATCCATAGCTTCGGTAGTATACTTATGCCCGATTATTATCCATGCTCGATCGCTCGACTAGTGAGCTGTTACGCACTCTTTAAATGAATGGCTGCTTCCAAGCCAACATCCTAGCTGTCGGGGCAATCAAACCGCGTTTGTTCAACTTAGCATACATTTGGGGACCTTAGCTGATGGTCTGGGTTCTTTCCCTCTCGGACATGGACCTTAGCACCCATGCCCTCACTACTAGTAATCATTTATTAGCATTCGGAGTTTGTCAGGAATTGGTAGGCGGTGAAGCCCCCGCATCCAATCAGTAGCTCTACCTCTAATAAACTATAATAGCGCTGCACCTAAATGCATTTCGGGGAGTACGAGCTATTTCCGAGTTTGATTGGCCTTTCACCCCTACCCACAGATCATCCCAAGACTTTTCAACGTCAACGGGTTCGGTCCTCCATTTGGTGTTACCCAAACTTCAACCTGTCCATGGGTAGATCACACGGTTTCGCGTCTACCATTACTGACTAATGCGCCCTATTCAGACTCGCTTTCGCTTCGGCTGCGTACCTGAAGTACTTAACCTTGCCAGCAACGGTAACTCGTAGGCTCATTATGCAAAAGGCACGCCGTCACCCAACGAATGGGCTCCGACCGCTTGTAGGCGTATGGTTTCAGGATCTTTTTCACTCCGTTATTCACGGTTCTTTTCACCTTTCCCTCACGGTACTGGTTCACTATCGGTCTCTCAGGAGTATTTAGCCTTAGCGGATGGTCCCGCCAGTTTCAATCAAGGTTTCACGTGCCCCGACCTACTCAGGATACCACTATGCATTACATTGCTTACCAATACGGGACTATCACCCTCTGCGGTTCATCTTTCCAGATGATTCTTATTCGCTTTGCATACAATGTCGTGGTCCTACAACCCCAAAATTGCCGTAACAACTTTGGTTTGGGCTATTCCGCGTTCGCTCGCCACTACTTACGGAATCACTTTTGTTTTCTTCTCCTCCGCCTACTTAGATGTTTCAGTTCAGCGGGTTTGCTCATCTATCGATGTGACATGTCTTCAACATGCCGGGTTGCCCCATTCGGATATCTACGGATCAATTCGTGTGTGCCAATCCCCGTAGCTTTTCGCAGCTTATCACGTCCTTCTTCGCCTCTGAGAGCCTAGGCATTCCCCATACGCCCTTATTTTGCTTATTGTGCTCTACTTTTTAATCTCAAAAGATTAAAAATGTGCTTTATATTATTTTACTATAATATTTTTCTACTTTTTAAATGTATCTCAATATGTCAATGAACTTTTCCTTTAGATAATAGAGTATAGATGATAGATAACAGACTAAGTCTATTTTCTCTTTTCTATTCTCTATCTTCTTAAGATAGTGGAGAATATCGGAGTCGAACCGATGACCTCCTGCGTGCAAGGCAGGCGCTCTAGCCAGCTGAGCTAATCCCCCGTGTTTTTAGCTTGCAGTTATCAGCCGTTAGCTTTCAGCGGATTGTTGATAACTCAACTTCTAAAATTTCCTTTTAAATAACTTAAATAGTAGTCCCGGGCAGACTCGAACTGCCGACCCCTACATTATCAGTGTAGTACTCTAACCAGCTGAGCTACGAGACTCTGTATTTTAATTATTCTTGTTTTTTGAACCAACAGTTAAAGAGTAAAAGATGCTTGAACCATCTCTAGAAAGGAGGTGTTCCAGCCGCACCTTCCGGTACGGCTACCTTGTTACGACTTAGCCCTAGTTACTAGTTTTACCCTAGGCAGCTCCTTGCGGTCACCGACTTCAGGTACCCCCAGCTTCCATGGCTTGACGGGCGGTGTGTACAAGGCCCGGGAACGTATTCACCGGATCATGGCTGATATCCGATTACTAGCGATTCCAGCTTCACGGAGTCGAGTTGCAGACTCCGATCCGAACTGTGACCGGCTTTATAGATTCGCTCCTTATCGCTAAGTGGCTGCTCTCTGTACCGGCCATTGTAGCACGTGTGTGGCCCAGGACGTAAGGGCCGTGATGATTTGACGTCATCCCCACCTTCCTCACAGTTTACACTGGCAGTCTTGCTAGAGTTCCCACCATTACGTGCTGGCAACTAACAACAGGGGTTGCGCTCGTTATAGGACTTAACCTGACACCTCACGGCACGAGCTGACGACAACCATGCAGCACCTTGTAATTTGTCCGAAGAAAAATCTGTTTCCAAATCTGTCAAACTACATTTAAGCCCTGGTAAGGTTCCTCGCGTATCATCGAATTAAACCACATGCTCCACCGCTTGTGCGGGCCCCCGTCAATTCCTTTGAGTTTCAGTCTTGCGACCGTACTCCCCAGGTGGGATACTTATCACTTTCGCTTAGCCACTCAAACCGAAGTCCAAACAGCTAGTATCCATCGTTTACGGCGTGGACTACCAGGGTATCTAATCCTGTTCGCTACCCACGCTTTCGTCCATCAGCGTCAATAAATTGTTAGTAACCTGCCTTCGCAATTGGTATTCCATGTAATATCTAAGCATTTCACCGCTACACTACATATTCTAGTTACTTCACAATCATTCAAGAATACCAGTATCAACGGCAATTTTTCAGTTAAGCTGAAAACTTTCACCGCTGACTTAATACCCCGCCTACGGACCCTTTAAACCCAATGATTCCGGATAACGCTTGGATCCTCCGTATTACCGCGGCTGCTGGCACGGAGTTAGCCGATCCTTATTCTTACAGTACCGTCAATAAGCTACACGTAACTCTTTTTCTTCCTGTACAAAAGCAGTTTACAATCCATAGGACCGTCATCCTGCACGCGGCATGGCTGGTTCAGAGTTGCCTCCATTGACCAATATTCCTCACTGC
This sequence comes from Flavobacterium sp. xlx-214, assembly GCF_013874595.1. Taxonomy (GTDB): domain Bacteria; phylum Bacteroidota; class Bacteroidia; order Flavobacteriales; family Flavobacteriaceae; genus Flavobacterium. The sequence continues at coordinate 127,237 of NZ_CP059431.1, forward strand.
TGCCTCCCGTAGGAGTCTGGTCCGTGTCTCAGTACCAGTGTGGGGGATCTCCCTCTCAGGACCCCTACCCATCATCGTCTTGGTAAGCCGTTACCTTACCAACTAACTAATGGGACGCATGCTCATCTTATACCAATAAATCTTTATAATAAAATCGATGCCAATTCTATTAACCATAAGGTATTAATCCAAATTTCTCTGGGCTATCCCTTAGTATAAGGTAGATTGCATACGCGTTACGCACCCGTGCGCCGGTCTCAAAGCAGCAAGCTGCCTCTACCCCTCGACTTGCATGTGTTAGGCCTGCCGCTAGCGTTCATCCTGAGCCAGGATCAAACTCTTCATCGTATATTTTTTATATTTTTGATGTGTTGTTCAAGACCTCTTAGTTACCTAAAAGCTCTTACTCTTTATTCTCTGTTAATCCAATATGTCTATGAACGTATCTTCTTATTCTCTCGCCTTGTTTCTTAAAGCGGTTGCAAAAGTAGTAACTCTTTTTTAATCTCGCAAATTTTTTTTGAAAAAATTTTTAAACGATTTTTTTAACCTTAAAAAATTATGAACTTTTACAAAACTCCTTTCGGAATCGGATTGCAAAGCTACAACCTTTTTTATTTACAATCCAAATTTATTTTCTAAATTTTTATTGTGTTACCAAATCTTTAAATGAACGTTATTTCTGTAATGCGAGTGCAAAGATACCCCCTTTTTTAAATAGATTCCTAATATTTCACACCCTTTTTTTATTCTTTTTTTTAAATGGCTTTTGGGCAAGGGGTTAGCAACTGGGGGTTCTAAATAATTATACTTTGAAGTATAGAGTTGGAGGAAAAATCTTTTCATTATAACTTATCTATATAAGTTAAAGCTTTAATCTTTATATAAAACAACCAAGGCTGCCTTAAAAGGCAGCCTTGGTTGTGGATATTAACTATTGACTATTATAATTATTTTTTCACAATTTTAATAAATTGGCTGTTTTCTTTTGTTTTAACATTCAGCATATAAGTACCTGAACTTAAATCTGAAAAGTTTAACTGAACCGTTTCTTTATCAAATTGCTTGGTTAAAACCAATCTTCCATTTAAATCAAACACCGATACACTTGTTATGTTTTCTACATAACTTATTGTTAACACATCGTTTACTGGGTTTGGATAGTAATTTAATTTACTTAAATCAAAATCATTTACACCTAAAACAATTTGCACTTCTATTGGTGTTGGTAAACTTGGACAGCTGTTTGATCCTATTATAACTGCATAATAAGTTGTTTTATCTACCAATGGCATGTTTTGTGGTAATGGATTTACCCCTTTCATTGCATCGTCATATGTAGCATACCAAACAACATTTGGTTGATTCATTACTAGATTACTTATTTCAGGGAAATCTACATCTTTAAAAATTTGTGGGGTTACTCCTGTTGGGCTGTTTGGACGACTGTTAATCGTTACTTGAACTTGAGTTCTTCCTGATTCACATCCGCCTTGTGAACTGCTCACAAAATAAAAACCACTCTTTAAAACTTCTGTTGGTAATAACTCTGTTGTATTTGTTGCATTTGAGTACCATTTATACGTAGTACCTGTTGGTGCAACTATTGCCAAATTAGCAACCGTTGCCCCCTCACATAAGGTAAATGAACCAACTGATGGCGAACTGGTGTTTATTACACGAACTGCCACTGCTATTTTTACTGATAAACAATTATCTACACGCTGTGCCAAATAATAGGTACCACTAACTAATGGTGTATTTAATGCTAATGGACTTGTTGATGTAGCATTTGAATACCATTCTGCTGTAGCATTTGGTAAAATTTGAGCCACTAATTGCGCCACTGTACCACTACCGCAAATATTTTGAATACCTGCTGTTGGCGCTGGCACACTACCTTGTGCGGTTGCAACTATTTGAACACGTGCAGATTCACATCCATTGATCTTTTGTGACACATAATAGGTACCATTTACAACTGAATTTGTATTTGGTATTGGTGTTTGTGAACTTGCAGATGGATACCATACCAATTCTGAGCCTGGCAACTGATTTAAACTAACGTTTCCATAATTTATACTTCCACAAATAGATATTGTTTGAGCTGTTAATGCCGCTGGTGCACTACCTACACTTACCAATACCGCTACACGTCCTGATTCACATGATCCTAAAACTTGAGCCGCATAATACGTTGTATTATTTACCAAAGCCTGTGTTAATGGCAATGCTGTGGTTGATGTTACTGAACTATACCAGTTTATTTGTGACCCTGAAACACCACTTGCTTTTAAATCTGCTACTGTTCCTGTTCCGCAAGCAAACTGATTAAAAGCTGCTGTTGGTAAAGACAATGTAGTTATAGTAACATTAAATGGTATACGAACCGATTTACAATTATTTAAGACACTTTCTACATAGTAAGTACCCGTTTGTGAAATAGTATTTATTGGTATTTGGGTAGTTGTGTTGTTAAAAAACAACAAACTTCCACCATTAGGAACACCCGTTACAACTACATTACTTGTAGATGTAGCCTGGCAAAACACTTGATCTGCCACAACTGGTGCTGGTACACTAGTTACATTTACTGTTATAGCCTTAGTAGTAGAACAGCCATTTAATCCTGTTAAAACAGCATTATAAACTTGGTTCATATTAGCACTTGAAACTACATATACTTTTGTAGCTGATGATCCAGCTGTATAAGGTATTGTTGCTGCTGCATCTAAATACAAATTACTAGAAGGTGACCAAGTAACTGTTGATTGCCCTAATCCAAATCGTACATTTAATCGACTTGTGGTTGGAACTCCTATAGATGGATTTGCATTAGTAGCACTACTTGCACTCATTCCTACATTTACACCTGCTACAGTATGGTAGTATGTTTGCGCATTATTTCCACTTCCTGCCCCTTCTTGGGTTACCTCTACTAATATATTTGATTGTCCATCCCAATAAAATGGATTATCTAAAACTACCGTTTGTAATCCTTGGAAAATATGGGTATGATTCTCTTTTGAATAAACCGTTGATAAATTTCCTGATATAAAATTATTGGTTCCAAACGATGTATTATTAGTAGCCATCATCTTAATTGTATATCTTGGATTACTTAAACTTGCGCCTGAATCTAAGGTCTCAAATGATAAATCTTTAATATATCCAGACCCCGTAATTCCTTGCGCCATTAACTCTGCCGCACTATAAATATATTGCTGTTTTGAATAAACCGCACTTTGTACAAATGCAGACACATTACTTGTTCCTGCTGTAGTAGTACGTGCTGTACCTACAGTTACATGAGGTGGTAAAGTCTCTAATACTTTTATCTCCTCTACTACATCTTTACATAAATCTATTGTACTTGGTAAGCTTATTAACGCTTCTGGTTTCTCACTAGCATAAACATAAACTTTCTTCTCAAATTCACAAATACCATTTGACTGGCTTGCTACTAAAGTATATTCTTGCTCTTGTGTTGTACTAAATGTCCAACCATTTACAGCATCGCCATTTACTCCTGTACTAGGACTCCAGGTAAAAGTATCATATCCTCCTAAATTGGTTACTACACGTACAGAACTAGATGCATTTCCATCACATGAACTTACCTTATCTGTTGATAAATCAAATAATGGCTTTGGCGCTACGGTTACTGGAATCTCTATTGCTGGTGATACACAACCTGCATTCCCAACAAACACCGTATTTGGACGACCATCAATAGTAGACGTACCACCGCTTCCATTAACACTTCCACTAACAACAGTTAAAAATTCTGCTGCTGTTCTACTATCAGCATAAGTATATGTGTTCATATCATTAGAAGTTGTATGATATCTTAAAGCCCCATCATTACCACCTGTATTTTGATTACTCCAATTTGTTTGAACAACTATATTACTTACACCATCCCAAACAAAAGGAGTTGTAAAAGTAAAAGTCTTCGTACCTACTGCAAATGTCTCTGATGCATTAGAATAAACCTGTGTTAAATTAGCATTGGCAACATGAGTACCAGTTGCAACACTTTGAGTTGTAGTACCCATAGCTATAGAAAAATCATTTCTTGCTGCTGTTCCAACAGTTACTACATCAAACTTCAATGCTGTTATTGGACCTGCTGTTAATCCTTTATCAATTAATTCAGCTGCTGTAAATATAAACTGGTGTTTATATCCCCCATAAAAATGAATTAAAAAAGTTTCCTCACCCGTAGTAGTTAATGTCCCTGTACCAACAGTAACAGGAGTATTCTTAGAGACATTCCAACTACGTAACCAAAAGCTTCTGTTTTGTGTTACGTCATTTGGAGACATAAAATTAGCTCCTTCATACAAAGGCGTTAAGTCATCTTTTGTATCAAACCATACTGCTACATAACTAGAATTTTCTACTACTGCATTTAGTTCCGCTTTTTGTGGACCACATAAATCTAATGATGTAGTATATGATGTAAAATCTGAATAATTACATAAAGTCATAAATTTAAACTCTTTACTCCACAAACTTTTATCTGTAGCAGAGCAAACTGTTCTTACATATACTTGATAATTAGTTTCAGGTTGTAAATTAGCAACTGTAAAACTTGGTGAAGTTGTAGTTCCCGAAGCTACCAATCCAGTAGGTCCACTACCTGCACCACCAGAAGTTCTTACTTCATATTCAAATGTAACACTTGATAAAGAGCGAGTATCTGGTGTAATAGTAGCACTTATTGAATTTTTAGTTATTGAGTTAAAAACCAAATTAATAGGCTGATAACAAGTAACTGGTACTACATTTATATTATCTACTGCAATAGCAGGCATTGTTCCTCCAGAACCATCATTTCTCCATTCAAAAACAACTCTAAAATTATTAGTATATTTAGTAATATCTTTTATCACATGGGCTCTCTGAAAAGTATTCTTCAAATTTAAAAGACCGAATAAATCTACTCTGTCAGCAGAGGCTGTAACTCTAGTTCCTGTTGTAGGATTAAAACTAGTAGGTACAAGCCATACCGTTAAAAAGTCCCATGAACTTTCACCTCCTCCTTTCCAATCAAACTCTAAAGCGACCTCTTCAATACCTGTTGGTATATTAAAATCTTTAAAGGCATGCACTACACTAGCTGTATTTATTGTGTAATTATTGGTTACTCCATTATCATTTGAAACATATAATGACTTAGTACTACTGTTGGCTACTGCGGTACCAACAACCCATTTATTTACTTCCGTACCATTAGACAACACCCAATCAACTGTAGCTGTTTCAAAACTTTGACTATACGGCATATTTTCAGGAACAATTACAAAAAAACTTTTGTTTACCCATAAACTTTTATCTGTTGCAGAACATTTTGTTCGAACATAAATATTATAACTTGCGTTTGATTGCAAATTGGATACTGTAAAATTAGGCGTAGTTGATGTTCCTTGTTGAACTAAACCTGTTGCTCCACTACCAGGTGCACCAGCTGTTCTTATTTCATACTCATAAGTAACATTTGAAGGGCTTGCTGGATCAGGAGTGACAACAACATCTACTGATGTAGCAGAAGCTACATTAACAGTGGTATTTAATGGCCTAAAACAAGTAAGTGCTTTAACATCGACATTATCAATAGCACCTGCAGGCATCGTACCTAATGAACCATCATTTCTCCACTCAAAAACCAATCTGAAAGATCCTGCAGCAGAGTAATTTGCAATATTTTGAACAAATTGCAATCTCTTGAAAGAAGCGTCCATATTTAAATTACCCGTCAAATTAATTTGGTCAGTAGCTGTACCAATTTGCGTACCTACTGTTGGTGTAAAAGAGGTTGGAACCAACCATACTCTAATATAGTCGCAACAGCTTTCTCCTAAAGCTCTCCAATCAAAAGAAATCTCTACTTCAGGAACACCAATGGGCACTATAAAGTCTTTATAAGCGTGAACCGTACTTGCAGTACTATTTGTATAATTATTTGTTACTCCACTATCATTGGAAATATACAAACTTTTCGTACCTCCATTTGCAACGGCTGTCCCCACAAACCATCCATTTGTCTGTGTCCCGTTTGCTAATGTCCAACCGTGATTAGTGTTTTCAAACCCTTGGGTATATGGCAAAGCGGTTTGAGCACTCAAAGAAAACCAGAGAACACTTATTAGCGAAAGAATGATTAAATAAAAATTTTTCATAAATAAAAAATCAAAATTAGTTTATAGAAGATAAACTTAAAAAAATTTTTTGAATAGTTTAATGAAATTTTATATTTTTTTTAACTACAAATAAAAATGAGTGAATTTTAATAGATTCTATCAAGTATTTAACAAACAAAAACATATATTAACATCCTGTATTATTTAATACTTCTATTTGGTAAAGTACAACATAAAAAACATCACCTATTTATAATGTTCAATTCATTTATTAATCTGTTTTAAATTCTTTCTAGTTAACAGAAATTAGCATGATAAATATCTATTCTAAATAAAAAAGACCGAGTAATCATTTTCACTCGGTCTTTTTTTATATAATAAACTTTTTTACTTTATTTCTCTTATTAAGTAAATATATCCAGAAAAAGTTTCAAATGCTGTACTAAAAACATAATAATAAGTACCTGCTGGTAGTAGTTGTCCGTTTTTATCCTGCCCTATCCACTGAGTGGTATATCCTTTTCCATGTTTAAAAACCTCAGTACCATATCTGTTATATATTTTCAATTCATTTAAATCATAAATACTTAAATCAAATCCATCATTAGATCCGTCAGAATTAGCAGAAACTCCTTTTTGTATAGGACAATCCTTTGCCAAATTAACATGAGATTTAGTTGAATTATTTTCTTCATCTATTTCATAAACAAAACCTTTCTTTGTACCATCATCATCAACATTAATCATTAAATCAAATCGATATCCAAACTTTGCAGGTATTTCTAGTCGAGTTTTAAGCTTGCTTTCTTTTCCAATACCTATTTCAAAATCTGTTTCAGCTTTCCCTACTAATTCATTATTTATATAAAAAGCTATTGGAGTATTACTTTTAAGTGGATGATTTCCTTTGTAATTTGCAACAGTATATTCAACATCAACTATGCGTTGATGACAATGATTTTTATAACTATCAAAAGCTATAGTAGCATCAGGAAAAACACTATACACAGATAAGACAATGGTATTAATTAAAACAACATCTCCATTAGTTTTCATTTTTATATCCAATGATGTATCATCAGCTTTTACGTGATTACTTAAATCATACAAATCTAAATCCATATTCCAAGCTTCTATTGATCCAGAAAATGTATTGGTTCCGTTAAAAGCATTATTGGACGGATTTAATCCATTTGACAACAATTTATCATTAATTCTTAATTCTTCTCCATCGCTTATATCTTTATCACCTTCCCAAGCTAAAAAAGCAATTTTTGAATTAGCTGCGTTTGTAATTCTAAAACCGTCTAATACAATATTAATCATAGGATTTACATCTCTATCCATAATTTCAAAACCATCATAAATAGCAACTAAATTATTTTCAATTTGAGGATCTTGATACACTACAGCAATAGACCAACCAACATAATTGCCACCGCAATATTTAGGCATATGTCTTGTTAAGTCTAACTCTGAGAGCTTGTACTCTCCTTTTCCAAATTGTTTTACTATATTCGTAACATCAGCAAAGGCTGAAAAATAGCCACTCTTTTTGTCGGTACTTAAATATAGGTAATTTTCCTTTGTAGATTTTACTTCAACACCATTTAGTTTTACATTCAAATCTGCCTCTTTTTCAACACCGTTTCCAGACCAATATAAGTATGCTGCCACAATTGTTTTATCTCCATTGATCCGTAAAAAATCAGATGACTCTGTTAAAATTGCACATGAAGCAGGATCACCATTAGGCAATACATTCATTGTATTTCCTAACATGGTAAAATCATAACTACCATAAAACTGTTTAAATAATGATACTTTTTGCGCAAAAGCAAAAGTGCTAATAAAAGCAAAAAAAATAAGAAGTGTTTTTTTGTACATGTTTTTAAATAATAATGTCTGTAAAAATATACATTTTTATGATATTTTTAATACTTTTAAAAAAAACATCTAAAAACACTAAACAATATGTTACTACATAAATTTCATTATTTATAAACAAAGGTATTTTGTGTAATTTCATTAAAAAAGAGACTGTATCAATTTTAAGCAAATCTTAAGTTAGCAATAGTATTGTAAATCATCATTAAAAAGGCATAATTACTTTTCGTTGTTTAAAAACACCTTTTTCAAATACAAACAAGCAATAATAAGCACCTGCACCATCAGAATTTAAAGAAAGCAGATACAACTCTTCTGTTTTAGCATCAAAATAAGCTGTAGTTTGACCAATACTTACATTAAACAAATTTTCGATAATTTTTGCGGGTAAAACCGTTTTGCTATTATTATAGGTTACTTCAATGCTTTTATAATGTGATTTTGGAATGGTAAAATCGGTACCCCAAACCAACTGATTGTTATAAAACTCTTCTACATAACCTACTTCTTTATGTTTTACTTTTTTAAATTTTGCTTTGTTCTTTTTATAATCAAAAGGTTCACCTTTAACTACAATTTTAATGTTTTTGGCTGTTAAATGCACTTCATTATCAGAAATGAAATCTTGCTTTAAAGCCAAAAAATTTTCTAATAAAACTACGCGCGATTTATGGATGTTTCCGTTTAAACTTTCTGTATCTGTTTTGGGATAATCAACCATGAACCAATTAACATCGGCATCATCAAAAACATACACAAATTCATTCGATTTTATAGTACCCACAATTTTGCTGTTTGCATTGGGTTTTTCTCGCAAATTCACAAAACCATCTTTATCAACTATTTTTCCAAATTGAGCAAAAGATGCCGTATTCATCAAACAAAAAACAGAAATTACACTATAGAAAATAACTTTATGCATACAATTGATTAAAGTTTAAAGTAATTAAAAGTACATTTTTTTTAGAATTTAAATCTTTCAATTCTTAAATATTTTATTTTGATGTAAGAAAGATTACTTTTGCAACGCAATAATCTCACAACTATGTATAAATCAATCATCCGTCCTTTATTTTTTAAATTCGATCCAGAAGAAGTGCATCATTTTACTTTTTCTATGATTAAAACGATGCAAAAGATTCCTGGAGCAAAATCAATCATTAAATCTATTTATCAGGTAAACGATAAACGATTAGAGCGTGAGGTTTTTGGATTGAAATTTAAAAATCCGGTAGGATTAGCCGCTGGTTTGGATAAAGATGCTAAGATTTATAATGAGTTAGATGCTTTTGGATTTGGTTTTATTGAAATTGGAACCATTACGCCAAAACCACAAGAAGGAAATCCTAAAAAACGTTTGTTTCGCTTAAAAGAAGATTCGGGAATTATTAACCGTATGGGTTTTAATAATGGCGGAATTGATTTAGCTATTGAGCGTTTAAAAAAGAACAAAGGTGTTTTAATTGGCGGAAATATTGGTAAAAATAAGGTAACACCAAACGAAGAGGCTGTAAACGATTATACCATTTGTTTTGATGCTTTATTTGCGTATGTAGATTATTTTGTGGTAAATGTTTCTTCGCCTAACACGCCTAATTTGCGTGCATTACAAGACAAAGAACCTTTAACAGAGTTGTTATCTACGCTTCAAAAAAGAAATCTTGAAAAGGCAAATCCAAAGCCTATTTTATTAAAAATTGCACCCGATTTAACCGATGAGCAATTATTGGATATTATTGATATTATTAACGATACCAAAATTGCGGGTGTTATTGCTACCAATACAACTATTTCACGTGAAGGTTTGCAATCGGCAAATAAAGTAGAAGTAGGTGGTTTATCTGGTAAACCTTTAACCAAGCGATCTACAGAAGTTATTCGTTTTTTATCAGAAAAAAGCAATAAATCGTTTCCTATAATAGGTGTTGGTGGTATTCATTCTGCAGCCGATGCTTTAGAAAAATTAGATGCTGGTGCCGCATTAGTACAAATTTATACAGGTTTTATTTACGAAGGACCTGCTTTAATTAAAGAAATCAATCAAGCTATTTTAAAACGTAGTTAATGACATTAGAAATCATTATATCGTTCTTTTTAACCAGTTTGGCATTAACTATTGCGCCTGGTCCTGATATAATGTATGTATTGTCTACAAGTATTACGAAAGGAAAACAATTCGGAATTGCAGCTGCAATAGGGCTTAGTTCCGGATTGTTGTTTCATACCACATTATTAGCCTTTGGAATTTCGACCTTAATTGTAGCAATTCCGTGGCTGTTTATTGCCATAAAAGTTTTCGGTACCCTTTACTTATTGCGTATTATTTACTTGCTTTACAAAGCACCCATTGAACCTATTGTAGTTGATGTAACAAATACCGTTTCTTCAAAATCGGTTTTTCAACAAGTGCAACAAGGGTTGATTATGAATGTATTGAATCCGAAAATTATGTTGTTTTTCTTGTCGTTATTCCCAACGTTTTTAAAACCCGAATTCGGAAATTTAAAACTACAAGTGTATACGTTAGGCAGTATTTTTATGATACAAGCTTTAATTGTCTTTGTTTTAGTAGCCATTCTTTCATCATACATTCGTAAATTTTTAGTGAAGCACACATACATTCAAGGACTTTTAAATTATGTGCAAATAGCTGTTTTTATTGCCCTAATTGTTTTTATGTGGATGAAATAGTGTAATGATAATTTTATACTAATTTTTTGCAAATACTTTAGTTTCTCTTATCTTTGAAAACTATGAAACCAGTCAAAATAATCGAATGTCCAAGAGATGCTATGCAAGGCATCAAGATGTTTATTCCTACCGAAAAAAAAGTACAATACATTCAATCGTTACTACGCTGTGGTTTTGACACCTTAGATTTTGGTAGTTTTGTTTCGGCAAAAGCTATTCCACAAATGCAAGATACGGCTGAGGTTCTAGCTCAGTTAGATTTATCTGAAACGCAAACTAAATTATTAGCTATTATCGCTAATACAAAAGGTGCAGAATTGGCATCGGTTCATAACGAAATTAAGTATTTGGGCTTTCCTTTTTCTATTTCAGAAAATTTTCAAATGCGCAATACGCACAAAACCATTGCAGAATCATTAATTACGCTTCAAGAAATTTTAGATATTGCAGCTAAAACCAATAAAGAAGTGGTAGCGTATTTATCTATGGGCTTTGGAAATCCTTACGGCGACCCTTGGAATGTTGATATTGTTGGTGAGTGGACAGAAAAATTAGCAAGCATGGGGGTTACCATTTTATCGCTTTCTGATACCGTTGGTTCATCAACTCCTGAAGATATTGATTATTTGTTTTCTAACTTAATCCCTAAATATCCTAAAATTGAATTTGGTGCGCATTTACACACCACACCTGATGCTTGGTTTGAAAAAGTAGACGCAGCGTACAAAGCAGGATGTACTCGTTTTGATGGCGCTATTAAAGGTTTTGGTGGATGCCCAATGGCAAAGGATGATTTAACAGGAAATATGCCAACCGAAAAAATGTTGAGTTATTTTACAGCAAATAAAGTAGCTACAGGTGTACAAATGATGTCTTTTGAGGCTGCTTATAACGAAGCGTTAAACATCTTTAATTTTTATCACTAGAATTTTATATTTTAATTTTTTTTGATTAAATTTGCATGCAATTCAACTACAATTGCACATGAAAGCACATACAACTAAAATCGTTGGTCAAGGTCTAACTTATGACGATGTATTGTTAATACCAGCTTACTCTGAGGTATTACCACGCGAAGTAAATATTCAATCAAAATTTACAAAAAACATTACCTTAAACGTTCCAGTAATTTCAGCTGCAATGGATACGGTAACCGAAAGTGCAATGGCAATTGCAATGGCTCGTGAAGGCGGAATTGGCGTTTTACATAAAAATATGACTACAGAGCAACAAGCTATGGAAGTTCGTAAAGTAAAACGTGCAGAATCGGGAATGATTATTGATCCTGTTACATTGCCATTAAGCGCAAACGTAGGCGATGCTAAAAATGCAATGCGCGAAAACGGAATTGGAGGAATTCCTGTGGTTGATGAAAATCAAATCTTAAAAGGAATCGTTACCAACAGAGATTTACGTTTTGAAAAAGACAATAAACGCTCTATTCAAGAAGTAATGACTTCTCAAAATGTTGTTACAGCTATAGAAGGTACTACTTTGGCTGAGGCTGAATCAATTCTTCAAGAAAATAAAATTGAGAAACTACCTGTTATTGATGCTTCAAATAAATTAGTAGGATTAATCACTTTTCGTGATATCACAAAATTAACCTTAAAACCAAACGCAAATAAAGATAAATTTGGTCGTTTACGTGTTGCAGCTGCTTTAGGTGTAACTGCCGATGCTGTTGAACGTGCAAGTGCTTTAGTTGCTGCGGGGGTTGATGCATTAATTATTGATACTGCACACGGACACACAAAAGGTGTGGTAACAACTTTAAAAGCTGTAAAAGCGGCATTCCCTGAAATTGATGTAGTTGTAGGTAACATTGCAACTGCCGAAGCAGCTTTGTATTTAGTAGAAGCGGGTGCCGATGCTGTTAAAGTAGGTATTGGTCCGGGATCTATTTGTACTACTCGTGTAGTTGCAGGAGTTGGTTTTCCGCAATTCTCGGCTGTAATGGAAGTAGCTGCTGCTTTACGTGGTACAGGTATTCCTGTTATTGCTGATGGTGGTTTACGTTACACAGGAGATATTCCTAAAGCCTTAGGCGCAGGTGCTGATTGTGTGATGTTAGGATCGATGTTAGCTGGTACAAAAGAATCTCCGGGCGAAACAGTAATTTTTGAAGGTCGTAAGTTTAAAACATACCGTGGAATGGGTTCTGTTGAATCGATGAAGCATGGGTCAAAAGACCGTTATTTCCAAGATGTAGAAGACGACGTAAAAAAATTAGTTCCAGAAGGAATTGAAGGTCGTGTACCTTATAAAGGAGAATTAATTGAATCGATGACGCAGTTTATTGGAGGTTTACGCGCTGGTATGGGGTATTGTGGAGCAAAAGATATTGCAACACTACAAGAAACGGCTCGTTTTGTACAATTAACCGCTTCAGGAATTGGAGAATCGCATCCACATAATATAACCATTACAAAAGAAGCACCTAATTATTCAAGATAATTTAGTTTTTATATATCAAAAAAAGCTTTCCAAATGGAAAGCTTTTTTCTTATTTTTAGAAATTATGAAAACGTTGTAAAAAGTACCTACAATAAAATACTAATTAAAGCGTTGTATAAATAACTAAAAACAAGTACAATGAAAAAACAACTTTTAAACATTTTAACTATTGCTTTTGCAATTACAACAGTAGGTGTGTTGTTAGATAGTGATCGAGTAGAGCTTAACGTAGTAATGCGTTTTGTAGAATACTTTGCAATGGTTGCTATTATTTTTACCATTTTAAGCAGCTTTTACTTTGGTGTAAAGTTTATGCTAAACAAGTTTAAGTTCGTAAACTAAAAAAACAAAAGCTCTTGATTTCTCAAGAGCTTTTTATTTAATTACTTATTTTTTCAAGATCATATAAACCATAATGTAGCCAAACACCAAACATGTTAGTTGTTAACGCAAAGGTTTCATTGCTTATTTTTAAAGAACCTTTTTGGTTGGTTTGGCAAATAAAAAAATGACCGCCGTCCATACAATTCATGCTACTGTTTTTGTGCAGAGTTGTCCATCCAAATTCTTCGTATTCGTTATTTTCTTCATTAAATAAAAACCTGCGAATAGCCTGTTTATCTTTCTTGATATCTTTTTTAGAGTAAATAGTCCATCTTTTTAAATCGGCTTCATACTTACTTGCAACATCATTTTTATTTAATATGGGTGCAGGTTCAATTACCAATGTGTCAATAACGGTATTGTTGTTATTGTGCATTTTTAAAACATACGTTCCAGACCAAATATCTTCTTTATTTTGAGAAAATACTGTTGAAGAACACAAGTAGAAAATAATAAAAAGAAATCCGTTTTTCATACCTATTTATTACATACTAACCATAGGTTTTAAACATTCTCCTTTTTCAAACACTTCATTTCTACTATTTGTTAAGTGTTTTACTTTTTTGTCTTTACCTTCAAACAATATTTTAAAAGATTCGGTTTTAAATAAATCTAATTTTTCAGGCTCAAAGGTTAAAACGCCTTTGGCAACTCTAAAAGTTCCTTCAATAAACTGTAGTTGTTTTGCTTGACCAATAATATATCCTTTTTCATTGGCTTCCTTTTCTGCAACAGGATCGTAATCATAATTGGTAATAATCATTCGCGCCAAATTATTATTCCATCCGTATTCCAAAAGACTTTCGGTTACAAATACTCTCCCTTCTTTTTCTTCTTTAGTGGTGTATACAAAACATTTTGTGTCGTTATCATCGTCTTTTGCTAGCGACTCTATTGCTACAGGAGGTGCTTCGCGAACGGGAGGTGGAGGTGGAACAATTTTAGGTGTTTTCTTTTTTTGCGCAAAAGTTCCTCCACTAACCATTAAGGCAATAAAAATAAATAGGTATTTCATAGCTTTTTTTATTTTTCATTGAATCTTGTAAAGATAGGATCTACAATGCGTTTCCATTCCGGATGACGCTTAATGTAAGCAAAAACCAACGGACATAGTGGAATCAAAGTATATTGATGTTCTTCTAAATACATCAATGTTTTTTCAATTAAAGCGGTAGCAACACCTCTACCAGCTAATTCTTCAGGACTTTCTGTATGAATAAGGGTAATGGTTTGGTTACGCTCTTTAAAATCGATAAATGCTGTATAGCCATCAACAGTTAGTTCAAAACGATGATTGCTATCATTTTTATGCACTTCTAAGGAAATAAACTCTTCTTTCATTTTTTTTGTTTTTATAAAGGTACATTTTTGCGAGTTGTAAAAGCTTAATGTAGATTGATTTATACAAAGGCAGAAAAACCAGTTATACTTCTGCCAACTATTAAAGAATTTATTTCTTTTGTACCTTCATACGAATAAATAGCTTCAGCATCGGCTAAAAATCGGGCTACATTGTATTCTAATAAAATACCATTACCTCCCATTACTTCGCGGGCTCTTGAAACAATGTCACGTGTTCGTAAGGTACAAAACACTTTAGCTAATGATGCGTGCTCGTCTTTTAATTTACCCGAATCTTGTAATTGTGATAAACGAAAAACCATTGTTTGCATAGCAGTAAGGTTGGACAACATTTCTACCAAATGATTTTGTATTAACTGGTAAGATGCAATTGGTTTTCCAAATTGTTTGCGCTGTGTGGTATACGCCAATGCATTTTCATAAGCACCACGTGCGCAACCAACCGCCATCCAAGCTACACCTGCTCTGGTTGCTTGTAAAACTTTAGCAGTATCTTTAAAACTATTGGCGTTTGGTAAGCGATCTTTCTCATCAATCATGCAATCTGTAAGCGTAATTAAACCGTTTTGTACAATACGCAATGCCATTTTATCTTTTATTTTTTCTACAGAAAATCCAGGATTATCGGTTTTTACTATAAATCCTTTTACTTGATTATCTGCAATATCTCGTGCCCAAATAATTACAATATCAGCAAAAGTAGCATTTCCAATCCATTTTTTTTGTCCGTTTAGCTTCCACCCATTTTCGGTTTTTTCACAAGTAGTAGTCAATCCGCCAGCTGCACCAGAACCTACTTCGGGTTCGGTTAGCCCAAAAGCGCCTATTTTTTTAAATTGTTGTAGTTGGGGCAACCATTCTTGTTTTTGCTCTTCTGATCCGCAACGGTAAATACTGCCCATACACAAACCGCTTTGCACACCAAAAAAAGTGGCTATTGAGGCATCAACTCTGGCCAGTTCGCAAGCAATGATGCCTTCTAATAAAGACGATTTTCCTGCGCAACCATATCCTTCATAATTAATACCACATACATTAAGTGCTGCAATTTTAGGGATAATTTCCATAGGAAAACTGTCGTGTAACCAATGCTCGTTTACAAGAGGAGCGATTTCGGTTTCCATAAACGCACGCACTTTTAATTGTATGTTGCGTTCGTCTTCTGTTAAACCATCACTTACATCATAAAAATCGGCATCAATAGGAGGTACTTCGTGTTTTTTTTGTGTACCACTTAGTAAATGAACAATTCCTTTTAATTGCTCATCATTTAACGCACTTACCGATTGCATTAACTGTTTTAAATCGACTTTTTCGTTAAGTTTCTGTAAGGCATCTATATCAATAGACTGAATTAAATCAATGGTTTTCTTTATTTTATCAAGCATATTTTTCTTTTCAAGTTACAAAAAGAAAATAAAAAACGATCTGTAATAGATCGTTTTTTATGATAAATTTGATAAATCTGCTTCGGATTCTAACTCAATCGGAGTTTGGTTTTGACGGAACAATCGTGCGGTTAATGTACCTTTTAAAGTGATTTTAGCACCACGCACTTCTAACCAACTTCCTTCGCGTAAACCCAAAACAGGTTGTGTGTTAAAAGCGTGAAATTCATTAATGCGGGTTTCACGGGTTTCGCCCATGTGTGTAGAACCCTCTGTTGGATCTAAATAATGCGGATTAATATTAAACGGAACCATACCTAATGTTTTAAAACTTGGCGGATAGACGATAGGCATATCGTTTGTGGTTTCCATAGTTAAACCGGTAATATTACTGCCGGCAGAGCATCCCAAATAAGGAGTGCCGTTAAGTAAAACGGTTTTTAGGGCAGATAATACGTTGGTTTCGTATAGTTTTTTAACCAGTAAAAAAGTATTTCCACCACCCGTAAAAATACCTTGTGCTTGTTCAATTGCTGCTAGAGGGCTTTCAAAAGTATGTAATCCTACTACTTTTTTACCTATTTTGGTAAAAGCTTCGCTTACTTTTAACGTATAGTCATCATGCGATATTCCACTAGGACGTGCATAAGGAATAAATACAATGGTTTCGGCGTTTTTAAAATGCGCTTCTAAGGTAGGTAGTAAATATTCTAAATAGCCCAAGCCAAAAACGGTTGAGGTGCTTGCTATGATTAAGTTTTTCATTTTTTTACGACTTTAATTAACTGATTGAAAATTTCTTGATTCGATTTTTCTTTAGCAGCATAATAAATTTTTTCGTTTGTGTTAGTTGTAATCAGTATAATAGGTTTGTTTTGCGAATTTATTAAAAGTTTTACTTCTTCACCTTCACCGGTTCTAAAATATCCTTTTTCAATGGTTTCTAATGCAAAGCCGTTTGTTTTTTTACAAACTTATTTATTTAACAATTGTTTATCAAGTTGCTGTTTATATTTTAACAGTTTAGCAGATACTTTTACGGCATATCAAATAAAACAGTATGAAGTATTATTATTTTTTAATTATTTTAGTATCAATAACGGCGTTTTCACAACAAAGAAACAGTTATAAAGTTCGATTAATGGCTAATGAAGTAGGTGTTTTTCCTTTAAAAGTAATCAATACTACTTCAAACGAAAGTGTTTTGTCTGATACAGCGGGCTTTTTAACGATGAATTTGAATGAAGGAGATGAATTGGTTGTCAACGAAAACGATTTTTATCAATTAAAATACAAAATTAAAAACACCGATTTAAAAGCTTCTATTGTTCGTATTTATTTAGAACCTATTAATACCGAATTAAGCACTGTTGAAGTACAAAAAATTACAGCAAAATCGCTTGGGGTTGATGGAAAAACCATTATGAGTAATACCCCCAACCCAAATCCTAACATGAATATGGATTTTAAAGCGATTTTTTTATGGATTGTTGGGAAAATAAGAGGAGAAAAAAGCGAGCCTTTTGTTCCAAGAAAGTCTACCGAAATGAATCCGTATGTAGCAGGATTACCACGAGATATTATGACCGATTATTTAAAAATCCCGAATGAGTTGGTAGAAAAATTTTATTATTATATGAACGATGATTATGAAATAGACTCGTACATAAAACAAAACGATGAAGCTAAATGGCGTATGCATTTGTTAGATAAATCGTTTCAATTTTTAGAACAAGAAAACGTTTTGCCTAATCGTTAAAATCGTTATAATAACATAGATGCTTTTAAAAGAATCAATAGCTTTGCATTATGAATAGAACCATTACGTATATTGTAGTATTGTTTTTTGTACTTTTTACCAACTTCACTTTTGCCCAAAGCAAAGTAGTTTTAGGAAAGGTAGTTGCTAAAACAAGAGATTTAGAAGGTATTTATGTAAAAAACGTAAATACCAATAAAGGAGTTTCTACACAAAAAGGCGGTTATTTTTCAATAGAAGCTAGTCCTAATGACACTTTGGTTATTTCTGCCATTCATTTAATAGGTCGTGAAAAAGTATTAACTTATACTGATATGAACAAATCGTTGGTTTTTGTACCTATGCAATTTGCCGATACTGTTTTAGATGAATTGGTTATTGATAGAACCATAACAAGTGAAAGTTTAGGCTTTGGTAAAGTAAAACGTTTAACACCTGCACAACGCAGATTGCACACAGCAACATCATCTGGTGGTGGTATTATTCCTGTTGATTTAATTGTAAATGCTATTTCTGGACGAACCAAAATGTTAGAAAAAGCAGTAGCTTTAGAACAAGAATATATTTTTGCAGAAAAGCTTTTAAATAAGTTTCCGTCAGATTTTTACACACAACGTTTGCAAATTCCAGAGCAATATTACATGGCTTTTGGATACTTTATCGCACAAGATCCGGTAATAGTTACTTCATACCAAACAGTTGCCGATACGCAACTTAGCCTGATGTATACCGAAAAAGCAACCGAATTTTTAGAGATTCTTCGCGTTTTAAAATAATAGTTTTATGTAACTTTGTAATTATAATTATGAATACACATAGTTTATAAAAAAATAAAATCATGTTTTTAGGCATATACACACATTCGCTTTTTATTTTTGGCGTTGGCGGAGGCGAAATGGTATTGATTGTTTTGGTTATTTTAATGCTTTTTGGTTCTGATAAAGTTCCCGAAATGGCACGTGGATTAGCTAGAATGATCAATCAGTTTAAAAGTGCTTCTAACGAAATTAAATCTGAAATAACCAAAAGTGTTGATGAAACAGGTGTTGTAAAGGATATCAAAGAAGCGGTTAAAATGGAAGATATTAAGAAACGTATTGGATTAGACGATATTAAAAAGAACATTGGGTACGATGAAATGAAAGAATCAATGAGTTTGGATCATTTTAATCCGATGAACGATGTGCAACAAGAAATTGATGCTGCTAAAGAAGATATCGAAAACATGACAGGACCTATTAAACGTCAAAAATAATGTTGGAGAGCCTCATTAATAAAGATCAACAACTACTGATTTATTTAAATAATTTAGGAACCGATTTTTGGGATCCTATTTTTATGTACATAACGCATCAAATTAATTGGTGGCCGTTTTTTGTGATCTTAATCTTCTTGTTATTAAAAAAGATTTCCTTAAAACAATTCGGTTTATTGGTATTGGTGTTGGCTTTATTTTTTGTTTTTACCGATCAAATGACAAACGTAGTAAAATACGCAGTAGCACGTTTACGCCCAGTGAACGATCCTGATATTTTACCACATTTACGTTATTTAAGAGGTGCCAACAGTCCGAGTTTCTTTTCTGGGCATGCGTCTAACTCTATGGGGTCTATTTTATTGATATTCCTTATCATGAAAAAGTATTACAAATACGCATGGGTTATTTTCTTTTTTCCGTTGCTGTTTGCTTACACCCGTATTTACTTAGCATTGCATTATCCGTTAGATATCTTATGTGGTTATTTGTTTGGCTTAGCATCGGGTACTTTATTTTACTTTATATTTAAGTACTTTAATAATAAATTCAACTTAAAAGATAAACAACAAAAAAACGCTTTCCATTAGAAAGCGTTTTTTTGTTGAGATTATTATTCTGTTTAATCGTTTGATTTGTTATTACATTTCTGTAGATGTTTAATAATATAATCAAAATGTCTTTTAGATTTTCTTGATTTTACATTGCTGTATCCAATATTAATAATTGTGTCAGTATAATTATAATAATATCCATTTTCATCTTTTCCTTTTATTGATCGTGGTAATTTATTATTGTACATGAATTCATAAAATGCAACAGAATCATTATTTATGATTTTCATCATATTGTCATAATTTTCTCCTGGAATTCCATTATCACTTGTTAGGTATAAGAAATCATTATTGTTATAAAACATATAAACATGATACTCTACACCATCAAATGATTTAATATTTAAATTCTTGTTATAAAAAACATTATAACATAAACTTCCAGTTTCATGCCCGTAATGTATAGACTTTATATTACCACAAGAAAACAACGCTAAACTTAAAATACCAAAAAAAAATTTATTCATATTAAAGTGATAAAACCATTTTATTTACAAAACCCTGCTAACTGTTAAACCATCTCTAATGGGTAGTAGAACGGTTTCAACACGTGGATCGTTGTTTACCATTTTGTTGTATTCTAATAATATCGGGGTCGATTTGTCGTTTTTCTTTACTTCTTCCAAAACCTTTCCGCTCCACAAAACATTATCGCTTAAAATAATACCGCCTTTATTCATCATAGGTACAATTAAATTCCAATAAGTAATATAGTTTTCTTTATCGGCATCAATAAAAACCAAATCAAATTTTTTGTTGAGTGTAGGTATAATTTCGGTAGCATTTCCAATGTGCTGAAAAATTCTTCCTTTGTAATCAGATAAATTAAAATATTTTTCTTGAATTTCTTCTAATTCTTCGTTAATATCAATAGTATCAATAGTACCATCGTTTTGTAAACCTTCGGCTAAACATAAAGTAGCATAACCTGTATACGTACCCAGCTCTAATATATGTTTGGGATAAATAATTTTAGACAACATGCTTAAAACCCTACCTTGAAAATGACCGCTTAACATGCGGGGTTGTAATATTTTTTGGTGCGTTTCTTTATTTAATTGTTGCAACAAAAGAGGTTCTTCTTGAGAGTGCGCAGCAACATAGTTTTCTAAATCTTCAGATATAAAATGCATGTTCTTTTTTTTGCAAAATTACGCAACATTTACAAATGAGTGCTTTTTAATAATAGCTTTTTTAAAATGTTAAAATTTAGATTATTTTACAGTTAAGTTTTTGTAACTATAAATAATTTGTATATTTAACCAACTTAACTAACTAATAATCATGAATACTAAATTTAAAAATGTAATTGTAGCTACTGGCTTTTTAGGATGTACACTTGTTTTAACGGCTATTGTATCATTAGGAACATCAACAGTGAACCAAACTAAGGAAACAAATGTTGCGTATTTAACAAAAGCTAAAATTACAGAACAAACTGTTTCTCCGCTTAATCAAGATTTATTAAAATAGTTGATTTTGTTGTAACTTTGCAACATGGATTCAACAAAAAAAGACATACGTAGTTTAACGAAAGAACAAATTCGCGACTTTTTTGTTTCGCAAGGTGATAAAGCTTTTCGAGGCAATCAGGTATATGAATGGTTATGGAGCAAAGGCGCACATAGTTTTGAAGATATGACCAATGTATCTAAAGAAACGCGTGTAATGCTTGAGCAGTATTTTGTAATCAATCATATTCAGGTAGATACCATGCAGCACAGCACCGATGGTACTATAAAAAATGCGGTACGTTTACACGATGGCTTAATTGTAGAATCTGTTTTAATTCCTACCGAAACCCGCACCACAGCCTGTGTATCTTCGCAAGTTGGTTGTAGTTTAGATTGTAACTTTTGTGCCACTGCACGTTTAAAACGCATGCGTAACTTGGCACCCGATGAAATTTACGATCAAGTAAAAGCTATCGATCAAGAAAGTCGTTTGTACCATAACCGTCCGTTGTCTAATATTGTATTTATGGGCATGGGCGAACCTTTGATGAACTATCCTAATGTGATGAAAGCCATTGATAAGATTACTTCTGATGAAGGTTTGGGCATGTCTCCAAAACGCATCACTGTATCTACATCGGGTGTATCAAAAATGATTAAAAAAATGGCCGATGATGAGGTAAAAGTTAAACTAGCCGTATCCTTACACTCTGCTATTGAGGAAACTCGAAATAAAATCATGCCTTTTACCAAGAGTTTTCCGTTGCCTGAACTTCGCGAAGCATTAGAATATTGGTACCGCAAAACAAAAAGTAAAATAACGTACGAATATGTGGTTTGGAAAGGCATTAACGATGATAAGAAAGCCATTGATGCATTGGTAAAATTTTGCAAGTATGTACCGTGTAAGGTAAATATTATTGAGTACAACCCAATTGATGATGGTGAATTTCAACAAGCCGATGCATCCGTTATTGATGCTTATATAAAAGCGTTAGATAATGCAGGTATTGTGGCAAAAGTACGCAGATCAAGAGGGAAAGATATTGATGCCGCCTGCGGACAATTAGCTAACAAATCATAAATAATACATCCTGTACTTTTGCTACAGGATTTTTTGTTTTTTTACTTTATCTTTTGTTCTTACAAACAAGCAACAAAAAAATGTTTTTTTAATTAGGTCTTAAACTTTTATTATGAAGAAGATTTTATTTATTAATGTATTGTATTTTAGTTTAATAGCAAACACTTTTTCTCAGAATAAAGATTATGAAATATATTCAATCTTACTTAATGATAAGGAAATTAACTGGACTAATAAGAATACAGCTTTGATTTTTAGTAAAACAGTAAAGCATGTTGAGAGTAGTGATGTTTTATTGGAGTTAAAAGCTAATTTAAATGGTGTACCTGATTATATGGATAGTTATTTAGATGAAAATCTAATTAAAGTTTACAATTCTGATGAAAATTTAAGATTGGCACTATTAGGATTATTAAAAGGATCGAAAAATAGTATTAAAATAGACTCTTTTATTAATCCACAATTCAAACTGAAATTAATTAATAAACGTAATTTTGAATCTTTCTTTAAAAAAGATATCAATGAAGGTTGGAATCAAATAAATAAGAAATATCAATCGAATTTGGTTGTTGAATTTTCTAAAGTAAGTTTTTCTGGAAAATACGCTGCAGTTTATTACAGAATATATTGTGGTGGTTTATGCGGATCAGGAGATATTTTCGTTTTTGAAAATAGAAATAACAAGTGGTTTATTATATCTACAATTAATTTGATACGGGGTTAGCTTTATTTAGTATATTTTAAAAACGAGTGACAAAGTATAGGTTTTAAAATTAAATTCACCATTGATAAACATTACAGTCCTCTTATGATAAAAAAATGACTTGAATTATTGAAATTTCAAGTCATTTTTATTTATTTACTTTAGATTAATAATTCTACTTCTTAATAACCTTCACAAATTGTGACTGACTTTCCGAGCTAACTCTTACCATGTAGGCACCTGAGCTAAATCTTGAAAAATCTATTTTTACCAATTCAACATCAAACTTTTGGCTAAATATTCGCTGACCCGTTATACTATAAATTTCAACTTGATCAATTTTTTGATGATATGAAATAGTAAGTTCATTATCAATTGGGTTAGGGTAATATCTTAAACTATCAAGATCTAAATTATTAACGCCTAAAGTAATATTTACTTTTACTGCTGTAGGGTAACTAGGACATCCATTAGCATCAATAATTACTCCATAATAAGTAGTTCCATCTACTAATAAATCATTGGCATTTAAAGCGTTCATTCTATTAATAGCATCTGTATAA
Source organism: Flavobacterium sp. xlx-214 (assembly GCF_013874595.1). GTDB lineage: Bacteria > Bacteroidota > Bacteroidia > Flavobacteriales > Flavobacteriaceae > Flavobacterium. The sequence goes on from NZ_CP059431.1 coordinate 150,984, forward strand.
CTTAAATACCAGGTAATGTTTGGTTGGTTCATTACTAAATCAGAAGCTTTTGCTTGATGAGTAAAACTTTGAACTGCACTTCCTGTTGGTGCACTTGGTCTTGAATTTACTTGTACATGTACACTTGTTCTATTAGAAATACATCCATTATTGTCTATAGCAACATAATAATATCCCGTTGTTAAAGCATAATTACTAGGTAATGAAGATGTTGAAACATTATCTACAAACCAAACATACTTTAGATTAGTACTTCCTGCAAGGTACAAATCGGCTACTGTAGCACCATCACATAAAACAAAATTAGTCATAACAGGCGCTGTAGTTGAATAAATACGTACTGCTACAGCAACTCTTGCCGATTTACAAGGCACTATTTCTTGCTCTACATAATAAGTTCCATTTTTTAAAGCTGTTGATGCAGCTAACGGAGTGGTTGATTGAAAAGAATCGTACCAATATACTTTAGCCCCTGGTAAAGATCCAATTACTAAATCGCTTATAAGTGCTTTATCACAAAAATTTTGAGCAGTAACCGTTGGTACAGGAACATTTGTTGATACTGATACCTGAATTGGTTTTCTAACTGATTCACACATATTATTAGTAAAAGTGCTAACATAATATGTACCCGAAACCAGTACTTGTGTTTTTGGCAACTCTTGTGTACTTGTTGCAGAGGCATACCATTTTAATTGTGTACTTGAAAAACTATCAAGCGAAATATCTTGTAAAGTAGCAACATCACAAATAACTAAACTAGTTGTTGTTATAGGTTGATTTGGATAAATTGTTACTTTTACCGCTAAACGATTAGTACTTTCACAACCGTTTACAGTTTGCGATGCATAATAAGTTGAACCATTTACTAAGACAGTTGAAGAGTTTAGTAGATTCCCTCCTATTGCTTTATCAAACCATTTTATATTAGAACCAGTTGCAGTTAAATCTGCTATTTTTGGAACAAATGGGCTACAAAAATCTTGTGTAGAAAATCCTACAGGAACATTAGTATTTTGTATGGTTACTTGAATACCTGTTCTTGCAACGCTTTCACAACCATTTATTGTTTGCGATGCGTAATAATTGCCCGATAAAAGTACATCGGTATTTTTTAATGGAGTACCTCCTACAGGGAAATTGTACCATTTTACATTAGAACCTGTTACAACTAAATCATTTACAGTTGCTTGAGCACTAAGACAAAATAACTGACTAGATGTGATAGGTGTAGCAACATCAACCGGTTGAGTTACAACCATAGTATGATTATATGCGCAACCATTTACATCGGTTATTAAAACTGTGTAGTTTCCAGCTGTTAAATTTGTTACACTAGCTGATTGCGCACCATTAGACCATGTATATTTATAAGGTGCTGTACCACCAGTTGGAACTACTGATAATGATCCATCTGTTCCACCAAAACAAGTAACATTTACCTGCGAATGCGTTGCAGTTAACAAAGTTGGCTCTAAAACAGTTACTGATTGCGTTTCAGAACAACCAAAACCATCTGTAACTATTACAGTATAAACACCTTTATTTAAATTATTAATTGTTTGTGTAGTAGCACCTGTAGACCAACTATACACATAAGGAGTTTTACCTCCTGATACATTTGCTGTAATAGAGCCGTTTACAGCCCCATTACATGTAATATCTTTTTTATCAAGAGTAAGAACCATATTTGTAAAAGGCACTACATTTACATTTTGATTCACCTTACATCCATTAGCATCGGTAACTGATAATACATAGCTACCAGGACTAATATTATCTGCATTAGCAGTTGTTAAGCCATTAGACCATGCATAAGAATAAGGTGTTGTACCTCCACTAACCGTTGTAATTACCGAATTTACCGTTGCACCATTACATCCCGCTTTTACTTGATTTGTTGCTAATTGTAATACAGTAGGCTCTGTAATAGTTACTGCACTATTAGTAACACAACCATTTGCATCTGTTACTTTTACTGTATATTGACCTATTGATAATTGACTAATTTTAGATGTTGTTGCACTTGTACTCCATAAGTACGTATACGGAGCTGTTCCTCCTACTACATTTACAATTGCCTCGCCATTATTACTACCAAAACAAGTACTGTTTTTATGAGTAATGGTGGCTACCAATGCATTAGGCTCAGTAATTGTTACTTGTTCCGTTTTACTACAATTATTAGTATCCTTTACCTCAACAGAATAAACACCTGGCGATAAACCTGTTACTTTTGCTGTTGTTGCATTATTATGAGACCATAAATAGGTATAAGGTGCTGTTCCTCCTGATGGTGTTACCTCTGCCGTTCCATTGTTCTGTCCTTTACAACTTACATTGGTACTTTTTAAAGAAGCACTTAAAACAATAGGTTGCGTAATTGTAACACTAGCATTTGCAAAACATCCATTAGCATCTGTTACTTTTACTGTATAAGTACCAGGAGCTAATTGATTTAAGGATGCTGTTGTAGCTCCATTTGACCATAAATAAGTATATGGAGTATTACCACCTGATACTGTTGTTGTTATTGTTGCATTTGCTGCTCCATTACAAGTAACATTTTTTTGAGTGATACTAATACTAACTTCAGGAACTGTTAAAGTAACTATAACCGATTCTAAATTAGGTACGCAACCACTTTTAACTATTACTTTATACTTATATCCATTTAATGATTTTGAAGCATTTGTGATTGTTAGGGTATTGGTAGTTACACCGCTATATATTGTATTATTGGTTAAATCGGTAAAACCAGAACCTGTATCTACCTGCCATTGATACCCTACACTATTATTAGCACTTACAGAAAAACTAGTACTGCTGCCAGCACATACCAATTTATTAGCTGGTTGTGAAACAATAACTGGTGTTAGTGTTACATTCAATTGTAAAGCAACCACTTTAGAACATTGTCCTAATTGCAATAACACATAAACAGTTGTATTAGCTGATGTATATGCAGCAGGATTTACAATCGTATTTGTATTTGCAGCTATTGCATCGGCCTGATTTTGGTAAAACTTATATGTTACACCAGCAATAGTACTAATTAAAGGCTGAGCCGTGGTAAGATCAAAGACAGCAGGAGACGAAGTTGAACAAACAGTTAAACTTGCATTTTGAGCGGTTACTAATGAATTATTTACGACACTTACTGTTTTAGAAAAAGAACAATTACCACCATCTTTCACAGTAACAGTATAATTACCAGAATTAGTAACTGTTATACTTGGTGTTGTTGCCCCTGTTGACCATAAATAAGTGAGTGTAGTACCAGTAGCAGTAGCAGTTAAAACGGTAGAAGTTGTATCGCAAATTAAAAGATTACCCGAAATTTGAACATTAGGATCTATACTAGATGTTAAATTTACACTTGCTGTACTAGAGCATGTTCCATTTGAATTTGTTAATGTATAGGTTCCACCATTACTAACTGTAATAGATTGTGTTGTAGCTCCATTAGACCATGTATTACCTGTTGCAATACTAGAAGTTAAAGTAGCTGTATCTCCTGGACAAAGATGTGTTAAAGTTGAAGTTATATTAACACTAATTGATTTATCAATAAATTTAAAAGATCCTATTTGTCTACAAGAACTTGTATTTCCATTAGGATCTTGATATTTAATACTATAATAATAAACTGTTGAAGCTGTTACAGTTGCTGGCGATGCAATAGGACTTTTCCCCGTTAATGCATCATTTGATGATAAATGATAGGTTACAACAAAGTTTTGATTGTTGTTTAAGATTCCTGCTGAAAGCGTTGTAAAATCAAAACTAAATGAACCTGTACAAACCAAAATTTCACGAGGGTCTGAAGGATTAGCAGCAGCAACACCAGGGGCTACAAAAGGGTTTGGTGCTATGGTACTATTAAGAAATGGATCAGCCAAAGTAGCTGTTCCTCCCCAAGTTAAAGTAAAAGGAGCAATACTATTAAAGCCACCGCCTACCCAGTTATCAATAAAAAGATAATAAGTTTCACCTGCAATAACATCTAAATATTTACAAAAAGGCGTGGTTGATCCTGGAGCACCTGTTGTAATTGTACTTGTTAAATTCAAACCAGTGTTACCAAACGTTCCAGCAGCATTACAACGTATAGGTGTTCCTTTAGATGCACATGTAACATTAGGACCATAAACTGCCCAATCATAATCAACAGCTGACGTAGGTGCGATTACAAAAGTTAAAGTACCGCTAGTTGCAACTTGGAATTTGTACCAAACCGAATTATTTTCTCCACCTTGAGCTAAACAACCACCTAAAGATTCATTAACATTACCAAAACCAATGGGGGAATAATTAATGTTTGAATTACCACAAATACTTAATGCTGTATCACAATCTTGTTGAGCAATCGCAATATTGCTCAAAATAAGAAAAATTAAAAGTAAAACCTTTTTCATTGAATAGTAGCTGATAAAATCGACAAATTATTTTTATTATCTTAATCTTTTATTATTAACAATGATAAGACGCTACTTTCTAAAAAATGTTACATATCTTTTTACATTATTTTTGTATTGTATTAACATTTTTATTTAACTTCTCTAAGTACTTGAATATACCCTGTTTTATAAGGTCTTTTTAAAACGTAAACAGAACAAAAATAAGTACCCGAAGGTAACATTCCGCCATTATTGTCTTGTCCAAACCATTCATTTTTATAATCCTCTTTAGTATAAACTTCTCTACCGTATCTATTGTAGATAATAATTTTACTCACAAAATAATTTGACAAATCTAAATAATCATTAGCACCGTCTCCATTAGGCGAAATTCCTTTAGGGATTTCAAACTCTGGAATATTTAAATCAGAACATCTTGTACATGGCACAACAGGATCAACAATGTATTCAGAACCTATATTTACCGTATTAACAAACGCTCCAATATGATCTGCTGGCACACGAAGTTTTACATTATAAATTACTTCTTGATGTACTTCCAAAATATCAATAATATCTGATAAATTTCCTGTTCCTGTTTTTCCATTACCACTCCATGTCATTTCTGTTGTTTGATGTGGCATTGGATCTTCAACCAACACAGCAATCGCTTTTTGCGGTCCTTTATTGACAACTTTAATAGTATAATTTAAATAGTCATCATTTTTATAAAAATCCGCATTATCATCTTTTATTGCATCAATATCAGCAACAAAAGCTTCTACAGTAGCAGTATCTTTATTGTTACCTGAATTAGTATCTTCAAAATCTCCTGTTACTGTACCAGTATTCAAATAATCTCCTGAACCACCAATTTTACATTTTATAATAAGATCCTCGCTTTGATTAGGTGCTAACGAACCAATTGTCCAAGTACCAGAAGTACTATCATATGACCCTTTTGTAGCAGACGAAGAAACATAAATTAAACCACTTGGCAACACATCTTTAGCAATTGCATTTGGTTCGGTAAAATGTGGATTTAAATTGGTAACTGTTAAAGTAAACGTTATATCTAAATTATCTTGAAATGTACGTTCTTTGATCATTTCGAGATCAGAACAAGGGTCAACCTTAACTTCTAAAGGGGTAGAAACTCCAGACAAGCCACAATCTCTCATAACTTGAACTGAGTAACTTCCTGTTTCTGTTATTTGTAATGAATTTTTAGTAGTTGTTTGATGTTTAGCTCCATCTTTATACCAAACATATTGACTAAAACCAGAATCAGCTTCTAATGTTACACTACAATCACTATTTCGTTTTGCAAAAACAGGTGTATTGGCAGCCTCACCAAAAGATGAGAAAAATGCCGACATAGAAAACCCTCCACCTTGTTGCACCAAACTTGTAGTTAATGGCATTGTTGAAGTAATAATTAAGTTTAAAGGATTAGCAATTTGAACATTATTAAAAGTTATTAAATAAAACCCCGTTGTACCTATAGGAACACGCAAATTACCTGTAACAACTTCTATATTTTGTCCGTTTACAAAAACAGGTACTGTATTACTTTCTATTACGCAAAAACCAAAATATGGAAGATTACCGTTATTATAATTAATAAATTTCTTAGTTTGTATATTTAAAGATCCGGAACATCCACCGATAGGTAATACAGTGGAAATATCAGTTTCACAATCAACAGCAGTTCCAGAATATACAATAACATTATTATCTGATGTAATAAGGGTGGAAGAAAACAAGTCTCTACCATTACCATGATAAAATGTAAAACTTTCTCCTGCATTAAATAAATTAATAGGGAAAGAAGCTCCAAAAGGCGTTCCATTTGCATTAAAATGCTGTATATTAAGAACAGTATTATCTTTTGAGGCAACCACTGTTGTTTGTTCTGAACCAAAACCTTGTTGTGCTTGTTGTGGAGTTGGTGCTGTACCTTCGCCTCTTACAACCAAATACTTATTTCCCAAAGATTGAATAGGCGCAATTTGATCAAAAGTTCCATCTTCACCATCTTGACCACTAAAACCACACAATTGAGGAGTATCTCCATAGCTACCTGTATTCATCACCACTAATTTGTCCGCTTTTATTAAAGACCCTAATGGTGCATTAAACAAATAACTTTGACCTTTATTTAATGTAATGTTACTAGTAGGTAATTGTACACTAGTATTATCTTCAGTTGCCATAATACTATAAATAGGAGCACTCATATTCAACCCCAATACAGAAGCTCTATAATAGCCTACTCTAAATTCTAACCCTAGACCTTCCGCACCAAAACTCACTAAAGATGCATTTCCTTTAATATTGGCCACAGTACTACCAGGTGCATCAGAAGCAATATTTCTAACGTTTACTATGACCGGATGGCTCGCTGTTACAATCAATCCTTTGGCATTTTCAATAGTATTTAAAGGATTTTTTGTTGAAGTTGCAATAGCTCCTAAAAAACGATATGATACTGGATTGTTTTCAGTAACCGTAAAATTTGTAACCAAAGTACCATCACTTTTGGTTATTTCAACTGTTACATTAGTATTAGGCTCAACTGTACCAATTACAATCTCGTTAGCATCGTTCCAATATTGCCATGGGGCTGGTGCGATATAATGCTGCTTATAATATTGCGCAAAACACATGTTTACACACAAAAACAATAACACTAAGTAAATTTTTTTCATAAAATCACAATAATAAGTTAACAAATATAACATACTGTTATGTAAATCGAATACACTTTCCAAACAATTTTCATAATTTTTTTTTTGTAAATTTGTAACTTAAATAATAATTATGGGTGTTTTATTAGAAGAGGAAATTGTTATATGCAAAGAGTTAAAACACAGCATTTCATCAGCAATAAACGAAGAAAAACAAGTAATTGTACATTGTGCTATTCATGCTGTTGATTTTGGCGATGCAGCTCGTATTTGGAGAAGTACCTATTTAATTGATAGAACTTCTGGCAAAAAACACGAATTACTTTTTGCTGAAGGAATTAGTTATGCCCCTCAATGGACGTTGATTCCTTTTAATAATCCGTTAGAGTTTACTTTAATTTTTAAAGGTTTGCCTAAAGGTTGTTTGGTTTTTGATTTGGTGGAAATTATTCCAGAAGATGGTGGTTTTGAAATTTTAAACATTACCAGAAACAATAGTGATGTATATCATGTAACTATATAAAAAAAAGAAAAGGTATTACCTTTTCTTTTTTTCTGCATTCTGAATATCTTTTGTTTCAATATTATTTCCCTGCTGCTCATCTTGTATAAAATCTTGAACGTTATATACTACTCTGCGCAACATAGCTTCTCTATTTCTAGCGGGGCCTATTTCTTGTAAAGACATTCTGTTATTTAATGTGGCTACATCGTTTCCTAACTGCTTTGCTCCAATATTGACACGAATACCAATGGTAGCTTCTTCTGGAATATCTCTAAAAACTTCGGTTAAATGTCTTCTCCAATCAAAATCTTTTAAATCATGAAAACGATCTGCATTAACTGTCATAAAAACCGTTTTAATCTCATTAACAATTTCAATATCCGTTTTTACTTCTTGTGCTTGTGCTTGTTGCATCCATCCAAATGCAAGAAAAGCGAAAAAAAATACCTTTTTCATATTATTTCTTTTGTTTCTATTAAAGGTATAAAAAAAATCGGACTAAACCGATTTTTTTCTTAAACGCATATTTAAAAATTCTACCACTAGCGAAAAAGCAATGGCAAAATACAAATATCCTTTAGGAACTGCACCAATATGTTCGCCTGCTAAAACAGCTTCTGATAAGTGCATAGATTCTGTTGTTAGCATAAATCCAATTAAAATTAAAAAGGATAATGCTAATATTTGAATAGAAGGGTTTTTGTTTACAAATTTACCTACGGGCACTGCAAAAGCCATCATTACGGCAACTGATACAATAACGGCTGTAATCATAATAATTAATTCTGGACGTTGCCCCCAAATTTCAACATTTGCTGGATACAAACCGTTGGTCATTCCCACTGCTGTTAAAATACTATCGACAGAGAAAATTAAATCAATCATTAAAATTTGAGCAATTACTGACGAAAAAGATACCGAACGTTTTTGAGTAGCTTCTTTAGAATCGGTAATGTGTTCGATATGATTTACTTTTTCGTGAATTTCTTTGGTTGATTTATATATCAAGAAAATTCCTCCACCTAATAGAATTAAAGCTTGTCCGTTGATATGTGCACTAAACCAACCCCAATCTATAGAAAACAAAGGCGCTTTCATACGTGTTAACCATGAAATAGCAAATAATAAGGCAATACGCATAAACATTGCCAAAAACAAACCAATTTGAGTCGCTTTTTTACGCTTTTCTTCGGGTAATTTTCCTGTTACAATAGATATAAAAATAACGTTATCAATACCTAAAATAATTTCTAAAAAGGTAAGGGTTAAGAAAGCAATAATAGCTTCTGATGTAAATAGTATTTCCATAAATTATTGGTTTGTTTTTTTAATTTCTCCTTTTTGTTTGTTTACATCGCCTACAATATTGTACTCAAACGTGTATCCATCTTTAGTAGTTGAAAGTATTTTCATTTGAACGGCTTTTTTCTCGGCCATATTTTTTGGATGTAGTTTTTGTAAAATATATTCGCAATCGTTTACCCAACGAATACTTGCGGTATCGGTTTTGCCGTTGTAAGTTTCAATTTCGTATTGTTCTGTTCTAACAAAGGTTGATGTATGTTTTTCTCCATTGATTTCTTGTTCAAATGAAAAAGTTCCTGTTTTAAAATCGGTACAATTTCGTTCTTGATTGTAACATCCTACCAAAGCTAAAGGCAGTATTAATAAAAATAATTTCTTCATAATTTAATCGTTAAATAAACCGCTAACTAAGGTGCGTAAACCTATAAAAAATAAATACATTGAAAATAAACATACTAAACATCCTACAATTAGTACAGGATAGTATAAAAAATGTTCGGGGTTTTTAAATGACGAATTAATGATAATTGGGCCTACAAACATTAAAGGTATGGCAAAAAATATTTTTTGTAAACCTTTGTAAATTTTTGATTTATCGGTTTCTTTATTTTCCATATTTTAAGTAATTATCAATGGCATTGCGCACATTTCCGTATTCTTTAATTAAAGCTGATGCTACACTTTCGGATACATTTAATTCATACATCACCATTTTAGTAGCACGATTGACTAATTTATGGTTTGATAATTTCATATCAACCATTTTATTTCCTTTTACATGACCTAACTGTATCATGGTTGCAGTAGAGATCATATTTAAAACCAATTTTTGAGCTGTACCTGCTTTCATACGAGAACTGCCTGTTACAAATTCGGCACCCACTACAGGCACAATAGCAAATTGAGCTGATGTTGCCAATGGGCTACCTGGATTACAAGTGATACCCGCTGTAGGAATGTTATTTTGATTGCAAAAATCAATTCCCCCTAAAACATACGGTGTTGTACCTGAGGCAGCAATACCAATTAAAAAGTCGTTACTGTTAATGTTGTAAGTTTTTAAATCATCAATTACTTGTTGGGCATCGTCCTCGGCATTTTCAACCGCTTTACGAATCGCATCATCGCCACCCGCTATTAAACCAATAACCAAATCAAACGGAACACCAAAAGTAGGAGGGCATTCGGAAGCATCAACAATACCTAATCTGCCCGAAGTGCCTGCTCCGATATAAAACAAGCGTCCGCCATTTTTTAATTGCGAAACAATTTTAACAACCGTTTTTTCTATCTCAGGAATTACTTTTTGTACAGCTAAAGGAACTGTTTGATCTTCATTATTAATGTTGATAAGTAAATCAGCAACACTCATCTGCTCTAAATGAAGGTAGTTAGATTCAGACTCGGTTATTTTATGGAAGGTCATAAACAAAAGTATTAGCAACAAATTTAGTCAAAATTTTAATTTAGAAGTAAAATTTGTAGGAAGAAAACCAAATTTCGTAGTACTTTTGCAGGCAAGTAGACCGCCTTATCGCTGGCTTATGTCAGAGGAAAGTCTGGGCACCATAGAGCAGAATAGCGGGTAACGCCCGTCCGTTGTAAAGCGAGGACAAGTGCAACAGAAAGTATGTACAGTTAGGCTGTAGTGAAACCAGGTAAACTCTATTCGGTGAAATGCCATGTATACCAACGTTAAGTGCTGCTCGTGCATGTTGGAGGGTAGGCAGATGGAGCTTTTGAGTAATTGAAAGCCTAGATAAATGATAAGGGAAAATTTATTTTTTACAGAACCCGGCTTATAGGTCTACTTTTTTATTTAAAAACTTCTTCTAAAAATAATAAAATATGTTGCTTTTTATTTTATTGAATGCTGAATATTTATAATTGTACTTATAAGTACTTTGTTTAATTTGACTGTAAGCTTTTTGAACATTCCTTGTATAATCCTAATATAGAAAGAAAAAAGCCTACAATTATATTGTAGGCTTTTTTGCGGAGAAAGAGGGATTCGAACCCCCGGACCTGTTACAGTCAACAGTTTTCAAGACTGCCGCATTCGACCACTCTGCCATTTCTCCATTAACAAAACAACATCCTCTGTTGTTTTTTTCAATTGTGGTGCAAATATAATCATTTTCTACTTACAAACAATTTTTTAAAGTATTTTTATTACTCTAATTTCTTAGAGCTCTATATCGTATAATTTTAATTTATTGTACAGCGTTTTTCTATCGATTCCTAAAATTTGGGCAGCTTTTGTTTTGTTGTATTTGGCTTTTTCTAAAGCTACTTTAATAAGCTGTTCTTCATTTTTAGAAGAATATAATTTTAAATCTTCTTGGCGAGTTTCTCCCTCGGTTCTCACAACATCAAAGTCGCCATTGTTTTTTAAAACATTTTGTTGAAACATTTCTGCAGGTAACACATCAACATCAATTACATTGTTTTTTGACAATAAAACGGCACGCTTAATTACATTTCGCATTTCGCGCAAGTTACCCGGCCATTCATAATCTAAAAACAAATGCGTCACTTCATCAGACAAACCTTCTACATTTCGTTCTAATTCTTCATTAGATTGTGCAATAAAGAAATGAGCAAACTCAAGTACATCTTTTCCTCTTTCGTGCAAACGTGGCGCTTGAATTGAGAATTCGTTTAACCTGTGATACAAATCTTCTCTAAAATCACCTGCACGTACTGCTTTTTGTAAATCTTCATTGGTAGCCGCAATAATGCGGATATCAACATCTATTTCCTTACTGCTTCCTACAGGTTTTACCTTACGCTCTTGTAAAGCACGTAATAATTGTACTTGTACATCGTAGGTTAAATTCCCAACTTCATCTAAAAAAATAGTTCCGCCATTTGCAGCTTCAAAATGACCAATTTTATCGGTTGTTGCACCTGTAAACGATCCTTTAATGTGTCCAAAAAATTCACTTGCTGCTAAATCTTTAGGTATTGCACCACAATCAACAGCCACATAAGGCATATTTGAACGTTTGCTTAATTTATGTATAGAATAGGCAATGTTTTCTTTTCCTGTACCACTATCGCCAATAATTAAAACCGAAATATTGGTTGGAGCTACTACATTAACAAAATCATGTAATTCTTTAGATTTTACACTTTTTCCTGTAATAAAATGGCTACCTGTGTACGCATTCTTTAAAGGACGCGTTTCTTTTGTAGTAGCAACATCTGATTGAGAATATTGATTGTTATTTTCAGACTTACTTTCTAAAGCCTTGTGAATGGTATGTAAAATTTCTTCTGAATTGATAGGCTTTGCAACATAATCAAAAGCGCCTAATTTCATAACATTAACAGCTGTTTTAATATCAGTGTAACCCGTCATTAAAATAACTTGAATGCGCGCATTGATATCTTTGATGAATTGTAAAATTTCGATTCCATCACTATCGGGTAAACGAACATCTGTTAAAACCAAATCAATCTTTTCACTATTTAAAAGAACTTCGGCCTCTTTAAAAGAAAATGCATTAAAAACTTCGAACCCCTTTTTGGTTAAAAACGTTTTTAACATTAAGCAGAAAGAAACATCGTCTTCTATAATTAGTATTTTACTCATTATCATTAGTGTTTAAACTAAGTGTTATGTTTTAGTGTATTTTGGAAAGGTACAAAAAAAACAAGTAGGTATTTCATTTATATTATTAAAAAGGATATCCAATAGCAATGTTTAGCATTAAGTTGTCTTTGCGCCATTGTTTATCTCTAAAATCAATTTCATTAAAATTCCATCGATCTCCTTTAGGATAATACGGTACGCGTAAAGGAAAGGCAAAATCGGTTCTTAAAATTAATATTGAAAAATCAAAACGCAGTCCTACTCCAGCTCCTACAGCAATTTCAGAAAGCCATTCTTTACTTAACTTTCCTCCTGGTTTTCCTTCCTGATCATTTAACAACCAAACATTACCTGCATCAACAAAAACGGCTGCGTTTAAAAAACTGACAATATTGGCGCGGTATTCTAAATTTGCTTCTAACTTAACATCTCCTGCCTGATCATGAAAATACTTAGATCGATCATTTCTAGGATCATAACTACCGGGTCCTAATGTACGGGCTCTAAAGGCTCTTATACTATTACTACCGCCTACAAAAAACTGTTTGGAAAAAGGCATGTATTCTGAATTTCCGTAAGGATATGCTAAACCACCTATAAAACGTGCTGCAAGTTGCGATTTATCATTTAATTTTAAGTAATATCTAAAATCGTGTTCCATTTTAGCGTATTGGCTAAAAGGCACTCCTAAAATTGATTTTTGATCATCTGCTTTGGCACCCATTATTAAACCAGTTAAATTAGCAGATAAATCTAACAATCCTCTGTAATAAAAAGTATGTTCTTTGGGCAGCATGGTTGTTGTATAGGTATATGAATATACAGGTCCAAAAATTAACTGCTTTTCTACTACTCTACGTAATGCATCGGCGTTTTTGTTTGATGAATCGTTCATATCCTTTTGATACTCTTCACTCACCCAATCTGGGGTTACATAGGTAATATCAATTATTTTTAAATCATGCTCACGCAAAGCGTTTTCTTTCCATAAATACCCAAAAGATCCATTGAAATTGTGCAACGAATATTGTTTTGTTCTCTTTTGATACTCATACCCTACTTCTACCCTAGTTTTTGGAACAAAAGCACTTGATGAATGAAAATTAAACGGTGCTATAATACGTGGCCACATTAAACTAAATTTACTACCAATACGGTAAATATTATTAGCTTCTTTATTGCCACCTACTTGAAAATCTAGCGCGGTATACAAGGAAGCGGTAAATAATTCGGCTCCTTTTAAAAAGTTTTTATGACGCCAATTAAAGTTTGCTTCGCCACCTGCATAACTTGCCGAATTTGATTTTCCAAGAACTTCAAAACGCAACGATTTAAAATCGTTAGGTGTTAAATAATAATAAGCATCGAATTTATGAGCAGACGAATCGCTTACTACAAATTGATTTTTTACGAATTTAAACGTACCTAAATTGATTAATCGATTCAGTGTTAAATTATGATTGGTTCTGTTGTAAAAATCGCCCGATTTAAAATACAAAGCTCGGTCGTAAATTTGAGGTCTGAATTTCTTTTTAGGGTCTATAACATAAATATTATCTCGCCACAACAACGTATCGTTAGAGGTAACAGAACGCATTCTTTGTTCGCGTTGGTTTCTGCGTAGATTAAAATCAGAAAAAATATAAATTTTATCAATTGTATATTGATCTTTGGCTATTTCTGGAGTGTTATCTTTTACTTTTACGTTTAAATCAACCTTGTGCTTGGTTACCGTACTATCAACTTGAACAATAATATTGTCAGGGTCAAAATAATAAAAACCTCTTTCTTTTAAACCTGCATCAATACGTTCGCGTTCTGCCTTAATAACATTTAAATTAAAAGGCTGATTTACTTTTAGTAAACTTCTATCCGCTATTTTTGCTATTTCTTGTCCTATTAAAGTAGAATCAGTAGGAAAAGATACTTTTTCAATTACATATTGCGTACGTGGCGAAACTGTGTAATTAATAGTTGCTTTTTTGTTCTTTTTAATGGTATCAAAACTTGCCGATATATTAAAATAACCTAAATTTTCGCCTGTGTTTTCAATTAAATCTAAATTAAACGGAATATCAACACTGCTTAAATAAACAGGTTTTTCGCCTACTTTGTTTTTTAACCAATGTTTTAAACCTTTCTCTTTTTTAGGTTTTCCTGTAATATTATAAATATAAAGTTTAGGACGTAAGCCTAAAAACGATTTATTAGGTTTTGGTGTAAGCTGCTCTTTAAAAGTGGTTTTAAGTTTGCTTTTTTCGCTTTTAGTTAAAGAATCGCCTATTATGTTAATAGAAGCACCCGTGTACAGATAATCACCATTGGGCACAAATTTAGTATTGCTACAACCAGCAACTAAACCTATTGTGGTTGCAAAGACAAGCTTATTTAGTTGTTTGGATAGTTTGCTCATTTTGATTTGTACTTTGAGTTCTTCTTATTAATTCTCTATTTTTTCTACGGCGACGCAATAATTCTTTAAACTTATTGTATTCTACCGTTATTACAAAACCAACACCTGTTTCAACAATTTGTCCTTGTAATGCTAGCTGATATTCATCTTTTCTGTATGCTTTTAACATGTATCTTCCATCTTTAGATAGCAAATACTCTGCTTGTATATCACCGGCAATATTGGTCATACGCTCATTTTGACGTTCGGTACCTTCTAATCCAAAATTACTACCAATAGATACTTTTAATCGATCATTTAATAATCGTTTTGAAATGCCAACATTTAAATCGGTTCTTGATTCTTTTGTTCCTGTAGAATAATCATCCTCCGATTCTAAATCAAAATTCAATTCAACTCCTTCAATTAAATCCGCAGCTAGATTATTTAATTGTTGCGATAATAATTTACTAACACTTTGGCGTGCCATAGATTCTGCTGTCATACCGGTACTGCTAGCAAATGGATTTTCACCAATGAAACGATTTAGCAACAACAAAGCAAAAACTTGTTTGTTCATTTCTGATTCTTCGGTACGTAATTGTTCTAATTTAGTTTTGGTTAATTCTATAACCTCAGAAGGAACACTTGGGTTGTTTCCTTCAATTTCAATATCAAACTTAATAACGGGTTTTAATAATTCTCCGCTTAGTTTTAGTAATGTATTGAATGGGATTTTCTGACGATACATATTGGCATCAACTCCACCCGTATCTGATTGTAATTGCTGTTCAACCAAATCTAAAGGAACTGCCTTTGTTTTATAAATTGCGGTGATATCTAAATTAGCTTTGGTAGGCTCACCTGTCCAAGTGATTGAACTGCCTTCTTGAATTTCGAATTTACGTTTTAACACGTTTACAGACATTTCATAAGCACCTTCGTTTACCTCATAACGACCCACCAAAGTAGTTTTACCAGAAGGATCAATTCCGCCTGTTAACTGCGCCTCACCTTGTAGTTTAATAAAATCTCCGTTTGCTTTATCAATAACAATTGAAAGTTTAGCATCTTTCTTAATTTCTATGTTTAAGTTTACATCTAAACCTTTCATTGTTTCTTCAATAATGTCTTTATCGGTTGTTAATGTTCCTTCTAAAGCCATTTGGTCTTGATCTATAAACTCAATAATACCTTCGCGTTCTTGCAAAGCCGGACTAGATTGTGGTAATACAAATGTAAAATCAGTAGCATCTGCAACCGTAAGCTGTCCGTCAACTTTTGGTAAATTCATATCGCCTTTAATACCTAAATTAGCATCAATTGCCATAATACCATACATGATTTGATTTTCGGTTTGCGAAGAGTTTACTACTTTAAAATTACGAGCATTAACATTTAAATCAAATTTAAAATCTTGATATGTTTGCGTTAAAACAGCTCCGTTAATGGTTAAACTATTTCCATCGGTATCGTTAATTTTAAAAGCGCTGAATTCAATTCCACGATTAGTGAAGTCAATTTTATCGTTTAAATTTTGAAATGTGGTATTTAATTGTGTTACACCAAAAGCTGCGTTATTAAACTTTAAACTACCCAATATGTTTGGATTGGTTGTAGTGCCCGAAACTTTTAAATTACCTGATATAAATCCTTTTGCATCACGCAACTGATTCATTGAAAAACCTTGAATACTGGTCATTTGTAATGCGTTAATATCTACCGTTGCATTAAAACTAGTTGCGGCAGTGTCATAACTACCTACCATAGTCATATCATTATCAAAACCGCTTAACTTAACATTTGCGTTGTACAAACTTGCTGTTTCATTAGCCACTTTTGCATCAATGGTTCCTATGGCGTTGCCAAATACTTTTAAATCAGTTACATTTAAATCGGCTGTTAAACGCAAATCATTCATTAAATCTTTAATATTAGCTTCACCATTAATGATTCCTTCGGCTAATAAATCATCTTTTCGAATAATTTCTGTAAGCGTTTCTATTTTGAAGTTTTGGAATTTAACAAGTAGCGGACTTTCTGGTGTTGTACCTTCCGAATTTAATAAAATGGAACTACCATCTTTACTCAACAATAAATTATTAGCAACCAAACCTTTAGGGTGAAGTGTTAATTTATTATCAGGCGCAACTGTCCATTCATCAAAATTAAGCACCAAACCGTTTGGTTTTAAGATAACATCAACCAAACCATTTGCTGTGGCAACATTTCCGGCAATTTTATACTGAGTTTCTTCTTTATCGGTTTTAACAACTAAATTGTAATCAATTAAATCATTTGCAACAAAACCATCTAACGTAATATTGGCCAAACGAATTTGATCACTATCAAACTCTTTTAAAGTTACAGCATAATTTAACTGATCATTATCATTACCTGCCGATAATTTAATATCGTTTAACTTATAAGCGCCATACGTAACATGTGGCACACTGCCGTACATGGTAATTTTCTTTTCATCGGCATTATAAGCGCCATACAAATTAATGGTTTCAAAAGAAGTTAAATCGGGAACAAATTTTCTAACTAAATCGTCGTTTTTAAACTTTGCTCTAAAATTAAAAAACTGATGTGGTTCGATTTTCTGAGCAATGGTATCTTTTTGGAAATGATAATACTGATTTACTGTTTGCAACAACGAATTGCTAATTTGCGTTAATTTGTATTTCCCAGTTATAGAAGCATCAAGAATTTGCGATTTTAAATCAATTGCATTTAATGTATCATTGCTCACAGCATTTAGACTTATTTCACTTACAGGATATATTTCTTGCCCGTTTGAAAGCACAAAATCTTGTAAAAACAAGTTTCCATTCAACGCATCAGGATTAAGCGACGAAAAATCGGCATTTAATTTTCCAGCTAAAGCCATTGGCGTTTCACTAAAGCCTAATTTATTTAAATCGACCTTAAAAATAGTTCCTTCGGTTTTAATTGTTGGCTGATTGGCATTGTAAATACCAGAAGCTACAATATTTAATTTTGCATTCTCATCATCAGAATTCAGTGTAACATTATAGTTTCCTTTCTTTAAAGATCCTTTTAAAGCTACATTACGATACGTGTATTTATCATACGTTGCTTGGTTTACAAAAGCATCAATTTGCGCATTGTTTTTGGTAAAATCAAAACCTACTCCTTTAATTTTTGCCGATGCTGTAACAATACCTACTTTTGGTTGCTTTATTAATTTACCAACATTAAAACTTGCTAGATTGGCTTGCAAATCATAACGTTGTGCATTCTTAACTTTTTGATCAAAGGTTCCTTTTACTTTAGCGTTTCCAAATGATGATTTTAAACCTAAATCAACATAAATATCATTTAAACTACCTTTTAATTTACCACTTGCAGAAAAAGTTGCAGGCAATTCAATTGAATTTGGTAAGGTGTTTTTAGGAACTATTTGGGTAATTAATCTTTTGCTTGCAGTTAAATCGTTTACCTTTAAATTAACCCATAACTTATCTGTATCTAAAGCATTTTTTATTGTTCCTGATGCATTTATGTTCAAATTATCAATACCCGACAATTTAAACTCTTGCACTAAAAGATCGTTTACTTTTCCTTTTACATCAGCTGAAACATTTAAAATAGCTTTTGGATATTTATTAAAAGGAGCCGTATTTTTTAAATTAGGCGCTAACCATAAAATATCTTGAAAACCAATTTTAGTTTTAGGCAACTTAGCTTCTATACCAACAGCACCAAGATTATTTGAAAAATCGTCAACTGAATTGTAGGTTAGTTTTAAACTTCGTTGTAAAAAAGTAGTTGGTGTTTTTAAAGTTAAATCTTCAACAACTGTTTCTTTGTTTGCATATTTAAACTTAGTTGATAATTCATTTAATGTAAATCCACTTTCTTCAACAAAAGAAACATCCTTCACTGCCCCCGAAATTTCAGAACCGATCATTGATAAATCATTCAAATTCCCATATAGGTTTTTTATGTTTAAGTGATTTGCATTGAAACTTTTTTGAGTATTAGTTCCTAAACCGTTGTTATAAATTACGTTTACATTGCTTAATTGCGCTTTTTCTAATGCAAATTTTAGTGGATTAGTTTCCGGTTTAACAAGAGTATCAGTATTCTTTGATTCATTTATTGCTTTAGATGCTTTAGAATCACTTGTTAAAAGTACATCTACAAAAGCATCTTTAAAAGTTAAATCATTTACTTTGAAATCTGACTTTGGTAAATCTAAAGTCTTGATTTTTGCCGATAATTCCTTAAAAACAATTTTAGCTTTAGTTGCCGAATTTTCATCATCGTACAAAATATCAAAATCTTGTAAATTCAAACCATTTATTCCAACTTGCAATGGATTTTTAACTGATAAAGAATCTACTGTTTCTTCAACATTTTCAGCTACCTCTTCAAGCATTCCTTGATTAAACTTTAGTTTTAATCCTTTTGCTTCAATAAAATCAACAGCATAGTTATTCTTTTCTAAATCAAATGTCTTAACAATAGTTTCAATATTTGTAAGCTTTACAGCAATATCATTCTTACTAGAGATGTCTTTATAACCTACATTTAAGTTTTGTAAATGAATTTTATCAAGGTTTATTAAAAAAGGCTTTGATTCATCTGTATCTTCCTCCTTGCTAGCAAAAGCATCAATTATATAATCAAAATTAAATGTTCCGTTAGCATCTTTAACTACATTGGCTGTTAGCCCATCAAGCTCAATAGAAGTAAACTCAGCAGTGTTATCAAGTAATTTAGGTAGATTTAAACCTACATTTAAATGATGAACATAAAGTAAGGTATCTACATTTTGACCTTCTAAAAATAAATTCTCTAATTCAATTTTATTAGGAAAATGAACATAAATTCTATCAAGAGCAACTTTGGTCTTAATTTTTCCTTCTAAGTAGGTAACCAGTTTATCTTTTACAAAGTTTTGAACAGAAGGAAATTGCAGCGAATAAATAGCTGCCAATAGAAGTATTAAGATAGATGCAATAGTAATCAATAAGTATTTGACTACCTTCCATATTTTTTTTTTCAAAACAATTTTTATTTCCTTTTCGTAACAAAAATATCAATTAAACCTTATAATCAAAAAAAAAACACCATTTAATTATCCAAAACAAAAAATCCTCATCATTTACTTTGTCAGTTCGCTGCGCTCGTTTCTGATAAGGATTCTAAAAAGAAAACCCCTTCACTTACGTGAAGGGGTCTCTAAAAAAAGGCGGTGACATACTCTCCCACATTAATATGCAGTACCATCTGCGCAATTGGGCTTAACTTCTCTGTTCGAGATGGGAAGAGGTGAGCCCCAACGCTATAACCACCCTAAGTTTTTGTTTAAGGTTTCACGTTTTTTTTTGTTTAAGGTTTGCAACCTTTAACTTTAAACTTGGAACTTTAAACGCAGCTTTGCTGCAATATTGTTAACATATTTTTGATACTATTCTGTAGCTATTTTAGTCTTAATACTTAATTCTAAAATCTTAATACTATAATTTATAAAGCAATCCCTAGAGCACATAAGCTTACGGGCTATTAGTATTACTTGACTATGACATTACTGCCTTTACATCTGTAACCTATCAACGTAGTCATCTTCTACGACCCTTTAAAGAAATCTCATCTTGTGGTGGGTTTCGCGCTTATATGCTTTCAGCGCTTATCCCTTCCCAACGTAGCTACTCAGCAATGCACCTGGCGGCACAACTGATACACCAGAGGTTAGTCCAATTCGGTCCTCTCGTACTAGAATCAGATCCACTCAAATTTCTAACGCCCACAGTAGATAGAGACCGAACTGTCTCACGACGTTCTGAACCCAGCTCGCGTGCCACTTTAATGGGCGAACAGCCCAACCCTTGGGACCTTCTCCAGCCCCAGGATGTGACGAGCCGACATCGAGGTGCCAAACCCCCCCGTCGATATGAGCTCTTGGGGGAGATCAGCCTGTTATCCCCGGCGTACCTTTTATCCTTTGAGCGATGGCCCTTCCATGCGGAACCACCGGATCACTATGCTCTACTTTCGTACCTGATCGACTTGTTGGTCTCTCAGTCAAGCTCCCTTTTGCCATTGCACTCTACGCACGGTTACCAAGCGTGCTGAGGGAACCTTTAGAAGCCTCCGTTACTCTTTTGGAGGCGACCACCCCAGTCAAACTACCCACCAAGCAATGTCCTCAACGTCGTCGAGTTAGATCTCAGATAAGCAAAGGGTGGTATTTCAACAATGACTAACCTACGCCTGGCGACGCAGGATCGAAGTCTCCCACCTATCCTACACATCACTTATCCAAGAACAATACTAAGCTATAGTAAAGGTGCACAGGGTCTTTTCGTCCCACTGCGGGTAATCGGCATCTTCACCGATACTACAATTTCACCGAGCTCATGGCTGAGACAGTGTCCAGATCGTTACACCATTCGTGCAGGTCGGAACTTACCCGACAAGGAATTTCGCTACCTTAGGACCGTTATAGTTACGGCCGCCGTTTACTGGGGCTTCAATTCAATGCTTCTCCGAAGATAACATCTCCTCTTAACCTTCCAGCACCGGGCAGGTGTCAGGCCCTATACTTCATCTTACGATTTGGCAGAGCCCTGTGTTTTTGATAAACAGTCGCCTGGACCTTTTCACTGCGGCCAGCATTGCTGCTGGCGACCTTTCTCCCGAAGTTACAGGTCTATTTTGCCTAATTCCTTAGCCATGAATCTCTCGAGCACCTGAGGATACTCTCCTCGACCACCTGTGTCGGTTTGCGGTACGGGTTGTAATAATCTAAGTTTAGAAGCTTTTCTTGACAGCCTTTAGGTACACTATCACTTTGCCCGAAGGCTCCGTGTACTATCGCATTTCTCCAAATCCTACGCATTTTACTATAAGATCTATAGGTACGTGCTTTAACGAACTATTCCGTCAGTTCGCGGTACTTTCACCACTGTGTCACTCCATCACAACTATTACAAGTACGGGAATATTAACCCGTTGGCCATCGACGTCCCCCTTCGGGTGTGCCTTAGGTCCCGACTAACCCACAGCTGATTAGCATAGCTGTGGAAACCTTGGTCTTACGGTGTGCGGGTTTCTCGCCCGCATTATCGTTACTTATGCCTACATTTTCTTTTCTAAACAGTCCAGCAATTCTCACAAATCACCTTCTACCCAGTTTAGAATGCTCCCCTACCACTTGTATATAATACAAATCCATAGCTTCGGTAGTATACTTATGCCCGATTATTATCCATGCTCGATCGCTCGACTAGTGAGCTGTTACGCACTCTTTAAATGAATGGCTGCTTCCAAGCCAACATCCTAGCTGTCGGGGCAATCAAACCGCGTTTGTTCAACTTAGCATACATTTGGGGACCTTAGCTGATGGTCTGGGTTCTTTCCCTCTCGGACATGGACCTTAGCACCCATGCCCTCACTACTAGTAATCATTTATTAGCATTCGGAGTTTGTCAGGAATTGGTAGGCGGTGAAGCCCCCGCATCCAATCAGTAGCTCTACCTCTAATAAACTATAATAGCGCTGCACCTAAATGCATTTCGGGGAGTACGAGCTATTTCCGAGTTTGATTGGCCTTTCACCCCTACCCACAGATCATCCCAAGACTTTTCAACGTCAACGGGTTCGGTCCTCCATTTGGTGTTACCCAAACTTCAACCTGTCCATGGGTAGATCACACGGTTTCGCGTCTACCATTACTGACTAATGCGCCCTATTCAGACTCGCTTTCGCTTCGGCTGCGTACCTGAAGTACTTAACCTTGCCAGCAACGGTAACTCGTAGGCTCATTATGCAAAAGGCACGCCGTCACCCAACGAATGGGCTCCGACCGCTTGTAGGCGTATGGTTTCAGGATCTTTTTCACTCCGTTATTCACGGTTCTTTTCACCTTTCCCTCACGGTACTGGTTCACTATCGGTCTCTCAGGAGTATTTAGCCTTAGCGGATGGTCCCGCCAGTTTCAATCAAGGTTTCACGTGCCCCGACCTACTCAGGATACCACTATGCATTACATTGCTTACCAATACGGGACTATCACCCTCTGCGGTTCATCTTTCCAGATGATTCTTATTCGCTTTGCATACAATGTCGTGGTCCTACAACCCCAAAATTGCCGTAACAACTTTGGTTTGGGCTATTCCGCGTTCGCTCGCCACTACTTACGGAATCACTTTTGTTTTCTTCTCCTCCGCCTACTTAGATGTTTCAGTTCAGCGGGTTTGCTCATCTATCGATGTGACATGTCTTCAACATGCCGGGTTGCCCCATTCGGATATCTACGGATCAATTCGTGTGTGCCAATCCCCGTAGCTTTTCGCAGCTTATCACGTCCTTCTTCGCCTCTGAGAGCCTAGGCATTCCCCATACGCCCTTATTTTGCTTATTGTGCTCTACTTTTTAATCTCAAAAGATTAAAAATGTGCTTTATATTATTTTACTATAATATTTTTCTACTTTTTAAATGTATCTCAATATGTCAATGAACTTTTCCTTTAGATAATAGAGTATAGATGATAGATAACAGACTAAGTCTATTTTCTCTTTTCTATTCTCTATCTTCTTAAGATAGTGGAGAATATCGGAGTCGAACCGATGACCTCCTGCGTGCAAGGCAGGCGCTCTAGCCAGCTGAGCTAATCCCCCGTGTTTTTAGCTTGCAGTTATCAGCCGTTAGCTTTCAGCGGATTGTTGATAACTCAACTTCTAAAATTTCCTTTTAAATAACTTAAATAGTAGTCCCGGGCAGACTCGAACTGCCGACCCCTACATTATCAGTGTAGTACTCTAACCAGCTGAGCTACGAGACTCTGTATTTTAATTATTCTTGTTTTTTGAACCAACAGTTAAAGAGTAAAAGATGCTTGAACCATCTCTAGAAAGGAGGTGTTCCAGCCGCACCTTCCGGTACGGCTACCTTGTTACGACTTAGCCCTAGTTACTAGTTTTACCCTAGGCAGCTCCTTGCGGTCACCGACTTCAGGTACCCCCAGCTTCCATGGCTTGACGGGCGGTGTGTACAAGGCCCGGGAACGTATTCACCGGATCATGGCTGATATCCGATTACTAGCGATTCCAGCTTCACGGAGTCGAGTTGCAGACTCCGATCCGAACTGTGACCGGCTTTATAGATTCGCTCCTTATCGCTAAGTGGCTGCTCTCTGTACCGGCCATTGTAGCACGTGTGTGGCCCAGGACGTAAGGGCCGTGATGATTTGACGTCATCCCCACCTTCCTCACAGTTTACACTGGCAGTCTTGCTAGAGTTCCCACCATTACGTGCTGGCAACTAACAACAGGGGTTGCGCTCGTTATAGGACTTAACCTGACACCTCACGGCACGAGCTGACGACAACCATGCAGCACCTTGTAATTTGTCCGAAGAAAAATCTGTTTCCAAATCTGTCAAACTACATTTAAGCCCTGGTAAGGTTCCTCGCGTATCATCGAATTAAACCACATGCTCCACCGCTTGTGCGGGCCCCCGTCAATTCCTTTGAGTTTCAGTCTTGCGACCGTACTCCCCAGGTGGGATACTTATCACTTTCGCTTAGCCACTCAAACCGAAGTCCAAACAGCTAGTATCCATCGTTTACGGCGTGGACTACCAGGGTATCTAATCCTGTTCGCTACCCACGCTTTCGTCCATCAGCGTCAATAAATTGTTAGTAACCTGCCTTCGCAATTGGTATTCCATGTAATATCTAAGCATTTCACCGCTACACTACATATTCTAGTTACTTCACAATCATTCAAGAATACCAGTATCAACGGCAATTTTTCAGTTAAGCTGAAAACTTTCACCGCTGACTTAATACCCCGCCTACGGACCCTTTAAACCCAATGATTCCGGATAACGCTTGGATCCTCCGTATTACCGCGGCTGCTGGCACGGAGTTAGCCGATCCTTATTCTTACAGTACCGTCAATAAGCTACACGTAACTCTTTTTCTTCCTGTACAAAAGCAGTTTACAATCCATAGGACCGTCATCCTGCACGCGGCATGGCTGGTTCAGAGTTGCCTCCATTGACCAATATTCCTCACTGCTGCCTCCCGTAGGAGTCTGGTCCGTGTCTCAGTACCAGTGTGGGGGATCTCCCTCTCAGGACCCCTACCCATCATCGTCTTGGTAAGCCGTTACCTTACCAACTAACTAATGGGACGCATGCTCATCTTATACCAATAAATCTTTATAATAAAATCGATGCCAATTCTATTAACCATAAGGTATTAATCCAAATTTCTCTGGGCTATCCCTTAGTATAAGGTAGATTGCATACGCGTTACGCACCCGTGCGCCGGTCTCAAAGCAGCAAGCTGCCTCTACCCCTCGACTTGCATGTGTTAGGCCTGCCGCTAGCGTTCATCCTGAGCCAGGATCAAACTCTTCATCGTATATTTTTTATATTTTTGATGTGTTGTTCAAGACCTCTTAGTTACCTAAAAGCTCTTACTCTTTATTCTCTGTTAATCCAATATGTCTATGAACGTATCTTCTTATTCTCTCGCCTTGTTTCTTAAAGCGGTTGCAAAAGTAGTAACTCTTTTTTAATCTCGCAAATTTTTTTTGAAAAAATTTTTAAACGATTTTTTTAACCTTAAAAAATTATGAACTTTTACAAAACTCCTTTCGGAATCGGATTGCAAAGCTACAACCTTTTTTATTTACAATCCAAATTTATTTTCTAAATTTTTATTGTGTTACCAAATCTTTAAATGAACGTTATTTCTGTAATGCGAGTGCAAAGATACCCCCTTTTATTTCCTTTTTCCTAATATTTTTTACCCTTTTTTTATTCTTTTTTTTAAATGGCTTTTGGGCAAGGGGTTAGCAGGTACAGTTTCTAAAAAATTTTGCTTTGAAGTATAGAGTTGGAGGAAAAATCTTTTCATTATGGTTTATTCGCCTTAAAGTTGGAAATTCAATTATTCATAAATAAGGTACTTTAGAACAAGTACTATATATATATTACATAGTAAAAACAGAATATTTGATTAAATAATACTGAAGTTTTCTATTTACATCTAAGAAAACTATACAGTTTTAAATTAACTTTACATATTTTAAAATAAAAAGAATCTTATAATTGGTACTTTTTTAAAAGACAGAAAGAATTAAACAAAAACATTAAAATAAAATAATACTTAAACATAAATCAATTCTAAAATTACTTATAAGGATATAAACATTATTTCACAACAAATAGCAGAAGCGTTTAATACAGTATTTAAAATGATATTAGAATCATTCTCAATGACTAATAAATCATTTGGGCTTAATAAAAAACCATTTTGATTTACCTTTACTTGAACCTCATTTAATGCAAAAAACAATAGAAAATTTGACTTTAATAGCATATCGTTTTTTGCTAAATAAACACTTGCAGTTACTTTTTCCTTAGCAACCATCAAATTAAAATCGTTTCCTAAAGTTTGAGAAATAATTTCATCGTTTGAATCAAAACTAAAAATTTCTTCTTTTTTATAATGCTCTTTTTTACTGTTTCGTTGGATATGTAAATCATTATCTAACATCACTAAAAAACGTTGATAATTTTCAAACCGAGTAAAATGAGAAGGTACTTTTGCGATAGAAGCTGCACTTATACGAAACAAAAAATCTCTTTTAGCATAAGTTGCTTCTGGCGGATAAATAAAATATCCGTACGTTTTACCTCCATCCCAAACACTGGGTTGTAAACTATTTTTTGAGATTATGAAGTGTTTCATTTTTGCTTGGAGTGTTAATAAACTTATCTAGATCTAACAATAAATAATTAACGTTTTGGTTAATAGTGCGTGTTGCCGATTGCATTTGATTAAGCATTGATGTACGGTTATGTAAATCATCGGCTTTATAAATTCCGCCATCGTTAAACAAAATTGAAGCGTTTGCTTCTTCAAGATCATTGTGAAAATTAAATTGCAACCATTTATCTTTTATATTTTTAATAATGGAAAGCGTACCCGAATTGCTAAAAAATCGCTCTTGAGTGTACATATACCAAACAAACGGCGGAAAATTTTCGGCTTCCAGTTTTTCATTCCAAATGTCTCGCAACAAATTTCGCTTATGAATAAATTCTACTTTTTCACTTTTAGGTTTTAAAGTTAAAAAACCTAAGGCTGCACCTGCAACACCTGCACCAATATCAACAGCACTACCCGCTTTATCGTTTTTTATAGTACCGCTTGCAATAGATGCTGCACCCCCAATAATAATAGAATAAATAACCAAACGATTCATTCTTCGCTCATTTAAATCATCCACGTAGCTCGCTATTTGTCCTACGCGCTCGCCTTCGCAATCAAATTCAGCAGCCACAGCGTCTAACTCGGTTAAAGCAATGGTCACTTTATTATCAATTTCACTGCGTAAATGCAAAATTTCTAGTTGCGCCTCTATTGAATTATCTTTCTTTAATTCTAAAATTTCATTTACCTCATCAATAGAAGTTAGCGCATTTAAAATCAATATACTTTGATCTGTAAAGTAATTTTTAAGCTCTTTGTTTGCCAATAAAATACTATCTGCATTGTATGAAGGAAGTGTTTTATTATAATGATATTTAAAAGGCGCTTTGCAATAACTATCTTTTAATGTTAAGATATTTTCACGAATATTCTTAGTTTTAACCGAAACACACGAAAATAAACTTGCTGAAAGCAACAACAATAGTACTATTTTTTTCATAGAATTTTAAATCAACAATTTATATGATCTCCATTTTTTTCATGATAAATGTAGCATTTTTATTTTGACATACACCTTCTTTTAATTGATAATCAAAATGTAATTCATCGTTAATAATTTCTACTTCAAAACGCTTATTGATCATTGTTTCTGGATATTTATCTACGGTATTACAAACTTCTAAATCGTGCGTAGCTATCATTCCTTTTACATCAAACTGATGCAATTTTTCAATAACTCCAACGGTTCCTGTTTTTTTATCATCAGAATTGGTTCCTTTTAAAATTTCATCTAATAAAACAAAAATCGGTTCGCTTTGCGCTTCGGTTACAATTTGTTTTAATCGTTTTACTTCAGCAAAAAAGAACGACTCACTATCTGATAACGAATCGGTTAAACGCATAGAAACCCACAACGGCAAAGAACAAATAACAGCTTTGGTAGTATCTACTGGGGCCCCCACGTAACTTAACACTAAATTTATACCCACTGTACGTAAAAAAGTACTTTTACCACTCATATTACTGCCTGTTAAAATGACAAATGATTGATTTGAAAAATCAATATCGTTGCGTACTCGTTTTTCTTTTGATAATAAGGGATGTCCTAAATTTTCGAAAGAAATTACATTTTTAGACACTGTTGGATATTGATATTCCGGATTATTATATGCGAAATTTGCCAAGCTGTTTAAACTCTCAATTTCTCCAATAATTTTAATCCATTGCCATAAATGTGCTTGATGTTTCTGTTTCCACATCAATAATTTTTTATGCACCCAAAAATGATATTGAAACGTACCGTTGAACGCAATAAATATGAAAAGATTGGCAATTGTATTTAGCTTTTCAAACAAATTTGCCAATTCATCAACAATTTCAGTAGCTGTTTTATTGTTGTTTTTTAATTGATTTTGTTTCTCTTGTAAGTATTTTGATTGAAAAGAAGTTACTTCAAACAGTTTAATCATCTTTGCATATTGCTGTAAACTATTGGCAATTTTATCACCTTTACCAATTTCTTTCATGATAAACTGCGTCATAAACCCCGCAATTAATAAATTAAACGAAAAGAAAAACAAGGTAAACTTAGATGCCAAAGGATGCCAATTAAAAATAGATGCCAGCAATGATAATAAGAATAAAACAGGCACTAAAATAACCGCTACTTGTATTAATTTATTAGGATTATCGCTTTTAGATTTTGTCCATTGTTCTATTGCGTTATCTTCTTTTTCAGATGTATCGGCTAAAAGTGCTAATGTTTGAAATTGTTGTCGAAAATCAAATTGTTGTGTTAGTTCTTGAACTGCTTCTTGACGTAGTTTAATAACATCTTCCGTTGGAATGGTTTGCAAATCTTTAGCCAATTGCTTTTTACCTAACGATGTTCCTGTGCGATTTATAAATTGAAAAATAGAATTTTTACCAAACAAATCTAAATCATATGAATAAGCGTGTTGCGGATTTAAAAATTCGTTTCCTTCATCAAACGTTTTTGCACCTTTTAAAAAATCAATTTCATCATCGTTAATTTTTTGTAATGTTTTATGATAGCTAATTTTAGTTTGCAATTTTAAATACACATTTACCGCAATAATAAAAAGAAGTAAAGCCAAAAAAGCCCACCAGCCCATTGTTTCATTTTTTTGATACATCATTAAATAAAACAAATAAACAGCAACTATTAAAAAAACGAGCCTAAACCAACTTAACACTGTTTTTTTAGAAGTCAATTTTTTTAGTATTTGTTTTTGCTGATTGCTTATATCTTGATACATGATTTGTAATTTTCGTTAAAAATAGCCACAAAAAAACCATCTAGCAAATGAGATGGTTTTAATTGTATAAATACTATAAATTTTAGTTTTTCTTTGCTCTGCGTTCTCTTGCAATTAACGTATTTTTCATTAACATCGCAATAGTCATAGGGCCTACACCACCTGGCACCGGGGTAATCCACGATGCTTTTTCAGCTACCTCATCAAAAGCAACATCACCTTTAATTACATAACCTTTTGCATTAGTTTCATCAGCAACACGTGTAATACCAACATCTACAATCACAGCGCCGTCTTTAATCATGTTCGCTTTTAAAAATTCAGGCACACCTAAAGCTGTAATTACAATATCTGCTTCACGTGTTATTTCTTCGATATTTTGAGTTGCAGAATGTGTTAATGTTACTGTTGCGTTACCTGGATACGCTTTACGACTCATTAACAAACTCATTGGCTTACCCACAATGTTTGAACGACCAATAACTACCACGTTTTTACCTTTTGTTTCGATTTTATTACGCTCTAACAATTGTAAAATTCCGAAAGGGGTTGCAGGAATAAACGACTCTAATTCCAACGCCATACGACCAAAGTTTTCTGGATGAAAACCATCTACATCTTTATCAGGATCTACAGCATTTAAAACTTTTTGCTCATCAATATGTTTTGGCAAAGGCAATTGAACAATAAAGCCATCAATATCATCATTGTTATTTAACTCATTGATTTTTGCTAACAATTCTTCCTCTGTTGTTTCTTCAGGTAAAGATACCAATGTAGAATCGAAACCAATTTTTTCACACGTTTTAACCTTACTTCCCACGTATGTTAAACTTGCACCATTACTACCTACTAATACAGCAGCTAAATGAGGTACTTTTTCTCCTTTTGTTTTAATTTGAGCTACTTCGGCAGCAATTTCATTTTTAATTTCTTCCGATACTTTTTTACCGTCTAATAATTGCATTGTTGGTTTTGTGTTATGTAGTTAATTGTTTTTTAAATTTAAAAACCCGCAAGAAAATCTTGCAGGTTTACTTTTATTTCATTCCCATGCCTTTCATCTGCCCCATCATACGCATCAAGTTTTTACCTTGTGAGCCTTGCATCATTTTCATCATTTTGCTCATTTGGTCAAATTGTTTTAACAACTGATTTACTTGTTGAATATCGGTTCCAGATCCTTTGGCAACACGTTGTTTGCGTTTTGCGTCTAAAATAGCTGGTTTTTTTCGCTCTGCAGGTGTCATTGAATGAATCATAGCTTCAATGTGTTTAAAAGCATCGTCTTCAATTTCTACATCTTTTAATGCTTTACCTACACCAGGAATCATTCCAACAAGATCTTTCATAGATCCCATTTTTTTAACCTGCTGAATTTGACTTAAGAAATCATCAAAACCAAATTCGTTTTTAGCAATTTTCTTTTGAAGTTTACGCGCTTCCTCTTCGTCGTATTGTGCTTGTGCGCGCTCTACTAACGAAATAACGTCTCCCATTCCTAAGATACGATCTGCCATACGGTCTGGATAGAACACATCAATAGCATCCATTTTCTCACCCGTACCAATAAACTTGATTGGTTTATTTACAATTGATTTAATAGAAATGGCAGCTCCACCACGTGTATCACCATCTAATTTTGTAAGAACAACTCCATCAAAATTCAATCGATCGTTAAAAGCTTTTGCTGTATTCACCGCATCTTGCCCTGTCATTGAATCTACTACGAATAACGTTTCTTGTGGTTTAATGGCTGCATGAACATTCGCAATTTCGTTCATCATCTCCTCGTCAATCGCTAAACGACCTGCCGTATCGACAATAACTACGTTAAAACCATTTTTCTTAGCATGTTCAATTGCATTGGTAGCAATAGAAACTGCGTTTTTATTTTCTGGTTCAGAATATACTTCTACCCCAATTTGATCACCAACTACGTGCAACTGGTTAATTGCCGCCGGACGATAAATATCACAAGCAACCAATAACGGCTTCTTATTTTTCTTTGTTTTAAGGAAATTCGCTAATTTACCAGAGAAGGTAGTTTTACCCGAACCTTGTAAACCAGACATTAAAATAACTGACGGAGTACCAGACAGGTTTACACCAACAGCATCGCCTCCCATTAATTCAATTAACTCGTCTTTAACGATTTTAACCATTAATTGACCTGGCTGTAACGTTGTTAATACGTCTTGCCCAATTGCTTTTTCTTTTACTTTATTGGTAAATTCTTTGGCAATTTTAAAGTTTACATCGGCATCTAATAATGCACGACGTACTTCTTTTAAAGTCTCGGCAACATTAACTTCTGTAATCTTTCCGTGACCTTTTAATATATGAAAGGCTTTGTCTAGTTTATCACTTAAATTATCGAACATAGTCTTGATATTATAACTAAGCTACAAATATAATACAAAGTTGGTAAGTGACAAAGAGTAAAGCTACTCTGATAAAATTAGTTGTAAAGTTTTACAGGAAATCTACGTAATAAAAAATGCTTTTCTTTTACATTTGTAATAAAAATGTTATTTAATACCGTATCACAAAAAACCGTATCACAAAAACTTGTATTTGACTATTTCTTAGCAGGAAGCCTTATTCTTTTAATGGGTTTGTTTGCTATTTGGGCTAACGATATAGAAATTGTTTTACCTGAACTAGCTGCCTTAAGTGCTGGTTGTTTTATTTATAAAAAGGCATCATGGAACGCCAATCCTAAAATGCTTTTTATTTTACCAAGTATTACTGCTTTTATGGGCTTTGGTATTAATATGCTTTCTATAAGTTTGGCTTTAAAAATAGCTTTGGTTTTATTGCTTATTTTTTTACTTTTTTATTTTAGTAAAAATGTATTGGCACCAGCTATTGCTACAGGTTTATTACCTATTATAACAAACTGCCACTCAGTTTACTTTTTAATATCTACCTTAGTTTTTACACTAATTTTAGCTGCTTTTGTACAATTAAAATACCAATCAGGTGAAAAAGTAGCCAAAGAAATTGTTCCTTTTAGAACCTTTTTTGCTTACTTTTCCATCATAACCATTTGGATTTCTTTTTGCTATTACAATGATTACCATTATATGTTGGCTATACCGCCTGTTATTGTTGTTGGTTTAGAAATGATTAGCGGTCCGGTAATTAAACTACAACCTGTACTGCTTAAAACTACTTTATTAGTTGTTTCATCATTAATTGGAGGTTATATTTACCTTTATATAAGCGATTTACTATTGGTATTGCTTGTTAATTTTGTGGTTATTTCTTTATTTCTGGCAGTATTTAAGCAAAAAATGGCACCTGCATACGCAATTGCATTACTACCTATTGTTTTAAAAAATCAGGAACCTTTGCATTTTGCGTTGTATGTGTTTTTTATTTGTTGTGCTATTTTTGGAGGTGCTTACATTTCTAAACTCATGTATAATAAGTTTTTCAACCCTCATTCAATTTAAATAAAAACGCCGTTCAAATGAACGGCGTTTTTATCATATTACATTCTACTAGGAACATCAATTCCTAATAATTTGAAAGCATTTTGAATGGTTTGTGCTACTTTTTGTGATAATTGTACGCGGAATACTTTCTTAATTTCATCAGTTTCACCTAAAATAGAAACCGATTGATAAAACGAATTGTACTCTTTTACTAAATCATACGTATAATTTGCAATTAAAGCAGGGCTGTATGTTTTGGCTGCTTGTTGAATTACCTCAGGAAATTGAGCCAATGCTTTGATTAACTCTTTTTCTTTACTGTGTAACTCAACCATTTCAACCGACTTTGAGAAATCAAAATCTGCTTTACGTAAAATAGATTGAATACGTGCATAGGTATATTGAATAAACGGACCTGTGTTACCAGCAAAATCTACCGACTCTTTTGGATCGAACAAAATACGTTTTTTAGGATCCACTTTTAAAATGTAATATTTCAAAGCTCCTAAACCAATAGTCTTATATAAACCATCTTTTTCTTCTTGAGACAATCCGTCTAACTTTCCTAATTCTTCCGAAATTTCACGAGCTGTAGTAGTCATATCTGTCATTAAATCATCAGCGTCAACAACAGTACCTTCACGCGATTTCATTTTACCAGAAGGTAAATCAACCATTCCGTATGATAAATGATATAAATGCTCTGCCCAATCAAATCCTAATTTTTTAAGGATTAAGAACAACACTTTAAAGTGATAATCTTGCTCATTACCCACTGTATAAACCATTCCACCTACATCAGGAAAATCTTTTACACGCTGAATAGCGGTACCAATATCTTGCGTCATGTAAACCGAAGTTCCATCAGAACGTAACACTAATTTCTCGTCTAATCCGTCAGAAGTTAAATCAATCCAAACCGAACCGTCCTCTTTTTTATAGAAAACACCTTTTGCTAAACCATCTTCAACCACATCTTTTCCTAACAAATAGGTATTGCTTTCGTAATAATTGCAATCGAAATCTACGCCAATATTTTTGTACGATGTTTCAAAACCTTCGTAAACCCAGCCGTTCATCATTTCCCAAAGTTGTACAACTTGCTCATCACCAGCTTCCCATTTGCGTAACATTTCTTTTGCTTCTTGCATTGCAGAAGTACTATTTCTCGCAATTTCATTAACATCAGACTTTAGATTTTCTATTTTTTCAGAAAGTGTTAAAGCAGGTTTTAAAATTCCATCAATTGTTTTATACGATTTACCCTTAAAATAATCTTCTGATACTTGTTTCTTAAATGAAGAAATAACTTTTAAAATAGATCCTTTATCTGTAATAGCTGCTTCTAATTGATTAGATAAATCACTATTTTCTTGATCAATTATTATAAAATCTATTTTTTCTATTTCTGTATTATAAAAACCTTCTAATTTGTTTATTTCTGAAATTAACGCTTTTAATTTATCCTCTTTATTGGTTTTATCAAGTGTAAAATCTCCATTAATAAAACTTTCGAAAATTGGCTTAGCTTGTGAACGCAATTCGTTCTCAAATTTTACATAAAAATTACCCACCAACTTATCGCCTTTTAAACCTGTTGATTCTGGTGTTTGTCCGTTTCCGAATTTCTCCCAAGCCAACATCGATTTACAAATATGAATACCACGGTCGTTAATTACTTGCGTTTTGTACACTTTTTTTCCTGAAGCTTTTAAAATTTCGGCAACAGAATAACCTAACAACACATTACGAACGTGACCTAAATGCAAAGGTTTGTTGGTATTTGGCGATGCATATTCAACCATTACCGCTTTTTCACCAGTATTTATTGGTTGATAACCAAAAGTAGCATTGGCAAAAATATCGTTAAAAAAAGTTGAATAATACGTATCGTTAATTACAAGATTTAAAAAACCTTGAACCACATTGAATTTAGAAACCATTTCAACGTTTGTTACCAAATATTCTCCAATTTTGTTTCCTATTTCAACAGGATTTCCTTTTAATTGCTTTACCAACGGAAAAACAACCATAGTAACATCTCCTTCAAAATCTTTACGTGTAGCTTGAAATTCTATCCTTTCTATCGATAAATCGAACAATTGTTGAACTGCTTGTTGAATGTATGGTG
Organism: Flavobacterium sp. xlx-214; assembly: GCF_013874595.1. Lineage (GTDB taxonomy): Bacteria > Bacteroidota > Bacteroidia > Flavobacteriales > Flavobacteriaceae > Flavobacterium. Next base: position 185,933 of record NZ_CP059431.1, read on the forward strand.
TTAAAATTTCTTGTAAAGACATATTATTTTGAATTTGTAATGAAAGTGCAAAGATAAAACTTTTTAACAAGTCATAATTTATTAAAATGTTGATATATTTTTTTATTTACCATGTAACTTTTTCAAGGTTTAGCAAACTAATTATCCAAACAATTAGTACAACACTGTTGTTTTACATACATACAAAATAACCATAACAATGAAAAACAAGTATTTAAGCTTATTTGTATTATTAACAGCATCGGTTTCATCATTTGCGCAACAACCAGCACAAGGAAACGGAACTATTAAAGGTAAAGTCATCGAAAAAAACTCTAAAAGTAATGTAGGCTTTGCTTCGGTTGCTATTTCGGTAAACGGTGAAATTATTTCGGGCGATTTAACCGATGAAGACGGTAGTTTTACCATTACCAACTTACCTAATAAAGAAGTTGAACTGTCTGTTGAATACATAGGCTTTAAAACCTACAAAAACACCGTTAACCTTACCAACGAGAAAACAATTGATTTAGGCACGATTTCATTAGATGCCGATGATGAATTGTTAAGCGAGGTAGTTATTCAGGCAGAACGCAGTACTATGGAGCAGTTGGTGGATAGAAAAGTAATACGTGTTGGAAAAGATTTATCAACTGCGGGGGCTTCGGCTTCTGAAATTATGAACAATATTCCATCGGTAAACGTTGATCAAGACGGAAACATCTCTATGCGTGGTAACCAAAACGTACGCATTTTGGTTGATGGCAAGCCAACGCAATTAGATCCTAAAACCTTATTAAAACAAATTCCATCAAACTCTATCGATAAAATTGAGTTAATCACCAATCCATCTGCAAAATACAATCCAGAAGGTATGTCGGGTATGATTAACATCGTTTTAAAGAAAAACATGCAAGATGGTTTTAACGGAAGTTACAACGGAAACATCACTTTTGCGCGCGCTCCTAAATTCAACCAAGGGATCGATTTAAACCTTAGAAAAGGAAAAGTAAATTTCTTTGGAAACTACGGATATACCGATCACAGAGGATACAATTGGGGACTTATGGAGCAATTAGATGATAAAAGCTCTCAGAAATTTGATATTGTAAACGATAATAAATCGCATACTTTTAAAGTAGGTTTTGATATTTACGCCAACGCAAAAAACACGTTTTCGTTTTACACCAACCAAACGTTTAGCAAAGGTGTTGGTCAAGTAGCAAATACCCTTACCTACCCTAGCAATCCTGCTTTATTACAGACCGATCAGTACAATGGCGATGATACTTCGCAAATTTACAACGCTGCCTATAAAAAAACATTTACCAAGCCTGGGCAATCGTTAGATTTCGAGGTAAATTATAGTAAAACAAAGCAAGATCAGTCGGGTAATTTTGGTATTGCAGGTAATTCGCCAACAAAATACAACGATAACAGCAATAATACGGTTGATGCCGTACAAGCTAACTTAGATTATGTACATCCTTTTAACGAAAAAACCAAGTTAGAAGTAGGTGCCGAATACCGTACAACAGGTATTGATAACTTTTACAACACCACAAATGCTGTAGCTAATAAAACCGATTTTACGTATGATGTTGATATTGCATCGGCATACGCTACTTTTGGGTCGAAGTTTGATAAATGGGGCTATCAATTAGGTGCGCGTGTAGAGAAATACAACGTAAATGCCGATTATACGATTGGATCAACAAAAGATGGTTTTAAAGACGATTATTTAACCGTTTACCCATCAGCTTTCTTAAGCTACACGCCTACACAAACTGATTTCTTACAGGTTAGTGCAAGCCGCCGTGTTGATCGACCTAATGTTTGGCAAACGCGCCCTATTCGCGATTACAGTACGCCACGTGTAGTACAAGTAGGTAACCCAGAATTAAAACCACAATTTACCAATTCTATCGAATTTAATTACACTAAAATTTTAGGCGTAAAAGGCAGCGTTACTTTAGGCACGTATTACCGCATGATTGATTCGCCTATTGAGCGTACTTTTTACTTAGACACCTCAACACCAGAAGCAATTGCTGAAAAGAAAATGGTTATGAGCTATGGTAACTTTGATGAATCAACCGCTTACGGTGCAGAATTATCAGCGAATTATAAAGTTACCAAATGGTGGGATGCCCAACCAAGTGTAGAATATTATTTTAGAAATCAGCGTGGAATTGTTACAGTTTTAAACCCAACTACAAGCCAAGGTGAGTTACAACAAAGAGAAATTGACAATGGTGTTTTTAACGCACGTTTAAACAATAACTTTAAAATTACCAACCAATTACGTGCTAGTTTGTTTGGATTTTACCGTGGTGAAGCAAAAGACATTAACGGAAAAATGAATCCAATGTACAAAGTTGATGCTGGTGTACGTTACAGTTTCTGGGAAAACAGTGCCAATTTAAGTTTGCGTTTTAACGATGTATTCAATACCATGAAGGCAAGTTTTGTGGGCGATGCACCTTACCGCCAAACGGGTGAGTTTACATGGGAAAGTCAATCATTATATGTTGGTTTTCAATATATGTTTGGAACAGGTAAAAACAAAGCCGTTCAGCGTAAATACCGCGACAATAATGAAGTTCAGAAATCAGGAGGTTTCTTTTAACATACAAAAGCCGATTACGAAAGTAGTCGGTTTTTTTTATATCATCCAAAAAAGTATATTTGTTAAAATCGAAAAAAACAATTTATGATTATACAAACCAAAGATTTATCTTTCTCTTTTCAGAAAGGGCAATTGCTATTAAACAAAGTGTCTTTGAATGTTCCTGAAAATAGTATTTATGGTTTTTTGGGTCCTAACGGAGCCGGAAAATCAACAACAATTCGGTTAATCACTGGATTATTAGCAGAACAAAATCCTGGAGAAATTCTTTTATTTGACAAACCTTTACATGGGCAACTTCCCGAGGTTTTCTCTGAAATTGGTTGCATTATAGAAACGCCTACTTTATACAGCCATTTAACGGGTTTAGAGCATTTAAAACTTATTGCAAAAATGCAAAATATTACCAATGTTGCTTACGATGATATTTTACATTTAGTAGATTTAAATCATGCGAAAAACATCAAAGTAAAAAAGTATTCGTTAGGAATGAAACAACGCATAAGTATTGCTATGGCTTTGCTTAACAATCCTAAATTGTTAATTCTTGATGAACCTGTAAATGGTTTAGATCCGCAAGGAATTATAGAGATGCGTTTGTTGCTTCAAAAACTAAACAAAGAAAAAAACATTACTATTTTTATATCAAGTCATATTCTTTCTGAAGTTGAAAAACTATGTACTCATGTTGGTATTCTTTACAATGGTGTTTTGCAGTTTGAAGGCACTATGGATGCTTTAAAAGCTAAAAATAACAATCCTGCTATTTTAATTGAGATTAAAAATATAGATAATCACTTATCTGTAATTCAAGAAAAATTCTCCGATTGTATCCAACTAAATCAAAAAGAATTACTTATAAAACTTAATAATAAAGAAGAAATTCCTTTGCTTGTAAATTTCTTGGTATCCCAAAATATCGAAGTGTACAAAATTCAACCTCAAGGTGGATTAGAAGAATGGTTTATTGATTTAACAAAACAAGTAAAGAAACTATGAAACAATTTTTAAATGCTTTAAAAGCAGAAAACCTAAAACTTAAACATACAGGCATAAAATTCATAGCATACATTTTAGCTGTTTTAATTCCTGTTATAATATTAGCTGTAAATATTTATCAGTTTTTTACCGAAACCGATACTTTAAACTCACCAAATTATCTATTTTACTCAGAGTTTAACGAAGTCAACCCCACTTTTACAGGCTTTATATATCCGCTTATCATCATCATTATTGTTTCAAGAATAACACAAATTGAACACAAAAATAATACGTGGCAATTATTAGAAACACAACCCATTAAAAGAGCCATTTTAATAAACGCAAAATTTATTAAAATATATCAAATTTGTATTACGTGTATTGTACTTTTCTTTGCCAGCATTCTTTTAAATGTAGTGGTTACTTATTTATTACACAAAAGCAACCCTAATTACATTTTAGAAATTCCTTGGTTTTTATTGCTTAAAAAATTCATTAGTTTAACAATAGGCACAGGCTTTTTCTTAGCCATTATTTATGCGGTATCGGTTCGATTTTCAAGTTATATTTTTACCATTATTATTGGTTTAGGTTCTTTATTAATAGCCCCAATTTTAGATCAATTTAAATTATTACCCAAATGGTTTCCTACTAAAATATTATCTAATAGTTTATTAAAAACCAGCGATTTAGGCAACATACTAACCTACAACGAATACTTAAGTATTATAGCTACCGTAATTATTATGTTATTGCTTACGTTTTGGTACGTTTTTAAAAACAAAAAATGGATGATTACTGATCGTTCAAAAGTAATTACTATTTATTTTGTACCTGCCATTATTTTATTGGCTGCTTTTATATTTGTGTTAAAACCTAAGCAATTAATGCAAAGTAACGAAATAGCTATTACAGGTACATTACCCGAAAACAGTAACGTAAATGCGCTGTATTTGTTAGATACTACAATGGATGACACCTTGCATGTTATAAAAGTAAACAACAACTCTTTCAACTATAAAATTGCAAACGATATGCCTTTAAAAAACTATCGTTTAATGTGGACAGATGAAAAAGGTATGCATAGAAATGTTGTTATTTTTAGTACTAACGATATTGTTAATGTTCAATTTGAGGATGAATCTAAAAATCAATCGTTTAAAATATTAGGCTCACGCTTAGCTGAAAATAATTTAAATTTTGAATTGAGTTCTAACTACAACTACATTAACCAATTAGCCAACGAAGGCGATGAAGCAAGTGTAGCAATTATTACGCAGTTGCTAAACAGCGAATATAAAAGCGATATTAAAACCATTTCTAAATTTCATACAAGCGATAATTACGCCGTTCGAGAAGATTATGCTAAAATTAAAAAATCAGAAGTGTATTACAAATACCGATTAATTTGGGAACAATACAAAGATTTGGTAGTAAGATCAAACCCTAAATTTGAACAAAAAGATCAAAAAATTGAAGATATTATTGATGTTGATTTTACACCCGATGAAAACATTTTAGCAAATGCTGAAGTGCAAGATTATTTTAGATACAAAATTTATGAAATCACTTCAAAAGATACTTCAGATCAAGATGTAATTTCTAAATATGTAAAAGGCATTAAAAATATAAAAAACAACACGCTTCAAACCCAACTTGCAAAAGCCATTTTGTTAGATAATTTAAGCAAGGTAAATGATATTGACGAATTGTTACGTTACGAAAACGATTTTTTACCTTTGATAAATGATGCAAAAAGCAAAACTTATTATACAAATTACATTAACGAGAAAAAGAAATTAACCAAAGGCAGTTTAGCGTTTAGTTTTAATGCCATAACACCCAATAACGAAAAAGTAACTTTAAACAATTTTAAAGGTAAATATGTGGTTATAGATTTTTGGGCAACTTGGTGCGGACCTTGTATTTACCAAGCTCCGTATTTTGAAAAACATGCCATAGAATACAACAAAAGAGGCGATATTGTGTTTGTTTCGTTAAGTGTTGATGAAAAACAAAGTAATTGGCGTAAAAAGGTAAAACTTAACGATAAAAATGTAACGCAACTATATGCTTTAAACATTGATGAATTATCTAAATTTTATCGTTTAAACAGTATTCCAAGGTTTATTATTATTGATCCTGAAGGAAAATTGGTAAACAGTGAATTTGCTTTTCCTACCGATACCAACTTTAAAGAAATGTTAGATCAAATACTACCTAAAAAATAACCTTGCAACCGATTACGAAAGTAGTCGGTTTTTTATTTTATCTAAAAATATAAGTGTATAAAGAAACCAATCATTACAATTTTATTTTTGATATCTTTTTAATCAGCATTAATCCAAAAAATAACATCTTTATGAACTCCATAAATTTTAGCATCTTTTTTTTCAAATAAATCTAAAATATCAATAAAAGATTGATACGTAAATTCATTTAGATCACATTTAATTTCAATATTTACATGTTTGATGTTATTTACTTTTAATGAATCAATTTTTCTTGAGATTGCTTCTATTAGGTTTTGCGACATATAATTTTTAGTTTCAATAACAACAGCTTCTTTAGATGAATAACAATTACTTTCTTCATCTGAACAATAAGGTTCTGGTTCAGGAAGTTCTTCTAAATCTTTTAAAAAATAAGGTTCTTTATTAAGGTTAGGTTTTGTATCCATAATTGTAAAATCATGATAATATAGCTGATTTTTTTCAAATGTCTTTGAAACACAATAACCAAGTAGTATTAACAATAAACCTGCTAAAAAATAATTGTATGTTTTGGTAAAGCTTATCATCTATTCATTATTAACATTTAAATATAACAAAAAAAGTGAAGTTTAAAACTTCACTTTTTTATTTTTTATCAAACATTAATTCCTTTGATTTTTTACGATCAATACGTTCTTTTTTTAAATCGAAAGTTGTTCCAAAAATTTTATCCCAAAAGGTATTGCTCACTCCAAATCCTAAATTATCGTTGCGGTAATGATGCAAATGATGGTTGCGCCAAATAGGTTGTAAAAATTTAAAAGGCGGCTCTATGGCATGAATCAAATAATGAGTAGATGCATACATTAACCAGCCTAAAATAAACCCTGGGTAAAAAGCAAACGCATATTTACCAGCAACCAAGTATGAAATTGAAAAAATAACTGTAACTATAATTAAACTAGGCACAGGTGGCATAAACAATCGGCTTTTATCTTTTGGATAATGATGGTGATTACCATGCATAATGTACGCAAATTTTTGCATACTTTCCTTTTCACTAATTAAATGAAAAATATATCGGTGTGCTATGTACTCAAAAAATGTCCAAAAAAACAATCCAAAAACGGCTACTAAAAACATAGTACCCAAGCCCATATCATAATGAGTATAACCGTAATAAAAACAATACATTAAAATAGGAAGATGAAGCCCCCAGCTTACCCCAGGATGTCCTTTGGTAAGCATTTCTAAAAAAGGATTTTTGAATAATTGTGCTTGACCTGAATTCTCTACTCTTTGCCCTTTCATAAATTATTTTTTTGCTTTCTAAATTAATAAGAACTAATGAATACTACAACTTTTTACCAACGAATTATTGCGCTTGCCCAAGTAAAACCGCTACCAAAAGCTGCTAAAACAACCAAATCGCCTTCTTTAATTTTACCTAACTCCCAAGCTTCGGTTAACGCAATAGGCACCGATGCGGCTGTGGTGTTTCCGTACTTCATGATGTTGTTGTACACTTGATCATCGGTTAGCTGAAACTTTTGTTGAATAAATTGTGATATTCTTAAATTGGCTTGATGCGGTATTAACATATTAATATCAGCAACTTGTAAATTATTTGCTTGTAATCCTTCATTAATGACCTCAGAAAAACGAACCACAGCATTTTTAAACACAAATTGTCCGTTCATATGCGGATAATACGATTCATCATCAGGATTGTTATCTTTTATGATATCGGTTACCCAACGTGTTCCCATACCTGGCGCTGTTAAAGCCAACTCCTCGGCATGTTCTCCTTGTGAATGTAAGTGTGTTGATAAAATTCCTTTGGTTGTATCTTCGGTTCTACTTAAAACAGCTGCTCCTGCCCCGTCGCCAAAAATAACCGATACACCACGTCCACGAGTTGTCATATCCAATCCTTTAGAATGAATTTCAGAACCAACCACCAATACATTTTTGTACATACCTGTTTTAATAAACTGATCGGCAACCGAAAGCGCATAAATAAAACCCGAACATTGGTTGCGTACATCTAACGCACCCACGGTATCAATACCTAAATCTTTTTGAAGGGTTACCCCTGGACCTGGAAAATAAAAATCGGGACTTAAAGTGGCAAAAACAATAAAATCGATATCATTTTTATCAATACCAGCACGTTCAATAGCTATTTTAGAAGCTTTTAAAGCCATGCCCGAAGTAGTATCTTCTGGTAAAGCTACATGGCGTCTTTCTTTTATACCGGTACGCTCTTGAATCCACTCGTCATTTGTGTCCATTAACTTTGATAAATCATCGTTTGTTACAACATTTTCAGGTACATAGAACCCTAAACCTGATATTTTAGAATGATACATATTTACTAAATTTTAAAGTGTAAATTTACTTATATTTTTTTAACACTGCTTTTTAAAAAAGTCTTAAAAATACAATTTGCAGAAATACTGAAATTCATTTGATACTTAACTCAACATTAGTGAAAACCTAAGGCTATATTTATAAAAAATTCTTAAATCACTTTTAATTAAAATGTTTAAACCCAAATTATAGTAATTATAGATACAATCACAATGTGTTTACATAAAAAAAGCTTCTAAATAGAAGCTTTTTTTTATTAATTTCTTTACTATTCCATTTTAGAACTCAACTCAAACCAGCGTTCTTCTTTTTGTTCTAAGGTTTCAATTATTTTTTGTAATTCAACACCTTTAGCAATCATATCTTGGTCTGAGATGCTTCCGTTTGAAAAACCATCTTCCAATTGTTTTTTCTGATACTCTAAATCTTTAATTTCACGTTCAATTTTAGTAAACTCTTTTTGCTCGTTAAAACTTAAACCCGAAGTTTTTGGTTGATTGTCTTTCCAATTTACTTTCTCTTTCGACGTTTCTTCCTTTACTGGTTCAGCAGAATCTTCGTAAATTCTAAAATCAGAATAGTTTCCAGGGAAATCTTCAATTTCACCTTCTCCTCTAAACACAAATAAATGGTCTACAATTTTATCCATAAAATAACGATCGTGCGATACCACTAACAAACATCCTGGATAATCTAACAAGAAATTCTCTAAAACATTTAAGGTTACAATATCTAAATCGTTGGTAGGCTCATCTAAAATTAAAAAGTTAGGATTTTGAATTAAAACCGTACATAAGTACAAACGCTTCAACTCGCCCCCACTTAATTTCTCAACAAAATCGTGTTGCTTTTTTCTATCAAACAAAAAGCGCTCTAACAGCTGACCTGCAGAAATCATTCTTCCTTTTGTAAGCGGAATAAACTCACCGTATTCTTTAATAATATCAATAACTTTTTGCTCTGGCTTAGGATTAATACCGCTTTGCGTATAATAACCAACTTTAATAGTATCACCAATAATTACCTTACCAGAATCGGGTTGCATGGTTTGGGTTAAAATATTTAAAAAGGTAGATTTTCCTGTACCGTTTTTACCAATAATACCAATACGCTCGCCTCGATTAAAAAGATATTCGAAATTTTTTAGGATTACTTTATCTTTAAAAGACAAGGACACATTGTGCATTTCAATGATTTTAGAGCCCATACGCTCCATATTAATCTCCAACTCTAATTGGTGTTCTTTACGACGCGAATGTGCTTTTTCTTTAATTACGTAGAAATCATCTTGACGCGATTTTGACTTAGTAGTACGCGCTTTTGGCTGGCGACGCATCCAATCTAACTCTTTTACAAAAAGGTTTTTAGCTTTGTCTATAGAAGCGTTTTCTGATGCTATACGCTCTTCTTTCTTTTGTAAATAGTAACTGTAATTACCTTTGTATTGGTATATTTTTCCGTTGTCTAACTCAATAATTTCATTACAAACACGCTCTAAAAAATAACGGTCGTGCGTAACCATAAACAAAGTAATATTTTCTTTAGCAAAATAATCCTCAAGCCACTCAATCATTTCTAAATCAAGGTGGTTGGTAGGCTCATCTAAAATCAACAAATCGGGTTTGTTAATCAAAATAATAGCCAAAGCCAAGCGCTTACGTTGCCCTCCTGAAAGATTCTTAACTTTAAGTTTTAAATCTTCTAGTTTTAATTTAAAAAGAATTTGCTTGTATTGCGTTTCAAAATCCCAAGCGTTGTACTGATCCATTTGATCAAAAGCTAATTGATATGCTTCTTGGTCATCAATATTCTCTAAAGCTTTTTCATAACGTTCAATGACTTTTAAAACATCGTTATCCGAAGCGAAAATACTTTCTTCAATAGTTAACTCGTCTTGTAAATGAGGCTCTTGCGAAAGAAATTCCATACGAATACCTTTACGAATAACCACTTGTCCAGAATCGGGAAAATCTAATCCGTTAATAATGCTTAATATGGTTGATTTACCTGTACCATTTTTAGCAACAAAAGCAATTTTTTGATCTTTATTGATACCAAACGAAACGTTTTCAAACAACGTGCGTGCGCCAAATGATTTTGATATATTTTCTACTGAAAGATAGTTCATAATGTACTGTTGATTGGCAAAAATACTCTTTTACCAATGGAAAGACAAACCTTTACCAACTAAAATGTATTGGATAGATTTACAAAGGGTTAGATTCTTTTTTTTGATTGGATGCATTTGTGTATTAAAAAGAAAAATAAGTCTTTCCTTTTTTAAGGAATGATCATTAGCATGCAAGAAAACGTTAGAAAGAGTAAAAAAGTGGTAGTTATTAAATTAAAAATAGTCTTTATTTTTACATTCGTTATAAACTTCCTTTTTTTCAACAATAAAAGGAGTTGTAGCTACATTTTTTTCATTAACGATCTCTTTATTCTTAAGTATTTCTATATTGCATTACATCCGTTGCTATTTTTATTTTACTATAAGTCTTATCAACATTTTAAAGTAAAACCTATAAAAAAACGCATCAATTTCTTGATGCGTTGGAATGTGTATAAAGTAAAATTATGCTTTAGGTAAGAAAACCTCGGCAAGCATGCAACGTGCGCTACCGCCGCCACATGCTTCAATGGTATAAAGCGGTGCGTGTAAAATAGCACAATGTTTTTCAATGGTTTTAATTTGTATATCGGTTAAAACTTCGTAGGCTTGTGTACTCATGACCATGTACAAAGCGCCATCTTTGCCTTCAACTTGTAACATATTACCCGCAAAGTGATTTACTTGATCTTCGGTAATGTAAATAATTTCTTTTTTGTCTTCTTTTAAACTGTTTACTACCAGTTTACGTTCTTGCTTATCATCAATACTATCGGCACAAATAATGACAAAAGTTTCGGCAACACTCATCATCACGTTAGTGTGGTATATTGGTAAACGCTTGCCAGCAACCGTTTGGTACGCTTCAAAAATCACAGGGTGCATATCGGTATCTTCGCAAAATTCAATAATCAATTCTTCATCGGCACGTGGCGATAAAGCTGCGTATACTTTAGCATTTTCTCTGTCGATAATCATACTACCTGTACCTTCTAAGAAAATATTATCCTCTTCTGCCGATGTATAATCGTTGATTTCACTAATCGCAAAACCTTGATCTTCTAAAAGATCTAGAATATCTTCACGACGTTCTAATCTGCGATTTTCAGCAAACATTGGGTACAAAACTACTTCGGCATTCTCGTGAAACGAAACCCAGTTGTTAGGGAAAATACTATCGGGTGTATCGGTTTCTTTGGTGTCATCAACAACAACCACGTTTACACCTACTGATCGTAAACGCTCTACAAAACCATCAAACTCTTCCTGAGCTTTTTGGTTTACGTTGGCAGGTGTTAAACCTTCTAATCTTTTTTGGTAATAATTATTTACTGCTGTTTGCTCGTTCATTCTAAACTGAACCGGGCGAATCATTAATACGGTATTTGCTGCTTGCTGACTCATATATTTTGTGTTTGAGTTTCAGGTTTTCTTGGTCTCAAGTTAAGAACTTGAAACTTTAAACATGAAACAATTTATTTATCTCTTAACAAAGGTAACGTTGAACAACGTAAAAGACCTTCTTGCTTGGCAATTTCGGCATACGGAATTTTCTCTACAATAAAATCATTGCTTTCTAACCAATCAATTAATCGAGTAAAGTTTTGCTCTACCACTACTACATTGGTGTCGATTGAAAATACATTCGAATTCATTTGATACATTTCTTCTCTGGTGATATGAAACAAGTTTTCTGCTCCAAAAAGATTTACTAAGTACATATAATCTGCCTCCTCGCGAAAGCCCGATTTGTAAATAATACCTTTGTTTTTACCTACTGGTTGAAAACAGCAATCTAAATGTAAAGCGTTGTCACGTGGTTCAATTTTCGATTTTACCAAATCAAACTCTTTTACAATTTTGTTTGGAAACAAATCTTTAATGTATTGCACCCCTTGCATATTGGTACGTGCGGTAATAAAATCTTTATAATCGCTGCCTTTGTAAGTACCAATAAAAATATGATCGTTGTATAGCATTACATCGCCTCCTTCAATATGTACTTCTTCTGGTGGGCGTACTACTTTTTTAGGATCTATTTGATCGATAATGTACTGAATAGCATCTAATTCACGTTCACGATCTGGAAGAATGTTGGCTTTCACAAAAACATCGTCAATAACAAAACCAATGTCTCTACTAAAAATTTGATTGTAATCGTTAATTATTTCAGGACGATAAACCGTTACATTGTATTTTTGAAACACTGCATTAAAAGCATCCATTTCTTTAATCATATCTGCTTCAACAGGATAAGTACCTGCCTTAATGTGTTCTAAAGATTTAGGATCATAAGCTTCATCAATAGTTGGCGTTGGTCCGTTGCTTACCGCTGTTCCTAATACCACGGCCCTTAAACGAGAAGTTTCGTCGGTTACGTGTAAATTCATATTTTTTTGAATGTTGATTTTAGCAAATATAAGAAGTTAATTGATGAGTTAAAAATAAAACAACAAAAGCCAAATCAAATGATTTGGCTTTTGTTATAATTTATAGATTTAAAGACTAACGGTCTTTCATTTCTTTGAATGCACGCAATGGCTCTCCTACATAAACTTGGCGTGGACGACCAATTGGTTCTTTGTTTTCACGCATTTCTTTCCATTGAGCTACCCATCCTGGTAAACGTCCAATTGCAAACATTACGGTGAACATTTCGGTTGGAATTCCTAAGGCACGGTAAATAATGCCTGAATAGAAATCTACGTTTGGATATAGGTTACGAGCAACAAAGTACTCATCTTTCAATGCCATTTCTTCTAAATCTTTAGCGATTTTTAAGATAGGATCGTTAACACCTAATTCTTTTAAAACTTCGTCTGCCGCTTTTTTGATGATGCGTGCACGTGGATCAAAGTTTTTATAAACACGGTGACCAAAGCCCATTAAACGGAACGGATCGTTCTTGTCTTTTGCTTTAGCTAAATATTTATCAGCATCACCACCGTCATTTTGAATTTCTTCTAACATTTCTAACACCGCTTGGTTAGCACCACCATGTAATGGACCCCATAATGCAGAAACACCCGCAGAAATAGAAGCAAATAAACCAGCATGAGAAGAACCTACCATACGCACGGTTGACGTAGAACAGTTTTGCTCATGATCTGCATGTAAAATAAACAATTTATCAATTGCGTTTAAAACCACAGGATTTACTTTGTAAGGCTCTGTTGGTAATTCAAACATCAAACGTAAAAAGTTATCTACATATGGTTTTGTATTATCGTAATAATTTAAAGGATATCCTTTTGTTTTTCTGTACGTCCATGTTGCAACAACCAAGAATTTACCCATGATTTTACAAACAGCATCATACATTTGATCTGCATTCTCTACATTAACCACACTTGGGTTAAAAGCTGTTAAAGCACATGTTAAAGAAGCCAACACACCCATTGGATGCGCATGTTTAGGGAAGCCATCAATGATTCCTTTCATTTCTTCGTTAACAAGAGTATGCTTGCGGATATCGTTTTCAAACTTTTGAATTTCTTCCGTAGTTGGTAACTCTCCAAAAATAGTTAAGTAAGCAACTTCTAAAAAGTTTGATTTTTCTGCTAAATCTTCAATAGCATACCCACGGTATCTTAAAATACCTTCTTCGCCATCAAGGAAAGTAATAGCACTTTTACAAGAACCTGAATTTTTATAACCTGGATCTAAAGTAATTACTCCAGTTAAAGCACGTAACTTTTCGATATCGATAGCAACTTCATTCTCAGTACCCACAATTACAGGTAATTCAATTTTTTTGTCGTCTATCGCTATAGTAGCAGTTTTTGACATATATTTTTTCGTTTTTTTTATATTTTGTTGTTAGCGAATTTAATAAAAATGTTTCACTTAATAAAACATATAACTATAAATAATTCATATGATTTATAGAAATAACTTATATTTAATATAACGCACCACCCTAATTAACGTTAAAAAATCTTAATTATTTAAGAAATAATTTTGGGTATGCTAAAATTTAAGGAATACTTTTATTAGTAAGTGAAAGATATACCTAAAAAACAGAAAAAAGACGCAAATGCGTCTTTTTTCATCTATGTAGCTAATACTTATTTACTTACTTTAAAAGCTTTATTTTGAGGATAGTAAGCAACTGATCCTAATTCTTCCTCAATTCTTAATAATTGATTGTATTTACTCATACGATCTGAACGAGAAGCAGAACCAGTTTTAATTTGTCCGCAGTTTAACGCTACAGCTAAATCTGCAATGGTATTATCTTCGGTTTCACCGGAACGATGACTCATTACTGAAGTATAACCTGCATTATGCGCCATATTTACTGCCGCAATAGTTTCTGTTAACGTACCAATTTGGTTTACTTTAATTAAAATAGAGTTTGCTGTACCTTCATTAATACCACGCTCTAAACGTGCAACGTTTGTAACAAATAAATCATCGCCAACTAATTGTACGTTAGCACCAATTTTTTGTGTTAATAAGTTCCAACCAGCCCAATCGTCTTCATACATACCATCCTCGATTGAAATGATCGGATATTTCTCACATAATTCCGCTAAATAAGAAGCTTGTTCTTCTGATGTACGAATTTTTCCTGTTGCGCCTTCAAATTTTGTGTAATCGTAGTTTCCGTTCACATAAAACTCAGAAGCAGCACAATCTAAAGCAATCATAATATCTTTACCAAAAACATATCCTGCTTTTTCAACTGCTAATTTAATAGAATCTAAAGCATCTTCTGTTCCACCAGCTAAATTAGGCGCAAAACCACCTTCATCGCCAACTGCTGTAGATAAATTACGATCGTGTAATACTTTCTTTAAATTATGGAAAATTTCAGTCCCCATTTGCATAGCTTCGGTAAAGTTTTTAGCCAAAACAGGCATAATCATAAACTCTTGAAAAGCAATAGGTGCATCAGAATGCGATCCTCCATTGATGATATTCATCATAGGTACTGGTAACGTATTGGCAGAAACACCGCCAACGTAACGGTATAAAGGCATACCTAACTCATTAGCTGCTGCTTTTGCAACCGCCAAAGAAACACCTAAAATTGCGTTTGCCCCAATGTTTGATTTGTTTGGAGTACCATCTAATTCAATCATGGCTTGGTCAATAGCATTTTGTTCAAACACGCTGTAACCAACAATGTTTTCAGCAATAACCTCGTTTACATTTTTTACTGCGTTTAAAACTCCTTTACCCATCCAGTGTTTACCACCATCACGTAATTCAACAGCTTCGTGTTCTCCTGTTGATGCCCCTGATGGAACCGCCGCTCTACCTAAAACGCCATTCTCTGTTACTACATCAACTTCTACCGTTGGATTTCCACGTGAATCTAAAATTTGACGTGCATGAATTTTTACGATTGTACTCATATCTTTAATTGTGTTGTTTAATTTGTTGCTGCAAATGTAAATAATTGATTGATAAAAAAAAAGAGGCTTTTTAGGCTTCTTAATAGGGAACTATAGCTAAATATACAATATTCACCTTAAATAAAATTACTTTTTAAGTAAAACTATATTTTCAAAGGCAACACCTTCCCAGCCGTATTGCATAAAATTGCGAATATTTTGGTGTGATGATCCGTTTACATCTTCTAAAACCGCTTGATAATGTTCTGCAAACAATAGCAAGGTATCTTCTTTTGATATAGTATTCATTTGGGCAAAGTACAATACTTTAGCACTTCCTTGATTCTCATCTTCTCCATTTATTAAATCTCCATTTTTAAATGCAGATGGTGTATATTGATACTTTTCTTCGATGAAGTTTAGTATTTCTTTAAAAGGTAGTTGGTGTAATGATTTAATATCCATAGTAAATTTTATATTCTTAAAAACAAAAACCTTTCAGAATTACATTCCGAAAGGTTATCATATATAATAAAATCTTTTAAGCTTCTTTTGTACTCTTCATATTGGCAACAAACTCATCAAATAAATATTTAGAATCGTTTGGACCTGGAGATGATTCTGGGTGGTATTGTACCGAAAACACTTGTTTATCTTTTAAACGAATACCTGCAACGGTATTATCATTTAAATGGTAATGTGTAATTTCAACATTTGGGTGATTCTCTACTTCTTCACGTACCACAGCAAAACCATGATTTTGAGAAGTAATTTCGCCTTTACCTGAAATGGCGTTCATAATTGGATGGTTAATACCACGATGTCCGTTGAACATTTTATAGGTATTAATACCTTGTGAAAGCGCTATTAACTGATGCCCCAAACAAATACCAAAAACAGGTTTGTTAGTAGCAATAATATCTTTAGCTGTTTCAATTACCCCTGTTAACGGTTGTGGATCACCAGGACCGTTTGATAAAAAGTATCCATCAGGATTGAAACTATTTAAATCTTCAAGCGTTGCATTGTAAGGAAAAACCTTTACATAACAATCACGTGCTGCTAAGCAACGTAAAATATTGGTTTTAATACCAAAATCTAAAGCGGCTACTTTGTACGTTGCATTTTCATCACCATAAAAGTAAGCGTCTTTGGTAGAAACTGCAGAAGCAAGCTCTAAACCGTTCATATTAGGTACAGCTGCTAAAATAGCTTTTAACTCTTCAATTGTTTTTCCATCTGTAGAAACAACAGCATTCATAGCTCCGTTATCGCGAATATAGCTTACCAAAGCACGCGTGTCAACATCGCTAACTGCTACTAGATTCTTCTTCTCAAAATAATCATATAAAGAACTGTAAGCTGCTGGTCTTGAAAAATTGTAGCTGAAATTCTTACAAACTAAACCAGAAATTTTAATTCCGTCTGAATCTACTTCGTCTTCATGAACACCATAATTCCCAATGTGAGCTGTTGTAGCTAACATAATTTGACCAAAGTACGATGGATCGGTAAAAATTTCTTGGTAGCCGGTAACTCCTGTATTAAAACAAATTTCACCTGTAGTAGTACCTTTTATCCCTACTGATTTTCCGTAAAATATAGTACCATCGCTTAATAGAATGATTGCTTTATCTTTAGAAGTATATTTCATTTTTGTTGATTATTTCTGTGTGCAAAATTAATACTAATTCCTTTAAAAAAAAATATAAAAAAAAGGACAAACCTTAAAAGTTTGTCCTTAATTATATTAGAATAGTTTGTACAAAACCAATTATTCTTTAGTTTCAGTAGCTTCAGCAGAAGTTTCTGTTGCAGGAGTAGCGTCAGCAGTAGTTTCTGCTTTCTTTCTACCTCTTCTTGTTGTAGCTTTCTTAACTTCTTTTTTACCAGCGTTGTATAACTCGTTGAAATCTACTAATTCAATCATCGCCATTTCAGCGTTATCTCCTAAACGATTTCCTAATTTAATAATACGAGTATATCCACCTGGACGGTCTCCTACTTTTGGAGCTACTTCTCTGAATAATTCAGTTACAGCAAACTTATCTTTTAAGTAAGAGAAAACAATACGACGGTTGTGTGTATCGTCTGTTTTAGATTTTGTTACTAAAGGCTCAATATAAACTTTTAAAGCTTTTGCTTTAGCAACAGTAGTATTAATACGTTTGTGCTCGATTAACGAACAAGCCATATTAGCTAACATAGCTTTTCTGTGAGAAGCTTGTCTACCTAAGTGGTTTATTTTTTTTCCGTGTCTCATTTCGTGACTATTTTATCTTCATCTTGCTTCAATCCTCTTTGGAGAGCAAATTATGAAGTAATTTATTCTTTATCTAATTTGTACTTTGATAGATCCATTCCGAAAGTTAATCCTTTAACTTGAACTAGTTCTTCTAATTCTGTTAATGATTTCTTACCGAAATTTCTAAATTTCATCAAATCGTTTTTGTTATAAGAAACTAAATCGCCTAATGTGTCAACTTCAGCCGCTTTCAAACAATTTAACGCTCTTACTGAAAGGTCTAAATCTACCAATTTAGTTTTAAGTAACTGTCTCATATGTAAAGATTCTTCATCATATGATTCAGTTTGAGCAATTTCATCAGCCTCAAGAGTGATTCTTTCATCTGAAAACAACATGAAATGGTGAATCAAAGTTTTAGCAGCTTCTGTTAAAGCATCTTTAGGATGTATAGAACCATCGGTAACAATATCAAAAACCAATTTTTCATAATCGGTTTTTTGCTCAACACGATAGTTTTCTATTGCGTACTTAACATTTTTTACAGGCGTGTAAATAGAGTCTGTATAAATAGTACCAAAAGGTGCATTAGGTTTTCTATTTTCTTCAGCTGGTACATAACCTCTTCCCTTTTCAATAGTTAACTCCATATTAATAGTAATATCACCATCAAGGTTACAAATTACTAAATCAGGATTTAACACTTGGAAACCAGAAATAAATTTTTGGAAATCGCCTGCTGTTAATTGATCTTTTCCTGTGAAAGAAATACTCACAGATTCGTTATCTACATCTTCAATTTGACGTTTAAAACGTACTTGTTTCAAATTTAAGATAATTTCTGTAACATCCTCAACAACACCAGAAATAGTAGAAAACTCATGTTCAACACCTTCAATACGAACAGAAGTTATTGCATATCCTTCAAGTGATGACAGAAGTACTCTTCTTAGTGCATTACCAATAGTTAATCCATATCCTGGTTCTAAAGGACGAAATTCGAATTTCCCTTTAAACTCAGTTGAATCAATCATGATAACTTTGTCGGGCTTTTGAAAATTAAATATTGCCATGTGTATTTCGACTGAATGTCAATTATTATTTGTTGTACAACTCTACGATTAACTGCTCTTTAATGTTTTCTGGAACTTGAAGTCTAGCAGGAACACTTACAAAAGTACCCTCTTTAGTTTCATTGTTCCAAGTAATCCATTCGTAAACAGCGCTAAAATTAGATAGAGAACGATCGATAGCTTCTAAAGATTTAGATTTTTCACGAACAGCTACTTTATCACCAGCTTTCAAATGATATGAAGGAATATTAACAAGTTCACCGTTTACAGTGATATGTCTGTGAGAAACAATTTGACGTGCTGCACGACGAGAAGGAGCAATACCCATTCTGAAAACAACATTGTCTAAACGAGCTTCACATAATTGAATTAAAACCTCACCAGTTACACCACGTGCAGCTGTTGCTTTTTTAAACAAGTTACGGAATTGTTTTTCTAAAATACCATATGTATATTTAGCTTTTTGTTTCTCTAATAACTGAATTGCGTATTCAGATTTTTTACCTCTTTTTTTAGACAAACCATGTTGCCCTGGAGGGTAATTTCTTTTTTCGAATGCTCTGTCTTCTCCGAAGATTGCTTCTCCGAATTTACGAGCGATTTTTGTTTGTGGACCAGTATATCTTGCCATTTCTGAAAATTAAAAAAGGTAGGGATTATGAATTCAGGTCTCATCCTCCGATAATCTTTCTCCTACCTTAGGTTATACTATAAAAATTAAACTCTTCTTCTTTTTGGAGGACGACATCCATTGTGAGGAATTGGAGTAATATCGATAATTTCTGTAACTTCGATACCACTGTTGTGGATAGAACGAATCGCAGATTCTCTACCATTTCCTGGTCCTTTAACGTAAACTTTCACTTTTTTAAGTCCAGCTTCTAACGCTACTTTACCACAATCTTCTGCTGCCATTTGTGCTGCATAAGGAGTGTTTTTCTTAGAACCACGGAATCCCATTTTTCCTGCAGACGACCATGAAATAACTTCACCTTTTTTGTTTGTTAACGAAATGATGATGTTATTAAACGTTGCGTTGATATGAGCTTCTCCAGTAGATTCAACTATAACTTTACGTTTTTTTGTACTTGCTTTAGCCATACTACTTATTATTTAGTTGCTTTTTTCTTGTTAGCAACAGTTTTTCTTTTACCTTTTCTTGTTCTAGAGTTGTTTTTTGTTCTTTGTCCTCTTAATGGAAGACCAGCTCTATGACGGATACCACGTTGACATCCAATATCCATTAAACGTTTGATGTTTAAAGATACTTCTGAACGTAATTCACCTTCAATTTTGTAATGAGACATTGCCTCACGAATAGCTCCGATTTCATCATCGTTCCATTCAGAAACTTTTTTATCTTCATTAACATTAGCTGTTGCTAACACCTCTTTTGCTCTGCTTGAACCTACACCAAAAATGTAAGTTAAAGCAATAATTCCTCTTTTATTTTTAGGTATATCTACCCCTGCGATTCTTGCCATAATTATCCTTGTCTTTGTTTAAATCTAGGATTTTTTTTGTTAATAACGTATAATCTTCCTTTTCTACGTACAATTATGCACTCTGCACTTCTTTTTTTAACTGATGCTCTTACTTTCATATTAATAGCCTTTAGTATCTATATGTGATTCTTGCTTTAGACAAATCATAAGGGCTCATTTCTAGCTTCACTTTATCACCAGGTAATAATTTGATGTAATGCATACGCATTTTTCCAGAAATATGAGCAATTACAATATGTCCATTTTCTAATTCTACTCGGAACATTGCATTTGATAATGCTTCAATGATTGCTCCGTCTTGTTCTATTGCTGACTGTTTTGCCATATAATTAAGCGATTGCTTTTCTATTTTTACCGCTCTTCATTAAGCCGTCGTACTGTTTGTTTAATAAATAAGAGTTTACTTGTTGAATAGTATCAATAGCAACACTTACTAAAATTAACAATGAAGTTCCACCGTAAAACATTGCCCAACCTTGTTGAATTTTTAATACTGATACAGCAATAGCAGGTAAAACTGCAATAACTGCAAGGAATAAAGATCCTGGGAATGTAATTAATGACATTACACGATCTAAGAAGTTTGCAGTGTCTTGACCTGGTTTAATACCTGGTATAAAACCACCACTTCTCTTTAAATCATCTGCCATTTTATTGGTAGGTACTGTAATTGCGGTGTAAAAGTACGAAAAAATAATGATTAACAATGCAAAAAGTAAATTATACTCCAAACCAAATATATTACTAAACATTGTTGTAATATTTTGGGCACTGTCTGAAGAAGATAATCCAGCCACAACTGGTGGTATAAACATGATAGCTTGTGCAAAAATGATTGGCATTACACCAGATGCATTTAATTTTAATGGAATCCATTGGCGGTTTCCTGAAACCGAAGCAGCATCGTACTCACCTGCAACACTTCTACGAGCGTATTGTACTGCAATTTTGCGAACTGCCATGGTTAATAAAATACAAGCAATAATGATTAATAACCAAATAATTACCTCAATAACAATCATCATTGGACCACCGTTACCAGCTACCATGCGTGATTGTGTTTCTTGCATGAAAGCCATTGGTAATTTTGCAATGATACCAACCATAATTAATAATGAAATACCATTACCAATTCCTTTATCAGTAATCTTTTCTCCTAACCACATTGCAAAAACTGTTCCTGTTGTTAAGATAAGTACTGAAGAGAACAAGAAAGAAAAAGAATTAAAACCTAATAAAAATGCATCAGGTGGTAATTGTTTGTACAAATTATAAATGTAACCTGGTCCTTGTACTAAGGTAATACCTATGGTTAACCATCTTGTAATTTGGTTCATTTTCTTTCTACCACTTTCACCATCATTTTGAAGTTTCTGTAAGTAAGGTACTGCTATACCCATTAACTGAACTACAATAGACGCAGAGATATAAGGCATGATACCTAATGCAAATACAGATGCTTGTGAAAAAGCTCCTCCTGTAAACACATTAATTAACCAGCCAATCCCTTGATCAGTTTGATCTGATAAAGCCTGTAATTTAGATGCGTCAATACCTGGTAAAGTTACTTGCGTACCAAAACGGTACACAAGCAACAAACCTAAAGTTATTAAGATTTTATTCTTAAGTTCTTCGATTTTCCAAATATTGGCAAATGTTTCAAAAAACTTCTTCATAACTAGTTAAAGATTTTCTTATAAAGTTACTGCCTCACCTCCAGCTGCTTCAATAGCGGCTTTTGCTGTTGCTGTAAATTTATGAGCGGTTACTGTTAATTTTGACTTAAGCTCGCCTCTACCCAAAATCTTTACTAAGCTATTTTTAGAAATAATTCTATTTTCAACTAATGCATTAAAATCAACTGCATTAGTAATTGTTCCGTTATCTACTAAAGTTTGTAATGTATCTAAATTAATACCTACATACTCTACTCTATTGATGTTTTTAAAACCAAATTTAGGAACACGTCTCTGTAATGGCATTTGACCACCTTCAAAACCAATTTTCTTAGAGTACCCTGAACGAGATTTAGCCCCTTTGTGTCCACGTGCAGCTGTACCGCCTTTACCTGAACCTTCTCCGCGACCAACTCTTTTATTTTGATTATGTACAGAACCGTTTGCTGGTTGTAAATTACTTAAATTCATACTTCCTTAAATTAATTAATTTCTTCTACAGAAACTAAATGTTGAACTTTTTTTACCATTCCTACGATAGTTGGTGTATTATCATGCTCAACAACTTGACCCATTTTACGAAGACCTAGAGCTGCAAGAGTTCTTTTTTGATCTTCTGGACAATTGATTTTGCTTCTAACTTGTTTTACTTTAATTTTTGACATACTACTCAAAATTAAGATTTAAATACTTTCTCTAAAGAAATTCCTCTTTGTTTTGCAACAGTAACAGCACTTCTCATATTTAATAAAGCATCAAAAGTTGCTTTTACTACGTTATGAGGGTTAGAAGAACCTTGAGATTTAGATAATACATTGTGAATTCCTACTGACTCTAATACTGCACGTACAGAACCACCAGCAATAACCCCGGTACCAACAGATGCAGGCATTAAGAAAATGCGCGCTCCGCCAAATTTACCTTTTTGTTCATGAGGAATAGTTGTTCCAAATAAAGGGATACGAACTAAATTTTTCTTAGCATCCTCAACGGCTTTAGCAATTGCCTCAGAAACATCTTTCGATTTTCCTAAACCGTGACCTACCACACCATTCTCATCGCCTACTACAACTACAGCAGAAAAACCAAATGCTCTACCACCTTTAGTTACTTTAGTAACACGATTTACAGAAACCAAACGATCTTTTAAATCAAGACCTGCTGGTTTCACATATTCTACGTTTTTATAATTTTGATACATAGCTAACTACAATTAGAATTTTAAACCTGCTTCTCTAGCTCCTTCGGCTAATGATTTAACACGACCGTGGTATAAGTTTCCACCTCTATCAAAAGAGATTGTCTCAACACCAGCTTTTAAAGCTTTTTCAGCAATTAGTTTTCCAACCGCCGCAGCTGTTTCAATTTTAGTTCCTTTAACGCCCGCTTCTCTTGATGAAGCAGCAGCTAAAGTTACACCGTTCACATCATCTATGATTTGTGCATAGATTTCTTTATTACTTCTATATACAGATAAACGTGGTGTAGCAGCTGTACCGCTAACTGTTTTTCTAATTCTGTATTGAATTCTTTGTCTTCTTTCAGATTTGTTTAATGACATGGCTTTACTTTTTAAGCTGATTTACCTGCTTTTCTTCTTAACTCTTCACCAACAAACTTAATACCTTTTCCTTTGTAAGGTTCTGGCTTACGGAAAGAACGAATCTTAGCCGCTACTTGTCCTAATAATTGCTTATCAGGTGAAGATAATTTAACGATAGGGTTTTTACCTTTTTCAGAAACTGTTTCAACTTTAACTTCGTTAACAATATCTAAAACAATGTTATGAGAATAACCTAAAGCTAAATCAAGTTTTTGACCTTGATTTGAAGCACGGTATCCTACCCCTACCAATTCTAATTCTTTAGAGAATCCTTCAGATACACCAATAACCATGTTATTGATTAAACTTCTGTATAAACCGTGTTTTGCTCTTAAATCTTTTACATCAGATGAACGCTCAACGATTACTTGCCCGTCTTCTACTTTCACATCAATATCACTAATTTCTTGTGAAAGCTCTCCTAATTTTCCTTTAACTACAATAACGTCAGATTTAACATCAACTGTTACACCTGCAGGAATTGTGATTGGATTTTTACCTATTCTTGACATATTCGTTCGTCTTTTTAATTAGTATACGTAACAAACAACTTCGCCACCAACATTTAACTGTTTTGCTTTTTTACCTGTCATTAAACCTTTAGATGTTGAAACAATAGCAATACCTAAACCGTTTAAGATACGTGGTAAATTAGCTGAAGAAGCGTATTTACGTAAACCTGGTTTACTAATTCTTTGGATATCTTTGATAACAGACTCTTTAGTGTCTTTATCATATTTTAAAGCAATTTTGATGGTACCTTGAACAGATGAATCATCAAATTTGTAGCTTAAAATATATCCTTGCTCGAATAAAATTTTTGTAATTTCTTTTTTGAAGTTAGAAGCTGGAATCTCAACAACTCTGTGGTTTGCGCGAGATGCATTTCTAATTCTTGTTAAGAAATCTGCAATAGGATCTGTATACATATGTATAAAATTGCGATTACGGTTTTCAGGAAACACACGTTTCCTGAACCTTTAATCAATTAAAATTATTTTTTAGTTTGCAAATGTAATCTTTTTTTGTGAGATTACCAACTTGCTTTTTTAACGCCTGGGATTAACCCTTGGTTTGCCATTTCACGGAATGTTACACGTGAAATACCAAATTGACGCATATAACCTCTTGGGCGACCAGTTAATTTACAACGGTTGTGTAAACGCACTGGTGACGCGTTTGCAGGTAACTTTTGTAATGCTTCATAATCTCCAGCTTCTTTTAAAGCTTGACGTTTTGCAGCGTATTTAGCTACCAAAGCTTCTCTTTTCGCCTCACGGGCTTTCATTGATTCTTTAGCCATTCCTTAGTTCTTTTTAAAAGGTACTCCTAATTCTGCAAGTAACGATTTAGCTTCAGCATCTGTATTAGCAGATGTTACAAAAGTAATATCAAAACCAGCAATTTTGTTCACTTTATCAATATCAATTTCTGGGAAAATGATTTGCTCAACTACACCTAAGTTGTAATTTCCTCTACCATCAAATCCGTTAGATTTAATACCAGCAAAATCACGTACACGTGGTAAAGCAGAAGTAACTAAACGGTCTAAGAATTCATACATTCTTTCTCCACGTAAAGTAACTTTAGCACCAATTGGCATACCTTTTCTCAATTTAAAAGAAGCAACGTCTTTTTTAGAGATAGTAGAAACCGCTTTTTGTCCTGTAATCTTAGTTAATTCTTCAACTGCGTGGTCAACTAATTTTTTATCAGAAACAGCAGCACCTACACCACGGCTTACAACAATTTTTTCAAGTTTAGGAACTTGCATTACATTCTTGTAACCGAATTCTTCAGTAAGAGCAGAGATTACTCTGTCCTTATATTCTTGTTTAAGTCTTGGGATATAAGTCATGACTATAATGCTTGATTAGATTTTTTAGAAATACGTACTTTCTTATCTCCTTCTACTTTGTAAGCAACTTTAGTAACTCCGTTTGATTTTGGATCTACTAATTGAATGTTAGAGATATGAATAGCAGCTTCCTTTTTTAAAATTCCACCTTGAGGATTTGTAGCACTAGGTTTAACATGTTTAGAAACCATGTTTACACCTTCAACAATTGCTTTGTTTTTTTCGCGGAAAACGCGTAAAACTTTTCCTTCAGATCCTTTATGATCTCCAGCAATAACGCGTACGTTATCACCTGTTTTTATTTTTAGCTTTGTCATTCTTTGAACGAATTAAAGCACTTCTGGTGCTAATGATACAATTTTCATGAATTGTTTTTCACGAAGTTCTCTTGCAACAGGACCAAAAACACGTGTACCTCTCATTTCACCTGCAGCGTTTAATAAAACACATGCATTGTCATCGAAACGGATATAAGAACCATCAGCTCTTCTCACTTCTTTTTTGGTACGTACAACTACCGCAGTAGAAACAGCTCCTTTTTTAACGTTTCCGTTAGGAGTAGCTTCTTTAATTGATACTACGATTTTATCTCCAACAGAGGCATAACGACGTTTCGTTCCTCCTAAAACACGAATAGTTAAAACTTCTTTAGCTCCCGTGTTATCTGCTACTTTTAATCTAGATTCTTGTTGTACCATAATTATTTCGCTCTTTCAATGATTTCAACTAATCTCCAACATTTGTTTTTAGATAATGGACGTGTTTCCATTATTCTAACTGTGTCACCAATGTTACAGTCGTTTGTTTCGTCGTGTGCAACGTATTTCTTAGTTTTTAACACGAACTTTCCGTATAATGGGTGTTTTACTCGTTTTGTTTCAGACACAACAATAGACTTAGTCATTTTGTTGCTAGTAACTACACCGATTCTTTCTTTTCTTAAATTTCTTTTTTCCATCTTTCAGCAGAATACAATTATTGTAAGTCGGTTTTGCTTAATGCAGTTTTCACTCTTGCAATAGCTCTTCTTACAGTTCTTAATTGTAATGGGTTTGCAATTGGTGAAATAGCGTGTGCGTTTCTTAACTCAGCATATTGGTTTGTTAACTCATTAAGTTTAACTTCTAACTCAGCTGCAGATAGATTATTTATTTCTTGTTTCTTCATAATGATCTAAAATTAAGCTTCGAAATCTCTAGCAATGATAAACTTAGTTTTTACAGGTAATTTTTGAGCAGCTAAACGTAATGCTTCTTTAGCAACTGCTAATGGCACACCACCTACTTCAAACATAATTTTTCCTGGTTTAACAACAGCAGCCCAGTATTCAACTGCACCTTTACCTTTACCCATACGTACTTCAAGTGGTTTTTTAGTAATAGGTTTATCTGGGAAGATTTTAATCCATAATTGTCCTTCACGTTTCATGAAACGAGTTGCAGCGATACGTGCAGCTTCGATTTGACGAGAAGTAATGAATGAGTAATCTAAAGATTTAACCCCAAACATACCGTTAGAAAGTTCGTGACCTCTTTGAGACACTCCCTTCATTTTACCTTTCTGTACCTTACGGTACTTTGTTCTTTTAGGCTGTAACATTTTTCGTTAGTTTTAAATTACTTTCTTTTGTTGCGTTGGTTTGGTCTTCCATTTGGTTTTCCAGATCCTGCTGGTTTAGACGATTTTTGTTTGTCCATACCTGCTAACGGAGAAAGATCTCTTTTACCATAAACCTCACCTTTCATGATCCATACTTTAATACCCATTCTACCGTAAGTAGTATGCGCTTCAGCTAAAGCATAGTCAATATCAGCACGGAAAGTAGAAAGAGGAATACGACCTTCTTTGAAGTTTTCTGAACGTGCCATTTCAGCACCATTCAAACGACCTGAAATTTGCACTTTCATACCTTCAGCGTTCATTCTTATTGCCGCAGCAATAGCCATTTTAATAGCTCTACGGTAAGAAATACGGCTTTCAATTTGACGTGCGATGCTTGTTGCAGCCAAATAAGCATCTAATTCTGGTCTTTTAATTTCAAAGATGTTAATTTGCACCTCTTTGTTAGTGATTTTCTTAAGTTCTTCTTTCAACTTGTCTACCTCTTGACCTCCTTTTCCGATGATAATTCCCGGACGAGCAGTAGTGATAGTAACGGTTACAAGTTTTAAAGTTCTCTCGATAATGATTTTAGATACACTAGCTTTTGCTAAACGAGCATGGATATACTTTCTGATTTTAGCATCTTCAGCAAGTTTATCTCCATAGTCATTTCCACCGTACCAGTTAGAGTCCCATCCTCTGATGATCCCAAGGCGATTTCCGATTGGATTAGTCTTTTGTCCCATACTGTTTATTAATTGCTTTGTGTGTTATTGTTTGATCCTAATACGATTGTTACGTGATTAGAACGTTTTCTAATTCTGTGCGCGCGACCTTGTGGTGCAGGACGTAATCTTTTTAACATCATACCACCGTCTACACGGATTTCTTTAACAAATAATTCTGCTTCTTCCATGTTTGCATCAGCATTTTTAGCTTGCCAGTTAGCAATAGCTGATAACAATAATTTTTCAATTTTTCCTGAAGCTTCCTTAGTATTAAATTTTAATATATTAAGAGCATTCTCAACTTTCTGTCCTCTTACTAAATCTGCAACTAAACGCATTTTACGAGGTGAAGTTGGGCAATTGTTTAGCTTAGCGAAAGCAATACTTTTGTTTGCTTCTTTAATTTGCTCGGCTCTTTCTCTTTTACGAACTCCCATAGCTTCTTATTATTTTTTACCTTTATTTTTTGCACCTGCGTGTCCACGGAATGAACGTGTTGGTGAAAACTCTCCTAATTTATGTCCTACCATGTTTTCTGTTACGTAAACTGGTACAAATTGACGACCATTGTGTACTGCGATTGTTTGTCCTACGAAATCTGGAGTAATCATAGATGCTCTAGACCAAGTTTTAACAACTGCTTTGTTACCATTTTCTGCGTTCGCTGCAACTTTTTTCTCAAGTTTAAAGTGAACATAAGGTCCTTTTTTTAATGAACGTGCCATACTTTTCTAATTATTTCTTTCTACGTTCTACAATATACTTACTACTTGCTTTTACTCTAGAACGAGTTCTGTAACCTTTTGCTGGTAAACCTTTTCTAGAACGTGGGTGACCTCCTGAAGAGCGTCCTTCACCACCTCCCATTGGGTGATCAACTGGGTTCATTGCTACTGGTCTAGTGCGTGGTCTTCTACCTAACCAACGAGATCTACCTGCTTTACCTGAAACGATTAATTGGTGATCTGAGTTAGATACTGCTCCAATTGTAGCCATACATGTTAATAAGATTAAACGAATCTCACCTGATGGCATTTTGATTGTAGCATATTTTCCGTCACGAGCAACTAATTGCGCGAAAGTACCTGCAGAACGTGCGATAACAGCACCTTGACCTGGACGTAACTCGATACAAGAAATAATTGTACCAAGAGGAATGTTTGCTAAAGGCATTGCGTTACCAACTTCTGGAGCTGCTTCTGGACCAGAAACTACTTTCTGACCAACTTGCAATCCTGCTGGAGCAATGATATAAGTTTTAGCTCCATCCGCATAAGCTAATAATGAAATAAAAGCTGAACGGTTTGGATCGTACTCAATTGTTTTAACTATTGCAGGAACACCTACTTTAGTTCTTTTAAAATCGATAATACGATATTGTTGTTTATGACCACCACCAATATAACGCATGGTCATTTTTCCTTGACTATTTCTACCTCCAGAGTTTTTTTTCGGTGCTAATAATGAACGCTCCGGCTTATCAGTTGTAATAGCGTCAAAACTATTCACAACTCTAAAACGCTGACCTGGGGTAATAGGTTTTAATTTTCTAACTGACATTGTTATTAGATATTAGTATAAAAATCGATTGAATCTCCTTCTTTCAACGTAACTATTGCTTTTTTGTAAGCAGACGTTTTACCAGTAATCATACCGCTTTTTGTGTATTTTGTAGAACGATCTGCTCTGTAAATCATTGTATTTACATCTAAAACAGAAACTCCGTAAGCTTTTTCAACAGCTTTCTTAATTTCTACTTTATTCGCTTTTTTTGCTACTACAAAACCAAAACGGTTGAACAATTCACCGTCTTTTGTTATTTTTTCGGTAATGATAGGCTTAATAATTGTACTCATTTCCCTACTTATTTACTTAAATTTTCTACAATTCCTTCTAATGAACCTTCAGTTAACACTAACGATTTTGCATTTAAAATACCGTAAGTATTTAATTCTGAAGAAGTTACAACAGAAGCTCTTTCTAAATTGCGTGATGACAAATATACATTTTTATTTGATTCACCCAACACAAATAATGATTTTTTTCCTTCTAACCCTAAAGCTTTCAACACGTTAATGAAATTTTTAGTACTTGGTGCTTCAAAAGTAAAGTCTTCAACTACTACTAAATTTGATTCTTGTGCTTTAATTGTGAAAGCTGATTTACGAGCTAAACGTTTTAAAGCTTTGTTTAATTTGAAAGAATAACTTCTTGGGCGTGGACCAAAAATAGTACCACCACCTTTAAAAACAGGAGATTTTGCAGATCCTGCACGTGCAGTACCTGTACCTTTTTGTTTTTTAATTTTACGAGTAGAACCCGCCACTTCAGCTCTTTCTTTAGCTTTGTGAGTTCCCTGACGTTGGTTTGCTAAATATTGTTTAACATCTAAATAGATAGCATGTTTGTTAGGCTCAATTGCGAAAACAGAATCAGCCAATTGTACTGATCTTCCGGTTTCTTTTCCGTTGATATCTAAAACTTTTACTTCCATTACTTCTGAACGATTACGTAAGAGTTTTTGTGACCTGGTACAGCACCTTTAACTACTAATAAGTTTTTGTCTGCAACCACTTTTAAAACTCTAAGGTTTTGAACTGTTACTTTTTCTCCTCCTGTTCTTCCAGCCATACGCATACCTTTGAATACTCTTGAAGGGTATGACGATGCACCAACAGAACCTGGAGCTCTTAAACGGTTATGCTGACCATGCGTAGCTTGACCAACACCACCAAATCCATGACGTTTTACAACACCTTGGAACCCTTTACCTTTAGAAGTACCTTGTACATCAACAAAGTCTCCTTCAGTAAATAAATCTACAGTGATAACATCACCTAAACCATAAGCGCTTTCAAAATCTTGAATTTCAACGACTTTCTTCTTTACAGAAGTTCCTGCTTTTTTAAAGTGACCTGTAGCCGCTTTAGTTGCATTCTTTTCTCTTGCGTCATCGAAACCAAGTTGATAAGCTTCATACCCGTCAACCTCTTTGGTTCTGACTTGGGTAACGACACATGGACCTAACTCGATTACAGTACAAGGAATATTTTTCCCGCTCTCATCGAAGATACTAGTCATGCCGATTTTTTTTCCAATTAACCCAGACATAATATAAAATTAATAATTATTAAATATAAAAATTTCAAGCATCGGCAAAAGTAATACCAATGCTTGAAATATACAAGCTTTTTTATAAAAATTTTATTATCACACTTTTATCTCTACTTCTACTCCTGAAGGAAGCTCTAATTTCATTAAAGCATCAATCGTTTTTGAAGATGAAGAGTAAATATCCAATAATCTTTTATATGAACTCAATTCAAACTGCTCTCTCGCTTTTTTGTTAACGTGCGGAGAACGTAAAACAGTAAAGATTTTTTTATGAGTTGGTAATGGAATTGGTCCTGTTACCACTGCACCTGTACTTTTTACAGTTTTTACGATTTTTTCAGCTGATTTATCAACTAAAGCGTGATCGTAAGATTTTAATTTTATTCTGATTTTTTGACTCATTTTCTTAATTATTAAGCGTTACCTTTTGCTTTTTTAATTACTTCTTCTTGAATGTTAGAAGGTGTTTGCTCATAGTGAGAAAACTCCATTGTAGAAGTAGCACGACCTGATGATAATGTACGTAATGTTGTTACATAACCAAACATTTCTGATAACGGCACAGAAGCTTTAACAACTTTTGCTCCGTTACGATCGTCCATAGAGTTGATTTGACCACGACGACGGTTTAAGTCACCAACAATATCACCCATGTTCTCTTCTGGAGTTAATACTTCTAACTTCATGATTGGTTCTAAGATAATAGCACCTGCAGCTTTAGCAGACTCTTTATATCCCATTTTAGCAGCTAATTCGAAAGATAATGCATCCGAATCCACCGCGTGGTAAGAACCATCAACTAAAGTAACTTTTAATGAATCCATTTCGAATCCAGCTAAAGGACCTTGTTTCATAGACTCACGGAATCCTTTTTCAACAGCAGGAATGTATTCTTTTGGTACGTTACCACCTTTAACTTCGTTAACGAATTGTAAACCTACGAATGGTTTTCCATCAACTTCGTCAGCTGGACCAATTTTGAATACGATATCACCAAATTTACCACGACCACCTGATTGCTTTTTATAAGTTTCTCTGTGGCTAGCATCTCTTGTGAAAGCTTCTTTGTACTCAACTTGAGGCTCACCTTGGTTTACTTCAACTTTGAATTCACGACGCATACGGTCTACAATGATATCTAAGTGTAACTCACCCATACCAGAGATAATCGTTTGTCCTGAAGCTTGGTCTGTACGTACTGTAAAAGTTGGATCTTCTTCAGCTAATTTAGCTAAAGCCATACCCATTTTATCAACGTCAGCTTTTGTTTTAGGCTCAATTGCGATACCAATTACTGGATCTGGGAAATCCATAGATTCTAATACAATTGGGTGTTTCTCATCAGATAATGTATCACCTGTTTTGATATCTTTAAAACCTACAGCTGCACCAATATCACCTGCCTCGATATATTCGATTGGGTTTTGTTTATTAGCGTGCATTTGGTAAATACGAGAAATACGCTCTTTATTACCTGAACGGTTGTTTAACACATAAGAACCTGCATCTAAACGTCCTGAATAAGCACGGAAGAAAGCTAAACGACCTACGAAAGGATCGGTAGCAATTTTGAATGCTAATGCAGCAAACGGATCTTGAACAGATGGTTTACGGCTAATTGGCTCATCAGTATCTGGGTTTGTACCGTGAATTGCTTCTTTATCTGTTGGAGCAGGTAAATAACGACACACAGCATCAATCATGAATTGAACTCCTTTGTTTTTGAAAGAAGAACCACACATCATTGGAATGATACTCATATCTAATGTAGCAGCACGTAAAGCAGCATTAATTTCGTCTTCTGTGATAGAGTTTTCATCTTCCATGAATTTCTCTAACAAGTTTTCGTCATAAGCAGCAATCTCTTCGATTAATTGACCACGGAATTGTTTCACTTCGTCAACCATTTCAGCTGGAATTTCAACAACATCAAATGTTGATCCATGGTTTTCGTCATGCCATACAATTGCACGGTTTTTAATTAAATCTACTACTCCTTTGAAATCAACTTCATCACCAATTGGTAAAACAATAGGCACTGCATTAGAACCTAACATTTCTTTTACTTGACGACAAACTTTCAAGAAATCTGCACCTTGACGGTCCATTTTATTTACAAACCCCATACGTGGAACTTTGTAATTATCTGCTAATCTCCAGTTAGTTTCAGATTGTGGCTCAACTCCGTCAACTGCAGAGAATAAGAACACTAACCCGTCTAATACACGTAAAGAACGGTTTACCTCAACAGTAAAGTCAACGTGTCCAGGAGTATCAATGATATTAAAATGATATTTTTGAGTATCTGCTGTTGGCTTACCGTTTTCCATTGGGAAATTCCACTCAACTGTTACAGCTGCAGAAGTAATGGTAATACCACGCTCTGCTTCTTGCTCCATCCAGTCAGTAGTAGAAGATCCTTCGTGAGTTTCACCAATTTTATGGTTTTTACCCGTATAGAAAAGGATACGCTCTGTTGTTGTTGTTTTACCAGCATCAATGTGAGCAGCGATACCGATATTTCTAGTAAATTTTAAATCTCTAGCCATTTGTTGTTCTTTATGAAAAATTAAAATCTAAAGTGAGAAAACGCTTTATTAGCATCCGCCATTTTGTGAACATCCATTCTTTTCTTAACAGCAGCACCTTCTTCTTTAGCAGCAGCTAAAATTTCAGCAGCTAACTTAGAAGCCATAGATTTGTCGTTTCTTTTTCTTGCATAAAGAATCATCCATTTCATCGCCATAGAAATTTTTCTATCTGGACGAATTGGCATTGGAATTTGGAATGAAGAACCACCCACACGACGTGAACGTACTTCAACGTGAGGCATAACGTTTGTTAATGCATCTTTCCACACTTCCAAAGATGATTTTTCTTCATCTTGCTTTTTTGTTTCTACAATTTCTAAAGCATCATAGAATACTTTGAAAGCAGTCGATTTTTTACCATCCCACATTAAGTTGTTCACGAAACGTGTTACTAACTGATCGTTAAATTTTGGATCTGGTAAAAGAGGTCTTTTCTTTGCCTGTCTTTTTCTCATGTCTTTTTCTTAAAAGTTTTTTAACCGATTACTTTTTTGCGTCTTTAGGGCGTTTAGCACCATACTTAGATCTTCTTTGTGTACGACCGTTAACACCGGCAGTATCTAAAGCACCACGTACAATGTGGTATCTAACACCTGGTAAATCTTTTACCCTTCCACCTCTAACTAATACTATCGAGTGCTCTTGTAAATTGTGTCCTTCTCCTGGGATGTACGCGTTTACTTCATTACCGTTTGTCAAACGTACACGCGCTACTTTACGCATTGCAGAGTTTGGCTTTTTAGGTGTAGTAGTATAAACACGTGTACAAACCCCACGTCTTTGAGGACATGAATCCAAAGCAACCGATTTACTCTTCTTAGTCAATTGGGTTCTCCCTTTTCTTACTAATTGTTGAATTGTTGGCATAATGTTTATTAAAAATTTTCTACATTCAATTTAATTTCCCGTGTATTTTCGGGGATGCAAATATATAAATTATTATATTCAAAACAAACCTATTTCGTTTATTTTCAAAATATTTATACATTTACGTTTATTAACTTCTATTGTGTAATGCATTTAAACAAAACATACCTTATATATATATGTAGTATTTTTATTTTGCTTTTTGCAAGCACACATACTGTTTACAGCCAGCAAATTTACTTAAAACTAAAAGGAAAATCGACAGAAGAAACACTTGTTTTACAAAAAAATAACAAAGACAGTATTTTTAGTAACGGACAAGAATTAGAAAAATCACTAACCACATTACAAGAATACTTAGGTACACATGGTTATTTGCAACACAAAATAATATCGCGCCAAAAAAACGATAGTTTATATCATGTACTTTTTGATTTAGGTTTTAAAACCGATAGTTTGCAAATTCATTTCAACAAAGAGCAAACTATTTTACAAGAAGTTTTATCACTAAAACAACAACAGCAAACCATTGGCATAGAAAACACGCAAACTTACTTAAATGCTATTGTTGAGAAACTAGCTCAAAAAGGACACGCTATTAGTACTGTTAAGTTAACAGATCATCGATTTCAAAATCATTTGTTAATTGCCGATTTGGATGTTCATATTGATGAAAAACGCAAAATTGATCAATTGGTTTTTACGCCCTACAACAACTTTCCTAAAGCTATTAAACAACGTTTGCTTAAAAAATACGAAAACCAAGCTTTTACCGAAACGGTCACTAATGATATTCAAAAAGAAATGCGTCAGTTTCCTTTTATCAAAACAGTGAAACAACCCGAAGTTTTGTTTACCGAATCGAACACTGCTTTGTATATGTACATTGACAGACAAAACATCAGTCAGTTTGACGGCTTGATTGGTTTTACAAACGATGATAACGGAAAAGTACAATTTAATGGTTATGCCGATTTACAATTGATGAATATTTTAAATAAAGGCGAGCAATTAAAATTGTATTGGAAAAACGATGGAAACCAGCAAACACAGTTTAATTTAGCTACCGAAGTTCCTTATATAATGAACACTGCTTTTGGTATTAAAGGATCTTTAGAGTTGTTTAAGCAAGACAGCACCATGATGAACACTAAATTCAATGCTGCTTTGCTTTACTACCTAACGTTTAATCATCGTATTGGTGTGGGATATCAATCAACGGCATCTGTAGCAGGCACTGATAATTTTTATCAAGCTGCCGATTTCAACAATCAGTTTGTTACGCTAAACTACTTATTAAATAAATACCAAGACCATCCCCTATTTCCTTTAAAATACACCGCAACCGCATTATTTGGCGTTGGATCAAAAACCGAGGAAAAAGACAACCGTAAAGGTTCTCAGCAGTTTGCTCAGCTCAACCTTACTTATTTGTGGCAATTAAATAATAGGTGGTATTTTTATCAACAACTCGAAGCTTCATTGCTCAACAGTGCTTTACCTTTATTATATAATGAGTACTATCGCTTTGGAGGAATTAATTCGATTCGAGGTTTTAAAGAAAACTCGTTACTTGCAAAATCGCAAATTGGTTTGTATAATGAAGCTCGGTATTTATTAGCTCCAAACATGTATTTACATTCTATTTCTGATGTTGCGTATTACGAAGGAGATAATGTAAGCGATTTACTATACTCATTTGGTTTAGGCTTTGGCATACAAACAGGCGGTGGTTTGTTTAATATTATTTATGCAAACGGTATACAACCTAATACCGACTTTAAACTATCAAACAGTATTTTTCATTTAAGTTACAAAACACAGTTTTAAAAAAATAGTTTATATTTAAAAAACCAATTTAAAGCTTATATGAAAAAATTACTTTTATTATTTATTTTTTGTATTACTACTTCTGCAATATCACAGACTGATGCTAATAAAGCCTTAATTAATGAAATCATTTTAAAATACAATGGCTACAAAAGCATGAGCTATGATATTAATTATATGATTAAATTTTTTGATGACGAAAAACCCATCTACTTAAATTCATCTGTAAAAATAGAAAAGGATCTTATGGATAAGGCTTTTAGAAGCAAGTTTACATACACAAGAAACGATTCTATGGCTCATATGATAAATTATTACGACTCACAAAACTTATATCTTATTGAGCATAGTGATAAAAAAATAACTAAATACAATACAAAAAAAGGAGAAACTTTTCCAGTAACAGGAAATATGGATGGTAGAGTACTTGATGTTTATTTTTCTAAAATAGGCAATGTACCTGCAGCTATCAATAATCCGAAGAACATTAAAACGTATACCGATTCTGCCAATTACATTATTGTGAAACTTCAGTTTCCTAACGAAGGAGATTATTACGATGAAACAGAACAATTCTTTTTCAATAAAGAATTAAAAGTAATTGATAAAATTACCTATTCTGCCAAATACAAAGATCAAATTCAAAAAAACCAATGGCTTTTAAGCAATATTACTTTTAACACATTTACCAGCAATGACTTAAAGCAAAGTGTTCAACACTATTTTGACACCTATTCTTTAGAAGACTACAAACCTTTAACTAAAGAAGATTTCAAATTACTTGCAAATAAAAGTGATGCCCCACAAATAAAAGGCTTTTTATTTCCAGATTATTCAAAAGAAACGGTTGTAAAGTTTGATAAAATAAAGGTAATTGACTTTTGGTATACTTCCTGTATGCCTTGCATTCAAGCTATTCCTGCTTTAAACCAAATTCAAGAAGAATTTAAAGATTACGTAGATGTTGTAGGTGTAAACCCTCTAGAGAACAAAACAAAAGACAAGGAACGTATTGAAAAATCCTTAAAACGTACTCCTATAAACTATGCCATTTTATTAGTAGATGGTTCAATACCTAAAGCATATAATGTTAGAATGTATCCTACTGTTTATATTATTGGGACAGATGGCAAAATAAAATATTCTGCAATGGGGTATTCTAATAAATTACATAAAGAATTATCCAAAGAGTTAAATAAACTAATTAAAAAAAGCAAGTAGTTACTTGTTTTTGTTAGTTTTCTCTTTTTGTATTTGCTCTTTTCGAGCGGTATTTATAGAATCAATTTCAGGTTTAAACTTTAAATATACTTCACTTAAAGTATCTTGTTTAATGTTTGCTACATTACCTTGAGTTTTTCCTTTTTCTTCTTTTGCTAATAATTGTACCGAATGTTCCATAATATCCTGATAAGCTACTTTGTCATAAGCAGCCTTCGGTTTACAAGAAAAAAGTACTAACAAGGTCAAACTTGCGCCAAGCAAATAAAATCTTTTTATTGGAAACATAATACATTAATTTTTATTAAATATACTACTATCTTTGCAATATGCAAAACGAACATCAAATATTTGGAATTCGTGCAATTATCGAGGCGATAAATGCAGGAAAAGAAATTGATAAAGTATTTATCCAAAAAGAAGCTCAAGGCGATTTAATGCAAGAGCTTATGAAAACGTTAAAGAAAAACAACGTTAATTTTTCGTACGTTCCGGTTGAAAAACTAAACAAACTTAGCAAGTTTAATAACCACCAAGGAGCGGTTGCTTCTGTTGCACCTATTAAGTTTGTTACCATGGAGCAATTGGTTGAAGGTGTTTTAGAGAAAAAAGAGAATCCTTTGTTCTTAATTTTAGATCAGTTATCAGATGCCCGAAACTTTGGCGCTATTATTCGTACAGCCGAATGTACAGGTGTTGATGGTATCATTATTCAAAAACAAGGATCGGCTCCTGTAAATGGAGACACAGTAAAAACATCGGCAGGTGCAGTTTTTAATATTCCTATTTGTAAAGTCGATCATATTAAAGATGCCGTTTTTTATTTGCAAGGTTCTGGTATTTCAACTGTAGCTGCAACCGAAAAAACCGAAAACAATATTTACGATATTGATTTTAAAGGAGGTATTGCTATTATTATGGGTTCTGAAGATAAAGGTGTAAACCCATCAGTTTTAAAAATTGTAGACGAAAAAGCAAAATTACCTATGTTTGGAACTATTTCTTCTTTGAATGTTTCGGTAGCGTGTGGTGCTTTTTTATATGAAGCGGTAAGACAACGCTTATAAAACAATGAAAACTAAAATTTATATTTTTTTAATTACAATTCTAATTTTACTTGCTTTTATATTTGGTTTTGGAATAATTAACACAATGGTAAGTCTAAAGTACGAGACGAACTTTAATGATGATTGTATTTCAACAATCTCAGGAGACAATTTGTGTGATTCATTAAAAGATATTAAATATTTGTTTTATATCGATTTAATAATAATTTCTATTTTATTATTATTCAGAAATAAGATTTTAAAAAAAGCGGATTCTAATTAGAATCCGCTTTTTTTTATTGAAGTATGTAAATTTAAAATAAATCTGCTGTCATTACTTTATTCCAAGCGGCAACAAAATCATTCATAAACTTGTCTTTAGCATCTGCAGAAGCATAAACTTCGGCAATTGAACGTAATTCAGAGTTCGATCCAAAAACCAAATCAGCACGTGTACCTGTCCATTTTGGTGTTCCTGTTTTACGATCGGTACCTAAATACACTTCTTTGCTATCGTCAATTGCTTTCCACTGTGTAGCCATATCTAACAAATTCACAAAGAAATCATTACTTAAAACACCTGCTTTCTCTGTAAAAACACCGTGTTTAGATCCATCAAAATTAATATTAATTGTACGTAAACCTCCTAACAATACTGTTAATTCAGGAGCTGTTAAAGTAAGCAACTGTGCTTTATCAATTAACAATTCTTCGGTTGAAACGGCGCGATTTTTTAATCTTCTGTAATTTCTAAATCCGTCTGCAATAGGTTCTAACCATTTAATAGAATCAGCATCAGTTTGTTCTTGTGTAGCATCAGCACGCCCTGCAGTAAACGGAACTTCAATTGCATATCCTGTATCTTTTGCTGCTTTCTCAACACCTACATTTCCTGCCAAAACAATTAAATCGGCCATAGAAACTTTCTTTGTGTTTGTATTGAATTGATTCTGCACACTTTCTAAAGCTGCAAGCACTTTACCTAATTGTACTGGATTATTTACTTCCCAGTTTTTCATAGGTTGTAAACGAATACGAGCGCCATTAGCACCACCGCGTTTATCAGATCCACGGAATGTTGAAGCTGATGCCCAAGCAGTACCCACCATTTCAGAAACGCTTAATCCTAAATTGGCGATTTGAGTTTTTAACGAAGTAATATCCTCATTGTTTATTTTTTCGTAATCAGGCGTAGGAATTGGATCTTGCCAAGTAAACACTTCTTTAGGGACATCGGCACCTAAATAACGTTCTAAAGGCCCCATATCACGATGCGTTAATTTATACCACGCTTTAGCGAATGCATCTGCAAATTCATCTGGATTTTCTAAAAATCGTCGACCAATCTTTTCATATATCGGATCTTCTCTCAAAGCAATATCCGACGTTAACATTGTTGGCTTTAATCGCTTATTAGCATCATGTGCATGAGGAATAATTTCACCCACATTTTTTGCCACCCATTGATGAGCACCTGCTGGCGATTTGGTTAATTCCCACTCAAAACCATATAAGTAACTTAAAAACAAGTTAGACCATTCGGTTGGTTTGCTAGTCCAAGTTACCTCTAAACCAGAAGTAATGGTATCGCCAGCATTTCCTTTACCATAACTATTATACCATCCTAAACCTTGCATTTCCAAATCGGCTGCTTCAGGTTCTTTACCTACGTGATCTGCCGATGCTGCTCCGTGTGTTTTTCCAAACGTATGTCCGCCTGCAATTAACGCCAACGTTTCTTCATCGTTCATAGCCATACGCGCAAATGTTTCGCGAATATCTTTTGCAGAAGCTAACGGGTCAGGGTTACCATCTGGTCCTTCTGGATTTACATAAATCAACCCCATTTGTACCGCTGCTAAAGGATTTTCTAAATCACGTGAATTTTCTTTGTTATCTGATTCGGTAGCATAACGTTCATCGCCACCTAACCATGTTTTTTCAGATCCCCAATATACATCCATATCTGGTTCCCATACATCAGCACGTCCACCAGCAAAACCAAGCGTTTTGAATCCCATAGATTCAAGCGCCATGTTTCCAGTTAAAATTATTAAATCGGCCCAAGAAATTTTGTTACCATATTTTTGCTTAATTGGCCATAATAAACGGCGCGCTTTATCTAACGAAACATTATCGGGCCAAGAGTTTAATGGTGCAAAACGTTGCTGACCAGCTCCTGCCCCCCCTCTACCGTCTTGTACACGATAGGTTCCTGCACTGTGCCAAGCCATACGTATAAATAAGGGTCCGTAATGTCCAAAATCTGCAGGCCACCAATCTTGCGAATCGGTCATTAATGCTTTTAAATCAGCTTTCAACGCTTCTAAATCAAGAGTTTTAAAGGCTTCGGCGTAATTAAAATCAGCTCCCATAGGATTTGATTTTTCAGAATGTTGCTTTAAAATACTTAAATTTAATTGGTTGGGCCACCAATCTTTATTTTGAGTTCCACCACCAGCAATAGGGTTATTCATTGTACCGTTATGAAAAGGGCATTTACTGATATCTCCTTGTTTGTCTTCCATAGTATTATGTTGTTTTGTTATGAACTTTCTATAAAATTAGCAAAAAGATACCATATTTACGATTTACACTATATTAAAAATCTATGAATAAATAGATTTTTCTTAGTTAGTTGCTATTTGATATGAAGTATAAACTATTCTTTGTTGTTGATACAATGTGGTTTGTAAAGGACAATGTTTGCGATGAAATGTATCGTTGTAAATATATCCCTGAAAATCTTTCCTTAATAATGGTTGCGGATTAAAATTTCCATTGGTATCAAACTGTTTGATAAAATCGTCTTTTGATTCATCGTAATCAGGATATTGCCAATCGTAAGTATATTGAGATTCAAATCGAGGTCTTTCTAAAACATATGAAAGCAACAAACCTGATAAAAATCCAGCCAAATGTCCTTGCCACGAAATACCTTCTTCAATATTAGGCAACATATACCAAACCGATCCTCCGTATAAAATAACCATTACAAAAGAAACCGCCATTAACTTATATTGCTTACTACGAATACCTGTAAAAAACATGTACGAAGTAAGCACATAAATAAGTCCGCTTGCGCCAATATGATTTCCAGAAGTTGCAATAAGCCACGTTCCTATACCTGATAAAAGAATGCCACCAAAAATTAAGGTTTTCCAATTTTTAAAATAATAGTAACATGTTAAAGGCAACAAAACAAGTAAGGCTAAAGAATTATTCCATAAGTGTTGAATAGAACCGTGTAAAAAAGGAGAAAACAACACACCTCTAAATCCTTTAAAAGTTCGAGGCAGTATACCGTAATCTTTCCACTCTAAAAAGTAGCGCCAATCTAAATAATAAACCAGCCAAATTGCTAATAAAAAAGCAAAAGGAACCCAAAGAACCTGTGGTCTGTATTTTAATTGATCTACTTTCATGCGTTTGCTTTATCAAAAACACATCCAATAAAAAAAGACTGCCATTTTAGCAGTCTTAGTAATTTATTTTATAATTGTGATACTCTTCGCAACATTTGAATCTGAATCGAGTTGTTGGGAAACACCATTAAGTTTTACTTCTAATAAAGGATCCGATTGCTCCCAAGGGGTTACTTTATACTTTGTATAAATTGTATCATTAGGATATAATCCGCCATAATCAATAACATAATTTCCTTCTTTAATGCCATTCTGCTCTTCCATGTACCAACCAAAGCGCAAACTAATATATTTATCACTAGTTGGATTGTTTTCTCTAATAATTGAACTGTTTCTTTGATCTTTTGTAAGGTTAATAGATCCTGAACGGTTTAATAAAAAAAACGTAAGGTTGTCTTCTGGTATATAATCAATCGTACTAGATAGCAACAAATTATCTCCACTTTTATTTTGGACATTAATCAACAATTCTTGATCATTTCCAGGAGGTGGAACACATCCACAACCTCCATCATCACTTACACATGATGTAAAAACAAATGCTAGAGGTACAAACAGAAATATCTTTTTCATATCAATAGTGTTTTAATTATACTAAAATACATATTTTTTTGAAACGCCATATCTATTTCCTATTTTTACCCTATGAAAGCACCTTTAGCAGAACGTA
Source organism: Flavobacterium sp. xlx-214 (assembly GCF_013874595.1). Lineage (GTDB taxonomy): Bacteria > Bacteroidota > Bacteroidia > Flavobacteriales > Flavobacteriaceae > Flavobacterium. Next base: position 228,614 of record NZ_CP059431.1, read on the forward strand.
TCCGACCTAAAAAATTAGAAGATTATATCAGTCAACAACATTTAGTTGGCGCAACTGGTGTTTTAACTCAGAATATTAAAAGAGGTATTATTCCGTCTATGATTTTTTGGGGACCTCCAGGTACAGGAAAAACGACACTAGCTGAAATTATTGCTCAAGAAAGCAACCGTCCGTTTTATGTACTAAGCGCGATAAATGCAGGAGTAAAAGATGTGCGTGAAGTTATTGAAAAAGCCAAGGGTAACAACGGTTTGTTTACACCTAAAAACCCTATTTTGTTTATTGATGAAATTCATCGCTTTAGTAAATCGCAACAAGATTCTTTACTGGCTGCGGTAGAAAAAGGCTGGGTTACACTTATTGGTGCTACAACAGAAAACCCAAGTTTTGAGGTAATACCTGCCCTATTGTCACGTTGCCAAGTATACACGTTGAATGCTTTTACAAAAAACGATTTGGATCAGTTGCTACAACGTGCCTTACAGGTAGATAAAGAACTACAAAATAAACAAATTACCATTAAAGAAAACGAAGCTTTGTTTCGAGTTTCGGGTGGCGATGGACGCAAGCTCTTAAATACGTTTGAATTAATTGTAAACTCGCTTGGGGGCGATGATATTGAGATTACCAACGAAAAAGTATTGCAAATTGTTCAAAAGAACACCGTTTTGTATGATAAAACAGGCGAGCAACATTACGATATTATTTCAGCCTTTATAAAATCGATTCGTGGAAGCGATCCTAATGGTGCTGTATATTGGTTAGCACGAATGATTGAAGGCGGCGAAGACGTAAAATTTATTGCACGTAGATTGGTTATTTCGGCATCGGAAGATATTGGTTTGGCAAACCCTACGGCAATTATTATGGCGAATAATATTTTTCAAGCTGTATCGGTTATCGGATATCCCGAAAGTAGAATATTACTAAGTCAGTGTGCTATCTATTTGGCAACGTCGCCAAAAAGTAACGCCAGTTATATGGCTATTGGTAAAGCACAAGCAGCTGTAAAACAAACAGGCGATTTGTCTATTCCTATTCATCTGCGCAATGCACCTACCAAGCTTATGAAAGAGTTAGGATATGGCGAAGATTATAAATACAGCCATGATTACCCAGGTAATTTTGCATATCAGGAATATTTACCAGACGATATAATCAACACTCCTTTTTACGAACCTGGCGAAAACGCTCGTGAAAAACAAACCAAAGACTTTTTGGCGCAACGTTGGCAAGGGAAGTATGGGTATTAAAAAAGCAATCATTCCTACACTAGAACTAGCGAAGCAATTTCACAAGAACGTTTGTACGAATATGATTCAATATCACAGTCGCAGTATCATTTTGTGTTGTCGAGAACTTACTCTTTTATTTCACTACTCAAAGTAACGGTATTTACCTTTTCTTTAGCACTTCGTTAACTTTAAAAACAGTACATTTAGGCTGTCTAAACAGCAGACTTTATATTTATGGAAAACATTTTATTATCGCCTTTTGATGCCGCGCCGTTTTCACAAATAAAAATCAGTGATTACGAGCCCGCTTTTGATACGGCTATTACACAAGCCAAAGAAGAAATTCAACACATTATAACCAATACCGCAACGCCTACCTTTGAAAACACCATTGCTGCAATGGCTTTTTCGGGTATGCAGTTAGATCGTATTTCCAACATCTTTTTTAATTTAAACTCAGCAGAAACCAACGAAGAGTTACAAAAAATAGCACAAGCGGTAGCACCAAAGTTATCGGCTTTTGGAAACGACATTTCTCTTAACCCCGATTTATTTGCACGCGTTAAACAAGTACACAATACCGTTGATGCATCAACCTTAACCACCGAACAAAAAACCTTGCTTGATAAAACCTACAAAGGCTTTGTACGTAATGGCGCTTTGTTGAACGATGTTGATAAAGAAAAACTACGCGAAATGGATGCGCAACTTGCCGTAACATCGTTAAAGTTTAACGAAAACGTTTTAGCTGAAACCAATGCGTATCGCTTACACGTAACTAATAGCGATGATCTAAAAGGATTACCTGAAGGTGCCTTAGAAGCTGCTAAAAACTTAGCCGAACAAGAAGGCAAAGAGGGTTATTTGTTTACGTTAGATTACCCAAGTTATTTGCCTTTTGTTACCTATGCTGAAAACCGAGCGTTGCGTAAAGAAATAACCATTGCTGCAGGTAAAAAAGGCTTTCAAGATAACGATTTTAACAACGAACACATTGTTTTAGATATCGTGCGTTTACGCAACAATCGTGCACAGTTATTAGGTTATAAAACACATGCCGATTTTGTTTTGGAAGAACGTATGGCGCAAAATCCCGCAAAAGTATTTTCGTTCTTGAATGATTTATTAGCTAAAGCAAAACCTGCTGCTCAAAAAGAGTTTGATGAACTTACTGCTTATGCAAATCAATTAGACGGTATTTCGCATTTAGAGAAATGGGATGGTAGTTACTATGCTGAAAAACTAAAACAAGAGCGTTTTAATTTAGATGATGAAGCCTTAAAACCTTATTTTAAATTAGAAAATGTATTAAACGGAGCTTTTGAGGTAGCAAAACGTTTGTACGATTTACATTTTGTTGAGGTCACTACAATTGACAAATACCACGCTGATGTGCAAACATTTGAAGTAAAAGACAGCAACAATAATTTAGTGGCTCTTTTTTATGCCGATTTCTTCCCAAGAAAAGGAAAACGCAACGGCGCTTGGATGACATCGTTTAAATCGCAATGGATAAAGGATGGTAAAAACCAGCGTCCGCATATATCTATTGTATGCAACTTTACACCTCCTACTCCATCAAAACCATCGTTGTTAACGTTTAATGAAGTAACTACTTTGTTTCACGAATTTGGGCACGCCTTACACGGTATGTTGGCCAATACAACATATCCATCGTTATCGGGTACATCGGTTTACTGGGATTTTGTAGAATTACCTAGTCAGATATTAGAAAACTGGGTGTACGAACCTGAAACCTTGGCTTTGTTTGCCAAACATTACGAAACAGGTGCTACCATTCCGCAAGAATACATTACCAAAATTAAAGAAAGTGCTAACTTTTTAGAAGGTATGGCTACTTTGCGTCAGTTAAGTTTTGGCTTGTTGGATATGGCTTGGCATACCAAGAATCCAGATGATATTGGTAGCTTAAAAGAATTTGAAAACCAAGAATTTGAAAGCACTCAATTATATCCTGATGTGGCAGAAAATGCTATGAGTACTGCTTTCTCGCATATTTTTGCTGGCGGATATTCGTCTGGATACTATTCTTACAAATGGGCTGAGGTTTTAGATGCCGATGCGTTTGATTATTTTAAACAAAACGGAATCTTTAACAAAGAAATTGCAACTAAGTTTAAAGATAATGTACTATCTCAAGGCGGTACAGATCACCCAATGACGTTGTACAAAAAATTTAGAGGACAAGAACCACAACCCGAAGCTTTACTTAAGCGCGCTGGTTTGTTGTAATATAAAAAACGGATGCAAATAATAGTCATCCGTTTTTTTATTGCACAATTTGTAAAGTTCACTTGACAAAATGAAAAGTTTGTTTATATTTGTATCAAATCAACTTAACTAAATTTAATCATGAAGAGTAAACTAATTTCTAAGAATAAGATATGGATAAGCCTCTTATTTATAATCTTGCCAATTATTTTAATAGTCGCATTAACATTGTTGAATTTCCAATTGACTCTTGTGAACGCTAAAGCTATTGCATCGATTTCTTTATTAGGAATGTTAATGCTTTTTTTTACAAAATGGACAAAAGATGATGGTGATGAAATGTATTTAAATTTTAGACTAATTGCAGCCTTTAGTGGTTTAATTTTTGGTGTAATTACATTTGTAGTAAGTACTTGGTTTAATGCTTTTGTTTTTTTTGATGATGAAATGGAGCTCTTTTCATCTAGTATTTCTATACTATTTATGATGTTATTTCAGATGCTTTTCATTTTTGGAGGGAAAGTTTACAAAGCAAAAAAAGAATTAAAATATAATGATTAATTATGAAAACAAACATTCTATTTCCAGCAAAAGTTAGAAAAGCCGCCTTTGCACTTATCATTTTAGTATTTGGTGTAGCTATACTTAACAACAACTTTCAATTAATACAAGTTTCAGCTCATTACGATGCCGTTATTGGGCATACTTTAATAGGTCTTATTTGTTTGGCTTTGTTTTTTATTCAGTTTTCAAAATACCCTGAAGACGATGAAATGTTAATGGCTATACGTTTAAAATTGGCATTAAATGCTTTATTGGTAGGTATTGTTTTTATCATAATATCTCCGTTAATGGATTCGTTTGTATTTAATGAAGACGTGAAAGATTTAAAGGCAGGGCAAGTGATGATCTTTATTTTACTGTATCAAATTGTACTATTTCAAATGAAACGTTATTCGCTTAAAAAAGAACTAACCGACAATTAAAACAATTTAATTATGAAATCGATGTTTTTATTACCTGGATATTTTAAATATGCTAGCATTCTACTAATTTTAGTACCTGTTGTGGTTTCTACTTTAGACATTGTGTTGTTTAACAATGTCTTTATTCAAAAAACATTCTTAGAATTCATTGTATCTTTGGCTTTTGCCTTTTTGGTGTTTTCTAAATATAAAGATGAGGATGAAATGCTGCAGCAAATAAGACTAAAAACAACCACATATAGTTTATTAATTGGTGTGTTTTTAATTGTTACAAAACCATTACTGAATTATTTTTTGTGGAATCAAATCAATAACTTTGAATCTGCTGGAGGTATTATTATGACTGTTATGTTTTTTAATGTATTGCTGTTTTACAAAGCACGAAAGCAATTGAAAGAAGCTTTAGAACATGAAAAATAGTATTAAAATAGAAAGGGCACGCCATAACCTTACACAAGGCGATTTAGCAGATAAAGTGGGAGTTTCTAGACAAACCATTAATTCTATTGAGACCAAAAAATACATTCCATCAGCTGTATTGGCCTTAAAGCTTGCTAAAGTTTTTGAGATGAAGGTAGATGATTTGTTTGAATTAGAAGAGGATGATTAAATAAAAAACATTCTGTAAATACTTTTATAGCTGAAGTTTTCGTTTTAGATGTAATAACTAAAACAATCATCATGATAAACACTTTAAAAACATCATTAAAATACGCTGAGTATCTTTTAGTGCTGACTATTATTTTTTATTGGTACTTTACTTCTAATTTATTCAACCCCATTGCTATTGGGTTATTGGTTGTAATGGCGCTTCAAATTATCTTTAAAAACAAAGTATCAGGCATAATGATTCCTTTACTTTTTATATTGCTTTCGCTTTATATGTTATTAGCCTTGTTATCAGAATTGCGTGAGTTTTCTGCTTTTAATGCTGACGCTAAAACAATGCTTATCTCTGGTTTGCTTTATTTAGGTTTTACCATAATGTGCGCAACGGGTATGTTTTTAAATTACTTTAGAAAGTTAATACAGTAAAAAACCAGCAACCTAAATAGGTTGCTGCTTTTTATTTAAGCTGCTTCTTGAACGGCATCCTCATCGGTATCGTTTGCCAAAACCTTTTTGGCTACTTTACCAACTGTTAAGCCTTGTACAACAATAGAGAACAATACTACAATATAGGTAACCTCTAGTAATACGTCTTTTATTTCACCAACCGAGTTTGGTATACTCATAACCAACGCAATAGAAACGCCCCCACGAATACCACCCCAAACCATGGTAATTAAAGATCCTCTAGAATAAGTATTTCTTCTTAAAATGGTACTTGCTGGTATAAAAATAGCAAATGTACGCGCCAGTAAACAAATAAATATAGCGGCAACACCTAATAATAATTGTTCTTGTAAATCGGGCAACATTAACAATTCAAAACCAATAAATAAGAACAAAATAGCATTTAAAATTTCGTCAATTAGCTCCCAAAACTTACTAAGGTAATCACGTGTGGTTGCATTCATTGCCACAGCTTTGCCATAATTACCAATTATTAACCCCGCAATAACCATTGCTAAAGGCGATGAAAAATGCAATTGTTTGGCTATTAAAAAGCCGCCCATTACAATAGAAAGCGTAATTAAAACCGATACTTTGTAATCATCAATCTTCTTCATTACATTACTAGCTGTAAAACCAAGTAATACACCCAATAAAATACCTCCGCCAGCTTCTACAAAGAACAACCAAGAAACCGATGCTAAAGTAGCATCAAAATCGGTATCAGTCGCCATTTTTAAAACAACGGCAAACATTACAACCGCAACACCATCGTTAAACAACGACTCTCCTGTAATCTTGGTTTCAATCATTTTAGGTACTTTGGCTTCTTTTAAAATACCCAACACCACAATAGGATCTGTTGGCGATATTAAAGTACCAAATAACAAACAATAAATAAACGGTATGTTAATACCCATCATTGGCGCGATGTAATAAAACAAGCCTGCTATAATAAAAGCCGATAATACTACGCTTATAGATGCATAGGTTAAAATGGGCCATTTGTGTTCTCGTAAATCGGATATATTAATATGTAGGGCACCTGCAAATAATAAAAAGTTAAGCATGGCACCCATTAGAATTTCATTGAAATCGAATTCTTGTATCAATTCAAAAAATTCTTTGGTGGTATTGGGAAAGTACGAATCGCCTACCAAACGAATGGCAACCGAAACCAACATGGCAATAATCATAATACCAATAGTACCCGGTAGTTTAAGAAATCTAAGATTTAAATAAGCAAAAAACGAGGCAAGTACAATTAAAACTGAAAACGTGTAGTATAATTCCATAAAAAAAAGTGGGTTTCCTACAAATTTACAATTTTATTAAAAAAACATTCGTATTATGAATAACAATTCACTAGTTTTTTTATCAAATTAAGTACAAAAACAATTTCTTAAACGCACTATTCCTAGATTATATGTAGCAAATACCATGATTAATTTCTAAATTCGTTTTACTAAAAAACAAACTAGCACTATATTTATGGATCAACCTACCGATATTAAAAACTATTTAACACAAGTTGATGCTGACCGTAAAGAAGCATTTGCCCAACTATACACTACCGTTAAAAACAACATTCCAAAAGGTTTTGAAGAACAATTTATTTACAATCAAATAGGGTTTGTGGTACCTAAAAGCATTTATCCAGCAGGTTATCATTGTACACCAGAATTAGCTTTACCGTTTGTTACATTGGCGGCGCAAAAAAGTCATTTAGCGTTGTACCACATGGGTATTTACATGATGCCAGAGGTGTACGATTGGTTTGTGAGTGAATACCCTAACCACAGCAAACGCAAATTAGATATGGGTAAAAGCTGTATTCGATTTAAAAAGACAGACGACATCCCTTTTGATTTAATTGCCCAATTAATGCAAAAAATATCGGTTGATGATTACGTAACAACCTACGAATCAATTCTAAACAGAAAGAAATAAAAAAAGAACAACAAATTGCACTAACGTCATTATTGATTCGTTTTGTTGCTTATCTTTGGTAAAACAAACTTAAAAAATTATAGAAATGGCAAGAATTCACGCGTATTTAAACTTTAACGGTAACTGCGAAGAAGCATTTACGTTTTATGAAAAAGTGTTTAACACAAAAAACATGGGCATGCATCGTTTTGGCGATATGCCTGCTGATGACAACTTTCCGATGAGCGAAGAGGACAAGAAAAAAATCATGAATACCGCAATCATGATCAATGAAGATACCATGATTTTAGGATCTGATTGCATTGAAAACTTTGGTCATAAATTGGTTAATGGAAATTCAACGTATATTATGTTGGATACCCAAACGGCGCAAGAAGCTAAAGATTTATATGCGGCTTTATCGGTAAACGCGCAAGCTATTGAAATGGAATTAGGTGAGCAGTTCTGGGCAGAATTGTATGCATCGTTTCAAGATCAGTTTGGTATTTGCTGGATGATTCATTTTGAAGGTAACAAAAAAATGAGCTAATGAACAACGTTGCTTATTTTGAAATACAAGCCAACAACCCTTTAGAATCTGCTCGTTTTTACGAGCAGATTTTTGGTTGGACATTTGAGCGTGCAGAAAATGTACCCTTAGAATACTACAAGATCATAACAACAGGCATGCATGGTGGTTTGTTTAAACGCCCTGCCGATACGCCTCCATTAAATTGTGGTACCAACGCATTTACTTGCTCTATACAAGTAGAAAATTTTGATACTATGGCAGAAAAAATACTAAAAAACGGCGGTAAAGTAGCCATGCCTAAATTTGCTATTGAAGGTTTGTGCTACCAAGGCTACTTTTTAGACCTTGATAACAATGTTTTTGGTATTTTTGAACCGAATACTAACGCTAAATAATACCAGTATGAAATTTTTAAAATACGCTTTATTTACCCTTTTAGGCATTATTGCCCTTGCATTAATAGTTGCCTTATTTGTACCCAAAGCTTTTCATGCCGAAGGCACAACCGTTGTTAACAAACCCAATGCAGAGGTTTTTAACTTTGTAAAATACTTAAAAAACCAAGAAAAGTACGGTGTTTGGTTTCGTATGGATCCTAACATACAAAAAGCTTATGATGGTACCGATGGTACGGTTGGCTTTAAATACACTTGGAAAAGCAAAGAGGTGGGCAACGGTGCACAAGTAATTACAAAAATTGACGAAAACAAACGTGTTGACTTTGATTTGTTTTTTGAAGACAGTACTGATGCGTCAAAATCGTTTATTACAACCGAGGCTGTAAGCGAAAACCAAACCAAAGTACGTTGGGTGGTTGATGGTGAAATGCCTTACCCTTTTAACCTAATGGGTTTGTGTTATGATATGAATAAAGATTTTGAACAAGGTGTTCTTAATTTAAAAGAAGTAATAGAAAAGCAATAACACCTTCAAGAAATTAAATATATTCGTAATTATCTAAACAATTCGCTCTTATGAAAAGAATAATTATCTTTCTAACATTTGTTATGTTCACAAATCTTTATGTTCAAGCGCAAACCAATTTAAATATCCCTAAAGCGTTACCTACAGCCTTTGGTAACAAGTTTACGTTTGAATTAGGTTCAAAGATTTTAATCGAATTAAAAGAGGTAGGTAATGGTAAATATGACTATAAAGTAATTTCTATTGAAAAAATCACCGACTATTATTCATTTACCAAAAATGAAAATCTCTTTGAGAAAAAACCAAAAGAAAATACGGTTGAGATTTTTTTTATGGGAGCCTATAGTAATGATGGTTCTGAAGATAAAGACTGGAACACTTTATTAATGCTTAGAAACAACTCAAAAAAACACATTACTTATAAAGCAGATATAAAATACTATTTTAGTGATACGTTTGAAAACACCAGTATAATAGGTGCTTTCCCTGGTACAAACACAAATGAAACCTGGGCTCACAAAATTGATTTTATAACTTTATATGATTTTGAGAATTTAATTCTCAAATAAGCATTTTCTAAGCAATTAAAAAAACCTGTAAATGCGTATGGCTTTACAGGTTTTGTTTTTTTATTCTGTATGAACTTTTTAGCTTGTCATTCCGTAGGAATCTCAACAAATACATATTACCAAACATCTTACTTGTACTTATCCCTTTTGTAAGCCTACAGAAAAGTTTAACGGACTTATTTTATTGTTTTATTTCTGCTGACGGTTTTTAATTTCCTTTTCAACTTCATTTAAACTAGCCATTAACGGCATTAAGGTTACAAAAACACCACATGCAACCGCAATTAATGCGTAGTTTTTACTTTTAACAGCAACAACAACCATTATTACACATGCTATAAGCATTACAATTCCTAATCCTGTTAAAACTCCTTTTCGTTTCTTTTTCTCTATATGAAGTTCTTCTAATGTTAGTTCGGATAATTTTTTACTATTTGCCATAAATCTTTTTGTGTTCTTAATATTGTTGTTTTGTCTTTCTGTAAGAATCTTTTTAGTTTGTCATTCCGTAGGAATCTCAATAAACAGCTTACCTGTCTTTATACCGTTATACAAACGTAACGCATGCACTATCTGGGAAACTCATTAAATCTGTTTGAAGTCCAACCTCCTTCTTTATTTTCCAAAATATCAATGATTGTGTGAGGTAAATTTTTAATTTCTCTATTTTCTTTCAAATGTAACACAAAATTAAAATTACCTTTTTCAAACAAGTCCTCATTTATGAATGCAATCAAATTTTCGGCTTCAAATAGTTCCATTCCATCATAAAAAATATGATTTTCAAAACTTGACTTGATTTTTTCTCTAAATAATTCAACGTTTTCAATTAGCATTCCAAAACTGCTACAATTATTCAGATAAATAAGAATATGATTAAGCACAAATGAGGTTACAGAAAAAAATGGACTTCCATAAAGTTCAAAATCATTATTATCACTCTCATAATTTAGAAAGTAAGAATATACCTTTGGGTTTTCTTCTTTAAAATCTGTTCTTTTAATTGCCCAATATGTGTCTTGTTCAGCTTGAATTAATAGAGATAAGGCATTGTGTTTTTCAAGAAATGAAATATCAAGACAATCTCTAAAAATACTTGAAAATTTATTCGATTTTTGTCCACTATAAGTATATGTATGCCCCATGTTTTGCAGCTGACTTGCAAGAATAAAAAATCTACCAATACATTTAGGTAACTTTAGGTTTAAGGAATTTTCAAGTTCTATTAATTGTGATTCAAACTTAGTATCAGGAATTTCAAAATCATACCAATTCTCAATAAATTGTCTCAAAATATTCCATCGCTCATCTATCGTTAAATTGTTTGTTGTGAAAATAGGAAGGTACTTTTTCATTCTGTTTGTAAGTTGGCTTAAAATCTCTGCTAACATGATTGTTTAGCTAAACTAAAGATACAAAAGTTTCTATAAAAAAAACACGACAATGCACAGCATTTTCCTATATGTTATTATTGTACAAACGTGATGATTATACTAGTAAAAGTTAATTACAAGCAAAATTATTCTCGTTGAATCCATTTATAACGACCATTTTCAAGGTAAATTATTCCTCCTCCGCAACTTTCTTCAGCATGTATAAATATCCCATCATTTTTGAGGCGAATTTTATCGCTTTCTTTTACTTCTTCTTCAGAAATTATCTCACCTTCTTCATTTACATTGCTATAATAGATTTTATTTTTGGGTGCAACTTCAAATATCCCAACCCAATCAATTTCATCAAATCCTTGGTTTAAGACATCGCTCCCAAGTCCAAAATAATCAGTCTTTTTATTATTCCCATAAATAATTTTCAATCCGCTTTTTCCACTTTTTGTACTTCTAACAATTTGAATTGTATCTTTAAGTTTATCTCCATCTAAATCACATTTTAGGGTATTTATTTTATGATTTTTTGAAATTTCAACTGTATCTGTTTTTTTTATAATTGATTCTGTATGTTGTGGTTTTAGTTTAGTAACAGTGTCAACCTTATTCACGTATTTACTATTTGAAATTGGATTGCTTTTTTGCGAATGGTCATCTTTACAATTTGTAAATGACAAAAAAATGATGAATAAAATAAAAAGGTTTTTCATTTGCGTAATGTTTGGGTTTACTTGCCAGTAATCCTTATTTAAGATTAAAGTTTTTCCAAAACTTATTGAAATTACGTTTGTTTTTGCCCCAATCATAAATCTGAAATGGAAAAGCACAAATAGATTTAAATACTATTTGAGGATTGGATTTATTTTCTTCGAGTTGGATTTCTACAATTTCGCCCCAAGATTTAAAACTTACAGATGTATTTGCCGTAATTCTATTTTCTTTTTCGTGGTAGGTAATCGTTTGAAAACCTGAAGATTCTAATGCGGAAATAATTTTACTCTTTAAATTAACTTCAGCAGTTACATTTTTACTGATTACAAATTTAGAAATTGCCGCTTCTTTATTATTGGTTATTTTTCTATAAACCAATAGGGTAATTACAAATGCAAGAATAATAAATAGACCGTAATATTGACTCAGTAATTCCATTTTTATAAATAGCTTGTTGCTTTAGCGCTTATTTTAGTTAGTAAAACCAAATATACAATAGTTTCTATAAAAACAAAACGCCGTGCGGTACACGGCATTTTTAATATGTTATTTAAACGTTAGCGCGAGTATCTTGCTAGTGTTTATAAAACTTAGTTTTTTTTATTTGGCACAAGCGTTACGCTTGCGCCAGCATTGAGGAAAGCTTAGTTATTAGCCGTAGTTTTCTTCTAATTGTAATAATTTAGTTGAAGCAGAAGCACAAAGATTTGATATAAATTCTAATATTAAATTTATGTGTAATTCTACATCATTATGTGTCAATGATGGAGTACTATCTTCATGAAGAATATTATTTCTCAAATAATTAAGTGAATTAAATTTTTCAAAAAACACTTTATTTTCTTCTGATTCTGCAAAAGTTTCAAAACCAAATCTTTTAAGTAGTTTTTTTACTTCACCTTCGCCATGTTTCCCATAACTAAATTTACAATCGATAGGATAATCATTGCATAATATTTCATTATCCCCATATAATTTATTGAATTTTGAAATTACTTCAACTCTTTTCGTTTTATTATTCTTTTTTTTCTCTAGCTCACTAATTAGTACATCTGTTAAATGATGTTTTATATTTTCTTCTAATTTAGCGTTGGTATAATTTGAAATTATTTCATAGCAATATTCTTCTAAAAAAGATTCAATAAACGACTCAAATTTCCCACATAAAAGTACTATTGAAGCTTTATTGAATGTTCCATATTTTAGCATGTCACTTTCAACCATTATAGCATTATCAAGTAAAACTTGAATTTCTTTTAGAGCTTCATTAAAGTCATCAAATGAGTAAAAGTTATGCATTAATTATAGTTTTTATTTCATTAATCCATCTGTCAATTCTATAATTTAAAACTTTTGTATCAGACGTACCAATAGTAATACTGTTTCTAAATTCAGTATCGTTTGTAATTAGTAATTTAAATTTTTGGAAAATTTCATCTTTCTTCTCTAATATTCTATTTCTATCTAAGACAGCCGTACTAATAAATAAAATATCCATTAATGATCTGTTTAATGTATTTTCATAAACATCTTCTGTGTTAAATCGTTTGAATGCATTTTGAGAATAAACTTTAATAATTGTATCCGATACTTCATCAATTAAGTTTTCAATTTCATTTAATTTTTCTTCAGAAATTTTATTATTATTTACTAAAAAATCATTTATGAAATTTTTCATTCTACCTTTATAATTATTAATGCTATTATTATCAGAGTTAAAATTATAATACAAGGATAAAAATCTTAATATTAGTTCACAATCTGCCATCCTTTTATGAGGTCCCTCTAAACTAAATAAAGCTAGAATATTTTCCTTTTTTGTTATTTCTTTGACTTTTTCATTTAATTTTCCTCTATATAAACAATTACGTAATTCTTGGTCATTTAATTTTACAGCCCCAGTATTTAATCTCATAAATACATCATACTTGATTTCTGGATGGGAATCATGAGAGATAACAATAATTCTTAATAATCCATTTTTTAAAACTCTTAAAGCTTTAGGGTTTAAAGATTTAACATCACTTTTGTTTAATTCGGTTAAAATCTCTAAACCGCTTAATTTAAAATCTCTTTGAAAAAACCTGTATAAAGAATTTAATCTTTGTAATCCATCTATAACAGTCCAAGAATCATCTTCTTCCTGAGAAACATAAACTACTGGTATAGGAACATTTAAAATTAAAGATTCTATTAATAACGATGATTTTTTATTATCCCAAATATAGTTTCTTTGATATTCAGGATTTAAGTTGATGTCTCCATCTTCAATCATCCTTACGATATCTGAAACACTTTTATCATAGGCTTGAGTCGTTATTTTTCTAACTTCTTGTGGAATTTCAATAACTTCATTTTCTTCAGTTTTGTCATCAAACTCTAAATTATCTTCCATATTATTTTGTAGTTATTTTTAAAAAAAATTACAGCTAACATAATCATTAGCCCTGCTAATATACCCTAAATTTTAACATAAAAAAATAAAAAATGCCGTGCGTAGCACGGCATTATAGTTAACTAACCACCACGGTTTGGGCGGGAGCATAAATTTTAGTATCGTTTTTAGTAATATAGGCAACTTTGCATACATAATGCATACCGCTTTGTAAATTACGCATAACACATTTAGCAGTACCTTGGGTACAAATCATAATATTAGGGTCGTTTTGCATGTTCAGTTCAAACTGAAAAGCCTTTGCCCCTTTTACGTTTTTAACCGTTAAGGTAAGCTCGCCCACATTGGTACTAACAACCATAAAGCCAACAGGTACACCAGGTTCGGGTATAGGGGTTGGTGTTTTGTTCATATCAAAACCTGTATTGGCTAAAATTTCCATATCGCCATTGGCAAAAACCTCGGCTTGTAACGCCCATAGCTTTAACGCATTTTCAAGCTCTAAACGTTTTACATCGCGCACTACTTTTTCTACTTTGCCTTTATTCATATAATCTACAACGGCAGTATTAAAAGCATTGTACAAGCTTTCGACTTCGGAATGCGTTGGTTTTAAATTTGGTATAAATACACCATCAATTTCATTTTTTTCTGCCGTAGGCTGTAAAAAACTGTTTAAAACATTTTGTGCTAAGGCTATTAACTTTAAATCGGAATACGACTTAAACGTTTTCTTTAATAATAATATCTTCATGATTTTAAATTGTTTGGGCAATACCTACACTTTTAAAATTGTTTACGGATATATAAAAACCTACTTTTCTTTTTTGAAAACCTACTTTTCTTTTTTGAAAACCTACTTTTCTTTTTTGAAAACCTACTTTTCTTTTTTGAAAACCTACTTTTCTTTTTTGAAAACTTACTTTTCTTTTGAGAAAACCTACTTTTCTTTTTTGAAAACTTACTTTTCTTTTTTGAAAACTTACTTTTCTTTTGAGAAAACTTACTTTTCTTTTGAGAAAATCTACTTTTCTTTTTTGAAAACCTACTTTTCTTTTTTGAAAACTCACTTTTCTTTTTTGAAAACCTACTTTTCTTTTTTGAAAACCTACTTTTCTTTCGTAAAAATCAACTATATAAAAAGGATACTATTGCCAGATGAATAATAAAAAAAAGTTTTATAAGTAGTACTTATAAAACAAAACCTTAACTATAAAGAGTAAAAGTTAAGGGGCTGGTTATTTAAAACAACGCTTTGGGTAAATGTAGTAGGTTTATGAAGTTAAACAAGTAGCTTATGTTTTAAAAGGTTCCGTTGCTGTTTTCATTGTTTCATATGTTTATGTTTTACCTTTCTAATTTACAACTATTTAGTTATAAAAACATCTTTTTTTTATAAAAAACCACATTAATAACAACAGGTTTTAACCTGTTAGCTTAAAATGGTTATACAATAGGGCTTTAGCCAAAAACACAAAACTTTGACTAAAGTCTTTTTTGGTTTGCATGGTAACATCGGGTTAAAACCCGACGCAATTGAAAGGTTGTTGGGTGTTGTAAAAAAACTCCAGCAGAGTTTAAAACTCTGTTGGAGTTAATAAGATTATTTCTTTAAGAAAACGTTTTAATTAGAAATCCGAAACGTTATAAATCTGTTAGCAGGTTTCTTAACGAAACTAAACTTAGTTTTTATTTTTAGTGTCCAATTAATTTATCAATTAGCGTTCCAATGATTACTACTACAAGTGAAAATGACATCATTCCTAAAACATACGCAAAAAAAGCTTTTATATAACTCAACACTTTTCCTTTATCAAAAAATTGTCCAATTGCCCAAGTACAATAAATAATGCCAATTATTCCTGATATTTTCATTAATTCAAAATGTATTATACCTTGCAGAAAAGCAAAAACAGAAAAAAACAACATTGACATTCCTGTAACAAAGCATAATAAAATAAGAATTTCATACAAATTGAAATTGGATTTTTGAAAAAATAATTTTATCCATAAGGCAATAAATACTCCTATTATAATATTTGTATATCCTGAATTTATATCACCCCATTTAAAAATTTTATTAGCTGTTGAGGTGTTTTGTACATCTTCATAAGAAACGAAACTTTCAATGTGAAAAAAATGCGCTACGAGTGAAAAAACTAAAGAAGTTATTATTATAAAAACAACAGGTTTAACAAGTCTGCTTCTATCTTCTAAAATAAATTTTCTTATTGTTTTACCTGGGTTAATAAGTAATTGCTTTATGGTATACAAGATACCTTTTTCAAAATGTAAAAGATGTGTTATTTCATGAACTATATAATGTCCATCTATTCTTTTTACTTCCGTTGGTTGTCCACAATTTGGACAATATTTTGAGTTTACCTCATTATTACAGTTTTTACAGTTCATTTATTGTGTAAAATTATAATTTACAATTTGTTGGGTAAAATTACAACTAAGATTACTTTCAATTAAACTAAAAATATAAAAAATTTGTAAAAAAAACGTACAAGTTATAAATCTGTGTAAACGTTAAGCTTATACAAAAAAACAGTACTATATCTATCCATAAAAAAACTACAACAGAATATCCTAAAATAGAAACAATTACTCATAAATCTTCCTATTTTTGTTGCGTTATTACCCTACACATGAAAAGCAGTTTAAATAAATACATGGCCTTTGTTGGTCTTATATCGTTATCGTTAATATCGTGTGCTGTACAACAACAGCAACCTAGAAAAATACAAGTTGTAAAGCAATCCGAAACTACTACAACCCAACCCACAAAAGCAACTACCCTACCTACTAAAGAAATAGGTACCGATACTTACAGAACAGAGTTACCCGAAGTAAAACGCGAGTTTAGAGCCGCGTGGATTGCTACGGTGGCAAACATTAACTGGCCTAGTAGTAAAAACTTAAGCACGCAGGAACAGAAAAACGAGGCCATTAAAATTTTAGATTTACTGCAAGACACCAACTTTAATGCGGTTGTTTTTCAGGTACGCCCTGCTGCCGATGCGTTGTACAAAAGTAATTTAGAACCTTGGTCGTATTACCTTACGGGGCAAACAGGGCAAAGTCCGTCACCGTATTATGATCCGTTAGAGTTTTGGATTGATGAGGCACATAAGCGTGGTATGGAACTACATGTGTGGTTAAACCCGTACCGTGCGCATCACTTAAGCGGCGGATCGGTTAGTAGTGAATCTATGGTGCGTAAATCGCCAAACAACATTGTAAAGCTTAAAAATGGTATGTATTGGTTTGATCCTGCTAGTACGCAAACGCAAGATCACGTTTCAAAAGTGGTAAAAGATATTGTATCGCGCTACGATATTGATGCCGTACATTTTGATGATTATTTTTATCCGTATGCATCGTACAACGGTGGTGCCGATTTCCCGGATACGGCATCGTGGAATGCCTATAAAAACAACAACGGTTCGTTATCAAAAGCCGATTGGCGCCGTAGTCAGGTAAATACGTTTATAGAGCGTATTAATAAAGAAATTAAAGAAACAAAATCGTACGTAAAATTTGGTATTAGTCCGTTTGGTATTTGGAAATCGGGCTATCCTGATGGCGTGGTGGGTTCGTCGCAGTACGATGAATTGTATGCCGATGCTAAATTGTGGTTAAACAAAGGTTGGGTCGATTATTTTGCACCTCAGTTGTATTGGCCAATAAACTCGCAACGCCAAAATTTTCAAGATTTATTAGAATGGTGGCAAGATGAAAACACCATGAATCGCCATTTATGGCCTGGTTTAAATACGGTTGAAATTAAAGCGAACAATAAGGCAACCGAGATTGTCAATCAAATTAAAATCACCAATCAGGTGCTTAATAAAAAAAGCGTTGGGGCTATACATTACAGCGTAGCGGGTTTATTGAATAATCGTGAAATGGTTACGGAATTAAAAAACGGACCTTATAAAGAAAAGGCGTTGATACCTGCAAGCCCTTGGATGAAGATAGATAAACTACCAAAGCCTACTATTAAAATTCAAAACGATACACAAGATGCGTTGGTTTCGTGGAATATTGATGATGTAAGCAAAGTTTTTCAGTGGGTTGTGTTTACCAAATACAATAACGATTGGACGTACGAAATTGTGAATCATAACACCTACACCACCCGTATTGCCAAAACCAAAAATGGTAAAAGTTTAAACGCTGTAGCTGTAAAAGCTATTGACCGTTTAGGTAATGAAAGCGATTATGTAGCGAAGAAATTATAATATTTATCTTTTTTGTACGTTATTATATACGTAAATTTAAATGTTTGGTTTTAATCAGATTTCAGTAGATTTTGTCATTTCGACGAAGGAGAAATCTCTAATTATCCAAGAGATTCTTCATTCCACTTCGTTGCATTCAGAATGACAAATCTTGAGTCATTACTAAAAGCGAACATTCATAAATAAAATGCTACTAAATAATTTTAAATCTGTTTATTATGACCAACAAAATAGATATTGCCCTTTGGTTTGATACCAACGCAAAAGAAGCTTTTGATTTTTACACCACACTTTTTAAAGAC
The DNA here is from genome assembly GCF_013874595.1 of Flavobacterium sp. xlx-214. GTDB lineage: Bacteria > Bacteroidota > Bacteroidia > Flavobacteriales > Flavobacteriaceae > Flavobacterium. The sequence goes on from NZ_CP059431.1 coordinate 247,123, forward strand.
AGTTACATAACGCAAAGTAATCCGGTGGTTACCAATGCGGTATTGGCTGGTGTTTCGTTTAGTGGTATTAATGGAGGACCCATGTTTAAAATAAATCCATCCATCTCTATTATGGTTACCTGTGAAACTACAGAAGAGGTGGATACCTTATGGAATGCTTTACTAGAAAACGGTTCGGTTTTAATGCCTTTAGATGCTTATCCGTGGAGCAAGCGTTATGGTTGGCTTTCCGATAAATATGGCGTTACATGGCAATTGTATTATGGCAAATTAAGCGATGTTAACCAACAAAAGTTAACTCCTACCCTTATGTTTACACAAAATCAATTAGGAAAATGCGAGGAAGCTATTGAATATTACCGTACTATTTTTCCTAAGTTTGAGTTACAAGGTATTTTAAAATATCCTAATGCAGAACAACAAAACCTTGTGCAACATGCGCAGTTTATTGCCAACGATTTTACGTTTATGGCTACTGATGGATCGGCCAATGAAACATTTGAATTTAACGAAGGCGTGTCGTTTGTAATTTTATGCAACAACCAAGAAGAAATAGATTATTACTGGAATGCGTTTACTAAAAACGGCGCAGAAAGTATGTGTGGTTGGTGTAAAGATGCTTTTGGCGTAAGTTGGCAAATTATTCCTGAAAACTTAAATACGCTAATGGCTAATAATCCTAATGCTATGGCTGCTTTAATGCAAATGAAAAAAATCATTATTAAAGATTTAGCATAATGCATACGTACATTGTTTTATTACGTGGAATAAACGTATCGGGTAAAAACCTGGTTAAAATGGATGCTTTAAAACAAGCATTGCTTTTACACGAGTTTACAAAAGTAAGTACTTACATACAAAGCGGAAACATTGTGGTACAAACGCCTTTAGATAAAACCGCTGCACAAAAACAGTTTGAGGCTGTTTTGTTAAACCAATTTCAGGTAAACGTGCCTGTTTTTATTCTTTTGTTATCCGATTTAGAAAATGCCGTAGCTAACAATCCTTTTCCAGCAACAGCAGAATCCAACAAAGTTTTTTTTACTTTTTTAGATACGGTACCCGATGTTGCTTTGGTTGCAAAACTACAAACTATAGATTTTGGCAACGAAGTGTTTCATGTACAAAACAAAATACTTTACTTTTATGTACCCAATGGTATGGGAAAATCAAAAATGAACAACAACTTTTTCGAAAAAAAGCTAAATGTAACGGCAACGGGGCGTAATTTAAATACCATTTTAAAACTAATTGCCTTAACAACTGCAATTGACTAATTTTCACTTCTTTTTTAAAGCTTTTGGCATTTAAATTGATGCTTTTTTTTATTGAATTGTAAAATGAAAGCGTTATGAAAAAAATTTTCTTATTAGCATTAGTTACAGGGGCTACATTAACTGCTTGCACTAAAAAAACGGATGCGCCTGTTGAAGATAACTCAATGAAAAATGATTCGTTAGTGGAACAAAAACTTGATACAATTACGCATGATGGGCACAATGCTGAAAACTCGTTAGATTGGGCGGGTACTTACGAAGCTACACTACCATGTGCCGATTGTCCGGGAATAAAAACCACCATTATCATTACAAAAGATGGTGCGTTTACTTACCTGTCTGAATATTTAGAAAGAAACACTAATATTAACAATACAGGTACTATTATGTGGCACGATAACGGATCGGTTATTCATTTAAAAGGAAAAGATATTGACAGCAAGCTAAAAGTAATAGAAAACGGCTTGATTGCTTTAGACCAAGATGGTAAAGAAATTGATGGTCCGTTAAAAGCGCACTATCGTTTCACTAAAATAAAATAAATGTTTTTGAATGTCCATTTTTTAATATAGTTCAAATTTCAACAGTTTTTTTGTTATTTCGTCGAAGGAGAAATCTATAATCATCAAAGAGATTCTTCATTCCACTTCGTTGCATTCAGAATAACAAATCGTGAATCAATACCAAAAGCAGACATTCGTTTAAATCTTTTAAAAAAGCCGAAAGTTAACCTTTCGGCTTTTTATTTTAACTATCTTTAAATATCAAAAAAAAGAAATGGAAGTCATACCTGAAATGCTATCAAAAATAGGTTACACCCCTTTAGTATATGGTAGAATTAATAAAAAACTAAAAACCAGTTATTCAAATGCTGAAATTGAAACGCTTATCTATGATATCGTTCAACACATTAAAGAAGATGAAGTAGAGCAAATAGGGAAAAATTATTATCTATCAAGTTCAAAACATAAAATTAGAATTACCATAAATTCGTATACCTTTAGGGTAATTACTGTTGACCGATTAAAGACATCATAAAAAACAAAAGCTATGAAAAAACCGATTCTTTACTTAAGTGTTTTAACCCTAACAATTTCATGTGGTGTAAAAAACAAGTTAACACCGCAAGATTTATCGGGTATATGGACAGAGCATTGGGTTCCTGATATTATTGATCCTGATAAAAGCGTTAATTACGTTGATACGCTTAAGCTGTACACAAAAAACAATCAATTAAACATTACATGCATTAACTACGATATGTATGTGTATTCAGACATTCAATTAAAGGGAAATCAACTTACTTTTACAAAAGAAAATTTGGTTGATCCTAATGAACGTTTCTTTGTTTATTACACGCTTACAGTAAACAAAAAGCGCAACGAATGCAGTGGTGGTATTATAAACAGTGTAAATGAAGAAAATAAAGTTTCTTTAAAAAAGATGCAATAACCGTTTATGAAAACAAAAATAATATTTGTTGCTGTTATATGTTTACTTATGGTAGCATGTGGTATTAAAAACAAAACAGCAACGTCAAAAAACAATTACAACAATAGCATTGGTTTATGGTCTGAACATTGGGAACAAGATACAATTGATATAGAAGGAAATGTTACTTATGTGGATACCCTTAAAATAAGCTTAGTACAAAATAATCTTGACATTCAATGCTTAAGCGATTCTCTTTTAAGGTATTCTAATATTCAATTTAAAAACGATAGCTTAACGTTTACAGCAGAAAACATTGTAGATCCTTATGAAGCTTTTTTTATTCATTATCGTTTAAAATACAATGCAAAAAAACAATGGTATGAAGGAACTATTTTAAACAGCAGACAAAAAACAAACAAAGTTTGGCTTAAAAAAGTAAAGTAAACAAAAAGGCAGCACAAATACGTACTGCCCTTTCACATTATAGTTAATTTAGTTCTCTTAAGCGGTTACAGGTAACTCTCTGGTTAACCACCCTCTTCTACTTGCAGTTGCAATGGCATAAGGTGTTATCCAAAACAAAGTAAACATGTAAAAAATACTGTAGGTGTAAGCTAAAAAGGCTTCGGATATATTGTATTTCTTAGCATAGAAAAACATTTGTATACTAGAGAAAATTAAAATTCCTACCAAACTACTGCATACAAACAAAATAGGATGTGTTGCTACAAAAAACATCAACAACAACAATAAAGGAAAAGCCATTACTACTTTAACCCACTGCATGGTTAATAAAATGCGTGGCCCAACGGTTGATTCTGTTCTAAACTTTGAGTAAGCAAATTTACTCATCATAATGTTTTCACGTACGTTACTACGCTCCCAACGAACAAACATTTTATACAAACTTTTATAGCGCTCTGGAATATTAGTATACACATAGGCATTCTTTTGAAACAACACGTGCAAGCCTTGCTTTAAAATCATATTAGTAATAGCGCGGTCTTCGCCTATATCACTTGGTTGCCCCATAAAGGTTTGGTTCATCCAATCTTCTAAACAGTTCATTACGGCATCTCGTCTATAAGCAGCTAACGCTCCTGGTGTACATAATACCGATCCAATTGCACTTTGCGCAGAACGTACAAACTCAAAACTAAACACAAAACTTACGTTTAACATTTTAGGTATTAATCCGTTTTCTTTGTTAAGTACACGAACGTTACCTGCTACGGCACCACATTTATCGTTTACCGCAAACGGACTTACCAAGTTTCTTAATGTATCTTCTTTCACAACAGAATCACTATCAACTGTTACAAAAACTTGTCCGGTGCCTTCTGTAAAACCACGATATAACGCATGGCGTTTTCCCATGTTCTTTGGTTGTTGGTAAATAGTTAAACGATCTCCTAATGCAGCTTTTGCCTTAAGCATCCATTGCCAAGTATCGTCTTTACTACCATCGTCAATAGACATGATTTGTAATTTATCAGCAGGAAAATCGCTATCTGCTAAACTTAACAAGGTCTCGTAAACTAATTTCCCTTCGTTATAAGCAGGTACAATAACCGTACAAGTAGGTAATAATTCATCGGCTACAGGTTTTACGGCTTTGTATTTTATATATAGAATGATTAAATACGATAAAAAAGCCAATTGAAGCACCAATAAAGTAACGGCTACATAATTAATGGCAGCTCCCCACCAAGTATTCATACGTTCAAAATGCAGTTTTTCTAATTCGGGTTGAAATTGAACAAAAAACCATACCGATGTTAGCATTAATGAAAAAGTTAAAGCTACTACCAAATAGTCTTTTCTTTTTAGAGAGTTCAATGACATACTTTCTAAGAATTTTGAACGTGCTACTTTTTGCGATTGAGCATCATTGCGAACCACTTTTAAGTGGGTTGTTGTTTCTTTTGGTTCTAAAAACGAGTTGTTTTTAAGAATGGTTGTTGGTGTGGGCATATATATTAAATTTTGTTGATCTCTTAGGTTAGATTGTTGAACAATTTGTTCGCTAAAACAATTTTCAACTACTATGCCATGAGACTTTTTAACAAAAAAAGCCCTATTTTTAAGAGTTTTCAGAAGATATTGTGTAGTACGCACCCTCACATTGAGGTGTGTACCCATGCCAAAACCCCAATGTTAAAAGCTTTTTTTAACATGTTAATTAACGCTTTGTTAAGATTACTTGCCAGTATTAAAACACGTTTAGATTATATAGTATGCAAAAAAGGTGTGCAGAAATATGCACACCTTTCATCATATAACGGTTATCCGTTTTTTATTTTACTTGAAAATTACTTACAGAAAGATCATAATAAGCACCACCCACAACATTGGTTTTATATGATACCGAATAATTTACTTCTTTAGGAAAATGATACTGATTGTCATAGGTAACATTCATGGTTACACCATATACTTCGCTTCTTTTTTCATTGTAACCCTCATTTACATCATCTTTAATCTTTTTAAAGACATCGTTAATGGTATACGGATAAAAATGCATTTTTTCACGGTTTTGAACAACTCCGTTTACTACTTCAATGGTATCTTTTCGAGGACCAGTTGCCGATGAAAAATAAGAAAGTACATAGGTATAATTACGGATATTGGCGTTTTCCCATAAAACACGATTTTTATCAAACTGAGCATTATCAAATTTTACAAAAGCATCATGATCATCATCACAAGTCATTGCAGTACAAACCGTTATTAGCGATGTAAGTAGAAACATTTTTTTCATATCATATAGTGTTTAGTTTTTAAAAATACAAAAAATCCGTTACCTAACCGTAACGGATTTTTTACAATATTATGTAACTATCTTACTTTTTATAATTTACAAAGAAATCATGCAAGGTACGAATCCCCGTACCTGTACCACCTAAACCTTTATAGTTTTCAGGAGCTTCGGTAAAAGCAGGCCCAGCAATATCAATATGTACAAACGGTGCTTTGGCAAAATGCTCTAAGAATTTACCTGCAGTAATAGTACCTGCCATACGACCTCCAATATTTTTTAAATCGGCACAAGATGATTTTAACTGCTCTTTATAATCGTCCCATAAAGGCAATTGCACCATACGTTCATATACTTTGTTACCAGAACTTAACAAAGCATTGTTAACTTCATTAGATGCGTTGCTCATTAAACAAGCAGCACGTGTACCCGCAGCAATTAAGGCAGCACCCGTTAATGTAGCCGAATTAATAATTAATTCTGGATTATACTTGGTTGCATAACTAATAGCATCTGCTAAAATCATACGGCCTTCAGCATCGGTATTTAATACTTCAACCGTTGTACCATCCATCATGGTAATAATATCTCCAGGCGCATAAGCATCACCTCCTGGGCGGTTATCTGTTGCTGGTACTAATGCAATAATATGTACGTTTAACTTATTTAAAGCAGCTGCGTACATAGTACCTGCCATCATAGCTGCCCCCCCCATATCCGATTTCATTAAATCCATTGAGTTAGGAGTTGGTTTTAACGACAAACCTCCTGTATCATACACAACGCCTTTACCTACCAAAACAACTGGTTGCTGGTTTATTGGGTTTGCGGGCTTGTACTCCATTACAGTAAATGTTGGTGGCTGCACAGATCCTTTATTAACGGCTAACAAACCACCCATTTTTAAAGCTTCGATTTCTGCTTTTCTAAAAACTTCTACATGAAAATGCGCTTCATCACCAATTTCTTGCATTTCTTTGGCTAACTGTGTCGCGTTTAAATACGAATGTGGTTCGTTTACCATATCACGTGCCCAGAAAACAGCTTTTATTACGTTGTTCATTTTACTAACATCATCTGCTGCAATATCTCCTAATAAAAAGATGTTTTCTAAAGCATACTCACGCTCATCGGCATCTTTAAAATATTTTAAAAATTGATAGTTAGACAAAGCCAAACCTTCGGCCAATGCTAATGTAGTTTCACCGTTTCCTACAATGGTAAGTTCAACCGTTTTCTTATCTAATTGTTGACGGATGTTGAAACCCGCAACACGCATTTTTTCTAAATCGCTATTCTCTTTTACAAAAAAATAAAAATGGTTGCTTATTTTGATAAAATCAACAGGAGCATCTAAATTTTTAAAAGCCTCAAATGCTTCTACAACATAAGTTGGGGTATCGTTGGTTGGCGTGCTTTGCTTATTTACAACATAAACAAAGGCAGTTCCTTTAATTTGCGGGGTTAATTGTAACATGATATTATTTTATTGAATTTCAAATGTACGAAATGTAGGTTTCAAAATGATGAATTATGCAGCTAATTAATACAAAAATCATTTATCTTTGATAGCATAAGACTTTATAGATGAAATTATTTCAAGATGTTCCAAATCACAATAACAATGTACTACCCTATGATGGTATTGTAAATTATTATGGTGTTTTATGGAATGATGTTGACGCCCTTTATTATTTAAACACACTTTTAGAAACCATTGATTGGCGCAACGATGAAGCGGTTATTTTTGGAAAAAAAATCATTACAAAGCGCAAGGTAGCTTGGTACGGAAGTGCGCCTTTTGAGTATACTTATTCTAATGTTACAAAACATGCTTTGCCTTGGACAAAAGAACTGCTTGCTTTAAAACAACACATAGAACAAGTTACGGGTGAAACCTTTAATTCTTGCTTATTAAACTTGTATCATTCTGGCGAAGAAGGAATGGCTTGGCATAGTGATGGCGAAAAAGATTTAAAGAAAAATGGCGCTATAGCATCGGTAAGTTTTGGTGCAGAACGTAAATTTTGTTTTAAACACAAACAAACTCTTGAAAAAATTGATATTTGGCTAGAACATGGTAGTTTACTAGTTATGAAAGATGTTACGCAAACACATTGGTTGCACAGGTTACCGCCTACAAAAAAGGTTTTTACACCACGAGTTAATTTAACTTTTAGAACTATTGAAGAATAATTTTAGTATTTTTACTATGCAACCAAATTTTATTAAATATGAAAAAACTAATGTTTTTAAGTATTTTTATAAGTTTAGCATCTTGTAAAAACGATGATAATATAAGTGAAAATAACGACAGTATTTTAGGCAATTGGAAAATGATAAAGTACATCGTTTATAATAAAGAGCCACCTATTATAACCAAAGGCGATATTGTTTGGATTTTTGACAATGATAGCATTAAAATGATTAATGAAAGTCCGTATTCATTTGCAAGTCCAAAGGGAACATTTCCGTATACTTGGGTAAATAATCATGAAGATATAAAGGTTGATCTTGGATATAATATGGTATACTTCAAAGTTAATGCTAACAATAAATCTTTACATTTAACTCTAACTTCTGGACCAGAAAAACCTCCTGTGAATAATCCAATAGTTATAGAATTTGAAAAATAAAAAAGCATCCTTTTGGGATGCTTTTTTTATAGAAATTAAACAGTAGCAGCTTCATAATAATCTACTAAAAAATCAACTGCTATTAATTCATCTTCAAAAATTTGAATCAAACATTCTTCTCCTAAATTCACAAAAAAGTCAATTAATTGTTCATTTGGCAATTTGTATTCAAAAATTTGTCCCTCAGGGTTTTCATCACTATCACAAGTATCTATCACTCTTTCCAAAGTGGTAAAAGTAGTAACATAGCTAAACTTGTTTAAATACTCTTCTTTTGTAAAAACCGATTTCAAATACACCTTATCATGTGCTTTTACAATAAAAAGTGCTTTTACATTGTTGTTTAAAAAGGTAGGATTAACTGCCTTAAAATAATCGATAAAATTTTGGCTTTCGCTTGTAGCTTTAAAGTAATTTTCACTCATAATTTTCTTTTAGTTTAGTTTAATAGGTTTTAAAAGTAATCATTTATTGCAAAGATGTATTTGGTAAAGTGTTAATTTTTAATTTTTTAACACCTATCTCAAAAACGACAAAGAGCGACGTATTTATTTATCATCTTTGAAAAAACAAAAATCATGACACGTTACTTAAGACACCAATACCAGCTTTTACAATTAAGCCTTAAAATAGTAGCCTTTTCTATTGAAAAAGAAACGTGGGCTGAAATTAATGATGAGGTAAACATGAAAATATATCAAGAAAAAATAAATGATTTAGAATATCAAAAAGAACATTATTTAAACAACTTGCTACGCAGTTTACACAAAACAGAAATTAATGAGTACAATGCTGTTGAAATAAAGAAAACCTATGATCTTATAGAACAATACAGCAGTAGCTTACACAGCCAATTATTTAAAGCGCATTTAAACAGAACTATTGAAAAACACCAAAAGAAATACGGCGATTGCATTTTAAGAAATCAATTAAAAAAGGCGTACGAAATTGAAAAAACAATTTCTGAGTTAGAACGCGTTGCCTAAATTATTTTTTCTTTCCTACTTGAGTTTGAACCCATTGATAAGCAGTATCAAAATTGGTTGCCACTTTTTGATCATCTATTTTTTGAAAAGTTTGAGTTTTAGTAGCATAAACATACAAACTTGTGGCATCTTTAAAAAAGTGATAATAATGTACAATAACAGGTATTTGCCCTCTGCCGCCATCGCAACCTTGTTCAACATTTACAACACTTTGCACAAACTCTAATGTTTCAAAATTTAAGGGCGATGGTATAATTGCATCATCAATATACATTTTATCGTTAAAAGCATAAGCTACTTTTACATCTTTGATGGTACCAGAGTAAGCTGTGATTTTTTTTACTTTTTGATCACCCGTAAAATAATACAAAGCATTGTTTTGCAAACTGAAAAAAGAAGACAAACCATGTTGATAACTTGTTACGCTATCAAACATCATTAAATGACCAACCAAAGTTGCCTCTTTTTCAAAAGCACGTGTTTCGTAATTAAGCCAATAATAATATAAACCATCATAATAAACACTACCATTGATATTTTGTAAATCATTCGGATTATTAACCTTAGAAACATCAATATTTTCCATTTGATAAATAGCGCCCCAACTGCTGTTATAATATTTATTATCAGCAATTAACAACGAATTATCTTTAGTAAACTGTACGTTTTCAATAGGATAAAAATGAACATCGTCTGCATTTTCTAATGATATACCTGCTTCAACATATGCCCAAAATTGATTGTTTTTATCCTTAAAACCACTTAAAAGTTCGCTTTTAATGAATGTTAGCTGTGTAAAATCGCCTTTAAAACCTAAAGATTTAAATTCGTTTGTAACATCTTCGTTATTTTCGATGTTGATATTGGTAAGGTAAAAAGTATCATCATCATACAACAAATAAGCATCTAAATAATAATTTGGAATGATAAATTGCGTTGTTTGGGGATTTAGATGCTCTATTTTGGTGAATGAAACACCATCTGATTGAAAATTACCAACATAAACACCTGCATTATTTTTGACTAAATATGCATTGTTTTGCGTTTTAGCAATTATTTGAATATTTTCTGGAACCGAAGGCACCTTTTTCTTATGTATTTTCTTATCCCAAGCATCGTAAGACACAAAAATCCATTGTCCGTTTTGTTGAAACATATTGTTGTTAAATCTATTTTCAACTTCACTTTTCTTAAATAGAAACATTGGTTTTTGCTCGTTAAAATTATAACCTTCTACGCTCACAAAATAGTACGCATTATTGGTTGATAAAAATACCATGTTATTTTCTACGCCATCAATTTTCCAATTCTCAGCAGTGTTAAATGACAATTGTATTTTATTGGATTGAGAAATGCTAACTCCGTTTGGATCAACAGTATTTTGACGCAAAAAAACTTCGTTGTTTTTTACCTGAATTTCATACTTTGTTGACACATGGTAATGATAACATTCACTAGCAAAAAGTTGACTATTTAAAAATAAAACAAACATTAAAACAATTAGCTTTCTCATACATCTTTTAAATTAATTATTTACTAATTACGTTGGGGTATTCTTTAAAATTCACATTCTTTAAAGAACCTTTTTTAGATTGAATTTTATTTAAATGATATTCTTTGCCTCCTGTTTTTACTAAAATCTCATTACTAGAAATCATGTAAGTTGTTTTTTCTACATTAAACAACAAAGTATTGTTTTGCACATTGTACTGAAAATCATCATCATATGAAAGCTCTACTTTATTCTCTTTGTCGGTAAAAATGTAATACAAGTTATCATTAAGTCCGTTTATTAAATACATTTTTTTGCCATTTTCAAAAACATAGGTAACCTCAGGTTCATTATTTTCGGTATCAAATGTTTGATAAGTGCTTTTCACCATTTTTCCGTTTACTCTTTTAAAAAGGGTATAATCAACCAACATACCTGAGTACTGTTCTTCTAAAATTTCAATGGGTACCACGATGTCATTTTCAACCACATATTTAGAAAATTGATGCCAACAACAACCACTTTTAGTCATGGTTTCTAGTTGCTTTTTTTCATAATCAACCGCAAACATTCCGCAATTACTTGAACCCAATTCACTAAAACTTTCACTTTTCTTAAAGCCTTTTTTGGTTGCTAAATAAACATCATACGATGGCCCACCATAACAACTAAAATATCCTGTACGCACAGCAACATCTTCTACGCCATCAAAATTAAAATCTTCAAAAATCAATACACTTTGTTCACCATAAGGCAATTCTTTGACATTTACATTTAGTTCTTTTGAAGAGAAATAATCATCTGATTGAAAAACGGTATCAAAAGCTTGGGCTGAAAAAACCTGTTTACCTGTTTTTTTATCGTAAAGTATTAAGTTGCAATTTGTTTCGATATCACCATAAGAATTATCGTTTTCAACTATTTTTCCTGAATATTTATCAGAAAAATCAACCAATGAAATGGATCTTCGTTCTTGAGCAAAAACAGAAGCGCTTATTAATAAAAGCAAAGAGATCGCTTTTCTTTTCATTTTTTATTTTAAATGTACAAAAAATTAAAATATCAAAACAAGTAACAGCCATAAAATCGGAATACTTTCTACCCAAAAAACAGTATAATATTTGGACTGTTTATGACTCACAAAAAAAGTAAAAAGCGCTATACAAATACAAAGCAACAGATTAATAAACCACTGATTGGGATAATAGCCTTCTTTAAAAAACTCTAATATATAAAAGGGAATTAGTAAACCATAAATTAGGTTTTTGGTTTTTGAAACACCTAAAATTTGAGGAACCGTTTTTAGGTAAGACGAATCATATTTTAAATCGTAAATTTCAAATATAAGAATTAGAATAAGCGTTAAAATAAATCGCTGCAGAAACTTGTAAACTACGTCAATACCTATTTCCATATCGGCATTTAACATGGGCAATAAAATGGTTACCCCTGCCCAGCAAACACTTACAATATATATTTTGATACCTGCAAAATTTCTTAAATTAGGCAATGCCTTAGAAAATGGCACGACGTACATAATACTTAATACGCAAAAAAGTAAAGTAACTATTTGTGTTGCTGTTTTTAGTTGAAAAAACAAAACACAGCAAATGCCCAAAAACAAAGAAGTTAAAGCAATAATTAGCTTTAATGAGGTTTTGTATTCTTTGTTTTTTAAAACAAAGGGCAAATATTTTATGATATTGTATGAAGCCGATGTACCGCAAAACACAAAAAGAGTTACGATTACATCAAACGGAATATGACAAAAATAAAAAGTCATTTGTACTAAAGCTGTTGTAGCTAAAGCAACGTGTAGACTTGCGTTTATATACCAATCTAATATTTTTTTTAGTAACCTCAAAATCAATAAAAAAATAAACCTCAAAGATAAAAATCCTTGAGGTTAAATAATTTATTTTTAATTAAATATTAATAAACACCAATGTAATGGTTACCTGGCTTGTTTTTTAATTTAGCGCCTTTTGTAACTGTACCTGTTTTGCTGTTTAAAATGTAAATATTACCGTCTTTACCAACTGGTGTAACTGCAATGTAAACCTCATCACCATCAACCACAAAACCTTGGTATTGACCAAAATCTAGACCAGCTTCATAAGGTAAATCAACCTTTGCTGCCGTTTTAGCATTTAAATCAACTCTAGCTACAAATCCTTGTTCTGTACCTGTATACGTATACATTACATAAGCAATGCCATTACCAGCATACCTCCAAGCATCAACATACGTACCTGTAACACCTAATGCGCTGTCTAAACTAAACACATACTCGTTATCGTATTGGTTGTTTTGGTTAATTCTTAAAATATGAGAACCTTTTGTACCACGTTGAGTTGCTTGATAAATATTACCATCGTTTGCAACAAAAGCGTTAAAACTACGGTAACCACTTGTGTCACCATTATCAACGGTAGAAGTAATTAAAGAAGGATTTTCTAATGAAGGATAATCAACAACTAATGATTTTGTACCTAAACGTCCGTCTTTAAAGCCATTTTTTCCAGTTGTTGGATCTGTTTGTCTCATCCAAGTACCAACAATTAATTTGTTACCTGCTTTGTTTAAAACGGGTGCATCTAAACGAAAAATATGATGTCCTGCTAATTCTTCTTCAGCGCTTAAAGGTAATTCATAACTTTTATATCCTTTAATTGCAGTATTCACTAAATCTAACGCCAAAACTGTTGATGTACCTCTATAATATTTAAAAGCAGTAGTGGTGTCATCAGCATTATTTGCTTTTGGAGTGGTAACATTTACAGCGATACCCGTTTTATCTCCGTCAAATAATTTTGCCCAGCGTGGTGAAGTACCTACTTGTTGCGATGCGTTTGCCCCTTTTACATAGCCAAAAGCATTACCACCGTTAACTGTATATTTATCTAACTGTCCGCCGTCTACGCCTGTATATTGTATGTTAAACAATATTTTACCATCAGCAGATGATTGTAAACGAGCTGTTCTACTTGAATGCACTCCGAATCCGTTATCGTAAACAGACACTTCATAATCAGGATTTTTTGCATTTGTTTTTGAAATAGAATATACTACTGTTCCTCCGTTTCCATCTCCAGGTTGCCCGTCTGGCGCAGCTCCCATTTTAGCACCTGCAATTGTAATCCAACGATCTTCTGTAGGTGTTATATTCTCGTCTTTCGGAGCAACGTCATCATTAGATGAACAGCTTGCAAAAAACAACGATGATGAAACAATACTTAATGAAACGAATTTAAAAAACTTGTTTTTCATGGGTTATAATGTATTAAATGAGTAATTGATTTTAAAATAAAAGGCGCGCCCTGGTTTTTGTACCGCAAAATTATCGAAGGCTTGTTTGTTAAAAATGTTCTTAGCATCAAAGCTTACAATAAACTTTTTGTTAGGAAACGTATAACTAAAACCTATATCTTGTATAAACTGTTGTGGTGTTGTAGCTTCATCTAACAAATCTTGGCGGTTAGCAATTCCTTTACCAGGTGGTTGAATGGTATAAAATGATTCTACAAATCCAAAAGCGTAGTTGATAAACAAATTGCTGTTTTTTTGAAAAGCATTTTTAATTTGATATTGCAATGATGCATTTGCTGTAAAAAAAGGTTCGTTAGGAATTTGCTCGTTATAAGAATTGTCGGTTTTTACTTTGTTTATTGAGTTAAATCGAGAAACATTTCCATGTAACGTTAATTTATCTTTATAAGTATACATTAACTCTGTTTCAAAACCGATTGATTTAACTCTTCCTACATTAATAAACGGAGCTGTTTCTAAAGCTGCATTTACTTTATCATCTGCCTTACGAACAATTTTATCTTGCGTATCTCTGATGAACCCTGAAGCTGATACAGAAAAAGTATGATCTTTAATTTTATAAGCTCCAAACTTTAATCCTAAGTTATAGTTTTCACTTATTTCTGGTTTTAAACCCGTATTTGAAATCATATTTTCACTTGGATCTCCAAAAATTTCTCTTTCCGATGCTAATCTCAATGCTCGTTCAGCAGAAAACAAAACCACAACTGATGGTGAAACTAAATAAGACGATGCTACACCATAACCTGTTTCTTTACTTGCGTTGGTTCTTTCAATATCTACTTTTGTTTGTTGTCCTTCAACTAATTTAGATGTTGGTTGAATTTGCTTCATTTTTTGTTCGTATAGTTTTAAAAAAGCGTTTACTTTTAATTTTTCATCAAATGCTTTAAAATCATATGCAAAAGAAGTTATGTTTTTTTGCAAAGTATTTGATGTAGCATAAATTTGTTGCGAAATAGGCTTTAATTGATCTTCATCTGTTCGATCAACATCATACACAACATGGTTTACAAATAATTTATGATTATCTACAAACTCATAACTTAAACCAGCGCGTAATGTTTTAATGGTTCTATTTATATGATTTAAAGTTGGTGCTCCTTGCTGTGCTCCCTGTGTCGTCTTTAAATCTTCACCATAAAGTCCTTTTGCTATTTCACCATACCAATTGTATCTATAAGAAACAGTATCACTTACAATTTGTTGGCGCTTACTTAGCATTCCGTTAATATCAAAGGTTAAGCCGTTAACAAATAAATTTTTCTTTTTATAATCAAAATGAAAAACTTGCGCCTCACTTTGTGTATATCTACCTTTATACGGCACTGTCATGTACAAACCGTGCTGAATTTCATTATAAGCTTCTGATAAATTTAAGCCTACAAAAAAATTATCTGCCCATTTTACATCGGTAAAACCAATCTCTGTACGTAAACCCGTTGATTTAAAAGCGTCATTAAAACGTTTAGCTTTTACATATTCATAACTTCCATCACCTTTGATGTTTCTTGCAAACTTGCCCCAGATTTCATAGTTATTATCTGAATAATTGTGAAAACCAGAAGTTTTAAAGGTTAATCCACTTTTATTATTACGAAACATTCCACTGTAATTTGCTTGAAATGTATTGAAAGACCCATAAGATAAAGAAGCGTTCACAGCATTTCGTAATCCTTTTTTAAGCACTACATTTATAGCACCACCCAAAGCATCGTCTGATAAATGAATAGGCACTACACCTTTATAAACTTCGATACGTTCAATAAGTGCGGGAGGTATGCTGTTTAAGTCAAATGATGATCCGTAAGTAGATATTGGTAATCCATCAACAAAAATTTTAATAGCATTACCCGTCATTCCATTTAAATTATAGTCAACTGCTGCTCCTAATCCTCCATTTTGACGTACACGTACACCTGCCGTTCTATCCAATAATTCGTTTGTTTGAATATTACGAACCGCTGCATCTTTGGTTTCAATAACATTCATTGCAAAACCTTCTTTTTCTAATTTTGATTTAACCGATTCTACATGAATTACCAAATCATCCATAGTTTCTGCGTTATCTGAAATTAAATAAAGATCTACTTCAACATTTTGATTGCTAACAGTAACATCGGTGTATTCTTCGTAAAGTCCTTTTTTAATTATAATTTGGTAAGAGCCCACAGGTATATTCTCAAATAAATAATCTCCCTTAGTGTTTGATTGGGTTTCTTTTACCAAATCGTTTACAACTAATAAAACAGATGCATTGGGTACTAATTGACCATTATCATCATATGTTTTTCCAAAAATTTTATACTGTGCAGAGGCAACATGGGTAGTCAATATCAAACAAAGTAGTGTAAAAAGGCGCATAAGAAAATGAAATATTTTTGCAAAGGTATGTTTATTTAGATAAAATCCAAATAAAAATAAGAAAGTTTCCCTTAGATAATCACAACTTAACTTTTAGCATATTAAATACTAATATGTATGTAAGTTATGCTTTTGTAAAACCATAAAAAGTATTAAATTTGCACCTTACACAACTAATCATTTTTTTCTGCAGATGAAGACAAATGCTTTTGCTTTAAGACATATTGGTCCTAGAGCTACAGATTTACAACACATGTTTAACACCGTTGGTGTAAAGGATATGGATCAATTATTATATGAAACTTTCCCTGACAAAATTCGTTTAGAGAAAGATATCGAGTTAGATCCAGCAATGACAGAATATGAATACTTAGCACACGCAACTGCTTTAGGTGCGCAAAACAAAGTATTTAAAACAATGATCGGTTTAGGATACAATGAAGCTATTGTACCGGCGGTTATTCAACGTAACATTTTTGAAAACCCAGGATGGTATACTGCTTACACACCTTATCAAGCAGAAATTGCGCAAGGTCGCTTAGAAGCTTTATTAAACTTCCAAACTACGGTAATTGAATTATCTGGAATGGAAATTGCCAATGCATCTTTATTAGATGAATCTACAGCGGCGGCAGAAGCTATGGCTTTATTATTTGATGTTCGTACAAGAGATCAAAAGAAAAATAATGTAAATAAATTCTTTGTTTCAGAAGAAATTTTACCTCAAACTTTATCAGTATTACAAACACGTTCTACGCCAATTGGTGTTGAATTAGTAGTAGGAAACCACGAAACTTTCGATTTTTCTGAAGATTTCTTTGGTGCTATCTTACAATACCCAGGTAAATACGGACAAGTTTTTGATTATGAAGCATTCATTAATCAAGCACACGCTAAAAGTATTACCGTAGCTGTTGCTGCTGATATTTTATCGTTAGTTCGTTTAAAATCGCCAGGAGAAATGGGTGCTGATGTTGTGGTAGGTACTACACAACGTTTTGGTATTCCGTTAGGTTTTGGTGGACCACACGCTGGTTTCTTCGCAACAAAAGAAGAGTACAAACGTTCTATGCCAGGTCGTATCATTGGGGTTTCTCAAGATACCAACGGAAACCGTGCATTACGTATGGCATTACAAACGCGTGAGCAACACATTAAGCGAGAAAAAGCAACATCAAACATTTGTACAGCACAAGTATTGTTAGCTGTTATGGCAGGTATGTATGCGGTTTACCACGGACCACAAGGTTTACGTAGAATTGCAAACGAAGCACATGCTAAAGCGGTTACTATTGCTAGCGAATTACAAAAATTAGGATTTGAGCAAGTAAACGATGCTTATTTTGATACTATTTTAGTAAAAGCAGATGCTGCTAAAGTAAAAGCTGTTGCTGAAGCTAAAGAATTCAACTTCTTTTACCCAGATGCTAACCACGTGTCTATTTCGGTAAACGAAACTATTTCATTTAACGACATCAACACTGTTATTGGTATTTTTGCTGAAGTAGCAGGAAAATCATTCCAAACAGTTACAGAATTATCTCAAGAAGCTTTAGTACCTGTAAAATTAGAGCGTACTTCAACGTTCTTAGAGCATGATGTTTTCAATACATATCATTCAGAATCGCAATTAATGCGTTACATCAAAAAATTAGAACGTAAAGATTTAGCATTGAATCACTCAATGATTTCTTTAGGATCTTGTACGATGAAATTAAACGCTGCGGCTGAAATGCTACCTTTAAGTAACCCAAATTGGAACAACATGCACCCGTTTGCACCTGTAAACCAAGCACAAGGTTACTTAACTATGTTACATAAGTTAGAGCAACAGTTAAACGTTATTACTGGTTTTGCTGGCACAACCTTACAACCAAACTCTGGTGCACAAGGTGAATATGCAGGTTTAATGGTTATCCGTGCGTACCACGAATCTCGTGGCGAAGGACACCGTAACATTGCTTTAATTCCAGCTTCTGCTCACGGTACAAACCCAGCATCTGCTGCAATGGCAGGTATGAAGGTTGTGGTTACTAAAACGACTGAAGAAGGTAACATTGATGTTGAAGATTTAAGAGCGAAAGCAGAATTACACAAAGACAATTTATCTTGTGTAATGATTACCTACCCTTCTACACATGGTGTTTACGAATCTTCAATCATTGAAATTACCAACATGATCCACGAAAATGGTGGACAAGTATATATGGACGGTGCTAACATGAATGCACAGGTAGGATTAACAAATCCTGCAAGAATTGGTGCAGACGTTTGTCACTTAAACTTACACAAAACATTCGCTATTCCTCACGGTGGTGGTGGACCAGGTGTTGGACCAATTTGTGTGGCACAGCATTTAGTTGAGTTTTTACCAACAAATCCAGTTATGAAAGTGGGTGGCGATAACGCTATTACTGCAATTTCTGCTGCGCCTTACGGTTCTGCATTGGTTTGTTTAATTTCGTACGGATACATTTCGATGTTAGGTGCCGAAGGTTTAAAACAATCTACTATGACAGCTATCTTAAACGCGAACTATATGAAAGCACGTTTAAGCGAAGGATACGAAGTATTGTATTCTGGAGAAAGAGGTCGTGCAGCTCACGAAATGATTATTGACTGTCGTATGTTCAAAGCGCAAGGTATTGAAGTTACTGATATTGCAAAACGCTTAATGGATTACGGTTTCCACGCACCAACAGTATCTTTCCCTGTTGCAGGTACGTTAATGATTGAACCAACGGAATCGGAAGATGTAGCTGAGTTAGATCGTTTTTGTGATGCAATGCTTTCAATTCGTAAAGAAATTGCTGCAGCAACAGCTGAAGATGTAAACAACGTATTGAAAAATGCGCCTCATACATTAGCTATGTTAACAGCTGAAACTTGGGAACAACCATATTCTCGTCAGCAAGCGGCTTATCCGTTAGAGTATGTTGCAGAAAACAAATTCTGGCCAAGCGTACGCAGAGTTGATGATGCTTACGGAGATAGAAACTTAGTATGTTCTTGTGCTCCTATTGAAGCTTATATGGAAGCTTAATCGCTTTTAAATATATTGCAAAACGCCCAACTTTTCAGTTGGGCGTTTTTTTATTCTTCTAAAATTTGTAAATTAAGTTGCTCTTGATACTTTTGAGGTAAATAAATTTGTCTTTCCTTATAATTAACACTGAAATAGTAGTTTTCTTTAGTAATATCGTTTTCTATTGTTATGAAATCTCGTCTATGATGTCTTATTGCTGAATTTCCTTTCACACTAAACGCAAAATCTTCAATTTTTATTGATGAAAATTCCTTTTCTTGAGTTATATAAGTTTTTACTCTGAAGGTATTTTGCGCACCAAATTTTAATTGTTCTTCTATAAAATCACTTTTTATTACTTCAATTATTTTTTTGTCATTATCTCCTCCTCCTTGATAAGCTTTTTCTATTTCTAACAAATCATTATAAACATATATTTTACTTTTATTATAGAAAACATAGAACTTCTCTTTATTTTTATCACTTTTTTTAGTAAAATCTATCTCAATAAAGTTAGAAGCATTAATAGTTTTTGCTGGAGCTTCTAATCTATTATCAGTAAATATGTCTATTGATTTATCTGTAAATCCTAATAACATTCCAGATAAGCTAGCTATCTTTAAATATTTTTTAGGTAATTTTCTTTTTTCTGCTTTTTTATTAATTACAACACTTTTATTATTCTCAATAATGTGATAATTTGCTTCGTAACCAACAATTGAAGTATCTATTGGCAAAAGAAAAA
Organism: Flavobacterium sp. xlx-214; assembly: GCF_013874595.1. GTDB lineage: Bacteria > Bacteroidota > Bacteroidia > Flavobacteriales > Flavobacteriaceae > Flavobacterium. The sequence goes on from NZ_CP059431.1 coordinate 267,170, forward strand.
AATGATTATCTTGACCTTTAGTATAAGTTATTTTATCCGCCGAAATTTTATTATATAAAATAAAATCTGTTTTCGTTAAAAAAACTATATAATCTTCTATAAGACTAGCATGTTTAGTATATATAGGCTTTATAAATTCACTGTTTGTTTTCTTTTCAATAATACCAAATTTACCATTTACACCAAATACTTCATAATTAGTTTGAGCAAATGAAAAGTTAGCTATAGCTAAAATAATAGTTAATACAATTTTATTTTTCATAATGTAGTTATGTTACAGAAATTTTATTTTTTTTAAAGAAGAAACTATTCCAAAAGTGAGATACCTCTTTTTTCTTTTGGAAAAGTAAAATATCAAAATTACTTTAAAATACATTTTAAGGTAGCCTATTTTATTCTAAAAAATGTAAATCTAATTTAATTTGCTCGGCTTTTGGTAGCGAAAATCTTTTATTTTCATAATCTAAAAAGAAGAAATATTTTTTTTGGGAATTATTTTCTTCAATTAAAATATAGTCCCAACCTTTCGTTAAAGCTTCAAAGTTACCTTTTAATTGAAAAGATAGTTGCTTAATATAATTAAAATTTGAATAGCCATTAGAATAAGTTACTTTCCATTCATCCATAAAGACACCTTGACTAATATGTGAAGACACTTTGAAATCAGTCTTTATTACCTCTTTTATTTCTGAATAAGTATTTCCTCCAGTTGCGTATTTCTTAACCAAATTAAACACTTCATCATAAACAAACACTTCAAGTTCATTATAGAAAACATAATGATTTTTATAATCATTAGTTTCTAATTTATAAACCCAATCTTTAATAAACTTAGACGCTTTTATGGTAACTTTTATTTTTTTAAAATCATCATAACTATAAACATCAATGGTTTCATTTTCATTAAAGCCAAATAGCCAAGCGTCATTAGTTTGTAATTTTGAATATTTTTTAGGAAGTGTAATTTTGTTATTTACTGCATCTACAACTGTACTTTTATTATTTTCAATAATATGTAACCGTTGTGTGCTCTCTTTCATATTAGAATTCACTTTTCTAAGATAAAAACTTTCATTTTGCCCTTTTTTATAAACTACTTTTTTTCCACTAATTTTATTGAACAAAATCAATTCAGTTTCGGTTTCAAAATCAACAAAGTCAATAAAAAAGTTCTTATAATTTACAAATTGAGGTTCGATAAATTCATTACCCGTTTCATAATCTACAATTCCGAATTTATTATCAATTCCAAATACTTCATATTTTTGTTGTGCAAATGAAAAATTAGCTACAAGCAATATAATAGTTAATAAAATTTTATTTTTCATAAAGTAGTTATATTACAACATTTGTAATTTAAGTTTTTTTTGATATTTCTTAGGATAGAAAAAGGTTTTATTTTTAAGATCAATTTTAAAGCAATATTCCATCTGTGTTTCAATATTTTTAATAACCACCCAATAATTGATATCTCGCACATCTAAATAAAATTTACTTAAAGACAATGTACTTTTATCAAAATTGCCTTTAACAGAAAAAGAAAAATCAAATCCATCTACACTAAAAACTGTAATCCCTTTTTCATTTTTAACATTCCAAATTGAAATATTTCCCCAACCATCTGTTTTCCAATCCTGGTCTATTTTTTTATAATCACCTGCAATCAATTGTAAGATTTTTTTATAATCACTTTCTGATGAAGCTATTGAATTCAGTAACTCAAAATTTTCATCATAAATATATATATTATCTTTTCCGTAAAAAATATAAGTAGAAACTTCTTTTTGATTTTTGATATCATAAAGATGCTCAAATTCAAAAAATGTGGCAGAAACATCTTTTAAATATTGTGTATTGTAATCACCTTTCTTATAAACATCTATGGAATTAGTTTTAGTAAATCCCATAATATTTTGATACACAGTTGTAATTCTTTCATATTCTCTATTGAAAAAGATTTTATTAGAAAATTTTGACGATGAAATAAGAACACTCTTATCATTGTTAACACAATGAAAATAAATTCCCATTTTATAAATTAATATTGGCTGATTTCTATCAATATAAATGGAAGTAACGCCTGTATTCTCATCATAAAAATAAAATTTATCTTTATCAACAAATGCCAAAACATCTTGAAAAACTGGTGCAAAAGATGCATATGTAGGAGGCACTATTTCTTCTAGTGAAGTTTTATCAACAACACCGAATTTGTTTTCGTACTGAAATGCTTGATACTTCTCTTGAGGGTATCCATAAAAAAAATTAATAATTGAAAGTATCAAAATAATATTTTTCATTAAGTATATTTTAAGATCATAAATAATTGGCAATATCAAATCTAACAGAATTTTCATCATTTATCTAATAAAGAATTAAAAAACAGATAACACAACACAAACACTATGCATGCATAATTTAAAAATAATAAATTTATATATCTATTTACCTTTAGTCAGGTTATCTATTTAAATAATTTATTATAAAAAGTAACTTAATATGACAATGCATTTGGTGTCATAAACTTAGTATGTTCTTGTGCTCCTATTGAAGCTTATATGGAAGCATAATTGCTTTTAAATATATTGTAAAACGCCCAACTGAAAAGTTGGGCGTTTTTTGTTATAAATCGTTTTTCGTGCAACTTTTATAGTAAATCATCAAAAAAACATCTATTTTTACTATAATCACATACAAACCAACGCAATATGTTTTTCTCAATATCCAGATTAGAAGAAGGTGCTTTTCACGCCAATGAATTACAAAATCCGCAAAACAAAGAAAACCCAATGGTTTTGGGTATTTATAGAACACAATCAAGAACTGCTTTCTTTACAGTTCGCTCTAAAAAAGTAGTTGCTGAATTTTGGGATGATGTTACAAGAAAAAAAATTCCTACTAAGCTATGGTCGCCTGAAATGAAAGCTTTTGCTCAGCAAAAAATAAACAGCACGCCAAAACCTTCTTTTATTTTTAAATTTACGATTGTAGGTTGGCTTTTTGTTGCAGCCATTGTATGTTTTTTTGGCTACTTAGTTTACGATAGTATAAAAACCGATGCTCCTAAACCAGCTACTTACATTTCTATGGAACAAGCACCGCAAGTGGGTGATATTTATTTTGGAAGATATGAGGCTTTTAAACAAGCAGGTGATCGAATTGCATCCAATCTTGGTTTTGGTTGGTTCAAAATTATAAACGTTCGAGGTGATGTGTATACATTAGTTAAATCAACAGAAATAAGCATAAGCTACAAACCTAAAGAACAAATGAACAATACCAGCTTTGAAACTACGGGTACAACAGCTACCATTACAGAACATGCGGGTTATATGCTTAACTTAAAAGCAGAAGATGGCAAAATGGAAATTTACTTAACGGATAAAAAGTAATACTTCTTTAGAGAAATATAATAGTTTTAGACAACAAAGTAATATAAAAATTATATTTATGCCCTCTTTTTACGAACCAGGCGAAAATGCCCGAGAAAAGCAAACCAAAGACTTTTTGCATCAGCGTTGGCAAGGTAAGTATGGGTATTAAAAAAGCACTTCTTTCGAAGTGCTTTTTTTATAATTTATTCAGTGTAGAATACTCTAAAGCGTTTTTAATAGCATCAACATGTGATTTGTTTCTAGCTTTTAGTCTACTCTCTCCTTTTGCGGTAAAAACAACTTCTCCTTTGCAATTAACCAATTCAATAATTAATTTGGTTGCTAACATTGACTTGTCTCGTTTTACATTGCATTTTAACAATTTACAAGGATCATTTGCAACTTCAGCAGGTGCTTCTTGATTGTCGTAATACACAGTAAATCCTTTTTCTTCTAAACGATGTTTTAAATACGAGTTTACACGGTATTCATTAAAAGTATCTTGAAAATCGTAAACCGCTTTTACTTGAATGGTTTTAACCGATCCTATGTTTTGCGCTTTTGTTCCTAATCCAATAAAAACGAAAAGCAATAAAAATAAAAATTTCTTCATCTTATAAAATATCTAAAAGTTGTTTTAATTGTTGTACTTCAGCTACTTGAACATCACTTTGCAACTGAAACTCATTAAACCAAATTACTTGCATCCCTACATTCAAAGCTCCATGAACATCGGCCTGAATATTATCGCCAATCATAAGGCTTTGTTCAGCCTTAACATTAGCCAATTGTAATGCGTGTTGAAAAATGATTGGATTTGGTTTTTTTACTCCTGCTTTTTCTGAATTGGTTATTGTTTCAAAATACTGCTCTAGCTTAGAGTTTTTAAGTTTTTTTTCTTGAACCAAACTGGGTCCGTTTGTAATAATATGCAAACGATAGTTTTTCTTTAAAGCATTTAATGTTTCATGTGCTCCATCAAACACGTGGTTGTAATTGGTTAAATTACCTATAAAAGCATCTGCTATATAATAAATTTGATCATCATTTACGGCAACATCAATGGCATCAAAGGTATCTTTTAACCTACCATAGCGTAGGGTATCATGTGATATTTCTTCTTTAGCAAATTTATCCCAATAATAATCATTGATGGGTTTAAAATGTGTCATAAAATCACCTACACCTTTAAGCTGCATTTCGTTAAAAATTGCATCAAAAGTTAGTGCTGAATTTTTATCAAAATCATAAATAGTATGATCTAAATCAAAAAATAAATCGGTTAAACCTTCTTTACGTATCATTATTTTTGATGTGTTATAACAGCGTTTTCAATGTGATAAATCCAATCATCAATATCATCTGCATTATATCTAAAAGTACCTTCCATAGTTACATAAGTATCGGTTTTTAAACGCGGTGTACTTCCTTTAAATTTAATTCCCATAATGGTTTCTGGTCCTGCGTTACCACAGAAAAAACATTGTGCAAACACGTTTTTACTCAATGCATATGATTTACTATCAATAGGCACAATAAAACCCGACGCCTTAATTTTTTTTCCTTGTAAAGCTTTTAATGTACCGTTTACCATAGGATACATTACTTCACCATAATGAGGATTTTTCTTTTTTATAAAATCAATTTGTCCTAATAATTTCCAAGTAACTTCTGTTGGATTTTGAAATTCTACTTTATCAACAACAGTACTTGTTTTAGGAGTAAAACTCATTAATAAGATTGCTAAGGCGCAATAAGAAACAATTATTATTTTTTTTAACATGTGTTATTTTATTTTTTGTGCGTGATTACAGCATTGAGTATACTAAATTTCCAATCATCGGAATTCTTATCATTGTAAAAAAAAGTTCCTTCTAAACTAATATAAGTATCTGTTTTTAAACGAGGTGGTTTACTTTTAAATTGAATTCCTAAAATAGTTTCAGCACCAGCACTTGTACTACAAAAGAAACAATGCGAGTAAACATTTTTACTTAAAACATATGATTTACTATCAATAGGAATAACAAATCCGCTGACTTTTATTTTTTTACCGTGAACATTTTCTTTAATTATGTTTCCATAATTACTCATAACCTGTAAACTAGCATTCATATTTGCTAAAACTTGCCAAGTGATGTCAATTGATTGCTCTTGTATTTTATTATGCTGCGTTCTATCATTAGATGTAATCTTAGGAGCAAAACTCATTAAAAAACAAGCTGTTCCTACATAAGCGGCTACTACTATTTTTTTAAGCATTTGCTAATGTTTTAGATATATTTAATGAATACGCTTTTATAGCCGGAATAAGGGCTGCTATTATACCAACAGCTAAGGTTGCAGCAAACAACAAACCTTCTTCTTTCCATAAAAACTCAAACGGATTAAAAGCCATTTTGAATTCCTCTTGCGAAGAAACAGACAACATATACAAGCCTACCCTTCCAAAAACAATACCAAGAATAAAGCCCATTACACATAAAAAAATACTTTCTAATAAAACCAGCCATAACAACTGAAATCTTGAAGCTCCTGTTATACGCAATAAAGCAAACTCGTACTTACGTTCTTTTAATGTATTGTATAATGCTACAAAGATACTAATACCCGAAATAAGCATAATACCATAAGCCAAATATTTTAAAGCCGTAATACCTACACCAAACAATGCAAACAAACGGTTAACCTCTAAGGCTGGTGATGCTGCTTGCATTTCGGTATTTTGAGGTATGATGCGTGGCCACGTCATTTTAGCCATATTGTTGCGCAATTTTAATAATACGGCTGTAATTTCTTTTCCTTCGTGAGGATTTTTCACTTCTTCATGATCATGATGTGCTTTTCCTTCAGCATGATGATGCGTTTCTTCTGATGCATGATTTTGAGCTTCTTCAGCATGTCCTTCGTGTTCATGATCGTGCATATGCCAAACTGATTCAATCGTTGATAAAATTAATTGGTCGGCTACTTTACCAGAAGGTTCTAAAATACCTACTACTTTATAAGCGTGATGATCATGAACCTCTCCTTCTTCCGCATCGCCATGTGTACCATAAAAAGTAGCACCTACTTTTAAATCGATGTTTTTAGCAATTGCAGCACCTACTACTACTTCAAAATCTTTTGTAAACACAGTTCCTTGTGCTACTTTTAAATTGAAGTGTTTTAGGTAATTATCGGTAGTACCTACAATTTTATAGCCTAAATAATTATCGCCATAAGCCAAAGGAACAGCACTTTCAACCATTGGTTTATTCATCCAAGCCTCAGCTTCGGTATATGAAATATTTCCAGGAGGAGCATCCATTTGATAAACCGATGATAGAATAAGCTGTAACGGACTTCCCTTTGCTCCTAAAACCAAATCGATATTATCTATTGATGCCGAAAATTTTTCTTCAAACTGTTTTTGCAACAAAATTAATATCGATATTATAGCAACCGAAGCTGTTAACAACACAATACTTAAAAAGGTGTTTAATGGTTTAAACCAAGTATTTTTCCAAGCTATTTTTGTAATCATATTAAGGTAATTTGCTGGTTAAACACTTTTTTTAAACGTTGATCATGTGTTACAATAACCAATGAAGTTTGGTACTCTTTAGCTAAATCAGATAACAATTGGGCAACAATTAAGGCATTTTCATCATCTAAACTTGACGTTGGTTCATCTGCCAAAATAACCGACGGATTGTTTATTAAAGCGCGCGCAATGTTTACACGTTGCTGCTGACCAATACTTAATTGGCTCGGCAACTTATGCACATGCTCTTTTAAACCTAAGTTCTCTAATATATTGAGTGCTTTTTCTTTTGCTTTGCTTTTTTGTGCAATCCAAGAAGCCAAAACTACATTATCTAAAACGCTTAAAGCTTCAATAAAAAATGATTTTTGTAAAATCATGCCAATATTTTGTCCTCTAAAAGCATCCAACTGAGTTGCTTTTAATTGCTGAATATTTTGCTGATTAATAGTGATAGTACCCGCACTTGGATGCAACAAACCACCTAACAAATGCAGTAGTGTGGTTTTTCCTGTTCCTGAATTTCCTGTAATTAATAACGTTTCGCCATTAGCACAGTTAACATCAGGAAATTGAAAGTTTTGCGTATTTGAATAAGAAAACGTAACGTTTTGCGTCTGAATCATTTTACATATTGTTAAACGGTACGCAAGATACTGATTCCTTTTCACATAAATTGGGAATAAAATGTTAAGGAAAGCATCATTTTAAACAATAATCTAGCAAGTTGTTTATCTGTTTTATTAATAAGCAAAAAGTCCAATGTAAAACATCGGACTTTTTTTATTCTTGAACCAAAGCGTTTAAGGCTTGATGTACTTTATTAAAATTAAAGTGGGTTACAACTTCATTAAAAGCTTGTGTAATTTCAGCGTTCATTAAATTACCAATGCTACCTTCGTGAGTGTGATTTACTTCTTTTAAAGGTTTGTAGGTTCCGTTTTCAATATCTAAACCAATTTTCTTATAGGCTTCACGAAACGGCACTCCGTTTAACACTTCGTTATTCACTACCTCAACGCTGAACAGGTAATCGTATTTGGTATCGTTTAGAATTTCTTTGTTTATTTGAATGTTGTCTAACATCAAAACGAATAATTCCATACAATCATTCAACGATTCAAATGCTGGAAACAAGTTTTCTTTTAGCAATTGTAAATCTCTAAAGTAACCCGATGGCAAATTTGTTGTCATTAAAGCAATTTCATTAGGTAATGCTTGAATTTTATTACAACGAGAACGAATCAATTCTAACACATCTGGGTTTTTCTTATGCGGCATAATGCTGGAACCCGTGGTTAAATGATCGGGGAACTTTACAAACGCAAAGTTTTGATTCATATACAAGGTAATATCCATTGCCATTTTAGCCATGGTAGCCGCAATACTGCTCATAGCTTGTGCTAAAATACGCTCGGTTTTACCACGCCCCATTTGTGCATAAACCACATTGTAATTTAGTTGCTCAAAACCTAACAATTTGGTAGTCATGGTTCTGTTTAATGGAAACGATGATCCATAACCTGCTGCCGAACCTAATGGGTTTTTGTTGGTGATTTTCCAAGCAGCTAACATGAGTTCTAAATCGTCTATTAAACTTTCTGCATATGCGCCAAACCATAATCCAAACGAACTTGGCATGGCTACTTGCAAGTGTGTGTAACCAGGAAGTAATACGTTTTTATGTTTTTCGCTTAACGCAATCAAAGTATCAAACAACTCTTTAACATGAATCACCATTTTTTCGATTTCGGAACGAAAAAACAATTTTAAATCAACCAAAACTTGATCGTTTCGAGAGCGTCCGCTGTGAATTTTCTTTCCTGCTTCGCCAATACGTTCGGTTAACATGAATTCGATTTGTGAATGTACATCTTCGGCATGATCTTCTATAGCAAAATCACCTGCTTCAATTTCTTTATAGATGTTTTTTAATTCTTTTTGTATCGATACTAAATCTTCTGAAGATAATAAGCCGATGGATTCAAGCATTTGTGTATGTGCTAACGAACCCAACACATCAAATTTTGCTAAGTAAAAATCCATTTCTCTGTCGTTACCAACAGTAAACTTTTCGACGGTTTTATTTACTTCCGTATTTTTTTGCCACAATTTCATAGTACAATTTGGTCTAACATTTTAATATATAAAGGCACTCCTTCCTCAATTTCACTTACATAAATAAATTCATCAGCAGTGTGCGAACGAGCCGAATCTCCTGGTCCTAATTTTAATGAAGGAATAGATAATAGTGCTTGATCGCTTGTGGTTGGAGATCCATAAGTTGTTCTTCCTAATGCCAAACCAGCCTTAACAATTGGGTGATTGATATCGATACTTGAAGGTTTTAACCGAGTTGAACGCGGATGAATATCGCTTATAGTATTTTGATGAATAATATCTAAAACCTCATCATTTGTATAAGCATCTGTGATACGAACATCTACCACAAAATCGCAACTTGATGGTACTACATTGTGCTGTGTGCCAGCATTTATCATGGTAACCGACATTTTTATTGGTCCGAATATTTCAGATGTTTTTGGAAACTGATACGATTGAAACCAAACGATATCTTTCACTGCATTGTAAATTGCATTTTCACCTTCTTCGCGTGCTGCATGCCCCGATCTCCCAGGTGCTTTACATTCTAAAACCATCAAACCTTTTTCAGCAATGGCTAAATGCATCTGGGTAGGTTCACCCACAATAGCAAACTCTAAATTACCTAATTTAGGTACTACCCATTCTAAACCATGCAAGCCCGAAATTTCTTCTTCAGCAGTTGCAGCAATAACAAAATTGTATTTTAAATTCTGCTTGTCGTAATAATGTAAAAAGGTAGCAATTAACGAAACCAAACATCCACCAGCATCATTACTTCCCAATCCAAATAATTTACCATCAATAATTTCGGCATTAAAAGGATCACGTGCATAATCTTTGTTAGGATGCACAGTATCGTGGTGTGAGTTTAATAAAACGGTTGGTTTTGAAGGATCGTAATATTTATTAAAAGCCCAAACATTGTTTAAATCGCGATGCGTTTGCACTCCATAAGTTTGTAAATAGGTATTGATGATATTAGCTGTTTGATCTTCTTCCTCACTAAACGATTGGGTACGAATTAAATCCATCAACAAAGCAATACTTCCTTCTATTAATTTTTCCATAATTTTTATTTTGTAATGATGGTTCCTGCAGAATCGTCTAATAAATCGTTTGCATTTTTGATAACTACTTGTTCAACTCCTTTTTTAGTTGCTTGTAGGGAATTGGTGATTTTTGGAATCATGCCATCGGCAATAATTTGCTGCGCTATTAGTTCTTCAAAATTAGCTTCATTAATTAAAGAAATAACCGAGTGTTCATTGTTTATATCTTTTAAAACGCCTTTCTTTTCAAAACAATAAATCAAACGAACATGATACATTGACGCTAAAGCTATAGCAAGTGTTGACGCAATAGTATCGGCATTGGTGTTGAACAATTGTCCTTGCCCATCGTGTGTAATAGCCGAAAACACAGGAACGATGTCTTGATTGATTAAACTTATTAGAAAATCGGTGTTTACGTTTTCTTCGGTGATATCACCCACAAAACCAAAGTCAACTTCTAATACAGGTCGTTTAGAAGCGACTATAACATTGCCGTCGGCGCCTGTTAAGCCCAACGCGTTTACACCCAAACCTTGCAATTTAGCAATAAGCGTTTTGTTGGTTAAACCTGCATAAACCATGGTTACTACTTGCAACATTGCGGCATCGGTAACTCTACGCCCTTTCACCATTTCAGGGTCTAATCCTATTTTCTCACTTAGCTCGGTTGCTATTTTGCCACCACCGTGTACTAATATTTTTTTACCGGGTAATTGCTGAAATAGTTTTAGGAATGTATCCAACGCGTTTTCATTGTCTAATATGTTTCCTCCAATTTTTACAAGTGTTAGTTTTTCCATTGTTTTTGTATTGTCTAGTATTATTTTGTAGAACTTAATCCTATGAGATGCTGAATCGAGTTTAGAACGACAAAAATATACGATGATTCTATTCTCTTTCTTCTCTTATCTATTCTTCCTCTAATATACGCTTAATAACTGCTTGCGCTGCCCATACCCGATTGCTTGCTTCTTGAACAACTAAGGATTTTTCGGAATCTAACACATCCGATCCTAGTTCCAAATCACGGCGAACGGGCAAACAATGCATTATTTTGACATCATCGTTGTTTTTTAAACGATCTAATGTAAGCATCCAATCATCACACACAGGTAAAATGCAACCGTAATCTTTGTAACTCGACCAGTTTTTAACGTAAATGAAATCGGCGTCTTTTATAGCTTCTTCCTGATTGTTTGTTATTGTAGCACCTTGTGTAAAATCTTCTTGTAATTCGTACCCACTGGGTTGTGCTATCACCAAATCGATCAAATTTTGTTCTTGTGCCTTGCACATCCATTCGGCAAACGAATTGGGAACTGCTTGTGGCAATGCTTTTATATGTGGCGCCCAAGTTAATACTACTTTGGGCTTTTTGCCTTGCGGAATGTATTGTTGTTTTGCTTCATCAAAAGCAAAATTTCCGTGTTCTATAATCGTAATTAAATCGGTAAGGCTTTGCAACGGATGGCGCGTGGCACTTTCCAAACTTATCACGGGCGTGTTGCAATATTTCATAAACTTGGTAAAGAAATCTTCGCTGTAATCTTCTTTGGCATCCTTTAAATTAGGAAAACAACGCAAGCCCAAGATATCGCAATACTCGCCCATCACTGCTGCGGCTTCGCGAATGTGTTCTACTGTGTTGCCGTTCATTACTACGCCGTCGTGGGTTTCTAATGCCCAACCGTCCTTATCCATATTCATAATCATGACGTGCATGCCTAAGTTCATAGCCGCTTTTTGGGTGCTTAAACGCGTACGTAAACTGGGGTTTAGAAACACCAAGCCCATGGTTTTGTGTTTGCCTAAGGCTTCGCGGCTATTGGGGGAAGCTTTTTCATCTAAAGCTTCTTTCACAACTTGTGATAAATTATCTACATCATCTATCGAAAAAAAATTCTTCATTTATCTTGGGTTCAAATTGTTATTAAAATGGAAAGAACTTAAAGTCTTTTCTCTATTTTCTTTCTTCTTTTATCTAAAACTAATACTTATTCAACTGCTTTTGTAATGCTTCTAAAAAAATATCTGCTTCTACTTTAGATACATTTAATGCAGGTAGCAAACGAATTACATTTGGGGCTGCATAGCCGGTGAAAATGCGATCTTCGAACAATAATTTGTCTTTAACTGCTTTCATTTCAAGGGGTAAATCAATCCCAATCATCAATCCTTTGCCTCGCACTTCTTTGATTTTATCAAAACCTTTCAATTCGTGCATCAAGTAGTTTCCAATTTCTAATGCGTTGCTCATTAAATCATCCTTTTGAATCACTTCTAGAACCGATAATGCCGCAGCACACGCCAAATGGTTTCCGCCAAAGGTAGTTCCCAACTCGCCGTGCCAAGGCACAAACTTATCGGCAATGGCAAGCCCCCCGACAGGGAATCCGTTGCCCATTCCTTTTGCCATGGTGTACACATCGGCTTCAATACCCGAATGATCTTGTGCAAAAAACAATCCCGATCGACCGTAACCGCACTGCACCTCATCGGCAATGAAAACGGCATTGTACTGAATGGTTAACGAACGTATCTTTTGCAAAAAAGATGGAGTTGCGACCTGAATACCGCCTACGCCTTGAATGCTTTCGATGATTACCGATGAAATTTCGCTTCCAAAAGTGGCAAAGGCTTGTTCTAAAGCCACCTCATCGTTAAAAGGAAGGAACACAATGTTATTAGTTTCGTTTACAGGTGCTACAATTTTAGGATTGTCGGTAGCTGCAACCGCCAAAGAGGTGCGTCCGTGAAAGGCATTTTGAAATGCAATCACCTTTTTTCGTTGATTGTAGAACGATGCCAACTTTAAAGCGTTCTCGTTTGCCTCTGCACCCGAATTGCACAAGAATAATTGGTAATTTGGTTTGCCTGAAACCTCGCCCAACAAGGTTGCGAGTTGCTTTTGAGGAGGTATTTCGATGGAATTTGAGTAAAAACCCAAACTTTGCAACTGTTTGGTTAACCGATTTACATAATGTGGATGCGTGTGCCCTATGGAAATAACCGCATGGCCGCCGTATAAATCTAAATATTTTGTTCCGTGCGCATCAAAAACATAAGATCCTTGACCTTTTTGAATTTCGATGGCGTTGATTGGATATACATCAAATAGTTTCATTTCTTTACTCTTTTAAATTTTTTAATATTGGAAGTTCTCGATACGATTTTCTACACTTAGTTTCGAAAATCACATGAACTGATAAACCTCTTAATACTTTGTACTTTTATCTTGATTTTACTTAGATAGTAATTCACTTGTCATTCAGAACGAAGCGATAGCGAAGTGAAGAATCTCAATTTTTATTTAGATACTTTATCATACTGACTAGAGCTTACGTCTTTACGAAGTAAATTTAGTTCAGCATCGCATAATTGTTTATGAGATTCTGAGTCAAGCTCAGAATGACAAGTAATCTAAATTCTAATTTCTCAATACTAAAATCTAAGTATTAAAATACAACCGCTTTTAGTTTTAAGCCCGCGGATTCATCTAAACCAAACATTAAATTCATATTTTGCACGGCTTGACCGCTTGCACCTTTCAACAAATTGTCGATAACAGAGAAAACAGCCAGCTTGTTGCCGTGCTTTTTCACATACAACAAACACTTATTTGTATTTACGACCTGCTTCAGATCAATATTTGCTTCGGAAACAAAGGTAAACGGATGATTTTTGTAATATTCTTGATAGATGTGAACCGCTTCTTCCTCGGTGATGTCCGATTTCATATAGATGGAAGCAAAAATGCCTCGCGAGAAATCGCCACGTTGGGGAATGAAGTTAATTTCTTGATTGAAATGAGGTTGTAATGCGACCAAACTCTCTCCAATCTCGTTTAAATGCTGATGCGAAAAGGCTTTGTAAACCGAAATGTTGTTGTTTCTCCAACTAAAATGCGACGAAGCGCTCAAACCTTGCCCAGCCCCCGTAGAACCTGTGATGGCGGTGATGTGAATATCGCTGTTCAGCTTATTTGCAGCCGCCAAAGGCACCAAAGCCAACTGAATGGCGGTGGCAAAACAGCCGGGATTGGCAATGTACTGCGCTTGCTTGATTTGATCGCGATTCATTTCAGCTAAACCATACACAAATTGGTTTTGAGCAGCTGCCAATCGATGGTCTTGACTCAGATCGAGGATCTTAATGCCTTCTTGAAAGGTGTTTTTATCCAAAAATTGTTTTGCATCGCCATGCCCCACACATAAAAACAACACATCGATCGCTTGTGAAAGCTGATGGGTGAACAATAAATCGGTTTCGCCAAGCAAATCGGTATGTACGTGATGCAAAGGATTGCCGGCATTACTATTACTATGCACAAACTCAATCTGAACATGCGGATGGTTGACCAAAATACGCAGCAATTCGCCCCCTGTGTAGCCCGCACCACCTATAATACCTACTTTTATCTTCTTCATAGCTCTTTATTATTTATTATTTACTTTGTGCCAGATGGAAACCTGATTTCCAAAGATTTTAGAGAATCCTTTTACATCGTCACCCGTCCAAGAATTGTTCATTTCGCCATAAGTTCCAAACTGGCTCGACATTAAATCGTTCTCAGATTCAATACCCAAAACCGTGAAATAATTGGGTTGCAATTGAACAATTACTTTTCCATTTACGGTAGCTTGAGAAGCTTGCAAAAAGGCTTCGATATCGCGCATTACAGGATCGTGAAATTGCCCTTCATGCAAGAAATTGCCATAAAATGCCCCCAATTGATCCTTCCACGACAATTGCCATTTGGTAAGCACATGCTTTTCTAAGGTATGGTGCGCTTTTACAATAATAATAGGCCCAGCGGCTTCAAAACCCACACGCCCTTTAATGCCAATAATGGTGTCGCCTACGTGAATATCGCGACCAATGCCGTACGGCTGTGCAAGGTCTTGCAATTTCTGAATTACTTGAACTGAAGGCATCGTTTCTCCGTTTAAAGCCACAGGTTCACCCTTTAGAAAGTCGATTGTTATTTGTTCCGTGCCCGATTTTGTGATGGGAGTAGGCCACGATTCTTCTGGAAGATATTGATGAGAAGTTAAGGTTTCCTTTCCTCCTACTGAAGTACCCCAAAGTCCTTTATTAATCGAATACTTTGCCTTTTCGGCATTGATTTCTATTCCATGATGCGCCAAATATTCCATTTCAGCTTCACGAGATAGTTTTAAATCGCGAATGGGTGTAATAACTTCAACATTAGGCACTAAAATATCGAAGATCATATCAAAACGAACCTGATCGTTTCCTGCTCCAGTCGATCCATGTGCTACACATTCTGCCCCAATTGCCTTTGCATAGTTCGCAATCGCTGTAGCTTGGCACACACGCTCTGCACTTACCGAAAGCGGGTATGTTGCATTCTTCAAAACATTTCCAAAAATCAAAAACTTGATGCTATCGTTGTAATAATTTGTAGTTTCATCAATCACATTGTGCGAAGCAACGCCCAAACTCAATGCTCTTTCCTCAATTTGTTTTAATTCAGCTTCGTTGAAACCTCCGGTGTTGACCACCACAGAATGAACTTCAAGATTTAAATCTTTCGCTAAATAGATGCAGCAAAACGAAGTATCCAAACCTCCGCTAAATGCCAAAACAACTTTCTTTTTACTCATGGTATTGTATTTATAATGCTTAAATAAAAAATGAAAAACCTTTGTTTCCTCTCAGTTTCCAGACCAATCGCTTCAATAACGACGCTTTCTTTTGCATAGTCTTCAACCGTTCTTTTGCTTTTGCCCGTTCTTCTATCTTTCGCCTCAGTTCCTTTTCCTTTTCAGCCGGATCCCAAAGCATAGCGGTACACAAACAGTTCTTACGGTCTTTACTTTGAAGGATTTCGAAGTTGACACAAGACGTACAGCCTTTCCAGAACTCCTCATCTTGCGTTAATTCGGAATAAGGCACCGGTTCATAGCCCAAATCGGAGTTGATTTTCATAACCGCCAAGCCGGTGGTCAATCCAAAAACCTTTGCGGTGGGATATTTCTCGCGAGAAAGCTTGAAAATGCGGTGCTTGATGGCTTTTGCCAAGCCGAATTTTCTAAATTCAGGGTTGACGATCAGTCCGGAATTGGCCACATAGTTTCCGTGACTCCAGGTTTCGATATAGCAGAAGCCCGCCCAGGTTCCATCCTTGTGCAAAGCGATAACTGACTTGCCCTCAATCATTTTGTTTGCGACATATTCGGGTTTGCGACGGGCGATTCCCGTGCCGCGAGCCTTGGCAGATTCAAACATTTCGTTGCAGATCTGTTCTGCATATTCCACATGCGATTCATTTGCAGGAATGATGATAAAATCGGAAGATGAATTCATTTTGGAGATGAATTACTTCATATTCAACTGAATGCGATGAAGCATACAATCTTTATGAATAAAATTAATAGTAAACGAAAGGGTAATAAACGGACACAAAAAGGTCCTATTTCTCTAAAAGAAGTGCCAAAAAGCGATTAAGCCCTGGCCCTAATGGGAGAAAATGACATGGGAGTAGTTTGCACACAGCGTCGCAATACAGCTAAGCGGCTGTACTTGTTGAAAACGATATGTGAATAGTTAAATGTCATTTTGTGAATTGTGATGCTGCAAAGTTATCTAATAATATTTTTAATAAACAAGTAAAAAAAACTTTTTTTTGATTATCCACTTTCGGTATCATCATAAAAACACCACTAAAAACCTGTTTTATAGAATAAAAATCTAAATTACACTTTCTAATTTAGAAATATATTTTTCCTAATAAATATTATAAAAAAACGCGATATTCTCAAAACAACAATCGTAAATTCTACAACTCAAAAAAGAGCTTTTAAAAGCATTGCATTTTACAAATAATTTAATTTGTGTAATTCTTCGGAAGAAAAAGTAAATAACCGATGAAAAAACTTTACTATGAATTCAAAAAAAAAAACCGGTGCAACAAGCAATCGGTTTTCAAAATTTAATTATTTTATCTTCTCTTAGGGTGTTAATGGTAATTTTTGGGCTTTCCAATCGTTAATACCACCACTGTAATTCAGAATATTTTTAAAGCCTAATTTTTCTAATACTGAATATGCCATAGCCGCACGCACACCGCTTTGACAATGTATAAGTACAGGTGCATTTTTATTGATTTCTGAAGCTCTTTTTTCTAAACTGTTCAAGGGTATATTTTGAAACCCTTTAATGTGTCCGCTTTCATATTCGCTCACAGTTCTCACATCAATTAACTGTACTGTAGCGTTTTTCATTTGCTGTTGTACTTCATCGGCTGAGATGATATTCGCAGTTTTTAAATCATTAAAAAAAGTAATATCTGATATATATCCATAGATATTATCCAACCCAATGCGCATTAATTTTCTGGTAAGATCTTCTACATTTTTATCGGCGGCAATTAGTATAATTTGGTTGTTATAATCAATCAAAGAACCTGCAAAAGTTGCAAATGATTTTCCTCCTTCAATATGCAAACTACCCGGAATGAACCCTTTGGCAACTTCGTCTTTTGGGCGGGTATCAATAATTAAAACTTGCTTATTTTGAGCTTTAACAACATCGGCTCCTGTTAATTTGGCAATTTTAGGCACTTCAATTGTTAACGGGCGCAACTGCTTGTTCCATTGCTTCATTACAGCAAAATACTTAGGCGGTTCTGATTGCCCATCTAAAATAAAAGTGGTAAACGCATCTTTATCATGCAACAACTGAAACGCTTTATTACTTTGCATTTCTTGTTCTAGGGTAGATTGCGGAATATTGCTTAAACTTTTTCCACAAAAAGAACCCGCACCATGCCCAGGCCATATTTCGGTGTTTTTTGGTAGTTTAGAGAATTGGTTTAACGATTCAAACAATTGATGCGCACCGGTAAACTGTGAACCACTAACACCAGCTGCTTTCTCTAATAAATCGGGTCTGCCTACATCGCCCACAAAAATAAAATCGCCTGTAATGGCTTTAGCTGCTGTTTTAGGATTTTGGGTATCTTGCACCAAAAAAGTAATACTTTCAGGCGTGTGCCCAGGGGTATGCATTACTTTTAACTGCACGTTTCCTAATGCTATTTGCTGATTGTTTTTTAATCCTTCATGCGGAAATTGATACTGCCAATCATTCCCTCCTTCATCAGACAATAATAAAGTAGCATTGGTTGCCTTTGCTAACTCTCTTGATCCACTTAAAAAATCGGCATGAATATGGGTTTCGGTTACATATTTAATGGTCAACTTATTGTCAGCAGCAAACTTTAAATAAGTGTCAATATCACGTTTAGGATCAATTACAATTGCTTCTTTATTTTCATTGGCTATAATGTAACTTGCTTGCGCTAAGGTTTCATCATAAATACGCTCAAATAGCATACTTTGAGCTTGCGTTGTATGCGAAAAAACTGCAAATGAAGCGGTTACAATTAATTTTGATTTTATATGGTTCATGAATTATTTTACTTTAATCATTACAAATTTAAAAGCACCGCTTGTAAAAACAGTGCTCTGTAGGTTATATATTTTCTTTTAAAAGTCGTTCTAACTCAGTTGCCTGAAAAACACCTGATTGACGCCATTTAATAGCACCATTTTTAAAAATAATGATGGTTGGTACACTGCGTATTTGGTATTGTGCAGCTACATGTTGGTTTTGATCAACATCAATTTTAATAATAGAAACTTGGTCTCCCATTGTTTTTTTAACCTCATCTAAAATTGGCGCTTGCATTTTACAAGGTCCGCACCAAGTAGCAAAAAAATCTACTAAAACGGGTTTGTCTTGCTGTATTATTTCTTCAAATGTCATGATTTGTTGTTTTATTTATTATTTTATTTCGGTAAAAGTAGTTTCTTTACTGTTGCTCTTCTTTGAAATGAAACGATTGGTAGCACAACCTGCTGTGCTACAACAACCTATATTGAGCAAGGGCATTAAGCTAAAAACACCTCCTAAAAGCACAAACAGCCATTGGTTGGATTCAATTCCTTGAAATATGATGAAAACCCCCATTGCTAATCGAATCAATCGCATAGCATTCCATTGATACATCCAATTCTTCATTTACTTGCTTTTTAAATCGGTTTGTACTTTTTTTACTTGTTGCCATGTTCCGCCATTGGTTACGTTATTAAAACCATTGGCTTTTAACATTTGAAAAGCTTGTCCGCTACGATTTCCGCTTTTGCAAAATACAACAATATTTTCATGGTTTTGAAACATTTGCAATTGATTTAACACTTGATCTAAAGGGATATTAACCGATCCTTCCACATGACCTGATGCAAATTCTGAAGGTGTACGTACATCTACCAAAAATGCTTTGTTTTGAATTACGGTTCTTAATTCTTGATTATTACTGTTATCTAAAAACATATTTTTTATTAATCCGAACATGATAAAAAGGGCTATAAAGGTTAATACTATTTTAATACTTTGCTTTGACATACAAAATCGGTTTTAGGAATATTGGTTAGTGAAATGGCAGAAAAACCACCTGCTACTTCTTTAAAATTACGATAGCCACGTGCTTGCAAAATACTTGCTGCAATCATGCTTCGGTATCCACCTGCACAGTGTAAATAAAAAGGTTGGTTTGGATTTACATCTTTAATCCAATCGTTAAGATAAGCTAATGGTTTGCTATAAGCATGTTCTACATGTTCAGCTGCATATTCTGATTCTTTTCGTACATCAACCACCACAACTTCTTTGCCTTCTATTTCTTGTGAAAATTGTTCTGCAGTAATGCTATTAACAGTATCTATTTCCTTACGTGCCTGCAGCCACGTTTCAAAACCACCTTGTAAATGCCCTATAACGTTATCAAACCCAACACGACTCATTCTTGTAACTGCTTCCTCCTCAAAACCTTGATTTGTAATCAATAAGATTGGTTGTTGCACATCTACAATCATAGCGCCTACCCAAGGCGCAAAATCGCCACTTAGCCCAATATTTATTGCTTGTGGAATAAATCCTTTTGCAAAATCAATGTTAGAGCGAGTATCTAAAATTAAAGCACCTGTTTGCTTTGCAATCGTTTCAAAATCGGAAACCGATAAGGTTGTCATTCCTTGTGACAGTACTTTATCAAAACTTGTGTATCCGTTTTTGTTCATAGCCACATTCATTCCAAAATAGGCTGGCGGAGGTAATAAACCATCAGTAACTGCTTCTATAAAAGTTTCTTTGTTTGGTTGATTTAAAGCATAGTTTATTTTCTTTTGATTGCCTAGAGAATCAATTGTTTCTTTCATCATGTTTTTACCACAAGCAGAACCTGCACCATGAGCTGGATAAACCGTTACATTATCTGCTAAAGGAAGTATTTTGTTGTACAAACTATCATACAGCATACCTGCCAATTCTTCTTGTGTCATACTAGCAGCCTTTTGAGCCAAATCTGGTCTACCAACATCTCCCAAAAACAAGGTATCGCCGCTAAACAATGCTGTTTCTTTATCATTTTCATCTAACAATAAATAACAAGTACTTTCTAAAGTGTGTCCTGGTGTATGCAACACTTTTATCTTTATAGCCCCTATTTCTAAAACCTGATTATCAGTTGCAATAATGGCTTCAAAATCAGGTTTTGCTGTAGGTCCGTATACAATGGGTGCATTGGTCTTAGCGCTTAAGTCTATATGTCCGCTCACAAAATCGGCATGAAAATGCGTTTCTAAAATGTATTTTAATTGAACGTTATCTTTTGATAAACGCTCTAAATAAGGTTGAGTTTCACGTAGCGGATCAATAATTACAGCTTCACCATTACTTTCTATATAATAAGCACCTTGCGCTAAACATCCTGTATAAATTTGCTCTATTTTCATGTAGTTGTATTTTTTAATTTATAATGTAAATTTCTTGCTTTCTTTTGTAATGCTTGGTAACATTTGTTACATGAACTATTTTATAATGAACTCTTTAAATAATATAAAAATACCCATTGCTACTACAAAATAACCAAACAATGGTTTTAGTTGCTTAGCATCTAGTTTTTTGTTTAACTGTAAGCCAAGCAACATACCTACTATAGCAATGGTTAGTAAAGTGGCTAATAAACTAAAGTTTAAAGACAAAACATTGTGCGAACCTAAAAAGCCAATCAACGATTTAACCCCAATAATAAGTAACGAGTTAGCTACAGCCTGTTTCATATTTAGTTTTCCAAATATCATTAGCACAGGCACAATAATAAAACCGCCGCCAGCCCCTACAACCCCAGTAATAACACCTTCTGCCAAACCAGCAAAAATCAAAACCAAACTATTGTAAGGGCAATCTAAACAATCGGGTTCTGATTTTCTTTTTCTAATCATAAAAAAACCTGAAACCAACATCAGTACTGAGAAAAAAACAAGCATTAAGGTGTTTTTATCAACCACAACTCCTAACCAATGAAACCGTTGCGGAATAGCAGGTAAAACAAAGGCACGTACTACATACAAGGTTATTAACGAAGGCACGCCAAACTGCAAGGCTCTTTTGTATGACACTTGCTTTTTAAGAACATAAGGCACTGCCGCAATTAAACTGCTAATGCTTACCAATGCCAAAGAATAAGTTGTTGCAAGCGTTGCAGGTATCATAAACAAATACACCAAAACGGGCACTGTTAAAATACTACCCCCGCCGCCAAAAAGACCAACCAAAACACCTATTGCTACAGTAAGTACATAGCCTAAAACTTCCATAATTAAATTATTTACTGTACAAATTTCTAACAAAGTAGCGGCACAAAGCGTAACAATTGTTACACTATAATGCACAAAAAAAGATGCTTGTTATAAAGCATCTTTTAAATGAGGGTAATACTATTTCGTTGTTGTTCAATAAACTTCTCGTTCTCTAATACCTTAAGCAATCGGGAAACCACCACTCGCGATGTGTTTAACTCGTACGCTATTTCGGCATGGGTTTTATGTACCGTATGTGATTTGTTTACACTAGCTACCTCAATTAAATAATTCTTTAATCGCCCCTTAGAATCGTTAAAAGCTAGGTTGTCTATAGAACGCATCATTTCATCTAAACGGTCTTGATAGCTTGTAAAAACAAACGCGCGCCATGATGCATACTTAGCCAACCATTCATCCATTTTTTGTACAGGTATCAACACCATTTCACCATTGGTTTCGGCCGTTGCTCTAATGTTACTGTTTTTAGTGCCCAAACAACACGTCATGGTCATGGCGCAGGTATCGCCTTTTTCTAAATAGTATAAAAGCAGTTCGCCGTCGTTATCATCATCTCTCATAATTTTCACAGCACCATGTAATAACAAAGGCGTGTGTGTTATAAGCTGGTCTAACTCTATTAAAATTTCGTTTTCAGTAAATGCTTTCAACAGACCAATCTCGGCAATTTCTTGCAGTAGCTCGTCTTCAAACATCGGACTAAAATAAGTGGTTAACAAACTTTTATCAATCATTCTTAATGAGGTAATTTATTTTTTAATAAACCGTATATCCAAGTTCCTATTAAAGCGCCTAAAATTACAATTAATATTGGGAAATAACCAGCACCTGTCAACACAAACATAGGCCCAGGACAAGCACCTGCTAATGCCCAACCCAACCCAAAAAAGATACCACCAATTAAATAACGGGCAATACTTTTGTCTTTATTAGGAATGATGATGGCATTGCCGTTTACATCTTTCAGCTGTTTTCTTTTGATGAATTGCACTGCAATAATACCCGTTACCAAAGCCGTACCCATTAAACCATACATGTGAAACGACTGAAATTGAAACATTTCAAATATTCTGAACCATGATGCGGCTTCAGATTTATACATAATGATGCCAAAAAACACACCAACTGCTAAAAAAACACTATTCTTCATACTAGGATATCATTAAAACAATAAAGGAAAAATAACATGTACCATAACCAAACCACCAATAAAAAAACCAATAGTAGCAATTAAAGAGGGCAACTGAAAGTTACTAATGCCCGATATAGAATGCCCCGATGTACAACCACCTGCGTAACGCGCACCAAAGCCTACTAAAATACCACCAACAAGTAACAATACAATGGTGTAAGGCGATGAAAAAGCATCGGCACCAAACATTTCGGTAGGTACATAAGCGCTACCTGCACTATGAAAACCGTATTCTTTAAGAGTTGTAATGGTATTAGGGTTTAATTGAGGTATTTGATTAACCGATAAGTAATGAGCGGCTATAAAACCACCTATTACAGCACCCAACATAACAAACAGGTTCCATTTTTGGGTTTTCCAATCAAACTTAAAGAAATCGCAAGTTTTACCAGCTCCACACAACGTACATAATGAACGTAAATTGGCAGACATTCCAAAGTTTTTACCTAAATACAGTAACGTAAACATTACCAACGCTATTAACGGACCCGATACATACCACGGCCAAGGTTCTAATATCCAATTCATGTTTTATCTTTTAATAATACAAAAATCAGCAAATAAAATGGAATGATTGGTAACAAATGTTACAATGAGGTTTTAGGTTGTATGTTGTGGGTTGTATGTTTTAAGTTTCCGTCGGTTCGAGCTTGTTGAGAACTTATTAGTAACATCTCGACAGGCTCGATGTGACGGTCATAATAGCTGAGAATAAGTTCAGAAGTATCATTTAAAACCTATCACCTGCTAAAGGACTCTTTCAGAATGACAAGATAGTGTTACTTGTTTTTGTCATTCCGTAGGAATCTTTTAAATTCTTTTATTTAGATGATGCGATGCTGACCTGAGCTTGCGAACTGTACGAAGTAAACCAAGTTCAGCATGACAATTGTAACGTCAGTTCAAGCTTGTTAAAAACTTATTAGTAACATCTCGACAGGCTCGATGTGACGGAGTTTGCTTTAGCCGTTAGACTTTATGACTTTAAACATTAGCCTGTAAAACTACTTCTTAACAACCTTTACCGTAGCTGCACTGCCTTGCTGTGTGGTTACTTTAATAAAATAGGTACCTGCGGTTACGCCGTGTAGGTTTACCTGGTTATTGCCGTTAAAGTTGTCTTTTTGTACTTGTTGCCCTAACACGTTATACACCTCATAACTTTGCAAGGTTTCTTCGGTTTCTATGTTTACAATATCTGTGGTTGGGTTGGGGTACACGTTTACCTTTATGTTGTTAAAATCTGTGGTGCTTACGCTTGTACCACATGGAGTTGCAGCTAATTTGGCTACAAAGAAGTCATAGTGACCATTGGTTACCAACATATTGATGCTTTTGTGTGTAGCAAACAAATTACCATTAAATGTGCCACCTACTACATAATTACCATCGTTATCTACGGCTACAGAAGTTAACTTGTGGTAATTCATACTACCTTCTATATCGTGTAAACCTATTACCGTACCTGTTTGCTTGTTAAAACGCACCAATACTGGGTTGGGCTGTAAACCGTTTATAAACTGTTGGTTCATACTAAAGCTATCCCATATCATATAAGTACCCTCGGTTGCCAAGGCTACTTCGTTACCACGTATAACCAAACTATGCGAATAGTACATATTGCTGGTATCGTTGTTTGGGGTACGCGCCCACTTTACTTCGCCATTTTTAGTTAACTTGGCTATAAAAGGCATGTTGCCATAGTGTTTTCCAAAGCTAAAATTATAAGGATTAGTGGTAGGTTTTTTAGGATCTATTATTTTCACTCCAGTATTTGGTATTCTTGAAAATTTGCCTGCTATGAAAATATCGCCATTGGTATCTACATCTAAGTCGTAAATACGACAATCATCTGAGTCTGCTTCCATTTCTCTGCGCCATAATTCACTACCATTGGTAGCATTAACTGCTAGTATGTAGGCATTGTTTATAATGGCACTACCACCATAGGTTAAAGGCACATTTTCATTTACATTTACATACGACCTAAAACCCGCTATATAATACCTGTTGTTAGGCTCATCGTATTTAAAAGTAAAACTGGGCTCCGCAATCATAGAACCATCTGCTATAGGTAATGGCATACTGTTTAGCAATTGCCCAGCACTATTGTATCGTACCAAATAGTATTTCATAACATATCCCCAGGCAGTTGTACTATCGTATTTGTATTGAGTAGGCACTGTTATGGTATTGTTTAAGTGGGTACCGTGTAAAAAACCTATTATAAAATGCAGATTATCCTTACTGTCTATCACTATAGACAAAACACTAGAATGATTATTAGGGAAACCAACGTCACCCTGTAAAGCGCATTTCCATACAAACTGTCCGTTACTGTTGTATTTTACCAAAAAAGTAGTTTTATATCCATCACTTGGTATTAATCCATTAGGGTCATTAGGGTTGTATGCTGGTCGTGGAGGTAATGCGTCAGTAGGGCTAAAATACACTGGTTTGGTAGTATTACCTAAGCTTACATTTGCTCCTACGAATACGTTGTTGTTGCTGTCTAAAGCTATTTTATAAGCGGCGTCAAATAATCCTCCTCCTCCAATGGCTTGGCTCCAGCGTACTTGTCCACTGCAAGTGGTTGAAAATAAAAAAATATCGTTACCACCTGCTTGATTACCGTATACGGTAACGGGTTGCCCTGCTAATTTTGGGGTACCGTTTTCTATTTTAGCTACAAAATAGTAATTGTTATTTTTGTCTATAACAACATCAAAAATTTGTTCTGCTTGAAAATCCCAACCGTTACTTCCTATACTACCACCGCCATTAATTGCCCATTGCCATTGGTAGTTTTGGGCGGTGGCTGGAACAGAGAATAGAGAATAGATGATAGAGAATAGAAGGGTTTGGAGATTTAAGGATTTGAAAATTTGGAAAGGAGATCCCTCACTTTGGTCGAGATGACAAGGAATATTGTTTTTGTGTAGTTGGTGTTGCATAATGTGTTTTGTTTTAGGTTGATTCCTTAAAGATACAAATAATTTTAACATTATATTTACAAATACCTCTTATACTATACTTACAATTAAAACCTAAAAAACGCCGTGCATAACACGGCGTTCTTATTTTGTTTTTTAAAGTACAAAACAACGAATAAAAGGGCTGAAAACCCTAAAATCGTCTTTAGCAACATAGGCTACCCTACAATCATAATACGTTGTATTTTTTAAATTGCGGTGTACACACTTGTTACTGCCTTGGGTACACAATAACACATTGGTGGTATCAACCTCTACCACTTCAAAAATAAAAGCGGCTACCCCTTTTATTTTAGCAACAAAATAGTAATTGTTGTTTTTGTCTATAGCAATATCAAAAATTTGCTCTACTTGGTAATCCCAACTACCGCTGCCAAAGCTGCCGCCACCGTTAAGTGCCCATTGCCATTGGTAGTTTTGGGCGGTGGCTGGGATGGAGCATAGAAGGATGTAGAGATTTGAGAATTTGACTTCTCGATACGCTTTGCTACTCGAAGTGACGTGATTAGTTGTATTACGAGATCCCTCACTTTGTTCGGAATGACAAAGAATATTGTTTTTGTGTAGTTTATTTTTCATAATTTCTTTTGTTTTAGGTTTCCGTCTGTTCGAGCTTGTCGAGAACTTATTAGTAGCATCTCGACAGGCTCGATGTGACGGTCATAATAGCTGAGAATAAGTTCAGAAGTATCATTTAAAACCTATCACCTGTTAAAGGATTCTTTCAGAATGACAAGATAGTGTTACTTGTTTTTGTCATTCCGTAGGAATCTTTTAAATTCTTTTATTTAGATGATGCGATGCTGACCCGAGCTTGCGAACTGTACGAAGTAAACCAAGTTCAGCATGACAATTGTAACGTCAGTTCAAGCTTGTTAAGAACTTATTAGTAACATCTCGACAAGCTCGATGTGACGGGGTTTGTTTTAGCCGTTAGACTTTATGACTTTTGACTTTAGCCTGTAAAACTACTTCTTAACAACCTTTACCGTAGCTACACTGCCTTGTTGTGTGGTTACTTTTATAAAATACGTACCCGCGGTTACACCGTGTAGGTTTATTTGGCTGTTATCGTTAAAGTTTCCTTTTTGTACTTGTTGCCCTAATACGTTATACACCTCATAACTTTGCAAGGTTTCTGGGGTTTCTATGTTTACAATATCATTGGTTGGGTTAGGGTACACGTTTACCTTTATACTGTTAAAATCTGTGGTGCTTACTGCCGTACCGCAGGTACTTGCACCTAACTTCGCTATAAAAAAATCGTAGTGCCCATTACCCATCACTATAGGAATGGTACTGTGTTGTGGAAACAAATATCCCTCAAATCCTCCGCCTACAACATAGTTACCATCGTTATCTACCGCTACTGCTGTTAGCATGTGCATACTGCCTGCACTGCCCATAATATCGTGCATGCCCACTACTGTACCCGTTTGTTTGTTAAAACGTACCAACAATGGATCAGGCTGGTGGTTAGCCGCACGGCTTAAGCTAAAACCATCCCATACGGTATTATTGCCCATGGTGGCAAATGCCACTTCATTGCCACGCAATGCCAAACCAAAACCCCAATACATACCAGTATCTGCCCACGGTGCATTATAAGCTGTGGGTGTACGTGCCCATTGTACCGTACCAGTGCTGTTTAACTTCGCTATAAAAGGCATATTACCAGATACTGTAAGATTAAAAGTATAAGAAGTATTTGTAGGGTTTTTAGCATCTATAATTTTTACAAAACTGCCCGAATTTCCTGTTACAAAGAATTTACCACCAATATAAACATCCCCATTAGCATCGTCAACTACCAAATCATAAATTCGGCAGTCGTCATTATTTAAATTTAAATTAACCTCCATCTCACGGCGCCATATTTCATTGCCATTTGCAGCATCTAGTGCCAATACATACGCATTTTTTGTAAATGCAGTACCAGCGTAGGTTAATGGAAAGTCTTCGTTTGTATTTACATACGAACGGAAACCTGCTAGATAATAACGGTTGCGGGGTTCGTCGTACTTAAACGTAAAGCTGGGTGGTACAAAACCGCTTCCATCGGGTATAGGTAACATCATACTACTAACATATTGTCCTAAAACATTATATTTCACCACATAATATTGATATGTATTAACTACAGGTACAGTAATGTTATTATCTAAATGTACACCATTTTGAAACGCTGCAATAAAATGAATGTTGCCACTACTGTCTATTTCCAAGTTGTGAATCCAAGAAAATCTATTATGGAAATTAACATCACCTTGTAAGGCACGTTTCCATACAAACTGTCCGTTGCTATCATACCTTACAAGATAAGAAGTTTTATAGGCTGCATCTATTGTTGCCTGATTAGCAGGCCAGGGAGGTAAAAAATCGGTTGGGCTAAAATGTGTAGCGTAGGTTGTGCTTACCTGATTTTCTACATTTGCCCCCACGTATACATTATTACTGTTGTCTAATGCTATCTTGTAAGCATCATCTTGTTCTGCCCCTCCAATGGCTTGGCTCCAGCGTACCTGCCCATCGCAAGTGGTTGAAAAAATAAAAATATCATGGCCACCATTGCCATATACGGTTACAGGTTGCCCAGCAAGTTTAGGGCTTCCATCTTTTATTTTAGCTATAAAATAATAATTGTTATCGGTACCTACTTGTACATCAAAAACCTGCTCTACATCATAGTTCCAACTGCCGCTGCCAAAGCTGCCACCTCCGTTTATTGCCCATTGCCAGTCGTAGTTTTGGGAGTAGCCCAGAATAGAGAATAGAGAACAGAAAATAGAGAATAGAAAGATTGGGATATTTAAGGATTTGACTTCTCGATACGCTTTGCTACTCGAAGTGACGTGATTAGTTGTATTACGAGATCCCTCACTTTGTTCGGGATGACAAAGAATATTGTTTTTGGGTAGTTTATTTTTCATAATTTCTTTTGTTTTAGGTTGCTGGTTGTATGTTTTAAGTTTCAGGTTACAGCTGCTAGATTACAGCTTTCAACTTTCAGATTGCTGTTTTCTGATTGCTTTTCTACACCTCCCTAACCCGCCTTTAGCAAGGAATACGTGGTGTTTGTGTTATAAAAATACTAAAATAAAGTAAAATAACTCCAACAGGGTTTAAAACCCTGTTGGAGTTTGCTTATAGCTTACTACTTACAACTATAAGGTTATTTTTTAATTAATTTTTGTTGTGCTATAACCGTAGCGCCTACATGTAGGTTTACAATATAGGTACCTGGTGCCAAATAACTTACGTTTAGCACTACCTCACCTTTACTACCGCTTAGCTTTTGTTGTAAGCGTTGTACGCCTGTAACATCATGTACCGTAATGCTTGTAGCAGCTTGGCTATTTGTTCCTGTATCAAAGGTAGCCAAAGTGGTATCGGTTGTTGGGTTAGGGCTTAACACAAACTTAGTCACAACTGTTGGTGTTGTAGTTTTATTTGCTGTACGGCATCCATAATCTAAATCGATACGCGGTTTGTTGCTGTAAAAAATACAACCCGATGCAGTTGAAATAGCCAATTGATATTCGCCTGACTGATTTACTAGCTGATTTGGTATAAAACCACCACCCGTTTGGGTTTGCCATCCGTTTACAGACCATAAATAACCGTTGTATACCCCATAAGGTGCTAACAAATACGGATTGTAACTAGCGCAAATTCTATAACATCCTGCTGGTACGATCCACAAAGTACGTTCTGGGTTATGCGGTGTTTGTACCTGTGCCATAACACTACAGCCTGTTGGTGCGGTATAGGTTACGCTGTAGGCACCCCCATGGGTTACGTATATGGTTTGCCCTATCATACCATTGCTCCAATTATAGGTACCCGCGGCTGGCCCGTTAGCCGTTAGCTCAAGGGTGTAAGGTTGACAGTTTACTAGGTTAAAATTAATATTTGGTGTAGCCAATTGTGGGTGAAACACCACCACAGCCTTAAAGCTGTTTACACAACTGGTATCATTAGGCAAACGGGTTTCAAAAGCGTAGTTGTAGCTACCTGGGGTTAAACCACTTAAACTTAATGTTAAATTACCAGCCCCTGTTGTCCAGTTACCCATGCTACCTGGTAAAGCATTGCCATTTAACGTCCAACGGTGTTCAACGTTAGGGTCGGTATAAATACCCGTTAAAGTAGTGCTTTCACCGTAACACACACTGGTGTTGCCGTTTATGCTTGCAAACGGTGGTTTGCGCATGGTAACTATTGCTGGATTAGCTGACATACCGTAAAACTTACACCCTTTGGCATCAATCAATATGGGCCAGTAACTGCCACTTTGGGTTGGGGTATAGGTTAAACCACTAGCAGCTACCTGTACGTTGTCGCGCATCCAAATGGCATTGGTTGGTAAATCTGTAAAAGGATTTGGTTGAAACTGTAAAGGTGTTACAGCACTGCCTTCGCAGAAATTTAATGGGTTAGGATTCACTTTTCCATCAAATTCGGCTTTGAAAATATCTACTGAAACATCAGCTGATTCAAACATACAGTCGTACTGATTGTACACTCTTAGTTTAATGTCATGTTGTCCAGCAGTTGAAATATTAATCTGCGTACTTAGCCCAGCTGCCACATAATAAGTGTTTAAGAAATGCCATTCGTAGCGGTAGCCCGGCAACATAGCACTTGGTAATGTTAGGGTTATAGGCTCTTCGGCACAATACTTAGTAGGTGCAATTGTAAATGCAGTAGGCGGTGGCCCTTGTATTTCTACCTGTATGGTAGTTTCACAATCGGGTATTGGTGTACCGTTTGCTGTAAGCTGGCCACCAGCATTTAACACCATTTTGTAAGTGTGTACACCTGGACCAACCCCTGTAACCAACGCACTTTGACCAGTACCTAGTAGGTTGTTTGCTGCATCAAAATACGAAATGTTTACCGATGAAGCATTGATATCAAACATTTTGCTGTTGTTTTTAAGCTCAATGTTATACGAATTATTACCTAAACAAGTTACTACATAACGCAATATAGGTTCATAATGTTTGCGTACAGTTATGGTTTTTACAAAGGTATCAGGGCAATTTGCATAACGTACTTTTACCTTAAGTTCGTAAAGTCCAACATTGTTTATGTTAAACTGTGCATCATCGTTATTAAATGTTCCTAATGTAGCTCCAAAGGTTACCGCTTCCCATTCAACGTTTGCTATAGATGGTACAGCAGCTGGATCATAGGTAGCATGAAGGTTTACCGTTCCACAAGGTAACCAGCTATAGGTAAGTGTTGGTATAGGATTAAAACCTAACGTACAACCACTACCTGGATTACCAGGACCACCTGGCGAACAATCTTCGAAAATCCAAATTTTGTTCGATGTAATTAAACAGCCGTTAACATCGGTTACCTGTACATAGTATTCGCCTGCACCAGGAAAAAAACCATTGTTTAATGTTAAACTAGTCATACCCACACCGCTTGCTATAGAAGAACTGTTGTTGTTACGATACCAATAAAAAGTATCAGAACTTGTTACCCCCGTAGAGAATGTTGCTTTTAAATCAATACTAAAAGCATTAGAGGTGCATACTGTATTTACAACACTTTCATTAAATATTTCTACAGTTGTAGCTGGTAATATGGTTACTGCTTTGTTTGCAATAATAGTAGTGGTACAACCAAATGGATTAACTAATCGTACCGTTAAAATACCACCTATAGAAGCAGAATTACTAGGGTTAGTAAAACTTTGTGGTATACTATAGTTTGGCACCAAAGGTGTGCTGCCTATATATGGGGTAGTATATAATACAATTCCATCATATAAAAACTCTAATGTGCCCAAGTTTGCAGGTGCAGATGAAGTTATTGGTACATCAAAAAATGGAGTCCCCGGACAAATAGGTGCTATTGTACCAATGGTTAGCGAAACGTTACCAATTAAATTGATTTGATACGAAGTATTTGTTTTAATACCACATTTTGTAACCTCAACAACCAAAGTACCTGATGTTACACCTAAACTTTCTTCATTTAAACCAATGGTAACTGTACCATCGTTAACGCCATTAATTATGTTACCGAAATTAGGAGGCGAAATTTTCCACTCGATATGATCTACATCAACTCCGTTTAAATTTGCTGTAAAATCATAAATACTGCTTGAGCAAAACTGCATTAATCCACTATTATTGGTAATAGTTGGATTTACAACCACCTGACTAACATTATAAGTTACTGGTGCAGATGCGCAAATAACCCCATTTTTAACGTATTGTTTTACTACGCTAACCGTACCCGTTGAGCTGGTAAATACCGCGGCAACCTCGGTACCTGCATTGCTACCAATAATACTACCGCCTGTAGCAGTCCATACGTAAATGGCACCAGGGTCGTTTTCGGTAATACTATACGTGTAGGGTACGTTTAAACATACTTTAGCAGGCCCAACAATAGCACCTGTAATAACAGGTGTTGGTATTACATTAATTACAACAGCATCACTAATACAACCATTGTTAGTAGCTGTTACCGTATAACTGCCCCCCGAATTAAATGTAAAAGACGTACTGCTATTAAAATCAGTATGAACAATGTTGTTGCCTAACTTTATTTCCCAGCTTACACTAGAGCCGTTACTTGAAGAGAAAAATTTAGATGTTCCTGCACAAACTGTTTGTACTTGATCCCAGTTAACAGATACATTTTCTACTACTTCAAATACAAATCTTTCAATTTGACCTCTACAATTATCGGTTCCTAATAGTGTATTTTGATATTCAACATCTATAAAATAAGTACCCGGCGCCATACCATCTACCATAATTTCATTACGTTGATCGGTATAAACAATCATTGGGTGATTAGGATCTCCATTTATGCTCCATTTAAAATCGGTAGTAGGCCATTGTGGTAAACTGTATTTAGCTTGCTTTCCTTGGCAAATAATTTGTGGACCTTGTAATAACACATGACGAACAACAACTGGAATTTTTACGGTATTCCAATACGGACAATTACAATATGAAAGGTAACTGATATAACCAAAACCATCTGCTGGATCTACTTGATCCCAAACTACGGTAACTGATGAACTTCCGTTTCCACCACCTACAATAGTACCACCTATCACTTTCCAATCGCCTCCACAACCATCGTTTGCAGTGTATGTTTCGGTATTGTATTCACAGGTTACGTTTAAGCACGTAATTTCAATAGGTTTAGCATCCAGAACCGTAATAGGATATTCATATGTAGCGCTGCAATTACAACTATTGGTAACAGTTAATAATATTACATAACTTCCAGAGTTTGTGTACGTATGGGTGGGTTCAAAAGCATTAGAAAAAGTGCCGTCGCCAAAATCCCATAGATAATTTACAATAGCAGAACCATTGTTTGCTGTTGAAAGATTATTGAATGAAATAGGAGTCCCCACACAAAAAACTTGTTGGTAAGGGTCTATACCATCAATCAAAAATTTAGCATCGGGTCTAACAATTTTCTCAATACAAATGGTACGTGTCACAACTGTATTGTCACTATAAGTAATTGAGATGGTTAAACTTCCTCCCCCAACTGTACCCCAGCTTACATAAGCATTGGTATTGTTACTAGAGTTTAAAGTTCCACCACTTACTTGCCATTGTACATTTGCAATGTTGTTACCCTGCAATGTGTAAGTTACATAACTGAACTCGCAAAAACGAAGACAACTGCCATCTAACATGTTCTCCATGAGATTAACCGATGTACTTGGTGCTTGGTTCTCACCTCCCCCTTCGCCTTCTTTTACCTCATCATCATACCTAATGCATCCCACTTGTTGATCCCAAGTAAGTGTTGCTGAATTTGGAGTTTGTGCCTTTAATTGAAAAGACAGTAGAAACATCAATAAGATGCCCAATGCCCTAATGGGCGGTCTGGTAATGTTTTTCATACATTTGAAAATTAAATTAATAAAATTTTACTGTTTGTATGCTACCGATACCTAAACCGATAGTTTAAAGGTTAGTATTTGTTATTTTGTTTTAAGTTGTGGATTTCAGTTTGTATGTTCTATGTTGTGGGGTTTAGATTACTGACATCTGTTCTCTATTTTCTATTCTCTATTTTCTGCTCCCTGTTCCTTGTTTTCTGCCTTACACCTCTCTAACTCTACTTAAGGAAGAAATAAGTGACAGTACTATAAACCATGTTTGTTTTTAGGTAAAACCACACGTACCAACTAACTAAAATACGCGTGGCTTAAACAACAAATAATATAATTTCAAGAACATCTCGCTTTGAATAATAACTTAATTTAACAGCAATATTATATTGTGTAAAACAAGTCTCTAAATTCAATAAGTGCAATAGTTAAAGATTCTGTTTGCATTACACTACACCTTTTAAGCATCTTATTTACAAACAATTACTCATTTACAATAAGTAGTGTCACATTAAATACAGCCTGTGCCTCATTCTCTTTAAATCCTAATGCTGTAGCAACAATCATTTTTTTGTCCCAGTCGTTATCTCCTCCGTTACCAGGTGGATTGTTGTCTATACAAGTAATAATAAAATGCAACAGCTTTTTTTCATGAGTTGTTAGTTCATTATCTGTTTCAACAAAACTTAGGATGGTATCAAAAGCAGTTTCTTTAGCAAGAATCAATTCAAAATAATTTGCAACCGAAGTGGAGATGCTTAGATTAGCGTACTCATCATCATAATTTTGGATAAAACGCTGCGCTTGAATAGCAGTTGTTAAATTATAATCTAAAGGTTTAATTTGTAAAAATGAGGTATTTTGTAAGGATATAGTGTCTAACAGAGTTATTGTTGCACTTAGTGTAGTAGGTGCATTATTCAAAGCTTGTTGTTGGTAACTAGAAACCAACTGAGAAACTAATTGATTTAACTCTAAAGAGGTTTTAGATTGCACATTAAATGTTGTATGATTTTCTTCTGAAACTATTTCATTACTTTCTGTACTATCATGAGAACATGAAACAGTTAAAAAAAACAAAATACTTACTAAGTAATAATTTTTCATGAGCAGTAGTTTAAAATGTTTTATTAAAGTTTTATTTGTAAGTATTTCAAAGCTATCATTTAACACAATAGCAGCCAAAAAGTAGTTGTGCAGATTGATCAATCTACAGTTAAAAAACAGCTAAACAACTGATTTTCAATTCTAATTTTTTTTTCGCTTTGTATCCTTAAAAATTGTAATTTGCAGAAGAATAATCTTTATATATGCCAAAACATTACTTTTTTTTATGCTTTTTTTTCTTGTTTTATGCAACAAACAGTCAATCTATTTCACAAAACAAAAAGGCATCTTTAACCTTTGAGCAACTTTCTGATTCCTTAGCTGTTATTAATAAAAAAGACAAGAAATATCCCTTTTTTCTACAATTGTATTTAAACAAAGCAAAAAAAGAACAGCATACTGAACATTTGTTTGAAGCCTATTATAAATATTCAGGTTATGAACCCTCTGCCCAAAAAGCCCACATATATACAGATAGTTTATTGCTTATAGCCAAAAAATTACCTCAAGCGTATTACATAAGAGCTCTGCAAGCTAAGGCTACTAATTATTACTATGAAAAAGATTATATAAATTCATTAAAATACGAACTACAAGCCTTAAATAAACTAAACAAAGAAACAGATTCCTACGCCTTTTACAAAAGTATTTATAGTATAGGATTGGTCTATTTTCACATACAAGAATATAACAAAGCTTATACCTATTTTAACCAAGCACGTGTATATTTTCAAAAAAGTACAGATTACAGTCATGTACAAGGCTACTTCAATTCGTTATATCGAGAAGCGTTTGCTTTGTATTATTTGAACAATTACTCTGAAAGCAAAAACCTCATAAAAAATGGTCTAAACAAAAAAAAATTATTAAAAGCTGATGATGCTTACAAGCTTTCTTATTTTAAATATGTATTGGCGCTAAACCTATACCGCGAAAAACAATATGCAGAAAGTATTACCCTTTTAGAGGATCAAATTGACTTGATTATTGCTAACAACGATTTTGCAAACCTAGCTACTCTTTATTATTATTTAGGTAAAAATTACCATGAGCTGAAAAATGAGGAACAAGCGGTATTTTACTTTAATCAAATCGATCGTATTTTTAAAGAACAACACTACAGTAATCCAGAAATTAAAGAAGCTTACACTTATTTAATTAAATACTATCAACAAAAAAACATACCTGCTAAAGAATTATTTTACACCAATCGTATGATTGAGATAATGCAATACCTACAAAGCGAATATAAATCACTTAGTGTTTCTTTGCATTATAATTTTGATGTAAGCAAGCTTTTATCTGAAAAAAAACGTTTAGAAAACGATTTAAATAGTAAAAACAAAGGCACTATGTACATGGGGGTTTTAGGAACAATAATCATTGTAATATTACTAATTTTTGCCACTTATAACTACCGAAAAAGAAAACAATATGTAAAAAATTATCATGATTTATTACAGCAGCGTAAAAGTAAAAACACCTCATTAAATGTTGCTGTACATAGTAAGATACCTAATGTTTTAGAAGTTGTAAATGATACAAACAAAAACAATAGTGCAAAAGAACTTAATGATAAAACCATTAACAAACTAGTACCCCTATTTGATGCTTTTGAAAAAAAACATGACTTCTTAAATAATGAAGTAAATCTAAATTATCTAGCATTACAATGGAATACCAATCGCACTTATCTATCTGAATTTATCAATGTTCATAAACAAAAAACATTTAATGATTATGTAAATAGTTTGCGAGTGTCGTATTTTTTAGATGAAGCAGAGCAAAATAAAAAGTGGTACAAATTAAAAGTCCAGGCCATCGCTGAAAAATTAGGCTTTTCTAGTGCCCGTAGTTTTTCAAATGCTTTTTTAAAAGAAACAGGCATGTCACCCTCTTTTTACATACAAAAAAAGAAAAATGAAACAGAGAATGATGTCCATTTGTAAAAGATCTGTTAAACAATACAATCCCATCTTACCTCGTTTCACTTCAACTCCTCTGCTATTTTTAATTTCAAGCCATTACTTAATTTATCTAAAAATTTAGTGGTATTTATTTTACGGTTCTTAACATCTACAAAATCTCTATAAATATTTTTCCCCATTTCACCTTCTAAAAAGCAATCAAAAAGCTTGGCTATTTGCTGTACACTTGCAGTGCCATTATTAAAAACACCTGCATAATACAAAGCATACAAAAGCTCTACCGCCTCTACTTTAGTAGCTGTCCATTTTAATTCTGTGGTTATAGGTATTGTTTCAATCTCTTTTACAAGCTCTGGTTTTCCCATTAAATAATCAGCACAACAATACTGCATTTTTTCATGTGCTAATAGTTTTGCTTTCAAATACCCATGTGAGCAGGATATTTTATGATCAAAATTAATGTAATAGTCTTGCTCTTGTAGGTTTTGCTCCTGTAATCTAGTAAAATAGTAAGCATCAAACATGGTTTGCTCTCCTTTAATATAACCATAAAAAAAACGTTCGGTTTTAAACAGTTTCTTTGTTTTTTGCAACTGTTTTTTTAAAAGATCTTTTTTATATAAGGTACAGTGACTGCTTTGTAAGTGTATTTTTTGCAACCATATCATAAAAATATATTCTTTTACTACCATTGGTTTTAACTCTTTAAAAAAAAGAATCTCTTCTTGAATGTTTTTAAATGAATAGGTACGTATGTAACTATGTATGGTGTGAAGCAAACACTCTAACTCTAACACTTTTGACTTGATAAAACAAAGCTGTTCTGGTGAAAAATAATCAAAAGCAACATCTAAGTTGGTTTGCTGTTCAATTAAATGGTGAATGGTATGTATCATATGTGGGGTAAAATAGTTGCACTACCATTAAAATCGTACCTTTTCACTACCTCCACTTCATGAATGATTTTAAAACTCAAAAATCAATAAAAAAATCGGCAAATAAACACTATATTAGAATTCTATTCTAAATAGCCATCTTTTAATACCAAATAGCAATGTATTAAGACGCATATTTATTTTCCTTTAACAAAACACAATCTTATGGTTCCTTATAAAAGCATGCAAAACACTTTTGCTAACTATGAACTCATACAAGGTATTGTTCATATTACTATTGTAAACCCTATGGTCATAACACTACATATTGCCAAAACAATTGTAGCCGATCGTTTAAAATTTCAAAATGAAAAACCTTTTCCTATTGTATTTTTTATACAAAATGTTACAGGTATTGAAAAAGAAGCCCATCATTTTCTCATCTACTCGGGCTATCATCATGTAAAAGCAGTAGCTTTTATCGCAAATCAACCTCAAATCAATTTCTTAACCAAGATACACTTACAAACCGATTTTCAACATCAAAATCATGCTGTCTTTCATAATATACAACAAGCACTCACCTTTTTAAATTCATTTTAACTATGGATACCAATGAACTTACCCATTTTACAAACCAACTTTGTAAAGTAATTACAGAATTAAACAAGGGCAATTTTTCTTACCGTATAAAAACCGACAATAATCCTGTTACAAACGGTATATATCAAGCTCTTAATATGTTTGCAGAAAACTTAGATAATAAAATACTCTTTTTTAATTTTCTACGTCCCAATTCTCTATATCAGTTTACGCACAGCTACCACTTTATCTTTCAATCTAATTTTACTTTAATTAATTACAGCAATAGCGTTCAAGAAGCATTTCCTAAAATACAAGTAGGTAATTCATTATTAAACGTTATCCCTTTAAAAGAACAGGACAAGTTTCATTCTAATTTTGAGCAATTGCAACAAACAAACAGCAATAAAATTGTTTTCTCTTTAGATATTCTTACAAATTCAAAAAATTACAACACGTACGCAACATTACATAAAACAGCAACAGACCAATACATTTTAAGCCTTGCTCGTACTATTATTCATCCAGAAATGCTTAGCGAATATGCCGAAACCCACACAAGCCTTGTTTCCATTTCCAAAGTACGCCCGCATGAATTAGAATGTATTGCACAGGTATACGATTACATCAACAGCAAAAAATTTCAACATATAAAAACCATAGAACAATTTAGCAGTTTATATGGCATCAACATCTCAGCTTTACAAAAGGGCTTTAAATTACTTTACCAAGATTCTATTTATCAATACTACTTAAAACAACGTTTAGAATATGCTAATGATCTTATTTTAAACTCTTCAACATCACTTAAAGAAATAGCATTTGACTCAGGTTTTACCAATTACTCTAATTTTTTCAAAAACTACACCAAATATTTTAATAGAAATCCTAATAAACTAAGAACCAACAAAAAAAGAAAACCCAAATAACTAGTTTTTAAATCTAAATAAACATCTAGTACCCGTATAATTTAGCAAAATTTGTATACTCTTTTTAAACATTCATCCCATGAAAAAAAGAATACAAACAGGCATCATAAGCTTTTTTATACTACTATTTGTATATGCTGCCATAAGCAAGCTGGTTGACTTTGAGAATTTTCAAGTGCAAGTAGCACAATCCCCTTTATTAAGTGCCTTTTCCACGCCTATTGCATACGGCGTAGTAGTTGGTGAATTAATCATTGCCCTATTGCTTTGTTTTCAGATAACCAAAGCGTTAGGGCTTTATTTGTTTTTAGGTTTCATGACCGCCTTTACTGTTTACATATATCTTATTTTACATTATAGTCCGTTTGTACCTTGTTCTTGCGGTGGTATTTTAGAGAAAATGGGGTGGTGGGAACATTTGTGGTTTAACATCATTACAACAATAGTTGCTGTTGCATTAATACTTCACAACCATACAACCAAACAAACCATATTGTACACAACTTTAGCAATAGCCATAAGTACTGCAATAGTTGTAATCCTTTTTATCAGTTCAGAACATATCATGAAAAAGGAAAATCCATTTACAAGAAGGTTCCTGCCGCATCCTGTAACCGACCCTAAGGGAATAACACTTCCTTTCAATTCCTATTACATTGCTGGTGCCACCGATGAACATATCTATCTGGGTAACCACACCGCACCGCTGCACGGATTGGAACTAAACACCAATGCGGTTATTACAGATACAGTATTATTACAAATGAACAATTTCCAAAACTATTCTTTTACCGTTGCAAAATGGAATAGTAACAATGACCTTTTGATACTGCAAGACACAAAGCAGAGATTAATTTATACAG
Organism: Flavobacterium sp. xlx-214; assembly: GCF_013874595.1. GTDB lineage: Bacteria > Bacteroidota > Bacteroidia > Flavobacteriales > Flavobacteriaceae > Flavobacterium. The sequence goes on from NZ_CP059431.1 coordinate 307,275, forward strand.
GCAACCTGAAAGACCGAATCATCAAAAAGAAAATCGATGTGAACCCTAACAGTTATTCATCAGCAGTACCACTAACAATAGACAAAATTGCACTAAGGCTGTTCAACAGTAAAAAAAACAATGTAACATTGGGAATTTTAGATACCGAATCAGGTACAACAGTTATCACTAAAGGTCTATTAGATGAAGAAGGACAACCTCAGGATCTCTTTTCAAACGACGGGATACTGCTTTACAACAACCACCTGAACAAAATCATTTACGTGTATTACTATAAGAACAAGAACCTTGTTTTAAACCACGACCTTAGCAATCCTCAGATTCTCCAAACAATCGACACCATAAGCAGACCCAATTTTCACATAACCTATCTGGAGCAGAAAAAGCAATTAAAGATGTCTGAAAAACCTGTATTTGTAAACAAAGCTGCCACTACATCAGGTAACTACCTTTTCATTTTAAGCGAGCGCATGGGCAGAAACGAGCGTCGACAGATGTACAGCGAAGCGGACATTATTGATGTGTACGACCTCAGAGATCGTACCTATAGCTACAGCTTTTACATGCACCGCTTTAACAAAACCCCCATTACAGAACTATCTGCACATGGAGAATACCTCTTTGGAATCGGAGACAAAAGCTGTATCGTTACCAAATTCAGAAAATCAGTTTACGAATAAACATATTGCTGCGCAGCAGTCGGGGACAAGCCGAAACCCTGTAAAATAGTAGGCATCAAATAAATTTTTAATATTATGAAAAAAATTAAACAAAGCTTATTACCATTGGGAGTAATGGTTTTAGGCGCTGTAGCAGCTTTTGCTTCCCACAGTAGCAAAACAGCTGTTCTTGCGGATGAAGCAGGATATGTAACCCTTGACCTAACAAAACCATGCGAGATTCTAGTAGAATGTAGCAATACTGGAAGCATTGCTTGTACTGCGGAGGTTAACGGTGTTACACACAACGCTTATGGTAAATGGTCTATAAACGATGTAGATTGTGAAAAACCGCTGTTCCAGCGAATGAACTAATTTTAAGAAAGAGGCTCACGGGCCTCTTTCATCTTTAATTTAATAAAATAAAAAAACTATTTTAACTTCTCCTTATAAAAATCAAGAATCCGCTGGGTAAGATCTTTCTGATTTTCTGGTTTATCAATAGTATGGTATTCCCCTTTATACAGAAGAAGCACTGCTTCTTTTTTTTGCTTTTTCAATGCCAGATACATCTTTACACTGTGGTTCTTACTGACCCTGTAATCGGCGTCACCACTCCATAACAGCAACGCTGTTTCAATACGATCCACAAACATGATCGGATTCATTTTATTAAAATTCGGATTCTGGTACGGAGCAGCTGTTCTTAACTGCAGGTTCTCTACAGTTTCCATACCAAGACTTCCCTTATCCTTTTCACCATAATAAATATCGTACAGATCAGAAATTCCCGCACCGGCAACCACTGCCTTAAAGCGATTGGCCTGCCCGATAAGATACAGCACCTCATATCCACCAAACGAAAAACCGAACATTCCCAGACGTTCCGCATCCACTCCCGGTTCTAATTCAACAACACCGTCCAGAATACGGTTGGTATCCTCTAAAAGATACCTGCTCACCTCATTGTCCTTATAACGCATATCCACATTCAAGACAAAGAATCCATTCTGCGTAAGAAGAGTGCGGTTAAAACCATTCTGATTCAAGTAGGATGGCACCACAAAATCATTTATTTGTGAAGAAGTTTTTTCGTAATAATACACGACCATCGGATACTTTTTTCCCAGTTCGAACCCGGCAGGATAAAACAAAGCCGCTTTTGACGTTTTACCGTCTTCAAGAGGTACGGTAACTAGTCTGGCATCACCGAACGGTTTATCGAAATGGCTCTTGTTGGTATGGTACTTCCACCGTACACTGCCATCCTTCTGAACAATCATAAATTGCGGCGGTACATTGTGTCCCGATCTTTTCACAATCAGCTCCTTTCTGCTGATCCTTTTTACCCATCGGTACCTGTAGCGATCCAACGGAAAAAGCATCTTTAAACTGTTTAACCTTGTCATGGCAGCAATACCGTATCGTTCCGTTTCGGGATGGTGCACCTTAAACAGCAAATAATCTTCATCAGATATCGCAGGAAGCATGATAGAAAACGTACGCAGAAAATCCAAAGTAACGAGCGCATCTTCCGCATTGCGGTAGGTTAATTCCTCTTCCCTACCCTTCGTAAGTCTTTGTGAACCACTGCCGTCGAGATTGAACTTCCAAACATCGTAGCGGTCATACAAAAACACCGATGCATCAGCACCCCAACCTATTGCACCGTAATGGGAAGCCATATACAGGTAATTTTTATCGTGGTTTTCAAACCCATACGGAAGCTTGGTATTCAGACAAATCTTTTTACCCGTTTTCAAATTATAAGACCACCAGAAACCCGATTTATAATACAGTACATACGGTTTTTCCGGATGAACCAGTATGTGGTTGGAAAGAAGTTCCACATCTTTTTCAATAAGCAGCGACGTATCCCCTGCCAACAGCATCAGATCGGCATGCTCAATACTTCGGGTATCCCTTAAATCGTAGGAACGCGTATCAAAACCCAAAAACACACCAGGTACTGCCGTATTAAAAACCTGAGACAGTTCCGGATGGCACAAAATGGTTTCGGTATTCTTGTCATAATCCCACATCACCTGATGCAGACGTGTTGCTTCCTGTCGTTCCTCGAGCGAGTACCGTATTTCCACCATAGGGTTCTTAACCTTCACCTTCAACGAATCAGCTGTTTCAAAATACACCGCAGCCTTTTGCCCATCCAATATGAATTTCTGGCCGTTCCACTGATGTCCTAAAGGTCGAACGATCGTTTCCCAACCATCTTTTTCCGGTACCGCCACATACATTATATTTACTCCCGTCTTGGTTTTGGTTCCAAAAGCAAAAGTATCGCCCACTGGATCAAACACCAGTCCGAAAGGCTTATCGTCCAGCACCGTGACAAGCGTACTTTTAAAAGTACTGCCATCGATACGATACACTTCAAACCTGCCTTCGTTCTCTTGTGTATAAACAACCGCTCTTGCATTTTCTGCTGTAAACACTTCGTCAACCAAAGCCAACGCTACATTTGCCCCTTTTGCGTTTCGCAGATCATAGGTACCAATTGCGCTACCATCCCGCCAAAAAAGATAGTGCATGTTACCACTAAAAAAATACTGCTTTTTAAAAGGAAGCGTTTTCCAAGCATCCTGTTTCAGATTACCATACATCCAGCCGGAATTATTCTTCAGCAGCACCTCCCCTGTATCGGTACGCATATTATATGCGATATTGTCACCAAAACCTTTAAGCTTTCCCGTATGCGTATCTGAGATGAAAATACTGTCGCCCACATGATCCTTCTTAAAGGCAACCCACCGGCCATCGTCTGAAAGCCTTACCTGACGTAGATCGTACCATTTATCAGAATCAGCATCCGGCTGCTGCATCTGGTCTTGAGCAGCACCCGAAAAGCACAACGCAAGTACCAACAACAACATTACTATTTTTATACTAGTAACCTTCATTTTGCGGAAGCAGGTTAGGATTCAACAACAATTCAGACTGAGGCAGGGGCAACCTTGCAAAAAACGCCTGCCATTGCGGTTTTGCATCAACCAGTTCCGAAGCCAGCCTGCCCGTTCTTTTCAGATCAAAAAAGCGGTGACCAAACTCACAGAAAAATTCATGTCGGCGTTCCTGTAACAGCAACACTTCCCAATTATGCGGTAGCTCCGAAAACAATTCCAACCCATAACGTCCACGCAACATGTTCCAATCATCCAATGCTTGCTTATAGTTACCTAACTGTATGTTGGCTTCAATTCGTATATAATAAAGCTCCTCTAACCTGAATACCACCGAGTATTCCTTTGAAACCGACGTATTTTGACGTTCCCTATACTTGTTACTGTAATAAAAACCTTGTGCTGCCGCTGGTTTAGCAATCCATGATTCCCTGCGCTTATCTCGCGGATCAAAGGAAGAAACCAAAACAGAAGTAAGCGATATAGTTGGAGGCGGTACCGTAGCAAAGATATACGTTTGCGCCTCCAGCGTATTTACACCTTCCAACCCCGTTCGTAGCTGCCAAAGCGTACCGCTACTCTCTTTCAGAAACACCTTTGACAAATCAGACTCTAACTTGTAGCGCCCAGAAGCAATCAACTCATCGGCATAAAACAATGCTTGCTGCCATTGTTTGCTATACAAATGTATCCTTGCTAACAATGCCATAGCAGTAGCCGCATTCGGTCTATAATTGTTTATAGAAGGTACATCCTCCAAAAGCTCCAAAGCCTTTTGTGCATCGGTAACCAACAGCTTATGCATTTCAATCTCCGGTGTTTTTGAAACACTGCGGTTCACCGTATAATCGGTACCCGTTACATAAGGCACCGCACCCCAAAGCTGCGAAAGGTAAAAATGCACCAACGTACGTACAAAATACGCCTCGCCCAGCAGCCCCCTTTTATCAGCCGTAGCAATGCCTGTTGAAGAAGATACCCCTTCAATAATCCTGTTACACTGGTAGATTACCTGATAGGAACCATCCCATATGTTTTTAATTGCTAATTCGCTTTCTGTGAGCGTATTGGTATACAGCGACTGGTGGAAGGTATTTGTTACCAGCCAGTTCTGCAATTCATCCGTATACAACCCCATTGTTACGCCAAGTCCCGTATTATTTCCGTTGAGAAGCACCCGATCCCTGAGTCTTACATAATTTTCCGCCATAGCGGCCTCTGTCATCTTTTTATCGTTAAACACCTCCTCTGCCACTATCTGAGTACCAGGTTGGTCAAGGTCGATAAAATCTTCACATGAGTACAACAGGCAAAGCCCTATTAACACTATAATCTTATTATATTTAGCTGTTTTTTTCATCTTTAAAATATTTGCATTCACCTTTAATAATTTAGAACAAAACCAAACGACCACACCTTTAATGGGGGCACGGATGCATTGCTGAGGCTTTCAGGATCCAACCCCTTATACCTTGTCCAGGTAAGAACATTCTGCCCTGATACATAGACCGTTCCTTTGAGTTTCAAACCAAAAAGTTCTGGGATACTGTAAGACAGGTTGATATTCTTAAGCCTAATAAAGGAAGCATCTTCTAAAATGCCGTTACTCTGCGTAAACTGATTATAAGCCGTTGTTGCTTCATTTTTAAAACCAGCAGAAGGATTCTGTATCAGTTCGCTATCATAGTTCTGAGGCTGGTTGTGTGGCATTCCCGGCATTCCCCAGCCTGCCCTATAGCCTACCGCCTGCTGTTTCACTGCATGAAAGAATAAGGCAAGCGACCAATTCCTGTAAGAAAGATTTTGCCCGAAACCTGCACTAAATTCGGGCGTCAGGTCAATGATTCTCTTCTTATCATCAGCAGCGGTAATCTTGCCGTCTCCGTTAAAATCGGTAAATGTATACAGTCCCGTAACTGGATCAATACCAGCATATTCAAAAACGTACTGCATAGACACAGGATGTCCCACGGCATAGGTATTTTTATAAGTAGATCCCTCCAAATCTGGAAAAAACAAGAGCCTGTTCCTATTAAAAGAAATATTTCCGTTTAACGACCACTTCCAATCCACCACATCAACCAACTTCGCCCGAGCCTCAAACTCCCATCCAGAGTTGCGTACTGTAGCTGGAAGATTCGCCTGTATACTACCAAAACCCGTAGTACCAGGCAGCGGCACACCCACCAGCTGGTTAGACGATTCATTCTGATAATAGGCACCCAACAAGCTTACTTTATTATTAAACAACGAAAGCTCTAAAGCCACCTCTTTCTTCAGGTTGGTTTCCCAACTGAAATACGGATTGTACAAACGTTGAGGTGACAGACCACCTACATCGTACATACCGCCTGATATCCCGTAAGTATCCAGATACTGGTAGTCACCTATACGGTCGTTACCAGCGGTACCGTAGCTTGCACGAAGCTTACCAAAACTTAACCAGCTGCTGCCTTCAAGAAGTTTTTCCCTACTAAACAACCAAGCAGCACCTATTGCTCCAAAATTCCCCCAACGCCTATCCGAACCAAAACGACTTGAACCATCTCGTCGTCCAGTAAAATTTACAATGTATTTATCAAAAAATTGATAATTCAGCCGTGCAAACACCGCGTTATAATTGTACTGGTTCATCTGATTGTTGATCAGCTGTACTGATTTTGCAGCAGACAGGTTTGCCAACTGGCTGTTAGAAGTAAAGTTGGAGGCATACCATGTTTTCTGTGTACTTTCTTGATGAAGAAATGAAGTACCCACCAATACACTAAAAGTATGTAGGTTCATACGTTTATTGTAATGCAGCTGTGGTTCAATGTTCCATCCTTTTGCCTGTGCATTGTTAATATAAGAAGTAGAACGTGAACTGTCCAATCCCGCTGCTGGATTATTAATCGTATGCGGGCTAAGCTTAAACTCTTCCGTATTACTTTCGTTGAACCCCGCCTGCAGCTTAACCGTCAAATCCTTAGTTAACTTCCCTTCAATATCCCATGCGTTAAGCCATTGTGTACTTAAAGAGCTATAAGTTTGATTTTTCCAACGCAACGGATTATTCCACGTTCCGTTTTCCCAGTTCAAGCTTTCATCCAAATTATACAGTGCAGGAGCGTTCGGTGCCAAAGTTAATGCCTCCCGTGTAAGGTCGGTACCTGGCAGCAGGTTGTTACTTTGACCATGCACAAACTGCGTTTGTATTTTCCATTTATCATCAACCGTAATATGGCTGAACTGCCCCAATATATTTTTGCGCCTATTTCCGTAATCTCCTGGAAACACAGTACCATCGCGCGCCGTACTTACCTGCAACATAAAACTATTTCTTTTATCACCTCCTCGTATGCTTGCAGATACTTGCTGGCTTACCGCCTTACCACCTAACAACTCCTGCTGCCAGTCTGTATACCTATCTTGATTCCATGTTCCATTTATATCATAAGCGTTGGCAGGATATTCTGTAATACCATCATTTTTAAAAGCAGAACGCCGTAAATCAAGATATTTAGCTGTATTCAACAACTTCATAAATCTAGGCACCACTCCTACAGCCGTGTGGCTTTGTAAAGAAAATACTGTAGGCTGCTGCATGCCCTTTTTGGTGGTAATCAGCACCACACCATTTGCTCCACGCGAACCATAAATAGCCGTAGCATCAGCATCCTTTAACACTTCGATACTTTCAATATTGTCAGGATTTATCAGTTGCAGCGGATTATTCGTTGTATTAGCTAATATGGAAAAAGATAGCCCACTAAAACTTTGGCTTTCACTTAAATAAGGCACGCCATCAACGATATACAGGGGCGCGTTTCCCTCGGTTCGTAAACTGTTACGCCCCCTTATTTGTATATCGAAGCCACCGCCGGGGGTACCGCTGCTTTGCGTAATGTTCACCCCTGCCATACGGCCTTGCATTGCGGCCAGTGGGTTGGCAACTGGTTGTTGACCAATTTCTTTTGCCGTTATTTTTGAAATACTACCCGTACGTTCTTTGTCTTTTACCGTATAGTAACCTGCATTAATCACTACTTCATCTAGCACATCTTCGTCTTCTGTTAGGGTAACGTTGAGTACTTTGTTGGTAGCTTTTATCTTTTGGGTTACATACCCTAGGTATTCAAAAGTAACGGTGGTGTTTGGGGGTATTTCTAAGCTGTAGAAACCTTGCTCGTTGGTTTGGGTACCATCATTGGTTTCGGGTTGCCATACGGTTACCCCTTCTAACGGGGTACCGCTTACAGTTTTTACTACGCCACTAAGAACGGTGCGTTCTTGTGCGTATAGTTTGTTGTTGCTTAGTAACAGTAATACTAGTAGCACCCACATAAGGGGTACAACAAGTGCTGCAAAAGTAATTTTTTTCATACTTTTGTGGTGTTAGGGTTAATATTAATCTTACGTGTTGCTCTCTACTACCTAAGCGCCAACTTGTTGTAGTAGGGAGTTTTTTATTCTGCAAGGTTTTGAAAACCTTGTAGATTTATTTTTTCATTTTTTGTTTTAATTACTTCTTTAGGTTTACAAATAGATCTATTTCAGTTTTTCTCTTCTTTAATGCACTAAAGAAGCAAAGTGCCCGAGCACCACTGCTCGTGGTCGATTTGCATTTTCACAGCTAAATCAAATAAACTTGCTTTTTCCAAAAGCTTCAGACAGCATTTGATTTTACGCTGTGTTCAATGAATCAACGCTCACTCCGCTGTGAATGCTCGTTTGGAATTGTGCCAAATAAGCTATTCCATTTATCAATCAAAATAGAATTAAACTATTTATCAGAATAACAAAAACGACATTAGTTTTTCAGCGAGTGTCAAAAAGTTGAACTTTCCGTAAAAAGAAATACTGTCTGAGCTTGAAAAGCGAGTTTATTTCTTTTAGGAAAGGAAACTCATTTTGACCGTTGAAAAAATAGAGTCTTGATCTTTTGGTTCGTTTTGCATCAAGGCAAAATGAACAGAATAAATATCAAAACATAAATTCTCAATTACTTTTTCATTTCCAGTTCAGCTTTACAACTCTCTTATTTCCTATCTCATCATCAATCAAAACCAAATTAAACTATTCATCACAATTAAAAAAACGACATTAGTTTTTCAGCGAGTGTCAAAAAGTTGAACTTTCCGTAAAAAGAAATGCTGTTTGAGAACTTGTTCGAAATCAAAGATTCACGAACACTAAAACTAAATAACAACAGTGAGTAATTTATTTCTTTTAGGAAAGAAAACTCATTTTGACCGTTGAAAAAATAGAGTCTTGATCTTTTGGTTCGTTTTGCATCAAGGCAAAATGAACAGAATAATCATTATAACTATAATTTCCAATCATTAACTTTTTTCCTTTCATAACACCTAACGCGATATCGCATTCCTTTTTTGATTTCTATCATAAGCAGGTTTGTTTTGTACAATCCTGATTTCTTAAAAAAGAACATCTCGGTTTTTCTTCTTCTTTATAACTAAAGAAGCAAAGTTTCTTTTCTTTAATCTTGCCTCGGCCTGAAATCGGTTAAATTACGTTTCACAATCTACCGAATCGAATCGTAGCAAAGCTACCCGATTCGTTTACGCTTGTTGCAACGATTTAACGTTCGATTTGATGCCAATGGCGCTTTTAATTCTAGTCAACAAGCTATACCACCATCAATCAAAACCAAATTAAACTATTCATCACAATCTAAAACTGAGCATTCACAGCGGAGTGAGCGTCGATTTGATGAAAAAAGCGTAAAATCAAATGCTGTCTAAGCTTAGAAAGCGAGTTTATTTGATTTAGCTTTTAAATCGTTAATCGACCACGAGCAGTGGCGCTCAGGAGTTTTGTTTCTTTTGCGACCAAAAGAAATTGACCTAATCATACACTATCTCACCTCATCTAATCTTCTTTTACAATCTCAATATCTTCACTTATATACTCTAACTTCACACAAGCCGCGGCACACAACCTCCTTTCTGGGTAAACTAACTATAAATTAACAATAATTTTAAAACCTATTACCTGTTTTGCATTATGATTTTGAAATAGGTTATGTGCTTAGCTTGTACATTTAACTAATTCTCTTTTTCAATTTTCTTTTATGTTGAGGTTATTGTACGTTTAACTTCCTGTCATACAGAAATATCCTATAACATCTCATTTTTATTATAGCATAAAAATCAATTCTAAAATTCTGTTTTAACAATTAAACAAACACTAAAAGTATTAAAAACATTGGTACCTGTACACAGCACCATAACCGGCAAATAGTTGAGTAAAAAGCATAAAAAAGGCGTGAAACTCAACAAATCTGGTTCGCGGTACTGGTATACCTACACACAGATAAGTTAAGCTCACGCCTAGGTCGTGAACTAATCTACTTATCATCTCGTGTGTTTAAAAATTACCAGTTTCCGAACCGAGAATCAAAGCAATAGCTTAATATTTTCTATATAAAGTATTGCAAAATTACATTATTGTATTGTAATTCAATGAAACAAATATACACATTTTTTTAACAACTCCAAATAGGGAGTTGAAATAATTCTCATTTATAAGGTTATTGCATCAAACTTTATTTAAAATTGAGAAAAAAAATAATAATATCTGCCATTGACTTACATATAATTGATAAAATCCGAGAAATTAGGAGCTTATCAATACCATATGTTTCTCAGTCCACTCTTTCACTTGGAATCGGTTTTGCTCAAGGCTTTATAGGGCAAGTAGAAAGCTTTAGTGAAGATAGAATATATTCTTTACGTCAATTAAACCTAATCGCAAACTATTTTAATTTGGAACTAAAAGACTTTTTACCCGGAGAAAAAATAAATGACGATTTATTAGAGCTAGAAATTGAAATGATAAAAACTACTTCTACCAAAGTTCAAATTGACAAGTATGGCAATGTAATTAAAAATTACCGTATTATTAATGGAAGGATTCTGACTAGTGATGAGATTGACACTTTAAATAAAAGTAAAAGTAGAGCCAAATCATAATTAAATTGACAATTAGAGAACAACAATATTATATGTCTGTTTATCTTAAAGTAAATTTAAAAAAAAATGTATTTTATCAAAGTTTGCTAAACCATGAAGATATCTTAATTCTTAAAAAATAATTTTTACGGGAACATAATAATATTCTTTTTGAAGATTTAAATGAAGTTTCCACAACTAAACAATGAGTATTCAATTACGTATTATTTTGCCTATATTTAAAAACCACAAATTATTATGGAAGTTGTTAATGCAATACAAATTATTGATATTTTAGGAACAAACAGTATTCCGATTAGAATTTTAGCTGACGATACGGAAAGTTATTTTGCAAAAACAATATTCAAAACACATCCTCCTTTAGAAGATATTATAAATGAATTAATTGGAAATATCATTTACAGTAGTTGGGGCATTCAAGTACCTGAAATTAAGATCATAAAAATTGAAAACCAACTATTGCAAACTTTTATTTTAGAAAATAATATAAAATCAAAATATAGTCAATATAATATTGAAGAATTATTTGTTATAGGTGCTAAAGAAGTTGCAAATCAAACAGAGCTAGATTTGCATAATATGACCATCACCAACAAAAATGATTTCAATAAATTTTTAGACCCTTATAAATTTTTGGATATTGCCTTTTGTGATATTTGGTTAGCAAATAAAGACCGTCATATAAAAAATACCAACCTATTATTAATCGAAGAAGATCGCAAATTAGACTTTGTAGCAATAGACCATACACAACTTTTTGCGAATCAAAACAACTATAAACAACTACGAATACCTCTGATGGATAGTGATTTAACAAATATGTTAATTAGATCTGATTTCACTAAAAAGATTTGTAAATTTGCAGACAGTAATGTAATTTCGAATTACAACAATCGTATTATTAATAAGATTCATACAACGTTAAATATCTTACCTAATCTTTTAGAAGCTTTGCCTTCTGAAATTGGATTAAGTAGATCTGGAAAACAGAAAATTATTGAAATATTAGAAAATCAAGAAAGAATCACAAGAGTAGCAAATAAATTAAACAACTTTTAAGATGAAATCGTATTATAGTTTAATTAGGTATTTTAATAACTCCTTATCCAAGGAGAACATTGTTATTGGTTTAATTGCTATTTCTAATACACGTGTTTTTTATAAATTTTCAGATTTAAAAATTAAATTAATTTCTAAGCTTTCTGATAACAAAGATGATCTATTGAATTTTAATATAAAAAAAATAAAAGAAAGTTTAGATTTAAACGCAAACGATCAATTATTTATTGAAGAAAACACAAATGATTTGAAACAATATATCGATCGTCTTTCAATCTATAACAATGGTATAATCCAATTTGACAAACCTATAGAATTAAACATTGATATAGACAAATCATTCTTTAATAAATTTTATGATAAATATATTGGTGAGTTTAAATCTAATTTTAAAAATAGGAAAGTAGATTTAGTATTTACAAATCGTGTGCAAAATGATTTTAGTAAACCTTTATCGGATATTATTGACATCGATTATAAAATAGAAAAAAGTATTATTCCATCATTGTTCTTTGATTATAAATTGAATGGCATAGGTGTGAATGGTTCAATTTATAGTGTAAAATGTATTGATATCAATTCCAATAGAACATTAGATAATATTCAAAAAGACATTTCAGAGTTAGAAAGTTTAAATTTTAGATTAAATAAATTTTCTGAAGATAAAGTAGAAAATCCAAAAAATAACCAACATTTTCTTGTTATAGATGCATACAAAGGTTATAATGAAAAATATGCGGAGTTATATAGCACATTGATTAATCAGGATAATGAAATGTATAACGTAATTAATTCTAACAAATTAGAAGAAGTAACTGCTACAATATTAAAAGCAAATGCAACTAGATTTTCTGAATTGATTTAATTTTTCATATATTTAATTACTGGTAGAAAAAAAATATTGTAAAATCACAAGAAATAAGAATACTAAAACTCTCGGCTTTGTCGGGAGTTTTTTACATATAAAGAGCATGGCATTAAAAAATCAAGAATATTAGGTATATTGCAAAACAGGATACACACTCATTTTAACACTAATGAAAAACATAAAAAAACTTACACAACTAAAAAGTAAATCGGTTGCTTTACTTTTAGCTACATTAGCTACATTTACAAATGCCTTTGCTAAAGAAACTAAAAATTTGCTTTTCAAAGATGATGGAAATACAGCTAATGAAATCGGATTTAATAAAAAACTTAAACCAACTTTGGTTTTAAAGTTGAATGCAGCAGGTACAGAATTAAAAGCTATGATGCATAGGTCGCACTCCTCACATCGATCTCATTCATCGCACCGCTCCCACTCTTCACATTATTCGTCGAGTTATAGCTCTGGTGCTACGAGTACACGATCAACAAATAGCACTTCATCTTCATATAGCTATCCGTCATCTAGTAGTTCATTGACTTCATCGGTAAAAAATTCATCATCATCGAATAGCAATTCAACAAACAACTATCAGAGTTTATATGGCAGTACCTCAACAACTGCTTATACGTTGGGTGACCGTGTTCTTTTTAAAGGTTGTGAAGGAAAAGACGTTGAAAAACTACAAGAAATTTTAAAATTATTAGGCTTTGATGTAATTGTTTCTGAATATTTTGGAGGTAAAACAGAAGAGGCTGTTATAAAATTTCAAAAAGAAAACGAATTAAAACCTGACGGTAAAGTGGGTACAAAAACCTTACAAATAATGCAAGATAAACTATGAAGAACATAGCATATAAAAATGGAATATTAATTTTTAAGCTTAGTATTCAAGACTATTCTGAAAGTGTGGTATATAAATGTATGTACTGGTATTTGGGAAACTACAATGTAGAAATAACATCTGATTTTAATGATTACACTGTAAAAATTGCCTTGAAAAACAATACTGATTTTGATGAGGAAGAATTAATAGTACGTTTAAAAAATGATTTAATTGATTTTAAGTTAAGAGAAATTATTAATAATGAAACCGCTAATTTAAGAGAGCTAATAACAGCCAAGGCTTTTGCGAATTATGATTTTAACATAATGGAAGACAACAATTTTGAGATAAGTGATCCTGTAGGTTTTGATCCGAATGATATAAAATAATGACTATAGCACCAAATCAAAAACAAACACGAAAATTTAAGGAAGCTGAAGTTTATAAAAATCAATCAGATAGTTACTATTTACTTCCTTTTAAATTTAAATCATTAAATAATAATTACGATATTATTACAAATGATCTTGGAGATTTTGTAATTATTGCAAAAGGAATTGTACACAAAATAGTTACTAAGCAGTTTAAAAAAGAAGATGATCTTGAACTTTATTACGAGCTTTTAGTTAATTTTATTATATCTGAAACAACTGTACCTGAATTATTAGAAGTTATTGTAGCAAGATACAGAACAAAAAAATCGTTCTTAGATCATTTTACATCACTACATATTTTTGTTATTTCGTTAAGATGTGAACACACTTGTCATTATTGCCAAGTTTCTCGCGTTACACAAAACAAAGATGTATTTGATATGTCTTTTTTTCATATTGATGAAGGTATTAAATTGATGATGCAAAGCCCAAATCCTAACGTAACAATGGAATTTCAAGGAGGCGAAGCTTTATTAGCATTTGAGAGAATTAAATATGCTGTAGCAAAAGCGAAAGTAGAAGCAGAAATTAATAATAAAAATATTGCGTTTGTTATTTGTACTAATCTGGCACCAATAACTGATGAAATCTTAGACTTTGTAAATGAACATGAGATTCTTATTTCTACTTCTTTAGACGGTCCAAAATTCATACATAATGAGAACAGAAAGCGACCTGGAAACAATAGCTATGAACTTACATTAGATGGTATAGCAAAATGTAGAAGTGTTTTAGGTGAAGATAAAGTTTCTGCATTAATGACAACTTCTGCATTATCACTAAAACATCCTAAAGAAATTATAGATGAATATGTAAATAACGGTTTTGCAAATATTTTTTTACGCCCTATTAGTCCGTATGGTTTTGCAAAGTATAACCCTAATAAAAATCATTATTTTATTGAAGAGTTTTTAGATTTCTACAAAGAAGGTTTAGTTCATATTTTAAATTACAACAAACAAGGTGTTTTTTTAGCTGAAGATTATGCAAGCATCATATTGAAAAAAATATTCACCCCATTTCCTGTTGGATATGTAGATTTACAATCACCCGCAGGAGTTTTGAATAGCGTAGTAGTATTCAATTATGATGGAAAAGTTTATGCATCCGATGAAGCAAGAATGATTGCAGAATCAAAAGATTTTAAATTTCAGATTGGAGAACTAGGCAAGAATACTTACAATGAAATATTCTATGGAGATAAAGCATTGGAAATTTCAGAGACATGGTGCAATGAATCTCTAGCTGGTTGTAGTGATTGTGCTTTTCAACCATACTGTGGAGCAGATCCTGTACTAAATTATACAACACAAGGAGATTTATATGGTTTTAGACCAACTAATATTTTTTGTAAAAAGAATATGGAAATTATAAAATTTCTATTTGAATTGATGATTGAGGATAAAGAAAATGAACGAATTTTTAAAAGTTGGATAACAGGCTTTCAATCATGATATTAAAAACAAAAGGAATACCTCAATTCGTTAACACATTTATAGTAGGCATCATTTCAATCAATGTACCTAATAAAAATTGTATTTTAATTGTTACAGATTTAGATTATTTACCATCAATTGATTTATCAGATGTAAAAGCAATAATTACACCGGATGCAATTGATAAAATATCTATTGACTCTACACCAATTATTTACAGTGTTAAAGAAATTAATCATTTAAATAATAATGATATAGTGGTTATAAATACAAATGGTGTAATAAACACATTGTATCGAGAGCATTCAAACCATAACTTTTTATTTTTAACAGAAAGATGTAATAGCAATTGTTTGATGTGTTCACAGCCACCAAAAGATAAAGATGACACAGAATATTTTTACAATATTAATTCTGAATTAATATCATTAATTTCTGCTGATAAATGTGATTCATTAGGTATAACTGGTGGTGAACCTACATTGCTAGGGAACTTTTTTTTCTCTTTAATTGAGCAATTGAAAAAAAATTTACCTAATACTTTTGTACAATGTTTAACCAATGGTAGAACCTTTGCATGGAGTAATACTGCGGAAAAACTAAATGAAATAAACCATGAAGGATTGTTATTAGCCATACCATTATATGCGGATGTTGCAGAAATTCATGACTATGTGGTACAAGCAAAAGAAGCTTTTAATCAAACAGTAAATGGTATATACAATTTAGCGCGATACAACCAGAGAATTGAAATAAGAGTCGTTTTACATAAAATAACAATACCTCGATTACAAAAATTAGCTCAATTTATTTATAAAAATATGCCCTTTGTAGAGCACATTGCCTTAATGGGACTTGAAATGGAAGGATATACTCCTTTTAACTTAGATAAATTATGGATTGACCCGTATGATTATCAAGAAGAACTAAAAGAAACGGTCTTGTTTTTAAACGATTTTGGAATGAATGTTTCAATTTACAACATTCCTCTATGTTTATTACCTAAAGAATTGTGGGATTTTAGCAGAAAGTCTATTTCAGATTGGAAGAATATATACTTCAACGAATGTACAAAATGCTCTAAGCTTACTGAATGCGGTGGGATGTTTAAATCAAGTTTTAAAAAACACAGTAATTACATCAAAGCTTTTATTAATTAAATAGTAATTTACAAAATATCAAACTATTACACTTTATTTTCAATAAAAAACAATCGCATTGATACATTAGCTTTTGATGAGGAAAGTAAAGCTTTTGTAATTATTGAATACAAACGGAACCAAAATTATAGTGTTATAGATCAAGGAGTTTCGTATCTAAATTTAATGTTAGAATACAAAGCCGATTTTATTGTTGAGTATAATGAAACGCAAAAAAGCACCTTGAAACGTACCGATGTAGATTGGTCGCAAAGTAAAATTATTTTTGTTTCACCATCATTTACTGATTTTCAAAAACAATCATCAAATTTTAAAGATCTAGCCATTGAGTTATGGGAAATAAAACAATTTGAAAATGATATTGTAATTATAAACCCCTTGAAAAAATCTAAATCGGCACCTAGTATCAAACAAGTACAGCAAAATAATGATTCTGAATTAAGTAAGGTAACCAAAGAAATTAAAGTCTATACAGAGGAAGATCAATTACAAGGTAAAAATGATAATGTAAAAGAATTATACGAAACTTTTAGAGATGCCATCTTATTACTATCGGCAGATATTGAAGTTCAACCTAAAAAATGGTATATTGCTTTTAAAGGCCAAAAGCATATAGCTGATATTGAAATTCAGAAGAACAAATTAAAACTATGGATTAATGCAAAAAAAGGAACTTTAGAAGATGGAAAAGGTATTACCCGTGATGTTTCTAACCTTGGACATGCAGGAAATGGGGACTACGAAATAAGCATTTCTGACACAAAATATCTTGAATACATTATGAGTTTAATTAAACAAATCATATAAACCTAAGCTTCCCTATTCCTACAGATTTGTAATCTGTACGTTAAAATGAAAAACTATATAGAAAATGTAGTTTTTTCCAATAAGCTTTTTAGTAAGAAAAATTACATAATTATAAATACAATAAAAAAACGAGTGGCACTACACCACTCGTTCTTTTATACACGTAAAATTACTTTTCTTTACGTTCATCCTATCGTTTCATAAGCCTACTAACCAAGTAGCTTACCAAGGTACCTAATACGGCTAATACAATTGTTTGTATGGCTTGGGCATACAATACACTATATCCACACAAGCACATTTAAAATCCGAACACATTAAAAATAAAAAGCTAATTATTAATGTAGCAAAGAACATCTTTTCTTTTAAATTACATTATCAAATATAACAGCTTAGCTAAATGAAAAGAAACCTACATTATAGTATTCGTTTCGTACAGTTAACTTCGCTGGGGTGGTTAAAAAACAATTTCAGCTGTAATTAAAAAAAATGTTACAATAATTTCAAAATACGTATATTTTTTGTATTTTTATCCGTATAATTAATTGTTATGGATACAAAGCTGACTTTAAAACTTGATGAAGATGTTATTGAACGAGCTAAAAAATACGCTTCTAACAAAAAGTTAAGTTTATCAAGATTAATCGAAAATTATTTAGACTCTTTAACCAAAGAACAAGACAATGATTTTGAAATTTCTCCATTTGTAAAAAGTATTGCAACTGGAAAAAGCATTCCAATTGATGCTGATTGGAAAGAAATCAGAGATCAATATGCGGATCATTTAGACGAGAAATACAAGTAAATGCAAAAGGTTTTTTTAGACACAAATATTGTTATTGATTTTCTTGGTGAAAGAGATGGATTTTACGATGCTGTTGCCAAAGTTTTGACTTTAGCAGACAAAAAGAAAATTAAAGTTTTTACATCTCCAACTTCAATTGGAAATACTTTTTATGTATTAGCAAAATATGAAAACACAAAAATTGCATTAGAGAAAATTAGAAAGTTTAAATTACTTTGTTCCATTTCTGTAATGGATGAAGAAGTGGTAGAAAAAGCCATAAACTCAGATTTCAAAGATTTTGAAGATGCCATGCAATATTATAGCGCAATCTCAGCAAATTGTGATTTGATACTAACAAGAAACGAAAAGGATTTTAAGAATTCAATGATACCAGTAATGAACGCTGAAAGTTATTTGCAAACGGTTAAAAAGTAACTACAGTTAATAACTAAGCTTTAACCTCCCTCAACTTCTTCATTCAAGCCGTCTTATTATACCCTTAGATGCAATAAATAATAGTAAAACCAAACATATTATATACTTGTTTTTTGGCTCAATTAAATTATTATTTTAGCCAAACAAAGTGTTAGTAAAAGCCTTCAATAGATGTAAGCAATTGATCTTTATCTACATAAAAAACAAAAAAATTCAAAAAGCATTCTTCAAAATTTGTTATTTCTGAAAAAGGGCAGACACTGTCTGACGAATTCAAATTAAGTTGGTCGCACAATATCAAGTTAATGAGAATGGAAGATAATTTAGAGAGAAAATTTTACGAAACGGAGATTTTGAAAAACAATTGGAGTTTAAGAGAGTTCAACAGACAGTATAATTCGGCATTATTCACAAGGCTTGCATTAAGTAAAGACAAAAATGAAATCCTAAAATTGGCTGAACAAGAAAGAACAGTTTGCTAATTAGGTGAAAAAGAAGAAAGGTATAAAGTTGTAGCGTTTTACCCTCTATTTAAACCCACCCCTCACGTACCGCTTTTACTAAAAGCTCCTGAACATTTTCACAGCCCGATTTTTCTAAAATATGTTTACGGTGATTTCTTATGGTATGAATACTTCTTTCTAATTTCAAACTAATAATTTCACTTGTAAAGCCTTGCACCATTAAAGATAAAATCTCCAATTCTCTTTTTGAAAATAACGTAGGTATTTTTAAAAAATCATCTTTCAAATGTACATTATAATAAGAAGGGGCTCCTTGCATACCAATAAAAGAAAGCTTAGGTATACCTGTAATATTAAGATGTGTTAAATCGGTAAAAATACCTAAAGTTCTTACGCCCCCCTCTGGAAAATAATAAATTGGCACAATCTGTTGTTGTACCCTTTTATAAGACCCCTCTTTGGTTTTCAAACGATAGTCGTAGGCGAACTTATATTTAAAAAACAATTCGGGAGCCAGTGCCGAAAAAAAGCGTACCGCACTTTGCTCATAATGGTAATAGTAAGGCAAATCTTCAGAGTGTATATTATCCATCACCACCTGTAAATAAAAATCTTTAGGTGTATAACCCAATATATTTTCAACATTTGGGCTTACATATTCCATTTCCGCGGTACGAGTATTAAAAATTACATAAAAATATTCACCAAAATGAAAAACGTCCATATATTGGTTGATAAGTTCTTTTTGAGATAAATCTATTTGTTCTGTTACAGAATTGGGTATGCTATCCCAAATATCGCGTAGTTTATTTATTTTTTCACTCATACCAAAACTTGTTTTATATAAAAAACAACATTAATTGTCTAAACCCAACTTTCTCGAATCGCTTTTACCAAAAGCTCTTGTACGTTTTCACATTTCGATTTTTCAAGAATTGTTTTTCTATGATTTCTAATCGTATGTATGCTTCGCTGTAATTTTTTTGCAATAGCTTCGCTTGTTAAACCTTGCACCATTAAGCTTAAAATTTCGTGTTCTCTTTTTGTATACAGCGTAAAAGAATCCTGAATATTGTAATACGAAGGATGTCCATTTAAACCTATAAAATGTAATTCATGTTTATGGTATGATTTAAAATTATTGATGTTTGAATGAATAACCATTGTTTTTTTTAAAACGCGGTCTTTAACTTCGCAGGCATAAGATTGTTGCTGAATCCAAATAAAATCACCTGCTTTTGTTTTCAGTCTAAAATTGTGCATAACGCAATACTTTTCTTGCAAATCAGCACTTAATTGCTTACAAAATTCTAATGCTTTGGTTTCGTGCCGAATAAATATAGGTTGATCATTAGGATGAATATAATCTAATAAAAGACCAATAGAATATTCATTGGCTTCATATCCTAAAACATTCTTTAATTCTGGGCTTATATAATCAATTTCGGCACTTTCACAATTAAAAATAAAATAATACGATGGAAAAGGATCAATAGGCTTATTCATCTTAAAATTCACATCATCATTTGCATTGCTTTCTTGAGAAAACACCTCCATTCCTTTTTTAAGTAAATTCCCCCAATCCATAGCGATACATTATTAATGATACTGTAACAAATTGTTATAAGAATAGCTACACATAGCTATTTTTTATTAAATGTAATAAATATAATTTTGTTAAAAGCATTAACATTTAAAAATATTTTAATATGAAAACATATATACATACTACCATTATATTATTGTTTCTTTTTTTATATAAACATACCTATTCACAAACAGTCAATTTTTATGTAGATGCATCAAAAATAGGCTATGGTTATTCGTATAATGTAACATTAGGAATAACAGAAATTAATAAAGGAGACCAGATTAAACGATTTGAAGTTAAATTATTAAAAGTAGAACCCGATGCCAAAGGTTACTTGCTAAATGGAAAACATTACACCTCTTCGCAATTAGGAATTAGTTGTAACCCTCTTAAATCGGCTCACGTACAAGTTATGTACACGTATGAGGACAATGGAACACTTTTAACTACACAAGCTGGTTTATTGCAATATATTGGAGACTCATCAACAATAGTTTTAGGAAGCAGAGCAACATTTAAAGAGCTTAAAGAATGTTTTATTTCGAACCTTGACATTTCTGATGCCTGCCGTAAAAAGATAACCGAAATTTTGAATCCACCCAAAAATGCTAACGCGAATAATAATTCATCGGGTAAAAAAACAGATGCCGCTATTAGTACTTCATCGGGAAATTCTAACACTAATTCAGAGCAAAAAACACAAACTACCACCACTACTTCTTCTAATAAACCTACTTCAGATGATTTTTGGAACGATAGTCCTTCACAAACTCCTCAAAAATCAAAAGAACAAATTGCAGCCGATAAAAAGCTACAAGAATCAAGAGACCGTTATGCCGAGCAGGAAAATCGTTTTTTTAATACAATGGAAAAGCAAAAACAAGAACAAGATCGCAGAGATGCTGTTATGGCAAATAGTTTTTATGCCAACGAAGCCCGAAGTAGAGCCGAACAAGGAATTTCAGATAATTCGTCGTTTAACCAACGGTTTGATAATGTAGAAGATTTGCAAAATGCTTTTTACAATCAAGCCAATGCTATTAACCAATACGCACAAGATTTAAGCGATGCCAGAATGCAACAAAATGCCAACACACAGGAATATTTGTGGGGTAATTCTACAGGTGCAGACCAAGCGGTTGGCGAGCTTGCTACCAGCGTTGCCAACATTATTGGTAATGCCAAAGCCGAAAAAGAACGCAAAGAAGCACAGGAAAAACTACGAAAAGAACGCGATGCAGAACGTACCCGTATTGAAACGGAAAGAAAGCAAAAAATAGCGAATCTACGAAACGATATTTTTAAGCAGTATCCCGAAGGTGGTGTGCCACTGTCTAGACACAACATTAATTTAGATGAACTGTATTTTTTTACCTATTGGTACGACGGGAAAACAACTGCAAAAGTGAGTAATGTGTTTCCGTATGCAAAATTCAAAGACGGTACGTGGGCATTTAAAGACAAAGTAATTTCTGAATCTGAAAAAGCAGCAGGCGGCAAAGTAACTTTAGTGGGTTATTTTACCACAAAAGCCTTGGCAGAAAAAGAACGAAGCGTTTTTGTAGAGCTGTTGCCGCAAGCAGAAGTAAGTGTAAGTACTTATACCGTAAAAGGAAAAAAATGGGACGGAGCAGAAAACGGCGCTACCGATTTTTGGGGTAATGAAACTAAAACAGAAACCAAACAAGAAACCAAAACCACTACACCGCAAAAAACAGACGATTTTTGGGGAGAAACCAAAACAGAGAAAAAAACCGAAACCAAAAAAAGCGATAGCTTTTGGGATTAACTTTTTTTTGTCATTCTGAACGAAATGTAATGGAGTGAAGAATCTCATCGAAATTGAGATTCCTCCTATCGTCGGAATGACAAGCTACTGAAAATTTATTTTATGATAAATAACAACTAAACCATAATAGATATGAAACTACATAAACTTTTTTTGATACTAACCTTAATATTTTTTAGTACCAACATCTTTGCACAAAACAACGATATGAAAGCCCGTATGGAGTTTGAAGATGCCGAAACAGCTTATCAAAGCCAAAACTATAACAAAGCAATTACTCATTTAGAAAGTGCAGAAAAATTGCTGGGAAAACCTACTTCCAAAACACGCTATTTATTGATTATCTCTAAAGCAAAAATTTTTCGAGATTATAGCTATGAATACAAAGAATTGGAAGATTTAAGAGCCTTAACTAAACACTATTTAGATAACTATACAACAGACACAGAAAAGTATAGGGAGATATATGATTTGTCAAATAATATGAAATACCTTCCAAAAACTTTAGCCGAATACAACCAAGTTAAACAACAAAAAGAAGAACAGATTCGTCTTGCACAACAGGACAGACAAATGAAAGAAAAACAGGAAGCAGAAGAATTGAAAAAAGCCCAAGCTTATGTTTTAAATTTTGCAAAAAAGTACAATTACAAACCTAATATAACCACATCTGAATTTGCTGCTTTATCTTCAGAAAATGAAAAACTTGTGAAGAAACTGAAAAGCAAAACATACTCAGGGGATCCTTGGAGTACTAAAAATGGTCCAGCTTTTATAAGTGCTCAAGATAATAAAGTTATCTATTTCGCTTATATGTTAGTGTCTGGAAATAGCATAGATAGTGCTAATGAGATTTTTTATGACATCCAAAGGAATCTTGCTCCTCAATATTATAATTACAATAAAGAAACAGCCACAATTTCAATCAACGTACCAGGTGTAGGTATAGATAATATCTATTTTAAGATATTTTCAAATAAACTTAGAATCGTTTTACGACGAGACCTAAATGTTGGTGAACCAGCATATTAAAATAAGTATAACATAATTAAGAAAAAAAATATATTAAACTTTTAAAACTTATAAATCATGAAAACAAAATTACTAATAGTACCATTTTTGTTGCTAACAGGGGTGGTTTTTGGGCAGGAGAAAAATATTTCTGATGAAGATAAAAAGACATTGTTAGGAAATGCTAATAAAGATTTTGTGGAACTTGAAAAAGAATATACGTCTAAATTGGCAGTATATGAAGTTGAAAAGAAAAAATTTGAAGAATTAGTAAAAGAAGTAAATCTTAATACTGCTCCGCAATTTTTAAACGAAATCCAAACACAACAACAAACTACCAAGACATTGAATAATGAACTTGTAGAAATCATTAAAAAATATGAAAGTTATAAAGTTTATTATACTACTAAAGGTTTAACTATTGAAGAGATAAAAGAAATCTTTGTGCCAAATAAAAATATTGTAGCAATTACAGACACTGCTGTACCAACAAAAATTGTTACTTATTTTGGTGAAAATGAAACTATAGACCACGAGATATTGAAGGATAAATCAGGAAAAGAAGTCGATGTTATAAAAAAGGTATTGTCAACAGAAGGAAAGGATCATTATTTTGGCGATATTACTATTCCACAAAAAGGAGCAAAGTTTTTCTTTTACGAATCAAATAAAAATAAAGTCTTTACGCGAACCGCAAACAGTTTCAAATTCAAAAAAGTTGATGTAAAGATTTGCGATGGTTACTTTTCTGATATTGTGCTTCATGTAGAAGATGAAAAAGGTAATACTCATATTTTTAATAATCAAGTAGGAATCAGTATTTTATTTTTCACAAGTCATGGAAATCGTAAATTCTTATATTATACTCATTCAGAAAAAAAAGACGGATCAGGAATTTATGAAGATAAACAACTTGATAATTTTTATATAAAACTTACGGATGTCTTTTCATATAGTTATGACATAGGGAATCATTATATTCCATTAGAACTAGATGTAAAGCTTCCTGCCGATACTATTGACAACAAAGACAGTAATGTTAAATACAAAATTCAACAGAAAACCTCATTGGAAAAAATAGTAGAGTTAAGAGCCTACTCAGATTTTCTTGCTCTTTTTGGAGAGGCTGAAAATGGACTGGTTCAGATTGATGGAAAAGCCACTTTTTATCTTTTCCCTTACCCTTATAGTTTTTTTGGGAGTAAAAAAACATTAGGGCAGATAGAGTATTTACCTACTATTTCTCCTTATGTTAACTATTCGAGGTTTGAGAATATTAGTCGATATGCAAAAATAGAAAACCTAGAAAGGTTAGAATCGTTAGGATTGATTGAAAAAAGATATCTAACTATGGGGGTTGAAGGAGATGTTTTAAAATGGCAACACAAAAATTCACCTGTAAAACTTAGTTTATACGGTTTTATCAATTATAATATTGCAGAAATCAATAACGGTACAGAAGATAAAAAGGATATTAAAGATATAAAATCTCTTGGTTTCGGAGGTGGATTACATTTAAGCACTAAACGCTTCAATAATTTTGGTTTTGATTATAAAATTGAACTTTCTGAATTTGACTACGAAAATCATAATGGCGAGGGATTTCCTATCAATAAAATTCCTGTTTTACGTAATGAAGCTGAAGTATTTTACCATCCTAACGGAAATCCCAATTCAGCAATTTTTGTACGTTTGATAAACTACAATTATAGAGGTAGAGCAAACGACCAAGCCTTTTACCAATTCCAATTCGGTTATAAATTTGCCATAGGAAACAGAACTGTAAGTAAATAATAAACATCAAACAATATGAAACTATATAAAGTACTTTTAATAGCAAGTTTTTTGCTTTTTAGCACAAACAACATCTTCTCACAAAACGAACTAAAAGCACGCATTGAATATGAAGATGCCGAAACAGCTTTTCAGAATAAAGAATATGAAAAAGCAATCACTCATTTAACCAATGCCGAAAAATTATTAGATAAATGGACAGCGAAAGTTGGGTATTTAAAAATAATATGCTTAGATAAATTTGTAAATTATGAAGAATGGAATGAAAAGGCGGA
This sequence comes from Flavobacterium sp. xlx-214, assembly GCF_013874595.1. Lineage (GTDB taxonomy): Bacteria > Bacteroidota > Bacteroidia > Flavobacteriales > Flavobacteriaceae > Flavobacterium. Next base: position 332,559 of record NZ_CP059431.1, read on the forward strand.
TGAACTTGATCGCCAAGTACAATCTTATGTAAAACATTCAGAAAAAATGTCTTCCAACCAAATAGATATGGATAAAATGAGAGAAATCAATACTATTGAAGAAAATCTTTCTTTTGGAAAAAAAAGAATTGCTTGGAAAAAAATGCCTGAATACGTAAACGCAGAGAAAGCCGAAAAAGATAGGAAAGAAGACGATGCCTATAATTGGTATCTAAAAGCGTATGACAAAGGCAATGTTTTAGCAACGGTAGATATAGGATATTATTATTTCCGTAAATACGATTATCCCACGGCTATTGAATGGTTTCAAAAAGGAGTTGATAAAAAATACGGTCGTGCTTATCGTGCTTTGGCATTAAGATATGAAAATAAGCAAGGTGTTACCTATAATGAAGAAAAAGTATTTGAATATTTTACAAAAGCATTTGAAAAAGGAGATGCTTATGCTGCGGAAGAAATCAGTAAATATTATTGGTATGGTAAGAAAAATAGTGCGGATGCTATAAAATGGTTGGAAAACGGAGCTAGAAAAGGTATTGTAGAAGACATGATTACGTTAGGTTATATTTATAGAACGGGTAGTTATGGAGCCGAAATAAACTACAATGAAGCTATAAAATGGTTAAACCTAGCTATTAAAACCGATGAAAAAAAAACCAATGCGTTTCATGAACTTGGTATGGTTTACCATAAAGGACTAAAGGATTTAACAACAGCAATAGTTTGGTATAAAAAAGGAGTTGACTTGAAAAATATATATTGTGCAGAAGAATTAGGAAACATTTATTTTAGTTTAAAAGAATACCAAAATGCCATTTATGCTTATAAAATAAATACCGATGAGGTTGTATCAGCAATGTATTATACAGGAGGAGCTTATTTCAATTTAAAAAAATTTCCAGAAGCTATGCAATGGTTTCAAAAAGTTCAAACTTATGAATCAAATGTATTATTTCGTCAAAGATCTGCCGCAATGATAGCACAGTTGTACGAGGAAGGATTAGGCACACCAAAAGATCTTACAGAGGCAATGACTTGGTTTGTGAAATCGTATGAGGTTAAAGGCGAAGAAATTGATCAGGCACTTAAAAACAAAGTAAAAGAAAAAATAGCCCAAATGTACGAAGAAGGTCTTGGTGTAGAAAAAGATAAAAAGAAAGCTAAAGAATGGCGTAATAAATAAATATATGGGTAAAACTTTTTTACCATTCTGTTCATTAAGTTTAATTAAAACTCTCTTAACTCTTCTTTGCTATTTATAGGAATTTTTAAGTTATCTAAAACTTGTAAAGTTTTATTAGTGTATTTTTTGATTAATTTTTTCAGAATCAGAAACTATGCCTTTTCTTGAAATAATCATTTCATAGCTTTAAGAAAAGAAGAATATAACATTGAATGTAACTTCTGATTCAGTAACAAAAAGAACTTTTTTAGTAAAAAAACTTCATGATTAGGAATACAATGAAAAAACGAGTGGCACTACACCACTCGTTCTTTTATATACGTAAAATTACTTTTCTTTACGTTCGTCCCATCGTTTCATAAGCCTACTAACCAAGTAGCTTACCAAGGTACCTAATACGGCTAATACAATTGTTTGTATGGCTTGGGCATACAACACACTGTATCCGCATGATAGCATTACGCCACCCATATAATAACTTTTCTCGTTAGGCATCAACTGTAGGTTTTTGCTTAGTGTCATCAACAGTAATTTGCGATACCGCCGATAATACACCACCGGCTACCGCTAAATAACCTGCAATATTTACCACTGCCAAAGGTAAACTAACAGGTGCTGTTAAAAGGGTACCTGCTACAGCAGTTACTATTAAACCTATAGTACGTAAGGTTTTAAAAAAACTAGGGGTTGGTGCCGCAGCACGTGCTATAATTGAATTTTTGCTCATAATTAAAAAGTATTTGAAGTAATGTGTAATTGTAAAAGTCCTTTTTGGGTTAAGGTTGCTAATTGCTCCATAACCAACTGTAAGGCGCGTTTTGATTGTGTGCCTATTCCTTCGGCTACAATCTGGGTTACAGGTGCAATGCACCCTTGTAATTCTTTTTGTGCATTATTAGCGGCATGCAACAAAATATAAGATCGGTTGGGCACATTAAGTACCACATAATGCCATCTGAACTTTTCAGAATACCGCTTACGTAAAGTATAAATACCTTCGGGTATACAAGATATGGTTCGGGCATTATTACGCCAAGCAAGCTCTAAGGTATAAGCCAAATGAGTTCCATTTAAGGTTAAAACACCATGAGTTGCATGTGGCAAATAAGTTCTGGTTAATACCAACATACTACGCCTTTTCTACATTTACAACAGCCAAGGTATTGTAGGTACCATTGTTTAACAGATAAAAAGCATTGTTAATTTGTTGGTAAAACTCAATACCCAATACCTGAAATAAAGGCTGCGTGCTACCCGCCGTTAAAGGCGTGTTTAGTACCACAGCAGGCACCACGGGATATTCTGCGGTTGCAGCATAACTGGTTAATGAATTACCAGCTTCAAAATCAACCTCAGAAGCACCAGCAACTATTTTAAAATGAGTAGTACCAGCAGGTGCGTTAATCATTTGCGAAGGCACCAAATCAGGCAAACTTATTTCAGCCGTGCCACTGGCTCTGTCTAATGTAGCATTAAAAGGTATGTAAAGCGTGTTGCTAATAGGCGCATTGCTATTAAAATCAAAACCACGCAACAACGCAAGCGTACCCGCTAAAGGCGTGCGTTCACCCCTTTTATTTACTACATCGGTTTTAAGAATACCCATAAGTTCTTTAAGCAATCTGCTTACCACACGCCTGTCAGAAGTATTGTTAAGTAGCGGTCTAAAAGCAGTACGTAAATACTTACCAAATACACCCGCAGTACCAAACTCCTTACCGTTTTCACGCGTTCGTTTAAAAGCAGGATCGGTAGCAATACGCTTCTTATCAATTCCGCCCTTTTCGCGCACCTTATACCCATCTCTTGTTTTGTAAAAAGTAACCCCACCCAGAGTACCTTTAATTTTAAAAATGCCGTCTTGTCCAGCCATAATGTAAAAATTTAAAAGTGAAACAATACCATTCGTTCCGTTGCAACTAGTAGAATGAGATACAAATATGCAAAACAATAACACACAAACACTTACACCCCGTACCATATGGCATTTTTAGACAAAAACCAACACAATTAAGCATAAAAACCAAGGTAACAACATCATTAAATTGATAACATTTACCCTTCAACAAGCTATAAAGCACTTAAAAAATCAATAACCTATTTAGCAGAATTTCCTGTCACACCGCACTCCATGCGGACCCGAGCAAAGCGAACTGGCGTAGCAGTCACACAAGTAGCTAAAAAGAAGTGTCATTGAAAATAAAATAGCATTATCAATCAAAGTCAAATAGCCTATTTAGCAGAATTCCCTGTCACACCGCACTTGATGCGGTGTCTCACAAGTAGCTAAAAAAAAGTGCAATTGAAAATAAATAGCATTATCAATCAAAATCAAATTGAACTATTAAGCAGAATCAAAAAAACGACATTAGTTTTTCAGCGAGCGTCAAAAAGTTGCACTTTCCGTAAAAAGAAATGCTGTCTGAGCTTGAAAAGCGAGTTTATTTCTTTTAGGAAAGAAAACTTATTTTGACCGTTGAAAAAATAGAGTCTTGATCTTTTGGTTCGTTTTGTATCAAGACAAAATGAACAAAATTTTCTATTTACTTCCTTTAACACTACTAAACACAAAAAGAACTCCCATTTTTTCCCACCTTGGGAAAACACCCCAAAAAACAAACACATATTTGTTGCATTAAAAAACAACAAATGAAAACAAAAGAAACAAGAATATGCATCTACCCAAAAGATGTTATGCGTATTACAGGAAAAAGCTACCGTCAAAGTTTACGTATGCTTCATCAAATAAAAAAAGTGTATGATAAAAGTGCACATCAACCCATATCAGTTACCGATTTCTGTTCTTATACTCGTTTAACACAAGAAGAAGTCATCAAGTTTTTAGATTAAAAGTCTATTGATGATTTATTGATTAAATAGTAAAAATCGAATAAAATGCTATTCTCGATACAATTTTTCTTCATTACATTTCGAAAAACCACTCGAATTGACGCATTCTATTTGTACATACAGAATATATCAATGATTAAATATCTGTGCAAATCATCATTCTTTAGTTCAAAAAAACATCTGTGCATCTGTGGCAAAAAATAAAAGGCAACTGTATAACTATAACAGGATTTATTTAAAAATAGGTATAGTTATTTTAGGACGGGTCAGGACGGGTCATAGGACGGGTCAACTCCATAGATAAAGCATAGTAAAGGCATAGATAAAGCATAGATAGTGCATGAGTAATGTATGAACACACCTAAAAAACTTAATTGGTAAAAGCATCCAACATATCTAATGTTGGTACAAAGAACAACGTACCTGTAGTTGCGGTACTAAAATCTAAAATACGATCGTAATTTCCTACAGGGTAACCCACAAACATTCTAGTAAGCATTTCTTTTACTGTACTAAAAGTACTGGCATAGGCAATAAAATACGTACCCATTTGGTTTTGCGCAGTAGTGCCAAAGGGCATATTATCGCGTACAATTTTTTTATCATCGCCTACATTTGCAAGTGCACTATGGGCATTGCTTGGTTTTTCATCATCGGCCATTTCAACATCCTCTTGCTTGCTTCGGCCAATAACCTTTTCTTGTTCTGCAATAGGTAAGGCACGCCATGCTTGCATATTGTGTATGTACTTTTGCACAAATAAATAGCTACCGTTTTGGTAGGCGGCATCTTCATTGCCAATTAATCCAAAATGGGCACGTTCAGCTCCTTGCGGGTTTTCTGTACCATCTACAAACCCCAAAATACTGCGTCCGTCCCAATATCTAAAACCATGTACCTCATCTAAGCAAGTAGCAACATTACGCAAGCAATCGGCTATAAGCGTGGCCATATCCAAACAAAAACTAAAGGCATCGCTTCTAATGTGAAAATGCAAATCGGCTGGGGTAGCAACTGCCGTATGTTTTTTGCCCACAATAGGTTCAAAATGCACCAACTCTTTAGGTAAAGGTTGCATAAGTTGCAAAAGCGTCCAAGCATTTTTACTAATACCCATAACCACACTTGCCCTAGCATTTGGAAAACGTGTTTTGGCAGAATGGTTTAAATTAAGCACTAGCGCGCATACTTTTTTAAAAGCGGCTGCTACTTGTGCATTGCTTTCATGAAACTGCCACACCATAAAAATGGTATTGTTATTTGGGTTGTCTAAAACGTTTTGTGGTTGTGCTTGCATATGATAGATTGAATACCAAATATAAAAAATGATTTGTGTAACAACAATTAATTTGGTTATGGTTTTAGCTTTTTTACACAGCTTAACCATTTGTTTCTATCTAAACTCTTTTTCATTAAAAGTAACTTAATAAATTGCCTGCTTGTTTAGCAAAACTAAAATAATTATGTACTTTTAATGTTGCAAAACCACTTAGTATTTACAATTGATGAACAACAAAAACAACGAACGTGTTTTTAAAATGACTTTTGCTAGTGTATACCCACATTATGTAACCAAAGTAGAAAAAAAAGGGCGCACAGTTGCAGAACTGCATACGGTTATATTTTGGCTTACAGGTTATAACAGTACCCATTTGCAACGCATTTTAAATGATGCTACTAATTTTGAAGATTTCTTTAACCAAGCACCGCAATTAAACCCAAATGCTGCTAAAATAACAGGCGTTATTTGTGGGTATCGTGTAGAGGATATTGAGGATCCGTTGATGCAAAAAATCAGATATTTAGACAAACTGATTGATGAGTTAGCTAAAGGCAAAACATTGGAAAAAATATTGAGAAGCTAGTGCTTTTACAACAAGATAAATACGTTAAACAAAACGATAAAACAATGAAAAAAGTAACAGGAATTGGCGGCGTGTTTTTTAAATCGCAAGATCCGGAACGATTAAAAGAGTGGTATAAAAAACATTTAGATTTGCCTATAAACCAATGGGGATGTAGTTTTGAATACGACCCTGCGGCTGAAGATGCACAGAAATCATCTATTCAATGGAGTCCGTTTAAAGCAGACACTACATATTTTGAACCGTCTGAAAAGCCTTTTATGATTAATTATACCGTTGCCGATTTAGAGGCTTTGGTTGCCGAATTAAAGAAAGAAGGTGTAACTATTGTAGACGAAATTGCGGTGTATGAATACGGTAAATTTGTTCATATTATGGATTGCGATGGCAACAAAATAGAACTTTGGGAACCTACCGATCATTAATACAATACAGCTACTGTAATAACAAACACCCCTTTGTTTCCAAATAAAAACAAAGGGGTGTTTGTTGTTTAATGTTTACTTAGCCAATGCATTGATATCGGCAATTTCTAAAATAGACTTTACGTTTTCACGTTCTACAGCATGTATCATGGCTTGTCCTAAAGCACTTAATGCAATTACTTTTTTAGGCATTATAAAATGCAAGGCTTTGGCAATTACGTTGTATAGCTTTTTGGCGTATTGCTGGTTAGGAAAAGGCAGCATAGCACCTGGTCTAAAATTTACGACTCTTTTAAAAGGTAGTTTCATTAAATCGTTTTCGGTTTTACCTTTAACGCGTGCCCACATTACACGCCCTTTTTCAGTACTATCGGTACTAGCGCCACTTACATAAGTAAAAACCATATTGGGGTTTATTTGTACTAGGGTGTTGGCAAACGCCAAAGTGGTATCATATGTTATGTGGCGGTACTGCTCTTCTTTCATACCTACTGATGAAATACCTGCGCAGAAAAAGCAAGCATCAAAACCTACAAGTTCGTCCTTAAATGCCGCTATTTCTGTAAAATTGGGTACCAAAAGCTCCTTCATTTTAGGGTGGGTTATACCACATGGTTTTCTAGAAACACTTAATACCTGTGTTATTTTAGCATCTTGTAGGCATTCTAAAAGTACCGCCTCGCCAACCATACCTGTTGTGCCTGTTATTATTATTTTCATAGTTTGTTTCTTATTTTATCAATTCCTATTAAAGTATCTTGTTGTTTAAAGGTACTTAATACGCTCTTCTTCTAAATCAATCTGGTACACTTGCATGCGAATAATTTCTTCATCAATCATAGGATCGTTGTTTAAGTTGTGCAAATAAGCGCGTTGCAGTTCAAACATTTCTAAAAGCATCAACTTAATATCTTCATCAATCCAACGGATGTCTTGTGTATTGGCTTGGACTTCCCAATGTTTCAACACACGTTCCATGCCTGCATGCCCTTTCCATTTATCCTCGTTCTCGTATTTGCTTTTTACATGATCGTACACATGTTGTTTTAACCCTTTTTTTATTTGCATGCGCGTTTCATGCTCATCATGCTCTAATTGTGCCAATCCTTGAAAAGGTTTAAACTTAGAAATTACCCAAGGCAAGGTTAAGCCTTGTACTACTAAGGTTAACAAAATGGCTTCAAAGGTAATAAACAAAATAAGATGCCTGTGCGGAAAAGGGGCTCCGTTTAATTGTAAGGGTATTGATAATGCAGCGGCTAACGAAACCACACCACGCATGCCTGTCCACCCTAACGCAAGCGGAGTTAACCAACTGGTTTTGTTCATTTGCATACTGTGTGCAACGGTGGGTCTAAAAATACGTGTTGCAAAAAAAGCACAGTACGCACTAATCATACGTGCTAGTACCAAAACCAAAGTAACAATTGCACCATATACTATGGCGGTTTCTAAGGGAATACCTGCTGCTTTTAATCCGTTTACAATAACAGGTAAATCAAGCCCAATAATTAAAAACACAATACCGTTTAGTATAAAAACAAAACTTTGCCAAACACTAAAACCGGTAATACGACTACTACTGCTTAAGAAATTCAAACGTTGAGATGATAGTAAAAGTCCACCGCTCACCACTGCCAAAACACCAGAACAATGTACTTGCTCTGCCGCCCAATACATCAAGTACGGTGCAATTAGAGTTAAAGCGGTATCGGAAACACGGTCTGTTGACCACTTTTTATGGATTCTCATAAACACAAAGGCTATCAACAACCCAATGCCTACCCCACCAAAAAGCATCCATAGAAAATCAACTACGGCGGTTTGCCAAATAAATTGCCCTGTGCCTACAGCTACTAACGCAAAACGAAACACAATTAACGATGAAGCATCGTTCAATAAACTTTCTCCTTCTAATATAGCCGATGTAGACTTAGGAATTTTTACAAACTTGGTAATGGCACCTGTACTCACGGCATCGGGCGGCGAAACAATCCCTCCTAAAACAAAACCCAAAGCAATGCTAAAACCAGGTATGAAATGGTTGGCGGTAATGGCTACTAAAAAGGCGGTAAAAAACACAACCAAAAAGGCAAAACTACCTATAATACGCCACCACTTTTTCATTTCTTTAAAAGAAACCGTCCACGATGCTTCATACAAAAGGGGTGGTAAAAATATAAAGAAAATCATGTCTGGATTGATATGAATAACAGGCAAGCCAGGTATAAAACTAATAACCAAGCCTGCCAAAACCAATAAAATAGGATAGGCAATTTTAAGTTTGGTTGCCCAAATATTAAGCAACACTATAATAAAAACCATAATAAGGCCAAAAGGTAAAAGCTGGTGCAACATAATGGTATAAGGTATATAAAAATGGATAGTAAAACGATAAAGCGTGCGGGCTTTGACACAAACAAAACCTTTACAGCTTTAACAAAAGTGCTGATGATGGATATCTAGCCTAAGACTTGTTATGAAAAATAAACGGATCATTTGCATGGGTAACAATGCATTAAAAGTATAAAAAAACAATTACAAACAAATAAAAAAGCTATTTTGTTTTAACTACACCAAACCTTCATCGGCAAAACTAACATAACTTGTTTGGGTAATAATTAAATGATCTAATAGTTTTATATCTAAGCTTTTGCCGGCTTCTTGTATTTTAAATGTAATGTCTTTATCGGCCGTACTTGGACTCAGTTGCCCCGATGGATGATTGTGTACTAAAATAAGGGCAGTTGCTAAATGTTCTAAAGCGGTTTTAAACAGCATGCGTACATCAACTACTGTTTGGGTTAAACCACCTTTACTTAACTGAAACTTGTAAATAACTTTATTGCTGTTATTCAACAATAAACACCAAAATTCTTCGTGAGGTAAATCGCCAATAATGGGTTGCATTAATTTGCATACATCAGCAGAAGACCCTATTTTGGTCAACTCTTTTACATCAGATAACTGCAAGCGTTTAGACAGCTCTAAAGCAGCAACAATGGTAATGGCTTTAGCCTCTCCTATGCCTTTAAACTGCATTAATTGTTGAATGCTTTGCTTTGCTAATTGGTGCAACTGGTTGTTGTTTTGTTGCAGTATGCGTTTGCATAAATCAACAGCGCTTTCATTACGGCTGCCAGAACCAATTAAAATGGCCAACAATTCGGCATCACTCAAGGCGTTTTTACCTTTGTACAATAACTTTTCACGAGGTTGATCGTCTTCGCTCCAGTCTTTAATCGAAATATGCGTACCGTTATCCATACCTATTATTTTGCATTAAAATACTAAAAAAAGCAATACACCTAACATACAGGGCAAAAAGCTTATTGGTTTTGGCAATAGGCAAACCCTTACCCTATAACCTATTTTTAGTATATTTGCCGCATAAAACAAAAAACACATGAAAAACACATTTAAAAGCTTGCTGCTACTTGGTTTGTTTTTAACTGCAACCCCTTTTTGGGCACAAGTTAATGAGAATATTACGCAAGAAGTGAGTCCGAAACAAGACCTTACCGATTTAGCACTGATTTACTATAGTATTGATTTTACGCCCGAACAACGCGCTTTAATAGGCAACCAACCTATTGAACTTATTTTTAAAGTTGCCGAAGATGGAGCCCCAACTTTACACAAAATCAATGGAGTAACCGATGATGGAATTCAAAGTCTTTTAGAAGAAACAACCCAAACGTTACCTAATTTTAATCCTAAAATGGTTAATGGTAAAGCTGAAAGCGCTGTTTTCTTTTTAAACTTGCAGTATCCTAGCTATGAATTTACCTCAAGTGCTGCTGCTTTTATAACTAACACACAATTTCATCAGTTAAAAACATCCGACTTTGAAAGCATTACGTTGGATAACACGGGTGGCGATTTACTTATTGGTTTTGTAGCCAATCAGTTTATAGGAAATCCATCACGTTACAACGGCATTGGCCCTGGTATAAAAATGGATTATACGTTTAACGATAGTAAAAACTTTTTGTACGGTATTAACATGAGTATTTACGGCAACAAAAACAAAATGGATTACCCTATACATACCAATGTTCCTCAAATGAACAATCGTGCTGTTTTAATGATCGGTTTAAGTTTTGGTAAATGGTTTGATAAATTCAATATTCAAGCCGATTTGAATTATGCTGCGCAAAGCATTACAGAAAAACAATATGAAAAAGATCCTAATTGGGTACAATTTAAAGGTTTTAGTCCTGGGGTTTCTATGCACTACCCTATCTTAATTGGTAAACAAAAACCTACATTGTATTACGGTTTACCAGCAGTGGTGAGTCATTATGTAAACTTTCACGGCGGCATGCGTTACCTTGCCCTATCACAAAAACAAGCCAGCGGTTTAATGTTTGAACTAGGCTTAAGCTATCGTATGCGTGTACGTAACATTGAATCTTATGTTATAAAAAGCAAACTATAAAGCTTAGAGATATAATTAAAAAGACAGATGATAGCCATCTGTCTTTTTTTTGTACTTTTAATTGTCTTATTACACTACCGCCTGTAAGCTAAAAAAGAACGAACTACCTGATCCATAGTCACTTTCTACCCAAAGAACACCTTTTTGCGCTTCTATAAATTCTTTGCTTATGCTTAAGCCCAATCCTGTACCTTCTTTTCTGGTACCTGGAATACGAAAATACCGTTGAAATATCTTTGTTAAATACTGTGGTTGAATTCCTTGTCCATGATCTGTAACCGAGAATTGTACCTTATCATTTATTTTTTCAGCTTTAATAAAAACTGTTGCGTTATCGTACGAATAACGAATGGCGTTTGAAATTAAATTATTTAACACCCAAGCGGTTTTCTGGCTATCGGCTTCTATTAAATTAGTTACTTTATTTACAACTTCAATTTTTATGTTTTTAAAATCGGCCAGCGCCTTGTTTGCTTTAACTGCTTCATCTATTATAGGCTGAACCGCGGTTGCTTTTATATTCATTTGTAACAATCCACTTTCTAATTGGGTTACGTTTAGTAACTCGGAAGTAATTTTTAATAAACGATTGGTATCGTCTTTTATTCCTTTTACCAATTCATGTTGTTCATGGTTTAAACTTCCTATTTGATTGTTTTCTAATAACTGTATGCCCATTTGAATAGAGGATATAGGTGTTTTAAATTCATGCGATACGGTACCCATAAAATTGGTTTTAGCTTGATCTAATTCTTTAAATGGCGTAATATTTCGCAGTAAAATAACTTGACCTATAAATTCACTTTCCTCTTCACCTGTAGGAACAATGTTAATATTTACTACTTCTTTTTCGAAATAACTTTCTTTCTGGTTTGCATAAATTTTTAAAGGTTCTTCTTTTAAATCTTGTTCTACAAGAAAAATATCTTTAATAATGGTTCGAATCAAATCATTTGTTACCGCAATATCTTGAATTTGTTTTCCAATAAACTCCTCTTTTTTCAAACCTGAAATAAGCAAAGCTTCTTCATTTGCAAAAAGCACTTTTTTAGTTTCATCAATTCCAATAACGGGATCGTGTAAATTATCAATCAACGTTTCAATGCGTTTTTTTCCTTTTAATATTTTATCTAACTTACTTTCAGAATACTCTTCTAACTTTTCTGCCATGGTATTAAATGATTTTGCTAAATCGCCAAATTCATTATGACTTTCAAAATGAACCCGTTTTTTATAATTTTGTCCGGCAATTTCCTTGATACTTTCAGTAAGCTCTTTAATAGGATTTGCAATATTTGAAGGAAGATTTACAAGTAAAATAAACGCAATTAAAAAGCACAGGGTTCCGGTTACCATAATAATAACGATGGCTTTTTGTGCAGTATCGTCGGCAATATCACTTTTTCTACTAATAGCCTCCATGTTTAACCGCATTAATTCGGTAATATCTTTTCGGGTAGACGAAACAAGTTTTACATCGTTCTGATTTTCTTTTAAAAGTTCAAAGTGTTTAATGATTAGATTTGTAGCCTCTAATTCGCCCATTTCTGTAACATTTAATTTTTGTAGGTTAATATTACGTTGAAAGGTTTCAACAGCAGCAGTATCAGTTGCCAAATCTTCTAAGGCTAATAACATATTTCTTGAATATAGCAGTGTGTTATAATTGGCTACTAAAATATTACTAGTATCTTTTTTTAATTGATTTACATACCAGCCACTAATTGCCGCTAAAGCTAAGATTAGTATAAAAAGTAATCCTACGCCAAATGTTAGTTTTGCTTTAATTCTCATTTTAAGACAATATTACAAGGTCAATATTTTCATGCGACAATTTATTCAACAAAGCATTAAAAGTATCGGTTGCCCAAATTATTTTAGCTAATGTAATGTGAGGTTTTCCGATACAAACGGTCGTGATTTTTCTATCTCCACACTCTTGAATAATTGCCATTGTGGTGTTTTTTGCCTTTACTTTTACAATTTCGGCTCCCAATTCTGTTGCTAATTTAAAATTATTAATGAGATGGCGTTGTTTGTCCAATGCAATTTTATGAGGAGCTTCTTTAGGTGTTTGCACATACATAACATACCATTTGCTGTTGTAATAATTGGCTAAACGAGCGGTTTTACGAATGACTTTTTTTGCCGTAACTTCATTGGAACTTATGCATGCCATGAAACGTTCTTTTTTTACATTTCGCGGTAAAACCACTTCGGTTTCTACTTTTCGTTGTACTTGCGAAGCTACTTCTTTTAAAGCCAATTCTCTTAATTGTAGAATATGTTCGCTTTTGAAAAAGTTGTTTAAAGCGGCGGCTACTTTAGAAGAATCGTAGATTTTCCCTTCTTTTAAACGATCAATTAAATCTTCGGCTGTTAAATCAATATTTACTACCTCATCTGCCTGCGCTACTACACTATCAGGAATTCGTTCTTGGACATCAACTCCTGTTATCTCTTTTATTTCTGCATTTAGACTTTCAATGTGTTGAATGTTCACGGCACTGATTACGTTAATTCCTGCGTTGAGAATATCCATTACATCCTGCCAGCGTTTTTCGTTCTCACTGCCTTCAATATTGGTGTGCGCCAACTCATCTACAATTACAATTTCAGGACGCAAATTGAGTACTGCTTGTAGATCGAACTCTTCTAATTCTTTTCCTTTGTAAAACAATTTTCTACGAGGAATAATAGGTAAACCGTCTAATAAAGCATGTGTTTCTGCCCGATTGTGCGTTTCTACATAACCTATTTTTACGTCAATGCCATTTCGCAAAAGGGTATGTGCTTCTTGCAGCATGCGGTAGGTTTTGCCCACGCCTGCGCTCATACCTATATAAAGTTTAAATTTCCCTCTGCGTGCTTTTTGAATTAAATCTAAAAAATGTTCCGCACTTTTTCTTTCGTCCATAACATTACTAAAAGTACTCATTCCACTTCATAACAAGATGAAGGAATGAGAAAAATTGCTAAATTCTAAAAACGTACTGCCAAAGAGGTAACAATGGAAGCATTATCTTTCTTCATTTCATTACTTCGGGTTGCAAAAACTGCATCTTTACTGTTGAGGCTCTTAATTTCGGTTCGCCAAACTACATTCGATAAAATGTGGTAGTCAACATTGAATGAAGCGCCAAAAGTTTGAAAACCATTGGTAGTTTCGGTTGCTATAATCGTCCCATTTTTGTCGTTATAATATTCAACTCTCGCTGCTAGATCGATTTTTTCAGAAGGGGACCATTTTGCAATAAAAGCAGGTGTATACCAAGTGTTATAACGTGTGCTATTTTTTTCTTTTTGTTGTGCTCCAATATCAAATGCGGCAATAAAAGCAACTTTATCGCTTAACTGAACTTGTCCATACAGATTATGAAAGTAGCGCATTTTGCGTTCGTTGTCTGGAAAATCATTCCCAATAAAAGAACTGCTGTTCAAGGTGATTTTATCGGTTGGACGATAGGTTAATTGATGTCCAAAAGCTGGTGTTGTATTGCCATCTACTCTTTGAATTCGTTGCCAACCATTCAATACCAATGCCGCCATACTCCATTTTCCGTTTGATGTATTGTACGATAACTTGGTGCCAGTTTCAAAATAAGGCGAATTATCAGCCATCATACTGCGTGTTAACGTAAAGCAGTCGGCACCTATGGCACTCTCCGATCCAATATGGGCAGGCATTATTCCGGCATCTAACCACAAATCATGGTTTTTAGAAAGCTTTACGCCTACATTTGCTTCATAAATATTTTTAAGCACATTAGTCTCTGCAGCATAATTTGCATTCATATACGACCCCACACCTACGCTTAAATTTGCTCTTACCTTTTCGGTTTCGTAAGAGGCTTTAATAAAACCCAAATTTAAACTTACTTCGTTATTTCTACTTAAACTGTAAACAAAACCAGGACGATTATTCGTTTTGGGATTGTTAAAATCATATTGATAATATACTTCGGCGTAGCCACTTATGGTCAATGGTTTTTTCTCAGTTTCTTGTGCGCATACACTTACGGTTGCTCCTAACATGACTGCCAGAAACAAGGTTATTTTTTTCATTGTGAAATTTATTTGATGGTTTAAAACGATTGGGTTTGTAGTTCTTAGCCCAATCGTTTTTTTAAGAGTAACTATTTTATTTTGTAAGCTTATCCAAAGCGATGTTCAATTGTAAAACATTGATTTTTTCAGGACCGAATAATCCCCATAACGGTTTTTCGATTTGCTCATCGATTAATTGATTTAGTTGCGCTTCTCCTATACCTCTAATTTTAGCAATTCTCTTCACTTGTACTTTAGCAGCTTGCACGGAGAAATTAGGATCTAAACCACTGCCACTAGCTGTTACTAAATCTACAGGAATTGCTGCTTTTTCAACTCCGGGATTGCGCATTAAAAAAGTATCAATTCTAGCTTGTACTTCGGCTAGGTATTCTTCGTTTGAAGGGCCTTTATTACTTGCTCCAGAACCCGAAGCATCATAACCAACTGCCGATGGTCTTGACCAGAAATACGCGTCTTTTGTAAATGATTGACCAATATTGGTGTAATATTTTTTTCCATCAACTTCTACTATTGCGCCTTTTCCTAAATTGGGAGCCATTTGGGCGATGCCCCATACCGCAAGTGGATAAATAACGGTGAAGAATACAATCATCACAAACGTTAACTTTAATGCAGGTAAAATATGTTTTTTCATTTTTTTAAATATTAAAAATTAAAAGAAAACGGATATCAGCATATCAATTAGCTTGATACCAATAAAAGGAACCAAAACGCCTCCTAAACCAAATATTAACAGGTTACGACGAAGTAATGCACTCGCGCCAATTGGCTTGTAAGCAACTCCTTTTAAAGCCAACGGAATTAACATTGGGATGATAATCGCATTAAATATTACTGCTGATAAAATGGCACTTTCTGGGCTGTGAAGTTTCATAATGTTTAAACTTTGTAATGCCGGAATAGCTGTGATGAAAAGTGCCGGAATAATAGCAAAATATTTGGCCACATCATTTGCAATACTAAAGGTTGTTAGTGTACCACGAGTCATTAACAATTGTTTTCCAATCTCTACCACTTCGATCAACTTGGTAGGGTCGTTGTCAAGATCCACCATATTACCAGCTTCTTTAGCAGCTTGTGTTCCACTATTCATGGCTACACCGACATCGGCTTGTGCCAAAGCAGGAGCATCATTCGTTCCATCGCCCATCATAGCTACCAATCGCCCTTCAGATTGTTCTTTTTTGATGTAATTCATCTTGTCCTCAGGCTTGGCTTCGGCAATAAAATCATCTACACCCGCCTTATCAGCTATAAATTTTGCTGTTAACGGATTGTCTCCTGTAACCATTACGGTTTTTATTCCCATTTTTCGAAGGCGTTCAAAACGCTCTTGAATACCTGTTTTGATAATATCTTGCAATTCGATAACGCCCAATGCTTGTTCATTTTCAGAAACCACAAGTGGTGTTCCTCCATTTTTTGAAATCTCTTTGGCTTGATCTTCCACTTCTTGCGGAAAATGATTTCCCGCTTGCGTAATCATATTCTTAATGGAATCTGTGGCTCCTTTTCTGATGCGAATATTTTCATAATTGATACCCGAACTGCGTGTTTCGGCTGTAAACTTCACAAACTCTGAATTTTTTACAGCATATGCTAGCGGATTGATACCCGCCAATTCAATAATCGACTTTCCTTCAGGTGTTTCATCAGCCATAGAGCTCAAAACTGCCGCTTTAATTAATCGCGCTTCATCAACACCATTTGCAGGGTAAAAATGCGTTGCTTTACGGTTACCAATGGTAATAGTTCCGGTTTTATCCAACAGCAACACATCAATATCTCCTGCTGTTTCTACGGCTTTTCCGCTTTTTGTGATGACATTGGCTCTTAGCGCTCTATCCATTCCTGCAATACCAATGGCCGAAAGTAATCCTCCAATAGTTGTGGGAATCAAACACACAAATAATGCAATGAACGATGCAATAGTAATGCTTACATTAGAATAATCGGCAAAAGGCTTTAGGGTAACACATACGATAATGAACACTAAAGTAAATCCTGCTAAGAGAATGGTTAAAGCAATTTCGTTCGGTGTTTTTTGACGTGCTGCTCCTTCTACCAAAGCAATCATTTTATCTAAAAAACTTTCACCTGGTTGCGTGGTTATTTGTACCACTATTCTATCTGAAAGCACTTTAGTACCTCCTGTAACCGAACTTTTATCGCCACCTGCTTCTCTGATTACGGGTGCTGATTCACCTGTAATGGCGCTTTCATCTATCGTAGCAAGTCCTTCAATAATTTCTCCGTCCGAAGGAATCACATCACCAGCCTTGCAAACAAAGACATCTCCTTTTTTGAGTTGAGCAGACGAAATGGTTTGACCGTTCTGAAGAACAGCAGGTGTTTCTTCTCTCGTTTTACGTAAGCTGTCGGCTTGGGCTTTACCACGAGCTTCGGCAATAGCTTCAGCAAAATTGGCAAACAACAAGGTAAGCAACAACACCATAAATACAACAAAATTATATCCAAAACTTCCTTGTCCTTGTGCACCTGAAAGCGTCCATAGACTTACAATAAGCATTACTACAGTTCCAATCCATACCGTAAACATCACTGGATTGCGAAACATTAACTTTGGATTGAGTTTTACGAATGATTGTTTCAAGGCTTCTTGAACCATGCTTTTTTGAAACAATGAGGTATTATTATTCATTTTTAAATCTTTAAGCTGTTTCATTAATAAAGTGTAAAAAACTCGGCAATAGGGCCTAAAGCCAATACAGGAAAGAAGGACAAGGCAGCAACAATTGCTATAATTACAAATACCATAAGTCCAAAAGTGGCTGTATCGGTTTTTAATGTTCCATCGCCTTCTGGAATGTATTTTTTCTGTGCTAACAAACCAGCGATAGCTACCGGACCGATAATAGGTAAGAAACGGGATAAAATAAGTACAAAACCTGTACTGATATTCCACCAAATTGTATTATCACCCAAACCTTCAAAACCGCTACCATTATTTGCTGATGAAGAGGTGTATTCATACAACATCTCACTTAATCCGTGAAAACCAGGATTGTTTAAAGTTTCACTTGTGTACTGCGGTAGTGCCGCTGCTAATGCAGTACCTACCAATATCAAAAAAGGATGTAACAAGGCTATGATCATGGCTATTTTCATCTCACGTGCTTCGACTTTTTTTCCTAAAAACTCAGGTGTGCGCCCTACCATTAAACCACTAATAAACACAGCCAGAATGATGAATATAAAAAAGTTGAGCATGCCCACGCCAACACCTCCATAAAAGGCATTAATCATCATAGCAAGCAATTCGTTCATTCCTGAAAGTGGCATGGTACTATCGTGCATTGAATTGATAGATCCTGTGGAAATAACGGTAGTTACAATACTCCAAAAACCAGCTGCAGGCGCCCCTATTCTCACATCTTTTCCTTCCATGGCACCGAGCGAATTATCTATTCCCATAGCCGAAATAGCTGGGTTTCCGTTCATTTCCATATTGATATTTGGAATCGCTAACAACAAGAAACCAACCGTCATCACACCAAAAATCATCCATGATAGTTTTTTTCTTCGGATAAAATATCCAAATGCAAAAATCATCGCAATGGGAATAATGGTTTGGGCAAACATTTCAACCATATTTGATAAATATGAAGGGTTTTCAAAAGGATGATTCGAGTTAACACCAAAAAAACCTCCTCCATTTGTACCTACATGTTTTATGGCAACAAAAGCCGCAGCTGGCCCTCTGGAAACCGCAACCTGTTCTCCTTGTAAATTGGTTATGATATCTTTGCCTTCAAATGTCATTGGAGTACCTTCAAAAGCCAAAATAACGGCCACTACAAACGAAACAGGTAATAAAATGCGGGTACAAGACTTTACAAAAAAATCATAAAAGTTCCCCAAGTTTTGTGTTGATTTCTCTCTAAAAGCTCTAAACAACACAGCTGCAGCAGCCATACCTGTACCTGCACTCACAAACTGTAAAAACATGAGCCAATACTGCCCTAGATAGCTCAAACCTGTTTCGCCCGAGTAATGTTGCAAATTACAGTTCACCACAAATGAGATAACTGTATTAAAAGCCAAATCGGCAGACATACTTGGATTTTGATCTGGATTTAAAGGCAAGCTTCCTTGTGTCATTAAAATGAGCATTCCCATCAAGAACCAAATCATATTGATAGTTACCAAAGCAACCATTTGTTGTTTCCAGCTCATTTCGGTTTGCGGATTTAAACCGCTTATTTTATAAAAAATCCTTTCTATTGGATTAAAAATGGGATCTAGAAGTGTTTTTTCATTTCCAAAAACTTTTGCAATGTATTTACCAAACGGTATTGCTAAAAGTACCGTTATTGTGAACATTGCAATAATCCCTAATATTTCTGTATTCATTTTTTGATTAATTAAATAGGTTTTTAAACATCCATCCAAACAATTTTACACATCCTAAAATCATAAGAAATATCAAAATCACTTGTCCTATTTCCCTTAATGATGAGTAGTTAAATTTCATAATGATGATGGGTTAAAATTTTTCTGGTTTAAGAAGCACGTAGCAGATGTATATAAATACTGCTATAGCGATAAGAAATAATGCCAACATGTTATTTATTTTTATTTGTAATTTTTGTGATACTTTTTATATTTTATCGAAAAAATCTATTGATTTAATAAATAAGGCAAAACAAGCCAAGCCTGTAAGAATTAATAAGATTGCTATCATTTATTTATTTTTTATTAAACATTACTAATGTATTTTATGATTGCGCCAAATAGTATCATTACTATAAATGCCATAAGCAACAAATGATAAGATTTAAGCCATTTTGGTGGTGATGGAGGTTCTTTTCTTTTTCTTGAAGATTCATTCTTATGTTTCATTTTTAAATTGTTTCATAACCTTATGCCAACTTATGTTCCAAAAAGCAAAAAGCAATCACAAATAATTAAAAATCAACCAACTAAAAGAAAATAAAATTATATTCAAACAAAAAAAGCCTATCAAAATGATAGGCTTTTCTCAATATGGTACTATTATTTTAAAGACGGTACTCTTCTATTTTTCTATAAAGTGTTGCAATTCCTATTTCAAGTAACCGCGCAGTTTCGGCTTTATTACCACCTGTGTGTTGAAGTATTTTTTGAATGTGTTTTTTTTCTATGTTCGCCATTGAAAATGACGAAAGAGCCTTAGTAGAACCAACTTCATTTAAAAAATCTGCAGGAAGTGTGTCTGTTTGTAAAATATCTGAATCTGTAAGGATCACGCTTCGTTCAATTACGTTTTTAAGTTCGCGAATATTTCCTTTCCAATTATTATTTTCAAGCGCTGTTGCGTATTCTTTTGATAGTTTTAATAGTTTTCGGTTAGTTTGTAAGGCAAAATAATTGACATAATAATCTGCCAAAAGCAAAATGTCTTTTTTTCGTTCGCGCAACGATGGCAAATGAATTTCAAAAACGGCTAAACGATAAAACAAATCACTTCTAAAATGCTCTTTTTGTATTTCTTCTTCTAATTTTCGATTAGTAGCAGCAATAACACGTACATCAACTTTAATAGGTTTTGAGTCGCCTACTCGTAAAAATTCTCCTGTTTCTAAAACACGTAATATTTTTGCTTGTAAATCTAATGCCAGTTCGCCTATTTCGTCCAAAAAAATGGTTCCTTTATGTGCTTCTTCAAACAAACCTTTCTGATTTTTAGAAGCTCCAGTAAAGGCTCCTTCTTTATGACCAAATAATTCATTTTCTAACAGCTCTTTACTAAAAGCAGAACAATTTATAGCTACAAAATTTTCTGAAGATCTATTGCTTGCTTGGTGAATAGCCTGTGCAAAAATTTCTTTTCCTGTGCCTGTTTCTCCAGTTAACAAAACGGTTGTAGATGTTGCTGCTACTTTTTTGGCTAAGTCTATTGCCTTTAACAATGATGTTGACTTACCAATAATTTTTTCAAAAGAATGTTTTTCACCTAACTGCTTTTCTAACTTTAGAATTTTTTTATTTAATGTTGCCTTTTCACTAGCTTTATACAAAAGTGGAATAATCTTATTGTTATCATCTCCTTTTGTAATATAATCAAAAGCACCATTTTTTATCGCTTGTACACCATCTGTAATAGTACCAAAAGCGGTTAAAAGAATCACTTCTGCCTCAGGATATTTATCTTTAATAATCTGAGCGGTTTCAATACCATTTCCATCAGGTAATTTAACATCACAGATTACAACATCTATATCTTTTAATTCTAATCTTTTTAATCCTAATTTAATAGTTGATGCCTGAGCTACTTCAAATCCTTCTAAACTAATAATTTTAGAAAGTAAGCTTCTTAACTTCTCTTCATCATCTATTATAAGTACTTTTACCACTTTTATCATAATTTAATAAAATCAAATTTACTACTTATTTTCTTGTTTTTAGAAAGAATACTTCACTCTCTAACTCTCATATTTTTTTGTAAGAACTAATAAATGATTTTGTGTAAGAAATGGTAAATGATTATATTTAAAACATCATTTTTAAGCTGTAACCATTAAAACATTATGGGCATTGTTTTTCTTTTTATAATAGTATTGCTAGTTGCTGTCTTGTTCATTACATTGGCAACCAAACTAAGTATATGGCAAAAACTATATGTTTTACTAGGTTTTATTGGATTAATTGTGTTGATTTTGGGTGGAATGTTTATATATGGATTTGATAGAGGTAAGTTATCCGAAAACGAAATCATTTTTGAACCTACTACAGAAGCTACTACTGTAAAAAAGGATACTATTGCCGATGATGTATCTGCTTTTAGAAAACAACTTTCGCAAAAAGCCATTGGTATTATTGATGCTTCTATAAAATACACGCCTAACTATGTTGCTATTGACTATCCAAACGGCGATGTGCCCCCTAAAACAGGTGTTTGTACCGATGTTGTGATTAGAGCTTACCGAAAACTAGGAATTGATTTGCAAAAGGAAGTACATGAAGATATGAAAGCGCATTTTAACGAATATCCTAAAATGTGGGGTGCTACAAAAACCGATACCAACATTGACCACCGCAGAGTGCCTAATTTAGAGGTTTTCTTTAAACGCAAAGGCAAAGCGTTACCTATTACACAAAATGCTAATGACTACAAAACAGGCGCATTGGTTACGTGGATGATTAACGATAAAATGCCTCATATTGGAATTGTGACCAATAAATTATCTAAAGATGGTAAACGCAGGTTAATTGTGCATAATGTAGGCGGTGGACAAGTACTAGAAGATTGTTTATTTAAATACACCATTATTGGGCATTTTGTTTATGAGGGATAGTTGTTGTATTTTGGATTATGCTTTCTGAAATCACTTTTGCTTTCAAAACTATGATTACCAAGAATATCATGAAGATTTAATTCACGAATTAAGCCCAATTTATAATAATGAATCAATTCTTTTCTAAAATAGAACATGTGAATCTCGTTAAGTAATTTAAATTGATATTTATCAACTGTTCCATCTTTAAAATAAACAATCAAAAAATTATTAATTCCTAAAGAATATATTGGATTGTATAATGTATTACTAGAACTTCTTCTGCCTTCATAATCATAAGAAGTAATTTCAATCGATCTTAATTCAGAAAAATCAATTCGCATATTCATAATCTCTACGAAATCATTATAAAAATGTATTTTTCCAATAATATTATAGGCTATATTTTCGCTTCTAAACAAATTACCTATTTGTACATATAAAAGGTAAAGAAAGATATATACTACAAGAAAAATAGAGATAAAAATCGCAACAGAATCAGGAAGATATTTGTGAAAAAATAAGACTATTACAATTAAGGGGAGAATAACGAACCATCCTTTATCAATAATGTTATAAAATTTATTGGGCGGATCTGGTAAAACTTCAACAATACTTAGACCTTCTTCAGCATATGCTCGCATAAAAATGTTTTTTACGAATATAAAAAAAAGCAACAAAAAAACTGCTCATCTTAATCAATATGTAGGTAGCGGACAAGTGTTAGAAAATTGCTTGTTTAAGTATCAAATTACAGGTCATTTTGTATATGAACCTTAATTAAAAAAGCAGTATCTTTCTACTCTATGAAAAAATCAATTACCTTATTAGCATTAAGTTGTTATGCTTTGTTTTGTACAAATCAACTACACGCGCAAGAAAAAAACACTTCTAAATTGAGAGAAGAAATTGAATACGCCGATAGCTACAGCAAGCACTTATTTGTCAAGAAAAAATACAACGACAATAATGAGTTGGTAGCCATTATCGATAATACTTTTATCCTGAAAAACAATCCAAAAAAAGAGTATAATCTTACTTTAAAAAACAACCAACCGTATGATGGTTATGTAAAATCGGAAGAAAAAATATTGGGCGAAATTCCCATCATCAATTATTATGAAAAAGGCGTTTTAACCAAGCAATATACCTACAATTATTTAAAAGAAGAAGATTCATCGCATTTTGAGTATGATTTAGAAACGATTTTTGAAAACAATAAAATAAAATCGGGGTATGAATATATTTCGTTAGGTAATGAATCGGTTTTAGGAATTGCGCAGTACAGCAACTTCAAAATTACGTCGTTTCACATAGATGCTTTTGCCATGCATGCTTTTGCTCGATTTTCGTTTGAGTTAAAAAACCACAAACTATTGGTTTCTAAATTTATGGACGAGAGCAGTATCAGCATAACATCTAACGGAAAAGAACTTAATGCCGATTTTTATAAAAACAATCAGAAAATAGAAACTGCAAAACCTGCTTTTACCCAAGTTAGCAAAGGTACTCCCAATGCCACAGTGATTTATTATTCTAAAAACGAAACGGAATTAAAAGAATATGCGTTCACACGCAATACCAAACGCCTTTTGAATTTCATTGAACCACAAAACGAATTCTTATTCTTGATTTACACCAAGTTTCCGCACAAATCTAGTTTAAGCTGTGAAGATATCTTAAACAAATTGGTTGCTAATTTTAAAAATGATGAAAATTTTGAGTTAGATAATTTGTTGTCGTTTATAGAAACCGTTCCTTTTCAACCCAAAGAAGTAATTGGTTATGCCGATTATAATGAAAAAGGCACAATTGAAGACGGTATTGATATACGCAACAACGCTCCTTTTACAGTTGATTTTTACAGCAAAGGAAAAATAACTAAAACCCAAAGCTTTCCTTCGCTTACTGAAATAAGACACGATGTTTTAAAGGAATAAAAGTTATTTTAAAACTCTTTTAATGGTTGCGATATCTATTAATTGAAGATTATGATAGTGCATTAATTCATTTCTAAACCACATTAAATGATTTTCATTTTCTTGCATAAATTGAATTGTCTCAACAGAATTGTCTTTATAAGTAATTGTAATAAAATTGGAAATACCTAATGAATGCATTGGATTATCCTGCGATGGGATGTATTTATCTACAAAATCATAATTGCTAATATCAATTCGATTGATCTCTGACAATAATCTCTTTTCATTATTGACTTCAATACAATCATCTCGAAAATGTATCTTTCCAATTGTATTATACTCAATATTTTCGCTTCTAAAAAAATTACCTATTTTCACATAGAACATCCGAAAAAGTAAAATCAACAAAACAATTAAAAATAGACCTTTAATTACAAAATCAGGTGCATAATCTACTAAAGCCATTATAACAATTAATAATAAAAGTGCCAAAGCAATTGCTTTCATCTCCATAAAAGCATAGAACTTATTTTTAGGTTTTTCTGAAACCTTAACCATAGTTAAACCTTCTTCAGGATAAACTCTCATACATTGTTTTTACTAATATAAACAAAACAACAACATATACGCAAACTTGTCATTCTGAAAGAATCCTTTAGCAAGTAGAGTATTTGGTGAGATTACTAAGGAATGTTAATACTAAATTATGTAAATCTTTAGAAGTTGATGCACTTTAAACATCAAAAAACCAACAGCAAATCTGTTGGTTTATTTTAAAACCCTTTTAATGGTTGGGTAATCTATTAATTGAAGGTTATAATAATGCATTAATTCATTTCTAAACCACATTAAATGATTTTCATTTTCTTGCATAAATTGAATTTTCTCAACAGAACTGTCTTTATATGTAATTGTAATAAAATTGGAAATACCCAATGAATGTATTGGCTCATCTAAATCCATACTAACTATCAATTGTCCTTTATAGTCATCATTTTCAATATTAATTTGTTGTATTTCTTCTAAATATTTTCTTTCTGAGTTTATCTCAATGTAATCATAATTAAAATACACTTTTCCTAATATGTTAAAAGCAATATTCTCTTTTCTAAAAACATTACCTAATCGTACATATACAACATAAATTAATAAAGGAATACCAATAAGAAAACCTGAATAAAAATTATCCTCATTTGGAATATACTCTTCAAAAAAAAAGAAAAATAAACATATTAAACCTATAACAACAAGAAACTTCCATTTCATAAAAGCATAGAACTTATTTTTAGGTTTTTCTGAAACCTTAACCATAGTTAAACCTTCTTCAGGATAAACTCTCATAAATTGTTTTTTACTAATATAAACAAAACAACAACGTATACACAAACTTGTCATTATAAAAGAAACACTTTAACAAGTGAAGTATTTTATAGATTCCTACGGAATGACAAACGGAATGTTAATACTAAATTTACGTAAATCTTTAAAAGTTGATAATCTGTAAACATCAAAAAAACCAACAGCAAATCTGTTGGTTTTATATACTTATACTATTTAGTTGTTTATACCAAAGCCATAGGTACATCCATTAATAAAATTTCGGTATTGGCTTGCAAAGCTTTAATATCTAAATTGTCAACATCCCAAATACCAAAACCATCTCTGGTTTCTAATTCCTGACCGTTAATCATTACTTTGCCTTTTAAAATAAAAGCGTACACGCCGTTGCCTGTTTGTTTTATTTTATAGTTTGTTTCAAAATCGTTATCAAACGTACCTAAATGAAACCACGCGTTTTGATGAATCCAAACACCATCGTCATCAGCACTTGGCGATAAAATTTGTTGCAACTTATTTTTTCGATCTTCTAAATTTAAGGTAAGCTGATCGTATCGTGGGGTAACATTGCGTTTGTTAGGAAACAACCAAATTTGTAAAAACTTTACATCAGAGTTGCTATTTTTATTGTATTCGCTATGTGTAATACCTGTACCGGCACTCATTACTTGTACATCGCCACTTTTTATTACAGCCACGTTATCCATACTGTCTTTGTGTTCTAAATCGCCTTCTAACGGAATACTAATAATTTCCATATTATCGTGCGGATGTGTTCCAAAGCCCATTCCTCCCGCAACTTTATCATCGTTTAACACACGCAATACCCCAAAATGCATGCGATCGGGATTGTGGTAATTGGCAAAACTAAAAGTATGGTGGCTTTTTAACCAACCATGATCGGCAACACCGCGCGAATTGGCTTTGTGCAATACCGTATTTTGATTGATTTTACTTTCGGGATTAGGTAAATGATTAAAGCCCATTGGTTTTAAAGCTTCAATTTCGTCTATTTCGTTTTTAAGGATGTTTCCCAACGATGCACTTGCTACAAATATACCCGTACCTAACAATCCTTTTCTTAAAAAATCTTTTCGGTTCATTGCTTTTTAATTTAGTAATACATTCAAAATTAATAAGAAGTAACCTTTTTTTACTTGATGTAGATTAAGTAATAATCTTTTAATACTTTAAACTTCGTCTGGTTACTCTAATACGTTTTACTACCTGAAAGCGTAGTTTTTCGTTGTAAATCATCCATCCACCAATAGCTCCTAAAAACGATCCTAACATAACATCTTTTAATCGGGCAATAACTAAAATGCTTGGATCTTGTGTAATGTTACTACCTGCTTCGGCTAACAAAACAGTCATTGGCGTAATAAATAAAACAGCCCAAAAATAGTTTTTCACCACTAACAACTCAATAACATATTGTAAAATAACAATAGCTACAATCATTTCAAGGGGTGCTTTAACCACAGTAAGTATAAGCCAACAAAGTAGCATTCCTAAAACGGTACCTAAAATACGATAAAACCCACGACGCCAAATATGCGGTGTGTTTACGCCTTGCATTACAGCCAAACAAGATATTGGCACCCAATAAGGATTTTTTAACCCAATAAAATGAGCCAGAAACAACGATGCAAACATAAAAAAGCCAATGATAAAAGCTTCTAAATAATCTACCTCTTTACGAATGTATAGATTGTTAAAGGTTTCATTTACATCTTTCTGTAAATTGGGTTTAAAAATAAACAAACTAAATACAAAGGCTACCAAACAAGAAAACAAAGTACCTAAAGTAATGAGTCCTATTTTAAACGGAATTTGCTCTGCATTAAACGGAAGGCCACTCGCCATGGCACATATCATAATAAAAAAGAAGTTTCCAGGGGGCGCTAAACGAAACATTTTAGAGATAAAATAAACCATACCGCCAAAAATGCCAAAAACAATACTTGATATGTAAAAGTTAAAACTAAAAGTAATACCTATTAAATAGGCAATTATAAAACCAAAAGAGCATAGTAATAGTTTAGATAACCTACCTACTATGTTTTCTTTAGCAGGTAAATAGAGAATAACCAACCCACCTAAACTTACGGTAAGCGATGTGCTGAAATGATGTGTTAACGCACCTATAAACATAGGAAACCCAACACATAACGATGCCATTACAGGTATTGTCCAATGCCTTTTATTTGTTCCTAATTTAAAAATTGATACTAACTCGTTTTTTAAAAAAGGGAAATAATAAGACATAATAATCATTTAAAATGCAAATTTACGGCAACAAAATGAGAATTGTTCTTTAACAACGTTTTTCTTTTGTCAAAGAAATCATAAAAAAAGCGACTGATTAACAGTCGCTTTAAATTATTCTATAATACTTTGAACCTCATCAAAATCTAATCCGCCGTAGTTACCCGAACTCATCAGTAATAAAACCGAATCAGTAAACTCTTGCACCACTAAAAACGATTTAAACTCCTCTGGGTTGGTATACACAATTAAATCATCGCGTTTAAAAGCCGTTTCAATTTGCTCTTTGCTAATTTCTTCTAACTTTTTAATAGCAACCGCATCGGGGCTGTAAAATACCACCGCAACATCGGCAGTATCAAGCGCGTCTTGGTATTGCGTTAAAAACTCGGCATTTAAACTACTGTAGGTATGCAACTCTAAACACGCAATTAATTTTTTGTTGGGATATTGCTTTTTAACTGCCTGCGTTGTTGCCTGCACCTTACTTGGCGAGTGCGCAAAATCTTTATACGCTACGGCATTATTAGTTTCGGCAATTTTTTCTAATCGTTTTGATGCTCCTTTAAACGATGCAATGGCTTCATAAAACTCAGCTTCATCAATCCCCATGTTCTGACAAATCCATTTGGCACCCGATAAATTATTTAAATTATGATCGCCAAAAACCTCAATAGGCATTGGTCCGTCTGGTGTGTCTAAATAGGTAATTCCGTTATCAATGCTGTACTGTGGTATACCATATGGCATTTTACGAATTGGTTTTTCGGCTTCTTCGGCAATTTGCTTTACAATAGCATCTTCTTCATTATACACCAAAATACCGCCGTTGGTAATTTTATCGATAAATATTTTAAACTGATCAACATAATTATCGAACGTAGGAAAAACGTTGATATGATCCCACGCAATACCACTAATCAACGCAATGTTGGGTTGATACAAATGAAACTTTGGACGTAAATCGGTAGGTGATGACAAATACTCATCGCCCTCAATCACCATAAAATCATTTTCTTGGGTTAAGTGCACCATATTGGTAAAACCTTCTAACTGTGCGCCTACTAAGAAATCAACTGCTACGTTATGATAATTCATTACGTGCAAAATCATCGAAGTAATGGTTGTTTTACCATGCGATCCGCCAATTACCACTCGTGTTTTATTTTTAGCGTGCTCGTAAATAAACTCGGGATACGAATATATCTTTAATCCTAATTCTTGTGCTTTAAGCAATTCGGGGTTATCGGCTTTAGCGTGCATTCCTAAAATAACAGCATCTAAATCGGTCGTAATTTTATTGGCAAACCAACCCATTTCTTGTGGCAACAATCCTTTGGCAGCTAAGCGCGATTTCGATGGTTCAAAAATAGCATCATCGCTACCTGTCACCACATCACCTTTATCGTGTAAAGCCATTGCTAAATTGTGCATGGCACTACCGCCAATTGCTATAAAATGTACGCGCATGTTTTTTATTTTAAGTAACAAAGCTACATTTTTTAAGAGAATTGAAAAAAGATTAAAGACGAAAGATTTTATATTTTTTAGTATTTTTATCATTCATCTATGAAAAAGAAACTATGAGAAAAAGCATGCAGCTATTGGTAACTATTGGCTTATTTGCAACAACGCAAGTACAAGCGCAAAGCAAAACTACTTTTACCGTTAATACCGAAGAAGATTGGAATAACCTTGAAAAAACAGCTCCTAAAGATGGTTGGGTACTTATTAATTATGATACGTACCAATATCTTTTAAATTACTCTAACAAAGATTATATTTTGTATTTACGTTTAAAATGCAAAAACAGCAGTAATGATCCTTCGTTTTTAGTAGAATACTCTAATAATTACCGCGATGGCGATTATGGTGGAATTGATTTTATTAGTTCTGAAGACGACTCTAACAATGTGATACAATTTTTGATAGATGGCACCAATTTTAAAAATCCGTTTAAAGAAAAAGCAAAACTAAAAGGGTTTGCTGACGTCTTAAAAAAAGGGACTAAACTTACCATTAAAGTTTTTGATACCGAAATGGATATAGAAACCGGTAAGGATGCTTTAAAACTAAACCGCGCTATTGATTTTAAACTTAAAAACGCTGATTTACTTGACACAAGCGTTTCTTGTGATTAATAAAAAAACCACCTGTTCTAGGTGGTTTTAAGTTAAAATGAATTACCACTATTAAATTACTTCCAACTCCAATCTAAGTCAATATTTTCTACAATATTAAATTTGGTTTTTAAAGTATCCATTTTTAATTGAAATTGTTTAATGTCTTTGATTGCGTTTTTAGGAATTATTAAACTCTCTGAAGTTATTAATCTTAAAAAGTAATAATCTTGAATCTCATTAATTTCAGACAAGCTATTTAAATTAATTTTAGACTCTCCTAAAACACTTTCTTCTATGATTTGATCTTCAGTAAAATTTATCTTACATTTTAAACCAAACTTTTCTTTATGAGTGTGATTTATGAACTTTTTATAGTGTTTTTTATATCTTATAGGTTCATAGATTTTATAGCCAATTAAAAACAAACAATAAAACAATAAATCTAAATAGGGAAATCTATTCTGATTTATATAACTTGATACTAAAAAAACAAGAAACATAACGATTAATATTATAAACGTTCTACGCCTTTGTTTAATTACAATTTTACTTTTTGAAGCACTATAAAGTTGACTTTTCAAAAAATCATTTTCACTTAAACTATATTCTAAATACATCTTTTTTAATAATAACTTGAGTAAACACAGTAATAATCTTACTTAAACTTTTCAATCCATTGTTTTTCTGCATCGGTTAAAATTTCTATGTTGGCTTCGTAGTTGGGGTTGGCAATGTACCAATCCATCGATTTAAAATAGGCATTTAACTCTTTGTTTTGAAAAACATATCCACGACGTGCAAAAGGAAGATTCTTGAGTACTTTTCTATCGAAATCGGTTTTAGGTTCGGCAATATTCTCAGCTTGATAATAACTAAAAGGCACATAACTTAAATCATCCATACCAATATAATTTTGTGCATACAAAAACAAATCGCCTTTTATTTTAAAATTATTTTTCTGAAAAATAAGCGTTCCTTTTTGCAAGTGAAACTTTAACGCATCGTGTTCTATAAACGCATTTTTACTTCCTTTTACATCCTCGGTTTTACCAATACCATGTACCAA
Source organism: Flavobacterium sp. xlx-214 (assembly GCF_013874595.1). Taxonomy (GTDB): domain Bacteria; phylum Bacteroidota; class Bacteroidia; order Flavobacteriales; family Flavobacteriaceae; genus Flavobacterium. The sequence continues at coordinate 363,388 of NZ_CP059431.1, forward strand.
CCATTCATTGGCATCTTTAAAAAACGATTTGTTGATAGAAAAGGTTTCAAATTCGCCCATATCAACAATTAAGGTAAAATCATCAATTTGTTTGTTAGCCCAACGGTTTGCAGCGGTTAGCACATATTCAAAATCATAATTATAATCAACAGAACCCGATAAATCGTAATTATAAGTGTGTTTTATAATATTGAGTCCTTTTTTAAAATTGGCTTCAAAATGATACACATAAAAGAAATCAACGTAATTACCTTCTTTATTGCCTTCAAAAGTTTCTAAATCAATACTTTTTATGGTGCCTTTGTTGTTGTATAACGAATCGGCAACATACGCCACGTTGTATTGCAAGATATTGTTGTTAAGCTGTACGGTAAAATCGCGCATATAAGGGTGATGTCCGTTTTTAGGAGCCCCCTCTACATCACCTTGAGGCGAAATTGCCTCAAAACCAACGGTTAGCTTTTTGGCATTACCAGGGTTGTAAAACTCATAGTAAACCGTTACCTCAACAAACTGATTGCGTACTTTTTTAAGCGTAAGTATTTCTTTCTTAACGCTAATATCGGTTTCGTTAATAGGTATTAAGTGGTTACCACTTGCAAAATAAGCACCATCGTTAGCAAAAACAATAGTGCTTAAAAGTAGTAACATGTATGTTAACACGTTCTTTATCATACAATTAGGATGTTATTTTTTAACCTCTTTTAACTCTTTAACGGTAATGTATACATTACCTTCGTCATCTTTCCAAGTAGGTCCGGTTACGGTAATTTTATCTCCTTGCTCGTATCTTTTATACTCGCTTTTACTTTCCATTAAATTAACCATACTAATTGTAGCAAGATACGTTTTGTTGTTTTTGTCTTTTATTGCGGCGGTATAACCGTCTTTACCATTTGTTATGGTACCTACTGTACCTGTTACAGTAAGCTCGTTGCTACTTTCTACGTTTGTTTTATTCTTTGTTGTGTTGCAACTGTAGGTACCTACCAATGCAACAGCTATTAATACAAGCATTCCTAACTTTTTCATATGTTCTTTGTTTTAATTGTTCCTGATTGATACAAATGTAATACCTTTTGTAACAAGTTGTTTAGGGTTGCTATAGGTAAATCTTGATGGGGATTAAACAGCATTATTTTCATTCTTGATCTTTTTTCTTGTATTAAATAGGGTTCATTAAACCTATTACCCTCGACAATACCTATATAGGGTTGTTGGTATTTTTTGTGATACCATAAATAACAAAACATTTTGTCTTTGTAACAAAAAAAGGGCATTCCGTATTTTAATGTATGAGTAATGTTAGAATCTTGTGATAGAATTATTTTTTGTAGTGCTAAAAAACATTCTTTTATAGGCGCGGGTTGTTGTAAATAAAAATCATCTAATGTTTTCATTGGTCTTTTGATTTTTTTTTAGATTGTGTGGTGTTTTATTCTCACAGATGCACGGATATTGTTTTTATTATTCTGTTGGATTCTTTAATGCTATTTATGAATCTAAGGGATTCTTTCAGAATGACAAGTTGCTGTTACTTGTTTTTGTCATTCCGTAGGAATCTTTATGTCTTTATAAATTATATTCCATCCCTACTATCAGCATATTTTTCATAATCTTCACCAAATTCAAGCTCTAAAACAATTCTAAGTAATCCTTGATAAGCAAACCAAAATTTATTTTTTATTCTATCATTAACATAAGATTCACCAAGCTCTTTTGAGTATGCTTTAATATGAAAATCATCTAATTCATCACTATCAATTAATAGTACTTCATCTTTATGTTTAAGAACTATTTCTTCTAACTTTAATTTTGTATTGACTTTAAAATCTAATAGTTCTGTTAACTCTTCTTTGTAATCTGATTCGTTAAAATCATTTTGCTTAGGAAAATTATCTTTTAAAACTTGATAAACTTCTGCTGTTGTAATTTGATTCATTTACAAATAGGTATTAATAATTTTTATTACCACACATGCACGGATGTTGTTTTTATTATTCTGTTGGAATTCTTAAAGATGTAACTTGCTAAAGAATTCTTTCAAATAATCATTTTTCATAACTATTATTAAAAATAAAAATCCTTACAAATCATCAACCAACCATGAGGGGTAATCATCTACGTATTTCCATTGGTTGTTTACTTTTTCGATAAAAACAAAACTGCGACAAATACCGTTTCTACAATAAAACGATACCAAATAACAACCTTTTGAGCCGGAGCTGTTAAAAACAGCTCGGTATACTTTATCTGCTTTTATACATAATTCATCTTCGCAAGGTTTTGATGCATCTGTGTATTGGTAATAACCGTGGTTGAGTTCGTTGCGTTGTATGATTTTATCGGTGCCTTTATAATCAATTTGTTTTTTGATTAAATCAATATATGCTTTACCAATAATAGTATCTAAACGTGCCAGATCGTTTTTTTCAAAATCATCTAACAAAAAATCGTAAGCCTCTTGCCAATCTTCTTTTTTTTGCAAATTACTGCTGCCTATTACGTATTTGTATGCATACAGTGTATCGCTTAGTTGTACGTTTATTTTCTTAGTTTTTAATACATCAACCAAAGAATCTGAATATGCATCAAATTCTTTTAAATTTTTTATTAAATCGTTCTTTTTAGCTTCATCTTCTTCCATGGCAATGCCCATTTTTAAACCAAAAGTTGCCATTTTGAATCCTTTTGACCCTTTTAAATAACTTGCCACTGAATTTGGGTTGTCATTAAAATATTGACTAAGGGTTTCTTTAATAATGCTTTTTTCGGTTTCAAAATCAATGGTTTGAGCAAAGGTGGTGCTACATAGTAAGAGAAAAAACACAAGTAATTTCATATAAATGTTCTTTTTAATAAAAGTTTAAAAATCTAAATCATCAAATTCTTTGATGGTTGCTAAATACATGGGTTTTACTGTTTTTAAGTTTTCCCAAGTATCTACAAAGTTTTCTTCGTATTCATCACCATATTGATCTTTGTTTAAATTATCGCGTATTAATTTCTTATTAGTTAAAAAATTAATACTGGTGACGTATTGTGGCACGGGCCCGCGACTACTATACGAATCGTAACCTATTAATCTAAAGTCGGTTTTTTCATATCTAAATGTATAGCTCCAATAACTGTAACGTCCATGGCTAAAATACACCATCAATTTACCTTTTTCTATACCTAAATCAATTTCAGGTGCATAATACACACCGCCGTCTTCGTTTTCAGAATAAAAACAACTTACATTTTGAGATGCCAGCTCATATCCATTTGCCGTTGCAAACAAAACAACAACACCTCTGCGGTTTCTATCTAACATACCTCTGCCTTCTACGTTTACTACTTTGGTTTTATCGGTGCCTTTAATCATCAATACCATATCGTCTAAACCATCTTTGTTTAAATCGCCTTTTAGGGTTTCTATACCTTCGGGTTTGTACTCTATATAACCCTTCGGAATAAAATCGGTTGGTTTTTGTTTTACCACTACTTCTTCTTTTTGGGGTGTCATATCAGCCGTATCCACATACACATTACGGTTGCTGGTAGTAGGTACGGTTTCATTAGCTGTTTCTGTTTTTTTGTTGGTACAAAAAGTAAACAATACAGCACTTGCAAGTACAACTATTTTTTTCATAAGCATTTTGTAACTTTTGGATGGTCACTAAGTAAAGATACAAAACAGTACTAAAAAAGCAGTACGTTGTGTACTGCTTTTTTTATGGGTTGGGTTTGTTTAATTACCATACTAAGATTTGGTGATAGCGTGGGAACAAAATCTTATTCGTAATTCTTTAAGGTTGCTAATAATTCTGTTTTATAATTATAAATGTCATCAATACATGATAATAGTTTCTTTTCACCATTATCCTTTCCTTGATTAAAGACTTCTAAATATTTATTTGCAGAATTAAAATGTAAACGACACAATGGTTTTCTATTATTATCATCTAGTAAAATTCCAAAATATGACTGAGTATCTCTAAATGCAATTCTTGATGCAGGAAGTTGTTCTCTTAATATTGCTTTTACAATTTGAGAACCTTCTATTTCTTCTTCAGTAGTAATAAACTTAGGAGCTTCAGAAACATTATCATCAATAGAATTAATTTGTTCAGAAACTTTTGAAGGAACTGTTTCACTAATATTTAAAGCATTTTTTAATCTAAAATTAATAGATTCATTTATAGAATTAGAAAAAGCCTTTTTTGTATATTCTTTAAAAGTTGCTAATCTAGAAGCTATTAAAGGTTTATCAAAAAATCTACTAACTAAAAGTTTTATCATCTCATCAGATGGTTCTTGAATTTCTTTTTCAAATTCATTTCTAATTGCTTTAATATATTTTAAACCTTCAGCAGAATCTAGAATATTTTCTAAGTTATAATCATTTTTTGTAAAGTTTTCTAAAATTTTAATACTAGAACCTTTTAAATTAGAAAGGTCTAATGTAAAAAAAGGCTTTTCATCCATTATGTTGGGCTTTTCCAAATCTGAATAAAAATTATAAATATGACCATTTGTAAGAACACCAAAGCGTGCTTTTGATACATGATAATATCTATGAAGTTGAGAATTATGGGCATCAACATTTTCTTTCCAATGCTTACATTCAATAATTAAAATTGGTTCTCCATCTTTTTTAATAACATAATCAACTTTCTCTCCTTTTTTAGTTCCTATATCACAAATAAATTCTGGAATTACTTCTGTTGGATTAAAAATATCATATCCCAAAATTTGGATAAATGGCATTACAAAAGCATTTTTTGTAGCCTCCTCAGTATTTATTTGATCTTTTAATGAATCAACTCTTTGATGAAGTTGTTCAAGTTTTAATTTTAAATCTGCTTCCATAAGTTCAAATAGTTTATTTTTAAGTTTTTAGTATGTTATAAGAAAATTCATATTTAAGTAAATGTTATTATTTAAAAAACACTTTAACAGCATTAATAAATAACATGCAATATAATCAAAATTTAACATAAAAACATTTCTTAAACAATATCCTAAAACTTCATTGTCTTTAAAAACAATAAAACAGTAAGCTTACAAATAACACAAAAAACACTACTTATCAATGCATAATAACTACTTTAAGTGTAGCGTTTTTTTTAAAGCTATTTAGCTGCAAATTATTGTTAGAAAAAAACTTTTTATAACAAAAAAGTAATTCTTTTTAGGGATAAATTAACTATTTTTATGGATAAAGTAATTCTTTTTACCGACAAATTAATTCTTTTTAGGGATAAAGTAATTCTTTTTACCTATAAAACAACTCTTTTTACTGACAAAGTATTTCTTTTTACTGACAAAGTAATTCTTTTTACAGACAAATTAATTCTTTTTGCTGACAAAGTAATTCTTTATACTGACAAAGAAATTATTGTTACTAACAAAAACACTATTTTTTTAAGCATAAATCAGAAAAAATAGCTTTATTTACTTTTTAGCTTGTAAAAACTGCAAATGCTATTTTAATAAAAAGTCATTTAAATTTAAAAAAACTATGAATTACGAAGAAATAAACAAACGTTCTTGGAACAACCGTACCGATGCACATTACGCATCAGACTTTTATGATGTGGCGCATTTTAAAAAAGGCAACACATCGTTAAACGAAATTGAGTTAGCACTTTTGGGTAATGTATCAGGTAAAAGCATTTTGCACTTACAATGTCATTTTGGACAAGACACTATTTCATTAAATTGGTTGGGCGCGCAGGTAACGGGTGTTGATTTATCAGACGTTGCCATTGCCAAAGCCCAACAACTTGCTACCGAAACCAATAGTAATGCTACCTTTGTTTGTTGCAATGTGTATGATTTGCCTAAACATTTAAACCAACAGTTTGATATGGTTTTTACCAGCTACGGCACCATTGGTTGGTTGCCTAATTTAGATGATTGGGCTAACGTAGTTGCGCATTTCTTAAAACCAAACGGCACTTTTGTTTTTGTAGAGTTTCATCCGTTTGTTTGGATGTACGATGATGCTTTTAAAAACATACACTACCGTTATTTTAATTCGGGTCCTATTGTTGAAACCGAAAGTGGTACGTATGCCGATAAAGATGCGGCTATTACACAAGAGTATGTTATGTGGAACCACAGTTTAAGCGAGGTGGTAAGCAGTCTTTTAAAAAACAATTTAAGTATTGAACAGTTTCATGAATATGATTATTCGCCTTACAATTGTTTTTCGCCTACCGTTAAAGTAGCCGATAAAAAATACCGCATTGCGCATTTAGATGATAAAATACCTATGGTATATGCTTTGGTGGCTAAGAAAAAAGATATCTAAACATTGTAAATCATAGACACACCTAAAAACATGAGAAAGCAATATCATTTTAGAACTATAAACAACAAATTATATGCTTGGGATGTGGATGATTTAATAAAGCTTACCCAAAACTTACCCATTAAAACAATAGATTTAAACAGTATTACCGAGTTAAATGAACCCTATTGGTATGCTCATGAAGGCGATGTACCTACTTGTTTATCGATTATAGAACACATGAAATTGGTTACAGAAGCTAGTTTAGCGTATCCTATTATTATTTGCCCCGAAGGAAAAGTGGTGGATGGCATGCACCGTATAGCAAAAGCTTCGTTAAACGGGTTGGGTACTATAAAGGCATATCGATTACCTACGCTGCCCGCTCCTAATTTTATTGATGTACACCCTGATGATTTACCCTATGATGAGGTTTAGTTTATCATTCTGAAAGAATTCTTTAGGTTTATAAAAACATTGAAGATTCCTACGGAATGACAAAAGAATCCTCTAAAATCTACAATTAACAAAAAAGAGTAAAGACCTTGGTCTTTACTCTTTAGATATTGTAAATCTAAATACTTTTAAATTATTTATTACTGGTTTGCTACTGCATACATTTTTTTGCCATTAATATAAATAGCTATTTCCTTAGCGTTAAATACATATTCTTTGTTTTGATAAACATCGGCTGTTGTTTTATCTAGTATAATAGTAGTTTTATCATTGTTGGGTAAAAACAATTCCACTTTAGTTTTGGCATCGTTAAAAACAACAAAAGCACTAATGACAGCTTCATCGCTTTTCTGGTTTACAGGGTTTAAACGTTGCCCTTCTTTAAACACTTGTATGCAGTTTTGTTTTAATTCGCTCCAAGTTTGCCCCGCAGCAGTTAAACAATCATGTGCATCTTTTTGACCTCCAATAGATGGTTGTGTTTCTTGTGTAGCGGTTTCTATAGTTTGTTCGTTGTTTTTTGCCGAATTACTTTTAAGATTGTTACAAGCTGCTACAGCAAACAATGTTAAGGTGTAAACAATTATTTTCTTCATCTTTTTTATTTTAAAAGTACTAAAACTACTTGTATTCTATCAATAAAAAAGAGTAAAAACCAAAGTCTTTACTCTTTTTCTAAACTCTATTTTCTTTTCTCTATATTCTGTGTTATTGCAAACCTAAATACTTTCTAAAGTACCCACATTCTGCAATAACATCTTGATAATACTTAGTATCGGCATATTTGCTTTTTAAATCTTGAAAGCCTTGCCATTTTTGTATTACTGGTCCATCAGGATAACCCCAATAAGTAGTAGTTGCAAAATATCTGTTATAATAGAAATCGTTACGTTCTGTTTTAGCCAACATATACGCCATTTTTGCTTGCTGCTCTTTATCTAATGCGGCTTTTTGTGCCATTTTATAGTATTTCTTTACGTTTTCCATACCATAAAGCATTTTGCTGTGCTCATCACTAATTCCGTTACCGTATTCATCGATAATTTCGTTGTAATAAAACGATCGACCGTTACCAAAATACGATGCATTGTAAAAAGCATTACCAACCAATAAAGCGTTGTTGTAAACATCTTCGCCAGCCGCAATTTTAGCTTTCATTTCTTTGATTTTTAAAAGAAAAGCCATTTGCGTGTATTTAACCGATTGCTTTGCTGCGTGATCACAATCATTACAATCTTTGATTTTACCATTGAAAGGATTTCCAAAAAACTCAGATTCTTTGTAATCTACCATTTTGGTTTCATAAACCTGTTTTTCCCAATTATATTCTTTACTTTCAAACGGTGTAATTTTATTAAACTCGGCAATAGCTTCGTCTATCTTATCTTGATAAAACAAATAAATACCTCTGCTTTCGTAAATATCGGCTAATTTGTATCGATATTCTTTTTCAAAGGCTTGTATCCAAGCAGTTTTGTTGTTAGTTAACAACAGTTTTTCCATAGCCTCACTTTGTTTTTGGTTTTTGTAAAACCCTTTAATAGGAAACGTAAGTTCTGCCATTACAGTATTCCCATCTTTTTTGTATAACGAGCTGATGTACTTTTTAGCAAAAGTTTGTAAATACGAATAACGATTAAAATCTTCGTATGGATCATATTTATCATCATAAATAGTTCTTTCTTCAGATTTTAACAACCATGCAATATCATCAACCAACTTTTCTTCGCTGGCTTTGTTGATTTTATCAGTATCAAGTAATTTATTTAACAAGCCTAAACTACGCAACTGATCTTCTTGTGCTTGGTTTTTAGCTGTTTCTTTTGCTTGCGCTAATAAGGTTACAGGCGTTTTATAATCGCCCGATAAGGTATTAAAGTAAGCTGCCGTTGCTTTCCAAATGTATTGATTAAACACTTTGTTATCTTTAGCTACTTGATTGATCCATTTTAACTGATCTGCATTTATTTTAGTTTTTAAATCTTTTCTGATTTTTTTAGTATCGATATCTAACGAGTCATAAGCCGTGTAAGTATTAATACTTTGCTCATTGATGTTTACCCAACGCGATAATAAGAAATCTAAATGACGCGAAGCCGGATTTTGTTTGTACAAATCTTGCATAGCATCAAAACCATTGGTGTAATATCCTTGTAAGGCATACAAAGCTTCATCGCCACCTAATGATGTTGATTTGTTTAAAGAACTTTTAAAAGCGGCATCATCTAACGGTTTGTAATCAAACAAACACGAAGCCATTAAAGGTTTAAAATCATTAAAAATCTCAGCAAACAATACATTGGCTTGCTCGTAATTTTTTAAACTTTTATACGCACCCGCCACATAACTTAATCCGCGGTAATACAAACTGTTTTTAGGTTGCGATGCGCTTGTTTCATTAAAAAAGGCAATAACCGAAGCTCTGTCATCCGAATAAAACTTGGTACGCAACACCTGAAACCACACACGGTTTTTAAAAAAGGCATCGTTTTGCGATACATCTTTTTTATACAGATTTTCTACCTTGGTTGTAAAACTACTTTCGGCATTTAACTGTTTGCGCTCATTATAATCCCAATAATTATAGGTTTGATTAGAATAGGTTTCAATACCACGTGCTACCATTACAAACAATACAAATTTTTGCGACTTTTCATCGTTTAAATCTAAGCTGTATTTAAACTTTTGTTTTTTAAACTCGGCCTCTACATTTTTAGCTTTAGCAACATTTGCAAGCGTGCTGTTTAAATCTTTATCAAACAAGAAATATTCAACTACTTCTGGTTTGTACTTTTTTAAATACTTGGTCCAATCTTCAACAGTTTCATCTTTAAACTGATCAGTGGTAGATGGTAAACTGTATCCGTTATAAAAAATAGTATAATCGTCGTAAAAAAACGGTTCATAGTCTTTATCAAAAACGGTTACTTCTGGAGAGAAAATAGAGGAATAGCCACTACCCCACCATCCATCGGCGCAACCATAAGCGTAGGTTCCGTACCCAAAAACGGCTGTTAAACTACCAACGGCTAACAGCTTTAAAATCTTCTTTTTCATATGCTTTTAAATTCTTTTCGTTTAAATCGTAAAATATAATTTCGTTTGGTTTATTGGTACTGTATTTCTTAATATCAGCAATCATTTCTTTAAGTTGCGATGCGGTTACAGCTTCTAACTTTACTTCATCGTTTTTAGCTAAAAACCTTCCTTTGTAAACAATATCATTTAGTACTTTGTATCTGTTATCGCTTATTTTTTCAAAAACATCCGTCGTAAAATCTTGCTCTTGTAAGCCACCAATAAGGTTTACCACTTGATTATTTCGTATATGTACACCCCAACTAAAAATAGGCAACGCAATATTTAAGGGCAACTTGTAATTTTGCAAACCACGTATGTATTTATGCGCAATGGTTTGGGTATAAATGGAGTTATCATTATTTGCGCCAATAACGCCCATATTGTAATACATTAAAGTACCCAAATTTACTTTAGGCACGCCAGTTTTTTCGGGATATTTAATTTGATGCAAACGAATAGTAGCCGATAAATGAGCATGGCGTTTTTTAAAAGCTTCGATAAATGCAAAATAATGCTCTTTTGACTGCAAAGACCAATCACAATCAAACTGAATTTCATCAACTGTAACTCCTGCTGTTTTATTAATTTGCTGGATGTAATTGTACACGTTTTGTGCTAAAGAATCGGTAGCTAAAGGTTTTAAAAACACTTCGTTTTTAATATACACAACGGGCACTACTTTGTAATTTGTAGGCTTGTTTGTAAATACAATAGGTGCAACAGGTATGGGGATATTGTTTTGTAGGGCAACATCAAAATAACGTATGTACAGTTTTTGCACATTAAGCTCTTTTAAATAGTTTTCTTCTGTTGCCGATAGACTAAAATTGGTACGCCAAAAATAAAAACTAATGTTTACAGGCTCGGTTTTCGTTGTACAAGCAACCAATAGAAGCACTAATATTACGACATACTTTTTCATGCCTCAAAATTACAAAAAGATTAGGCTTAAAAAATAGCTGTAGGTAGGGATTTTTTTATTCTATAGTTTCACCTTTTACTAAGGGAACTATTTCATGAGTTTGAAAAGCATCTTCGTATTTCACAAAAACAGGAGTGGCTCCTAAACCTTTAAAAGTAAAATAAACGCTGTAGCCTTTTTTAGCATCGCCCGAAACGTTGATGGTTTTTAACACCAATTTTTTATTCATTTGTTCTGCTCTTAAATAGGCATCGTTTTGTGTAATGTGTGCGTATTTTTCAAAATTACTAGGATTACCCACTTGTAAGGTATCGCCAACCGTAATAACAGTGCCATTTTGAGAAAGATATTCCGTAAACGTACCTGCCTTGGTTAAATTACCAAATTCTGCACGTTTTACTTTTTTATTTTGCGCCATTGTTGTACCACCACTAACAATGCAAATAAGTAAGATTATTATTTTTAAAAGATTGCTTTTCATAGCTTAACTATTTTAGTTAATTAAAAGTAATCATTTTTAATGTTAAATCACATTATTTTTTATGATGAACATTTATTTGAAATTAAAAAAACGAAAAGGAATCCTTTTCGTTTCATTCTTATGTACAATCAAAATTTACTTTTTAATTACCTTTTCAACTTTTGTACCTACATTAGTATTAATTACTAATAAATAGCTACCACTAGCTAAATCTGAAATATTAATATTTTGGAAATTATTATCAATTGATTTTAGTAGCTTACCATTTATGTTTAATATTTGGATATTTTTTATTAAAATTGATTTATCCATATTTACAAATAAATAATTTGTTGTAGGATTAGGATATATTTTAAAAGAGTCCAATAAAAAAGTTTCGTTTTTTAAAATACAATTAAAATTATAAACACCTTTTACAATCCAACTATTATAAGGTGTATTTCCATTGATAGCGGTATTTTTATCATCCACAACAATACAAATCGGAGGCTCAACACCATTCATTTGCCTTCTTATATCTATTTCCATATTATTAACATTTGTATTATTACCATTGGCAAGGTAAATACCTCCTAAATGTAATGTTAAAATGTTAATAGCTTCTACCTTATGAACTTTTTTGTTTTTTTCTAAATTTATGATACTTAATTTGTTTTGTGGAACAGCATCAATTACTGTATTACTACAATACAACTCTTCTAAATTAATATTTTGCGATAAATCTAAATTGGTTAGATTATTTTGGATACAATTAAGAACTTTTAAATTTACGTTTTTGGATAAATCTAAATTTGTCACTGGTTGATAGGGAATGTGTAATTCTTCTAAAGAAATAAAACTTTCTAGTCCGGTAAAATTATTAATTAGATACCCATGTATTACATCTATTTTTTTAACATTTACTACATCGCTTGTTAAAATCTGACCGTTTATTGTTTTATCACTATCTATATTTGTGTCTATCAAGTATTGTTCAAAAACGGTATCAGGTATTAAAGTAATTTGCGAATTTACAAGAAAAGGCAAAAGTATTAAAATAGCTAAAATTGACTTTTTCATAATTACTAAATTATTTAAACAAAAACTAAAATAAACAAACATAAAGCATAAATATAATTATTTTTATGTTAAATCACATTATTTTTTCCAATGAGTAATTTCTGAACTTACATAAGTAGAGTCTGCTAGAAAATTCACGATAAATATTTTTGTTTCTACAGGATCGATATCCCAACCATAATCTACAAAAATGTCATATTTCAAAGTTAAATCATCATCCGATTTTCCACCGCCATTTGTTCCTAACAGTTTTACAACATCATTATAATGCATACCTGATTTTAAATATTTTGTTTGTAAATCTTTAATCATAGGTTCACGATGGTTGTAATCAATATCATTTATAGTATTCCAACCTTCTCTATTAAATGGAACTTGATTTGTACATGAGGTAACAAAAATCATTATGAATAAAAATAATAGTGAATAAGTGGTTTTCATGCTAAAAATATATTTTCACTAATATATAAAATCTATCAAACAAAAACCCCGACAGAGTTTAGAACTCTATCGGGGTTAATAAATCATAGTATCTTAAAAAGATTACTTAATAATCTTTAATTCATTAATGATGTTGGTTGCACCAGCGTATTTATCAATGATGAACAATACGTAACGAATGTCAACATTAATGGTACGTTGTAATTTAGGATCAAAAATAACATCGCCAGCCATTGCTTCAATGTTACCATCAAAAGCTAAACCAATTAACTCACCTTTACCATTTAATACTGGTGAACCTGAGTTACCACCTGTAATATCATGATCAGTTAAGAAGTTAACATGTAAAGAACCGTCTTTATCTGCATACTGACCGTAATCTTTAGCATTGTATAAATCGATTAAACGTTGTGGGTTTTCAAACTCTTCATCACCTGCTTTGTGTTTAGCAATGGTTCCGTCTAATGTAGTATACCAGTTTTCTTTAGCATCGTTAACTTTGTTTCCACGTGGTAAATCAATTACTTTACCATACGTTAAACGTAATGTAGAGTTAGCATCTGGATAATATTTTGTTTTAGGATTTGCTTTGCGTAAACCATCAACCAACTTACGGAACGCTACATCGTATTTCTCTTTTAATGGAGCAATAGTTGCAGGTTGTTCGCGGTACTTTGTTAATAAATCAGTAGAGATTTTGTATAATTCATCGTTCTCAATCATTGATTTATCTGGATGTTTCAAGTATTTCTCTAATAAATCTTTTGATGAGAAAACACTTCCTGCAAAAGCTTTATCAACTACTTTGGTGAAATCGTTATTGTTTTTAGCACCTAATTCTTTTACATAAGAAGCCACATTATATCCTGTAGATTTAGTAGCATATAAATTTAACTGACGTGCTAACATTTCTGCCTCTAACGGACCATGAAATTCTTTATACGCAGCTTCAATTCCTTCTTCTAATCTTGGACGCATTTCTGCACGTTTTGCCTCATTTTCATTAGCATACTGAATTAACGCACTACCAAAACTATAAGGTAAAGTTGCTAAATTAGACGTACGTAAAATAGTCATTAAATAATTATCATGACGTGCTTTTTCATTGGTAGCTGCGTAATATGCGTTGATATCAGCCACTACTGTTCCGTACTCTTCTTTATTTTGCTTTTTGTTAGCCCATTTATTAAAATCGGCCTCATTTTTACGCTTAGTATCTGCTGTTTTTTGCTCTGTTAAAGCATCAATCATTCCTTGACGGTTTTTCCAGTAGTTTGCAACACCTGCATATTTACTAGCGTATGCTAAACGAACCTCATCGCTTTTATCCATGTATTTTTTCATTACATCCATACCTAAACGAGAACCTTCAACCCAAGCAGGATATGAATAAGCTACGTTTTGTTGGATTCCTTCAGCAGGCATCCAACGGTTAGTTTTACCTGGATATCCTAAAATCATAGAAAAATCACCTTGTTTTAACCCTTTAATATTTACAGGTAAAAAGTGTTTAGGTTTTAAAGGCACGTTGTTAGCTGAATAATCTGCAGGATTACCGTTTGCATCTCCATATACACGGAAAATAGAGAAATCTCCTGTGTGGCGTGGCCATTCCCAGTTATCTGTATCGCCACCGTATTTACCAATTGATGCAGGAGGAGTTCCTACTAAACGTACATCGGTATAATCTTGATACACAAAATAGTAATACTCATTTCCTTGAAAAAACGAACGAACCGAAACTGTATATTTACCACCTTCGTTGTTTTCTTTCTGAATTTTTGCAATTTCTTGGTTGATTGCTTTTTCACGCTCAGCCTCGGTCATATTTTTATTTACAACACCTAAAATACGTTTTGAAACATCGTCCATACGTACAAAGAAACGTACCGAAATATCTTTTGGTTTGCGTTCATCAGCTTTAGTTTTAGCCCAAAAACCATTGGTTAAGATATCATCTTGCGGAGTAGATAACTCGGCAATTTTATCATATCCACAGTGGTGATTTGTTAGAACCAAACCTTGATCCGAAATAATTTCGGCAGTACAACCACCGTCAAACTGTACAATAGCATCTTTTAAAGAGTGATTGTTAATGCTATAAATTTCATCTGCGGTTAACTGCAGACCCATTTTTTGCATGTCGCGGTGATTTAAACGTTCAATAAACATTAAAAACCACATTCCTTCGTTTGCAAACATACCCAAAGGCATTGCCAGCATAAACAACGAAAGTACTAAGCTTAATTTTTTCATTATTTTGATGATTTTTTTTCTGTATTGCGAAGATACTTATTTTTTACGATTGCTTTTAACATTTAATAAAAATGTAACATCATCAATTGATTTTTTAGTTATATTTATATAAATTAAAATTGATGAACTATGGGATTATTTTCTTTTATTAAGGAAAAAGGAGCTAAAATATTTGGCTCAAAAGAAGCAGCTGCACCAGTTGAAGAACAAAAAACATTGCAAGCACAAGCCTTACTTGATTATGTAAAACAGTTAGGTTTACCTTACAATCGATTAAAATTATCGGTTACTGATGATGATGTAAAACTTGAAGGTGAAGTAGCTTCACAAGAAGATGCTGAAAAAATTGTTTTAGCAGTTGGTAATGTTGAAGGAGTTGACCAAGTTGACAACTTAATGACAGTTGCTACACCTGCGCCACAAGCAAAATTTTATACAGTACAAAGCGGCGATACGCTTTCTAAAGTATCAAAAGATTTTTATGGTGATGCTAATAAGTACAACACTATTTTTGAAGCAAACAAACCTATGCTTACACATCCTGACAAAATTTATCCTGGTCAGGTTTTAAGAATACCTAATTTATAAACTGAGAAAGCCTTTCATTAATTTGAAAGGCTTTTTTTTTACAAAGGCAACTGATGTGCTTTTGAAACTAATTCTGCTACATTTTTTGCTTTAAACTTATGCAGTATATTTTTTCTATGAGTATCAACCGTAAAAGGACTTAAAAACAGCTCGTCGGCTATTTTATTACTTGTTTTCCCTTCAATTAATAATCGTAAAATTTCTTTTTCGCGTTTTGTTAATTTAGGCACTTCATCTAAATCTCTTGCCGAAGGTTTACTAATGATTTCTTTCACTTCTTTACTAAAAACAATATTTCCGTTCATAGCCTGTGTAATACATTGTAAAAGCTCGTTCATAGAAGCGTTTTTTAACAAATAACCACTTGCTCCATTTTTTATTGCTTCAAGAATAACACTTCGTTCAGAACGATTGCTTACCATAAGTACCACCATTTCTGGATGTTTTTCTTTTATTTCTTTGCATAATACAACACCATTAATATCGGGTAGTTCAATATCAATTAAAACTACATCGACCAAATTGTTCTTAAGAAACAACAAAATACCAGCGCCTTCTTCAAAAGCACCAATTATTTCTGTATTTTCATTTTCAGACAAAAGTTGTTTAAAACCCTGTAATACAATAGGATGATCATCTACAATGGCAATTTTAATTTTCTGCATTTCTTAAGTTGTTTAGATCAATTTCAATATTTATGGTAGTTCCGTCGGTTTTTGTACTTAAAACTTCAATTTTTCCGTTTAAAAATGCGACTCTGTTTTTAATATTATGCAAGCCCATTCCTTTAATATTGGTATCGTTGATGTTGAATCCGTTACCGTTATCTTCTACCGTAATAAAAAAATGATTTTGGTTTTGTGAACATTGCACTAAAAGTTGTGAGGCATTTGCGTGTTTTACTGCATTAGACAATAGCTCTTGAATGATACGATATATAGAAAGTTGTGCTGCTATTTTTATATCGTTAGAAACATCGTACCATTGAAAATCGATACGTAATTTAGGTGATTGATAAAACTCACACAAATCTTCTAAAGCAGCCTCAAGTCCGTATTTCAATAACGATTCTGGCATTAAATTTCTAGAAATACTTCTTAATTCGGCAATGGCATTATCTAACTGCTGTTTGTTTTTCTCAAAATCTTCTTTACCTTCTTCTTTTAAATATTTTGTTTCCCAAACCGAGAATTTAACACTTATACCAGCAAGCATCCCTCCTAACCCATCATGTAAATCTTTGGCAACACGCTCACGTTCACGTTCCTGTCCTTCTAAAACAGCGTTGGTAACAGATAGTTTTTTTTCTCTTTCCGTTTCGCTAATCTTTTGTTTATGAATAATTTCCTTTTGCGCCAATGTCTTTTTATTGTTCTTGTAGTAAATAAAAATCAGCAATGCTACCAATAAAAAAATAACCATTCCGGCAAGAGCTAAAGCCATATACAAACGACTATTTTTTAACTCAAGTTCCACTTCTTTCTGCTGATTTTTTAATGCAGCCAATTCTTTTTCTTTTGCTTGTGTGTTGAACTTGGTTTCTAATCGATTTATTTGTTCTTTCAAATCACTTTTGTAAAGCTGTGCCTTTAAATCTGAATGCTTATTTAAATAATCGTACGCTAAACGAAATTGATTTGTATGATAATATATCTGTGCTAATGATAAATAAACCATAGCCTTATTTTCTTCTAGCTCAACAAAATAAGAATCACCTTCTAAGTTTTTTGCTAAAATCAATGCCTCTTTATAACTTTTTTGCTCAATAAGTGTTTCTAACTTATTAATATTGATTTCGTGTGCGTGGTATATTTTATTAGGACCCGAAACTTTTGATAACCCTAAATTAAATAACGCAATGGCTTTTACATAATTTTTTGTTTTTTTATAATAGATACCTTCTACCATATGAAAAAGAGCTATTTGTTCTGAAGAAGGATTTTTATTGAATATAATACGCGCTTTATCAATAAACTCTTTTGCTTTAGGTAAATCATTACTTAACAAATACGCTTCGATAATACGATTGTACATGGATACCAAACGAAATTCTTGCGATTTATCTTTTATTAATATTTGCTCAGCCTTATTTAGGTAATGAATTGATTTTAAGTATTGTTCTAAATTCAAGAAGCATACGCCCAGACTTATGAAATAAGTTGCTACCCTATTTTGATCTTTTGCTTTCTCTGCATTAGGAATTGCTTTATTTAAAAGTGCTTCAATATAAGCTTCATCATTACCTTCAATTTGATAAATAACCCCAATATTATTCCATACATCTGCCAATAATTTATAAGCCATTACATCTGGCACTTTTTGTAATAAACTATCAGCCTTTAAATAATGCTTTGTACTGTTGGGTAAGTCTTGATGGTAATAATACAAGTATCCTTTTTTTGCATGATAAGCTCCTTTTAAAAATACATTATTACCTATTAACTGATACCCTTTCTGTAAACACTCATCTGCTTTTAAAGAATCTTTAGCTGCCCAATAAGCAACTAAATTGAAGTAAGTAGCTGCTTTAACACTATCATTAGGTGCATTTTTTAGCAATACATACAAACTATCGGCAAATTTCTCCATATTTAATGGATGCTGGGCTTGTGCAAGCATACTTACAAAAAACAAACAAAAAATGAGTAGCTTTTTCATAAACATCTACCTTAAGTTTATATAAATGTATTGGTTTATTTATAAAAAAAACGATGTTTTTAAAAAATACCTAAATATGGTTAGAAAAAAATACCAAATAATTGGAATTGTATGCAACAATTAAAAAAGGCAACTTTGAAATAAGAAACAGTAATAGAATTCAGGTAGTTATACTTTTCATATTTTTTACAACAAGCCGCTTTCGGGCGGCTTCTTAAAAAAACCTTTATTACTAAATATTTTATAAAGCAAAAACACTACTTTTTAATAGTAACAAATTAAAAAATGATATCCTATGAAAAAGAATGTATTAATAACCAAGTTAACAAAAACAGTTTCTGTTTTTTTATTAGTAGTTACCGCAATAAGCTGTGGTAGCGATGATAACCCAATTACACCTGGTATTGACAAGGGTGATATAAGTATAGCAACTGGTACTTTTAAAGGCACTATTACAGTCTACGTACCAGAGGAAACAGCTAAAGAATATTTTAATGCTGAAGTTGTGGTTACTAAAGTTAGTGATAGCCAATTAAAAGTTACACCAAAAAGTGGGCAACCATATTCAGTAGCTACACCAAAAACGTTTAATGTAACCTATAGTTACGCAGCTGGACAATCAGATTTACAATCTGTTACACACGTAGCAGGTAGTCCAGAAGGTGCTTTTGTTTATAATCATCAAAATAAAAGTTTAAACGTTGGAACAATGCAACAATCTGCTAACGAAATTGAATTTAGCTTTGAAGGAACAAAACAATAAGCTTTATATTTATTTTATTTACAAAAAAACCACTTCATAATGAAGTGGTTTTTAATTATGTTTTAAGTTTAATCATTTATTCCATAAGCCCAACTTTTTTTCACGGGCTTTTACTTGCAAATCATAAAGAAAGTCAGCGTACCTTACATTTGGTGGCACTGTCATAATTACGGCATAGCCTTCTTTGACTAATTCTGCATTTACAAAAGTATCATCTTCCAAATAAACATACGCCAAAGTTCTTCCATAACGATCTAAAGAATCAATATCGGTTTCTAAACGTACTTTTTGCCCCATTAATACATTCGTTAAATATGCTTTTGATTCTTTTCCAAAATGTCCTTCTTCTTTTTTCCAACGTTTTTGCGATTCAGGCGCATCAATACCTATAAACCGAATTTTAATACCTTTTGCTGTACCATTATCTACCCAAAAAGTATCGCCATCCACTACTTTAGTTACTTTATACAGCTGATTATTTTGAAAAGTATTTTCAGAATAATCATTTTTATTGGAACCACAAAAACTAAACGTAATAAGTAAAATAAGCAAAGAAAGGTGTTTCATGTTTTTAGTTTAAAATACAAAAATGAAAATTATTTACAAACACCACAACTATTACCACCTTTAGAGCAGTGTTTGCAGTACTTACAATTTTTACATGCATTACATGAACTACTCCCTGTACATGTTGCCTCAGCTTCTGTGTGACAATTTTGTGCAATTAAAACTTCTTTCTGTTTTTGTTGGCAAGAGAAAGTTATAAATATTAGAAATATGGGTATTAGTTTTTTCACTATATTATATTTAATTTTCGTAGTAATCTACTGTTTCTAAAAGTTCTTTCTCGAACTCATAAATATCTTCTAGTTTCTCTATCTGTTTTCTAAGTTCTTTTCTCTCAGAGTCAAAAAGTCCTATATATTTTTTTCCTCCATTCAAATGCAAACGACATAATGGTTTTCTGTTGTTGTCATCCAATAAAATTCCGAAGTAAGATTGTGTATCTCTGTAAACAATCCTTTCAACATTTAGTTTTCTTCGTAAAATAGCAACAACAATTCTGAATGCTTCAAGTTCTTCTTCTGTTGTTTCAATTTTATGTGCATCATCTTCAAGTTCTATATTTTCAACCTTTTGTTGAACAGATTCCTTTTTTAAAGCCGAATTTAATCTATCATTAATTTTTTCACTAATAATTTGACTAAATGCTTTTTGAACTAGTTCTTTAAATTCTTCAAGTATTTTTTCGGTTAATCTTCCAGAATAAGCCTTACCCGCAAACAATCTTGCAAATTCATTAGAAGGAGAGGTGATTTCAGAATTGATAGCATTCTTAATTTCTCTTGTATATTTTAAAGAACTTGCATTATTGATTATCTTATCTATATCGAAGTTAGATCTGTGAAATTTGGCTATTTCATTTATAACAGAATCTTTTAATTCTGTTATATCAAATTCTAAAAATGGTTTTTCGTCCATTTTGTTTTTGTTTTCTAAATCTGTAAAAAACTGATATTGAATTCCATTCGTTAATAATGAAAAACGCGTTTGAGTTACATGAAAATATCTAAATAACTGAGAATTATGAACTGTAAGAGGTTCTTTCCAATTTTTACATTCTATTATCAAAATTGGTTCACCATTCTGAAAAATTGCATAATCTACCTTTTCTCCCTTTTTAAGTCCTAAATCGGCTGTAAATTCAGGAACAACCTCTAAAGGGTTAAAAGCATCATATCCTAAAATGTTTATGAAGGGCAAAACAAAAGCATGTTTTGTAGATTCTTCAGTTTCAATTTTATCTTTAAGCAAACTGATCTTTTCAGCTAAACTTTTCAGTTGTGATTGTAATTCCATTTGTAAAAATCTTTTAAACAAACATATAACTGACAATCCCAAATTCCTTACGGGTTTCCTTATTCAGCCAAAAAAAATATAAAAAAATCCGACTTTTGGTAAGTCGGATTTAGCGTTTTCTTAGAATTAAAAAACTCTAGGAAAACAACAACAAACAAGTGTTTCTATGTAATATTATAACTAATTAAAATCTAGATTAAACCAAGATCTTTCGTTTGATTGATCAGATGTGTTATATTGCGTGAGTTAAAATGAATTTTGAGTTTATTGATGCGTTTTTCTAAACTACTTACACTAGCAGATGAATATTTTTTGTTTCGAAAAACGGTGCTAATTTCCTCTTGTGAATGTCCACTTGCTAAAAGATGTAATAATTCTATATCTTGATCATCTATTTCAAAAACAGTAGCTTTTTTTAGTAAATGCTGAAGTGATTCTGGTACATACTGTTCTCCATTTTCATAAATATTTTCAATTGATTTTCTTAGCTCTTGTGCACTGTTACGTCCTTTTGAAACATAGCTGTTTATTAAATTACGATCAAACATATTTTTAATTTTTGCCATACGATCTTCAATTGAATACACCACAATAGCAAGTTGGGGTTGTATTTTTTTAACTGCATTTATTAAATCTTCCCCAGAATTGAGAACAGTATTGGTTTGATCAGTCTTAAAAGAAAGATCTGAGATTAGCAAATCAAAAGGTTGATTGTCTTGTAGTGCTTTTTTTATTTTTAACAAAGCATCTTCGCAATATTTAGAATGAACAATTTCCATTTCTGGATACAACTTTAAAGCAGAAACCACGCCTAAACTAATTGTATCAATATCTTCTGCAATTAAAACTTTTTTGAACATTTTACTCTTTTTAGATAGGAAAACTAACAATAGCCTTTACCCCTTTTTTTACTTTCTGGTCAAAAGTAATGCTTCCATTTATGGTTTTTGTACGGGTTTCCACATTTTGAAGTCCATTTTTAATTTTTTCTTCATTCTTATTAAAACCTACTCCATTATCTGAATAATGAATTTGCCCTATTTTATGTGTTTTAACAAACTTAATCATCACCAAATTGGCCTGACTATGTTTTTTCATATTCACCAATAATTCTTGAATAACCCTGTACACCACTACCTTTTTTATATCGCTTAACTGATGCCAAGGAAAATCGTCTATACCAGCTGTAGTTATTTTCACATGATTGTCTTGAAACTCTAAAAGCATGTTTCTTAAATAATCAACATAATCATTTCCTGTGGCAATAAAACTGTTTTCCTTAGAAATATTCCGCGTTCTATGGTAAACATCTTCTAAATGATCTAATAATTTTTCTTTATTTTCATCATTAGACAAATCGGTATTTTCTGCATAAGACATAGTATGGTACACATCATTAGCCAACTCATCATGAATGCGGGTAGCAATGCGTTGTTCGGTTTTATAATTTTCCTCTACTTTTTCTTTTTTATGCTTGATGCGAATGTAATAATAGATAAACAAAGCCAGCAGCACCAGAAAAATAATTGTTGTATACAATATAAAATGTCGATTTCTTTGTTGCTGTATTAATAATTCATCTTTTATAGCTTTTGATTTTAATTGCTGATTTTGCTGCAATTCCATAGAATAATCAAAGCGCATTTTAGCAAATTGGTTTTTAGCTTGATTTCGAACATAAGTTATGCTATCATTTAAACTAATATATTTTTCAGCATAATTTGGAGCATTAGGTGTAAGTAAAATCAACTTTTTTAAAGCTAAAATTTCATTGTCTATATTTTTATGCTTTGTTGCTAATGTTAATGCTTTTTTTAAGTATGCAATAGATGTAGATTTTTCTTTGGATTCATAAAAATCGGATATTAAAATATAGTTTTCAATAGATGATAATTCTAAATGTGCCTTTACTCGTAGCTGTAATGATTGTACCATTTGTTGCAAACCATCTTTATTATTTTGTTTAAATAAAACATGGCCTAAATTTAATAAGACAGCCGATTGTAATGTAACATCTCTATTAATCAACTCAGAATTTAGCAAATCATAGAGGATTACTTTTGCTTTTTCATACTTATGAGAAACGATGTATAATGAAGCTATATTATTTCTTAAATATTGTCCTTCTAAAGATTTTTTTTCTGTAAGTGTTAATGCCTTTTGGTAATAAATAATTGCTTCATCGTATTTATGTGTGTTCTTATAAATACTACCTAAAATATTATACGTTTCTATTAAATAAGAGCTTTCTTTTGCTTGTAGATTTTCTATAGCTAACGTTGCCAATTCTTCGCTTGTATTATAATCATTATAAAAATAATGAATGCGTGCCATCATTATTTGGTTGTATCCTAAAGACACACTATCTTTTACATCATTATAAATAAGATTCGCGTTTTTAAAATAATAGTAAGCACTATCATACAACGCTTTATTGTAAAAAGAATTTCCTTTTAACGAATAAGAGTAACCTAGGTATTTTTTATTATTTCTCTTTTTTGATTCAGAAACAAGTTGATTGATGTAGTATTGAGCGCGATCAGGATGAATATTACTATAAAGATATGCCTTGTTACTCATACCTTTTAAATACAATGAATCAATCTTATGTGTTTTAGCAACCAACATGCCTTGATTAGTAGCTTTTACTTGATCTATAAAACTAAGATTGTCTGAAAAAGACAATTGATAAAGCGAATCAATCGTTTTGTAAACATCCTTATTATCATCAAAAGAACGATTTTGTTTTTGACAAGAAACGCATAAAACAGAAAAAAGTAATAAAATAAAGTAGTAAAATTTCATTAAGCTGTTAAAGAAATTAAGAAAACTCTAAATTATTACTTTTCTTTTGTTAAACAAGAATTTCTATTTAAGAATTACAGGTGGTTTGGGTGGTTTTATAGGAATTAATATAGTGCCGTTTGCACCAGTGTTTCCGCCACCACTTTGATCTCCATCAACAGTTTCACTAGAAAAAATCTTGTTAATTGATTCATCATTTATCGAAATATTTTGCTTTGCTGTTTCACTATTTTTTGCAAAAGCAGTTACCGAAATACCAAGCAGGAACAATCCTGCTAAAAAGCCTTTTTTTGTCATTTTAATTAAGTTGTAAGATTAAACCATAGTGTGCCTTTCGACGCTTGTCGATAGTTTTGCACACTTTCAAAAAAACAGAGCGCTCTGTATTGGGAAGTGGTAATGTCTAACTCACAAAAAAATGCTACTTCCCAGAGAAAGATTTTGCAAGTCATGCATTTATTTAACAGAAATTAGTTTTGTACTTTTGTCATATTCGTAACAAAACATTTACTGATTTCTGAAGCAAAGTAACAGCACTTTTTGAAGCTGAATATCAAGGAATTCCGATGATTCCGACAATTCCGATGAATGTGGACGAATTCCGATATAAAACATTTTATTTATGCCTGAATCCTATAAAAAAGCACTTAAAGAATATTATGAAGTAGAGAAAGAAGGTGAAAAAAGTCATTATTTAATAATGCCTACTCCTGCTTTATTAAGAGATTTATTCGTTCAAAGAATAGAAGAAACAAACAACGAAGTTGATGCTATTATATTTGAGCGCTTTTTTGGCTTTCCTTATGAAAAAAATAACGCACATAAGATTAAAGGAATAATAGATAAGTTTCGTCCGTTGGTAAATTTCTTAAAAGATAAAAGTGATTTATCTGAAATTAAAAGACTCGATGCTTTGGCTGTTGTTTTAAACTATCCAAATAGACCGTTTAAAAAGTTTATGCATCTTTCAAAAAAAGAAGTTGATAATTTGGAAATAGAAGATAAAGATGTAATTGAAGAAAGAAATAATTTAATTGCTGCTGATTCAATAAATTTAGCCGAAGATGAGTTTAAAATATCCTCTGAAGAAGTTGTTCCATCTAATAAAAAGGAAATAATTATTGAAAAAGTAATTCCGAAAAAAAATAAACGAAGTAAGAAAATAGTAGTAATTAGTTTGCTATCAATGATAGTGGCAATATCGTTATTTTTAAATATTAAAAGCTTTACAACTAAAGACTGTATGATTTGGAACGGAGAGCAATACCAAGCCATTAGTTGTAATGAACGTGTTAAAGGTTTTGTAGAAACCAGTGTACCAAAAGATGAAAAATTAATCAACCATTTTAAGAAGATAAAAGTGAGTAATAAAACCTCTTTTTTTGATGTAAAAGGCAATCCTAAAATTTGGTATGTTAAAAATGCGAATGGTACTTTGGATTTTTTTAATGCGCCTGGCTTACATCCCGAAACTGGAAAAACATTAAAACCAATTACAGAATATATTATAGAAAAATACATTTTACAATAAAAAAGGAGCTAATCTGTACAGATTAGCTCCTTTTTTTATTAGTATTCGTTTATAGATTTAATTCAGCATTTGCCATAATTTATCTTTCAATTCGGTTAAGCCTTGTTGAGCTACCGATGAGATAAATAAATAAGGTAAACCTTCAAAATCTTTATCTAGTTGTTGTTTCATTTCTGCTTTCAACTCATCATCTAACATATCGCATTTAGAAATAACAACCAAACGATCTTTATCTAACATTTCAGGATTGTATCTTCTTAGCTCATCCAACAAAATATCGTATTCTTTTTTAATATCATCGGCATCAGCAGGAATTAAAAATAACAACGTTGAATTACGCTCAATATGTCTTAAGAAATAATGACCTAAACCTTTTCCTTCTGCAGCACCTTCAATAATACCTGGAATATCAGCAATTACAAACGATTTAAAATCACGATATTCTACAATACCTAAATTTGGTTTTAAGGTTGTAAACGGATAATCGCCAATTTTTGGTTTTGCTGAAGTTAAAACCGAAAGTAAAGTAGATTTCCCTGCATTTGGAAAGCCAACCAAACCTACATCCGCTAATACTTTTAACTCTAAAATAATATCAACTTCTTCACCTGGCATACCTGGTTGCGCATAACGAGGCGTTTGATTGGTTGACGAGCGAAAATGCCAGTTACCCAAACCACCTTTACCACCACGCGCTAAGATTTTTTCTTCGCCGTTTTCAGTAATCTCAAAAAGCAATTCGCCTGTTTCTTTATCTTTTACAACAGTACCTAAAGGCACATCAATGTAACGATCTTCACCATCGGAACCTGTACTTCTTGAACTTCCTCCATCGCCACCGTGTGTCGCTTTTATATGACGCTGAAAACGCAAGTGATGCAAAGTCCATAAACTTTCGTTTCCACGAATGATGATATGACCACCACGACCACCATCACCACCATCGGGACCTCCTTTTTCAATAAACTTTTCACGGTGTAAGTGAGATGATCCTTTACCACCTTTACCCGATGCTACATATATTTTTACGTAATCTACAAAATTCCCTTCTGTCATTGTTTTAATCTTTTAATAGGGTAATGCCTATTTTATCAATTTTTACTCCGTTTGCAGCCAACACTTCAAACTCCATTTTATTCCAAATTAATTTTTCGCCTGTTTTTGGTATGTAAGATAATTCTTTCATTATCAAGCCACTAACAGTTGTTACATCATAATCGGGCATTAATTCGTCTAACTCAAAATACGAAAGCAAATCGTGTAAAGGATAAAATCCATCTACAATCCATTTACCATCGCTTATCTCTTCTAATTTAAATTCTTCTTCGTAAAACTCAGAAGCATCGCCAACCAACGACTCTAAAATATCATTTAAAGTGATTACACCTTGAATTACACCATACTCATCGGTAACCAACGCATAATGGTTTTTCGACTTTTTAAACTGCTCTAACGCCTTATAAGCCGATGTGTGTTCTATGAAAAAAGTAGGCTCTTTTAAAATGGTTTTTAAATCGTTTCCGCCTTTTTCAAACAGCAAAAATAAATCTTTTAAAGATACCACCCCAATAACTTCATCTAAACTTCCTTCACAAACAGGGTAATGAGAGTGCAATTCGTTAATTACTTTGTCTTTTAATTCTTGCAAAGTGTCTTCGCAATCTAAATAAACAACCGATTTTCTATGACTCATTAAAGCATTCACTTTTAAATCGCCAATGTTAAAAACGCGCTCTACAATATCTTGTTCAATTTCTTGTACTTCACCAATTTCGGTACTTTCTTTAATAATTGATCGAATTTCTTCTTCGGTTACTTTACCATCGGCAGTTGGTTTAATATTTAAAATATTTAATAACAAATCAGATGATTTTGTAAGTAACCACACAAAAGGAGCTGCAATTTTTGAAATAAAGGTCATAGGAATAGCTACCATTTTAGCAATGGTTTCTGGATAATTTAAGCCTAAACGTTTGGGAACAAGCTCTCCTAAAATTAAAGAGAAAAAAGTAAGAAGAAAAAGAACCACACCAACACTTAATGAAGACGCATAAGGTTGTAGTGCTGGTATTTTTGATATTAAAAGTTGCATATCGGCCGTAACCTTATCACCCGAAAAAATACCGGTTAAAATACCTATTAAGGTAATTCCTATTTGTACGGTTGATAAAAAATTATTGGGCTCATCAACCAACTTTAAGGCGGCTTTGGCACTACTACTGCCTTTCTTGGCGGCCATTTCTAAACGATTTTTCCTTGAGGAGACTAATGCCATTTCCGACATAGAAAAAATTCCGTTTAAAAGGATTAGGATAAAAATTATTAAAATTTCCAATGATTTCTTTATTTATTAAACACAAAATAATCTTACCCTAAAATACAAAAAGGATAAGATTATTTTAAATTATTTTTTGAAAAATTATAAGCGATTTATAACCTCACTTAAACGATTGGTAATTTCTTCAATAGAACCAATTCCGTTTACTGCGTGGTATTTATTTTGCCCTTTATAATATTCTATAAGTGGTGCTGTTTTTTCATTGTATTCATCGTAACGTGTACGAATTTTAGTTTCGTCTTGATCATCTGGTCTGCCAGAAGTTTTACCACGCTCTAAAATACGTGCTACCAATACATCATCATCAGCTTCTAAAGCAACGGTAGCTGTAACTTGTAAATTTATTGAAGTTAAAAAAGTATCTAAAGCTTCGGCTTGTGCAATGGTTCTTGGAAAACCATCAAACAAAAAACCTGCTTTATCCATGTTTTTTTCTACTTCATTTTTTAGCATATCAATAGTAATTGAATCTGGAACTAACTCACCTTTATTAATAAACTCTTGTGCTTTTTTACCTAATTCGGTTTCGTTTTTAATATTAAAACGAAAAACATCTCCAGTTGAAATATGTGTTAAGTTATATTTTTCTTTTAAAAACTCAGCCTGAGTACCTTTTCCTGCACCAGGTTTTCCAAATAATACTATTGCTATCATTTAATTATGTAATTGTGTTATTTTATTTGATAAATTTCGCTTAAATTTCTTCCTTGTTTGTTGTAATCTAAACCGTAACCTACTATAAATTTATTTTCTATTTGAAATCCTATAAAATCAATAGGCACTTCTTTTTTATAAGCTTCGGGTTTAAAAAACAAAGTAGCCACTTTAACGCTCTTTATCTTAAATCTGTTTATTAATTGATGTAATGCTACAATGGTTGTTCCGGTATCAACTATATCTTCAATAATTACCACATGTTTATTGGTAATATCAATATCTAAACCTAACAATTGTGTTACTTCTCCTGTTGAATCGGCTCCTTCATAAGAAGCCATTTTAACAAACGATAGCTCTGCGGGGTTGTTATAATGCTTCATTAAATCTGAAGCAAACATAAAAGCACCGTTTAAAACCACCAAAAAAACAGGAACTTCATTTTCATATTCGGCTAATAATTCTTTTGCGATACGCTGCACCTCAACATCAATTTGCGATGCTGTAATGTAGGGCACAAAAGTTTTATCTAGAATTTGAATTTCCATTTTTGCATTTTCTTTGCAAATATACGAATACGTGTATTTTAAATAAAGTTTATTCTCAGTTTTACCGAATATATTTTTATTTTTAATATAAATTCGCTTTTCAATAATTTTATATGGATGTAATTACCTATTTTTCAACACACCAGCACAATTTAAGCACTCCTAGCAGAACGTTGGCAATGAATCATATTTTGGATCAGGGTATTTTGGCTGATAAGTTTCTGGAGGTGATTTATTTTGTAGATGAAAAGCAAAAAATTGTTCTTTACCATGCGTTTGATATGTTGGTAGAACGCCATATAGATTATTTGAATGATTATTTAGATTTGTATTTGAGCAAAGCGTTAAACGAAACACACGAATCTACCAAGCGCTGCGTTTCTAGAACTATTTTTCATCAATTAAAACACAACAAAAATGTTTACAACACAACGCAAAAGCAACAAATTGTAAACACCATGTTTGATTGGATTATTTTACCATCGGCAGTGGCAACACGCGTAAATGCAATACATATTTTATATTTCTTGGTTGATGAAGAAGATTGGATTAAAGAACAACTTATTGCCCTTATTGAACAAAATTTGTTGTTACAAGAGCCATCGTTTACGAGCAGAGGCAAAAAAATAATGAAACTATTGCATAAACGTAAATCGTGAATTTTACATTTTCATAATGAAAACCGAAATAGTATCTTTGCGGTTTAAACAACACACAATCAAAAATTAGGATGAGTTATTTTTCTTCAGATTTTAAATTAGGCATTTTAGGCGGTGGTCAATTAGGTAAAATGATGTTGACCGAAACTAGAAAATTCGATATACAAACCTATGTAGTAGATCCTAGTTCTGAGGCTCCTTGCCAGTTTGGCGCTACAAAATTCTTTCAAGGATCATTAAATGATTACCAAACGGTGATAGATTTAGGAAATCAGGTAGATGTTTTAACCATTGAAATTGAA
This sequence comes from Flavobacterium sp. xlx-214, assembly GCF_013874595.1. Taxonomy (GTDB): domain Bacteria; phylum Bacteroidota; class Bacteroidia; order Flavobacteriales; family Flavobacteriaceae; genus Flavobacterium. The sequence goes on from NZ_CP059431.1 coordinate 393,070, forward strand.
AATGTAAACCTTGAAGCTTTAGAAACTTTAGAATCGCAAGGAAAAAAAGTATATCCTTCACCAAAAACGTTGCGTTTAATTTCGAACAAAGGAAATCAGAAAGATTTTTACACAAAAAACAACATCCCAACAGCACCTTATAAACGCTTTACAACTTTAGAAGCCTTAAAAACGGAGGTAAACAATGGAAACATTGAAATTCCTTTTGTTTGGAAAGCAACCGAAGGCGGCTACGATGGTAACGGAGTTAAAGTAGTTCGTAAAATGGAAGACCTAAATACACTTCCAGAAACAGAATGTATCGCAGAAAAAATGATTCCGTTTAAAAATGAATTAGCCGTTATTGTGGCTCGTTCAGCTTCAGGTGAAATAAAAACATATCCTGTGGTAGAAATGGAATTTCATCCAGAAGCAAATCAAGTAGAATATGTTATTTGCCCAGCGCGTATTGATGAAACGGTTGCAAATAATGCTCGTGAAATTGCTTTAAAAGTTTCAGAAGCATACAATCATGTAGGTTTATTGGCTGTTGAAATGTTTCAAACTGCCGATGATCAAATTTTGGTGAATGAAGTAGCTCCTCGCCCACACAATTCGGGTCATTATTCTATTGAAGCAAGTTATACATCACAATTTGAACAACACATTCGCGCTATTTTAGATTTACCTTTAGGAAACACCGATAGTAAAGTTGCCGGAATTATGGTGAATTTAGTTGGCGAAGAAGGTTTTTCAGGACAAGTTGTTTATGAAAACATCGAAAAAATCATGGCGATTGATGGCGTTACTCCTCATATTTACGGAAAACGTGAAACACGTCCGTTCCGCAAAATGGGTCACGTAACGATTGTAAACCAAAACATGGCCGAAGCTCGTAAAGTGGCTCAACAAGTAAAAGAAACCATTAGAGTGATTTCGAAATAAGATTTAAAAACAACAACACAACAATAAATGAAAGTAGCAGTAGTAATGGGAAGTATTTCGGATATGCCGGTAATGCAACAAGCCATAGATGTTTTAAAAGAATTTGGAGTAGAAACGTTTGTTGATATTGTATCAGCACACAGAACTCCTGAAAAATTAGTCGATTTTTCAAACAACGCACATAAAAACGGCATCAATGTAATTATTGCGGGGGCTGGTGGTGCAGCACATTTACCAGGAATGGTAGCAAGTATGAGTCCGCTACCTGTAATTGGTGTTCCTGTAAAATCATCAAATTCAATCGATGGTTGGGATTCTGTTTTATCAATATTACAAATGCCTGGCGGCGTTCCTGTAGCAACCGTAGCTTTAAACGGAGCTAAAAACGCTGGTTTATTAGCTGTACAAATTTTAGCAAGTCAAAACGCTGAATTGCTTCAAAAAATGATCGACTACAAATTAAGATTAAAAGAAGCCGTTTTAAAGGCAGCTGAAGGATTAAATAAATAAAAAGAAGTTTTTATATGAAAATATTTGCATCACTATTAATTATTTGCGTTAGTACTTTTTTAATCATTTCTTGTGGTTCAAGTCAAAGTCACACAATGGCAACAAATAAAGAAACAACAGATACAATTTCAAAAGGATTCTCAAGATCTCATTTATTGCAAGAAACAATTAATCATGAACCCGTAGAATTAATTCCTTCTAATTAATAATAGTAGTATTCAATACTTTCACTATTTAATAATAAGCATGAAAAGTAAAAAAGGTCAACCATTGAGGTTGACCTTTTTTATTATATTTGAAAAAACACTTTGGTATGCAGTTCAAAGAAAAACAACATTTTACACAAATTTGGGTTTGGATACTTTTAACAGGACTTTTGATTTCTTCATTATTTCCTCTCTTTAAAAAGCCCAATCCATCTATAATATCTATACTCATATACACAGGTCCTATGGTGATTATTATGATTCTTTTTGCTGTAATGTATCTGCAAACATCCATAAATAGTGAAGGTATCAGTTTTCAATTTAGTCCTTTTCATAGAAAACCAAAAGTCTTTAAATGGGACGAAATCAATAGCATTGAATTATTAAAATACAGTCCGCTTTTTGAATATGGTGGATGGGGCATTAGAGGCATTGGCGATGACAAAGCCTATAATATTAAAGGAAACATTGGTTTGAAAATGCATTTAAAAAACGGTAAGAAAATTTTAATTGGGACCCAAAAACCAGAAGAAATAAATAATTTACTCAATATTTTAAAAGAGCAACATGCCATTTCATTTCAAAACAAACTAACATAACAAAAAGCCAACCCTAAAAAGGTTGGCTTTTTCACACGCAAAAATGAATAAAACCTATTCAGTTATTTTATATTCGGTTGAGCCATAATGTATTTTACCATACATATCGGTAGCTTTTACTTTTACTTTGTGCGTACCTACGCCTAAATTGGTTGGTATTTTTGCCGACCATAAGTGGGTAGATTTCATAGATTTTGATGGACGACGCCCTTTAACAGCTTGTTCTGAAACATCCCATTTATAAAAAGTACTTTCGTAATGTGGATCACCTTCATCGGCAAAATTCATCTTTTTCCATTCACCATCGTTTATACTGTATAAAACCTCATCGGTTGGCGTTCCCATAAAAACATTTGCATAAACAAAATGACGGCTTTTCTCTGCTTTTAAAACAGCTTTTGGCGCAAACACATTGATTTGATACTCTTGCGATTTACCTGCAACTTTATAATCTACTTTGTATTTGTTACCATCAAAATGAATTAAGGCATATCCTTTTGGAGTACCATCGCGCATGGTTGATGCCGGCACTCCTTGTGCATTCATTTCACCTGAATACCAATCACCAGAAGTAGTTCCTACATTGTACTCATGATGTGCTTTTTCTTGTTTCCAACCCTTATCTTTTCCGTAAAAAATTTGTTGCTGAATGTGTGTGTGTGCCGATAATGAAAGCGTATTTGGATGATCTTTCAACAAATCAAACAAACGCTCACGATCTGCAACACGAAACCACTCATTATTATTATCTTCTAAAGGAATATGAAACGACAACACCACTAAATGATCTTTTGGAACGAATTTTAAATCGTTTTCAATGAATTTTAATTGATCTTCACGCAAACCTCCCCAATAACTTTTGCCATCTCTTGGATCGGGATACAAAATATTATCTAAGATGATAAAATGTACTTTTCCGTAGTTAAATGAAAAATTGTTTGGACCAAAGTTTAACTCGTACGTTTCATCAGAATGCTCATCTATTTTAGCATCGTAGTTCATATCGTGGTTTCCCATAACATTGTACCAAGGCAAACCAATTTGTTTAATAGCTTCTTTATAATCAGGTTGCAATGATAAATCATCACCTACCAAATCGCCTAAACTAATACCAAAAACCGCTTTGCTTTTATCAACATCTTTTATAACGCCGTTTATAAAATACTCTATTTCTTCTTTTGTATATGCTTGTGGATCGCCAAAAGCAAATGCTGTAAAACTGTTAGACTCTTTTGCAGGAACCAAAGCAAAATCCACCGACTTTGGTAAATTACCCGTTGGTTGTACACCAGCGTATTTAGATTGCGGCGACCCTTGTGGTTTGTGTAAATAATAAAATTTTGGCAAATTAAAACCATCTAACGGAAATTGATATCCTGCTGGTTTAATTACAAAAATAGGTGCATCATTGGTAATTGGTAATTCATACATTCCTTTTTTATTGGTAGCAACTACATCAACTCCGTTACTTACCAATACATTAGAAAGCACTTTTTCTTTTTTATCTTTTTTACCGTTTTTGTTTACATCTTCGTAAACAATACCTTTTGCTTTTTCTTGGGCAAATAAAGCACTTGATACAGTCAGTAGCAAAAATACCGAACTAAAAAATTGTTTCATTGTTGTTTTAAAAATTTGTTGTGCACAAAAAAAGTGCACATTTTAAACAATACAAATTTTTTACGTTTAAGTAATTATTAAGAAAATTTATCAGTTGATAAGATTCGATAATCTTTAGGAAACACTTTTATAAATTTTTGATAACTCAATAAAATCAAGGGTTATCAAAAGTTCACCCTTACTTTGTGCAACAAAATCAACAAGCAAACAATCGAAAACAATTTTAATTAAAATGAAAAAAAATCTACAAAGTGTAGCTCATTTCCTAAAAATGTTCGTTTTGGTTTCCATACCTTTTTCAACACAATACATTTGGGCTTCACCTACAAACAACCATCATGCTTTTACGTTACAACAAACACTATCTACAGTAAAAGGTAAGGTTGTAAATGCGCAAAACGAGCCTGTTGCAGGGGCAGCTGTTTACATAAAAGGTACCGATATTGGTACTGAAACAGATGCTAATGGTATGTTTGAATTACAATATGATTTTAACAACACTACAGAATTAGTATTCTCTTACATTGGCTATGCAGATGTTACGCAAACCTACAATGGCACTCCCTTTTTAAACATTACCTTAAAAGAAGACGATAGCCAACTAGATGAAATTGTTATCACTGCTTTAGGTATTGCCCGAGAAGAGAAGCAGTTAGGATATTCGCAACAAAAGTTAAATGCAGACGAGTTTACCAATGCCCGATCTAACAATTGGGTTGACAACATGAAAGGTAAAGTGGCGGGTATGCAATTTACATCGGCTAGTTCTGGACCTATGAGTTCTACCCAAGTGGTTTTGCGTGGTAACAGATCAATTGATCCTAATTTAAACGGTGCTTTAATTGTGGTTGATGGTATTCCTATTAGTTCAAACATGTCATCATCTACCAACAGTTCAGGTTATTTATCATCAGACTCTCCTGTTGATTTTGGTAACGGTATGTCAGACATCAACCCAGAAGATATTGAATCGGTAACAGTATTAAAAGGTGCAGGTGCTACGGCTTTGTATGGATCGCGTGCTGCAAACGGAGCTGTTATGATTACTACTAAATCGGGTAAAAAGAGCCAAGGTTTGGGTATTACATACAACTCTAACGTAAGCATTGATGTAATACAACGTTGGCCCGATTGGCAAACACAATACGGATCGGGTACTGGTAAGGCTTTTAACAGCGCCGGGCAGTTGTATTATTCGTATCAAGCAAGTGAAGACGGTCCTGCAACACAAAGTAATTTAGGTTTTGGTCCGCGTTTTAACGGTCAATCGTATTTTCAGTACGATCCCGCTACAGGAACCATGGGTACGCAACGTACTTTGTGGCAAAACTATGATAATGCCCGTAAAGGCTTTTGGCGTGCTGGTACTACTTTAACCAATAGTTTATCGTTTGCTGCGGGTAATGACAAAGGCGCTATGCGTGCATCGGTAACTTACTCAGACAATCAATGGATTATGCCTAATACAGGGTTTGAGCGTGTGGCTATATCAACCAAAGCTAACTATGAAATTGCTAAAGGCATCAAACTTAATTCTACCTTAAACTTTTACAACCGTAGCAGCGATAATATGCCATCTACCGGTTATAACAACCACACCATATCGTACTTTATGATTTTAACCAATGCCAATAACAACATCGATTGGTACCGTAAAATTTGGTTAGATAAAGGAAAAACGCAAATGAACAGTCCGTTTAGTACGTATTTAGACAACCCATTTGCTTTGGTAAACGAGGTAATTAACAGCAGCAATAACAATACTTTTACAGGAAACTTAAGTTTAGATATTGATTTAAGCAAAAACCTAAAGTTAATGTTACGCTCTGGTATTAACTCACAAAACGAAGTGCGCGAATTAAAACGCCCGTATGATTTGGTGAAGTTTGCTACCGGATATTACGAAAAGCAATTAATTAACCAACAAGAAATAAACACCGATTTCTTATTAACCTATAAAGGCAACGAAAGCGATTATTTTAACTATAGTTTATCGGCAGGTGGTAATATTATGAGCAATAAAGTAAACCGATTAGATGCTTCTGCCAACGGTTTAGCGGTGCCCGATGTTTATAAATTAGCCAATGCAAGCAGCAACGTAATGACGGTTTCTAATGATTACCGTGAAAAAGTAAACAGTTTGTATGCTTTAGGATCGTTTTCATACCGCAACTTATTGTTTTTAGATTTAACAGCACGTAACGACTGGTCATCTACCCTACCCGCAGGTAACAACTCGTACTTTTACCCATCAGCTAATTTAAGTTTTATTTTAAGCGATGCCTTAAACTTTCCTTTATGGATTGATTATACCAAACTACGCGCATCATGGGCACAAGTAGGTAACGATTCTCGTGCTTTTATTACAGGTAAATATTACGATAACAGTCCGTTTGTGGGTTCTGCTATTAACGATAACCAATTGTACAACGCAAATTTAAAACCAGAGCAAACCACATCAACAGAGTTTGGTGTAGACATGCGTTTCTTTAACGATCGATTTGGGTTTGATGTATCGTATTACAACACCATTTCATCTAACCAAATCATCAGTGTGCCTTTAGATTACGCAACAGGTTACAGCAGCCAGTACATCAATGCAGGTAAGGTAGAAAATCGTGGCTTTGAAGCCATGCTACATGTATCGCCTATTAAAACAAAAAACTTTGAGTGGAGAACATCTTTCACCTATGCTAACAATAAAAACGAAATATTAGAATTAGGTGCGGGTCTTGAAGGATCAGACAGCCAAGTATTAGCTTCGGCAGGTACAGTATCTATTATTGGCAAAGTAGGCGGATCAACAGGTGATATGTACGGTTATGGTTTTGTTCGTAACGAAGATGGTAAAATCATTTACGATGCCAAAACAGGTTTGCCTGTACGCCCTGAAACCGAAACTTATCAAGGGAATGCCTATGCCGATTGGAAAGGTGGTTGGACGAACAATATATCGTACAAAGGATGGAACTTAGGTGTTACGTTAGACGGATCGTTTGGTGGGGTTCTTTATTCACAATCGTATCACAAAACAATGGAACACGGTCATTTAAACGGATCGTTAATGGGGCGTGAAGAAGGTTATATTATTGGCGATGGTGTTGTTAAAAATGCTGACGGTACTTACTCACCTAACACCAAACAAGTAGATGTACCTGCGTATTATTCTGAATACTACCGCCGTGCCAATGTTGAGGCTAATAAATTTGATGCCACTTATGTAAAACTACGCGAAATAAGTTTATCATACAGTTTTCCTAAATTATTCTTAGAGCGCAACAAACTAAAAGGTTTAACCATTAGCGCCTTTGCACGTAACCTATATACTTGGAGTGATTTTCCTTTTTACGACCCCGAAACTGCTGCACTTAACGGCGCAAGCATGGTACCAGGTGTAGAAATGGGTCAGTTACCATCGCCAGCCACCTACGGCTTTAATGTAAAAGTAAGTTTATAATTGTTTAGCATCATGAAAAAAATAAAATACAGCTTGTTGGCACTTATTGCAGCCACAACATTATACAATTGCACTGCCGAGTTCGAAGAAATCAACACCGATCCAAATCGTTTAGAAAGCATCAGTCCGGCATCGTTACTAAACCCTATTTTGTATGGGGTAACCAATCACAATTCTTATTCTGCGTGGCATAACCGTACAGCTCACTTCATGCAAGGTATCGTTCCATTTCCGTCAAATGATGCGTTAGGGTATCATCGTTATTGGGTTACCGATGCTATTGGGCAAACCATGTGGGACAATCATTACCGTTGGTTAAAAAACATCGATGAAATGGAAAAAGCTGCCATTGCCGCGGGCGATGTTAACTATCAAGCAGTTGCTTTAACCTTAAAAGCTTGGTGTTTTGCCAACCTTACCGATTGTTTTGGCGATATTCCTTTTGAAGAAGCATTAAAAGGAGACGAAGGTGTTTTAAAACCTAAATTCCAACGTCAACAAGAAATATACAAAGCCGTATTAGGCTACTTAAATCAAGCAAACACGCTGTACGATGTAAGCAAACCCATGATTTACGCGCCCGATTTATTGTATGCCAACAAAGTAGACAAATGGCAAAAGTTGACCAATTCATTACACCTGCGCATGTTGTTGCGTGTTAGCGATGTAATGCCTGCCGAAAGCGCTGCGCAGTTAAACACTATACTTAACAACCCAGCTACTTACCCAGTGTTTACATCGACTGCCGATGATGCCATACTTATTAACACAGGCGTTGCACCTAACATTACCCCATGGCCTCGTATACAAGATTATGCTGCCGATAAAAAGCTATCGACTTTCTTTGTGGATCAGTTATTAGCATGGAACGACCCACGATTACCTATTTGGGCAACCAAAGCGTTAGATAAAGACAAAAAAGACATTGGTTATAAAGGCATACCATCGGGTTATGCGTTTAATGAAGGTGCTATTGATTATACCCCATCGGCACCGCACAACAACACGGCATTAGCACCTATGAAAAACATTGTAATGACGTATGCCGAAGTTGAATTTATTAAAGCCGAATTGGCTTTTAAAGGAACCATTACAGGCGATGCTGCTGTTTTTTACAAAAATGGTGTAACTGCCGCTATGAAAGTATGGAATGCAACACCACCTACTGCTTATTTTGAAAACCCTAAAGTGGCTTTCAACAATACCTTAGAGCAAATTATAACACAAAAGTACTTTGCTTTGTATTTTACCGATAATCAACAATGGATGGAGTTTAACCGTACAGGTTTTCCTAAACTACCGTTGCAACCTAACTTGTATAACGATGGTAAAATGCCAGTACGTTATCCATACCCACAAGATGTAAAACGACAAAATGCCGAGAACTACCAACAGGCAGTAACCCAAATGGGAGCCGATGATATTAACACCCGTGTGTGGTGGAACATTCAGTAATTTTTCGCTTTTTATTTATTTATTGCAACCGATTGGTAAAACAATCGGTTTTTTTGTTGGTAGTAATTAAGTATACATCTGCCATGTATTTTCAATAAAACCTATCTTACAAACCAACAACCACCAAATGTTTATTAAAATTGATAAGGATAGCCAATTTCATTAAGATCATCCTCTAACTGTTGCCAATCTTCTAGTTCATCTACCAAAGTTAAAACCAACTCCTTGGTTAAAGGAGCGCCGTTGTAAATATGTGTTACCGTTGCTAACGGAATACCCGTTTCAACAAAGCTACCATCAAAATATTCTGTAGCCCAATCTACGTAACTTTGCGGATTATCATCAAAAGCATCTAATAAATCAGCCGATCCATCCTCATAATGCTCCAGTTCAGCTATTTTCCATTGGTTTTCATCATTTGTCCAAATACAAAAAGTAGTACCAATTGATTGTACAGGCTCACCAAATATAAACTCGTGGTAAGCAGCAGGCAAACCATTGGTTAACACCTCTTTTGAGGGTAATTGCTCTTCGTAATCATAAAACTCATGTGCAAAACCATTAATAACACAACCATTGGCTGTAAATAGCACCAACATTTGATCGCCAGCACCATCGCGCATTTCAAAGAATTCTTCGTTGTTGCCCCATTTGTTGTTGTAAGAATAGTAACGATACTCCCATTCTTGAGAAAAAATAGCATCTAAAACCGAAATAGCTTTGCAAATACGTTGCAAATTTTGCCTGTTTGGTAAGTTAAGGGTTTGGGTTGATATCATACTTCTTGTTTTTTTATTAATTGCCTTTATTATAACAACACTATACGAATATACAGATTTATTTGCCCTGTTTTATTTCTTATTTTATATATGTAAGATGTTTGTATTAGTAATGCATATTATATCTTTATTTTAACAAAATAATCCTTCCAAAAAACAATAGCTCATCATAATTGTATTACTTTGTATAAAATTGTAGGCTTATGAAAAAGTTATTCCTTTACATTAGTATCAGCATTATCATTACATCGTGTGCGGCGTTGCACAACACACCTAAATCGGCAAATCCTAATGTGGTAGAAAAACCCAATGTGTTGTACTCTTTTGTAGATCAAAACGGAAACTTTTATCCAAACAATTGGCGCAAAACATACGGTACCCCTCCGCCTAATGCCAAAAAAAACGAATATTCGTTAATGAAAATTGCTACCGAAAAGGGTATTGAAAAAGAACTATCGCAAAGCGAAAACACGTTTCTTAAAAGCGTAAGTACACAAGTACAATCTAAAAAGCGCGTGTTTATTTTTGTTCACGGTTTTAATAGCACCGCAAAAAAAAGCACTGAGAATTACGAGCTTGCACGCAGTATCATGAACATTAACTCAAGTACCGATGGCGTGATTCAGTTTTATTGGGATGGTTTGGCGGCACAAAACATGTTGGGTGGTGCTAAAATTTGGTTTGATGCTACCAATTACAGTCAAATGGCGGGCGAGTTTGGTTTGCGTCGTATCTTAAATGCCATAAGCAATAAAGAGGTGTATATTATATCGCACAGCCGTGGGGCATCGGTGGTACTGAGTGCGTTGAGTTCGCCTCATTTTAACGAAAGTATTAAAACCCAAACCTTTGAAAACCATAACGTGGATATTGACGATGCCAAAACCCTACGCGAAAACAAAAACAAAATTACCTGTATTATGCTGGCACCTGCTGTGGGGGTTGATGATTTTAAATCGAAATACGATGATGTAACCGACTTTAGAGATTTTTCGCATCAATTAAAAACCATTCACATTACCGTGAATAATACCGATCCGTTGTTGAAAAAATTCATTGGTTTTTTATCGAAAACCTTAAAACCAACCGATTTGGGTTACAAAGAAGATGCTTACAATCAATTGTGCGATTACTACACTTGCTTTGTAAAAACTGATTTTACGGGACAAAAGTCGCACGATTTTAACGATTATATTAAAAACCCCAAGTTTAAAGATATATTAAAAGAATACGGTTTGTTGAAGTAGTGGTGATGGATGTTTAGTGTAGGATGTTGTTTGTTTATATTGCAAACAGCATGTCATTCCGTAGGAATCTCAATAAACAAACTACTTGTTCGAGGATTCTTTCAGAATGACAAGTTGGTGGTACTTTTTGTTAAACAAAATCTATCATCATACATCACAAACGCATTATCTGTTTCAAAATCAAGAAAGTATACAATTTGATCAGTGGATGGATTAAATCCCATTTCGGTATTAACGATAGTCTTTAAAATTTCTTTATAATTGATATTTTTAATAGGCACTTTAATCAGAAAAATATCAAATTTTTTCTTTGAAATTTTTATAGAATCTGTTATATTATTTATCTGAGAATGAAGAAAACTATTGGGAGCATTAAAAGCATTTGGCTCAGGAAACTCATATATCAATAAAGTTATTTCTTTAGTAACATCTATAAAAACTTGTTCAAAAACAGCTATTGCTTTTTCAGAAGCACTATGAACCCTTTCAACAGTTCCGTTCTCTAAACAATCACCTAATTGATGGCTTTTATCAAAATGATTATTCAATTTCTCTATCTGTAGTGAAACATCTTCAAAATCAAAGTAGAATTTAAATGTATCTTCTATTCTCTTTTCTTTATTTTCTTTCATCTAACTCTACTGAAACTTAACCGATGTTGCAGGTGCAATTTTAGTTGTAATATAAGACGGAATAAGCATAATAAGGTAACACAATACCACCAAGGCAGTATTAATAAGCAATACATGTACTAGAGATAAATATACAGGAGCCTCTTTCACATAATACTGGGTAGGATCAAGCTTTATAATACCCAATTGTTGTTGCAGTAGCAGCAAACCAATGCCTACCACATTGCCTATTAACAAACCTATAAACACAATATAAGTGGCATTGTACACAAATATTTTGCGTATTTGCCAATTGCTTGCCCCCATGGTTTTTAAAAGCCCTACCATTTGGGTACGTTCTAAAATAAGCACCAATAAAGCCACTACCATGTTTATTATGGCAACTAAAATCATTAAGCCAACAATAATGTAAATATTAAAATCAAACAGTTTTAACCAATCAAAAATATTAATGTATTTGGCTGTAATAGGCTCACTGTTTAAGGTTGACGGTAGTTGATCGTAAATTTGTTGCGAAACGGTTTCAATATGGGTAAAATCGTCAATAAAAACTTCAAACCCTCCTACTTCAGTTTCTTGCCATTTGTTTAAGCGTTGTATGTGCTTTATATCGCCTATCACAAAGGTTTCATCAAACTGCGGAAAACCCGATGTATAAATACCCGCTATTTTGAAAGCCACCACACGCGGTAAACCTTCTTCATCGTTTCGTAAAAAATAAGTCTGTATTTTATCGCCTACTTTCAACTGTAATCTATCAGCTAAGAACGATGAAACAAGTACTTCGTTGGTCATACCATTTTTAGGGTAGGCAGGCAATTTGCCTTCAACCAAATACTCTTGCAGGTAATTCCATTGGTAGTTAGCATCAACTCCTTTAAAAACAATACCTTCAAAAGCTTTATCGGTACGCACCACACCCGCTTTTGTCGCAAAAGGATGCACAGCGGTAACTTGAGGTACAGCAGTAAACTTAGGATAAAACTGCTGTTGAGTTGAAATAGGTTCTAACGTAACTTGCGATTGGTTGTTATCGAAATTTGAAATCACTACATGCCCATTGAATGATGTAATTTTATCGCGTATTTTTTGTTGTAATCCCAAACCTGTTGCTACCGAAACCAACATCATAACCACACTAATGGCAACTGCTGCAACTGCAATTTTTATAATTGGCGCAGAAACACTATTTTTATACTTTTTAGAGGTTGCTAAACGTTTGGCAATAAAATAAGATAAATTCAAACCCATGAAATCTATAATTCACACCAAAAATACATTTTTATTTTTTGTATTAAGCTTGTTTACAAGTTTAAATTTTGCTTGTTGGGCTCAGGAAAACTATATTTATGAAAACTCCATTATAGAAACAGGAGCCAATCAATCACCACTATATCTTCCGTTATTAAAAGATAAAAAAGTAGGTATTTTAACCAATCAAACGGGTATTGTAAAAGTGGAAGATGGGATTGTAACTAATGGAAGTGAATTAAAAAGTACTACCCATAAATACAAAATAGTGCATTTGGTTGATTTTTTAATCGAAAAGAACATCAACCTAAAAAAGATTTACGCTCCTGAACATGGTTTTAGAGGAACTGCCGATGCCGGTGAACTGATTAAGGACGGAAAAGATACCAAAACTGGTTTACCAATTATTTCTTTGTACGGAAACAATAAAAAACCAAACAAAGAACAATTAGCGGGTATTGATGTTATGATTTTTGATTTACAGGATGTAGGTGCGCGATTTTATACCTATATATCGTCGTTACATTATGTAATGGAAGCTTGTGCCGAAAATAACATTCCGTTAATTGTTTTAGACAGACCGAACCCTAAAGGCGCAACTATTGATGGACCTGTTTTAGAAATGGAAAACAAAAGTTTTGTAGGTATGCACCCTATTCCCGTTTTACATGGAATGACCATTGGCGAATATGCCCAAATGATTAACGGTGAAAAATGGTTAAAAAATGGTGTACAAGCACAACTTACTGTAATACCTGTGGCAAATTACAACAAAAGCATGGCGTATTCATTACCTGTAAAGCCATCGCCTAATTTACCAAACGATTTATCTATTAATCTATACACTAGTTTGTGTTTTTTTGAAGGAACCAATGTAAGCTCAGGCAGAGGCACCAACAAGCAATTCCAAATATACGGATCGCCATTTTTAAAGAATACAATATATAGTTTTACTCCCAAACCAAACGATGGTGCTAAAGATCCGATGCACAATGGCACGTTATGTTATGGTGAAGATTTATCAAACCACAAACCAATCGACAGTTTTTCTTTAGAATGGTTGTTAAAGGCATATAAAAACACTAGTAATAAAGAAAAATTCTTTAATAACTTTTTTATTAAGTTGGCTGGCACCAAAAAATTACAACAACAAATTGAAAAAGGATTAACTGAAAAGGAAATTAAAGCAACGTGGAAAGCTGGCTTGGAGGACTTTAAAAAAACAAGAGCAAAATACTTGTTATACACCGATTTTTAACGACAATTTATCATTCTTGCGTCTACTAAAATCAAATATTTTTTATATTTTTGATGTAATAACAATGAAAAAAAGTACGTGCTATGAATGTAACAGACGCTGTCATTTCAATTATTGATCGTTTTCAATCACTTTATGAATGGTTTTTAAAAATATTTGGAAGAATAGTTGATTTATTTGAACGTTTTAAAGAGTTTATCTTAAGTTTAGTAGAATATGTTTTAGAAACTTTTGATAACGAAGAGGATGTTCAAGCCTTTTTAAAAAATTACCTAGATAACGAACATAGTTTTATATAAGAAAATGCCTTTTTACAAAGGCATTTTCTTTTTCATTTCTTCTACCACAGCATAAGCTGCTGGGCATATTTCTACATTTTTTAAAGTAAGATTGCTTATTTGCTGAAACTTTTTTCTATCGGTATGCGGAAACTCTCTGCAAGCTTTTGGACGTACATCGTAAATAAAGCAATAATTATCGGCATCTAAAAAAGTACAAGGCACTTGTTGCAGTACATAATCATTATCCTCATCAACACGCAAATACTGCTCTATAAACTGCTGCGATTTCATACGTAAATGCTTTGCAATTCTATCAATATCGGCAATTGTAAACAAAGGCCCTGTAGTTTTACAACAGTTTGCACAACTTAAGCAATCAGTTTTCTTAAAAACATCGTCGTGTATCTTTTGCATTTGATAGTCTAAATCCTTGGGCGTTTTCTTTTTTAGCTTATCAAAATATTTCTTGTTCTCAGAATGCTTATCTTTTGCTAACTTTGGTAATTGTTTTAAATAGTTTTCCATTGCATACTTAAAATGCAAAATTACAAATATCCTTTTTATGTTTAAAGATCTTTTTGGTAAAGCAATGCTTGATTTTGCTACAAACAATTCTCCAGAAAACATCATTACCGAAACCAATATTAGCGAGGCTGATGAAATGGAAGTAAACTATTTGTTTCGTTCATTTAAAGAAATGCCTAAACTTGAACAAAAAGCACTGCAATTAGCCAAAGGAAGTATTTTAGATGTAGGATGCGGCGCTGGCAGCCACGCTTTGTATTTGCAAGAAAAAGGCTTTGATGTTTTAGCAATTGATATATCATCCAACGCTATTGAAACCTGTAAATTAAGAGGTGTTAAAAGAGCAAAACAACAAAATATTTTAGAGTTACCTACTACCGAAACGTTTGATACTATTTATTTACTTATGAATGGTACAGGTATTTTTGGTAAGCTTAAAAACATTGATGAATACCTTAAAAAACTGATATCGCTTTTAAACGAAAATGGACAAATTTTAATAGATAGCAGCGATATTATTTATATGTTTGATGAAGATGAGGATGGCGGAAAATGGATTCCCATACAAGGTGATTATTATGGCGAATTAACTTTTAAAGTTACTTACAAAGGTGAGCAGGAAGAAACATTTGATTGGTTGTATTTAGATTACAACACCTTGCAAAATGCTTGTTTGGCACAAAACTTAAAATGTACTTTAATAACCGAAGGCGATCATTTTGATTATTTAGCACGTATTACAAAATAAAAAAAGAGAAACTTTGGTTTCTCTTTTTTACATCATATATTTCATAATAATACCTTGTAACTCTTCTTTAAAAGCATCGGCTTTATTACTTAGAACCACCGCATAGTTTTGCCCAATCATTACGTATTTTTTTGCTAACGGCGATTGGTAAAAGGTAATTAAATTATCTACTTCATCTTGCGACAAATTTTGGGCATAATAGGCTACCAATCTAGCTTTTTGCTTATCTAACAAAGGCTGCATATCCTTCTTAAAATCATCTCTGTTTTCTGCAGAAAGCTGTCTTGAAAGTTGTTCTGTAATATTGTAAAACTCTTTCAACTCACCTGATAACTCAATCAATTTTTGCACGCTTGCTTTATTTGCCTGTGCAAATGTTGGCACGCAACTTAGCAACATAACAAGTAAAAGAATTATTTTTTTCATAGCTTAATTTTTCAACAAATGTAGTTTAAATTACGGAATATCCAAATATTTATGAGTTTGAGTAGAAATAACCCATTTAGGATTGTTTTTTACATAATCAATCACCGCAGGAAGCATTTCGTCTTTCTTACCCCACTCTACTTGCAAATACAACTTAGCATTCTTATTAACTCTAGCCGCTTGTTCTTCGGCAAAAACAAAATCGTGGTTGTTATAAATAATACATTTTAACTCGTTTGCAGCATCATACACACTTTGCGTAGGTAGTTTTGTTTTCTTAGGCGATAAACAAATCCAATCCCAAGTACCCGAAAGTTCATATGCACCCGATGTTTCTATATTTGTTTTAATACCTTTTAATTGCAACTGCTGTGTTAAGAAGTCAAGATTCCACATTAAAGGCTCACCACCTGTAATAACAACTAAATTTCCGTGTTTTTCTGCTTCAGCTACAATTGCATCAACCGTAACTGTTGGATGCAAGTTTTGATCCCAACTTTCTTTCACATCGCACCAATGACAACCAACATCGCATCCTGCTAAACGTATAAAATAAGCCGCATGCCCTGTATAAAATCCTTCTCCTTGAATGGTATAAAACGCTTCCATTAAAGGCAACGCTGTTACCATTTTATCTGTACTTGTCATTTCAAATCTTTTTTGCAAAGATACAATACTTCTTAAAATTAAGTTGATAAAAAAAAGAGCAACCTAATGAGTTGCTCTTTTGTATTTATTTAGCGTTTTGCACTTGCTTTCTTGCGTATTCGTTACTAGAATCTAACTGCAATACTTTTTGAAAATTACTTGTTGCTTTTGCTTTGTTTTTTGTTTGATTAAAATTACCTATCATGGTATAAGCTTCAATTAAAGCATCTTTAAAAACAGGCTCATTAGCAAAACCTTTTTGCGTTAATAAATCAACAAAACCTTCGTAATCTTTTTCCATATTAGCTAAAGACGTTGGTGTATTTAAATTACGATTAATACGTGCACTAATTAAGTAAGCTTCAAAAGTAGGCGTTTTCTTAATAGAGCTATCTAAATTTTCTTTAGCTTTTTGTAATTGATCGTTAAACATAGGTTTATCACTTGCCATGTATAAAGCATTTCCTTTGTAATACATATCGTATACATAATAAGGAGATTTTTCATCTTTTGAAGCTAAATCAAAAACAAAATAAGCTTGTTCATAATGTTCATCTTTAAATAAATCAACACCTAAATCGTGTAAAGCAACTCCTAATTTTGGATTGTCTTTAACAGCTTTAGACATTTCTTCGATTGATTTTTTATAAACACCTTCATTAAAAGTTCCATCTTGATTACGAGAAGCTTCTAATTCAGACAAACCTTTATATAAATAATCAATTGGTAAAATTTGCTCTTTTTTATCTTGAACATCAAAATACTTATTGATGCTTTCTTTAGCATCTAAGAATTGTCCGTTTTGGAAATCGGCAATTGCACGATAGCGGTACATTAAGAAGTTGTCTCCACGTGTAAACCACTTAGTACGAACTAAATCGCTTAACGCTTTGTAATCTTTATTTTTGATAAAATAAGCAGCTAACTCATTATCGCTATCCATACTTTCACCAATTAAACCATGGTATTTAAAGTAATTGCTTACACCGTTTTGTAAAATGGTTTTATCATCTTTAAAACGTGCATAATCTGCATAAGTTAAACCTAATTGTTTGTAAACATCAACATAAGTAGAATCTAACGCAACTACTTCGTTATACATTTTAATAGCATCTTCAAACTCATTACCTGCTCTAAAAACATCTGCCAATTTCATTTTAGGAAGAACGCTATTTGGGAACATTTTAGATACTTCATAATACACTCTACGTGCATCAACAAACTGTTTCTCGGCAAAATAAATATCACCTCTTGTTAAATGCGGTTCTGGCGTATCTTTGTTTACAATCAACGCAGCTCCTGTAGCCAAATAAGCAGCTTCATAATCAGGTTTTGGTGCGTGAATATATGCTTGCGCGATATCTAAATGTGTTTGAAAATCGCCAGGAGATAAAGTCAATGTAGCTGCATTGAATTTAGATTTTGCTTCTTTATCTTTTCCTTCTAAAAGTAAAACCTTTCCAAGACCTAAATTATTAATATCCGCATCTCTATGTCCTTTTAAGCCTAACTTAAAATAGTAGTTTGCAGAATCGTTGTTTTTTTCATTGATATGAATAAGTCCTAAACGATAATAATTTTTTCCCTGTGTAGGTTGCGATTTTACAAGTTTGTATAATTCTTTCTTTGCAACATCATATTGACCGTACTTCATTGCCGTATCAATATCTCTTCCTACAGTGTAATTATTTTGTGCAGACGCACTAAAAACAAATGATAATAATGCTAAACTTAGTGTAATTTTTTTATTCATAATATACCCTTGTATTGAAAATCTAAACTATTCTACTATATTAATTTCTCTTTTTGGCAATGTTATAGGCATTAATCCCGATTTTAAAACAATGCGTTGCCCTTTGTCTGATGCTGCAAAACTAGCAAAACCAGTTCCTAAACCTGTTTTTCCTTGCACATCAATAATATTTATGGTACGTACTAAAGGATACGTATTATCTGCAATTGAACTTTGTGATGGCGCAAAATATTTTTTTAACGAATCATTATACACATACATAGAACGCAATTGTTTGATACCTTCTTTAATTGATTCATTTGGTTGCACCATCCAATTAATACCTACGACACCTACAGCGTTTTTATTTTTATTGATGTAACTAACAATTTCTTCAACTGTTTTTACATAAAACACATTATTGCTGATATCTTTTACACCAGCATCGGTTTTTAATTTGGTGACAAGTGCAGAATTAGCATCATGAAAAACAAAAACTTTATCGGATTTTTTTGTTCCTTTAAATATTGATACTACATCTTGATAGTTAATTAAGGTATCGGTTGCTGTTTTTTGAGTTACAAAAAGCACGGCATCTTTAGCAATTGGTGTAATTTTAGGCACTACTTTTCCTTGAAAAACACTCAATTCTTTTGCACTAAAATCTTTAGGTAATACAGCTAAACGATTAGAATCTTTATAAACGGCATTTAATATTTCGTTTTGAGAAAGCATTTTCAATTCAACATTAGCATCAGCGTAATATCCTTTAAAAACTTGATTAATATCATCAATAATAGGATAGATAGAAGATTCAACATACATTTCTGTTGTACCTTTATCATATGTTTCTTTTGCTTCTTTATTTACAACGGTTTCATTTTTTTTACATGAAACCAACAAAACAACTCCTAATACAGACCAAACAATCTGTTTCATAACTATACCTATTAATTGATTGCTAAATCTACTAATTTTTTTTTATAATCGTTACAAAATTCACTTTTTTATGAAAACAAATAATAAATAGAATCAATCTCTCATTTTATTCTAAATAAATAAGTTGAAATAGCTTCATAAGTAAAACGAAAAACTCGCAAATTGCGAGTTTTTACTTTAATTATTTACTTTAATTTTTATAGGCAATGTAAACATAGAGCGCACTGTATGGCCATTGTGTTGTGCTGGCTTCCATTTTGGCATGTTTTTAAGTACGCGAATTGCTTCTTGTCCTAAACCGGATTTATCATCTAACACTTGTATATCAGAAAACGACCCGTCTTTTTCTACAACAAATTTTAGTTTTATGGTGATTTCACTAACATTATCAGCACCATTTGCTGAGAATTTTTTAATGAAGCCTTTGTAAAACTTATCAAAACCTTCATTTGGTTCTGCTTTGCGTTGTACTACTTTCATTACAGCGTTGGTTGTACTTTCACCAGTACCTTTATCATTTCCTGTTTTTTTACCTTCTGCCCCATCTTTAGATGTTCCTGTTTTAGCACCATCTTTCTTTAAAGTACCATTTTCAGTATCGGCATCACTATCCTTTTGACCTGAATTGGTATTGTCATCAAACTTATCTTGAGAAGTTACTTGATCTTTTACTAAATCATCCTTAATAACGTTAGCATCAGTATAACGTTTGTTTTTTTGAACATCGGTTCTTGCAGACGACTCTTTAGTAACTTTATTTTTTACATCATCTACCTTTTTAGCATCATCCTTTTTGTCTATAACTTCTTCAGCAGGCAGTTTCTCATCAATAATGGGCGTTGTTGCAATAGGTGGTATTTCAATAATCCTACCTACTTCAGCCCCTTTAGAAGCATACAAATAAGAACTTCCAAAAACAACACTTAGTAATCCTAAACCAATTGCTAAGGCAAAATATGTGTTCTTACCACTCTCTTGTCTTAATTTATAGGCACCGTATAATTTATTGCGTCCTTCAAACACAATGTTTGCCCAATCTTTTCCAAATAAATTTAAACCGTTCATAATTAAAATGTTTTAAGTTAATGGGTAAAAATTATTTCATAGCTCGTAATTTTAACTAAAGTTATTAAATATATCTATACAATTAAAGGAATAACGAAAATATACTAAATTTTAGTATGCATCTATTGAATTATTTTAATAAAAAAAGCAAGAACTAGTCTTGCTTGATATTAATGATGCGGTAAAACCTGAAAATACTGTATACAATGAGTAATGATCCAAAAAGTACTCGCCTTGTATAAGATAATTCTAGCGGAATGCTTTTCCAAAAAATAAACATACACCCTAATGTAAAATAAAGTACTAAAAATAGGATTCCCATAAAGAACAAAAATCGCTGTAACAGCGATTTTTGCTTAAAATTATTAATAAAGTCTGTTAACATATTAGTTATTTACTTTAATCTTAATTGGTAACGTAAAACTAGAACGAACAGTTTTACCGTTGTGTTGTGCTGGTTGCCAGTTAGGCATTGATTTTAAAACACGAATTGCTTCTCTACCTACACCTTGTTTGTCATCTAATACCTGAATATCAGTAAACTCACCATTTTTCTCAACAACGAATTTTAATCTAACAACAATCTCGGTTACACCACCACCTACATCAGGTGCGTTGAATTTACGAGCATAGTTAGAATAAAACTTTGGTAAACCTTCTGCTGGTGCAGCTTTTTGCTGTACAAAGCTATATACTTTGTTTTCATCGTCGCCTTTTTTATCTCCAGTTCCTTTTCCTTTAGAACCTTTTTCAGCATCACCGGTTTTTTCACCTTTTGATTTAAAGTCACCATCTTTATCTGCCGCGTTATCTTCACGTCCAGATGTTTTAGTATCATCAAAATCTTTCTGAGAAGTTTTTTGTTCGTTTTTAACTTCTTCGTCTTTCTTAACAACAGTTTCAACGTACTTTACTTCTTCTTGAACTGATTTTGAAGCATCTGCTTGTTCTGGTTCTGGCTCAGGAAGTGGTTCTTCCTTAATTTCCTCTACTTCTGGTTCTGGTTCTGGTAACGGTGGTAATTCAACCTCAGTTACCGAAACTTCTTCAACATCTTTTTTGCCGTTGAATTTATCACCAAATAAACTTGTATAAGCATAAGATCCACCAAAAGCTAAACCTAAACATAGTATACCTAACAACAATGCAAGCAATGTTGTTTTAGGGTTTTCCTCACGTAATTTGTAAGCGCCGTATTCTTTGTTACGTCCTTCAAAAACGATATTGGTCCAACCTTTTCCAAATAAATTTATATTAGCCATATATATTGTTTTTATTGAAGCTTATTACATGATTGCTTTTTCAGCATCCGTCATATCTTGAAGCGAATAGATTTCAACACCTGTAATAGCCATTTCGTCTAATATATCAATCAAATCTGTGTATGTTGCTTCTTCGGTTCCTTTAATTAAAACAACCAATCCTTCTTTACCTATTTGACCTTTCGCTTTTAAGTTTGCCATTTTTTGCAAAATTATTTTACGAATTCCGTTTTTTCCATAGGTTTGATCAATAGGTCCTTCTCCTCCGTAAGGTGCAGTAAACTGTCCCATGTAATATTTTAATTTACGGTCTTTACCAATTAAAACAGTCATGGTTTTAGATTCTTTTGCCTCTTGTGGTGGCACATCATTTTTATCCAATTTATCTGGCAAAGTCAAATCCATTGACTGAGGTTTAGATAAAGAGGTGGTTAACATAAAGAACGTAATCAATAAGAATGCCAAATCTACCATGGCTGTTAAATCAACCCCAGCGTTTTGTTTTTTACTTCTTACTTTTTTGCCGCCTTTTTTGCCTTCGTTACCACCGGTATTTAATTCTGCCATTTCTTTTTAAAATTTAGTAGATTAAAAATCGTCTGTTCTTAAACCTGTAACTAGGTAAAAGCGGTTTTGACGTTGTTGTTGTAAAATATTCATTATCTCCTTAATGGTTCCGTATTGCTCATTAGCATCACCTTTAATAGCCACTTTTAAGAACGATTCTTTACGTTGCCAAGACGATTCACGTGCATTTGTTACCCAAGAAGCTAACTGATTATTCAAAGAATCTTTATAAGGAATACCTTTATGAAATTCTTCTTTCATTCGATCGCTTGGTGTTTTAGCCAACAAGCTCTTCATTTCACGAATATCAGCACCAAAATTTTCTAATCCTGCAAAAGCATTTTTCTCTGCTTCTGTGAACTCGATCTTATATTCACGCCCCATTCTTGTTAAGATATCTTTACGATCTTCTTTTCCAGCAATACCAATGAAAACATTTTCTTGACCTACAGTAATTGATAAAATATCATCTGAGGGAATTTTTGTTTCTTTAGTAGATGCAGGCAAATCAACAGGGTGTACTTCTGGTGTTTTTGCTGTAGAGGTTAAAACGAAGAATGTTAGCAATAAGAATGATACGTCGCACATTGCGGTCATATCAATTCTTGTACTTGATTTTTTCATTTTTGCCATATTCTTTCTTCTTTTTTAACCAGAATAAATCTGGAATTATACAATGTTTACTAACTACAATAAATAAGTTAAATTATTTATTGTGTCTTCTGTAAGATTGTGTAATTGCGAATCCAGCCTCATCAATAAAATGTGTTAATTTATCGATTTTAGTTGTGAATAAGTTGTAGAAAACAATAGCTAAAGTAGATGTACCAATACCTGTAGCAGTGTTCATTAACGCCTCAGAAATACCTGTTGCTAAAGCAGATGAATCTGGAGAACCAGCTGTAGATAAAGCCGAGAATGCTTTAATCATACCTGTTACTGTACCTAATAAACCTACTAATGTACCAATAGATACTAAAGTTGCTAAAATGATCATGTTTTTCTCTAACATTGGCATTTCTAATACAGTAGCTTCTTCAATTTCTTTTTGAATTGTTTCTGTAGCTTTATCTGCATCAAAACCTTCACGTTTAACTTCTTCTAATTTAACTAAAGCTGCTTTTACAACATTTGCAACAGAACCTTTTTGTTTGTCAGAAAGTTCAATAGCCTCTCCAATTTGGTTAGCATTAACTAAAGATTGTACTTTAGCAACATAGCCTTTAACATCACCAGAACCAGCTGCTTTACTAACAACAATCCATCTTTCAATACCAAAAACAATAGTAGTTGTCATTAATCCAATTAATAATGCAATTACAGGACCTCCTTTATACATCATACCTCTTAAGTTTCCTGGAAGTGGATCTCCATTAGGGTCTCCGTTCATAAAGTTTCCAGATGCTCCTAAAAAGAAATGCCATACGGCAGCACCAAAACCTAAACATGCAATTATAGTAATCGCCGCAGCAACGTTTGATAATCCTGAACTACTTGGATTTTTCTCAACTGTTTGTGTCATCTTAATAAAATTTAAATTTAATGTTTACTCAATTTTTAAATGTTTGTTTGCTTATACTCAAGCACGGCAAATTTACTTTTTTAGTTTAAATAAAAAAATAAAAAATCAGGTTGAGTTTTTTAAGAATTTAAAATTAACGAAAAAGAAACAATTAATTTACTTTTTAATATTTTTTTATCAAATTCTAATTTAATAAACGTTTCATTGTCAATAATATTGTTTTTTATCACTAAAATTCTCGTAACAATTAATTAATATTGCAATAATATTGTATTTTCAATAATAATAAGACCTTTATATCTAACAAAAAAACGCATATTTATATAATGAGTATAGAAAAATTTAAAGAAACCATTACCCAAGGTTATACATTTACAACAGATTACATAACTATTGGCGGTGCTTTGTATGAAAAAGAAGCTATTGCCAATTTACCTATTAATATTCCACTCAAAACCTTAAACCGTCATGGTTTAATTGCAGGTGCAACGGGTACTGGTAAAACCAAAACCATTCAAGTATTATCTGAACAACTTTCTAACAAAGGAATTCCTGTTTTAATGATGGATGTTAAAGGTGATTTTAGCGGCATTGCACAACCTGGTGTAAAAACTGCTTTTATTGAAGAGCGCCATGCTAAAATGAATTTGCCTTATGAAACAAGCGCTTTCCCCGTAGAATTACTTACCATATCTACACAAAACGGCGTGCGTTTACGTGCTACAATTTCTGAATTTGGTCCTGTATTACTTTCGCGAATTTTAGATTTAAATGATACGCAAGGTGGTGTACTTTCATTAATTTTTAAATATTGTGACGACAATAAACTTCCTTTATTAGACTTAAAAGATTTAAAAAAAGTAATTCAATACATTACAAACGAAGGAAAAGAAGCAATTGAAAGTGAATACGGACGTGTTTCAACAGCATCAACAGGTGCCATTTTACGTAAGTTAATTGAATTAGAACAACAAGGAGCTGATTTATTTTTTGGCGAAACATCTTTTGACATCCATGATTTAATGCGTATTGATGAAAATGGCAAAGGCTACGTTAATATTTTACGCTTAAACGATATACAAGACAAACCTAAATTGTTCTCTACTTTTATGCTTTGCTTATTGGCCGAAGTATACAACACCATGCCAGAACAAGGCGATAGCGGTCAGCCAGAATTAGTCATTTTTATTGATGAAGCGCATTTAATATTTAAAGAAGCAAGCAAAGCTTTGTTAGATCAAATTGAGACAATAGTTAAGTTAATTCGATCAAAAGGAATTGGATTGTATTTCATCACACAAAACCCAACCGATGTGCCTGATGGTGTTTTAGCACAGTTAGGATTAAAAATTCAACATGCCTTGCGTGCTTTTACAGATAAAGATAGAAAAGCTATAAAACTAGCATCTGAAAACTTTCCTTCTACTGAATTTTACAAGACAAATGAGGTAATAACAGAATTAGGAACCGGAGAAGCTTTAGTAACGGTTTTAAACGAAAAAGGAATTCCTACACCCCTAACTGTCTGTATGTTGCGTGCGCCAATGAGTAGAATGGATGTTTTAACAACTACTGAAATTGAATCGGTTATTTCAAAATCTAATTTAACTCCAAAATACAATGCAGTTGTTGACAGAGAGAGTGCTTACGAATTGTTAAACAAAAAACTAACTGAAGCACCCGCACCTACAAATGAACCTGTAGCAAAAAAAGCAACACAACCTCAAAAGAAAGAAGAAAGTTATATTACAAAACAAGTTGTAAAAGTACTAACTAGCGCTACTTTTATAAGAGGAGCTTTTGGAGTTTTAACCAAGATGTTTAAAAAATAAAAACGGATTTTATCCGTTTTTATTTTTTTCTAATAATTCTAAAATATAGTCTTCAACTTCTTGGGTTTCCCATTCAGAATGAATATTAGGTAATTGCATTACTTTTTCCATTACCGTTTTTTGTAAATCGCCAATTGCTAAAGCTTCATCATATGGTTTTAAACTAAAGGTAACTCTATCATACAATGGCAACCATTTAGTAGGATGCTTTTTTGTAAACCATGCCTCAATACGTTTTTGAAGTAAAAAATCTTTATCGGCTGTTTTAGTACTCATCTCAATAAAATTGCGGTATGATAATTCTGCAATTGCATCGGCATTTGGTTTTCTATTTTCTTGGTATTTTTCAAAAACAGTTTCCCAATCGTTTGGAAATTGATCTAATAAATTATTCAACTCCGTAATATCCTCAAATCCAGCATTCATTCCTTGTCCGTAAAAAGGCACAATAGCATGCGCAGCATCACCAATTAAAGCAATTTTATCTTTATACGTCCACGGATAACAATGCATGGTAACCAATGAAGATGTTGGATTTTTGAAATAATCTGTCTGTAAATTGGGGATTAATTCTTTTGTATCGGGGAAAAACTTTTCAAAAAAAGCAGCTAACTTCTCTTCTGTATTAACTTCTTCAAAAGAATTTTCACCTTCAAAAGGCATAAACAGTGTACATGTAAAAGAACCATCTTCGTTAGAAAGTGCAATTAACATAAACTCGCCACGTGGCCAAATATGAAAAGAATGAGGATCGATTTTATAAGAACCATCTGCATTTGCAGGAATATTAAGTTCTTTATATCCTATGTTTAAGAAAAACTGAGAGTAATTGAAACGATTTTGACGCTGCATACGATGACGAATACGAGAAAAAGCTCCATCAGCACCAAAAACACGATCAAATGTTTTCTGTTCAAAAGGTCCATGTTCATTTTCTCCTATATATAAGGTAGCGGTATCCATGTTTACATCCCAAATTTTTTGATTGAATTGAAATTGAACATCTTCTTTTTCTGCCAAATCAATCATTAATCGGTTCAATCCACCACGTGATATAGAATAAATTGCTTCGCCATTAACACCATAAGGCTGAAAAGTAAGCGATCCATCTTGCAAATGAATAGCACGTTTATCCATTGGTATGGCAATTTTTCTAATTTCATCACCAATACCAATTTCATCTAAAGTATGCCAACCTCTTGTTGATATTGCTAAGTTGATAGATCTCCCAGAAAATTGAATTTTTCGGATATCATCACTGCGATCAAAAATGGTTACATTAAAATTTTTCTTCTTTAAATAAATTCCTAAAAGTGTTCCTACAAGACCCGCGCCTGCAATAGCAATATTATTATTTTTTGTAAGCATAGTACGCTTTTCTATTAACATTTAAAAAGTGTTTAAAGTTACTAAAAATGCTGTTTAAATGGCTATTTTTTAAATAAATAAATTAAAAATCATTGTTTTAACTTTTTTTTAGTAATTTTAATATAACAAAAAATTGAGCTATTATGAGAGATTTAATTTGGCTAATTGCTGTAGTATTGATTATACTTTGGGCAGTTGGATACTTTGGCTTTGGTGAAGCCGTAGGTAGTTTTATTCACATTTTATTAGTATTAGCCGTAATTGCAATACTTTACAGATTAATAACAGGCAATAAGCCTTAATAAAAAAAACCTCCTTTTAGGGAGGTTTTTTAAATTGATATGTATAAAGGTTTTATATAGGAATACTCTAATGTTTGGGAAAATTCTTTAGCCAAAGCTATCATTGATTTTTTATTTGATTCATCAACCAAATAAAAAACTAAACTTTGCTTTTCATTTATTTTAGACGGATCTTCTTCTAAAACAACCAAACCTAATTCTAAAGCTTTTTTATTTAAAACTGCAACATCAGCTTCTGTTTCAACTTTTATTTCTAAAATATTGGTTTCTTTATATATACGATATTTACTTGACCCTTGTATCACTTTTCTTACAATATGCACTTCAGTAATATTTTGAATTTTAGCGATGTATGTATTTAATTGCTCACAAGACAAATTTCCTTCTGTAAAATATCCAAAAACAACTTTAGTAGGATATGTTGACACAAAATCAGGCATAATAGTTCTTATCATTCCTTTTTCATCTAAGGGTAAATCAAAAAGCGCAAGCTCTTTTAATTTTTCACTTACAACAACATCAGAAACACCATAATTAAACTCAATTGCTACAACATTATTCTTAACATTTTTTGTTAGTTGTATGTCTTCTTGATAAGAAGAAACAACTTCTTCGTTACAAAAATTTACCACTCTATCATCTGATGAACATGATAAAACCAAAAAAGCAACTAAAAAAATAAAGGTAATTTTTTTCATATTTAAAACTTTAAATCAAACCAACCATTACGTATTGTATGAATAACGCCTTTGTCATCAACTGTATCATAAGTAAAAGCAGCTCCAATAATTCTACTTTTATAATCTAATTTTGTAATTGTAATACTCCCCCCTACTTCTTCATTGGTACTACAACCTATATATTGAACATTAGAACCATAGTGCTCATTAACTGCCTTTACATTAGAATTCAAGTTACCTTTAATTGCATATGTCTTCCCTTCTTCTAGCTCAATATTAGAGAACAGGTTAAAAGTTACAAATTCATCTCCGTTTGATAATTTAACAAACACCCAAACTTGCTGCTTAGAAACGTCTACCAAAAAATCTTGTGGAGCGTTACTTATTGCAGAACCCATCATTTTTTTTCCGTCGAAAATTAAAGTAGCAGTATTACTACCTGTTGCAACTTGAGATGTATGAACATTATCATCATTTGAACAAGAAAAAACAAATAGGGTTGCTATTAAAAATAAAAGTTGTTTCATAAGAATATTTTTAGCAAAAATAAAAAACTCCTAATTACTTAGGAGTTTTTTATTTATTTCTTTTCTACCACAGGGTTAGCGTTTGCTTTTTGACTTAGCTCTAATGAAATGGCTGCTTTTTCCATTTTCATTTTACCCGCCATTGTTTCTACAATGATAGTAGTTTCGGCAATTTCAGAAATTCTACCATGAATACCTGCTTTTGTAATAATTTTATCGCCTACTTTTAAATTACTTTCAAATTCTTTTTCTTTTTTAACTCTGTTTTGTTGTGGCCTAATCATTAAAAAATACATTGCCCCTAAAATCAAAACAAAAGGTAAAAATTGTTGTAAATTTTCCATTCTACTTATTCTTTTACATTTGCTTTAACTGTTAACACCTCGCTACCAGCTTCTGTATTGGTTGTTAATGTTACATTTTTACTTTGTAAACCTGGACTGTTAGCAGAGAAAACTACTTTCATTTTAGCTGAAGAACCTGGTTTAATTGGATCTTGAGGTTTTTCTGGTACTGTACATCCACAAGAAGCTTTAGCATCAATAATTACTAAATCAACAGTACCTTCGTTTCTGATTTCAAATTCAACCTCGCTTTTAGAACCTTTTTTTACATCACCAAAATCGTGTGTTGTTTCATTAAACGCAATTTTAGGAAAACCTGTTTGTACGTTGTTTGATGTAGCAGTTTCTGTTGCACCATTTGCTGATGATGCTGTAGTTGTTGTTTCTGTAGTAGTTGACGTTGTTTCTTGAACACGTGATGATGCGTCTTCTTTTTTATTACAAGCTACTAAGCTTAAGGCTGCAAAACCAGCCATTAACATTAATTTTTTCATAGTTAATTAATCAATTAATCCTCTACCTATTTTATTTAATTTATTTTCTTGGCGGTATTCTTTAACTAAAGCATCTAAAATACCGTTGATAAATATACTACTTTTTGGAGTAGAATATTCTTTAGCTATTTCTAAATATTCGTTAATTGTTACTTTTACAGGAATTGAAGGGAATTTTTGCAATTCACAAACTCCTAAATTTAAAATAATTGTATCTAAATCGGCCAAACGATCTAAATCCCAATTTTTAGTTTTATCCTCGTACTCTTTTAAAAACTCGTTGCTATTTAAAACTGTTTTTCTAAACAATTGCTTAGCAAACTCTTTGTCTTCATCGTCTTTAAAAACTTTATTTATTTTAAAATATCCATTAGGTTTTAAACCTTCTAATTGTTTTAAAATAGCCGTGTTTACTACAGGAATATCATCAATCCAAGAAATTTTACTATCTTCTAAAAACTCATAAATTTTTTCGCTTGGTGCAATAAAATTGGTGAATAATTTAATAGCAAAAATTTTATCTTCTTCAAAATCATTCACTTCATTGCTCATGTACTCTTTATAAAAATCTGACTCTTTTACTTCATCAAGCAAATTTTTAATATAATGATCGTTTAAAGTAAACTGATTAATTTGCAATTCTGCCAACCAATTATTTAAAGTTTCAGAATTAGCTAAAACATTTAAAACGTGATTGTTTACAAATTTTTGATTGGGATTAAGCTCCTTAGCTGTAGCAAGATATTTTTGAGCAGACACTTCTAAAAAATCTTTTTCTACTTTTTGCATTTCAATTAAAGAAGACAACATAAGCAAATACAACTCACGAATGTTTTCTAAACTGTTAAAAAGATATTTTTCATAAACATCAATTCTATCAGACTGATTTTGATTCATTGCATAAATGGTTTGCAATACTTTAGAACGGATATGACGTCTGTTTACCATGGCTACTTAAGAACTTTTTATTGTATAAAGAAAGCGAAAACCTTAATGATTTTCGCTTTGCAAAATTAATTAATATTTTAATATATTTATTTATTTTCTTGCTTTTTCTTTTCAATACGCGCTTCGGCCATTTTCATTGCAGCTTGGTTAGGCGTAATGTTTTGTTCTTTAGCTAAGTTTAAAATATCTAATGTTGTGTTGTAGATATTTTCTGTTCTACGAATTGCCTCGTCTGATCCGTATTTTGCAATTTCGCCAAAAACATTAATGATACCACCTGCATTAATTAAGAAGTCGGGCGCATACACAATACCTTTTTCTTGTAACATTTTTCCATGAACAGCTTCTTCTGCCAATTGATTATTAGCTGCACCTGCAATAACTTTTGCTTTTAACTTGCTAATAGAATCATTATTAATTGTTGCACCTAATGCACATGGCGCATAAATATCAACATCTAAACCATATAAATCATCACCTGTAAAAATTGATGTGTTGTATTTTTTAGCAACTTCATCTACTCTTTCTTTGCTTAAATCGGTAATGGTTACTAAAGCACCCGCGTTTACTAAATGCTTCACTAACGTTTCTCCAACATTACCAATTCCTTGCACCAATACTTTTTTTCCGTTTAAATCATCAGAACCAAATTTAAATTTAGTTGCTGCTTTTAATCCCATGTAAACACCGTAAGCTGTTACTGGTGATGGATTTCCAGAGCCACCAAGACTTTCAGAAATTCCGGTTACGTTAGGTGTAATGGTATGAATTAAATCCATATCGGCTGTTGTTGTACCAACATCTTCTGCTGTAATGTAACGCCCGCTTAACGAATCAACGTATTTAGCAAAAGCTTTAATTAATTCTGGACTTTTATCGGTTTTAGAATCGCCAATAATCACTGCTTTTCCTCCACCTAAATCTAAACCAGAAATAGCCGATTTATAAGTCATTCCACGTGATAAACGCAAAACATCATTCAATGCTTCCCATTCCGAAGTGTAATTCCACATACGTGTTCCACCTAAAGCAGGTCCTAAAACCGTATTATGTATACCAATAATTGCTTTTAAACCAGTATCTTTGTCGTGGCAAAAAACCACTTGCTCATGATGATCAAAAGAAATTTGACCAAATACTGGATCTACTTTTTTTAACTCGTCTGGAGTATATGTGTTTGTAGTCATAATTTTAAGTTGTTTGGGTTATTTCAAATATACCAAATTTTTATTTTAAGATTAATTTTAGATTACATTATTATTAAATCAATAAAAACAAACCACTTTAAATAAAAATTATCAATAAAAAAATCTTAATTGTTTAATATATAAGCAAATTAGAAACAAAGAAATGAAAGAACTTCAAAAGCTCAACAAATATTTTTTTAAATACAAATACCAATTTTTACTAGGTATTTTTATTACCATTGCAGCGCAGGTTTTCATGATTTTTGCACCGCAATACATAGGAAATGCCATTACTGTTTTAGAAAGTTTTTTAAAAAATGAAATTAGTGGGCAAGAAGCAAAAGATGGTTTGTGGTATAATTTATATGTAATTGTTGGTACAACCCTTATTGCAGGAGTCCTAACTTTTTTAATGCGTCAGACCATTATTGTAATGTCGCGCCATATAGAGTTTGATTTAAAAAACGAAATTTACGATCAATACCAAAAGTTAAGCTTAGACTTTTACAAACGTCAACGTACTGGCGATTTAATGAGTCGTATTTCAGAAGATGTTGCAAAAGTACGTCAATATGTTGGCCCCGCAGTAATGTATTCTATCAACACCTTTATTAGGATAACAGTTGTAATTGTGCAAATGTTTTTAATATCGCCTAAACTAAGTTGGTATGCTTTAATACCAGTGCCTTTCTTAGCTTATATTATGTTGAAATTAAGTAAAGAAATTAATAAAAGAAGTTTTGAATACCAACAAAACCTTTCTACATTATCATCTTTTTCGCAAGAAATTTTTTCAGGAATTAGAGTTATTAAAGCCTATGCTTTAGAAAACAAAGAAAGCAAAGCGTACGATAAAGCAACTACTGAAAGCAAAACCAAGTTTATGCGTTTGGCTTACACTAGTGCATTAATAGGACCTGCAATGGTTTTGTTAATTGGCGTAAGTAACTTACTAATTGTATATGTAGGCGCGCGTATGTATATGAGTGGTGCCATAACAGAAATTGGTGTTATTGCGCAGTTTATTCTTTACATTAATATGTTAACTTGGCCAATTGCATCTTTAGGTTGGGTTTCAACCATGATTCAAGAAGCAGATTCTTCTCAAAAACGTATTAATGAATTTTTAAATGAAGTACCTTCAATTCAATCACATACTACTGAAGAACATCATTTACAAGGCATTATAGAATTTAAAAATGTACATTTTATTTATGAAGACACCAAAATTCACGCTTTAAACAACATCTCTTTTAAAATAAACAAAGGCGAAACAGTTGCTTTCTTAGGAAAAACAGGATCGGGAAAATCAACCATATTACAACTTATATCGCGTTTGTATGATGTATCGTCTGGAACGATTCTTATTGATAACCTAAACATTAAAGATTGGAACGTACAGAATCTTCGCGATCAAATTGCGGTAGTTCCGCAAGATGCTTTCTTGTTTTCTGATACCATTAAAAACAATATTCGTTTTGGAAAAGAAGATGCCACTCAGGAAGAAATTGAGCATTTTGCAAAAATTGCCGATGTTCATAAAAACATTATGCGTTTTGAGGAAGCTTACGAAACTATTTTGGGCGAGCGCGGTATTACCTTATCTGGTGGTCAAAAACAAAGAGTTTCTATTGCCCGCGCTTTAATTAAAGACGCTCCTGTTTTACTACTTGATGATTGTTTATCGGCTGTTGATACCGAAACAGAAGAACGTATTTTAAATAATTTAAAAGACATTGCACAGCAAAAAACAACGTTAATTGTAACTCATAGAGTTTCATCGGCAAAAAATGCTGATAAAATTATTATTTTGAACGATGGCGAAATTTTAGAACAAGGAACTCATAATCAACTATTAAGCCAAAACGGATATTATGCTAACCTATATAAAAAGCAACTTGCCGAAAAAGATGTTAATTAATTTTTTGTTTATATGAATTTTTTTTTTGACTTTTGGTGAGATGTAAAAAATTTAACATAACGAAAGGACTATGAGAGACAATGAAATGCTAGAAAAAGAGGAAATCTTTTCAAAAGTATTAAGAGCTGGGAGAAGAACCTACTTTTTTGATGTACGATCTACAAAAGCAGACGATTATTATGTAACAATTACCGAAAGTAAAAAGTTTACAGAAGATGATGGATCGTTTCACTTTAAAAAACATAAAATTTATTTATACAAAGAGGATTTTGTGGCTTTTAAAGAAATTTTAAATGAAATGACTGATTTTGTTTTAGATCACAAAGGAGAAGAAGTAATTTCTGAAAGACATCAAAAGGATTTCAAAAAAGAATTAGCAACTGCTAGTTTTACCAATGTTGAATTTGACGATTTTTAATAGTACAACAATCATAATTTAATACCGGCTGCTAGTCGGTATTTTTTTTAAGCTTATGAGAAAAATCTACTTATTGCTTTTTTTTACTTTTTCTACTCTCAATTTGGTTGCACAGAAAAACTATGAGCCAGAACGCATTATTTGGGAAGGAAAAGAACATCCTTATCGTTACCATCACATGGAACAGTATTTTAGATACTATCCAGACAAACGTCCTGTACCCAATATTGACACCACTATTCTCAATCGAAAATACGTTGCTTTATTTGAAGTTAAAGAGAAAAAAATATATCTAAACAATTTGTACATCAGCGGTAAAGATCCTAAAAAGAAAGATTTATCGGTAATGCACGAATTAAACTCTAAAAACGAACCTTTATTTTTAGGCTGGATTTCTGGTTTGTTTGATGTTGGTATTGGACCCGAACAATTTCAAAAAAATGATTCTTTAACTCCTTACTACAATAATTATATTGTTTTTGAAGTAAATAAAGGGCAAATTGGTCGTACAGAATACTTTACATATAATCAATTAAAACTGTTTAAAGATTATCAATACAAGCGTTTTAAAGAAACACTAGATTATGTAAAACTTTATAGAAGATTAATTTACAATGGATTAAGCGAATACGAAGCTTCGACCCATATTTACGAGTTCATCCTTTTTTACAGCAAATCTAACTTCTTAAAGAAAAAGTAACAATAAAATTGTAATTTGTACCTAAATTAAAAAGTATGAAAAAAGTTTTTCTTTTATGTATAGCAGCTCAAATTGTTATTAGTTGCAATAAAAAAAGTGATGATAAACAAACAACTCCCACTCAACAAACTCATCAAAAAATAACGTTTGATCATTTTGAAGAGGCGCCCGTAATTAATGACATTACCAAAGTACCTTTCATTGTTTTTGCTAAAGAAAAAAGTATTAAACTGTATACACAACCCGATGAAAAAGCTGTTTTTATTGAACAACCTTTAATTAACACCGAAACTTTATATGGCGATACTGAGGTAAGTAATTTCTATAAAATTATTTATCAAGTTGATCAAAATCCATCAAAAGCAAAATTTGCATATGTTTTAAAAAGCGATGTAAATAAAGACAATGAATTAGTTTTAACCGAAAAAGATGCTTTAGACCAAGTAAGATACACTGAGGTTAACAAAGTTTATAATGATAAAGATAAATCCTTCAACTCTTTAGGAACTGTAGCATTAATTGACAAAAAAGTATATAACGAAGCCTTTGCTAAAAACCCGCAATATATTTTAACAAGCAATAACAAACCGCAATCAACAGAAAGTTCATTTTCTTTTCGTTTAAGAGATGGTCAATTGAAAGAATTTTCTAAAACTACTGATGAAGGTTTAACCACTTTAGAATATGTAGGTTTTTCAAGAGATTTAGATTTACAATTTTTTAGAGAATCTGAAAACGGCTTTCCAGGAAATTACATTGGAAAATCGACCATAAACAATGAAATGGATGATGTTTATTTTTCAGGAATTCCAACCTATTTTAAAAGCACAAACAACGTAGCTTTTATTTCAAATGATGAAGTAGGATGCTTACTCGTAATTAAAAAATACAATTCTGAAGACTACAGTTTTAAAGATTTGTACGTGGTTAATTTCACTAATTTTAAAGTAACCAATACCAAGAACTTAATTTGGCTTAACAACAATACATTATTAGCAGAAATTCATCATCCTAATACACGCACAACATCCAAAACCTACTTAAAACAGTACGTAAAAATTACATTAAACAATTTATAAAAAAGCGCCATTAGGCGCTTTTTAACTCTTTATCTATTGCCAACTAGCATATAAAACGTAATTTGTGCTAATACGCTCAATTTCTCCAGCAAAATCGGAAGCATTTAATTCTTTCACTCGCTTTGCAGGAACACCCGCATAAATTCCATTTGACAAAAGCTCCATATTCTGAGTAACAACAGCACCTGCTGCAATAATAACATTACTATGTACTGTGCAATTATCCATAATAATTGCCCCCATTCCTACTAAAACATTATCATGAATAGTACAACCATGAACAATAGCATTGTGCCCTATAGACACATTATTACCAATTATTGTAGGATGTTTTTTATATGTACAATGAATAACAGCCCCGTCTTGAACATTTACTTTATTACCCATTTTTATAAAATGAACATCTCCTCTAACTACTGCATTGTACCAAACACTACATTCATTCCCCATCTCAACATCGCCAATGACAGTTGCATTTTCAGCAAAAAAACAGTTATTTGGATATTGAGGTTCTTTACCGTTGATTGATTTTATTAAAGCCATATTTTCATAAAAAATCCCGATAAAAACCGGGATTAAAATTTATTATTTTAGAAATTGATTGAAGGACAATCACATTTGTAATTACTTTCTTTACACAAGAAGTTGAAACCTAGAGTTAACTGATGGAATCCACCTTTTGCAAATTGAACTTCTCCAAACTGATGTGAATAAGTATAACCAATCATTAAGTTTTTAAACTTAACCCCTAATAAAGGAGAAACTGAATGATAGTTTTGTTTTTTCACTTCACTATTATCTTTCATATACTCAGCACCTTCAAACATTGTACGGTAAGAAATACCCGCAAAAAACTGTCCGTTAGTAAACTCTTTGTACATTTTTAAGTTAACATCAAGCATTTTTTCTTGAATTTCTTCAGTGTATTGAAACAAAACAGAAGGTTCCCAAGAAAACCCTTGATCTCTGTATGATCTGTACCCTTTATTTTTAGAGAAAACATAACCAGCAGAAACTACATACTTACGTAAATTATCGCTTTCTATATCAGAATACATTGCACGATCAGTTGTAATTAAATTTTTAACCGTTGCATGTGCATAGAAATCTAAAAAGTGATAAGAAACCCCTGCATCAACATTAAAATAATTATAGTTTAATTCAT
Organism: Flavobacterium sp. xlx-214; assembly: GCF_013874595.1. Taxonomy (GTDB): domain Bacteria; phylum Bacteroidota; class Bacteroidia; order Flavobacteriales; family Flavobacteriaceae; genus Flavobacterium. Next base: position 429,688 of record NZ_CP059431.1, read on the forward strand.
TACCGTTTACAGAAGGATCGTATACATTACCCCAATCAGATTGATCTAACTGAGATTGTACCATACCAGCACTTACACCAAACGATAATTTATTTAAATCGTAATCACTTCTAGAAAAAGTAATATGATGTGCATAAGACAATTTTGCCCCCATTTGTTTATGGTAACCATTTCTATCATTAAAAGCAATAACACCAACCCCTGAACGCTCAGATAAAGCAGTATTAAAACTCAATGTTTGAAGAGCTGGTGCATCTTTCTGATCAAACCATTGTTGACGGGCAGTTAAACGAACTTTAGCACAATTTGCTATACCTGCCATTGAAGGATGTATTAAATAATAATTATCTGTAAGATAATCTTGATAAACTGCAATTCCTTCTTGTGCGCTACTTACTTGCGATACAAATAATGAAGATATAACAACTAATAAGGATTTAGTAAATATATTCATAAATTCTTTTTTTCTCTTTAGAAATGGTTAACAAATATATAAAAAACTACATTACAACAGCACTAAGTTTTAAATATATTCAATAGTAATTATAAACCTCAAATATGTTAATTTTAAGTTTAAATTCCAAATATAAATATTCAATTGATATTTCTTTGTTAATTTTGAAAAAAATCTTAAAAAATGTTTAAAATAAATATAAAAGAAACCCAAAACCCTACCATAATAAAATTTGAATTTCCCGATTTTATTACTTACGGAGCTAATTTTGAGTTTAAAAACGTAGACGAAACGGAGAATTCACCTCTTGCACGTCAGTTATTCTATCTTCCTTTTGTTAAAACTGTTTATATTTCTGGAAATTTTGTTGCTATTGAACGTTTTTCAATTGTTGAATGGAGCGATGTTCAAGAAGATGTAAAACAACAAATTGAAGATTTTGTTACAAATGGCGGTAAAGTTCTTATTGAAACAGAAACCGAATCGACTAAAAAAACGCCTGTAACTGTTTATGGTGAAACCACACCAAATCCTGGAGTTTTAAAATTTGTAGCTAACAAATTACTAACAAAAACAGCTGTAGAATTTAAAAATATTGACGAGGCAAAACCATCGCCTTTGGCAATTGAACTTTTTAAATTTCCTTATATAAAAGAAGTTTTTATTGACGAAAACTATGTTTCGTTAACCAAATTTGACAGTTATTCTTGGGACGAAATTACTATTGAAGTACGCACTTTTATTAAAGAATTTATTGAAAACGGAGGTACTGTAATTGACGAATCTTTAATTACACAAACCAAGGAACATGAAAAGCAACAAGAACAATATTTTGAAAACTTAGATGTTACTTCACAACAAATTGTAAATATTTTAGAAGAATATGTAAAACCTGCTGTTCAAAGTGATGGTGGAAACATAACTTTTGAAAGTTATAATGATACCACTAAATTAGTAACTGTTACTTTAAAAGGTGCTTGTAGTGGTTGCCCATCCTCAACATTTACTTTGAAAAACGGTATTGAAAACATGCTTAGACAAATGCTTCATAATAATGACATTGTTGTAGAAGCACTAAACGGATAACATAAAGGTTGAGTTTTCTCAACCTTTTTTATTAAAATAAATTGCTATGAAAAATCAATTAAAAAACGCCTTTTCGCCTTACTTACTGCAACACGCAAACAATCCTGTATTTTGGCAATTATGGAATGATGAAAATGTATCAGAAGCAACCAATAAAAACAAATTGCTCATTATAAGTATTGGATATTCTGCTTGTCATTGGTGTCATGTTATGGAAAAAGAATGTTTTGAAGATGATGAAGTAGCTTTGGTAATGAATAAAAACTTCACAAGTTTTAAAATTGACAGAGAAGAATTACCTGCTATTGATGCCTATTATATGCAAGCATTGCAAATTATGACCAAACAAGGCGGCTGGCCTTTAAATATTGTTGCTTTACCTAATGGATTACCAGTTTGGGGCGCAACTTATGTTCCTAAAGCAGAATGGATAGATGTTTTAAACCAATTAGCGTTACTGTTTGAAACCAATACTGAGAAAATGTATGATTATGCAGAGAAACTTCAAAACGGCATTTTATTAGCAAATAATACCTTAGAGATTTATCCAAAAACAAACAATACAATCAACCTGGAACCTTTGCTTGTTCAATGGCAAAAAAGTTTCGATTTGGAGTTTGGAGGCTATCAAAGAGCGCCAAAATTCATGATGCCAACCAACTTGAATTTTCTTCTACAATATGGCATCGCAAACAATCAAAAAAATATAACACAGCATGTGTATTTAACATTATCAAAAATGGCTCAAGGCGGTTTGTTTGATACTATTGAAGGTGGTTTTTCACGTTATAGTGTAGATCATAGATGGCATATCCCCCATTTTGAAAAAATGTTGTATGATAACGCCCAATTGTTATCAACCTATTCACAAGCTTATTTAGAAACTAAAAATCTATTTTTCAAAGAAATCGTTAAGAAAACAGTCGCTTTTATTTTCAATAATTGGCAAGATACTTCTGGAGGGTTTTACGCTGCTTATGATGCCGATAGTCTTAACAGCAATGATAAGCTTGAAGAAGGTGCCTTTTACTTTTGGAAGCTACATGATTTAAAACAACTTATTAATACAGAAGATTGGGATTTATTTGAAACTACATTTTCTATAAACAATGTTGGTTATTGGGAAGAAGCAGATGCATATGTTTTGTTTCAGCAGTTTTCTTTAGAAGAAATTTCAGAAAAGAAAAACATCAATATTGACCAGTTAAAATCTCTAAAACTAAAATGGGAACAAATTTTATTAGAAAATCGTTCCAAAAGAACAAAACCACTTCTTGATGATAAAATAATCACTTCTTGGAACGCTTTGTTACTATCAGGATTATTAGACACTTACAAAATTATTCCATCAAAAGAATTGGAAGATAAAATTGAAAATCTAGCTTCGTTTTTAATGAACAAAGCTTACCAAAATGATATTCTAGGTCGTGTTCATAAAAACAACAATAATTATATTTCAGGAACTTTAGAAGATTACGCATTTACTATTAAAGCGTTTATCGACTTATTTAACTATTCGCAAAACAAGCAACATATAGCATTTGCGCATATCTTAACGCTTCAATCATTAGACATCTTCTTTGATGAAAAGCAAGGTTTTTTCAAATCAAATGAAAATCAAATAGTTGGCACTGTTTTTGAGATTGAAGATAATGTAATTCCATCTGCAAATGCAATTATGAGTCGAAATTTATTTTACATAGGTCAATTGTATCAAAATGATTATTTTACAAGCATTGGTTTAGAAATGACACAACGTGTAATGCAACAAATTAATTATGCAAGTGCCTTTTCAGAATGGTTACTTAATGATTTGATTTTTAAAGAATTATTTGAGTATATTATTATAAAAGATCCAACAAAAGGAGAATTAGATAGTTTAAATACGTTTTTTAAACATCCTTTAATAATAGATTATTCATTAAAATTGCCTATTTTAGACCATTACAAAAGTCAAAAAAACAGAATACAAATCTGTAACACAAACAGTTGTAGGTTATCAACAAACAATTTTAACGAAATTTTCAATTAAATACAATCAAATAACACTAATTTTATAACAACAATTAAAACAAAAAAATGAAAAAAATATTTTTAATAGCTTCTTTTATTACATTCTCAATAGCAGCAAATGCTCAAATGACATTGCAAACGGGCGGCAATAATTTAACTTTCAAAAAGAGTGCAGACTTTGATGACGCAACTGTTGCTGGTTCAAAATATTTTACAGAACAATACAACAACGCTCAAGTAAATAATGGCACTCAATCTTTTTTAATACGTTACAACGCTTATGCTGACTTAATGGAATATAAAAATGGTTCTGAAACTTTAGAGTTAATCAAAGAAAAAAACGTTCATTTTGTTTTTCAAGACGGTTCTATTTATGAATTATTGAATTACAATTTAGATAACAAAGACCTTTCTCGTTATCATCAAATATTAGTAAGCAATGCAAACAGCAAAGTTTCTAAGTATAAAAGCATAAAATTAGTACCTGCTAAAAAAGCATCAAACAGTTATGATAGCGATACACAGGCAACTTACAAAGCAAATAAGGATGTTTATTTTGTAACTTACAACAACCAAACAGTTGAGTTTGATGGTAAGGAAAAAACATTATCAAAATTAATACCTGGTAAAGCTTCAGAAATAAAAGAGTTTTACAAAAGCAATAAAATTAAAGAAAACGATACGGATATGATCAAGCTAGGTCATTTCTTAGCTACTCTTTAAAAGAAAAAGACTCCAAATTTGGAGTCTTTATTTTTTTGTTGTTAACATAAAATCTTTTAGATAAAAAGGTTCAAAGTAAGCTACATCTACAAAATCATTTGTTATAAACTTTTGATGTCCTAAAAAAGCCATTTCATTAGCTGAAGGATATACAATATCATCATAATAAATAAATTTGTCCGATTTTAAAACCGGTATACATTTCAAAGCACCATCGCCAATTAAATGGATATTTTGGTTGTACTCTGAAAAGCCAGTTTCATCTTCAATAACCATCGAAACAACTTCTGATACAGCCTTATGATCTTTGCTGAAAATTTGGGCAAAAACTTCCATTCTACGTGCATCAATCATAGGAACAATGAATCCATCATTAACACTTAATTTTTCTGCTAAAATAGCTAAAGTATCAATTGCTATTAGTGGAATTTCTAATGCATAACACAATCCTTTTGCTGTAGACACACCAATTCGTAATCCTGTGTAAGAACCTGGACCTTTGCTAACACAAATGGCACTTAAATCTTTTAATGCAATCTTACCTTCATTTAAAACATCTTTTATAAAGAGATGCAATTTTTCAGCGTGTCCAAATTGATCTTCAGCCAATTGCTTTAAAGCGATTGTTTTTCCATTTTCACTTAAAGAAACCGAGCAGTTTTTAGTCGCTGTTTCAATGTTAAGTATATAAATCATCTAAGGAAGCTTCTTCTTATTATTTTTCTTGTTTTTAATAATTCTATAAATAGCCCATCCGCCTATTAGCAATAGCAAATAAGGAAAAGCCATTAAGTAAACAATACCATCATTAACTGCTTCTGCAGGTACACCTGATTCTTCCGTTTCTAACGCTGCTCTACACATAGCACATTGAGCTGTGCTTGAAAAAGCAAACATAATTGTAAAAACAATACCTAAAACTACCTTTTTCATGGTAAAAAAATTAATGAATGTAATAAGGAGAAATCATTAAATAAACAATTACCCCTGTAACAGCAACATATAACCACATTGGGTATGTGATACGTGCTAATTTTTTATGACGTTGATATGCACCTGAAATTCCTCTTACAAACGTTACCAATACAAACGGAATGATGATGATTGATAACAAAATATGTGTAATTAATATAAAGAAATAGATGTAACGAATAGCTCCTTCGCCTCCAAATTTCGTCTCAATTGATGTCATATGATAAGCAACGTACATTGCTAAAAACAACACAGAACAAGTAATACAAATCTTAATTAAGCGCTCATGCAAAGGTTTATTTCCTTTTTTTATGGCAGCTACAGCCCAAACCAACAAAATAGCCGTTAAACCATTAATAGAAGCGTAAATTGGTGGTAAAAAAGACAAAGGCTTCACATTGTATCCTAAATCGTGTAAATTAACACTGAATAATATGGCTACTACAACAGGTATTGCAATTGATAAAATCCAAATCCAAACGTTGTACTTTTTTTCTAATACTTTATCTTCCATTACTCTTTTAATAATTGTTGAATATCTTCTTTTAACATCTTTAATCCGGCATCATCTGTACCATCATAATAAATAATCGGATATTCTAAATTCTCCATATTTCGTGAACGTATATTTCCTTCTTTATCAATCAAAGCAAATAATCCAGAATGTTCAAAACCACCAGGTGCATCTGCATTTTTACCAACATATAAATTAAACTTTTTAGATAATCCAAAAATAGCTTCCTCGCTACCTGTTAAAAAATGCCAATTTGCCATATTTACACCTAAAAACTTAGCATGCTCTTTTAAATTTTCTGGTGTATCCGTTTCAGGATCAATGGTGATAGATGCAATTCCAAAACGATCATCTTTTCCAAATTCATTTTGTAATTTCACCATATTTTCATTCATTATAGGACAAATAGTAGGACAAGTAGAAAAGAAAAACTCTACTAAATATACTTTGCCTTTATAGTTATCGTTGGTAATGGTTTGCTTGTCTTGATTTGTAAATGAAAAAGCAGGCGCTTTACCAATAACTTTTAACTCGCGACGATTAGCAACATTTAAACGATCGCTTTCTACAACAGTGGTGTTTTTAAAACGATCTACAATTTTTGGGATAAAGTAAATTCCAAAAACCAAAACAATTAGGGAAACCCAAATATAAGAGTAATTTTTTTTCATTACTGAGTGATGTTTTCTGCTTTATTATTTTTTTTAAGGGCTAAACGATATTCTGCTAAAATAACCTTTACATCATCTGACATTTCATTGTGTAAATCGGCTGCAGAAATGGTATTGTATCCTTCACGATATTCATCTTCGCCTTTCTTATTTTTACCTTTACGTCCGCGTAAGTTTAATTCTTTATCAATAATATAAACATTTGATGTTCCTAGCTTATCGTTTAAGTTACCAACCAATTTTAACTGTTTAAAATACGCTTCAATTTCAGCTGGCTCCGCCATAATATAATGCCAATGTTTTAAATCAACATTTACACCTAATTTTTCATCTACTTTTTTCAAAGCTTCTTCGGTACCTTTAGGAGCAATGTACACAACTTGAAAATCGACAAAGTCTTTATTTCGATCATAAATCTTATGTGCCAAGTTGGTAATATTTCCTTCAATGTATGGAATATCAGAACCTGTAAAACCTAAAACCGTAATTTTATTCTTTAGTTGTATTGGTTCAACTGTATTAGTTTGCCAAGTAGTTGGTAAATCGGCAATATTATTGGTAACAACTGGAAGTTTGATAAAAGAATTTACCCCCGAAGCAAAGAAAAGATATGCTACAATAGGCACTATAAAAAGAGCCACTAAAAGTAGTATTTTTTTCATTTTTAAAAGTTTTTACAAAAATAAAAAAAGGCGGTGTAATAACCGCCTTTTTAACTCTTATTTATGTTTAAAATATCCAACGAATTGATGAATATTTGAAAACGTCATGAATATAATCGCCTTCAATTAATATTAAACATGCAAGGTACAATATTAAGAAAGCCATTGGTGCTACAATTGACCAACGAAAAGATGATTTTTCACCTTCTAAGTGCATAAATGCCCACATAATGAAATATGCTTTCCAAATGGTCATTAAGATGAAAATCCAGTTTAAGTAACTTAAGCTTAAAAAATCATGATGAAATAAAGCATCTGGTTTAAAAATACCTAAAGCTACTTCTATAATTGTTAATACAGATAAGTAAATAAAAACTTTCCATATTCTACTTGTATTTGATGCGTGCGCTCCCATTATTACAAATTATTTTTAAGGATTAAACTAAATAGAAGAATGTAAATACAAACACCCAAACTAAATCTACAAAGTGCCAGTACAATCCAACTTTTTCAATCATTTCGTATGATTTTCTTTTCTCGTACGTTCCTAACAATACATTAAAGAAAATAATAATGTTTAATAAGATACCTACTGAAACGTGGAATCCGTGGAAACCTGTAATGAAGAAAAACAAATCTGCAAATGTTTTATGACCATATTCATTACGTACCAAGTTTGCACCTTCTACAACGTGTGTAAAATCATTAACTCTAGCCAAAGATTGCTCACGAGATAAAACGATTTTTTTATGTTTATTTCCTTCTACTGTAAATTGTGTTCTTACAAATACGTTAGGATTTTTTTCTAAACCAGCTTTTACTTGTTCTAAAGAAACAGAAGTTTCAGTTCCGCCTTTCATATACCAAGTACCTTTACTTCTATTTAAAGTAGCATCTTCTCTTGCAATTGTTGTATCGGCAAAATCAGCTAAAGCTAAACGCTTACCATCTTTATCAACAAAATGTAAAATTTCACCACCTCTAGTTTCAATAGCTCCATATGTTCCTGTAATGAAGTTTTTCCACTCCCAAGCTTGAGAACCAACGAAAATTAAACCTCCAATAATGGTTAATAACATATAAACTGCAACCTTTTTTTGTTTTAACTGATGACCTGCATCTACAGCTAACACCATTGTTACAGATGAAAAGATTAAGATAAATGTCATTAAAGCTACGTAATACATAGGTGCATCTACACCATGCATAAACGGAAAGTGATTGAATACTTCATCGGCAATAGGCCAAGAATCAATAAATTTGAATCTGGTAAAACCGTATGCTGCAAGGAATCCTGCAAATGTTAAAGAATCTGATAATATGAAAAACCACATCATCATTTTCCCATAGCTTGCTCCTAGTGGTTGAACATCTTCACCACCACCCCAAGTTTTTTCTTTAGTCGCTGCTGTAGTAACTGTCGCTCCCATAAAAAGTTTAATTGTTAAAAAGTTCCCAAATTTACACCTTTTTTCTTTTAAAGAAAAGCAAAAAGATTATTTGTAAAAAGTAAAAAATAAAAATAAATACAACCACAAGAATCCTAGAAAGTGCCAAAACATCACACTTAACTCTATTCCAAGGGTTTGAGTTGCATTATACTTTTGTTTATAATGATTATAAATTACGATTAATAATGAAATTAACCCACCAACTAAATGGGCTATATGTACCAATACTACAACATATAAAAATGAAGTTGTAATGGTACTTTGGCTACCTGTGAAAAAATAACCAGCATCTACCACTTGCCCAAAACCTATGAATTGTAACACTACAAACAAAAGTCCTAAGGCTAAAGTTAAACCAAGCATTAAACTTGTAGTTGATCTGTTGTTCTTTGAAATGGCTTTTTTAGCTAAATGAAACGTAACACTGCTTAAAACAATAACTACTGTACTCCATAAAAAAGCTTGAGGTAACTCAAAATCTTTCAACCAATCCGGACGATTCTTACTAATAACATAGGCACTGGTTAAACCAGCAAAAATCATCACAATACTTCCCATTGCAAAAATAAGCATTGTTTTATATGCCTTGCCTTTTTGCAATTGTTCTCTGTTTAACTCTTCAATATTCATTATCGTAAGAATTTATCTAAAATAAAAATAATTTGTATTAATGTAATATAAGTAACACTAATAAGCATTAATGTTTTGGCCGATTTATCGGTTTGCTTTTTATACAACTGAACAGCACCATATAACATCCATAAACCTGCCGCTAAAACAAGTACTGCAGCAATTGGACTTAAATATAATCTACCAGTATATCCTGTTGCAGGTAATAAAGAGGCAATAATTAACCAAACACTGTATAAAATAACTTGTAACGATGTTTTTTTATCTTTTTTACGTGTTGGCAATAAGTAAAAGCCACCTTTTTTATAATCATCAAATAAAAACCATCCTAAAGCCCAAAAGTGAGGAAATTGCCAAAAAAACTGAATTAAAAACAACATTCCTGCCTCAATACCAAACTGATCGGTATGTGCTACCCAACCTAACATAAAAGGAATGGCACCTGGAATGGCTCCTACAAAAACAGCCAAAGGTGTTAAAGGTTTTAAAGGCGTGTAAACACTGGTGTATAAAAAAATGGAAATAGCCCCAAACATAGCCGTTTTTGGACTAACAATATAAAGAATAACAAGTCCCACAATCGTTAAGGCTGATGCTAAAATAAAAGCACTATTTTTTGAAACTCTACCAGATGCAACAGGACGTTTAGAAGTTCTATCCATTTTTGCATCTAAATCTTTCTCAATAATTTGATTAAATGCGTTTGATGCACCTACCATGCAGTAACCACCAACAGCAAGCATTAAAAGTACTTTAAAACTTATTTGTTGCCAATCTTCTACAGCTAACAAATATCCTGCTAATGTTGAAAACACTACACTAAAAGCCAAACCAGCTTTGGTTATAGCTTTAAATTCAGAAATTGCTGAAACTTTTTTTATTGTCGAAGTTGCTTCCAAAATAACTTGTTTGCTAATGAAATTTGGTTTGCAAATATACTTTAAAAAAACTCTTTACCCTAACTCTTTCAACAATATTAGTGTTAAACTAGTTTTAAACACGATTGTTTTTAATTTCGGCTAAAATTTCTTGCTGTGAGGATGTACCAATACGACTAACTCCTTTAGAAAGATAAAATAGTACATCGCTTAAATTTTTGATACCGCCTGATGCTTTTACGGGTAAAGGTGTTGCATTCTCTAAAAGCAATGTAATGTTATAAGGCGTGGCCCCATTTGGTTCATTGTTTTTGGTTTTATAAAAACCTGTAGATGATTTTACATACACATGCGCATAATCTGTTTCTTTAAAATTACGAATAACTGTATTTTTTATAAGAGCTGTAAGCTGAATGATTTCTTTATTGGTTAATGCGGCAGTTTCTAAAATCCATTTAATTGTTTTATTATGACTTAAAACAAATGCTGTACATTCTTTAATTTCGGCTTGTACTTTTTCTACAGCTCCTTTTTTAAACGATGCATAATCTACAACAAAATCTAACTCCTCAGCTCCATGCTGAATGGCCAAAGAAGCTTGATTTAACTTTTTTTCTAATCCACCCTTACCTTTAGGAAAATCAATGACAGTTCCTACCAAAACTTTACTTTTACGAGAACTTAAAAAAAGTTTTGTCTTAGCAACTTCTTTTGGCAAAACCATTGCTACTTTATATTTTGATACTAAAACATCATTCAAAAAAGCATCTATGACTTTTTCATGTTCTTCTTCAGTTAAAAATGCTTGTTTAGTCGTTTTCAAATAAGAAGCTTCAATAAAATCTTTATAATTTTTCATATTATAAAAATAAAAAAAACCTCACGAATTGTGAGGTTTAAATTTTGTATATACTAAATAAATAGTGGTTCCAAACAAAACACCTAATGTATTACAAGCAACATCAAGCCATTCAAAAGAACGTTTTGTTGGTAAAACATCTTGTAAAAACTCTACTAATAATCCAAACAAAATCAATCCTAAAATAATTAACAATAGATTGAGTTTGTAATTAGAAGCGTTTTGTTTTAACAATGCCCATGACCATAAAAAAGATGAAGTAGTATAAAAAATAAAATGTACTATTTTATCAATATTTGGAATGCTTATTTTTTGAACCTCGTTGATGTTAGATAAGTTAATCAAACAAAAAACAAGGATAACCACATTCCATAATACGGCCAAAAATGTTTTATTAAGCACCAATTAATTCTTTGTATTGATCTGCAGATAATAAAGCATCAAACTGAGCTGTATCAGTCATTTTTACTTTAATCATCCAACCTGCTCCGTAAGGATCAGAGTTTACTAATTCTGGTTCTGTTTCTAAGCCTTCGTTAAACTCAACAATTTCACCAGCAACTGGTAAAAACAAATCAGAAACTGTTTTTACTGCTTCTACAGTTCCAAACACTTCGTCTTGATCTAAAGTTTGATCTAAGGTTTCCACCTCAACATAAACAATATCTCCTAACTCTTTTTGAGCAAAATCTGTAATACCTACAGTTGCTACATCGCCTTCTAAACTAACCCACTCGTGGTCTTTTGTGTACTTTAAATTAGCTGGTATATTCATTGTTTTATTATTTTAAGCAAATGTATAACTTTATTAAGAATGGAAAAATTTTTAAGGTTTAATTTCCAAAACTATAACGCAAGGTTAACCCCGAACGAATGGTTGTAATTGGAAACATGGTACTAATAACTGCTTTTGAAAATGTATGCTCGTAATAAAAAATACCTGTAAAGTTTTTACTAAAATTATAATCGGCTTTCATTTGTAATGACCAAGAATCATTCCCTGCGCCTATTTGGTTGTTGTTATAATCTAAATAACGAATAATAGTTGTGTTACGACGCCAGGTAAAATCAGCTTTGATATTTAAATCACTAACTATACGCCCGCCATTAGCTACTCCTTCAAAATTAGTTGTAAAACCAACATCTTTAATTCTAAAACCTAAACCTGCTTTATATTCATTACCATTAACCTCTGTTAACAAGTTATTATCAAAACTCATAGACAACATACGGTCTTTATTAATACCAACATCAAACTTCATTCCCGATTTTGTTTCTACATCAAACTTAACAAGAGGTTCAAATCGTTCAATCATACTAACATTACTTGCTACAGTTTTTGAAGGATAATTACCTGCAACATTTAAAACATTAGGATTTTCTAAATATTCATAATTTGTTTGGAAACTATTTATGGCATAATTTGAAATATAACGATGCGAAATAGTAAAACGATTGAATACATTTTTAAACCCTGGTAATTTTACTAAACCTCTGTAGGTTAAATCCCAGTTTGGTAATGGAATAGATGACATGAAACCATTTTTTTGTTTAGATACATCTTTTCCTGTGTATGCTGCTAAGAACGATGGAATTAATACTTCTTGGTGTGTACGACCATATCCTACAGGATATCCATATTTATCAACATTTGCAGGATTAGACAAATCAATACCGCGCGCTGTTGCTAAACGTTGAGCAACTGCCAAACGATTGTTTTTAAATTGTTCAAACGCAGCCGATCCTGAAACATCACTTTTTCCGAATGCAGTACCAATCATTAATGTTGTGGTATTAAAAAATCCGTTTTCATATGGAGAACGAGAGTTGTAAATTCCGTTTTCAACATCGTACTGCTCTGCCAAATTGGTACTGAACTGGCGTTTTGCATTTAAGTTAATAACCAAATCGGTTATAGGACGTAACTCTGCTCTAAAATCAAGTACTTCAGAATGCATTTGACTGAACTCTTGATTAAACTCTGGATACGACGTTAACCAACCTCTGCGAGCTGCTTCATAGCGTACATCTTCTTGAGATCCAAAAACGTAACCTAAAGTTGGACGCGATGTTCCAAAGAATCCTAACCCAGGTAAATAACCAGGTAAAACGGTACCATTTGTTTCTTGATAACCTACTTTAATTGTTTTTACCATGGTTACAAAATCAATAGCGGCATCTAAAACAGCAGATGATTTATCTTCTTCGTCTTTTTCTTTTTTATCTTTTTGGTTGATGTCTTTATTACGCTCAATTTTCTCACCTGGTTTAGGTTTCAAATTAGTTGACAAGCCTGTTTTTTTGTTTTTTTGCTTATTGCTAACCAATCCTAAATATTTGTAAAAAACATCCATTTTTAAATCGGTATTGATGTTATGTGTGTTTGCATTTTGAACTGTGTTTCCTAAAGCATAATTCACTCCATTATAATCAATATTTGAAAAAGCATCTGTTGCACGTTGCCAGCTATAATCTGCATTATAAGAATAAGTAGCATCTAAAAACGATAAAAAGGGTACTTTATCAAAAGGCAATTTATAAGTTAACTGTAGGTTTTGCATACGTAAATTAGGCGTACCTGCATCAAAATAGCCATCAAAAATACCTAAACTGTTATCTACATACATTTCGCTATCGTAATAATTACGGACTACGTTATTATTTGAAGCAGTATATGTAACTGATAGATTTTTGGTTAGATTGAAATTTAACCCGTAATTGTAATTAAAGAAATAATTTCTACGATACAAAGGTTGAATTTCAATTCCTTCTACATCAATCATTCGGTATTTTTGCTGATTGTACTGACGTAATACATCTGACTGAAACGTTACATTGGTTGGTAAAACATTCAAATTAAAATCGGTCAATAATTTTAAATATTTGTTTTTATTAAGACCCTCTGATTTTTTAAACGGCTCTAAATTCCAAGGCTTAAATCCGTAAGAATAAACCAACGAAGAACGAGCTTGCTGATCCAACATATTTTCAACCTCATAATTATGCTGCTGTACTTCGTTAAAAGTATGCGATAAGGTTAAGTTTTCAATATCATAAAAACGCTCTTTTTGATTTTGACCACGTTGTTTGTTTACACCAACAAAGTTTACACTTGTACGCTTAGTATATTCTATTGCTCTGTTCTTAATTTGCTTGCGTTCATCTTCTGATCTAGCTTCATCCATTTTTACTTTTAAACGGATATCAGGATCATTAGGATCGTATTCTGGTGTAATTTTTTCTTCTGAAATAGAGTAACTAAACGGAATGTTTAAGTTCCACTTTTTAGGCAATACTTGATGCGCATTTACAGCTGTAGTAACATTGTACTGAAAAATATCTTCACGACTACGTTCTTGCGGACCTTGTTCTAGGGCACCAAAACCAATAGTTTGTTTGTTTACAGATGCAGTTACAGCGGCAAAATCGGCAATTTTGGCATCAACGGTACCGACCGCAGCCCAACCACCTTTATTGGTCATATCAGACATACGTAGCTCATTAAACCAAACTTCTCCACGTAAATCTCTAGGTCGTTCAATAGCATCTTTATACAAAACCTTTGTATTGTTACGCACACCAATCATAATGGTACGCAACATTCCAAAATTTGGATTTCCTTTAATACCAATACGTAGTTTATTGATTTTAGAAGCTAATTCCGGTGCAATTTCATCCTCGTTTCTAAAGTAGATAAAATTAGGATTTTGCGTATTATCGCGATTACGCATTAACTTTAACTTGGTTAGCAATTCTAACTGTAATTCAATTTCATTAGCTAACGGCCAAATTTCTTCTGAAATGGTTGTACCCCACTCTGTAACTTTTAAAGGAACCTCAACTTGATAGAAGTTATTTGTAAAATCGTTACCAAAACGAATAAAGGCAACCATTTCATCGTCTTTTAATCGGTTTACATCTCCAACTGCTTCTGTAGCTTCGGCATGTAAAAACATACGTAGTTTTTTGAATTGACGCATGTCAATATTACCTACATTTTTAAACACTGCTCTAGAATCATCAGGTTCTAAACCACTTGGCGATGCTATAGATGTATTTGCTTTATAAACACGTAACGATAACGCTTGCTCATTTTGATTTACAATAGAATTGTTTTGGTTTAACTGCTCACGTGCAATACCAGGTGGCAACACATAAGGTATTGGTGTACGTGCATAGTTGTTTAGAATGTTTAAAGTAGTAACATCAAAACCTGTGTTTGTACCTTGAATAACTGCATTTGGATCTTCAACTAATGATTCTGTATATCTTCTCCAATCGCTTCGTACTAAATTTAATGTTCCAAAACGCAAGGTAACTTCTTCATTAAAGCCTGTTAAAAACATACGCATAAAACGCACCGATTGTAAATCTGAAATGGCTCCTACTGCATATTCTTGGCTAGCAACAATAGGCACTTTGTATTGTACCCATTTTACAGGAGAAGTGTTACCATTTTGAAGGGTAACATTTGTAGTACGAACATCAACTACATAATTTTCACCAATAACAGGATTTGAATTTACATTAATTTCATACTGATAATACGCATTAATGGTATTCATGGTATTATCATTATCAATATCTTCTACATCTGGTAAATTAGAATTTCCACGTTTGGTATCAGAAAACTCAATAGGTGTATTTCCTTGTAAACCATTGTAATTTTTATAACGTGAAATGATATCACCTTTGGCGGTTAAGAAAAACTCATAATTATCGGCAGCTGGATCGGCCATACCCGAAAACTGAGGGAATTTAGTTGCTTCTTCTTGATCGTTTAATCCGTCTAAACCAACATCTTGAAAAGCACGATTACCAGCATCGGCATCAAACGCATAAATCAAAGCGGTAGACGCAGGTACTTTACCCCAAATAGTACTAATAGTTGGTGTGTTATTGGCTGGTGTTGGCAATCCGTTTTCATATTGCTTCATACCATCTTGCAATACATCTTCAGAAATGTATCCTAAGTTAAAATATACTTTTCCGGTATTGGTTGTATTGGTAACATCACCTGCGTTTCCGGTATAAGGATCCATCATCCAAAACTCAATATATTCTACATTAGCTTGTTCAAAATTGGTTGATGCAATAGAACGTGTAATACCCGCCCAGTTTTGTTGTGGATTTGGCAATTGATTTCCTGTTAAAAACTGTGGATTAAAGTTATACGGTCCACGCTCTTTAGGATAGTATGTTAAATTTAAAGGATTTACTGTTAATAATTCTCCATTTGCCACATCCATTGTAGGAAACAACTCTTCTTTATTGATGCGTCTTGTTTTGTTAGATGACAATTGATTGTCTGTAACATCATCAGGGCGTCTATAAGGATTATAAAAAATTTGGTCAATATTATACCAAGACATTTTTGCACGACGATACCCTGATTGTAAATCGGTAAAGTTTTCACCAAAACCTACAGGAACAGATGATAAAAACCACATACTTGGATTTAAAACATCAATGTTACTTTGAGTTCCTTCAAAGTTTTCAATAAACGAAGTTGCTTCTCCATTTAACTGATCTAATTTTGATGCACCTGGTAATAAATAAGCAAACTCTCCTTTAAAAGTTAAACTTGACATTACATCGGTATCAATATTAGGCAATTTATTAACCCAACGTGTTAAGAAAGGTAAATCTGTTGAATAGTTGGCATTAAAACCAATAATAGTATTGTTTACAGATTCATGCCCATAGTTTGATTTCACCGTTACAGGTTGTTCTGATAAACGTAAATAAGTTGCGCCTAAAATAAATTTATCGTTGATTTTGTGATCTACATTAAATCCAAAAAAGGTACGACGGTTTTGCGCAAACATTGAATTTTGCTCTACAGAAATTTCTACTGGTGTGTTGCTTGCTTTTAAAGATGGATCTAAAATTTGAACCATTCCTCTTTGATAATCAACCTGATAATCAACCCCTTCAAGCAATGTTCTACCACCAGCCGTTACAACCACAGAACCTTGTGCAATATTAAAGCCGCCAATAGGAATACCATCGCCACCTGCACTTGTAAAACGCCCTTTTAATTGAAACTTATTCTTTTCACTATCTTGTAATGCTTTTGAATAGGTATTACGGTATAAGTTTTTATAAACGTATTTTTTTTGATTAGGATTGTAACTAGCATCAACATCGTAATTTTCAGAGCCATTATCTGATAATTTACTAAATAAATGGGCTCCAAAAGGTTCTACAGTGGTAAAAATAATGCGTCCGCCTTCTTTATCAATTGTAATTCCATCAAACTTATTGGTGTTTTGTAAGGCATTGTTATTTCCTTGATTATAACCACCATTATTGTTATTGCTATTAAAAGGATCGTTTGTAGGTCCGTTAGCAACAAAATCAAACCATCCATCACCTCCTTTTTCAGGATCGTTAGTAGAGTTTAATCTATCTAAATTAAAAACATTAAGTAAAGGCTTATTAGCTACATCTGCTGGTAATGTGGTACCTGCAACAGGCGATATATAATTTAACGGAGAAGGATCGGTATATAAGATATTAAAACGAAAACCTTCTTCTTCAATTTGTTGGCCACTAGGAATAGAATAGATGTTTTTCATCATTAAATCCCAAACAGGTTCATCAACAGATGCTAAAGTACTCTTTAACATTTTAAGAATTAAACTCTGTGTTGTAGGAATATCCTCGTTGTTTCCGTTTTGCCCCACCACAGTTGCATCAACTCCATCGGTTCCAAACTCTCCTACTTTGTATACTTTACCACCAATAGTGTATTCGTAAGCAACAGCTAAAACTTCATCGTTATTTAACGCTTGTTGTAAGGTGATGTACCCTAATTGTGGATGAAATTTAAACTCACTCTCTGTTAATTTACGAGCGTTTTCAAGTTTCACATAATCACGCCCTTCTGTAACCGGAATATTAAACCCAGCTTGTGCGGTATTGATTTGACGAATACCTTCATTTAAAAAGTTGGTACCTATTGCTTCTGGATTAAACTGGTTGTTTTTATTACCTGCAGGCGCATCTACTGCAGATGTACCAAAAAAAGTAGGGTGCGCATTTAAATCAATACCAATAGTTCTATCTGTTGAGGCATTGCTTAATCTACCCTCTCCCAAATCTTGAATAGCAATAATGTTACGCATGTTATTGTTGGTTTGCCCAACACGATTTTGACGATTGGTTACCCAAACCTCAACACGGGTAATACGCACACGGCTATCTATATAAGGATAGTTGCGTAATGCTTTATCATATTGATATCTGAAGAATTGCGATAAAAAGAAGTTTCGATTTTGATCGTAATCTAAAGCAAAAAACTCAAAGTCTTGAACGGTTCCGCCCCCTTCTGCAACAATGGTTTTACGCTCTGAATTTTGTTTAGAAAAAACACCTGTTATGGTAGTAGCTCCAAATTGAAATTTAGACTTAACCCCAAACAAATTTTGTGCTCCACGAACCAGTGAATTGTTTACAGGCATGCTTACATTACCTACTTCAATACCTTGTAAAATGGCATCTTCATCAGGTTCATACTGTAATTTTATCATTTGCTGTTGAAAACCAAAAGTAGCTTGGTTGTCAAAGTTGATATCGGTTTTTAAACGCGTACCAACCATTCCTTGCAAACTTAAACTAATACGTTGGTTGAAATCTGGGGCAAATGTTTTACGATTTCTAGGAGATATAATAGGATTGTCTTGTTTAGAAAAACGTATTCCTAAATCTACTTCAACAGATCCGTTAGGTTTAACATCTATTGTATTGCTACCAAAAATATTCTCAAAAAGTTTTGAGTTTACGTAATATCTAGGCAGTAAATCTTTCTTTTCTTCTTCGGTTAACCTGCCTTCACTTGCTGCTAAACGCTTTGCATAATACTCACGCATGGCAGCTCTAAGCAATATGTCTTCGTACTGCTTACGTGTTAATACCATTGGGTATTCGATATTGAACTCATTAGTACTTACCGTGTAAATGTATCTATTTGAAACAGGATCATAGGTATACATTTTCATGATACTGTCTACATCTTTCAAAGAAATAGCACCTTTTAAGATAATATTATCCTCTTTTGGAGTTTCATCAACCTGAGCAAAAGCCGATTGTATACTACCAAAAAAGAGTATAAGGAGTATATATTTTACCAAGACAAATACACGTGAATGCTTTCTCAAAATGTTACAAACTTTTTAATGCTAACTTAATAATTTGTTCTACAGTAGCATCTGGTTGCTGATCTACAATTTTTTTTACAACTTTTTCGGTTGCCTTGCGTACAAAACCAAGCACTTCTAAAGCAGATAACGCTTCTTCGGCATTTGTATTGTATACAGATGTAGATAAATCTTCTAAACCATACATTTTCTGTACTTTTTCCTGAAGATCAATTACTACTCTTTGCGCTGTTTTTAGTCCAATACCTTTTATAGATTGTATGGTTTTAATATCATTTGATGCAATGGCTTGCATTAAATCTTTTGGGGTAACATACGATAACATATTGCGAGCCGTATTACCACCAATACCAGAAACCGATATCAATAATTTAAAAAGTTCTCTTTCTAACTTTTCTACAAAACCATATAAAGTATGTGCGTCTTCTTTAATTTGTAAATAAGTGTAAACTAATATTGATTCACTATCTTTTATTAAAGAATAAGAATGCAACGAAATGTGAACCTGATAGCCCACTCCGTTGCATTCTATAATAATATCTGTAGGCGTTTTCTCAACCAAACGACCTTTTAAAAACGCAATCATCTTCTATATTTTCTTCAAAAATAGAAAATTTTATTAATTAATTAACATTTATTGTCTTTGGTTTGCCTCTATAAATAAAGATGTTACTTTTTTCTTACCGCTTTTTCTTGTGCATCAATAACAGCAACAGCAGTCATATTCACCATTTCATCAACACTTGCGCCTAACTGAAAAACGTGTACAGGCGCATCTAATCCTAATAAAATAGGGCCAATAGATGTTGCGCCGTTTAATTCTTTCAGCATTTTGTACGTGGTATTAGCAGCATCTAAATTAGCAAACACCAATGTGTTTACTTTTTTACCAACCAATTTAGAAAACGGAAACTTATCTTTTAACATTTCTTGATTCAAAGCAAAATCCATTTGAATTTCACCATCCACAATCATATCTGGATGTTGCTCATGTAAAATCTCAACCGCCTTTCTCATTTTTCTAGGTGTTTCTTCTTTTGAAGAACCAAAGTTACCGTAAGAAATCATAGCAACTACCGGATCAAAACCAAACATTTTCACCGTATGATGTGTCATAGCAGCAATTTTAGCTATTTCTTCTGATGTTGGATTTGGGTTTACAGCGGTATCAGCCAAAAACATAGGTCCACGACGTGTTAACATTAAATTGGTTGACGCTACTTTTGAGACTCCATTCACTCTAGGAATTAAATCTAAAATAGGTTTTAGAGCGGTTGGGTAACTTCTAGAATATCCTGAAAGCATGGCATCGGCATCACCTTCTAAAACCATCATAGATGCAAAATAACTACGATCTCTCATTAATTTTTGCGCATCTAATAACGTAACACCTCTACGCTCTCTTGATGTCCAGAATTTCTCAGCATATCGTGCGCGTTTCTCTGCTTCTTCTTTGGTTTTAGGATCAATAATTAAAACATCGGCGTCAAAACCAATTTCTTCTTTTAATTCAAGAATAATTTCTTTGTTTCCTAATAAAATAGGCACAGCAATACCCTCTTCATAAGCAATTTGCGCTGCTTTTAATACATTCAATTGATCTGCTTCAGTATACACCACTCGCTTTGGATCCATCTTAGCGCGGTTCATTAACAAGCGAACCAACTTATTATCTGACCCCATACGATCTGATAATTCGTTTCGATATTCTTCCCAATTAGTTATTGGCTCTAACGCAACACCCGATTCCATAGCAGCTTTTGCAACTGCAGGCGGAATTTCGCTCATTAAACGAGGGTCAAATGGCTTAGGAATGATATAATCTTTACCAAAACTTAATTTTTTTTCTCCATATGCAATATTAACTTGTTCAGGTACTGTTTCTTTAGCCAATTTAGCCAAAGCATACACAGCTGCCAATTTCATTTCCTCATTAATTTTTGTTGCACGAACATCTAATGCACCTCGGAAAATAAACGGAAAACCTAAAACATTGTTTACCTGATTAGGAAAATCAGAACGTCCCGTACCCATGATAATATCAGAACGTGTTGCCATTGCCAAATCATAAGCAATTTCAGGGTTTGGATTTGCCATAGCTAAAACTATTGGGTTTGGTGCCATGGTATTTAAAGCTTCTGGACTTAAGACATTTGCTGCCGATAAACCAATGAAAACATCGGCATCTTTCATAGCATCTTCCAAGGTATTAATGTTGCGGTTGGTTGCCCAAACAGCTTTTGATGGGTCTAAGTTTTCGCGATCGGCACGTATAACACCTTTACTATCAAGCATTACAATGTTTTCTTTTGTTGCCCCAACCGAAACGTACATTTGCGTACACGAATTTGCTGCTGCACCTGCACCGCTTACAACAATTTTAACATCCTTAATGTTTTTATTTTGTAATTCACAAGCATTAATTAAAGCTGCTCCAGAAATAATTGCTGTACCATGTTGGTCATCGTGCATTACCGGAATGTTCATTTCTTCTTTTAAACGTCTTTCAATCTCAAAACATTCAGGCGCCTTAATATCTTCTAAGTTAATACCTCCAAATGTAGGCTCTAACGCTTTTACAATTGTAATAAATTCATCAATATTCTTAGTATCTACTTCAATATCAAAAACATCGATATCTGCAAAAATCTTAAACAACAAACCTTTACCTTCCATTACAGGTTTAGATGCCTGTGCACCAATATCGCCCAAACCTAAAACGGCAGTCCCGTTAGATATTACGGCTACTAAATTACCTTTTGCGGTATATTTATACGCATTTTCAGGATTTTTCTCAATTTCTAAACAAGGTTCTGCTACACCTGGAGAGTACGCTAAAGCTAAATCGCGTTGTGTACTTGTAGGTTTTGTTGGAACTACTGCAATTTTACCAGGTTTTGGTTTTGCATGATATAATAAAGCTTCTCTTCTTTTTGAATCTTTGTGCATGATGTCAATTTTTGATAAGTAACAAATATACCAACCTTACAACAACATCAAAAAAAATTATCTACTTTTTATCTTTAATTTTTTGTGAACGAAATGTTCGTTTTAAAATACATTGCTTTGAACTCTAGATTTACAGGTTTGCTTTTGTTCGAGCTTGTTGAGAACTTGTTGTTACTTTTGACATTAAACTGTAAAACTACTTCTTAACAACCTTTACCATAGCTACACTACCTTACTGTGAAGTTACTTTATTAAAATAGGCATATGCGGTTGCACCTTGTAGACTTATTTGATTAGTGTTAGTAAATAAACCTTTTTGTACTTGTTCCCTAACACATTGTACAGCTTATAGCTTTGCAAGGTTTCGGGTGCTTCTATGTTTATGATATCTGTAGTTGGGTTAGGGCACACGTTTACCTTTATGCTGTTAAAGTCTGTGGTGGTTACGCTTGTACCACATGGGGGTTGCAGCCAGCTTAGCTACAAAGAAATCGCAGTGCCGTTGGGAGTATTTGGAATAAAGATTAAAATATTAGAGAAAAGAGTGATTAGGAGATTTAAAAATTTGAATGAAACTATATTGTTTATTGAGAATCCTACTGATTGACAAACTTTGTGTTGTTGGATAGACTTCCTTTGTTTTAATAACATACTCATTATTTAATAAAAACACAACACATTTACAAAACGAGTCTTCTTTTCAAAAAAATACTATGCATACATACAATTATAACAATAAATGGTTACCTTTAAAGAATTCAAGATAATACAACCCTATAAATGGCAAGTAAATTTATTGGTATAGGTAGTTACATACCTACACAAACTATTACCAATCTTTATTTTAAAGATTACGAGTTCTTAAATGAACAAGGTGTTGCTTTAAAACAAAAGAGCGAACATATTGCCGAAAAACTTAAAGACATCACGGGTATTGAAGAACGCAAGTATGTTGAAACTAATTTGGTAACATCAGATATTGGTTTAATTGCTGCTCAACGTGCTATTACCGATGCACAAATAAACCCTGAAACATTAGACTATATTATTTTTGCCCATAATTTTGGCGATGTAAAGTTTGGTACAATACAATCAGATGCGGTACCTACTTTGGCTGCCCGCGTAAAAAAGCAACTCCAAATTAAGAATCCTAAATGCGTTGCTTATGATCTGCTTTTTGGATGTCCTGGTTGGGTTGAAGGCGTAATACAAGCCAATGCATTTATTAAAGCTAGTATTGCCAAAAGATGCTTGGTTATTGGTGCCGAAACTTTATCGCGTGTGGTTGATTTACACGATAGAGACAGCATGATTTATGCCGATGGCGCTGGTGCCGTTGTGGTAGAAGCTAATAGTTTAGATGGTGGTATTATGGCACATGAAACGGCATCGTATACCTTAAACGAAGCGGATTATATTCATTTTGGAAAATCGTACAATACTGACCATAATCCGGATGTTCGATACATTAAAATGTATGGTAAGAAAATTTATGAGTTTGCTTTAACGCATGTACCATTGGCAATGAAAGATTGTTTAGAGAAAAGCGGTGCTACAATTGATCAGGTAAAAAAAATATTGATTCATCAGGCCAACGAAAAAATGGACGAAGCTATTGTGCATCGTTTCTATAAATTGTTTGAAATGGAAGTACCCGAAAACATAATGCCCATGACTATTGGCAAACTAGGCAACAGTAGTGTGGCTACCATACCTACGCTTATTGATACATTACGCAACAAAGAAATTAACAACCATAGAATATATCACGGCGATATAGCCATAATATGCTCTGTAGGAGCAGGCATGAATATTAACGCCCTTATTTATCAATATTAAAAAGGTTCAGCAGTTGCTGAACCTTTTTAATATTGATTTTATGTTTGGTTTTACTTCTTACTATCATTCAACAATCGTTTCGTAATTGCCCATTGTTCACATTTTTAAAGCTTTATAGTTGTTTTGAAGTTATCCTTTAGTTTTATTAGTAATCATACTCAAACCATAAAACGTCATTTTCCAAATAACGATGAACTTTAGGTTGAATTGTATCTCTACTAATTCGCTTTACAATTTTTATTGAATTTTTCAGATAAAAGCTATTAATAAATCTATCAACTGAAGCAGGAACACCATTCAAAATAACTAAATCAAATTTAAAATTTAACTTATCAGCAATCTCTTTTCCTTTTATTAATTGGCTATTATTTGTTGATATCTTTAAAACTTTATTCTTTTTGTCAACTGTCAATTTCTTTATAATAGAACTGTCTAAGTATGATAAATCTGAAACTGTACAGTGAACATTATTTAAAAAAACAGTATAATTATGACTATCATAATAACGCATTTTCTTAACATCAAATGAAACTTGATAAGTTGAACAACCAACTATAAAAAAACTTAAAATGAAGAAAAGAAATACGTTTTTTATCATAACAAAAGCTTACTTCTTACTATCATTTAATAAACGTTTCATAATAGCCCATTGTTTCAACGTATCACGTGCTTCTAAAGCTGGGTAACCCAACATGGTTTTACCCGCTTCTACATCGCCAGTAACTCCAGAACCTGCTCCAATCACGGCTCTGTCGCCAATAGTAGTATGGTCTTTAATAGATGCCGAACCGCCAATCATAACGCCGTTTCCTAAGGTAACCGATCCTGCTAAACCGCTATTACCCGCCATAATACAGAACATACCCAACTGACTGTTATGACCAATTTGTACTAAATTATCAATCTTACATCCATCGCCAATAATGGTAGAGCTAAATTTACCACGATCAACACATGCATTAGCACCAATTTCAACCTGATTGCCTATTACTACATCGCCAATTTGAGGAATTTTTACCAAACCACGCTCTGCACACGGACGAAATCCAAAGCCATCAGCACCAATAGCTGCGTTAGGGTGAATAATACATTGATGCCCTATTTTAGAACGCTCACGTATAACTGCACCCGACCAAATAACGGTTTGCTTGCCAATAACGCAATCATCAAACACGGTAACATTAGGGTATAAAATAGTACCATCGCCAATCTCGGTACGTGGCCCTACATAACAACCTGCACCAATTTTTACGCCATTACCAATTTTAGCTGTTGCATCAATAGTAGCTGTTGGATGAATATCTGTAGAAAACTCGGGCATTGGTGATGCAAATAATTCCAAAACCTGACTCATTGCTAAATCGGCATCGCTTACCTGAATAAACGCTCGGTTATCGCCTGGTTCAATAGATATATCTTTATTTACCACAGCAACACTGGCTTTAGAAGTTGCCCAAAGCTTCTCGTACTTTTTGTTTCCAATAAAAGAAATATCGCCTACTTTGGCTCTGGTTAGTTCTTCAGTTGATGTAATATTTTGGTCAGTACTACCAATAATAGTCCCTTTTAAAATAGTATTTATTTCAGAAATAGAATATGCTTTCATTAGATAACAAACAGGTTTTAGTTATTTTTCACATCAAATAAACTACTTTATGTTTAAAAATCCTACAATTTTATGTTTTCATCTGCTAACTTGGTTGTACATATTTAAAAAAACTAATGTAAATTAGCTTCATCTAATTAGTTTTTAAATGAAAACGTGTTTATTAAGTTTACTTGGTTTAGTGTTTTTTAGTTGCCATACAACTCCTAGACAAATGGTTGCCGAGAAAAAAATAAGTACCTCTACTATGGTAAAAGACACCAATGCAATAGCTACTGAAGTTAATGATACTTTAGAAGCTATATCTTATGCCGATTACTATTTGGTCATTACCAACAGTAGCAAAAACTACAAAGCTTTGCATAATGATATGTTGGCTATTCACAAACAATTTGCTATTGACATAGATACTTTAGGCAGGTATTATGATACTCAGCTGAATCAAATTATTCTACCAAAAGATAATGAGGATGAAATTTACGCAGGAAGTTACTATCCGCGTAGGTATGAAGATTTAAGCTTAAGTATTGAATACGCTAGTTATTACAAAGAACCTATTGAGATTGACCCAGAGCACTACCCTACCCAAATGGTATTGGTTGCTGGTATGTTTGCTAACAAAAAAAGTGCCGATAGTTTGCAAATGGTTTTGAAAAATACATATCCTAAAACAACCGTGCAAAAATCAAAAGTTTATATTGGTTGTATGCATTAAGAAATAAAAACAGTATCTTACAACAAGTTATTTACACAATATTTTCAACACAAAAACATTAATAAACCTCTAAATACATCATTATGAAAAAATACATCACTATTATTACTTTATTACTTTTAGGATTTCAATCTTTTGCACAAACAAAGAAAGAGGCCATTGATTTTTTAAATCCTTATTTATCAAATGAAGTTATTACTCCAGGTACCAACTTTAATGGAGTTTTAAGTGAAGAAGAAAATATTATTTCTTATCTGCTTAATATCAAAGTTACTTATCCTTTTTCTGACAAAGAACTAGCATCAGAATCAAATTATTATTTCAACTTCAATCCAAACAATATTGAAAAATATACCATTGAAGTTAAAGACTCTAAAGAGCATAAAGGTTTATTAGATGTTGATTGTACTGTAATTCTAAAAGAAAAAGTATTAACTAACGCTACCTCTAAATTTTTTTTAGAAGAACAAGCTAATAAAAAAATTGATGTAAGAAGAATTGAATTAACAAATAGCAAACCAATAGAGAAAGAGAACGTAGAAAAGTACAAAAAAGCCTTAGAAACGCTTCTTAAAGCATAAAAAAAGAGCGCCTTTAAAGGCGCTCTTTTTTTATGCTTTAAGATTACTTACTCAACAATATTCTTTGATTTTGTAAACAAAGCAACCAATATAAAAACAACAAAAGTAGGCAACATCCATTCTAAATTATGCTCTACCAAAGGCATTTGACTGTGCATTTTTGTTAACAAAGGAAAACTAACTTCAAAGCTAATTAGTAATGAAATTAATGATAGTATAGAAACCACAACCATTGCTACCACATAAGGTGCTCTTTGTTTTACTTTACCTCCAAAGAATAAGATCAATAATACCAAAGCAAATGTTATAGGATATACAAAATTGAGCAAAGCACCTGCATAGGCAATAATTTCATCAACACCTTTTACTGCAAAAAACATAGAAACAAGAGTACAAAGTACAATGCTTACTTTATAGGATACTTTGCCTTTTGTTAGTTTTTCTGTAAAAGAGGCAAATGCAGCGGTTAAAGCAATTGCCGTTGTTAAACACGCCAAAGCAATGGCAACAGAAACTGCAATGGTACCATAACTTCCTAAAATATTTTGAGAGATATTTAATAACAATTCCGTTCTTGATACATCTTCTCCAACTGCGTAGCCCGATGTTGCGCCTAAATAAATTAACCCACCGTAAATAATAAACAAACACGAAACAGCAACAATACCCGATAAAATAACCATATGTACCCGTTGCTTTGCCGTTGTATACCCTTTTTCTACAGCAGCAGAAATAATAATACCTGCAAAAACTACCGATGCCAATACATCCATTGTTTGATATCCTTGATCAAACCCTAACTGAAAACTTTCTTGTGCTGAAATAGCTATTTCTTGTGCTGATGATACGGGATTTACAATACCCAAAACAACTAACAGTAAAAGCAAAACAACCAATACAGGTGTTAAATATTTTCCTATAATATCAACAATTTTTGATGGTGATATGGTCAACAACAAAATAACTGTAAAGAAAAGTACAGCGCCTACTATGGCATTCATTTCAGGAAAAATAGGTTTTAAAGCCATTTCAAAAGTAGTTGCAGCAGTACGCGGAATAGCAACTAAAGGGCCAATACTTAGCATAATAATGGTAGCTAAAATCAACACCAAAACAGGGTGTGTTCTTTTGCCTAAATCAGAAAAAGTAAATCCATTTTTTGTAACTGCTAACAATCCTAAAAAAGGCGCTACTATACCTGTAATTACAAAACCTAAAATGGCTAGCGGCCAATTGGTTCCAACATTTAATCCTATATATGGAGGCAATATTAAATTACCTGCACCAAAAAACATAGCAAAAAGGGCAAAGCCCATAGTAATAATACTAGCTAATTTTGAATTCTTCATTTTAAAAATAGTGAGCAAAAACATGCAAATTACTTATTTTTTATCCATACCCTGCATTTATTATAATACAAATGTTATTTTTGTTTACTAAACACCTTATTTATTTAAACAGTAACATCATAAAGTTACTGCTTTGTGTTTGGTTAATCCACTAAGCATGAACGCTTAAAAAATTAAAAACAAATTGTAAAACATGAAGCGCATTCATCTATTCGAATTTGAAGATCAAAGTTGGTTTCCATCGTTTATACGCGATTATATGACCGATTTTTTACAATTCATGGCAAATAAAACAGGTTTATTCAATCCTATT
Source organism: Flavobacterium sp. xlx-214 (assembly GCF_013874595.1). Taxonomy (GTDB): domain Bacteria; phylum Bacteroidota; class Bacteroidia; order Flavobacteriales; family Flavobacteriaceae; genus Flavobacterium. The sequence continues at coordinate 458,115 of NZ_CP059431.1, forward strand.
TTACCTGTAATGGAAGAAATGATGAAAACCAGCAAAACAGATTCCATTATTGATATTTGTTCTGGTGCTGGTGGTGCTATTATTGGTTTGAATAACGATTTAAAGAAACGAATTCCAAATTTCAATGTTACCCTAACCGATTTTTATCCTAACATCGCTGCTTTTGAATCGGTTAAAAAACAATTTGACAATATTGATTATGAAAGCCAACCAATTGATGCCAGAAAACTGCCTAGTCATTTAAAAGGATTTAGAACGCAGTTTTTATCGTTTCATCATTTTAAACCAAACGATGCCTTGCTGATTTTACAAAACGCTGTTGATTCTGAAAATCCCATTGCTATATTTGAAGCACAAGAGCGAAGTTTTGCCAGTATTTTAGGCATGTTGCTTTCGCCTATTTCTGTTTTGTTAGTCACCCCTTTTATTCGTCCGTTTAAAATAGGTCGCATTATTTTTACCTATTTAATACCAATTGTTCCTCTTTTAATTTGTTGGGATGGAATGGTATCATCTTTGAGAACCTATTCTATTGAAGAAATGAATGAATTGATATTAAAAGTAAAAAATCACGAAAAATACAATTGGCAAGTAAGCAAAATTAAAGTAGGAACAGGAAAAATATTATATTTAATAGGAATCCCAAAAAACTAAAAAATGACAATAGAAGAAGTATTTCAAGATAAAACCATTAAAGCAAAACAAAAAGTAAGCATCATTGGCGATTGGCTAATAAACAACCAATTACCTATTGATGAATTACTAGCCTTTGCCGATACTCAAAAAGCTGTAAACCAAGCAAGTTGTATAGAAGCTATAGAATATGCTACCAAAACCAATGCAACTATTGCTAATGAAAATGTTTTGGAATATGTTATTCATACTTTAGGAGGCAATGAACCCCGTTTAAAGTGGGAAAGCGCTAAGGTTATCGGCAATATAGCACATTTATATCCTAACAATTTAGATAAGGCTATTGAATATTTATTAACAAACACAAATCATGAAGGTACTGTACCACGTTGGGCTACCGCTTATGCTTTGGGCGAAATTTTAAAATTAAAAACAAAGCATAATACCACCTTATTACCTAAAATTGAACGTTTAGTAGAAACAGAAGAAAATAATGGTGTGAAAAAGAAGTATACCGATGCCTTAAAAAAAGTAATGAAGTCATGAAAAAAAGTATTCTAATATTAGTATTCCCTTTTTTCTTTGCATGTGCTCCTAAACAAGAGGCTAACCTGCAATGGTATGAAAATGAAATTATAGAACAAGTAAACGTAGAAACCGACTCTACTTATATTGTGCAAATTGGCATGAAAGCACAGGCTTTTTACTTGGCAAAAAGCAATAAAAATTTTGAACAAAATTTAAAGCTTTTAAAGCAAAGCCTACTTACAAAAGAAAAAATATCGATTGGTATTGAAAAAAACACAGCAAAAATACAAGTTGTTAAAACAGTAAAATAAAGTTACCTCATGCAATGCAAAAAGTAACTTGTAGCTTAAAAACCTTTTCGCTTATGAAGAAAAACCTATTTTATACACTGCTTGCATTATATGTTATAATTGCTGTTACACTTAGTTTAATATACCATTTAAACTTTAAATTCTTAATTGCTTTTGCTGGTTTATTTGCTTTTTTAATTTGGAATAAGGATATAATTTTAAAAAAAGAAAACACGCCTACGCAACCATCAGCAGACCATTTTCCGAATTTTACTTTAACGGATGAAGAACATGAGGCTTATGCTGAAAACAATTATCCGCTCACCAAAGAAGATGAAAAACAAGGCTATATAGAGTTAGCCAAACTATGTACTTTGCCCAAAACGCAAGAACAATTAGTACCTTTTATTGAAAATTTACGTGATTATTCTGAAGACGAGTATCATTATACTACGTTGAATTATGTGATGGATTATTTAGATAAAAGCAAAATTCATTTTATAACAGCTTTAGACTGGAAAGAAGAAATTGAATCATTAGAATGGTTTTTAACTACCATTTTACAAGATACCTATAACACTACACTCCCTTTACCTAAAGCGAGCAGTTATGATAAACGAGCATCAGTATCATACGACAATGTTTTTCAAGATTTTGATACCGTTCTTAACAAAAAAGGATTACAAATGGGCTTTATTGATACAGAATCGGATGAATATGTGCTTTTTGTGCACAAAACAATCGATGAAGAAGCTGTTAAAGATGCCGTTCACAAAATAGGGTATCGTTATTTTAACGCATCAGCTATTTAATTGATTTATGGATCCTATTTATACGTTTAACACCTCTAAAGGTGTTGGAGAATTGGTTTGTGTTGATGCTATTGAGCCTAACAATGGTCGCATGTTGTACAAAGTCAAACTATTGATAAACAACTTAGATCAAACCCACATTTATTTTGAAGATATCAATACTATTGTTTTTTATTTAAACGATTATGTACCTGTATCTGAAGATAAAAAATGGATGTATGTACCTAAAGAAAGCAATCATTTTGTAATAAATACCTATAACTTACAAAAAATATCTTTGCCCAACTTAACACTTTCAGCAGCTACATTTATTAAAAACTTTTATCATCAGCATTTTTTAATAGTCATTGCTAGTTTTGAAGTTATTATTAAAAATCTAGAGAACAATAAAGTACACACTTTAAAATCCCCAAATACGTCCATTCGTTTTAAAGATGTTTTAATAGGTAACAATCATACTTTAAACATTTGTTCATCTAACCAAGAGCAACAAACCTTCGATTTAAATATGCTTGATTAGTTCATATCAGTAACTTCGCTTTTAATGGCATTCTTTAATGTAATGGTTTCCTTACTATTAGACAACAATACCTGATACGTATTTACATCGTTTGTTTTAACAAACATTATTTTAACCGCTTCGTTAGGACTTAATGCTTCTAGCTTTTTAAAAGCATCTAATAACTCGTTTGCATTAAACTGCCAATCGGTTCTAAAAAATTCATCTTCACTGGTTTGCCATTGCAATTGAAAATCTCTTGGCAACAACCTTTCTTTTGGCAAAGTAACTTCGTTATAATTTGCATCTTTGTTAATTGATCCATCACTATAATCGTTTAAAAATAAAGCATACACTTTTTCATTTGATGGCAATGCAAGTAAAAAATACCACTTCCGTTTTTTGGTAAAAACTGCCATAAAATCATTTAAGGTAGTTATGTTTTCAAGACGACTATCTCTGTTTTTAAGAATTGTAAAATCGCTTTTTACTGTTTTAGCTTGCAGAGTATCAATCGGTATTAAAGTGTAGGTTTTATTATAGTCTTCACTAGGATTTTCAGTTCCAACCGAAATAACAACCTTTCCTTTAGGTAATAAAGTAGCGCAAAAAGCAACATCTTTCAGTCCTTTATTTTTAATATTTTTTATCGCTTTTTGAATTTTATCAATTGCAATTGTTTCTTTTAACTGATAATTTACAGTATCGGTAAAAGAAAACCATTCGCATTCAAAAGTATTGGGATACAAACTATTTTCAGTATCAAAAGATTTAAAACCTACATAAAAATCCTTATTTTCCGTAATAATGGTAAACCTTTGATATTCGTCTAATTCCTGATATCCGCCATTTTCGGTATAATTAGAAAACTTTGCATTAATAACTTGAACGGGTTTATCTTGAATACCTTCTGCATTCACTACCATATTCCATGACTTTTTATCAAAATAGGAATCGTTCATTAATTGTCGAACAAAAACAAATACGATACTTATTAAAATAAGCAAAAGACCTGTATTTATGTAATCAATTCTTTGTTTCATACGCTATTAATGATTCCAGCCACTACCTAAGGCAATAGCATACTGAACGAATATAAACCATAATACAAAAGCAATAATAAAAAGTATAGAAAGTACTTTAAAAGCTTTTTTATATGCACTTTTTTTCTCGCTAACTATCCAAATAACAATACTTAAAAAGGTAAGTAAAGCAGGAACTGACAGTAATTGTATTACTTCATCGGTATCAATATAGATAAGATACGATTGTAAAACAATGGCAATTGCCAATAGTAGAAAAAAAGCTAGAGCTATTTTTAAAGAGTTATTCATACAATTTGGTATGCTAATAATTTTAATTATTGATGTAAAAAAAAGCACCTTATTGTTCATAAGATGCTTTTAGATTATTGTTTAAAAAATTATCCTATAAAAGAAAATTTATCTTCAAACATTTTTCCAATAATAGGTAAAGGCTTCATTTGTCCGTTTACTGCATTGATAATACCTACAATAAACAATACAAAGAAAAACACATTAATTACCCAAGTTATTAAACCTAAAACAGGTAAAATAAACACAACAATACCAATGATAAAGCCTACAATTAAAGCACTAATACCCAACCCAAAACTTTGGCGTAAATGATATTTGGCAAAAGCATCTAAATTGTCTTTACCTACTAAATAAGCTATTACCCAACCAATGATGGTAATATACGAAACGATTGAAACTGTTTTGTTATCCATTCTTTTTACAATTTTTTTTAAATATATAAAAAAACAAATTGGTTTAATAATAATATGCTTCTTTTTATTAAATATTACTTCATTTTTCTTTTCAAATTCATTATTGAATCATTAAAATGAGGAACCCATTTTGCAAAAAAGACAGTAATACTCACTAATAAAACATACAAAATACACTTTACAACAAAACCAAAAACGTCAAAATTCAAAGGCAAAAAGTAAAGAATACTTAAGCAAGCTAATGCTACAAAAACTACTTTTAGGTAGGATCTTGAAAAAGGGATCATTTGAAATTTTTGATAAATAAAAATAACTTTTGCTATATTAAAAACACACATTGAGAATAAAGAAACCCAGGCAACACCAACAATACCATATGATGTTTGCGTTAGAATGAAAAAATTGAACCCTATATTTAAAACCGCTAATAAAAGAATTGCAATTAAATTAAAGCGATAATATTTAGAGTATGCAATAATTTCGGTATTAAACCCTGTAGACATATTTAAAATAACATTTGCACCTAAAATATATAAAACTGGCAACGTTGGTAGTAGTTTACTGCCCGTTGGTAATAAACTAAATAAATCTTTCATGCCTAATAACACACATCCGTACATTAAAATTCCTATGAAAAATAAGTTCTTAGCTACTTCGGCATACTTTACTTTTAAAATACTTAAATCATTATTTTTCAAAGCGTTAGAAATAATTGGACTGTATAAAGCAAAAACACCTGTTGCCGGAATCATTAAGGCATTTGCTAAGTTTACACCTATATTAAAATCGCCATTAGCTTCGTTTGATATGAACTGTGGAATCATAATCGAATCTAACCTAAAAGCAAAAAAGGAACCTAAACTTGCACAAAAAGCATACAAACTGTATTGGTAATAATTTTTCTTAGAAATTTCGGAAAACAAATCTTGGTATCGTAACGAATAAACAGGTTTAAAATGTTTCAACAAATAATTCCCTATGGCCAAAAACATAACCACAAACGATATAACATACAACCACAAACCTTTTGTTTCTGACACATAATGGTGTACAATCAATAAAAAAACAACGGGTAAGGCTACTTTAGGAATAATTTTTTCAAAAAAAGTAGGAATCGATAATTTCTGTAAATTAGTTGCCTGTCGTTTAAAAACATCAACATAAGCCAAACAAATGGCTATAATAAATCCATAAATAAAATATTCTTTGTTTTTAATTTCTTTAAAGAAAAATTCATCAATCCAATAAAGCAACAAAACAGCAATAGCACTAAAAAAAATCATCCCTAAAACAGAAACCAAACTGTACGAAAAAAGTTTTCGTTGTAAATAGTCATTTAGTTTAGGTTGAAAATTCAACAAAGCGGTTGATGCACCTAAAACCATAATTGGATACAAAATTTGGGCAAAACCATCAACAAAACGCATAATGCCCAACAAATCTTTATCGTGCGGATATATAAATAAAGTGGATACCATACCAATTGCCACCCCAATGTAATTAATGAAGGTAAACCAAAAGGCTTGTTTGGTAGAAAACTTGTGATCCATTTTATAATTTTTACAAATATAATCGTTAATCTTTAATATGATTTTATTTACTTTTGACAATCTAATTTTTGCAGTATGTACGAAAAAACCTATCCTAAAAAACGTTTTCAAATTACACTTGATTTTTTGAACAAGCATGTAGCTAAAGAGGCTGCCATTTTAGATTTAGGTGTAGAAAATCCGTTGTCAAAAATAATGAAAGCTGATGGCTACAAAGTACAAAATACAACAGGTGAAGATTTAGATGAAAATCAAGAGGTTTTAAAAAATGCGCATTATGATGTAATGACTGCTTTTGAAATTTTTGAACATTTACTGAATCCTTATACCGTTTTAAAAAATTGTAAAGCGAAAAAAATAGTTATTTCTGTGCCCTTGCGTTTATGGTTTTCTTCTGCTTACAAAAGTAAAACCGATGTTTGGGACCGCCATTACCACGAATTTGAAGATTGGCAATTAGACTGGTTATTAGAAAAATGTGGATATAAAATTACCGATCGAAAAAAATGGGCACACGGTGTTAACAAGTTAGGTATCCGTCCTATTTTACGTAAGTTTACACCTAGATATTACATGGTTGTTGCCGAAAAAATATAATATGAAAATTTATTGTGTTATACCTACTTACAACGAAGAAGCTTTTATTGAAAAAACCTTAGCTTCTATTGTTTCACAAACCAAACGTCCAGAAAAAATTGTTGTTGTAAATGATAATTCTACCGATAATACACAACAAATTATTGATACCTATGTTGCAAATCACACTTGGATTTCATCGGTTTATAACACTTCAGAAAACAAACATTTACCTGGAAGTAAAGTCATTAGAGCTTTTCAAAAAGGATTTTCGTCTTTAGATAATCAGTTTGATATCATTGTTAAGTTAGATGCCGATTTAATTCTTCCTAACAATTATTTTGAAGAAATAGTAAACACTTTTCAATCAAATAATAAAATTGGCATGGTTGGCGGTTTTGCTTATATTGAAAAAAATGGCACTTGGATTTTAGAAAATCTTACCGATAAAGATCATATTCGCGGAGCTTTTAAAGCATATAAAAAAGATTGTTTTGAACAAATTGGAGGCTTACAACCCGCAATGGGTTGGGATACCGTTGACGAATTGTTATGCCGATACTACAATTGGGAAATTATTACTTTGCCTAATTTAAAAGTAAAACATTTAAAACCTACCGGAGCTACATACAATCAATCCGCAAGATACAAACAAGGCGAAGCTTTTTATACGTTAGGTTATGGTTTTTTAATAACAGCCATTGCCAGTTTAAAATTAGCGTTACGCAAAGGCAAACCATTACTTTTTTTAGATTACATAAAAGGTTTTTTAAAAGCAAAATCATCTAAAAAAACTATGCTTGTAACCAAAGAGCAAGCAAAATTTATTAGAAAATATCGCTGGAAGAAGATCAGAGAAAAATTATTTTGAGGTTTAATTAAATTCTAACAAATAAAACCCTTCTTCTATTTTATACAAATTATAAACATATGTTTTAAAAACCAATTCGGAGGTTACAGCTGTTTCTTGATAAGGAATAAATTCTACCTGTTCTTGTAATCCGCTAAATGAAATAACATCTTTGGAGAACCAAGCATTTTGTCCAATTTCTTTAAGTACTACTGTTTTAACAAAAGGAAACTGCTCTAAAATTCTAAATGATTTTCTGGCGTAACTTATATCACCTTTAAACATGAGTTTTTTAATATCATAGGTTCTTACCACTACATTTAAATCATACACAAACATTTCTTGATACTCTTTTTGAAATTGTAAAGCATTTGATGTTTGAGTCATTAAATTGAAACAAAACAAGGTATTTAACACAACCAATACTCTAAATAATTTAAAAAAAACACCTTGTAAATCTCTTGAAAAGTAAATCATGGTAAATATAAAAACACCTAAACCCGGCAAAGCTCTTAAAGGCAAATAATCTGCTTTTATAAAAAGATTTGGACCTATAACTAACACCAAAGCTATTATAATAAGTGTTACTCTTGCTGTAATGATTTTTAAAATATAAAGGATATTATTTTTTTTTAAGAATAACGGAACAGCGGATATTAAAGGCAGTAATAAAAAAGAAACAACTAAAATATAGTAGTAATTTGTATCATAAAGCAGCTTACAAATTTCATAGAAAGTAAGTAGTTTATTTATTAATAGCTCTTTAAAATTTGATTCAAAAAAGATAAACCCCATTCTATCATCATTAATACCTAAATGTAAAACCGATTTGGTTAAGTGATAAAAGGTGTATCCAATAATAAACGATATTAAAAAAAACAGTGCATTTATGAAAAAGCTTTTTAATTCGTTTTTTTCAATAAAAACAGTTAGATAAACAATTCCAACAGCAAAAAAAATGGTGATAGATGGCTGAAACAATCCTAAAGTTAAGAAAAAGCAAACACTAGAAAGCGCAACAAATTTCTTTTTATTATCAAAAAAAGCAAAAGGAATAATCATAAAAAAAACAGACAACGACATGAAAAGCACATCGTATCTATAAGGAAGATTAGACAAGTAAAAAGGTGAAATTAAGAGCAATAATGAAGACCATTTAACTTTTCTCCCTTTTTCAATTCCCCATAATTCACATAAAACATACCCCGAAAACCCTAATAATAAAGCAGAAAGAACAAGGCTATAGGGATATAAACTAAAAGTATACTTAGAGAAAGAAGTTATTTTAGTAATCCAATTATTTACAAATCGAGCATCATGGTTCCACCCATGTCCGTAAAGAATTCTTGAGTGGTCATCACTATAATATACATTCGCAATTAATAAGGGTAGTATATAAAAAAGACTTAATAATAATGTAATGTATAAAGATTTTTTGTCTTGTATTAAATCATTTAGTTCTTTTATTTTCATTTGCTCTTTTAATTACTTGGTTTTATGAAACTCTAATACAGCATAAGGTGGTTGAATTCTTAAGGTATAAAGTTTATTTTTTTTTACAATTGGTAACGCTTCTTTATTTTCAAGAATTTGATCAAACTTTTTTCCTGAAATATAATGATTAGCAAAAATTCCATATTTATTTAAGCGCCTAATCCCCATATAAAAATCATAACTCTCATAAAGTGGAGCTAACTTGTAAATAAAAGGCAATGTTTCCTTTCTTACTGTAGCATTTCTTGGAGCGTATTGAATTGTTCCATCAATTACTAATGTTAAATCGGAATGATTTAAAAGTTCAGGTGCAATCATTGCCATAATAAATTCTGAATATTCATCTTGGTTTTTTAGAAAAATTCCTAACTGAGACGATATTAAAAAAGAATAAAACAACATGGGTAAAAAAGCGAATTGAGCTAATGCAGCTATTTTTTTTGGCAATAGTATAACAGCATAATATCCTAACAACAAAACAAAAGAAAAGCCTAATAAGCTTCTAGGGCTCCAGCGAGCTTCCATAACCACTAAATTTATACTTACAGCTAATACTAAAATAAAAAGGATTAAGATTATTGTAACGAATAGCTTTGGTATTATTTTTATTGACTTTTTTTGTTTCGTTAAAAAGAAAATTATTCCAAAAGAAGCAGGAATGCTTGCAATGAAAAATGCATATTTATATGACGATTTTATTAAACTATATAATAAATCTTTAAATCCATTCCACCTTTGTATTAATAAATTATAAGTATCTGGCTGATTAAAAATAAACTCGCTTCGTTGCGCATCAACAATTTCAACGCCGTATTGATTTAATCTAAATTTATAATATAAAAAAGCTAAAACAAAGCTGATTAAAGCCGAACTGCCATTAATAAAAGCCTGTTTATACTGCTCTTGCCAAATATCTTTTATTAAAAAAAAACATAATATAATGGCATACGAAAATGCTGTTGTTTGGTATAATCCAAAAATTAAATACAGTAATAAAAAACTTGCTATAAAAAAACGGATTTTATTCTCATACAATACAAAAGGTAAAACAGCGCAAAATATAGAAAGTGAAATGGGTAAACAATCGAATTTATACGTAAGTATTTCTAACAAAAATGGACATGTTGCTATAATTAAGCCTGATAAAAACAATTGAAATTTACTACGTATTCCTAAAGTATAACTTAATAAAAAACCACTTATAGCTAATAAAAAAGTACTAAAAATAGTTGAATAAGGAAATAAACTATAAACTACTTGAGCCTGACTTGAAAGCAAATGCATTATGGTTGAAGATATAAACCTACCATCACGATTCCAGTTAAAACCTTCAACCGTTCTGTTCATATCATCAATATAAAAAGTATTTGCTAAAACAATAGGTAGAATATAAAAGAAACAGCTTAAAAAAAGAATTAATAATATTTTGGAATAAGACTGTTTATCAAAAAAGCTTTCTATATGTGAATACCTGCCTATCATTAATTTATATTTTATTTTTTATAATATATTTTGGTCTACGCTTACTTTCTAAATAGGTACGTCCTAAATACTCACCTAACACACCAATTCCTATTAGTTGCACTCCACCAAAAAAAAGAATTGCAACCATTAAAGAGGCATAACCAGAAGCATTAATACCGAAGAAAAGTTTTTCTACTATGATTTTTAATCCGTATAAAAAAGAAATAAAAGCAATGATGCTACCAAAATACGTCCAAACTTTTAAAGGTAATGTAGAAAATGAGGTTATTCCTTGAACCGCCAAATTCCATAATTTACGGTAATTAAATTTTGTTTTGCCTTCTTTTCTATTAGGTCTCACATAATCTACAATGGCTGTATTAAAACCCACCCAACTCATTAAGCCTTTCATAAAAAGTTGATTTTCTTGCAAACTGATTATTTCATTAACTACTTGCTGTGTCATTAATCTAAAATCCCCGACATTTTCTTCCAGTTTTAAAGATGACATTTTATTATTTAATCGATAAAACCATTGGGCTGAAAATCGTTTCAAAAAACGATCGTTACTACGGTTAATCCTTCTTGCTAAAACAACATCAGCTCCTTTTTCATATTCATCAATCATCAAAGGAATCATATCAAAAGGATCTTGTAAATCCACATCCATAGGTATCACAATAGAGCCTTTAGCATTCTCTAAACCTGCAAATAAAGCGGCTTCTTTTCCAAAATTTCGAGAAAAAATCAAAACGCTAATATCATCATTTTCTTGTGCAAGCTTTGTTAATACATGGCACGTATTATCTTTACTACCATCATCTACAAACAATAATTCTGTTGCATATCCTTTTACTTGCAATTCTGAATAAAACTCCCTAAACTCTTTAACAAAAACAGGAATACTTAATTCTTCATTATAAACAGGAATAATTAAAGTGAGTTGTTTCATAAGTACTTTTCATTAAAAGCAAACCAAAAATACATTTTTTAAAATATATCTTTACATTTTAGCAAACCAAAATAAATTTAATTTGGTAATTTAGCACATTAAACAAGTTTTATGATTAAAATGTTATCAAACATAGGGAAATACTTCATAATGCTGGGCGAAATTTTCAGACGTCCAACCAAATGGCGCATCATGAAAAGCCTTATTTTTAAAGAAATTGATGAATTAATTATTGGATCTTTAGGTATTGTAGCTTTTTTATCATTCTTTATTGGTGCGGTTGTTACCATTCAAACTGCCTTGAACTTAAACAACCCCATTATACCTAAATATTTAATTGGTTTTACTGCCAGACAATCTATTATTCTAGAATTTTCGCCAACATTTGTTTCTATCATTATGGCTGGTAGAATGGGCTCTTATATTACATCTAGTATTGGTACCATGCGTGTTACTGAGCAAATTGACGCCTTAGAAGTTATGGGTATTAATCCTTTAAATTATTTGGTTTTTCCTAAATTAGTAGCATCCATCACCTACCCTTTTGTAATTGCCTTAAGTATGTTTATTGGAATTTTAGGAGGATACATTGCAGGATCGTTTGGTGGATATTTAGCAGCCGAAGAATTTGTGAAAGGCTTACAAGACGATTTCACTCCTTTTCATATTGTATATGCTTTTATAAAAACAGCTTGCTTTGGATTTATTCTAGCAACTGTTCCTTCATTTTATGGATATTACATGGAAGGCGGCGCCTTAGAAGTGGGTAAAGCATCAACAAAAGCATTTGTGTGGACATCCGTATCCATCATTGTTTGTAACTATATATTAACTCAGTTATTGTTAACCTAATGATAGAAGTAAAAAATTTAAAAAAATCTTTTGATGATAAAGAAGTTTTAAAAGGCATTACCACTACATATGAACCTGGAAAAACCAATTTAATTATTGGCCAATCGGGGTCTGGTAAAACAGTAATGTTAAAAACATTATTGGGTGTACACATGCCTGATAGCGGACAAATTTTGTTTGATGGTAGAGATTTTGCAACTTTAGATCCTAAAGAAAAATCCAAATTAAGAACCGAAATGGGAATGGTTTTTCAAGGAAGTGCTTTGTACGATTCTATGACAGTTGAAGAGAATATTGGTTTTCCTTTAAAAATGTTTACCAACAAAAGTAATGCTGAGATTAAAACGCGTGTTCAAGAAGTAATTGACCGAGTTAAACTGATTGATGCCAACACAAAAATGCCTTCAGAAATATCAGGAGGTATGCAAAAACGTGTTGCCATTGCTCGCGCAATTGTAAACAACCCTAAATACTTATTTTGTGATGAACCTAATTCAGGTCTTGATCCCAAAACGGCGATTGTAATTGATGAATTAATTCAAGAAATCACGCACGAATATGGTATCACAACCGTTATTAACACACACGATATGAACTCAGTTTTACAAATTGGCGAACATATTGTATTTCTTAAAAACGGAAAATTAGTTTGGGAAGGAAATAGCGAAGAAATCATGAAAACTGATAATGAGGATATTGTTGATTTTGTTTATTCTTCTGAACTTTTAAAAGAAATTCGTCGTTTCCACGCAAATAAATAAATCGAGATTTTTTCTCGATTTTTCATTTAATATTAGTACTATATGTTTTCATTTTTTAAAGATGCCGTTGAAAAAGATTTAATCAAACTAGGCTTTTCACAGTTAATTCAAGGTTATAAGCAAAAACTAAAAAGCAAAGAAATTACAAAAGAGCAATATAAAAATGCTTTAAAAGAACTTCACAACAAACATTTTAACCAAATAAATAATTTAGGAAACATCAATGTAGCAACAAGACAAACATTTGATGATGATGAATTAATGGTACCGTTAAATCTACAAAATATTCAAGACGAATTTATTGATATTGATTTTCTTTACAGCTCGCTTCTTTTTGAATACAACAGCCATCAGCGTGTTCATACTAGAGCGTTAACCGAACTTGAAAACCTGTTACATCAACAATTTCCTAATGCAACAATTCTTCCAGATGATCTTTCAAAAATAGAAGAACTCGATTTAAAAACATTGATAAACGAAGCTACTCTTCCAATAGATCCATCTTCTCAAAACTATTTAAAAGCTGTTTTTCACAAACTAAAACAATTAAAATAAAAAGAGGTGGAGTAAAAACTCCACCTCAGAAAGAAAAATTTAGAATAATCTATAGTTCGGAAACAATAAATTCAGATCTACGGTTTTGTTGATGTTCTTCTTCAGAACATTTAACACCGTTGCTACAGCGGTTTTCTAATTGGGTTTCGCCATAACCTTTGTAGGTAATTCTTGCAGCGTCTATGCCTTGGGCAATCATCCAATTAGCGGTTGATTTGGCTCTGCGCTGCGATAGTTTTAAGTTGTAAGCATCGCTTGCACGACTATCGGTGTGTGAACGTACATCGATTTTCATGCGTGGGTACTCTTTTAACACTTCTACTACTTTGGCTAGCTCTACTGCTGCATCCGGACGGATGTTGTCTTTGTCTAAATCAAAATAAATAGGGTTTAACTGAAGTACTTTAAACAAATCGTCGTTCTTTTTCACTTCTACTTTCTTACGTTCTAAAACAACCGTTTTCTCTGTAATGCCCGTTGTTGTGTCTAGCGTTACCGTTTCTTCTTTGGTGATATAATCGGCTTTTGCTACTTTTAAACGATACATTTCACCGCAAACATAATCGGCTGTGAACTGATTGCCTTTGCTGGTTGGATGCGATGTGCCTAAGCTGTTGTACAGCCTATCGTACAAGGTAATTTCAACATCGGTTAAAATATTGCGCGTTTTGGCATCTACCACTGTTACTACCAAATCTTGCTGACAACGATTGATTTCTTTGTCTTCTACAAAACTGTAGATGTCATCGTTACCCATTCCGCCTTCTCTGTTTGATGAAAAGAAGCCTTCTTTGGTGCTGTGGTTGATGTAATACGCAAAATCGTCTGCGTTAGAGTTCACTGGTGCACCTAGGTTTTGTACGGCTTCAAACTGATTGTTTTTGTCTAATTTGGTTGCATACACATCCAAACCACCTAAGCCTACTCTGCCATCGCTTGAAAAATACAACTCGTTGGCATCGTTCATATACGGAAAGCTCTCACGAGCTTCGGTATTGATTTGTGGCCCCAGGTTTTGAGGGGTGCCAAAGCTACCGTTATTGATGCTTACTTGCCATAAATCGCTTTCACCAAAGCCTCCTGGACGATCGGATGCAAAGTACATCGTGCGTTCATCGGCGCTTAGCGTTGGGTGTGCGGTAGAATAATCATCGCTGTTAAAAGGCAATTCGGTTACCTTTACCCATTTGCCGTTTTGCAACTCAGCACGGTATATTTTTAAACGGGTGTTTTTGTCGGCATCGTACTTACGGGTACCTTTTACAATGTTGTTTCTTGTAAAATACATGGTTTGCCCGTCTTTGGTGATAACTGCCGTAGACTCGTTTAACTTGCTTTTTACATCGCCTTTAATGCGTTGTACTTTTTGATTTTTACCGTTATCGGTTTCGTTTTGCAATGAATATTGGTACAAACTGGTAAAGGCTGCGCCTGTCCAGGTGTGTACTTTTTTGCTTAAACTACCGGTATCGCGTGCGCTGGTAAAGTACAAATTGTTGTTGTGCACATAGCTACCATAATCGGCAAAAGGTGTGTTGATGCTTAAATTGGTTATTTGGCTGTAACGACCCGAATTGGCCTGAATTTGTGCTTTTAATTCGGCTTCGTTTTTGCGTATTTCACCTATTTGGCTCTTACCTACTTTGCTTACAAAGGTGTTGTAGTATTGCTTGGCTTCGGTTTCCTTACCTACGTGTTGTAGGGTTTGCGCGTAGCGGTAGTAATACTCTGGGGCTATGTCTTCATTGCTGTATTCTGCAAACAAACGCTCATACTGCTTTTCTGCTGCTGTGTAGCGGGCATTAAAATAGTTGGCGTTGCCTAAGTTTTCATGCAAGCTTTGGCTGCTGTAACCACGATTTTCTACTTTTTCATAAATATCCAATGCGTCTACATACGCCCATTGATCATACTGCTTGTCGGCTTTCTTTAAACCGGCTTGTGCTTGTGCCACGGTATTCCCTAAAAATAAGGCGGATACCAGGGCAATTGTGCTGATTCCTTTTTTCATGTCCTTGTGGTTTTAGAAGAAGCGTGGCGAATTCACGCGACGGTATTTGTTAAACAATTCAAAGCGTAAAAAGATCTCATGTGAGCCGCTGTTGTAGTTGGATAACGCTTTGATATCGTTATCATAACTATAGCCTACAAACAATCCGTTGGTGATTTGAAAGCCAGCCAAGGCACTCCATGCGGCATCCCATCGATAAGCCGCTCCTAAGGTAAACTTATCGTGAATTAGGAAATTCGCAGTGACATCAGCTTGTAATGGTGCTCCACTTACTGCCTTGAATAAAAACGCGGGTTTGAATTTCAAGGTTGGATTGATTTCAAATACATGACCTCCCATTAAGTAGTAATGCATTTTTTGTTGCATGGTACTTTGTACATTATTGTCATAACGCGTGGTTTCTAGGAAATTGGGTACTGAGAAACCTAAATAGCTTTTCTCATTATGCCAATAGATACCTGCACCTATGTTGGGCGTGAACTCACTTGAGATATCGTTTAATATCTGTGGATCATTGGGGTTGTACTTGTTTAAATCGGAATAGGCTACGCTTAGTAAATTTGCCGATCCTTTTAATCCAAAGCTTAATTTGCTGCCTTGGTTGTTTAGATCTAAGGTGTACGAGAAATCTACGCTAATGGTGTTTTCATCCATTACACCTAAGGCATCGTTTACAAAACTTACTCCTAATCCTACTTTGTTATCGCCCAGTGGTGTGTTTACTGAAAACGAATTCGTTGTTGGTGCGCCATCAATACCTACCCATTGGCTGCGGTGTAATCCAAAGATGCTTAACGATCCACGGCTACCTGCATACGCGGGGTTGATGTTAATGGTGTTGTACATATAATTGGTGTACTGTGGGTCTTGTTGCGCGGTGGCTGTAAGGCTTACTAAAGCTAATAAAGCCACTATGATTTTTGTTGTTTTCATTGCTTTTTAGGTTTAGTCGTTATTTTCTAAATGTAAATACCCTACTTTTTTAACCCATTGGCTTTGACCATCTCTATCGTACAAGTATTCTACTACGTAATAGTAGGTACCTGTTGGTAGTTTTTCGCCTTTGCCTACTACGTCTACGCCTTCGGCCATGCCTTTAAACACATTGCCTTTGCTGTCATAGCCTTGAGTTTCATACACTTTTCTTCCCCAACGGTTGTAAATGCTTACGTGGTTGTTTGGGAAGTAGTTGATGTTATCAATGATGAAATAATCGTTCATGCCATCGCCATCTGGGGTTACCCCGTTGTAAATAACCACATCGCCTGGGTTAAGTAATGGTTTTTTAACCGTACCTAAGGTAAAAATACCAAAGCCTTCTACTTTTACAGGGGTGGTTACGGTTTGATTGGCTAAATCAACCACGCCGCCTTCATCTACCCAAAGTTTTTGTTTTTCGTCCCAACGTACTACGTGCAAAAGCTCTGCATTGTTTACAAAGTCTTGCGGGGTGGTGCGTTTGTCATAAGACAAGCTAACAATTACTGAATTGTTGCTTTTTTCGCTTTGGTTGATCACCCAATATTCTTTGTTGTCTATAGCTTGTAATACCCCTGTACGACTAGCGTGTGGGTATTTGTTGTTGGAATCTTCTAAAAGATACTCGCCTGTATAGATTTCGGCTTCTTGTGCTGGTGCGGAAATGCTGGCAAAACGGTAGTAGCCTTTATCGCCTATTGGATATTTAAAGGCATCGGTACCTTTTTTGGTTACTTCTCCGTCTACGTGGCTTTTATCGCTGGTGCTTACATGGGTTGCGCCTTTTAAGAATACAAAGGCACCGCCGTTGGCTTTGTCCATATACACGATACCATCGGCCAGGTTTACTGTGCCTTGTGTAGCGATATCGTTGGTTAAGTGAAAGGCGTAATCGCCTCCGCTTTTGTTGAACAAAACATCGTAAAAGCTACTTGGTGAACTACCCGAGATGCTTTGAATGGTTTTGTTCTTACCTTCGAAAACCACATAACCCGTACGACTGTTGGTTGTGTAACTAAACAAGCCTTGGTTTTGGTAGTCGCCGTAAAAGTACATCGAACCATCGTTTAAAACATTCCCGTCCTTGGTGTTGACAAAATCAAAATAAGTGGATACTTCTGTTCCTGAACTTACCTTTAAATTGCCGTGGTTCACTGTAACATTGTTCTGAGCCTGTACAGACAAGCTCAAAACTAACGCTAGTATTATTGTATATTGTTTTTTCATGATACTAGTTTTTAATGTTATCTATTAAGTGGCGTATAAATCATTGGGTTTACAGGCGTTTTACAATTACGAATTGTAATGGTAAAGGTAGCCTTTGGACCAAAACAAGAACTTCCACTTTGCACCTTTCCTAAAGCTACTTGATATGTGTAAACGCCTGGCTTAGTAGACTGAGGAGCAGAGGCTAATGGTGTTGAACTTCCGTTAGCAAAATAGTAAAAAGAAGTACCTGGATCTTGTGTTGCTACTGTAGGGTTTAAAGTGTAACCAGTACCAAAACAAACATCGACATTAGCAATGCTTGGTGTTTGCGTAATTATATCTAATTGTGTTGCTAATTGGTAGAAACACGCTTGATTAGCACCTGGTAGTACCGCATAAAACATTTTTTGTGTTCCATCAGTATTTACTGGAAAATCTCCTGATACCAAAACTGGATTGCTAACTGTTGGTAACGTTGAATAAAACTTAGTTCCTAAAGGATAATTAGGCGAGTTAGAATTACTACCAATTGCAATTTCATTTCTTGGTATAACATTACCAGCTACAGCACAGAACTTTTTAAACAAACGAACACCGTTTTGTACAGGCTGATCTAAACTACATTGTGTTAAGAAAGCTTGAGATGGTTTAATTTGCATATCAATTCCGCCATAAATAGGTGTGTTGTTACAATCTGCTGCATAACCCTTAATAAATTCTGTACTTAAATTTTCTTTAGAGTTTCTACCAACACCAGTAATAGTTCCATTAATTTCAGGTTTTAATGCACATTCGTCAACACTGCTTGTTAATATGGTACAGTTCTCTGTAACCTTCAACTTATAGGTTAATGTTGCCATAGGCACCCTGTTGTTGATATTGCTTACAGGTGTTTGCGTTGGTATTGTACCTAAAGTCCAACTAATGGTACCACCATCAACAGTAGCTGGTAATGTACCTGAAACATTTGTAGAAGGATTTATCCATTGGGGTTGTGAAAAACTGTATGATCCTGTAGCGCCACTTGCAGCTTGAGTATTTTGTTGCATTGTAGCACTAACCACTTTCATAGCATGAGGTATGTTCACATCTATTTTACCATTTTCAATAATATCCGAACCGTAATTAAAAACATCTAATGTATAAGTAACCTCATCACCTGGTTGTAAATTATTTATATCAGCAGTTGTTTGTGCAGTTAACACCTGATTTGATCCTTCAACTTCGGGTACATAAGCATCAACCGCAAATACTAGGTTGTAAATAATATAGGTGTCTTGTGTAGAACCATATTTAAATGTTGTAGAGGTTTGATTATTACCGATAATGTAATTTGTGCTTGGCGTTTGATTAGGCAACGATATCCTTTGAATATCAATACCTGTATTATTAACTAAATTAGGATTTTTAGATGAACCTGTGTCTATATTAGAGTTAAAAAAACCACCAGTGCCACCTGAATTTCCTAAATCGACATAGTGTGATGCATTAGTACTAGTTCCACCGCTTCTTAATACTTGAAAGTAATCACCTGGAATACTACGATCTCCTTCACCAGCCATTACCCCAATATCCACATTAATAGCACCTTGCTGCGCTGCCTGAAAACCTGATATTGGCAATTGGTGGTCTATAGTAGTACTACCTGCCACGTATGCATATCCATCAAATACTGTAATGTCACGCCATTTCATTGATGGGTTGGCATATATAACAACCATTCCCCAACCACCGTAATAACCTGTTCCACTACTATCAGAACTTGCGGTTGTAGCTATATCTGCAACCATATAATTACCACCTTTATGTTGACGTACGTAGTTGGTAACGTCTATATAAGCAGCGTACATATTTGCGTCGTTACCATTAGGATAACGTACATCATTAACATCTGCTGTTAAGGTTTGGTAAGGTTGCCCTTCTTTTTTAAATTTTACAACATTTTTAGTTAACGTACCATTATAATTAGTAGTTCCTGTGCTTGTTTTAGGGCCTTGTATTCTTACATAGTTGTTCGCTTCTGTTCTAAAATCAGCTTCGGATCCGTTATTTAAATATGAAGAATATGCACTCCATGAACCGTATGAATAATTTGACCAAACACTCCATGAATTCCATCCAAAGAAACCTCGGTCTCTCGTTCTAGTTCTTGTAGCAGTTGTAGTTCTAGTCCTACTTTCCGTATAATAAGATCTAATAGAACTAATTGTATAGTTTACAGAATTATAATTATACACAATTGGAGTACTCAACGTAAAAGTTTTATACCCGGAATTTTCATCTGTTTGCGTTGCAGTACTTGTTTCTGTTTCTGTTTGTACTCTACTATTTCCACTTCCAACAGTAACGATATCACTATTAACATTTGAATATGTAATGTTGTTAGTATTTGTTAAACTATTCGTAGCCGTTACACTGACTTGTGTTGAACTAGACCATATACCGTTGTTAACACGTTCGCGTTTGGTAACAGTGCCATTATTCCTAATAGTAAACTCAAACTCTTTGTCGCCAATTTTAATTAAATGCACGGCATAATAATCATTTGATGTACCTGCTCTATTAATTGTAAGGGTTGTATTATTTAAATTATTTGTACCATCATGAAAATGGTTCAAAGTTTGTGTTGTTGTAGTACCTGGAGTTTGTACAGTACCTGAAACATTAAAACTCATATTTCCAGTATTGGCACGCCCAGACCAGTACAAACCTGCGTACACAATTTCGGTACAATTATCATTTAATACATTTAAAAATGATGAAGATGAGTTGATAGTAGTACCATCTAAATCAATATCAACATAGATAAGATCATTACTATTAGTAGCATTATCAGCATAATTTGTAAAGGTTATATTGGTATTACCTGCCATGGCAAAATCGCCGCGCAAATTATAAATTTTACCATCGGTACCTGGTTTTTTATAATCGTTTAATGCTTGTGTAGATGTACGTTGTGTAAACGCTTTACGTATCTGCGCATTAGTTAAAGTTGTATTGCAAAGCAAAACTACGATGGCAACAAACAATGAGTTGCACCACCATCTATTAAATATGTATAGCTGTTTCATAGTTTAAGTTTTTAATTTAATACAATCTTTCTATAAATAACCTGCGTTGTACTTGGTAAGTTTAAATTACCAATCCATTGTTGTAATTGTACATTAGGAATATCAATTTGGCTTGTAAAAACAACATATTGTAAATTAGCTGCATTAGATAAGTTAACAGTTACAATATTATTTGTTAGACTATTAATATTGTTAAAAAAGATAATTTTTGAGTTATTAAAATGAATTTCATTTGCATTAAAATTATCTACTAACAATGAATTTAATCCAACAATCTCAACTGATTTTTCATTTGCTTGATCTCCCAAATATTTTGACGTAAATCCCTCTTGGATTAACAATTTATAATAATTGGCATTTAAAGCATTATCAACTGATGCTTTAGCCGAACCAGTTAACTGATTATAATTATTGATAACATTACTTTGCGCATGAACTGTAAAGCACAACCCAAACGCTAATAGTAGGGTGTATAAAGTTTTCATACGCTTTCTTATTTAATTACAAATACAATATTTACAAAAGACAAACTGTTGGTGTTGCTTTTAACTCTATACGTCATAAGACCAGCGTCTGTAATACTTACAATTTCTATTGCTGTATCATCGCTATATGTTACATAATAATGTAAATCTGTAGCTGCAGGTATTACCGGTATTTGTGCTGGAGCACTTGAACTACGCTTGTTAGCACTTGCTACATTAAATTGTGTTGTGTACTGTGTATATAAATTAACTGTTTTATCAACTGTAGGAGCAACCACGCTTGTATCAATTAAAATTGAAGGCATATAGAAAAACTGAGGCATTGCATATTTAACCGTTAAATGACCATCAGTTTCTAATTTAAACTGATTACCTGGTTTTACAACTCCTGATGTTCCAGGTGTAGTGGTACCTGCTTGTGATACAATTTGAGGAGTAGCAGAATCAACACCTACTGCATAATCTCTATTTGCTGTACCCGGATTTGCTGGATTAGATGTTACTTTCACATACGACTGTGTTGCGTTAGCACTAACTGTAGTAATGGTATTGGTATCTGTAGCTAATGCTGATAAATCCACATCATTCCCTCGTACAATACTTAACTTTTTAGTTGTATTATCATATGACAATGTTTGGTTATCCGTATTAGTATCAATACTACTTAAATCTAAAGCTGTTGCATTTGAAACACCGTTAACAGTTGTTGTCAATTTTTTATCGGCAGATAAACTTAACGCAACATTATCAACCATATTTATGGTGTTGGAAAGCTTACCATTTACTGTTGAACTTAACGTATTATTACCTGTTCCTGAAACAGCTAAAACATTTGTTGTAATAGGATCTTTTAATGATGACAAATCTACTTCATTACCATTTGAAATACTCAACTTATTTGTTGAAGTAGTGTATGTTAATGTTTGCTTGTCTAAATCAGTTAAAGGAACTTGAACCGTGTTAGTATCTGAATCGGTTAAAACTAAATTTGTTCCTGAAACAGCTAAGGTTTTGTTTGTAGTGTTCGTATCAATACCGCTTAAATCTAAAGCTGTTGTGTTTGAAACACCATTAACAGTTGTTGTTAATTTTTTATCAGCAGATAAATTTAAACCAACCGTTTTAACCAAATTAACAGAATTTGATGATACACCATTAACCGTAGTTATTAATGTATTATCAGTACTTGTATTAGATACCGTTGTAGCTGGTGAAATGGTTGATTGGTCTACCCATTTTACAGTTCCAGCCACATCGGTTACCATAACTTGCGTTTGCGTATGTGTAGCAGCTGGTTGTATTTTGATTGGTGTTACGTTTGCATCGGCTATTTTAACCGTTGTAACCGCATTGCTTTTTAAATTAGCTGCATCAATAACATCATCATTTACAATTGTTGCATTTAACGGTCCTGAAACCTCACCAGACAATTTTGTATTTGTTAAATTAACCGCTAATTCACCATTTGTTACATTTACCGTTGGTGTTGTAGCTTCTTTAACCACTCCTAAAGTGGTACCATTACCTGTTTTAACATCAACTTTATACTTTTGTAAATTTGGTGTACTTGTTCCGTCTAAAGAAGCAGCAGTATTTAACCCACTAACAACTTGATACTTTACTTGAGCACCTTGCACATTAGTTTCTGTTAGCAAAGCGCCAAAATCGGTAGTATCTGTTGTAATTAAATTACCTGCATTTGCACTCACTACTTTTGCTGAAGCTGTAGTTCCATCTTCTTTAGTATAAGAAATTCCAGAAGCATTTTGCGTTAAATTGGTTACCGTTTCATTAATAGCAACAGTTGCATTAGCTTCGTTTTTATAATCGGCTATTTTATGTCCAGCAACTGTATTTGTAATAGTTGTAGTTGTCTCACCTGGCGCCGCTGGTACACTAATTACACCATTAGCATCAACATTGATACCTGAACCTATTTGTACAACACCCAATTGTGTTTTTGAAGCTGTTTCTACATCAACGTAATACTCTGTGCCTGTTAATCCATTTCCAAAAACTTTTGTATTTTTTCCATCTTTTAATTTGGTTGAATTAAAATATTTAGACAAATTAACTGTTTTGGTACCACCGCGTTCTAATGATAAGATTAAATTATTAGCATTATTAGGATCATAATCAAAAGTTGTTATTTGTTGCTTGTCTAAATCTGACGTATTTACCTTAACAGGATGACCATCGCTATCTGTTAAAATTAACTCACCACCAACTACTGCCAACGAAACGTTGGTAGTATTTAAATCGGTAGTAGCTGTTGTAAAAGGTTCCCATTTGGTACCGTTCCAGAAATAAAATCCTTGCTTTAAATTTTTTGCTGCATCAAAAGTGGTGTTGTATACCATTAATGATGTTGCAGGACTTGTTATTGGAGCAGCTAAATTATCGGCTTGTAAAGCAACGCGCGGAATTAACAATCCTTTATTTGGCGAAACTATATCTACTGCAGCCGATTGTGCTGGTCTGTTGGTACCAAATCCTTGTTGGGCAAATACGCTACCGGTGCTTGCCATCAACAGGATTAAACTTATATTTAAAACTCTTTTGTTCATAATTAATTGTTTTTAGTTTTTAAACTAGCTTTATTTAGTTACCTACTACAAACCAAGCAGTACCATCAGATTGTAATAACCATGCTTGGTAAGGACTTGATGAAGCAATTGGAGTTGTAGCACCATCAATTGCACTTGCACTTGAAATGATAACTTCGTTTGTATTAGCTGTATTTGTAGCAACTAACTTCACGTAATAGCGTTTTCCTTTGTTATCGTCTGCTGCTGTTGGTAATGTAACTGTTACGCTACCTGCACTTGCATTAACTAAAATAGTTTCGTGAGTATCCGTTAATGATAAACTTGCCGCTGTTGTTACAATAGCGTTTGATGTATTTATTGCAGCTGTTTTTAAAACTCCGTTTGCATCAACCACTACCACGTTTTTCTGAGCACCTGTAAATGGTTGTAAACCTGCAATTGCTAAAGTTTCATTTGCAGTTGTTGTAATGGTTGTTGCTTCTGTTAATGCACCTCCTAATTTTACAAAATCATCAGCTGCATCAACTTTAACACCATTTTTAGCGTTTACATCTAAAGCTTTTGTTGTTGCGTTACGCACCAAACCTGCACCAGCTGTATCATCATTTAATTTTACTGCTTTTACTGCATCATTTTTAATATCAACTGTTAAATCTTGTAATAACGCTTTATTGTTAACATCTGAAATAACTAAATCGGTAGATGATAATTTTTTACCATCAGTAACATCTGTTGTTTTTAAAGTAGATGGTGTCCAAACGCCTGAAACTTCTTTTAGTACTTGACCTGTGCTTGGTACAGTAGGGCTAACAGCAACATTTTGAATTTTAACTACTTTATTGTTATTTGCTGGACCAGTTACATCGCCGTCTAAAGCAATTGCACCTGCATCAGCACTTATTTTGAACGTTTTAAAATCAGCTGTAGAGCCAGTTGGATCAATTGTTACCCCAGTTCCTGCTGTTACATCATACTTAATTTGTCCTGATTGAATTGTAGGTTTTAAATCTTGCGTATCAGCTACACCATTTACTGTTGATGTTAAAATAGTAGTATTTGCCGCAATAGACAAATCATTAGTATTAATAATTGGAGCTGTTTTATCTACACCATTAATTGTTGATTTCATAGTGTTTACGCTTGATGTTAAATCATGTGTAAGACCTTTGTCAACAATTTGTTTTGGCGTTGCTACTTTTACTTCGCCTGTAGTTTCATGCCCAACTGCAATTACTTGATTGTCCATATTAGGAACTTGAGACAATCCCTGAATCATTACTTTTTTACCATTAGTGTTTAAAGTTGTGTCTTCGGTTAAAGTACCTCCTAACTTAATAGTATTTCCAGTTTTTGTTAAACCGTTGGTTACTTCAATAATATCACCATAGCTAACCCATTTGGTTTTTAAAGTTCCGTTGTCATCATACGTTGCTAAAAACTGTTTATCTAGACCTGGAGTAATTTTAACTTTATAATCAGTTGTTGTACTTCCATTCGCATTTACTGTTGGTGTACCAATAACTGATAAGTTTTGACCATCTTGCGTAACGGTTGTATTGTTTTGGTATTGACTATCTAATAAAGGAATCCATTTAGTAAGATTAGTATTAAAATAGTAATATCCTGCATGTAATCCATTTGTTGTTGTTTCATTATATATTAATAATGAGTTAGCAGGACTTACAATAGTAGTAACATCAGTATCAGAAGTTAACGTGATACGTGGAATTAACAAACCTTTATTTGGTGATTTAATTTCTACTGCTGCTGATTTGTCTGGACGATTAGTACCAAAACCTTGCTGTGCTACTGCATTAGATGTTGCTAACATTGCAAATGCGAATCCGATAGTATATGTAATTTTTTTCATGATTGTTTCTATTAAATATTTTTGTTTTGTTTTTTTTGATTAAAATTTGTTTACGATTTTCCAATCAGTTCCATCGCTCATAAAATCCCAGCCTGAGTATGGTAACGAAGTGTATAAGTCGGTTTCACCATCAATGCTTCCTCCTGCTGACACCACATTTACGTAAGTTGAATTTCCATTGTCGCTTTTCTTAACAGTTAACTTTCTCCCTTTTTTACCTGCTGCAGTTGGCAATGTAATGGTAATATCGGCAGCGCTAGCTTTCCCTAAAACCACCACATCATCTGCTGTAATTGGATAATCAGTAGAAACTTCAACAATGTTATTTGCTGCCCAAGAATTTGTACTTAGTTCACCTGCTGCATTAATAAACACGGTTGGGTTTGTAGCTGCTTGTTTAACAACTCCTAAATTGGTACCATTAGCAGTAGCAACATCTACTTTATAATCGGTATTTTTACCTGTTGTTGTAGGCGTTACCGTTGTATTAGTACCGTTAGAAACACTTGTTGTTTTTTGAGTAGTTGTTATCGTACTGTCTAAATCGATACTTGAAGAAACGCCATTAACGTTTGATGTTAATGTAGAACCATTTACAGTTAAACTGTTTGTTTTAATAATAGTATCGCTATCCGTTTTTCCGTTTACAGTAACACTTACTTGATTGTTGTCTGTAGAAACATCAACATTGGTTACCTGATTTACAATTTGACCTACGCTTGCTACTCTTAAATTTCCAGTTGTATTTTCAACCATCATCATTTTAGCATTTTCAGATGTATCGGTTTGTTGTAGATCTTGAATAGCTAAATCATACGTTAAGGTATTAATTGCCGTGTTTTTTGTTAAATCACCACCTAAAACTACATGCTTATCTTCAACAGACAAACCATTTTTAGCTTTTAATACACCCGAAATATCAACTTGCTTAGTATTGTTTTCAGAATCGGTAATAGTGATATTATTGGTAGCTGGATCAAATGTTACATTAACAATTGTGGTATTCTTTGCTAACTGACTTAAGTCTATTTCAATATTATTACCATCAGAATCAACTAATTTCAACTTATTAGTAGTGCTATCTAATGTAAAATTTGTGTTTGTAGTATTTTTTGAATTTACAATGTAAGGTGTAGCAGCTGAACCATTACCTGTAATGGTAACGTTTGTACCTGCATTTACTTTAGTTGTATTTACCAAAGAAGACATGTTTGCTGTTAGGACATTATTAGCAGAATCAGTTAATTTTAAATCGTTATTAGCATCTAACACCAAACTAGTATTTGTAGTATTTGTATCTAACGCTGCTAAATCAACTGTATAAACGTCTCCATCAGTATCTGTAACTGTTAAAACAGTACCGTTTAAAACTATGGTACTATTTTTGGTATTTTTAAGTTTAAAAGTATGAATTACACTGTTTTCATCCACATAAGATAATGTGTTTGTTGTTGCATCATAATCTAACACAGTTAAAACATCAGAAGAAACATCGGTAGGTGTTAATAATCTACGCCATTCTCCTTCAAACCAATAATAATAACCAGGAGTAACACCTTCGCCATTTGTTTTGTTGTAAACTAAAAGCGATTCTACATTACCATTTTTAATGGTTGTAGCATCGGTTAGACTGGTTAGTGACACTCTTGGAATTAAGATACCTTTGTCTGAAGCAACTACATCTAACTGTGCAGATTTATCCGGATTTAAGGTTCCAATTCCAACTTGTGCGCTCGCCACCCACGTTCCCATAAGTAAAGCGACAGTTAATAGTTCTTTTTTCATAATTGTTGGAATTAATATTCAATATTTAAAAAATCTCGCAAAAAAATACGTGCGACTTTATAGTTCAAAATTGCCATAAAAAAAGGTTAAAAAAGTTTCATAAAATTGGCAATTTGTAGTTTCTAATAATTTGAAACACGCAATAAAACATTGATTATCAATGTATCTAATAATTTGAAACTGTTATAAAAACCTTAATTTATGCATACAAAAAAACATCCTATTGTGTAGGATGTTTTTGTTAATTTAATGTGCGTTGTTTGTATTCTAAAGGAGTGCAATTGTATACTTTATTAAAGGCTCTGTAAAAAGAAGTTTTAGAGTTAAAACCACTTTCATAAGCAATTTCAATAATATTTTGGCTTGAATTTTCTTTTAATATAAACTGCAGAGCAAACTCGCAACGTAAATAATTAATATAATCATTAAAATTAGTAGCGCAAACACTACTAAAAACCTGAGAAAGTGAATATTTAGGAACTTTTAATAAAGCACTTAACTTATCTAAATTTAATTCTGGATCTAGAAAAAGTTTTTCTTCTGAAATTCTTTGTATTTTTTTGGAAATCAATACAATATCCTCATCTTTCAGTTTTGAATTTTTGTATTTGTCTTTTTTAGTGGTATATTCTTTAAAAGAATCTATTAAAAAAATCTTTTCTTGAACAACCTCTTCTTTTTCAACATCTTGCACCTGTTCTTTGGTACTTTTATGATCTAAATAAACTATAGACTTTACAATAAATATTGTTAAAATAATGCTGATAAATACTAAATAGAAGACATTATTTATTTTGATATCAATGGCTGCAATTAATTGGTAAAAAAACAGCGCAATTTCGGCAACACTTAAAATAATTAAACTTTGAAAATACCACTTAGCATTTACTGTTGGGGCATTTTCTAATTTTGTAACCGTAATGTATTTTACAATACATCTTCCTAATAAAACAAGTAACGAAATTTGATAAATAAAAAAGTATATTTTTGCATCATTGACTATTTCTACCTGAAAAACAACAACATACAAAATAAAAAGGAACATTAAAATACTATACGAAAAATAATCTTTTGGTACTTTTAGTACTGTTACTTTTATAAGTGCTTGGTAAAAAACGGCAATATAAAAAACGTTAAAAGGTATTAGATAATAAATTTCGGATTGTAAATGATAATACCTGGTGCAAAGCAAAATAGTTAGCTGTAATGCTAACACACTAATAAAAGCAATTGCTTTTGCTTTTTCTAAATAATAAAAACTGTACTTAGCATTAAAAAAATAGCTAAGGCTTGCTAATGTAAAGGCTACAAGTAAGCAAGCAAATTCAACATCGGTAACCATAACTTGGTTTTTATGAATGACTTAACTTAAATCTGGAAGGTGTTTGTCCTTCAAATTTTTTAAAATATTTATTAAAAGTTGATTTTGAATAAAAACCACACTCTAAACTTAAAGTTTCTAATGTAAAACGGTTATCAGCTAAAATCATTTCTTTAGCATACGTAACACGATGATAAGCAATAAATTGATAAAAATTTTGACCTGCTACTTTATTCAGTGCCAATGAAATATCTTTACGACATATCTTCAAATCTTTCTCTAACTGATCAATTGTATACGCAGAATTTAAGTAACACTTTGTATCCTCAAACTGCTTGTATATTGACGCCAATATATTTTCTAATTTTTTATCTGTTTCATTACAAAATACCACCTCATCTTGCGTTTCGCTGAAAATTTGCCCAAACACTTGATTGTCTTTACTTTGAATTTTATAATGAACAAATAACAACAATAATAATATGGTTACTAATGCAGCTGTAAAGCTTAACACAAATAACGAAGCAACATATTGATTTACAACTACAAGAAACAAAGTGGTTACAGATAACAATAAAATATTCAGTGGTAAATATTCCATTTCTATCATTACATGCCACTTTACAATCAAAGTACGTACTACAACTGCAACCAAAATTACTAATGCAATAGCGTGAAACGTAGCATTTAACACCGTTAAAGCATATAGTGCCGTAACAATACCACACATCATTAAAGAGTTCTTAGTAAAAAATACATTTCTTAATGTACTGTTTACTAAAAGCGATAATAATAAGATTAGTATAAAACCATAGTTTAATAACTGTATGTAAATTGTTTCCATAGTTTTTGTGTTTAAAGTTATACTTCAAAATTCACCAAAAAAAAGGTTACATTTTAGGTAGAAATTACCCAATTTTTTAAAACAGGTATAATTACCTAATTGCCTGAAAAATTTTCAGCAAACAATTTTCTAAAAAAATCAAGACATAATTGCTTGAAAAAAAATAATGTAAAACCATTCATTCCTATTAAAGGCAATCTTAATCATAGCAAAAAGACCATCCTCAAACTGTGTAAAATTTCCTCAGTTTTCAAAGATAAGTCTTTTTTATTAAGTATGAATACTTTGAGTAGTGATTGGAACAAAAAAAAACAGTGACAACACTGTTTTTTTTATCAATTTAAAGGAAGCTCATCTAACGTGACAATCTGTTTTTGCAGGGCAAATACAATTAAACCTGCTACATTGCGTACGCCAATTTTAGCAAATAAATTATTTTTATGACCTTCAACAGTACGTTGTGTAATAAAAAGTTCTTCTCCTATTTCTTTTGCCGTTTTTTGCTGGCATAGTAGTTTAATAATTTGTTTTTCCCTATCGGTTAATAATTCTTCCGATTCTATTACTGGTTTGGGTACTTTGGCTGCTATTTGGTCTCTTAAAATTTCCATTTGTTCGGTATTGAAATAAAAACCTGTTTTTTGTACATGCTTTACAATATCTAACAATTCAAAAGGTGAAATTCCTTTTGGTACAAAACCAGAAACACCTTCTTTTAGCATAAAACCAATAGAATTATCTTGGTAATGCGATGAAATTACAATGACTTTTAACTCGGGATTTTTAACCTTTACTTGCTTTAAAACCTCTAAACCATCTACCGTTTTCATTTTTAAATCAAGCAATAAAACATCAATTTTTTCTACATCTTTTTGATCTAAATATTTATACAATTGATATCCATCCGTAGCATCAAACACTACCTTAACGTCTTGATCTTGATTGAAAAAACTTTTTAATAAAGTTACAATCAAATAATCATCATCTAAAATTGCTAATCTTATTTTTTCCATTTTCTATAACAAAAATAAAACGGGTACCTTTTTCTAACTGACTAATGTATTTGTATTTTGCATGCAAAGTATCGGCACGCAACGCAATATTCTGCAACCCAATACCTTTGGTACTGTTTTTACTATTAAAACCTATACCGTTGTCATTAACATTTAAAATTATGTATTTTTTTGTAATACGCAATGAAAAATTGATATTGGATGCTTTGGCGTGTTTATAGATATTATTTACCAATTCTTGCAATATACGCACCATTTGTAGCTTGGTATTTTTATCAACTTCAATATTACTGCGAATGTCTAAACGCGTTTTAATGTTGTAAAAACTTTCCCAACTTTTTAAAATGGTTAGTAAAACGTTTTCTAAACTTTTTTCTTCGTATAAAGGAGGCGATAATTCATGAGAGATACGTCTAGATTCTGTAATAGCATTTCCTAACAATTGATCCATTTCTTCGGTTTGCGTACCAATAGCCGCTTTTAATCGAATAATGGTTAATTTAGAAATGATGTTATCATGCAAATCGGCAGCAATACGTACCCGCTCATTTTCTTGCGCATCTAAACTAACTTTTAATAAAGTACGCTGGTATTCTAATTTTATACGATGCTCTTCTTCTTTGGCACGTACTATTTTTTTGTACGATAAGTAAAACACACTAATTAAGGTACCAATAAGTAGTACCATTACACCAATAATAATGATAATCCATATTAGAAAAGTATCCGGATCTTGCCATTTTTCCATATTAAGTGTGTTAAGTAACGTGTGAGTGAAATTTTATTTTTTAAGGACGCTTTTTTGTTTTTTGTATACAATAAATGCCAATGCAAAATAATACAATATGTGCAATACAGCATAACTACAATAAAACAAAGCAAAGCTTTTATCGCTATATTTTTGATTTATGATGAAATTCATAATAACGGTATAAATTAAATGAACCGCAAAATAAGCTAAAAATACCATGTTGAGCATTTGATTGGTAATGCTAAATTTTTTGGTACCTTGTAATTGTTTTAATAAATTAACTACTAGCAAACAAACCAATAAAGTATTAGCTGTTATTTGCGCATACGCCATATAATTTAGAACACCGTTTACACGATACGTAAACAAATCATACACCAAAAACAAACCGCTTGCCCCTATTAACAACCAAGCCATTTTGCTTTTTAACCAATACTTGTTTATTATATAACCTATGAACACAAGCTCCCCTAAACGGTACATAATTCTTAAAGAAATGGAATGAAATTCATTAATAAAACCAATTTCTAAAAGATACTGAATGAGCCTAGACAAGACATCAAAAAAACAACTAAACCAAAGATAAAAAACTACTATTCTTAATTCTTTATCAGCACTAATACTTGATTTTTTAATAAAATATAAAAAATAAATTAAAAGTAAACCAGAGTTGATATAAGCAAAGATTTGAAACAAAAAATAATAGTCTTTCATATTTTACAATAAATCTAAAATATAATATTTTTTTCTATCTATAAATGGAGGCTCGCCAATAATTGTATCAAAAAACAAATTACTTTGGCTTTTTAAAACCAAGTCGGCAGCTTTTAAACTAGGATTTAAACCATCTTTAAGTGCAAAGTTTGCTTTATACGTTTGTGGTAACAAATCATAGGTAGGAATAAAAAAGTTTTGGTAAATGCCTAAATCAGTTTGGGTAATATCATTTATCCATTCTATCTTTGTATTTAACCAAGTATCTATACGGCTTAAGGCATCTTCCTCAGTAATCTCTTGACTATTCATTAAACTTTCTTTACATTCCATCCAAAAGCAATGTTGCTCTAATTCATCAGATGGTGATTCCACATCATAATCTTCAGAAATAACAACAAAATACAACGCATTGTCTTTTATTGCGGGATAAGCATGTAAAGGCACTCCCACAGGAAACAAAGACATATCTAATTTAAATCCTTCTAAATTATTAAAAAAGCTTATCAATGCACCTGCATCTTTTCTAATGGCATTCCAATTTTGTAATGCTGTAATAATTTCGTTCATCTTTATCCGTTTTTAGTTCTTACAAATTACTACAAATTAACTTAAAAAACATTACGTATAAATACGTGTTTCACTCAACTAGGTATTTTTTCTTTAAGTATATGCTCTACTGCTTTTAAGAGCTGTTTTTAATTGAAAAACAAACAATAAAACAAGTACGTAAAAGATTACATCAAAAATAATTTTACTCATAAACAGTAAAAAAATATTATTTTGTTTGGTAGCCTGATTTACAAAGAAATTAAAACTTACCTCATACACCATTTGTACACATGAATAGCAGAAAAAAAGCAAACTTAATGGCAAATATTTAATGGTATTTATGTTTTTAGATATTAAACCATATAAAGTACTACAAATGGTCATTACTAATGCTGTAAAAAAACAGAATATTTCTGAATAGGAAATGTATTCTACTATAGTTTTGTCTCCTCTTTCAATAAAATCGTATACCAAATACACAATATTTACCAAGGTTAGCAGTATTAAAAAAGGTTTTGCTTTTTTAGGTTGAGGCAAGCAAAAAATAAACAAATAACTAAAACTAATAGTTGTAAGAAAAGAAGATATAAAAACAGTATAAGGTATTTCTGTTATACCTTCTGTTGGCGCATTAAATAACAAAATATGGTTGATGCCCCATAATACAAAAACGGTTGTTAAATAAATGGCAAGTCCTTTAAACAGTTTTACTTTGCTTGTTTTAAAATAATGTACACATAAAAAAACCGTAACTACTATAACAAAATACATGAAATAGGTTACCATTTTGTGTACATTGACTAAAAAGTACATTTGATCATCGCTCATTTTTGTACTTTTTGTCTGTTTTTAATTAAAAAAAGTTGATTTATAAAAGAAAAGTCGTTTTGTTGCATCTATTTTCACTTACAAGATGCTAAATTAAGTTTTTTTTAAGATGTTGACAACTATTTAATTAAGTGTATGATCATCAAAACTGCCGTGGTATTTTATGCGTAAACGTTGTAAAGCTTCTTCAACAACATCAATTTTTACGTTTAACACTAAAGCAATTTCTGCTTTTTGAAGTCCCATTTTATTTAAAATAACCATACGTAAATTATTTTCTGATAAATCGGGAAAATTGGCTAACAAATAATCGTAGTAATTATTTTCTTCTTTAATAAAGGTTTTCTTAAGTGCCAACCAATTGTTATCGCTCATACGTTGCTGATCAATCATATCTTTAATTAATTGAACGGCTACATTGGTTTGAGAAGTATTTTCTTGAATGTTTTTGAGTTCTTTTTCAAGCAATCTAATTTGTTGGTTCTGGTTTTTTAAATAGGTTTCGTATGCGTTTAAAGTTTGCTCAGAATCAATTAGTTTTTTATCGGCTAATAATTGATCTACTTTGTAATTTAAAATATGATTTTCACGCTGCGATAATTCTATTTTAAACTTGCGTTTTATAGATATCATTACCAATGTTACCACCAAAATAAGCACCAACATAAAACCGCCAATAATCCAATTTCTAAGATTTGCTTTTTCTAACTTTGCTTTTTCAATCTCTATTGTTCTATTAAATTCGCTTTTTTGGGTTTCCCAATTTGCTAAATTCACAGCTTCTTGCCCATCTTTATCTGCGATATCTTTTCCCAACGAATCAATTGCTCTACGAGCACTTAATTCTAAAGCAGTATCTTTTGTTTGCAAAGCAATTTCCAAATTTACTTGCGCAATTTGATATCCGTGACTTTTTAAATACCCTTTCTTAGTTACATAATCTAGTGCCAATTGCAAGGTATTCTTAGCTTGTGTAAACTGCTTGGTTTCTACAAAAATCTTACTCAACAAAATTTGCGCGTACATGATATTTCTCTCTGCATTTTCTGCTTCCGAAATAGCAATATCTTCTTGTAGTAAACTAATTGCTTTGTTATACTCTTTTTTATCTTTATAAATCAGTGCCAAATCACCTAAAGATTTTGCATAACGCACTTTATCATTGTTTTCTAAAGAAACAGCTTGGGTTTTTAAAAAATACTGCTCCGCTTCTTGTTTATTGTCCATTTTATAATAAGCAGATCCTATATTATTTAAAATAGCACCATACTCTGGTGTGTAAGAAGGTGTAAATTTCAAGGCTTTTTTTAAGTAAGCAATACTTTTCTCGTGCTCATTTAAACTTCCAAAAAAATAGGCGTTTTTCTTATACACTTCGCTCGCTTGTATGAGCTTGGTGTCATCGGCATTTTGCAACAATTGAGAAGTTCTAATAAAATAAGGCATCGCCTTTAAATATTCATTGTACGAGTAATAAAAATAACCTACTTCGGTGTTTACATAAATAATTAAACTGGTGTCTTCTAACTCATTTGCTTCATTTAACGCTTCTAAATACAAGGTTAAACTTTTATCATTGATAGCATCCAATGTTTGCGAATAAGCATGAGCCTGCAAAACTTTGTTTACTACATTTAATGATTTATTGTTTTTGGCTGAAGACGATTTTGTTGTTTTTTCGTAATTCTTGCGAATAGTAGCAGGCTTTGTAATTTCTTTATTTTGATTGATGAATGCATTTATTTCTTGCTTGTTTGACGCAGCAAATATTTGAATACAACTTAGCATTACTAAAGACAGCAAAGCTACTCTTTGATGCTTTTTAAAGCAAACCCCTATTTTCTCTACTAAATGCACTACTCTTTTGTTTATTTTATATAAAACTAGATAATAATTTAATCATTTAAGTAGGTAATTTTACTAATTAACACTTATAGGTAAAATTACCTAAGCATATCAATAAAAGCAAAACATTACTCCTTTAAAACAATCATTTTTACATTATAATATTTTGCTATTGCTTGATTAATAAAATGATTTTTATCCTTTTGAATATCATCAAATAATAACGTTTCAGGTGGATTATTTATTCGCGCTACTTTACAAACACTATTTGGTCCATTTTTACTTGCATAACTTGTTAAATATGCATCTCGTTCTAAAAATTGTTGCTTATATGAAACAGCTTTGCCTTTAAAAATATCAGAATACATTATACATACATTATTTTTAAATGTTTTATGAAAAAATGGTAAAATAAATAAAGCCGATAATCCAATACTTAAACATAAATAGCTGGTTTTTATTGATACCTTTTTTAACGTTTTTAATAACAAAATAGAAAAGACATATAAAAAAAGTAATGCAATAAAATAAACTAGATTTTCAACACGCACAGGATATTGCGCTTTTAAACTATATATACTTAAAAAAATACATGCAAATAAAAAGGCATTCATTACTAAAAAAACCTTTAAAGCAGTTACGCTTTTAGGCAAATATATTTTTACTTTAAAATAAGAATTCGCAAAAATAAACAACAGTAAAATCCATACAAAATATTTTAAATAAATTATAAAAAACCGCTTAAATGATAGTATTACAACATCGTAAAAAGATAAGTATCTAATAGAATCAATTACTTTAGCGCGTACTGCATTACCTGGTGCCAAAACAACAAACAAAGCAATAGCTATTGTTATAAGTGTTAAAATTGTATATGGATATGAAATTTTTCTATACTTAAGGTATTCTAAATAATGTAGAAAAAACAACCACAATAATATCGCTCCGATTAACAACTCATTACAACCTCCTATTAAAAAAATTAACAGAACCGCTATTATTCTATTTTTTATACTTGGCGATTTATTGTTTTTTAAAGTAACACCAATGAATATCAAAAAAAGAGAAGAAGGAACAAAATAAGTGATTACACTAGGAAACCAAAAGAAATTCTCACAAATACTTGGTAAAAACAAAACATAAACACTCATTAACAACGCCGAAAAGAACCACTTATTACTATTTGTTTTAGAAGTTACTTGAACAACATATACGATACTTAAATAGAAAAGCAATATACTTACCGCAGATAAAACACCGTAGTAATGTATAGACCCAAAATTTAAAAAAGTTAATGAAAGAACTGCAGTAGCAAGGTACCTAGAAGTCCAACTAAAATAAAAGGCTTTTTGTTTATCAAAAAAAGAAGATTCGTTATGCATAACTGCATAAGAAAAATCGTCAGCAGAAGGATAAACGAAATAACTTAAATAAAACAAAGGAGCGCTAATTATAATAATAAAAAGAATAATTGCAAATTTACTATTTAAAAAGTCCTTTATTTTTATCATACAAATTTAAAAAACAGTTATTTTTTTTGGTTTATTTGAGCTACTATTTGCTTAATTTCTTGTTCTTTCTTTTTAGGATAAATAAGCAACACATCGTCTTTATCTACAATAATGTAATCGTCTAAATCACCAATAACCACCATTTTGTTTGGGTTGGTTCTAATAATGTTATTTGAAGCATTTTCTACAAACAATTTTCCGTTAACCATTGCATTTTCATAGTTGTCTTTTGGTAATTTATCATACAAAGATCCCCAAGTTCCTAAATCGTTCCAATCAAAAGTAGCAGGCAATACAAAAACATTATCGGCTTTTTCCATTACCGCATAATCAATAGAGATGTTATCGGCTTTGCTGTAATTATCCGCAATAAACTGTTTCTCATCTGCCGTATTAAACGCATCTTTTCCTGCATGAAAAAGTTGATACATTTCGGGCTGATATTTCTCAAATGCTTGTAAAATAGCCTTTGTAGACCAAATAAAAATACCTGAATTCCATAAAAAATTTCGTGCTTGAATAAATTTCTTAGCTGTGTGGTAGTCTGGTTTTTCGCGAAACTGCTTTACCTTCTTTATAGGACGGGTATCTAACTTATCAAATTCAATATAACCATAACCTGTATTAGGAAAGGTTGGCAAAATACCCATAGTCATTAACGATTGATCGCGTTCGCAGATATCAAATGAACGCTGTACGTTAGAAATAAATTGTACTTCGTCTTCAATCCAATGATCGCTTGGTGCTACAATCATTACAGCATCTTTGTTTTGCTTCTGAATTTTCATTGAAGCATACAAAATACATGGTGCTGTGTTGCGCATATCAGGTTCTAAAACAATTTGCTCATCAGTAATCATGGGCAATTGTTGTTTTAGAATATCTTGATACTTATCATTGGTTAAAATAAGTATATTTTCTTTTGGAATTAACTGACTTAAACGCGTAAACGTTTTTTGTATTAATGTTTCACCTGTTCCTAACATATCGTGAAATTGTTTAGGAAACTCAGGTGTACTTACTGGCCAAAAGCGCGATCCTACACCGCCTGCCATAATTATTGCATAGTAATTTTTATTCATTTTTATTTTACATTCACCAATTCAACTTCTGCATTGGGCTTAAACAAATATACTTTATTGGTACTTATTTCCAAACATTCAAACAGTTTTACACGCAATTTTCCTTTTTTAAAAACACGCCCATCTTTCATTCTAAAAAAACTTCCTTGTGGAATTTCATCTACAAAAACATTTTGGTTGGGTGCATCAAACTTTTTCAGTGTCATTGCTAAAATAGCATCGGTATCACTACTTGCTGATGGATTTTTAAAATGATTTGCTACCACTGGCAACACTTCATTTGGAAAAATAGAAGGATTGATAAACGGTAACATCAACAACCGAAAAGTTTGCTTCCACTCTATTCCGTGCGGTTTTATATTTCGTCCAAATTTTTGAAAAGCAACCAAATGCGCAATTTCATGAATGGTTGTAATTAAGAATCGATACTTATTTAAATTAGCATTCACCGTAATGGCATGGCTACCATCTTGATTTTTTCTATAATCGCCATGACGTGTAGTACGTTCGTTTACTATTTTTAAATGCACCTGATGCGTTTTAATTAATTCGTAAACAATTGCAACCGCGTGTTCGGGAAGGTATTTAAATAAAATATCTTTCAATTTTTAAGGAGTTGATGAAGAAACTTGGATGATTTTTCCGTTAAAATACTTATTGCCATTTAAAGCAAAATCGGTAATATAAGTTGCCATTTCTTCTGGATTAATAGGCGCTTGATACCCAGGAAAAGCTTCTTCTAACATTTCTGTTTGTACTGCGCCTAAAGCCAAAACATTAAACGCAACACCTTGTTCTTTGTATTCTTCGGCCAACAACTCACTTAATGTAATTACAGCACCTTTACTTGAACTATAAGCTGCTAAACCAGGAAATTTTAAACTGCCTTGAATGCCACCCATACTGCTTATGGTAATTACATGACTATTTTTAGGCATTAAGGGTAAAACTGCTTGGTTTAAAGCCGCTACACCAAAAACGTTTACTTTATAAACATATTCAAATTCTGCAGTAGAAATTTCAGCAAAAGGCTTGTTTACAATAGCGCCGGCATTGTGAATTACAACATCTATTTTTTGAAAAGTATGTGCAATGTTTTTAGAAAAGTTGGCTACTTCTGTTGCATTAGATAAATCAACCGAGTAATAATAAATATTTTTGAATTTCTTAAAATCTGTATTTTCTTTACGGGAAATAGCAATTACATTATGACCTTGTGTTGCCAATTGCATAACCATTTCGGCACCAATACCACGACTTGTACCTGTTATAATGATGTTTTTCATTACTTTTTAACTTCTTGATTATTCATTTTAATTTCCTGAGTATCTGCATTGATCATTTTAGTTACTACAGGCAACATTTTATTGGCTAGTTTGGTCATAAACTGTGTATCCATTTCTTGAAACTCATCTTTTGGATGATGATAATAGTTGAAGTTAGAAAAATCGAACGCAGAAATAGTGTGCGAAGGAATACCAAATTGCTCGTAGAAAGGATAGTTATCAGATGCCTTAAAAAGATTGTATTTTTCTGCCATTTCTGATTTTCCTACTAAAGTACTTTCTGCATACTCATTAAGTTTTGTAGCCATATTAGAAAAATCGTACCCTGTAATAAACATATCATAATCATAATTCATTGGCACACCTAACATTTCAAAATTAAGTAAAGTGTATACGTTTACACCTTTCTCTTTTAACTTTTTTGCTAAATGATACGATCCTAATAAACCTTTTTCTTCTGCTGAAAAATACACAATTAAAACCGAACGTTTGTTTGTCTTAAAGGTGCCTAAGTATTTCGCAATTTCAGACAAAACGGTTGTTCCCGATGCATTATCATTGGCACCGTTATTAATTTTATCTTCTCCTTTAGCTTCAGGCGTAATACCAATATGATCGTAATGTGCACCTAAAATAACAACTTCATTTTTCAGCTTTTTATCATTTCCTTCAATATACCCTACCACATTGTAAGATATCGTTTTATAATTGGTCAAGGTATCTCGATACGATGAAAAATACGGCTTTATACCATTTTGTTTTAATTGATTTTCTAAGTAAACCGCCGCTTTTTCAATTCCTTTACTACCACTATCACGCCCTTCTAACTCGTCAGACGATAAATACTTCAATGTTTCAGCTACATTAGCTTCACTTACTTCGTAAACAGTTTCTAATTGAGGAGGAATAGGATCAATAACTTTTGAAGTTGTTTTACATCCAACCAACGCTAATAAGGCTAAGCCTAAAATTTTCTTCATTTCAAAAAGGTTTTATACAAAGGTAACAAAAAACCCGTCTTGAAAAATTCAAAACGGGTTGTTGTATGTAAATCAAAAATCAATTATGCTAACATAGTTACTGGATTTTCGATAAAATGTTTTAATGTTTGTAAGAATGCAGCTCCGGTAGCACCATCAACTGTTCTATGATCGCAAGCTAATGTTACTTTCATAGTGTTACCTACTACAATTTGACCGTTTTTAACCACAGGTTTTTCAATAATGGCACCTACTGATAAAATAGCCGAATTTGGTTGATTGATGATTGATGTAAACTCTTCGATACCAAACATACCTAAGTTAGAAACGGTGAAAGTAGATCCTTCCATTTCTTTAGGCTGTAACTTTTTATTGCGTGCTTTACCAGCCAAATCTTTAACTGCAGCACCAATTTGAGTTAAACTTAATAAATCGGTATGATTAACAACTGGCACTACCAATCCATCTTCCACAGCAACAGCCACCCCAACATTTACATGATGATTAATAATGGTTGCAGCATCGGTCCAAGATGAATTTACTTGTGGATGTTTTTTCAACGCCATAGCACATGCTTTTACCACCATATCATTAAACGATACTTTGGTTTCTGGCAACGAATTAATTAACGTACGCGATTCCATAGCATTATCCATGTTAATTTCGATTGTTAAATAATAATGTGGCGCTGTGAATTTAGATTCTGCCAAACGACGTGCAATTGTTTTACGCATTTGAGAGTTTTTCACTTCTTCTGAACGAACCTCACCTGCTGTTACAAATGTTTGAACTGCTGCTTTTGGCGCAACCTCTTGCTTAGTTTCAGTAACTGTAGTAGATGTTTGAGCACTTGGTGTAAAACTTTCTACATCGCCTTTTACAATGCGTCCGTTTTCACCTGAACCTTTTACTTGCGATAAGTCAATACCTTTATCTTGCGCAATTTTCTTAGCCAATGGCGAAGCAAAAATACGATCTCCGCTTACAGAAGTAATTTCAACTGGTTTTTCAGCTTCTGCTTTCGGCATTTCTTTTACTTCCGTAACAGTTTTATTAGCCGTAGGCGCAACTTTACCCGAAATAATTCCAGAAACATCAATTCCTGCAGGACCAACAATAGCTAACACACTATCAACTGGTGCTGATTCACCTTCTTGAATTCCAATATGCAATAACGTTCCAGAATAAAACGATTCAAACTCCATTGTAGCTTTATCGGTTTCAATTTCAGCTAAAATATCTCCTTCTGAAATTTTATCTCCTACTTTTTTCAACCAAGTAGCTACTGTACCTTCCGTCATCGTATCACTTAAACGAGGCATTGTAATTACCTCAACACCAGCAGGAATAGAAGTTTGTTGTGTTGCTGCAACAGTAACATCACTTTCTTGATCATTTGACAAAGTTGACTCTTTTGGAGCTTCTTCTTTTACTTCAGTATTTGAAGTGGTAGTGTTTGGTTTTCCACTTAATAAAGCAGAAAAATCTTCACCTTCTTTACCGATAATTGCCAAAACGCTATCAACTGGTGCAGTTTCGCCCTCTTGAATACCAATATACAATAAGGTTCCAGCGTTAAACGACTCGAACTCCATAGTTGCTTTATCAGTCTCAATTTCAGCTAAAATATCACCTTCAGATACTTTATCGCCCACTTTTTTTAACCAAGTTGCTACGGTACCTTCTGTCATGGTATCGCTTAAACGAGGCATTGTAATAATTTCTGCCATGACTTATAATTTATGTGAAAGGAAAGGATAATTTTCTTGATCGTAAACCACATCATACATCACATTGGTTTCTGGGTATGGTGATTCTTCAGCGAATTTCTCGCATTCAGCAACTAAATCGCGAACTCGATTATCAATTGTTTCGATTTCTTCCTCAGTTGCCCAATTATTTTCCTTAATTACATCCAACACTTGTGTAATTGGATCTATTTTTTTGTATTCTTCTACCTCTTCTTTTGTACGATAATGTTGTGCATCAGACATAGAATGTCCACGGTAACGATACGTTTTAATTTCTAAAAAGGTTGGCCCTTCACCTCTACGAGCACGCTCTATTGCATCGTACATTGCTTCTGCTACCTTAACAGGGTTCATACCGTCTACAGCATAAGAAGGCATTTCATAACCTAAACCTAATTTCCAAACATCGGTATGATTTGCAGTACGCTCAACCGAAGTTCCCATAGCGTAACCATTATTTTCACAAACAAAAACCACAGGTAATTTCCATAACATAGCCATATTAAAAGCCTCATGTAAAGATCCTTGACGTGCAGCACCATCACCGAAATAGGTTAAAGATACGCCACCTGTTTCTAAGTATTTTTCAGCAAAAGCCATTCCTGCACCAACAGGAATTTGTGCTCCTACAATTCCATGGCCTCCATAAAAACCATGCTCTTTAGAAAAGATATGCATAGAACCACCTAAACCTTGTGATGTTCCTGTTGCTTTTCCGAGCAATTCAGCCATGATTTTTTTTGGATCAACACCCATACCAATTGGCTGTACGTGATTACGGTATGCTGTAATCATTTTGTCTTTTGATAAATCCATAGCGTGTAAAGCACCTGCTAATACAGCTTCCTGACCATTATATAAATGTAAGAATCCTCTTACTTTTTGTTGAATATACAAAGCAGCAAGTTTATCTTCAAACTTACGCCAAAACAGCATGTCTTCATACCATTTTAAATATACTTCTTTCGTAATTTCTTTCATAAAATAGGATTGAAATAAAAACTGTAATTTGTTTACAGGGTTTATAAGCAAAAATAAGACATCGCTTGTAGAACAAAAAATAAATTATATTATTTTTAGTTAAAGTTGGAAATTAATTTTAGAAAATGAAAAAGTCCTAATAAATAGGACTTTCACACACACTGAAATGAATCAAAAAATTTCATGATCTTTCATTGATGCAAATAACGTATTTAACAACAGAAAACACTTTAAATTAATATTGCTTTAATGTTATGAAATAAAAAAAGGGGGCTGTTTAAATAGCTCCCTTTTTTATAATAATATTTATTTGTTTTAACGTTTCACAATTTTCACGAACTGTGATCCTGTTTGAGTAAATACTTTTACCATATAAGTTCCTGCAGATAATTGAGAAATATTTAATTTCACTTCATTTGCATCAAACTTCTGAGTTTTTACTTTCTTACCTAAAACATCATACACTTCAATAGACTGAATTGTTTCTTTGTATGAAACTGTTAATTCAGAATCTACTGGGTTTGGATAATATTTTAAAGATGCTAAATCTAAATCATTAACACCTAAAGTAATTGTTACAGTAACCGCAATAGGTAAACTTGCACAACCATTTGTTGTAATAAGCACTCCGTAATATGTTTTACCATCTTGTAATGGAGTGTATATAGGTAATTGATTTTGATTATTTACAGCATCATTATAAGAAGCAAACCAAATAACATTAGTCTCATTTGTTTTCAACTCTTTAACTTCAGCATAATTTACAAATGTCTGATTTGTATTTCCAGTTGGTGCTAATGGTCTAGGCGTAACAGTTATCTGAACTGCAGCCTTAGCAGTTTCACATCCTGTCTCAACTTTAGATACATAATAAGTACCTGTTTTAACTACATCATTTTGATTCATTTCAACAGTTGCAAAAGATGTTGCATACACTTTATAGCTTACTCCTGGCATAGAAGCAAAAGGTATAGAAGATACTGTAGCATCACCACATATACTAATAGGATTAATAACTGGTGCGTTAACACTTAACAATCTAACACTAACTGCCTTTCTAGGTGAATCACATTCTCCAATAGATTGTCCTACATAATAGGTACCACTAGTTAAAGGTGTTGAATTAGCTAAAGGTGTATCTGATGTACTAAAACTATACCAATTAGGAGTTGCTCCATTAACAATTCCTGATGCTAATAAATCTCCAACAGTTGCGCTACCACAAAAAGTTTGAATTGTAGCTGCTGTAGGCATTGTTAAATTTTGAACTGTAGAAACATTTACAGCTGTACGTGTTGACTCACAACCGCCTACAACTTGAGAGATATAGTA
This sequence comes from Flavobacterium sp. xlx-214, assembly GCF_013874595.1. GTDB lineage: Bacteria > Bacteroidota > Bacteroidia > Flavobacteriales > Flavobacteriaceae > Flavobacterium. The sequence continues at coordinate 502,430 of NZ_CP059431.1, forward strand.
CACCCCAGTATTCAGCACAGTAGTTGATGGTAAAGAGTTTGCATCATTAATATTTTGATACCATTTACCTGTAGCTCCTGTAGTTGTTGGCAATTTAATATCTGCTATTGTAGAAATACCACAAATATACACATCATTAATTGCAATAGCATTTGGCTTAACACCTACTACAACACTAACTTTCAATCTTGAGCTTGAAAAACAAATTCCGTTATCAAATTCTCCATAATAATCTCCACTTGCAATTGGTGTTGTTCCACTTATTTGTGAACCTCCAGTAGGTGTTGAATACCATTTTATTTGAAAACCAGAGACAGCATTAACCTGTAAATCATTAACAGTTGAACTAGTACAAAAAACTTGAGATTGTGATCCTGTAGGCACTGGTGCATTTGGACTAATTACAACTGTAAAAGCAACACGATTTGACTTACAGCCAGATATTAATTGCTCTACATAATAAACACCTGATGTTGTTATTTGAGTAATTGGGACATTAGAAGTAGGACTATCAAAATAGCTAAGAACACCATCTGGATTCTTAACAAAATTTGTATTTGCTACATTAACAATTCCACAATTATTGATATCATGAACAACTGGAGACTCTTTTAAACCTATAGTTACATTAAAATCTTTACTAGCCTTACATCCATGCTCGCTAGTTAACTCTACTTTATAAGGTACATTCAAGCTATTTGAAGTACCTTTCAAATATAATGTTCCTGCATTTACAAGACCATCATATGGCACAGTAGCATTTTGATCATAATATAAATTAGCAACAGGAGTCCAAGTAACTGTATTTTTATTTATTGGAGTTAATCTTACATTATCAATATACCAACCTGTATATTGAGTATTTCCATCAGCCCCAATTCTGAATCTTACTTTAAAAGTACCTGTACCTGTAAATTCGCTTGCAGGAACAACAAGTTTTTCACTTTTCCAAGCAGTATTTGTAGGTATAGTACTTTGTCCAAATCCATTCCAATCAGCATAAGATGTCTTAGTAAAAAACATACCTTGAAATCCAGTTTGTCCAACAGGCATTGGTAAAGTAGTACTTGCGCCACCAGTATAATCAGCAATAGCAAAAGGTTTCCAAGTTGCTCCATTATCTATAGAGTATTCAACATAACCATAATCCATAACAGAAGTACTATTTGCTTGTAAAACAGCAATATGATCAAACTCAACTACTATAGATTTTGCGTTCATCATATTAATACTAGTTGCAAAGTTAACAGTTGCGTTAGTTTGAGCACTATGGGTAACTTTTAAACTTCCATTTCCTTCCGAGAACAAACTTGTTTCATTTACTATTGCATCTCCAGCATTTCCATTTGCAATACTCACTCCATTCATGTTTCCATTAAAAGAATGCTGAATTGGCTTCTCATTAGTAAAATTATCTACTTTTAATTCTTGAATATCGTTAAAACACAAAGTGTAATCATTTTGTAATTGCAACATTTGTGGAGTTGGATTTATTTCAACAGTAACATCTTGAGTAAGAACACACTGTTCACCTCCAGTATTTGAAGCTTTTAAAGTATAGCTAATGTTTTTTGTTGGGCTAAAAGTCCAACCTATATTTTGATCACCTACAATTGCATTATCTGGATGATCAGGATGCGTTTTATCATTAAAAGCAGGATCATTTGTATCAGTTATACTCCATTCATAAGTGTCATATAAATTTGCACCTGTTAAAGCATAAATAGTTTGATTAGGAGATCCTACACAATTATTCACAGTATTTGAAGACAGGATTAAATCTGGCGCATCTTTATACGTAACATTTACTGTCTTTACCTCTCCAAAACAACCATCTAAAATATCAAAATATCCATTCATTCTAATTACACTTCTGGTTCCTGTAGCAACATCATACATTAAATTTAAACTATTTGTTGCATGCCCTGAATAAAGAGCTCTATTTGACCCTGTTGAAGTAAATGTAGTTGCCAGAATTTGAGTTGAAGCTAAAGAAGGAGCTGCTACATCACTATAAGTTATTTGTACAACTATATTTGAAAACCCATCCCAAATAAAAGGACGATCTAACTTAACCCAATTAACCTGTCCTGCAACTAACAATTTATTTCCAGCATTCTTAACTGCGGTTAATCTATTATTAGGTATAAAATCAGTAGTAACAAATTCATCTAAAGCGGTTAACCCCATATGAATTGTAAAATTATTTCTTTGCAAAGTACCTCCAGTATTCCCAAGTCTAAATCCAAAAGTTTTAATAATACCTTTAGAAAATCCTGCATCTCTCAACTCACTTGCTTGATAGATATACTGAGCTTTATTTGCTTTTGTATCTTTAAAAGGCGAAGCAGGAGTCTCAGTTCCAACACCAGTTCCTATTATAATCTCTTGATTAGATGTTGAATTTGTAACTCCAGAAAAAACATCAAATTTTCTAGACTCTGTCACCATAGGCTCAGTATAACTATTGGTACCTTGGTGCACTAAAGCCCCTGACTCATCAAACCAAAACGCTCTTCCTGGAGATGTAACATTCATTCTTACATCTTGTATACCACAAACGTTATAATTACTTACGGTTAAAGTAGGAAAATTACAAAATGTCATTGCATCAATTCCTATCCAAAGACTGCTATCTGTTGAGCTACAATTAGCTCTTACATAAATCTTATAAACTTTATCACCTGTTAAACCCGTAGCACCAGCTGTTAATTGTGTTACATTTCTATTAGAAGCAACAGCTCCCGGCGTTCCTGGTTCACCAGATTCTCTTACTTCCCAATCATAAGAAACTGGAGTTGGCGTTGGTGCTTTCCATTCAAAATTAATTGAAGTAGCAGTCTTACTAGTCACTGTTACATCAATAGGCATTTTACATGTAGGAACTGCTCCTTCACTAATATTTACATTATCTAGATAGATAAAATTATCATCATTATTTGTTGTATTAGACACCAGAACCCTTACATACAAAGAAGTTCCTTGGTAAGGAGTAAAAGATGTTGATACATTTCTACAGCTAGTAGACACTACATGATTACTTACATCAATTGTAGAAAATGTATACCAAGGACCATTTGGGTAATTAGACCATTGCCATTTAAGATCTAATTTGTTTCCCCCAGCACCTACCGGATTAATAATAATATTACCATTATTAAGTAACCACTTATAGTCATAAGTTAAGGTTATTAACCCACCTTTAGTAGCTCCTAAATTTCCTGACTTTAAAATTACATTATTAAATTTATCATCACTATACAGCCTTGCTCTAATAGATTGTGAGCCTTGACAAGGGAGTACACTTGTTAAATTAAAAATAGAACCACCTGTAGATGTCCAACCTACTGTTGTTGCTGTATCCCAATTGATAGCATACGGATTAATTTGTCCCCAATTAATCCATGGCATTAACAAAATTAAAAGTAATAAATATTTTCTCATAAAACATAAATTAGTAAAACCAAGAGTATTTCTACTCTTGGCTAAATTATAATTATTTTTTCACAATTTTAATAAATTGGCTGTTTTCTTTTGTTTTAACATTCAGCATATAAGTACCTGAACTTAAATCTGAAAAGTTTAACTGAACCGTTTCTTTATCAAATTGCTTGGTTAAAACCAATCTTCCATTTAAATCAAACACCGATACACTTGTTATGTTTTCTACATAACTTATTGTTAACACATCGTTTACTGGGTTTGGATAGTAATTTAATTTACTTAAATCAAAATCATTTACACCTAAAACAATTTGCACTTCTATTGGTGTTGGTAAACTTGGACAGCTGTTTGATCCTATTATAACTGCATAATAAGTTGTTTTATCTACCAATGGCATGTTTTGTGGTAATGGATTTACCCCTTTCATTGCATCGTCATATGTAGCATACCAAACAACATTTGGTTGATTCATTACTAGATTACTTATTTCAGGGAAATCTACATCTTTAAAAATTTGTGGGGTTACTCCTGTTGGGCTGTTTGGACGACTGTTAATCGTTACTTGAACTTGAGTTCTTCCTGATTCACATCCGCCTTGTGAACTGCTCACAAAATAAAAACCACTCTTTAAAACTTCTGTTGGTAATAACTCTGTTGTATTTGTTGCATTTGAGTACCATTTATACGTAGTACCTGTTGGTGCAACTATTGCCAAATTAGCAACCGTTGCCCCCTCACATAAGGTAAATGAACCAACTGATGGCGAACTGGTGTTTATTACACGAACTGCCACTGCTATTTTTACTGATAAACAATTATCTACACGCTGTGCCAAATAATAGGTACCACTAACTAATGGTGTATTTAATGCTAATGGACTTGTTGATGTAGCATTTGAATACCATTCTGCTGTAGCATTTGGTAAAATTTGAGCCACTAATTGCGCCACTGTACCACTACCGCAAATATTTTGAATACCTGCTGTTGGCGCTGGCACACTACCTTGTGCGGTTGCAACTATTTGAACACGTGCAGATTCACATCCATTGATCTTTTGTGACACATAATAGGTACCATTTACAACTGAATTTGTATTTGGTATTGGTGTTTGTGAACTTGCAGATGGATACCATACCAATTCTGAGCCTGGCAACTGATTTAAACTAACGTTTCCATAATTTATACTTCCACAAATAGATATTGTTTGAGCTGTTAATGCCGCTGGTGCACTACCTACACTTACCAATACCGCTACACGTCCTGATTCACATGATCCTAAAACTTGAGCCGCATAATACGTTGTATTATTTACCAAAGCCTGTGTTAATGGCAATGCTGTGGTTGATGTTACTGAACTATACCAGTTTATTTGTGACCCTGAAACACCACTTGCTTTTAAATCTGCTACTGTTCCTGTTCCGCAAGCAAACTGATTAAAAGCTGCTGTTGGTAAAGACAATGTAGTTATAGTAACATTAAATGGTATACGAACCGATTTACAATTATTTAAGACACTTTCTACATAGTAAGTACCCGTTTGTGAAATAGTATTTATTGGTATTTGGGTAGTTGTGTTGTTAAAAAACAACAAACTTCCACCATTAGGAACACCCGTTACAACTACATTACTTGTAGATGTAGCCTGGCAAAACACTTGATCTGCCACAACTGGTGCTGGTACACTAGTTACATTTACTGTTATAGCCTTAGTAGTAGAACAGCCATTTAATCCTGTTAAAACAGCATTATAAACTTGGTTCATATTAGCACTTGAAACTACATATACTTTTGTAGCTGATGATCCAGCTGTATAAGGTATTGTTGCTGCTGCATCTAAATACAAATTACTAGAAGGTGACCAAGTAACTGTTGATTGCCCTAATCCAAATCGTACATTTAATCGACTTGTGGTTGGAACTCCTATAGATGGATTTGCATTAGTAGCACTACTTGCACTCATTCCTACATTTACACCTGCTACAGTATGGTAGTATGTTTGCGCATTATTTCCACTTCCTGCCCCTTCTTGGGTTACCTCTACTAATATATTTGATTGTCCATCCCAATAAAATGGATTATCTAAAACTACCGTTTGTAATCCTTGGAAAATATGGGTATGATTCTCTTTTGAATAAACCGTTGATAAATTTCCTGATATAAAATTATTGGTTCCAAACGATGTATTATTAGTAGCCATCATCTTAATTGTATATCTTGGATTACTTAAACTTGCGCCTGAATCTAAGGTCTCAAATGATAAATCTTTAATATATCCAGACCCCGTAATTCCTTGCGCCATTAACTCTGCCGCACTATAAATATATTGCTGTTTTGAATAAACCGCACTTTGTACAAATGCAGACACATTACTTGTTCCTGCTGTAGTAGTACGTGCTGTACCTACAGTTACATGAGGTGGTAAAGTCTCTAATACTTTTATCTCCTCTACTACATCTTTACATAAATCTATTGTACTTGGTAAGCTTATTAACGCTTCTGGTTTCTCACTAGCATAAACATAAACTTTCTTCTCAAATTCACAAATACCATTTGACTGGCTTGCTACTAAAGTATATTCTTGCTCTTGTGTTGTACTAAATGTCCAACCATTTACAGCATCGCCATTTACTCCTGTACTAGGACTCCAGGTAAAAGTATCATATCCTCCTAAATTGGTTACTACACGTACAGAACTAGATGCATTTCCATCACATGAACTTACCTTATCTGTTGATAAATCAAATAATGGCTTTGGCGCTACGGTAATAGCTACTTCAGTCATTGGAGAACTACAAACAGGAGCTTTAAAAAGCCAATTATAAAAGCCCATATAATAAGACGCTAAATATCCATTTCCTGTTATAGAAGCAACAGATGAGGCATAAGGATATGATGCACCAGCAGTATTTCTACGTAATCCAGATGATGGCAAAACAGGATGTAAATTATATGTACCTGGTGGTAAGTCAATATCTATAGTAATTTTTTGAGGAGTTGCACCTCCACTAACCGAAGTTGTATAATTAACAGTCTTTAATAAAGTCCCTTGCGGTGTTGAAGAAGCAGTACCTCCTTGTCTAATCTGAATAGCTCCCGTTTCATTTGAATTTACAGGAAAAATATCTATCGTATTTAAATTAGTTGATTGATGAACTGTAAATAGTACATTCCAACCGATGGTCCAAGCATCTTGCGAGGCACTCACAGCATTAGGATTTACAGGACCTACAGTAATTGGAGCAGTTGCAGCAGTATTTGCAGCATAGTGCCAATAACTAGTATTATTGCTTATTACTGGAGTTGTAAATACAGAACCGGTATGCACTAAGTTTGAAGTTGTTGGATCAGAGCCATCATACCAGTAAACAATACCCTTATCATATGTTGCTGTTAAATCAATAGATTGACTACCGCAAATTGTTGTTGCTCCATCTCCTGAAATAAAATCAGGATAGTCACATAATGTTGTTGGGCTAATTTGTGCTTGAGTCCAATCACTTTTATCAGTAGTAGAACAGATAGAACGAATATACACCTTATATTGTGTAGAAGCTGATAATCCTGTTGCTATAATATTTGTCACACCTACTGCTGTTGTTCCTATAAATGCAGCGCCTGGTGTACCAGGATTACCTGTAGCACGAACTTCTACTTCATATGCTACGGGGTTAAAATTAAATAAATCTTGCCAAGAAATATCAACTGAGTTTTTAGATACATTAGTAATTTTTATAGCATCATCATCAATTGGTCTACAGCTTGGTGCGTCTTCGTAATAAACATCATCAAGATAAACATAAGAAGCAGCTCCAACTCTGTCAAACGAAAATGCAAAATAATCATCTGTAGTACTTACAGGTAAGTATACAATATATTCTGTATAATTAGTTGTTAAATTAATTGTTTTTAACAATGTTTTGTTAGCAGTAACTGTGTTACCATCCATCGTGTAAATTTCAAACTTAGGTGAATAACTGGTAGCAGAAACTTTAGCCCAGAAACGAAGACGTTTTCCTCCGTTACCTAAATTATCAGTTTCTGGCGAAATTAACAACAAATCTCCATTAGCTGTAGCCGTAGAACTTCTATAGGTATAAAAACCGTTATTTCCAGTGTTTTTAGCATTTGTATTAACACATCCATAAGCCGAAGTTGTTGGTGTAACTGTATTAATATAGGTCCAACATAAAGGATAGGTTATATTAGATGAACTACCAACAGCCGTATTTTCAAAGCCTTCAAAGAAATTACCAGTTACTACACCACACACTGTATTAAATTTAATTGGGTAAGGTGTCCAAGCACCATTAGAGGTACCACACTTACTACGAACATAAACAATATAAGAAGTTGAAGCAGATAGATTAGTAATATTTACAGATGTTGCAGGTGCATTTACAGCTCCTGTTTGCTCTAAACCAGTTGCTCCAGAACCAGCTGCTCCAGAGGTACGAATCTCATATTCATAACCCGTAACACCTGTTGCTTTAGATGCATCCCAAGATATTGTTGCTGAAGTTTGTGTTATAGCACTAACCTTCAAATTCATTGGGAAAATACAAGGAGATAAATCTTCATAATATACATCATCTAAATATACATATGTTGTTCCATTTTTACTATCAAATGAAAAAGCAAAATAATCATCTGTTGTTGTTGGCAAAGGCACAATAAATTCTTGCCAAACATCTGTTAATGGCATATTGTTTTGTACCAAAGTTAATGTAGCAGTAGCTGTTACACCATCCATAGTATAAACTCCCAAATTTTGAGTTGGAACATACGTTGACGAACTTGCTTTTGCCCAAAAACGAACTTGCTTTGTACCGTTACCTAAGTTATCTGTCTGAGGTGATATCAACAACATTTCTCCAGTTGTAGAAGGTCTATATGTATAAAAGCCTTTTCCTGTTCTTGCAGCCGTTGTTGTTGTATAGCCATATCCAGAAGCCGCTTTATTTAAATAAGTCCAACAGGTTGGAACAGTATTGTTTGTAGAAGTCCCTGTTGTTACAGCATCAAAATTTTCATAAAAAACTCCAGTTGCTGCTGGTTGTGTAACATTAACAATATTAGATGTAACCATACTATTGCTATTAGTACAAGTTACCACAAAACGATAATAAGTAGTACCTGTTTGGTTTGTTTCTGTATATGAAAAGCCTGATGCCCCATTAATATCTATCCAAGGTCCTGTTGTAGAAGTTGCACTTTGCCATTGATAAATAAGCCCTCCTCCCATTGTAGCTCCAGACACAGACAATATAAAAGGTTGACTAGCACACACTCTTGTAGTAGCTGATGCCGTACCTACAGTTGGAGTACCAGTGCAAGGTATTAATGACTTAATCACAACCAAACCATTACCTGAGGTATCTGGGTTTACCACAAAACCTGGTTGTGTGTGTAGTAATGTAATACCATTGGTAACACCTAAGCCTCCAACATAACCAGAACCACCTCCACCACCATTACCAGTATTACCCATAATACTTCCGCCTCCAGCTCCACCGCCATACCATCCGCCACCTCCAGCTCCTGCCATATCAAGGGATTGCCCCCCTTGACCTGCTGTACCTGGAGAACCAGAAGTTCCAGCTCCCGCAACACCACCTGCTGTCTGAGTTCCGCCTTGCCCTGGATCAGGCCCATTACTATTAGCACCAGTAACACCACCACCACCTCCAACACCAGTACCAGCATTAGAACCGCCACCTGCACCGCCAGCAACTATAACAATATTACTACGCACCGTAGCGTCTGATAATAATCCAGTTGATTTAGAAATATGCGTAGCTCCACCACCAGATCCACGAGTTGCTCCACCTGGATTTGGTCTAGCTCCACCACCATTATATCCTCCATTTAAATCAGAGGGAATACCACCAGTTCCTCCAGCGCCACCAACTACAATATATAAAGTTCCACCAGTATGAGCAAATTCACCTTTTGAATAGCCCCCAATACCACCTTGTGTTCCCCCTCCATTTGCGCCCCACATTTCTATTTGATAAGAGCCAGCAGGAAGTGTTACTGTTTGTACAGATCCCGTATAAGTATAAGTCTGAGCCCACATACTCATATTAGGCATAAACAATGCAATCATCAATAAAATTAAGCTACCTAAGCTTAACCACCGAATCTTAAATTGTGTAGTTTTTTTCATAAAAAATAATTTATAATTAGTCAATTGAGCTATAAACTTAAATATTTTTTCTGAATAATTTAATAAAATTTTAGTTATTTTTTAACTTTAACTATACAATACTTGTTTTTTATTGATTACATCAAGGTTTTAACACAAAAAAAGCCACTCAAAAATTTGAGTGGCTTTTTACATCTATTTAAAAAACTTTTGAAAATCTAAATTAAAAATTTAAATCTACTTCTTGTTTTTCTTCTTTAGTACCTACTAAAATATGATCGTATACACGCATACCTGTACCTGCAGGAATTCTATGACCAACAATTACGTTTTCTTTCAATCCAGATAAGTTATCAACTTTACCAGCTACTGCTGCTTCGTTTAATACTTTTGTTGTTTCTTGGAATGATGCTGCTGAAATAAACGATTTTGTTTGTAACGATGCACGTGTAATACCTTGTAATACTGGTGTTGCTGTTGCAGGAATTACATCACGCGCTACTACTAAGTTACGATCTTCTCTACGTAAAATAGAGTTTTCGTCTCTTAATTCGCGTACTGAAACAATTTGCCCTTCTTTTAAGTTAGACGAATCACCTGCATCTTCTACCACCTTCATTCCGAATAAACGATCATTTTCACGGATGAAATCATCTTTGTGAATTAATTGTTCTTCTAAGAATAAAGTATCACCAGAATCTTGAATTTGTACTTTACGCATCATTTGACGAATAACCACCTCAAAGTGTTTATCAGAGATTTTTACCCCTTGTAAACGGTATACTTCTTGAATTTCGTTTACCAAATACTGTTGAACAGCCGATGGTCCTTGAATTCTTAAAATATCATCTGGTGTAATTGCTCCATCAGACAATGGCAAACCTGCTTTGATGTAATCGTTCTCTTGAACTAGAATCTGGTTTGATAATTTTACCAAGTACTTACGTGCATCATCTTCACCTGTTTTAGGTGTAACAATGATTTCACGGTTACCACGTTTAATTTTACCAAACGATACAACTCCGTCAATTTCTGCAACTACTGATGGATTTGATGGGTTACGAGCCTCAAGCAACTCTGTAATACGTGGTAAACCTCCTGTAATATCCCCTGCTTTAGAAGATTTACGTGGAATTTTCACTAATACTTTACCTGCTTTAATTTTCTCGCCATCGTTAACCATTAAGTGAGCACCTACTGGTAAGTTGTAAGAACGTACTAATTCACCATCTTTGTTATAAATTAACAAAGTAGGAACTAATTTTTTATTTCTAGATTCTGTAATTACTTTTTCTTGGAAACCTGTTTGTTCATCAATCTCAACCATAAATGTTTGGTTTTGCTCGATGTCTTCGTACGCAACTTTACCTGTAAATTCAGATACAATTACCCCGTTATAAGGGTCCCATTTACATATTACAGTTCCTTCTTCAACCACTTCTTTATCTTTCACATAAATAGATGATCCGTAAGGGATGTAATGTGTATTTAAAACAATTCCTGTATTTAAATCAACTAATTTCAACTCAGTTGAACGAGAAATTACGATATCAATTTCATTTCCTTCAGCATCCTCTCCTTTAACAACTTTTAAATCTTCGATCTCTAAACGACCTTTGAATTTAGTTGTAATAGTAGAAACCTCAGAGATGTTACCTGCTGTACCCCCAACGTGGAACGTACGTAAGGTTAACTGCGTACCAGGCTCACCAATTGATTGTGCTGCAATAACACCTACTGCCTCACCTAATTGTGCCATACGGTTTGATGCCAAGTTACGTCCGTAACATTTTGCACAAATACCTGTTTCAGCTTCACATGTTAAAGCAGAGCGTACTTCTAATTTCTCTAATGGCGATGCATTAATTTTAGCAGCATGTGCTTCATTAATTACTTCACCTGCAGGAACAATAACATCATTTGTTAACGGATTCACTACATCATCAATAGCAATACGTCCTAAAACGCGTTCTCCTAATGATTCTACAATTTCCTCGTTTTTCTTCAACGGTTCAAACTCAATTCCTCTTAAAGTACCACAATCTTCTGAATTGATGATAACATCTTGAGCAACATCATGTAAACGACGTGTTAAATAACCAGCATCGGCTGTTTTTAATGCCGTATCGGCCAAACCTTTACGTGCACCGTGCGTTGAAATAAAGTATTCTAAGATTGATAAACCTTCTTTAAAGTTCGAAAGAATTGGGTTTTCGATAATATCTCCACCTGAAGCTGTCGATTTTTTAGGTTTTGCCATCAAACCACGCATACCTGTTAACTGACGAATTTGCTCTTTAGATCCACGCGCTCCAGAATCAAGCATCATGAATACCGAGTTAAATCCTTGTTGATCTTCACGAATGTTTTTCATTGCTAACTCTGTTAACATAGCATTTGTTGAAGTCCAAACATCAATTACTTGGTTGTAACGCTCGTTGTTGGTAATAAGACCCATGTTATAGTTCATGGTAATACCTTCAACTTGTCCGTTAGCATCATCAATCATTCCTTGTTTTTGATCTGGAATTTTGATATCACCTAAAGAGAATGATAAACCACCTCTAAATGCGTATCCGTATCCCATATCTTTCATATCGTCTAAGAATTTAGCTGTTGTAGGAACATCCGTAACTGCTAAAATTTTTCCGATAATATCTCTTAACGATTTTTTAGTTAATACCTCATTGATGTAACCTGCTGCTTCTGGAACTACCTCGTTAAACAAGATACGTCCTGCTGATGTTTCAATAATTTGGTAAACTAATTCACCTTCTGCATTAAAATCTTTTGCACGTACTTTTACTGGTGCATTTAAGTTCAATCTGCCTTCGTTAATCGCAATATGTACTTCTTCTACAGAATAGAATGTTAAACCTTCACCTTTGATTTCGTATTCAGGTGTTGATCTACGGATTTTGGTCATATAGTAAAGACCTAAAACCATATCCTGAGAAGGTACTGTAATAGGCGCACCATTTGCTGGGTTTAAGATGTTGTGCGATGCTAACATTAATAACTGAGCCTCTAAAATAGCCTCTGGTCCTAATGGTAAGTGCACCGCCATTTGATCCCCATCAAAATCGGCGTTGAAAGCCGTACACACTAATGGGTGTAAACGAATTGCTTTTCCTTCGATTAATTTAGGTTGGAATGCCTGAATACCTAAACGGTGTAACGTAGGAGCACGGTTTAATAATACCGGATGTCCTTTAATTACGTTTTCTAAGATATCCCAAACAACTGGTTCTTTTTTATCGATGATTTTCTTAGCAGACTTAACTGTTTTTACAATTCCACGCTCTATTAACTTACGAATAACGAATGGTTTGTATAATTCAGCAGCCATATCTTTAGGAAGACCACACTCGTATAATTTTAATTCAGGACCAACGACAATTACCGAACGAGCTGAGTAATCTACACGTTTACCTAATAAGTTTTGACGGAAGCGACCTTGCTTTCCTTTTAACGAATCAGATAACGATTTTAATGGACGCTGAGATTCTGTTTTAACAGCTGTTGCTTTACGTGTGTTATCAAATAATGAATCTACCGCTTCTTGTAACATACGTTTTTCATTACGTAAGATTACTTCAGGCGCTTTGATTTCCATTAATCGTTTTAAACGATTGTTACGGATGATTACACGACGGTATAAATCATTTAAATCTGACGTTGCAAAACGACCACCATCAAGCGGCACTAATGGACGTAATTCTGGCGGAATAACTGGAACCACTTTTAAAATCATCCACTCTGGACGGTTTTCGCGGTTTTCATTAGACTCACGGAAAGCTTCAACAACTTGTAAACGTTTTAAAGCCTCAGTTTTACGTTGTTTAGATGTTTCGTTATTAGCTGCGTGACGTAATTGATACGATAAAGCATCTAAATCGGTACGCTCTAATAAATCCATAATACATTCAGCACCCATTTTAGCGATGAATTTATTAGGATCTTGATCATCTAAATATTGATTTTCCATAGGAAGTGTATCTAAAATATCAAGATACTCATTCTCTGTAAGGAAATCTAAACGTTTTAATTCTTCACCATCTGGGCGTTTTGCCTCACCAGCTTGAATTACAACGTATTTTTCGTAATAGATAATTTCATCTAATTTCTTAGAAGGTAATCCTAACACATAACCAATTTTGTTTGGCAATGAACGGAAATACCAAATGTGTGCAATAGGCACTACTAAATTGATATGCCCTACTCTATCACGACGTACTTTTTTCTCAGTAACTTCAACACCACAACGGTCACAAACGATACCTTTGTAGCGAATTCTTTTATATTTACCACAAGCACACTCATAATCCTTAACAGGACCAAAAATACGCTCACAGAATAAACCATCGCGCTCTGGTTTGTGCGTACGATAGTTAATTGTTTCTGGTTTTAAAACCTCACCTCTTGATTCAGCTAGAATTGATTCAGGTGATGCTAATCCGATAGAGATTTTATTAAATCTTTTTACGGTATTATTATCTTTATTCTTATTCATCATAGTTTTTACTATTGATTTATTTGCAATTAAAAATTGATTCTTATTTAAGTTAAAAGTTGTTTGACTTTATGACTTAAACACTACCTCGGATTACTTCTCTAAACTTCAGATGCCTATCGTGAAGTGCTAGTTATAATTTCTTATAAAAAATCGGAACGGTTTACGGGTATAAATCTTAAAAACTTTATAAATAGGTAATCAGTTCAGCATAAAATCTGAACTGATTACTTTAATTTTAATTTATTCTTCTAATCTGATATCTAAACCAAGACCTTTTAATTCATGCATTAATACATTGAAAGATTCTGGTAATCCTGGTTCTGGCATTGGTTCACCTTTTACGATTGCCTCGTACGTTTTAGCTCTACCAATAACGTCATCCGATTTAACAGTCAATATCTCACGTAATGTAGCAGATGCACCATAAGCTTCAAGAGCCCAAACCTCCATCTCTCCAAAACGCTGACCTCCAAATAACGCTTTACCACCTAATGGTTGTTGCGTAATTAAAGAGTAAGGACCAATAGAACGTGCGTGCATTTTATCATCTACCATGTGTCCTAATTTCAACATGTAAATTACACCCACTGTAGCTTTTTGGTCAAAACGCTCACCTGTACCACCATCATATAAGTATGTGTGACCAAAACGTGGTACACCAGCCTCATCTGTTAATGCATTGATTTCTTCTAATGAAGCACCATCAAAAATTGGTGTTGCGTATTTTTTACCTAATTTTTTACCTGCCCATCCTAACACGGTTTCATAAATCTGACCGATGTTCATACGAGAAGGTACCCCAAGTGGATTTAATACGATATCAACAGGTGTTCCGTCTTCTAAGAAAGGCATGTCTTCATCACGAACGATTTTAGCAACAATACCTTTGTTACCGTGACGACCCGCCATTTTATCACCTACACGTAACTTACGTTTTTTAGCAATGTAAACTTTTGCTAATTTTAAGATACCTGATGGTAATTCATCCCCAACTGTAATCATAAACTTCTCACGGCGTAAAACTCCTTGAATATCGTTTAATTTAATTTTATAGTTGTGAATTAAATCGGTGATCATTTCGTTTGTATGATCATCAGTAGTCCATTGTCCTTTAGTTAAATGTGTAAAATCTTCAATAGCATGTAACATTTTTAAAGTGAATTTTTTACCTTTTGGTAATACTTCTTCACCTAAATCGTTCATAACACCTTGAGATGTTTTACCGTTTACTAAGTGGAATAATTTATCTACTAAACGATCTTTTAACTCGTTGAATTTCACTTCAAATTGCGTATCTAATAAAGCAATATCCTCTTTATCTTTAGAACGTTTGCGTTTATCTTTTACTGCACGAGCAAATAACTTTTTATCTAAAACAACACCGCGTAATGATGGAGAAGCTTTTAATGAAGCATCTTTAACATCACCTGCTTTGTCACCAAAGATAGCACGTAATAATTTTTCTTCTGGAGTTGGGTCTGATTCTCCTTTAGGTGTAATTTTACCAATTAAGATATCGCCAGGTTTTACTTCAGCACCAATACGAATCATACCGTTTTCATCTAAGTCTTTAGTAGCCTCTTCAGAAACGTTAGGAATATCGTTAGTTAACTCTTCAGATCCTAATTTAGTATCACGTACTTCTAATGTATAATCATCAATGTGGATAGACGTAAAAATATCATCACGTACAACACGCTCAGAAATTACAATTGCATCCTCAAAGTTATAACCTTTCCAAGGCATGAAAGCAACTTGTAAGTTACGTCCTAATGCCAACTCACCATTTTGTGTAGCATAACCTTCACATAAAACTTGTCCTTTAGTAACGCGGTCACCTTTGCGAACAATTGGTTTTAAGTTGATAGATGTACTTTGGTTGGTTTTACGGAACTTAATTAAGTTGTATGTTTTTTCATCAGCATCAAAACTTACTAAACGCTCATCATCGGTACGATCGTATTTAATCGTAATTTTTTGAGCATCTACGTAAATTACTTCACCTTCACCTTCGGCATTAATTAAAACACGAGAATCGGTAGCAACTTGTTTTTCTAATCCAGTACCCACAATTGGAGATTCTGGACGTAATAAAGGTACTGCCTGACGCATCATGTTTGATCCCATCAATGCACGGTTAGCATCATCATGCTCTAAGAACGGAATTAACGATGCAGAAATAGATGCAATTTGGTTAGGCGCAACGTCGGCATAGTTCAACTCTTTTGGTTCAACCACTGGGAAATCGGCATCTTGTTTTGCAACTACTCTTTCGTCTTCAATAGTTCCATCTTTAGCAACATTAATGGTTGCTTGTGCAATTAATTTCTCTTCTTCTTCTTCTGCTGATAAATATACAGGAGCTTCATTAATTTGTAAAACACCGTTGCTTACTTTACGGTAAGGTGTTTCAATGAATCCCATGTTATTTACTTTTGCATACACCGCTAAAGACGAAATTAATCCAATGTTTGGTCCCTCAGGAGTTTCAATTGGACATAAACGACCGTAGTGTGTATAGTGAACGTCACGAACCTCAAAACCTGCTCTTTCACGAGAAAGACCACCTGGTCCTAAGGCTGATAAACGACGTTTGTGTGTAATCTCTGCTAATGGATTGGTTTGATCCATGAACTGAGATAACTGGTTGGTTCCGAAGAATGAGTTGATAACCGATGATAATGTTTTAGCATTAATCAAATCAATTGGTGTAAACACCTCGTTATCACGTACATTCATACGCTCGCGAATAGTACGCGCCATACGTGCCAAACCAACACCAAACTGAGCTGATAACTGCTCACCTACTGTACGTACACGACGGTTTGATAAGTGGTCAATATCATCAATCTCTGCTTTAGAATTAATTAACTCAATTAAGTATTTAACAATAGTGATAATATCTTCTTTTGTTAAAACTTGTTTGTCAATTGGTGTATCTAATCCTAATTTTTTGTTCATTCTATAACGACCTACATCACCTAAGTTGTAACGTTGGTCTGAGAAGAATAATTTATCTATGATACCTCTTGCTGTTTCTTCATCAGGAGGTAATGCGTTTCTTAATTGACGGTAGATGTATTCAACAGCTTCTTTCTCCGAGTTTGTTGGATCTTTTTGAAGTGTGTTATGAATAATCGTATAATCGGCCAAGTTACTATCTTCTTTATGTAAAAGAATAGTTTTAACGTCAGCTTCAATAATTTCTTCAACATTGTCTTTATCTAAAACAATGTCACGATCTAAGATGATCTCTGTACGAGGAATTGTTACAACCTCTCCAGTATCTTCATCCACGAAATCTTCGTGCCAGATATTTAATACACGCGCAGCTAATCTACGACCAATGTATTTTTTTAAACCTGTTTTAGATACTTTTACTTCTTCTGCAAGGTCAAAAATTTCAAGGATGTCCTTATCTCTTTCAAAACCAATTGCACGGAATAAAGTAGTTACAGGTAATTTTTTCTTACGATCAATGTACGCATACATTACACTGTTAATATCTGTAGCAAACTCAATCCAAGAACCTTTGAATGGAATAATACGTGCAGAATATAACTTAGTACCATTTGCGTGGAAAGATTGACCGAAGAATACCCCTGGCGAACGGTGTAATTGTGAAACTACAACACGCTCTGCACCATTAATTACAAACGTACCACTTGGGGTCATGTAAGGAATAGTACCTAAATAAACGTCTTGTACAATAGTTTCAAAATCTTCGTGCTCAGGATCGGTACAATATAATTTTAAACGTGCTTTAAGAGGAACACTGTATGTTAAACCTCTATCAATACACTCTTCAATTGAATAACGAGGAGGATCAACGAAATAGTCTAAAAATTCCAAAACGAATTGGTTGCGTGTATCCGTAATTGGGAAATTCTCCATAAAGGTTTTGTACAAACCTTCGTTACCTCTTTCTTCTGATTTCGTTTCTAATTGAAAAAAATCTTTAAACGATTTTACCTGAATATCCAAGAAATCTGGATAGTTTGGGATATTTTTCGTAGAGGCAAAATTTAATCTTTCAGTATGATTTGTAATCATTAATGAATAAAATTTTGGATTTAAAAAAGTAATTGTTTGTGTAAAAACACAGCTATATAATACTTCCTAATTGTAAGTAATCAATACATCTTAAAAGCAAACTAGGAAAGTGTTTACCTTTGTCTTCGTTACTGATTATTATTTATATGCAAAATGGTTTAGGCCATTGAGAGTGATCTCAAGGCCTAAACCGTAAAATTATAATATTGTGAGATTATTTTAACTCAACAACAGCTCCTGCTTCTTCTAAAGCTTTTTTCAATCCTTCAGCTTCGTCTTTAGAAATACCTTCTTTAACGTTTGCTGGAGTACCGTCTACTAAATCTTTAGCTTCTTTTAATCCTAAACCTGTTAATTCTTTAACAGCTTTAACTACTGCTAATTTAGAAGCACCAGCTTCTTTTAATACTACAGTAAATTCAGTTTGCTCTTCAGCTGCTGCTGCATCACCACCACCTGCTACAACTACTGCTGCTGCTGCTGGCTCAATACCATACTCATCTTTTAATATCGTTGCTAATTCGTTAACTTCTTTAACTGTTAAGTTAACTAATTGTTCTGCGAATTGTTTCAAATCTGCCATTTTTTCTATCTTTTAATTTGATTTGTAAAAATATAATTATTTATGTGCGTTCATTAGAACATTAAAAACGTAGTAGTAACCTACTATTCTTCGTCTTTAAATTGATTTTTAAGAGCTGAAATAACTCTTTGAGCAGGAGATTGTAATAATCCAATGATTTCTCCAATCATCTCTTCTCTAGACTTAATAGCTACTAACGCATCTAATTGGTTATCGCCAATATAGATTTCTTCGTTAATGTAAGCTCCTTTTAAAACTGGGATTCCACCTTTTTTACGGAATTCTTTTATAATTTTTGCAGGACCGTTTGCAGCCTCGCCAATCATAATAGCGCTATTTCCTTTTAAAATAGAAGGTAAATCACCATATTCGTTTTCTGATGCTTCCATTGCTTTCTCAAGCAATGTATTTTTAACAACTTCTAACTTGATACCTGCTTTGAAACAAGCTCTACGTAAATCAGAAGTAGTTGCTGCATTTAATCCAGAAATATCTGCAACGTAAATAACTTTAGTGTCAGCTAACTGTGCAGTTAAATCTTGAATCGCAATTGATTTGTCTTCTCTAGTCATACTAAATAATTTTAACTACCAATTATACTGCTTTTGGATCTAAAGCAATAGCAGGACTCATTGTACTTGATATATGAATAGACTTAATATAAGTACCTTTAGCTGCAGTTGGTTTTAATTTAATTAATGTTTGAATTATTTCAGCTGCGTTCTCAGTAATTTGGTCAGCACCAAAAGATACTTTTCCAATACCTGCGTGAACGATACCTGTTTTATCAACTTTAAAGTCGATTTTACCAGATTTTACTTCTTGTACAGCTTTAGCAACATCCATAGTTACCGTACCTGTTTTAGGGTTTGGCATTAAACCACGTGGTCCTAAAATACGACCTAATGGACCTAATTTACCCATAACAGCAGGCATTGTGATAATTACGTCGATATCTGTCCAACCGTCTTTAATTTTTTGAAGATAATCGTCTAAACCTACGTGATCAGCTCCAGCAGCTTTAGCTTCTGCTTCCTTATCTGGAGTAACCAATGCTAATACTCTTACATCTTTACCTGTACCGTGTGGTAATGTTACAACCCCACGTACCATTTGATTTGCTTTACGTGGATCAACTCCTAAACGTACTGCAATATCAACAGACTCATCAAATTTTGCAGAAGCAACTTCTTTAATTAATGCAGAAGCATCTTTTAAAGAATATAATTTGTTCTTCTCAATTTTTGCTGCAGCCTCTTTTTGCTTTTTTGTTAATTTTGCCATTTCTTCTTTTCTTTAAGATTAAAAAGGAGCGTTTCCTGTAACAGTGATTCCCATAGAACGTGCAGTTCCAGCAATCATAGACATAGCTTTTTCGATTTCAAATGCATTCAAATCGGCCATTTTGTCTTCAGCAATTGCTTTAACTTGATCCCATGTAATAGAAGCAACTTTTTTACGGTTTGGTTGTCCAGAACCTCCTTTAAGCTTTGCAGCTTCTAATAATTGAACAGCAGCTGGTGGCGTTTTAACAACAAAATCAAATGATTTGTCCTTGTAAACTGTAATTTGTACTGGTAAAACTTTTCCTGGTTTATCCTGTGTTCTAGCATTAAATTGCTTACAGAATTCCATAATGTTTACACCAGCAGCCCCCAAAGCAGGTCCAACCGGTGGCGATGGATTCGCTGCACCTCCCTTAACTTGTAGTTTAACTACTTTACTAATTTCTTTTGCCATTTTTAAAAAAATTTAGCACATCTATCAATTGGAAGCGATTGATGTGTATGTAACAATTATAATTTTTCAACTTGTACAAAGCCTAATTCTAAAGGTGTTTTTCTTCCGAAAATTTTCACCATTACTTCAAGCTTGCGTTTGTCTTCGTTTACCTTTTCTATTGTTCCATTGAAACCATTGAAAGGTCCGTCGATTACTTTTACTGTTTCTCCAACTTCAAAATTAACCATTCCTCTATCTACAGAAACTGCTAATTCATCTACTTTACCTAATAATCTATTTACTTCAGACATTCTTAAAGGCACAGGATCTCCGCCTCTTGTTTCACCTAAGAAACCAATAACACCTGCAATAGATTTGATAATGTGTGGTAATTCACCAGTTAAATTAGCTTCAATCATAACATATCCTGGAAAATAAATACGTTCTTTTGTGATTTTTTTTCCATCGCGTTGAGACACTACTTTTTCGGTAGGAACCAATACTTGTGACAAGTAATCTTCCATTCCTAAACGTGTTATCTCACTTTCTATGTATCCTTTTACTTTATTCTCCTGACCGCTAACTGCCCTAACTACATACCACTTTTTTACGCTATTTTCAATCATTATAATTTGATTAAGAATTTAGAATATTAAAAAAGCCTGCAATTACTTTAGCAAACAACGTATCAACTCCCCATGTTGCTAAAGAAAATACAATTGTAAAAATAGCAACAATAATGGTGTAGCGTTGTACTTCTGCCCATGGTGTCCATGTAACATTAGATTTTAACTCGTTAAATGCGTCAGATATGTAATTAACTACTTTAGCCATAATATTTGAATTTGCACGGGTGGAGGGATTCGAACCCCCATCAACGGTTTTGGAGACCGCTATTCTACCCTTGAACTACACCCGTTTGTTAAAAAGTTGGCAGATGATCTGCCAACTTTGTTTTTATATTTAAACTTATAATTAGTCTAAAATTTCAGTTACCTGACCAGCACCTACTGTACGACCACCTTCGCGGATAGCGAAACGTAAACCTACAGATAAAGCGATTGGTTGTAATAACTCAACAGTAATAGTTAAGTTATCTCCTGGCATAACCATATCAGTACCTTCTGGTAACAAGATAGTTCCTGTTACGTCAGTTGTACGAACGTAGAACTGAGGACGGTAGTTGTTATGGAATGGAGTGTGACGTCCACCTTCTTCTTTTTTCAAGATATAAACCTCTGCTTTGAATTTAGCGTGTGGTTTAACTGAACCTGGCTTAACGATAACCATACCACGACGGATATCAGCTTTGTCAATACCACGTAATAATAAACCTACGTTATCACCTGCTTCACCACGGTCTAAGATTTTACGGAACATCTCAACCCCTGTAATTGTAGAAGTTAATTTGTCTGCGCCCATACCAATGATTTCAACTGGATCACCTGTGTTAGCAACACCTGTTTCGATACGACCTGTAGCTACAGTTCCACGACCAGTAATTGTAAACACGTCTTCAACTGGCATTAAGAAAGTTTTCTCAACGTCACGAACTGGTAATTCAATCCAATTATCAACTGCATCCATCAATTCCATGATACTAGCAACCCATTTTGGATCTCCGTTTAATCCACCTAAAGCAGAACCTTTAACAACTGGTCCGTTATCACCATCATACTCATAGAATGATAATAAATCACGGATTTCCATTTCTACTAATTCTAATAATTCTTCGTCATCAACCATATCCACTTTGTTCATGAATACAACGATACGAGGAATACCAACTTGGCGACCTAATAAGATGTGCTCACGAGTTTGTGGCATAGGACCATCTGTAGCAGCAACTACTAAGATAGCACCATCCATTTGAGCAGCACCAGTAACCATGTTCTTAACGTAATCCGCGTGACCTGGACAGTCAACGTGAGCGTAGTGACGGTTAGCTGTAGAATATTCAACGTGCGAAGTGTTAATAGTAATACCGCGCTCTTTTTCTTCTGGTGCGTTATCGATAGAATCGAATGAACGTGCTTCAGATAAACCTGCATCAGCTAATACTTTAGTGATAGCAGCAGTAGTGGTAGTTTTACCGTGATCTACGTGTCCGATAGTACCAATGTTTAAATGGGGTTTCGAACGATCAAAAGTTTCTTTTGCCATGATTTAATTAATTTAATCTTAGTTATATAATTAGTGTTCAACTTTAATCACCTTTGAGCCAACGACGGGATTTGAACCCGTGACCTCTTCCTTACCAAGGAAGCACTCTACCCCTGAGCTACGCCGGCTTAAAAGAATTTTGTTGTGGGGAGAGCAGGATTCGAACCTGCGAAGGTTTCCCAACGGATTTACAGTCCGTCCTCGTTGGCCGCTTGAGTATCTCCCCTAACCTATTTTAAATTGCGAGCCTCTGGAGGGACTCGAACCCACGACCTGCTGATTACAAATCAGCTGCTCTAGCCAGCTGAGCTACAGAGGCAATTTAAAAAGTCCGCTATTTCTAACGGACTGCAAATATATACACTTATTTAAAAAAATAAAAACTTTTTTATTTTTTTTTCTAATTAATGTGCTTTTACTTTTTCTTTGTGTTTAACCAACAAACGCTCTAACGCGCCAGCTGCCGTATCCGTAGCCTCTTCAAATGATTTAGCTGTCTTTTTTACAATTAAATCATCTCCAGGAATTCTTACCAAGATATCAACTGATTTGTTTTCTTTATCACTAGAATTTTCCGTACGCAAAGATACATCAATTCCTACTATTTTATCATAAAATTGTTGTAATTTTTCTAAACGTTCATTTATAAAATCAACTAATTTTCTGTCAACATTAAAGTTAACTGCTTGAATGCTCACTTTCATAATTTAAATTTTAGGGTTCATAATCATCATCATTGCTTTTGAAACGCGGATGTGTTGTTGCATACACTTTCTTTAACGCAGCTAAACTTGAATGAGTGTAAATTTGTGTTGACGACAAACTTGCGTGTCCTAACAATTCTTTCACTGTATTTAGGTTTGCACCTGAGTTTAGCATATGTGTTGCAAAGGTATGACGCAAAACATGCGGACTTTTCTTTTGCTTTGATGTTACACCTCTAAAATAATTATTTATTAAACGATAAACAAATGTTTGATTTAAAATTTGTCCATTTTTTAACAAAAAAACATTTTGATGCTTATTGTTAGGAAATTGCATCTTGCGTTTTTCAAAAAAATCAATCAGTTCTTTATTCAACTCGTTTATTATTGGCACAATACGTTCTTTAGATCCTTTTCCAAAAACACGCACTTCGTTCTGAGAAAAATCAAAATCGGCGACTTTTAATTGAATCAATTCAGATTTTCTAATTCCTAATGCATAAAAAAGAGCAATAATTATATATTCTTGCAATCCAAAATAATCGTCATCAAAATCAGACCGTTCCAATTTCTTCATTTCATCTTCTGAAAAAGGAACTTGCAGCTTTTTTTCGGTACGCAATGATTTATGCTCTTGCAAAGGATACACACTAATTGTTTTGGTGATGTACAAAAACTTAAAATAACTTTTTAGCGATGCTATTTTTCTATTTATAGTATGATTGGTCTTATTTTCTTTAGAAAGTTGCATTAACCATTTACGGATGTGTGCGTATTTAATTTCAGAAACCTTTGCTAAAGCATCTTTATTTATAAACAAATAAAAACTTTTCACATCTTGTAAATAAGCATTTACAGTATGTTGTGAGAATTTTTTCTCTTTAAGAAGGTAATCGTAATATTGTGAAATGTAGTTTTCCATAAAAAAAATCGCTAATCAAAGTTACCTTTAATTAGCGATTTATAAAATATTTATCAGCGATTAAATTTCAACAGAATCTCTTAAGTGCTGAATATATTGTGCTTTTTGATTTTGAGCACGTTTTGTTACAGAAGGTTTTGTAAAGTTTTTACGACTTCTTAACTGACGTAACGTTCCCGTTTTGTCAAATTTTCTTTTATAACGTTTTAACGCTCTATCAATATTTTCTCCGTCTTTAATTGGAATGATCAACATAATTTATACACCTCCTTTCATTATGGGTGCAAAATTAGAAATAATTTTTGAATTATGAATTATGAATTTGAAATTATTTATTAAAGATGTTTACTTAGCATTTTTAAATATGCTTTAGCTGATAAACATCATCAGATTCTAGTATATGTTTTAAATCTTGATTGATAAAATAAGTTCCATCATTAAAAAATTCAATTTCTTTATTATTGATGGCTGATAAAATTCTTTGCGCATAAGGAATTAATTGCTCATGATAAAAATTAAAATTTTTTACTATTTTTTCATACTCACTTTTCCAATTACTACCATAATACAATTTTAAGTAATCCTCTTCAAGCCAATAAAAATAATTCAGTGCCAAATTTCCTAAAAAAGGATATGCAAACTTTAGCTTTCCTGATGCATCAGAAATACCAAAATACAAATTATACATTTCATCTAAATGCTCTTTTATATTTTCTGGTTCATTTAAAAACAACTCTAGTCTATTTTTAATTTTCCAAACAAAAAAACTAGATTCTTTAATTATTTCATTAGAAACAAATGGAACAAGCTCGTTTAAAACTCCTTCAACATTTTTAAAATTAAAACTAATTAACTTATTGTATTTTTGAGAATCCATTTCACTTCTTAAAGATTCATTTTCATATACAAATCTTTCAAACTCATGAACATCAATTTGATTTGAAAGAAATTCAAAAAAGTGCACCTCATTTTCTTTCGAAAGCTTAACCATAACAAAATATCATTTTTTAAAAATAACAAAAAAAGGAAAAACCGTTACAGTCTTTCCTTTTTAATCTATTCTCTATTTTCTGTTATCTATTCTCTAAAAGAAATTAGTCTTTTAAAAGATTTCTAGAGATAACTAATTTTTGAATTTCGGTTGTTCCTTCACCAATAGTACATAATTTAGAATCGCGGAAGAATTTTTCTACTGGGAAATCTTTTGTATAACCATAACCACCGTGAATTTGAATAGCTTCTGTAGAAACTTTCACACACACTTCTGACGCATACATTTTTGCCATTGCACCAGCAGTTGTCATTGGTTTATGATTGTTTTTTAAGTAAGCTGCTTTGTGTAACAATAATTCTGAACACTCAATTTCTGTAGCCATATCAGCTAATTTAAAACCAATTGCTTGAAATTCTGAAATAGGTTTACCAAACTGCACACGCTCTTTTGAATATTTTAAAGCCGCTTCATAAGCTCCTTTTGCAATACCTAAAGACAACGCACCAATTGAAATACGACCACCATCTAAAATTTTCATTGCTTGAATAAATCCTTCGCCAACTTCACCTAAACGGTTTGCATCAGAAACACGGCAATTATCAAAAATTAACTCAGCTGTTTCAGAAGCACGCATTCCTAATTTATTTTCTTTTTTTCCTGATGAAAAACCAGGTGTTCCTTTTTCAATAACAAAAGCAGTCATTCCACGAGAATCGCCTTTTTCACCTGTACGAACAATAACAACAGCTACATCACCAGAAATAGCGTGTGTAATAAAATTTTTAGCACCGTTTATAATCCAATCGTTACCATCTTTTACAGCAGTTGTTGCCATACCACCTGCATCAGATCCCGTGTTATGTTCAGTTAATCCCCAAGCACCAATCCACTCACCAGTAGCTAATTTAGGAATCCATTTTTTCTTTTGCTCATCGTTAGCAAATGTCAAAATATGATTGGTACATAATGAATTATGAGCTGCAACTGATAAACCAATAGAAGAATCTACTTTAGAAATTTCTTCAACAACTGTAATGTACTCATGATAACCTAAACCAGAACCACCTAACTCTTCAGGAACTAAAACGCCCATGAAACCCATTTCACCTAATTTTTTAAATAATTCAACAGGGAAAATTTGTGCTTCATCCCAAGTCATAATGTTTGGTCTAATTTCTTTCTCTGCAAACTCTCTAATTGATTGCGCAATCATTGCTTGCGTTTCGTTATACTCAAAGTTCATTTTTAATTGTTTTTTATTTTTGTTTTTGCTTTATTGTCTAAAAATCCAAATATAATCTAATTATTTTTAATTTGTCAAGTGGAAAATTATTAATTTTTTCTAAATCTTCAATTTTTAACGCTGTTTCTTGCTTGCTTCTTAACACTACAATCTCTCTAGCCAAATAACTATTTAAATACGGTACTTGGGTTAATTGCTCTTTTGTTGCAGTATTAACGTTTACTTTTACAATGTTAGTTGCACTTTTCACAAAGGTTGTTTGCTTGATGATGTTTATAGCTTCTGGGCGCAATCCTTTGATAAAATCGACCTGTTGTATGGATACAAAACCGTTTAATTTTTCTCTTTCTGCTAAAATAGCGTTTGCAAAATAGTCGCCAATACCTTTAATATCCATCAAATCTTGAAGAGTTGCTTTGTTAAGATCCATTTTATTCACAACAACAGCTTCATTCTTTGTTTCTTGCTTTTCATTTTGCGTCCATTCAGGAAATTGAAATTGTGGAGCTATTTTCGCTAACAGTTCATTAGAAACACCTGTTACTTTTTGAAAATCGACTGCAGAATTTACATACTTTCCACTTGCTCTAAATTTCAACAAGCGATCAATTTCTTCGGTAGACATTCCCAACTGAAACCATTTACCATCTTTTACAAAATTAGGATTAAACGGTTTAGGTTCGTATTCTTTTAAAGCAACAATCTTTAAACTATCTATTTGTTGCTGTGTTTTTACATCAACTATATATTGTGTAGATTCGGCATTATTATCAGCTCTCTTAAACCAAAAAATAAAAATTTGCAACAACACAATAAGGCACACTAAAGCAAGAATACCTTTGCGTTGATTGCTATTTATAAATGGTAGTTGTGCTTTCATTGATTCATCAATTTAATACCTATCTCACAATTTAAACATCGACGTAAATCGCAATAATTCTTTTTAAGATACAATACCGATTGACTATCAAACGATGACGTTATAGGAACCTGCATATTTTTAAACATTTCAACAGTTGTATTTCTTTCAACAGGTAATGTTTGGTAATGTTGCAATATTTCATCAACCGCATCGCTTCCTAATTGTTCATGATACACATATTGAAAAGGCAAAATGGTATTAATTAAAAGCAAATTGTAAAACGAACTGGATATTGCTTTGTTTTTCACGGTATGTTCTTTACCAAAAACATAATGCGTTTGCCAATAGGCTGATGGTTGCGCTTTTAAAACATTCTTATTAGCACATAAAAACTCTGGATTTTTAACCAAATCGAACAAAAAAACTTGATTGCTTATAAATGCAGCAAACTGCATTAAGCGTATGGTGGGAAAATTATCGGGACGTAATTTAAAATAGGTTATTTTGTTGGATATCGCTTTTAAATTATACTTGTGTTGTAAATAAAAATAGGTTTTTTGCAATGTTTTTAAATAATAATCTTCGGCATCATTATCTAACAAATTAGCAGTACCAAGCAAAAGTGCTTCTACGTGTGTTTTATTTGTTAACTCTTTTCTTATTATTTTAAACGGTAACTTTTTGGCAATTTCATAAAAAGCATCGCTGTTGATATTCAATCCAAAATTGCGCAACAACATACTGTAAAAAGCCTCTTCCCAATTATTCTTGGTTTGCTTTAACTCGTGAACAATACGATCTGTGAATTGTTCTAACCGCTCAATCATTAATTTTTCTTTCCATAAAAACCAATCGAACGAATTAAAATGTTGCAGATAATCTTCGCAAAAAATATACTGAGGCTGTTGCTTGAATTGATTGTAAGCATTAAAAACACTTTCAGTTATGAAATCCTTTAAAACCAAAGTAGGAATTTCGGATCCATCGTTTCTTAGAACCGAAATATCATTATTCCAGACAACATGTAAAATAACATTTTGATAAGCAGGATCGATTTCATGATGATGTGCATACCAATCTGAGGCATTTACGTGCATTTCCACATTACCCGCCCAAAGTTGATGATCGATATAAACTTGTGCATTAAAAAAGTCAGGACCTTGAATACCTAAATACAAGCCAAAATCTTTTATAACCAATTCTTGACCTTGAACTGTTTTTAATGCAATGGTTTTAAGCTTTTTAAACCTCCATACGTAATGTAAAAAATCCTCCTTCATACAAAAAGCTTTTATATAAATGTACTTTAAAAATTTCAAAACTCCTAATAATCAATACATTTGTAAAAACAATTATATGAAACACCTTGTACTTATTTTAATATTGATAAGCAACTTGTCTTTTGCTCAAAACCAATATCAAATTACTTATGTAGAAAAATATAATGGAAAGGTTATTAATGATGACAAAAAAACACTTGTAACAGCAAACAATACCGCAGCTTTAATAACAAATAGTCAGTTTAAAAGTTCAAAAGTATACCCAAAACAACAGAATTTCATCAATACAACCAACAATTACATTACATCGCAAGCTACTTTTAAAAACTTATTGGTGCTATCAACTATTGATTCTACCTCAATAAACAATCAAAAGCTTACGTTAACCAATGAGTACGAAACCATTTTGGGATACAAAACCAGAAAGGCTACAACTAGCATAAACTCTAACACCATTAACGTTTGGTTTACCACCGATTTACCCATAAAAGCCGCACCCAACAGCTTAGGCATTTCCTTAGGCGTTGTTTTAAAATACAGTCGTAATAATGATTATGTTATAGAAGCAACGCAAGTAAAAAAGCTTTCTAAGAAAGAGCTTACCAACTTAACGCCTTCTATGGATAAAACGGTAAGTGGATTAGACTTTCAGGATGCGTTAATGAAAGCCCGTTACACAACAGTTCCTATTTTTAAAGACGATATTCTTAGCTTTAACGAAAACAATAAATCAAACGATTCTATCTTAAAATTTGCCAACGGTACCGTAGCAGTTCGTAAAATTAAGATGCCTAAAATTGATAAAGGTAGCTTGGTGTTTTTAGATGTAAAAGAACAAGCTAACGGAGATGCTTATGATAGAACAGGATCGGTATTTGTGATACTACCCAGCACTAAAGCTACTTTTTTAAAGGGGTTGCAAGAAGGTATTAACACACTTCCTTTGTACGATAACGGCACAAGCAAGAAATACCAAGGCATTGTAACTACAAACACTTACGAAACACCTATAGAGTTAATGCGTTTCTTTACGCCTTTTGGGGTACATCACTTTAATCATATTAAATTAAAAGATAAGGAATGGCGCGATTGGGTTGATTACCGCCAGGATATTTCAGAGTTTAACGAAGTGCTCTCTGAGCAAGAAGTTTACATAGGCATCTTTATAGGTAATTACGATAAAGGCGGTCATAAAGTATCGGCTAACATTACAATTCATCCTAACGAGACTAATTTGTTTCCAAACCAAACCATAAAACCGTTGTTTAATACAACAAATGTTATGGAAATGGGCGGACAAGAATACCCAATCTTGTTTGAAAACGGCAAAACTTTAAAGGTAAACTTTGAATTAGATAAGCCACTTACCAATGTTTATTTGCGATATATTGCTACAGGTCACGGCGGTTGGGAAAATGGAGACGAGTTTGTCCCTAAAATTCATGAGATAGTATTAAACGGTAAAACAGCACAAAGCTATTTGCCTTGGCGTGTTGATTGCGGATCGTATCGCTTAGACAACCCTGCTTCTGGAAATTTTGCAAATGGTTTATCAAGTTCCGATTTATCACGCGCCAACTGGTGCCCGGGCACTGTTACCAACCCAACATATATTTATTTGGGTGATTTAAATAGTGGAATGCACGAGATAGAAATCAGCATACCGCAAGGATTACCAGAAGGTGGTAGTTTTAGTTATTGGAATGTATCGGGTGTTTTGTTAGGTACTAACTAACTTTAAACTATCAACCTATCCATTTTGCTCTTTTATGTAAATAGACTTAAAAAAAAGAAGCTTCCTTATTTTAAAAGGAAGCTTTACTTTTTTACTTAATAGAGTTAATGATATCGTATTTTGTAATGATGTGATACTTGCCATCTTCCAAATCAACCAGCACGGCATTGTTATCTTTTGTGATTAACTTTGATACATCTTCAACCTTTGCTTTCTTGTTAACAACCGGATAAGGTGCACCCATAACCTCGCGGATAGGTTTTTCTGCAATGTTTGCATCGTTCATAAAAGCAGCAAATAAGTCACTATCTTCTAAAGAGCCCACAAAACCATCTTTATCAATTACTGGGATTTGAGATATTTTATACTTTCTGATACGATCTAATGCGTGTGAAACCAACTCTTCGGTGCGCACCACAACCAAAGGTTTTTCAATATGATTTTGAATTAAATCGGCAGCAGTTGTAATTTCATCCTCTAAGTAGCCGCGCTCACGCATCCACTCATCGTTAAATATCTTACCAATGTAACGCGATCCTGAATCGTGAAACAAAACCACTACAACGTCGTCCGGTTTCAATTCATCCTTCATTTGCAACAAACCTTTAATAGCCGACCCTGAAGACATCCCTACAAAAATACCTTCTTCTAAAGCTAACTTACGGCAATATACCGCAGCATCTTTATCGGTTACCTTTGTAAAATGATCAATTACTGAGAAGTTAACGTTCTCTGGCAAAATGTCTTCTCCAATACCTTCGGTTACGTAAGAGTATACTTCGTTCTCATCAAAGATTCCTGTTTCATGATACTTCTTAAAAACCGATCCGTAGGTATCAACACCCCATACTTTTACATTAGGTTTTTGTTCTTTAAGATACTTTCCTACTCCAGAAATGGTTCCGCCCGTACCAACGCCCACAATAAAATGGGTAACAGCACCTTGGGTTTGCTCCCAAATTTCGGGTCCGGTTTGTTCATAGTTAGCTTGCGCGTTTGATGGGTTATCGTATTGATTTACGTACCAACCGTTAGGTGTTTCTTGCGCCAAACGTTTAGAAACTGAATAATACGAACGTGGATCTGTAGGCTCAACATCGGTTGGGCAAACCACAACCTTAGCACCTACTGCACGCAGTATATCCATTTTTTCTTTTGATTGTTTATCAGTAATCACGCAGATTAGTTTGTATCCTTTAACTACAGCAGCCAAAGCCAAGCCCATACCTGTGTTGCCCGACGTGCCTTCTATAATAGTACCACCTGGTTTTAAACGACCATCAGCTTCGGCATCCTCAACCATTTTTAAAGCCATACGGTCTTTACAAGAATGCCCCGGATTAAAATATTCTACCTTTGCAAGCACCTTACAAGGCAGGTCTTTTACAATACTATTTAACTGCACTAACGGTGTATTACCAATAGTTTCTAATATATTTTTAGCGTATTTCATTACTTTTTAATTTGTGGCAAAGATACAAATATGATGTGGTAAAAGAAAGAAAGTTGTGTTGCCACAACTTTTAGTTAAAGAAATTCCATTTAATACCCAAGCGTACCGTTAAATCTCTGTAAGGCTGCGTTGGCGTATTGTAATAGTTATAACCTGTAAACTTTGAGTTAAAATGTTCTACGTTGATGTAGATTTGTGCTGTTTTTATTTTGGCATTAAGGAAAAAATCGAACATTGGAAAATTACCTACCTTAACTTGATTTTGCACAACAAAGTCGCCCAAAATAGGATTATACTCGTTAGCAAAATACTTAGTAAAGTAGTTAAAGGTGATACCTGTTTGCAGAAATAAAGCTTTATCAAACACATAATCTGAATAATATAAGGTGTTACGCGTGATTACTTGCGGTACATTTAAAATATCATTGTCTTGTACTACTTGCTGAAACATTACGGTATTATCTAACGCCCATTTGCGGTATTTAAATTCTTTCTGCGCCTTTACACTTAAATAATTAATAACCTTACCGTATTGTTTTGGCGTAACTAATTGCTGTGTGTAACGATTGTTTGCATTTACTGTAGTTGCATCGTTAGAAAAATATAGCTTATCGGTAATTAACTGATACGTTCCTGATAACGCAACCCAAGGTGTATTAAGAGTAGCATTAAGTGTATTGTACTTTTCATTTGCAAAATTATGATGCCAATTATAGTATGTATAATCACTTTGAAAAAGCTGAAAAGTATAATCGGGTACTTTACTTTGCAACTGATATTGCACATCCAAACCATAACTATCATTTATATTGATGGATGCTTTTGCGTTTAAATTTGTAAGCGATCTACCAATAACCGATTGCTTAAAGTTGACATCAGCAGTGTAATTTTCTTTGTTTAATATATAAGAACCGCCCAATGTAACAA
Source organism: Flavobacterium sp. xlx-214 (assembly GCF_013874595.1). GTDB lineage: Bacteria > Bacteroidota > Bacteroidia > Flavobacteriales > Flavobacteriaceae > Flavobacterium. The sequence continues at coordinate 535,176 of NZ_CP059431.1, forward strand.
TATCGTCCTTTAAGAAATTAGGAATCTTTTGGTTGTTGCTATCAAATATTACCGAGTTATAACTGAATTTTGAATTGAAGAAACCAGCACTTACAGCAAACAATCCTATCTTACTAGAGTTAAAAGCTAAATCAACATCGTTTTCAAATTGATAAAACTGTACTTTATCAAAAATACTATTAGAAAAAGAGGTTCCAAAATAAGGCTTTGAGTTGTTGAATGGGTTTGCATTATCTTGCTCAAATCTGTTTGAAAAATACTCGTAAGTAAACTGATGTCGAATCAATGCTTTGTTACTTTCAGATTTATTAAACTGAAAACTTTGATCTAAGTAAGTACGCAATCCTTTAAATCGTGTTTTAGAAGCATCAAATTGAACTCTAATTTGTTCACGTTTATTGTAAGGCTCGTCTGATGATTCAAATAAAGCAGTATTAAAAACACCTCCATTTTCATCGTTATAAATGTCTTGAAATGTAATATGATTCTTGAATTGATATCGTTTATTTTTAGTAAAATAACTTGAACCTATTCTAAAATTACCATTTGATGTTTGCTGATTTACATATTTACCCTGAGAACGCATTCCTCTGTAACCTATGAAAGCATTAAACTGTTCAGATATATTCACAGTTAAAAGTGCATCTAAATTTTGACCTTTACCTGTTACGCTTCTATAGAATAACTCGGATGCTGGGGTAGGCACATTGTAATAATTGATATCTTCTTTATTTAAATACGAAAACCTACGTGCATTAAAACCTAAATTAATAATGTTTTGAAGATGTAAAAAGTTAGGATCAAGTGCTTGATAGGTTTGTCCATCATTACTAAACCCTAAAAGACCAAATGTATCTTTTCGTAAATAATTTTGAGCATATTGTTTTTTAACATCCAGAATTGTATCAAAAGTAGAAGCTCCTTTTAACTCATTAAAAACTTTATATGAAGAAATAGGCGCTACTGTATCACCAGCAACTGTAACAATTTTGTTTGCTTTAATAGTATCATTACCTGCTAAATTCATTGACGAAAAACGATCAACAGAATTAGTTGGCTGCACACGACCTGAATTTATAGTAGTTCTATTTAATTTTTTATCAACTCTTTTTACTTGAGACCAACCCAAAGTAGAAAAAAGCATAAGAAAACATAAAAGAAAACGCATAGATGCAAATTTTAAACAAAAGTAAACTATTTTACTAAATTTTCTACAATAAAAAAAGAGGTGCAATTGCACCTCTTTTAAAATATAATCTAAAAACTTACTGATTAATAACCAGGGTTTTGTACCATATTTGGATTAGAAACCATTTCAGATCTAGGAATTGGTAAAGTTAACTTTAAACTACTAGGCTCTAAACTACAAGCATTTGTTGAAGCACAATCTTTAGGATCACGAACAAAACCAGGAGATCCTGCACGAACACCAATACGTTTCATATCTAAATAACGTTGACCTTCAAATGCAAACTCAACTCTACGTTCTTCTAAAATACGTAAAAAAGCCTGTTGCTTACTAGAAAAGTTAGTAGGCATTGTAACTGGCGTATTAGCTCCTAAATGTCTATTAGCTCTAATATTGTAAATGATAGACTCAACATTTGAATAATCATTTAAAGCAACTGTTCCAGTAACCTTACCTTCGTGAGCGCGTTTCTCAGCTAAAGATAATAACATATCAGTATATCTAAACATCCAAAGACTATTCATTAATGGTCTGTTTGTTATTCCAGGATACTTTCCAATATGTAAAATATCTTTTGTACGATAATCTTCTGGAGATAATGAAGCATAGTTTGTAGCTACTAATGAATTACTAAATACAGCTACAGCATAACGTAAGTCTAATCTATCACTACTATAAGCCGTACCTTGTTTAGAAGGGTCTAGTTTATCTAATTCATTATACAACGAACGCCCCATTTCCATATAAGCTCCTTCACCAACTTCAGCAGCATACCAAGAAGCAGCAACCCCACTAGTACCAGAACCTTGAGTAGAAACTCTGTTTAGTTTAAATATCCCTTCACTATCAGCTGTACCAGCACCGTCACCAAACATTCCAGCATACATACCATAATCAGCAATTGATTTAGTCTTACTTAATTCATTAAAAGCAACTTCTAATTTTGCATAAGAACTATCAGTTTGCAACATTGAATACATTTTGATTAGAATAGCTTCTAACATTTCATTTGAAGCAAATCCAGTACCACCTTCATTCTTGATTCCGCCTAATTTTTTTGCTTTTTCAATATCACTTTCTATGAAAGCAACAATTTCACCAACAGTTGATCTTTTTTCATATCTTGAATAATCAGAAGTTTGTAAAAAATCAAATTTAATTACTGATAATCCATTAGGATTCGTATAATCTGGAGTAAAGAAAGCAAATAATTTATAATGACAATAAGCTCTTAAAGCATAAATATGCGCTTTATGTTCATTCAATTTATCAACTTCTGCATTAGGCTCAACCAACATCTCATCAATGCGGCTTAAAATTCTATTCAATCTATTAACAGCTCCATAATAGCTTCCCCAAATTCCTTGAACGTTATCATTACCTGCTTGTAAAATAAAAGTATAGCTTCCATCATTAATTCCTTGCCCTGCATTTGCAGCACCTACACCTAATTCATCTGTAAAGTAAGAATCAAAATCAATTTCTGTTTCTCCAGAAAATTGAGAATATACATAGCGAATTCCTTTTCCTACATCATCAGCACTTTTGAAAACTTGGCTTTCTTCAGTAACTACACCCGCCTGCTGTATTTCATATGCATCTGAACATCCAGCTAAAACTACTGATGCAAATAAAGCACTTAAAAATATTTTTTTCATAATTAATTGTCTTTAAAATTGAACTTCTAAACCAAACGAAATTGTTCTTGGTGTTGGATACTGTCCAAAATCAACAGCTCTACTACTTTCAGCATCCCAACCTCTCCACTTAGTCCAAGTATAAATATTTTCACCTTGAGCATAAACTCTCAATCCAGATAATTTTAAGAAATCTAAATCTTTCTTCTTAAAGTTATATCCAACTGTTAAATATCTTAATCTTAAATAAGATGCATCTTGTAAATAAAAATCTGATCCACCACCGTAAGCAAAGTTAGAACCATTTAATGCAGGGAACTTAGCATCTCTATTATCTTTTGTCCAATAATCATTTAAATCATTAGATAAGTTATTTGCTTTAATTCCAGAAGGAGCTGTAAAGAAATAATATTCATTATCATATCTCCAAGCATCTAAAGCATAAGTAAAATCAGCAGTTAAAAACCATCCTTTATGTTGTAAATCTAAACCAAATCCACCTTGATAAACAGGCATTGATGATTTACCTAACCATTGATAATCAGCATCAGTAGGTTCTTCAGTTACTCCACCATCTTTGCTACGGAACATCATGTTACCATTATCAGGATTGATTCCAATATAATCTGCCATAAAAAACTCATTAACCATATGTCCTTGGCGGTAACCTACTAAACTACCATCCCAATAAGTACCATCCTCTGTTGGAATGTCAAGAACGGTATTTTTATTATACGCTCCAACTAATCTAAGTGTTAATGTAGTTTCATCATTACGGATTAAATCTCCAGCAATATTTAATTCAACACCTTCATTTTTCATACTACCAAAGTTAGCATTAATAGTAGAAGATCCATTAATAGCTGAAATAGGTGTATCTAAATACAATTCATCAGTTTGTTTTCTATACACATCTAAACTACCTCTTAAACGGTCTTTCCATACACCAAAATCAAGTCCGATGTTACTTTGCGTAATAACCTCCCATTGTAATCCTCTATTAGGTAAACCAGTAAGGGCCAAACCTGTTTCTTGATTATACCCAACACCTGAACCATAACGAGTATCATATAAATGAGCACCTCCAAAAAGACCAGAGTTTGTAATATCCTGATTTCCTGCAGAACCATAAGAAGCTCTTAATTTTAATGTATTGAAAACAGAATTTTCCATAAATTTCTCGCTATCAATATTCCATCTACCAGCTACAGACCAGAAAGTACCCCAACGATTATCATCAGTAAAACGGAAAGAAGCATCACGACGAATAGTAGCATCTAAACCATATCTTCCATCATAGTCATAACTAGCTGTTCCAAAATAAGAGAACAAACCTGCATCACTTCTAGATAATGAAGCTGTTGGTGAGTATAATTGATAGTTCTCTGCACTACCAATCCATCCTGTAGAACCTCCGTCTGACCAGAAAATAGGATCAAAACCTTGTTTGCTAATACTTCTTGATCTAAAGTGTGCTTTAAGATATTCTAAGAATACACCAGCTGAAACTTTATGAACTTCATTAAATGTTTCTTCATAACGTAAATTTGTGTTAGTGTTAAAAATGAAACGCTCTTCAAAAATATCACCTACACGTCCAAAATATTTTCTGTTTTGAGGAACACCAAATAAGTACTCATTAAATGCATCATATCTAGTCCAACTATTTTGATTTATTGTTTGATAATCTGCACCTGTTTGGTTTGATAATTTAAAATTATCATTTAACTTATATGCAATATTACCATTAACTAACACTTTTAACTCATTTTGTCCAAAGCCTGAAGTTTTCATTTTATCCATTAACATTAATGGCATACCATCAGCTGTTCCAATTTTTCTATCACGATATTTTTCATATAAATCCCACCCATTAATATAAGAATTAGGACTTAAATATGGTAAAGATTGAAAAGCACCTAAAAAGTAGTTTTGGTTTACACCATTAGTACCTGCAGCATTCTCCATATTTGATTTAGAGTAATTCACATTAAATGTAGTACCGTAAGTTAATTTTCCTGAAGCATTTTTCCCATCAAGATTATTTCTAACATTAAAACGTTTTAAATCAGTTCCTCTAAGAATTCCTCCAAATTCTGAATAACCTACAGAAGTAAATGAAGAAATATTTTTAGCCCCTCCACTAAAAGTTACTGTATGTGACTGACTAATTGCATCATTAAAAAACACATCTGTCCATTTAGTATCTGCAAAACCTTTTTGCACAGCAGGACTAAATTTAGTAATACTAGGGTAATAACGGTTTGCACCATTTACAAAATTAACATAATCTTGCGTATCCATAAGATTATATTGATTTCTTTGAATAGAAGAAACACCTGTTGTACCAATATATCTGATACTTAAATCAGCATCAAAAGAACCACGTTTAGTTGTAATAACAATTACACCATTTGCTCCACGGTTTCCATAAATAGCTGTAGCTCCAGCATCCTTTAAAATATCTACACGGTCAATTTCATTAGGGTTTAATGAACGAAAACGACTTGAAGACATCGGAACACCGTCAATCACATAAAGAGGCTCTGTAGAACCATTGATAGAACCTAAACCACGTAAGGTTACCTGACTACTTGCCCCTGGTTGACCTGAACCAGTCATGATATTCAAACCTGGAACTTGTCCTTGTAATGTTTGAATAATAGAAGCATTCGGTCTTCCTTCAATTGTTTTAGATGTAACTGAAGAAACAGAAGTTGCATTTTCTTTCTTAGAAGTAGTTCGGTAAGTATCAATTACCACTTCTTCTAAACCAATTGCATCATCTTCTACTAATGTTACGTTTAAAACTCCTGAATCAGTAGCAGTAACTGTTGCTGCTTTAAATCCAAGATACTCTACTTTAATCTTGTCTCCTTTTTTTAAAGTTAAAGTATATCTACCTTCTTCATCAGTTTCGGTTCCCTGAGGAGTCCCTACAATCAAGATAGAAGCACCTGGTATAGGGTCACCATCTTGCGTTTTTACAACTCCTGTCACTGGTTTTTGGGCAAAACCTATTTGCGCCATAAAAACAAGAAACAGAGTTAAAATCCAAGTAAACTTTGATCTCATATTAATTTAATTTGAATTAGTTTAGTTACAAAACTAAAGCTTTTTTATATAATAACAAATTTTTAACATATAAAAAAAAGAGAATTGTATGTACAATTCTCTTTTTTTCAATAAATTCTAATCTTTATTTTTTTACAAACTTATAACTCTGCTGTACTGCATCTTTAGCTAAAACTAAAATATACGAACCTGTTTTTAAGAAAGAAACATCAATTGAAGCATCTTTTGAATTCAAATTCAGTGATACATCTTTAATTTTCTTTCCACTCATATCATAAATATAAGCCTTTGTGTTTGTTAATTTATCTAAATCACCGCTTATATTTAAATTTGAATCTGCAGGGTTAGGATAAACATTTAAGTTTTTCAAAACATTATCTTCTAAAGAAAGTCCATTTCCAATTGTTGGCATTTGCCCTCCAGCTCCAGAAACAACTAAAGTAAAATCTTGCTCTCCACCTTGCAGTGTTCCTTTATGCGTAATAACAACTTCATAGTTTCCTGCAACAGCATTCTGCGGCTCAATTTTTTCAATATTATCCCTTTCGTTATCAACAAGTCTTGTAGCAATATTAATAGAACTTGGAGCTATTTTTATATCTCTATTCAAAGACCAAGGAAAAGACGTTGCGTTAGTATCGGTATTAACCAATCTTACATCTAAATCATTAACTAATTTCTTTAAATCTACATCAGATAGAGAAGAAACTGTTCCGGCTGGATCGTTCCAAGCAATGGTTACTACTAATGGTCCATTTCCATCGTAAACAAATTTATAATTAAAAGTAGAACCTTGGATTATCTTTAAATCTTGAAAAATTGCAGTTTTAGCTACTGCCTGATCTATAATATCAACACCTTTAGCAGCATCAATTAGTCCCCAACCAAACATAAAATCTGGACCAGCTGCTGGACCTGTCTCTCTTGCAGTATGCGCCATTAACGCACGTACAGCTGCTGACTTCATGTATCTATCAAACACTTTTTTATGGTATCCTTGCCACAATGTAAACACGCCAGTTACTGCAGGCGCCGCCATTGATGTTCCTGCCATTACATCAGTAGATGTAATACCACCTACACCAACAGAAACTACAGGATCAAAACCATATTCCCCACCTTTGGCAGCAATATCAGGCTTTATTCTAAAATCATCTGTTGGCCCATAATTACTATAAGTCGAAATAAAAGGTCCAACACCTGCAACAGAACCAACGGATGTAGGTCCTGTAATTCCTGAATAATTTTCCGTACCTCTAGTAGCAGCCACAACAACTACATTCTTAGAAACACCTGAATTAGACAATAAATCTTTTCTACCTGTTTTTGCTGGAACACTACCATCACTCCTATCATTACCTGCCGCAAAAACCATTGTATAATAAGCAGCGTTATTGGCTAGAACATCATACTCTCTAGCCCTTGCATTATATTGCCCGAAAATAGCAGTTGTACCACCACTTGCAATATATTTTGGAGCATCTAACCCATAAGAGTGATTAGAAACATAGATAGTGTTTGTTTGTGCAGTTGCAGCAGCAGTCATTGTAGGTATATCATTAGCATTAATACCATTGTACGCATGAACTATTGCTTTATATGCAAAACCTTTAGCATAGTTATTTCCAAATTCTCCTGAGGCTACTGTACCCGCCACGTGAGCACTATGCGCAATACCTCCTTGAGAAGCACCAACATTAGGACTGTTTTTATGTAGATACCTACCTGTTGTAAAGCCCAAGTGACCAGTTAACCCGGCACCACCATCCCAAACACCCGCAATCATACCAGCACCTTCAATTCCTCTAGCATGAAGTGGCTTTGCATTAGCAGTTTGTACAGAACTACCTACAAGCACATTATTAAAAAACTCATAACCGCTTGTTGCTTTACTATTAGATGTGGTTTTGTATATCAAAGCCTCTGTTTCTTCATCATAACCTGCCAAGGCAAATGAACTACCATTTTCTTCTCCTGAAATTGGTTTTCCTTGTTTTTTTGCAATTTCAACAGCTTTAGTATAATTCTTGTCATACTCAGCTTCATTTTCGGCAGCAAAACTTTTTAAGAATTCAACATTAGTTCCTTTACGCACATAATCAGGCATTGTATTAGAAACTGACGCAGAATTACTATCAACCTGAGCATTAGCGCTAAAACTAGCTAATGCTAAAGCCAAAAATAACTTTGTAATTTTATTTTTCATTTTATTTAAAAATTAATCATAATACATTTAAGATATCAAATTTATGTAATTTTGTTGTATCTTTTGCATAACTTTTAAAATAAGCCAATATTTAACATTTCATTATGTTACAAAAATCATACAGTAATTTTCATTTTGAAGTAGGGACTGATGAAGCTGGAAGAGGCTGTTTAGCTGGACCGGTAACTGCTGCTGCCATTCTAATTAACAAACAATTAGAAAATGAGTTAATCAACGATTCTAAAAAACTATCTTTAAAATCTCGTAATTATTTAAGACACTTTATTGAAGAAAACAATCGATTATTTCAGGTAGCTCATGTTTTTGAGGAAGAAATTGATGAAATAAACATTCTTAATGCTTCAATTAAAGCAATGCACAAAGCTATTGCGCAGTTTTCTTTTGAACCTGAGTTTATTATTGTTGATGGAAATAGATTTAAACCTTTTAATAACATTCCTCATCAAACAATTGTAAAAGGCGATAGTAAATATTTGAGTATTGCAGCAGCTTCCATTCTTGCAAAAACGTATAGAGATGATTATATGTTACAATTACACGAAGAATTTCCTATGTATAGATGGGACAAGAATATGGGATACCCTACAAAAGAGCATAGAGCTGCCATTTTAGAATACGGACCATGCAAATACCATAGAAAAAGTTTTAAACTTTTACCCGATCAATTGGTTTTGGATATATAAAAAAAGAGCTTCACTATAGAAGCTCTTTACTTAAACTAATTCAAATGGATTAATATCCACTATTTTGTTTCATTCCACTAGCATTAATTTCGCCTAACGGAATTGGAAATGCTATTTTGTAACTACCGTACGCAACATCTTCTAAAAGAACTGGATTTGGAGGTACGTCTTGTTTTGTTCGCATTAAATCATCAAAACGCAATCCTTCAAACATCAATTCTCTTCTACGTTCTTCTAATAAATCTTCTAGGGTAATTGATGTCCATGCTTCAACATTTCGTTTAGCGCGAATATAATTTACAAACTCTAAAGCTTCATCTAACTTTCCTAAGTGAAAAGCCGCTTCTGCACCATTCAACAAAACTTCTTCATAACGCATAACAATAACATCATCTGAATAAGTTGGATACTTCTTTAAATTTTTAAAATCTTCATAAGCATCATATCCATACACTTGGGTTCTAATATCTTCATCTTCAAAAATACTGGTAATAGTATCTTGAGCCACAATATCACCATAATTTAAACCATTATACATCTCTGACAAACAATCATTTCCTAAGTTATCGTTTGATGGCATTGATAATTGAAAAACCGTATTAGCATCTGGCACATTTCCTTCATATTGTCTAATAAATTCTAAATTACCAATAACACGATCTCCACCAGAAATAACTTCTTTTGCGGCATCATATGCAATTTGCCAATCTTCAGGAAAGAAAGTCGCAAAATAAAGTGCCATTCTAGATTTAAATCCATAAGCAGCTTCTTTTGTGAAATACTTAGGATTTGTATTTTGTATCATTTCTATAGCTTTATCAATATCTGCATAAGCTTTTGTTCTAACCTCAGCCAAAGTATTTCTTTCTGCTCCAAAAGCTAACCCTTCTTGTGCATTTTTAGGATACGTAGTAACGTAAGGAATTGTTAAAGCATTTGCACCACCTTGTCCATCGACATGTTGTTGACCGAAAAGTTTAGCTAAATCAAAATGGGCTACAGCTCTTGCAAGATAGGCTTGACCTTGATAATCTTTAATTGTATTTTCATCACCTGTAATTCCTTCGGCATGAATTGCATAATTGGCATTTAAAATTACTTGGTAAATAGTACGCCATGTATCAGCAGGATAAGCAGCTGTTATTAACACGTTCATTTCCGAAACATTTCGGAATCGGTTTGAATAACCTGCAGAATAAGCATTATCTGTACGACACTCATTAAACAAAATATAATCACGACCATAATATTCCGCTGCACGCATTTTTTTATACATACCCATTACTAGGTACTGCATATCTGTTTCTGTTGCAATTGGATTTTTATCCAAGTCTCTTTCAGTTGTTAACTCAGGCTCTAGCGCATCTTGACTACAAGAAACAATGGCTGATGCTGACAATAAGCCAAACAATAATTGTATATATAATCTTTTCATAATTTTTTAGAATTTAACGTTAACAGTAAATATGATTGATTTTACTGGTGGTGATGTAAACCCAACATACCCGTAACTTCCATCATTTGCCGTTCCTACTTCAGGATCTAATTTTAAAGTTTTATCTTTTGTCCAAGTGTACAAGTTGGTACCACGTAAAGAGAATGACAATCCATCAATTTTTAAATGTTGTAAAACTGAACCTTTAAGATTATACCCTATACTAACATCTCTTAGACGAATAAAATCTCCATCTTTTAAAAATCTTGTTGAAGGTTGAGATGCTGTTGTACTTCCATAAGTTAATTTAGGAGTATTGGTAACATCACCTGGATTTTGCCAACGATCTAAAACATATTCTGTTGAGTTGTAATTTAAAAGCGCTGTTGATGTTGTACCATGAATGTAGTTACTCCAATCTTCGTAAACTTGATTACCTCCTGAGAAATACAAATTAGCTCCTACAAAGAAATTCCCAATATCTAATTGCGTTCCTAAACCAGCTGTATAAGTAGGCATTGCACTCTTTCCTGTCCATTCAGAAGCTGCTTCACCGTAATTTTCTGTTTTAGCACCATCTTTACCATTAACATACCACCATGCGTTTCCGTTTTCAGGATTAACCCCTGCATATTTTTTCATTTTCCAACCACGTATTGAATGTCCTTCTTCAATAGTTGTAAAAGTTCCGGTAATTACTTTTGGTTTATTAGTTACAGGATCTATCTGCATTTCAATCATTTCATTTTCTACAGTACCTAAATTACCATAAACAGTCCATGAAAAGTTTTCTTTTTTAACAACTTGTGCGTTCAATTCAAATTCCCAACCTCTATTTTCTAAAGATCCAATATTTTGAATTACCCCTGTATAACCGCCAATTTGTGTTAAAGGCACATTATACAATAAGTTTTCACTTATAGACTTGTAATAAGCAACACCCGCAGTTATTCTATCTTGTAGAAAACCTAAATCTACACCTACATCAAGTTTTTTCTGGGTTTCCCAACCTATCTCTGTACTTAATTGACTTGGAATAAATCCTGGTATACCATCATATCTATCTGTAGAAACCATTCTTTGATATTGGTTAATAGCAATACCTGAGTTACCTGTTGTTCCGTAAGAACCTCTTAATCTTAAAGTTGATAAAGTTTTGCTGTCCTGTAAGAACTCTTCATTCATTATATTCCAAGCAGCACCTACAGACCAAAAAGTTCCCCATCTTTGAGAATCAGCAAATCTAGAAGATCCCTCACGTCTTAAAGAAGCATCTATCATGTACTTATTTAAATAGGCATAATTCACCAAACCTACATAAGCTAAATTCATCCAGTCATTTTTATATGAATTTGCTAAGTGATTTGCAGAGGTGTTTCCTAATTCAGAAAATCCTATTGCAATATTCTCACCATAACCATATAAATTATTTGTTTTTACCTTTTGAAACTCCATTAATGCTTTTACATCAAAACGATGATCATCACTTATAAAGAATCTATAATCAAATGAGTTTTGAGAAATATAATTAAAAATGCTCATGTTAGAATCTTCAACATATCCTCCAATTCCATCTCCATCTCCATGAACAGGATTGTTATAATTATGATATCTTGATGATGTATAATCAATAGACAACTGAGTATTAAATGAAAAATCTTCTGCTATTTTATACTTAATTTTATTACTATTTATAACACGAATAATATCATTAATATTTTGATTGTTAGCTAAAGTATACAAAGGATTGTGCAAACCAGACAATCCATTAATGTTAGGAGATCCATCAGCATTATAGATATTATTCCAAGGACTCATGAAGTATTTAATCATGTTAGGATTTGAGAAATAAGCTCCACCTTCTAAAATACCTTGTTGTCTTACATTTGATACATTTGCACTAAAACCAAAATCAACTTTCTTATTTAATTTAGTGTCATAACTAAACATTCCTGTTATACGTCTAAAATCTGAACCAATAACAGTACCTTCTGTTTTATTATATCCTAATGATGCATAAAAATTAGATTTTTCATCACCTCCTGTTGCAGAAAAGTTTAAAATACTAACCATTGCATCTTTATTACTCATAGCATCGCGCCAATTATTAATTGGTCTACCTGCATCTATCCAATCTTGTAAAGCAGCTGTTTGAGCAGGGTATCGAGCTATTAACTGATCATAAATAGTTTGCTCTTCAAAACCTCCACCTCCATTAAAGGTGTTATTATACGCTTCTAACAACAATTGATATTTTTCTTCTCCTGTTAAAGACCTTGGCCCTTTTACAGCGTTTCTTTGAAAACCTAAAGAAGAAACCACTTCAAACTTAGCTTCACCCGTCTTACCTCGTTTTGTGGTAATTAAAATAACTCCATTAGCACCTCTAGCTCCATAAACAGATGTAGCACCTGCATCTTTTAAAACTGTTATAGATTCAATATCATTACTATTGATAGAAGACAATGCCGACAAAGATGTTGAAGCTTCCGTATTTCCTGATAAGTTTCCATTTAACATTGGAACACCATCAATTACAATTAACGGATCATTTGAAGCACTTAAAGAATTTAAACCACGAATACGGATTTGTTGAGTTGAACCTGGCGAACCAGAGTTAGCTGACATTTGAAGACCAGCCACTCGTCCTTGTAACGCTTGATCCGCAGAAGCCAAAGGCACTTTACTAATTTCTTCACCAGACACTTTTACAGCATTCCCTGTAATTTCATTTTTAGAACGTTGTTGCCCGTAAGCCAAAACAACAATTTCATCAAGTAAACTTTCATCTTCAACCAAGGTAATGTTCATCACTTGAGTTGAAGCGTTTACAATTCTAGTTTCGGATTTATATCCTACATAGTGGTATTCAATTTTATCTCCTACTTTGGCAGAAATTGAATACCCTCCAGTATCATCGGTTGAAGTTCCGTCTTCACCTCCATTAACAACAACATCTACCCCAGAAACAACTTCAGAACCAATTTTAACAGTTCCTGTAATTGTTTTTTCTTGAGCATAAGCCGATGTTAAACCACAGAAAGCAACCGCCACTGTTAAACTTACAAAGGTTTTTTTATTCATATCTTAAGTTTTTTTTAACAATTATAGCGATTATATTTTACTGCTCAAAAAAATAATTGTTAAAAAAAATCATTCTAAATAAAAAATCCCTGCTAAAAAAACACATTTCTATCTTTTTAGCAGGAATTTTTACAAAATACATTTTTTACCTTCATTTACTCAGTTTCAAACATCTCTTTAAAATAGTAAAGAATTTTTTGTTTCACTTCTTCTTCATCAACCTTTTCAACACCTAATTCTACATTTAAAGAAGCTACTGCTTTACCACGAATGCCGCAAGGTATTATATTATCAAAATACCCCAAATTAGCATTTACATTTAAAGCAAACCCGTGCATGGTAACCCAACGCGACGCACGTACACCCATAGCACATATTTTACGTGCAAATGGTGTACCAACATCTAACCAAACTCCTGTTTCTCCATCGCTTCGCACTCCTTTTAAACCGTAATCTGCAAGCGTTTTTATAATAACCTCTTCTAAAAAACGTAGGTACTTATGAATATCGGTAAAAAAATTATCTAAATCTAAAATAGGATATCCTACAATTTGCCCTGGACCATGATAAGTAATATCTCCTCCTCTATTAATTTTATAAAAGGTAGCGTTTTTTGCCTTTAACTGCTCTTCATTTAAAAGCATATTTTCCATATGACCACTTTTTCCTAAAGTATAAACATGCGGATGCTCTACAAACAAAAAATAATTGGGAGTTTCCTTAGCATTAGCTTCATCTTTTCTATTCTGCGATTTAATATCTAAAATTCCTTGAAATAATTCTTCTTGATAATCCCAAGTATCTTTATAATCTTTCAAGCCTAAATCTTGAATTTGAACTTTTTTATTCATGTCACTAAAAATTTACACAAATTTACTCATTTTAAAAGCATTCTTATTCAAAATTCATTGTAGAAATTACTTCGATATTCTAAAAATAACTACTTTTGCAGATTAATTAAAAGAATTATAAATTTTATGCAACTTTCAGAACAAGAAATCATCAGAAGAGAGAAATTGAGCAAGTTAAGAGCACTTGGCATCAATCCATATCCAGCAAATTTGTTTCCGGTAGATCATACAACCAAGCAAATTAAGGAAACTTTTGAAGAAAATAAGAAGGTTGTTGTTGCGGGTAGATTAATGAGTGTTCGTGATCAAGGAAAAGCAAGTTTTGCTGAAATTCAAGATCAAGAAGGGCGTATTCAATTGTACTTAAATCGTGATGTTATTTGTCCTGATGAGGATAAAACATTGTACAATACCGTTTTTAAAAAATTGACTGATTTAGGCGATTTTATTGGTATTGAAGGCGAATTATTTACTACGCAAGTGGGTGCAAAATGTATTAGAGTAGAAAAATTTTCGATACTTTCTAAAACATTACGCCCGTTACCATTACCAAAAACAGACGATGAAGGCAATGTATTTGATGCTTTTACCGATCCTGAATTACGTTACCGCATGCGTTACGTAGATTTAGTGGTAAACCCATTAAACAAAGAAATTTTCATAAAACGCACCAAATTATATAACGCTATGCGCTCGTTCTTTAACGACCGTGGGTATTTAGAGGTTGACACGCCTGTTTTACAATCAATTCCGGGTGGTGCAGCGGCGCGTCCGTTCATTACACATCACAATGCGTTAGACATTCCTTTGTATATGCGTATTGCCAACGAATTGTATTTAAAACGTTTGATTGTTGGTGGTTTTGAAGGTGTTTACGAATTTTCTAAAAACTTCCGTAACGAAGGTATGGATCGTACGCACAATCCAGAATTTACGGCAATGGAAATTTATGTTGCTTATAAAGATTACAATTGGATGATGGATTTTACCGAGCAGTTATTAGAACATTGTGCAATTGCTGTAAACGGAACTTCAGAAGCTACTTTTGGTGATCATAAAATTGATTTTAAAGCACCTTACAAACGCGTTACCATGCGTCAATCGATCATTGATTTTACAGGATTTGATATCGATGGAAAATCAGAAGACGAAATTCGTGCAGCAGCGCAATCAATGGGTATTGCAGTTGATGAAACAATGGGTAAAGGAAAGTTAATCGACGAGATTTTTGGTGAAAAATGTGAAGGAAATTACATTCAACCAACATTTATTACCGATTACCCTAAAGAAATGTCCCCGTTAACTAAAGAACACCGCGATAATCCAGAATTAACAGAGCGTTTTGAATTAATGGTTTGTGGTAAAGAAATTGCAAACTCGTACTCTGAGTTAAACGATCCTATTGATCAACGCGAGCGTTTTGAAGAGCAATTAAAATTATCTGAAAAAGGTGACGACGAAGCTGGTCAATTTATTGATGAAGATTTCTTACGTGCCTTAGAGTTTGGCATGCCACCAACTGGCGGTTTAGGTATTGGAATGGATCGTTTAATTATGTTTTTAACCAATAATCCATCAATTCAAGAAGTATTATTCTTCCCGCAAATGCGCCCAGAAAAAACAGCTCCAAGTTACGAGTTAACCGATGATGAAAAAATCATTGTTGCTATTTTAGAGAAAAACGATAATAAAATGGCTTTAAACACTTTGAAAGAACAAGCAGCTCTAAGCGGTAAAAAGTGGGATAAAGCAATGAAAGGCTTAGCTTCTCATAACTTAACAAAAATAAGTACAGAAAACGAAGAAAAAGTGGTTGAGTTTATTTAAAACTCCACCACTTAATAATCAAAAAAAGCCTTTACATTTAAATAAAGGCACTTTTTTATGTTTTGACTTAAAAGAAAAAACGCTACCATAATTGGTAGCGTTTTTTTGTAAGCAATATTTAAACAAATTATTTTTTCAAATTTAAAACCCTAACATTATACTTAGTTTCAAATTTAAAATTTGTATTGATATTCATACTTTTAATAACTGGCTTTGCAGATATTTTTTGAGGAATAGCTACATAATCTCCTTCCCAAAATAGCTGAGCTGAATTTCCACTACTTGCTCCTGTAGCTAATGCTGTAAAATTTGCTGTTCCACTCCATGGCGGTGTCATACTAAGTGGATCAGCAGGAGCCGTATTCCCAGTACCAGCAAATGTATACGATACATCTGTTGTCTTAAAAACCTCCGTACCATTAATAACTACACTACCTTTAATATGCTGTAGTGCTGAAGGAGATTCATTAGGAAACGCAATTTCATCATTAGCTTTCAAAGGAACATAAACAATAGTTGTAAATTGATGTAATGGTTTATTGTCATTATCAAGCTCTAAAGACATCAATACCCAAACAGTACAATCTGTACCATGTACATCATAAATCAACACCTGATTTTTATCATTAGTACTTAGAACCCACATTGTATCTGAAACAGGATAAGATTTTCCACCATACTCAATTCTATTCCCTGCTGGTGGTTCAGGTTGATCACCTTCTTTTAAAACATTGAACTTAAAAGTTGCTGTATAATTTTCCATTGTGGCAACAACTGAAATATCACCTTCTTTATAAGGAATATAAGTATTACCTTTTATTGCAGCACCATTTACTTTAAATTTAGTCGATTTTGTTACATCTACATTTGTCAACATTGATTGGAATTCAAACGTATCACCAACATACTTTGCGCTAGTAGGCTTTAATTCAGCTCTAAAAATTTTTTCATTTTCAAAATTGCCTCCAGCCAATACTCCATTATCTACATACTCAACACAAGAGTTTAAGCTAATTAGAGCCAATAAAAAGAAAAGTAGTTTATTAATTCTCATATAAAATGTTTTTAATTATTTGTAATTAAGCCTCTAAAATAAACAAAAAAAACATTACTGTTAAAAAATTAACAAGTTTTGTTTGTAAATTATTTTTTCACTCTTTTGATTATTCGATAATCAAGGTATTAAAACACTAAAATCCTCTAATTTATTGATGCTTTTTTCTTGATATTGTAACGACCATCCTAATGATTGCGTTACAACTAAAAACTTTCCTAACTCACTAATCAAACGGTTTTGCGCATTGGCTTGTATGTTAGATTTTAGTATTTTTTCTTGAAATTGCTTTTTCACACTTTCTTGGATTTTATTATAATCGGCACCTTCAAAAGAATTAAATCGTGAGGCTTCTACATCGTAAATTTTAATATCAGGGTTGATTTTAATTTCTTCTTTAGGAATAAAAGTGATTTTCACTACTTTATTAGTTTCGTCTAAACTGTATTCTAACTTAGATAAATCGTACATAATTTGCACATCGGCATTTACGACAACCAACGCTTTTTTATCAAAAGTCATTAAATTCATAAACGATTTTTGATCTTTGTAATTGTAAATTTGTGATATTTTAGCTTCGTTTACCACCAATTTACTTACATTTTTCATTTGTTGCTGAATTAACTCGGTATCAGGAATAATCTCATCTTTAGCTGATACTTTCTTCATAATAAAAAACGTTAATCCGCTTCCTATTAAAATACAAATAAGGGCTATTATTATAATTCTTTTCATATTATCTAAATGTCATGTGTGGATACTGTTCTATTAAAACATCTAATTTTTGCGCCAATTTATCTAAAAAAAGATTATGCGCCTGCGTATATGGATTAAAAGGTTTATGCGCCAAACCTTTTTGAACGTCGTCAACCATTTTCATGGCAGAAAAAACGGTGGCATCAATAGCGTTTTCTACAAATTTATTCCAAATATAATCAACAGCAAGTTCGCTTGGATGTAACATATCTTTCGCATAAAATCGATAATCTCTTAATTCGTCCATAACAATTTCATACGATGGAAAGTAATAATTATTGGTTGAATTACTTTCTAAATGTTGATGTAAAGCTGCTGTTAAATGCGCTTTGCTGCGCTGATTTTCTACAAATCCATCTTTTATGTGACGAACAGGGGAAATGGTATAAATGATTTGAATGTTTGGATTTAATGTTCGAATTCCTTTTTCAATAGACGCAATTGCTTGCTGACAAGTTTCTACCGAAAGTAATTCTTTTGAAAATACTGTTTGAGGCACTTTATGGCAATTCGCAACAATTTCATTCTTCTCGATATGTCGATAAACCCAAGCGGTTCCAAATGTTATAATGAAATGTGAAGCTTCTTCTATTTTGTTTCGAAACAATCGGATTTTAGCGTTTAGAGAATCAATAATATCTTCTTGTTCCAATTCATTTACATCAGAATGCGCATCAAAACAGCTCCAAATTTCATTGTGTAAAAACACATCTTTAGGTGTAAACTCTTTGTTGGTCACAGCAAAATCAATCACCTTTGCAATTGCCAATGGGTGGAATAAT
The DNA here is from genome assembly GCF_013874595.1 of Flavobacterium sp. xlx-214. GTDB lineage: Bacteria > Bacteroidota > Bacteroidia > Flavobacteriales > Flavobacteriaceae > Flavobacterium. The sequence continues at coordinate 553,776 of NZ_CP059431.1, forward strand.
ATACCTAAAGGGTTTACTGTGTGTTGAAACTGAAATTGCTGAAAACGTTGCGCCATATTTATAGCAAAGCAACTACCTACACTCACTATTTTTGAATGGTAGTTTATTTTATTTTCAAGCGGTTTTATAGGAACAATGGTTTGAAGTTGCATTCTTTTTCTTTTTTACAAAAATACAGCTATCTACGAAAATACGCCGACATATCTTCGCCACTTTTTTGCTCTAAGGTGTAATCATCGCAAGAATACATGTGTACGCCTTCAAAAATAACTTGTGGACCTTCTAAAATCATTTCATCAGCCTCTTGTAAAAATGCTTTTAAAATGGATCCTTTCTTATGTTCTTCGTACGCTTCTTTGGATTCAAAAATCTTTAAATTCAAAAATTTGTTTGGATCTATTTGATCCATCATGCTGGTTACATGTAAAGTTCCCAATTCATTCTGAACCAAAGCATCTGCTTCTTTTCTAACCAAATTAAAAAAAGCTTCTCTTTGCTGCGGAAACACTCTGTAAGAAACAATAACTACATATCTCATACCTTTTTTCTTTTAAATTTATAAAAAAAATCAAATGAAAATTTAAATATTCATTACTTATATGTGTAATGTCTTTTTTCAAACTTCAAAATACTATTATTTTTTACTGAACTGTAGTAGATATCCTTAAAATTCCCTTTAGAATCAGGATTACAATTTACTATTTGATATTCTACACTACTTTTACGTTTGTATTTATGGGATGTAGTAAAGTAATTGTAAGAAACAGAATAAAAAATAAGTTGATTTGCACAATTATATTGAAAATGTGTATAGATATTTTGTATTTCCTTTTGCGCATTTGAATGGAAATAGCTTTGAGATATAGATAACACATATCCCAATTCATTAAAAAAATATTTTACAACGCCTATTTCTTCATCTTTATTATTTTTGATAGCTACCGAAGTTGTGTTCCTATCCTTTTTATCAAGAGTTCCTATCTCAATTTTTGCTCTTTTGTGATTAAATTTTTCATAATTAAAAGAATCAAATATAACAAAACCATCAAATGATTTTCGATGACCGCTTTGTTTGTATTGTTCTACTCTCCATATTTCGTTATTATGCGTAAAATGAGAGATGATTTCGTATTTATCTTGAGAAGTATAATCGATAATTTTGCTAGTCAATTTTGTTATGTTGGTAAATGGGTATTTAAAAAATAAATAATTTGCCTGTGAACTGATGGAAAAACAGAAATGAAACCATAATAACTATTATTTTATTTAATTTCATATAATGATAATTTAAATATCTAAAATACAAAAAAACGCAACTCTACGAGTTGCGTTTTTATAACTATATAAAATTAAACTATTTCACAAAATTCACTGCATTTGCAATAGCTTCTGCCATACCTTCAGGGTTTTTACCGCCAGCTGTGGCAAAAAATGCTTGTCCGCCGCCGCCGCCTTGTATGTATTTTCCTAATTCGCGAACAATTTGCCCTGCGTTTAAACCTTTGCTTTCTACAATTTCTTTAGAAACATAAGCTGTTAACATCGGTTTATCATCAGTAATCGTTCCTAACAAAATAAAGAAATTAGTACCTGTTCCGCCAATTTCGTAAGCTAAATCTTTAGCACCCGTAGCATCTAAATCTACTTGTTTTGCTAAAAATTGAACGCCGTTTATTTCTTGAACTTCGGCCAACAAATCACCTTTTAAGTTTTTTGCTTTTTCTTTTAATAACTGCTCAATTTGTTTTTTCAATTTAGCATTTTCGTCTTGTAACGAATGAACTGCTTTTAATGAATCTTGAGGGTTTTTAAGCGTTTCTTTAATCTCTTTCAAGGTATTTTCTTGATTTTGATAAAATGCGCGAACTGCATCGCCTGTAATCGCTTCAATACGACGAATACCAGCAGCCACAGCACTTTCAGATATTATTTTAAACGACCAAATTTCTGCTGTATTTGCAACGTGAATTCCTCCACACAACTCCATTGATTCACCAAATTTAATGGCACGAACCAAATCTCCGTATTTTTCACCAAATAAAGCCATTGCACCTTCTTCAACTGCTTGGTTAAAAGGAATAGCTCTACGCTCAATTAACGGCAATTGTTCTGCAATACGTGCGTTCACAAAAGCTTCTACTTGTTGCAATTCGTCTTCGGTTACTTTAGCAAAGTGCGAAAAATCGAAACGCAAGTAATTAGGAGCCACTAACGATCCTTTTTGCTCTACGTGCGTTCCTAAGACAGTGCGCAATGCTTGATGTAACAAGTGTGTAGCCGAGTGGTTTTTAGAAGACGCACTGCGTAAATCGGTATTTACTTTTGCTACAAATGAAGCGTGAATATTTTCTGGTAATTGCTTAGTGAAATGTAAAATTAAGTTGTTTTCCTTTTTAGTATCGATAATTTCAATCGATTCATTTGCTGATACTAAAACGCCTTTATCACCAACTTGACCACCACCTTCTGCATAAAACGGCGTATGATCTAAAACAATTTGGTATAATGTTCCGTCTTTTTTAGATTCAATTTTACGAATACGTGTAATTTTTACATCGTTTTCTACTTTATCATAACCTTCAAACGTTTCTACATTTCCTTCAACCAAAACGTTCCAATCGTCTTTAGAAATTTCTGAAGCAGCACGCGAGCGGTCTTTTTGTGCTTTCATTGCAGCATCAAAACCAGCTTCGTCTAACTCGTATCCTTTTTCACGTAAAATCAACGCTGTTAAATCAATTGGAAAACCAAACGTGTCGTACAATTCAAAGGCTTTAGCTCCGTCTACAACTTTACCACTTGTCTTTTCAATTACAGAATCTAACAAATGTAAACCTTGATCTAATGTACGTAAGAACGATGCTTCTTCTTCTTTGATTACGTTTTTAACCAAATCTTTTTGCGCAACAATTTCAGGGAAAAATTGCCCCATTTGCGCAGCCAATACATCAACCAATTGGTAAATAAAAGGCTCTTTTGTACCTAAAAATGTAAAACCGTAACGAATAGCACGACGCAAAATTCGACGAATTACATAACCAGCTCCTGTATTTGAAGGCAACTGTCCATCAGCAATAGCAAAAGCTACCGCGCGTACGTGATCTACAATTACACGAATGGCAATATTGGTTTTATCTTGCGTATCTGAAATATCTTTTATTTCGTTATTTGTATATTTTAACCCTGTAATTTCTTCTACCTTAGCAATAAGCGGTGTAAACACATCGGTATCGTAATTAGAGGTAACATCTTGCATTGCCATACACAAACGCTCAAATCCCATACCTGTATCTACGTGTTTTGCAGGTAATTTTTCTAAAGAACCATCAGCTTTACGGTTAAATTCCATAAATACGTTGTTCCAAATTTCAACCACTTGCGGATGATCTGCATTAACCAAAGAACGACCTGAAACGGCTGCTCTTTCTTCATTAGTACGTAAATCTACGTGAATTTCAGAACAAGGTCCGCACGGTCCTTGATCGCCCATTTCCCAAAAGTTATCTTTTTTATTACCTAAGATGATGCGATCCTCGGCAACATATTGTTTCCATAAATTCCAAGCTTCTTGATCAAAAGGTACATTTTCAGCTTCGTTTCCTTCAAAAACCGAAACATACAAGCGGTCTTTGTCAATTTTTAATTCTTCGGTTAAAAATTCCCAAGCCCAAGCTATTGCTTCCTTTTTAAAATAATCACCAAAAGACCAGTTTCCTAGCATTTCGAACATTGTATGGTGATAGGTATCGAAACCAACATCTTCTAAATCGTTGTGTTTACCTGAAACACGTAAACATTTTTGCGTATCGGCAATACGGTTGCTTTTTGGTGTTCCGTTTCCTAAGAAAAATTCTTTAAACTGTGCCATACCTGAGTTGTTAAACATCAAAGTAGGATCATCTTTTAAAACAATTGGAGCTGATGGAACAATTAAATGTCCGTTTTTTTCAAAAAAATCAAGAAATTTCTTTCTAATATCTTGTGATTTCATTTTGTATAATAAAATTATGAATCGTTCAAAATTAACACTTTACAAAAAAGTGCATATAAGTTGCAAAAATAGTGATTTTTAACACACAAATTCAGCTTAAAACTAACTTTTTGAAGTTGTAAAACTTATTAGAAATATTGTATATTAGCATAAGCTAAAATTTGATGTAATGCAGATTGACCTACCCGAAAAAAGATATTACAGTATTGGTGAAATTGCCAAGGCGTTTGATGTGAACGCTTCGCTTATCCGTTTTTGGGAGAAAGAGTTTGATATTCTAAAGCCTAAAAAAAACGCAAAAGGTAATAGAATGTTTACGCCTGAAGATTTAAAAAATTTAAAAACCATTTTTCATTTGGTAAAAGAAAAAGGATTTACCCTTGAAGGAGCTAAAGAATTTTTAAAAAACAGCAAAAAAACTTCTTTAAACACTATTGAAATTATTGAAAAATTAGAGCTGATAAAAAAACAATTACTTATTATTAAAAACGAAATTTAATTAAAAAATTTATGAAAAAAATTCTTCCTATCATTATTGTATTAGTGGTTTTAATTGGTGGTTATTTCTTACTATCTATGAACTACCAAAACGGCGCTTTAGGATACAAACAAGCTAGTGATAAATCGTGGGCTGATGTTCAAGGAGCGTATCAAAGAAGAAATGATTTAATTGGAAACCTAGTAAATACGGTAAAAGGAGCTGCCGATTTTGAAAAATCTACATTAGAAGCAGTTATCAATGCGCGTTCAAAAGCTACCCAAACTACTATTGATCCAACAAATATGACACCTGAAAAAATGGCTGAATTTCAACAAGCACAAAATGGTGTATCAAGTGCTTTAGGACGATTATTAGTAACAGTTGAAAAATATCCTGATTTAAAAACAAATCAAAATTTCTTGAAATTGCAAGATGAATTAGCATCTACCGAAAATCAAATTTTAACAGCTCGTACTCGTTTTAACGAAACTGTTGAAGTATATAATGGATATGTATTGAAATTTCCTAACAAGTTTTTCTTAAGTGGATACCCTGAAAAACCATTCTTTAAAGCTGATGCTGGTGCAGAAAAAGCACCTGAAGTAAAATTCTAATATGTCTGCAACCGAAGATTTTTTAAGTACAACTGAAGAACGTGAGATTGTTGATGCTATTGTAAAAGCAGAACAACAAACCTCTGGCGAAATACGTGTGCACATTGAAGAGCACAGTCATTTACCTGCCTTAGAACGCGCACAAGAAGTATTTAAAACACTAAATATGCATAAAACAAGCGCCCGCAACGGCGTTTTGTTTTATATAGGTGTTAAAGACCGTCATTTTGCAATTATTGGCGATGATGGTATAGACAAAGTGGTTCCGTACGATTTTTGGGAAAGCACCAAAAAAGTTGTTATTGATCAGTTTAAACAAAATCAGTTTAAAGAAGGCTTGATACAAGGCATTTTGCAAACAGGTAAACAGTTGAAGTTTTTCTTTCCTTATCAAGGTAAAGATGATGTAAACGAGTTGCCTAATGAAATTTCAAGAAGTTAATGAATCAAATAAAAAAAATAACTACGTTTTGTTTGTTTTTGTTTCCGTTGCTGGTTTTAGCACAATTTAACATTCCTGCAAAACCTACAAAAGCTAGTGAACAAACAAGCGTTTACGATTATGCTTCGTTACTATCTGCCAATGAAAGACAGGAATTAGAGCGTAAGTTAATTAGTTATGCCGATACTACATCAACCCAAATTGTAGTTGCCATTATACCTAGTTTAAATGGCGAATACGAAGGAGAATTAGCTCCTAGATGGGCTCATAAATGGGGTGTTGGTCAGGCAGATAAAGACAATGGTGTTTTTATTTTATTAGCAGAAAAAGAACGTAAACTATGGATTTCTCCAGGTTACGGTTTAGAACACATTCTTACAGCTGGTATTAATGGCGAAATTATTCGTAACTATATTATTCCCGAATTTAAAAAAGGGGATTATTACGCAGGTTTAGATATTGGCACCGATAAGTTAATGGAATTATTCTCGGGAACCTACAAAGGAACTCGACAAGAGAATACTGAAAGTGGAGGAATTCCTGTGTTTTTTATCATTATGGTTGTCATTATCATCTTAATTATCGCTAGTAAAATGGGCGGAGGCAAAGGTAATAACCGAGGAAATCGTGGCGGTCCCGACTTAATGGATATAATTATCTTAAGTAGAATGGGTCGAGGTGGCGGTGGCGGCTTCTTTGGTGGCGGATCATCAGGAGGCGGTGGTTTCGGCGGAGGCGGCTTTGGTGGCGGTTTCGGCGGAGGCGGATTCTCTGGTGGCGGTTTCGGCGGAGGCGGATTCTCTGGTGGCGGAGCCGGCGGAAGTTGGTAAACACAAACGTTTTAAAATAAAAAAGCACTTCTTTTGAAGTGCTTTTTTATTTACTAAATTTAAAGGAAGTTCAAAACAAACACCTCAAAATACTGTTATTCTTTATTTTAATACCACAGAAATACCTCTAGCTACTGAAGAATATTCTCCTGTTGTAAGTACTGTACTTTTACCATTTTTCCAAACTGTTGCTTGATATCTTTGATGTTTTGGATCTATGATGTAACCACACACAAATACATTTCCTTCAATTACTTGTACATCGCGTGCTAGTGATCGTGAAAAATTATTCAATTCTAAAGACTGTAGTACTCCATTCTTCCATAATTTTGCAGTATACTTTCCATCTAAATAATCATACCCAGCCACATATACATCCCCATTTGAAACAGTTACTGCTTTAGCATACGAACGTTCTCCTGTTTGTGCTAAATTAACAGAAACACCGTTTTTCCACAACATAGCCTTGGTGCCATTGTTATCCTCAATACCAACAACATACACATCATTACCGTTTACAAAAATATCTTCAGCCGTAGATTCTTTAGAGCCCGAATTAAGCGCAACTACAGTGCCATTTTTCCAATATTTTGCTCTTTTGTCAATAGTACCTTCAATAACCTCACTTACCTGCCCAGCTACATATACATCATTTCCACTTACATAAACACTATTTAATTTAGCATTATTGGTACCATCTGTAATATGGGTAGCCTTTCCATTTATCCACAACGTAGCGTAAAGTGTAGGTCTATTGAGTGTGTACCCAGCAACATAAACATTACCATTTGAAACGAATACTTTATTAGCAAATGTTGCGCTTCCTAATGGAGATAGAAGCTCCTTGGGCACACCATTTTGCCAAATGATTGCTTTATCTGGTTTAACCCCAGCTGAATTATCAGTATTCAAATAACCCACAACATAGCTATTTCCGTTATCTACTACAATATCATTGGTTTCAGTTAAAATATTGTATCCCGTTAATGGTATTGCTTGATTATTTTGCCAATACATTGCTCTATTAATAAGCGATTGATCGGCTTGATATCCTGCAACATAAATATCAACATCTATTGGTTTAGGATTTTCTTGAAAGTTGTTATCATCTTCTCCACATCCAATAAGTACAATGAACAAGAAAGAAAGTAGAAACAAATGTATTAGTGATTTATAGAAAACGATTTTGGTCATAACAAAAATTACTTTAATGTATTAATAAAGAAACGGTTTATCTCTTTAACTTACTATTTAATTAAATCTTAATATACAAAAATCGTAAAAAAAATTGTAACTAAGAATTCGTAATTTTCAAAACATCATTCATAATCAACAAATTAGCTGTTTTCAAACAAATCATATTTAATTTTACAATTCTTGTTTAACGATTATAATTTTTGTTTAAACAAAATATAGATAGGAATATAAATAAGTAGATAAAATACAAGATATAAACAACATATTCTTCCATATAATAAAAAAAGAGAACCAATTTCTTGATTCTCTTGCTAGTAGCGGGAACTGGACTCGAACCAGTGACCTTCGGGTTATGAGCCCGACGAGCTACCTACTGCTCTATCCCGCGCTGTGCGTTTTGTTGAATTTTTACTACGATTAAAAAACGAAATTCTAAACATTTTTCAAAAGGACTTTTAGTCTTAGTAGCGGGAACTGGACTCGAACCAGTGACCTTCGGGTTATGAGCCCGACGAGCTACCTACTGCTCTATCCCGCGCTATTGTGGTGCAAATGTAGAACAACTATTTTAAATAAAAAAACATTTCGTACTCTTTTTTTTAAATTAGTGTGTTTCGTGATTATTCCATACCTTTGCACCTTAGTATATATTATATGTCGCACAAAGCTGGTTTTATCAATATTGTAGGAAATCCTAATGTAGGAAAATCAACCTTAATGAATGCTTTTGTTGGTGAACGCTTGTCAATCATCACTTCAAAAGCACAAACAACTCGTCATCGCATTTTCGGAATTGTAAATGGAGACGATTTTCAGATGGTTTTTTCAGACACGCCAGGTATCATTAAACCTGCCTACGAATTACAAACATCAATGATGGATTTTGTAAAATCGGCGTTTGAAGATGCAGATATATTAGTTTATATGGTAGAAATTGGTGAGCGCGACTTAAAAGACGAGAATTTCTTTAAGAAAATTACCAATGCTAAAGTTCCTGTGTTGTTATTATTGAATAAAATCGATAAATCAAACCAAGAACATTTAGAAGAGCAAGTTGCCTTGTGGAAAGAACAAGTACCAAATGCAGAAATTTATCCAATATCGGCTTTAAATAATTTTAATGTTGATACGGTTTTCAATAGAATTTTAAGCTTGTTACCTGATTCGCCTCCTTATTATCCAAAAGATGCTTTAACAGATAAACCTGAACGTTTTTTTGTAAACGAAAGTATTCGCGAAAAAATTCTTTTGCATTATCAAAAAGAAATTCCGTATTCGGTAGAAATCGAAACAGAAGAATTTAAAGAAGATGATGACATTATTCACATTAAAGCAGTGATAATGGTAGAGCGCGACAGCCAAAAAGGAATCATTATAGGACATAAAGGCGCTGCTATTAAAAAAGTAGGAATGGAAGCCCGTGCCGATTTAGAAAAATTCTTTGGCAAGCAAGTACACATAGAATTGTTTGTAAAAGTAAACAAAGATTGGCGCAACAATCAGTTTCAATTACGCCGTTTTGGGTATCAACAAAAATAAATCACACTTTTAAAAAAGTGCCTGTTATATGAACAACATTGTAGCAATTGTGGGTAGACCTAATGTAGGAAAGTCTACCTTTTTTAATCGTCTTATTCAAAGACGCGAAGCCATCGTAGATTCAGTAAGTGGTGTTACGCGCGATCGTAACTATGGAAAATCTGAATGGAATGGAAAAGAATTCTCGGTTATTGATACCGGTGGATATATTAAAGGATCAGATGATATCTTTGAAGGCGAAATTCGCAAGCAAGTAGAATTGGCTATTGATGAAGCTGATGCTATTGTTTTCTTGGTAGATGTAGAAGAAGGTATTACACCTATGGATAATGAAGTGGCTAAATTGCTACGTAAAATTACCAAACCTGTACTTTTAGTTGTAAATAAAGTAGATAACGCAAAACGCGAACAAGATGCTTTTGAATTTTACAACTTAGGTTTAGGCGAATACGTTACCATGTCTGGAATGAGCGGTTCTGGAACAGGAGAAGTTTTAGACAAATTGGTTGAAATTTTACCTGAATTACCTGAAATTGAAGAAAATCAAGAAGAACTTCCTCGTTTTGCAGTAGTGGGGCGTCCTAATGCAGGAAAATCTAGTTTTATAAACGCGTTAATTGGCGAAGATCGTTTTGTGGTTACTGATATTGCTGGTACTACTCGTGATGCTATCGATACTAAATACAACCGTTTTGGTTTTGAATTTAACTTGGTTGATACTGCGGGTATTCGTAGAAAAGCAAAAGTTAAAGAAGATTTAGAATTTTACTCGGTAATGCGTTCTGTACGTGCTATTGAACATGCCGATGTTTGTATTTTAGTAATTGATGCTACTCGCGGATTTGAAGGTCAGGATCAAAACATCTTTTGGTTAGCAGAAAAAAACCGCAAGGGTATTGTTATTTTAGTAAACAAATGGGATTTGGTTGAGAAAGACACCATGACAGCCCATGATTACGAAAAACGCATTCGTGAAGAAATTGCTCCGTTTACCGATGTGCCTATTCTATTTGTATCAGCATTAAACAAACAACGTTTGTTAAAAGCGCTAGAAGCTGCTGTACAAGTATACGAAAACCGTAAGCAGCGCATTGCAACTTCTAAATTAAACGATACGTTATTACCTATCATAGAAAACAACCCACCACCAGCAATTAAAGGTAAATACATTAAAATTAAATACTGTATGCAATTACCAACGCCGGTACCACAGTTTGTTTTCTTTGCTAATTTACCACAGTATATTAAAGATCCGTACAAGCGTTTTGTTGAAAACAAACTACGTGAAATTTATGATTTTGAAGGAGTACCACTTGATATTTACTTCCGTCAGAAATAATTATAAAAGGAAAGATGATACATCTTTCCTTTTTTTGTATCTTCAAAAATAGGTAAACCTCAACTTAATTGCGACATACCTTTTTAACATAATTATCCTATTTTATATCTTTGTGTTATGAAAAAAATACTATCTCTACTAACCGTTTTAATAATTCTTTTAAGCACATCGGCAATTGCGCAATCGATTCAGTTAAAAGGAAAAGTAATTGATGAAGCCAAAACAGCTGTTTCTGATGTTACCGTTTATTTATCAGCCGCTAAAGATTCTACTTTAATTCAGTACGCGTCAACCGATGCTGCTGGTTTGTTTTCAATGGATATTAATGCGGTAAACGAACCTTCGTTTTTAACGTTGTCGTTTATTGGTTATCAAGATCATGTTGAAAAATTCGAGAAACTCATCGAATCAAAAGACTTAGGCAACATTACCATGAAAGCTGATTCTGATTTACTTTCAGAAATTGTTATTGTGACCGATGCACCTATTCGGGTAAAAAACGACACGCTTGAGTTTAACGCAAAATCGTTTAAAGTACGACCTGATGCTAATGTAGAAGCGCTTTTAAAAGAATTACCAGGAGTAGAGATTGATGCCGATAAAAAAATCACCGTAAATGGTAAAGAAGTCACACAGATTTTAGTAAACGGAAAACCTTTTTTCAATGAAGATGGTAGCATTGCCTTGCAAAACTTACCTGCCGATTTAATTAAGAAAGTACAAATAACCGATCATAAAACAAAAGGCGAAGAATTTTCGGGCAGAAGAGCCAAAAGTGATAATACAAGTATCAACTTAACCATTGATGAGGAAAATAACAAAGGCTTAATGGCTAAGTTAATGGCGGGTATTGGCAGTATGGTTGATGATAAAAATCGTTATGAAAGCAGCGGTTTGTTAAACTACTTTAAAGGCGAACGTAAAATATCTATACTGGCATCATCAAACAACATTAACTCAACAGGTTTTTCTATGGATGAAATCTTTGATAATATGGGTGGCGGTCGTAGTCAAATGTTTAGCTTTGGCGGGCGCTCTGGTGGTCCAGGTGGCTTTGGTAGTAGCACAGGTATTACGCGTACCAACATGATTGGCGCTAATTATTCTGATGAATACTTTAAAGATTTTGAAACCAATGTTAGCTATTATTTAAACGATACGCAAAACAAAAACAACAACCGTTCACGTGTTGTAAATCTTTTACCTGATGGTGATTTTATAACCGAATCAGAATCTGCGCGTACCAATAATAACATTAACCACAATGGTAATGCACGTATTGAATACAAAATAAATCCTACAACAAAGATATTCATCAATCCATCGGTTACAGCTAATAAGAACGAATTTGAATCGAAACGTAGCTCAAAATCTATGGATGCTAACGATAACTTGTTTAATGAAAGTAACGAAAACAGCTTTGCAACTGCCAATAGTTTTACGTTTAAAAACGCACTTCAGTTCAATAAAAAGCTAAATGATAAAGGAAAAAACTTCAGTTTAAAGTTTAACAACAGCAACTCTAAAACTACAGGTATTGGGCATACCAACTCAATTACTAAATTTTATCAAGACAATGCAACCGATGATGTTCGTAATCAGCAAGAAAACACACGATCTACTGCCGATACGTACTCATTAACAGCAGAATATTCGCAACCAATTAGTAAAACAAGTTATATAGATTTTGGTTATTCGTTAGATTATGATCAACAAACAGATGTGTTAGAAACATACAATTTCAATGAAAACAGCAATAACTTTACCGATTTAAACGGAGCTTTATCTAACCAAACACAAACCAATATTGTTACCAACACGCCTTATGTGGGTATTAATTATGATAACGATAAACTAAACTGGTACGTAAATTCTGGGGTAAACATTGCCAATTACAATGCAGATGCGTACTACTTAAATATCAATTATGGGGTTGATAAAAAGTTTGTATCGCCTTATGTACAGGCAAGTTTTAGATACAAGTTTGATAAAAGCAAAAACTTTAGTTTTCGATACAACTACAACGTATCAAACCCTAGTGTAATGCAAATATTAAACTACAAACGTTTAAATGATCCGTTGCAAACATATGTGGGTAATGAAAACTTAGATCAAGCAAAATACCACGCTGTTAACTTTGGATATCGCAACTTTGATTTTCAAACACGCTCTGGATGGAGCATCTTTTTCAATGGAAATTATTACACATCGCAAATTGTGGCATCAACTATTTTTGATGAAAACCGTAAACGCACTACAACCTATGAAAACATTGCCGATGCTTATAGCACAAATCTTTATGCCAACTGGAACAAATCGTATAAAATTGATGAACACACTATAAGATATGGCTTAGGTGGTAGAATTAGTTACGGTAAACAACGTGCTTTTGCCAATGGTGTTTTGTACAATGCCAACGAGTTAAGTTTTGCACCAAACGTATATACATCTTGGGATTATGGTGATGTATTAAGCATTGCGCCTTCATACAACCTTTCGTACAACAATACCAACTATACCAATTTACAATTTGATAAAACCAACTATTTAAGACACAATGTAATGGTACAAACCACTACGTATTGGCCTGAAAACTTTACATGGGGTAACGATTTTAGCTACACCTATAATGGTAATATTGCCGATGGTTTTAAGAAAGATTTCTTTATGTGGAACACAGCTGTATCCTACGCTTTCTTAAACAAGGCATTAACTGCCAAAGTAAAGGTGTACGATATTTTAAACCAAAACACAGGTACATCTAGAGTTATTGGCACCACAACTATTGTTGATCAAGAAAATACGGTTTTAGAACGCTATGTGATGTTCTCTGTAACATGGAAGTTTGATCAGTTTGGTAATGGCGGCGCTAAAGGTAAAGGACGTGGCAATAGAATGGGTCCACATTCTATGAGAACTACCAGAGAGTTGTAAAATAATATTAAAACGTGTAAAATTAATTACACGTTTTTTTTACTTTGTTATTAAAAATAAGTCTAAATAAATTATGTATTTATAATAAGATTAAATAATTTTGCACTCTGATTTCATCAAAAGCATCCATGTTTAAATTATCAAAATACATCTGGTTAGTCTGTTTATTCACAGCAACTTATTTAAGTTACGGACAAAGTTTCACAGTTGAAGTTTTGGTAAAAGATAGTTTACAAACAAACGTACCCGATGCTTTAGTTGATTTTATAAGCAATGCCAACTTTACAAAACAATACGTAACCAATGCTCAAGGTAAAGTAACAGCGGTTTTACCAAAAGGTAATTACAATATGCAAATAACGCACAGTAATTATCAATCGGTTTTTAAAAACATTACGGTTCATGCTAACACTACTGAACGAATTACACTTCAGTATTACGGCAATCAATTAGAAGCTATTGTTATAACCGCTAAAGAAAGTAAAGGCTTAACCTCATCTTCTAAAATCGATCGTCAAGCTATGGCACACTTACAACCTAGTAGTTTTACCGATTTATTAGAATTACTACCAGGTGGTAAAGCACAAAACCCTAACCTTACAGGCGCTAAAGCTATAACAATTCGCGAATACGGGCAACCCAATAATCAATACGCAACAGGCTCTTTAGGTGTACAGTTTGTGATGGATGGAAACACCATGAACAGTGCCGCAGATATGCAAACATCTATCCAAGATCCTTTTCAAAAAGAAAAAAATGTACTTGATATCATAACATCTCGTAATACCCAAGCTAATGGTATCGACATGCGAACGATATCAACCAACGATATTGATAATGTAGAAATTATTCGTGGTATACCAACTGCATCATACGGCGATTTAACTTCGGGCTTAGTTGTTATTAACCGTAAATCGGGTGAAACCGAATGGCAAAGTCGATTAAAAGTCGATGGTTTTAGCAAACTATATTATTTAGCCAAAGGATTTAAAGTAGCCGATAATTGGCATATCAACACCAGTTTAGATTATTTAGATGCCAAAGCCGACCCACGTAATACCCACGAAAACTACAAACGTTTTTCGGGTTCGGTTCGATCTACCATGCATCTTAAAGCAGGAGTTAACAAATTAAAATGGCAAAGTAATTTAGATTACAACTTAAGTATTGATGATGAATCCGTAGATCCAGACAGTGGTTACGCACAAATTGATACTTATAAAAACACTCGCCAAAACATTGCTTTTGCCAATAACTTTGATTACAAAATAAGATCGGGCTTTTTTAATCGTTTGCAATTAAACACATCTATTAAACAAGGGTACGATGATTTAAAACAAACCAAATGGGTACAATTCTCGGGTCCAACTGTTATATCAACTGCAACCGAAGAAGGTGTAAACGATGGTTACTTTCCCGAATTAAGTTATGTATCATACTTAAAAACCGAAGGTCGCCCTTTAGATATGTCGTACAAATTCATAGCCGATGCTTCTTTTACATCGGGGGCTATTGCACATGCTATTGAAACAGGTTTGGATTTTAAATACTCTAAAAACAATGGTCGCGGACAAATGTACGATGTTTTAAAACCACCTACTGCTACAATGACATCGCGCCCACGTGCTTTTAACGATATTCCTGCATACCAAAACCTTGCGTTCTTTGTAGGTGATAAAATGCAATACGATCTTGAAAATCATGGTTTTACCATGTATGCTGGTGCACGTATTTCTAAAATGATGGGTATGCCCAGTGCGTATGCTTTAGGCAACAAAGTATATTTTGAACCCAGAGCCAATATACAATACAGCGCACCAAGTATAACTATTGCAGGTAAAGAACTTAAAACCGATGTTACTTTTGGGTATGGTACGCTGTACAAGCAACCTACTTTGTTAATGCTATATCCTAACAAACGCTTTTTAGATTTTCAGCAGTTAAACTTTCATCACTACAATCCCAATTTACGTTACGTAAACTTTATGACGTATGTATTAGATAACACCAATTACGATTTGGTAGCTGCTAAAAACATTAAGAAAGAAGTTCGTTTAGATATGGAATATGAAAAACATCAGTTTTTTATTACCTACTTTAATGAAGATATGAAATCGGGGTTTAGAATAGATGATCAGTTTAAAACCTTTTATTATAATAGATACGATGCAAGTGGTTTGGATTTAGAAAACATGACCGAAAAACCAAACATTAACGACCTACCTTTTACACAACAATACAGCTTTTCTATATACGCTACCAACCTAAACGGAAGTAGAACGTACAAGCAAGGAATTGAATTTGGTTATAACTCGCCTCGTTTTAAAAGCATCAACACTCGTATAACACTTAATGGCGCATGGTTTAAAACAATTTATGAAAACTCAATGCCTTTGCATGAAAAACCGAAACAATCTATCAACGGATTATCATTTCCTTATGTAGGTATTTATAAAAATGATTATGGTTACAATAACTCGGGTTTAAATTACAACTGCATCATCGATACCTATTTACCTAATTTAGATATGAATATTTCTTTATCGTTACAAGGCACATGGTTTTCTAACGAAGCAAGATCGCCAATGATTGCCGAACCTTATGCGTATTATGATAAAGACGGTAACCTATTTGCTTTTACCGAAGCCGATAAAACCGATACCTACAAACAATGGTTGGTACGTAACGTATCATTTACAGAAAACTTGAAAAAAGAATATACTTTTGATATTGTAGGCAACTTAAAAGCAACCAAACGCTTATACAATAACTTAAAAACATCGTTGTTTGTTAACCGTTTGTTTAGTTACTATGGTCCGTATATATTTATGGGCAATGAATACGAACGTAACTTTAACAGCGCACCTTATTTTGGAATGGAATTAACGTTTAATTTTTAATTATATCATGAAAAATAGATTACTATTTATGTTCTTAGCCATAGCAGGCTTAACATTTACCACCGTAGCTTGTAGCGATGACGATAACACCAATGGTGTTGTTGATAACACACCTGCTAAAGTATCATTAACATTTACAGGTGATAACATTGCCGAGATAAAAAGCATGAAGGTTGATTTCAAAGAAATCAATACAGGAATTGTTACTACAAAAGATATTACTGCATCGCCTTCTGAGTTAGATCTTAAAAAAGGATCATACACAGCAACAGCAAATGGTACTGTAAAATTAACAACAGGAGAGGAAATAGAAGCAGCAGGTACGGTAGCTTTTGATTTAACCCAAAACGCCCAAAACGTAACTATTAAATTAAGTATTAAAAACTTTAGCGAAGATTTTATTATAGAAGAAGTTTTCTTTACAGGTGTACGAACACTTGAAAACAAAATCTACACATCGGGGCGTTATTTTAAATTAACAAACAACACCAACAAAGTGTTAAACACAGGTGGATTAATTGTATTTAAATCAGAGTTTTTACCATCAACCAACAACACAAACACACCTGAAATACGCAATACCCATTTTGCAGTGAATGGTGCTTTAATGATACCTGCTACTTTAGGCAAAGATGTACAACCAGGTGACTTTGTTGTTATTGCAGATATGGCTATGAATCATAAAACAACTAATATACCTGCTTACGATTTAAGCAATGCCGATTATGAGTTTCCTAACTTAGACAATCCTTCTTTGGGTCAGGTTGATAACCCTGCGGTACCTAATGCAACCGTTATTTACAGCTCTGCTAACTACAATATGTATTTCTTACACAACCGTGGGTTAGAAAGCTATGCCATTGCACGTTTTCCTGCTAATGAAACTACAGAAACATGGTTAGCTAACTACAAATACGATTACGAATACCCTAATCAAGCGGGTAACATTACTAAAAAAAGTGCCTACAAAGTACCTAACTCTTGGATTTTAGATGGTGTAAACAGTGCAGTTGATGCTACTTGGTTACGTAATCCTTTAGATGCATCTATTGATAGTGGCTTTACAGGTTGCGGTACTATTGATAGTGACCCAGAACGTTACGGTAAAACCATTCGTAGAAAAGTAATTGGTACTATGGAAAATGGCAAACCTATGTATAAAGACACCAATAACTCTACCGAAGATTTCAAAAAAATGTCTGCATCAAGTTTTGCAAACGGTATTGTTCATTAATAACTTATTATGTTTAAAAATCTAAAATACATCACCTTATTACTATTGCTTTGCATTGGTTTTCAAACTAAGGCACAAGACACGCTTTCGTTGTATCAAAACATCGAAAACCAAAACCATGTATTTAGATCTTTTAATAAAGAATATTACTATAATCCGGCAAATATGTTGGATTATAGTAATCATTCTTTTTCTACCATTCAATTAAACTATCAAACCCAAAAGAAAAATACCTATCTGTTACCAGAAGGTTCGGGTTTAAATCAATTCAAACTAGAAACAGCTTCTTATAAAAAAAAGCAAAACAATGCACTTTGGGGCAGCGCTAGTTACACACAAAGCAAAGTAAAAAACGTACAATGGAATAATAATGTTGATTTAGACAGAATTGCTTCCATAGCCATTGCCGATTCGGTTGGTGGTACCTTAAACAAACAAACCTATAACTTTACAGGTGGCTTTGCCCAACAATTAAACCAACTTACCTTGGCACTTGCCTTGGATTATACCGCTACATTAGGTTACAAAACACAAGATCCGAGACCTAAAAACACAACATCTGATCTTAACTTACAAATAGGTGCTCACTACCCTGTACTAACCAACTATAAAGTAGGTGTGTTTGCTGGGCTAAACAAATACATACAAGCAACAGAAATTGCTTTTTCTAGCGAAATACAAAAAACACCTTTATACCAAATGAATGGTTTAGGTAGTTATAATTTCTTCTTTAGCAACAAAACCACCAATGCTTACTTTAAAGATTTTGTATATCATTACGGATTAACCTTTGGTACCCTTAACAATACCTTTAACATAAGTGTAGGTAGTTACAAAGGTAGGTTAGTAAAAGATGCTGCTACCGACTTAGGTAAATCTAGTTATGAAATAAACCGCATACAACATCAAACCAACTTTATAAGTGCTTTAAAGCTGTTTAGCCTAAACCAACAATTTACTGTGGGGGTTAAAGCACAATACAACAACACTACCAGAAAAGGTTTTGAAACCTTGTACACCAATAACAGCAATGTTTTATCAAAGTTATTAGAAAGCGAAAACTATGCTTACAAAACCAACCAACTAAAGGTACAGTTATTACTACAATACCAAACCAACAACAGCACCCTTGCGGTTACACCCTACTTTACGCAGCAAAAAAACACCGAAGATAGGTTTGACAACAACAGTTACCAACACCACAATTACAACTACATAGGTACAACTGTTTTTTATCTACAACAGCTAAACGCCAATAATGTAATTAATGTGCAATTAAATGCTTATCAACGTAAGGTTACAAAGGCAAGCAATTACTTTAGCACCTACACATCTACTGGTATAAACAATTGGTTAATGCACGATTATGATGTTAAAAGTAGCCAGTACAATGCCTTAACATCTGCTGTAACCTATCACACAAAAATACATCCTAAAAGAGCACTTTATGCTATCTTTGCAGTCGATTATATAAAGTTTCACAACAAAAGTACCAATACTCAAACAACGCTTACCGTAGGCGTTACCTTTTAAAATGAATAAGTTTTTTATCTTTTTTATCGTAGTTGTTTCGTTTTTATTGTTAGGTTTTTTTCCTGCCATCAACAACTATGCAACCACCAACCCGCCGTACGATTCTATTGTACAGTTATACAAAACACCTATTGGCAACTGGCCATCGCCTACAATAGATAAAGGTGTAAACTGGCAAGAGTTTGAAAGTATAAAGCGCGATAGCAATTACTTTAAAACACAAGAAATACCTGAAGTAGCTTTAGGAAAGATGTTGTTTTTTGATCCTAAACTATCAAGCTCTAACCAAATATCATGCAGCACATGCCACGACCCTGAAATGGGATGGAGTGATAAACGTAGAGTAGCCTTAGGACATGACCACTTAGAGGGTAAGCGCAATACGATGTCTTTACTAAACATTGCCGATAGAAAAACTTTTTTCTGGGATGGCAGAGCAACTTCTTTAGAACAACAATTAGAAGGTCCTATTACAGCTCACAACGAAATGGCGGCTAACTTTGACGATGTTGTGCTAAAACTTTCTAAAATAGAAGGCTACAAACCATTGTTTGATAAAGCATACGGTACAACCAAAATATCGTTTGATAAGGTAGCAAAGGCATTAGCAGCGTTTCAACGATCTATTAAAAGTCAGCCAAGTAATTTTGATAAGTTCATAGATGGTAAATACACTGCCTTAACCGATGAAGAAATTTACGGCCTACATTTGTTTAGAACCAAAGCACGATGCATGAATTGCCACTTTGGAAAGAATTTAACCGATGAAAGCTTTCATAACATTGGCCTTACATATTACAAACGTGAATACCAAGACTTAGGAAGGTTTGATATTACAAAAGACCCTAAAGATGTAGGTACTTTTAAAACACCTAGCCTACGCGATTTGCTTTTAACGCGCCCTTGGATGCACAATGGCTTGTTTGATAACCTAGAGGGCGTTGTAAATTTATACAACAGCGGCATGCACATGATTGATCCTACCGAGGAACAAAAGAAAAACGACCCTAACTATCCGTACACCGATGCTTTGTTAAAACCATTGAACCTAACAAAAGAAGAAAAAAAGGCATTAGTAGCCTTTCTTGAATCGTTATCGGGTACAACATACAAAATGCGTAGACCCGAATTTCCTACAAAATAGTATGTAATACCATAAACATGTACACAAAACCGCCCACTGTATTTTAAACTCAATGGGCGGTTTTTGTTATATAACTTTTACAAGTTCACTTCTTAGGTTTACTTATAGCATTTTTTAATAAGCATAATGTTTGTACTAATTAAAGATAGTTGTTTATTATTCAATTTTTATTATAGTAGAATTATATTTAAAAAACAATTTCCTAATTCTTTAGTACTTAGTTATAAAAACCCATTTAATACTTTTGTTATCACTTTTATTTAATTGATGTTTAAAATAAAACACTTTATTGTCTCCTTTAAGCTCTGCTCCTTTTCTAATAAACCAATCATTTTGAATAACAGCCCATTTTTGCTCTACACCATCTGTTGATTCACTAGTTAATGCAATAGCATTAACAGGAAATTCTAAAAAATCTTCGGTATCTACTTTATTAAAATGGGATGCATCTACAAAAGGATTAGGCTTAACAATTGCACCATCATAATTTAAAAATTGAGTAGCATAGTAAATAATTTCATTTCCTTCTTCAAATAAAACAGTAATATAACCTGCATCATTTGCTGGAACTTCTTCAACCTTTAAATTAAATGTTGGATTCAATGTGTTGTAATGATAAACACCACCTCCTTCAAAGGTATTTGTAGCATCATCAACAACTAAAACAGCTATTCTATCTACATTTTCATATGGCACAGGTACTATATCATCATTATCATCGCAACCACACATCCAAGCACATAATGATCCTCCAATCATTAATATCATGTTTTTAAATCCTATCATATATTACTTATTGTTAAAATATTAGTGTAAATATATATCTTTTTCAAAGTAAACACATCATTCTTTAGATAGTAAAGTTTTACTCCTGTATAATGTCACGCTAATAAGGTAATCCAGACAAAAAGTATAATAAAATGTTAAAAAGAACACTAAATATCAAGTATGTTTTTTTATATATACTTTTTTTAACACATTTGCGTTAACTAAAGTACACTAACAAAACATTTATGAAAAACTTACTCTATTTATGCGTATTGCTATGCAGTACGTTTGCATTTTCTCAAAAAATTGAATTAAAAGGTAAGGTAATTGCCGAGGATAAAAAACCTATAGAGGCTGCTACTATTTACTTATCAACCCAAAAAGATTCTACTCTTATTGATTACACCATTACCGATGTAGCGGGTAATTTTACCATGCCTTTAAAAAAGGTTGATGAACCTAGCTTTATGACGGTATCATATGTGGGCTTTGAAGATTTCTCTCAAAAGTTTGAAAGCATTAAAGAAGCCATAAACGTGGGTACTATTACGCTAAAAGGCGATAATACCTTAGACGAGTTGGTTATTACTACCGATGCAGCGCCTATACGTGTTAAAAAAGATACGTTAGAGTTTAATGCGGCATCGTTTAAAGTGCGTCCAGATGCTACGGTTAAAGAGCTATTAGAGCAACTACCTGGTGTTGAAGTAGGTGACGATGGTAAGATAAAAGTAAATGGTAAAGAGGTAAATAATGTATTGGTTAACGGTAAACCTTTCTTTGGTGCCGATGGTAAAGTAGCTATAGAAAACCTACCTAAAGACATTATTAACAAGGTACAAATAACCGATAGTAAAACAAAAGAAGAAAAACTTACGGGGGCAGCAACAAGTGGTGAAAGTAAAACCATTAACTTAACTATTGATGAGGATAAAAACAAAGGACTCTTTGGGCGCTTTATAGCGGGCTATGGTACGGATGATCGATATGAATCGTCCTTATTATTCAACTATTTTAAAGGCGATTTTAAGATAAGTGTATTGGGTGCATCCAACAATATTAACTCTACCGGATTTTCTACCAATGAAATCTTTGATAACATGTCGGGTGGTCGTAACGGTTATTATACATCATCGTCTGATGATGGATCGTACAGTTTAAACGGAATGCAATTTGGTGGTGGTAAAGGTATTTATCAAACCGATATGATTGGGGTTAATTACAGCGATAATTGGGGCAAAAAGAACAAGGTTAGCATGAACTATTTGTTTAATGAAGTAGAGAACAACAATACCAATAAAACACGTATTGAGAATTTATTGCCAGATAACCGCTATATTACAGAATCAGAATCGTCATTAAAATCAAAAACAGGCAACCATACGTTTAACTATGAAATAGAAATGGAGTTAGACTCGTTAACCACATTAACTATTATTCCTAACATTAAAAACACCAATAGTACTAGTAGAAACAGTGGTTTTAGCGAAACGCGTAACGAAATAGGGCAATTGTTAAACAAAAGTAGCAATACTGATTTTTTAAGTGTTGATAATACTACTTTTAATAATGAGTTCTTAATTGCACGACGCTTTAAACGTAAGGGGCGTAGTTTAAGTATTGGGTTTAATAATGAAAATAAAAAGAATAATACAGATCAGTTAAAAGATGCAGCTGCTTATTTCTATCAAACCAATATGCCAGATGATATACGTAACCAAAGCATCAACAGTAACAGTCATACCGATGCTTATACTGTAAATGTGGTGTATCGTGAGCCAATTGCACCTAAACAAACATTAACGTTTAATTTCAACAATACTTGGAGTAATGAGTATCAAGGGCGTGCTACTTACGATTTTAATACTGCAAATGGTAATTACAGCAACTACAATAGTTTGTTATCATACCAAAACAGCATGAAAGGTGTTAAAACAGCGCCAAGCATTGGGTATCAAATCAATGGCGAAAAGTACTTTTTTACCTTAAACACGGGTACTACTATTAACAACTATAATGTAGCATCGGCTTACAATAACGAGAACTTTTTAAACCAACGTTTAGACATTTTACCAAGCATACGTACGTATGGTAACTACCGCATAGGTAAATCAATGAGTATTTATGCCAACTACTCGTACCAAGAAACAAGTCCTTATATGTCACAGTTGTTAGAGTATGTAGATTTATCGGGTACTTTATCAACCATGCAAGGTAATAAAGACCTTAAAACAACGCAACAACACAGCTTTTACTTAGGCTTTAATAACTATGATTGGCAATCACGTTCGGGCTACTATTTGTATGCTGGTGGTAGCTATAACCCAAGAAGTACAGGTATGATTAGTACTTTTGATGCCAACTATTTTAGTACCATTACGTATACTAATATTAATGATACGTACTATTACTGGTCTGGTATTAACTATAATAAAGATTTTAAGTTAGGCGATAAAAATAAATTAAGCTTTGCAGCTGGTTTAGATTTTAATGGCAATAAAAACAAAGGGGTACAAAACAATGTTTGGTACACATCTAATGGCACATCGTTAAAACCTGAGGTAAGCGTTACCTTAGATTTTAATAAAAAGCTTACCCTAAAACCTAGCTATAGCTATGATATTAATTACATGAAGTATGATAATTTGCCTGTACAAGAAACCAACTATTTTGTACATAAGGCAGGCTTTATGGCAACTTCATACTGGCCTAAGAACGTAGTTTTTGGTAGTGATGTTATGTATGAATACAACTCTAACATTGCAGATGGCTTTAAAAAGGATTATTTGTTATGGAATGCCAGCTTAGGCTACAACTTCTTAAGCGAACGTTTATTGGCAAAGGTTAAAGTGTATGATATATTAAATCAAAACCAAAGCGTACGCAGAACGGCATCGCCAACAGCTATTTACGATAGTCAAGACATTATTTTAAAACAGTACGTTATGTTCTCGTTAACTTACAAGCTAGAGAAGTTTGGAGGCAAAAAGAAAAACGCCTGGGATATGGAAGAATAATGAAAACAGCAACCATTTAGGTTGCTGTTTTTTGTTTTATTCGTTATTAAGTACAATGTAATTACCACAGATGCACAGATATTTTAATCATTATTTTTAGCGATTCTTTTGTAAAAGAGATATTAATCTGTGTATCTGTATAAAAAAATAAATCAACATACATAACACTATAACCCAAAGTACAGTGTAATTACCACAGATACACAGATGTATTTAATAATGATTTTTAACGGTTCTTTTTAAAAAAGATGTAAATCTGTGTATCTGTATAAAAAAAACAAATCAACATACATAACACTACAACCCAAAGTACAGTGTAATCACCACAGATACACAGATGTATTTAATAATGATTTTTAACGGTTCTTTTTTAAAAAGATGTAAATCTGTGTATCTGTGCCAAATAATAAATGAACATATATAATTGAATGCGAAGTATTCAACATCTGTGTAAATCATTAACTTCAGTTTTTCTTTCAAAAAAGATGTAAATCTGTGCATCTGTGGTAAAAAAACAAATAGATGATAACTGTGTTATGCGTCACATTTATTACTTTGTCTGTATAAACTGCGAGGTTAAGTTATGCTTTTTAGCATATTGCAATGCCTGTTCACTCGCCTCTTTGTTTCTATCGGCAGAAAGTATTTGTATACCTTTCTCAAAATACGATTGATATAAGGCATCACCATTGGTTTTTGCACTTTTATCAAGATTTCCAATAGTACCTAATATCATAGGGATATTTTGCTGTTGCATATAACTTATGGTAGCAGGCGTAGGCTCTGTTACCCCAACAAACGCAACAACTTTATTGGTATTAACCTTATATTGTTTTAAACGTTGTATATCTTCTTTGCCATTTGCCGATACCGATAACCAAATATCACCAGCTTGCTTATGAAACGCCCTAGCTTGATCGGCATTATAGGTAATCACAATACTGTAAGCTTCGGCCTTGTTATTACGAATACTTTCAATTACCTTTTCATAAGGCACACCTCGTTTCACATCTAAGGTATAAACTACCCTACCTTTGCCCCATTCTAAAGCAGCATCTAACGTAGGTATTTTATAAGTTGTTTTGGTTTTCTTATAATCTTCTAAATAAAACTGTTGCAATTCGGCATACGTATAATCACTTACATACCCTTTACCTGTAGTAGTTCTATCAAGTGTATCATCGTGCATCAATACCAAAACCGAATCTTTTGTCATAGCAATATCCGTTTCAATAATAGAAGGACCAAAAGCGGTAGCACGTTCAAAGGTTTCAACACAGTTTTCGGGATATCCTGCTGCATCTCCCCCACGATGTGCCGATATCAACGGATACTTCTCTACCTTTAATAAGGTTTCTAAATCGGCTGTTGAATTTAATTTGATCGTATATCCCACAACTGATGTTGTACTTTTTGTAGTAGTTTTCTTTTCACACGAGGCAAAAGCCAACGCAATAAACAGTAATGATGTTATTTTTTTCATTTTAAGTAGATGTCATAAAAAACGCTCAATTCCTTGAGCGTTGATTGTTATTTTGTTACTTCGGCAACTGCCTTAATAGTCTCGTCTAAATCTTGGTATGATAAAGCATCGGTAATAAACCATGTTTCATAACTTGATGGTGCAATGTAAATACCACGCTCTAACAAACCATGAAAAAAGGCTTTAAAGTCGGGTGTATCTGCTTTAGCTGCATCTTCATAATTTTCAACAGCGTTATCACAAAAGAACACAGAAATCATTGATCCTACACGATTAATCACATAGGTTTTATTGTTCTCTGTTAATACTTTGCGCATACCTGCTTCTAAATAAGCCGTTTTTTCTTCTAATCTTTTAAACAACTCGGCATCGTTGTTAATTTCTTGCAACATGGTTAAGCCCGCAGCCATAGCCAATGGATTACCTGATAACGTACCTGCTTGATAAACCGGCCCAACAGGTGCTAAATAGTTCATAATCTCGTTACGTGCAGCAAAAGCACCTACTGGCAAACCGCCACCAATTACTTTTCCAAAACAAACGATATCTGCATTAACGCCAAACAATTCTTGCGCACCACCTTTAGCTAAACGGAAACCTGTCATTACTTCATCGAAAATAAGTAAGGCACCATTGGCATCACAAACCTCGCGAAGCTTTTCAAGGAAATTATTAACAGGTGGAACACAGCCCATGTTTCCCGCAACTGGCTCTACAATAATACACGCAATTTCGTTTTTATTTGCTTGAAACAACTCGTTTACCGATTCAATATCGTTATAGTTTGCCAACAAAGTATCTTGAGCCGTACCTTTTGTAACTCCAGGGCTTGAAGGCACTCCAAAAGTTGACAAACCACTGCCTGCAGCAATTAAAAATGAATCAGAATGCCCATGATAACATCCTCTAAACTTGATAATCTTTTCGCGACCTGTAAATCCACGTGCCAAGCGCACAGCACTCATACAAGCTTCGGTTCCAGAATTCACAAAACGAATTTTATCAATATTTGGCACCATAGAAACAGCTAATTGTGCAATTTCGGTTTCAATAGCCGTTGGTGTACCAAACGATGTACCCAACTTTGTTTTCTCGATAACCGCATTTACCACAGGCTCATACGCATGCCCTAAAAGCATTGGCCCCCATGAGTTGATATAATCGATGTAACGTTTATCATCTTCATCGTACAAATAAGCGCCTTTTGCTTTTTTAACGAAAATAGGTGTGCCACCGACAGATTTAAACGCACGAACGGGAGAATTAACTCCTCCCGGTATATATTTTGCAGCTTCAACAAATAACTCGCTGCTACGTTTGTATAACATTATTATTGAATTTTTATGGTTTGCCCAACATTTAGGCTATTTGATTTTAAGTTGTTTAATAATTTAATACGATCTACAGGTGCATTAAACTTTTGCGATATTGCAAACAAAGTATCACCTGATTGTACTGTGTATAAATGTTCTTTTGTAGGAGTAAAAACAGGTTGTTGTTGCTCTTGAGTTCTTACTACAGGCGTGTAGTCTTTACTATTCAACACCTTTTGATCGTATTCATAAAGTCTGTAACGCTCTATGATTCCAATTAATTTTGAAGGATATTTAGGATCAGTTGCATAACCTGCTTTCTTTAATCCTTTTGCCCAAGCAGTATAATCGCTTTTATCAAGTGAAAATAAATCTTTATAATATACTCTGTGAGCTAAAAATTCAGAATGATCGTTATAAGATTCCATTGCTGAGCTATATTTTCTAAAACACTCGTTAGGCGCATCATCAGTATGTGCAACTGTTTCGCCAGTCCATTCGTCTTTGCATTTAATACCAAAGTGATTATTTGCTGTTCTACACAATGTACCATTGCCAGAACCCGATTCTAAAATACCTTGTGCTAATTTTATACTTGCAGGAATTCCGTATGTTTTCATGCTTTGCATAGCTGCTTCGGCATATAAATCAACATAATCTTCAATGGTATTTTTAGAAACATTTACTTTAGAGGTAGCAATTAAAGTTTCGGAATTGCTGTTTTTAAACTCTTCTTTATCTAAAAGTGGATTTGTAGGTTTTGTAGTTTTCTTTTCTACAACAGGAGTATTTTCTTTGTTTATTTCTGATCTTGTTTTAACAACTACCTTTCGTTTAGGATCGTTTGGTGTTCCGTATTCTTTAACAATTTTATCTTTTACTTTTGTGTTATGCGCTGCGCTACAACTCATTAAAATAAAACCTGTTAACAGCATTGTTAAAACCTTCTTCATATATCAGCAATGTTAGATTGAAGTCCTTGTAAACCTCCAGTATGAATAATTAATATTTTTGAATGGGGTGTAAAATACCCTTTTTTTATTAAATCAAACACTCCAAAAACTACTTTTGAAGTATACACAGGATCCAAAGATATTAAATATTTTTTAAAAAATTGTTGCATAAACTGTTTCAATTCGATATTAATTTTTGCATAACCTCCAAAATGATAGTCAGTTACTAAATTCCATTGTTTGTTTTTTGTGTATTTCCTCACCTCATCAAACAAAAAACCACCTTGTAAAACTGGCAATCCTATCGCCTTTTGATGTAAGTGTAAACTATTAATAATACCCGAAATGGTACCGCCTGTACCTACTGCACAACACACAAAATCGAATACAGTATCTTCTTCAGTTAGTATTTCCTCACAACCTTTTACTCCTAACTCATTTGTGCCGCCTTCGGGAACCATATAAAAAGCACCAAACTTTTCATGTAATTCTTGTAAAAAATGTTCGTGATGCTTTTCTCTGTACTGCGTTCGTGTAACAAAATAAAACTGCATGCCGTCATCAAACGCTTTCTTTAACGTAGGATTATCTTGAAATTTATCAGCCAATTCATCACCACGAATTACACCAATAGTCTTAAAACCATAATCGCGTCCAGCTGCTGCAACTGCAGCAATATGATTAGAATAAGCTCCGCCAAAAGTTAATAATGTATTTTTACCTAAACGTTTTGCTTCCTCTAAATTGTATTTTAGCTTTCTAAATTTATTACCCGATATTTCTGTGTGCAAAACATCTTCTCGCTTTACATAAACTTCTATTTCAAACGCATTAGGAAAATCAATCTTTTGATTGAATGATTGTTGCTGAGGTTGTATCATAAATATCGTAAAAAACTAAAAAAACGACGCTCTTTTAAGTAGTGAGGATTTTGTTCATTTGCATAAGCTTCACGCTCAAAAGAAACGTTTCGATACGCTTTTTTTCTGTTTTGGTATTGAAGTAAACGAATTAAATACTCCAAACCATACCAAACAAAAAAAGGAAGCACCAATGTTTCAATCTGCTGACGCAAATGTATTTTCTCGTGATTGATGAATATGGTATTGTTTTTCCAAAAATTTTCACGTGCAAAAATAAACGGATAAATTGTTATACCCGAAAACCCTTTTGGCACCCAAAATTTTGAAATAATCAATCGCATAAAGCAAAATTACAATATATTAAAAAAAGATACTGAAAATCATCGTACGAATTATTAAATTTGTAGTTATGATGAATAAAAATCTAATCGAAGGAGAAGATTATTATCTTTCGGATCGTGGCTTTCGCATTTTTACAGAAAAATATCTTTTAAACAGAGGGTATTGCTGTATGAGCGGTTGTAAACATTGTCCGTACGGATTTAATAAATTAGTCGATCAAGTTCGAAAAAAAACAAAACCAATTACCATGACATTTCAAGAAGAAATACTACAAGGAATACCAGCAGTTTTACCACGAACTGCTTTATACGATACCACTATTAATCACGCACCAAAGCGTAAAGAAATATTAACTGCCGAAGAAAAAATATTAGCGTTGCGTAATGCGTTGCGCTATTTTGAACCACAACATCACGAAACTTTAATTCCAGAATTTAAAGAAGAATTAGAAAAATACGGTCGTATTTACATGTATCGTTTCCGTCCAAGTTACAGAATGTATGCTCGAGATATTAACGAATACCCAGGAAAATCGTTACAAGCAAAAGCCATTCAAATGATGATTCAAAACAACTTGGATTATGCTGTAGCACAACATCCGCACGAATTAATCACCTATGGTGGTAACGGAGCCGTTTTTAGCAATTGGGCACAGTATTTATTAACCATGAAGTATTTGGGCGAAATGACTGATGAGCAAACATTAGTTATGTATTCGGGGCACCCAATGGGCTTGTTTCCATCGCACAAAAACGCACCACGTGTTGTTGTTACCAATGGAATGATGATTCCGAATTATTCGAAACCAGACGATTGGGAAAAATTCAACGCTTTAGGTGTAACGCAATACGGACAAATGACAGCAGGTTCGTATATGTACATTGGTCCGCAAGGAATTGTGCACGGAACAACGATTACGGTTTTAAACGGATTTAGAAAAATTGGCAAAGAACCAAAAGGGAACTTATTTGTAACTTCTGGCTTAGGTGGAATGAGTGGGGCGCAGCCAAAAGCAGGAACTATTGCTGGTTGTGTAACGGTTTGCGCCGAAGTAAATCCTAAAATCACAAAAATTCGTCACGAACAAGGTTGGATTCACGAAATGATTGAAGATTTAGATGTATTGGTAAATCGTGTTCGCAAAGCGCAAGCAAATAAAGAAATTGTTTCTATTGCTTATTTAGGAAACATTGTGGATGTATGGGAAAAATTTGATCAAGAAAATGTACATATCGATTTAGGTTCTGATCAAACATCTCTACACAATCCTTGGGCAGGCGGTTATTATCCAGCAGATCAATCGTTTGAAGAATCAAACCGAATGATGGCGGAAGAACCAGAATTATTCAAAGAAAAAGTTCAAGAAACATTACGTCGCCACGCTGCTGCTATCAACAAGCACACAGCAAAAGGAACCTATTTCTTTGATTACGGAAATGCTTTCTTATTAGAAGCATCGCGTGCTGGTGCTGATGTTATGAATCCAAATCCAACTTTGGGTCGTGAGTTTAAATACCCTTCTTACGTACAGGATATTATGGGACCAATGTGTTTTGATTACGGTTTTGGACCTTTCCGCTGGGTTTGTGCATCAAATAATCCAGAAGATTTACAAAAAACAGACAATATTGCTTGTGAAATTTTAGAAGAAATGATTAAAACATCGCCTGCTGAAATTCAACAACAAATGAAAGATAATATTCAATGGATTCGTGGCGCACAAGAAAACAAATTAGTTGTGGGTTCACAAGCGCGTATTTTATACGCCGATGCTGAAGGTCGTGCTAACATTGCAAAAGCCTTTAACGATGCTATTGCAGCAGGAAAAATTGGACCAGTAGTGTTAGGTCGTGATCACCACGATGTATCTGGAACCGATTCTCCGTACCGCGAAACATCAAATATTTATGATGGCTCTCGATTTACAGCCGATATGGCCATTCACAATGTTATTGGCGATAGTTTCCGTGGTGCTACTTGGGTATCTGTTCACAACGGCGGTGGCGTTGGTTGGGGCGAAGTAATTAATGGTGGTTTTGGTATGCTTCTTGATGGAACTTCAGAAGCAGAACAACGTTTAAAATCAATGCTTTTCTGGGATGTAAACAACGGAATATCAAGAAGGAGCTGGGCGCGTAATGAGGGTGCTATGTTTGCTATTCAACGTGCAATGGAAGCAGAACCATTATTAAAAGTAACACTTCCTAATTTAGTAGACGATAACTTATTAAATTAAAACATATGAAACTATTAAAATTTTTACCACTATTAGCTGTGCTATTCTTAGCATCGTGTAGTTCGGTGCAAGTAAACACAGATTATGATAGCTCTGTTAACTTTAACGAGTTTAAAACGTATGCGTTTATGAAAGATGGAGTTGATAAAATCAATATTTCTGATTTAGACAAAAAACGCATCTTAAAAGCAATTGACGAACAAATGGCAGCTAAAGGATATACAAAAAGCGAAAATCCGGATTTGCTAATTAATTTGTTTACCGATGCTAAACAAGTGGTTCATGTAAATAATTATGGTGGCTGGGGTTATGGTTATTACCGTCCGTGGGGATGGAATCCTTGGATGATGGGGCCAGGTTATCAATCGGTTTCAACATCTACACAAGGCATTTTGTTTATTGATGTATTAAAGGCATCTAACAAAGAACTTATTTGGCAAGGTAAAGGAACAGGTTATTTAACCAACAAACAAAGCAAAAAAGAAGAAAGAACAAAAGAATTTGTAACCAAAGTATTGGAAACGTTTCCTAATAAATAACAAAAAAGCAAGGCTTAAAACCTTGCTTTTTTTATGCCTTATCAATTTCTTCTTGAATTTCTTCCCAATCAGTCATGGTGTTTTCTAAATCTTTTTTAAGTTTTTCGTACGATGAAAACCATTTGGTATCGTTCATTAACTTTTCATAATCTTTAGCTAATTCGGCATCGGCTTTAGCAATTTTCTTTTCGAGATCTGTAATAGTACTTTCTGCTTTACTTAAACGATTATTTAATGCTTTCAATCGTTTTTGATCTTCGTAAGAAAGTGACTTATTTTCTTTCTTTTCAACAACTACCTTATATTGAAGTGTATCCTTTTTTTGCTCAAAAGCACGCATATCGGTAGCGTTTCTTTCTTCTAAGAAATAATTAATATCGCCTAAATATTCTTTGATTTTTTTGTCTTTAAATTCGTATACTTTCTCTGTCATTCCTTGTAAAAAGTCACGATCATGGGAAACCAACAACAAAGTACCTTCGTATTTCTTTAATGCTTGCTTTAAAACGTTCTTAGACTTAATATCAAGGTGATTGGTAGGCTCATCCATCAACAACACATTAATTGGCTTTAAAAGCAGCATAGCTAACGCCAAACGGTTACGTTCGCCTCCAGAAAGAACTTTAACTTTCTTTTCTACATCATCGCCTCTAAACAAAAACGATCCTAAAATATCGCGCACTTTAGCTCTATTGGCATCGGTAGCAGCATCAATCATGGTGTCTAACAACGTTTTTTCGCCATCTAAATAATCTGCTTGATTTTGCGCAAAATAACCTAACTGCACATTATGACCAACTTTGATAGATCCGTCATAATCAAACTCGTTCATAATTGCTTTGATCAAAGTTGATTTACCTTGACCATTTTGACCCACAAAAGCAATTTTACTTCCTCTTTCGATCATTAAATTAATATCCTGGAAAATTGTTTTCTCACCGTAATTCTTCGTTACCTTTTCAATTTCCAACACCACTTTTCCTGGTGTAATAGAAACTGGAAAAGATATATTCATTACCGCATTATCGTCCTCATCTACTTCAATTCGCTCTACTTTATCTAACTTTTTAATAAGCGATTGCGCCATAGCAGCTTTGGTAGCTTTGTAACGAAACTTTTCGATTAACTTTTCAGTTTCTTCAATTTTCTTAGCTTGATTTTTTTGAGCTGCCAATTGCATTTCGCGCATTTCCTCTCTTAAAACCAAATATTGAGAATACGGCTTATTGAAATCGTAAATTTTACCTAACGATATTTCGATGGTGCGATTGGTTACGTTGTCTAAAAACATTTTATCGTGCGAAACCAATACAACAGCACCAGAAAACGATCGTAAAAAGTTTTCTAACCAAATGATAGATTCAATATCCAAGTGGTTAGTAGGCTCATCTAATAGCAAAATATCGTTGTTTTGTAACAACAACTTAGCCAACTCAATACGCATACGCCATCCACCAGAAAAAGTATCGGTTAACTGATCAAAATCTTCTCTTTTAAATCCTAAACCTAATAAAATTTTCTCTGTATTTCCTTGGTATTGATAACCGCCTAAAATATCATATCTGTGTGTTAAATCACTTACTTTTTCAATTAAATCATGATAACTTTCGGTTTCATAATCTGTTCTATTAGCAAGCTCAAAATTGGTTTCCTCTAACTGTTTTTCAACGTACAATATATCATCAAAAGCTTGATAAGCTTCTTCTAGAATAGTTCTTCCTTGAACAAAATCAATATCTTGCTTTAAAAAACCTAATTTAATTTCTTTATCGGATGCAATAACACCGGAATCTGGTTGCACTTCGCGAGAAATAATTTTAAGCATCGTTGATTTTCCTGCTCCATTCTTACCTACCAACCCAACTCTATCACCAGCTCCTAATCGAAAAGTAACACTTTCAAACAAATAATCTCCGTTAAATGAAACGGACAAATCGTGTATATTTAGCATGTTGCTATTTTATTAATTGTAATTTTTTATAATATCGAGCTACATCGATATTTTTATCCAAAGGTACATCATTTTCAATGTTAAGGAGCAATATTTCTGCAAGATAAGGCGCTAAAAGCACGCCGCGTGTACCTAAACCGTTTAAAACGTAAACATTTTCATGTTGGTAATGCGCACCAACCAAAGGGCGACGATCTTTTACAGTTGGGCGAATTCCTGCTACACGATTGATAATTTCATACTCGCAATCAAGCAATTCTTCTAAACCTTCTATAAGTTCTTTTTTTGCAGCTTCAGTAGTTGCATCTGTTTTATCTTCCCAATTATAAGTAGCCCCCACTTTGTACAAATTGTTACCTATTGGAATAATAAAAACACCCGATTTTACAATGACTTTTAGTTTAAGATCAGGTATTCTAACATAAAGCAATTCCCCTTTGGTGCCGTCAACAGGCAAGTAATGAAACAAAGGATTGTTCAAAATGGAAAAACCATCTGCAAATATTAAATGCTTTGCTTCAATATCTTTGTAAAAAATGGAAGAATCATTTATTATTAAAGATTTGTGATCAAAATACTCACTTCTTAAAACATTAATGCTCTTTAAGTAATTTTGATAGGATATAACAAATTGATTTACATTTAAAAAGCCTGTATTGTAAACTTCACCAAAATAAAAACTGCTTTTAATACCTTTAAGCTGTTCATTAAAAAGCTTCGGATTTAAAAAAGGGGCCGTATTAGAATTATCACAAGCAAGAAACCAATTATTTTGCTCTTCAATGCTTGCAAACTTTCTAAAAATAGGCATTTGATGATAAAAAGAAGCGTCTAGAAACTTCTCTACTTGTGGATAAAAATCATCTGCTAATTTCAACTGAGCTTCTGATTCCCAAATTGATGTAAATCGCTTTAAAACAACAGGGTTAAACATGCCGCCTGCCACTTTAGAAGACGACCTTATATCACCGTCAATAACTACAAACGTTTTATTGGCTTTATAAAGTGTGAAAGCCATACACAAACCTGCTAAACCACCGCCAACAATAATATAATCTGTTTTCATAGTATAAAAAAACTCTTATCATTTTTGATAAGAGTTTTATATTAATTCATTACAAAATTAGTAATTCCATAAATCATCTTCAAAATCTCGGATAGATTCTTTAATACGATCTGCTTCTAGTAATTGCATCATTGCATTTCCTTGTACATAATCCTTAATATCTCTGTCTCCATAGATATTATCGGTTTTGTAAATGGTTCCTGCAAACTTACGTGCATTAAACAAGAAATCGTAATTTACCTTCATTGCAGGGTTTTTCTCATTAAATGCATAAGAATTATACAATGTTTCACGCGCATCTGGGAAGAAAATCCAACATAATGGAACCGCTTGTTCATAATCAGTACCTTTAGTAGCTAAATCAGTAACAACAGGTGCAATTGCTAACATACGGTATTTTAACTCACCAGCATTACGATCTAAATACCACATACCCATGATACGATATTCTTTTACATCAGTAGGTTTAATCTCAACTTGATAAATATATTGTTTATCAATTTTTCCTTCCATCATAAACTGTTCCTTACCAGCTTCAGCAGTATCAGTTCTAACAAACTTACTCTCTAAGTTTTTAGGATTAATTTTCCATTTGAAATTATCATCTTCATACGCTTTAGTGATTTTACCACTCATTACTGCATCCTTTAATATATTCCAAAGAGGCTTACGATCAATAGTTTCTTCTAAAGGAAAATAATAAACTAAATTTTGCTTTTGATCTAAAGATAATACTTCCCAAACTTTCTTTTGAAAAATAACATCACGATCATTCACATATTCATATGGAATAGGTCCATCTGCTTTCGCATAAATATCCTCAATAGATTGCTCTCCAATCTCTTCAGGAGACTGTGCATTCAAAATATTGTTTTGAGCGAAGGTAACAGTTGAAACCACAACCGCACACATTGCAAAAAATAAATTCTTAATATTTTTCATAATCTATTTGTTTTATTGAATTGTAAACGTTGCGTTTGTAGGATCTTTGATCACAACACCCGGAGCGTTATCTAATTTTGCTTTGATATTTACAATACGTACTACATCACCAGGGCGTAAACGACTTGCTTTTGAGGCAGCTGAAGCTGGTAATGAACCTCCTCCATTTACTACCTCAGAACCCATACCTGGGAAGACAATAGTATATTGTGTTACTCTTAAATTCACATCAAATTCAAAATCCTCCATTTTAGCACTTACTGAAACTTGAGCTAAGTTACTAGCAGGCCCTTTTGCATCATACTCACCACGGATTAATCCACGAGGACGAGGAAGTGTTTTAATACGGAATACTTGTTTAGAAGTAATTGCTTTACCATCTGGCATTGTACCTGTAGCAGTAATAACAGCTTCTTTACCAGCACTAGGTACAAAAACATATTTACCATTACCCGTTTTCTTTAATGTACCATTAGTTGCACTTGCATTTACTTTATCTGAAGTAATACCTTCAACAGTAATAGAAATTGGGTTATCTAAACCAATATATACAACATTCATTTTATCTGCAGAAATAGTAGCAGAACTTGGGCGACCAACTACAACGTAATTAGAATTCAAGATATCAACCACAACAGGTTTTCCATCTTCCATGAATGTAAACTTACCTGTAAATTTATGTTCTCCTAAACCTGAAGCAACACTTGTTGATTCTACCTGACCCGCTTTGATTCTTGAAGCAGGAATAGCTGAGCCGTTAACTACTACTGAAGTAGGAACAGTTGAGTTATCATATCTTCCTAAAACTACTTTATATTTAATAGCCTCACCTTGGTAGTATACTGATTTATCAGTAATAACCATAGCCTGGTAATTTTTCATAGAAGCAGCTTGTTTTAATGAGTTACCTAAGAATAAGTCATAAGACTCACGCTCTAATACTCTAACATCATTTTGTAAAGCAGATAAATATGCTAATGATGCAACTGCAGGATACCCTTTAAAGTGATAATCTAAATATTCAATATCTTGATTGTCTTTATTTTTTACAGGATTTGTGTTGAATTTAGCATCAATATTCTCAATAAGAAATTTATACTTAACATCATTTCCAATAATTGCTTTAAAGTCTGCACGATATTTTGCAAAACGAGCTTCAATTTCTTTACCTTTTGCAGATAAACCATCTTTTTCAAACCAACCGTAATCAATCTCCTGTCCTTTGTCCATTTGTTCGTAAGGAAGTTTATTAGTTACAGGATCGTTAATAAAGCCTTTAGTTGCATCTACTTTTAAAGAACCAATATAATTGTAAAACTCATTTGAAAGCTTTTGAACTTTCTGAGCCATTTGATATGGTTCTGTATAACGCGCTGGCTCATCGTTAGCTTTAGAAGCTAAGCCACCTAATAAAAATTTATTTGTTTCATCAGCACTTATATTAGCTGATTCAAACTTCTCGTTCATTAATCCAAAAGCTGTTAACACTTCTTTTGACATATTTAGGGCCATCATCGCGATGAACACTAAATACATCAGGTTAATCATCTTCTGTCTTGGGGTTTGTTTTCCTCCTGCCATGTCTAATTAGAATGTTTTAAAAGTTAATACTAATTAGCTGTTTTACCCATAGCAGATAACATTCCACCATAAACCGCATTTAAAGTTGATAAGTTAGAAGTTAAAGACATCATTTGCTCTTTCAATCTTAAATTGTTTTCAGCAACCTCTCTATTGATATCTGCATTTTTAGTAGCACTTTCTAATTGTACTTTGTACATAGAATTTAAAGACTCTAATTGTAGAGCAGCTTGTGCCATTTCTTCAGCATATCTATTAGATGAAGCTACTGTATCAACTGTAGGAGCGATTCCTTTTGCAGCTGCTTCGAAATTTTTAATACTATCACGTAAGCTTTCCATTAAGTTACCGTCAATTTTAGCTTCTTTTAAGATATTATCTAATTTCTCTGATAATAAACTTCTCTCCATTGTTGGCTGTGCAACTGCAACATGTTGTTGAGTAGCTGCTGCGTAAGCAGGTGCTTGCGCTGGTGCAGAAGTTTGTACGTGTACAGCTGGTGCTGGTTGAGAACCACCTACTGATGTTGTAGCTACAGTACCTGTAACCCCTACATTACCGCCTACTTGCATAGTTCTTGGCGCACCACCTTTTAATTCAGGATAAACAAGTGCCCAATCTACTTCATCATCTACTGGTTCAAAAGCCGAAATTGCGAAAATCAAAGCCTCAACTAAAAGTCCTACAGTTAACATGTTGTTACCATTTAAAGGTCCAAACTCCATGTGAGTAATTTTAAATAATGCTCCAACGATTACAACTGCTGCTCCCATACCGTAGCAGAAATTCATTACTTTTTTAGGTATAGCCATCTCTTATGTTTTAATTTAATTTATAGTTAGTTAGTTTATTAATAGTTTAATTATTTTTGATTTCTTCCACTTTGAGGAGCATTAGCTTCATTTAACAAGCCCGGCCCTGGTGCAGAAACAACTGTTCTAAATCCGATGTAACAACGAGCAGAGTCAGCATTTTCTCTATCACGTGTAGCAACTTGTAAGAAATAGTGAGGATCTCTCCAAGAACCACCACGTACAACTTTTATTGGATTAGTAGTTGTTCTACCTTTTGGTTTTAAACCTGATTGTAATAAATATGTTTCTTCGTCATAAGATGAGTTTGTCCACTCAGCAACGTTTCCAGCCATATTATATAAGTTATATCCGTTTGGTTTGTAAGAACGTGCTTCAGCTGTATATAAAGCTCCATCAACAGCGTAATCTCCTCTATCTGGTTTGAAGTTAGCTAAGAAACAAGCTTTTTCATCTGTTGTATAAGGACCTCCCCAAGGATACATTGCATTTTTAAGACCTCCACGAGCTGCATATTCCCACTCTGATTCTTCAGGAACACGGTACTCATATAAACTGTGATTCATTTTACGGTCTGTTGAGTATGATTTTTTGTAAAGGGTTCTCCACGCTGCAAAAGCTTTTGCTTGATGTGCTGTAACTCCTACAACTGGATATTCTCCGTAAGCCTCATGCCAAAAATATTCTTTAAACATTGGCTCATTATAAGAATAGTTGAAGTTTTTAGCCCAAGCAGTTGTATCTGGATAAACATTTACAATTTCTGTTTTTAAGAACTTAGACTGACGGTTTCTTGAATCGTTTGAAGAATCATTTATATAACCGTTAGTATCCCACCAAGAATATTTGAAGTTTAATTTTTTAACATCGTACGTAATCATACCATTCAAGTTTTGAACAGCTGGAATGTACAATGAATCCATTACCTCTACGTAATATTCATCTGGATAACGTTTTGGATCTGTAATTAAACGTGCTTTTTTATTTAAACGACGACCTGCGTATTCATCATCATCCATTGCCATACTATAATAGTTATCATACATATAACGATCATAAGCAGACTGATTTTGATTTAACGATGGATCTTGTACTTCTTGAAATGCAAAAGCACCAATTCCACCTGCTGTTTGATCCATTCCCATTTCATCAGCCATGATAGCTAAACGTGTTCTTGTAATAGAATCTTTAACAAACTCAACGAATTTACGATATTGATTATTGGTAATCTCCGTTTCGTCCATATACATAGAACCAATGGTTACGTTACGAGCCGGTGCATCTTCTGCCCCTAATAAATCTTCATGAGTTTTACCCATTGTAAAAGATCCTCCAGGTATGAAAGCCATTCCCTGTGGCTTTTCGGTAATCCAGCGTTTTCCTTGAGTTCCTTCTAGTAGTTCTCCTCTATCACCAGAACCACAACCGAATAATAACGAGACAACCGCAGAAAGTGTAATGAACTTCTTCATATATTAATTGGGGTTTTATTTTAAAAAATTATTCAAAGCGTAAACCTATTTAATTATTTTTAAATATACAACGAAATCTTAAAAAAAAATTTAATTTATATTTAACAATTTTATTTTGAAAATGTTAAGCCAATAGTTTTTTATTAGCAAGCCACCATCTTTCAGGTACAATATTTTGCAAAGCTTGCTTGTAATCATCATGGCTACAAGGAAATAAGATTTTATGATCTTTGTTATCAAGCCCTTCAATTTCAATCCACCATCTATCCGAAACATCGCTTTTATAAAAAATTAATTCTTGCTCTTCTAAAGGCACAATGTATTTTAAATAATTTGCTTTGCTAATATAAGGATATTCATTCATTCTGAAATTGAATCCTTCAACAAAATACCATAAAATCTGCGTAATTAGCAAACTTTTTTCTGATACATTATCAATATTAAAAACACCAAAACTACTTACACGATCACTTAAACCAGCGTAACGTGCTAAAGCACAGATTTCTCGCCCATCAAAACCATTTGGATTAAAGTGTGAAAAAAATCCTAAATCGGCTGATTTAATTGCATTACAATCTAAACTTACTAGGTCTGCATCACGTAAAACAGGTTCTGATATTTTAACATTTGAGATGACTTCTCCTAAGCGATATGCTTCAAAATACATCTTCTCTATTAAATCGATTTCTTCTTGCGAATTAAAATATGTTTGGTATCCTAACACACTAAAATTATGTAAATTGGTTGGTGCCTCCATAATAATACGCGTCATAAATGATTCTGAAGGATTTACAACATCATTTACAACATCAATTTTATTATCTATACAAACTAAATTTACACTTTGCTCTTGGGTATCATAACTACGGTACATACCATAGGTAATATCTTGTGAACCACCAATAACAATAGGTAGTATTTTCTTTTTTAGCAAATCGGATACAATGAGCTTTACAGCCACGTACGTATCTTCAATAGATTCTCCAGCTTCAATAGACCCTAAATCGATCATTTTTGATGTCCAATTTCCAGGAAAAAGCTGGTACCAATTCTTACGCAAAGTATCAAAATTAATATCTTCTTTGCTATTTAACAGCGTACCTCTGCTTTCATTCACTGTAATAAAGGCAATTTGTACATTATCTAACTCAGGAAATGATTTAGAAGTGTGGATGTCAATTGTTTTACCTAACGAATGCTTAGGCAATGTTTGTATGTATGTTTCTAACTCTGTAGAGATTGGTTTTAAAATTTCGTACATAAGAGTTTTTATTTTTTAGTTGCGCGTTTTACAGGTGCTTTTTTTACAGCTGTGGTTTTAGACGCTACTTTTTTAGCTGGTGCTTTTTTGGCTGCGGTTTTCTTTGCTGGCGCTTTCTCTTCGATTAATTTTTGAACATCTTCTAAGGTTAATGCAGCTGCATCAACATCTTTGCTTAGTTCAATTTTAATTTTTCCTTTTAAAATGGTTGATCTGCCCCAACGTGCTTTTTCAACTTTTATCCCCTCTTCTTTCCAATCGTGAATAACTTTATCTTTTTCTTTTTGAATTTTATCTTCAATTAATTCTTCAATATCGTTTTTAGATAAATTATCAAAATTGTATTTTTTGTTAACGTTGATAAAAATACCGTTCCATTTTAAAAACGGACCAAAACGCCCCACTCCTTTTTGCACAGGTAAACCTTGATACTCTGCAATAGGTGCATCGGCTTTTTGTTTTTCTTTTATCAACTCAATAGCGCGTTCTAAAGATACATCTAACGGATCTTCTCCTTTTGAAAGTGAAATAAACTGATCTGCATAACGAACATAAGGACCAAAACGACCATTATTTACTTCTATTGATTCGTTATTATATTCACCCAAAGTTTTTGGTAATAAGAATAACGACAAAGCTTCTTCTAAATTGATACTTCCTATATTTTGAGATGCATTTAAGCTTGCAAATTGTTTTTCTTCGTCATCAGCGTCTCCAATTTGAGCAATAGGCCCAAATTTACCCAAACGCACCAAAACGGGTTTTCCTGATTTTGGATCGGTTCCTAACACACGTTCTCCAGACTCACGTTCTGCATTTTTTTCAACATCAACTACTGTTGGATGGAAATGACTGTAAAACTCGTTCATCATTTTGGTCCAATTCAAATTACCCTCTGCAATTTCATCGAAACTCTCTTCTACTTTTGCTGTAAAATTGTAATCTAAAATGGTATCAAAATTTTTCACTAAAAAGTCGGTAACAATCATACCTATATCTGTAGGCACTAATTTTCCTTTATCAGCGCCCACCTTTTCAATTTGTGTAGCAGTTGTAATTTTACCATTTTGTAAACTCAACACTTCATAGTTACGCTCACTACCTTCGGTTGTACCTTTTTCTACATAATTACGTGCAATAATCGTTGAAATTGTTGGTGCGTAGGTTGACGGACGACCAATTCCTAATTCTTCTAACTTTTTAACCAAAGCAGCTTCGGTATAACGTGCCGGGGGACGTGAAAAACGTTGCGTTGCTGTTATTCCATTGTTTGTTAAACGTTCGTTTACTTTTAATGCAGGCAACAAACCTTCTTGTTCTTCATCTTCATCATCATTACCTTCAAGATATACTTTCAAGAAACCTTCAAAAAGTAACACTTCGCCCGAAGCAATAAAGTTTTGATTGTGCTTGTCTGCCGCAATAGTTACGTTGGTACGTTCTAATTGCGCATCGCTCATTTGAGATGCAATGGTACGTTTCCAGATTAATTCATACAAACGTGCTTGATCACGATCAATATTCACCGAATGACGCGACATATCTGTTGGGCGAATTGCCTCGTGGGCTTCTTGTGCACCCTTAGCTTTTGTAGAAAAATTGCGTGGTTTACTAAATTCTTTTCCGTAGTAATTTACAATCTCCGTTTCGGCAGCTTTAATTGCATCTTGTGATAAATTAACACTATCGGTTCTCATATAAGTGATTAACCCACTTTCATACAAACGCTGTGCTAACATCATTGTTTGACCAACAGTGTAATACAATTTACGCGACGCCTCTTGTTGTAAAGTAGAAGTAGTAAAAGGCGCAGCTGGCGATTTTTTTGCAGGTTTTGTTTCTAAATCGGCAACTTTAAATTGTGCTTCAATATTTTTTTCTAGAAAAGCAAACGCTTCTTCTTGTGTTTTAAAATTCTTTGGCAATTTAGCTTTAAACGATTTTCCGTTTTCAGCCATAAACTCGGCAGTAATACTAAAAGAAGATTCGCTTTTAAACTGCTCAATTTCTCTTTCGCGTTCTACAATTAAACGTACAGAAACCGATTGCACACGACCTGCAGATAAACCTGCACGAAC
This sequence comes from Flavobacterium sp. xlx-214, assembly GCF_013874595.1. Taxonomy (GTDB): domain Bacteria; phylum Bacteroidota; class Bacteroidia; order Flavobacteriales; family Flavobacteriaceae; genus Flavobacterium. The sequence continues at coordinate 596,631 of NZ_CP059431.1, forward strand.
TTTTTTCCATAAAACAGGCGAAAGCTCATAACCCACCAAACGATCTAAAACACGACGCGCTTGCTGAGCATTTACCAAATTATAATCAATACCTCTTGGGTTTTCAATGGCTTTTTGAATGGCAGTTTTTGTAATTTCGTGAAAAACAATTCGTTTTGTTTGGTTTTCTTTCAGCTTTAATTCTTCGGCTAAATGCCAAGCAATAGCTTCTCCTTCGCGGTCTTCATCGGATGCTAACCAAACCGTTTCGGCTTTTTTAGATAAATCTTTTAATTTTTTAACTACCGCTTTTTTATCAGCAGAAACTTCGTATTTTGGTTTGAAATTATTTTCAATATCCACACCAATTTCCTTTGAAGGAATATCGGCAATATGCCCAAAACTAGATTCTACCTGATAATCAGCTCCTAAAAATTTTTCTATTGTTTTTGCCTTTGCAGGCGACTCCACGATCACTAAATTCTTTGCCATTCTACTTTAATTTGTCAGCAAAAGTATATGATTTTTTTAAATAAAGCTTTTTATACTATTTAATTATATCAAAAAAAGGTGCATCTATTTTTTTTCAACAACACTTTTAACTGTATTGTTTTAAGTTTTGCGTCAAGATTTTTTTTAGTTCTTTAACCAATTCTTTTGGTTGGATTATTTTTATTTGATGATTGTGCGATAATAGCTCAGAAACCAACTCCATTGTAGGAATAACCTCTAAAGATATTATGGTTTTACCGTTTTCGATTTCGGTTTTTTGCGAAGGATGAATAGGCAATGAACTAAAATATTTACCATATTCTATAGATGTTTCTATTTGCACCGTAACTGCTTCGGTAAAATTAGCAAGTGGTTTTGTGGTAACGCCAATAAAATGATTAAAATGATTTTTTACAGAAACAGATTCTTGTAACTTAAAATTAGTTCCTAATTGTGCATCGTAAATACGATCTAACGCAAATGTTTTTAAAAAGGTCTGGCGCAAACCATCTTTTAGCTCATAACCCACTACGTACCAGCGAAATTTACTTTCTTTTAAAGCCAATGGCATTAATTTACGACGATTAGCTTTGTATTGATCAAACTTTTGATACTCAAATTCCAGATACTTATATTCACAAATAGCTTCTTTAATTGTTTGATAATTCTCTAAACCCAAAGCTTTTCGGTCATCAATTAAAATAAAATCAGTTGTAGAAACATCTTGCGCAATATGCAACATCTTTAAACTATCCATAGTAAACAATTGCTGATTTTTAGAACCATTTACAAAAGCACTGTTTTGCAACACATACTTTTTCTGCGATTTATCAAACTTTATTGTAATGTTTAATGATGATTCAATATCCTTTAAATCACGTTGAAAAGTTCGCAAAGAAATACTATTATCATCATCGGCATGAACTCCTTTTAATTTACTGTTAATATCCTCAAAACTTAATCCGCTACCGTTATGCGTTTGAAAAAGTTCCACAATACGTGTTAATCTACTAATTAAATTATGCTTTGTAGCCATATTATTTTATTCAAAAGTGTTTTTAAAAAGATTTTCAATAGCGTTAATGCCAAACAAATTAATGTTGCGCGTACCAATACCTGCAAAGTGCAAAGCTGTTATTTTAGGATTATTAACACACTTTTTAAAGTTTTTATAGTAATAATCGTAATAAAACCACTGTACCTGATCTTGATCAAACACAAAAACAGGCTTATTGGTATTTATTGCCATTTGCACTGCCCAAGCCGTACCACCTTGTACACACCATCCATTATCTGTATTTTTCAAAATACTTATAGCAAAAACTTCGTCTGCATTTTTAACCTGAAACCAATTGCGCGCAAGTAACTTTAAATATGAATTTACTTTGGCACGTTTTAAAACTAAATTGGCTTTATGAACATGTTTAACTCCTTCGGCAAATTGCATTTCGTTTAACTCATATTTATTTTCAGAAGTATGATGCTTGGTTTTGTAAGAATACGCAATTACATCAACAGCAAATTTGTTCGAGAAAAACTCAAAATAAGTATCAGCACCTTCTGCACCGCCCGAATAACAAATATGTTTTGTAAACTGCTTCATGCTAGTAAAGATACGTTTTTTAAACGTCGTAAAAAGTCGTTTTAAAAATATTTAGAAAACATCTGCCATCTTGTCATAAAATTAATTTTAATTGTATCTTTGCAAATTGATTCGTACACGATTATGATTTTATGGAAAAGGTAATTGAAGAAAGCAAACAAGGAACAAGCCTTGTTTTAGAACATAAAAGCGATAATAAAAAGAAACTTTTTATTGAAAGTTACGGTTGTCAGATGAATTTTTCTGATAGCGAAATTGTTGCATCCATCTTAGCAAACGAAGGCTATAATACCACTCAAAATTTAGAGGAAGCCGATTTAGTTTTAGTAAACACTTGCTCTATTCGAGATAAAGCAGAACAAACGGTTCGTAAACGTTTAGAAAAATACAATGCTGTAAAATCAATCAATCCATCAATGAAAGTAGGTGTTTTGGGATGTATGGCTGAACGTTTAAAAAGCAAGTTTTTAGAAGAGGAAAAAATTGTAGATATGGTTGTAGGACCAGATGCTTACAAAGACATTCCTAATTTATTAAAAGAAGTTGATGAAGGTAGAGATGCCATTAACGTTATTTTATCAAAAGAAGAAACCTATGGCGATATTGCGCCAGTACGTTTAAACAGCAATGGTGTAACAGCGTTTGTTTCTATTACACGTGGTTGCGACAATATGTGTACGTTTTGTGTAGTACCTTTTACACGTGGTCGTGAGCGTTCGCGTGAGCCAAAAAGTATTATGGAAGAAATTAAAGACTTGCATGAACGCGGCTTTAAAGAAATCACATTGTTAGGTCAAAACGTAGACTCATATTTATGGTACGGCGGTGGTTTAAAGAAAGATTACGACAAAGCTACCGAAATGCAAAAAGCAACAGCGGTAGATTTTGCTCAGTTGTTAGACATGTGTGCAACAACGTATCCAAAAATGCGTTTCCGTTTTTCTACGTCAAATCCACAAGATATGCACGAAGAAGTGATTCACATTATGGCAAAGCATCATAATATTTGTAAATACATACACTTACCTGTTCAATCGGGTTCTACGCGTATTTTACATGAAATGAACCGCCAGCACACACGTGAAGAATACATGACTTTGGTTGATACCATTTACCGCATTATTCCTGAAATTTCTTTATCACAAGACATGATTACAGGTTTCCCAACCGAAACCGAAGAAGACCATAAAGACACGCTTACATTAATGGAATATGTAAATTACGACTTTGGTTATATGTTTGCCTATTCAGAGCGCCCAGGAACAATGGCTGCCAGAAAAATGGAAGATGATGTACCAGAGCCTGTAAAAAAACGCCGTTTGCAAGAAATTGTTGATTTACAACAGCGCATTGCTATGGAACGCACCAAACGTTTTGTAAACCAAACGGTTGAAGTGTTAATTGAAAAAACATCAAAACGTTCAGACGAGCATTGGTCTGGAAGAAACTCGCAAAACACAACCGTAGTTTTCCCTAAAGAAAATTATAAAGTAGGCGATTTTGTATTAGTAAAAATTAACGATTGTACATCGGCAACTTTAATAGGAGAAGCTGTAGGATATTCGGAAATGCAATCGTAAAAAACAAAAGAAATGGAATCAGTTCAAGCCATAAAACAACGTTTTGAAATTATTGGTAACGACCCTAAATTAAACAGGGCCATTGAAAAAGCCATTCAAGTTGCACCAACCGATATTTCTGTATTGGTAACGGGTGAAAGCGGCGTTGGTAAAGAAAATATTCCAAAAATTATACATGCGTTATCGCATAGAAAACACGGCAAATATATAGCGGTAAACTGTGGTGCTATTCCTGAAGGCACCATTGATTCTGAACTTTTTGGTCACGAAAAAGGTGCGTTTACCGGAGCAGTTGGTGCCCGCGAAGGTTATTTTGAGGTAGCTAACGGAGGTACTATTTTTTTAGACGAAGTTGGTGAACTACCTTTAACCACACAAGTACGTTTATTGCGTGTGTTAGAAAATGGCGAATTTATGAAAGTAGGTTCGTCTAAAGTTCAAAAAACCGATGTACGTATTGTAGCTGCAACAAATGTTAAAATGTTTGAGGCAATTGACAAAGGTAAATTTCGTGAAGATTTATACTATCGCTTAAGTACGGTAGAAATTAATTTGCCGCCATTGCGTGAGCGTGGAGAAGACATTCATTTACTTTTCAGAAAATTTTCTTCTGATTTTGCTCACAAATACAAAATGCCGCCAATAAAGCTTACAGAGCAAGCTGCAGAATATTTAAAACATTACCGATGGGATGGTAACATTCGTCAACTGCGTAATATTGCAGAACAAATATCGGTTATTGAAACCAATAGAGATATCGATCTAAAAACCATTCAATCGTATCTACCTAATCGCAATGCACAGTTGCCTTCTTTAATCGAAACAAAAAAAGCAGAAAGCGATTTTAGTAACGAACGCGAAATTTTGTATAAAGTTTTGTTTGATATGAAAGCCGATTTAAGTGATTTAAGAAAGCTTACACTTGAATTAATGAACAACTCAAATTCAAGTCAATTTCAAGAAAGCAACAAATCATTAATTCAGCGTATTTACAATCAAGCCGAAGAAACTGCGCCAGCACAAACAAGCAATAGATCAATTCCTTTAAACGAATTAACCGCTTCATCGCCTAATAACATCAATCATTCACAAGAAATCATGGATGATACTGATGATGAAAACGATTATTTAATTGCGGAAACTATTGATGAGGAAGATTCTTTGAAATTAGAAGAAAAGGAGATTCAACTTATTAAAAAAGCACTTGAACGCAACAGTGGAAAACGCAAAGCTGCAGCCGATGAATTGGGAATTTCTGAAAGAACATTGTACCGAAAAATAAAACAGTATGATTTATAAAATAATTAAAAACACCCGCTTTTTTGTTTTAATAATTACTATTTGTACTTTATTAAATAGCTGTGGTGCCTATAATTTTACTGGAACAGGCAAAATTGATGCGGCATCGTTTCAAGTAAATTATTTTTTAAACAATGCAGAATTGGTTGAACCTGGTATTGAACGTACTTTTACTAATAAATTACAAGAATTAATACAAAACCAAACCAGTTTAAACCTTACCAATACCAACGCAGATTTGTTGTACGAAGGCGAAATTACCGATTACAGAATTTCACCTATGACTGCTACTGCCGACCAAACTGCGGCGCAAAACCGTTTGTATATTTCTGTAATGGTACGTTTTTCAAACAAAAAAAATCCTGAAGACGATTTTGAAAAAACGTTTTCACACTTTTATGATTTCCCTGCAAACGATCAATTAGTTGGTGGTAAATTAAACACCGCTTTAGACGAAATTTATGATCGAATTACGCAAGATGTTTTTAATGCTTCGCTAGCAAAATGGTAACATTATGAACGCACAACAATACATAAACGCTTTAAATAATCCGTACCAATTAGCAGATACTATTGGCGATGATTTAAAAAACGTAATAAATCAATTTCCGTATTTACAATCGGCGCGTGCGTTGTATTTAAAATCATTGCACCAGCAAAGAAGTTTTTTGTACAACAGTGAATTAAAAAAAACAGCAGCTTATACAACAGATCGCGATGTTTTGTTTGATTATATTATTTCGGAAGATTTCATCATTTACAAATCGTTGCAAATAGAAAATGTAGAGGTGATTGATGAAGATTACATCAAATTTAAAAAGCCCGAACCAACTTTAGATGAAACCATTGAAAAACGTGTTTTAGAAACGTTGGTATATATTGAAAACGCGGATAAAGAAACTGAATTGATTCAAAAAATCGATCAAATTTCAAAATCCAAAATCGAAGCTAAACAGGAAAAAGCAGAAATTTCGCTACCAAAAGAAGAAGTTGAAATTTTAGAAGAAAAATTAGAAGTAGGTACACCTTTAGATTTTTCTACAAACGATAAATTTTCGTTTACAGAATGGTTAAAATTAACTTCGGCGCAACCAATTGATCGTTCAAACGAAGAAATAGAATTGCCATCTGACGAAAAAGCAGAGCAAAACACAACCGATTCTGTACAAGAAAAACAAAAAAAGATGGATTTAATTAATCGATTTATCGAAACAAATCCTAAAATAACACCAAGCAAAACTACCGTAATTCCGGTAATAAATATAGAGCGTACAGAAGATGATGAGCCCTATTATATGACTGAGACTTTAGCGCGCATATACTTAGAACAAAAAAAATATCAAAAAGCTATTCAAGCTTATGAAATATTAATTTTGAAATATCCAGAAAAAAGTAGTTTATTTGCAAATCGAATTTTAGATATCAAAAAATTACAAGAATTTAATAATATTTAATCCAATGAATACGTTTACCATTTTTTTAGTATTAATTACTATAGTAGCCTTGCTTTTAATCATTGTTGTAATGATTCAAAACCCTAAAGGAGGCGGCTTAGATTCATCATTAGGTGGTTCAACATCTATTGGAGGTGTACAAAATACAAACAAATTTTTAGATAAAAGTACTTGGACTTTAGCAGGAGCTTTAGTTATTTTAATTCTTTTATCTAGTTTAAGTTTCAACTCAGGATATTCTAATGAGTCTAAAATTTTAGATCCAAATACTGTTCCTGCGCAACCAAGTGTACCTGCTGCTGCCCAAAATACGCAACCTGCAGCTAATACACCACAACAACAAGCACCTGCAAACAACGCACCTGCTACACAACCAGCAAATTAATTAAGAATAAAACAATACAAAATGCCAGCTTATGACAAGCTGGCATTTTTTTTATGACAAATTATCAATTTATAGAGTTGGCACGTTTTTGGTCAAACTAAAAACAAAAATATAAATCAATTATTTTAACCAATATATTTTAAAATATGGCATTAAACATTAAACCATTAGCAGACCGCGTAATTATTGAGCCGGCTGCAGCTGAGACTCAAACTGCTTCAGGAATCATCATTCCAGATACTGCAAAAGAAAAACCTCAAAAAGGAACTGTTGTTGCTGTAGGTAATGGCAGAAAAGATGAACCAATGACTGTGCAAGTTGGCGACAGCGTTTTATATGGTAAATACGCAGGAACCGATTTAAAATTAGAAGGTAAAGATTACCTAATTATGCGCGAAGAAGATATTTTGGCAATTATATAATCATCAAAAGAACAAAGAGAAAAGAAGATAGTCGAAAGATAAATTTCGACTTAAAACCTTAAATAAAATTATGGCAAAAGATATAAAATTCGATATTGAAGCACGCGATGGTTTAAAACGCGGTGTTGATGCATTAGCTAATGCAGTAAAAGTAACATTGGGTCCTAAAGGACGTAACGTAATTATTTCAAAATCGTTTGGTGCGCCTCACGTTACCAAAGATGGTGTTTCAGTTGCTAAAGAAATTGAATTAGCAGATACCTTAGAAAATATGGGTGCGCAAATGGTGAAAGAAGTTGCTTCTAAAACCAACGATTTAGCGGGTGATGGTACAACTACTGCAACCGTTTTGGCGCAAGCTATTGTTAAAGAAGGATTAAAAAACGTTGCTGCGGGTGCAAATCCAATGGATTTAAAACGTGGTATTGACAAAGCGGTTGAGGCAATTGTTGCCGATTTAGCTTCTCAAACTCAAGAAGTAGGTTCTACTACAGAAAAAATCAAACAAGTAGCTTCTATTTCGGCTAACAACGATGAAGTTATTGGTGAATTAATCGCTGAAGCTTTTGGTAAAGTTGGTAAAGAAGGTGTGATCACTGTTGAAGAAGCTAAAGGAACGGATACGTATGTTGACGTTGTTGAAGGAATGCAATTTGATAGAGGATATTTATCACCATACTTTGTAACCAATCCTGAAAAAATGGAAACAGAGTTTGATAATCCTTACATCTTATTATACGATAAAAAAATCTCATCGTTAAAAGAATTATTACCTGTATTAGAACCAGTTGCGCAATCAGGAAAAGCGTTGTTGATTATTGCAGAAGATGTTGATGGTGAAGCCTTATCAACTTTAGTAGTAAACAAATTACGCGGTGCTTTAAAAATTGCTGCTGTAAAAGCGCCAGGTTTTGGAGACAGAAGAAAAGCAATGTTAGAAGACATCGCGATCTTAACAGGAGGAACAGTAATTGCTGAAGAAAGCGGATACACTTTAGAAAACGCAACTTTAGAAATGTTAGGAACTGCTGAAAAAGTTTCTATCGACAAAGACAACACAACGATTGTTAATGGTGCTGGCGAAGCGGACATGATTAAAAACCGCGTAAACCAAATTAAAGCACAAATGGAAACTACTACATCTGACTACGACCGTGAAAAGCTACAAGAGCGTTTAGCTAAGTTAGCGGGTGGTGTTGCCGTTTTATACGTTGGTGCTGCTTCTGAAGTAGAAATGAAAGAGAAAAAAGACCGTGTAGATGATGCTTTACATGCAACGCGTGCAGCTGTAGAAGAAGGTATTGTTGCAGGTGGTGGTGTTGCCTTGTTACGCGCTAAAGCTGCTTTAGCAAACGTTAACGCTTTAAATGCTGATGAGCAAACTGGTATTCAAATTGTTTCGCGTGCGGTAGAAGCCCCATTACGTACTATTGTTGAAAATGCAGGTTTAGAAGGTTCTGTAATTGTTGCAAAAGTAGGCGAAGGTTCAGGAAATTTTGGTTACAATGCAAAAACCGATGAGTATGTTGATATGTTAGCTGCAGGAATCATCGATCCTAAAAAAGTAACACGTGTAGCTTTAGAAAATGCGGCATCGGTTTCTGGAATGATTTTAACTACAGAATGTGCTTTAGTAGATATTAAAGAAGAAGGTGCAGGCCAAATGCCAATGGGCGGCGGTATGCCAGGAATGATGTAATCATTTTATCACATATAAATAAAAGCCAATCAAATTGATTGGCTTTTTTGTTTTCTAAAATAAACCTAATTAACAATTTATTAATGAAAACCCATTTATTTATTCGTAAATTGAAAAGATAAAACATTAATCTTTAATAATATAAATTATGAGTAACGGAAAAATCTACGACAGACCAACATTTAAACCTCATTACGACAACTATATTAATGGTAAATGGACAGCGCCCGCTTCTGGAAAATACTTTGATGTAATTACTCCGTTAGATGGAAGCGTAATGACAAAAGCGGCACATTCAAATGCAAAAGATTTAGATTTAGCTGTTGATGCAGCAACCGAAGCGTTTAAAACGTGGGGTAAAACTTCAGCAACGCAACGCAGTATCATTTTAAATAAAATTGCAGATCGTATTGAAGCTAATTTAGAAATGATTGCGGCTGTTGAAACGGTTGATAATGGTAAACCAATTCGTGAAACTTTAAATGCCGATATTCCTTTAGCAATTGATCATTTTAGATATTTTGCAGGCGTTATTCGTGCTGAGGAAGGATCTTTATCAGAATTAGACAGCAATACCGTTTCTTTAATTGTAAACGAACCTTTAGGTGTTGTTGCACAAATTATTCCTTGGAATTTTCCTATTTTAATGGCCGTTTGGAAATTAGCTCCTGCCCTAGCCGCTGGTAACTGTGTAGTATTAAAACCCGCAGAATCTACCCCAATCTCTATTTTGGTATTAATGGAACTAATTGAAGATTTATTACCAGCAGGCGTTGTAAACATTGTAAATGGTTTTGGTGCAGAATTAGGTCAAGATTTAGTAACCAACCCTAAAGTAGCAAAAGCTGCTTTTACAGGTTCTACAGCAACTGGGCGTTTGGTGATGCAATACGCAACAGAAAACATCATTCCAGTAACCTTGGAATTAGGAGGAAAATCTCCAAACGTTTTCTTTGAATCGGTTATGGATGCTGATGATGAATTTTTAGATAAAGCTTTAGAAGGAGCTGCATTATTCGCTTTAAATCAAGGAGAAATTTGTACGTGTCCGTCGCGTTTGTTAATTCAAGAATCTATTTACGATCAATTTATCGAAAAAGTATTGGCACGTGTAAATGCTATTAAAGCAGGAAATCCGTTAGATACATCAACCATGATTGGCGCACAAGCTTCTAAAATTCAGTACGATAAAATCTTAAACTATATCAAATTAGGAAAAGAAGAAGGTGCCGAGGTTTTAACAGGTGGCGAAGCAAACCATTTAGGTGGTGCTATTGAAAACGGTTATTATATTAAACCAACGTTGTTAAAAGGTAACAATAAAATGCGTGTTTTTCAAGAAGAAATTTTTGGCCCCGTGTTGGCTGTAACTACTTTTAAAGACGAAGCTGAAGCTATTGCTATTGCAAACGACACTATTTACGGTTTAGGCGCAGGTGTTTGGACACGTGATGCGCACCAACTTTATCAAGTACCACGTGCTATTCAAGCGGGGCGTGTTTGGGTAAACAATTACCATAATTACCCAGCAGGTGCGCCGTTTGGTGGTTATAAATTATCAGGTATTGGTCGTGAGAACCATAAAATGATGTTAGATCATTACCGTCAAACCAAAAACATGTTGATTTCGTACGATAAAAAAGCAATGGGCTTCTTTTAAAAATTAAAATTATGGGACACACTTCAAGAGTATCGATAACAGAAAAAGCCTCGCAATTAATTGATGAATTGGCTGCAGAATTTGGCGACTTAATGTTTTATCAAGCAGGTGGCTGCTGTGAAGGCACACAACCCATGTGCTTTAAAAAAGGTGGTTATTTCCCTAGATCTAAAGATGTATTAATTGGTAAAATTAAAGATTTTAACTTTTGGATAGATCACGATTTATTTGAGTATTGGAAACACGCTCATTTTGAATTAGATGTATTAGATGGCATTGGAATTGGCGGTTTTTCATTAGAAATTCCAAAAGGGAAAACATTTAAAGTAAATTACACCATTTTTACTCCTGAAGAAGTTGCCTTACTTGAAGAACCTATTACGTATCGTAATTATGCTAAATAAAAAAATCCGCTCGATGAGCGGATTTCTTTATTCACGAAAACCTTTTAAGACTCACGATCGTATTGGCAACAACCGTGCAAACCATCGTAAGCATCTTTAGTTGCTTTTACTTCTTTTGTATCGTGCCCTGCTTTTGCAACAGCTTCAGAAACTTTTAAACCATCGGTTTTATTTTCATCTAATAACAAATGTAATGTTTGATCATCAGAATGCCAATTAGCCGATTTTACACCTTTAACACCCAAAGCTGCTTTTTCAATACGTTTTTTACACATATCGCAGTTTCCTTTCACCTCTACATCAACCTTAGCGTTTTTGTTCTTTTTCTCTTGTGCTTGTGATGAAAAGGCAACTCCTAAAACTGCCAACATCAATACTAAATACTTTTTCATTTTTGTAATTTTAAATTGTTTTTATTTCTTCTTATTTTATTTTAAAACGTAATCCAGCGTAATACATTTGCCCAAAAATAGGACCGTATACAATAGTACTATCAAATTCATTGCCAAAAGGTTCATCTGCACCTAAAATAACGCGATGTTGTTGATAATTCCCTATGTTTTCACCTCCTACATAAACTTCAAACTTATCTGAAAACACTTTTGTAATTTGAGCATTTATGGTTGAAAACGGATTGGTATACGATGCCAATTGATTCTCTGTAGAATTATCACCTGTATAAGGCAAACGCTGCGCACCCAACCAGTTCCAAGTAGCATCAAATTTCCAATAAGCACCATTATGTTCGTGCGTTGAATATTCTAAATTTGCAAACAAACGATGCTTCGCTTGTAATGGTCGCTCTAAAGTTTTGTCACCATAAGTAGTTTGAATATCGTAATACTTATAAGCTGTTCTTAAATTTAAATGCTTGATGATGTTGTAATTCAATTCGGCTTGAAATGAATTAGCATACGATTTTCCATCTAAATTATAAAAATTCACGCTTCTAGCCGATTGATCTAAATCAACCACAATTTGGTTTTCAAAATCGGTACGATAGAAATCAAGCGTTAAACTTGCATTTTTTCCTAAAAAAGTAAAATCTTGCGAAATACTTAAACCGTAGTTCCAAGCAATTTCAGGATCCATTCCGTACGCTTTTCCTCCTTGATTATTGATATTGAATTTACGAGCACTTGCAAATAAATACTGGTTTTCTGCAAACACATTTGCTAAACGTTTACCACGCCCTGCCGATGCACGCAAAGTAGTTTTTTCCCACGGATTGTATTTTAAGTGCATACGTGGCGTTACAAAAGTTCCTAAACGGTTAGAATTATCAACACGTCCGCCTAAAATTAAAGCTAAATTATCGGCGTTATCGTACGTATATTCAAAGAAAGCGCCATAACTTGTATCGGTTCTATCGTAATTTTGATCTCCGTAATTCGAAACAAATTCTGAATAATCATCGTACATAAAACTAGCTCCTGTAGAAAACTTATGTAAGGTATTGCTGATGATAGAGCTGTACAAAAAGTTAGAATAAATACTACGTTGCGTAATATCAAACTGATTTAAACCAAAATACGAGTTTTGTTTGTGGTAACTGAATGAGTTTTGCCATCCGAAGCTTTTGTAAGGCTGATCTGGAAAAACGTAACCAATTTTAGAACTTGCATCAAACTTATCAGTATTTAATTCAGATCCCCATTTTAAAGTTGATAACTTGTGTTTTTTGCTATCAAAATCAATTTCACCTGTTTGTTTTTCGTCTTTCATATAACGAGCCGTTAAAAACGCCACCCAACCTTTTTCAAGATTTAAATATTGCCAACGATTCATCACATTAATCTGACTTCCTAATGGATTATCTAAGAAACCATCGTGGTTCATATCGTTCTTTTTAACACGCGTATTTCCGTGTACAAACAAAGAAGAACTCCATTTATCAGAAATTTTCTCGTTAAAATGGGCATTGATTTCAAAACGTGCATCGGTAGATCCGTACAAGTTTAAATAGAAAGGAATATCGGTTGCTGGTTTGATTAATTCGGTATTGATTTGTCCTGAAATTGATTCAAATCCATTCACAACACTTCCTGCACCTTTGGTAACCTGAATACTTTCTACCCAAGTACCTGGCGTAAAAGATAATCCGTAAGCTTGAGAAGCACCGCGTACTGAAGGAATATTTTCTTCGGCAATTAAAATATACGGACTTGTTAAACCTAACATTTTAATTTGTTTAGAACCTGAAATGGCATCCGAGAAATTCACATCAATTGATGGATTGGTTTCAAACGATTCTGCCAAATTACAACAAGCTGCTTTTAACAACTCGCCGCCATTCATGGTTTGTGTGTTGGTAGCTCCGCTGCCGCGTTGTGTGTTCTTTTTATTAACATTTACAACTACCTCATTTAAATCGGCTTCCTCTTGAATGGTTACCATATAAAAATGCTCAGAATCGTTCAATTCTGTTTCAAAAACTTCGTATCCTTCAGCAAAAATGTAAGCTATTGAAGGTTCTGCTAAAGTAGCTTCAAAAATTCCGTAATTATTGGTTGTTGCTACCACGCTATCATTTACCGTTATGGTAGCATTTTCAATAGCCTGATTTGAGGTATTTAAAACCTTACCCTTAAAAGTTGTTTGGGCATAAAGTGTATGCACACCTAAAGTGCATAGTAATAATAATATATATTTCATAAAATTGCATAACTAATTAAACATTTTGTAAGTAAAAATGTTTGTTACGCATATAAAAGATACTGATTATAAAGCTTGTATAAAGGAGGCGCATTGCTTTCACAATAAAAAGCAACATCTAATTTTTTAGGTAATTTAACACTAGAAATTACCAAAGGTTGCAACTTATAAATTGTAGGAGAAATAAAACTACTAAACTGCTGTACTTGGAAAACCTTTACAACAACATCATCTGTTTTTTGTTTAATGATTTCATCTTTGCAACAAGCATCTTCTGTAGTTTCCTTTTTTTCGTTACAACAAGCTTTCTCGTGCGATTCTTCTTCACACTGAATAGAAGAAGCATAACCAATTTCAATTTTTTCAATAGCATTACCACAATAATGTATATTAACAGCTAACCCAATGTTGGCAAACAACAAGGCAACTACTAAGAAAACACTATAAAAGTAACGTTGAAACATTAATTTTTTGGTTTGATTTTAAGAATTTGTAAATTTACTAAAAAAAGATGATGAATTACCTATATTTAGTAACTATTAACTTTTACCAAGCTATAATTTAATTAAAAAGCGGAGATTTCTCTCCGCTTTTGTTGTTTCAATCTTACTTGATTTATTACATCTCAACTACTATAAATTCAGATCTACGGTTTTGCTGATGCTCTTCTTCAGAACATTTAACACCGTTGCTACAGCGGTTTTCTAATTGGGTTTCACCATAACCTTTGTAGGTAATTCTTGCGGCGTCTATGCCTTGAGCAATCATCCAATTAGCTGTTGATTTGGCTCTACGCTGAGATAGTTTTAAGTTGTAAGCATCGCTTGCACGACTATCGGTGTGTGAACGTACATCTATTTTCATGCGTGGGTACTCTTTCAACACTTCTACTACTTTGGCTAGCTCTACTGCTGCATCCGGACGGATGTTGTCTTTGTCTAAATCAAAATAAATTGGGTTTAATTGAAGCACTTTAAACAAATCGTCGTTCTTTTTCACTTCTACTTTCTTACGTTCTAAAACAACTGTTTTCTCTGTAATGCCCGTTGTTGTGTCTAGCGTTACCGTTTCTTCTTTGGTAATATAATCGGTTTTTGCTACTTTTAAACGATACATTTCACCGCAAACATAATCGGCTGTGAACTGATTGCCTTTGCTGGTTGGGTGCGATGTACCTAGGGTGTTGTACAATCTATCGTACAAGGTAATCTCAACATCGGTTAAAATATTGCGTGTTTTGGCATCTACCACTGTTACTACCAAATCTTGCTGGCAACGATTGATTTCTTTGTCTTCTACAAAACTGTAGATGTCATCGTTACCCATTCCGCCTTCTCTGTTTGATGAAAAGAAGCCTTCTTTGGTGCTGTGGTTGATGTAATACGCAAAATCATCGTAATTTGAGTTCACGGGTGCGCCTAGGTTTTGTACGGCTTCAAACTGATTGTTTTTGTCTAATTTGGTTGCATACACATCCAAACCGCCTAAACCTACTCTGCCATCGCTTGAAAAATACAACTCGTTAGCATCGTTCATATACGGAAAGCTCTCACGAGCTTCGGTATTAATTTGTGGTCCTAGGTTTTGTGGGGTACCAAAGCTATCGTTGTTGATGCTTACTTGCCACAAATCGCTTTCACCAAAGCCTCCCGGACGATCGGATGCAAAGTACATCGTACGTTCATCGGCGCTTAGCGTTGGATGCGCAGTAGAATAATCATCGCTGTTAAAAGGCAATTCGGTTACCTTTACCCATTTGCCGTTTTGCAACTCGGCGCGGTATATTTTTAAACGCGTGTTTTTGTCAGCATCGTACTTACGGGTACCCTTTACAATGTTGTTTCTTGTAAAATACATGGTTTGCCCGTCTTTGGTGATAACTGCCGTAGACTCGTTTAACTTGCTTTTTACATCGCCTTTAATGCGTTGTACTTTTTGATTTTTACCGTTCTCGGTTTCGTTTTGCAATGAATATTGGTACAAACTGGTAAAGGCTGCGCCTGTCCAGGTGTGTACTTTTTTGCTTAAACTACCGGTATCGCGTGCGCTGGTAAAGTACAAATTGTTGTTGTGTACATAGCTACCATAATCGGCAAAAGGTGTGTTGATGCTTAAATTGGCTATTTGGCTGTAACGACCCGAATTAGCCTGAATTTGTGCTTTTAATTCGGCTTCGTTTTTGCGTATTTCACCTATTTGACTCTTGCCTACTTTGCTTACAAAGGTGTTGTAGTATTGCTTAGCTTCAGCATCCTTACCTACGTGTTGTAGGGTTTGCGCGTAGCGGTAGTAATACTCTGGGGCTATGTCTTCATTGCTGTATTCTGCAAACAAACGCTCGTACTGCTTTTCTGCTGCTACGTAGCGGGCATTAAAATAGTTGGCGTTGCCTAGGTTTTCATGCAAGCTTTGACTGCTGTAACCGCGGTTTTCTACTTTTTCATAGATATCCAACGCGTCTACATACGCCCATTGATCATACTGCTTGTCGGCTTTCTTTAAACCGGCTTGTGCTTGTGCCACGGTATTTCCTAAAAATAAGGCGGATACCAGGGCAATTGTGCTGATTCCTTTTTTCATGTCCTTGTGGTTTTAGAAGAAGCGTGGCGAATTCACGCGACGGTATTTGTTAAACAATTCAAAGCGTAAAAAGATCTCATGTGAGCCGCTGTTGTAGTTGGATAACGCTTTGATATCGTTATCATAACTATAGCCTACAAAAAATCCGTTGGTGATTTGAAAGCCTGCCAAGGCACTCCATGCGGCATCCCATCGATAAGCTGCTCCTAAGGTAAACTTATCGTGAATTAGAAAGTTTGCCGTTACATCGGCTTGTAATGGCGCTCCGCTTACTGCCTTGAATAAAAACGCAGGTTTGAATTTCAACGTTGGATTGATTTCAAATACATGACCTCCCATTAAGTAGTAATGCATTTTTTGTTGCATGGTACTTTGTACATTATTGTTGTAACGCGTGGTTTCTAGGAAATGAGGCACTGAGAAGCCTAAATAGCTTTTCTCATTATGCCAGTAGATACCTGCGCCTATGTTGGGAGTGAACTCACTTGAGATATCGGTTAATATCTGTGGATCGTTGGGGTTGTACTTGTTTAAATCGGAATACGCTACGCTTAGTAAATTGGCCGATCCTTTTAATCCAAAGCTTAACTTGCTGCCTTGGTTGTTTAAATCTAAGGTGTAAGAGAAATCTACGCTGATGGTGTTTTCATCCATTACGCCTAAGGCATCGTTTACAAAACTTACTCCTAATCCTACTTTGCTATCGCCCAGTGGTGTGTTTACTGAGAACGAATTCGTTGTGGGTGCGCCATCAATACCTACCCATTGGCTGCGGTGTAATCCAAAGATACTTAACGATCCACGGCTACCGGCATACGCGGGGTTGATGTTAATGGTGTTGTACATATAATTGGTGTACTGTGGGTCTTGTTGCGCGGTGGCTGTAAGGCTTACTAAAGCTAATAAAGCCACTATGATTTTTGTTGTTTTCATTGCTTTTTAGGTTTAGTCGTTATTTTCTAAATGTAAATACCCTACTTTTTTAACCCATTGGCTTTGACCGTCTCTATCGTACAAATATTCTACTACGTAATAGTAGGTACCTGTTGGTAGTTTTTCGCCTTTGCCTACTACGTCTACGCCTTCGGCCATGCCTTTAAACACATTGCCTTTGCTATCGTAACCTTGGGTTTCATACACTTTTCTTCCCCAACGGTTGTAAATACTTACGTGGTTGTTTGGGAAGTAGTTGATGTTATCAATGATGAAATAATCGTTCATGCCATCGCCATCTGGGGTTACCCCGTTGTAAATAACCACATCGCCTGGGTTTAGTAATGGTTTTTTAACCGTACCTAAGGTAAAAATGCCAAAACCTTCTACTTTTACAGGGGTGGTTACCGTTTGATTGGCTAAATCAACCACACCGCCTTCATCTACCCAAAGTTTTTGTTTTTCGTCCCAACGTACTACGTGCAAAAGCTCTGCATTGTTTACAAAGTCTTGCGGGGTGGTGCGTTTGTCATAAGACAAGCTAACAATTACTGAATTGTTGCTTTTTTCGCTTTGGTTGATCACCCAATATTCTTTGTTGTCTATGGCTTGTAATACCCCTGTACGGCTAGCATGTGGGTATTTGCTGTTGGAATCTTCTAAAAGATACTCGCCTGTATAGATTTCGGCTTCTTGTGCAGGTGCGGAAATGCTGGCAAAACGGTAGTAACCTTTATCGCCTATTGGATATTTAAAGGCATCGGTACCTTTTTTGGTTACTTCACCATCTACGTGGCTTTTATCGCTGGTGCTTACATGGGTTGCGCCTTTTAAGAATACAAAGGCACCTCCGTTGGCTTTGTCCATATAAACGATACCATCAGCAAGGTTTACTGTGCCTTGTGTGGCGATATCGTTGGTTAGGTGAAAGGCATAATCGCCTCCGCTTTTGTTGAACAAAACATCGTAAAAGCTACTTGGTGAACTACCCGAGATGCTTTGAATAGCTTTGTTCTTACCCTCGAAAACTACATAACCCGTACGACTGTTGGTTGTGTAACTAAACAAGCCTTGGTTTTGGTAATCGCCGTAAAAGTACATTGAGCCATCGTTTAAAACATTCCCGTCCTTGGTGTTGACAAAATCAAAATAAGTGGATACTTCTGTTCCTGAACTTACCTTCATGGTGCCGTGGTTCGTGGTTTGGGAGAAACCAACAAATGGAATTACTAAAGATATAAGTAATATTTTTTTCATACACAATTTTACTAAAGTATAAAGGTAACCATTTTTAAATTCTATGATTAAACATAAAACACAGTTAATCAAATATTTATAAAAAAACATATTTAAAATAGCTTACTATTAAAAGTAATCAATAAAAATTAAACATATTTTTTGCAAAAGTACTATTGAAAAAGTATCTTTAAAAAAGAACAACACGCTTTTAACATTTTGTGAGTAATATACTCATCTATCTTTTAACTATTTATGAAACATTTGAATCATTCAAAAAAAAAAATTTATTGGCAGTCACGTCTATATAAACATATCTTTCAAACAAAAGATCAAGAATTATTGGAATGGCTTACCGATGAAATTGCAAAAGTGTATCAATCGTAAAAACAAGCACAATAAATTGCTGAATTAAAAAAAAGATGTACATTTGCAACGAATTTTTCAATTCAAACATACATAACAATCATTTAAACAATATTAGCATGTATTTAACTAAAGAAGTTAAAGAAGAAATTTTCGCTAAACATGGCGGAAATGCAACCAACACTGGTTCAGCAGAAGGACAAATCGCTTTATTCACATTCAGAATTTCGCATTTAACAGAGCACTTGAAAAAAAATCGCCACGATTATAACACAGAGCGTTCGTTAGTTCTTTTAGTAGGTAAAAGAAGAAGTCTTTTAGATTACTTAAAGAAAAAAGATATCAACAGATATCGTGAGATTATCAAAGAATTGGGTATTAGAAAATAATCCATTACAAAGAGGTGTGCGCATGCGCACCTCTTTTTTTATTTATATTTTGAGCATTAAAGCTTGGTTTTTCATTGGGTTCACACACAACAACTACACAACACACAACAACACCCCATTGTTTAATTAAGAATTAAAAATTTATGATTCCTAAAGTAACCCAAGAAATTATCGATTTAGGCGATGGAAGAACCATCTCAATCGAAACTGGAAAATTAGCGAAACAAGCAGACGGTTCTGTTGTTGTTCGTTCAGGTAACTGTATGATTTTAGCAACGGCTGTTTCTGCAAAAACGGCAAATCCAGGTATCGACTTTTTACCTTTAACGGTTGATTACCGTGAAAAATTTTCAGCTGCTGGTCGTTTCCCAGGTGGTTTTTTCAAAAGAGAAGCACGCCCAAGTGATCAGGAAATCTTAACAATGCGTTTAGTAGACCGTTGTTTACGTCCACTTTTCCCAGACGATTATCACGCTGAAACACAAATTATGTTGCAATTAATGTCGTTTGATGAAAACGTAATGCCTGATGCAATGGCTGGTTTAGCTGCGTCTGCTGCATTAGCTGTTTCAGACATTCCTTTTTACAACTTAATTTCTGAAGTACGTGTTGGTCGTGTAAACGGTCAATTAATCATCAACCCAAGCAAACAACAATTAGAAGAATCTGATTTAGATATGATGATTGGTGCTTCTAAAGACTCTGTTTGTATGGTAGAAGGTGAAATGAAAGAAATTTCTGAAGCTGAAATGATTGAAGCTATTAAATTTGCTCACGAAGCTATTAAAGTTCAAATTGAAGCACAAGAAAAAATGCGTGCTGCTTTAACTTTAAGCTACAGATCATACGAACCAGAAGAAAACGACGATACAATTAAGGCTGAAGTACACTCTTTTGCTTACGATAAATTATATGCAATTGCTGCCGAAGCAAGCGCAAAACATGAACGTAGTGAAAAATTTGCTTTAGTTAAAGAAGAATTATTAGCTAATTTCTCTGAAGAAACGTTAGAAGAGAAAAAAGAATTAATTTCTAAATATTTTTCTAAAACGCAAAAAGAAGCAGTTCGTAACTTAGTTTTAGATCAAGGTTTACGTTTAGATGGTAGAAAAACAACTGAAATCCGTAACATTTGGAGCGAGGTAGATTATTTACCATCAGCTCACGGTTCATCAGTATTTACACGTGGAGAAACGCAAGCATTAGCAACTGTAACTTTAGGAACTTCTAGAGAAGCAAACGTTATTGATTTACCAAGTGAACAAGGTGAAGAGCGTTTCTACTTACATTACAACTTCCCTCCTTTCTCAACTGGTGAAGCAAAACCATTACGTGGTGTTTCTCGCCGCGAAGTTGGTCACGGAAACTTAGCACAACGCGCATTAAAAAACATGATTCCTGCTGATTGTCCATATACTATTCGTTTAGTATCAGATGTATTAGAATCAAACGGATCATCATCAATGGCAACAGTTTGTGCAGGTACATTAGCTTTAATGGATGCAGGTATTCAAATTGAAAAACCAGTATCGGGTATTGCTATGGGATTAATTACAGACGGAACTCGTTTTGCTGTTTTATCGGATATTTTAGGAGACGAAGATCATTTAGGTGATATGGATTTTAAAGTAACAGGTACGGCAGATGGTATTACAGCTTGCCAAATGGATATCAAAATTGATGGTTTACGTTACGATATTATGGAACAAGCGTTGAAACAAGCGCACGAAGGGCGTATGCACATTTTAGGTAAAATTACCGAAACTATTGCTACACCAAACGCAAATGTTAAAGCACATGCTCCTAAAATCATTACAAGAACCATTCCTGGTGCATTTATTGGTGCATTAATTGGTCCTGGTGGTAAAGTAATTCAAGAATTACAAAAAGCTACAGGAACAACTATTGTTATTAACGAAGTGGATGAGCAAGGTATTGTTGAAATTTTAGGTACAGATCCTGCAGGTATTGAGGCTGTATTAGCAAAAATTCAAGCAATTACTTTTAAACCACAAGTTAACGAAACTTACGAAGTTAAAGTAATTAAAATGTTAGAGTTTGGCGCAGTAGTAGAATATACCATTGCACCAGGTAACGAAGTTTTATTACACGTATCAGAATTAGCTTGGGAGCGCACTGAAAATGTTACCGATGTAGTAAACATGGGAGATGTATTTCAAGTTAAATACCTTGGTTTAGATCCTAAAACTAGAAAAGAAAAAGTATCTCGCAAGGCATTATTACCTCGCCCTCCAAAACCTGAAGGAAAACCTGAGCATAAAGGCGAAGGAAAACCAGAAAACAGAGAAGGCAGACCACAAAACAGAGAAGGCAGACCACAAAACAGAAACAACGAAAACAAACCTTCTAACGATAAGAAAGAAGAAAACAACTAGTTTTTGTTAAACATATTGTAAACCGATGAGCAAACCTCATCGGTTTTTTTACTTTTGGGCAAAACAAAACCTTATGAAAAACACTTTTCTACTTTTTTTGTGCTTATGTACAGCACAAATAGCTTTAGCACAACAAGTAAAACTACAAATTAGCAACAAAGAAACCAATGAACCTGTAGAATTTGCTACGGTTTTATTACCTAACTACAAAAAAAGCTTTGTCTCCAATGAAAAAGGTCTTTTTGTTGTAGATGCTAAAAAATACAATTTTCCTTTAACGGTTGTTGTAGAAACTTTTGGATTTGAGAAAAAGGAAATCATCTTACAAGACAGCACGACTATTACCACTACCCTTCTTGACCCCGCATCAGAACTATTACAAGAAATTATTATCCCTCCTGCAAATGCCAAAATAAAAGAACGTACGTTTGGCAGAACCAATGAAGGCTCTGGAAAAATTGCTGGCTTTTTTAGAAGTTATGATAAAGACAATAAAGATTCAGGTTTAGAATTTGGAATGATCATCAGTACTAACGATAAATTAAAAAAAGTTAAAAAAATACATTGGCATATTGGTAGTGTTGATTTTAACAAAGCAATGTTTAACTTACAATTTTATGAAGTTGAGAATGGCAAACCCACAAAAAAAATCCCTCATAGTAAAATAAATTTCAATATTGTAAAAGGTAGTAAAGGCTGGAATGTTATTAATGTAGAAGGCTTAGAGATTTTTATTGATGGAAACAAAAAAGTAGCCGCTATTTTAAAAACACTTAAAGTAGATTTAAACAAAGAAAAAGAAAACAATTATTTAGGAGTAAATATTGGTTCAGCTATAGGAAATCAAATTGTAGGAAGAGACTCTCAGTTTGAAGATTGGCATAAATTTCCAATGAATTATCCTTTTTACATCACCGTAGATTCCTACGAATAAACAAAAACTTATGAAAAAGGCGTTTCTATTTCTCATTTGTGCAATTGTTACACAAACTACTTTTGCACAACAGGTAAAGTTACAAATTAGTAACAAAGAAACTAAAGAGCCCATTGAATTTGCAACTGTTTTATTACCCGATTATAAAAAAAGTTTTACAGCAAATGAAAATGGACTTTTTGTGGTTGATGCTAAAAAATACAATTTTCCTTTGAATGTAGTAATTGAAACTTTTGGTTTCGAGAAAAAATCAGTTGCTTTACAAAACCTTAAAGATTTACAATCGGTTTTTTTAGAGCCTTCTTCTGAGCTATTACAAGAAATATTAATCCCTCCAAAAAACGCAAAAATTATTGAACGAACTTATGGAAGAACAAGTGAAGGATCAGGAATGTTTTCAGGAGAAGACTCAAGTAGCAATTACAATACAAGCTATGAGTTTGGTATGATAATGAATATTAAAGAGAAATTCATAAAAGTAAAAAAAATTCATTGGCATTTAGAAGGCTTTACTTTTAAACGTGGTTTCTTTTCTATTTACTTCTACGAAGTAAAAAATGGCAAACCATATAAAAGAATACCTCATCAAAATATTAACTTCATTTTATCTAATAAAACCAGAGGCTGGAATGTTATCAACATTGAAGATATGGACTTGTACATAAGCGGTTATAAAAAAATTGCTGTAATAATCAAACAACAGAAAATAGAATTTCAAGAAGAAAAAAAGGAAGGTTCTTTTTTTCAGAACATAGGTTTAACTACTGGAAGTACTTTTTTTACAAGAACTTCTTCTGATGGCGAATGGCTGGCTGTACCAGCAAGTATTCCTTTATACATCACCGTAGATTCATACGAATAAAAAAAGTTTTACATTTTTTTGTAACATTTTTAAGTTTCTTGCGTATAACTATATGTAAACAATTTAGGAGGGTTTATTTAAAACATGAGACAACTTAAAATTACCAAACAGGTAACCAATCGTGAAACAGCGTCGTTAGACAAATATTTACAAGAAATTGGTAAGGTAGATTTAATTACTGCCGATGAAGAAGTAGAATTAGCACAACGCATTAAAGCAGGTGATCAACGTGCACTTGAAAAATTAACAAAAGCTAATTTACGTTTCGTAGTATCGGTAGCAAAACAATATCAAAATCAAGGTTTAACATTACCCGATTTAATTAACGAAGGAAACTTAGGTTTAATTAAAGCTGCGCAACGTTTTGATGAAACACGTGGTTTTAAATTCATTTCGTACGCTGTATGGTGGATTCGTCAATCTATTTTATCGGCATTAGCAGAACAATCGCGTATTGTACGTTTACCATTAAACAAAATTGGTTCTATCAACAAAATCAACAAAATGTATGCGTTGTTAGAGCAATCAAATGAGCGTCCGCCTTCAGCAGAAGAAATCGCTAAAGAATTAGACATGACCGTGAACGATGTAAAAGAGTCAATGAAAAACTCGGGTCGTCACTTATCAATGGATGCTCCTTTAGTAGAAGGTGAAGATTCTAACCTTTACGATGTATTGCGTTCGGGTGAATCGCCAAACCCTGATCGTGAATTAATTCACGAATCATTACGTACCGAAATTGAGCGTGCTTTAGAAACATTAACACCTCGTGAGGCTGATGTTGTACGTTTATACTTTGGTTTAGGTGACCAACACCCAATGACATTAGAAGAAATTGGTGAAACTTTTGATTTAACTCGTGAGCGTGTACGCCAGATTAAAGAAAAAGCCATTCGCAGATTAAAACACACTTCAAGAAGTAAAATCTTGAAAACATATTTAGGATAACATCCTCATTTTTTGTCATTCTGAACGAAATGTAATGGAGTGAAGAATCTATTCCTTTAAAGATTTATCCTTTCGCTGAAATGACAAGTACAATTTATTTAAAAACCCGTTAAATTATTTTAACGGGTTTTCTATTTTTGTATGTAACAAAAACCAATTCACGTTACTAACTTTTTACAAAAGCACCTTAATTGAAAGCTACCGAAAAAGACTTTTTAGATTTAATGCAAAAGCATAAAGGAATTTTATATAAAATTTCGAGGATGTATTTTGACTATGCAGAAGATCAGGAAGACTTGATTCAGGAAATGACGTATCAATTATGGAAATCGTACCAAAACTTTAAAGGCGATAGTCAATTTTCTACATGGATGTACCGTGTTTGCCTAAACACCGCATTAACTTTCTTTAAAAAAGAAGATAAAAAGCAAGACAAATACGAGTTACACGACAATTATGATAAAGCAGATGATGAAAGCAACGCATACAAAGAAGAGCAACTAAGCTATTTTTATGCCGCTGTGCAAGAATTGAACAAAGTAGAAAAAGCATTGATTTTTTTATTTCTTGAAGGAATGAACCACAAAGAAATTGCCGAAAACTTAGGTATTAGCGAAGTTAACGCGCGCGTAAAACTTAATAGAACCAAGGAAAAATTACAAACCATCATAAAAAAGAACGGATATGAATTTTGATGAGTTACAAAAAAAATGGGACAACCAACCAGAGAAGGATATTGAAATAAAATCGGAATATCTTACCAAAACAAAATCGCTGGCAGAACAAATAATAAAAAGCTTTAAACGCGAAGCTATTATTTGGGGCGTAAGCATTGTTTTTATACTTGTGGTGCCTTTTATAGATATATACCAAATTAAAGGTTTAATTAGCTTTATTTACTACTTTTTAGTATTTCAATTTATTATTTTTGGTTTGTATTACTACCGTAGATTTTACACCATTAGTAAAATGATTAAACAACCTAATACGTTTAATAGCCGAGAAAGTATTATACGTTTGTATTACGAATTTCATTTTGCTATTGAAACCTACCGTTCCTCAATTTATGTGCTATTACCAACATCTATTGCGTTGTTTGTTATTATGTCTGGAAAAGATAAAACAACAGATATTATTGATAAGTTCTATCATTTTAACGAAACCTTACAAACCGACCCTTCTTTTATTTACTCGGTTTTAATAGTGGGTAGTATTGTTATTTTACTTTTGATATTGTTTTCAGAATGGGTTATCAAACGTTTTTATGGTAGATATTTAAAACAGCTAAAAGAGCTAATGAATCAGTTTGAAGAATAAAAGCTTATCTTTAACGTTATGCAGAAAGATAATTATTTAATTACGCAAAAGCCTAAAAATGAGCAACTACAAAAACTGGTTGCTTATTTTTATTTTCATGCAGCTGATGATACCAATCATTCCGAAGCATTTTCTTTTTACCCTAATTATTTACATGCGCTTACTATTTACAAGGGAAACGATATTATTATTGATACTATAAAAAAAACTTCTAACGTTACTACCTCTATCAACAAAGATAAAATCACTTATTTATACACTATCAATTTAAAAGATAGATATCAAGTACAAATGGAAGGTTCGTTTTATAAAATAGGTGTTGTATTTTATCCTTTAGGTATCAATCATTTTATTTCAAAACCTTTAGATGCGTTAATGCATAAAAACTTTCAATCAATAAAACTTGACGAAAGTTTTGAAAACATCTTATCAAACATTTCAAAAGATCAATCAATAGATGAACAACAACAAATTTTAGAGAATGCCTTACTATCTATACTTCGCCCGTTTGAAGAAAAAGCGTTGCATAAAGCCATTAAAGAGATTGTACTGTCTAACGGAACGATAAAAGTAGATGAATTACAAAAAATAACATCAGTAAGTAGAAAAACCTTATTGCGATTGTTTAAAAAGCATGTACTTTCATCTATCGAAGATTACAAAAAAATGGTGATGTTTCGAAATTCTTTGAACTACGCTTTGCAAAACAAAGAATTAGTCAACTTAACCGATGTAGCTTTGTTTAATATGTATTACGATCAATCTCACTTTATTAAGCATTTTAAAAGCATTACAAATGAAACGCCAAAAACATTACTTCCTAAAATTTCTCAAATAGGCAATGAAGATTTGTATTGGCATTTCTTAGAAGACCAATAAAAGTGTCCCAATTTTACAATTTTATCTTTTCATTGAACTTTATATTTGCTCAAAGAAAAAATAAAACATTATGGCTAAAATCATCATTAAAAGATCAAATGAGTATGCAAACAAAATGCGAGCGATTAAAATTTTGGTTGATGGCAAAGAAATTGGCTCTGTTGCCGATGGCGAAATAAAAGAATTTACAACCCCTGAAGGTGAACACAAAATTGAAGCAAAAATTGATTGGTGTGGCAGCCCTGAAATGTTAATTAATTTAAAGACCAACGATACTAAAACTTTAGAATTAAGCTGTTTAAAATACTCTAAACAATTGTTTGGTTTTATCTCTGCAGTTATTCTTTTACATTTTGTACTATCTTTTGCTTTTAATTTCTACTACACTTCTGTTGTATTAATTCCTCTATTTTTAACATTAGTATATTTCTTAACAATTGGTAGAAAAAAGTATTTAACCCTGAGAGAGATAAACCATAGAGTTTGATAAAAAACACCTAAACCTTTCATTACTAATAACTTTTTAATAACGCCTACATTTGTTTTACAAACAAATCTTTACGGATTAGCTTTTAGCGGAATTATGAAATGGTATTTAAGTTAAAAAAAATCAATTAAAAAATGGAAAAACTATTTGTTATAGTATTATTGTTCATAGCAGTAATCAATCTTTGTAGCTAAAACAGAACTATTCATTAATCAACCAATACAGTTGTTTATCAATAAAAACTAAAACTGTATTTAGGTAAATAACAAAACATTCAAAACAATATTAAATCCTTATGAAACACTATTTTACTTTAATAGTCTTGCTTTTTAACTTTGCTATACAAGCGCAAAACTTTAAAGGAACTATTAAAAACAAAGAAACCCAAGAAGCTGTTAGTCAAATTACAATTATTAGTGAAGATCAATCGTTTTTTGTTACCAGCAATGATAACGGCGAAGTAGTTCTACCTGATGCTGTTTTGAACAAAAAACTTTTCATAAACGATTATGAATATGTTTATAGCGAAAAAACGTTTAACAACTCACAACCATTTGTTTGGGAATTAACTCCGAATTCTGAAACATTAGAAGAAATTGTGATTTATGAAAACCCTCAAACTGTATTACAAGATATTATTAACCATTCTATAAAATCACTTAGTAAGAACATTAAATTAGAAGCTTATTACCGAGAAAATTACATTGAAAACAACCAAGTAGCCAGTTTTGCAGATGGCATTGTAGATTTTTATGTGGGTGATAAAATAGACATGGTAGCAAAACAAACTCGTATAAAAGATTACAGTGAAGTTGACCCTACAAGTAGAGCAATGGCTAACCCTCCATCTATTGTGCTTGAAACTTCTCTACGTTACAATGTTATTAGCACAATGCTTAAAGAAAAAAAGAAGTATGAATTTTACATTACTGCTAAAAAAGTAGGCGACAAAACGATACATACTTGTTATATTAACCCCAAAGAAAAAAGTAAAAAGCGCTTTTTAATGAAAGGATATTTTGTTTTTGATGAAGAAAAAAAGCTAATATTAGAAGTTAATTATGGTTTTGACCCTGAAAAGAAAAAACACAATTCAACCATGAATGTTATTGTAGGTAAGTTTGATTTTGAAGACATTAGTTATCAAGCAAAATACATAACAACCGATCTTTTTTACTATCCAAGTTATGCCAAATTAGCAAAAAACCTTACTATAAACTCTAAACTTGCTAAAATGAAGAATGTAAAAGTAAACAACAATTCATTCTTTTACATTTTAGATGCTATTAAAACGAATGAGAAACCTAATCCAGATCGTATTTTCAAATTGGGTACTTTATATAACAGTGGCAATAAATACTCAAGAGAATTTTGGAACGATCCTGAAATTAACAACCTTGCAGAATAAGTATTCTCATGTCGAGATTTTTTTGAATTAGTAAGCAACTCAATTGAGTTGCTTTTTTGCTTAATAGTACGCAATTTCTCTAGTAACGAAAGATGTTCCAAAATCAGTTTCAACAGAATTGTAAATCCAATTACCTTTTTCATCAAATTTATATTCTAAAACAAACTCTTCTCTACTTATTAATTTATCGTTTTCATACATTTCTGCAGCATTAAATGTTCCGTATTCATCAAAATAACTTATGGTTGTTTGTTCCTTATCTTTAAATTTTAATTCACGTATCATTTTAGTTTTTTTACCATTTTCATTGTAAAAGTAATTGGTAACTATAAAAACATCGCCTTCTTCATTGTAACTAATTGATTTGTTAATTACATTTTGTTTATCGTAATAATTTTCACTCCATTTTCTTTTAACACCATCTTCCTCTTTAAAAACAATTTCTAAATATCCCGTTGCTGTTTCTTCCTTTTTTCTAGTAATTCCATCGTCTAATAATCGATTTTCATTATCAATATAAAAGCCATCTTTTGTGAACTCCATTTCACTTTGCAATGAAAAACAATCTTTAGGATCTTTTGCTTTTTTTAACTGACTCTCTGAATATTGATAATATTCATCTTTAACACACTTTACCTCACCTTTTAAACCAAAATGGTTTAGGTTTTGCGCTTGCACGGTGCAACACAAAACAACGAATGCACTAACAATTAATTTTTTCATAAATACGATATTAAGATGCTTAATAATATTGAATGATACGTTTATAGCTTTCGCTATATTGACTGTTAAACACTTTGGTAAGCCAGTTGCCTTTTTTATCAAAAGTATAGTTAATCTCAAAAGATTCCTCGTTAACTAAAGCACCGTTTTTAAACTCTTTACTTAAAACAATATCGCCATATTTATTAAGCCAATGCTCATAAATAGTAATAACGTTGTTCCAAATATTGGTTGTTTTAGTTTGAGTTAACCTTTGATTTTTATCGTAAGAATACTCCCAAATATTAGCAACCTCACCACTATTGTTGTAATTTACAACTTTGATTTTCACTCCTTTCTTGTTATAATATTCTTCAAAACTTTTACGTTTTACACCATCCCACTCTAATGATTTCACCAAAGTATATCCTTCTTTAGTGTTGATTTTTTCAATTATATAACCATCATCACTTACTTTTTGCTCTTCTAATACTAAGTTTCCTTCTTTATTGAAATTGTAAGAAGTTGAACGCTCATAACAATTTAGCTGACCTCCTTCTAAAGCAATCATGGGGCATTTTCTGTATTCTTCTTTTATACTTTTTACTTTACCATTTAAACGCATTTCAACTCTACTTTGCGCAAAAACTGATATTGAAAGCAACAAACCAATTAATAATAATATCCCTCTCATTAATCATCAAGCATATTATCTCTAGTGTTCTTTTGTACGGCAATAGCACCAAATAAAGCCAACAAAAAGGCAAAAGCATAAAAACCTTTTTCACTTGGTAAAATGGTTGCATTCCACAAGCCAATAACTAATAAAACAATGGATGCTATGGTAGCAAACCAACAAATTCCATAATAAATATCGGTTACTTTTATATTTTCCATACGATCCCTTACTGCTTTTTGTAATGAAACAACAGCAAACAATCCAAACAATAAAATGGTAAAATAATATCCTTTTTCATTTAGCAGCATTTCGGCTCTTGCTAAACCTGTAATATAGCCAATCATTCCTGCAGCTAAGGCAACCCACGATGCACCTACAAAAGCTGGTGATACTTTTTGTTTCTTCATAGTTATTTTCTTTTATATAAAAATAAACCTTTTTTGTAAATAAAAAAGCCTCCCTTTAAAAAGGAAGGCTTTCATAAATTTATATACTGATTAGTATCTATAATGTTTTGCTTTAAAAGCAACTTCTTATTTTTATTTAAAGGTATAGTTTACACCAATCATAAACGAACGGTTTAAGTTGGCACCGTAATCAGAGTAATAACTAGCGTTGCTGTAAATAGGTTCTATTAAACCTTGACGCATACGTGCTTCAATTCCAATATTATCGGTAATACTATAACCAACACCAAAGTTAAACGTTAAATCAACACCGCTGTTGTTGGTATACAATGGCTCTTGATAGGTACCGTTATAAGTATTGTTGTAATGAATACCTTCTTGTTCTGAAACTTTAAAATCTAATCCCGGACCAACATGCATGTTAAACTTACCAAAGTTAAACTTATTAATAAAGTTTAACGATAAGTAATCTAAAGGAGCATTGCCGCTTTTGCCTGGTACATATTGGTAATTGGTATCATTGTAGCTATAAGTTTGTATGTTGTTTACACCTTGGCGTAAATACATCATTTCAAACTGCATATTATACACACGTGTTAGGTTTAATTTACCATACAAACCAAGATAAAAGTTGTTACGGTATTCACCACCTAAACCTGTTACTGTTGATGATGAGAAGCCCGCTTTTACACCTGGTTTAAAAGATACTTGCGCATTTGCTTTACCAAAAGCAATAAATGCTACAACAAATAGTATTTTTTTCATAAAAAGGTTATTATGTTATAAGTGTCGAATATACTACTTTTTTGCATTTGTAGTACTTTTTTAATATTTTGTGGTTATAAAACAACGCAAAAAAGCACCCAAGTAAGGTGCTTTTGTATGTGTTTTTTATAAAATGTGCGCTACATAATAATACATATAACACTGGTTTATTTATAAACCGTTTGCATTACTGCCGATTTTTTGTAAGCATTATAAGTAAGATACAAAAACACCAATACCAAAACTACCCATAGTACTAATGATAAAGTGCTACCTAAACTCTCGCCTATTGACACTAATAAACGTTTTATACCACTACGGCGCCCACTAACATCAATTACTTCACCTGCTTCATGTGCTTTTGCGGCATTGTATATTAAACCTCCAAATATACCTGCAAACATAGCGTACAACAAGTTCTTTGTCCAAGCTAAAGAACCTTTAGCCTTTTGAGTTACAGCTTGCAACTTTGTTTTAGCAACTAGGTAGTTTAAAACATCGGTATACTCATTATGTGCAGTAAAATCAAAGTAAAAAGTAGCGTACTCTAACCCTTTTTTTAGGTTGATTTGTATACTAGGATTATCAAAGTTGGGGTGCGGAATAATTTCATTGATATCAGTATAATCAATTCTAAAATGATGGTCTCTAAACTTTGGTTGTCCTTCAAACTCTTCTAATACACTTTCTTCTGTAGAATATAACTTTTCGGCAAAAATTACATCGGTTTCTCTAAATAACTTTGTTGGTGTAACCAACCCTTTTTCGGCAAAAAACGTTTTCATAGCGTGCTTTTTTGTTTAATTAATATTGATTTTTCTTTTTATTTTTTTGATTGTACAGAAGCTTCTTTCACTTTGTTTTTAACGGATGTTTTTTTATCATCCATAAACGTGCACACTTCGTTATAATTTAAAGCAACATAAAGTAAGGTAATGATAAAAATACCCATAATTATAAGTAAGCTTTTAATAGGATTAATACCCGAAGCAAATAAAATCATAGACGTAGCAAAGCCGCCTATCCATGTTAATGCAATAGGGAATGCTAATAAATTAGCTAAGGTTTGGGAAAACTTACGCAAACCAATGGCTTTTAATAAGGCATCAAACAAAAAAAGAAACAAGCCTAATGGAATAATACCAAATCCAAAAATAACCACAACCATTCCTTCTTCGTTTTGCAAATAACGTAGAAAATCTTGAATCATGAGTTAGAATTTTACACCTTGATAGGCTTTTTCATCATCTGTTATTTGTAAAAAGTTTCGTTTGCTATAACGCAAGATGCCTGCAAACAAAACATTAGGAAACTCTTGTATGCCTGTGTTATACAACGCAACCGACTCATTGAACAACTCTCGACGGTCTGAAATGTGATCTTCTATTTGAGACACTCTATTTTGCAAAGACAAAAACGCTTGATTGGCTTGTAAAGCAGGATAATTTTCTGAAACCGCAAACAAAGACTGCATTGATTTGGTTATTTGATTGGACAATTGCACCTTTTCATCCACATTTGTTGTGTTTAAAAACTGCGTACGCATTTGTGTTAGCTGTGTAAGTACTTTTTCTTCGTATTGGGTGTTTTGCTTTACTACCTCAACTAAGTTAGGTATTTCATCGGTACGTTGTTTTAGTAGTACATCAATATTAGCAAAAGCTTTGTCTACATTATTGTTTAAAAACACCAAACGGTTGTAAATAGCTATACCTGCACTTACCAATGCTACCACTAATACAACTATAATTAATAAGGCTAAAATGTTTTCCATAGTTATTCTTTTTCTATTTCTATTATTACTGGGTCTAATTCACTATGCTGTATGGTTTCATTTGAAAGAGAATCAGTAGATTGTTTTTTATTAAAGATATTAAAACTTTCTTGTAAATAAGCATGAGGTACTATTCTTATGCCATTGCTGGTAACGCTAACTTTTGACGATAGTATAAAAGCTGCCCACAATAAAAACATAACAAAATAAGGGCGCACCTTATTAAAGTAAAAAGACATTTCATTGTACTTTTCTATAGCACTAACAGGTGTAATACTTAGTATTTTTTTATGTTCATCATACGTTAAAACGGGTTCACCATTGATGTTATCTACCTTACCAATCATTAAATATTCTTTGTTGGTATCTCCTTCAATAACATACTCGGTATACTTTTTACCATTAGAACGGTAAGAGTCTTCACTAAATTTCATAACATTTAGCTTATCGGGCAGTACTTTAATTCGCCCTGTTTCATCCTCTAAATAAAAAGGGTTGTAAAGCCACTCTGTATGTATGGTTGTAAAGCTTTCATCACCGTCTTTATCGCGACTAATATCTTGTATTAAATAATAATATCCTGCACAACGTTTCTTTTTAATTTTACTTTGTAAAGGTTCATCAATAATAATTTTACCCTTAACCTCTGCCAAACCCATTGCAACCGATCTAATTTTTGATGTAGGTAATGATTTTTGTAGTTTTAAAATATTGGCTCCTTTTTTATAGTTAGCAAGAACCGCAACTACAATAAAGAAAATAACAACACCTACAAAACCAAGTAAACCAATACTTATAAAAAAGCCTGCTGTAATACCCAAGGTTTTTAACCCTTCTAAAAACCAATGTGTTCTCTTTGGTGTAATCGCTTTGTTTTGCCCTTTGGTAAGTAGCTCTCTATGCGCTACAAACGATTGATTTTTCTTAGCATTTACAAAAGGTGCAACAAAAATGATTCCTATAATAGCCAAAGCAAAGGTAGATACAAATAAAAAGATGCCAACTAATATTGCAAATGGCGGATACATAAAATAGGCAATTAATACAACCGTTGGATATACTGCAAAAAAGTATTTATTTAAAGGTATACCATAAATTTGTGAAAGTATTACAAAATGAAACAAACTTACAATTACTACCACAAACAAGATACCTAATAAACCCGCAATAGGAATATCTAGTTGCATTATATCGTTATACATATTCTCCATAAGATTCTTTTTTGATGTGTTTTGTTAACAATACTTAAAACAATAGCATGTAAAATGTATTAGTTGTTACCAAAAACGCTGCAATGTAAGTGTTTATTTTTCATTGTTGTTTAAAAACTCATCGGTAAAATGGGTTTGTGTTTTGCTTTTAGCAAACTTTTCTTGGTTGTACTCATTTGATTTATTCCTAGGAATTGAAAGTGATTGCCATTGTTGATTTTGCAGCATTTTACCAATAAATACTATTTGTCCCACATGATATGGATAATGCGCCAACTGACGGTTGATAGCATCTAACACCGTATGTCCCTCGTTTCTAATATAAATAATTCTATCTAAATCTTCAGGTGTTAACGTATTTAAGGTATCAAAAAAACATTGCCAACCTGCGTTCCATCTTTCTATAACTTGTTCTTTAGTTTGAGCATCGTTTTCAAATTCAGTATCACGAAAACGGTTTTCCTTCTCGCCATCGGTAGTAAAAATATCGGTCCAACGTGAAAGCATGTTGCCCCATAAATGTTTCACAATAATAGCAATGCTGTTGCTTTCATCATTGTATTGCCAAAAAAAGGCTTCTGTATTGGTAAGTTGTTCAAATGTTTTATCGCCCAACTGTTTGTAATAAGCAAATTGCTTTTTAGCGCCTGATAAATAATCTGTATTCATATTAAAAAAGGGTGGGATTGTCATTGCCTGGATAAGGTATATCCAAATCAAAAATTTTATTTAATTTCTGTATAAAATATGTTGCCAATAAAGGCGATTCTAACTCGATATTTTGATGAATGAAAAAGTATAATTTTTGCAAACCTTCTTTACGCCATTGTACAATAACGTTTAACCAATCATCTAATCTTTGATAATCTGATGGGTGATTTGCCCCAACGTATCGCACAAAAGCAGTATTCGTTGTTAACTTCATGTGCAACATATCGCGTCTTCCGGCTGTATCAACAATAATATTGGTAACATTGTTTTGCTCTAGAAAACTACAATAATCATGAAACAGTTCTTCATTATTAAACCATTCTTTATTGCGAACCTCTACAGCTAAGGGGTATCCTTTAGGAAAATCGCCAATGAATGCTTTTAAGCGATCAAAATCTTTTGGTTTGAAGTTATCATGTACTTGCAAAAAAACCATTCCTAGTTGCTCTTCAAAAAAAGACAAAGCATCGGTAAAACTTAAAACTTTATCATATACATTTAATAATCGACTATAATGACTGATTGATTGCGGAATTTTAGGAAAAAACTTAAAATACGCAGGTGTTTTTTCTTTCCATTTAGCTACTTGATCTTTGGAAGGTGCGCTGTAAAAAGTGGCATTTAATTCAATACTATTAAATTGTTTTGCGTAGTAAACAAGCTCATCTTTGGTGCCTTTTGGATAAAATCCCTTTAAATCGGTTTTGTTCCATTTAGCACATCCTACAAATACTTCAAAAGGATTATTTTGTTCATTACCGTTTATTAATGAAGACTTTAAAGGAGGAACTGGTGGTAGTGTAAAATCTATTAAAGATGGATCTTCAACTTTTCCGAATTTCATTTTTTATTTAAAAGTACTAAATCTATTAAGAAAGGTAACGTATAAAATAGTATTTTTAAACAAAATTTTAGTTATGAAAAAAATTGCATTGTTACTTACATTGGCATTAACTTTTAGTTGCGGTGTATTGAAAAAAGATAAAGATGGTTACAACGGCACTTGGATTTTACAAAACAAAAGCGGCGGTTTTACAGGTAGAACAACTCAACCAGACCAAGAAGTGAAATTGGTTATTAAGAACGATAAAATAAAATACTTTGAGAATGGAAAATTAGTCTCTGAAGATGTTTTTAAAGTTGAGAAAGCAAAAGTCATACAAAGCACAGAACCACAAGATGTTATTGTAAGCAAAAAACTAATGAAAGAATCTATTTCTGTACAAGGTGATACGCTTATTATTTCACAACAGTGTTATGATTGTTATACTTTTATGTACACTAGAAAATAGTTAGTTGCCTACGGGAAAACTAATTTGAAAACCAACACCACGAACGGATTGTATCTTAATACGATCATCATATTGAAAGTATTTTCTAAGGCGACTTATAAAAACGTCCATGCTGCGCCCAGTAAAATAGTCGGTTGCATTCCAAACGTTTTGTAATATTATTTCGCGCGTTATCATTCGTTCGTTGTATTCTAATAAAAGTAACAATAAATTCACTTCTCTTTCGGTAAGCTGAAACTTTGTTTCGTCATGTGTAAGCAACAACTGTTCGGGTAAAAACAAATAGTTTCCTAATTTATATTGATTGGTTTTATGGGTGCTTTTACGTTTTAAAATGTTGTGTAACCGTAAAACCAACTCTTCTGGATCGCAAGGTTTTGCTACGTAATCATCGGCTCCTATTTTCAATCCTAAAATGCGGTCTATTTGTTGATTTTTAGCTGTAAGAAACAAAAAAGGGCAATGCAACTTTTCTTGTAGTTTTTTGGCTAAAGTAAATCCATCCATATTAGGTAACATTACATCTAAAATGGCAATTTCACAGTTTTGTACAACATTTATTTCATCTAAAACATGTAAAGGATTTTGATACCAATGCACATTAAACCCAGACATTTCAAGATATTGCTTTAATATAAAACCAAAATCATATTCATCTTCAACCAATAAAACCGTTACCTTGCTCATATTTCAATTGTTATTTCGCATCCTTTTCCTAAATCACTTTTCATTTGAATGGTTCCTTGGTGTTTTTGAACCGTTTTTTGAACCAAATACAAACCTAAGCCCAACCCTTTTACATTGTGAATATTGTTTGTGGCAATGCGGTAATATTTATCAAAAATCTTTCGTTGTTCTTCTTTTGCAATGCCTATTCCGTTATCCTTCACTCCTATTTCCAAAGAATCTTGAGATTGAAGTACTTTGATATCCAACATTTTACCACCGTACTTAATACTGTTTTCTATTAAATTACCTAAAATGGTTTCCATTTCAACCGAACTCATTTTAAAATCGTCTTTTGATTGAATGTTGATATTCCAATGAATTTCAGGATACAAAATAGTATAATCTTGTAAAAAATCATGTATTTGTTGTTCTGTAGCTTTTTTATCTAATGTTTCAACCTCATCTAAAGGTTTTAGTAAATGTTCTAACCTATGAATTTGTCTATCCATTAAATCAAGCGTTTCATCTTTTTTAATAATACGCATTTGTTTTGAAGCTACTTTTAAAGTTGCCAAAGGCGTTTTAAATTCATGCGCCACATTATCAATGGTATCGTGTAAAAGTAAAACTTGCAAATGTTGCTCTTTGTACTTTTTGTACGATTGAAAATACAACCAAAGCACTAAAATCATTAATACAATGGATACCAAAAAC
The DNA here is from genome assembly GCF_013874595.1 of Flavobacterium sp. xlx-214. Taxonomy (GTDB): domain Bacteria; phylum Bacteroidota; class Bacteroidia; order Flavobacteriales; family Flavobacteriaceae; genus Flavobacterium. Next base: position 633,922 of record NZ_CP059431.1, read on the forward strand.
AAGCTCCACAACTCTTTATATAAAATTTGATTCAGGTTTAAAACATCAAAATACATAGCTTGGGTAATGTTGTAACTACGCTCGCTATTTTGAGAAACAAACTTTTTAATACCACCTTTAGGATCAATATTTTCTACATCTTCTGTTTTAGAAGCAGAATAAGTTGATTCCCAATTTGATTCGCTCAACAAATAATTTTCCTCAGGTTTTGGATTTGTTTGGTAAATAACCAAAGGATTTGAAATGATTTCATTATGCGCTTTTAGATCATAAACGCGCTTTAATTCTTTCTTAAAAGCCAGCTTTAAACCTGTTTCTTTGTATTGTTGTTCAACAAATTTTTGTAAGGTTGGCGAAAGACTATCGTTAACAAACTTCATACTTTTAATGAAACTTGCTTCGGATATTTTCTTATCAGGATATTCATACCATTTATACAAACTTTCATCCCAATTGGTGTCTTCTAAAAACTTATAATCAACATCAACCTTTTCTAATATTCCTTTGGCTCTTGCCTTAATTTCGTTTCGTTTTAACAATACGGTATTGTACAGAAAATACGCCTGTATAGAAACCAATACCACAAATAGCAGTGAAAAATAGACAATTGGATGTATTTTTTTCTTTTTCATTAAAGCAAATATACACAATGCTGCTTTTGTAAAAACACATTAACCCGTTGTTAACCGTTCATTAACCAAAGCCAAGCGTTTTGTGACGCAACTTTGTAAAAACAAAAATCATGAAACATATTATAACTTTATTCGTTTGTTTTTGTTGCTTTTCGGTTTTGGCTCAGCAAAAAAACATAAAAGGAATTGTATTAAACGATGCACATATTCCTATATCAGAAATAGAAATTCAAATTGTAACGACAAATGAAGAATACATTCAATCTGTTGCAACCGATTCTTTAGGTAGATTTGAATTTGAAACCGATTTAAACAATGTTGTATTGCAAATAGATGCGCTTTTTTACGAACCATTTAAGCAATTCATTTCTGTTGAAGAAACGACTAATCCGCTAACAATTCAACTAAAATCGTCGGAAGAACAATTAGCAGAATTAACCATTCAAGTCAAAAGACCTAAAATCAAACAAAAAATTGATCGTTTGGTTTTTGATGTAGAAAACAGCACCCTTTCCAACCTAAATACCTGGGAAATTTTAAAGCGTACTCCAAATATCACTGTAAAAAACGGAAATCTGCAAGTACGCAATAACAACAACATTTTAGTGACTATTAACGATAAAAAATGGTTGATGTCGCCACAAGAATTGCAAACGCTTTTAGAAAACACACCTGGAAACGAATTACAATCTATTGAAGTAATTACCAATCCGCCTGCTCAATACGAAGCTTCAGGCGCAGCCATTGTGAATATCAAACTAAAAGAAAACAAATTATTGGGTTATAAAGGCACTTTGTTTGGCAAATATGAACAAAGCATGTACGCAAAAGGAATAATGGGGATAAGCAATTTTTACAATGTTGGCAAATGGAATTTTGCTGCAAGTTATTATCGTGGTGGTGGTAATTATGTGCGTAAAAGCAATGATTACGTTCATTACCAGGAAGATAACACAACATGGAAAACCATTACAAACCGTAAAGACACAAGCAAATCGCAAAATACATGGAATGCCATTGTGGGCTATCAAAAAGATTCTTTAACATCAATTAATTTTGGAATTAACGGTTTTTATCAGCCAAATTCACATGGTTTGTATAACATTCCTACCACAATTACCAATGCAAATAACGAAATCACTTCTCAGTTTTATACTTTAAATAATCATAACGATTGGAGCAATAAATTGAATTCATTTGTGCAATATCAGCAAAAAATTAACAATCATACATTGTCTTCAAACGCACAATATACGTACAACAATAAAAGAAAGTTTCAGGATATTATCACCCAAAAAGAAACTTCTAAAAACCAATTTACAAATACTGAGAAAAACAATACACAGGTTTTAAGTTTTCAGATAGATGATGCTTACAAAAAAGGAAATGTAAGTTGGGATAACGGAATAAAATTCAGCAACATTGCTTCGGAATTTAAAATGGATTTTGCAGATGATGAAAGTGGCAATTTAGAATACAATCCAGAAAAAAGCAATCAATTTTCGTACAAAGAACAAAATTATGCGGCTTATACATCGGTAGGATACGATATGGAAAAATGGTCATTTAAAGCAGGCTTACGTGCCGAATATACCAATTTAAAAGGCATTGTAGAAAATCCTTTTGATCAAAACAAACAATCGTATTTAGAATGGTTTCCTACACTTTATGCACAACGAACGTTTGAAAACACACATCAATTAGGACTATCATACGGAAAACGAATTTCACGCCCGTATTACGCTTGGTTAAATCCAACAAAATCGTACTACAATGAATATTCTTATTTTCAAGGCGATCCGCGTTTGCGTGCCACTTTAACACATAATATCGAACTAAATTACAGTTTTAAAAACGCTGTTATTACGCCTTATTTTAGATATGAAAAATATCCTTCAATGGAAATTAATTTTCAAATGCCCGAAAACAAAACCATTTTATACAAATACACCAATATAAAAGACGAGCATTCCTTTGGATTGCAACTTTACAAGAATTTTGAAATTTCGCCTATACTTTCAGTAGATTTAAGTGCAAATACGGAATATAGAAAACAACTTTTTTGGGGATTAGATGAGCAGATTTATGAAAACAAAAAGCTAAGTTTTAACGGACGTGCCAATGTGCAAATTCAATTAGATCAAAACACAGATTGGACGTTAAACGCGAGTTATTTCTATACAACGCCAAGTATTCAGGGTACTTTTACTATTTCGGATTATTCAAGTACTTCATTGCAAATGACACGAAAATTCTTTGATAAAAAGCTAGATGCTTCATTAGCTTTCAATGATATTTTTTATACCGAAAAAATGAAAATTGCAACCAAATACGCCAACCAGAACAATTATTTCATTGATTCAACCGATACTCAAAACTTCACTATTACACTTCGTTATCATTTTGGAAATCAAAAAGTAAAATCAATCCAAAAAGTAGAAGGTACAGAAGAACAAAATCGTTTATAAGTATTTTTAATTTGTTTAGTTTAAAAAAGCCAATCATTTTGATTGGCTTTTTGTTATGCATGATTTTCTAAAATAGAGTCAATTACATAGTTGTAATTTAACAAGTCTCTATCTTCTTCATTATAAACTCTTTGCCATTTAAATACAGGAATAAAAATGCGGGTTGTTGCTTTTCCGTTCCATTCTACAGGCAAGTTATGTTTCTCTAATACTTCAATAATCTTTTTAGCAACTTCCTTACTAACTACATCGCTTTCATTATTGATTTTTTGAAACGATATATACAAACCTTCGCCGAGTACAGCACGTTCTAAATCTTGACCGTGATAAAAACAATATCCTTCTGATTTTTCATTGTTTTCACGTAAAGCGCGCTCTACTTCAACTGCTTCATAATCGCCATCATCTGTAGTATAACCAGGGTAATGCAAAGCAATAATTCGTTGCGTTGCCAACTCGTCAAAAGCCATAATTAATCGCTCCGTTTCAGTTGGTGCTTGCCATAGTTTACTTTCTTCAAGCAGTTGTTGGTAAACATTTTCAATTTGTTGATACGCCCAATCTTCTGATATTTCATCTTCAAAACCATTATCTTCAATTTCTTCAATAATATTGTTTTGAATATCTTCTAAACTATAAAATCCGGAACGAACTTGGGTGTAAATTGAGTCAAAAATAAATTGCTGATCTTCAGACATATTTTGTTTCATTGTAATTTGTGCTTTTTAGCTTTTATTATTTTTTGTTGTACGAATATATTAATTCATTTTAAATTCTGAACAATTCGTACTTTTTTTTTAAGTTTTTTTTAGAATATCGAACTAAATCAATCTTTTTAGTTCTTTTAAAATGGATGAAGTACCTTTGCAAACTCAAAACATCATTAAAAATGAACAAAGGATTAATAGCTTTAGCTTTTGGTGGATTAGCCATTGGTATGACAGAATTTACCATGATGGGGATTTTACAGGATATTGCTAAAGACCAAAACATTGAAATTACACAAGCTGCACATTTTATTGCTTTATACGCTTTAGGTGTAGTTGTAGGCGCACCTATATTAACACTTTTTACAGGCAAAATTGCACCTAAAAAAGTACTGCTTTTTTTAATGATTTTGTTTGTTGTTTTTAACGGTTTGTTTGCCATTGCACCAGAATACAACTCTTTAGCAATAAGTAGATTTATGTCTGGACTGCCGCATGGTGCTTTTTTTGGAGTTGGTTCTGTTGTTGCAGCTCAATTAGCTACTAAAGGTAAAGAAGCGCAGGCGATTGCTTTTATGTTTACAGGAATGACCATTGCTAATTTAGCTGGGGTTCCGTTAGGTACCTATATTGGTCATCACTATTCTTGGCGCATTACCTATAGTATTATTGCTTTATTAGGTTTGGTTACTTTTGCTGCTATTTATTTTTGGTTGCCTAAAATTGATACTAAATCTACAGGCGATTTAAAACAACAACTTGCTTACTTTAAGTTAAAAAAAGCATGGTTAATAATAGCTATTATTTCTATTGGAACTGGCGGTTTGTTTTCATGGATAACTTACATATCGCCAATGGTTACAAAAATTGGATTATTAGCAGAAAACAAAGTGCCTTTTATTATGGTTTTAGTAGGATTGGGAATGTTTATTGGTAATATTATTGGCGGTAAACTTGCTGATACTATTTCGCCTACTAAAGCAGCTATTGCATGCTTCTCTACTATGGCAATCACTTTAGTTGTTGTGTATTTCACAGCTCATATTACACAATTATCATACGTCATGGCTTTTGTAACAGGTATGGTTGCCTTTACCATAGGATCGCCTTTACAAATGATGTTAATTACCTCAGCAAAAGGATCTGAAAACATTGCAGCAGCTGCCGGACAAGCAAGTTTTAATGTTGGTAATACATTAGGTGCCTATTTTGGTGGCATTCCTATTACTTTAGGTTTTGCATACAACACACCTGTATTAATTGGTGTTGGTATGGCAAGTATCGGAGCCATTTTAGCCTTTTTCTATCTAAAACAATTCAATCAATAATGTACCCTATATGTAGAAAAAATAAACAGCTTTTTCTTAAAAACTCTTATTACCATCAACAAAAGTCTTGTTTAATATACTGTGGCACAATGCTTGCTTTACTTAATCATATTAATTATAATATTTAAAGCTATGAAAAGTATATTGAAGATTTTTGGAATTTTATGTTTATCCATTTTTGTTTTTACAGCTTGTAGTGATGATGATGATCCTGCAGATAGTGACTTCTTTATTGGACGATACACCGGTAAAGTAGCATACACATCATCTGGTGAAACAAAATCAAATGATAATGGTTTTGTTCAAGTAGTAAAAGTGGGTAATAAATACAACTTTTTATTCTCTGATGATATTCCAGATATTACAGGGATTGAAATTGAAAAGAATGATAATACTGCTGTAATGGTTGGATCAACCGATACGCATTACATTAGAATTAATGCTAGCAAGTTAACTATTCTTTATTTAAAAGATAATGCTTCTTGGACAGCAGATACAAATAGGTAGTATAAAACTATTATTTTTTTAAGAGTCATATTTTTTAGTATGACTCTTTTTTTATATTTACTTAAATCACTAAGTTTTTTTTAACACTATTACATTTAACCATAACCTTATGAAACAAAAGTAGATATATAACAACAAAAAAGCCTCACATTTCTGTAAGGCTTTTATCATTTTGCTCCCCCTCTTGGGCTCGAACCAAGGACCCTCTGATTAACAGTCAGATGCTCTAACCAACTGAGCTAAGGAGGAAACTATAAAATTTAAATCGGTTGATTGCTTTCGCAATTTGCTCCCCCTCTTGGGCTCGAACCAAGGACCCTCTGATTAACAGTCAGATGCTCTAACCAACTGAGCTAAGGAGGAAACTTAAATTTTAAGTTTTCTATTTTGCAATAAAAAATAAGGTGTTGCTTGTGCAACTTTGCTCCCCCTCTTGGGCTCGAACCAAGGACCCTCTGATTAACAGTCAGATGCTCTAACCAACTGAGCTAAGGAGGAAGGTATGCTACCTTTATTGCGATGCAAATATAGAACGATTTTTCGTTTCTACAAATACCTTTTTTAAAAAATCGTTATTTTTTTTACTTACCTGTTATGGCTTTAAAAATATCGTTTCCGTTGGCAAACAACAACAACCCTATAAGTATTACAAAACCAACTGTTTGCGCATACTCTAAGAATTTATCGCTTGGTTTTCTACCTGAAATCATTTCGTATAATAAAAACAAAACGTGTCCACCATCTAACGCAGGAATTGGCAAAAGGTTCATTACCCCTAACATAATTGATAAGAAAGCCGTGATACTCCAGAAAGCTTCCCAGCTCCATGTATTAGGAAAAACGTCGAATATCGCTTTAAAACCACCTACTCCTTTGTAAGCTCCTGTATCTGGGTTTACAATCATTTTTAACTGCTTTCCGTAGCCTACTAATTGATCAACACCTGTTTGAATACCAATTGGAATAGACTCTGCAAACGAATGATGATTGGTTGTTAGTTGAAACAAACCTAATTTTTCAGCATCTTTATTAGAAATCATTGCAGGCGCTACACCAATTTTCCCTTCAGCATTTACTTTTAAGTTAACAGTTTGCTCAACATCATCTCTTTTAATAATTGCAGGAATGGTTTGATTTGCAAAAGGTTTTAACAGACCTTCCATTTGATCGTAATAACTGATTTTATTTCCGTTAATAGAAACAACAAAATCACGTTCTCTTAAAATATCCTTATTTAATGAAGTGTCATCAAAACCTGCAACAATAAAAGGCATACGAGGCACAATTAGCTTACCTCCTTTATTTTCAATAATTCCTTTTACAAAATCAACCGGTAATTGAATTTCCTTTGCTTCACCACTACGATTAACTACTATTTTTTTAGCCGTTAACATTTTAGCTTGCGCTTTATCAAAACGTTCTAATTTTTCACCATCAATGGATACAATTTTATCGCCCGATTGCATTCCAGCCGCTTTTAAATCGTCTGAAATTACCCAAACACCATCTTTTAAACTATCGTTAGCTACAAATCTGTCGCCGTAAAACCACGTCATGCCAATGTAAATAACAAAAGCTAAGATAAAGTTTACAGTTACACCACCTAACATAATAATTAAACGTTGCCAAGCTGGTTTTGAACGAAACTCCCAAGGTTGCGGCTCTTGTTTCATTTGCTCAGTATCCATGCTTTCATCAATCATACCTGCAATTTTCACATACCCGCCCAAAGGCAACCAACCAATTCCGTAAACAGTATCGCCAATTTTCTTTTTAAATAAGGAAAACTTTATATCAAAGAAAAGATAAAACTTTTCTACACGTGTTTTAAATAATTTAGCTGGAATAAAGTGTCCCAACTCGTGTAACACAATTAATAATGATAAACTCAGTAAAAACTGCGATAATTTAACTAATATGTCCATTAATTATAATACTTTCTTTTTTTGTTGCACAAATGTACTATTTTAACTTTAGTAATTAATACACTTTAAGTTCATTTTAATTTTTAAGCACTTTTTTATAATAGGTTTGGTTTGCTGTTTCAATAAGCACCACATACATACCATTTGCTAGACTTTCTGCGCTGTACGGATTATTAATATTTTGCGCAATTAGTTTTCCTTTTGTATCATACAAGCTCATTGCTTTTACCACCACATTTTCTGGTATGGCTACTTTAAACGATGATTGAAAAGGATTGGGCATCACTTTAATTTCGTTTCCGTAAGCTTTCAAAGAACTTTTAACTGTTACAGTATTGTCTTTTGAAACGATATCCTGAAAAGGATTGAATTGAATTTCCGTTACAACCCCAACATTAGAATCAACAATAAACTCTTGATTGTTTTGTGTATGCTGAACAACTACAATTTCCGATTTACCATCAGACCCTATCAACTTTAAAGTTACAGGCATTTCAAAAAACGAAACGCTACTATGCGATTGCTTTTGAGATACTTTTATTTTTGTTTGGGTTGCTGATAATGTTTCTGCATCAACATGATAAGATGGATATCCTTCTCCATAAACCCAATCATTAAAAAATTCGGTTAAATCTTTGCCCGAAGCTGCTTCTAAATGTTGCTTTACTTGGGTTGTAACAGCATAATTGTACGCAATGGCAGGATCATTTAAAAACTGTTGCATTCCTCTATAAAAAACCTCATCGCCCAACGTATAACGCAACATATGCACTACCATTGAACCCTTGTCATAAGTAAGGCGACTACTAAAAATACGATCCGAATCTAAAGCTTGCGCATCTGTTAAATATACATTGCCGCTTGGTAAACTTGTAATGCTGTTTATTTTATTATTCTTCCAACTCACAAATGAATTTACACCATCTAAATGTTCAATTACCAAACCTGCCATGTATTCTGCGAAGCCTTCATTAATCCATACATCTTTCCAACTACCACATGTAACCTTATCACCAAACCAATGATGCGCTAACTCGTGTGCAATCAATCCTCTTGAAAATCCACCCATAAACGAAACCGTGGTATGCTCCATACCTCCACCCCAACCAAATTGAGCATGTCCGTATTTTTCAGTATGATATGGATAGGTTCCAAACAACTTTTCAAAAACATTCATAACAGGCAATGTAACCGCTAACTGACTAACTGCTGCATCATACGTTTCTGGATACAAATAATTAACCACTGGAAAAGTATTTGGAGACGAGCCCGCTGTTTGATTGTATATTTGATAATTAGTTACTGCAATAGCTACTAAGTAAGCAGGAATTGGAAAACCATGCTTAAAATGTGTGGTTTTGGTGCCGTTGTTATTATTTACTTGTCCTTGTTCTAAACCATTTGCTACCGCAACCATATTTGATGGTGTTGTTAGAAAAATATCAATAGCATCTATTTTATCATTTAACGATTGTTTACAAGGCCACCAATCTCGAGCCCCAAAAGGTTCTGAAAGTGTCCAAACAATTGGCGTGCCCGAATGAAAACTCTTAACAAAAGCTTCATTTTCAGAAGGCGGAGTGCCAGCATATGTAATTACAACTTCTCCTTGCGTACCATTTGCTACAGCTTGTGGCAATTGTATTGTTAACTCATTATTAGCTTGTGTAAAAGAAGCCTTTTGACCACCTTGTGTTACAGCGCTTACTTTTAATTGATGACTTAAATCAAATACAATGGTTTGCAAATTTTCATTAGGTACAAATTGCGTTGTTACAACACCTGAGATGTAATATGAATTTGGGTTTATTGTTAAATCTAGTTTATGATGCTTAACATCATAATTTAAAGTATTGGGATTTTGCTTAAAAGACAATCGTTTTTCTGCTGCCTTTTTTTCATACAAACGATATTCATTTTGTGATTCCGTTGTAATTTGAGCAGATGAAATTAAGACTTGAAAACTACATGCAAAAGCAAAAATAATTCTTTTCATAAACATTGTTTTAATACGTGTAATAATATAGTTTTTTATGTCCTGAAAAATAATCACCTACTTGAAAAATTTCTGGGTAAAAAAATTGATTTAGCTGAAGAGAATTTGATAATTGATACTCCTTTTTATCAAGATGCATCCCAGAATACTCCGTCCCCATATTATTAAATATTGCCATTCCTATAGTAAAATTTTCAGGAAAAACACCTCCCATAGGTTTATATATATTTTTAGGGTAATTTACATTTCCTCCATGCCATTCACTAACTTGTTGCGAATTAAAAACAATAAAAGAACTATACGTAATGTTTTTAAACTCATCTAACACTAACTTACTTTTACTTATTATTTTATTATGGATATTGTAATAATCAATATTCACACTATCTTTTACATATGATAGTTGTTCGTAAGAAACCTCACTATTATAAACAGATTCATGTTTTATCATTTTATTATTTTCATAAGTAAAATAACTCATTACGAATGAATTGTCAGAATAATATTTTTTAACTTCAACTATATTATCATGATTATCATACGTAAAATCAAGTTGATTTAACAAAGTTCCTTTACTTTTTACATCATCTATATATCCTTTGTAAACACTTATTCTATTAACATGATTGTTTTGATTATAATCAAAAACATAAGTAATCCTATAAGTTACATCATCCATATAATTATAAAAAACATTCTTGGTTGGTTTTGTTTCACCAGGAGAATAATTTTCAAATTTTATATCAATTATAGAATCCAACCGTATTTTATTTTCGGGTTTTGACAAAACACTTGATGCTTCATTAAAAAACTTTTGATCAAGTTTTTCAAAAGGAGGTCTGTGAACTGCAGGTGCGTTATCATCATTGGATGGATAAGCACAACCATATAGAGACAGAACTATAACAATGTAGTAAAAAAGCCTCATAACAAATAACATTAGTTTAGTTTATCAAATATAAATAAAAAAAACACACTGCTTCTCCTTAACATTTTTTGTACTTTTGTTCTTTATTAATTTATTTATTATGCTACAGATAGCTTACATTAGAGAAAATCAAGAAAAGGTAGTGAAAGCACTAGCTAAAAGAAATCTTGATGCTACTGAAATGATTCAGAACGTAATTAACTTAGATGAAAAAAGAAGATCAACTCAAGTTGAATTAGACAACATTTTAGCAGAATCGAACAAGCTATCCAAAGAAATTGGTGACTTAATGCGTAATGGCGAAAAAGCAAAAGCCGAAATCTTAAAAGAAAAATCGACTCAATTCAAAGATAAAACAGCTGATTTAAAAGAAATTTTAAATACGGTTACCGATGAATTAACAAACGCATTATACCAAATTCCAAATACACCAGCAGATATTGTTCCGGAAGGAAAAACAGCTGATGATAACTTAAATGTTTTTGAGCATGGAACAATTCCTACTTTGTTTGAAGGCGCTTTACCGCATTGGGAATTAGCTAAAAAATACGATATTATTGATTTTGATTTAGGTGCCAAAATTACGGGCGCTGGTTTTCCTGTGTACAAAGGCAAAGGGGCTAAATTACAACGTGCTTTAATTGCTTATTTCTTAGACAAGAATACAGATGCAGGTTATAACGAAGTACAAGTACCGCATTTAATTAACGAAGCATCAGGCTACGGAACGGGACAATTACCTGATAAAGAAGGACAAATGTATCATGCAGTTGCCGATGATTTATATTTAATTCCAACAGCCGAAGTACCTGTTACCAATTTGTACCGCGATGTTATTTTACAAGAAAGTGAATTACCAATTTGCCACACCGCTTACACGCCTTGTTTTCGTAGAGAAGCTGGTTCATACGGCGCACACGTACGTGGTTTAAATCGTTTACACCAGTTTGATAAAGTAGAAATTGTTCGTGTAGAACATCCTGACAATTCTTACAAAGCTTTAGATGGAATGGTAGAACATGTAAAAAACATCTTGAACGAATTAAAATTACCTTACCGTATTTTACGTTTATGTGGTGGTGACATGGGCTTTACATCATCTTTAACGTATGATTTCGAAGTATTTTCTACAGCACAAGATCGTTGGTTAGAAATTTCATCTGTTTCATGTTTTGAAACCTTCCAAGCAAATCGTTTAAAATTACGCTTTAAAGGAAAAGATGGTAAAACGCAATTAGCACACACCTTAAACGGTTCGTCATTAGCATTACCACGCGTATTGGCAGGTATTTTAGAAAACTATCAAACACCAGAAGGCATCGTTATTCCAGACGCATTAAAACCTTACTGCGGATTCGATATCATCAATTAAAAAATCAAAAACATCAATTGTAACGATTGATGTTTTTTTAAAATACAACGTATGATTATTTACAACGTTACCATCAATATAGACGAGTCGGTTCATGATGAATGGCTTAATTGGATGCAAACCCAACACATACAAGAAGTACTAAACACAGGTTGTTTTACATCGGCACGTTTGGTAAAAGTTTTGGTTGATGAAGATATGGGCGGCGTAACCTACTCTGCTCAATATTTTGCACCAACCAAAGAAGCCTTACAAGATTACAAAGACAATCACGCGCCTTTATTAAGAAGCGATGGTTTGAAACGTTTTGCAGATAAAATGCTTACTTTTCGTACCGATTTAGAAATAATTAGCGAACATGAGTAACAACGATAAAGTAAAAGCAAAAAAGCATTTAGGTCAGCATTTTTTAAATGACGAAAGTGTTGCTCAAAATATTGCAGATGCACTTACGCTACAAGGCTACAACAAAGTTTTAGAAATTGGTCCGGGTATGGGTGTGTTAACCAAATATTTGTTAGCAAAACCTATTGAAACCTTTGTAATTGAAATTGATACCGAATCGGTTGCTTATTTAGAAAAACATTACGAAAAATTACACAACCATATTATTGGCGAAGATTTTTTGAAGTACAATTTAAAAAAGATTTTTCAAGACGAGCCTTATGCCATTATAGGTAATTTTCCGTACAATATTTCAACTCAAATTGTATTTAGAGTTTTAGAAATGCGCGATCAAATTCCCGAATTTGCTGGTATGTTTCAAAAAGAAGTTGCCGAGCGTATTTGCGAGAAAAAAGGCACCAAAGCATATGGTATTTTATCCGTTTTAGCTCAGGCTTTTTACGATGTAGAATATTTATTTACCGTATCAGAACACGTTTTCACGCCTCCTCCAAAGGTAAAATCGGGTGTTATGCGTATGATTCGTAAAGAAAATTACACATTGCCTTGTAGCGAAAAATTATTTTTTACAGTAGTTAAATTAGCCTTTAACCAACGTAGAAAAACCATGCGCAACAGTTTAAAAAGCTTTATATCAGAAGAAATTAAAAACGACGAAGTATTTAACTTACGTCCAGAACAATTAAGTACAGAAGAATTTATTGCCCTAACACAAAAAATAGAAGCTTATGGAGTTCAAAATCAGTAAAGAATTTATCCAAGAGATCGAAGGCTTAATTGCCGAAAAAAACGAACGCGAAATCCTTCGCAGGCTCGAGGACATTCACTTTGCTGATATTGCCGAATTAATGAACGAATTAAACGGTGGCGATGCTGGCTATTTGTTTAAAATCATTGAATCGGAAATTAGTTCCGAAATTCTTTTAGAACTTGATGAAGAAGTTCGTGAAAAAATCTTAAACAACCTTTCAGCAAAAGAAATTGCGGAAGAGTTAGATGAGATGGATACCGATGATGCGGTAGATATTATTGCAGAATTACCCGAAGAAATTAAAGACGAGGTAATTTCTGAGTTAGAAGATTTTGAACACGCCAAAGATATCGTTGAACTTTTACGTTATGACGAAGACACGGCGGGTGGTTTAATGGCGAAAGAGTACATTCAGGTAAATGAAAACTGGAATGTTTTAACTTGTATCCAAGAAATTCGCAAACAAGCAGAAAATGTATCGCGTGTACATTCTATTTATGTAGTTGATGATGAAGAGCGTTTAAAAGGACGTTTATCGTTAAAAGATTTAATTACTTCTTCAACCACCACGCAAGTCAAGGAAATTTACATTCCTAAAGTTGATTCGGTAAAAGTTGATACCGAGGATACTGAAGTAGCGCGTATCATGCAAAAATACGATTTAGAGGCCATTCCAGTAATTGATGAAACAGGAAGATTAGTAGGTAGAATTACCATTGATGACATTGTTGACGTTATTAAGGAAGAGGCAGATCGTGATTACCAAATGGCAGCGGGTATCTCGCAGGATGTTGAGGCCGATGACAGCATTTGGGAACTTACAAAAGCACGTTTGCCTTGGTTGTTACTTGCTTTATTAGGAAGTTTTATTGCTGTAAATATTTCCGAAAGCTTTAGCGGAGCTATGGAAAAATACCAAACCTTATTTTTCTTTACCCCTTTAGTGGCGGCAATGGCAGGAAACGTTGGTGTACAATCATCAGCAATTGTAGTGCAAGGTTTAGCCAACAACAGTTTATCAGGTTCCTTATGGAAACGTTTGGGTAAAGAAATGCTTTTGGCACTTTTAAACAGTACCATTTTGGCAGTATTATTATTGTTAGCTACTCATTTTATAATGGGTACCACTTATGAAATATCAACAACTATTGTATTAGCACTTGTTACTGTAATGATATTAGCTAGTTTAATTGGCACTTTTATTCCTATTACTTTAAACAAATACGGCATTGATCCAGCTATTGCTACCGGACCATTTATTACAACAAGCAATGATATTTTTGGAATTTTAATTTATTTTACAATTGCAAAACTTATTTTAGGGTTTTAACATCAATTTAAATCTCAATATATAAAACTATGGGAATTCAGAAAGCATTATTAATTGAATTAGAGCGCGAAAAAAACAATACAGCGCGTATATTAAAAAACTTAAACAGCGACGTTTTTGGGTGGAAACCTCATGAAAAATCAATGTCTGTAGGTGAATTAGCAAACCATATTGTAGAACTTCACGGTTGGGTTGCTTTTGCTTTAACAATGGACGCTTTTGATTTTCACAAACACTACGTTCCTTCAAAATTAACAACAGTAGATGAGCTTTTAGATGCACTTGAAAAAGGATACGAAAAAAACAAGAAAATAATTGAAGCTTTAGACGAAGCTACTTATTTTGAAAATTGGGCTTTAAAAGCAGGTGATCATATTATTGCAGAATTGCCTAAAGCAGGTGCTGTACGTTTTATTATAACCAACCATTTAATTCACCATCGTGGGCAGTTAAGCGTTTATTTACGTTTGCTTGATATTCCTGTTCCTGGATTATACGGTCCGTCTGCAGATGAACGACAATAAAAAAGGCAATCTATTCAGATTGCTTTTTTTCTATCTTTACTTAAAATTACTTGTTGCATGAAAATACTACATCTTGATAAAAATCATCCGTTATTAATAGAAGAACTCACCAATGCAGGTTTTGAAAACGATGAAAACTATTACGCTCCTAAAGAAGCCATTGAACAAATTATTCATCAATACGATGGAATTGTTTTAAGAAGTAGATTTAAAATAGACAAAACATTTCTAGACGCAGCATCAAACCTTAAGTTTATTGGTCGTGTAGGTGCTGGTCTTGAAAATATTGATTGCGAATATGCGCAGCAAAAAGGCATCCAGTTAATAGCAGCACCAGAAGGAAACCGTACTGCTGTTGCAGAACATGCCATGGGTATGCTTTTAAACCTTACCAACAAATTAAACTATGTTAATAATGAAATTAGCAATGGTATTTGGAAACGTGAAGAAAACCGAGGCATAGAATTAGAAGGTAAAACAGTAGGCATTATTGGATATGGTGTTATGGGAAAAGCATTTGCGCAACGTTTAAAAGGTTTTAATTGTACTGTTTTATGTTACGATATTTTACCACATGTGGGCGATGGTAATGCACAGCAAGTATCTCTACAAGAGTTACAGCAAAGAGTTGATGTTTTAAGCTTACACACACCTGAAACTCCTGAAACACATCATTTGATTAATAAACCGATGATTGACGGATTTTTAAAATCGTTTTGGTTTATCAATACTGCTCGTGGAAAATCGGTTAATACAGATGATTTGGTTGACGCTTTAAAATCGGGCAAAGTAAAAGGTGCAGGATTAGATGTTTTAGAGTACGAAAAAACATCGTTTGAAAATATGTTTTCAGATAATGAGCTACCTGAAAGTTTTCGATATTTAATCAATGCAGAAAATGTTTTACTATCGCCACATATTGCAGGTTGGACTATTGAAAGTAAAGAAAAATTAGCACAAATAATTGCACAAAAAATAATTCGTATATTTAAACCAAAATCATCTAACGCTATGGAAGAAAACAACAATGTAGAAAACGGAAATCAAGTACCACAAAACAATCCGCAACAACCTCCTGTTCAGCAAAACAATCCTTACGGAAATCAACAAAACCAATACCAACAAGCATATCAGCAGCAACCTGCTTATATTCAAGAAGCTAATAGTAAAAAAATTCTTGCAGGTATTTTAGCTATTATTTTAGGACACATTGGTGTACATAAGTTTGTATTAGGCTACAATACAGAAGGTATTATATTATTAACTTTAGGAATTGCAGGCTATGTTACTGCTTGTTTTGTAATTGGTTATTTTATTTTGTTTGCTACAGGAATTATTGGTTTGGTTGAAGGAATTATTTACTTAACCAAAAGTGATGAAGACTTTTACAACACCTATATGCGCAATCGCAAGCCTTGGTTTTAAAATAAAAAAAACGGACACTAAGTGTCCGTTTTTTATTATTCTCTTCTTCCCATATAAATCATTACATAGTAAAGTAAAGTTCCTATTGATGATAAGGCAGCAACTACATAGGTACGCGCAGCCCATTTTAAAGAATCTTCAGCTCCAGCATATTCTTCTCGTGTAACCATATTCTTGGTTTGCAACCATTTTAAAGCACGATTACTAGCATCATACTCTACAGGCAAGGTAACAATAGAAAAAACCGTTGTAACTGCAAATAAAATGATTCCTATTAACAACAATTGCGGAAACGATTGAATTAACAAGATACCAGCAATTAAGGTTATAGAAATAAAGCGCGAAGCAATATTTACCACTGGCACCATTTTAGAACGCATGGTTAACCAACTATAAGCTGTTGCATGTTGCACTGCGTGACCAACTTCATGAGCGGCAACTGCTGCCGCTGCTGCATTGCGTTGATTGTAAACAGCCTCACTTAAATTAACGGTTTTATCTGCTGGGTTGTAATGATCGGTTAATCTACCTGGTGTAGAAATAACTTTTACATCATAAATACCATGATCATGTAGCATTTTAGTTGCTATTTCGGCTCCGCTCATTCCATTTCTTAAATGAACTTTAGAGTATTTATCAAACTTACTTTGCAAGCGCTTGCCAACCAACCAACTTGCTAACATGGTTATTATTATTAATATCCAATACATAATTAAAATTGTTTTAGTGTTTAAATCAAATGTTACGCCAATTTACAAAAAAGCGCAAAACTGTCAAAATGACAAAAGGAACCCAAAGGCTCCTTTATCAATTATTTAACTAAAAACATTCTTATTTCAATGTTTTCTTAACTTCAACTTCTTGGAAGGCTTCAATGATATCATATTCTTTTAAGTCGTTGTAGTTTTTAATTTGCATACCACAATCGTATCCTTTAGAAACTTCTTTAACATCATCTTTAAAACGTTTTAAAGCAGTAAGCTCACCTGTGTAAATTACAACTCCTTCACGGATTAAGCGGATTTTAGAGTTACGGAAGATTTTTCCATCAGTAACCATACATCCTGCAATAGTACCTACTTTAGAAATTTTAAATAACTCACGAATTTCAGCTGTACCTGTAATTTCTTCTTTTAATTCTGGTGACAACATGCCTTCCATTGCATCTTTAACATCATCAATTGCATCATAGATGATTGAGTATGTTTTGATATCGATTTCTTCTTTATCTGCAATAGTTTTAGCATTACCCATTGGACGTACGTTGAAACCAATAATGATGGCATCTGAAGCCGAAGCTAACAATACATCCGATTCTGTAATAGCACCTACACCTTTATGAATGATATTGATTTGAATTTCATCTGTTGATAACTTAGAGAACGAGTCTGATAAAGCTTCTACCGATCCATCCACGTCACCTTTTAAGATGATGTTTAACTCTTTGAAATCTCCTAATGCAATACGACGACCAATTTCTGCTAATGTAATATGACGTTGTGCACGAACCGATTGCTCGCGAATTAACTGTGTACGCTTAGCTGCAATTGCTTTAGCCTCGCGCTCATCTTCAAACACATTGAATTTATCACCCGCTGTTGGTGCACCATCTAAACCTAAAATAGATACTGGACGAGAAGGACCTGCTTCTTTCACAGCCTTACCTCTTTCATCATGCATAGCACGTACCTTTCCGTGGTTTTTACCAGCCAACACATAATCTCCAATGCGTAATGTACCGCTTTGTACTAAGATAGTAGATACATATCCACGACCTTTATCTAAGAATGCTTCAACAACAGTACCTGTTGCCAATTTGCTAGGATTAGCTTTTAATTCTAACATTTCAGCTTCTAACAATACTTTTTCTAACAATTCTGGAACACCTTGTCCAAATTTTGCAGAAATATCTTGTGATTGGTAAGTACCTCCCCATTCTTCAACAAGGAAATTCATTGCTGCTAATTTCTCTTTAATTTTTTCAGGATTTGCTGTTTGCTTATCTACCTTGTTAATTGCAAAGATGATAGGAACCCCAGCTGCTTGCGCATGCGAAATAGCTTCTTTTGTTTGAGGCATGATATCGTCATCGGCAGCAACCACAATAATAGCAATATCGGTAACTTGCGCTCCACGTGCACGCATTGCGGTAAACGCCTCGTGACCTGGTGTATCTAAGAACGTAATTTTTTGACCACTTTCTAAAGTTACTCCGTAAGCACCAATATGTTGTGTAATACCTCCTGATTCACCCGCAATTACGTTTGCTTTACGAACGTAATCTAACAACGATGTTTTACCATGATCTACGTGACCCATTACTGTAACAATAGGTGCACGTGCTACTAAATCTTCAGGTGCATCAACTTCTTCTACAATAGACTCTTCAATATCAGCCGTTGTAAATTGTACTTCGTATCCAAATTCATCGGCTACAATAGTTAATGTTTCAGCATCTAAACGTTGGTTCATGGTTACCATAATTCCTAATGACATACACGTTCCAATTACCTTAGTAATAGGCACATCCATCATAGTGGCAATTTCACCAACCGTTACAAACTCCGTAACTTTTAAGATTTTTAATTCATCATCTGCACGTGCTTCTTCTTCTTTTTTACGGTGAAGTTCACGCTTGTCTTTTCTATATTTAGCCGCTTTAGATTTGTTTTGTTTTCCTTGTAAACGCTCTAAAGTTTCTTTAATTTGATTTTTTACTTCTTCATCAGTAGGCTCTACTTTTACAACAGGTTGTCTATGGTTATTACCACCTTTGTTAAAGTTACGATTACCACCTGGACCACCTGGACGATTGCTGTTATTACCACTAGGACGGTTATTGTTATTACCACCTGGGCGATTATTACCACCTTGACCTGCTGGTTTGTTTGCACCACCTTGTTGGTTAGGTGTATTTGTACCTGCTGATTTTTCTATGCGCTTACGCTTGTTTTTATTGTTAGCTGCATTGTTTCCTGCCCCACCAGGTTTGTTATTATCTTTCTTAGGCTCTTCTTTCTTCTTTTTAGGTTTGTTGAATTGAGATAAATCAATTTTTTGACCTGTGAAAGTAGTACCTGAAAGTTTTTGGTATTGTGTTTTGATGATTTCTGGCTCTGCGTTTTCATCAGTACTTTCCGCTTTAGGAGCCGTAGTTTCCTTAGCAACTTCAGCAACAGGTTTTTCAACTTGTTTCTTAGGAGCTTCGGTTTTTGTACTATCTGCCTCTTTTGTGTTTTTCTCAACAACCTTTTCCTCTTTAGGTTTAGCTTCCTGTTTAGGTTGCACTGGTTGTTGTTCTACATTCTTAGGCTGCGTTTCTTTTAATTTTTCAGTAGCTTTTGGAGCTGCTTCTGCTTTATCAGCAGCAGGCTTTTTAGTAACTGAATCTAAATCAATTTTACCTACTGTTTTAATTGTAGATACTGTAGCTGCTTTAGCTTTTATAACTTCTTGCTCGCGCTTTTCGTCTTCTTCTTTCTTACGTTTTTCGTCTTCTTCTCTTTTGCGCTTATCTTCTTCCTCTTTTTTACGCTTATCCTCAATTTCTTTTTTGCGTTTCTCTTCCTGTTCGCGCTCTAAACGTAATTCTTCTTTTTCTTTTTTCTTTTCTTCGCTTACTTCTTTCGAAGCTTCTTTCTTCCCTTTATCGGCCGAGAACTGTTTGTTTAAAGCATCATATTCCTCATCGGAAATTTTTGCATTCGGAGACGCTTCAATTTCAAAGCTCTTCGTTTTCAAAAATTCCACGGCTCTATCGAGAGAAATATTTAATTCTCTTAATACTTTGTTTATTCTTATTACTCTTTTATCAGACATACGATCCTTTTAGTATATTTTGTGTGTTGTTGTGTTGTTGTGTTTGTTAATTAGTCATCGAATTCTTCACTTAAAATACGTAATACGTATTCTACAGTTTCTTCTTCCAAATCGGTTCTTCTTACTAATTCTTCTACAGAATTTTTCAACACACTTTTCGCGGTATCTAAACCAATCTTTACAAATTCATCAATTACCCATTCATCAATTTCATCAGAGAATTCACGTAATTCTACATCATCTTCTTCTAAAACCTGAGCACCATCTCTAATTACATCAATATCATAACCTGTTAGTAAACTTGCCAATTTAATGTTTTGACCACCTTTACCAATAGCTTTAGAAACTTCTGCAATATCTAAGAAAACGTTTGCTTTTTTAGTATCCTCATTTAAAACAACATTGTTAATTTTTGCTGGACTTAACGCACGTTGAATGTATAATTCTGGATTGTTTGTGTAGCTTATTACATCAATATTTTCGTTTCCTAATTCACGTACAATACCGTGAATACGCGATCCTTTAATACCAACACAAGCACCTACTGCATCTATATTTTCATTGTAACTATCTACAGCCACTTTTGCTTTTTCGCCTGGGATACGCACTACTTTATGCAAAGTAATGATTCCGTCTGCAATTTCAGGAATTTCTTGCTCAAACAACTTCTCTAAAAACAACTCAGAAGTTCTACTCATGATGATTTGAGGTTTGTTTCCTTTTAACTCAACACTTTCAATGATTCCTTTAACTGTTTCTCCTTTTTTGAAATAATCTGAAGGAATTTGTTTTTCTTTTGGCAAGATAATTTCCTTGTTATTTTCATCTATTAAAATCACCGCTCTAGGGCGTACATGGCTTACCTCTGCTGCATACACTTCGTTAACCATATCTTTAAATTGTTTGTAAAGATTGGTACTATCGTGCTCTTGAATTTTGGTAATTAAATTTTGACGTAATGCTAAAATAGCACGACGCCCTAATTGAAACAATTTCACTTCTTCTGAAACTTCTTCACCTACTTCAAAATCTGGTTCAATTGAACGTGCTTCTTTTAAAGAAATTTCCGAATTTTCATCTTCCACCTCACCATCGGCTACCACGATTCTGTTTCTCCATATCTCCATATCTCCTTTATCAGGATTAATAATGATATCAAAGTTATCGTCTGAACCAAATCTTTTCTTCAATGCATTTCTAAAAACATCTTCTAAAATTGCCATTAAGGTAACTCTGTCTATATGTTTAAAATCTTTAAATTCTGAAAATGAATCAATTAATGCAATATTATCCATGAAATTATGTGTATTTTTTAAAATGATATAACTACAACTGCTTTTTTGATGCTAATATACGGAATTTCAGCAGTTTTAACAACCGTTTCTTTACCCTTTCCTACCTTTTTTGGTTCACGGGCTTTCCATTCTAATTTTATTGCTTCGTTGTTAGCATCTATCAACT
Source organism: Flavobacterium sp. xlx-214 (assembly GCF_013874595.1). Taxonomy (GTDB): domain Bacteria; phylum Bacteroidota; class Bacteroidia; order Flavobacteriales; family Flavobacteriaceae; genus Flavobacterium. The sequence continues at coordinate 655,500 of NZ_CP059431.1, forward strand.
TAGCTTCTATTTTAGTATCGTCATTAGATGTAACCTCTAATGTTCTACCAATGTTTTTCTGATATTGGCGCGGAAATTTCATAGGTGCGGTTGCCCCAGCAGAAGCTACTTCTAAAGAAAAATCTTGTTCTTCTCTGTCTAAATTGTGTTCAATACTTCTACTAACATCAATGCAATCTTGCAATGTAACACCGTTGTCACCATCTATTACTACTGATATTTTAAAATCAGGCGAAATAGTAAAATCTATTAAAAACAACTCGGGATGCTCTGCTAACCCTTGCTCTAATAAATCTTTAACTTGCGCTTTAAAATCCATATTTTTTTATAAAAAGAGGGGACACGCGTCCCCTCATTATTTAGTTTACCAATAAATAACTGTGCAAATATACAAATTTTATTTTAGAAAAGGTTTTTTTTAGCTATTTATCAATTAAATAACTATATTTATAAAAATTAATAACATAGTATTAACCAAATATTTTTACGAATGAATAAAATTTTAGTACCTACAGATTTTTCTGCTCAAGCATATAATGCTTTAAAGGCAGCTGCTGGCATTGCAAGAAAATCGAACGCTGAAATTATTTTATTACATATAATTGATTTACCACAAGAAACAATGGACATGATTAAACCAGGTTATGATTTACCTGAAATTATGTTCTTTAAGCAGCATGCAGAAGCGCGTTTAAGCGAAATTTCATTATCACAGGATTTGAACGGCTTAACGGTTTCTCAAATTTTAAAATTAGGTAGAACTTTTGACGAAGTTACTACTGTTGCAAAAGACCAAAACATTGATTTAATTGTGATGGGGTCTCACGGCGCAAGCGGTTTCAAGGAGTTATTTATTGGATCAAACACAGAAAAAGTGATTCGTACATCTGAAATACCTGTTTTGGCAATTAAAGGAGATCAAGCTGAAGTTAAATTTGATAAAGTAATTGTAGCAAATGATTTTACGGAAGAAGTAAAGCAAAATTTCCAAAAAATTATCAATTTCTTAAAATCAAATGGTGGAACGCCTCACTTTTTAATGGTAAATACGCCTAATAATTTTAAACCAACACATGTTGCGGAAGAAATGGCACATGACTTTTTAAAGCAATTTCAGTTAGAAAATTACCAATTTTCTATCTATAATGATTTAGATATTGAAAAAGGAATTTTGAATTTTGCTGAACGTGAAAATGCCGATTTAATTGCAATGGGCACACACGGAAGAAAAGGTTTTGCGCGTTTCTTAAACGGAAGCATTAGCGAAGATTTAATGAATCATTCACCAAGATCTATTATTACTTTTAAACTATAGTAACAAAATCAAATGATAATGGTTTTGTTCAAGTAGTAAAAGTGGGTAATAAATACAACTTTTTATTCTCTGATGACATTCCAGATATTACAGGGATTGAAATTGAAAAGAATGATAATACTGCTGTAATGGTTGGATCAACCGATACACATTACATTAGAATTAATGCTAGCAAGTTAACTATTCTTTATTTAAAAGATAATGCTTCTTGGACAGCAGACACAAATAGGTAGTATAAAACTATTATTTTTTTAAGAGTCATATTTTTTAGTATGACTCTTTTTTTTATATTTACTTAAATCATTAAGTTTTTTTTAACACTATTATATTTAACCATAACACTTATGAAACAAAAGTACCTAGCCTTACTTTCTTTAATATCATTACCTATTTTTGGACAAACGTATTCAGCTGACACTATCATCTCAGCAGGAATAGAACTACATCAAAAAGAATCATATGATAAAGCAATTGAAGAGTTTAAAAAAATAAACATCAGTGATTCTAAATACCTAATTGCACAATATGAAATATTAAACTCGTTACTAGCACAAAAAAAACACAGCGAAGCTTTAGCATTTTCATCAGAACTATACAAAACAAAGAAATACTTAGAGTTTCCTGATTTACTACCACTTCACGGAATTGTTTTAAGTGAAAATGATAAACTAGAGGAAGCTATAGAGGTTTTTAATATTGGTTTAGAAAAACAACCAGAATCAACTCATTTATTGTTTAACAAAGCCATTGTGTTGTATAAACAAAAAAAGAATCAGGAAGTATTGGATCTTTTCAAAAAAATCATATTAATTGATCCTTCTCACACTAGCGCTTTATACAATTTAGGAACACTTGCTTTAGAAGATGGAAAAATTGTTGAAGGCAGCTTGTCTTTAATGACATTTTTAATGCTAGAACCTCTTTCTGCAAATGCCCAAAATGCCCTGCTTGCATTAAATAAAAAATACCATCAAAATTATGCTACCAAACCTAAATTAAAATATTCTGAAAAAGGGGATGATTTTAAAGAACTTGAAGAACTTCTAAATGCTCAAGTTCAATATCATAAGGATTATGTTTTGAAAATTAGTATTGATGACATTGCAATAAGAAACATGCAAGCTATTATGGATTATTTTGAAAGTCATCCAATTAAAGATGGATATTTTGAAAATCAATTTGGAAAATACTTTAAAGAAATAGTAACCGCAGGACACACAAAAAATTATCTTTATTTATCATTAGCTTCCATCAGTTCAAAATTTGAAAAAGAGTTTAGTAAAAACGAAAAAGAATTAAAGAACTATGTAGACCATTTTTTACTTACAAAAATTACAGATCAATATTATGTAGGCTATAGAAACAACCAAAAATATAAGGTTTTTAGAGAAAATGGCGAAAAAGGATTTATTCCACTAAATCAAAAAAACGAGTTTGAAGGCATTGGTATTATAGAAAACTATTTTGGAACCAAAAAAGCAGATATTACCTATAAAAACAACATGCTTAATGGTATAAAAAATTATTATGAAACCAACGGAAATCTTACTCTTTCTGAAAATTATAAAGATGGTGAATTAACGGGTGTTGTAAAAAACTACGACGCCAACACAAAATTAACTATCGAAATTAATTCTAAAAATGGAAAAGCGGATGGAAAATACGCAACCTATTTTCCTACATCGGGTCTTAATTGTGAAGGCACGTATTTGGATGATGCTTACAATGGTTTATCACAATGTTTTTATCCAGATGGAACAACAAAAATTATTGCTAATTACAAAAACGGGCAATTTAACGGAGCCTATAAAAGATACAATGAAATTGGTAAATTAATTGTAGAGTCTAATTATGTTGATAATGAAATTGATGGTAGTTATCTTGAATATTATGACGATGGCAACATAAAAACAGAATCTAAATATGAAAAAGGAAAACCTTTAAGCTACATTACGTATCATCCTAATGGAAAAATTGAATCCCAAATTACATATAAAGACCATAAAATTATTTCCAACGAAAGTTTTTCGTTTAACGGAAAATTGTTAGAGAAAGAAAACTATGATTCTAAAGAGAATCTAACTTCATCTGAAAATTATGATGAAAGTGGTCATAAATACCAAACTCATTATTTCAAAAATGGTAAATATTCTCATTCAGAATTTCAACTTGTAAATGAGGCTGTTTTAAAAAACAAAGACAAATCTTTTTATCAGAATTTTAATGCCGTTGGAAATATCATTGCAGAAGGAAACTTTTCTAAAAGCAAACCTGTTGGTGAATGGAAATATTATGATGCTTTAGGGTATTTAAAAAGCAAAACAACTTTTGATAATGATGGAAATTATTTAAAGGTAGAAGCTTTTTTAAACAACGGTCATAAAGATTACAGCGTTTCATATAAAGACAATTCTTACAATGGTTTATTTCAAGATTTTTGGAACAATCAAGTAAAATACACGCAATATTATGATGCAAATGGTTTAAACGGACCAGAGATTTTGTATTATGATAATGGTAAAATTCAAACAAACTCGTTTTACATTAACAATAATCTAGAAAACGATAAGTATGTATACACTCAAAATGAAAAGTTGTATCGAAAAGATTTAATGAGCGAAAATTTAATAATCAGCTCTACCTATTATTTAGGAGAAAAGCCGTACACTTTTGAGTTTGCAGGAAAAAATGGAAATTTTACTTATAATGAAACACCTATAGTATTTAAAACAGCTACCTTAAAAAACGGACAATTACATGGTAGTTTGATTAAAAAAGCGGGCGATTTAGTTTTAATGAAAGAAAACTACACCAACAATGTATTGCACGGAAAACAAATTTACAATGCTCCTACTGGAAAAGTTATTTTTGAAGGCGAATTTGTTTCAGGCAAACAACATGGTTCTTCAAAATATTATGATGACTTAGGTAATTTAAAGCACAACTCTAATTACGTTTGGGGAAAAGAAAATGTAGTTAAAACATCTTATATCCCTGGAATCAATAAAAAACACCAAGAAATTCAACTTATTGCTGATGAACGCCATGGCAATACTACAATTTACGGAACAAATGGAGAAACGCTTGCCGTTTTTGAATATTACTTTGGCGCTCCGGTAAATTATCAAACAGTTGATAAAAATGGTACGTTATCAGAAAAATTACCCTTTACAAAACAAGTAACTAAGGTAGAATCGTATTATAAAAATGGTACAAAGGGTCTAGAAATAAACTTTAAAGATTTTTCTTACAACGGAGATTATGTTCTGAATTTTGAAGATGGAACCACAGCATTTCAAGCGCAATATACAACTGGGTGGATTCATGGTATTAATCGTATTAATTACGAAAATGGTAAAACGTACATGCAAGCTTCTTATAAAAATGGTAAAAGAGAAGGTACAACCACATATTACGAACAAAACGGCAATAAATTAATTGAATCTGAATTTTCAGAAGATGAAATCCACGGAACTTACAAAATATATGAAAACAATAAAATTAAAAACACATACACTTTTGACTCGGACATTCTTGTTTCAATGTAGTTTACTATGCTTTTTGTTTTTGATAAATACGCATACAAATGCACAAGATTTATCATCTTGGCAACAAAAATACCCAGGTGTATCAGAAATAACAACTGATTATTCAGAGCATTATCAAATTAGTATTAACAAAAATAATCAATTGGTAATTACACAAGATAATTACGAAGAATCAATGATTATTACAGATAAAGGAACCGGTTTTAGTGCTGTTGAAAGCATTGTATTTTCTGATTTGTTTCGAATAAAATCATACGAGGCTTATACTTTAAACAATGTAAACGGAAGGCAAAAAAAAACAGAAGTAGCACATATAGCTGATAAAAAGCTAGATCGTCAAAGTGTTTTTGATAGCGATGTAAAGTTAAAAACGTTTAATTTCGCAAATCTTACCACTGGCAGTAAAAAAGTATTAAAATATGAAATGGAGTTTATAGATCCGTTTCTACTTCATCGTTTTATGTTTGCCACTAGTGCTGTAAATGAAAAAAGAACTTTAAAAATTAGTTATCCAGAAACAGTTAAAATAGATTACAAACTTTTTAATATTGATAAAAACAATTTAGAAATACAAACAGAAACCAAAAAGGGCATTACTACAATTACTTTTCAAAAACAAAACCCTGTTGTAGTAAAACAAGATAGTGAAGCAGCAGGTATAATGTATGAAGCACCTCATCTTCATTTTTGGATTTCGGAGTATCAAACAAAAAATCAAACGCATCCTGTTTTAGGATCAATTGATAAATTGTACGCTTATTACCACACTTTTATTTCAAAAATCAATCAAACAGAAAACCAAGAACTTAAAAACTTTACACTTGATTTAATTAAAGATTGTAAAACCAACGAAGAAAAGGTAAAAACCATTTTTAAATGGGTTCAAAAAAACATTAAATACGTTGCTTTTGAAAGTGGTTATGAAGGTTTTATTCCTCGTGAAGCTGCTCTTGTTTATGAACGTAAGTTTGGCGACTGCAAGGATATGGCAAGTATTATTACAGAAATGGCAAAATACGCAAATGTTCCTAATGTAAACTTTACTTGGATTGGCACAAGAGAGTTGCCATACACTTACCAACAGCTTCCGGCACCAGCAATAGACAATCACATGATTGCTACCTATATAAACAACAATGAACTCATTTATTTAGATGCCACCAATGCTACAGTTCCTTTTGGTTTACCGTCAAGTTTTATTCAAGGAAAAGAAGCTTTAATTGCGCAAGGCAATTCTTATATTATTAGTTTGGTGCCTGAGGTAAAATCAAACCTCAATACAATTCATGATAAAATAGAACTCTCTTTAATTGATAAAAAAATTGTAGGAAAAGGGACTTTTGACGCCAATGGCTTAGCTGCTGCTCAATACAGAAGCATTATTGGAGATAATTTACTAAAAAGAAAAGATTTTGCTTTTGCCTTGCTAGAAAAAGGAAATAATAAATTTAAACTGATTGATTTTAAGGAAATTGATTTTGACAACAGCGAAAAACCATATTCAATTGACTATAATTTTGAACTAGACAACTATTTAGTTAATTCTGGAAACGAAACCTATTTGAATTTAACTTTAGATAAACCCTATCAAAATGATAGTTTTGAACCTACCCGTTCCCAAACTTTTGATCATGAATTTTTGCAAAAAAAATCATATCAAGTAGTATTAGAAATTCCTTCTGGGCATAGTGTTACCTATTTACCAGAAAGCACAACCTTTTCTAATGATTTACTAGCCTATCAATTTAGTTATTCTCAAGAAAATTCAAAAGTGTACCTCAATTATGATGTTGAAGTAAAGCAAACTTTAATTAAACCAAAACAATTTGCCCTTTGGAATGAATCTCTAAAAAAACTGAAAGAAAACTATTTAGAAACCATAATAATTAAACAACATGAAAAAAATTAAAATAGCCATTATCAGCCTTTTTCTATGTTTGAATGGGTGGAACATTGAAGCACAAAAAATAGAATTTAAAGACTATGAGTTTTCATCAAATGAATATAAAATTGATCCTAAATTTCAAAACGAAGAAGAAATTATATTGGAGCGCAATATAAAGTCTGAATTTATTTTTGAGAAAGAAGTAGCCACAGAATATTGGTTAATTCATGAAAAAAAACTAATCAACTCAGACAATGCAATTGAACGCAACAACAAAGTGTACATTCCGGTTGGTTTAGATGACAACTTAATTGCAAACAAACTTCGTGTTATATTAAAAAACGGAAAAACAATTGAGTTAAAATCATCTGACATTAAAGAAGAAATTGATGAGCAAAAAGGTACAAAATATAATTATTTTGCTGTAAAAGGACTTGAAAAAGGCGCAATTCTAGAAAAATTCTACATTATAAAAAGAGAACCAGAAGTATCAGGAAACTCTCTTAAACTGCAAGGAACTACACCTGTGCAAAAAACAACTATTGAATTAATTTATCCGCAACACTTATTGTTTGGATCAGCTTCATACAATGGTTTTCCAAAAGCAGAAAATCGTTCAAACAATCCAAATGGTAAAAATTCTCTTTACGTTGAAGCCTTTAACATTCCTGCCATTCCAAATAATGAACGCCAAAGTAATGTTGCAAAAAACATACAACGTTTTAGCTATAAGTTAGAAGAAAACCATTATACAAACACCAAAAACTTATACAATCATACAGATTACGGCAAAAACTTATACGAAGTATATAATAAGGAACTAACAAAAGCAGAAGAAAAAGCTTTAGATAATTTTGTAAAAAAAATCACAAAATCAAATGATGCATTAGAGCAAGTTCAGAATATTGAAAAGCAAATTAAAGAAAACGTACAGTTTAATCGCTATTTTTCTAAAAATCAAAACATTGCAGATATTATCACCAATAAACAGGGTAACCTATTTGATTTAATGAAATTGTATGTAAATACCTTTAAAAAGATGGGAACTCCTTACGAAATTGTATTTACAACAGAACGTTTTGAGAACATTTTTGATCCTAACTTTGAATCGTATCTAAACTTTAAAGAAGCGCTTTTTTACTTACCAAAAGCAAATGCTTATTTAGAGCCTGGTGCACCAGCGTACAGAGCTCCTATGTTTGATGATCAATTTGGGGGCAATTTTGGTTTGTTTGTTAAAACCAAATCATTTAATGGTATTGAAGTTCCAATTTCTGAAGTTAGAACCATTGAATTTCCAAAAAATCAAAGTTTATCTGTTATGGATATTGCTATTGATTTTTCTAAAAGCATAACAGACCCTATGTTGAATTCAAAAATAAAATTTAATGGTTTTGAGTCGCTAAATTTTCAACCTGCAAAAGATTTTTCTGATCCTGTTGAATATAAAGAAATGTTGAATTATTTGGCAAAAAACTACACTTTTGATTCTGAAATAGAATCTGTTGAACCAAAAAACGAAGGTTTAGAATTTGTGGGTAAAAAACATTTTGAACTAAATGTAAAAGCAAATGCTAAAGATTTAATTACCAAAGCAGGACCAAATTATATTTTTAAAGTAGGCGAAGTTATTGGTAAACAAATGGAAATGTACGAAGAAAAAGAGCGCGTTTTTCCGATTGAACTTGATAATCCGCATTCGTATGATCGTACAATTGTTTTAACACTTCCATCAGATTATAAAATTAAAAATCCTGAAGTTTTTAACATGAATCAAGTCTTAAAATACGAAGGAAAAGTAGTTGCTGATTTTATGTCAACTTATGAAATAAAAGGAAATCAACTAATTGTAAAAAACACCGAGTCTTATGATTTTGCTGAACTTCCGGCACACTTATATCCACAATATCAAAAGGTTATCAATGCAGCGGCAGATTTCAACAAACTTTCAGTTGTATTAGAAAAGAAATAAAAAGAAAAGGGATTGTTAGTAAACAATCCCTTTTCTTTTTATAAGTTCACAACTTTATTAAGCATATTGCTTATTCAAATTACGTCCTAAAGCAAAACAACTAATTATAAATGTTAATACAGCTGGCAATACCCATTCTAAATTAAAACGAGCCAAAGGCAACATATTTAAAACGTGCTGAAAAGACTCTTCGGTTGGAAACCACTGAATTAAAACTCTAATAAACGATATTAACATAGTTACAATTAAAGTTATAAAATAAGGCTTTTGATTTTTGATGATTTTACCAAACAACAATACAGAAAGTATTAAAACCAAAGTTACCGGGTAAATAAAATTTAGCAAACCAGCTGCATAACTAATAATACCATCAACACCTGTAATTGCAAGAATAATGGATACTAAAGTTACCGATATTACACCTTCTATATACCCTAATTTTCCGTTTGTTAATCGTTCAAAAAAATTAGCCGATCCTGCAGTTAAAGCAATTGCGGTAGTTAAACATGCTAAAATCATTAACACAGAAATAAGGTAAATTCCGTTAGAACCAAAATACTGTGTTGCTATGTGCACCATAAGAGCAGACCTGTTAGTATTAGCAGCATCAATAGTAGCATGAGCACCTAAGTAAAACAACCCTCCGTAAACCAATAACATACAAAAAGCAGCAAGTAAGGCAGCTTTTACAACTACTTCTATCCTATCACTTACATGTGTGTAACTTTTGCGCTTTGCCCCTGCAATTAATAGTACAGCAAAAATCAGTCCTGCTAATACATCCATTGTTTGATATCCTTCTTGGAAACCTACATAAAAACGATCTTCTATAATAGTAGGAGGCAAATTAGTTTCAGCCCCTAAAAACAACCCAGGAATAATCAAAACACCTAAAAAGAAAAGCAAAACAGGTGCAAATATTTTACCTAAAACTCCTGTTATTCTCTCTAAAGAAAAGGAAGCAAACATAACTGCTCCAAAAAAAAGCGCACAAACCCAAACAGGTTGGGCATTTGGAATGATAGGTTTAATGGCAACTTCATAAACCGATGCTCCTGATCTTGGCAACGCAATAAGGGGACCAATACACAAAACATTAATTAATGATAAGGCATAAGCTAATTTTGCGTTAGCACGCGCGCCTAAATCGGTAAAATAATTACCTGAAACCGCCACAGCAAAAATAGCCAAAACAGGTGCCAATATAGCTGTTAAAGAAAAACCTGTAAAGGTAGAAGCCCAATCGGTTCTTGTTTGTAATCCGAGAAAAGCAGGCAATAAAAGATTTCCCGCTCCAAAAAACATGGCAAAAAGTGCCATTCCTAAAAAAAGAATGGTGCTGCGCTTTCTTGTATCCATTAAAATTACTGATTCTGGTTAGTATCCAAACATAAACATTTTTTTAACAAAAACCTATTGTTTTTTTACCTAAAAGTGCAATATTCAAACAATTACTTACTATTTTTTAAAAATTATTCTTTTTCTTTTACCAAATTTCCATCGCCATCGTATATTGTTTTATCGTCAATATTGTAAAAATAGCTATCTGTTCTATCATCATACCCCATGTAATAAGGCCAGCCAATAAACTCTTTGTGTGGTTTACCATTTTCATCAATTAAACCAACCCAAACTTTGTCTTCTGTTTCTTTACGCTTTACAATTGCGTACTTACCTCTAAACTCATCTGCTTCTATTAAATCAAACGGAATAATTGTTTTTCCTTTTTCATTTATAAAACCATAATAACCATCAATTTCTTTTAACAAGGCTCTACCATTTCTAAAACGTTCTGCTTTTTCATATTTATTAGGATCAACAGTAATGACTACATCGCCATTTGCGTTTAAGTAAAAATAATTGCGTTCGTATTCGCCTTTTCCTTTTTTGTAAACCAAAACCATGTTACTTCCTGCTTCATATCCTCCATCAGAAAGATAGTTTTCAGAAATATTTTTCCCTTTGTAATTGTAAACTTGATAGCCGCTAAAATTATTGGCATTGGGTGGCAATACATAAATAAAAGGCGCATCTATGCGGATGCTTTTGTAGTTGCCTGCCAAGATGGTTTTGGTGTTTTCATCTAAAATTATCGTTTCATCTTTATGATCAACTACAAACAAATTATGATCTACATAAATATTATCATTAACCGTAGGAATTACCATTTGACCTGTTTTAATATTGAAGATACCTTTTGGACCATTAGTACCTTTTTCAACAACAACAAAATCTCCGTAAACAGTTTGTCTGTAAGGTTCTATATTGCCAATATTTTCCCATTTTTTTCCATCATCACTTAACCAATAATAAGCACCTTCATCATTTTCATTTTTTCTTGCGGTAAAAAAATAATCATTTTGATTGTAAATATTATAATATTCTGGTTTTACCAACCACTCTCCTTGTAAATTTACAATTCCTTTTTTCTGTGTTTTAAAATCGGTAGCTACTGATCTTTTATCAATATTAGCATAACCCGAAAAACGATTGTTTTTGATTAATTCATTGCTTTTAAAAGATGTTTCTTTAGCAAAATACATTCTAATTTCGCTTGGCGGACCAGAAAAATAATAGTTCTTTAAAACATTGTTAGGTGATATGGTATCCATTTTCGGATGATTCTTTAGGATGTAATCATCTAATTCTTTTACAGTTTTAAAATTATTTTTTTGAGCCGATTTTATCGTTTCGGCATAAAACTTACTTAATTCTTGAAATTGTTTGCGTTTAGATAAAGGCGGCAACGAAGAAGAATTAGAACCTTTTTCATTTAAAAACTTTCCGTTTTTATACACAGCATCCATACCTAACAGTTGGTTTAAATTATCTTCGGTAAAAAGAAACCCCACTTCTTTACCAGACCAACTTTTTAATGAAACATTTTGGTTGTTAACTACATAATCTGTTTTTTGGGGAGTAAAAATCACACTTTCATGCTGAGTAACTTCCATAACCAAATAATATTCGATAGAAGCTACCCTTTTTGTAGATTTTATTAAAAAATAGGTATCATTAAAACTACTATTATCATCTTTCAGTAATTCAGCTGCATTCGCAACCAAGAGTTCATCAGCTTTTTTAGAAGTACCATCTTCAAAATAAACTTTTGATAAAGTTAAAACGGGTTTATAACGAGGATGTTCATCAAAGAAAAAATTATCAACACCTAACATGGCTACCCAATCAAACTTATCCGTATCCTTAATTTGTAAAAGTGAATACGGAGGCATAATTTCTTGCCCAAACGTTTTAGAACTAAGCACCTTTGCAACCTCAGCATATTCTTTAGGTTTTACACTTTTGGTAAATGCAAAATCATCGTTTTCATCAAATGCAGTATCGCCTGGTTTAATGATCAATTGTATATCGTACATTTTATCAATCTGTGCAATTCCGTCAATTGATTCTTGTAAATCTTCAATACGCTCTTTTACTTCTTTATTTTGCCCAAAACCTGTAAAAAAACAAACCATTAATAACAGCGCCATTTTAATTTTCATATCTTCTTTTTCTTCAATTTAATCATTAAAAATACACTTTTTTAGTTAGTTGTATAAAAAAAGCAACAAAAATAGTACCTTTGTGTAAACTATTTTTTTAGAAAAATGTATAGAAGTCATAATTGCGGCGAATTACGTGTAGCCGATGTAAATAAAGAAGTTACTCTTGCGGGATGGGTACAAAAATCGCGCGATAAAGGATTTATGATTTGGGTTGATTTACGCGACCGTTACGGAATTACGCAGTTGATTTTTGATGAATCGCGTACAGAAGCTTCGGTAATGGAAATGGCAAAATCATTAGGTCGTGAATTTGTTGTTCAAGTAAAAGGAACTGTGATTGAACGTGAAGCTAAAAACGATAAATTGCCAACAGGTGCTATTGAGGTTTTAGTAAAAGAATTAACTATTTTAAACGAATCACAATTACCTCCGTTTACGATTGAAGATGAAACTGATGGTGGTGAGGATATTCGTATGAAATACCGTTACTTAGACATTCGTCGTAACCCAGTTAAAAACAGTTTATTGTTTCGCCATAAAGTAACGCAAGAAGTTCGTAACTACTTATCAAACTTAGACTTCTGTGAGGTTGAGACACCTTATTTAATCAAATCTACACCAGAAGGAGCGCGCGATTTTGTGGTGCCTTCTCGTATGAATCCAGGACAGTTTTATGCATTGCCTCAATCGCCTCAAACCTTCAAACAATTATTGATGGTAGGTGGTATGGATAAATATTTTCAAATTGTAAAATGTTTCCGCGATGAGGATTTACGTGCTGACCGTCAACCTGAATTTACACAAATCGACTGTGAGATGTCGTTCATCGAACAAGAAGATATTTTAAATGTATTTGAAGGATTGACACGTCATTTATTAAAAAACATCCACAACATCGAAATTGAGAAATTTCCTCGTATGACCTTCGATGAAGCAATGCGTACGTACGGAAACGACAAACCAGACATTCGTTTTGGGATGAAATTCGGTGAATTAAACGCAGTAGCGCAACATAAAGAATTTTCAGTTTTCAATTCGGCTGAGTTAGTTGTTGGTATCGCAGTTCCGGGTGCTGCTACCTATACACGTAAAGAAATCGACGCTTTAATTGATTGGGTAAAACGCCCACAAGTAGGTGCATCTGGAATGGTTTATGTAAAATGCGAAGCAAACGGACAATACAAATCATCGGTAGATAAATTCTACGATCAAGAAGATTTAGCAAAATGGGCAGAAGTTACAGGTGCTAAAGAAGGTGATTTAATCTTAGTATTATCGGGTCCTGCTAACAAAACACGCGCCCAACTATCAGCATTACGTATGGAATTAGGCAACCGTATGGGATTACGTAAACCAGATGAGTTTGCGCCTTTATGGGTGGTTGATTTTCCATTGTTAGAATGGGACGAAGATTCGGAACGTTTCCACGCGATGCACCATCCATTTACATCACCAAAACCAGAAGACATGCACTTGTTGGATACTGATCCAGGTAAAGTACGTGCTAATGCTTATGATTTGGTATTGAATGGTAACGAAATTGGTGGCGGATCAATCCGTATTCACGATAAAGAAATGCAAGCCTTAATGTTTAAACATTTAGGATTTACACCAGAGCAAGCGCAAGAACAGTTTGGCTTCTTAATGAATGCTTTTCAATATGGCGCACCACCACACGGAGGCTTAGCTTTTGGTTTAGACCGTTTAACAGCTATTTTAGGCGGACAAGAAACCATTCGTGATTTCATTGCTTTCCCTAAAAACAATTCGGGTAGAGATGTGATGATTGATGCACCTGCAACAATCGACAATGCTCAATTAGATGAATTATCAATTATGCTGAATGTAAAAGCATAGTTTAAAATACCAAACAATCCTAATCAGTTGATTGGGATTGTTTTTTTCTTCTTTCAATATCCAAAACAAGTAAAATGCAATCTAAATCCTGCTTTGCAACGTGCCGAGAATGTGGCGGAATGGGTAAAAAAAAGCGTCGCATAAAAAAAAATGTACAAAATAGCCATTCTACCAATGTAAAAAAAGATAGTACAACATCTTTATACACTTGTAAAAAATGTTTAGGTTCCGGATTACAATCTTCTGACTCTTTTCCAACTTCCGATACAGAAAATCTACCACATATTTCCATTATTGGCGCAGGCATTGGCGGTGTTGCATTAGCGGTTGCTTGCTTACATCGTGGCATTCCGTTTACCATTTACGAACGTGATAATAGTTTTAATGAGCGCTCACAAGGTTACGGACTTACCTTACAACAAGCTAGTAAAGCAATGCATGGTTTTGGTATTTCGTATTTAAAAAAAGGGGTAGTTTCTACAAAACACGTGGTTCATAACACCAACGGAGATGTAATTGCCGAATGGGGAATGAGAAAATGGGTTGATGACCATACGAAAACATCTTCCAAAAAAACCAACATTCACATAGCACGTCAATCGTTACGAGAGGCGTTGATTGAGCAATTAGGCGGAAACGAAATGATAAAATGGGGACACCAACTTATAGATTTCGATCAAAATAAAGATGGAAAAACAAATTTGCATTTTCAAATAAATGGTAAAATCAAAACCACACAAACCGATCTTATAGTGGGAGCTGATGGCATTCGAAGTATAGTTAGAAATATATTAATTAACGAAGACAAATCTCCCTTACGTTACCTTGATTGTATGGTTATTTTAGGTATTTGTTCGTTAAAATCACTTAAAAACACTAATAGTTCCTTGTTAGATTTGGCAACGGTTTTTCAAACAGCAAATGGTAATGAACGTATCTATATGATGCCTTTTGATGCCGATTCTGTGATGTGGCAATTGAGCTTTCCTATCAATGAAGAGGATGCAAAATATTTAAACGCAAAAGGTTCGGAAGCCTTAAAGGAAGAAGCTATTAAACGTACGAAATGGCACACACCTGTACCTGAAATTGTGGCAAATACTTTAGAAAGTCAAATATCGGGTTACCCAGTTTACGACAGACAATCATTAAACCAAGATTTACTAAAAAACTTTGGAAACGTAACCCTAATAGGCGATGCCGCACATCCTATGAGTCCGTTTAAAGGGCAAGGAGCCAATCAAGCCTTATTAGATGCTTTATCATTAGCTCGTGAAATTTCTAAAAAGTGTAACTCGTTTTCTCATTGGAAAGAAAAAGGAATTAGAGAAAGTGTTTTGATAGATTTTGAAGCAGAAATGATTGCAAGAAGTTCAGTAAAAGTAAAAGATTCTGCTGATGCTGCCGATTTTTTACACTCAAAAATGGCTCTTTACGAAGCGAATGAACCTAGAAGGAATGTTTTGAAAAGGAATGATACTTAAAGTTGTTCGTATAAATATCTAATCAATTAATAAAAAGTGCTACATTATTTTAAAATGTCTAAACATATGAAATCCACCTAATCCTATAGAAACGTAAGGATAACCTTTGTTTATTTGTGTACCATAATCGTATCCTACTTTTACATTTAAGAAACTAAAATATTCCGCATATACAAAAGGACTTACTCTAATTTGACTTTTAAAAGCCGAATTTAAATTTACAGTGTAACCAGTACTTACACCAGCCATAACCATAAAGTCTTTATAAGCACTATCTACTACATAATAGCCATATGTAATTTGAGGTGTTAAACCCGAAGGTGCTTGATTGTTTTTAGAAGTATAATCTAAACCAAGCATAACTTCGTGCCGCGAGTCTTCATCAAAAACAAAAGGATAATTTATGGTTGTTTGAAACATCCAATCTTTCTGAAACTTCCCTCCTACACTAACAATTTGGGCTGTTAACGAACTACTAAACAGCAAAGCAATTATTGTAACTATATAATAAAACATCTTCATAAACTACCTGTTAAATCATTTTTTGCTATTCTTTTAAAATCAATCTTTAAGTTTATTGTAAATCAAACATTTATTCAGGTTTGGGAAGCTCAGCTTTGCTCATAATTCCTCCCAAAAGGGCTTTTGAATACATTTCATCGAATTCTTTCTCTCCGTATAACTCTCGATAATAATCTTCTATCTTTTCAATACGGATTATTTGTTCTTTAATTAGCTTATAACTTGAAACAAAATCACCATGCAATGCAACCGCCTCTTCTTTAGAAGAAAACAAAGTATATTGTACGTTTTTATCAATCCATTTAGCAAAAGGCTCGTGCGTTTTATCATTGTATGTTACTTTCAGCTTATCAAAAAATAACTTACGTGCTTTAATGTGCGCAACATAATCTTTTGAAGTATAAAAATCAACCGCGTTTTGCTCAAACTCTTCATAGGCAGGAATCTTATTTGCTTTTTCTAACTCTTGAACTCTATCCATTTTTATCTTTTCGTTAGAAAAATCAAAAGGTAACATATCGGCTGTTTTTAAATCGCCAAAAAAGCCACCAAAAAGCACATCATTTGGTTTTAATAATTGTCCGTTAGCACTAATTTGCGTACAATTTTGCTGAAAATAAAAGATAGACTGCTCTTGCGTTTTCATATTTAAAATAGTAAAAGGCACTTCGACTTCTTTATATTCTGTAGCCAAATTAGGATTGAAAGAACCATTAGAAAACGATTTTTTACTTACAACAGGCGTTTTACGTGTTGGTTTTTGCTTTAAACAAATTGTTGCAACTGTAGTTTCCTTATTAATAGTAAAGTAGTCTTGCGGATTTACCTTTAAACCATTAACCGCTAAAATATAATCGCTTTGATCTAAGTTTGAATCTACTAAATCTGCAAAAAAGGCAGGAGTTGATCTTTTAAATGTCGATTCTCTTTTAGCCATTGTTCTAGATGTTGGTTTTCCTATTTCATTAAACAAAGAATAACCAAAATAGTTACTGCTAACATAGTTTCCTGGGTTCAAGGTTTTGTAATTAAACTGTACCTCAAACAACTGCATATGAAATTTAATACGGTATCCCAAACTTTTATTATCTATTTCGATAGGTTTTTCGGAATACGCCGTAAAAAGATTGCTTTTTGTATCGTAATGAAAAACTAAATCATTTTCGTTTACAATCTTGGATTTTTTGGCATTATCTGTAGTTCCTATAAAAAAATGATAAAAGGCTTTTACATATTCTTTGCGTGAGAAAACATTCTTATCAATTACCAACTCTTCCATAAAATGCTCCTCTTTCTTCAATTGAATTTTAAGACTAGTTTCAACAGGATTGGCTACTAGAAAATAATCATAACCTTCCGCAACAACAATTAATTGATTTTTATTGTTAAACGGAATATTAATAGTAAAAACACCATTATCATCAGTCTCTGTAGCAACAGTTGTATTGTCAAAAAAAACCGAAACTCCTTTTATTGGTTTACCTGTATCTTGAGCAACTACAGTACCTGTAATTTTTTGTGCCGATGTTTTAACAAATATTAAAACGAAAAGTATTGTAATAAAAAACCGCATAATAAAAAAAAACTATCTTAGGAGTTCCTAAGATAGTTTAATATTAAACAAATAGGGTAACAAACAACTTATTTTTTAACAAACTTTAAAGTAGCAACACCTTTGTTTGTTTGTACTTTTAAAATATAAACACCCGCTTTTAACTGAGAAACATTAAGAACATCAGCTTTAGCTTCAACTAACTTTTGACCAGAAACAGAATAAATGCTTGCCAATTTTATAGGCTCTTCTGTTTTGATGTTTAAAACATCTGAAGTAGGATTAGGGAAGACAGAAACCGACACCATTGTTGGTTTATTTGTTGATAGATTTTTCTTAGCAGACTTATAAAAATGGTTAGGTGTAACGCCAACCGTATAAGTTTGTGATAAAGTTCCATTTTGAGTTGAATATACATAAGCACTTCCAGAGCTTACAAAGTTTTTAGCATCGGCTACATAAACAGATCCATCAATAACATTCATACCATACATTCCCATAAAACCTGCTATTCCTGTTGAAATAAACGCAGTGCTATCAAAAGTATTCGTTGCAATTTCGTATCTGTATATATCTGCAAGAGACGACATGTATAGATAAGTTCCATCGGTATCCATGTGAAATGCTTTAATGGTAGCAGGTACAGCAGTAGTACTTGAAACGGTATCTGTGGTTAAATCAACTTTATACAGAGACGCTGTTCCTGTTCCCCAAGGTTGAACCCCACATAACACATATAAATTATTCCCTATTACTTTTAATTCAGAAGGAGTTGAAGCTACTTGAATTTCATCTAATTGCTGCGATGCAATATCATATACCGAAACAATATCAGCATCTTGATGTGCAATATATAACTTACCATTAGCCTCAATAATCTTTTCAGATCCGTTAGGAATAGTAATAGTTGTTTCTATTGTATTTGTTGTTAAATCAATTACAGCTAAATAATCATCTGTTGTTGAACCCCAGCATGTAACATACGCTTTATTGTTATAAACCGCCGAATATCTAGGGTCTACTAGACCTGTTGAAATAGATGCAATATGCTGAAATGTTTTGCTATTTACGATCTTTACTTCATTTGAAATGTTTAAAACAATTATTGCTACATCTTCATACATTGTAAGACTTTGTCCTGTATCACCTAACTTCATTCCTGGATTTACCAATCCATAAATATTATTTGTTACTACATTAGTACTTGATACAAAAGAAATTGTTGAATTTCCTGAACCTGCACCACCTTCGTTCAAAACAAGTACTCCGTCTAAATATTCTGTTTGAGAAAACCCAAAAAAATTGCATAGCACTAAAGCTATTAAAAAAGTAATTTTTTTCATATAATCTATATCATTAAAAATTAAGAAAGAAACAACTAGTTAATCTATGTTTCTTTCTAAAACATGTTATGTGTTATTTCTTTATAAATTTAACTGAAGATGTTCCGTTTGTAGTTTGTAATTCTAACAAATACATTCCTGACGAAAGTGAAGCGATATTTAATACAGAAGAGGTGTTCTGAATTAACTTTTGCCCTTGCATGTTATAAATCGTAATTTGCTTAATTGTTTCGTTTGTTAGAACATTTAACACCTCGTTTGCAGGGTTTGGATAAACAGAAAAATTAACTTTTACAATATCATTAACAGAAAGAGAAGCAGTTATTTCTTGTGGGGTAAATGGTCTTCTAGTACCAATACTTAATCCTAACCATTGATTGTTATCAAGCGTAGTTTGTGAAAAGTCTTCTTCGGCTATCCAATTAGAAAGATCCGTTCCTTTATATGTTTGCCATGTATTGTTTGTAGTTTCAGTCTCAGTACGAGAACCAATAGTTATTGAAGACAATTCATTAGCATTCATAACATAATCAAATCTTGCTACTTCTGTTGCAATAAGATTTAAAGCAGCTTCAGCAGTAATTGTTCCATTGTATTTAATTCCAAAAACATACGAATCAGCATTATTAGCTGTATCTGTTCCAAAATCAACAATCACTAAACTTTGGTTTGATCCGGTACCTAACCAAGTTTTTATATCACTTACTTTATACCATTGCGAATTATAAGCAGCTACCGGTTCAGAAGGGTGAGAGAATGATGTTGAAGGTGTAAACCCATATCCGTATGATGCACCGTACCATTTTCCATCAACCAATGGATCGTTATTTACGCCCTTGTTTGCTTTCATGTTATGAGATGCAGTGCCAGACCATGTTGACCAATAATCATCTGTTGAAGGTGCATGATGATTATATACTATTGAATATAAAAAACCGCTGGGAACATCAACATCCAATTTAACATCAGCGGTTGCTACATCATTCAACAAATCTTCCATTGTTAAATTTGCGCTATCATAACGATATCCCCAAACGTAAGATGTAGGTGTATTTTCATCATTAAAGTCTAAAACTAAATAAACTGTTTTTGTGCCTGTTCCAACAAAGTATTTTACATCATTAGGATTAAACTGCGCTAAACCAATTTGCGAAATAAACAATAAGAAAAGGAATCTAATTCTTTTCATCATATATAAAATTTAAAGTTTTGTTCCCGAAACTTTATGGAATATATAGCAATGAAAAACTGTTTTGAAGATTTCCTGATCACTTTTATTCCCGAAAGTTCATTAATGATTAGGCAGGTCTCCTGGCTTGCATCTTATTGTAGGTCTTCCCAGATAATAAATCCAGTGACGTTTGTTTTTACAATAAGTTTAATAGCTTACAGTTGCGGGTACAGCTCAAGATTTGATGTTATCTTACTTGATTCCCTTTTAAAGAACATAAATGTTCTACCAAAATCAGTGCAAAGGTACAAAATTATTCTAATATCATGCGTATAGGTATTCTGTAACGTACTCTTTGTGGTTCGCCATTATGTTTAAAAACTTGGTATGTGGTACTTTTTATTACTCGGACAGCTTCTGCATCGCAAACATTACATAGCTTTCTAATTACGTGTACACTTTGTACCGATCCGTCTTTTTCAACAACAAAATCAATCAGTATTGTTCCTGTAATTTCTTCCTGTAAGGCTTCATCGGGATAATTAAACTTGCTTGCTATGTAATTTAAGATAGAAATACCCTTACTAGTTTGCAAACCAGCGGGGTTCTCTGATACCATTTCATTGTTTGAAATTAACTGTGGGTCGTTAACATATGCCAAAGTATCTGTTGTTACTTGCGCTTTTAAAGATGGTGCACTTATAAGAACAAATAATATCACTAAAAATCTCATGCTTTTTTTTATAAATATAAAAAAAGATGCTTAAAAAAGCATCTTAAAATTTATTCTACTGTAAACTCTACATTTTCAATTAACGAAGTTACAGGTGCTTTAAACGATAATTTTACGGTAGTAGCTTTATCGCTGTGGTTAATCTTTAAAGTACCTTCGGTTACTTTGTAATAACCTGCTTCTCCTTTACAGTAACAATGCTTACCGTAAACCAATTTCACTTGCTCTAGATCGGTATTTTTGTACTCCTTTTTAAAAGCTTTTGCAGGTATTTCTAAAAATAATTCTTCTTTGTAAAAATCGTCTGCATAAACATCTTTCCCTTTGTTTTTCTCAAACTCATACTTAACAACAACTGTTTCTGGATTGAAAACATCTTGCGGATACAACTCTTCAAAACCGTTTAAATTTAAGCCCTTTTCAAACTCGCGAGAAGCTGTTGTTTTTCCATTTTCAGGAGTTACTGATTTCATGGTAACTGTTTTACCTAACCAATTTGTAGCCGTAACACCTTTAGTAGTATTGCAACTAACTGCTAATGCACTTATTGCCATTAGCATGATCATTTTTTTCATATATTATTTTCCGTTATAATTATTCATTGCATTGTTTAAACCTGCCAAGGCAAATTCTTTTACCGCATTAGAAACCACCTCTAAACGTTCTTTTAAAGCTGTTGTTTCTTCATCACTCCAATCGCCTAAAACATAATCAACTTGTTGACCTTTCTTAAACGCATCCGAAATACCAAAGCGTAAACGCGGATATTCAGCACTGTTTAATATTAATTGAATATTTTTCAATCCGTTATGACCACCATCAGATCCTTTTGCTTTTATGCGAATGGTTCCGAACGATAAATTTAAATCATCTGTAATAATTATTACGTTTTCTTTTGCAATTTTTTCTTTCTCCATCCAATATTGTACTGCCTTGCCCGATAAGTTCATGTATGTATTGGGCTTTAGCAACAACAAGGTTCTTCCTTTTACTTTAACTTCTGCCAACGATCCTAACTTAACAGTCTCAAAAGACACATCTGCTTCTTTTGCCATAAAATCAACCGCTTTAAAACCTATATTGTGACGTGTATTTACATATTCTGCACCAATATTGCCTAAGCCTACAACTAAATACTTCTTCATAAAACCTGTTTCTATCTCTGTTTTAGGTTTACCAAACCATTTCTTAAAAAAATTCATTGCAAATGTATTAACTAATCGGTAATTTAGAAAAAACTACGCAAATTATGGAAAACCTACAAATTATTTGGGATTTTACTAAAGAATGGTACTGGATACCTTTAACTTTAGTAAACGTATTTGCGTTTATTACTATTTTAATTGAAAACGGTAAGCCCGAAAAAACCATTGCTTGGCTTATGGTTATTGTTTTTTTGCCCTTTATTGGTGTTATTTTGTATTATTTCTTTGGACAGAAATTTCAGAAAGAAAAACATTTTAAAAAGTTAGATAACCGTTACAAAGCTAAGATTGAAGAACGTTGGCATGATTTAAAACACTTTATTGCCAAAGAAATTAAACGTACCGAAACGTATGACGATCATTTAAACGATGTATTTGAGTATTTAGTGTATACTAAAAATGCCATACCTACATCAAACAACAAAGCACAGCTGCTTATTAATGGCGAACAAAAGTTTCCTAAACTACTAGAAGATCTAAAAAACGCACAGCACCACATACATTTAGAGTATTATATTTTTGAGGAAGATGTTATTGGTACGCAAATACTCAATATTCTAGTTGATAAAGTAAAACAAGGTGTTGAAGTGCGCTTAATTATTGATGATTTTGGAAGCGGTGCTTTAGCTAAACGTCAAAAACACTATCAAGCATTAGGTATACAGTTTGAAGTTTTCTTGCCAGTACGTTTCTCGTCTTTAGCCAATAGTAATTACCGTAACCATAGAAAAATTGTGGTTATTGATGGACTTATTGGTTATGTAGGAGGTATTAATATTTCAGATAAGTACAGTAACCCCAATAAAGATCATTTATTTTGGCGCGATACCTCTATTCGGATAGAAGGCGATGCTACTAAAATACTACAAATGCAGTTTTGGTTGCATTGGCAAAGCATTTCTAATATTGCTTTTAATTTAAACAGTAAGTACGTACCGCCCTTAAATACTGCTTTTAAGCCTTTATCTATAACATGTGCTTTTTCATCGCCAGGCGATACACCGCCGTATGTAATGGAATCGATGATTTTAAGTATATCGGCAGCGCAAAAAAGTATACAATTGTGCACACCTTACTTTATTCCTACTGAATCGTTTAAAACTGCTTTGCTTATTGCCGTTTCTAAAGGAGTTGATATTTCGTTAATGATTCCTGCAAAAGGCGATTCTGCTATTGTACAAGCTGCATCACTATCATTCTTAAAACCTTTTATACAACGTGGTTTAAAAGTGTATTTGTACGAAAAAGGATTTATTCACGCCAAAACCATTTGTATTGATGGTTTGTTAAGTTATGTGGGCACTACTAATTTAGACTCGCGTAGTTTCTTGATTAACTTTGAGCTTTCGGCTGTTATTTTAGACGAAACCATTGCCCAACAACTTACCCAACAGTTTCAAGAAGATGTTTTGGTTAGTAAATTGTTTACGGTAGAAACATGGAAAAACGAAAAATGGTATTACAAAGGCTTTGCATCTATTTGTAGGTTGTTAGCACCTTTGTTATAAAGTGTTTTGTTTTTATTTAACAAACAGATCATTGATAACAATTTCTAATCTATCATTTTTAAATAGTTTTCCTCCATCATTACTCCATATAACTACACCATCATAAATAGTGTAATTTATTGTGAAATAGTTTTCTTTATTACCTTCATTAAAGCTAAGTTCAAAGAAACCATTACTTACCTTCATGTTTACATTTCCTCTATCTTCAATAGGTTCCATATAAGAAAAAGCATCTAGTATTTTACTTATTTGATTTTTATCTGTAATTGTTAATTGTTGCTTTACCAACTTTTCAAAGCTGCAATCAACTTTATTATGTATTGTAATTTCATTTACTTTAGAAGCATCAAAACTAAGTTTATTGGAATGCTCTTCTTTACAAGAAGTTGAACCTAAAACAACTATTAAACTTAAAATAATATTTTTCATTCTTTACATTATCTATTTACAATCTGTAACACAAAAACGCATGATTATAAATCAGTGAGATTAGTCAAATCACTAACCTTCATTAATCTTCTCCTTAATTTCAAGAATTAGAAAAATAATTCCCATAATAAGCAATACGTAAAAGGAAACATAAAGCCTAAACATAGCCGCAAACCCTGGAGAACCATCAAATTTTGGTACTTTCATTTTAATTATTCCTATTACACCTACTAAAATCATTACAATATTAATTACTATATATATCATACTATTCAATTATCAATTGTAATGTTAACTATTTATCATTAAAATCAAACACCTCACTCCACTTTTGCAATGCGCATACCTGCAATTTGTTCCATACCCGTTGGTTTGGTAACATGATCGTACTTAGCACTTTTATTAATGGCAATAGTACTTGTGGGTAGTATTTTAACCCATAACGAAACATCGTCGTTTGCTTGTAGTTGTGCTTTTATAGGTGCAATATGAAAACCTGCGGCAACATCAAAATTACCATACGTAAAGGTAAAAGCATCTTTCCCCAAAATGGTTTCGGTAGGCTGTTGATGGTTCTTAATTAAATACACTTCCATTTGAATACTGTCTTTGGTTGATGTACCCATAACGCCCGGATTAATATTGGCAAAGCCCGATACTTCATACGTATCTGTTTTATTCACGGTAATTTTATTGTTTAAAAACTGACCTATTTTATTATACACCATATCAACCTCATGAAAAGGAATGGGTTGCAATGCACCCGGCGCATTTTCTAAATGAATACTGCGTATACTACGTATGTAAAGCGATGGCGCTTGTGCAAACCCCATAAAACTTGCCAATAACAAGCAAATACTAATAATACTTTTGATATGATTTTTCATTACTAATCAATTTAATAGTCCATTCAAACGAAGTACATTTTTTATGTTTTTTATCGCAACCTAGTTCGCAGCCCAACAGCACATTACCTAATAAACCAGAGCTTATAGCAGGCGCCACAACAGCATCTTTATACAAATACACTATGGTGGGTTGCACTACAATTCTAGAAAACCGATCTTGATTTTCTTTAGTGAACGATTTACGTGTAGCGGCTACATAAACCTCAGCATCCTTTGTGATTTGTACAATACCAAAGTTTAATCCACCTCTATTGTTTTTGATATTACTTGTACTTGGATTAAAATGAAACGATGCCGATATCTCGTAAAAGCCATCTTGTGGTACAATTAATTTTTTAGAATGCTCATCAATAACAAACAAACTGTTCTGCACAATATCTTGTTTTTGCATGTTTAGGTAATGAAACGTTTTTTCGGTACCGGGTCTTATTCTAAAAAACTGCTGATTGTTTGTTTTGTAAACAAAACTTTGTTTTTGTGCCGCACAAACCTGCATCATCATTAAAAAAACAACTACTAAATACTTCATTAATCTGCTTACTTATATAAAAAAAGGCTATTTTTAATTACTTTTAAAAGTACAAAATTTAAAATTAACCCATAATTGTTTATACTATATGCTTTTTACAAAGTTAATTCCTAATGTTTTTTATATTGATATTCAAGAAGGTATTGATTTATTTGTTAATTGTTTGGACTTTAAAATAAGCTATAACGATTTACAAAGCGCAGCGCCTTGTTGTGTAGTTGAAAAAGACAATTTGGCTTTTTTTCTACATGAAAACGAAGAATACGCGCTTAAAGACCGACCTGAGTTTAGATTACACACGCCTGATATTAATGCGGTGTATACTAAAGTAAAAGCATCGCACCCACAATACTTGCATCCTAACCTTAACAAACCTACACTACGCCCATGGGGTGCTACCGAGTTTGCTTTAAAAGATGCTACTAATGTTTGCATTATTATACAACAGTGGTAAATAGGGTTTAATAACAACAATTTTATTATTCTTTACCGTATTAATTAGTAAATAACACTGTTTTTATTGTTAAATACATAACACTTGTAATTATTTTTAGTTAAATAGCTAAGTATATCTATTAAATAGTTATATTTACTATAACCAATAAAAAACAAGTATATGCGAAAGGAACTTTTTTTGGCTATTTAGTTGTACACTTCCTTACAACAGTAGCATTTTGTTGAGTGTAAAGCCATTGTTTCACCTCCGTTTTGTATCACATGTATTTTATACTTGCAATAAAACGATTTAAAAATTATTTTAAATGATATCACTTTTTAAAAAAAAGCAACGCAATGTTATAGCACATGTAATACAATGTTATGATACATGCAGCACAATATTATAACACATGCAACACAATGTTATAGCACATGCAACACAATGTTATAGTACATGCAACGCAATGTTGCTCTATTCTTAAATCATTTTTATATAAAAACAAAAAACTATTATTGCATTATATACAAATGTTTTAAAAAACAACATGCTTTTTTTTAATAATGACAACAAAAACTACAAATGGTTTAATTAATAAAAAAAAGATTATGAAACAAAAAATAAAATTGCCATCGGCTTCATTATCACATGCTAAACTTTTGGAAAAAGCTGTGCATATATTAAATTCATTACAACCGCAAGATACTTTGCAAACATCTGCAAGTCCTCCATATATAAAAGGTGAAAAAATAGCCATACCTTTTTGGGGTGAACTACAAGAACTTATTGATGCTTATGATGAAGCTATAGAAAATAGCTTATCGCGTAGTTTGGTATCAATAGAACTGCTTAAAGATAGTAAATTAGCATTGCTAAAATTAATAGGAACAACTAAATTGTACATAGAAACCTATTATAATGGCAATGTTGCAGCACTAGCAAGTACTGGTTTTGATTTAACAAAAATACCCTTACCATACGGCGAATTAGAAAAACCTAGTAATTTTGTATTGTTAAACAACAACAAGGGAGGTATTTGGGTAAAATTTAAAAAGTTACCTGGTGCAAAATCGTACATTATTGAATATAGAATAAAAGGCAGCGAACTATGGGAAAGTATTTCTATTACTAAAGCAAGTCATGTTTTTTCACAGTTAAAATCGTGTACTATATATGAAATACGTGTTGCGGGCGTAGGTGCACATCCTAGTCGTATATTTAGCGATATTTTAAGTATTGCCGCACCTTAAATAACAACTAACCGCAAGTAGTACCTTGCGGTTTTTGTTAAAACCTTCATTGGTACAAATATCACGCTTATATTACATAATAAATACAAGTAAAGCGCACATATTAGTTATGAGATTTTAATAATTAGATAGAATAAATAGTCGTCATTTTTTTTAAATAAAAATCTTTATGTAATTCAGTTAACACAATCTTATCTTCATCAGTTGTACATCTTTTCTCAAAGTTTTCGATTACATCTTTAAATATTTTAGAATCAAAAAAATTGGTAAATAATTCTAATCTCTTCGAAATGAAATCTAAGCCAGCATAAGTATATATTGATGCTTCAGTAATTGCATAAATTTCATTAAGTTTTGTAAACACTTCTCTTTTAAAATTTTCTTTTTCCATTGTATATAATTTAAAATTCATATATAAAAATACGAATAATAAAAAAAACATAACCAACTAACAAACAGTAGCTTAAACAACGTACAACATACGTTTTTAAGCAGAATTTACTAAACTCAATCATAAAAAGTATATAGCATTACAAAATAAAACACCCCAAACCATATAGTTAGGGGTGTTTTGGTTAATATGAAAAAGATATGCTTTAGTTTTTATTGTAAGGTGCAGCAAACTCACCATCGGTAACGGTAACAAAAACATCGTTACTTTTTAAAACACCCGAAAAAGTGCCTTTTACACCCCAATTGGTAATGCTTGTAATGGTTAATGTAAAAGATGTACCACTGTTACCGTTACCCATATAACTTGTAGTACCTGTACTGGTTTGCACGTAATATTGTCCTGTTAAATCGGGGCCTGATTCATTTGCAGCGGTATACGTTGTTTCTTTAGCACCTTCATCTGATATCAATTGAAAATCAAACCCAGGCGATGTTCTAGGATCATTTGTTTCTAACCCACCTACAGTTACAAAATGTATGGCATTAAAATCATCGGGCTTATCATTTGCTCCTACTTGGTAGTTAAATACGCGTGGGGTACCATCAATCTTACATTTAAGAAACCCCTCGCTTGCTTGTGGTTTTTCATCTTCACTATCACCACTACTACATGCAGTAACAAAAGTTGCTACAAACAACAAGGCTATTGCTGTTAGTACGTACGGCTTTTTACAATTATTTACTTTTTTCATAGCTAATATGTATTTATTTAAAACAAATTTCTGCAACATAGCTGTACTTTACAATACCTATAAGTAGTTAAAATAATACCCTATAATTAGGATGTTTTTATTAAATTGTTCTTATAAAGCAGTATTAAAAGCTCTGAAGTGTTTTTAACTTCAAACTTTTGCAATAAGTTTTTACGATACGTATCAATGGTAAACTTACTTAAGAATAATTCATCGGCAATCATTACCGTTGTTTTACCTTGTGATAAAAGATGTAGTATTTGTGTTTCTCTTTTAGTTAACGATGGTAAATTGTTGGTGTTTTCATATGTTGTAGTAATGATTTTTTGTATTTCGCTGTTCATTACCACCTTGTTATTTAAAGCGTTTTGTATACTGCTTAAGATTTCTTCTGACGGAACGCTTTTAAGTAAAAACCCAACTGCCCCATTGTTTAACATTTGCAAAATGGTGCTTTGCTCTGCCTGATTACTTAAAGCGATTACTTTTATTAATGGATGCTTTTCTAGAATGATTTTACATACTTCAACACCATTCATATCGGGTAAAGCGATATCTAGCAGTACAACATCTATTTTATTTTGATTAAGAAAATCTAAAAAGGGAAGTGCTTTATCAAAACAAATTAAATCATAACTACTGGCTTCATTAGCAAACAATGCTTTCATGCCTTCTATTACAATAGGATGATCATCTACTACAGCTATTTTTACACTCTTTTTATACATTTACTTCGATGTTTATTGTGGTTCCGTTGTTTTCAGAAGTATCTATATCCATTTTTCCCTCCATAAAACGCACTCGGTTGGCAATATTGCTTAAACCTATGCCTTTTTGCTTAAAAGTATTGTTACTATCAATAGTAAAACCAACACCATTATCTTCTACCGTTATAAACAGTTTGTTTTGGTTTTGAATACATTGTATTAGTATGTTACTTGCTTTACCATGCCTAATAGCGTTTGCTATAAGTTCTTGAACAATTCTAAAAACATGTACTTGGGTAACCAATGCAATGTTTTTTTGTATGCCGTTTGTTTGTAACTCTATTTGTGTGTTTGGAGATGTTAAGGATACACATAAATCTTTTAAAGCAACTTCTAAACCAGAACGAATTAAAGTTTCGGGCATCATGTTACGCGCAATTCTTCTTAACTCGCCTATTGATTCTTCTAATTGTATGATGGATTCATTAAGCGCATTACTTTGATTGTTTTTGTACTGACCCGAAAGTTTTATTTTGATACCCGATAAAGCACCACCTAAACCATCATGTAAATCACGAGCTATGCGTTGTCTTTCACGTTCTTCGCCATCTAAAACAGCTTGAGTAATTTCTAAATCGGTTTGTTGTTGTATGTCTTTTAGTTTTTGTTCGGTTTGATATTTATTGTTCCTATAAACATACACTAAGAAAAGCAATCCTAATAAAAGAACCATGGCACCAATACCAAACAACCAATTTAATAACTTTTGATTTTTTTGAATTAGTTGACTTTGCTTTTTATCTGCTTGTAATTGCAGTATTTCTTTTTCTTTCTCTGAGGTTTGATATTGGCTTTCTAAATTATGCAAATCAAACACTAATTGTTGTTTTCCTATGCTATCATTTAATTGCGCATACTTAGACATATAGGTATACGCATTCTTATAATCGCCTAAATACTCAGACAAATAGGATATATCTCTTGCCGATAAAGATGCCGCTAACAGATATTCCATATTTGTATAACTATTATACAATTCAAAAGCGGCTTGTCTGGCTTCTTTATAATTCTTTGCTGCCCATTCAACCTCTTGTTTGGCTACATAAGCATCAATAGCATTTGTACCGTTCTTATTTAGTTTAATATCAGTAAACAACTTATCAACATTAGCGCGCGCTTCTTTTATGTTACCTACTTTGGCCAAGTATTGAGCATTAATACTGTAATATCGTCCCCATAAATTATGAGGTACATTCTTTACTAAGTTTTCTTTGCTTTTATCTAAATAATAAGATGCTTTTTGTAAGCTATCCATCTTTAACAAAAGAAATGCTGCACTAAGATATGTTTCGGCTTTATTATCGTATTCAGAATGTCCTTTTTCAACCAAAGCAATATCCTCTAAAATATAAGGATAGGCTTTTTTATATTCACCAGAAGAGGTGAATGTTGCCGAAATATTATGAATGGTACTGCGGTAAGCAACACTATCGCCTACTGCTTTAATTAAAGGTAAATTGCTTATAACCAATTGCAATGCTTTTTGCATATTACCTTCTACAGAGTAAGCGTATGCTAAGTTATTTGTTGCTATTATTTTAAGACGCTTTGCTTTATAAGTGGTATGATTGCTTAATAATTTTAAAACATGGTTGTAATAAAACTTTACACTATCGGTATGCAATAGTTTTAAATGTAAATATCCAACATCGCTATTTGCTAATGCTTTGTATACTTTATCACTTTGTTTATTTGCTATTCTTAAATTACGATAACCGTATGAAAATGCATTTACACTATCGCCTACTTTAATAAATTCTTGCGCCAAAAGACCTCTCACACCTATTTTAGCTGTATCGGTTTTTGCATGTTTTAATACATTTGATAAGCTATCAATACGCGTGGTGTGCTTTTGCGAAAAAGTATTTTGACTTAGCAGTAACACCAAACCTATTAAAAACAAACCGTACTTTTTCATTTAACTCTATTTTTATTAATCATCAAATATCATAAAAACATACGTACAGCAAAATACCTATTATTAGGATAAATCATTTGCTAATCAACAAACTTTAACTGCAGTTCTTCTTGATATTTTTTAGGAAACTGAAATTGTTTTTTATCATAATCTATAATAAAAGCATATCGTTTTTGGGTTGTTTTATCTCTTAAGTAAACAAAATTATGGTTGCCGTACAAAGTGCTAGGGTTAAAATCACCTTTAATACTAAACGATATCTTGTAATGTTGTGAGGTTATAATAGAATATCCGTCTTTAAACATAACTTGCCAATAATCAGGTGCAGCCATTACACCGTACTCTTCATTAGGTTCATCTATTTTGGTAAACTCGCTTGCAATAGCATCGTACATTTGGGTATCATAATTAGCTGCTTTGTTGTATTTTTTAAGCAAATTAAAGTTTTTATCGTATACAAAAACAGCTTCTTTTCCGTAGAAAATAGTTACATACTCACTTTTCTGGGTGCGCTTTCTAAAAATCTGTCCATCGTAAATCTTTGTTGCTTCAATACTCTTAATTTTAGGCGTTTTAAAATCAGGTCTTACGTATACATCAAATATGTTGTTGTACTTTACTATTAAATCGCCGCCACTGCCTTTCATCTCATCAAATCGTCTATCAAAAAAAAGCATGTTTTTAGTTTCTCTTGGAATAAGCACTGTTTTACCATCTCGTAAAAAATGCATGTGATAATCGCTATTAAACCTTGCGCCTTGCTCTGTGTTTGTAAAACTTTCGTCTTTACCAGTGGTTTTGTTATAAAAAGTATATTCTTGCCCATTACGCAAAGCAACAGCATCTTTAAACCAATCGTTCCAATTTTCAAACTTAGGTTCTACAAACTCTGTTAAAGTGCTGGTGTTTACTACTCCGTATTTACCATCGTACTGAAAAACTTCGTAGGTATTTTGTGCAAAAGTCATTACACAATGAAACAATAAAATAAGGGTTGTTAACTTTTTCATATTAATTTTCGAATTTTAATCCTAATGATTGAACGTATTCTTGGGGAAGATAAAAATGTTGTTGCTCAAAATCAACTCTAAATTGATAGGTTTCGCCTTTTTCTGTTAGCTGTATTTCTACCCAATATTCAGATCCTGGTACACTTTGCGCTTCGCACTTTTGTGTTAGATAGAAATAATGTTGCGAATTGCTGTATTTTGAAACCTTGGTTACACCATTTGAATAATGATATTTCCAATCGGGTGGTCCTGTGATACCCATAGCATACATTTCTTTGGTTTCGGCTCTAGGAAAATCTTTTTTTAATAGAGTCATTACATCATTTTCATTATTTACCTTGCTTTTGTATTCTTTTAACTTTACAAAAGTTTCATTGTACACATAAACAGTACCTAAACCATAAAAAACATAGACGTTTTCTAACTTATTGCTAATTGTACGAGGATAGAAATGATATTGAGATGCCTTGATAGACGCTACTTTTGGAGTTGTAACATTTGTATCTTCATAAACATCAAAGGCATTGTTTTTAAAACCTATCACCAAGTTTTGAATTGTATTTACAAAATCGTAGATTTTAGGAAGTTGTACTCTATTAGCAACATTACTTGGTATTAAGTAACCAAACCTATCATCTTGATAATAATAATGAACTTCGTTCTTAAAAATCACTTCTGATTGATAGGTACTTTTAAAAGATAGCTTTTCGCTTGTTTCTTTAGAGTAGAAATCAACTACATCACCTTTCTTCAAGGCTACGTATTGATTAAAGTCGAATAAAATTCTATCGTATTGCGGTGCAATAATTGCTACTCCTGATAGATTATCAACCAATCCGTATTTCTTGTTAACACCAAAACCTTCGTAATGATCAACACTTTTCTGTGCTGTTGCCCAAAAACAAACAACAGAACATAACATGACCCAAATTTTCATTTTCTTTTTTTTAATGAAGATAGTTTAAATCATTTTCCTAGCCAACAAATCTACATTAAATTAAAAATTCAATACCTTTAAGTTATGAATGGAAACGAAGCTGTTAATTGGAGTTTGCAATTGTTTGATACAACAGTTGCTTTAGATACAAATGAAGATACAGAACAACGTACCCAACTTGTTGCTGTAATTAACAATTTACTACACAATGATTTTAGTAAACTACTACAAATTCTTTATAGAATTGATGTAGATGAAAACAAATTAAAACGCGCTTTGTTTGAAAGTACCTTACCTGCTGCCGAAACAATTGCGGATTTAATCATTGAACGAATGCTACAAAAAATACATTTTAGAAAGATGTATAAAAGTAAGAAGAAGGAGGAATAAAACTATTAATAAATTAAGATTTTGTATACTCTTACTTAAAAGCTATAAGTATTTTTCCATTTGGCAATGGTGTTTCTGCTAATACCAAAGTGTTTGGCTAGTTCTGTATTGTTTAGGTTGTGGGTTTTCTGGTATTGTAGTATTTTCTTGATACTACTTTTATCATATGCCTTGTAAATAGAAGGCTGCTGTTTGCTTTTGTAAAACAATCGGTTATTTAACTGCATAACTTCTATGCTGGTTAACGGACCTTTCTCTAATCTTTCTGATAATGCTTGATTGTGCTCAACAAAATTGTATTTGAGCATGTCTTGGAATATTTTCTGATAATCTGGTTTCATCTTCATTGCTTCTTTTTCATTGATATTTCTTTAACCACTTGTATAAGGTAGTTCTTGGTATGCGGTATTCTTCTATTATTTGACTTGCTGTTTTTTGTTTGGTTTGTATTAAACCAACTATGAACTCTATAATTTCTTTGGTGTACACATTTTTCTTAAACTGTGGCGCTTTACTACTTGCCACTTTGTAGTTCTGCGATGCGGGCGGCGCATACAACACCAAATGTTGTGAGTATATTCTAAAAAAATCGTACTCTAATAGTTTGCTAAAACGTAGTAATAATTCGGTATCTATGTTCTTGGATGCAAAAACTTGTTGTATTGCTGCTTCTTTGATGTTCAAAAATCGTTCTGCTCGTTGCATGTCAATTTCTTGCTCTTTAAACAAAGTGCTTATAATACTACCAATATGTATGTCTTTAAAATTCATTTTCATTCTAATGAAAAACGGGGATTTCTCCCCGTTTCTTACTTATTCTATTTTCTATTCTCTAGACGGGTTTACATATCTACTATGATAAACTCTGATCTACGGTTTTGTTGATGCTGCTCTTCTGAACATTTAACACCATCTGCACATTTGTTTACCAACTCACGCTCACCATAACCTTTTGCGGTTAAACGTGATGCAGATATACCTTTAGAAATTAACCATTCTCTTGTTGATTTGGCTCTTCTGTCTGATAAATTGTCGTTGTATTTGTGCGATGCACGGCTATCGGTATGTGAACGGATGTCTACAACCATGTCTGGGTATTCTTCCATTACTGCCAATACTTTTGCTAATTCTGCTGCTGCATCTGGGCGAATGTTGTGTTTGTCTAAATCAAAATAAATTGGGTTTAGCTGCAACACTTTAAATAAATCATCGCCTTTCTTAAGCGGTATTTTACTGCGCTCTAACACTACTACTGCTTCGGTTTCTCCGCTCTCTGTTGGTAGGGTTACATTAGCTTCTTGGGTAAAATAGTCTTGCTTCTCTGCTCGAATGCGGTAGGTTGATCCACAATCAAAATCAGCATTAAAGCGGTAGCCATCGTTTTGATAGCCATTGCTGCTTAACGGATTTTCATAATACACGTTGTATAACGATACGGTGGCATCTTTGATTTCCTGACGCGTTTGCGCATCAATTACTTTTACTTTTAAGTTTTGATCGCATTGTAATACCAATGCGCGGTTTTCATAAAAGCTGTAAATATCATCGTTACCCTTACCGCCTTCTCTGTTTGATGAAAAGAAACCGTTTTTACTTTGTGTATCGATATAATACGCAAAATCATCGTAATTTGAGTTAACAGGCGCTCCTAAGTTTTGCACTTCTGAGAACATACCATTGCTTAAGATACCGGCTCCGTAAACATCTAATCCGCCTAGGCCTACTCTACCATCGCTTGAAAAATACAACTCGTTATTAGCTGTTACAAACGGAAAGGTTTCACGGGCTTCGGTGTTGATTTGTGGTCCTAGGTTCTTTGGCGATCCGTAACTCTTTTCGTTTACCGTTACACTCCATAAATCAGTTGAACCGTAGCCTCCTGCGCGATCTGATGAAAAGTAAAGCATGGTTTCATCTTTACTTAACGCTGGATGCGATGTGTTGAACTCGTTGCTGTTAAAAGGCAACTCGGTTACATTACTCCATTTGCCATCTACATTCTCTGCACGGTAAATTTTTAGCTTGGTATTGCCATCGCTATCAAACTTACGTGTTTTGTTGTTGTAGTTGTTACGGGTAAAGTACATGGTTTGCCCATCTTTGGTTACTACCGCCGATGCCTCATTGTACATGCTTTTTACACGACCTTTGATGCGCTTTACGCCGCTTGCTTGGTTGTTAGATACATTGGCTGTATACAAACTAGTAAAGGCTTCGCCTGTCCAGGTGTGTTCTTTTTTGCTTAAACTACCGGTATCGCGGGCGCTGGTAAAGTACAATTGGTTGTTGTGTACATAACTTCCGTAATCGGCCATTGGCGTGTTAATAGCCAGGTTGCTTAACTGATCGTATCGACCTGAGTTGGCTTGAATTTGTGCTTCTAAGGCTGCTTCGTTTTTGCGAATTTGCCCTATTTGCGTTTCGCTTCCTACTTTGTCTACAAATTGTTTGTAATAGCTCTTTGCCTCAGCATCACGTCCTACGTTTTGCAAGGTTTGCGCATAACGGTAGTAGTATTCTGGTGCTAAATTGCTTCCAAACTCGTTGATTAATTGTTCGTAATGTGGCTGTGCTTCTGCATAGCGTGCATTAAAATAATACGCATTTGCCAATTTTGAAAGTACTTCTTCTGTTGCATGACCGCGTTTTACCACTTTTTCATAAATGGTAATGGCATCGGTATACGCCCATTGGTTGTACTCTTTGGTGGCCTTTTTTAAGCCGGCTTGTGCTTGCATCTCTGTATGCCCTAAAAATAAGGCAGATACTAAGGCTGTTGTTATGATTCCTTTTTTCATGACCTTTGTTTTTAGTAGAAACGTGGCGAATTCACGCGACGGTACTTGTTAAACAATTCAAAGCGTACAAATAATTCATGTGATCCATTGTTGTAACGACCCAGTTTGGTGGTTTCTGAATCGTAGCTGTATCCTAACATCAACCCATCAGTTACTTGGAAACCTGCTAAGGCACTCCATGCGGCATCCCAACGGTAAGCTGCCCCTAAGGTTAGCTTGTCGTGAATTAGGAAGTTCGCCGTTACATCGGCTTGTAATGGTGCTCCACTTACGGCTTTTAATAAAAAGGCTGGTTTGAATTTCAAGGTTGGATTGATTTCAAATACATGACCTCCCATTAAATAGAAGTGCTGACGCTGGTTCATTGCGCTGTAAAGCGTTCCGTTTTCAAAGCGTTTGTTTTCTAAGAAATTGGGTACCGATAAACCTACGTAGCTTTTTTCATTGTGCCAGTAGATACCTGCCCCTATGTTAGGCGATGCTTCGTCTGATATATCATGTAGAATCATTGGATCATTAGGATTGAATTTGTTTAAGCGTGAGTACGCTACGTTTAACATATTCAACGATCCTTTTACACCAAAGCTTAACTTGCTATCGCGCTGATTTAAATCAATGGTGTACGATACATCCAAACTAATGGTGTTTTCATTAATAACCCCTAACTTATCGTTTACAAAACTTAACCCTACTCCTAACTTACTGTCTTGAATAGGTGTGTTTACTGAGAACGAGTTGGTTGTGGGTGCCCCTTCTAATCCTACCCATTGGGTACGATGTAATCCAAAAATACTTAATGCGCCACGGCTACCCGCATACGCTGGGTTGATGTTCACCGTGTTGTACATATAATTGGTATACTGTGGGTCTTGTTGGGCTTGCACTTGCGTGCTGCCCAACAGGATTATTCCCATCAATATTTTTGTGATTTTATGTGATAAATTCATGTCCCGTGCTGTTTTAGTTTGTCTCTAAATGTAAGTAACCTGCTTGCTCTTTTGGATACACTTGTCCGTTTCCTAAATCGAAGTTGTACTTAATTACATAATAGTAGGTACCCGTTGGTAATTTATCCGCTTTCTTAACTGTTACACGCCCTTCTGAATAACCTTTGAACGTGTTGCCGTTTGAGTTGTAGTTCTTGGTTTCATAAACCAATACACCCCAACGGTTGTAAATCTCTACGGTGTTACCTGGATAACAATCGATTCCTTTCAATACCAACTCGTCGTTCATTCCATCACCATTTGGTGTTACGGCATTGAACACTTCCATTGGACATGATAAGTGGATAACTTGTGTATAACGTGTTTCGTTTCCACATGCATCACTTGCAATCCATGTTCTTACAATATCGTACTTAGCATCACAATTGCCCGCTACTTTTTCTTCGGTAACGCGTACAGTTGCTGCGCCACATGCATCGGTTGCTGTTAATACTTCCGCTGGTTTTAAATCTTCACATGCCATGTAAAGCTCTGCAGCTGGTAAGGTACCTACAAACTCTGGTGCTGTTGTGTCTTGAACTGTTACTACTTGGGTGTGTGTTGCTGTGTTGCCACATGCATCAGTTGCTGTCCAAGTACGTACTAATTCGTAATCATTTGCACATGATCCATCTTTGCGTACTTCTGCGTAAGCTACGGTTACATCATTACAATCTTCTGCTGCTAAAACAGGGGCGCTTGGTACTGCATTACATTCTACGGTTACGTTTTCTGGTAATACGCCTACAAACTCAGGTGCTTTGGTATCTTGAACCGTGATGGTTTGTGATACTGTGCGTACATTGTTACATGCATCTACTCCTGTCCATGTTCTTACAATTTGGTAATTGTTACCACATGTTCCGTCTATTCTTTCTTCGGTCATCGTTACCTGTACTGGATCACATGACGAAGGTGTGAATATTGGTGCATCGGTTGGTAAAGCTTCGCTACACTCTATTACTACATCTGCTGGTGCTGCATCCACAATAACAATAGCTACTGCATTGTCACAATTGGTTGGATTTAACTTCTCACAAATGGTGTATGGATATGTATAAGCGCCTGCTGGTGTACCTGCTGCAATGCTGATAGTACCATCTGGGTTCATTGTTAAACCTGCATTTGGACTTGCTCCTGGAGTTAATGTAATTTCTGTTGGAATTACTGCTACTCCATTCAAGGTATCGTTTTCTAATACGCTTGCTGTAGTACCGCCTACTTTACCATCAAATGCTACATACTCGTTGTCTACTGCATCAATCTTAGCTGCGGTTACTACTACGGTTGCTGTTGCAGTATCACAGTTGTTTGGATTTAACTTCTCACAAATAGTATACGTGTACGTATACGTACCTGCTGGGGTTTGCGGCGCTACCGTAATAGTTCCATCTGAGTTCATGCTTAAACCTGGGTTACTTGATGTACCTGGGGTTAAGGTTACTTCTGATGGTTTTACTGGTTGACCGTTTAACGTATCGTTTGTTAATACACTTGGGGTGTTACCGCCTACATATCCGTTGATTGGTGCTGATGTATCGTCTACTGCATCAATCTTAGCTGCGGTTACTACTACGGTTGCTGTTGCAGTATCGCAGTTGTTTGGATTTAACTTCTCACAAATAGTATACGTGTACGTATAGGTACCTGCTGGGGTTTGTGGGGCTACCGTAATAGTTCCATCTGGGTTCATTGTTAAACCTGGGTTGCTTGATGTACCTGGGGTTAAGTTTACTTCTGATGGTTTTACTGGTTGACCGTTTAAGGTATCGTTTGTTAATACACTTGGGGTGTTACCGCCTACATATCCGTTGATTGGTGCTGATGTATCATCTACTGCATCAATCTTAGCTGCTTCTACTACTACTGTTGCGGTTGCAGTATCGCAGTTGTTTGGATTTAACTTCTCACAAATAGTATACGTGTACGTATAGGTACCTGCTGGGGTTTGTGGGGCTACCGTAATAGTTCCATCTGAGTTCATTGTTAAACCTGGGTTGCTTGATGTACCTGGGGTTAAGTTTACTTCTGATGGTTTTACGGGTTGACCGTTTAAGGTATCGTTTGTTAATACACTTGGGGTGTTACCGCCTACATATCCGTTGATTGGTCCGTAGTTATCATCTACTGCATCAATCTTAGCTGCTTCTACTACTACTGTTGCTGTTGCAGTATCACAGTTGTTTGGATTTAACTTCTCACAAATAGTATACGTGTACGTATAGGTACCTGCTGGGGTTTGTGGGGCTACCGTAATAGTTCCATCTGAGTTCATTGTTAAACCTGGGTTGCTTGATGTACCTGGGGTTAAGTTTACTTCTGATGGTTTTACTGGTTGACCGTTTAAGGTATCGTTTGTTAATACACTTGGGGTGTTACCGCCTACATATCCGTTGATTGGTGCTGATGTATCGTCTACTGCATCAATCTTAGCTGCTTCTACTACTACTGTTGCTGTTGCTGTATCACAGTTGTTTGGATTTAACTTCTCACAAATAGTATACGTGTACGTATAGGTACCTGCTGGTGTTTGTGGGGCTACCGTAATGGTTCCATCTGAGTTCATGCTTAAACCTGGGTTACTTGGTGTACCTGGGGTTAAGTTTACTTCTGATGGTTTTACTGGTTGACCGTTTAAGGTATCGTTTGTTAATACACTTGGGGTGTTACCGCCTACATATCCATTGATTGGTCCGTAGTTATCATCTACTGCATCAATCTTAGCTGCGGTTACTACTACGGTTGCTGTTGCAGTATCACAGTTGTTTGGATTTAACTTCTCACAAATAGTATACGTGTACGTATAGGTACCTGCTGGGGTTTGTGGCGCTACCGTAATAGTTCCATCTGAGTTCATTGTTAAACCTGGGTTACTTGATGTACCTGGGGTTAAGTTTACTTCTGATGGTTTTACGGGTTGACCGTTTAACGTATCGTTTGTTAATACACTTGGGGTGTTACCGCCTACATATCCGTTGATTGGTGCTGATGTATCATCTACTGCATCAATCTTAGCTGCTTCTACTACTACTGTTGCGGTTGCAGTATCGCAGTTGTTTGGATTTAACTTCTCACAAATAGTATACGTGTACGTATAGGTACCTGCTGGGGTTTGTGGGGCTACCGTAATAGTTCCATCTGAGTTCATTGTTAAACCTGGGTTGCTTGATGTACCTGGGGTTAAGTTTACTTCTGATGGTTTTACGGGTTGACCGTTTAAGGTATCGTTTGTTAATACACTTGGGGTGTTACCGCCTACATATCCGTTGATTGGTCCGTAGTTATCATCTACTGCATCAATCTTAGCTGCTTCTACTACTACTGTTGCTGTTGCAGTATCACAGTTGTTTGGATTTAACTTCTCACAAATAGTATACGTGTACGTATAGGTACCTGCTGGGGTTTGTGGCGCTACTGTAATAGTTCCATCTGAGTTCATTGTTAAACCTAGGTTGCTTGATGTACCTGGGGTTAAGTTTACTTCTGATGGTTTTACTGGTTGACCGTTTAAGGTATCGTTTGTTAATACACTTGGGGTGTTACCGCCTACATATCCGTTGATTGGTGCTGATGTATCGTCTACTGCATCAATCTTAGCTGCTTCTACTACTACTGTTGCTGTTGCAGTATCACAGTTGTTTGGATTTAACTTCTCACAAATAGTATACGTGTACGTATAGGTACCTGCTGGGGTTTGTGGGGCTACCGTAATAGTTCCATCTGAGTTCATTGTTAAACCTGGGTTGCTTGATGTACCTGGGGTTAAGTTTACTTCTGATGGTTTTACTGGTTGACCGTTTAAGGTATCGTTTGTTAATACACTTGGGGTGTTACCGCCTACATATCCATTGATTGGTCCGTAGTTATCATCTACTGCATCAATCTTAGCTGCTTCTACTACTACTGTTGCTGTTGCAGTATCACAGTTGTTTGGATTTAACTTCTCACAAATAGTATACGTGTACGTATAGGTACCTGCTGGGGTTTGTGGCGCTACCGTAATAGTTCCATCTGAGTTCATTGTTAAACCTGGGTTACTTGATGTACCTGGGGTTAAGTTTACTTCTGATGGTTTTACGGGTTGACCGTTTAAGGTATCGTTTGTTAATACACTTGGGGTGTTACCGCCTACATATCCGTTGATTGGTCCGTAGTTATCATCTACTGCATCAATCTTAGCTGCTTCTACTACTACTGTTGCTGTTGCAGTATCACAGTTGTTTGGATTTAACTTCTCACAAATAGTATACGTGTACGTATAGGTACCTGCTGGGGTTTGTGGGGCTACTGTAATAGTTCCATCTGGGTTCATTGTTAAACCTGGGTTACTTGATGTACCTGGGGTTAAGGTTACTTGTGATGGATTTACTGGTTGACCGTTTAACGTATCGTTTGTTAATACACTTGGGGTGTTACCGCCTACATATCCGTTGATTGGTGCTGATGTATCATCTACTGCATCAATCTTAGCTGCTTCTACTACTACTGTTGCTGTTGCTGTATCACAGTTGTTTGGATTTAACTTCTCACAAATAGTATACGTGTACGTATACGTACCTGCTGGGGTTTGTGGCGCTACCGTAATGGTTCCATCTGGGTTCATTGTTAAACCTGGGTTGCTTGATGTACCTGGGGTTAAGTTTACTTCTGATGGTTTTACTGGTTGACCGTTTAACGTATCGTTTGTTAATACACTTGGGGTGTTACCGCCTACATATCCATTGATTGGTCCGTAGTTATCGTCTACTGCATCA
The DNA here is from genome assembly GCF_013874595.1 of Flavobacterium sp. xlx-214. GTDB lineage: Bacteria > Bacteroidota > Bacteroidia > Flavobacteriales > Flavobacteriaceae > Flavobacterium. The sequence continues at coordinate 697,358 of NZ_CP059431.1, forward strand.
ATCTTAGCTGCGGTTACTACTACGGTTGCTGTTGCAGTATCACAGTTGTTTGGATTTAACTTCTCACAAATAGTATACGTGTACGTATACGTACCTGCTGGTGTTTGTGGGGCTACTGTAATAGTTCCATCTGGGTTCATTGTTAAACCTGGGTTGCTTGATGTACCTGGGGTTAAGTTTACTTCTGATGGTTTTACTGGTTGACCGTTTAACGTATCGTTTGTTAATACACTTGGGGTGTTACCGCCTACATATCCATTGATTGGTCCGTAGTTATCGTCTACTGCATCAATCTTAGCTGCGGTTACTACTACGGTTGCTGTTGCAGTATCACAGTTGTTTGGATTTAACTTCTCACAAATAGTATACGTGTACGTATACGTACCTGCTGGTGTTTGTGGGGCTACTGTAATAGTTCCATCTGGGTTCATTGTTAAACCTGGGTTGCTTGATGTACCTGGGGTTATGTTTACTTCTGATGGTTTTACTGGTTGACCGTTTAAGGTATCGTTTGTTAATACACTTGGGGTGTTACCGCCTACATATCCGTTGATTGGTCCGTAGTTATCATCTATTGCATCAATCTTAGCTGCGGTTACTACTACGGTTGCTGTTGCAGTATCACAGTTGTTTGGATTTAACTTCTCACAAATAGTATACGTGTACGTATACGTACCTGCTGGTGTTTGTGGGGCTACCGTAATAGTTCCATCTGGGTTCATTGTTAAACCTGGGTTGCTTGATGTACCTGGGGTTAAGTTTACTTCTGATGGTTTTACTGGTTGACCGTTTAAGGTATCGTTTGTTAATACACTTGGGGTGTTACCGCCTACATATCCGTTGATTGGTCCGTAGTTATCATCTACTGCATCAATCTTAGCTGCGGTTACTACTACGGTTACTTTTGCAGTGTCACATGTATTGTTTACTGTACAAATTTTGTATTCAATTACATAAGTACCTGCTGGAGTGCCTGCTGGCACACTTACTACACCTGTTGTGGTATTAACTACAGGTACATTTGCCCCTGGAGATACTGGTGTTGCTGGAGTTACGATTGAAATAACTACCGATGCTGCTGGTATGTTTGGTGTACCATTTAATACATCGTTTGTTAATATATTTACAACATTTGCGTTTCCTGCATGTCCTACAACTGGTGTTGATGACATGTTATCATCTATTGCATCTATTGATTCGGTTGATACAAGAATTACATTATCTGACCCAGAACAGTCTGCATTAGTCACAGTCCATTTCATTTCAACAGTAGAAGCTGCTGGAATAATCACTTGCGTATTATAAACATTTACGTTAGTTATCTGTACTGTATTATTTGCTAATGAATTTCCATTAACATCTTTTACAGAAACTACAGTCCATGTTCCTTGAGAATTTGCCGAAGTTAATTGCTTAGCGTTCATTGTAAAAGTAGTACCCGCCAATGTTTGGTCTGGTCCTGCATTTACTGTTCCTGCATCTGTATTAACAGTAACTGTTACATTGGCAGATGTTGGTGTTACATTAGCACATCCTAAACTAGTTTTCAAAGCATATGTAACTGTATATGTAGTTGTAACTGTAGGATTTACATTAACTGAACTTCCTGTTCCTATCTGAGTAGCTCCGTTTTTCCAAACAATATCAAATACCGCGTCTGAAAGAGCTACTGATAATACCACCGCTTTACCTGGAGCACAAATCTCTGGTTTACTAGCTGTTGGATTTGGCAATGTAGGTATGCCATTAGCTAAAATCACTTCTTGTTGCGTAAAACCACAATTGGTAATAACTCTAACAATATACTTGCCAGCTGATAAGTTTTTGAATATGTGAGAAGTCTCCGTTACATTTGTAGTATTATATTGATCTAATGGCGCATCTGTATCTGGATTAGCTGTACTTGGCCAAATTTTATAGTTGATAAACCCAACTGCCTGACCAGTAGTTGATACCACAATAATTCCTGAATTTGGATTGTTAGGATCACAATATAAACTGGCTGTAGTAAATTTAACCTCTTCTCTAGGCAATACTGTAACTGGCACCAAAATTTCTCTACCTGTTACAGAAGAGTTTCTATCGGTTCCTCCAACTGCTAAAGAATGAACAGACATCCCACTAGTGCTAAAATCATTCATTACAATGAAATAATCACCTGGAGCAATATTGGTAAACTGTCCTTTATATCTATCTGTTGATGTATAAGTTTGTGCTAAAGTACCTTTTGCTCCATTAACTGCATTGTACAATCTTGTATTGTTTGTTAATCCTAAAGTATTAACTTGTCCCATATCAAATGTAATCGTATTAGCACCACAAGAAGAAGCAGTAACTTTTATTACAGGATTATAAGAAGCTAATTTAGAAACGGTTATTGTAGCAGAACCTGATATATTACAAGCCAAATCTGTACCTACTATTTTATAGTCTCCTGGAGGAAGATCATCAAATGCTTGTCTAACTTGTAAACTAGCATAATCAGTTTCAAACACATACGGAAAATTAATGGTTTTAGTTGCTGCTGCTGTAGCTAAATTATAAGGATTTGAAGGCGCATAAGTATAACTATTAACTCCATCGGTACGTTCTATAGACCAACGGGTCTTTCCTAAAGTATAATCAAAACCAATTGGTCCTAAATCTGTTGTTTCTAAACTAACATAACCTGTTCCGTCTAACACCGAATTTCCCTGCGATAATTTCATACGACTTAAAGGATGCGTTGCTGGGGTTTTGTTAAAGATAAAATCTTTGTGTATAACTGGTGTACCACAACTATTATCTACAATTTCAATTCGATATCTATTTCCTTGTACAAGATTATATCCAGCATTTGCATTATTAGGAAATATTCTACCAATTCCTGAGTCTGAAGTTAAACCAATTATATAGCTGGTTTCATCAATAGCTTCAAGTAAAACCCAATTCCCAGAATTTAAAGGTTGCTCTTCGTAAATCTTATAGGTTATTGTACCTGTTGCTGGTGTAACCAATGGATTTGGTCTGTAAGCCAAATAGCGGCCTACCCCTGGTGTATTTGAAGGTCGTGTTTGCTCCACCGTAACAGTGTTTAATGCTCCACAAAGTACTGATGAATAAGTACTGTTTAAATTATAAACAAAATCATCTCTATCTATTGGATCTGTAGTATATGAAAAAGTACGCTCATCACATCCATCTGAAATTTTTATAGTAACTGGTGTATTGGGTGGCACGTTCTCAAAATAAGGTACCGTACCAGGTATACCAGGTAATGTTGAATTTTTTCGATTATAAGTATTTCCACCATAGGTTATGGTCATAGAACCCTCTGTAAGTACTTTATTAACTAGAACATTGTCATAATTAAAAACCCCGTTAGTATTCAATACAATATTCCAAGCATTACAATTTGTAGTAGAAAGCAACTCCATAATGTTTCCTGGGATAAATGTTTGTAATTTACCTCCTGTATAATTAGAAATTGTAAAACCTTGATCTTTTGAAACGATACAAGTTGGAGAAGAATTTTCAGTAATGGTAACTTGATAAGTTCCTGGAGATAAATTGTTAAAAGTCCAGCTGGTAGCATTAGTTGGTCCAGAAGTACGATTTAATGATTTAATCTCATAAACATAATTTCCTGTACGAGAAACGGTTGTTGTTACCTCACCATTTGCTGTGTACAATGGATCTCCTGTTCTACAAGTAATATTTTTTGCCACAACAGTATATGTAAATGGCTGGTAGGTAGAAGTTATTGACACAGTTTTCTTTACTGAAGAGGAACCAGATTGCGACACAGTTACATCATAATTACCAGGTGCTAGGTTATTAAAAGTTCCTGCACCAGCACTATCTAATGTAATAGTTTGCAAAACAGTACTGTTTCCTGCATTAGTTAAAATTGCACTAGCTAAGCAATTATTACCACCTGGCACGGCAATTTGTATAGCTCCATCTTGCACACACACACCATTTACTGGTGTAGCTGTAAATGTACTGATATTACATTGAGCAAATCCGGTTTGGACTGTAAATGCAAACAGTACTAACATCATAAGAACGGAGAACAAATAATTGTTTCCTACTATTCCTATTCTGTTAATAGAATTCTTGAGTAGCTTTAAATTCATATTAAACAATTTTTAAATAAATATTTGATTGAGAATTTGCACCTCTTTATTAAGAGATACTTATTGGATGATGTTTAAGAAAGTTAACATAGCATCTCAATAAAAAATCATTACGGTATTTGCTACCTTGTTAAGTACTTTTTTCTTTTTTCATAACATTTTTTTTCTGGATTAATATTTTTTTCTAAATAAAAAATCTGCCTTCTTTTAGTCTTATAACATATAAAACTATTTATTAAAGAAGGCATTTCTGTTTTTAACTTTTCCACAAAAACTCCCCTAATTATGTTGTGAAAAACAGATTGATTTTTAATACTGTAAAGATTTATCCAAATTTTAACTAAAAAAAACGGTTCCTCAACCAATAAAACAATTGATTGAAAAAAGAACATAAACAATTAATAATCAACAACTAATCATTTTTTGTATTTGAAAATTGTTTGGTTTTTAAAAGAAAAAAGAACTAAATGTTAAAAAAAACAATAGTTAAAACTATTTTAATTTAACATTTGGTTATCTTTGAACATCAAAGTTATCTTTTGCTTAAAAGAAAGGTTTTAATTAAATGAACTTAGTATGCAGAATGAAGAATTTACTATTGATGTAGTAGAAGTATGGAAATCATTTAGTAAATGGTTTTTATACTCTGTATTATCTGTTTACTTATTTTATATTCTTTTAAGCTTTTTTTTATTTCCTAAAATATATCATGGCTCTTTAGCCATACCATTAACACTTTTTATTTTAGGAGCTTTAATAACTATTTTTGTAGGATATATTTTATCTAAAGCTACATTTGATTATCAGAAAATACTTACCATTATTCTTTATTCCTTCTTAATAATCATAACTTCGATATGTTTATTGAATTGTACTATTAACTATGGAGTTTTTTTATTGTATGTACCTACAATAATTTTTATGAGAGTAGTTTCAAGCTTTAGAAATACGGTTATTTTAACAGGCATTATTATTGTACTTTGTTATGTAATGCAAGATATTTCAGGATACTTAGGTATAGGTTTGGACCGAAACTCTTTTGTTGGAAATGAAGAAAGCATCAATAATCTGAATTTTATTATTGCCTTTATTGCTAGTTATTTTTCGCTTTTATGCTTGTATTTTTATAGTAGGATTATTAAGACCTATTCTATACGATATACTACTATTGAACAAGCAACACAAACTATTACTGACAAAAATTTTCAAGGCTTTTTTACAACAACGGAAGACGAAGATGTATCTCTAATCAATTACGATAAATACCAAGAGTTGTATTCTAAAATAATACGCCTTTTTGAAGAAGAAAAAATTTATCGGGATTCTGATCTTACCATTAAAAAATTAGCTGATGTATTAGAATCAAATACTACTTATGTTTCTAAATCATTGAAAAACATTGGTAATGTAAAATTCAATCAATTAATTAATCAATACAGAATGAATGATGTTCTTGATGAACTGAATAACAAAAATTTCAAAACATTTACTTTAGAACACATCTATACAAAAGCAGGATTCTCACAGCAGCCTACATTTAATCGTATTTTTAAGGATCATACGGGTATTACTCCTAGGGAATATATTGATAAGTTAGAATAATTCTCTACAACAACAAAAAAGCAACTTTTACAAGTTGCTTTTTGTTGTTGTTTGTTGTTTACTTAATTTACTCAACACCTCCACCCATTGCTTTGTAAAGCTGAATGTTCGCATTCCATAAATTATATTGTGTAGTGATAATATTTAACTGCGCGTTTAATTCGCTTTCTGTTGCAGTTAACACTTCTAAATAACTTGCCATACCATTGTTTAATAATTCTTGCGAATATTGAACAGCAGTGCTGTAAGCAGTTGCTTCTTGTTCTTTCAATACCAATTTCTTAGTATTGGTATCAATAGCATACAAAGCATCTGATATTTCTTTGCTGGCATTTAAAACCGTTTGTTTGTAATTGATAAATGCTTTTTCTTGATTTGATAAGCTAATCTCATATTGAGTACGAATTTGACGTCCGTTTAAAATAGGCTGTGTGATACCACCAATAATGCTTGCAAAAAACGATGTTGGATCGAATAACTTTTCAAAATCAACTGATTGCAAACCACCCGATGCTGTTAATTTCAAGGTTGGATAAAAACTTGCCTTGGCAACATTGGTTAATTCAAAAGCATTTCTAAAGCCAAGCTCTGAAGCCAAAACATCAGGTCGATTATTTAATACTTCAATTGAAACACCTTCTACTCCATTAACTGCTAATTGTTGACCATCAAACGAAGAGCGTTCCATTTCTTTAGGGAACAATCCTTGTAAAATACTCAAACTGTTTTCTTGTACTTTGATATTGTTGTCAATATCCAACAACAAAGCTTGCGCGCTTAACAATTGTGCTTCAGTTTGTTTTACCGCTACTTCGGTAACTCTACCTGCATCCTTTAAGGCTTTATTGGTTTCTAAACTTTTAGTACGGTTTTCAATGGTTTTTAAAGCCACTTGTTTTTGCGCATCTAAAGCCAATAAATTGTAATAATTACTAGCAACCAAAGATATTAACTGCGTTTTTATGGCTTGATGTGCTGCTACAGTTTGCAAATAAGTAGCCTCAGCAGCTAATTTACGGCTGGTAATTTTACCCCAAATATCAGCTTCCCATCCTAAACTCCCTGTAATATCAAACTGATCTAATCGTTGACGTTGCCCCAAAATACGACCAAATTGCGTATTGATTGAGTTTACAGAGTGTGTATAATTAGCACCTACATTAAACGTTGGTAAATATCCAAATTTTCCTTGCGCTACATACGATTCTGCCTGTTTGATATTTTCTAAAGCAGTACGCACATCTAAATTGTTCTCTAAAGCAGTACTAATATATCCTTGCAAAATAGAATCGGTAAAAACATCGCGCCAAGCAACTACTTGTTGCACCGCACTATCGCGCACTACTGTATTAGTATTAAACGAAGCATTATTCCAAACTTCTGGCTTTTGATAATCTTTAGTAGCGATACACGATTGTAAAGTAATCGCCGAAAATGCTACAAATGATAATTTATATATCGTTCTCATATTTATTCTTGAATTACTTTTTGATCAAATACTACAGGTTTGATTTTCTCTTGAATAGCTTGAAAAATCACAAATAATACCGGAATAACAAATACTCCTAAAATAGTTCCAATTAACAATCCAAAAGCAGCACCTGTACCAATTGATCGATTTCCTATATAACCCACACCACTTGCAAAAACCAACGGCATCAATCCTAAAATAAACGCAAACGATGTCATTAAAATAGGTCGTAAACGTGCTTTGGCTCCTGATATTGCTGCTTGTAAAATGCTTTCGCCGTGTTTTCTTCGTTGCAAGGCAAACTCTACAATTAAGATGGCATTCTTAGCGAGCAACCCAACGAGCATGACGAGTGCAATTTGGAAATAAATATTGTTTTCTAATCCTGCTATTTTTTGCGACATAAACGCCCCCATAATACCTGTTGGTAATGATAAAATTACTGCAAATGGCAACATATAACTTTCATATTGCGCTGCCAAAATAAAATACACAAACACAATACACAATGCAAAAATTAAGATGGTTTGCGAACCTGCATTGATTTCTTCACGAGTTAAACCTGTAAAATCAATACCATAATTTGATGATAATTGTTTTTCAGCAACTTCTTGTACCGCTCTAATAGCATCACCCGACGAATATCCTGGTTTAGGAGCTCCTGAAATATTTGCCGAAGTAAATAAGTTGAAACGGTTTACCGATTGTGGTCCGTATACTTTTTCTAAGGTTACAAACTGACTTAATGGAGCCATTGCGCCTGTTGCTGTACGAACAAACATACCGTTTAAACTTGAAATATTTTTACGATCGTTTGGCATTGATTGCAACATTACACGATATTGTTTACCAAAACGCGTAAAATCGCTTACATAATTACCACCGATATATCCTTGCAAAGCAGAGAAAATATTACTTACCGAAACACCCGATTGTTTTGCACGTACAATATCTAACTTAATTTCGTACTGCGAATAATTGGTATTGAACGATGTTTGCGAATACATAATTTCTGGGCGTTGCATTAAAGCCGCAATATAATCTTGCGTTACTTTATCGAAATCTTTTAAATCGCCACCCGATTTATCTAACAATTTCATTTCAAAACCTCCTGACATACCAAAACCTGGAATACTTGGCGGTTGAAAGAAAATCATTTTTGCTTCAGGGAAGTTTTTACCAGCTAAACCAAACAACTTACCAATTACAACGTCCGTTGCTTCATCGGCACTAGTACGTTTAGCAAACGCTTTCATTTTAATCATTAAGAAACCGTAGTTAGAACCCGCACCCGAAATAATAGATCGACCCGAGATAACCGTTACCGATTCAATTCCTGGAATTTTCTGAGCTTGTGCTGAAAACTCTTTCTCTAATTTTTGAACGCGATCCACAGATGCTCCTGCAGGTAATTCGATATTACCCATAATAAACCCACGATCTTCACTTGGTACAAAACCTGCTGGCATTGTTTTATTAGCGTAATAAGTAATACCCAAACATGCAATTAAAATACCTAAAGAAACCCATTTATGCTTGAATAAAAACTTAAATGAACGTCCGTATTTTTCGGTCATTGCATTAAACGAATTGTTGAAAGCATCAAAAAAGCGTTGTACAAAATTGCGTTTTTTTCCGTGTTCATCTGTGTGTTGCTTTAAGAACAAAGCACACAACGCCGGACTCAATGTTAATGCATTTAAAGCCGAAATAGCAATTGCCACAATAAGCGTTACACCAAATTGTTTGTAAAAAACACCTGTTGGCCCAGTGATAAAAGTTACAGGTATAAATACCGCACACATTACCAAGGTAATAGATACAATAGCACCCGAAATTTCGCTCATAGCATTCAGGGTTGCTGTACGTGCATCTTGCCCTGTTTCTTCCATTTTTGCGTGCACGGCTTCAACTACCACAATGGCATCATCTACCACAATACCAATGGCGAGGACAAGCGCAAATAACGTTAATAAGTTAAGCGAGAATCCAAATAAATTCAAGAAAAAGAAAGTTCCAATAATAGAAACGGGTACTGCAATTAACGGAATTAACGTAGATCTAAAATCTTGTAAGAAAATATATACTACAATAAATACCAAAATAAAGGCCTCAATTAACGTATGTACTACTTTTTCAATAGAAGCATCTAAGAATTCATTAGAATCTAAATTGATTTTATAATGAATACCCTCAGGTAAATTTTTCTGAATGGTTTCTAATTCTTTTTTAATATCGTTGATGATATCCTGCGCGTTAGAACCTGGTGTTTGATAAATGGCCATTGCCACAGCTGGCATACCGTTTAACTCAGAATATCCTCCGTAAGTTTGTGCGCCTAACTGAACTTCAGCTACATCTTTTAAACGCAATACTTGTCCGTTTGCCAACGATTTTATTACGATGTCTTCATACTGCTGTTCTGTTTTGTATTTACCGCTGTATTTGATGATGTACTGAAACGATTCACCCGAGTTTTCACCCAACTGTCCTGCCGCCGCTTCTAACGATTGCTCGTTAATTGCTGCTGTAACATCTGAAGGAACTAAACCATGAGCCGCCATTTTTGTAGGATCTAACCAAACACGCATAGCGTAATTCTTTGCTCCAAAAACCGATGCATCACCAACACCATTTACCCTTTTAATTTCAGGAATAACGTTGATGTTCATATAGTTTTGAATATAAGTAGCATCGTAGTTTTTATTTTCAGAATAAAACGACAAGAACATTAACGATGATGTTTGTTGTTTCTGCGTAGTTACCCCAGAACGTGTTACCTCGTTAGGTAACAAAGGCGTTGCACGCGCCACACGGTTTTGTACGTTTACCGCAGCAATATCCGGATCAATTCCTTGTTTAAAAACTACTTGTATAGATGCAGAACCATCGTTACTGGCTGTAGAAGTAATATAATCCATTCCTTCTACTCCATTAATCTGCTCTTCAATAGGAACAATAACACTTTCAAGTACCGTTTGAGCATTGGCTCCTGGGTACGATGCCGCCACTTGTACCGTAGGTGGCGCAATATCTGGGTACTGAGTTACCGGCAATACGGTTAACCCTAAAACCCCCAGAATAACTATTAAAATAGAAATTACTGTAGAAAGTACAGGTCTTTCAATAAACGTTTTTAACATACCTTATTTTTTAGAAAACTGGTTTTATAGCATTAACAATAGTATCAAAGTTTACTTGCTTAGGTTTAATTGCCGTTTTGTTACGTAATGATCCTACGCCACTAACAATAATCGTTTCGCCTTCTTTTACCCCTTCTTTTACAATAATCATATTATCAACACGGTCAACCACATCAACCACAACAGAAATTGCTGTATCATTTACCACTTTATACACATTAATTTTTCCTTGTTGCTCATAAGAAGCTACTTCTGGCACCACTAAAACATTGGTGTATTTTTTAGGTAAACGAATGGTTCCACTGTTACCGTTGCTTAACAACTTATTCGGATTTGAAAAAGCAACTCTAAACTGAACGGTTCCTGTTGCTGCATCAATTTGTCCTGATACTGTTTCAATTTTTCCTTTTTCTGTGTAAATGCTTCCATCAGCCAATTGCAGTTCAACTTGAGGAAGATTTTTAATTTTCTCATTCATTGTTGTTCCTGGCGATGCGTTTAAGAACTGAAAATACTCTTTCTCGTTCATTGAAAAATAAGCATAAACTGAGCTAACATCTGCAATAGTTGTTAAAGCCGTAGGATCAGCCGGACCAACCAAACTACCTTTTTTCAAAGGCAACTGACCTACCACACCACTAATTGGGGCGCGTACTACCGAATAATCAACATTTGCACTAGCTGTACCATAATTTGCACGCGCTTGCGCCAACATACTTTTAGACGAAGCTAAATTTGCCTTAGCCGTTTCTAATTGAACAGAACTTATGATGCCTTTTTGTACCAATGGCACCAATTTATCAACCTCAACCTGCGCCACATTAACATTAGCTTGCGCCACCGAAATACCCGATTTTGCAGCACTTGCTGTTTCAGCCAAATTGTTTGCTTCTAAACGAAACAGAGGTTGCCCTTTGCTAACCACTTGCCCTTCATGCACATAAACTTCTTGTATGTATCCTTGAATTTTAGCGCGAACATCGTTATTAATTTTTCCTTGTATGGTAGCTGGGAAAGCTGTATATCCTACAACATCTTTAGTAGTTGCTGAAACAACATCTAACATAGGTGCTTGCGCTTGTGGAGCAGCATCTTTCTTAGAACACCCAACAATTGAGGTTCCTACAATAACCATTAAAAGAGTTTTAAGCTTACTTTTCATTTGTTTTGATATGGAGTTTTAAGTTTTTAATTGTTCTTGTTATGGAGTTACTTGCATCTTGCAAATGTGCAATGTATAAGCTAAAAGCTTCATCTTTAAACAGCACATTCGTATTCGATTTTTTGTAATCTCGTATTTTGGTATATATTTTTCTTTCTTCAATTAAACGTTCCTGAACATCTTCTAAGCGTTTTAGAAATAGATTCTGATTGATTCTAAAATACCTTTTCCTTTCGTTTTCTTTTTTATACTGCTCAATAAAATTAATTTCTACAAGTGTATTTAAACTGTGTGAAACCGAGCTTTTACTAACCTGAAGCACTTCAACAAAATCATCAAACGTTACGCCTTCTGCACAATTAACAAACACCAACAAAGCATAAACTTTGGCTGTTAAAGGCTGTAACTTATAGTATTTTTCATAATGAAGCGAAACTTCTTTGAACAAACTATTTTCTAAATATTGATGCATTTCAAGTATTTTGATGCAAAACTACAATTAGTTCGGTAAACACCGAACTAATTTTGTGTTAATTTTGTATTAAATAGATTTTACTGCGTTTTATAAATTTACACACATAACTATTTGATATTTTAATTCTTATAACAAAACACGATGGCTTTTACTAAAAAAAACGATATTTTTCTTGGATTGAAATTTATTTTATCGCTATATTTGCAACCACAAAATCAATCGAAGATTTAAACATCGAAAAATTGCGGAAGTAGCTCAGTTGGTAGAGCGTCAGCCTTCCAAGCTGAATGTCGCGAGTTCGACCCTCGTCTTCCGCTCTTGGAAAAATCAATACAAAGATTTAAAAATTGTAAAATGCGGAAGTAGCTCAGTTGGTAGAGCGTCAGCCTTCCAAGCTGAATGTCGCGAGTTCGACCCTCGTCTTCCGCTCTTGGAAAATCAAACGAAGATTTAAAAATCGTAAAACGCGGAAGTAGCTCAGTTGGTAGAGCGTCAGCCTTCCAAGCTGAATGTCGCGAGTTCGACCCTCGTCTTCCGCTCAAAAGAGCACAAAAAAATCCTTATCAAACGATAAGGATTTTTTTTATTACTGAAACGTAAGCTCTAAACTTTCAACATATTTTGGAGGTATTACGAATACTTGATGATCAAAATACACTCTAAATTCATAGGTATTGTTTGATTCTTTATCAATTAAACGTACCCAATTTGTATTTCCAGGTACAATTTCAACTTTGAAATCACCTTTTATAGTAAAAAACTGTTCTCTATATTTATCTTGACGAGATACTTTTGTACATGTTCCATCAAATTTTGAAGACCAAAGAACACTCAAAGGCTGTTCGTAATTCATCATAGCTTTTGTGTCTGCTTCTGGGAAATCCTTAAAAACAATGGCTCTTACCTTATCAAAATCATTTTCTTTGGCTTTATACGTTTTTAAAAGCGTTAATGTTTCATCGTAAACAAACACTGCTTTATCTCCATAAAAAACATTAATAAATAGCGCTTCATTATCTTTATTGTTTGCTAGGTAAGAAAAATAATCGGTAGCTTTTACATGTAATTTTACTGTATTTAAATCGGCAAAATCCATTACATCATACCCCTTTTGGCTTGCACAAATAAGGTACTGATAGTATTTATGTATCAAACGGTATTTTGCTGCTAACTTTATTTTTTTATCAAAATATTCAGGAATTAAATACGTACTTGTACTGTCATTAAATTGTGCGTAATAGGCGTTGTTTAGATACAAGAAATTATCCATTGATTGCAAACGTACTTTTTCATTGGTTGTTTTGTTGTAAAAATCAACGGTATCTTTATTAGACAAAGCGATATAATCTTTAAAAAAGAAATCAATGTTACTGTAGGTTGGCGCTACCATTTCAATACCATAACCTTTGTTTACAACACCGTACTTATTATTTACACCAAAGGCTTCATAAGCATAAAACTCTTCTTGACCGAATACTGTTGTTGAAATAATGAACAACAAAAACATCATTATTTTTTTCATAATCATAAAAAAAGCCAATCTTTCGATTGGCTTTTAAATTATTGCTTTTTTAATAAATCGCGAATTTCTGCTAATAACTGCTCTTGAGTTGGACCAGCTGGAGCCGCAGGTGCTTCAACAGCAGGTTTTCTCATTTTATTAATTCCTTTTACCATTAAAAATACAGCAAAAGCTAATAAAATAAAATTAATTGCAACTGTAATGAAGTTTCCGTAAGCAAAAATAACAACGTTTTCTACTTTTTGCGCATCAGCTAAAGCCATACCTTGTACTACTTTACTTGCAGGATCTTTTAGTACTAAGTACATATTACTAAAATCTGGCGATCCAATGATTGCTGATACAATTGGCATAACAATATCTTTTACAACACTGTCTACAATTTTTCCAAATGCGCCACCAATGATAACCCCAACGGCTAAATCCATTACATTACCTTTAACAGCAAATTCTTTAAATTCTTTTAAAAATCCCATAACAACTTATTTTAGTTTCTATTTTAGGCAAAAGTACATTTTTTTGTTAAACTTTTGTTATTCTTTGTAAAAAATTCGCTTTACACGTTGCGAAATAGCAGTCATAACTTCATAAGGAATGGTATTCCATGCCTTTGCAACTTCGGTAATGCGTAAATCGTTTCCAAAAATAATAACTTCATCTCCTACATTTGCATCACAATTTGTAACATCAGCCATTAACATATCCATACAAACCGATCCTACAATAGGTGCCTTTATACCATTAATTAAAACGCATCCTACGCCATTACCGTAACTACGACGAATACCATCGGCATAACCAATAGGAATAGTAGCTATTTTGCTTGGTTTATCTGCTTTAAAACGGCGCCCATAACCTACGCTTTCACCCATATTAATATTGTTGATTTGTAAAACAACCGTTTTAAGGGTTGCTACATTTTGCAGTTGATCATTCTCTTGTGTGCTATTACCCACACCATACAAACCAATACCAACACGCACCATATCCATCTGATACTCGTTAAAATTAAAGATACCAGACGTGTTTAAAATATGAAGTATTGGATTTATTTTTAAACGATCTTTTAAGGATGTTGTCCAACTTTGAAACAATTTAATTTGATGTAGTGTAAATTCGGTTTCTTCGGGCATATCGCTGGTTGCAAGATGAGAAAAAATGGAAGCCACACTTACAATTTGCGTGTTTTTTAAAATTTCTACTAAAGTATCAAAATCATTTTCAACAAAACCCAACCTATTCATACCTGTGTTTAGTTTTAAGTGAACTGGGTAATGCATCATGTTTTGACTTTCGGCTGCATTGATAAATGCAGACAACTCGGTTAAATTATAAATTTCAGGTTCTAACTGATACGCAATCATATTTGAAAACGCCGAGTTTTCAGGATTCATTACGATTATAGGCAATTTAATGCCTGCCTTTCGCAATTCAACACCTTCATCTGCAAAAGCAACGCCTAAGTAAGCTACTTGATGATGCGCCAATAATTTGGCAATTTCATAACTACCATTGCCATAACCAAAGGCTTTTACCATAACCATTATTTTGGTGCCAGGTTGTAAGCGTTCTTTGTAAAAATTAAGATTATGACTAACGGCATCTAAATTGATTTCTAAAACCGTTTCATGTGTTTTTTCTTCTAATTCAGCAACTATTTTTTCAAACTCAAAGCTGCGCGAGCCCTTAATCAAAAGCGTTTCGTTTCGGAATGATTTCAAATTAAAATCGCTCAAAAATGTTTTGGTATCGGGGTAACTTTGAAATTGTGTTACATTGGTTAGGTATTTAGAAATTTCAGTACCAATACCTATTACCCGGTTTACGTGGTTTTGATTCATCAATTCGCCTACCTTTTGATACAAAACTTCTGAAGGAAAACCACTCTGAAAAATATCTGATAAAACAACCGTTTTTTGAGGATGTGTTTTTTGTTGCTCTAAAAAATCTAATGCTATTTTTAACGATTGATAATCAGAACTATAACTATCATCAATTAACAAAGTATCGTTGCTCCCCTTTTTTACCTGCAAACGCATTTGAACCGTGTGTAATTTAGGTACCAAAGCAATTATATCAGCAACTGCTATTTTTAAATACAACAAAACAGTAATGCAGGTTGCTATGTTTTCAATAGAAGCCAAATCGGTAAAAGGCAACTGTACTGTAAATGCGTGGTTTAAATATCGAACTTCTAATGTTTGATTTTCTCTTTTAAATTGCACATCGGCATCTTCTGAAAAACTCCAATTAAACCAGGTTACGTTGCTAGGTTTGTATTTTTGAATGAAGGATGTATTTTCACTTATTAAAACTTCGGCATTTTTAAAAAGCACGAGTTTTTCAATCAATTTTTCTTCTTTTGATGCAAATCCTTCGTTATGCGCAGGACCAATATTTGTTAAAATACCAATTGTTGGCTGAATGATTTCTTCTAAAAAAATCATTTCGTTTGGTTGAGAGATACCTGCTTCAAAAATCCCTAAATTATGTTCGTCATTTATAGCAATTACCGAAAGTGGTACGCCAACCTGAGAATTATAACTTTTTGGACTTTTAATTATATGATAATAAGGCAGCAACAATTGATTTAACCATTCTTTTACGATGGTTTTTCCGTTGCTTCCTGTAATGCCTATTATCGGAAAATGATAATGTTTACGATAAAAAGCAACAAAAGTTTGTAATGCTCTAAGCGTATCTTTTACGGTAAAAATAACCGCGTCATTGGGTAATTCAACGTTTTGAGCTACTACAAAAAACCGAACTCCTTTTTCATACAAACTTTCAACATACTTATGTGCATTATGATTTTTACCACTTAAGGCAAAAAACAAGGTATGTGGCGCATTACGTAACGATCTACTATCAATAGAAATATCTAAAACGTCTATTTCCGCATTTTCAATTGATACAGTTGCATTTAAAACAGCACTTAATTTTGTAGTTTCGATTTTCATTGTAAACAGAATAATATCATTCAAAGGTAACAAGATATTTCCGCACAAACAGTTGATTTTTTTTGTAATTTGCAGAACGTTTTTAGCATTATGCACGACATACATTTTTATATTGGTTTAGTATTAGCACTCTTTATTGGCGTTACCTTAGGCTTAATTGGTAGCGGCGGATCTATTTTAACGGTGCCCATTTTAGTGTATGTTGTAGGTATTGATCCTTTAATTGCTACAGCGTATTCTCTTTTTATTGTAGGAAGTACATCGGCTGTTGGCAGTATTAAAAATACGATTGACAAAAACGTAAATTTTAAAATTGTACTGCTTTTTGGTATTCCTTCATTACTAGCCGTATTTTTTACTCGTTCGCAGCTATTACCTTTATTACCTGATGTTTTTACGCTAAGCAATAATGTTAGTATTTCCAAATCAAAACTAATTATGTTGATTTTTGCTGTAGTAATGTTTGCAGCATCGTCTAAAATGATTCGAAAACCGCGTCAAAAAAATATTGCAAATCCTAAAGTAGTTACCTCAGCTACACCTTTAATTACACAAGGTTTGTTAATTGGTATGGTATCAGGCTTAGTTGGCGCTGGTGGTGGCTTTTTAATTATTCCTGTGTTGGTGTTTTTTGCCAATTTACCTATGAAACAAGCCATTGGCACCTCGTTAACCATTATTGCTATTCAATGTTTGATAGGTTTTACAGGCGATTTAGGTCAACACAGCATTGATTGGACTATTGTATTATCATTTTCTTCCATATCGATATTAGGTTTATTTATAGGAAATCGATTATCAAAACGAATAATTGACGGAAATTTACGGCAGATTTTTGGATGGTTCATACTCGTTATGTCCATCTATATTTTATTCAAAGAGCTGTTTTAAGCCATGTAACCTAAGTTACTTTTACACAATTAAATAATTAGTACTTTTGTACCAGAAAAAGATTTCAACCATGAAAATTGAACAAATTTACACAGGATGTTTAGCGCAAGGCGCTTATTATATTGAAAGCAACGGCGAAGTTGCTATTATTGATCCTTTACGTGAAGTACAACAATACATAGATAAAGCAACGACTGCTAATGCAACCATTAAATATATTTTTGAAACACATTTTCACGCCGATTTTGTAAGCGGTCACGTTACTTTGGCTGAAAAAACAGGTGCAAAAATCATTTACGGACCTACAGCTAACCCAGCATTTGATGCACACATTGCAACCGATGGTGAGGTTTTTAAAATAGGCAACATCACCATTACCGCTTTACATACACCAGGGCATACCATGGAAAGTACTACGTATCTTTTAAAAGATGAAAACGGTAAAGATTATGCTATTTTTAGTGGCGACACCTTATTTCTAGGCGATGTTGGTCGCCCAGATTTAGCTCAAAAAGCAGCAGATATGACCCAAGAGCAATTAGCAGCGACTTTGTTCGAAAGCTTGCGTACCAAGATTATGCCTTTAGCCGATGAAGTAATTGTATATCCTGCACACGGAGCGGGATCGGCTTGCGGAAAAAATTTAAGCAAAGAAACCGTAGGTACATTAGGAGAGCAAAAGCGTACCAATTATGCATTGCGTGCTGATATGTCGGTAGAAGAATTTGTAAAAGAAGTTACCGATGGTTTATTACCTCCACCAATCTATTTCCCAGAAAATGTACGTTTAAACAAAAACGGATACGAAGCAATTGATACCATTATTGAAAAAAACAAAGCGTTTACACCAACCGAATTTAAACTAGCATCAGACGATGCGTTGATTTTAGACGTTCGCGATGCCGATAGTTTTGGTAAAGCGCATATACCAGGTGCTATTTTTATTGGTGTTGATGGTGGTTTTGCTCCTTGGGTGGGTGCTTTAATAACTGATATTAACCAACCTATTGTGTTGGTTACCCCAGAAGGTCGTGAGCAAGAAACCATTACACGTTTGGCTCGTGTGGGTTACGATAACACATTAGGTTATTTAGCAGGCGGTATGCAAAGTTGGATTGATGCCGGTTTTGAAACCGATAGTATTGGTAGGATTACAGCTACCGAGTTAGAAACATTAATGAATAATGGCGAAGAATCAGTAATTGATGTTCGTAAACCAGGCGAATACACCTCAGCGCATATTACCAACGTACCTAACCTTCCATTAGATTTTATCAACGACCATATTGCCGATTTTCCATCGCAAAAAACAACCTACCTACATTGCGCAGGTGGTTATCGTTCTATGATAGCAGCATCTATTTTAAAAGCACGCGGTTTTCATAATATGATGGATGTTATTGGTGGTTTTGGTAAAATTAAAGAAACCAGTTTACCTATTGTTACAGAAGCATGCACAAGTAGTTGTAGTACGAAATAAAAATATTTTCATAATAATAAAATCCGGTTCATGAATTTTTAAATTTATGAACCGGATTTTATTTAGATATATTTAAAACTTTAACAAAAAAAACATACATTTGTTAATCAACAAAAAAAAACAAATCATGAAACAACTCTACTTTTTAATCGTTTTTATTTTAATAACTAATAGTTCTTTTTCACAAAACGTTATTTTTACTGACCCAAATTTTAAACAACTATTTATAAAACCTTGGTACGACACTAATAATGATGGCGAAATTTCGCTTACTGAAGCTTTAAATATTACTGGTATATCTGAAAGCACTAATTTTGGTATTACGGATCTGACAGGAATTGCATCAATGCCAAACTTAACTTCACTTGTTTTGAGAAATAACCCAGTTTCAGCTCCTGTAAATTTAACATCTAATACACAACTAACAACACTAACTTTACATGGCAGTATACCTGCTCTAAACATTACAGGATTACACACATTATCGCATATAGATGTCAATGGTAATTTCAGTATTTTAGACACATCAAGTAAATCCTTATTAAAAAATTTAAGTATTATTTCTCCCGAACTGTTAACAATAGACATTACAGGATCTCCTATACTTAGGAAAGTTAATATTGGACAATCAAAAATAACCACACTTAACACAACCCAAAATCCTTTATTAGAAGATTTAAGTCTTTCCAGTAACAAATTAAACAACATTGATCTTACACAAAATAGTCTTTTAGTAGATTTAAATCTAAGTTTAAATAATTTGACATCGTTAGATGTTTCACAAAATCCATTATTAAAAACTCTTTATGTAGCTTCAAATCCAGTAGGAACTATTGACACATCAGGAAACCCTGCATTAGAAAAAATTAGTGTTAGTAATACTGGAATTACCAGCCTTAATCTACAGCTTAATCCATTACTTAAAGCCGTTGGAGCAAGTGATAATAATTTTACAAATGGAATAGATCTATCAAATTTACCTTTATTGGAAGAAGTTGTAGTAACTAGAGGAAATTTAAAATCTATAGATTTTAAAAATAATCCAAAATTACAAATAGTCACTATTTTTCATAACTATATTTCTCAAATAGATGTATCAAATTTACCTGAGTTAAGAAATTTTTCTGGCAGTAATAATGTATATACATCGATAGATTTCAGCAACAACCCTAATCTTACTTATGTTAGTCTTTTGAATAATCAAAATTTAAAATACATTAATCTAAAAAACGGAAACAACCATAAGATACAATTACAACCCTATCATCTTGAGAGATTAGATAATTTATTAGGTATTTGTATTGATGACCCAAACTCACATTTTGGTTCACTTGTAAAATCTGCCGTATCAAGTTCTGTTATAATAACCTCTAACTGTGCATTATCTTTGAATGACATCAACAAAACTGATGCTTTTTCATTGTACCCAAATCCTATTATTAATGAAGTATATATCAAAACCGATTACAATCTAAAATCGTTTGAAATTTACGATCAGTCTGGTCAATTAATTAAAAAAGATACTTTTAAGCAAGATAGTAATATTGTTACAATGGAAAGCTTTTTATCAGGCATATATTTTATTAAGATTACTACAGATCATGGTACGCAACATGCAAAAATTATAAAAAAATAAATCTAAATTTCTTTTCTCTTTCATCTTTCGTCAAATCCCTATATTTGCAATATGATTAAAAAAGAAACCATAGATGCTATTTTTGAAGCAGCGCGTGTTGAGGAAGTCATTGGCGACTTTGTTCAACTTAAAAAAGCGGGCAGTAATTACAAAGGGTTAAGTCCGTTTGTAAACGAAAAATCACCATCGTTTATGGTTTCACCTGCCAAACAAATTTGGAAAGATTTCTCGTCGGGCAAAGGTGGTAATGCTATTAGTTTTATTATGGAGCATGAACATTTTTCGTATCCCGAAGCATTGCGTTACTTAGCTAACAAATATCAAATTGAAATTGAAGAAACCGAACAAACCGATCTAGAAAAACAAGCGTTAAATGAGCGTGAAAGTTTGTTTGTGGTAAACGAGTTTGCTAAAAAGTATTTTCACGATGTAATGCTGAAAACCGATGAAGGCTTAGCCATTGGGCATTCGTATTTTAAAGAACGTGGATTTACCGAGGATACCATCAAAACCTTTCAATTAGGTTATTCACCCGATCAATGGGATGCTTTCACTAACGAAGCTATTTCAAAGGAATATCAGTTAGAATTTTTAGAAAAAACAGGACTTACCATTGTAAAAGAAGACAAGAAATTCGATCGTTTTAAAGGTCGTGTCATGTTTCCTATCCAAAGTATGAGTGGTCGTGTGTTGGGTTTTGGTGGGCGTATTTTAACCAACGATAAAAAAGCAGCCAAATACCTGAATTCACCCGAAAGCGACATCTACCATAAAAGTAAAATTTTGTACGGTATTTTTCAAGCCAAGCAAGAAATTGCCTCTAAAGACACCTGTTATTTGGTAGAAGGTTATACCGATGTGATACAAATGTATCAGGCGGGTATTAAAAACGTAGTGGCATCATCGGGTACCGCGTTAACACCCGATCAAATTCGATTGGTGAATCGTTTAACCAAAAACATTACCGTTTTGTTTGATGGTGATGCTGCGGGTATGCGTGCATCGTTACGTGGTATCGATTTAATTTTAGAAGCAGGTATGAACGTGCGAGTGTGTACGTTTCCCGATGGTGATGATCCCGATTCGTTTGCCAAAAAAACGCCAATTGATGAGTTGCAACGCTATTTAAAAGAAACCGCAACCGATTTTATTCGTTTTAAAGCCAATCTTTTAATGAAAGAAGCGGGTGGCGATCCTATTAAAAAAGCCGATGTTATTCGTGATATCGTTGTTTCTATTTCCAAAGTTCCCGATTATATTCAGCGCGAAGTGTACGTGCAAGAATGTGCATCTATCATGGACATTTCGGAAGATGTTTTGTTTAGTACTTTAGCGCAAATTGGTAAAAAAGAACTTCAGGAAGCCAATAAAAAATTCGTTCAAGAAAAAAAGATGGAAGTGGTAAAGGATACACCTACCGAAACCAAAGAAAAGGTAGATGTAATGTATCTTTTAGAACGAAAAATTATTGAGATTTTACTAATTTACGGCAATTACGAGGAAGATTTTGATGAGCACGAATTAAAAGTGGAAGACGAAAAAGTAGTTACCGTTAAAAAACAAGTGAAGCGCAAGGTATTTGATAAGGTTTTTTTAAGCCTGCAAGAAGATGAAATTGAAATGAGCAATCCTGTTTTTCAAACCATTTACAACAACATTATTACTTTTTACCACACAAACGAAAACTGGAACTTAGAAAGTTATCTTACGCAGGTAGCACCCGAATTATCTTCTGAAATAACATCGATTATTATGGATGAGGAGCGTTACAACCTGCACCAATGGGAAAAACAAAACATTATTGTTAAAACCAAAGATTTAGGGGTACAACAATACGTTACCGAAACCATTTTAACCTTACGATCGTTCTTGATTTTTGAAATTATTGAAGGATTGAAAAAACAATTGCAACTGCAACCAGAAAACACACGCGAATTACTAAATGATGTTGTAGATTACAACCAATTAAAACAAACCTTTTCTACACAATTAGGAAGGGTAATGTCTAGATTTAGCTCTTAAAAAAAGCCCTAAAAGCAAAACTTATAGGACTTTTTTAAATCTATTTTCTATATTCTCATTAAAACTTCACCTCATCTGTAATTTCGCAAACCGGTATTGGATTCATTTTGTGTTGGTTTATGGTATTTAAACGTTTGTAAATTTTAAAAACTTCTAATTCTCTACCTGTAAAATCCATTTCCGTTTTACCAGCTTCGTAGGCTAACATCGCCGCTTCTAACTCATCATAATTAGCACCTAATTGATCTTCATCAGATCGGTCATCACCAAACAAACCATCGGTAGGTTTTGCTTTAATAATGTTTTGGGTAATACCTAAATATGCTGCCAACGCTCTTACTTCCGATTTCATTAAATCAGCAATAGGACTTACATCAACTCCGCCATCGCCGTATTTTGTAAAAAAACCAACGCCAAAATCTTCTACTTTATTTCCTGTACCCGCCACCAATAACTGATGAATACCCGCATAATAATACAAAGTAGTCATACGCAAACGCGCACGTGTATTTGCCAACGTTAAATTCAAACGCGCTTCATCGGTACCATTTGGCAAACTAGCATTCATTAAATCAAAGGTAGCGGTTAAATCGGCAATGGTATTGCTTACATTTGGGTAGTTGTTTTTTAAGAAATTAATATGTTCTTGCCCACGTGAAACCTGAATTTCAGCTTGATGTATCGGCATTTCCACACATAAAGTTTGTAAACCTGTTTTAGCGCAAAGCGTTGATACCAAAGCCGAATCAATTCCACCCGAAATTCCTACTACAAATCCTTTAACATGTGCTTTTTCAGCATAATTTTTCAGCCATGTAACAATATGCTCAACGATTTTTTCAGAATTTATTTTTTTGTATTCCATTGCCAATTTTGATTAAGTATATTTGTGACTTAAAATTATAAAAACTAATGTTTGTAAAGATGAAAAACTTGTTTTATTTACTTGTTGGTTCTGTATTATTATTTAGCTGTAAAAAGGAAACGGCCGTTTCTGATGAGGTTTTAAACATACCAATGCAGGTTTCTATTGAGCGTTTTGATCAAGATTTTGCAAAAGCAACACCTGAAAATTTAGCGCAATTAAAACAAAAATATCCGTTTTTACTTACACCAAATGTTCCTGATTCTACTTGGTTAAGCAAAAAAAACGATACGCTTTTTCAACAATTATATACCGAAACCCAAAAGAAGTTTGCAGATTTAACGCCTTTACAAAACAATTTAAAGCTATTATTCCAGCACATAAAATACTACTACCCTACTGAAAATCCTGGAAAGGTAATCACTATTATATCTGAGGTAGATATTATGAACCGTGTTATTTACACCGATTCTATTGCTATTGTTTCGTTAGATACTTATTTAGGAAAAGACCATAAATTTTATGTAGATTTTGATGAATATACTTTAGGCGATTTTGAACCAAACCGCATTTTTGTTGATTTAGCAGAAAACTTTGCTATGCAAAAAACACCGCGTCCGCAAGATCGTACTTTTCTTTCGCAAATGATTTATTGGGGAAAAGTTATGTATATGAAAGATGTTTTGCTTCCTAATGAGTCTGACGAGTTAAAAATGAATTACAGCAAAGAACAAATGGCTTGGATGCAAAATAATGAAGCACAAGTTTGGAAACATTTTGTTGAAAAAAAATATTTATTTGACAATGATTCTAAGTTAGTTGCTCGATTTATCCAACGTGCGCCTTTCTCAAAATTTTATCTAGAACTAGATCATGAATCGCCAGGAAGTGTAGGTGTTTACATAGGTTGGCAAATTGTAAAGGCATATATGAAAAATAATAATGTAACTTTGCAAGAAATGGTTCTTAAAGATGCCAAAACAATATTTGATCAATCTAAATACAAACCTAAAAAGTAATGGCTAATCATACTTCAGAAATTAAAATAAAAGTAACCGTAGACGAAAATAAAGTTCCAGATGATATTAGATGGACAGCCAAAGACGGTGGTATAGAAAACGAACAAGCAAAGGCAATGCTTTTATCTGTTTGGGATAGTAAAGTACAAGAAACATTGCGTATTGATTTATGGACAAAAGAAATGCCTGTTGATGAAATGAAGGTATTTTTTCACCAAACATTAGTTGCCATGGCGGATACTTTTGAACGAGCTACCGATGATAAAAAAATGAGCGATACCATGCGCGATTTTTGCGCTTACTTTGCAGAAAAACTAGAGTTACATAAAAAATAACATCCTTTATACATGAATGTAACACCCTTTAAAATGAAACTTTCGCATATTATTTTTGCGATTAGTGTTTGCACGGTTTTGTATTGGGGTATTGCTTTAAATGTTAATGTATACAAGTATATAGTCACAGGAGCTATTTTTGAAATGACAGCTCTTATTTTCATGATTATTTTGTATGCATTACCTTTTTTAATTATTGCATTAATAGCACGATTAAAAAAACGCACACCCAAACTGCATTTTATTAGTTTAGGATTGCTTGTAACCTTATTAATCTTAATATTTACCGTATATCAATAAAAAAGGATTTCAAATTGAAATCCTTTTTTTTATACAAAACTGTTATTTTTAAAAATATCTTGATTGATTTGATCAATGTAATTTAACACATCATCTTTACCATATTCACTTTCAGAAGATGTAACAAAATACGGTGGCATTTCTTCCCAATCATTTGCCATAAGCGCTTTTTTATATGCAGCAACATGCTTTTGAATAGCACCTTTGCTAATTTTATCGGCTTTTGTAAAAATAATTCCAAACGGAACACCACCTTCACCCAAATAATTAATAAACTCTAAATCAATCTTTTGTGCTTCGTGACGAATATCCACCAAAACAAAAGCACTTACCAACTGTTCTCTTTTTTCAAAATATTCGGTAATGAATTTTTGAAACACAGCCTTGGTTGATTTAGAAACTCTAGCATAACCATAACCAGGTAAATCAACCAAAAACCAATTGCTATTTATTTTAAAATGATTGATTAGTTGTGTTTTTCCAGGTCGACTAGATGTTTTAGCCAAACCTTTATTATTGGTCAGCATGTTGATTAACGAAGATTTGCCCACGTTAGATCTGCCTATAAACGCATATTCTGGTATAGGTTCTGTTGGGCATTTTTTTACATCAGAATTACTAATGATGAATTCGGCTGTATTAATCTTCATATTATTTTATATTTCGCTCTGTTAACCAATGGTCTAAAAGCGTATTAAACGCATCAGGATGCTCCATCATTGCCGCATGCCCACATTCATCAATCCAATACAAGTCAGAATCGGGTAATAATTCATGAAATTCTTCGGCTACATCTGGTGGCGTAACTTTATCATTTCTTCCCCAAATAATACAAGTTGGCGTGTGCATTTTAGGCAAATCTTTTGCCATATTATGACGGATTGCACTTTTAGCAATGGTTAATGTTTTTATTAATTTCATACGATCGTTAACCGTATTAAAAACATCGTCTACAATTTCTTTGGTAGCTACAGCTGGGTTGTAAAAAACATCCTCGGCTTTCTTTTTAATGAATTCATAATCACCTCTGCGTGGGTATGAATCGCCCATTGCACTTTCATACAAACCAGAACTACCCGTAATAATAAGTGCTTCTACTGTTTCAGGATGTAATTTTGTATAATACAAAGCAATGTGCCCACCTAAAGAATTACCCAACAAAATTACTTTTTCAAATTTCTTATGCTTAATAAAGTCATTTACAAATCTTGCAAATGCTTTTACATTTGTTTTTAAAATACTTAATGTATAAATAGGTAATTCAGGAAGCACCACTTTGTAGCCTTTTTTAGGAAAATAATCCGATACACCATCAAAATTACTTAAGCCACCCATTAAGCCATGTAAAATAACAATTGGAGTACCTTCTCCAATTTCTACATACCTAAATTTACCTTCTTCTTTTATAATTCGCTCCATATATGCGATTGTCAATTCGTACAAATATACGATATTAATAAAATTTCATGTAAAATTAAAGTGGTTTTATTAACATTTCTCGTTTTCATTTCTGTTAGCAACTCTATTCACTTTTACTAAATTTAGTAAAAAATCTCTAAAAAAACATAGATAGTTCTCAATATCAATGAAATATATTTAATGCTTTTAAGAAAAAACTAAAAAAATTTTACAATCTCAAAATCAACAACTTACATCATAAACAGCGTAATTCAAAAACTTTTCAACAAAGTGGTAAAAAGTGGTAAAAAGTGGTAAAATTTTACTTACTTTTGTTTTATCAATTAAAACCATGCTTGTTTTATGCATCCAATAGTAGGTACATATGAATGTAAAATTGACACCAAAGGAAGGGTGTTGATACCTGCTGCGTTAAAAAAACAGCTTATTACTGTAGCCGATGGTTTTGTTCTAAAACGCTCTGTTTATGAGAAATGCGTAGAACTTTGGCCAATGAATGAGTGGAATGAAATGATGCAAAAACTGAATCAATTAAACCGTTTTGACCGTAAAGCCGATGCGTTTATTCGCAAGTTTATGGCTGGTGTAAAGATAGTGGATATTGATGAGGCTGGGCGCTTACAAGTAAGCAAAGATTTAATTGAGTTTGCCTCAATTTCTAAAGATGTTGTTTTTTCATCAAAAATTAATCTGATTGAAATTTGGGACAAAGATTTATATGAGAACATTGTAAACGATGAAGATACCGACTTTGGCGATTTAGCAGAAGAAGTTATGGGTACAATAACAAATTATGGAGCATAACGAATACGAATACCACAACCCTGTTTTGTTAAAAGAAACAGTAGACGGCTTAAACATTAAACCAGACGGCGTTTATGTTGATGTTACTTTTGGTGGCGGTGGTCATTCTAAAGAAATTATGCGTCGTTTAGGTCCTAACGGAAAGTTATTTGCTTTTGATCAAGATACCGATGCTTTAGCAAATGCTTTAGATGATGAGCGTTTTACGTTAATAAACGAAAATTTTCGATTCATCAAACGTTTTTTACGTGTTTACGGAATTAAACAAGTAGATGGTATTTTGGGCGATTTTGGCGTTTCATCACATCAATTTGATGTTGCCGAAAGAGGCTTTTCTACTCGATTTGAAGCAGATTTAGATATGCGCATGAACCAAAACGGCAATTTATCTGCTTATGAAGTTATTAATGATTACGAAGAAAATGCTCTAAGCAAAGTCTTTTTTTCTTATGGCGAATTAAGCAATGCACGTGGTTTAGCAGCAGCTATTGTAACGGCACGTAAAACAGAGCCTATTAAAAACTCGGAACAATTAAAAAAAGTACTAGCTAAATTTTTACCTGCCCATAAAAGCAATAAAATTTTAGCCCAAATATATCAAGCTATTCGCATTGAAGTAAATCAAGAAATTGATGTTCTGCGCGAATTCTTAGAACAATCGTTAGAATTATTAAAACCTGGTGGGCGTTTAAGTGTTATTTCTTATCATTCATTAGAAGATCGCTTGGTGAAAAGATTCATAAAAAACGGAATGTTTGAAGGAGAACCAGAACGAGATTTCTACGGAAGATTTGAAGTTCCTTTTGACACTATTGGAAAACTAATTGTGCCAAGCGCAGAAGAAATAAAAATAAATAACAGAGCACGCAGTGCTAAATTAAGAATAGCAGAAAAAAAATAATATGGGTTTAAACAATATAATAAAAGCTAAGTTCTTGGTTGAAGGGCAATCATTGAAAAATTGGCTTTTCATTATATATGTTGTTTTCTGGACACTTGTTTTAATTGCCAACAACCATTTTTACGAACAAAAAATGATGAAGGCTAAAGATTTAACGGAGCAAGTTAAAGAATTACGATCTGAATTTGTTGATAAACGATCTGAATTGATGCAGTTACGCATGGAATCAAACGTTTCTAAACAAATGGAAACTTACGGAATAGTACCATCAGTAGTACCTCCAAAAAAGATCAAAGTTGTTGTTGAAAAAGAAAAAAAATGGTATGAGATATGGGATTAGCGAAGAAAAACGATAACAATCGTATTTACCTCGTTTTTTTTGGTATGCTAGCCATTGGTTTGGCCATTTTTGTTAAAATGAGCATCATACAATTTAAAGAGGGCGAAGAATGGCGTAGCAAAGCAGATAGCTTAACAATTAAGGATGAAATTATCCCTGCAAATAGAGGAAATATTTATTCTGCAGATGGTAGTTTACTTGCAACATCCATTCCTAAGTACACCATTTATTTTGATCCTTTAGCGCCATCAAATGAAAACTTTGAAAAATACATTCGTGGTTTTTCTGATTCTTTAGGAAAATTTATCCCTAAGAAAACAGCTGGAGCTTATGAATCATACTTTAGACAAGCACGTTCAAACAAAAAAAGATACGTACATATTGCCACTAAATTAAGTTATACACAGTACATGAAACTAAAATCGTTTCCGCTGTTTAATTTAGGTAAGTACAAAGGCGGAATGATTGTAAACCAAGTACATGTGCGCGAGTATCCTATGGGAATGATTGCCAACAGAACAATTGGTTACGAACGTTTAAACGATGATAAAACCATTACCAGAAAAGGTATTGAAGCTGCTTTTACTGATTACCTAACAGGTAAAGAAGGAAAAAGAAAGGTACAAAAAATGTCTAAAAACCTTTGGAAACCTATTCACGATGAAAACGTGGTAGACCCAAAAGATGGTTATGATATTACAACAACAATTGATGTTTACATTCAAGATATTGCGCATCACGCACTATTAAGTTCTTTGGAATACTACGAAGCAGATCACGGAACTGTAGTGGTAATGGAAACAAACACGGGGCAAGTAAAAGCTATTTCTAACCTTGGCAAAATTGGCGATGGATCGTATACAGAAACTGTAAATTATGCAGTACTAGAGCGTCATGATCCAGGTTCTACCTTCAAATTAGCATCGTTTATGGCTTTGTTAGATGATGGTAAGGCAGATACAGCCACCATTTATGGTACACATGGTGGTATTGTTACTTTTTCTGGCAGACAAGTACGCGATTCTAACCGAAGAGGGTATGGTAAAATTTCATTAGCCAGAGGATTTGAAGTATCATCAAACACCGTAATTACACAGGCTGTATATCAAGCTTATAAAGACAATCCAAAGGATTTTACCGATAAAATGAAAGATTTTGGATTTAATGCAACACTTGGTTTAGATTTAAAAGGCGAACCAAAATCGTACATTCCTGTACCTGGAGATAGAAACTGGAGCAAAATTGCACTGCCTTGGATGGCTTATGGGTATGGTATTTTGGTAACACCTTTGCAAACCTTAACGCTATACAATTCAATAGCTAACAACGGTGAAATGGTGAAACCACAATTTGTAAAGGAAATTAGAGATGTTAATCAGGTTATAAAAACGTTTGATAAACAAGTAATTAACCCTCAAATTGTAAAACCTAAAGTAGTAAAAGAAATGCAGGCCATTATGAAAAACGTGGTTTTAAGAGGTACCGGAAAAGGTCTTTTATCGGATGATTTTTCAATGGCAGGAAAAACGGGAACGGCGCAAATGAATTACGGAAATCGTGGCGGTATGTATTATGCATCATCGTTTGTGGGATATTTCCCAGCTGATAATCCAAAATATTCGTGCATTGTAGTTATCCACAGACCAACAAAACACAGTTATTACGGAGGCGATGTAGCAGGACCAGTTTTCAAACGTATCGCTCAAAAAATATTTACCGATGTGCCTTCAATGAAAGAAATTAAAAACATTGAAACACCATCGGGCAAAGCTCAAAAAAGCTACAAAACGTATTATGCCAACGTAAAACAATCGGGTAACGTAATGCCAAATGTAGTTGGATTACCTGCAATGGACGCAGTAGCTATATTAGAAAATTTAGGTGTAAAAGTACACACCATTGGTTTTGGAAAAGTTAACAAACAATCAGTAACCAGCGGA
Organism: Flavobacterium sp. xlx-214; assembly: GCF_013874595.1. Classification (GTDB taxonomy): domain Bacteria; phylum Bacteroidota; class Bacteroidia; order Flavobacteriales; family Flavobacteriaceae; genus Flavobacterium. The sequence continues at coordinate 727,763 of NZ_CP059431.1, forward strand.
GAAAAAATAACAAAACAACAAGTAATTACATTAGAATTAAGTTGAAAAAATTAAAAGACATATTATATCGCGTATCGCTTGATGCTGTTAGAGGTACTACAGATGTAGTTATTTCTGATATTGTCTTTGATTCAAGAAAAGTGACTCCAAGTTCGGCTTTCATCGCTCAAAAAGGTACTTTATCAAACGGGCACGATTACATAGAAAAAGCCATTGAATTAGGTGCTATTGCTGTTATATATGAAGACAATCCTGCAACTTTTCACGAAGGTATTACCTATGTAAAAGTAGACGATGCAAATGATGCGTTAGCACATATATCAGCTAATTTTTTTGACAATCCATCATCAAAATTAACTTTAGTAGGCGTAACAGGCACAAACGGTAAAACTACCATTGCTACTTTATTACATCAATTATTTACGAAAGCAGGCTATAAAGTAGGTTTATTATCTACAGTGAAAATTTTAGTAGGCGACACAACTTATCCAGCAACACACACTACACCAGATTCTATTACCATTAATCGTTTTTTAAACCAAATGGTACAAGAAGGATGTACGCATTGCTTTATGGAAGTTAGCTCGCACGGCATTGCACAAAAACGCACAGCTGCTTTAGATTTTAAAGGAGGCATTTTTACTAATTTATCACACGATCATTTAGATTATCATAAAACATTTGCAGAATACCGCAACGTAAAAAAATCATTTTTTGATTCATTAGCCAAAACTTCTTTTGCCATTAGTAATGCCGATGACAAAAACGGTGCTTTTATGTTGCAAAATTGTTCTGCGAAAAAAGTAATGTACAGCATTCAGAATGTTGCCGACATCAATGGAAAAATCATTGAAAGTCAGTTTAACGGTATGTTGCTTAATATTAACCATCACGAAGTTTGGGTGCAACTAATCGGTAAATTTAACGCATCTAATTTATTAGCTATTTATGCAACCGCAACTGAGTTAGGTTTAACCCAAGAAGAAGTTTTGTTGCATTTAAGCACCTTAAAAAGTGTTTCAGGTCGCTTTCAATTCATTGTATCGCCAAGTAAAATCACAGCCATTGTTGATTATGCACACACACCCGATGCCTTAGAAAATGTACTAAAAACCATAACTGAAATTCGCACATTAAACGAACAGTTAATTACAGTCGTAGGTTGTGGCGGTAATAGAGACAAAGAAAAACGACCAGTTATGGCGCGTATTGCAACAGAAATGAGCGATACGGTTATTTTTACATCAGACAACCCGCGTAACGAAGATCCGTATGAAATTTTAAAAGATATGGAAGCAGGTGTTGAAGCGCAAAATACCAACCGTTACATTACAATTGAAGACCGCCACCAAGCTATAAAAACGGCTTGTAAAATGGCAAATGCAGGCGATATTATTTTAATTGCCGGCAAAGGTCACGAAGATTACCAAGAAATTAAAGGAGTAAAACATCACTTTAACGATTTAGAAGAAGTGATTCAATTTTTAAACGAATTCAATAAGTAACCTATGTTATACTACTTATTAAGATATTTAGATTCTATTTTCGACTTCCCAGGAGCCGCGTTATACCAATTTATAACGTTTCGTTCTGGCGTAGCTTTTTTTCTATCGTTATTAATTTCAACCCTTTTTGGTAAAAAAATCATCAATTATTTACGCAGACAGCAAATTGGTGAATCAGTTCGTGAATTAGGTTTAGAAGGTCAAAACGAAAAAGCAGGTACACCAACAATGGGTGGTATCATTATTATTATGGCCACTTTAATACCTGTATTATTGTTAGCTAAGCTTGATAATATTTATGTTTTAGTATTGATATTGACAACCATTTGGATGGGTGTTATTGGTTTCTTAGACGATTATATTAAAGTATTCAAAAAAGATAAAGAAGGTTTAAAAGGACGATTTAAAGTTGTAGGACAAATTGGTTTAGGAATTATAGTAGGAGCCATTTTTTACTTTCATCCCAACATCACCGTACGCGACACACCGAGTATTTTATTAGAAACCGGTGTAACCAGTAAGTTTGATATTAAGTCGACTACTACAACCATTCCGTTTTTTAAAGATAACGAGTTTAACTATGGTCAATTAATATCATGGATGGGCGATGGTTATGAAAATTACGTTTGGTTAATATTCATTCCAATTGTTATTTTCATTATTACAGCGGTATCAAACGGTGCCAATTTAACAGATGGTATTGATGGATTAGCCGCCGGAACATCCGCCATAACCGTAGTTGCTTTGGGTATTTTCGCATTTGTTTCGGGTAACTTTATTTTTGCCAATTACCTCAACATTATGTACATACCCAATTCCGGAGAAATGACGGTTTACATAGCCGCCTTTGTAGGTGCACTGGTAGGTTTTCTCTGGTACAATGCCTACCCTGCGCAAGTATTTATGGGAGATACAGGTAGTTTAACCATTGGAGGTATTATTGCCGTTTTAGCCATTGCAGTGCGTAAAGAAATGTTGATTCCTGTATTATGTGGTATTTTCTTGGCAGAAAATTTATCAGTAGTAGTACAAGTCGCATATTTTAAATATACCAAACGAAAATACGGCGAGGGTCGCAGAATATTTCTAATGTCGCCATTACACCACCACTATCAAAAGAAAGGATATCACGAAAGTAAAATCGTTACCCGCTTTTGGATTGTAGGTATTTTCTTAGCCATTTTCTGTGTTATATCATTAAAATTAAGATAACATGCGGTTGGTAATTTTAGGTGCAGGAGAAAGCGGTGTTGGTACTGCTTTGTTAGGAAAACAAAAAGGATACGATGTTTTTGTTTCCGATTTTGGAGCCATTTCAGAAAAGTATCAAGAAGTTCTTAGAAAAAACACAATTGATTGGGAGCAGCAGCAACATACCGAAGCAAAAATTTTAAATGCCGATGTTGTTGTTAAAAGTCCGGGAATTCCAGACAAAGCACCCATCGTAAAAAAATTGCACGAGAAAGACATTAAAGTGATATCTGAAATTGAATTTGTATATCAATTTGCAGAAAACACATCCATTGCCATAACAGGTAGTAACGGCAAAACCACCACTACCCTTTTAACCTATCATTTGTTAAAACAAGAAGGTTTAAATGTTGGCTTGGCAGGTAATATTGGCGAAAGCTATGCAAAACAAGTAGCAACGCATCCTGACAAATTGTTTGTTTTAGAATTAAGCAGTTTTCAGTTAGACGGAAATATCGATTACAACCCGCATATCGCAGTAATCACCAACATAAGTCCCGATCATTTAGATCGATACGATTACAAATACGACAATTACATTGCATCAAAATTTCGTATCACCGTGAATCAAACCGAAGAAGATTATTTGATTTACGATGCAGACGATGAAGCCATAAATAATTGGTTAAAAAACAACACAACAAAAGCACAATTGGTTCCTTTTTCATTAACCAAAAAATTTGATAAAGGCGCTTATTTAGAAAACAACAACATTATAGCAATGATAAACAACGAAGAAATAACAGTTGCAGTAAACGAAATTGCAATAGAAGGCAAACACAATTTAAAAAACGCTATGGCTGCTACTTTAGTTGCGCAAATGATGCGCGTTCGCAAACAAACAATTCGCGAAAGTTTATCAAATTTTCAAAATGCAGAACATCGTTTAGAGAAAGTTGCTAAAATTAACAAAGTACAATACATCAACGATTCTAAAGCAACCAACGTTAACGCAACTTATTTTGCACTAGAAAGTATGACTGCACCAACTGTTTGGATTGTAGGTGGTGTTGATAAAGGAAACGATTACGATGAACTAATGAGCTTTGTACACGAAAAAGTAAAGGCTATTGTTTGTTTAGGAATTGATAACGAGAAAATAAAAAATGCTTTCGGTAGCATTGTTGATATTATGGTTGAAGCTACCTCTATGGCAGAAGCTGTAAAATTATCAGCACAATTTGCAGAAGAAGGTGATACCGTTTTATTATCACCAGCTTGCGCAAGTTTTGATTTATTTAAAAGCTACGAAGACCGTGGCGCACAATTTAAAAACGCAGTACAAAATTTATAAAAAATGAGAAAGTTATTATCCCAATTTCAAGGAGATAAAGCTATTTGGGCCTATGTAATATTGCTGGCCCTGTTCTCGTTTATGCCTGTTTTTAGCGCAAGTACCAACTTGGTACACGTGGTAGGTACAGGTTCAATCATTGGGTTATTGTTCAAACATTTTGGTCATATCTTTGTAGGTATTGTCATTATCTTTTTTGTACATCGCATCCCGTTTGATCGTTTAAAATTCATTGCCCCTATTGCTTGGATACCAGTTACTGCCTTATTGGTCATTACTTCTTTACAAGGAATGATGATTGGTGGTGCAAATGCAAGCCGTTGGTTAAAAATACCTTTGTTAAACATATCTTTTCAACCTTCGTCTTTAGGATGGATTGCTTTAATTGCTTATGTTTCATGGTTTTTATGGCGTTTTGCTGATGAAAAATACACTTTTGGTTGGTCGCTATTATGGTTAGGAGTTCCTATGGCTTTTATTGTAGGACCCATTCTTCCATCCAATTTATCAACCGCTGCTATAATATTATTCACCATTGCATTGTTGCTTTTTGTTGGAAAATATCCAACAAAGTACATGGCAAAAATAATTGCAGCTGGTGCTATAATGATTGTATTTGCAATTGGTATGTTCAAAGCGTTTCCAGATTTGGCACCATCGCGTTACAAAACTTGGGAAGCTCGTTTTTCTAGATTTGGATCAGAAGATAAAGACGAAGATCGCTATCAAATTGAAAATGCTAAAATTGCCATTGCACAAGGACAAATGTTTGGTGTTGGTCCTGGAAAAAGTGTTCAAAAGAACTTTCTTCCTCAATCATCATCCGATTTTATTTATGCTATTATTGTTGAAGAATTTGGCTTTTTAGGAGGCATTACCATATTAATTGTATATGTATTATTGCTCTTACGCTTTTTAGTTGTCAGTAATCGCGCACCCAATTTGTTTGGTAAATATTTAGCCTTCGGACTCGGTTTTTCCATTGTCTTTCAAGCGTTTATTAACATGGGTGTAGCTGTAGAAATATTTCCTACAACAGGGCAACCCTTGCCATTGGTAAGCTCAGGAGGAACATCTATTTGGATGACCTGTGTTTCGCTAGGAATTATCTTAAGTATTTCTAGAAAAGAAGATCAGGTAAAAGCGCAATTAGCAGATCAAGAACGAAAACAAGAAGAATTCAAACGCATTTTAGAAGAACAACAGTTAGGAGAAGACGCAACATTAGATAAAGATTCAGAAGACAACCCAATTTTTGCGGTATTAAAAAAATAACTATGAAAGCAAATCCTAAATTTATAATTAGCGGCGGCGGTACAGGCGGACACATTTATCCGGCCATTGCTATTGCGAATGAAATTAAAGCGCAAATTCCTGCGGCTGAGATTTTGTTTGTGGGCGCTAAAGATAAAATGGAAATGCAGAAAGTACCAGCTGCGGGTTATGAAATAAAAGGATTATGGATTTCGGGCATTCAACGAAAAATTACGTTAGATAATGCCATGTTTCCATTAAAATTTGTTTCTAGCTTACTTAAGTCGCGTAAAATTATCAAAGAGTTCAAACCCGATGTTGTAATTGGTACAGGTGGTTTTGCAAGCGGCGCAGTGGTAAAAGTAGCACAGCAAATGAACATTCCAACAGTAATACAAGAGCAAAATTCGTATCCTGGTATTACCAATAAAATGTTGGCTCCGAAAGCAAACGCTATTTGTGTGGCTTATGATGGTTTGGCAGTGTATTTTAAATCGAACAACATTACAAAAACAGGCAATCCTGTTCGCCAAGATTTACTAACGATAGATACCAAACGCAGCGAAGCACAAACGTTTTACGGATTAAATCCTAACAAAAAAACAGTTGTTATTTTAGGTGGAAGTTTAGGTGCTCGCAGAATAAATCAGTTGGTAGAAAAGGAATTGTCTTTTTTTAAAGAGCAAAACGTTCAGGTAATTTGGCAATGCGGTAAGTTTTACATTAACGATTACAAGAAATACCACAACAACAAAGATGTTTTTGTTTTCGATTTCATTGAACGAATGGATTTGTTGTTTGCAGCAGCCGATGTTATTGTTTCGCGTGCCGGCGCATCATCAGTTTCAGAATTAGCAATTGTAGGCAAACCAGTTATTTTTATTCCATCACCAAACGTTGCCGAAGATCATCAAACCAAAAATGCCAAAAGCATTACCGATAAAAACGCAGCTGTTTTGTTGAAAGAAGCCGATTTAGACAGTCAGTTTCAAGAACAAATGCTACGCCTGTTAACAAACGATCAGGTTGCGGAGGCATTATCAAAAAACATTAAAACATTAGCATTACCAAATGCTACAAAAGATATAGTTAAACAAATTTTAAATTTAGTTCAGTAATGAATATTAAAGAAATACATAATGTTTTCTTTGTAGGTATCGGCGGTATTGGTATGAGTGCCATTGCCCGATACTTTAAACGTATGGGTAAAAATGTTGCCGGATACGACAAAACACCTACGCATTTAACACATGAGTTAGAAACCGAAGGTATTGTTATTCATTACACAGATGATGTTGCACACATTACGGAAGAATACCGTGATAACAAGAACACTTTAGTGGTTTATACACCAGCTGTTCCAAAACATCATACTGAACTAAATTATTTTCAAAACAACGGTTTTGCGGTTAAAAAACGTGCCGAAGTATTAGGAATCATCACGCAGAATAGTTTTTCGCTGGCAGTTGCAGGCACACACGGAAAAACAACCACATCAAGCATGTTGGCACATATTTTAGTACATGCAAATGCGCCTGTTACCGCTTTTTTAGGTGGTGTTGTAGAAGGATATGATTCTAACCTAATTGGTTCAGGTACCGAAGCAACCGTAGTTGAGGCTGATGAATTTGATCGCTCGTTTTTACATTTGCATCCAAACATTGCTTGTATTATTTCGGATGATGCTGATCATTTAGATATTTACGGAACGAATGACGCCATTAAATCATCGTTTGCTGAATTTGCTGCTAAAATTGATAATTCGGAACATTTATTCATAGCGCAAGGCATCAAAAACATAAATGGAACCGAAGTTTCAGTAAACGGATCTGCGGTTATTAACGCGTATAATTTACGTTTTGAAAATGGTAAACGTGTTTTCGATTTAGATTTTAAAGGCGAAATAATCAGTAATATAAAATTGTTAATGCCGGGCGAACACAATGTTTTAAATGCTTCGTTGGCTTTTTCAATGGCAAAAACCTATGGTTTAAGTAACGATGAAATAAAAGCAGGTTTAGATAGTTTTAAAGGAATTCGCAGACGTTTTTCGTTCAAAATAAACACCGAAAAATTGGTGATGATTGATGATTATGCTCATCATCCAACCGAGATAAACGCAGTAAGCCAAGCGGTACACGAAATGTACCCAAACCGAAACATTACAGCAGTGTTTCAACCTCATTTATTCTCTAGAACAAGAGATTTCATGGATGGATTTGCAGAAAGTTTATCAACATTTAATGATGTAATTCTTCTGGACATCTACCCAGCACGCGAGTTGCCGATGGATGGTATCAATTCTGAAGTGTTAATAAATAAAATAAAATCGGCACATAAAATTTTGCTGCCAAAAGAAGAAGTAGTATCTTTTTTATCAAAAAAAAGCCTTGATGTTTTATTAATTATTGGAGCAGGTGATATTGGAGAAATGGTAGATGAAATTAAGGAGATCTTAGAAAAAAATAATTAAGAAAATGATAAAAAAAATCAATTGGTTCGATGTACTTTTGGGGCTTGTAATTGTCCTTATGGGGTCGTTACTTTTTTTTGCCAACGCAAGAAACAGCGCCCGCTACATTGAAAAAATTGATGTAAAATTATTAAGCTCTAACAATCACTTTATTACGCAAGATATGGTTGAAAAATTAATTGTTCAAACCTTTCCTCGCGATTCAAAAATCATCAACAATGATTTAAACTTAAAGGCGATTGAAGACAAGCTGAACAAAAATGCAATGATTGAACATTCTGATGTTTATGTAGATGTAGATGGAAAATTACATGCCGAAGTAACACAAAAAACAGCCATTGCAAGGGTTATAAATAATAATCAAAGCTATTATTTAGACAACAAAGGCAACAAAATGCCTTTATCAAACCAGTTTAGCGCACATGTGCCCATAGTATTTGGGCAGATTAAAGATAAAAACAAAGAAGTTTTTGCAAAAATATTGAATGAAATTTATACAGACGATTTTTTAAAAACAACCATAACAGCTGTACAAATCAATGCAGATCAATCGTTAAATTTTACAGTACGCGATTATGATTACATTGTAGAATTTGGGCACATGAAAGATGTACAACGCAAGTTTGATAACTACAAAGCCTTTGTACATTATTCAAAAAACGATACACTGATTGGTTATTACAAAAACGTTAATTTAAGATTTACAGAGCAAGTAGTTTGCACGAAATAAAACGATTATGAATAGAGAAAACATTGCTGTAGGATTAGATATTGGAACAACAAAAATTGTTGCAATGGTAGGTAAGAGAAACGAGTATGGAAAACTTGAAATTTTGGGCATTGGCAACGCTAAAAGCTTAGGTGTAAAACGTGGCGTTGTTAACAATATTACCCAAACCATTCAATCAATTCAACAGGCAGTGGCACAAGCTTCTACAGAAGCGGGTTGCAAAATTACCGATGTTGTTTTAGGAATTGCAGGGCAGCATATTCGCAGCATACATCATCAAGAATACATTACACGTGATAAACCAGAAACAGTAATTTCTGAAGTAGATATTGAAAAACTAATTGGTCAGGTACAAAAATTAAACATGTTACCTGGTGAGGAAATCATCCATGTATTACCGCAAGAGTTTAAAGTTGATGAAGAAGGTGGTATAAAAGAACCAATTGGTATGTACGGTCGCCGTTTAGAAGCAAGTTTTCACGTAGTTGTGGGGCAATCGGCTTCTATTCGCAATGCAGGTCGTTGTGTAAAAGATGCTGGTTTAGATTTATCAGGCTTAACATTAGAGCCATTAGCATCGGCTGATTCGGTTTTAAGCAAAGAAGAAAAAGAAGCAGGTGTAGCTTTAATTGATATAGGTGGTGGTACTACCGATTTAGCTATTTTTAAAGATGGTATTATTCGCCATACAGCTGTAATTCCTTTTGGAGGAAATGTAATTACAGAAGATATTAAAGAAGGTTGTTCTATTATTGAAAAACAAGCAGAACAATTAAAAATACGTTTTGGATCGGCTTGGCCAGGAGAAAACAAAGACAACGAAATTGTTTCAATTCCAGGTTTAAGAGGTCAGGAAGCAAAAGAAATTTCATTAAAAAATCTATCTAAAATCATTCACGCACGTGTGGTTGAAATTATCGATATGGTTTTTTCGGAAATCAAAGCATATGGATACGACAATCCTCGTAAAAAATTAATTGCAGGAATTGTTTTAACAGGTGGTGGATCAGAATTGAAACACATCAAACAATTGGTAGAGTACATTACAGGAATTGACACTAGAATTGGTTTTCCTAACGAGCATATTTCAGGAGAATCAGCAAAATTAGTATCAAGACCTTTATATGCTACAGCAGTTGGTTTAATGATGGAAAGCGACATTAACAATTTACGTAGCAGATTGTATGTACAAGAACATCCAACCAATATCAAAATTCAACCAAAGGCAGAACCTTTAGGAACACCTGTTGAAGCTGGCAAAGTAGATTTACATATTAATACTATTAGCGATAAAGCACAGCAAGTAGAGCAAACAGATAACCAAGAAATTCAAGTAGATGTAGAACCAGGAACATCGGCTTATATTGAAAACCGTTTCTTAGGAAAATTTATAAAGAAGTTTAAAGATTTTATTGACAAAGCAGAGTAAAAAGAAAAACACCGCAACATATGGATCAAGCGTTTGAAAATTTAGCATTCTCTCCAGATTTGCCAAAAAACAAATCGAATGTAATTAAAGTAATTGGAGTTGGTGGTGGTGGTAGTAATGCCATTAACCACATGTACAATCAAGGTATTAAAGGAGTTGATTTTGTGGTATGTAATACCGATGCGCAAGCATTAAACAACAGCCCAGTGCCTATTAAAATTCAGTTAGGTTTAACTTTAACCGAAGGTTTAGGTGCGGGTGCTAATCCTGAAGTAGGACAACAATCGGCATTAGAAAGTATCGAAGAAATTGAACAATTTTTAGATTCTAACACAAAAATGGTTTTTATTACTGCTGGTATGGGTGGTGGTACCGGTACAGGTGCTGCGCCAGTTATTGCTCAGTTAGCTAAAGACCGTGATATTTTAACAGTTGGTATTGTTACCATTCCTTTTCAATTTGAAGGAAAAGTACGCCAAGAACAAGCTTTAAAAGGAGTTGAAAACTTACGTAAAAATGTTGACTCATTAATTGTAATCAACAATAATAAATTACGCGAAGTTTATGGAAACTTAGGTTTTAAAGCAGGTTTCTCTAAAGCAGATGAAGTTTTAGCAACAGCATCACGCGGTATTGCTGAAGTTATTACGCACCATTACACTCAAAACATCGATTTAAAAGATGCAAAAACCGTTTTATCAAATTCAGGTACTGCTATTATGGGATCGGCTGAAGCAAGTGGTGATAATCGTGCAAAAGAGGCAATTGTAAGCGCTTTAGATTCGCCTTTATTAAACGATAATAAAATTACAGGTGCTAAAAATGTATTGTTGTTAATTGTTTCGGGTGAAAACGAAATCACAATTGATGAAATCGGAGAAATCAATGATCACATCCAAATGGAAGCTGGTCACAACGCTAACATCATCATGGGTGTTGGTGAAGATGATTCTTTAGGCGATGCAATTTCGGTAACCATTATTGCAACAGGTTTTAATGTTGAGCAACAAAAAATGATTGTGAATGCGAATGATGAAAATAAAAACAAAATCATTCATCATTTAGGCGAAGAGCAAAAAGCTACAACCGATTTAACAGGTTCGGCTCAGCCATCATTTACAGCTGCACCAACGCCAGAACAACCATTGCAAAACAATTTCAACTTTCAGGCGGCTCCAAAAATTGTTTATAATTTAGACGATGAATCAGGAAATAGCGCAGCAAACGAGGTTGAAAAAAAAACAATAATCCAAACTCAAACTATTAATCAACAACAAAATGTGGCGCAGCCAGTACAAAATACAGCTTTTGAAATACAAAAAGCTACTCCTGCACCACAGCCAATAGTTGAAACACCACAAAATACGGTTAAAACAGTAGACATTAGGGATATTATTGTAAACGAACCTGAGTTTGTTATTGTAAAGCCTAAGCAAGTTGTTCAAAATTTACAACCTACTATGGCTGAGCAGTTTTCGTTTGAATTACTTGAGCAAGAATTAGATTTTAACGGTACTGCAAACGAGTTTAGTTTTGACTTGAACACTAATACAGAGCAAACAAATGCTCCAACAGAAATTGTTCAACAAAATGAAACAGCTCAAGAAGTTATCCGTTATAATTTAAACGATTATATGGAAGTAGAAGAGCAACTTTTACAATCTCAACCAACCGAAGAGGTAGTTGAGAAAGAGGAAGAAGCTTTTATGTTTTCTGTACGCACTGATGAAGCAATTCCAGCTGTACAACAAACTCGTTTATTACAAGACGATAGTTCTCCTTTAGAAGCATCAATTAACGATATTCTTAGAGAACGTGCTGAAGAACGCAAACGCAAAATGAAAGAGTTTAACCACAAATTCAATGCGGCAAGTAATCAGTTAAACGATTTAGAACGTGAACCTGCTTACAAACGCATGGGAGTTGATTTAAATCAAAACACTAACAGTAATGTTTCTCGTACCTCAATTTCTTCAGACAGAAATAATGATGTACAATTAAGATCTAACAATTCGTTTTTACATGACAATGTAGACTAATTTCTAATTAGATTATATTTACCTCAGCCTTAAAAAGCATCACGCTTTTTAAGGCTTTTTTGTATATTTGTACCTTAACTAATACCCAATCAATGAGTTTACAAAATGATATAACTACGGCTTTAAAAGAAGCAATGAAAGCTAAAGATCAAGTGGCTTTAGAATCATTACGTGCAATAAAATCAGAATTATTGTTAGCAAAAACATCTGGAAACGCAGAAGAGTTAACAGAAGCCGATGAAATTAAAATCCTTCAGAAATTAGTAAAACAACGCAAAGATGCAGCTGCTATTTTTACAGAACAAAACAGAAGCGATTTAGCAGAACCTGAATTAGCACAGGCTGCGGTTATTGAACAGTTTTTACCAAAACAATTAACCGAAGCTGAAGTTGAAGCCATTATTGCTACTATTATTAGTGAAGGCAACTTTTCTGGTATGCAAGCAATGGGACAAGTAATGGGCTTAGCCAATGCAAAATTAGTAGGTACAGCAGACGGAAAAACAATTTCAACTGTTGTTAAAAAACTTTTAACAGCTTAATAGCGTTATTGTCTTCGTAGTTCAACTGGATAGAATATCAGATTCCGGTTCTGATGATATGGGTTCGAATCCCTTCGAGGGCTCTTTAAATCACAATTAGTTAATTGTGATTTTTTTTTATGCTATAGAATATTAAGTTACAGTTCTCTCCCAATTCTAATTGACATTAAAAACAATAAAGATGTTTACCTACAAGAGAGAATTGATTTTTTAAACAATACTTTAAATAAGTAATATAAAAAAATCCTTCTAGTGTTCTAGAAGGATTTTTTTATGTCATTTACAATGTTTCTTTTAACCAATTAAAAAATTCGGTTTGCCAAACCATAGCATTTTGTGGTTTTAGTACCCAGTGGTTTTCATCGGGTAAAAACACAAACCTGCTTTTAATACCTTGTAGTTGTGCTGCTGCAAAGGCTTCTTGCCCCTGGCCTATAGGCACACGATAATCTTTACCACCATGGAAAATTAAGATAGGCGTATTCCATTTAGCTACGTTGTTTTTAGGATTAAACTGTGCAAATGTTTTTTGTGCTGCTGCGTTGTTTTTATCCCAATACGGTCCACCCGCATCCCAATTGGTAAAGAAAACCTCTTCGGTTGTTCCGTACATCGATTCTAAATTAAACACACCACAATGTGCAATTAAACTTTTGAATCGGTTTTCATGAATACCCGCTAAAAAATATACCGAATAACCACCATAACTTGCACCAATAGCCCCACGACGAGCCGTATCTACATACTTTTCTTTAGAAACTTCATCAATAGCAGTTAAGTAATCGTTCATTACTTGTCCGCCCCAATCTTTAGAAATAGCTTCGTTCCACTCTACTCCGTGCCCTGGCATTCCTCTGCGGTTAGGCGCTACAATAACATAACCATTGGCAGCCATTAATTGAAAGTTCCAACGGAACGAGTAAAATTGCGTTAAAGCCGATTGCGGACCACCCTCACAATACAATATGGTTGGGTATTTTTTGTTAGGATCAAAATTAGGAGGCAAAATAACGTATACCAACATCTTTTTACCATCGGTAGTAGTTATCCATTTCTTTTCTATTTTGCTTTTAGCAATTTTACTATAAGCAACATCGTTAACGTGGGTAACTTTGTTCCAGCTTTTAGCTTTTAAATCGTATGAGTATACTTCGCTTGCTGTGTTAAAATCGGTTCTGGTAACCAATAACTTGTTTCCTGAAAAACCAACAAAGCCGGTAACATCAAACTCGCCTTTTGTAATTTGCTTTACGGTTACAGCAATACGACTAACGCCCGGAAAGTTTACTTCAAAAATTTGCTGTGTACCATCAACCGCTGCATTAAAATACACTTTTTTGCCATCTTTACTCCAAACAAAACTGTTTACAGTACCATCCCAACCAGCAGTTAAGTTGATGTCAACCCCTTTGTGGCGTACAATAATATCGTTTTTATCGGCTTCGTATCCATCGTTTTTCATTTGCAACCAAGACAAGTCTCCATTTGGTGAAAAGGTTGGATGGGTATCATAACCTACGTTCTTTTCGGTAAGATTTACGGTTTGTTTGGTATCTAAATTATACTCGTACAAATCAGTATTGGTACTAGTTGCATAAGCAGTACCCGATTTCTTTTTAGAAACATAAATAACCGATTTACCCGATGGATGCCAAATATAATCTTCCTCACCACCAAAAGGCGCTTGCGGACTGTAATAAGGCTCATCTTTTAAAAGATCGGTTTTTTCTTTGGTTTCTAAATTGGTTACAAACACGTGACTAAAAGATCCATCGCTGTCTTTGTCCCAATGGCGGTAATCTAAACCATCGTACACATAAACGGTAGCGTCTTTTAACTCAGGATAACGATCTTTCCCTAACACTTTATTTACCTTAACGTCTTCTGATGAAAGCGAAAATTTACCATCTGGCGAAAGATTTCTGTCTTTCAATAAGCCATCCGTACTTTCTAGTTCTTTCACTCTCTTACCATCAATACTTACTTGGTATGATTTGTACTCAATTTTATTCTTTTCCATGTTAGGCGTACCTACTTTATAAATAAGGTAATCGCCTTTTTCGGTAATTCCAACTGGGTTTACGCGCCCTAATTGCCAAAGTAATTCTTTGGTCATTACCTTATCTTGTGCTGTAGCATTTAATGCAACAACAGATAAAGTTGCCAATAAAATACGTTTCATTCTTGAACATTTTTTTAATTGTGGCTAAAATTACGAAAATATAAATGATAAAAATTCCTTAAAGTTTTGTTTTAGGTTATTTAGAGACCCTAAAAAATAAAAAATTATGAGTAATTTCACGGACGAAAAAATACTACACAATTATTTTAGAATGGAAGATTTTAATTGGGGCGATTTAATCAATCCTGAATTCTACATAAATTTAGAGATAGCAGGCCATAAAATTGGCTTATATGTTGTTTTGTTTATTGTTTTTGCCGAAACAGGTTTATTAGCAGGTTTCTTTTTACCGGGTGATTCGTTACTTTTCTTATCGGGTATCTACAGTAAGGCATTAATGAGCGAAGTTGTTGAGATAGAAAGCGATTTTTTAAATGTTTTAGGTGTTGCATCAATGGTAGCAGCAGCAGGTATTGTAGGTAACTTATTTGGTTATTGGTTTGGTGCTAAAAGTGGCAATTACTTATACCAGAAAGAAGATGGTCTTTTGTTTAAAAAGAAATATTTACTAGAATCAAAAGCTTTTTTTGAAAAGCACGGTGGTAGAGCTATTATTTTTGCACGTTTCTTACCTATCGTTCGTACTTTTACGCCTATTATTGCAGGTGTTGCTAATATGGAGTTTAAAAAGTTCTTGTTTTACAACATTATTAGTTCAATAGCGTGGGCATTTTCATTGATATTTGCCGGGCACTACTTGTACCGCATTTTATTAGACAACTATGGTTTTGATTTAACGCATTATATAGAGCACATTATCATTATCATAATTATAATAACAACAGTACCTTTTGTTATAAAACTGATCAAAAACAAAAGAGCTAAGAATTAAAAAAACGGATGTATATTTACATCCGTTTTTTATTAGATTTATGTTTAGCAAAGTTTTAAAATTTATAGGAAAGCTTATTCTGTACTTCTTAGGAATAAGTGTTGGGTTGGTTATTATTTTTAAATTTGTTCCAGTTCCTGTAACTCCACTAATGGTTATACGTTGTGTAGAACAAATATCTACAGGCGAAAAAGTAGTATGGAAGCACGATTGGGTTTCTATTGATGAAATGTCAATCAATATTCAAAAAGCAGTTATTGCTAGTGAAGATGGTAAGTTTACATCGCACAACGGTTTTGATGTAAAAGCCATTGAAAAAGCATATCAAAACAATCAAAAAGGAAAGAAAATAAAAGGCGGAAGCACAATAAGCCAACAAACGGCAAAAAACGTTTTTCTTTGGCAAGGAAGAAGTTATCTACGTAAAGGTTTAGAAGCTTATTTTACAGTTCTTATTGAAGTTGTTTGGGGCAAAGAACGCATTATGGAGGTGTACTTAAATTCTATTGAAATGGGCAATGGCATTTATGGTATTGAAGCGGCATCTCAACACTGGTTCAACAAATCGGCAAACAATCTTACAAAAGCCGAAGCTGCTGCTATTGCTGCTATTTTACCCAACCCAAGAAAATTTAAAGCAGCCAATGGTTCGCAATACACCAATCGTAGAAAAAATGCCATAAAACGACAAATGAATTTTTACGAAAAACCCAATTACAAAAAATAATAAAAATTAAAATGTTTCGTTTTTTTTATTACTTTTATTCTAAATATTTAAAACTAAATTATGAAAAAGAACATTTTATTAATTGCTATTGCTACAGGTTTATTGTCTATAACAGCTTGTAAAAAAGAAACTACAACTACTACAGAAACTTCAATTAATGATTCATTAACAACAGAGACTACCACTACAACAACTGAAACAAATGTAGATCCTGCGGTTCAAGCAAAGATTGACGAAGCTAAAACAAAGTATGATAAAGCAGAAGCTGATGTACAAGCTGCTATTGCTAAAGGTGATAAAAAAGCAGAAGCTGCTGCTATTAAAGTAAGAGATGAAGCTAAATCTTCTTGGGATAATTTAAAAGCAGGAGTAAGTAATGTTGCTGAAGATGTTAAAGACGGAGTTAGCAATGCTGCCAACAAAGTAGAAGAAGGCGCTGAAAAAGTAGGCGATAAAGCTAAAGAAGTTGGAAAAGAAGTTGAAGCAGGAGCTAAAAAAGCAGGAGAAGATGTTAAAGAAGGTTACAACAAAACCTTAGACAAAATGAAAGCTAAATAATTTTAGTAAAAAAACCCATTCAAATTGAATGGGTTTTTATTTTTATAACTTTTAATTTCCTTTAAAATCGGCTTTACGTTTTTCTAAGAAAGCAGTTGTTCCTTCTTTAAAATCCTCCGTACCAAAGCAATATCCAAAACGATCAATTTCTACATCAAATCCGTTAACGCCATCTTTAAAATTAGCGTTAACTGCTTTAATAGCTTGTGTAATAGCAGTTGGTGAATTCTTCGCAATTTTAGACGCTATCTCGTTTGCTTTCTCTAACAATTCAGGTTGTGCAACTACATGGTTTACCAATCCGTAAGTTAATGCTGTGTTAGCATCTATCATTTGAGCAGTCATAATCATTTCATTTGCACGTCCTTTACCTACTAATTGAGGCAAACGTTGTGTACCGCCGTAACCAGGAATAACACCTAAAGTAACTTCAGGTAATCCCATTTTAGCGTTATCAGAAGCTACTCTCATGTGCGCTGCCATTGCTAATTCTAATCCACCACCTAAAGCAAAACCATTTACAGCCGCAATAACAGGTGTATTTAAATTCTCTACAAAATCGAACAATAACTCTTGTCCTTTTCTTGCTAAATCTGATCCTTCAGATGTACTAAAACTAGCAAACTCAGAAATATCGGCACCAGCTACAAAAGCTTTTTCACCAGAACCTGTAATAATAATAGCTCTAATGTTTGTATCGGCATCACAATCTGCAAAAGCATTGTGTAATTCTTGAATAGTAGCTTTATTTAAAGCATTTAACTTAGTTGGACGATTAATTGTAATAGTTGCAATTGCTTGATTTTTCTCTACTAAAATGTTTTCAAATGACATATATTTTCTTTTTTAATTAGTTATTGGTAATTGCACATAAAATGTAGTGCCTTTATTTACTTGCGTTTCAAAATAAATGGTGCCGCCATACCCTTCAATCATGTTCTTAATCATAGCTAAACCTAAGCCCATACCACTTGTTTTTGTTGTAAATTTGGGTTCAAATATTTTATCTTTTATACTATCTGGCACGCCTGTACCGTTGTCTGAAATGGTAATTAAAACATCTGTTTCTACTTTTTCAACTTTTACTAAAATACGCGGAAAAGGTTCATAATTAGGAATAGCTTGTATGGCATTTTTAACCAAATTAGTAATGATGCGGATAATTTGCGACTGATCAAAAACGGCAATTATTTCTTTCTCGGTTGATTCAAATCGGATAAAATCTTCATTAAAAATATCCAACGCCAACTGCACTACTTTCACCACATTTAAAGTAGTATTTTCTTGTGCAGGCATCGATGCAAAATTAGAAAAAGCAGATGCTACGGCACTCATGGTATCAATTTGTTGTACCATGGTATCGCAAAAATCTTTCATTTTTTCATCAATTTTGGGATCTTCTGGATTGAAACGACGAGCAAAACTTTGCACAGTTAACTTCATTGGTGTTAACGGATTTTTAATTTCGTGCGCCACTTGCTTTGCCATTTCTCTCCAAGCCAATTCACGCTGACTTTGCGCTAATTTATCGGCTGATTCTTCTAACTTATCAACCATTTCATTATAAGAAACAATTAAAGCTTCAATTTCATACGAGGCATTACTTACCTTAATTTTTTCGTTTTTCTGATTGATATTCGTTAATTGGATACGCTCGCTTATCAATTTTATGGTTTTGGTTATGTAACTAGATAAAACATAAGCTAATACAATAGCCAAAACAAACATAAAGATATAAATTTGACCAAAATGAATTAAAAAGCTTTCTACTTGATTATCGTAAAAAGAAGTTTCCTCGGCATAAGGCATGCTAATAATACCAAGTGGTTTAAAAGACACATCTTTAATGTAATTGTAAGAAGAACGATACGTGATGCCATCAATAATACGCAAATCAACAAAACGTTTGGACGCAGTTGATTCGATAATTTTCAAAATAATGGGAGAAACCACTTCATTATCCATTTTATCAACAATAAAATTGCCTTTTGAAGTAATTAAAAGGTTCCCTTTTAAATCGTAAATATTAATTTGAATATTATGAATGGTAGAAAGTTCGTAAATTTTATCTTTAAAAATTAAAGGAAGATTCTCTGTACTTGCAGGAATTTTGGTGGTTTGTAAAATAAAATTAACATGCTCATTAACAGCACTTTCCTTACGCTCTAATCGATCTTGATGATAATTTCTAGCCTCTTTTTTAAATTGATATATGGTTACCATTGCAATTAAAACAGACGATACAATGATAAGAAAAATCATAGATATGAAAATTCTTATACGTAACGATGTTCTTTGTATGCTGAATGGTTTGGCCATAAACGCTTTTAGTTTTTATTGCGTACTTTTTTATAGTATTTATACCCTAAAGTTAACAACATTGCCAATACAAAAATACCTACTACGCCAAAAATCCAATTAAAAGCATTTTTTAAGATAACTAAAAACACTACCGAAAACAAAATAAGGGTAGCGCCTTCGTTCCAAATTCTAAAAAAAGACCCCGTTTTTTGAAGTGTATTTGATGCTATTTGTTTTACAAACTGATGGCATTTTAAATGATAAATCCACAGCAAGGCAACAAACAATAATTTTACATGCATCCAAGGCATTTTTAGCAAAGCAGGATTTTCAAATAACATCCACAAACCAAAAATAGTTCCTAAAATTGCTGCGGGATAGGTAATAATAAACCACAACCTATTGGTCATGATTTGGTATTGTTTTGAAAGAATTTCCTTTTCAATATCTGGCTTTAATTGTGCTTCTGCATAATACACAAAAAGCCGAACAATATAAAAAAGTCCGGCAAACCAGCATACTATAAAAATAATATGTAATGCTTTTAAATATAAGTACATAAATTACGCTTTAGCCCAATTGTTAATCCAATCGCCAACAACTTTACACCATTCGTCATCATCATTTAAACAAGGAATAGCTAAAAATTCTTCACCACCGTTGGCTTTAAAATCTTCGTTGGCACGCATGGCAATTTCTTCTAATGTTTCTAAACAATCGGTTACAAACGCGGGCGTTACAACTGCAATTTTCTTAATACCTTTTGCAGGCATGTTATCAATTTCAACATCGGTATAAGGCTCTAACCATTTATCACCTACCAAACGAGATTGAAAAGTTACGCAATATTTTTCTTTTGGAATACCTAATTGTTCCACAACCAAACGTGTTGTTTCGTAACAATGGGTACGGTAACAAAATTCTGCCGCTGGTGTTCCCACTTCACAACACATTTCGTTGGTTATAAATTTCTTATGCGATTTGGTTTTATCGGTTTTACGTACGTGACGTTCAGGAATTCCGTGATAGGAGAAAACCAACTGATCATAATCAAAACCTGCTACATGATCTTTAATTGAATTAGAAAGTACACGAACAAAATCAGGTTTATTATAAAAAGCAGGAAAGTTTGTAATTTTCATGTTCGGAAATTTCTTCTTTCTAATTTCCTCTGCTAAAACTTCAATAGTTAAAGTAGAAGCCATAGCGTATTGCGGATATAAAGGCAATAATAGTACATCGGTAACGCCTTCGTTTGCCAATTCTTGCAATCCTTTTTCAATAGTCATGCTACCGTAACGCATAGCAAGTGCTACAGGAACATCGGTGTTTTTCTTTACTTTCTCGGTCATTCTCTCTGAAAGAACAATTAAAGGCGAACCTTCTTTCCACCAGATTTTTTTGTAAGCGTGTGATGATTCTTCGGGTCTTTTTCTCAGAATGATTCCTCTAATTAAAAAAGCTCTCAATAAATAAGGCACATCAATAACGTACTTATCCATTAAAAATTCGTCTAAATAAGGTTTCACATCTTTTGGTTCCGGACTTTCGGGCGAACCTAAATTTACTAATAAAACTCCCTTCATTTTTTTATGTTTTTGCAAAGATAAAGCTTTTGATTTACAATAAATAATTGACAGTTTGTAAATGGTACTTTCAAAAGTTAAATCACAGCTTTTAAGGTTTAAAACTACGAAAACCTTATCTTTGACTATTGTATTAGTTTGAAACTTAAATGAAAACTATTTTTGAAACATTTAAACCTAAAAATCCTCTTATTCGGCAATATGTTGACTATTATTATTTAGATATTCAGCCCGATAATGAAGTAGATGCTTTTGAATGTTTTCCGCATTTCAACAACACTTTATCTTTGTATAAGTCGCATACATTATTAGAAAGCGGCGAAATTACTTTTAACAAAATAGCAAAACCTTTTCAAATTTTCACTCCAATTCGTGATAAAGTTTTGAATGTAAAACGTTTGGGCGCTATTTATCGTGTTGTAATTGTTTTTCATCCTTTGGGAATTCAGCAATTTTATAACAATCAAAATTTTACAGATTACATCACCCATTTTGATTTTTTATCAAAAGAAGAACTTTCTAATCTTTTTAGTACAATTGATATTCATAAATTAACTAACATATTGGATCAATCCTTAGAAAAAAGATTTTGTAAGTTTGATAATACTCCGTTAGAAAAAGCCATTGCTTATATTTTTAAGCATTATGAGAATTTTTCAGTTGCCGAAATTTCGGACGTTTTAGAAATAAGTCGTCAGCATTTAAACCGACTTTTTCAATTGCATTTAGGTGTTTCTATTAAAAAGTTTCACGAAATTGTACTTTTTCGTCAAACAATCAATAAAAAACTCTTCGAAAATCCAGATCAAAATTTCACAGAATTAGCACACGAATTTAATTTTAACGATCAATCGCACTTCAACAAAACATATAAAAAACTAACCGAAAACGCGCCAAAAACATTTTTTGAAAAAGGAACTGTGTTGGGTGACGCAGACATTTTTTGGCATATAAAAAAGTAATGTTCCAATTTTACAAGTTTTTCAAAAAATGGTCAGCTAATTTTACATTTCAATTATAAACCTATGAAACATTTAGCAATCTTCATTTTTTGTTTAGCTTTTGCATTGGGTAACGCCCAAGAAAATTACACTACTTTAATAGACGCAGCGTATGAAACTATGCAAAAAACAAAAGATGGCAAAAACAATACAACTGCATTAGCCATGTATGAAAATGCCTTTGCAACATATCCCGATAGTGTAAATGTTGATGGTTTGTACATAGCATCGTCTCTTTCTGCAAAGTTGAAAAAGAACAATGAAGCGTTTAATTACCTTAACCGATTAGTGAAATTAAAAACCGATGAAGATGGATATCCGGTTTGGGAATATATTGTTGGAAAGTTAGCTGAAACAGAATTCCAAAATATTTTAGCAGATACCCGATGGATTGCTATAAAAGATAACGCTTTAAAAGAAAAGGAACAATTTTTTAAGACACTAGAAGAGCAAGAGAATGAGTTTTACGATGTTTCAAAAAACGATTTCTCACAAATTAAAAACACAAAAAAGCTTTATAAAGCATTAAAGCAATTTCATCCGTACAAAGCTAAAAACAATCAAAATTATTCGATTTCTTTTGCTATAAACGATTCTGTAAAAACATCGTATTTTATTCATTTGCCTGTTCATTATTCGCCTGAAAAGAAATATCCTGTTTTGTTTTTTCTTCACGGAGCTGTACGTTATTCTAATTTATTTGAATACCAGCTTGCAAATTGGAACTTAGGTGATTGGAACCGATTTTACACAAAATATGCTAATATAAATGATGTGATTTTGGTTTTTCCTAGTGCAAATAAAGAATACAATTGGATGACTTCAGACAACGGTTTTTTTATGATTTCGGAAATGTTGAAACAAATTAAGCAAACAATCAATGTAGACGATGATAAAGTTTTTGTTTCAGGACATTCTAACGGTGCAACAGGTTCTTTTTCGTATTTAATGAAACAACCAACACCTTTTGCAGGGTTTTATGGTTTTAATACGCAACCAAAAGTTTTTACAGGCGGTACTTTTATTGAAAACAGTAAAAATCGTTCGTTTATCAACTTTTCTACAGATCAAGATTATTATTATCCGCCCAATGCAAACGATGATTTTACCAAGTTAATGCATCAAGTCAATGCAGATTATAAAGAGTTTCGCTACAATGGTTTTCCACATTGGTTTCCTGAATTTGATGAATCAGAACCTGCTTATGTTATTCTTTTTAACGATTTAATGTCCCGAAAGCGAAATTCTTTTCCTAAAACAATTACTTGGGAGTTTGATGATGATAATTATGGAAACATCGATTGGATTTCGGAAGCAAAATTAGATACTTTAAGCTCAAAAACCAGTTGGCATAAAGAATTGAATTTTAAAATTGACAAATGGTTAAGCTATAATGAAAACGACAGTTTAATAACACAAGTTGTTGATAAAAAGGCTTTCGATTTCCCTAGAAAATCAGGTAAAATAAAAGCAGAATACAACCAAAACGTATTTAGGATAGAAACATCGTGTATAAAATCGTTCGCTATCAATATTTCACCAGAAATGATCAATCTAAACAAAAAAGTAATGGTTTATGTAAACGGAATTTTGCTTTTTGACAGTAAAGTAGTCTACAACAAAGATTTTATGTTGCACAATTTTGAAGCCACAAAAGACCGCCAACAAATTTGGGTGAATTGTATTGAATTGAAATTATAAATGAATTTTAATTACTTGTTGCAGAATTTACAGACATTAAATATTTTTTTGGAGTAGTGCCAAATTTCTTTTTAAAAGCCGCAATAAAATGACTTGCAGTGCTATATCCAATTTTTGAACCTACTTCGTTAACATTATAAGTACCACTGTCTAATAATTTACGTGCGTATTCCATTTTGTAATCAAAAAGAAAACCATAAACCGTATCGCCATAAACCTGCTTAAAACCTTGTTTTAATTTTTTAATATTCAATCCAATTTTATCAGCAAGTTCTTGTAATGTTGGTGGTTCAGCCATGTTTTTCAACAAAATATCTTTGGCTTGTTGAATTTTCATTGTTTCTTCTTCATCGGTTTTAAACGGACAACTTTCATCGTCTGTATCTTCCGGTTTATTAAAAAGCAAGCTTAGCAACTCATACACTTTTGCTTTGTAGTACAGTTTTTTTACCGATGAATGTAAATTAAAATTCATTATTTGATACAAAACAACCGACATAGACGGTGTAATATTGCCTTGCGTATAATGCTTGCGATCAATATTTTCTTTATTCAAAAAAGGAATAAATTCTGCCTCTGTTGAAAACAATTCGTGAAATTTTTTAATAGATATAATAACCGAAACAACCCAAGAATTAGTATTAATTTCTAAGTGAATAGGCAAGCTTCTTTGCGGATTATAAAGCGTTAAACTGCTTTCTTCGTCTACTTGAATGTCATAAGCACCTTGATTGAACAAAAACCTTCCTTTCCCTTTTAAAACAAAATGAAACTGCATTACGCCATGCGTTAAATCTCTTTCTATAACTTGCAGATTATCAGAATCATTCTTAAATCGCATGCAAATAAAATCATCTTCTAAAATTACATCTTCGTTGGTACTCATAGCGTTATTTTTAAAGTTATTTATCATTTTAAAGAATCGATATTATTATTTAGAATAGTTCTAAATTTTAGATTCTTGCGTTTTGCTAACTCCAACAAATATAAGGCTTATAATAAAAATATCGATAAAAAAACAACTGAAAATATTTTTCGATAATTTTAGTCCTTACAGCGTTATTTTAATCCGTTTAATGGACTTAAATTTGTATTGCTTTTTATGATTGATAGAGAATGGAAAACAATAATAAAACAAAACCATCGCATTTCTATGTTGTGGGACTAAATTACAAAAAAGCAGACGCAGAAACTAGAGGTAAATTTAGTTTAAGCGACCAAGCAAAATTAAACGTATTAGATCAAGCACAAATAGAAGGCATTCCTTCTTTAATGGCAATTTCAACTTGCAACAGAACAGAACTTTATGGTTTTGCAGAGCATCCTTTTCAGTTAATATCTTTGTTATGTAAACACAGTAACGGTACGGTTGAAGATTTTCAGCGTGTAGCTTATGTGCATAAAAATAACGAAGCTGTTAGCCATTTATTTAAAGTGGGTACCGGAATGGATAGCCAAATTTTGGGCGATTTTGAAATTATTAGTCAAGTTAAAACTGGGTTTATATCGGCGCGTGAAAAAGGGTTAACCAATAACTATTTTGAGCGTTTGGTAAATTCTGTTATCCAAGCAAGTAAACGTATAAAAAATGAAACCGAAATAAGTACAGGTGCAACATCTGTATCTTTTGCATCGGTTCAATATATTTTAAAAAATGTTCCTGAAATTGCCGATAAAAACATTCTTTTGTTTGGCACAGGAAAAATTGGTCGTAATACATGTGAAAATTTAGTAAAACACACTAAAAACAATCAAATTACACTAATCAATCGTACAAAAGATAAGGCACAAAAAATTGCAGGTAAATTCAACTTAATTGTAAAAGATTATGCCGATTTACAAGCCGAAATTCAAAATGCTGATGTGCTAATTGTTGCTACAGGTGCGCAAAATCCAACCATTGATAAAGAATTGTTAAACCTAAAGAAACCATTGTTGATTTTAGATTTATCAATTCCTAAAAATGTAAACGATAATGTTTTAGAAATTCCGGGTGTAGAGTTGATTCATTTAGATCAATTATCGCAAATGACAGACGATACACTAGAGAAACGCAAACAATATGTGCCACAGGCAATGGAAATCATCGAAGAAATTAAAGATGAATTTGTTACCTGGACGCAAGCACGCAAATTTGCACCAACAATTCATGCCTTAAAAGCCAAGTTGCAAGAAATTAAGGAGAATGAATTAAACTACCAAAAAAAGAAATTAGAAAACTTCAACGAAGAACAAGCTAACATTATTTCAAATAGAATCATTCAAAAAATTACGACTCATTTTGCCAATCATTTAAAAAATGAAGAAACAGAAGTTGAGGAAAGTATTGAATGGATTGAAAAAGTTTTTCAATTAGAAACTTTAAGTAATGAGTAAAACAATTAGAATTGGCACCCGCGATAGCGAATTAGCATTGTGGCAAGCCAATACGGTATCAAAAAAATTAAACGATTTAGGCTACAAAACAGAAATTGTTGCAGTAAAATCAGACGGTGATATTATTTTAGATAAGCCTTTGTACGAGCTAGGTATTACTGGAATTTTTACAAAAACCTTAGATGTTGCTATGATTTCAGGCAAAGTAGACATTGCAGTACATTCTATGAAAGATGTGCCTACCGCTTTGCCGCAAGGTATTGTACAAGCTGCCGTTTTGCAAAGAGCCAATGTTTTAGATATTTTAGTACACAAAGGTTCAACTGATTTTTTGAATGCCAAAGGTACCATTGCAAGTGGTTCTTTACGTAGAAAAGCGCAATGGTTGCATAAATACCCAACACATACAGTAGAAGATTTACGTGGAAATGTAAATACGCGCATGCAAAAGTTGAAAGACAACAACTGGAACGGAGCTATTTTTGCTGCGGCTGGTTTGGAAAGAATCAACTTAAAGCCATCCGAATTCATCAATTTAGATTGGATGATTCCTGCTCCTGCTCAAGGTGCTATGTTGGTGGTGGCGATGGAAAATGATGATTTTACGTTAGATGCCCTTGCGCAATTAAACGATATTGAAACGGAAATTGCTACGCATATTGAACGACAGTTTTTACGCACGTTAGAAGGTGGATGTACTGCTCCAATTGGTGCTATTGCAAAATACAATGAGCATGATGATACTATGCATTTTAAAGGTGCTTTGTTCTCGTTAGATGGCAAGCAAAAGTTTGAAATCGAAAAAACAGTACCTATTAGCGAATGGAAAAAATTAGGTTTTTTTGCAGCCAAAGAAATTTTAGAAAACGGTGGAACTGCTTTGATGACCGAGCTGCGTTCGCAATTAAAGAAATAATTCATTTGTTATTCTGAACGTAACAAAGTGGAGTGAAGAATCTCAAAAAGATTCCTCGTTCCTCGGAATGACAAAAGTGGAGAAATAAAAGAATGGAAAATAAGATCTGTGTTTTATCAACAAAAAAATTAAAAAGCAATCAAAAGCAATTTTTGTTAAATGCCGATTTTTCTGTTATTGAAGCCGATTTTATTAAAATCACTTCACTTCCATTTCAAATTAAAAGCAAACCTTCTTTATTACTTTTTACTTCTCAAAATGGTGTAAAAAGTGTGTTAGAAAATAAAGAAATACATCAATTAAAACAAATACCTACTATTTGTGTAGGTTCTAAAACACATAAATTATTAGAGGACAACGGTTTTAACGTTTTAGTTTCAAGAGAATACGCAGATCAGTTGGCTCCAATCATTCAAGCGGAGTATAAAAATGAGCACATTGCTTTTTTTGCCAGCAGTATTCGTCGAGATACTTTGCCAACTGCCATGCATGATGCTAAAATTATGTTTGATGAGTATACCGTATACGCAAACAGCGAACATTCGATAAAAATCAACGCACAAACCAATGCGTTGTTGTTTTACAGTCCGTCGGGCATTCATAGTTATTTAAAACAAAATACCATTACCCATCAAATGTGTTTTTGTATTGGTACCACAACTGCCGATGCTTTAAAAGGAATTACAGAAAACATTGTGATTGCAAACCAACAAACAGTTGAAAATGTCATCATACAATGTATTAATTATTATAAACAATAATATGTCATTTCGAACAAAGTGAGAAATCTAAAAAGATTCCTCTATTCTCGAATTACAAATAAAAAACAACATTTACAGCTGATTGCTGTTGACTGAAAACTTTTAAAATATGTTAAAAAACGATTTATTTCTTAGAGCTTTAAAAGGAGAATCTGTTGAAAGACCTCCGGTTTGGATGATGCGCCAAGCAGGTAGATATTTACCAGAATTCCGTGCATTACGTGACAAGTATGATTTCTTTACACGTTGTAGAATGCCCGAAATTGCTGCTGAAATTACCGTTCAACCCATCAATATCGTGAAATCAGATGCTGCTATTTTATTTTCGGATATTTTAGTAGTACCTCAGGCAATGAATATTGAAGTTTTAATGAAAGAAAACGTTGGACCTTTTTTGCCAAATCCAATTCGTACGGCGCAAGATGTTGAGCAAGTAATTGTTCCAGACATTCAAGAAACCTTAGGTTATGTAATGGAAGCCATTAAAATAACTAAAGAAATGTTGAATAACGAGGTGCCTTTAATTGGTTTTGCAGGTTCGCCTTGGACTATTTTCTGTTATGCTGTAGAAGGGCAAGGCTCTAAAAGCTTTGATAAAGCCAAAGGATTTTGTTTTTCTCAACCAGAAGCAGCGCACGTATTACTACAAAAAATTACCGATACTACCATTGCTTACTTAAAAGAAAAAGTAAAAGCAGGTGTTGATGCTGTTCAAATTTTTGATTCATGGGGCGGAATGTTATCTCCAGTAGATTATCAAGAATTTTCTTGGAAATACATTAATCAAATTGTAGAAGCATTGTCTGAAGTTACCGAAGTGATTGTTTTTGGAAAAGGATGTTGGTTTGCATTAGGCGAAATGGCACAATCTAAAGCAAAAGCATTAGGTGTAGATTGGACGTGTTCTCCTAAAAATGCACGTTTATTTGCAGGAAACGATATTACCTTACAAGGAAACTTTGATCCTTCTCGATTATTATCGCCAATACCAACCATCAAAAAAATGGTTCACCAAATGATTGATGAATTTGGGAAAGATAAATTAGTAGTGAATTTAGGTCATGGTATTTTACCAAATATTCCAGTAGATCACGCCAAAGCATTCATTGAAGCAGTTAAAGAGTACAATAAATAAAGCTAGTCCTGCAAGGTTTCAAAACCTTGTAGGATTCTTTTTTTAGATTAGAATTATGAAATTGGAAGTATTACAAAATGAATGTTTTTACCACATTTATAATCGTGGAATAAACAGTTGTACTATTTTTTCTAATGATGAAAATAAAAGATTCTTTCTAAAAAAGCTTAAAGAGCATTTGCAAAATGTAATCATCATTTATGCATATTGTTTAATGGATAATCATTTTCATTTAGCCATTAAAGTTTTAAATGAAGCACAGGTAACACAAAAGTTTTCAAACTTTTTTAATGCTTACGCAAAGGCATATAACAAACAAGAAAACCGAACAGGAAGTTTGTTTGAAAAGCATTTTAAGAGGATTCAATTAAAAGATGAAAATTATTTACGGAATTTAATTGTTTATATTTATCAAAATCCAATGAAACATTTACAATTAAATTTTACTAAATATCCTTTTTCATCTTATGCTTCTTTTCTTTCAGATAAAGAAACGCTTTTACCAAGAGAAGATGTGTTTGATCTTTTTTCTGACATCGAAAATTTTAAATTTATGCACTTGAAAGAAATCGAAAACTTAACAGAATTTTACACTTTTGAATAGAAAATTCTAACTAAATTGATTCAATATTTTTGTAAACCTACAAGGTTTCTAAAACCTTGCAGATTAATATTTCAACAAAATGCTTACAAGTAAAAAAGACGAAATACAACAACGTTTAAATTCAATTTTAGAAAAGCTTTCAGGAATTACGTTTGTGCCCGAAAATTGGAACGAAGCTTTGTATTGGACAACTTTAGAAGAAACAGGCTTATCTCAAAGTGATGTTTTAGCTAAAGAAGAAAAATTGTTTTTTCAACAATTAATTGATTTAAAATGGCCTTGGGAACATATTGAAAAATTAGCCGATATTTTGGTTGCTTTAGATGCAAAAATGCCGAATCAACAATTAAAAGAACGAGCAAAAAACTTGTATCAATTCATACAAAAAGAAAGCAAAATGTTTTCGTTTGAAATTATGAATAAAATCGGAAAGTTGTAAAACATTCTGCAAGGTTTTAAAAAACCTTGTAAAAATATAAGTAATAATATCACAAGGCTAAAAGAATTTATAGGTTAATAAAGGAATGATTAAAATCCAAAATAAATATAACTATCCCATTTTATTCATATTGCTATTATGGATATGTGTAGCTATTTATTATTGGTTTAAAATTTCAATTGAACCTATAAATTGCGGAGGAATGATGGTTAATGCAATTTTAATATTGCTAACTATTCTATTATTTCCTCTTATTGTAACTATTATGGCAATTACAAATAAGATTTGTAAACTAAAATACAAGACTGATTTTGAGTTTGTAGCAATACCTTATATTATGTTTCTAATTGTAATTGGCTTCAATTTTTTAGTTGAAACCCTTTTTCATTAGAAAAAAAATAAAAAAAATGAAAGATAAATTTTATCAATACATACAACAATTACAAGATACCATTACAGCTAAATTAGAAGAGGTTGATGGTTCTGCCAAATTTCAAGAAGATTTGTGGGAACGCCCTGGTGGCGGAGGTGGAAGAACACGTGTGATAGAAAACGGAGTCGTTTTTGAAAAAGGAGGTGTAAACATCTCGGCTGTTCACGGAGCATTACCCGAAACCATGCAAAAAGCATTTAACGTAGGCGATGTCGATTTTTTTGCTTGTGGTTTAAGCTTAGTTATCCATCCTAAAAACCCAATGGTACCTACAGTTCACGCTAATTGGCGCTATTTCGAAATGTATGATAAAGCAGGAACTAAAGTAGGTTCTTGGTTTGGTGGCGGACAAGATTTAACACCGTATTATTTGTTTGAAGAAGATGCTGTACACTTTCATCAAATATGTAAAACAGCTTGCGATAAGCATAATCCAACGTTTTATCCTAAATACAAAAAAGTTTGTGACGATTATTTCTGGAATGCACATAGAAACGAAGCCCGCGGAATTGGCGGTTTGTTCTTTGATCATTTAGTAGAAAACGAACAAATGTCTATGGAAGATTGGTACAATTTTGTAACCGAAGTAGGAAATAGCTTCTTAGATTGTTATGTGCCTATTGTTGAAAAAAGAATGAATTTACCTTATACAGATGCAAACAGAACGTGGCAGGAAATCCGTCGTGGGCGTTATGTAGAATTCAATCTGGTTCATGATAAAGGGACTATTTTCGGACTAAAAACCAACGGTCGTATTGAATCTATTTTAATGAGTTTACCACCGCATGTACAATGGGTGTATGATCATCATCCTGAAGAAGGAAGCGAAGAAGAAAAACTGATTAAAGTTTTGACAGAGCCAAGAGATTGGGTTTAATCTTATAGAAAGCAGCTTTCAGAAAACAGAAATCAGAACATAAAGATTGTCATATGAGAAATTATAAACAATTACAAGTTTGGGAAAAATCACATCATTTAACCTTAGAGATTTATAAAGAGCTAACTGTTTTTCCAAAAGATGAAATATTTGGATTAATAAGTCAGATGAAAAGATCATCTAGTTCAATTCCAACTAATATTGCTGAAGGAGCTGGTAGATTTACAAATAAAGATTTCGCTAGGTTTTTATCAATTGCTTATGGCTCTTGCAACGAGCTAGAATATCAAATAATTTTAAGTGTTGATTTAAGGTATCTTGATGCTAATAATGGCGAAAATCTTAAAGAGAAAATTCAAGAAATAAGAAAAATGCTTTACGCATTAATTAATAAACTAAATAATTCAGAAACGGATCACTGAAATCTGATTTCTGAAATCTAATAAGCACTCATTATGTTCCCATTACAAAGAGGTAGAAGATTAAGACAAAACGAATCAATTAGAAGTTTGGTTCGTGAAACAAGTTTAAGTCCAGCAGATTTTATGTTCCCAATGTTTATTGTGGAAGGAGAAAATCAGGCCGTTGAAATTCCATCAATGCCAGGGATTTTTCGCAGATCAATCGACTTAACAGTTAAAGAAGTTCAAGAATTGTTTGATTTAGGTATTCGTGCGGTAAATATTTACGTAAAAGTTAGCGATGATTTAAAAGACAACACGGGAAAAGAAGCTTGGAATAGTGATGGATTAATGCAACGAGCCATTCGTGCCATTAAAACGGCAGTGCCTGAAATGATTGTAATGCCCGATGTAGCTTTAGATCCGTATTCAATGTATGGTCATGATGGTATCATTAAAAACGGCGATATTGAAAACGACTCAACAGTAGATGCGTTGGTAAAAATGGCGGTTTCTCATGCCGAAGCTGGTGCCGATTTTGTTGCACCAAGTGATATGATGGATGGCAGAATTTTACGTATGCGCGAAGGTTTAGATAAAGCAGGATTTATAAATGTAGGTATTATGAGTTATTCAGCTAAATATGCATCGGCTTTTTACGGACCTTTTCGCGATGCTTTAGATTCTGCACCTAAAGAAACGGGCGAAGTAGTTCCTAAAGACAAAAAAACATACCAAATGGACTATGCCAACCGAATTGAAGCTATTAAAGAAGCGGTTTGGGATGCCGAAGAAGGTGCCGATATGGTTATGGTAAAACCGGGAACTGCTTATCTAGATATTGTTCGTGAAGTTAAAGATAACGTAAACATACCAGTTGCGGTGTATCATGTTTCGGGCGAATATGCGATGATTAAAGCTGCAGCCGAAAAAGGATGGTTAGATCACGATAAAATTATGATGGAACAATTAATGTGTATTAAACGCGCAGGTGCCAGTTTAATTTCAACCTATTTTGCTAAAGAAGCAGCTATTTTATTAAATGAAAAGTAATATGAAAAAAATTTTCGCACTGGCTATTGTAGCCTTAACAGTTATTTCTTGTGGAAAGAAAGAAGAAAAAAAAGAGGAGTTATATCCTGAGGAAGTTGCATCTACTCTTAGTCCTGAAGAGCAATTAATTGCCGATGGAAAAGAATTGTTTGAGAGCAACAAAGCAGCTTGTTTTTCTTGTCATCAAATGGATAAAAAAGTAATTGGTCCAAGTATTAAAGATATTGCTAAAATTTACAAAGAGAAAAACGGTGATATGGTCGCTTTTTTACGTAAAAAAGCTGATCCTATTGTAGATCCATCTCAATATAGTTTAATGGAAACTAATTTTGCCGTTTTAAAAACAATGAGCGATGATGAGTTAAAATCGTTACAAGCTTATATGATGAGTTCTATAAAGTAAAAAAAACAGAGCAAATGCTCTGTTTTTTATTTCACCCCCTCAACCTCATCCAAAAATTGCTTTAAAAAACCTTCCATATGTTCATGACGGTTTTGAGCGATTTGTTTTCCTGTTTCGGTATTCATCAAATCTTTTAGCAAAAGTAACTTTTCGTAAAAGTGATTTATAGTTGTGCCTTCGTGTTTCTTGTATTCTTCCTTAGTCATATTAAACTTTGGCTTTTCTTCAGGATTGTAAATGGTTCTATTTTTAAAACCTCCGTACTGAAAAGCACGTGCAATTCCAATGGCACCAATTGCATCTAAACGATCAGCATCTTGCACAATATCCAATTCTTTTGAAGTGAACTTTCTTTCGAAATTACCTCCTTTAAATGAAATATTTTCGATAACCTTTACTACATGGTCTTTTACATCATCTGAAATATCAAGGGTATTCATAAAATCCAAAGCTTTTTTAGGACCTATGGTTTCATCACCATTATGAAACTTACTATCGGCAATATCATGCAATAAAGCGCCTAAAATAACTACTTGTTCATTTGCTTTTTCTTCCTTTAATAAGTTCAGAGCGTTCTTGTAAACGCGCTCTATATGAAACCAATCATGGCCGGCTTCTACATTTTCTAGTTCTTTTTTTACGTAATTTATGGTTAAATCAATATATGTCATAATTGTTTGCATTAAAAAAGCTGATATTTCTATCAGCTTTGTATTGTTATTTTACTATTGCAGGAGTAACCCATTTGAAAACGTGAGGCTCTTCTGAAATTTTCATACGATCTGCTAATTTTGCCATACGATCTGGTAATTTCATCAAATAATCACGTGCTTTTTCAGCTTCATCGGTTAAATTATTAATTTTATCAATTTCCCAACGCTTAATAAGCTTATTTAAAATATCAACATAATCCATTGAGGTGTATACACCAATACGCTGCGCTGATTCTGAGAAATTGTGAAAAGCATCGCCAATTGCCCCACCCGATTCACGAATTAAATTAGCAGGCATGGTAATTTTCTTTTTCATCATGTAATGAAACGCTTTCATCATTTCTGATGGATCTACTTGAAAAATACGCTCAACAAATTCAGAATACGCATGATGGTGACGCATTTCATCACCCGCAATTAACTTACATATTTTAGACAATTTATGGTCACCATATTTCTTAGCTAACTGCGCTACACGATTATGCGATACATAAGTAGCTAATTCTTGAAAACTGGTAAACACAAAATTTTTATACGGATCACGGTCTGTACCTGGATCAAAACCATCGTTTAATAAATGGTGTGTTGTAATTTCAACTTCGCGCATATTTACACGCCCAGATAAGTACAAATATTTATTTAACAAATCACCATGTCGGTTTTCTTCACCTGTCCAATGACGAATCCATTTTGCCCAACCGTTTCCAGTACCATCTTCTCCCCCGCGTTGGTTTACTCCATCTACATCTAACAACCATGATTCATAAGTTGGCAAAGCTTCTTCGGTAATAGTATCACCAACCAAAACAACCCAGAAATCGTAAGGCAATTCTTTTGCATATGCTTGTAATTCACGCACTTCTTCTAAAAAGTTTTCGTTGCGAGAATCAGGTAACATATCAGAAGGTTGCCAAATCTTTTCTACCGGAATTAAATAATTCTGCACAAAAGTATCTATGTTCTTTTCCAAGAACTGCATTACTTCTAATCTAACATTTTGAATAGACATTTTATTATGTTTTGTACAACTTAAAAGTTGCGTTATTTTATAGAAGAAACAATAGCTTCCTCGGTTTTTTGAAATAACGTTTGGAAGTCAAAATCTGAAACTTTCATTGCATCATGCACTTCTAAAGTTATTGCACTACCCAACCCCATTGGAAACATACCAAAACGGAACATTTTCCAAGAATTGTTAATGGTTAATGGCACCACATAAGCATCAGGAGCAAATTTACACAACATTTTTACACCGTTTTCTGAAAAACGCTTTGGTTTTCCGTCTTTAGAACGTGTTCCTTCAGGAAAAATAACCGCTGAGCGATGGTGTTTTTGAATGTATTCACCCAAACCTTTAATGGTTGGTAATGCTTGTTTTGGATCATTTCTGTCAATTAAAACAGAACCACCATGTTTTAAATTATAGGATACACTTGGTATGCCTTTTCCTAATTCTTTTTTACTTACAAATTTTGGATGTGTTTTTCGCAGAAACCAAATAATAGATACAATATCAAACATTGATTGATGGTTAGAAACGTAAATGATAGGTTTATCAACTGGCAACTTTTCTCTTCCTTTAACCGAAAAAGTAGTACCTAAAACATTTGCACTTCTCATTAAAAACCACTGCAAAATATCAACACTATTTTTATGTGCCTGATATCCAAATAAATTTAAACAAATCCATTGTACTGGATGAAATAGTAATAAGCTTAAACTTAAGAACAAATAATATACAATACTTATAGGATAAGATAAAACTTTGTGCACTTTTAACCGATTTATTGTCAAATATACGACAAATAAAAAAAACCACCGTAAAACGATGGTTTTTTATGCTATTTCTAAGAAAAAAATTAACAATGCTCGTTATAAGCTTCCTTAAGGTTTTCAGCAATAATCTCTGCAGGATTTCCTTCGATATGATGACGTTCTAACATATGTACTAGCTCACCATTTTTAAACAACGCCATTGAAGGAGATGATGGTGGAAAAGGAAACATTTTTTCACGCGCTGCATCAACAGCTTCTTTATCAACACCAGCAAAAACAGTTACAATATTTTCAGGTTTCTTAGTATTGTCTAAACTCATAACTGCACCTGGACGCGCATTACGAGCTGCACAACCACAAACCGAATTTACAACTACCAAAGTAGTACCGTTTTTAGCTAAAGCGTTTTCAACCTCATTTGCAGTATATAATGCTTGAAAACCAGCAGAAGTTAACTCTTCTTGCATAGGTTTTACAATTTCTTGTGGATACATAATTTTTTAATTTAAAAATTTATACAAATTTAATCATTTTTACTTATAGTAAAAAGCAATCAAAACTTAAAGAAATGTTATTTATCTTAGCTCTTGTGTTTTAATTTTGTAATAAATACACAACTATCAATTTAACTAATATTTTTGTTTAAAATTTCTAACAAATGAAAACTCCAACTTATTTAAAAAAGGGCGATACTGTAGGCATTATTTGTACGGCACGTAGCTTTTCTAGTGATGATGCTCAAGAAGCAATTCGTCTTTTTGAATCCTGGGGATTGCATATTGAATTAGGTTCTACAATAGATGTTAATGTAAACCAATTAGGAGGTACCGATGAACAACGAGCTGCCGATTTACAACAAATGTTAGACAACCCTAATATTAAAGCTATTTGGATTGCTCGTGGTGGTTACGGAACTGTTAGAATTATTGATAAAATTGATTTCACAGCATTTTTAGAAAATCCTAAATGGCTTATTGGTTTTAGCGATATTACCGTTTTGCACAATCATATTCATAATTTAGGTGTAGCAACACTTCATGCCATTATGCCTTATTCGGTACCACGTGCAAGTGCGGAAGCTAAAGAAACCTTAAAAAATGCACTTTTTAATAACAACTATTCTTTTTGTTTTCCTACAAATGCAAGTAACAAAATAGGCGCTGCCGAAGGATTGCTTGTTGGCGGAAATTTATCTATTATTTATAGTTTGCTTGGGTCAAAATCGTCTTTAAACACACATGGTAAAATTTTATATTTAGAAGATTTAGATGAGTATTTGTATCATATTGATCGCATGTTTTATAATTTAAAACGCAATGGCTATTTTGATCATTTAGCTGGATTAATCATTGGTGGAATGACCGATATGCACGATAATCAAATTCCTTTTGGATACGATGTAAAACAAATTGTTTTGGATATTTGTAAAGAATATCATTTTCCAATTTGTTTTGATTTTCCTGCTGGACATATATCAAATAATAGAGCTTTAAAATTGGGTACCAAAGTTGGTTTTGAAGTAACAAACGAAAACACTTTTTTAACGTATTTGTAATGGCTATTCATAATGATATTGGTAAGAAAGGAGAAGAACTAGCCAAAGATTTTCTTGTATCAAAAGGTTATGAAATCATTGCTCAAAATTATCGTTACAAAAAAGCCGAAATAGACCTTATTGCACTACATAACAATCAATTAATTGTAGTTGAAGTTAAAACAAGAACCTCAACTCAAGTAGGTTTGCCTTATGAATTTGTAAACAAAGCCAAAATAAAACTCATGGTTTTGGCTATTAATCAGTTTTGCGAGGAACACAACTTAGACAACGAAATTAGGTTTGATATAATTAGTATTGTTATTGAAAAAAACGAAAATAAAATAGAGCATATTGAAAATGCTTTTTATCATTTTTAGAAAATCGAACTTATTTTTGTTAATATTAATGAAATCATAACGCTGTAGTGCTACATTTTTTGTAATTTAGAAATAAAAAATGAATTCCTATAGAACAGAATCTGATTTATTAGGCGATCTTCAAATTCCTACAGATGCCTATTATGGTGTACAAACCCAACGCGCTTTAAATAATTTTAAAATATCTCAACACAAATTATATCAATATCCTATTTTTATAAAATCGTTAGCTGTAGTTAAGTTAGCAGCCGTGGAAACTAATTTTGAATTAGGATTAATCAATGAAGATTTAAAAAAAGCTATTTCTGAGGCTTGCTTAGACATTTTAAAAGATCAGTATTTTAATGAATTTCCTATTGATATGATTCAAGGTGGCGCGGGTACATCGGTTAACATGAACGCAAATGAAGTAATTGCAAATATTGCTTTAGAAAAAATGGGGCATGTTAAAGGTGATTATCAATACTGCTCACCAAATGATCATGTAAACATGTCGCAATCTACTAACGATGCATATCCTACTGCTTTAAAACTCGCTTTGTTTCAATCGTCAAAAAACGTCACAAATGCTTTAGAAAAATTATTTTTCTCATTAGATAGAAAAGCAAAAGAGTTTGAAAATGTAATAAAAATGGGACGCACTCAATTACAAGATGCCGTTCCTATGACTTTAGGGCAAGAATTTGAAGCTTTTG
The DNA here is from genome assembly GCF_013874595.1 of Flavobacterium sp. xlx-214. GTDB lineage: Bacteria > Bacteroidota > Bacteroidia > Flavobacteriales > Flavobacteriaceae > Flavobacterium. Next base: position 765,664 of record NZ_CP059431.1, read on the forward strand.
CGTTTACATTGAAAAAGGAAATTCCTTATTTACAAGAACAAGCTTTTCATTTTTTAGAAATAAATATGGGCGCTACCGCAATTGGCACAGGATTAAATGCTCCTAAAGGATATGCGCAGCTTTGCACCGAAAAGTTGGCAACCTTATTAAACGAGCCTGTTAAACTAGCAGAGAATTTAGTTGAAGCTACATCAGACACTAGTGGTTTTGTAGGATATGCAGCTGCCTTAAAAAAATTAGCTCTAAAACTGTCTAAAATTTGTAACGATTTACGTTTATTAGCTTCAGGACCAAGAACGGGTTTATTTGAAATTAATCTACCACCAAAACAACCAGGTTCATCCATTATGCCAGGAAAGGTTAATCCTGTTATTCCAGAAGTGGTTAATCAAGTGTGTTTTAAAATCATTGGAAATGAAACCACTGTTAGTTGGGCAGCAGAAGCGGGGCAATTACAATTAAATGTAATGGAGCCTATTATTGCTCTTACTTTATTTGATTCTATCGAAATTTTAACAAATGCATTAGATACCCTTAGAGTTGAATGTATTGAAGGTATTACTGCTAACACAGATCATTTAAAAGCCGAAGTACAGAATAGTATTGGTATTGTTACAGCTTTAAACCCTATAATTGGCTATAAAAACAGTACCAAAATAGCCAAGCAAGCACTTGCCGAAAACCGTAGTGTTTATGAGTTGATTTTAGAACACAATATTTTAACTAAAGAACAGTTAGATATGTATTTAGACCCTAAAAACATGTTGAGTTCGCATTAAATAAAAAACCAGAGTTGTAACTCTGGTTTTTTATTAGAATGAATAGCCTACTTTTAAGTTTAATGAAGTGTTCTTGTTTAGATATGATGTTTTAAATACATAATCATAATCAATCTCAACTAAAAAAGAATTATATAACTTAACTCCTAAACCAGAATTTAATCCTGCACTAGGATGATCAAAAAAGATTGGATTCAAATTCCATGATTCCATTGGAGATAAAATTTCAGCTTTTAGAGGATTATCATAACCAATCCCTAATTTTCCATATAACTGAACCTTATCTGATGACAAGAAATATTGTTTTGCTCCTATTGAAAAACACAATGATTGGTAATCTACCTTATGGTTCCAATTTTTACGAACATAAACCTCTTCATAATCAGCTTTTATTGAACGGTATTTAACATTGAAATAAAAACTAGTTGGATTACTAACATTCTTATTAAGAACATATTCTATTTCTGGCATTGCGGTTATGTGCTGATATTTTTTAGAATCAACACTTTGTAAGAAATTAATTCCCATGGTACTAATTGAATATCCAACAAAAAAGTTAAATTTAAATTGAGACTTCGTTTCTCTTTTAACACTCTTACCGTTAACTTTTGTAAAATAATCTATTAAATCTGCATCATTGTATTTTATTGCAGAAGAAAAATAATCTTTCTTTTTTGAATCACTTTGTACATTTTGAGATAATTGTGTTAGATACTCTTTATTTTCTTTAATATCTGTACCATTCTCTACATACTTTTTATAATTTAAAGTTGTTAACTGTCCTGATGTATCTTCATAAAAAAACACTGATGTTCCATTATTAACATACTTATATAATTTGTACCTACCATCAACTATTAACTGTAAAAAGGCCGTTTTATCTTCTAATTCAACATCCTTTTGCTTAGACATCTTCTTCAAATCATTACTTGTAGATAAATCGTACTGAAACTGTCTTTTTTCAAAAACATCAATACCGTATTTTATCTTTGAGACTAAACTTGTTTGAATTACTTCTGTGTTTTTTCCATTACGAAATATAAAATTATCAGGAAAATTATTTATTTGAATTTCAGAAATTTCTCCTTCAACTTTATTTCCAGATTGATCGATGTAATAACCTAGTTCAAATTTATTTTGAGCAAATAAATTAGTAAAAATAAAGATTAGCAAAAATGTAAAAATTTTTCTCATATAGTGTTTATTAAATTTACTCTTCTTCGTTTAAGGCATTCCAACCACGTGCTTTTAATGGCAACTTGGTATTTTCACGTGTAATTAAATGCATACCCTCACTTGCAATAGTGGTATGACCTATAACTGTGAAATGAGGATTTCCTTTAATTTTATCAAAATCGGTCATTTTAATAGTGAAAAGCAATTCATAATCTTCGCCTCCATTAATGGCAATGGTGGTACTATCTAAATTAAACTCTTCACAAACGTTGATAAGCTGTGGGTCTAAAGGTAATTTATCTTCGTACAAATTACATCCAACATTTGAAGCCTTACAAAGATGCATGATTTCAGAAGAAACACCATCTGAAACATCAATCATAGCAGTTGGTTGTACATCTAACTTCTTTAATAAATCTTTAATATCGGTACGTGCTTCAGGTTTTAATTGTCGCTCAACAATATAAGAGTAGTCTTCTAAATTAGGCTGATTATTAGGATTTACCAAGAAAACCTGTTTTTCTCTTTCTAAAACCTGCAATCCCATATAAGCAGCACCTACATCGCCAGTAACGACAATTAAATCGCTTTCATTAGCACCAGAACGGTATGTGATCTCTTTTGCTTTAGCTTCTCCAAGAGCAGTTACGCTGATTAATAAACCAGTGGTACTTGAAGTGGTATCGCCACCAATTAAATCGACTTTATAAAAATTACAAGCCAAGCGAATACCTTCATACAATTCTTCGATAGCTTCTAATGGAAAACGATTAGACACCGCTATTGAAACTGTAATTTGGGTTGGAACTGCGTTCATTGCACATATATCAGAAATATTGACAACTACAGCTTTATAACCCAAATGTTTTAATGGCATGTAACTTAAATCAAAATGCACACCTTCTACCAACAAATCAGTCGACACAACTGCTTTATTTGATTTAAAATCCAACACAGCAGCATCATCTCCAATAGCTTTTACTGTTGATTTTTGCTGTATTGCAAAGTTTTGAGTAATATGTTGTATTAAACCAAACTCGCCTAATTGGCCAAGAGCAGTTTTACTTTGATCTTTATTTTCTAACATTTTGAACAGAATTTGTCTGCAAACTTACAAACTATTAATGTGTAAAAAAAGACGGTTCTAGTAACCGTCTTTTTAAATTATTTAATTTCTTGTTCTATTTTGGTTAAAAAGTTTTGAAAAGCAACCGCCTCTTCTGCAGGAATGCGTTTAGCTAACTCAACTCCACGTTTTTGAAAATCATTTAACTTAGGCCCTAACTCTTTTAAGGCTTTATCATCTTTATTTGCAGTAGCAACTTTATAACTTGTAATAAAAGTGTCGTATTCTTTTACAAATTTATCAGCTTCGGCATATTTAAAAGTAGGAATACTTTCAACCTGTACATCTTCGGCAGTATTTGTATTGACTACTTCTGTGCTGTTCTCAACTGGCGGATCTGCCATTGGTTCTTGTATTTTGTTTTCTTCTTTTTTACATGATGTAAAAACCAAAGCTCCAAATACAAAAGGAATGATTAACTTTTTCATATATAACTTTGTTTATTTTTATTAAAAATACATAATTATTGTTTTAAATGAAAGTGTTTTATGCTTAATTAATAATGCTCAATATATAATTCCTAACGCGCCAACTCATTCAACTGTTGTATAAAAGTTGCGTTATGGTATTGTGCAAAACCTTCTTTCTTAAAAACAATGTTTCCGGTTTTATCAATAACAACTGTTGTTGGTAAAGAGCCTGTATATAATTGTTCTGGTAATGAAGATTGTGGATAATACAAAGGCAAGTTCCATTGTTTGGTAGCAAATAGTTTTTGTGCACCTTCTTTATTACCATCCATTTCAACTGTTATAAAAACAATATGGGTGTTATCTTTAAATTGATGGTATAATTCATTTAAATTAGGCATTTCAGCAAGACAAGGAGCACACCAAGTAGCCCAAAAATTGATAAAAACTACTTTTCCTTTTAAACTACTTAAAGAAATAGTTTGATTTTGGTTATTTAAAAAAGTAACATTACCGTTTACCGTATTTATTATATGTACTTGTTCGGTTTTTGGTTGAATCTTAGAATTAAACAAACCTGTTGCTAAAAATCCTTTTATTACCAATGCTTTAAACGATGGCACAAATAATAATAAAAAAATTACTACAAGAAATAATATAGAGCCGATGTTTTTTTTCATTTCAAAAATGTTTGCTTCAAATATAATATAAAACAACAGGCATCTTTCTTAAATAAAAGGTAATAGTTGTTCAGAAATAACGGTATTGTAGGCTTTTTTAAGCGTTTCTATTGCGTATATCATTTCATTATTATTTAAATGACCAAAACCTAAACGTATACCACACGTATTTTTAGTTTGATACAAAATGTTTTTAGGCAAAGTAACGTGGTTTTGATGCATCATAGCAGCAAGTTTTACTAATGATATGTGTTTTTTAAACTCAATAAATAAAGCTAAACCCCCATTGGGTTTGTGATAAGTGATTAATGATCCAAAATGTTCATTGAGCAATGTGCACATTGTATTACGACGCTCTTTATAAAGCAACGCCATTTTCTTTACTTGTCTGTGTATTTCGCCTTCATGAATCATTTCTGCAATAATTTGTTCTTTAATAACATCGTTTTGCGGATCAATCATATTGCTGTAGTTTTTAGCTTCGTTAATAAAATTATCGGGTGCAACTATAAAACCTGTTTCAAATGATGGAAACAATACTTGTCCAAAAGTACCTATGTAAATAATAAGTCCGTGAGTATCGGCGCTTGCCATGGGTAATGTAGGAGCAGCATCAAACTGAAAATCGTAATCATAATCATTTTCAATAATAGCAAAACCGTATTCTTTTGCCAATTGCAACAAAGCCAATCTGCGTTGCGCACTTAAACTTTGAGTAGATGGATAATGTCTTTGCGGAGTACAATATACACACCGAATACTATTTTTAGTAAAATGTTTTTTTATGTAATCAACATCCAATCCGTAAGCATCAACTGGAATTGTTTTTATGGTTGCTTTGGCTTGCTGAAAAATCATATTAGCAGCAAAATGACTTAAATTTCCCACCAAAACAACATCATTTGGATTTAATAATAATTGTGCAATTAAGTACAAACTCATTTCGGTACTTTTTGTTGCCAATAAGTTTTTAGGAGTAATATGTAAATTACGGGTTGCATTTAAGTAATTACATAATTGCGTTTCAAAAAACGATGCTTTTTCTCCTAATGTCTTTTCTTTTTTAAGTATCGATGCTCTTTTTAAAGCCGCTGTATACCAACGTGCATATTGGTTTTTAGAATGCAAGCGTATATCTGTGCTTCCATCGTTAAAAGCATATTCTGTGGTGATGGTTTCGTAAGGCGATGCCAAATGAATGCTTTCATGAAACCTAAAACCTGTACGGGTGGGGTAATTTTCTGAATAAGGAATAGATATCGTTTGCGTGCTTGGTTTTTGCTTTACTGGATTCAGCACAAAAGTACCTTTATTGGCAACAATTTCAACCCAACCTTGCGATGCCAACTCATCATACACAGCAACAGCGGTATTTCTATGAATTTGCAACCAATTACTTAATATCCTTGTGCCAGGCAATAATGTACCTACAGGCAAATATCCTCTTTGTATAGCATTAATAAGTTGTTGCGCTATTTGTATGTAAAGCGCAGTTGTGCTATTTTTATTTGGGCTGATGATGTTTAAAAGAAGATCTTTATCCGGACTATACATTACTTTTAAAGTGGACTATTTGTATCGTCCGGCAAGTTACGATTTTTGCATCGATTTTTAATGAACGATTTAAATAATGAAAAACAAATACCTTTTCTTAGCAACACTATTTATTCCTATGGTATCCGTTGCGCAGGTAGATCCATCTGAAGAAGTAATGGATGAAATTATCATCAATGAAAACCGATTGCAAATTCCTTTTCAACAATCAACCCGTAATACACAAGTTATTACCAAAGAAGATATTAAAAAGTTACCGGTATCTTCCTTAAATGAGATTCTTGCTTATGTAAGTGGTGTAGATATTCGTCAAAGAGGTCCGTTTGGTTCTCAAGCAGATATTAGTATTGACGGAGGATCTTTTGAACAAACTATGGTTTTATGGAACGGTGTTAAAATGAGCGATGCTCAAACGGCACATCATTCCATGAATTTACCCATTCCGTTAGAAGCTATAGAGCGTATTGAAGTTTTAAAAGGCCCAGCTGCGCGCGTTTACGGTATTAATGCTTTAACAGGTGCTGTAAATATTGTAACCAAAGCAAGTATCGATAATTTTATACAAATACATGCTTATGCAGGTAGTTCGTTTAAAGATAAAGAAGCTGGTGATGGTTCTGGTATGTATGCGGGCGGTGGTGTGCAAGCAACAGCTGGTGTAAATACAGGTAAAACAAGTCATTTATTAAGTATTGGTAAAGAAGATTACAATGGTCAACGATACAACACGGCATCAGACAATTTAAAAGCAATGTATCAAGGTAATTTTAATGTAAACGATGCCAATGCAATACAGTGGATGGGTGGTTATATTAACAACGAATTTGGTGCAAACGGATATTACGCGGCGCCACATGATAAAGAATCGTATGAGTTGGTTGAAACCTTATTGTTAAGTGTAGGAAGTACTCATAGAATAACCGATAAATTAACCATTAAGCCCAGAATTAGCAATCGTTACAATGAAGACGATTATCGATTTTATAGAAACGATTTAAGCAAAGCGCGTTCTTTACATTATTCTAACGCTTTTATGTTTGAATTGAATGGAAGTTACACAACCGATTTTGGTGATTTTGGTGTTGGATACGAAATGCGATTAGAAGATATTAATAGTTCTAATTTAGGAGCGCATGATCGTAAAAATCACGGATGGTTTGCAGAATACAAAAATACTTTTTACGATAAATTAGTAGTTAATGTAGGAGCTTATTGGAATTACAATACCGATTATGGTTTTCAATGGTATCCTGGTGCTGATGTTGCTTATTGGTTTCATACCGATTGGAAATTACAAGCAAGTGTAGGCAGTAGTCAGCGCATTCCGTCGTTTACAGATTTGTATTTAAATCAAAGACCAGGTAACATTGGAAATCCAAATTTAAAGCCAGAAGCAGCTTGGCAGTATGAATTGGGCGTGCATTATAACAAAAACAACAAACGTTTGGTTGTAAGTGCTTTTCAACGTAATATTTCTGATTTTATTGATTGGACAAGAGTTTCTGCCGATGTTCCTTATCAACCGCAAAATTTAGGAAATCATAACATAAAAGGGTTCAATGTACGTTATAATCAAGATATACAAGTGGCAGCAAATCAAACATTAGCCTATACATTAAGTTACCAGTATTTAAGTCCTAAGAAAGAAGATGTTTCTGGGGTATTATCAAAATACTCAATCGAAAGTTTAAAACATCAAGCCATTGTTGGTTTACATTATAAGTATAATAACTTTGGTGTGCAGTTTCAAAATCGTTACGTTAAAAGAGAGCTAAACAAAGGATATTTTGTGTCTGATTTAAAACTAATGTATCAGTTTAATAAAATAGAAACCTATTTACAAGGCACTAATTTATTTAATAGTACTTATAAAGAAGTTGCTGCAGTACCAATGCCAAGTCGTTGGATACAATTAGGTGCAACTTATAAACTTAACTTTAATAATTAAGATAATTTTAACACATAAACTTAATGTAGATTAAGTTGTACGGTATTTATTTTTTCGTACATTTGGATTTCATAAGTGTTTTTTTTGGTTAAGCAAAAGTATCTGTTTTCTTTATGGCAGGTACTTTTGTTATTTTATACCCTTTTTGTTTGTAAAACATTTATTTCTACACATAAAACAACCTGCTAAGAATGGAAATTAAAGTAATTAAACAAGGAAATTTTAAAGTTGATAAAGCCAAAAACTTTCGTTATTTAGTTCCAAATGATGCTGAGGTAGCCATTCAACTTGCTATTCAACCTTTTTTAATTACTACTGCAAACGATGTAATTTTGTTAGATGTTGGTTTAGGTTTTATTGAGGATAATCAACCCATTATTATAAAAAGATTGATTGAAAACAATGTTGATCCATCATCCATTACTAAAATTTTACTTTCGCATTTACATAAAGATCATACTGATGGACTAGGTTATTTTAAAAACGATGTTTTTATTCAGAATTTTCCTAAGGCAACCATTTACATTCAAAAAAGAGAGTTTGAATATGCTTTAGAAAAAACCGAAAGTTTGTCTTACGATAATCAACTTTTAAGTGCTTTAGCAACATTGCCAAATGTAGAGTGGATGACAGACGATGCAGGTTCATTATCTTCTGAAATTACATTTGAAGTTACAGGAGGACATACACCTTACCATCAAGTTTTTTGGATAAATGAAAACAACGAAACTGTTTTTTATGGTGCCGATAACTTACCTACTTACGGACATTTAAAGCGCCACATTGCTTTTAAAACCGATTATGACGGACATAAAGCCATGGAATTACGTAAAATTTGGGAGCAACAAGCAAAACAAAACCATTGGACTGTTTTATTATACCACGATATGAAACAAGCTATGGTAACGTTTTAATGAAATTGTATTATCTTTAGTTCTTATGAAAAATAAGGAAATCCAAATATATAATCAAACAGAAAATACATCAACAACTATAATTGTAGAAGAAATCTCTAATAATATATTTAGAACAATTGAAGATGAAATCATTGATTGTCGATTATCACTTGGAGTTGAATTTGAAACTAAAATAAATGATGAAGGATTTCACGAGATTGTAAAAATCATAAAAGAATCTGATTTTGTAACATATAAATTTTTGCTGAGCTCGCAATTTAAAATAGAAGAATACGAATTATTAGGCGAAGAAATATCTAAAATTGGAGGATTTTGGCAAATTGATTTTGGAAATATAGCAACAATAAACTTACCAAAGAATAGTAAAATTAATATTGAAGAAATATTTAAAACTTTTGATTTTAAACCAACATACATTGCTTAATAAAGCAATAAAATACACTAATAATATCTTAAAATAATCAATAATCGTTTAAAGTATTATATAGTAATCTTTCCTAAGAGACTTTGTCTCACTTTAAAACTTACTAATAGTTTACTTCAATTATGTTATTAATTTCCAAAAAACAACAAGTATAAATTCATCATTTTTTAAAGTAATTCCATCCCAAACAATTTATTTTTCATACCTTTAATACTGTTATACACCATGTTATAAACTTTATAAGAATGAAAATGGTTTTATTTTGTTTTGCAACCCTATCTTTTTTTTCTTGTAGTAATAAAACGGATACTTATAATAAAGAAGCGTTAACTCATACTAACAAAACAAAAATACACAAGCAAGAACCCTTGCCTACATTTCTATTGTACGGTGAATTAGCGCCTATTGACTATATTGAAGATAGAGATACCCTTATTACACAAAAATATGGCTTTAACTTAAAAAGAGTTGCTTATTGTGAGGTTACCTCTAAACTAATTGATAGTGTAAAAGTAATTAACACTGCCAATAACCTAAAAATGCAACAAAAATACGGTAAAAAGTGGATTGCAAATTTTGAAACTAAAACCCATTTAAAAGTATCGATACCTAATATTGAGTAATAAAAGCGAAAATTATATTTACCATGTACTTTTATTAACCAACAAAACAACGCTACAAATTAGTAAGCCAATATGCTATGAGAAATTTTCAAATAAACGATTTTCCAAACATAGGTGCTGTCATGTCATCTAAAATGGTTACAGAAGAAAACTATAAACCAAATTTTATTTTTAGAGAAAAGCCTTCTAATGAAAATGATAGCGGATGGCGTATCTTTTCGGGTTTTGAATCAGATGAATATTCAGAAAACCCAAACAATTTTGGTATTTACGATCCAAAAACAATTCTAAAGATAGATGAAACCATTGCTCATTTATTATTATATAAAGGAATTGGAAGTGTTTGGGAAAAAACAACAAATAATGAATGGATTGAGGTAATTGATTATCCGTTAGAAGATGATTTTATGGTAGAACATCAACTTACAAACGAATGGACGTTACTTCTTAACAATTTATTTATTAAAAAACCCGAAGGAAATGATTTAATGTTTACAACCGGCGATAAAACGGTAAGATTAACCCTTTTAAACTACGCTGGTAAACAAAAAGAAGCAATTTGTGAAGAAAAAGAACAAGAAATAAGCAAGAGAGGGTTAGAAATAGATATTATTAAAAGATACCAACTTAAACAAGACCATTTATTAAAAATAGGGTATCATATTAAAGAGTATGATGCCCAAAGAGATCTTGAGTATCATTTAATATGTGCTTTTACCATTGCAGACAATACTGTTTTGCAAAACTTTTTTTACTTTGATAATGAAAAGGATTTAGAATGGGCTTTAGAAACATGGAAAAAAATAAGTTATAAAGAATAACCTACGCACTACTTTACATATTTTGAAAAAAATAATCCTTTTTTTAACCTTAAACTAGTGTTAGTCCATTCTTTTTTATACAGTTTTATCTAAATGAACTATAAAATTTACATATTATTATTAAGTGGTGTTTGCGCTGGTTGCCAGCAAAAAAACACAGTTGTACCCGAAAAACAGGTAAAACAACCTATTATAGTATCAATTCCTAAAAAAATAAAGAAATTGTTAACGCGGTTGAAAAATGGGGTCCTACTATTTCATCAACTTATGAAAAAGCAGTGTGTACCGAATTAGTTATTGCCATTCTTCAGAAATTTGTAGATATAAACCCTACAGATAAGCAAAGAATACGCATTATTACCAAGCAAAATATTCAAAATTTAATAAAAAACAACTCACCTATACCCCAAGGAGTGCATTATGCTTTAATAGCAAAAGGGGTTGGTACGTCTATAGAAAAGGAAGATGTTTTAGCAGGTGATTTTGTACAGTTTTGGACAGAAACTTGGGGGCATTGTGGTATTGTTAAATCAATTGATGTAGAAAACAACCAAATGGAACTGTATTCTTCTTTTCCATCTACCAACGGCTACGGAATTCAAAAATTTAGCATTCCTTCTTATTGTTATTTTGTACGTTTAAAATAAAAAAGCGTTTATCTATTATATTTTTTCAATTTTCAGTTTTTCTTTACTAAAATATACCAATCGTCATCTAAAGGCATGTAACCTTGATCATAAATAAAATAATAGGTGTTGTTTGTTTTAGTAGTGTAGATAGATGTTATTAAAGAAAAATCAAACCCTAAATCTTTTAATTTTTTTCTACTGATTTTTGTTTTTCCTTCTGTATTATTATCCAATAAAATACGATAATTCTTTCGCAAACTATTATGTGTGTTCCGAATTAAGTTGGTAGTATCTTTATTACGTTTATTATTGTAGGTATTGCGGCAAGCATCGTTACAAAACTTCTTATCTTCACGACCAACGATTTTTTCACCGCATTCTAAACAAATTTTGGTCATTTTTATTTTAAATATACAAATTACTGTTTAATATTTTGCGTTTTAAGAAAGTAAAAAACAATAGGCACTTTAATACTAACAAATATCAAAATAAAAGAATAAGCAGTATTGTTACTATCGTAAGTAATTGTTTCATATAGAATAATACCAAAAATAACCACAATACTTAAAGCAAAAAGCGATAATGTTTGGCGCATTACTTGCATAACAGCATCTTTATTAGTCGGGGTAACCTCTTGTCCAAAATTTAAAGATATGTTTTTGCATTTTAAAAGATATAAGCCTGCAATTAATACTGTATTTAAAGCGGCTAAACCATATAAGTGCTCTGGGCTTGCAAATGCATCGGCAGTACCTTGTATATTAAAATGTACAGGGATATCTACATTATTTTTTCTGTTGTAGCGCCAAATAATGAAATAAAAAACAAGCAAACTTATAAAAACAATGCCATCAACAATACGTTCTAATGAGGTTTGTTTTTGCTTTTTGTTCATATTATTTTAATTGTTTTATGTGTTTTTGAATTTCAGCACGCACTTCCATGTAATTCTTGTAATACAAACTAGAAAACATTAATACCGCTTTTTTATCTTTTATTAGATAGCAATATTCATGATATTGTCCGCGTTGTTTAAAATCACGAATTACAAAACCATCAATTTCTTGTGTTTTAAAAGAGTGTTTTGTACCAAAACCTAACAATTGTTTCATCATTACATTTTCACTATCTACCGATACAATACCCATACGCATATTCATCTCAATAAAAAAGCCCCAAATAATAATGAACAAACTAACTAAGCCACAGAAAATTAAAAATACAGTTAAACCCCAATGCCAATTATCTTGAAACATTTCTAGAAATTTACGCACTAAAACAACAGTTAATATAGGAAAACTTAAAATTAATAAACTATAAAAATAGGCGGTAGTACTTAGCTTTGATTGAACCATTTTGTATTTTTTTTCAAATGTATACTTTAATTTTTATAAGTGCTTATTGGTTGTAAACTTAATTTGTATTTTTATTTTACGTATAAAAAATAACGTAACTTTATTTAAAATAAATAAAATACTAAAATGAAACAATTTGAATACAAAACCATTAAAATAGATTCAAAAGGAAGCTGGAGTTTAAATTATGATACTAACGAAATTGATACTATTTTGAACAAATTAGGTGCAGAAGGTTGGGAATTAGTCAATGTACAAGATTTAGGTGTTAGTGGTACATCTTTCTCATTTCATTATACTTTTAAACGGGAAATATAGCATCTTAACCGACAACAAATGTTTATAATCGACTTTAAACGATTAACAACCGATTATAATTTGACAACCATTTTACATTTGTATCATAATAATTAATCATTTAAAAATTTATAAGCCATGAGTACATTAAGAAACAGCGTTCGTTTAATTGGTAGAGTTGGCAACACACCAGAAACAAAAAATTTTGACAACGGAAACAAAGTTAGTTTCTCATTAGCCACTAACGATTTTTATTATAATGATAAAAACGAAAAAGTAGAATCAACCCAATGGCATAATATAGTAGCTTGGGGCAAAACAGCAGAAATAATTCAAAAGTATGTTGAAAAAGGCAAAGAAATAGCCATTGAAGGTAAAATTACATACAGAACTTATGAAGATAAGGATAAGATAAAACGTACCATTACAGAAATTGTAGCACATGAAGTTCTTTTCTTCTAAACAATAAAAGCTGACGATGTCAGCTTTTATTGTTTAAAAAACGTTGTAGTTTTTCATTGGATACTATTTTATTATGTGGGATTTCATTGTATTTAAATGCAGGTAATGTTAGGTTTAACTGTTTTGCTGCTTGGGTATAAAAAACTTCTTTTGTAGTATGATTATCATTAATCACATTTAAAACTGTTGATGTAAAAGGCATTAATAATAACGTATTAATTATTTCAATAATAGCATCTTTATCAATTAAATTAACAGGTTCGTTGCCATCTTCAATAACATTTTTCTTGGCTAAATGAAATACCGGATGCCGGTCATTACCTATTAATCCTCCCAAACGTAAAACAATTGTATTAAAATGGTTGTTGCTTAAAAACATATCTTCGATACTTTTTAATAAAGCTACTTTTGGGTTTTCTGTATTTAATGCAGAAGTTTCAGTAACAGCTCCTTTTAAACCAGCATAAACACCAATTGAACTAAACAACAACACGTTTTTAATAGCGTGTTTTTCAACCAAAGCAATCAACTTTTTAAAAACTTCTATAGATTGCGGTGTTAATGATACTATAAGCACATCAACATTTATAAAAAAGGCATCATTAGTATGAGTATCATCTGCATCTAAATCAACAATAAAAGTCTTCAAACCTTGTTGTTGCAGTTTTACTTGCTTTTCTAACGATCTTGTTGATACTTTTACAAAATACGTTTCTTGTAACTGTTTTGCTAACGATGTACCCAACCAACCAGCACCTAATAAAGCAATATTTTTCAATTATTTAAGTTTTCTAAGTTTGTATAAATCTAAACGACGGTCTTTTTTAATGCGCACGCTTCCTAATTCGTGTAATTCTTTTAGGGCGGTTAAATCCACATCAACAATCAGTGTCATTTCGGTATTTGGAGTAGCTTCTGCTTTAACTCCGTTGTTTGGAAATGCAAAATCCGACGGAGTAAAAACGGCTGCCTGCCCATATTGTATATCCATATTATTAACCTTTGGTAAATTACCAACACAACCCGTTATTGCCACATAACATTCATTTTCTATGGCACGCGCTTGCGCACAGCTGCGAACACGAGTATATCCATTCTGCGTATCAGTTAAATACGGCACAAACAAAATTTCCATACCATCTTCGCTCATAATTCGGGGCAATTCAGGAAATTCTACATCGTAACAAATAATAATACCAATTTTACCACAATCGGTATCAAAAGTTTGAATTACATCGCCGCCTTGCATACCCCAATATAGTCGCTCATTAGGTGTAATGTGTATTTTTCGATACATTTCTGACGATCCATCACGCTTACACAGAAAACCTACGTTAAATAACGTACCCTCTTCTAAATAAGGCATGCTACCTGTAATGATATTGATGTTGTATTGTATGGCAAGTTCTTGAAAACGTTTGTGAATGGTGTCTGTATATTTGGCAAGCTCTCTTATAGCTTCAGATTCGGATAAATGATTATAATCTGCCATTAAAGGTGCCACAAAAAGCTCGGGAAAGGTAGCAAAATCGCTTTCATAACCCGAAACCGCATCAATAAAGAATTCGGCCTGATCAAAAAACTCTTCTAAATTGTTTAACGGACGCATTTGCCACTGAATTAACCCCAAACGCACCACACTTTTCTTGGCATTGATTAATACCGGCGATTTTTCGTACGAAATATTGTTCCATTCTAACAAAACAGCATAATCTCTTGAGTCATGATCGCCTTCTAGGTAATTTCTTAATAAACGTTTGATGTGAAAATCATTATTTACTTGAAAAGAAATTACAGGATCGTGAATTTCTTTTGTTTTTACCTTATCTAAATACTGTTTTGGGGTAAGATCTTTCGAAAAATTGTGATAATTAGGTATGCGCCCCGCAAATATAATCGACTTTAAATTTAACTGTTCACATAACTCTTTTCTACCATCGTATAAACGGCGACCCAAACGCAAACCACGGTAATTAGGATGTATAAACACATCAATACCATATAAAACATCGCCATCGGGGTTGTGTGCATTAAATTTACTATCGGTAACAATATCGTTGTACTTATGATTACTTAAAGCCAAGCTTTCAT
This sequence comes from Flavobacterium sp. xlx-214, assembly GCF_013874595.1. Taxonomy (GTDB): domain Bacteria; phylum Bacteroidota; class Bacteroidia; order Flavobacteriales; family Flavobacteriaceae; genus Flavobacterium. The sequence continues at coordinate 780,956 of NZ_CP059431.1, forward strand.
CAACAATAAGCGATAAAGCCGCGCCCACCACAACATCATCTACCACAATAACAATTTGACCTTCGGGAAAAACTTTTAATAAGCGACGAATTTCTTCCTTTTTCCAATACGGATCCTCTACTCCTTCTTCATATGCTTGCAGCATTGAATTTTTTAACTCGATATAATCTTCTATTTCTAGATTTCTAAGCTCTACTTTATTAATTTGCATGAATTGCTGATTAAATTTTGTATGAATTTATAAAAAAAGAACGATTATTAGCTTAAAAGAATCTAAAATTTGGTCGGGATGTAAACGGAGAAAACGACCACGGAACCGAAACAAATAAAAGAAACAAAATAATACAATATACCGTAAACAAATACACAAAACCTTTGGTAGTATTAAGTTTTGTTTTGCTTTTGTGAGTAAAAAGATTGAGTAATACAATGCTTAAAATCATCATAAAGGGATGTTCTAAACCAAAAAAACGTATTTCGCGCCACTTTACTGCTTGTACTATTTGTTTCCAAAAAATACGTACTAAAGGGCTTTGAACTAGTAGCACCAAACCTATAATAAACTGAATATTAAAGCAATGTTTTACAAAATTAAATGCTTTGTAATGTCTTATGGTATATATAGCCTGCTTTTTTTTATTTATAAATGAAAAAATAAGCGCGCCAACTAGCAAAATAACCACTAACCAACGCATATAAGAATGTAAAACAAGTAAATAACCGTACATAGCAAAAATTTAAGCTGTATAAATGTAAGTATTTATAGAGATATGAAAAACAAATAAGGTTTGATTTATTATTGGTTGATTCTTTATTTTTTTGTGAAACTGAATTTGTTTAACTACGTTGAATCTCCGATCTCAGCTTCGTATTCTAAAAAATTCACTTGTGAGATCTTGAAACAAATTCAAGATGATAATGATTGAACCTAAAACATAGAACATTCAACATAAAACTTACACCATTATATCAAGCTTAAAACATATATTCGCAATAAAAATTAATACTTACTGAATTAACAATTATGAGCGTAAGAAAAAGTGTTTTAGAAACCAAAACCAATACTGAACTTGAAGAATACATAAAAAAAGGGAACAGGTTTGTACCCGAAGCAAGTTTATATGCATTTGAAATACTTAAAACAAGAGGAAGAGTGTTTACCGAAGAAGAAGCCCAAAGTATATTATTGTTAGTTGATAACAAGAACAAAGCTTCTGAAGTCATTATTCATCCAAACCATACAAAAGCGGCTCAACTTATGTATATATCGGCGGCATTAGGTATTATAAACATGATATTAAGCCCAGATATTTTAAGTAATTTTTTTGGAATTTTCATAGCATTTTTGGTTTTAGCAATAATTGTGGCAATGGGATATTTAGTAAGTAAAGGTTATGATTGGATGAAATATGTTTTATTGATTTTTATGATTTTTGGGTTAATTACATTGCCTATAATGATTATTAATATAACACAAAACCCGATTATTACAGTAGTTAATATTATACAAACTATTTTACAAATTTATGCTTTAATGTTATTGTTTAAAATACCTAATAATTAAGATTTTAATTTAGCATTCTAAAAAATTCACTTGTGAGATCTTGAAACAAGTTCAAGATTACCAATATTGAAGTTAAAACCTAAAACCATCTCCTTTTGCCAAGCTTAAAACAAGTATCTTTGCAAAAAAAGAATACAATGTTAGATATAACTTATAGAAATGCAACCATTACTGATTTAAAAAACATTGTATCTATTTATAACTCGGTTATTGCATCAAGAATGGTTACAGCAGACCTTGAACCTGTATCTATTGAAAGTAAAATGAATTGGTTTCATGATCATAACGCAACAAATCGTCCACTTTGGGTAATAGAAAATACTGAAAATGAAATTATTGGTTGGGTTAGTTTTCAATCGTTTTATGGTCGTGCTGCATATGATGCAACAGTAGAAATAAGCATTTATTTAGATGTTTCACAAAGAGGAAAAGGACTTGGTAAGCAAATTATTGCTTATTGTATAGAAAAAGCACCAAGCTTTGGTGTAAAAACCTTACTAGCCTTTATTTTTTCTCATAATGAACCTAGTTTAAAACTTTTTCATCACTTTGGTTTTGAAGATTGGGCAACCCTTCCAAATATTGCTTTACTTGACGGAGAAGAAAAGGGTTTAAAAATATTGGGTAAAAGAATTGCCTAGATTTTTACAGAACAACAAACAAAACAAAACCATTGGACTGTTTTATTATACCACGATATGAAACAAGCCATAGTAACGCTTTAATGAAATTGTATTATCTTTAATTTTTTAGGACGATGTCCTAAAAAATTAAAGAATTATTATAAATGAAACTTAGTAATTCTTTTTCTAGTGCATTAAGAAAGTTTTCATATTTTTTGGCTAGTGGTACACAAAATACACTTGAAGGTATTGATTACTTATCTTTTTAGGGAGAGGAACCAAGTGCAATAGAACAAGTTTATGCAATATTTACAAATGTTATTGAGCTTGATGAAAAAGGGAATGTAATAAATGCAAAATATGCAGAAAAAAGAGCAACTGATTATTTACATTTCTATTTTGATTCATCATTTAAAGTTGAACCTCCCTATGAATGTTGGGAGCTAGAATTACACTAGAACTTAGAAAAAGCTTTTTTAAAAAGAAAAACTTATCGAAGAAGTAAATGATGAAAATTCAGAATTTGTAGAATTTGATAAGCACATGATTAAATTAGACAGCAACGTACAAAACGATATTACGATGAAACATTAGTTGCATCAATTATAAAAACATAATCTAAAATGGGCATTAATACTATTGGAATTGCAATTAGTGCAAAAATTAATGATTTAAGAGAAATTACTGACAAACTGAATATAAATATAGAAGGACCAATTGAAGAAAATTGTTTTGAAGAAGCTATTTCAAATAACATAGAAGATGATGAAATATTCTTTACTCAATTAAAGAATGGAACCCTCATTACAATGGGAGCCAACATTCCGTTTTTTGGAGAAGATTTTTCAGCCCTATCCGAAATAGGACAAAAATTTTCCAAATTTATTTATGGAGACACTTCTAGTCAGTATTATTTTGAATATTATGAAAATAAAAAGCTTATAAGAGAAAAATATATCTCAGAAGGTGATGTTCAGATAAACGAAGGAAAGGCTTTACCTCAAGAATTTGCTGGTTTAACGGATGATGAATTAATTATGAGTGTAATTTATCAAACTTGTGGTGATGATATCTTTTCAATAGAGCCAAATGTAAAATCAATAAAATACAAATATAAATCAGGTAAGCCTAAACCAATTAACAAAGTAAAACATGAAAATATTGAGGTAGTCGATGACAAAATTTATTCAAAATCTTTAGGAAAAAATCGAATCATTTTTTTTCTTGTCCTATTACATATTTTTTTGGGAGTTTCAAATATGATAACTTCTAATATCTTTTTAAACAGACCTTTTTATATTCAAATAACGAATTACATTACTTTATTTATTTTTGGAGTAATGGGATACTTTTTGTTAAAAAGAAAAAATTGGATGAGAATAGTATTTATTATTTTATACTTTATTTCAATTCCTTTAACATTAATATCTTTAAAACCTAATGTTTTGTTTTGGAATAACATATGTCAATTTATTATTGATACACTTCTTATAGTATTGTTATTTAAAAAGGATATTAAAGCATTGTATAAGCAAAAAATGACAAATGCTCCGTTTGAAAAAATATCCATTAAAGAGGTTTTATATTTAATTTTAGCTGTTGTTATTTTTCAAATAGGAATTGTTTATGTAGTAAAAATTGATGTACTTAAAATGGGATATTTAACAGGTATAATTTCTGGAATATTAATTGTTCTAAGTTTTTATATAGTGAAAAAAGTACTGAAAAAAAACTATTACAGCTAACAACCAAACTTTAACCACATTTTACATCGAATCGTTAAGTTTAAAAAGTAAATAATGCATTTGCACTTTTTTATAATTGCTTAAGGCTAACATATATCACTAATCCAAACACAATAAACAGTATCTTAGTAAAAACTTTAATATTAAATGACAATAGATATCATTCTTGATCAAATTTATGAAATGCCTATAACTTCAAAAGAGCAGTTAAAAAAGCATATTTCAGAAATACATTTTACTAAGAATCATCTATTAATGCAGGCAAATTGTGTTGAACAAAACATTTACTTTATTAAAAAAGGGGTTGTGCGTGCGTTTGCACCTTTTGTAGAACAAGACATTACCTTTTGGTTTGGCGAAGAAGCGGCTACTATATTGTCTATGAAAAGTTATGTTGAAGGTAAAAAAGGATACGAAAATATTGAATTGATAGAAAACTGTGAGTTGTATGAATTGAATATTGAAGTATTGCGTAAGCTGTTTCAAGAAGATATTCACATTGCCAATTGGGGAAGACGTTTAGCCGAAAAAGAACTTTTAAAAATTGAAAGCAGATTAATCTCGGCCAAAATGAAATCAGCTAAAGAGCGTTATGACGAATTAATGGAGATTTCGCCTAGTCTTATTCAAAGAGTTCCCTTAAAACATATTGCTTCTTACCTTAGCATTACACAAGTAAGTTTAAGTAGAATTCGAAAAATAAAATAATCGCATTATTTATCATAGGATAAATTTCTTCTTGTGGGTTCTTTCTATTTTTACATCGTTTTTTAAATAAAAAAATCAAACGAATGGAAAATAATCAAAAATTATCGTTCAAAGAAATTGTACCAACCAATACACGTATTAGGCTGTTATTGGTTTGGGTAGTTGTTGGCGTTTTTATGTTTTTAGGTCATAATGTTTTTAATGAAAGCATGACCATTACTACAGCTATTCTAGGATTTTTAGTGTTGCTTTTTACTATTATTGCAGCCGCTTTTGGCGTGGTAAAAGAAGCCGATGAATTAGCACATAAATTAGGCGAACCTTACGGAACTTTAATTTTAACGCTTTCTATTGTTTCTATTGAAGTAATTCTAATTTCGGCTGTAATGTTAGGTCCAGGAGAAAATCCTACTATTGGAAAAGACTCTATTTTTTCTGTTATGATGATCATTATGAACCTTGTAATTGGACTTTGTATTTTACTTGGCGGATTAAAATACGGTGAACAAGAATACAATGCGCAAGGAACTACATCATACTTAGGAATGATTATTATGCTTGGTGGTATTGGTTTGTTATTACCTAATTTTATTGAAGGTGCCGGCGGAGGTATGTTTACCAACACCCAAGCAATTGCATTTTCTGTTTTTATTGTAGTGCTGTACGGTTTGTTTTTAAAGTTTCAAATGAAAGGATATCAACATTTGTATATTCAACCCAAAAAAGGTTTTTTAGAGATTCCTTTTAATGAGCGAAATGTTACCGCAAATAATGATGATACCACTCATTCTGGTAAAAATGATAAACGTGAGTTATGGATACGTTCCGGAATATTATTAGCCATGATATTACCTATTGTTTTATTATCGCACAATATGGCTGTAGTAGTAGATTTTGGTATAAAAGCAGCTAAATTACCAACATTATTAGGTGGTGTTTTAATTGCTATTATTGTGTTTACACCAGAATCTATGACAGCTGTAAAAGCAGCATTAAATAACGAATTTCAACGCGCTATTAACTTATGTCATGGTGCATTTGTGTCAACCGTAGGTTTAACCGTTCCATCTGTTTTAATAGTAGGTTTAATTAGTCAAAAAAATGTTTTGTTTGGATTAACTGCAACCGAAACCATTTTGTTTACCATTACGCTTCTATTAAGTGTTATTACTTTTTCGGGAAAGCGTACTACGCCCATAGTAGGGATAATGCATTTGGTTTTATTTGCTGTATTTATGTTGCTGATTTTTAATCCGTAAGTAAACTTTACTTAAAAAATAAATAATAAAAAAACACACTATTCTGTTTGTAGATAGTGTGTTTTATTTTTTTTGAACATTACTTTTTACTTTAATTGCAACGTTATTGGTTCAACAGTAGTAATTTTTCCAAATTGAACAGGAACATCTGTTAGAGTAAGACTCGAAAAGTTTTCATTAGCAGGATTTACCTTTAAAGTATATTTACCTTCTGGTAGTCCCATAAATTTAAAATAACCCGTTTCATTAGGAATTGAAATAGCTAAAGTATCTGTAGTATTTTGCATAACATAAACAGTAGCAAGTGCTTCTAATGGAATTACTTTTCCTTCAATTTGTCCATTTGTTAATTCTGTAAATGCGCGTATAACAGGCTTTAATCCATAAGAACCATTACCACGCTCTACAATTGATTTTCCTGCATCAAAATCCAACCACATTTTGTAGACATTTCCCGCAACTAAATTGGTATTAACTTTCACTTTTAAACCACTTTGTTGTGCTGACGGTGTGTCTAAATCATGTGTAACACCATCAATAACTACTTTATTATTTTTACCTAAAAGTAATCTAATTTCATCTAAATGTCCCACAGGCAACCACTCGTTTCCTAAGACAACGTCTAATCCGTTATTTAACTCAAGTAAATCATAAACCTTAGGAGTAATCGTATATGTTTGCCACTCTCCATTGCTCATTTTATATGATACACCTACTAAATCAATAAAGACTGCATCAAAATGTGCTGGTGCATCGGTAAGTCTTAACTCTACTTTTGCTTTATCATCACTTGTGTTACTTTCATTATCAGAACAGCTATTAGTTGTTATACCTAGTACAACAAAACCTAATAAAAAAAGATATTTTTTCATACAATTGTATTTTATATGTTAATAATATCAAAAAATGTGCCTTTTAACTATCTGCTATACCTTCTATAACTTTTTGTGCTTGTACTATATGTCTTTTGTTGTGATAGATAATAACACGTAAAGTGTCGCCTAATTTTAGTTTGATGATACTTGAAATACTTGTAGTAATACGTAAACTATTTAAATTGATCTTTTCTGCGTTTGTAAGAATGTTTAATAATTGATTTTGTTGTGTTAAAAAAGCAGCTATGGTTTCTTGGTCTAACACACTATTGATTGGATTCATACTCTTAAACGTTTTCATTTTATTATTAAATTAGGTAAAAAATCACTTTTAAAATAGTATTGGTTTAGTGGTGTATTAAAAATAAAATAGCCGCTAAATTAGTGGGCAATTTGTATCTTTGTTGTTTAATAACACGCTTTATGGGAAAAGAAACAAAAGAAGGTTTGTACCAAGGTATTATTGAGCAAGATGAAAAAGGGAACTTTTTTTGCGGACCTTATTTATTAGATTATAAAATGGTTATGGCTGATTTTAAATTAGGCGATAAAATTAGTATTAAAAAACTAATAAATAACCCTAGCGCCATGAGTGTTGAGGCTTATCCTAAGAAATCAATTAAATTTACTATGGCTAACGGAGATAAACCATCTGTATAAAAAAATCCATCGTTCTAGCGATGGATTTTTTGTTTTTTAATTATTGTTCTGTAAAAATAATTAACTGTTGTTATTTTCCTTAAATAATACCCTCCTAAAATAAAGCAAGGTAAAATAAAATAACTTCCAACTAAACTCATTATCACTAATTCTACTCCCTTTTCAAAAGACTCCACAAGATTAGTGATTAATCTATGTTCTTTAAAGTTATACATAAATCTAATAATGAAGAAAAAAAGAAACACAAAAACATGTGCAAGTATATAATGCGTAATACCCAACAACCAAGCCTTTTTTATTTTTGTAAAGATATAATAACCAGATAAAAAAGTACTTATCAATGGAATCCAAAACAAAGGAGATAATATAGCTCCTAAACTCGCTTCTCCTAAAAGCAAGTAAACAAATACTAATATTGCTACTACAATATATAAGGTAGAATAGGCTGCATATTTTAGAGATACTTCATTTTTTTCATAATGTCTTTTTTTATAAACACCTACAAGGAATTATACCTTGCAGGTGTTTGATAAGTGTAAACTTATAATTACAATTTACTAACACCCATATTCCAAAGGGTAAAAGCTTGTATATCGGCATTTTCATTAATGGTTTGTTGTACCGATTTACCTGCGCCGTGTCCTGCATTTACATCAATACGAATTAACATAGGGTTGTTGCCTTTGTTTTTGTCTTGCAACTCGGCAGCAAATTTAAAACTATGAGCAGGTACTACTCTATCATCATGATCACCAGTTGTAACCATAGTTGCTGGGTAAGAAACCCCTGCTTTTACGTTGTGTATAGGAGAGTATCCTTTTAAATACTGAAACATTTCATTAGAGTCTTCTGCTGTTCCGTAATCATACGCCCAACCTGCGCCTGCGGTAAAGGTATGGTAGCGCAACATATCTAATACACCTACGGCTGGTAAAGCTACTTTCATTAAATCTGGGCGTTGAGTCATGGTAGCACCTACTAATAACCCTCCGTTTGACCCTCCTCTGATAGCCAATTTACTAGACGATGTGTACTTGTTATCAATTAAATATTGCGCTGCGGCAACAAAATCGTCAAACACATTTTGTTTTTGCATTTTGGTACCAGCATTGTGCCACTTTTTACCATATTCACCACCACCACGTAGGTTTGGTACAGCATATACGCCGCCATTTTCCATCCACACAGCATTTGCTACACTAAAACTAGGTGTTAACGATACATTAAATCCGCCATAAGCATATAGCATAGTTGGGTTGGTACCATCTAACTTTAATCCTTTTTTATGCGTGATGATCATAGGTACTTTTGTACCATCTTTAGAGGTATAGAATATTTGTTTAGATTCGTAATCATCGCTATTGAACAACACTTTAGGTTTTTGATAAACGGTTGATGTTCCTTTAGCAATATCGTACTTATAAATGGTTGCTGGATTGATGTAATTGGTAAATGAATAGTATAATTCGGTTTCTTTCTCTTTGGCTCCAAAACCACCTACGGTACCAATACCTGGCAATTGTACTTTGCGAATTTGCTTTCCTGTAAAATCATACTGAATTACTTCTGAAATAGCATCTTTCATATAATTTGCAAAGATGTAACCGCCACCTGTTGATGGGTTTACCACAAAATTGGTTTCGGCAATAACATCTTTCCAATTTTCTTGTTTTGGATTTGCAATATCAAATGTTACTACACGTTGGTTAGGGGCTTTGTAATTGGTAACGGCATAAAATTGTGTGCCCTTATTATCTAAAATACCCGTGGTTGTATCAAAATTATTTAAAATGGTAACTAATGGTGCCGATGAATTGGTAAGATCTTTTACATACAACTCGTTCCCTGATGTTGATGTAGATGCAGTAATGATTAAATAATTGGCATCATTAGTAACACGTCCGCCTACGTAACGGCGTTGTATTTTATCGCCAAAGATTACTTTATCTTCTTTCTGACTAGTACCTAATTTGTGGTAATACAATTTGTGTTGATCGGTTTTAGCAGAAAGTTCGCTTCCTTTTGGCTTATCGTAGCTAGAATAATAGAAACCTTCGTTTTTATACCAAGACATTCCAGAGAACTTTACATCAACCAACGTTTCACCTATTTGTTTTTTGGTAACGGCATCTAATACAATAATCTTACGCCAATCGCTTCCTCCTTCAGAAATAGAGTAAGCCACCAAGCTACCATCTTTTGTAAACGAAACACCGTCTAAAGAAGTAGTACCATCTTTAGAAAAAGTGTTGGGATCTAAGAAAATTTCTTCTTTACCTGCTTTGTCTTTGCGGTACAACACCGATTGGTTTTGTAAACCGTTGTTTTTATAGAAGTACGTATAGTTGCCCTCAACAAACGGAGCGCCTACTTTTTCATAATTCCATTTTTCGGTTAGCTGTTTCTTTAATTGCTCACGATAAGGTATTTTATCTAGGTAGGCAAACGTAACATTGTTTTGGGCTTTAACCCAAGCAGCAGTTTCTGCAGAACGATCGTCTTCTAACCAACGATAAGGATCGGATATTTGAGTGGTAAAGTAGGTATCAACCACATCTTTCTTCTGCGTTTCAGGATATTTCATTGTATTTGTTTGTGCATGTGCGGTATATGATGTTATCACCGATGCAATAAAGATAGAACGAACTAGCTTTTTCATTTTTACTGTTTTAGATAACCCGCAAAATAAAAAAACTTGCCGAGGTTGGCAAGTTTTTATGATTAAGTTGTGTAGTATTACTTTTTAGTGTATTCTATTGTTTGTACCTCAGAATCAGTTCCAGCTTCATCTTTATACTCTGAAGTGATTTTTGATGGATAACCATCTGCATTGTATTCATAAGTAATTTTAGACGAATTATTATCTTCTGGAAAATCAACATCTTTATAATCATACGATAAAAGATTGTTTACTAAGTTTCCGTTATAAGATAACAAATAAGTAGAGACCCATTTAGGTAAGTTTAAGTTTTTAAAGATACCATTTTTATCATCAAATGTTAAAATTACCTCTTCACCTTCACCATAAGACACTTTAGTGTTGTTTCCTTTACTATCATATGTATAAGTAGCTTCGTCGTCTTTTAATAAATTACCTTTAGCATCTATTTCTAAGATATGGGTATCTGAAACTTTTTCACCATTTACATTTCCATCCAAATTTATAGTAATTGTATTACCATTTTGCTTAAATGTATATATTGTTTTAGAGCTAGGATCAATACTTGCAAAGCTAATTAACTGATTGCCATTGTAAGTAAAAGAGTACTCATACCCATCGGTATCTACAATCTTAGTAACTTGCCCTTTGTTATTGTAGGTAAATGAGGTTACATATCCATCACTTGTCATTTTTAAAGGCAAGTACATTTTAGAAATATCTACTGTTCCTTCATCTGCTTTTTTGTCATCATCATCTTTACAAGAAGTCAATGAGATACTTGCTAATACAATAACTGATAAAATAATTTTTTTCTTAAGTGTTGTTTGTTATTTTTTAGTGTATTCTATTGTTTGCGTGAAATTCCCTTCAACTACTGAATCAACTATCATTTTTACTGGGTAACCATCTGCATTATAATCATACTTAATTGTTCCAGAATCATTATCTTCTGGATCTTCTTCACTTTCGAATTTAATAGTTACTGCATTATTAACCATATTAGGCTTGTAATCTATTATATAGGAAGTAACCCACTTAGGTAAATTTAAGTTTTTAAAAACACCATTTTTAGCATCGTAAGTAAAGGTAGCTTTTTCACCATACTTGTTTGCCATTTGCGTAATGTTTCCATTTGCATCATATGAATAGGTAAAGTATTCATCATCAATTAAATTACCTTTAGCATCAAGAGTTAATGTTTCGCTATCTTCATTTTTACTACCATTATATTCATATACTGAATTTAAAGTAATGGTGTTACCATTTTGTTTATAAGTATAAGTTGTTGTTGAAGCAGTTGATGTAGAAGTATCTATTTCAACAACTTCAACTAACTGATTGTCATTGTATTTAAAAGAGTATTCAAATCCATCACTTTCAACAATTTTGGTTACTTGCCCTTTGTTGTTATAGGTAAAATTAGTAGTATAATCATCTGCTACCATTTTTAAAGGCAAGTACATTTTAGAGATGTCTACAGTTCCTTCATCCGTTTTTTTGTCATCATCATCTTTACAAGATGTTAAAGAAATACTTGCTAATACAATAGCTGATAAAATGATTTTTTTCATAAGTGTTGTTGTTTGGTATTAAAATACAGTTACTTAAAAGTAGTGTTGTATTGAATTGTTGAAATATAACTTTTGGCATCTTCATCGATTACCGTCATTTTACTAGGAAAATTGAATCTATTGTATTCATAAAAAATATTAACATCAATTTCCTCTCCGTCTTCTTGATCTATAAAAGTAGTTTTAGTAAAGTTATTGACAGAATTGGTGTAGAATTTATCTAATGCATAAACCATTACCCATTGAGGTGTTTTTACATTTTTAAAGACTCCATTTCTAAAATCATACTGAAACAAATATTCTTCATCAGGGTTAACTATTTTATTAACATTTCCAGATGAGTCATAACTAAGAGTTGCAAAATCATAATTAATTAATCTCCCTTTATCATCAATCTTTAACTCGTCTGTATATTCTTCTGTATTATTATTGGCAGTATATTTTAAATTGGCAGTAACTTTATTTGCTTGATATGTAAAGGTATACTCTTCCACATAAGACGAAGTTTTTGATTTTGCATCAACTTTCAAACTTATTAATTTATCTCCTTCGTACTTAAATGTACTTAGTGTATAATCTTCAGGATTCGTAGTTTCTTCCTTAATTTCTAAAAATCTATTTTGGGCATCATACGTAAAAGCAATTGTTCCGTCTTCTTCAACAATTTTTAAAGGAACCAATTTTGTACCTCCTTCTGTAGGGTCGTCAGCAGGTACTACATCAGCACAAGACGAAAAAGCAATTCCTGAGATAGCAATAAGAGCTAGAGTAATTTTTTTCATATTTTTATAAATTAAATTTAATGTTTTTAAGATTAAAAAAGTTTAATATAAGAAAAACACTATGTTTTAGCTAATTTCTTATATTAAACATGACACAAATATATACAATTTAATAATTAATACTGTAGGTTTCATTATTAGTTTCACCAGATTCGGTATGTTTAACCAGCATACGCGTAGGATATCCGTTTACAATATGCTCTACTGGATAGGTATAGGTATCTGAAGCTGTATTGGTACTACCATTATTTTGATAGACATAATTTACAGAAACAGGATTGTTTCCTCCAAAATAGAATAAGTCACTATCAGTTAATAACAACACCCATTTAGGTGAAGTTACTCCACTTAATATACCTTTATCATTATTATAACTTACTGTTGTAGTTGATGTATCGTCGCTAATCTTAACAACATTTCCTTTACTGTCATAAGTAAAAGTAGTTACTTCAGATAAGTTATTAAAACTTAAAACCTGACCATTTCCATTAAACTTAACTAAAGTATAATCATTACTCTCGTCTATAATTTTAGCTTCGTTATTTGGTAAATAGGTAATAGTGTAAGTATCTGTTTCAACGCTACCTTCTTCATTATAAACATTTACAAATTTCACTATTCTTCCTTCATTATCATAGGTAAACAGTGTCTCTGTATAGGATGTATTTGAATCTTTATCAGTAACTTTTACCAACTGACCATTTGTGCTGTAGGTAAACTGAATGTTTCCTGAAGTGCTTGTAATGGTTTTAGGTAATTGTTTAAAATCATCTATTTTATCATCATCTTTACATGATGTTAAAGCAAAAACAGATAAAATTAATAACGGGGCAATTATTTTCTTCATAGCTTATTTAATTATTCTGTTGGGTAAACAATTTTTATTGGTTTGTAATACGTTGTAACTCTTTGATTAATATCTGAAGCCTGTACTTTTATAATATAATCACCTTCTTGGTAGGTTTCTGCAGCCGATTTTTCTGGTAACAAAATCGTTTGTATTTGATTGATTTCTGTGAAATATCCTTGCAAATCAATTAACCTTTGTGCAACTGAAAACTCTTTTGGTAAATTATCTTTAGAATAAACTTCATAAGCATATTCATATACCCCCGTTTGATCTGTAAACTTAAAGTTCATTACTAAACTCTCACCAAACTTATACTCTTTATTATCAGGAATGTTGGTAATTTCAATCGTAGGACCAACTGTATCTGGCTCTTCATCGTTACAACTTACTAATGAAACAATCGCTAAAAACAAAAGACAAACGTGTTTAAAAAACTTCATATTTAAATATTTAATTTTCAAAGATAAACGAATAATTTTAAAATTTAGTATGCGTTAAAATGTAAAGAAGACTCGTTACGAGTCTTCTTTTAACATTAATGATTGTGTTCATGACCAATAAATACCTCAACAAATTGCTGATTTTGGTTACCGTTTACATCAATTACGGTTATACCCACATGATAATGTTCTTCGGCAGCATCTGTAGGAATTGATATTGCTTGATTCACTTCAAAATCTTTAGCGCTATTAGGTACATCTTTTGTTATATGGTATTCAAAATCTCCACCTCCTTTTCTAGCTTTATGTTCGTGACCATCTTCAGCCGAATGAATTTCAATTTTATAACTTTTTAGTCCTACGTTATCAGCTAAAGCAGCCTTAAAGTTTAAAGTAGTACCAGGCTCAATTTCTTGATGATCGGTTGGTGAGATGATATTCACTGTTGGTTTTGTTGTATCAGCGTCCTCACTATCTGAACATGCTACAATTGATACGAAACTTAATAAGACGAAACTTAAATTGATTATTTTTTTCATGATTGATTTTACTTTTTAATTAATTGGGATTGTTAAAAAAACTTGTACAGATCTACCAAACTCTGGAATATCCAACGCGCGGTAAAAACTGTTGTGGTGGTAATACACTTTGTTAAACAAATTGTTTACCTGTAAGCGAATTTGAGGTTTCACGCTTTTAAAATTTAAAACCGAACTCCATTGCGCATTAAAAAGGGCATATCCTGGAGTTACCTCTTCGTTTTGGGCAATTCTATTTTGCGCTAAAGCTACCTTTGTACTTACCTGCAACTGATTTTGTTGAAAAAAAGACACATCGTTAAATAAATAACTCGCTTTAAATTGCCCATTAATAGGTGTTGAAAACGGCAAAGGGTAATTAACACCATTGTCACTAATTTGTTGGTTGTATAAATAAGCAAACTGCGCTTGCAAACCTAGTTGTTTTAATTGGTATTGCGCATCTACCTCAACACCTGTAAGCATTGCTTTAGATTGACTATACTCATAAACCTGACCACCGTGAGGCAAAATAGAAAAACTGCCTGTAGGTTTTAAGAAAATATAATTAGTGAAGTAGTACAAATAGGCACTTGCGTTTATTTTGAAATTTTTAATGTGGTAGTGCTGACTTAAATCAAAAGCCCATCCTTTTTCAACATCTAAATTAGGATTTCCTTTTTCGTGGCGAAAAGCCCCATGATGAATTCCATTAGAACTTAATTCCATGGCTGTTGGAAATCTAAAATTAGATGCTACCGTAAACGTACTTTCCCAATCTTCGGAAATTTGGTACGATACGCCTAACGTCACATTTCCTCTTGAAAAATCTTTGTTTAACGCGTTGCTTCGTTGTGCGTTTTCTTTAGCGGTATCTTCTTTTGTACCACGATTGATAAGATATTCATATAAAACATCATCAAAATACGAAGCTACTTTCATGTTAGCTACATCATACCTTGCCCCCAATTCAACATTTAATTTTGGGTTGATGTTCCATAAATGCTTTCCAAAAACAGCAACATTCCATCTATCATACTTTGGCATTAAATAACTATACCCATCAATATCGTTTACTTGATATTGCTGTTGTACACCAAATGTTGATGTATGATCTAACAACCAATCTTTCTTATAAGTTAGTTCGGTATTAAAGGTATTTAGTTTAAAATCTAACTCTAAATTAGGATGTAACTCTGGTGCTACTTGGTTGGAATAATGCGAATGAAACAGGCTGTTTTCTTGACGATGATTACGTTGAAATCCTACTTTTAAGTCCCAAACATCATGCGTTTGCAACCATTTGGCATGATAGGTAATTTTGGTATGCTTTACTTCTTGATTAGGCATACCTACGTTACGATCATTGCCATCGGGCTTTGCATCATCAACAGACGGAATACCATGCGCACCTGCAAAAAAACCAGAATTACTTTGAAACTGACTTACACTTAAAATACTTTGAAAGTTATCCGATATATACCCCCATTGCCCATAAACCGAAAATTCGTTTCCAGCAGTGTTGGTCATCATACCATTTGTTAAAGGTATTTTTGTGCCTAAATAGGTAATTTCATCAACAGGTACTTTATAATCGGCATAAGAACTGTACGATGTTTTTAACTTATAAAAATGATTGTTCTTTTTATAGGAAACATTCAAACCATTTGCCCACGATTTATTTACACTATGCCCTGTGGTTACATATTGTGCTTTAAAACCATTGGCTGGTATGGTTTCGTTGTTAACAGCTACCACTCCGGCAATCGCGTCCGATCCGTGTGTAATAGTGCCTACACCTTTAATAATCTCAACACTTTCGGTAGTTAAAGCATCTATTTCTAAGCCGTGATCGGCACCCCATTGTTGACCTTCTTGTTTAATACCATTTTCGGTTACCGCCATACGGGTAAAGCCTAAACCACGCATCATGGGCTTGGCAGTTTGCGATCCTATAGTTACCGCATCTAACCCTACCACATTAGCAAGTGTTTTAGCTAAACTACCACTGTAATTTTCTTGAAGATATTTTTGATTAACTTTTTGCTGATTGTAAGCATTTTGTTGGGCAGTATGTATAACAACCGTTTCCAAGGTTTCTTCTTCGTTTAAAACAATCGTTAGTTCTTTTGATTGATTTAACTGAATAGTTTCTTGATACATACCATAACCAGCCGCTGAAACTTTTAAAACATAAGTTTCGCTTGTAAGGTTTTGAAATGTAAAAACGCCTTGAGAATCGGTATCAACACAATTACTGCTTAAATCGATATGACTGTTAGGTATACGTTCGCCCATAGCATTTTGCACCACACCTTTTAAAATATGTTGACTGTAAACGCCATAGCTAAGCATACACAAAACAATCGTTATAAATAAACGCATTTGTGATACTATTTGTATTTGTAATTTTCTTAATGTAATAAATTATACAAAAACAGGAGGTCCGCGAAGTTGAACAAAATCAAACGAAGTTTCATGTAAAGATACATGGTAAGCAACATTTAATTTTGGATAATAAGTAGTAGGATAAAAGTGAATTACATCTGTAGAAACAGTTGTAAATGGACTTAAAGTAAAATGACAAATTTGACAATCATCAGAATGATGACTTGCATATTTATCGTGTTTTGTATGCTGATGAGATGTTTCTGATAAATAATCAGTAACTAAATGCGTATAAGTATGCACCGATTGAAACATAAGCGTTACCATAACGCACATGCTTAAGAACATCGATATAAAACGCTTATTTAGTCTCATTTTACAAAAGTAACCATTTTATTTATTTGTTGCAACGAATTGTTTTACAACTGTTTCTTTCTTTGGTAAACCTTTCTTGATACAAAGTAAAAATAAATCAATCCTATAAAGGCTAGTAAACCAGACAATAAAAACAAATGACCAAAACTTGAAAACGCCGTTGCCAAAAAACCACTTAATACCATACCTATACCAATGCCTAAATCGTAAAAAGAAAAGAAGGTTGAATTGGCTGTACCACGCTGATCGTTTGTACCTATATTAATAATCATTGTTTGAAAGGATGGCGATGCCATACCGTAACCTAAACCAATAAATAATGCCGAACCAAAATACAACAATTCAGATGTTGCCAAACCAAAAGCGGTATATCCTAATGTAATAATAAATAAAGACGTTAACATTAAAGGCGTTACATAGCCTTTATCTAACAACCTACCCGCAAAAAAACGCGAAGCTGCCATACCAATAGCCATAAACAAAAAGAAAAAGCCTGTACTGGTTATTTTTAATTCGTTTAAGCCAAACTTAGCTGCATACGTAAAAACCATTCCAAAACTAATTGCAATAAACAAAACATTAACCCCAATAGGCAATGCGGGTTTTAATATAAATCGATCTAATGATAGTATTTGTTTTTCTTTTAAAGCGCGTTTAGGAACCTTTATAAACAAAGCCGTAATCAACCCAATAATACCAACGGTAATGGTACTGTAAAAATTATATTCAAACGGATAATGCTCATACAAATACAAACCAATAAAAGGTCCAATTGCCATGGCAACCGTTGTGGTTAATCCAAAAAAGCCTAACCCCTCACCTCTACGAGCCGATGGTATAATATCAATAGCTACTGTACTACTGCTTGTGGTTATAACACTCCACGTTACGCCATGTAACATACGTGCTATTACAAACAATACAAGGGTTGATGCCCACATATAACCAAAGTACACAAACACAAAAAAGAAATACGCAATAATGTATACCTTTTTGCGTGAATACGCATCAACAATATACCCCGAAAACGGACGTACAATTAATGTTGCTATAATATAACTTGCCAAAACCAATCCAGTTTCAACTTCGGTAGCACCATACTTAGTACCAATATAAAAGGGCATAGTAGCACCAATTAAGTAAAAAGCAAACCCCATTAAAAAGTTTGCAATGCAGGCATTCATAAAATTGCCCGACCATAATTTATCTTTCATACTATATAAAACCAAGAAAAGTTTCTACTTGTTATAGAAACTTTCTTAGTACGTTTTGTAAAATTATAAGGTTGTTATCCTATTAAATGGTTTGCTAACAAATATTCGGCAATTTGAATGGTATTGGTTGCAGCACCTTTTCGTAAGTTATCGGCAACAATCCACATATTCAATGTATTTGGCTGACTTTCATCTCTACGGATTCTTCCTACAAATACCTCGTTTTTATTTTGTGCGTACAAAGGCATTGGGTAGGTAAACGTATCTAAATTATCTTGTACCATAATTCCTTCCGTTTCTTGCAACAAGGCACGTACTTTGTTTACATCAAAATCGTTTTCAAACTCAATATTAACCGCTTCACTATGTCCACCAACTACCGGAATACGCACAGCAGTAGCCGTAACCTTAATGGTATCGTCGCCCATAATTTTTTTGGTTTCATTGGTCAATTTCATTTCTTCTTTGGTATATCCATTGTCTAAGAAACTATCGCAATGAGGAATAGCATTGCGGTGAATTTGGTATTTATATGCCATTTCACCTTGCACGCCATTGTATTCGTTTTCTAATTGTTGTACCGCTTTTACACCTGTACCTGTAATAGATTGATAGGTAGAAACCACTACACGCTTAATGTTGTATGCCTTGTGCAAGGGTGCCAATGCCATAACCAACTGAATAGTAGAACAGTTAGGATTGGCAATAATTTTATCGTCTTTAGTTAACACATTTGCATTGATTTCTGGAACAACCAATTTTTTGGTTGGATCCATTCTCCAAGCCGATGAGTTGTCAACAACCGTAATACCTGCCGCGGCAAACTTTGGTGCCCACTCTAATGATGTTTCTCCACCTGCCGAAAACAATGCCACATCGGGTTTCATTTCAACGGCTGTTTGCAAATTTACCACCTTATACTTCTTATCCTTAAAAGCTATTTCCTTACCAACCGATTTCTCCGATGCTACCGGAATTAATTCTGTTACAGGAAAATTACGTTCTGCTAAAACATTTAGCATTACCTCGCCAACCATTCCGGTTGCGCCAACTACAGCTACTTTCATAGATAAATTTGGGTTAATGATTTAAAATTTGCAGTAGCAAAAATAGGTAATTTTAAGTTATGTTTTTATACCCATTATTTTGTTTTTAATAACACATAACGTTTTCACTTTTGTTTGCGGTTATTAATGCTCAACATAGTAATATAAAACCAACTTTAATGATAAGGATGAATTTACTAAACTATGCTTAGCACTAAACTAGACATTACTTATTTAGATATGATACTAACTAGAGTTTACAATGGAACACAGTTCATTAAATTTGAGATTACGAACACAACGTCGGTTCAAACTAGCTTGACAAGAACTTGTTATTAATCTTAATTATGACACGAGTTAGATATCCTCACAAACATTGAAAACAATTGGTACATGCCATATATATAGAACAACTTGCGTTGTTTGTATTAATTAATAAAAATTCGTGTAAAGATACTTAAATTTAGTTTTCTGTAATAAAACCTTAACGTTTTATGAGCAAAAACTAATATAAGTAAAAAAAGACTATAGTAATACATCAGTTTAAAAAAACAAAAAAATCCATCTTTATATAAGATGGATTTTTATTGTTACTGTTCTTTAATTAAGTAAATATATACCGGAAAGTGATCACTAAAACCAGGCTCTCCGCTTAATTGGT
The DNA here is from genome assembly GCF_013874595.1 of Flavobacterium sp. xlx-214. Classification (GTDB taxonomy): domain Bacteria; phylum Bacteroidota; class Bacteroidia; order Flavobacteriales; family Flavobacteriaceae; genus Flavobacterium. The sequence continues at coordinate 800,897 of NZ_CP059431.1, forward strand.
TACGCAATGGGTACCCTTTGTATTGTCCTGTTTTTTGTACCAAGAAAGGTTTGTTAAAAATACCTACTTTCCAATAACGGTAAGAAGAATAGTCTTTTCTTAACAAAGGCTCTGATAAAATAATTTGATCAAAAATATCCCAAGCATCGCGGTAAGCAATGGTACCGTGCCCCTCTTTATACAATTGGTACATAGGGTTAAACATGCCGCCTTCTTTCACTTCTTCTTTCTTTGCTTTGGCGTTTAATACTTCTTTCACCGATTTATTATATGGTCCATCATTTAAATCGCCCATCGTCATTACTTTTGCGTTTGGGTTGATTTGATATAAAGAATCGATTATTTTTTTGTTTAAAGCTGCGGCTGCCTCACGATTAGGGCTGCTTTTCTTTTCGCCACCAGAACGCGATGGCCAGTGGTTTACAATAAAGTGCATTTCTTCACCATCAAGCAAACCTGTAACCAATAGTTGATCGCGAGTATAAATACGTTTGCCTTTACCGTTGTTATCGTTTTTATACTTGGCATCGCTGGCATCATAAATATATAACGGTATGTTTTTAGAGCTTGTTGGTTTAAAGTGTTTGGTTTGATAAAGTAACGCTACATCAATACCACGACGGTCTGGCGAATCGTAATGCACAATACCGTAACCTGCTTTTTGCAATTTGGGCATGGCTACTAAATCTTCTAACACTTTTTTGTTTTCTAATTCGCTAACCCCTAAAATAGTAGGCATATTTGGGTTTTCATCGGTACCTATTTCAGCAATAGCTCTGCTTAGGTTTTCTAATTTTTGTTGGTATTTTTTACCATCCCAGCTGCGTTCTCCTTTCGGTGTCCATTCTTCATCGTAAATTTTTTCATCTCTAATGGTATCAAACAAGTTTTCTAAGTTGTAAAAACTTACGGTATGTACCATATACGATTTTTTTTGCGCCTGTGTTGCAACAGTACCGCCAAGCAAAGCTACTAAAAGTAGTAATTTTAGTTTCATAACAATATTAAGTTAACATGAAGTTTTAAACAAAACTGTTGACAAAATTAATTAATATTTATAAAATATATACCTTTGCAGCATGTTAAGTTTATTTTAAGCTTCGCAAATTTTAAATAACTCATTATTAGTTTTTTATGAAAAAATTACTACTTTGTATTTTTTTAATGCTATTTACAGTGGCATCTTGGGCACAAGAAACAGAGTTACGTGGTTTGGTAGTTGATGCAAAAACGCAGAAACCCTTATTCAATGTAACAGCAAATTTAACCAACACTAATTTATCGGCAACTACAAATGAAGAAGGTACGTTTGTAATTACAAACCCAACTGCGGGTAGCCAAGTGTTGCTTATTAACTTTACGGGGTACACCCAAAAACGTTTTGCTTTAGAAGTTTCTACAACAGAAAGTATCGATTTAGGTACTATTTATTTAGAAGAAGATTTAACTTCTGAACAACAGTTAAGTTTAATTACGTTAACCGAAAACGATTTAGGTGATGACAATTCGGGTTCTGAAACTACTTCGGGTTTACTACAAGCATCACGTGATGCTTTTCAACAAGCAGCAGCTTTTAACTGGGGGCAAGCACGTTTTAGAGTACGTGGACTTGATAACGAGTATGGAAATACGTTTATTAACGGTATTTCTATGAACAAAATTTACGATGGTCGCCCGCAATATTCTAACTGGGGTGGTTTAAATGATGCTACACGTAACCAAGAGTTTACCACAGGATCAATGCCAGATGATTATACTTTTGGTGGTATTTTAGGTAACCAAGCTATTAACACACGTGCATCGTTTATGCGTACAGGTACTCGTATTTCTTTATCGGGTACTAATACCAACTACAACGGACGTGCTATGGCAACTTACGGATCTGGTATGACAGCAAACGGATGGGCATATGCAGCATCAGGATCGTATCGTATGGCAAAAGAAGGTTTCTTTGATGGAACAGATTACGATGCAAAATCGTTCTTTTTAGCTATCGAGAAAAAAATCAACAGCAAACACAGCATCAACTTATCTTCTATTTACGCGCAAAACAGCCGTGGTAAAAACTCGCCAAACACACAAGAAGTAATTGATTTAAAAGGATACAAATACAACTCATACTGGGGGTATCAAAACGGTAAAAAACGCAACTCTCGCGATAAAGATGTAGAAGAGCCTTTATTTATTTTGAGCCATTACTGGAACATCAGTGAAAAATCGAGCTTAAATACCAATGTAGCATATCAGTTTGGAAAAATATCAAACACTCGTTTAGATTACAACGGTGCTAACAATCCAGACCCTACCTATTATAAAGAATTGCCAAGTTATTACATGAACTTGCACAATACAGATGGTGCCAACCCAATTTGGGCTCCTAATTATACTAAGGCTGATGAAGCAAGAGCTAATTTCTTAGAAAACGCTCAAATTGATTGGAACCGTTTGTACAAACAAAATGCTAAAGACTCATTAGGCGGTGCTTCTGTAAACGCTTTATATGCAGATGTTATGCAAGACAAACAGTTAACAGCTAACACCTTATTTAACACACAATTATCAAACATCATTGGTTTTAATGCTGGTTTAACGTACCGCAATTTATATTCTGAAAACTATCAAGAAATGATTGATTTATTAGGTGGATCATATTTAGTTGATAAAGATTTATTCTTAAAAGCTGAAAACGGTGACTCTGACTTAAACAATCCTAACAGAAAAATTTACGAAGGAGACCGTTACGGATACAATTACATTATGCGCGCTAATGTGGTAGATTTATTTACTCAGTTTAAATTTAACTTTGGTAAGTTTGATTTCTATTTAGCACAAAACGCATCGTACACAGATTATCAAAGAGATGGTTTGTATAAAAACGGATTGTATGCAGATACTTCTTTTGGAAAAGGACAAAAAGTATCGTTTGAAAACTACGGTTTTAAAGGGGGTGCAACGTACAAAGTTACTGGTCAACACATTTTAAACTTTAACGCAAGTTATTACACCAAAGCGCCATCAATTCGAAACAGCTACTCAAACGTACGCATTAGTGATGCTACAATTGACGGTTTAACAGATGAGAAAGTTTTTGGTACCGATTTAAGTTACATCATTCGTACACCTAAATTAAAAGGTCGTATTGGTGCCTATTTCAATGAAATTAAAGACGCTGCTGAAGTTGCTTTCTTCTATGCCGATGGTATTGATGTAGATACAGACACCCCTAGTGATTTTGTTTCTGAAGTAACACGTAACATTAGCAAACAAAGTATGGGCTTAGAGTTTGGTGCAGAATACCAAGCAACTAAAACCATTAAAGTTACTGCTGCTGCCAACTTTGGCCAGGCAATTTACTCAGACAATGCAGATGTTTACTTAAACGTAGACAGCCGTCGTGAAAATGGTTTAAACCCAATGGTAAACTACGGTACAAGTTACATTAAAAACTACCGTATTGCAGGAAGCCCACAACAAGCATACTCTTTAGGAATTGAATACCGCGATCCTAACTATTGGTGGATTGGGGCTAATGCTAACTTCTTAACCGATTTGTATTTAGATATTTCGCCATTGTTAAGAACCAACAATTTCTTTGCAGAACCAGGACAAAGTGGTGCCGCTTTTTCTGATATTGATACCAACACAGCGCGCAACTTATTAAAACAAGAAAAACTAGACGATATTTTCTTATTAAATATTACAGGAGGTAAATCTTGGAGAATTAGCGGAAAAACCTTTGGTTTCTTTGCCTCTATTAACAACGTTTTAGGTTTAGAATACAAAACTGGTGGTTTTGAACAAGCACGTAATGCAAATTACCGCGAATTGTTAATGGATCACGCAAGTGGTACACGTTCATTTGGTCCTAAGTATTTCTACGGGTACGGCAGAACTTATTTCTTAAACTTATACATCAACTTTTAATTGAAAGTGATATGAAAAAAATAAATTATATATTCCCTATAGCGGCTATTGCTCTTACAAGTTTGTTTACAGCATGTAGCCCAGAAGATGAGCAAGTATTACCTAAAATTAACAATACTATTTTTGAAGTAGATTTTAAAGGTGCTAGCACAAAAGAGTTTGACGAAACACCTTATACTAATTTTGCGGAAGCAGGTACAAGAAAATGGGAAGGAAAAAAAGACGCAAGATCTGAGAACGAATATTACGAATTTTCACCTTTTCAAAGCAACCAACAGTTAAACGTTGCGTGGTTTGTAACCCCAGCCATTAATATTGATGCGGCAAATGTAAAACGTCTTACTTTTCAATCGTCACAACACCACGTAGTAAACAGTACCAATAACAACTTAGAGTTGTATGTTTCTAACAACTTTACAGGCGATGTTGCTACCGCTACTTGGGTAAAATTTGAGTTTAAAAAACCTGAAGCTGGTTCTAAAAACTATGTATGGGTAAATTCTGGTGGTATTAACTTAAAAGAATTTAGCGGCAACATACATATTGCTTTTAAAGCAACAGGCGGAACTGCAAGTGCAAACGCTGGTTCTTATATGATTGATAACATTAAAGTATTTTAATTAAAGTAACAATGAAAGCTATAAAATATACCTTTTTAAGTTTAGCAATTGCTACAACTTTAATAACAACAAGCTGTGCCAATAGCGACGATGTTTCGGTACCAACTATTGAGTACCACCAAGCTACACCTACTATAACATTAGACCAATTGTATGCTAAAGCAAACACAACATTGCAACAATATACAGAAAACGATATTATAGAGGCATATGTATCATCTAGCGATGAAGGCGGTACGTTTTACAAATCGGTATCTTTTCAAAATTTAGAAGGTACTTTAGGTTTTTCGGTACCCGTTGATATGTACAACATTGTAAACGATATGGCTCCAGGGCGCAAAGTATACATCTATTTAAAAGATATGCACTTTATGATTGCCAATGGATCTTTGGTTGTAGGTGATATCTTTGAAGAAACAAGTGTGGGTAGAATGTCAAAATCTGATTTCTACAAAAAAGTACTGCCTTCAAATGTCAAAGTAGCTGAAAAAGATTTGGTACACACCAGAACGCTTGCTGAATTAAAAAGCGACAAATACATAAACACTTTAGTAGAAATTGAAAAAGTACAATTTGCTGATAAAGCAGTTGGAAAAACGTACTACGATGCGGCTAATGTTTTAGGCGGTGCAACCAATCACAATATTGAAGACGCTACAGGTACCATGATTTTTAGAACAAGCGAGTTTGCTAAGTTTGCATCACAGGTTGTGGTGAAAAACAGCGGTAAAATTCGTGGTGTTTTAACTAAGTTCAACAGCGATTACCAATTTATGGCGCGCACATTTAATGATATTCAGTTAACAGAAGATCGCATTGGCGAAGATCCTGGAAACGGAGAAGAACCAACTGCACCAACCAATCTTTTCTTTACTGGATCAGATTTTGAAAACTGGGCTAGCTTTACAGGTGGTGTAAACAACTTTGGTTTAAAATCATATGCTGTTCAAGGTATGGGTACTGGGGCTTTAGGCACTAACTCGTTACACATCAATGGTACGCCAACAGCTAATGATTATGTTTTCACTATTATGGCATCAGCTAAAGGAACCATTCCTGCAACACCAACCAAAATTACGTTCTGGGTAAAAGGTACATCAACCAAATCATTATCTTTAAACATTTACCGTGCTGGTTCAGGATACGATGTATTTAACGTATCTAACCTAAACAGTATGGCAGTAACATTAAACAAAGCCGATCTTAATGATGCAGGCAATGGTACTAATGCGTATGCTGGCACAATAGATACGAATGGCAAATGGGTTAAAGTAACCTTAAATATTTCTAATGTTGCTATAAACACGGCTGCTACTGGTGATATTTTTGCTCTAAAAGTAGGTAGCAATGCTGCTTATGATTTACATATTGATAATTTTGAAATTCATTAAGAAACAAAATCACATCATCATAAAAAAAGCTGCTTTCAATGAAAGCAGCTTTTTTATTGCAAACAATATACAAATAGGCAATACACACTCGTGGTAATTTTGTATCTTTAAAAAATCTCAAAAACATACTTTATGCAAGGAGCCGCAGAGACTTCTCACCACTTATATCCTCTTATTTCTGATTTAGGCTTGATTTTAATGACAGCAGGTATTGCAGTACTGATCTTCAAGAAAATAAAACAACCTTTGGTTTTAGGTTACTTAATTGCTGGGTTCTTAGCAGGACCTCACTTTCCGTTGTTTCCGACCGTTCAAGAAAAGGCAAGTGTAGAAGTATGGGCTGAAATTGGGGTTATTTTCTTGCTTTTTAGTTTAGGACTTGAATTTAGCTTTAAGAAACTGGTTAAAGTAGGTGGTTCTGCCAGCATTACTGCGGGTGTACAAATTGCCGCTATGATTATTGTTGGTTTTACTACAGGTAAACTAATGGGATGGAATTTTATGGACAGTATTTTCTTAGGAGCTATCTTATCCATGTCATCCACCACCATTATTTTACGAGCCTTTGATGAACTGGGTGTGAAAACGCAAAAGTTTGCGGGGGTAGTATTTGGAACATTGATTGTAGAAGATATTGTTGCTATTTTACTAATGGTATTGTTATCAACCATTGCCGTATCGCAACAATTCTCTGGTGTTGCCTTAATGGAATCTATCTTTAAACTCGGTTTTTTCTTAATACTTTGGTTCTTGGCTGGTATCTTTTTCATACCCACATTGCTTAAAAAAACTCGTAATTTATTAACCGAAGAAACTACTTTAATTGTATCGCTTGCGTTGTGTTTACTAATGGTTATTTTGGCAAATGCTGCTGGGTTTTCACCTGCATTAGGCGCCTTTATTATGGGATCTATCATTGCGGAAACTACCAAAGCAGAACAAATTGAGCATTTAATTAAACCTGTAAAAGATTTATTTGGCGCGGTTTTCTTTGTATCGGTAGGTATGTTGATTAATTTAGACACCTTACAAGAATACGCTGTACCTGTTATCATCATTACTTTTGTTACCATTTTTGGTAAAACAATTGCCACTATGTTAGGCGCTTTGTTATCAGGACAACCGTTAAAACAATCTATTCAAGCAGGAATGAGCTTGGCACAAATTGGTGAGTTCTCTTTTATCATTGCCACTTTAGGAATGACATTAGGTGTAACCAGTGGTTTCTTGTACCCTATTGTTGTAGCGGTTTCGGCAATTACCACTTTTACCACTCCGTTCTTCATCAAAAGCTCGTTAAAAGTTTACCAAAGAGTACAAAAAATCATTCCGCAAAAGTGGGAAGATCGTTTGGATAATTATTCATCCGAAACACAAACCATTCGCAAAACCAATCATTGGAAAAAATACATTACAGGCGTTTTATCGCACATCATTATACATACTGTAATTATTGCGGGTATTATCTTTGTAAGTATTTATTATTTAATTCCGCTAGCAAATGGCCCTATCACCTTTTATTCGTATGTTTTTATAACGCTGGTGGCTATTTTACCGTTCTTGTATGCTTTGGCATTACAACGTGTTGCATTGCCTTCATTAAAGCTACTTAAAAGCGACAACAAAAACATTACCCCTTTAATTTTAATTGCGCTGTTTAGAATTGTAATTTGTTTTATGATAGTTTTCATAATGATCAACGAATTAATCAATCCACTTGTGGGCGCAATTGTATTGGTGGTTTTAATTGTTTTTGGGGTGTTGTTTCCAAAGAAAATACAAGCTTGGTACAACAAAATTCAAAATCAGTTTATAGAGAACTTTAACGACAGGGAAATATCAGAAGCCATTAGAAACAAAAGCGATTTAACGCCGTGGGATGGACACATGACTACTTTTGAAATTCCGCAAGAATCTTTGCTATCCGGTCAATCGTTAAAGGATCTGAAAATACGTGAAGAATTAGGTGTAAACGTAGCCATTATTAAACGAGGCGATTTAATTATCAACATACCCGATAAAGACGAAAAGATATTCCCGAAAGATATTTTATACGTAATTGGTACCGATGAACAAGTAAAAGATTTTGAATTGTTTATTGATAAATCGCTAGTAGGATCGGTTGATTACCACACCGAAATTGTATTACAAGGGTTTGAATTAACCAATGATGCTTTGTGTGGCTTTTCGATTCGTGAAAGTAAGTTACGCGAGAAAAGCAATAGTATTATTGCCGGTATTGAGCGTAATGGCGAACGTATTTTGAACCCACAACCTACTTTTATTTTACAAAAAGGCGATATTTTATGGCTGGTTGGCGATAAAAAGAAAATTGCCCATTTATTTGCTGAATAATGATGAAGATACAACTTGCACAACCAACCAATATACCAGCCATTATGCAGGTAATTGACGATGCCCGCAACATCATGCGTCAAAACGGTAACCATACCCAATGGATTAACGGATATCCGTCACATACCGTTATTACAACCGATATTGAAAACAAGCACGGTTACGTTATTACCAACAACCAAGAAATAGTAGGTTATTTTTGTTTTGTTACAGGCAACAACCCAGAACCTACCTACAACGTTATTGACAACGGAAATTGGCTTAATAACAAACCTTACGGCGTAATTCATAGGCTAGCTTCAAACAACAAAGCAAAAGGTGTAGCCAAAGCGTGCTTTGATTATTGTTTTACCCAAACAAACAACATTAGGGTTGATACCAATAATAACAACCTACCCATGCAAAACTTCTTTAAAAAGTACGGTTTTACCTATTGCGGTGTTATTTATGTTGCCGATGGAAGTCCTAGAGATGCTTTTCAGATGACAATCTCTTAATCAAACGTTCTGTATATTCCCACAACAATATCTTCTATCTCTTGATCTATGATCATAAAGCTACTATTCAAAGGTAGATTATTTTTAATTATTATAAATTCATCATTATACCGTTCTTGCCAATAAACAGCCTGAATTTTTAAAGTCATTGTATCAGAAAGGACATAATGAGGTATTTCATATTTAAAATACCCTTTTTCATCAGTTTTAACACCTTTACTACTTCCTTTTACTGAAACGAATGCTCTTGGAATAGGCTTGTTTTCATAATTTATAACTATTCCCCGAATAACATCCTTTAAAGTATCATTAAAAAAAGGATCTGTTTGAAACAACTGTTCATAATCAGCAATCGCCTTTTCAGGTTGTTTTTGAACTGAACATGAAACAACCAAGCCTGCTACTAATAAACCATAAAATGCATTCTGCAACTGCTTATATTTATATTGATGTGAAGAAACAGTAATCGGTCGGTTTAATTGCGATTGTTTTAATTGAATGCATTTAGGCTTTGTCTTTGAAGTAACCAATTGATGTAATTCATCATCTGTTAAGCTAGTAGCATCAAAAACCTTTTCGCTACATAACAAACACATCTTCTCTTTATTTGAAATAAGCTCAGAACTCCATTCTTGCTTTTCACAAGGCTTTGGAATATGTATTTTAATAGTCTTTTTCATATTACAAACTTTACAAAAACAAATCTTAATTGTTATAAATATAGTCAAAGTTTAATTACATATATTCAAGCTAATTCAAAAAGCAAGTTTTTATGTATGCGGTGCTATTTATGTTGCTGATGGAAGCCTAGAGATGCTTTTGAGATGATGGTTTAGTTATTTTATTACAGCAAAGTAAAAACGACGACGGTTTGAGTTTATTGAGAACTCATACTACCACAAGATTACATCATATAAGTAACTTCATCTAAAAACAAACATGTTTCTTAAAATGGTTCAATGCATTGTAGCGTACATAAGGTATGCCTATAGGGTTAACAGATATATTGTATTAGTAGAAAGGCTTTAAAACTAAATTTACGGTTATAGTTGCAATAAAGTGTACAACGGGGTAGCTTAAATTAGAATCGCGCAAAATAAAGAAGTATGCATGAGATCCTAAAACAAGTTTGGGATGAATGTGCGTTGTTACTTTGTGTTTAAAGAGAACTTCTTATTAAGCTTATACTGTTTAATACGTAATACAAAAAAACCTTTATCAATTAAGATAAAGGTTATTAATTATACGTTAAGCATTTATCCCATATATAAGCAAATTGGGTAATAATGCAGAATACAAGCATAATCTCTAATAAATACCTAAAAAGAATTATCTGATTACGCTCTTTATTTAAATTCATTGCATCAAAAAATCTAGTAATTACCATACCTATACACAAAAATAATATCATAAAAACATCATTCAATTCAAATGTTTCAAGCACTAAACCTAATACTAATAAGCTTAATGCAAGAGCGGACAATAAAACTTCAGTTTTTTTAACAAAAACTGTTAACGGCTTTAATCTTGTATACATAAAGTAATCAAGTATAAAAGCAAAAATTAATAATATTAAGAAACCTATCATTATAAAATATCTTTAAATTCTTTATTGATCTTTATGAATAACTACAACAGTTAAGATTATTAAGGAAAATGAAAATCCAATAAAAATATTCTTCCCTTTTTAAGCTTTCACATTCCAGCATTTCCTCAATGTTCTTTCAATGCCATGTAATTAGAATGATGAAAAGGAAAAATCTTTTAAATCTATTGTAGCTTTTCATGCAATGTATTTAAAAAATTAAAAAACCTTTATCAACTAAGATAAAGGCTTTCTTTATGAATTGTAATTAACTATATTAGTTATTCAATGCTTCTGCACCACCTACAATCTCTAAGATTTCGTTGGTAATAGCTGCCTGACGTGCTTTGTTATACGTTAATTTTAACTGATCACGTAAATCTTTAGCATTATCAGTAGCTTTGTGCATAGCTGTCATACGCGCTCCGTGCTCTGCAGCGTTAGAGTCTAAAACAGCTTTGTACAATTGTGTTTTTAACGATGTAGGTATTAAATTTAAGATAATCTCTTCTTTAGAAGGCTCATAAATATAATCTACTGTTGCGTTAGAAGTTGCCTCAATAGGTTTTAAAGGTAAAAACTGTTCTGTTATTACAATTTGTGTAGCAGCGTTTTTAAATTGGTTGTACACCAACTCAACACGGTCATAAGTACCTTCAATAAAAGTATCCATAATTTGTTGTGCTACTGCTTCTACATTAACAAAAGTTAAGGCATCAAACAAATCACTACGGTTAGCTAAAAGCGTTTGTGTTTTACCAACACTATCAAACCCTTTTTTACCAATAGTTAAAACATCTACTTTTTTACCAGCATATACGTTATCAATTAAATCGCGAGTTGCTTTAATAATGTTAGCATTAAAACCACCACACAAACCACGGTTTGATGTAATAATTACTAAAAGCACTTTATTTACTTCGCGTTGTTCTGCATATACACCACCAGCATCGCCTTCTAAGGTTGCACTAATGTTCTGAATTAACTCGGTTAATTTCTCAGCGTACGGACGCATAGCTGTAATAGCATCTTGTGCTTTTTTTAATTTAGCAGCCGATACCATTTTCATTGCCGATGTAATCTGCATGGTTGATGATACCGAATTGATTCTATTACGTATTTCTTTTAAGTTTGCCATTTTAATTGAATTAAGACAAAAATTAGATATTAGTATTGAGAAGTTAGAAATCTAGATTCTCAATACTAATTACTCTACACTTTTATTAGTATTTAGAAGCTACTTCTTTAGCTACTTTTTCTAAAGTTGCTGTAGCTTCATCAGATAAATTACCTGCTTTTAAAGCATTTAATGTATCGCGGTAAGATAAGTTTAATACTTGTAAGAATTCTTTTTCAAACTCTTTTACTTTCTCAACAGGTACATTACGTAACAAGTTTTTAGAACCAGCGTAAATAATAGCCACCTGATCTTCTACAGAATAAGGATCGTTTACAGCTTGTTTTAAGATTTCAACGTTACGTTTACCTTTTTCAATTACGTTTAAAGTTACAGGATCTAAGTCTGAACCAAACTTAGCAAACGCTTCTAATTCGCGGAACTGTGCTTGATCTAATTTTAATGTACCTGATACTTTTTTCATTGATTTAATTTGCGCGTTACCACCAACACGAGATACCGAAATACCTACGTTAATTGCTGGACGTACACCTGCGTTGAATAAATCTGACTCTAAGAAAATCTGACCATCAGTAATCGAAATTACGTTGGTTGGGATATAAGCAGAAACGTCACCAGCTTGTGTTTCAATAATTGGTAAAGCAGTTAATGAACCACCACCTTTAACAATTGGTCTTAACGATTCTGGTAAATCGTTCATGTTTTTAGCAATTTCGTCATCACCAATAATCTTAGCAGCACGCTCTAATAAACGAGAGTGAAGATAGAAAACGTCTCCAGGATATGCCTCACGACCTGGTGGACGACGTAAGATTAACGACATTTCACGGTAAGCTACTGCTTGTTTAGATAAATCATCATAAACAATTAATGCAGGACGACCTGAATCACGGAAATACTCACCAATTGCAGCACCTGCCATAGGAGCATATACTTGCATTGGAGAAGGATCTGATGCGTTAGCCGCAACAATGATTGAGTAAGCCATTGCTCCTTTTTCTTCTAACGTTTTTGCAATGTTTGCTACAGTTGAAGCTTTTTGCCCTACTGCAACATATATACAGAATACTGGTTTACCAGCATCGTAAAATTCTTTTTGATTTAAAATGGTATCAATACAAACAGTTGTTTTACCTGTTTGACGGTCACCAATTACCAACTCACGTTGCCCACGCCCAACTGGAATCATAGCATCAATAGCTTTAATACCTGTTTGCATAGGTTCTGTTACTGGCTGACGGAAAACTACTCCTGGTGCTTTACGCTCGATTGGCATCTCGTATAAATCTCCAGTGATAGGACCTTTACCATCTATTGGGTTACCTAAGGTATCTACCACACGTCCTAACATTCCTTCTCCTACTTTAATAGAAGCGATACGTCCTGTTCTTTTTACAATAGAACCCTCGCTTACTCCTGTAGACGGACCGAATAAAACAACACCTACGTTATCTTCTTCTAAGTTTTGTACCATTGCCTCTAACCCGCTCTCGAACTGAACCAACTCACCATATTGTGCGTTAGCTAAACCGTGAACACGTGCAATACCATCTCCAATTTGTAGAACTGTTCCTACTTCTTCTACCGAAGCTTCTGTTCCAAAACCTGATAACTGTTTCTTTAAAATTGCTGAAATCTCAGCAGGATTAATTGCTGCCATGCGTTTGACTATTTTATCACGTTAAACGTGTGTGATTTTAATTATTAAATTCTCTTTTTAATTGATTTAGTTTGTTGGCAATAGATGCGTTGTACTGCATATCGCCTAAACGAATGATAAAACCTCCAATAATATCAGCATTAACTTCGTTAACTATGCTTACATCTTTGTTTGAAAGTTCTTTTACTTTTGCTAACACTTGCGCCTCTAAAGCATCAGTTAACGGAGTTGCAGTTGTAACATAAGCTACCTGAATTCCTTTTAACTCATCATATAAAGTAGCATATTGTGCTGCAATTGCTTCTAAAATATCTAAACGCTTGTTTTGTAATAAAACCGAAAATAAGTTTTTAGTATCTGCGTTAGCCGAAGCAAAAATTTCGTTTAAGGCAGCTAATTTAGATTCTCCTTTAACTACAGGGTTTTCTAAAAATAACTTTAACTCATTGCTTTGCGAAATAGCGTCTGCGATATTTTTCATATCTGCGCTAACTACTTCAGCATTTCCTTTTGCGTTAGACACGTCAAGAATTGCTTTAGCATATCTTACCGCTGCTCTTGTTCCCGTCATAACGTATTAGTTTAATTTAATATCGTTTAATAATGATCCTACCAACTGCTCTTGAGCGTTTTTATCTGCTAACTGATTTTTTAATAACTTCTCTGCAATATCAATAGATAAAGTAGAAACTTGGTTTTTAATATCAGCCATTGCAGCGTTTTTCTCACTTTGGATAGATGCTTGTGCTTGTGCAATCATTTGTGCACCTGCATTTTGAGCTTCTTCTTTAGCTTCAGCAATCATTTTGTCTTTCATATCACGTGCATCTTTCAACATAGCATCACGCTCTAAACGTGCTTCTGCTAACAATTTCTCATTGTCTGCTTTTAAGTTAGCTAAATCTCTTTTAGCATTTTCAGCTGCTGCTAAAGCGTCTGCAATACCTTCTTCACGTGCTTCTAAAGCATTAACGATAGGTTTCCAAGCAAATTTTCCTAATACGAAAATAATAACTACTAAAATAATTAATTGCCAGAAGAATAATCCAAAACTAAAATCGTTAATTAATTTTTCCATTATTTATAAAATGTGAATTGATGTTTTACTTTATTTCTTGTTTAATTAAACAATATCTGCAACCAACCGTTGCAGATATTTGCTTTTTTGTTCTAGTGACTATTTACCTAAGATTAAAGCACCAAATGCTAAACCTTCTAATAATGCACCAATGATAATCATTGCAGTTTGGATTTTTCCAGCAGCTTCTGGTTGACGAGCGATAGCGTCCATAGCTGAAGATCCGATTTTACCTAAACCGTAACCAGCTCCGATCACGATTAAACCTGCACCAATAATAGTTGGGATTGTCATAATAATTGATTTATATATAATTAAACAAAATGTTAATACTCTACTTTAAAATATCTTAGTGATGATCATCATGCGCATGCTCTTGTACAGCTGAACCTATGAACAATGATGATAACATTGTAAAGATAAATGCTTGTAAGAACGCTACTAAAATTTCTAAGAAAACTAAGAATGTTGATAATAAAAATGATACTCCTGTTGCACCTGCAGCACCTAATGATTGTTTCATTACGAAAGCTACTGCAATTAACCCCATTACTACCGAGTGACCTGCGGTAATGTTTGCAAACAAACGAATTAATAATGAGAATGGTTTTGTGAACATACCTAACACCTCAATTGGTGCTAAAACTATTTTCATTGGTGCAGGTACACCTGGCATCCAGAAAATGTGTTTCCAATAATCGGCATTTGCAGATATGTTGGTATATAAAAAGGTAAACAATGCTAAACAAACAGTTACTGAAATGTTTCCTGTAACGTTTAACCCTAGCGGAGTTAAACCTAAAATATTCAATAAAAATATTAAGAAGAATACCGATAATAAATACGGCATGAATTTTTTGTACTTTTTGTCGCCAATGTTAGGGCGCGCCATTTCATCGCGTACATAAATAACCAATGGCTCTAAAGCGCGTGCAAAACCTTTTGGTAAATTGTTTGGCGATGATTTGTAAGTTCTTGCCAATGCTGTAAAACCTAAAAACAATAAGAAAGCAGCTAATAATAAACCTACTACGTTTTTGGTGATTGAAAAATCTAATGGTTTTTCATTTGTTGGGTGGTGCTCAGCATCGTACTTAATAGTACCTGCAGCATCGGTCTTATAAATTTTACCGTGGTAATATTTATAATGTTGCCCACCATTTTCTACAACTTTACCGTTGTAAACAAAATCTTCAGAAGACATGAATACTTTTAAACCATTATCAATTAAGATTACAGGTAAAGCAAAACCATAGTGTCTGTGAGCTTCTGCATCTCCGTAAAATGAATAGTAATGATCATCCATTAAGTGATGTTGCACATACTCTTGAACAAATTCTGGAGAACTTGGGTCTTTTGTTACATGCTCTTCAGCGTGTGCTTCATGTGTTTCATGAACATCATTAGCAACTGCAACTTGCACTGTATCCTGTGTAGGAACCACCGGTGTTTCTGCATTAGACACCAAAGGCATCATTGCAAATAAAACCGCTGTTAGCAAATGAAGTGATTTTTTAATAGTCACCATACCGTAATTAAATTTTTTTATGGTTCAAAAATTTTGTGCAAAAATACAATAAATATCGTTTCCACACAGAAGTAATTCAACTTTTTTTTCTTAATTATTTTTTACTGAATACGATTGATTTAAAACACGATAGGTTACATAGACATCAAATATCAAAAACAAAAAGAAAACAATTAAGAAATTGTGCTTAAAAAAGTCTGATGTATTGGCTGTTTCTAAGGCTGGGTTTATTACTAAGTAATTAATAACTACTTTTAATGTTAAGACCCCTAAAAACACATAACCAACATTTTGCGGCATGCTTTTACCAATACCCACCATAGCAAAAATCATTACTACAGACAATAATAATTGTAAAGCATAAATTTGCCATAAATGCATGTAAGCGGTATCCCAAAGAACTAAATCTTTTGTAATAGATTGAAGTAAAAAATGAAGACCAAAGGCAATTAATGCCAATATGGTTAATTGTCCTACAAATGAAAGTGCCTTACCCATTTTTATTTAATTTATTTACTTGGCTAATGATTTGATACATTGCTACAAAAATTCCGAGCAAAGTTACACTTTTTGTTCCCCAATCATTGGCAATAACATATTTTTTATCTAACCAATTTCCTACTTTATAAAACAAATAAATGGTAACACCCATTTGAAAAGGAATACTGGTAAATACCAACCATTTATTTGAATTATTGGGCTTATTCATACATTATTGTTGGGTGTTTACATACTCATCCCAATTCTTTTTAATCAACACCACGCCATAATCATCGGTACTAATTAAAACTGGACTTTGTTTGATGCCGTATTCTTTATCTAGCTCTAAATACATTTGAGCCGATTTTGCAATATTACCCGATTTTACACCATGCAATACAAAGAAAATGGTATTATCGTTGTACATATCGGCACTAAACACCATACCTGTATGTCTACGATCGTTTGCATATTGCTCTAGTTTTGTTTTTAATGCAATGCCTTCTTCATTCAACGGATATGGAATTGCATACACCATCTTAATGTTTTTAGACAAATCACGTTTAAAACTTAATCCTTGTAGCTTAGGCAAATCTTTAGTAATAATACGCTCAGCTTCTTTTCCTTCTTTTGATGTTGGATACGTTAAAGCTACAAATTCTAATGCTTCTTTATAATGTGTTAAACCACGTAACTTACCAATTGTCATTGCTTTTAAAAGTTCAAACTTACTCACAATTCCATCGCCAATAATGGTAGGAATCTTAGCATCTAACTCTTGTAATGTTTCATAATAAGCGCCGTTAGCATACAAACGATATACTTTGTTGTACTCATCTGTTGGCGATCCTTCTCCGGAAATAACAGCATTAGGATTTAAAGCCACTTGGGTATAGCGCGAGTTAGGGTGATTGGTTTTTAAATCCTCTAACATAGCTTGCGCCTTAGCAGGATTTATCTTTAAATAAATTTTATACAAATGATATTTTGCAGGTTCTATTAACCCTTGTTCAGGATTGGTTGCTAACAAATGTTCTAATTTGCCCGCTGCAACTTCATACTCTTCTAAACGATCACTGTACAGCAAACCTAATTGATAATAAGCATTATCACGATCTAATTTCAATCGTTTTAACTCTTCCTCATCTGTAGGAATTTGCTTTATGTAAAAATCAACATTGTAACGCGCCACATTAGGATCATCAATACTTGCTGTATCATTTGCAGAAGAATCAGGAGCTTGTTGTTGATTGTTAGAAACCACGCTTGCATTATTACTACTTGCTGCCACCTCAGCCCAACGCCAATTATCTGTTAACTGACGATTGCCCCATTTTTTACTGAAATCGGTTTTTCCTTGTAAAACGGTATTGGTATTGTAAAAATAAAAGTTAGACGAAGAACCTACACTTGGTGCCATTCCATTACTAGTGGTTTGTTGCGATGATGCTTGCTGTGATCTTAAATCGTCTTGTTTTAATTGATCAATAAGTTTTTGAATTTCTGCTTTTCGTTGTGTATCATCCATTGATGCTAAATTCAAAATACTATCGTTTCTCTTTGCTAACTGCTCGTATCGAACAATATCAACCAAATTATTACGCTTGCGCTTTACTTGCACATACTCACGAGACATAGGGTTCATGTACACCATAGTACTATCGTAATACATACCCGCGGTTTCAAACTGCTTTTTTTGATAGTAGATATTTGCCAGTTTGTTGTAGTTGGCTACTTTAATGTATTCATTATTTTTATTGACTTTTAAAGACATGTTGTAGTCTTTAATTGCTTTGTCATCTAACTTATAAGCTTCATGCATTACACCTAATTGATGAAAAATAATATCAGAATAAGCTCTGTTTTCTCTATCATTTAATAACGATAAATATTGCTTTACAAATGCAGTGGTATCAATGGCATTAATATCTTGATTGGCAAATTTTTCTGCATGTGCATTAATAACCAATGCTCTAGAAATTCTTCTGTTATAATCAATTACATCCTGAAAATTCTTTACCGCTTCAGACTTTTGCCCTGTTTTGCTGTTTAACTGACCTAGAATATAGGTATACCTTGCTTTTTCATCGGTATTAGAAGTAAAATCAATGGCTTGTTTTAAAGGCATACGTGCCGAATCTAAGTGTGATAAATTAATATATCCTTGTGCCAATGTAGCATAAGCATCGGCTTTGGTTTGATCTTTTAGTTTGGTATCGTTATCTCTAAGAATTTTTTTAATGTTTTGTATAGCCATACCATCATACTCTAACTTTAAATTGGTTTTTTCTTTCCAAATTAAAGCATCATAAAACAAATCGCTATCAGGATATTTTAAAATAATGTAGTTAAACGCTTCTATGGCAGGCACAAAACGCAAGTCTTGGTAACGCGCTTTACCTAGCAACATATAAGCTTCATCAATCTGCGGATTGTGCTCTTTACCCGCCACATACATAGAATGTTTTTGCGAAGCCTTCACTGCTTTTTCTTCAGCACGTTGAAAGTGAGGACTTTTTTCTACTGCGCCTGTAACAATTAACGCTTTTTCATCGCGTTGAGTAGGTTCCACAGTAATTACATTAGAAAAATCGTCAACATATTTTTTCTTTAGCTCTTGCACCCCTCTATCATAAGAGGCAGTACCGTTGTAAAGTATGTTGTATTTTGTATTAGTGGCGTGAAAGCCTTTGTTCATAAAACCCGTTTTTTCGGTAGAACATGCAATGATGACCCAAACTAATATTAAAACGGCGGCGTATTTTGAGAAAACTGTTTTCAATGGAATGCTTTTTACAATAACTAAAAAATACAGATTTTCGTATAAAAATTTTAGAAAAACTTAACGTTCTATACTTCAATTGGTAAAAATAAGAAAACAGAACATAACTTTTACAACAATTAGAAATTTAAAAAAAATCGCTCCTAATAAAGGAGCGATCTCTTCTTCATAGCAAAATGCTAATCAACTTAATCTAACCAAAAACCAATTTATTTTCTAATTTTAAAAAACCCTTGCTCGAATATACTAAAATAATATATCATTTCACATTTTTTTAAGAATTATTTTAAATTTTTACTTAAAACGAATAAAAATAAATTGTTTTACATTTGTTGCTTAATTTAAAGAAATGAAAAAAGATATTGATTTTCCTAAATCAGAGAAGGTTTATTTAGCAGCAATTTCAGAATGGAACGATGATTTTCTGGAAGATAGTTGGTATGTTTATTTAATAAATGATAACAATGAACCTTTAGAAATGGCTTTAGTTGTTTCTCGTGCTTACGGAACAATAAATGGCGAGCAACGCAAAACAGGTACTTTTAGACATGCTTTTAACGAAGTAGCTGCGCATGACAAAATAAAAGTTGAATTGTTAGAAAACAACGTATTACAATTAAACAACGAATTTAAAATCACTTACTTTTTAAACAATAAAATGTACGATAAAACATTTACGTTTAAAACAAACACTGTAAATAAAAATGCACTAAGCGATATACCTACAACCGATTTAAGAGGAATTTTGTTAAAATAAAAAAGTCAGATTTTAAAATCTGACTTTTTTATTTATGCTTCTTTATTTTTCTTATTGGATATTAACGACCAAATAACCGATAAACCTAATACCGAACCAATAATGGTTAATGATACCGAAGAATCAAAATGATAATACGGCATGATAATCATTTTCGTACCAATAAAAACTAAGATAATAGCTAAGCCATAATGTAGTTTTGAAAACATATCCATTGAATTTGCTAAAAGGAAATACATAGAACGCAATCCTAAAATAGCAAAAATGTTAGAGGTGTATAATATAAAAGGATCATCTGGTGCAATTGCGAAAATAGCTGGAATACTATCAACAGCAAAAACCAAATCGGTAATTTCAATTACAGCTAATGCAACAAATAAAGGCGTTACCATTTTTACGCCATTTTGAACGATAAAAAAGCTATCGCCATGGAAATCCTTGGTAACTTTAAAAAACTTGTGTACAATACGTACCCCAATGTTTTTAGATAAATCGCTGTTTTCATCATCGTGATTATCTGATGCCCAAGATTTTATACCTGCAATAATTAAGAAGATACCAAAAACAAATAAAATTACATTTAATTGGCGAGCCTCTCCTGTTTCAGGATCAATTCCTAAAAACGGCAAGGTTATGTAAGTTAATTTAATTAACTCAACTCCAGCAAAAATAAAAATCGCTCTAAAGAACAAAGCTCCTAAAATACCCCAAAACAATACTTTATGCTGAAATTCTTTTGGTATTTTAAAAAACTTAAACACTAAAATAAACACAAAAAGATTATCTACAGATAGTGCTTTTTCAATCCAATAAGCTGCTTGGTATTTAGAGAAATTATCGGTTATACCATAAGGCTTATCTAAAACCCAATATACAACCCCACTAAAAACCATTGAAAGGGCAATCCAAACAATTGTCCAAGAAAGGGCTTCTTTGTTAGAAATAGAATGACTTTTTTTATTAAAAACACCTAAATCTAATAAAAGCATGATAACAACAGCAATGGCAAAGCCACCAATTAACCACGGATGGTTTATTAAATGATCGTCTGGTAAATTTGTCTTCATATTTCTTAATCGAGTTTATCGGTTAGTTTTTTAAACACTCTTTTAGGCTCTTTATTGTTGTAAAGAATCTCATAAACAGCGTCAATAATAGGTGTTTTGGCTTTTAGCTCTAAATTAATTAAATAAGCACTCTTTGCGGCGTAATAACCTTCGGCAACCATATTCATTTCCATTTTAGTAGAAATAACGGTATATCCTTTACCAATCATGTTTCCAAACATACGGTTACGTGAAAACAAAGAATATCCTGTTACTAATAAATCGCCCAAATAGGCAGAATCATTAATATTGCGTTTTAATTTATGAACTTTTTTAATGAACTTTTTCATTTCGCGAATTGCATTGCTCATTAGTAACGCCTGAAAGTTATCGCCATATCCTAAACCATGCGCAATCCCAGCAGCAATAGCATAAATATTTTTTAACATAGCAGCATATTCAGTTCCAATAACATCGTCTGATGTTTTAGCTTTTATATAATGGCTACGTAGGCTTTTCGCAATAATTTCAGCTTTTTCTAAATCGCCACCCGCAATGGTTAAGTAAGACAAACGTTCTAAAGCTACTTCTTCTGCATGGCAAGGCCCCGCTAAAACGGCAATGTTTTCTAAAGGAACGTTATAGGTTTCTATAAAATGTTGTCCTACAATTAAACCTGTTTCAGGAATGATTCCTTTAATAGCCGAAATAATTACTTTTTTCTCTAATGAAACCGTTAGTTTTTGTAATTCGGTTGCTAAAAAAGCAGAAGGAATGGCAAAAACGATATAATCTGCAAAAGAAATTGCTTCGTTGATATCGCTTGTTAATAAAAGTTGATCGGTATCAAACTCAACCGCACTTAAATAATTGGGATTGTGCTTGTTTACCTTTAGGTCTTCAATCGCAGTTTCGTTACGCATGTACCACGCAATTTTATTTTCATTGTGGCACAGCATTTTGGCAATAGCGGTTGCCCAACTACCTCCACCAATTACTGCAAATTTTGGATCGTCAATCATTTCAATATATTTGAACTGCAAAAATAATCTTTTTAACCATTATATAATTTATTATTTTGTTAAGCTTCAAAAAAAGACGATTCCGCAACAATAAACAACTACAATCTTACGTTATTCCTATGATTTTTAATTTGATTTTTTAATAAACTGAAAAAGCGACTCCCAATTGGATGTCGCTTTTTTTATTTTTTGTAGAATAAATTATGATCAATGTATTCCCAAACCTTAGTATCAATCATTGGCTTGATGTTTTTGCCTTCTTTAATACTATTGCGAATAAAAGTAGAAGAAAGCTCTATAATAGGCGCATTAACCTTATGTATTTTGGGATGATTTTTGAACTCAACAGGCACCTCATCTTCTGAAATTCGTGGATATACATAAATAGGATACTCGTTTAAAATTACCTCATAATTTTTCCATTTATGTAACGATTTTAAATTATCCTCGCCCATAATCAATGAAAACTGATGTTTTGGAAACTTTTCCTTTAAATGCGCTAGTGTATTAACGGTGTAATTAGGCAGCGGTAATTTAAATTCAATATCACTTGGTATAATTTTATCGTACCCATCTGTTGCCAAATGTACCATGTGTAAACGGTGATAATCTTCTAACAAACCTGCCTTTTTTTTCAGTGGATTATGCGGTGTAATCACCATCCAAACCTGATCTAAATCACTATTTTCTACCAAGTGGTTGGCAATAATTAAATGCCCCACGTGTATAGGATTAAATGTGCCAAAGTACAAGCCTACCTTCATTTTTTAAGCATTTACAAAGTTAGCAACCAAGTTATACGCCTCTTGTTTAGCCGTTTCTAAATCGTGGTTTTCTAAAATTACATCAAATTCTGGCGCACGAGAAATTTCGCGTTCTGCTTTTTCTAAACGCATGGCTATTTTCTCATCACTTTCGGTTTGACGAAAACGCAAACGACGCTCTAACTCTTCAACCGATGGTGGATTTACAAACACAGCCAAGGTTTGTTCTGGATACTGACTTTTGATGTTTAAACCACCTACCACATCAATATCAAAAATAACGTGTTTACCTAATGCCCAAATACGTTCAAGCTCGGTTTTTAATGTTCCGTAATAATTGTCTTTATACACTTCTTCATACTCAACAAAGGCATTTTCTTTGATTTTTTGTTGAAAATCTTCGGCAGAAATAAAATAATAGTCTTTTCCATTAACCTCATCGCCACGCATATAACGCGAAGTTGCAGAAATTGAAAAATCTAAATGCAAATCATTTTGTTGTAATAAATGTTTCACAATAGTTGTTTTACCTGAACCCGATGGTGCCGAAAATACAATTAATTTACCTTGTTGAGCTGCCATTTGTGTTGTTTTGTTTATAATATGTTTAATACTTGTTCTTTGATTTTTTCTAACTCGTCTTTCATTTTCACAACCAATTTTTGCATTTCGGAATGATTTGATTTAGACCCCATAGTATTAATCTCACGACCCATTTCTTGTGCAATGAAGCCTAATTTACGACCACTGTTTTCTTGGGTATTCAACGTTTCAATAAAATAATCTAAGTGATTGGTTAAACGCACTTTTTCTTCATTAATATCTAACTTTTCAATGTAATAGATTACTTCTTGTGCATAACGGCTTTCATCGATGTTTACCTCTAACTCTTTTAAGTTTTGCTGCAAACGTTCTTTTACATTTTTAATACGCTCTTCTTCAAAAGGCGTAATTTCTTTCATATACGTGCGAATGTTTGCAATGCGTTCTGCAAAATCGTTTCCTAACTTCTCACCTTCTTGCTGACGAAATTCGTTGATGTTTTTTAAAGCTTCGGCTAAAACAACTTGTATTTTAGTCCACTCTTCTTCATCAACCTCACAACGCTCTACTTTTAAAGCATCGGGCATACGTACCGCCATTTTCATTAGCTCGGTAGCATCGGCATTAGGAATAATGTTTTGCATTTGTGCAATATACGCTTTTACAATAGGAGCATTTAATACAGCAGATGTTTCTTCGCCCGTTACCTCAATAAAAACAGAACATTCTACTTTACCACGCTCTAACTGTTGCGCAATAAGGTTTCTAATTTCTAACTCTTTTTCTTTGTACGCCTGAGGCAACCTAACACTTAAATCTAAATTTTTAGAGTTTAGTGATTTTACCTCTACTGTAATTTTTTTTAATGGTAATTGCATTGATGCCTTACCAAAACCTGTCATTGAATAAATCATGCTCATAATTGTAAAGGTGCAAATTTACTAAATTGTAACTTAGGTTTTTAAATAATTATATTGATGTGTGCCTTTTTAAAAATTAAGCATTTACAACTTTCAACATCTCTTGAACTGTTTTAGGACTATTACCTACAAATATTTGATTGTTGAAAATAATTACGGGGCGCGCTAAAAAGGTATAATGTTCTAAAATGTAACGTTTAAAATCATTCTCTGTTAATTTTTCATCTTTCAAGCCCATTTCTTTATACAACTTGGCACGCTTGCTAAATAACTTTTCATAACCACCTGTTAAAGCGTACATTCCTTCTACTTGCTTTACGGTTAGGTCTTGCTCCTTAATATCTTGTAATTCAAACTGAGCTAAATTATGTATTTGATTCATGATTTTTTTACATGTATCGCAGGTTTTTAGGTAATAAATTTTGTTCATTTATAAAGGTTTTATATTGTAATTAGTTAGCAAAACATCTATTGCTTCTTCAAAGAATGCTTTTATTCTTAATAAATCAGGATACTCCATTTCATAAACATCCACATACGTTGCTATTTCAAACTGATTGTTTTCTAATTGATTTCCCCAGATACCATCTTTAGAATCAATATACAATTGTTGTATTGCTGTAGAAATGATTTTCTTTGAAATTGAAGTATTAAAAAACGAATTTACATTTTTGCTTTTTGAGGTGATAAGATATTTAGAATTGATTTCGTTGTTTTTTGTTTGTATTCTATTTCGATTAAAAATGGAAATCAACTTATTTAACCATGTTTTTTGTTCCATTTTAAGTTCAATAACTTCATCACATTGAAAAACACAATAGATACGAGTTACATTAGATTCTAAACTAGTTCTTCCTGAAACTGTATAGTGGGTATAATGATCAAATATAATTTTAAAACTTTTGTATGAAGCAATTGCTTGCGCAGAATGCCAATACTTTCGCTCAACAAATTCCCCTTCGATGATTTTGCAAAAATTCTTCCAATAAACATTATTTTCTTCCTTAAACATAATCAAACAAAAAGGCAAGTTAGTAAAATTACCAACTTGCCTAAAAGTGTTTCTGCTTTTTGATGCATTTATTTTTGAACAATGTATAATTTATCAGATAATCGGATACGGAAAGGAACTTCAAACGTAATTTTCTCGCCAATATTGGCAACGGTTGCTTCTTGTCCGTTTACTTTAAAAGCTTCTAAAGTTAAGCGTTCTTCTCCTGTTGATGGACCCGAAATAATAATAGTATCGCCTACTTTTACTGAATGATTTACAATTGAAAATTGCGCTACAGATGCTTTTGTAAAATAATGTTCGCCTTGCCCAACCAAAACTTTACGCTCGTTTTTCTTTTTACGAATTTCAGTTACAGTGGCTACTTTCACAGGAACTACCTCTTCAAAAACATTGCGCTCTTTTTTAAACTTTAACGCATCTGATTTTCCTTTTTTAAAGATTAGATTCCCTTTTTGCACACCTTTTCTCAACATCTTTTGCTCTTCAATAGGCAACTGAATAACTTCTAAACATTCGTTAGAACAACATCCGTGCATGGCTTCGTGGCATTCATCGCATTGAATAAACAATAAATGGCAACCTTCATTGGCACAATTTACGTGTGTATCACAAGGTTTTCCGCACTGATGGCAATTGGCAATAATATCGTTGGTAATGCGCTCGCCCAAACGGTGATCGAACACAAAATTTTTACCAATAAATTTACTTTCTAAACCTTCTGCTTTTACTTGACGGGTATATTCAATAATACCACCTTCTAACTGAAAAACATTTTCAAAACCTTGATGTTTAAAGTACGCACTTGCTTTTTCGCAACGAATACCGCCTGTACAATACATTAACAACTTTTTGTTTTGTTTATGTGCTTGTAGTTTGTCGTTGATAATTGGCAACGATTCACGAAACGTATCAACATCAGGCGTAATAGCATTTGTAAAACGACCCACTTCACTTTCGTAATGATTTCTAAAATCAACCACAATTACATCAGGATCTTCTAACATTTCGTTGAATTCCTTCGCTCCTAAGTGAATTCCTTTGTTGGTTACATCAAAAGTAGCATCATCCAAGCCATCGGCAACAATTTTATGACGTACTTTTACCGTAAGTTTTAAGAACGATAAATCGTCTTGCTCAGCAGCTACATTTAAACGGATGCCTTTCATAAAATCGTATGCTTCTAAGGTATCACGAAAAGCTTCAAAATTTTCTGCAGGCACACTCATTTGTGCATTAATGCCTTCATGCGCTACATAGGTTCTGCCTAAAGCATCTAATTTAGACCAAGCTAAGAATAAATTGTCTCTGAATTGTTGAGGATCATCAATTTTTGCGTATTGATAAAACGATAAAGTAATGCGTTTTTGACCCGCTTCCTCAATTAATTGCGCACGCTGTTCGGCGCTTAATTTGTTGTACAGTTGCATGCTATAAAACTTTAAATGATAAAAAAACCGAACTCTAAATGGAAGAATTCGGTTGCAAATTTACGGTTTTATTTTTTAGTGAAAATGATAAAAATCATTTGCGTTTAATATTGATACATTATAGACGTATTCCAGCCTTGTAGATTTATTTGCACTTGATTTTGTCCTTGAACACGCAAAGGGATAAGATCAAACGATATTGTTTTTTGAAAAACAGCTAAACAACCCTCATTATTTATGAGTTGAATTTAGCACCACGTTGCACAGGGAATGATTCCATCACATTTTCTGAAGCAATGAAATTCACATCCCAATTGTTAGGATCCCAACCACTAGAACTAATAGTAACTTCTAAGCAATCTCCGTTTAAAACTACATTTGTAAAGGTGTAATTAGTTGTTACTGTTTGATTAAATCTATTAGTATCAACTATAGCCATTTTATTACAACTAGTAATAACTGGCGCTGTTACTACATCATCAAAACGACAGCAAGAAACAAACAGTGTTGTTGCAAATAATATCAGAAAAGCTACTTTTTTCATCATTAACCACAATATCTAATTACTTTTTACTCATAAAAGCATTGGTATCATCCATTGGTTTGGTTGAACCACGGTGACACGTTGCGCACTCAATGGCATTTTTATATTTTTCTCCAATTGGTGCAAACTCTTTTGCGTTTAATTCGTCGGTAAATTTAATCATATGTCTTGCTACTTCTTTCTCGTGTTTTTTATCAGACGATTTATCCAACATCACATGGCAATGATTACATTTAACGCCTAAGGCTTTATTGTAACCCTCCATTAAGTTCATTAAACTATCTTTGGAAATGCTTTGCGGCAAAATTTTAAGATTTTTAAATCCGTCTTTAGCAACACTTCCGTAATACGTTTCTTTTGTTTTTAAATTGAAAGACATTAGAACCAAGCCAACCAACAAAAAACTTAAAATATACATTGCATTTTTTTTCATAGCCTTTTAGTTTTAACTAAAATTACAAAAAACAACAATGTATGTTACAGCAACTTACAATTTATAGTTAGTCTAATTTAATAAATCACATTACTTCTAATATAACATCAGACGCTACAAATTCTTCAGCTCCTACAAATATTCTAAAGTTTCTAAAGACAAGAATATCATTGCTTTTTAATTGAGGTAATTTCTCTTGAAGTAATTGTAGATTTCCGTTTTTAGAATCCATCGCTAATTCAACTCTTTTAAAAGTGTCTATATAAATTAAATCAAACTGACAATACCACTCAAAATTCAGGCAATTCAAATCTGATGAATTAAGTTCAAGCCTTGAAGTCTTTAAGAAACGATCAATGTCACTGATACTCTTCTCTCCATTGTTAATTTTAATACTAAAAGTTAAGTCTTTAACTTCATAAATATCTGAAAACACTTCCTTTCTAGAGTTATCGTGCACCATGATTTTTGCAAAACCTTTTCTTTCTGGATAAATTAAAAACTTACATTCGTCTTTAATTTGTTCAATCTTTCCATTATCTGTTGTAACAATGAAAGATTTACATTTATTACCAGACAAACTAAAAGGAAATGGTACAGATTTCACCAACTCCTTTTTGAATTCTTGAATTAAAGCGATTTTTTGAGCAGAACAAATACTACAAAAAAAGACAAAAAAAATTAATTTGATTTTTTTCATAATTACACCCAAACCCTGATATAAAAGCTACTTAATAGAATCTTTAGCTATTTTTGTATCAGCTTCTTTGATAGCAGGGGCTTTTGTTTTATTATATTCTTCGCGAATGGTTTGTTGATTAAAAATTTCAGCTAAATAAGGTTCAACAATACCTTCTAAACTACTTTTAGAAATATTTGTGATTTCAGGATTTTCAACTAACTGATGCCAAACACCTTTTACACCAAACTTATAATCGCCAAAAACAATTACCGGAGTACCTTTTACTTTTACTGTGTTTTTATCAGCCAAGACCCATTGATCTGCCCAAGTGTACAACCATTGCGCATCGGCATCTAATAATCGTAAACAAGAATGCGAAGCAGGATATCCTGGTAAAGCATATTGATGCCAACCCACACCACCAGAGTTATTAATGTTAAAGTTCCAGTTTAAAATCCATTCATCATCAACAGTACTGCGTACTTTTCTTCCTTTCCAATTGGCAAAAAACAAACCTCGTGGTGTTTGAGCGGTCTTTTTACCCATATTGGTTGGCCCCCATTTTACTAAACTTCCTTTCTCATAAACTCCGTATGCTTGAATTGGATATGAGAAAATAATAATTTTAGGAACCTCAACCAAATTATCTAATTTTCTTGGAAAAGGCGTATAATCCATAAACGAGCTTTTAAACTCATTTGGAACAACTAAAGTATCGCGCCCGTTGATATGATCGGTATCAATTCTGTTTAAAGCGGCAATGGTATATTGTTGTTGCTTCGTATAAGTTTTATAAAACAATTTACGTAGTGAGTCGCTATTTTTTATTGGCCAATAGCTGTAATCGTCTCCTTTATAAACGCTAAACTTCTTCGCTTTTTTATTTTTCTCAATTTCAGCTTTTTTCACAGCTAAAAGAGAATCTTTCTTAACAGCTGCTAAAGAATCAGCCTTTAAAGACAAGGTATCTTTATTTAATTCAACATTACGCGGATGATCAGTTGTACTGTTACTTTCTTGAGGTTCTTTTCCTTCGTTTTCTTTCTTACAAGCTACCCAAAGCGTTAATGCAAGAAAAACTAACAACAATTTTTTCATTTTCTTTTTTTATACGAAAATACTAAAAAAAACATTCTAAAAAAATAGCTGATAATAGCCCTATTAAACAATTAGCATCTACCACAAATTAAAACGACATTTATTGTCGCTTTTTTATCCTATCTTTGTTACAGTTAAGAAAAAGAGTTGATTTATCAACAAAAAAAACTATATTTACCTATAATTAGAGATTAGATTATGAGTGCAGATAAAGAGGCAAAATTAAAAGCTTTACAGCTTACATTAGATAAATTAGACAAAACATACGGTAAAGGAACCGTAATGAAATTGGGCGATAGCGCAGTTGAAGAAGTAGAGGCTATTTCATCTGGATCATTAGGTTTAGATTTAGCTTTAGGGGTAATGGGATACCCAAGAGGAAGAATAATAGAAATTTACGGACCAGAATCGTCAGGTAAAACTACTTTAACATTACACGCCATTGCCGAGGCTCAAAAAGCAGGAGGAATTGCCGCTTTTATTGATGCAGAGCATGCTTTTGATCGTTTTTATGCTCAAAAATTAGGGGTTGATATTGACAATTTAATCATATCACAACCTGATAATGGAGAACAAGCTTTAGAAATTGCTGAAAACTTAATTCGTTCAGGTGCTATTGACTTAGTCGTAATTGACTCGGTTGCTGCGTTAACGCCAAAAAGTGAAATTGAAGGTGAAATGGGTGATTCTAAAATGGGATTACACGCACGTTTAATGTCGCAAGCATTACGTAAATTAACAGCTACCATTTCTAAAACCAATTGTACCGTATTTTTCATCAACCAGTTACGTGAAAAAATTGGTGTAATGTTTGGAAACCCTGAAACCACAACGGGTGGTAACGCCTTAAAATTCTACGCATCGGTTCGTATCGATATTCGTAAATCAACCCAAATTAAAGACGGCGACAATGTAATGGGTAACCGTACCAAAGTTAAAATCATTAAAAACAAGGTAGCACCGCCTTTCCGTACCGCTGAGTTTGATATTATGTATGGTGAAGGAATTTCAAAAACAGGTGAAATTTTAGATTTAGCTGTTGACTTTGAAATTATTAAAAAATCGGGATCTTGGTTTAGTTATGGTGAAACCAAATTGGGCCAAGGACGCGATGCTGTTAAAGGCTTAATTAAAGATAACCCTGAACTGCAAGAAGAATTAGAAGATCGTATTAAACAACATATTAAAGAACAACAAAGTTCTTAATGATAAATCCCTCTAAAGTTTTAGAGGGATTTTTTATTCTCAGAAAAAAACACCAACTTTGAACATTCAATGGGGTGCCAATTTATTGGCTGAGATGATACCCAAGAACACGGTTCTGCACCTGATCTGGATAATGCCAGCGTAGGGATTGTAATTTTATCATCTCATCTGTTAATTTTTAAGTTAATACGATGCAGGAAATTTTATTAAAAACCACTTGGATGGAGTGGTTGGGCGTTTCTTTCGCCATTGTGCAAGTTTTATTGGCACAAAAAAACAATATTCACAATTATCTTTTTGGTATTGCTGGTATTTTGCTGGCTTTGTATGTGAAGTTCAATGCTAAATTGTATGCTGAATTTTCGCTCGATTTATATTATTTAGTGATGAGTATTTACGGTTGGATTTTTTGGAAGTTTGGTAAACAACAAACCGAAACGCCTATCACATTCGCAACCTCATCCGAAAAATACAAAACAGCAGGTATTGTAATTGGTGCGTTTGTAATTTTCTATACTTTTTTAACGCAATTTACAGACAGCGACGTTCCTTTTTGGGATTCTATTGTAACCGCCTTTGCGTGGGCTGGTATGTGGCTTATGGCAAAGCGAAAAATTGAAAACTGGGTTTTACTAAACATCAGCAACATCATTTCAATTCCTTTACTTATTCATAAAGATTTGTATTTGTACGCAGCTTTATCGGCGTTCTTATTTATTGTTGCTATTTTCGGATATATCAACTGGAATAAAATCTTAAAAACGCAAAAACATGCTTAGTTTAAAAGAAATTCGAACACAATTAAACCAAGCAACGGTAATTCCTGATGAAATTATACAACACATTTACAAAGAACGATGGTTGCAAATTTGGGTACCCAAACAATACAAAGGTTTAGGATTTGGTTTTAACAAAGGTTTGCAATTATTAAAGGAATTAGCTGCAACAGATGGCAGTTTGGGGTGGATGGTGACTTTGTGCGCTGGTGCCAACTATTTTTCTAGAAACTTAAAGCCTAAAATTGCTCAACTTCTTTTTAAAGATGACTTTACTTGCTTTGGCGGAAGTGGTATGATTGGAGGAACTGCCGAAAAACAAGGCGACAACTACCTTATTTCTGGCTTTTGGAAATACGCAACGGGCGCACCACATTTAAGTCACTTTACGTTGAATGCTGTGGTTACTGAAAATGATATTCCCGTTTTGGATGGGGATGGAAAAGAGCAAATTCGTTCTTTTATCATTCCTAAAAATCAAGTAAAAATTATTGCGGATTGGAAATCGATGGGAATGAAAGCTACAGGCACTTTTTCGTTTACTGTTGATGCGGTTTTGGTTTCCGAAGATTATAGTTTTACGTACAATACCTTTTATACGGAGAGTATTTTAGATAAAATTCCGTTTCGCATTTTTGCCGATTTAACCTTGTTGATTAATTATATGGGTATGGCACAACATTTTTGCAAGCAAGCTTTGTTGATTAATCCTGATTTAAAGATAGAATTCTTTAATAATGAAGTAGAAATTATGACTACCAAAATGTTTGAGTTTGCACATAAAGTAGAAACCTATTTATTGGAAAACAATTCGGATTTAGAAACTTTACAAACTGACATTCATCAATTTGGTGTAGAAAAAGTAACTTACTTAGCTCATGAAATTTTAAACTTTTATATGCAATTGGGCATTGTAGCATCTAATGAAAACCAACCCATCAATCAAATTTTCAAGGATTTTTTCACCGCAACACAACACGCGAATTTTAGAAGAAAGGAATAATTGGCAACCTATTCTTTTAATTAGATATATCTTTATATTTGATAACACACTTATCTGCATATGAAAAAGGCAATAGTATTTCTATCTTTAATTATACTTTCTTGTCAAAATAAAGTTTCAGAAATAGAACCTAAAATTGAGAAAAATGACATATCATTTTTTGAACCAAGCGACTTAGGTGCTTTTGGTTCTCCAACTAAGCTTGTGATATATGCAAGTTTCGACGAATGTGGAGAATGGGGTGGTCATGAAGAAAGTTTTGAAATCTTTGCAAAAAAAGACCTTAATTTCTACGCCTATTATAAAAGAACTAAAGTTGATTGTGATAAATTAAGTGAGTTTTATGGAAAGCCAGAATTTCAACAGCCTTATATTTCAAAAGAAATTCGGTTATCAGAAGATAACATAATTGCTGTAAATAATTATCTTTCCAAATTGATTAATAGTAAAATTAAAGAAAGATCTCCTGGTCATGCAGGTCAGACTTTTGGTGCTATTAAAACAGATTCTACCTTTCTAATTAATGTTTATGATAATAATAAAGAAAATTTAGATAATTATAATAAGTTACTTGAATCTTTTAAAATTGAAAAAGTTAATTATCAATAAAACAAAAGATTACATCTTGTGAGATTCTGAATCGAATTGTATTCCTCAAGACTCGAATTACATTCCTCAAGTCTCAAATTCTATTCCTCACAATCTAATTGCATTCCTCAAGACTCGAATTGCATTCCTCACAACTCAAATTGCATTCCTCAAGACTCGAATTACATTCCTCAAGTCTCAAACTGTATTCCTCGCAACTCGAATTGTATTCCTCAAGACTCATATTGCGTTCCTACTGAATCATATTGTATTGCTTCAGACTCATATTGCGTTGCTACTTAATCATATTGCATTGCTTCAGACTTATATTGCGTTGCTTCAGACTCATATTGCGTTGCTACTGACTCATATTGTATTCCTACCGAATCATATTGTATTGCTACTGAATTAAATTGCGAGATCCTGAAACAAGTTCAGAAGGAAAATTCGACTAATCGTAATAAATTCGAAGTAAAATAGGTTTTTTACTGGTATCGATTATTTTTTCTAAAATGGCAAACATTTCTTTGCTTACCATAGGGCAACCTTCGCTACGAAGAACAGGTACTAATTGCTCATCGTTTGGCATGAGCGCGTAGGTGTGCAACACTACATATCGAGTAAAAGCTTGATCGTTGGTGGTATCCAATCCATGTAGTTTGTACGATTTTCCAAAACGCCCCACATAACTGCCTCCTATCCTATAATTGCCCAACGAGGTCATGTTGCTGCCTTCGATATTGCTAAATTGCAACGAATCTTTCACAGAAGTATCCGATCCTTTTCCGTGGGCAACCAACCCTTTATGAAGTATTTTATTATTTGAAATATCGTACACCACAAATCGGTTGTAATTGCTTGGAATACGCATATCAACCAAGAAAACAACCTCTTGATTGTAAGTATCATGTTTTTGAAGAAACGATTTTGCTACAGCCAAATTCTTTTCAAATCGAACCGAAGCTTCTTTAGATTCAAAAGCATGCGGGCGAACATATTTTAGCACCAAATAAGCTCCAACTCCTAAAAGAAAAAGTACTAATAAACTACGTAAGATGATTTTTTTCATGATGAAGCAAGGGTTGTAAAATTACCGTTCGGGTTTGCTCTTTTAATTCGGGTTTATCGCGTTGGATTAAGCCTTTGGTTTCAATAAACGGATGTTGGTATACTTTTACAACGCCTGGATGACCTGCAAAAAAGCGAAAAGGAAACATTTTTTTTAGCCCGATAAAAGACATCGGAACCACAGGAATTTCAAAATCAATCGCTAAACGAAAAGCTCCGTCTTTAAATTCATCCAAAACCACTTCTTCGTTATCAGGCACGCCACCTTCAGGAAAAATACACACGCTTAATCCTTTCGATAATTTTTCGGCAGCCATAATCATGGTTCGTTGTCTGCTCACAGCACTTGATCTATCAACCAAAATACATGCTTTTTTATAGAAATACCCAAAAATAGGCATCTTTGCTAATTCTTTTTTTCCTACAAAAACAAACGGATTTTTCACCAAAATCAACATCAGCATAATATCCATCATACTGGTATGATTTGCCGTTAACATGTAACTTTTTTTAGGATCGAATGTTTGTTTGGTTATCACCGATTTTCTAAAACCTGTGCCGTAAAATATAGTGTAAGCCCAAATTCTTGCAAGAATAAAAAAGAATCGGTAAAACTTATCGGTTGATAAAGAAATAATTAAAAAAGGCGATAACACAAGAATCACGATTAATATAAGCGTGTAAAACCATAGTTTCCATAAAAACCAAACAACCTTTTTTAATAAATGCATGTATCTTTTTCTTAACGATGCAAATTAATGAATTATTGAACGAACGAATGTAATAAACCATTAAATTTGTAAAAATTTTAATTAAAAACAATGGCAAAAGTATTAACTGGAGTTCAAAGTACCGGAACCCCACACTTAGGAAATCTTTTAGGAGCCATTTTGCCTGCAATTGAAATGGCAAACGATCCTAAAAATGAAACGTTTTTATTTATTGCTGATTTGCATTCGGCAACTCAGATTAAAGACGCTAAAACATTAAAAGAAAATACATATAGTGTGGCTGCAACTTGGCTTGCGTGTGGATTAGATACCGAAAGAGTAACGTTCTACAAACAATCGAGTGTACCACAAACTTGCGAGCTTACTTGGTACTTAAGCTGTTTTTTTCCGTTTCAGCGTTTAACGTTGGCACATTCGTTTAAAGACAAAGCCAGTTATTTAGAAAATGTAAACGCAGGGTTGTTTACCTACCCTATGTTAATGGCTGCCGATATTTTATTATACAATGCTGAAATTGTTCCGGTTGGTAAAGATCAATTGCAACATTTAGAAATTACACGCGATGTGGCTTCTCGCTTTAACCACCAAATGGGCGATGTTTTTGTTTTGCCTGATGCCCGAATTGCAGAGGATATTATGACAATTCCTGGTACCGATGGTGAAAAAATGAGTAAATCGCGTAACAACTTCATCAATATTTTTGAAGACGATAAAACGTTGCGCAAGCAAATTATGGCGATAGTTACAGACGCAACTCCGTTAGAAGATCCTAAAAACCCAGATACTTGCAACGTGTTTGCTTTGTATAAATTATTAGGAACTACTGAGCAAGTTAGCCAAATGCGCGCGAATTACGAAGGCGGAAATTATGGTTACGGACACGCAAAACAGGCATTGTTTGAATTAATTTGCGAAAAATTTAAAGTAAATCGTGAAAAATACAATTACTATATGAACAACTTAGCAGAGCTTGATCGTTTGTTACAAGAAGGTGCCGCAAAAGCATCGGTAATAGCAAATGAAACTTTACATAAGGTTCGTGAGAAATTAGGATATGAATAAAAAAACCGCCACTCAAATGAGTGGCGGTTTTGTTTAGTTTTTAAAAGAAGTTAAACGCTTTTCAATAATAAATGATCCTGAAATCATAGGTGTAGTCTCTTTAACTAAGCCAACATTTTTTGCATAATGAAACTCTGAAACCAATTCTTTTTTTACTTTTTCATTCGGTTGTAATCTCCAAATGTAAGGATAAGATACATAATCCTTTCCTTCAACGTTTATAGTTTGATTGTTTTCTGATTTACAAATAACAGTTCCATAAGATTCACCTCCATAAATAATTTCTTCTTGATACGAAAAGTCTTTATCTGTTCCAGGGTGAGTTGTATACTCTTTTTGATTATTGCTTTCTCTAGGGTCTTTACCAACTGTTATTAAATGACCTTTAGAGTTAACAGAGATGTAATAGACGCTCTTGCTATTCCAAGTATTAGCGTCCACATTTTTATAAAAAGTTTCCTTTCTAAAATAATCTTTCTTATCAAATGTAAATTTATCTGTTAAAACAACTGAATCAAGGGTATTTGAAAATTTCATATTTTGAATTGAATCCCCATCATAGTTTTTATAAACCCAATAATTTCCTGTCTTAAGATTAAAGAAGTTGACTGTTTCTTCCTGAATTACTTGCTCATCATCTTTGTCACAAGCAATCAGTAAGCACATAGTTGACAAGCTTAAAATTTTTAAATAGTTTTTCATAATTAAATGTTTAAAAGTTATCATCTAATAACTAAAACATTTTAATTTTATTGTTTAATATTTCAGTTTAAACATTTTACCAGGCAACCCAATTACAACACTGTCTAATTCAAGCATCATTAATTCGGCATTTAAAGTTGCCATTTCTAACTGTGTTTGCAAAGCCAATTCATCAATATGCAACTCTTTTTCTTGTAAACATTTTAAAATAGTTTGCTGTACTGCTGAAAATTGATTGAGGTCGATTTGTTTTTTAACCTCGGTTTCTACTTTTACGGCTATCTCCTTATTCCAATTTAAATCATCAATTAAGTGATTAAAATCGTATAAAACTTGCGCACGGTTTTCGTGTATCAATCGCAAGCATCCTTTACTAAATTCATCGGTCATTCTCCCTGGAATAGCATACACTTCGCGTGCATAATCGTTCGCAAAATAAGCCGTTATCAATGAACCTCCTTTTTCGGCACTTTCAACCACCACTGTTGCTTTGCTTAAACCTGCAATAATTCTATTTCTGCGTGTAAACAATTCGGGCACATGTGTGTTAAACCCAGCATATTCGGTTATAACCAATCCGTTTTCAAACAAATCATAATACAACTTCTTATGTGCGCTAGGGTATAATGTTTTAAAACTAGTCCCCATAACACCTACCATTCCTAATTTATTTTTACGTGCTTCGGCATAAGCACAAATATCAACGCCATATGCCATACCACTAACAATTGTTGGGTTATAAGGCGCAACCGAAGTCATTAAATTCTGAACCATTTCTTTTCCGAAAGAAGATATTTTGCGTGTACCTACAACAGACAAGCAATCATTTTGTAGCAAATTTAAATTGCCTTTATAAAAAAGAACAACAGGCGCATCTGCACATTCTTTTAATAATTTAGGGTAAGCGTTGTCTAAAAACCCTACACATTGAATGTTATTTTCTTGGATAAATTGTAATTCATCTTGAATTAACGCCGAATGATGATCTTCTTGAATTAATTTTTTTATAGATGGCGGAATAGTTAATTCTAAAAAACGATCTAAAAAATCAGACTCAAAAATAGCAGTAACATCTTGGCTTGCTTCTAAAAGTTTACGGGCATTTACAACACCTAATCCATCACAAGCTAGTATTTTTAAGTAAGATGTTAAAGTTTGCGTATTCATGTATTTTTTTGATTATCATTCTTTTATAAATATAAATGATTTTTTAAATTTGGAAAACAGTGTATACACTCAAATTCAAAAAGATATTAACAACAAGCAAAAATTGTTAATAACATTTGTGAATAAATTTCTTTAAAAACTATTGATTCGTTATTTTTGCCCTATGATGATTGAAAAACATATATCAGCTTTATTGTATCGTTACCAATGTGTAATGGTACCAGGTTTTGGCGCATTTATTACCGAAACGGTTTCTGCACGTTACAATGAAACCAGTAATACTTTTGCACCACCTAAAAAAGCCCTTTTATTTAATTCATTATTACAACAAAACGATGGCTTATTAGCAAATCATATTGCTTTAGAAGAGAACATTTCGTTTAACGAAGCCGTTTCTAAAATAAATGAACAAGTTGTTTTATGGAAAGCCATTCTTGCTAAAAGCGAAACGGTTTATTTAAAAAACATTGGTGAGTTAGCTTTAAATGAGGAACAAAAAATTCAGTTTGAACCAGTAGGATCAACTAATTATTTAACCTCTTCATTTGGATTAACTGCTGTTATGGCAAATGCTTTAACAAGAGATGCGCAAAATGAAGAACCAAAAGTAATTGCTTTACCAACTGCTGTAAAACAGAAACCACGTTTACAATGGATGCGTTATGCTGCTGTATTTGTAGGTGCAATTGGTTTGTACAGTTCTGTATCAACCTATCAAGAATATGCAGTGTACCAAGAACAAAAATTGGCTGTTGAAAAAGATGTTCAAAATCAATTAGAGCAAAAATTACAGCAAGCTACCTTTGTTATTGAAGCTCCAAAAGTTGTAAAAGAGAAAGTTGCAGAAGTTGCTCAAACTTCTTTAAATCAATCAAAACCTTTTCACATTGTTGCAGGTGCTTTTAAAACCGAAGCTAAGGCGCAAGTTTTAACAAACGAATTAAAAGCAAAAGGATATGCAAATGCACGTTATTTATCAAAATCAAAACATAATATGCGCCAAGTAGTTTACAACAGCTACGCAACGCAGGAAGAAGCACAAGCCGATTTACGTGAAATTCACGAAAAAGTAAATAAAGACGCTTGGATCTTTATTACAAATTAAACAAAAAGGAGGTCAAATTTGACCTTCTTTTTGTTTAATGTTAATTTTTTTCTTCTATTTTTGTATAAAAAGTCAATTATGCAACCTAGAACTCCTAAAGATTCCATTACCATTTTAACCGATATGGTTTTACCAGGTGAAACCAACCCTTTGAACAATCTTTTTGGTGGTGAACTACTTGCCCGTATGGATCGTGCTGCAAGTATTACAGCCCGTCGCCACTCGCGTAGAATTTGCGTTACTGCTTCGGTAAACAACGTTGCGTTTAACAAGAGTATTCCTTTAGGCAGTGTGGTTACTATTGAAGCTAAGGTTTCAAGAACCTTTAGAACCTCAATGGAAATATTTTTAGATGTTTGGATTGAAGATCGTGAATCGGGTAATCGTCAAAAAGCAAACGAAGCCATTTACACTTTTGTAGCAGTTGATGAAATGGGAACTCCTGTTGAAATTCCTACAATAGAACCTGAAACCGAAGAAGAAAAAGTACGTTATGAAGCTGCTTTACGCAGAAAACAATTAAGTTTAGTTTTAGCTGGAAAAATGAAACCAAGCGAAGCTACTGAACTTAAAGCTTTGTTTCAATAATTTTAAAATCGACTTTAATAGTCGATTTTTTATTTTGTATTAACACTTCATTAAAATAGGTAGGCTACCTTTGTAAAAATTATCTAGAATGAAATTATTTTTAAAAACCATTTTGCTGGTTTGTGTAACAACTTTTACGCAACAAACCTTTGCCTGGGGCACAACAGGACACCGTGTTGTTGCCGAAATTGCAGAAAGAAACTTATCTAAAAAAGCAAAGAAACAAATCAAGAAAATTATTGGAAATCAAAAGTTAGCTTACTGGGCTAATTGGCCCGATTTTATCAAATCGGACAAAAATTTTGCTTTTGCCGATTCTTGGCATTATGTAAACATACCTGGAAATTTACCTTATAATCAATTTTTAAGCGAGTTAAACAACTCTTCTGACGAGAACATGTACAAACGTGCTTTAATTTTGATTGATGCGCTAAAAAACAAGAATTTACCTCTTGAACAACAACAACAATACCTTTACTTCTTAATTCATATTTTAGGAGATGCCCACCAACCTATGCATGTAGGAAGATCTGAAGATTTAGGGGGCAACAAAATTACAGTTGAATGGTTTGGTAGTAAAACCAACATTCACACTGTTTGGGATTCTAAATTAGTTGATTATGAAAAATATAGCTATACAGAGTATGCAGAAGTTTTAAATATTCTATCAAAAAAGGAAATCAAAAAAGTACAAGAAGGTACTTTAGAAAACTGGATTTTTGATTCGTATTCATTATCAAACAATATTTATAGCGAAGTAAATGAA
Source organism: Flavobacterium sp. xlx-214 (assembly GCF_013874595.1). Taxonomy (GTDB): domain Bacteria; phylum Bacteroidota; class Bacteroidia; order Flavobacteriales; family Flavobacteriaceae; genus Flavobacterium. The sequence goes on from NZ_CP059431.1 coordinate 840,948, forward strand.
AACCGTAATTTACGATATGAATACCATTATTTAAACAAAAACAATGTAGAACAACAGCTTTTAAAAGGCGGTTTGCGCTTATCTAAGGTTTTAAATGATATTTATAAATAAAAAAAGAGCGTTTTAAAAACGCTCTTTTGCTTTTGAATAATTTATTAACGCCCACCTCTGGTCATTCCGCCACCTGATGAACTTCTACCGCCGCCCATTGAACCACTACTACGGCTCATTGAAGGGGCTGAAGATCTGCTCATACTTGGTGATGAACTACTACGCATTGATGGAGATGAACTTCTACTGAAACTTGAATTAGATCGGCTACTAGACTCTACATTTCTACTTGGTTGAGAAACTCTAGAAGAACGCTCAATTCTTGAGTTAGATGGCGCAGATTCTACTCTATTAGTACTTCTGCTAAATGTACTTGAATTATTTCTACTTGTTGAAATTCCAGAAGAACGATCAGATGATCTTAATGAACTTGCATTGCTGTTTGATCTTGATCTTGAAAACTCTTCTGTTGAAACACGCTGGCGACCAGTTGATAATTCAGAACCTCTTCTATTATTTGATATATTTCTATTATCTAAATTATGTGTTCTGCTAATGGTACTACCGTTATCGCGCCCAACTGTTTGTGAACCTCTTGTTCTTGTATCGTTTCTATTAGTATCTAAAGATCTACGATTAGTTGCATTGTTATTACGACTAGCAAATGATCTATTTGGACTTTGACGCTCTAATGAATTTCCTCTTACACTGCTGTACATTCTATCAGATCTAACTAATCTTCTGTTATCTGTATAAGAATATCTGTTTCTATGATCTATGTGCGAATATATATGGCTGTGGTAGCTAAATATAGGCATTGGTCTCCAATAGCTGTAATACGTTGGGTAATATCCCCAATACCATGGTGAATAATACGGACGGTACGTTGCTAACCAAAACATATCAAAAAACACAGGTGTTGAGTAATAATATGGCTCATAAATGTAGTTTGAACCATAAAGATATGAGTTACCTACAATTTGTACTTGAACTGATTTATTACGTTGACGCTCTAACTCTATTGTTGCAACATCTTGAAATTGATCTTGCCCCATTACAGCCTGTACTACAATAACACGTACATTGCCTTCACCAACCTCAACAACTCTTAAATAATCAACATAACCATCGTTATTTAAATCTAAGTTTGATATTTGTGCCGATGGATCGTTTAAGCGTCTCTCAAAATCTTCCAAATCTCTAGATTCACCAAAAATAGATGCTACCGCTTGTAAATCTAGATTATCAGAAATATCATAATTCTGAGCTGTAACAGTTGCATTGCCACTGTTGTATTGCGCATTGGTAACCCCTGCGGTTAACATTGCTGCTGCTATTAATGCGAATCTAAATATTTTCATTTTTTTATGGATTTAGTTATTTACATTTTTAAATTATCAAGTTCTGTGCCAAAGTTACATTTCATAAAAAAAGACCTCAAATTGAGGTCTTTATCTTTTAAATTTTATTCTTATTTCTTGGTAATAAGAAATTCTGATCTACGGTTAATTGCATCTTGCTCTGGCGTACAACCTGCACCACAATCAACTTTTGGCTGGCTTTCACCATAACCACGAGCTTCTAAACGAGCAGCATTGATTCCTTTAGAAACAATATACTGCATTGTAGATCTTGCACGTTGGTCTGATAATTTTAAGTTGTAAGCATCAGATCCTTTGTTATCAGTATGCGATTCAATTTTAATATGCATACCTGGGTTACGTTGTAAAATTTGAACCAATTTGTTTAATTCAAATGCGCCTTGCTGTGTAATATTTGATTTATCAAATTCAAAATAAATATCTCCTAAAACAATTTTTTGATCAACAATAATCATTTCAATTGGACGTAAAGCTACATCAATTGGATATTTACCATCGCCCCATTTCTGTAATTCTACATCTTTGCTTTCATATCCTTCAGCGCTTACTTGTAATGCAAATACTTTATTACAATCGGTATCATAACGAACAATTCCGTAAGAATCGGTAAAACGTGTTTCAATGATGTTTTTATCGTAATCTAAAATAGCAACTTGTGCATCTTTTAAAATAGCTCCTGTTTTTTGATCAGTCACTGTAACTACCATTTCGGTAACACAAACAGGACGAACTTTATAGATATCATCTCTATTTACACGGTTGGTAGATAAAAATCCAACTCCTTTATCTGAATAATACGACAAGTGAAAATCGTCTTTAGCCGTATTGATTGGATCACCAATATTACGAACTTTAGCGTTTTGATCTGTTAAATCAAACATATACAAATCCAAACCACCAAAACCTTTGTGCGCATCAGAAGCAAAAATTAATTTACCGTCGTCTGAAACAAAAGGGAATGATTCACGGCCTTCGGTATTTACAATTGTACCTAAATTCTCAGGCTCTCCGTAAGTTCCATCTTCGTTTAAAGCAACTCTCCAAATATCCATATCACCTACCGTTCCAGGCATATCTGATGCAAAATACAACATTTTCCCGTCCGGGGTTACAGCTGGGTTACTTACCATATAATCAGGTGAATTAAATGGAACTGGTTCAATATCTTTCCATTTCTTTCCACTGTATTTAGCACGGTAAACACTTACTTTTCCTTTCTTTAAACGATTTTTCTTATCTTTTTCATATTTACCACCACGGAAACTTTCTGTAGCAAAAAACATGGTTTGACCATCTTCTGTAATAGTTACAGGTCCATCATGATGCTTAGTATTTAACTCATCAACGGGTTTAATGTCTTTGAATTTTTCTTCATCTTGAACATAAGTAGCAGCATAAACGTTTAAGAAAGGCTGATCATTCCATCCGTATTTTTTCTTAGACTCATCGCGTGCCGAAGCAAAATAAAGTGTATTATCTTTAGTTAAAATTCCTCCAAAATCAGAAAACTGCGAATTGTTCATTCTACTATCTTCAAATGTAAACAAAGCTTCTTGGCTTCTTAATTGAGGAATGTAATCTGGATCTTTTAAAAATTCAATTGCTCTAGAATCTTCTGGTTTTAAATCGGCAAACTTCTTCATAATTTTATTAGAAGTTTCATAACGCCCACTAGCCTTTAACATTTGAGCGTATTTAAAAAACACCTCAGCGTCTTGGTTTGGGTTGCCTTCAATAGCTTTAGCATACCATTTAGCAGATTCAACTGTATTGAAAATATGATAATAACTTTCTGCTAATTGTAAAATAACGTAATTGTCTGACTTTTCACCACGAACCAATTTTTTATATTGTTCAGCCGCTTCAACATATTCTAAACGTTTAAACAAAGCATCAGCATGTTTTAAACGCTCTTGAGGTGTGCTTATGTAAGCAGTATTTTGAGCCTGCGCAGTAAAAAGAGTACCAATTAATAAAAGGGATAAGTATATTTTTTTCATAATTATTGTTTAGACCATTAGAAATAACGAGGAGAACTTGATACTTTTTTCTTGTAGAAAACATCAAATAAAACAATTACTTCATGAGAACCGCTTGTTTTGTAACTTAAATCTGATGTAATATAATCATAAGCATATCCAATTCTTAATTTTGGCGTAATTCTATAGTTTACCATAGCTCCAAAAGAATCTTGTAAACGATACGTAACTCCAAACTCTAATTTCTCTCTATATAAAGTGTTTAGTGATAAATCTGCAGAAAGAGGAGACTCTACAGCCATTTTTAACATAGTTGAAGGCTTTAACTTCCAATCGTTGTTTAAATCAAAAACATATCCTCCTGTTAAAAACATATGCACTACATCTGTACCAAACTTTCTGTTGTTTTTCTCCATATAAGTATTTTTTAGGAAATTAGGCACACTAAAACCTACATAATATTTATTGGTAAAATAAAACAATCCCGCTCCTGCACTAAACAAAGTCTCGTTCGAATCTTGTGAAAAAGCAATATCATTTTCATCAAAAAGAGTATTATTAATTTGACTAAACAAACCAATTTCTTGCATGGTTACCCCACCTTTAACTCCTAATGCCAAACTATGCCCTTTTCCTAAACGGATTGTATAAGAAACATCTGCAAAAGCACTATTTTCTGTAACTGGTCCAATTTTATCATTCACAAAGGACACTCCCATACCTAAATTTTTAGCAACAGGTGTATGCAAAAAAGCAGTACCTGTAGTAGGAGCCCCATCAACACCTAACCATTGCGATCTATATAAAATACCCGTAGATAAATATTCATTAATTCCCGCATATGCAGGGTTAATAATACTTTGGTTGTACATATACTGTGTATAATGAGGATCCTGCTGAGAAAAACCCTTCAATGTTCCAAGTAAAACACAGACAACTGCAACAATACTTTTATTTAATTTCATAAGGACAAATTTATATTACAAATATAATTTATTTAATTTTTTAATACCAAAAGACTTTGACTGTCTTGTCATAAAATCTACTTCTGTTAAGAAATTACTAAAATAACAATATTAATTTAATATATTAAAAAAAAATATTCATTATTTAAAAAAACTATTCTGCTGCTGTATTTTGTAGTGCAACAATACAATCAAAATTAATAAATTTGCATAAAAACATTTTAATTCTTATAAAAATAACAAATGTTAGAAAAAGAAAAAGTTTCTTACGAAAAAGCTGTGTTAGTGGGCATTATTACTCAAAATCAAGCTGAAGATAAACTACAAGAATATTTGGATGAGTTGGAGTTTTTAACTCAAACTGCGGGTGGTGAAGTTGAAAAAAGATTCACTCAAAAAATGGACAAACCCAATCCTAAAACTTTTGTAGGCACAGGAAAATTAGAGGAAATTAACCTATACATCAAAGAAAATAAAATTGATACGGTCATTTTTGATGATGAATTAACGCCTGCGCAACAAAAAAACTTAGTTCGTGAATTAGATTGCAAAGTACTTGATAGAACCAATCTTATCTTAGATATTTTTGCACAACGTGCGCAAACTTCCTATGCTAGAACTCAGGTAGAATTAGCTCAATTCCAATATCTATTACCTAGATTAACAGGAATGTGGACGCACTTAGAACGTCAACGTGGCGGAATTGGTATGCGCGGACCTGGTGAAACCGAAATTGAAACGGACAGACGTATTGTTAGAGATCGCATTGCTTTATTAAAAGATAAATTGCGTACTATTGACAAGCAAATGGCGGTTCAAAGAGGCAATCGTGGTGCTATGGTACGCGTTGCTTTGGTGGGTTATACCAATGTAGGAAAATCGACTTTAATGAATGCCATTGGAAAAAGCGAAGTTTTTGTTGAAAATAAACTTTTTGCTACATTAGATACTACAGTAAGAAAAGTAGTCATTAAAAACCTTCCTTTTTTGTTATCAGATACTGTTGGTTTTATTAGAAAACTACCTACACAGTTGGTTGAATCTTTTAAATCTACCCTTGATGAAGTACGTGAGGCCGATTTATTATTGCATGTGGTTGATATTTCTCATCCCGAATTTGAAGATCATATTGAATCTGTGAATCAAATTTTAAAGGAAATCAAAAGCGATGATAAGAAAACCATCATGGTTTTTAATAAAATTGACGCTTACAAAGCTGAACATTTTGATGAAGAAGATTTAATGATAGAGCGTTCTTCCAAACATTATTCAATTGATGAATGGAAAAACACATGGATGAGTAAAGTAGGTGAAAGCAACACCATTTTTATATCAGCAACAGAAAAAGACAACTTTGATGAGTTTAAACACAAAGTATATGATGCAGTACGCGAAATTCATTTAACACGTTTTCCATATAACAATTTCTTGTATCCAGAATACGAAGAAAATACTGCTAATGAAGAATAAAAAAAGAGGCGTATGCCTCTTTTTTTATTTACTTATTCTAGATCTAAGAACTTTAGATATTTCAACACCTGAGTAATTTTTAGTAAGCTCATTAATCATATCTGTTAAAGATTTACTAGCATCTTCTTTATAATTATTCAGTTTTACAATATTATTATAAATTGAAGTAGCCTCTCCTGCATCTTTGAAAGAAGTTTTACCAATATTTCTTGAAAGCCACTTTTCCTTATCTTTATTTTTATTAAACTTCTCTAAATCTTTAATATTATTAAACTTTCCGTAAAACTCTTGTTCCATCACATCTAAATCTTTTAATGTACTTGCAACATTTCTTGAATGCTCAACATAAGCTGCTTCATATTTCAGATATAAAGGATCATTAACAATTGACATATTTTGTTGTCCATACATTGCTGAACTAGCAATAAAAAGGATGATATAAACTACATTTTTCATTCTTTATACTTTAAGGATTTATATAAAATCTATTTTATCTCATTCATTAATTGTATCCAATCTTGATACTCATAATTCTTAGTTTTTATGTTTAGAAAATAAGTTCCTGAAGGCAATAAATTTCCATTTGAATCTTGACCTCTCCATTGTCTCTTATAACCTTTCCCGTGCTCAAAAACAACCTTTCCATATCGATTAAACACTTTCAACTCAACAACGTTATTATATGTTAAATCTAAAACATCATTATCTCCATCTCCATTTGGTGAAATCCCTTTAGGATAACTACAATTTTCAACAAATAAGATAAATGATTTTACATCCTCACATTCATATTCATTTGTTTTCTTAATAGAAACTCTATAGAATCCAACTCTATTAATTAACTGTCCTTCTTTTGGTTGTGGTAATGTTTCTACAACAGCATTTGCATCTTCATCTAAACGTTCTAACTTATAATAAAACTCTTCATCTGTTAAAGGTGGTAATGTATACTCACTACATAAATTTACATGCTTAGGTACTTTTACCTCAACTGGCACTTTTAAAATTTTAATTGGAACTATCTCAAAACACTCTTCTAAACGACCTTCTATACGCATCCAAACTTTATTCTCTCCCCTTTCAATAGGAAAATCTCTAGCTGCTGTTATTCTATTTTGCTTATTAATAGCATCATCTTCTGTTTTATAATAGAAGAATTTTAACAGATTTGCGGAAGCCCCTCCTTGATTATCAATAACAATCTTATTTAATGTTAGTAAATCAAATGTATTTTGATCTTTATCACAAACTATTTGTTGCTCTATATCTAAATCTTTTAAATCAATATCAGGTGAAAAAGTAACACAATAGCAATCAGTTTCCTGCTTAATACAACCATCAATAATTAATTTAGAACAAATAACCGTCTGTTCAGATATAGTTACATCCTGAGTTAATCCATTACCTACATATGCTCCATTAGCATACCATTCAAGTCTCCATAATGGATCTCCTGATGGTCCAAAACGCCAAGATTCATTTCTTGCATCAAAATGTTGCGCATTTCTAAGTGGTGCAGCATATGCAACTGTTCCTGTAGAGTTATTAATACCAACAATTCCTTTACCTCTATCATCATAAGGACAACCATCATGTCTTTCAATATTTATATCAATAACATTTGTTGTTTCATGCAATACTATTTGACTGGTTTGGCTGTTTTTCTCCAATAAAGCGCAAGCAGTTCTATCTAAATCATATGCTGGCATATTTGCTAAACTAATAACAAAAACTCTACAAGGAGCTGTACCATAAACAGCATAATTAATACTACTATATGGATAAGGTTTTCCTGTAATAGGATCTGTACCAGCAGGTGAAGAACCATTAGGCCCAGTAGTTATGTGGTAATGAAAAGCTACCCCCAGAACAGAATTTAACCAACCTGCACTTGCTAAAGAACCTGGCCCTCCTTTAGGTATAGGATTCATAGGATCCGTTCCATTACATCCATTTGGACAGTTAGCACCAGGTGGTTGTGTATCTGAAACAGCTCCTTTAAAATTAGTACCATCAGTAAAATTAATTACTCCATTAGAGTGTACTGAAAGTTTTTTAAATTTTTTATCAAAGAAACAAAATTCAAAAGGTAAATCAATATCGGTTGCAGCACGTTGATCAATTGTTACAGCAACCTCAGCTCCTCCGCGATATGGATAAGGCTCATAAGGTATTGATTCTACTGTATAACGATCTGTCTTGTTTAAATAATCTACCTTTAAATCTGGAGTTACAGTAACCTTTTTATCAACACACACTATATAGTGGTCATTACCATCTTCATAATAAGGCTGCTTTGGTATAGTAATATCAAAACAATCAACATCAACTGGAACGCATTGTGAGCTACCTTCAAAGTAGCTTAATAGCATTAAAAAGAAGAGTATTTTTCTAAACATAATGATTAAATTAATATAATAATTCGTTAAATTTAGAAAAATACTTTGAAAAAAAAAATTAAAACATATAATTTAACCCTACGCCTAAAGTATGACGGGTTTGAAATCCTTTATAAGCATTGTCATCATATAGGGTTTGAAATGTCAAATTCGTAGAAATATACTTATTTACTTTCAATACTGCATTAATTTGGTAATCTAGGTCAACATTTTGCGGATCTTCTAAATAATTGGAATACAAGTTTAAAATATTCTCAATTGTAAAGTTTTCCATTACTTGTACTTTGTAATAAGCGTTTAAAGAAGCACCAAATTCAAAACGCATGTTTTTTCCTTGTTCTACTCCAAACGATTCACCCAAGTCGGTAAAATGTTTATGTACAAAAATAAAACGTGCTGTTGCTGGTGCAATATTTACTTTTAGGTTATCGCTTTTTTTCCACAGCATACCTAAACCTGTTTGCCAATAAGCTGGCGACATGAAATGAGAAATTTTCTTGGTTTCATCTTTAGGGTCTAAACCTGTATCAAACTGGGTTTTAAAATTTGTGAATGCAGAGTAGTACCAATCGCCTTTTGCTTTTTTACCTAATACCGAATTAATTTCCAAACGGTCATCGGTTTTTTTCTGCTCTTCACCTTTTAATTTATTGATACCGTATGATGCAATAAACTTATTATCCCAAACCCAATCGTTTTTTTTGTAGTTAACGTCGTAATTTAACGATCCGTTAAGCGCAAGGTTATTGGATCCACCTGCTTGCCATTGTGAAAAACTAGATTGGCTACCTAAAATAGCAATGTTTCCTTTTGCAATCCAAGTGCTATCGGTAACAACAGCAGGCGTTTCTTGTGCATGTACAACTTGTACTCCTAATAAAGGAAGTACTAATAAGAAATTTTTCATAACATTTTTATTTATAACTATTTTTTTCTTTTGAAAACGGGTACTGCTGAACATGCTTCGCCAAACATAATTGAACGAGCATAGTTCATCATTTTTTGTGTTGCCATTACATATCCTTCATCAGGAATTGGCTTTTTAGCGCAACCTTTAATAATAACAGGTTTGTCTTGATACGGTGTAAAATCTAAATTATTAATTATTTGTTGATAATACACTAAATCTAACTGATGTAAATTACCTTGCACCACTAATTTTGCATAAGGTTGTACGTAAGATGATACCAACATCATTGCCCAAGATGGTAAAATAGCATCGGTTGTACAGGTTATGGCTACTAATTGATTTTGGTACACACTCCAATCTTTATCACTAAGTGCTGCACGAAAATCTTTCTCTTTTAAAATAAAACCTTCGTATAAAAATTGAGAAATATCAATAAGTACACGAGGTTCTGTAGGATAATAATCTTCTAAATCAAAAACTACTAAACTACTGTTTGCTACTTTATTTATAATTTCTCCTTCCATATTAAAGCATTCCAAGTTCTAACTTAGCTTCTTCGCTCATCATGTCTTTATCCCAAGGCGGATCAAAAGTTAATTCAATTTCAACATCTTTTACCATATCAATTGATTTTACTTTTTCTTGAATTTCCATTGGCAATGTTTCAGCCACAGGACAATTTGGTGATGTTAAGGTCATTAAGATTTTTACTTCACGATCCTCGTTTACGAAAACATCGTAAATTAATCCTAATTCGTAAATATCTACTGGAATCTCAGGGTCGAAAATCGTTTTTAAAACTTTTACGATATTTTCGCCTAATGCATTCATATCAATTTCTTGTTCCATTTCTTCGTTATTGTTTGGCTTGAAGGGCGATTGCATATAATTTTATTTGTTTCATCATTGACACTAAACCATTGGCGCGTGTTGGTGATAAATGTTCTTTTAATCCTATTTCGTCTACAAAACTCATATCTGCATTCATTACATCTACCGCTTTTTGATTGGAAAAAGTTCTGATTAAAATAGCAATAATTCCTTTGGTAAGAATGGCATCACTATCGGCAGTAAATGTAATTACATCGTTATCAATATCGGCGTGTAACCATACTTTTGATTGACAACCTTTTATTAAGTTTTCGTCTTTTTTGTATTGTTCGTTTATTAAAGGTAAGGTTTTTCCTAACTCAATAATATACTCGTATCGTTGCATCCAATCATCAAACATTGAAAATTCGTCAACAATATCGTCTTGTATTTCTTTAATTGTACTCATTATTTATTGTTTAGCTCAACATTTGTTGCGCTTTTTTTAAGGCTTCAATCATTGCATCAATTTCTTCTTTGGTATTGTAAAAAGCAAACGATGCGCGAATGGTTCCCGGAATATCAAAATAATTCATAATAGGCTGTGCGCAGTGATGCCCTGTACGAACCGCAATGCCTAATTTATCAATAATAGCACCCACATCATACGGATGAATGCCTTTAAAATTGAACGAAATTACCGATGCCTTTTCCTTAGTGGTTCCGTAAAACTCAATACCTTCTAATTCGCTTAAACGTTGGGTACCGTAATCTAACAGTTCTTTTTCGTAAGCCGCAATATTATTAAATCCTACTTCATTTAAATAATCAACCGCAACTCCTAAAACAATACCACCTGCAATATTGGGTGTACCTGCTTCAAACTTATGCGGCAAACAAGCGTACGTTGTTTTTTCAAACGTTACCTCTTTAATCATTTCACCACCACCTTGGTAAGGAGGCAATGCGTTTAACCATTTTTCTTTGCCGTATAAAACACCTGTACCCGTTGGACCACAAATTTTATGTCCCGAAAACACATAGAAATCGCAATCTAACGCTTGAACATCGGGTTTTAAATGAGGTGTTGCTTGCGCGCCATCAATCAACACCGCGGCACCAACTTCGTGTGCTTTATCAATAATAAATTTGATGGGATTGATGGTTCCTAAGGCGTTTGATATATGATTTACCGCAACTACTTTGGTATTTTTGTTTAGTAAATTTACATACGCATCCATATCTAAAGATCCATCGGGCAACATAGGAATAACCTTTAAGGTTGCACCCGAACGCTCGCAGGCAAATTGCCAAGGCACAATGTTAGAGTGATGCTCTAAATGCGATACAATGACCTCATCGCCAGCTTGTAAGATTTGACCAAAACCGTTGGCTACCAAATTGATTCCAAAGGTGGTACCTGCCGTAAACAATACTTCAAAACTGTTTTTGGCGTTGATGTGTTTTTGTAGCTTAATACGTGCTTCTTCATAAGCATCGGTTGCTACCTGACTTAAATGATGTACCCCACGGTGAATGTTTGCATTGATTTCTGAGTAATACTTTACTTCGGCATCAATGACTACCTGTGGTTTTTGGGCGGTAGCACCGTTATCAAAATAAACCAATGGTTTACCGTTTACTTGTTGTGAAAGTATGGGAAAATCGGCTCTAATTTTATTTATATCGAATGTCATTCTAATTTCAGAAAATTTATACAAAGATACTAATATAAAATTACACGATTGTTTTTTTGAAATTGGAATTTAGAATAGGTTTAAATAAAAAACACACATTTAAAAATGTGTGTTTTTATATTATAAAATTTACTTGCTTCTACCAGATGGTAATTGCGGATTTGAAATTGTATTACAACTTACAACAGTTGCGGTTATTTTAGTTTGTTTAGAGCGGTATTTTTCTTGATTATAAGGCATACCAGAAAGTAAGGGTCCCTTTGCAGAATAATAAGTTTCTGCAACACCTACATAATTTTTAACTGGTGTAAATGTAACTTTACCTGTTAATGAACTATACACCCACGTACCTACATTAGCTTGCGCATAAGTTGCTGTTGGATTAAGTAATGTTGGTGTACTACCTACAACATTTCCTGTAGCATCCTCAAATTGAAAGGTGCTATAATCTATATGTGTCCCATTGGTATTTCCTGGTGTAGGATCTGTTAAACCACTTAGTAAACCATTGTAAAAAATATCATTATCAAATGGACTAATTTCGTAAGAAAGGTTATAATTACCACAAAACTTAGCAACATCCTCTTGTGTTTCAGGCATGTAAGGTAAGCTTATTTTAACCATTTTAATTAAATGCGCTTCCGATGCACCTCCTGTAGAAGCTGCAAACCCAAGCTTAAAAACACTTGGAACAGAGCTATTTAGTGTGTAAGTTGATGGAGAACTTTTACCATTATCTACATATGTTATGCTTTGTCTATATACGTATTTATCAATAACTGTAACTGGCGCATTATTACCCGCTTGTATCTTTACTGTTATAACAAACCCATCATTAGTTAATCCTAATAAGGCTGGCGCAGGTAAAATTGTAACAAAAGCTTTTCTATAATCTGGAGAGGTAACGGGTGGGTTTTTTGAATTACCTCTTAAAGAAAAAGGCGCTGCTAAATAATTTGCGTTTGTAGTATAATTCCCACTAGTTGTACTCATTAAAGCTGCACCAGCAAAAGTTCTAGCATCAGTAAAACCAGATTGATTTAATTTTGCTAAAGTTGATTGTGTAGCCAAAACGGGATATCCTGAAAAATTAACCCCTTGCCCATTTCTATTATTTCTATCATATGCACCTCTTAACGTAACGTGACTTAGACCATAATTAGACCAGGTTCCGTTCACTGCTCCAGCAGTGATGGTGTTACCGGTTGCAATACCGTTTAAATATTCTTGGGGATTACTTTGTACAATACTACCCTTAAAATTACCAAAAACATCTAAACCAACACCTAAGTAAGCACCAGACAAACCTTGTCTTTTTTGAGTATTAGTAGCATAATTATATGCATATCCTAATCCCCTACCTTTTGAACCTAAAACAGGAGCTGCTATAGTTCCGTCATACAAAAACATCACTAATCCATCCCCATAAGAGGAATATGAAGGTGATGTTGAAACGTAAGGTGTACCACCATAAATACTGTATTCAAATTCAATATTTAATCCGTTTGTTGAGTCAAATGAAGCTGCATCAAACAAAACCCCTCCAAACAAATTCTGACCAACACCTGTTAACAAAAGTCCGTCTGAATTAAATGTTGCTACATTTGTACCAGACCCACTTGTAGTTATTACACCTGAAGGCTGACCGCTTGTAAAATCCATTTCGTACGGAAAACGAGTTACCGTTTGTGCATCCACGTTATAACAATATAAAACAAGAGCAAAAAAGGTAAAGTAAAAGGATATTTTTTTACCTACTTTCATTAGTCTCTCACTTTAAAAACTATATTCATGAATGTTTTTGGTGTAACAACTGCGGTTGATTTTACAGTATAAGTTAACTGACCAGTTGCAGAAACAGCAACATTTTGATATACATCGGTATCATAATAGGTAATAAAATAATCTAATTGATTTGCTGGTAGTGTTGGAAGTGTTGAACTTGCGTTACTTCTTGCCCAACCTGTACCTGTTGTACCTGATCCCGAAATATTAAATTGTTGTGAATACAAGGTATATAACTCAATTGTTTGCGTACTTGTAAGCACTGAACCTGTAGATGTATTATGTGTAGGTATTACTATTGCTGGCATATAAAAAAAGCTAGGCATAACTGATTTCACTTGTTTTAAAACACCGTTAGCATCGGCAATTATTACTCTATCAGTAGCTGAAGTTGCAACATTTGGCAAACCCGTTATTGAAGTTGGTGTACCATTCGTAGCAATTGTAAATGCATTACCATTATTTGTAATTGTAGTTGCCTTTGTAAGATCACCTCCTAATTGAATATCATTTACCACTTTTGTTAAACCATTAGAAGCTGTAGATGAAGCAGGAACTAAATCTGATACATTAGCCCATTTTGTAAAAACTTCACTTCTTGATCCTAAGTTTGAAGTTGTGCTATCGTAAGTTAACACTTGACCTGTTGTAGGAGCTGTTCTAGGTAAATAATATGCGTTTACATAAGTTTGCCCCGTTATTCCATTCATACTTGTATATCTAAATGGTTGTCCTGCATTATTCCCGTCTTGTACAACACCTATTTTAACTCCATTCGCATCAACACCAAGTAATGTATTTTTTCCTTGCGCAAAAGTTGAATTATCTGCACCAAATTGTGTAGCAATTAAGTTATGAACCCCATATCCTGAATCCAAATGAGATTTATTAGAATCGATCATAAAATTACCCGCAACATTATTTGTTGCTTCCATTGAATTACCAGCGAATAATTCTACATATGGTCTATAACTTGAAGCAGTACTTGCATCTGTAGCTATATGAGCTCTTCCTTTTTGATTGGCAACTGTAGCGCCTGAATTTCTTAAATATGATTCAGTAAAAAAATTACCATTTGTTATGGATGCGCTTACGCCTGCACCTGCATCCATTGTATTTTCCTCTACAAATGTTTGTCCTTTTACATACAATTTCTCACTACGAACAGGATCTGTAGAAATAGTACCTAAAGCAACATTTCCTTGTTGATAAATATTTTGAGTATTGGAAGTAGCTTGATTTGAAGTGTTTTGAACATTCCATGGCTCATTAGAAATAGCTGACTGATCTACCCAAATTGGCGCACCTGAAGCATTAGAAGTTAATACTTTATTATTTCCAGGAGAAGCTATATCAGCTGGAACAATTGTACCGTCAGCTATTTTTGCAGATGTTACTGCATTAGGAGCAATGGTTGTTACATTACTGTTTTGTGGAGCAGTTACATCTCCTGTTAAAGCAGCACGTTCAAATGAAGAACCATTTAATATTACAGATGTAGAACCAGTATACGTTGTATTTGTATCTGTAGGAGTTACCCAAGAACCATCACCTCTTAAAAAAGTAGTTGCAGTTGCTCCTGTTGGTAATTTACCTATTGTAACAGCGTTATTAGCAATTTTGTTTGTTGTAATAGCATTATCTGCAATACCTAAAGTCACATCTGCTAAAACAGACTGTACCACAGAAGTTGTTGTACCAGCTGTTGTACCAGCTGTTACTGTAACACCATCACCTTTTAATGTTTTACCAATACCTGTAGCTGTTGTATTTACAGATAATACACCATTTGCATCAATATTTACTGTAGGATTTGTAGCTGCTTGTTTTACAACTCCTAAATTACCCGTATTAGTAGCTGTAGCAACATTTACCTTATAATCTGTTACATTACCTGTTACTGTTGAACCAACTGTTGTATTAGTGCCATCTGATAAGGTGGTTGTTTTTTGTCCTGCTTGAATAACTGATGCTAAATCGATTGTTCCTGCTACTCCATTTACTGTTGTGGTTAAAGAACTACCAGATACAGTATTAGCTACCGTATTAACAATAGGAGCAACACTTGAAACACCATTTACAGTAGATGTTAGGGTATTACTATTACTTGCTAAAATATTTGTTGTAGCTGGTACAAGAGATGATTGTGGAACCCAAGCAACAGTACCATTGGTTTGTGTTACCATTACTTGTGGTGCAGTTAAAGGTAAAGTACCTTGCGCTCTTTCAATTTTAACTGGTTTAATACCTCCATTAGTAATACCAATAGTAGCATCTGTTAAAAGAGAAGCTGCACCACCTGTAAGACTTAAACCATCATTAACAACAATGTTTTTACCCCCTTTAACATTAGCAGCTGTAATATCGGCAGGTACCCATGCACTTCCGTTCCATGTAATTACTTGTCCGCTAGTAGCGCCTGTAAAAGTTACAGGTTGACTTTGAATTTTAGTAATTGTATTGCTTCCTAAAGCACCATTAACATCGCCAACTAATGACAAAGCACCATCGTTACTTGCTATTAATCTGTTCCATTTAGAGTCTGCTGATGTCCAATAATAAAATCCTTCTATTACATCACCTGTTTTATTGGTATTGTAAACCAACAAAGAATTAGCGGTACTAGGTAATGCACCCGCAATTGGAGCAAAAACAGTAGTACTTGTTAATGCAACACGTGGAATTAACAAACCTTTTGTATTTGATTTCATATCAATTACGGAAGCTTTGTTAGGGGTTGCTGTACCAAATCCTTGCTGCGCATATAGCCCACTGGCACTTAAAGTAAGTGCCAATAATGCTATATTTATTTTTGTTGCTCTTTTCATAAGCAAAAGTTTAATTAAAAAAATGAAATTAGTTTCGTGCAACTATTTCCCAAGCTGTACCGTTTGATTTTACAACCCAACTTTGATAAGGCATTGAACCATAAGTTGTTAATACATTTAAATAACCTGTATGTGTATCGGTAGTATTTGCAATTCTAATGTTGATTACTTGCCCTTCAGCTTCTGATGCATTTGGAAACGTAATTGTTTGATCTGCATTTGTTAAAGTTACATTAATAACCACTTCTGGTGTATGGAAACTATAGTTAGCATTTGCAGCAACATCTACATTTGTTCCTGTTACAACCTTATCTACAGTACGTAGTATACCTCCTGTAGTTTCAGCAACAATTACTTTATTTTTTGTAGCAGTAGTAGGAGCAACATTTGTTAACCCTGTAATTGCTAACGTATTCGCAGCATTTGTATTAATTGCAGTTGGCTCTATTAAATCGCCTCCTAATTTAATTTCTTCTGAAGTAGTATCTTTATGTAAACCGTTAATTACTTTCACTGCACTGTTTACTGTTTGGTATGTAACGCCTCCTTTACCATCTGCTGTTGGTACCATACCAGAAGCTACTGGAGTTGCTGTACCATTTGCGGTTGTGAATGATGTCATTTTATCAGAAGAAACAGCACCTGGAGCAATACTTGTATTATCTACTGCATTATCAGCCAATTCAGAAGCTCCTACAGCATCTGGTGCAATGTGCGCAGCTGTAATCTTATCAGCTCCTATCTCTAATTTAATATCTTTTAATACTGATTGTGTTGCACTTGATGTTGTTGTTGCACCTGTACCTGTTATTTGAATAACATCATCAGTAGTTAAATTTTTACCAGCTGCAGCTGCCACAGTAGATGGCTCCCATTGTTTTGTTCCATCATTATACACTAACATGTTGTTTGCAGCTGTTGGAGCTGTTGTAGAAACACCCGTTCCTTGAATAGCTGTAACTTTTGTAGCGTTTAAAGGTCCTGTAACGTCGCCTTCTAACTTCACGTTTGTTTCGTTAATAGACAATGTACCATCTGCTGCAATAGTAACTTCTTCTGTACCTGCTGCTGCTTGTTTAACAGCACCTGTTGTTGTTGCATTACCAATATTTACATCTACTTTAAAAGGTGTTGCTGTAGAACCATTACCTGATACAGTTGTATTTGTTCCATTAGCCATAACTGTATTGCTTGGCAAATCTGATTGATTAACCCAAGTTACATTACCTTTATCATCTGTCACCATTACTTGGTTAGCTGTACCACCTGTGTTTGTAGTAGAATTTGGCGCTTGAATATCTGTTGTAGTAATGGTACCGTCTTTAATGTCAGCTGATGTAATACTCTCAGGTGCAATTCTTAAATGAGTTGGAACTAAAACAGCATCTGTTAAACTTTGAGCATTACCTGTAGCTCCAATAACAATTTTACCATCTGTAGTTAAATCTTCACCTGCTGCTGCTGCAATAGTTTTATAGGTAACTGTACCATCAGCATTAGCTACAGGTACTGTATTAGCTGCTGCTAATGTTCCATTTTCAGAATTCTTTGTAGATAACTTATCCGCTGTTACTGCACCAGTAGCTAACTCATTTGCACCTACAGCACCTGTACCAATTTGTGTAGCAGTAATAGAGTTGTCTTTAATTTTTAAGTAGGTTGGCGTTAAAACAGCACCTGCTAAAGTACTAGCTGTTGCTGAACCTGCATCTGCTCCTACACCAATGATATCATCGGTAGATAACGTTTTACCAATAGCTGTTGAAGCATCTTGATACTTTACTTCGGTTGTAGTACCATTGTTAACTACTGTTGCAATTTGACCAGGTGTAGCTGCGCCTGGATCTAATTTATCAGCACCAATAGATCTATTTTTAACTCCAATTTTAGTATCTACTAAAACAGCTCCAGTACCAATTGTTCCGTTTGTAAACTCTAACTCTTTCTCTAAAGTTAAATCTTTAGCTTTAAGTAAATCAGAAACTGAAACTTGTTTTAACACACCATTATTGTCCATTACCATAACTTTTTCATTAGTTACAGTTGTTAATGTTTCTAAACCTTTGATAGATAATGTTTTTCCTGTAGCAGGATCAACAGTAATATCTGTAGCTTTAGTTAAAGGTCCTCCTAATGATACTTCATTTGTTGTAATTCCAGTTGCAGGATCTGTAACAGGTGTAACTGTAATACCATTAACACCTTCAATAAAATCAACTGGATTAACCCATTTAGATTCTAATTTGTTTGTTGTAGGATTTAAAACAGTTACCATTACTTGTCCTTGAGTACCTTCTTTAACACCTACTGTATATGTTGTTGTATTACCAACTTCTACTTCGGTTACTTTTACATTATCACCTGGTGCAACTACCACTTCCTTTTCAGTATTTGTAGATACAAAACGTACCCATTTAGCACCATCCCAGTAGTAAAAACCTTCTCCTGTAGTAGCATTTGTATTGTATACAAACAAAGATGTAGCTGGAGCTGTTACTGGAGCTGCTGCATTTAAATTAGGAATATCAATTCTAGGAATTAATAAACCGCGTTTTGATGAAACGATATCAACAGCTGCTGATTTATCAGGTGTGTTAGTACCAAAACCTTGTTGTGCAAATGTTTCTGTTGATGTTAAAACTGCAAATGCTATTGCTGCCGTAAGTAATAATTTTTTCATATAGTTTCTAATTTTTCTTTATAATTTATGTAATGTGTTTCTATTATTATTCTAAAATTTCTCAATGATTTTCCAAATGGTACCGTCTGATACAAATGCCCATCCTGAGTAAGGTAAAGCTGTGTAAAGTCCGCTAGTAACGCCATGTATCGCTCCAGAAACGTTTACATAGTAATCTTCATTGGCATCGTACTTTTTAACAGTAAATTTCTTTCCTTTATTTAATGTAGGGTCTGGAAGTACTAAAGTAATATCTTGATTGGTTGGAGTACCTAATAAAATAGCATCGCTAGCTACAACGTTGTAATTTGTTGAAACTTCTTTTATATTATTTTGCGAATCAAAATTCACAAACAACTCACCACTTTGATTAATGGTTACCGATGGATTGTTAGCTGCTTGTTTTACAACACCTAAATTGGTTCCGTTAGCAGTAGCTACCGCAATAGTATAATCTTTACCACCTGTTGCATTTGGTGTTGCAGCAGATGTTACTGTAATGGGATTATTGCCTACAAACGTATCTACTTTTTGATTTGCTTGCACAATATTTTTAACGTTTATAGTCTGGGTTGCACCTGAATTATCAATATACGTGAATGAAGTTCCATCATAAGAAACGTTACCTGCATTGTTTTTGATAATTTGTTTTAAGATGTTATTCACTGTGCTGTTATCCACAATTTGCTGAAAGTTATTGATAACATCTGTTACAACATTAATAATAGTTACAGTTCCGTCTTCCGATGTATAGGTATAGGTTCCGTTATTATTGTTTACTAAAGTTGTAATGATATTAACATCGGTAAGTGGAATAGAAACAGTGTTTCCGTCTGAATCTTTCAGTATCAAACTACCATTGTTAACCGTAAACGATTCATTTTTAGTATTTGTATCTAAATCTTGTATATCGTTTTGATTTACTAATCGTGCCCATCTATTATCATACCAATAGTAATAACCTGGTTTAATATCAGCACTGTTTGTAGTATTAAAAACCAATAACGATTCTACATTGCCTTTTGTAATTGTAGTAGCATCTGTAATACTTGTTAAAGGCACTCTTGGTATTAAAATACCTTTATTGCTTGCTACAACTTCTAATTGACTAGATTCGTTTGGCTGAAGGGTACCTATTCCGACCTGTGCATGCGAAACCAAAACTCCTCCTAAAAATAGTAATCCTGTAAGTAATCTTTTATTCATATATAAATATTCTAAAGATTATTGATTTTATTTGAAAATAATTTAATTAAAACCATTAAATATTTGATAATCATTATTATAAAAAAATGTTTAATAATTCAATTTCTCTGCAAAAGTAACCATTTTACTTGATGCTTTTCTTTTAACAGCTCATAACTCATTAAATATTAACATTATATGAGTTTAATGCTCACTTAGTGTTAATATTTAGTTATTATTTGCCATTATTTAATATTTAATATTTCTGTTACAAATCTTAAAATCAAACTTTGGTAAAAAAGCAGTTTTCAGTATCTTTGAAACTAACGCTTTTAATGTTACCTAACATCCTACAAAATGCAAAATAAAATCAATCTACAAGCCTTTAAAGATTTCTTACACTCTAACAATATTGGCGGAATTTTACTTTTTTCTTGTGTTATTCTCTCTTTAATTGTGGCCAACACAAACTTAGCCGAACCTTTACAACATTTTTTAGATACTAAAATTGGTTTTGAAAACAACACTATTCATCTTAATTATTCTATTTTATTATGGATTAATGACGGATTGATGGCTATTTTCTTCTTGCTTGTTGGTTTGGAAATTAAACGAGAATTGGTTGAAGGAGAGCTATCATCCCCTAAAAAAGCGTCGTTACCTATTTTGTGTGCTATTGGTGGTGCATTAGTACCTGCTCTTATCTATTTTATATTTAATAACGGATTACCTACGCAACACGGTTGGGGTATTCCTATGGCTACTGATATTGCTTTTGCATTAGCTGTAATATCGCTTGTAAGTAAAAATGTGCCTCCTAGTTTAAAAATATTCTTAGCTGCCTTAGCTATTGTAGACGATTTAATTGCCATTTTAGTAATTGCTTTGTTTTATTCTACAGGTATTGAGATTACGTATTTAATGTACGCAGGCATCGGAATGATTATTTTAATTGCAATGAATCGTTTTAATGTTCAAAATCCTTGGTTGTATTTAATACCAGGCGTGTTTATTTGGTATTTTGTACATCATTCAGGTATTCATGCTACCATTGCGGGTGTTTTAATTGCTATGACTATACCAACTAACGATACCGATGTAGAATCGCCATTAGAACGTTTAGAGCATGCTATTGCAAAACCCGTAAACTTATTAATTGTTCCTCTTTTTGCTTTTGCTAACACCAACATAACATTACAAGCAGAAATGCTAGAAGGTTTAACATCACCATTAGGTTTGGGTATTATTCTGGGGTTATTAATAGGTAAGCCAGTTGGTATCTTAATTTCGACTTTTATTTGTACAAAATTAGGTCTAAGTACTTTACCTGAAAATGCTACTTGGAGTCACATTATTGGTGTAGGGTTTTTAGCAGGAATTGGTTTTACCATGAGTATTTTTGTATCTATACTCTCTTTTAAAGATCCTTTGTTTGTTGAAGAAGCTAAATTAGCTGTATTATTAACTTCTTTAGTTGCAGGATGTATTGGCTTTATCCTCTTAAAAACACAAAAGAATAAGAAATAAAAAAAACCACTTCGTTTGAAGTGGTTTTTTTTATTTATATATCAAAGCCTATGTTTACTCCTAATTTCATTGAAATTAACTTTTGTAATTTCAATTGTAAATCGGGAATGGCTACCGATGATAAAACCTCATCAGTAAAGGCATACATTAATAATGCTTTAGCTTCTTTCTTAGGAATTCCGCGTTGTTGCATGTAAAACATTGCCGTTTCATCTAACTGACCAATAGTACATCCGTGCGAACATTTAACATCATCAGCAAAAATTTCTAATTGTGGTTTGGTGTTCAACGTCGCTTTATCGGTTAATAAAATATTGTTGTTTTGTTGAAAAGCGTCGGTTTTTTGGGCGATTTTATCTACATAAATTTTTCCATTGAAAACACCCGTAGAACGATCGTCAAAAATACCTTTGTAGTTCTGGTGCGATTCACAATTTGGTTGTTTGTGATGTACCGATGTATAATGATCTACATGTTGTTTATCGCCAATAATGGTAACTCCTTTTAAAGTAGAATCAATACGCTCTCCTTTTTGAAAGAAATTCAGATTGTTTCTAGTGATGTTTCCTCCAAACGAAAACGTATGAACCGAAACACGACTCTCTTGTTTTTGATCGATATACGTATTATCTACCAAGTTTGCCGTTTGCACATCGTTTTGTAGCTTATAATAGTCTACAATGGCGCGTTTTGAAGCAAAAATCTCGGTTACACTATTGGTTAACATTGTTGTTTCAGTCAACGATTGATGACGCTCAATAATTTGAACGTGTGCATTTTCACCTACAATAATTAAATTACGTGGTTGCACAAAATTAGATGCAGCACCAGTGGTAAAATAAATAACCTCTATTGGCTTTTGTACAACCGTTGATTTAGGAATGTTGATGTAAGCGCCTTCAAACGCGTAAGCCGTATTTAAATTTGTTAAACTATCGTCGGTATTTGCAACTTGATTGAAATACGTATCGATAATCATTTTGTATTTTGGCTTTGTTAATGCTGAAGACATTAAACAAACATCTAAACCATCGTGCGTTGTTGATGATAAATGCGATGAAAAAACTCCGTTGATGAAAACCACTTTATAGGTATCAACATCGTTTAAAAAGTATTTTTTTACGTCTTTCCAATCAACCGCTACTTCGTTTTTAGGAAGAATGTTGTAATCGTTCGCTAACACGCTGTTTAACGAAGTGTATTTCCATGCTTCTTCCTTTTTTGTAGGAAAACCTTTATTTTCAAACACCTTTAATGCATTTGTTCTAACATCGTGTAGTGCAGAATTTACATCTACTTTTTGTTCAAATGCTAAAAAAGATGATAATAATTTTTCTTTTAAATCCATTACTTCTTTGTTTCAGGTTTTAAGTTTTAAGTTGCAAGTTGCGTAACCTGAAACTTAGAACTTAAAACTTTTCAAACTAATTATTTAAGCCAATCGTATCCTTTTTCTTCTAATTCAAGAGCTAATTCTTTACCTCCTGTTTTAACGATTTTTCCATCGTGCAATACGTGTACAAAATCTGGAACAATGTATTCTAATAAACGTTGGTAGTGTGTAATTACAATTACCGCGTTGTTTTCGCTCTTTAACTTATTCACTCCGTTAGCTACAATACGCAATGCATCAATGTCTAAACCTGAATCGGTTTCATCCAAAATAGCTACTTTAGGTTCTAACATTGCCATTTGAAAAATTTCGTTACGTTTTTTCTCACCACCCGAAAAACCTTCGTTTAATGAACGTGACAAAAACTTACGATCGATTTCTAATAATTCTGATTTTTCTTTGATTAACTTCAACATTTCGTTCGCTGGCATATCTTCTAAACCATTTGCTTTACGAGACTCGTTAATTGCCGTTTTCATAAAGTTGGTTACCGAAACACCTGGAATTTCAACTGGATATTGAAATGATAAGAAAATACCTTTATGTGCGCGTTCTTCTGGAGCTAAATCGCCTAAATCTTCGCCTTCTAAAATAATTTCTCCTTCAGTAACTTCAAAATTCTCGTTACCTGCAATAACAGATGACAAAGTTGATTTTCCGGCACCATTTGGACCCATAATTGCATGAACCTCACCTGCTTTTACCTCAAGATTAATTCCTTTTAATATTTCTTTATCCTCTACAGAGGCGTGTAAATTTTTTATTTGTAACATTTCTTCAAGATTTGAGATTTGAGATATGAGAATCGAATTCTCTACCTCCTTAAATCAATATTTATAATGTATTTTTATTTCTAATTTCTCAATACTAATAGCTGATATCTATTTTTATCCAACCGATCCTTCTAACGAAATTTCTAATAGTTTTTTAGCTTCTACGGCAAATTCCATTGGAAGCTTGTCTAAAACCTCTCTTGAGAATCCGTTTACAATTAAAGCTACTGCTGTTTCGGTAGGGATTCCTCTTTGGTTGCAATAGAAAATTTGATCTTCGCCAATTTTACTTGTTGTTGCTTCGTGCTCTAATTTAGCTGATGCATTTTTAGATTCGATATAAGGAAAAGTATGCGCGCCACATTCGTTACCCATTAACAAGGAATCACATTGTGTAAAGTTACGTGCGTTTTCGGCTCTTGATCCAATTTGAACCAATCCTCGGTAAGAATTTTGCGATTTTCCCGCTGAAATTCCCTTAGAAATAATAGTTGATTTCGTATTTTTTCCTAAGTGAATCATTTTGGTACCTGTATCGGCTTGCTGGAAGTTGTTAGTAACTGCAATTGAATAAAACTCGCCCACCGCATTATCACCTTTTAAAATACACGATGGATATTTCCATGTTACCGCTGATCCTGTTTCAACTTGTGTCCAAGATACTTTTGCGTTTTTCTCTGCTAAAGCACGTTTGGTTACAAAGTTAAAAACCCCACCTTTACCATTTTTATCGCCTGGGAACCAGTTTTGAACGGTAGAATATTTTATCTCAGCGTCATTTAAAGCAATTAACTCTACCACAGCAGCGTGCAATTGATTTTCATCACGACTTGGCGCTGTACATCCTTCTAAATAAGAAACATACGAACCTTCATCGGCAATTAACAAAGTACGCTCAAACTGACCCGTTCCTGCCTGATTGATACGGAAATAGGTTGATAATTCCATTGGGCAACGAACGCCTTTTGGAATATAACAGAATGATCCGTCTGAGAAAACAGCCGAGTTTAACGCTGCATAGAAATTATCGGTTTTTGGTACCACAGAACCAATGTATTGTTTAACCAATTCTGGATGTTCTTTGATAGCTTCTGATATCGAACAAAAAATAATTCCTTTTTCGTTTAAGGTTTCTTTAAAAGTAGTTGCAACAGAAACAGAATCCACTACAATATCCATTGCAATGTTGTTCATACGTTTTTGTTCTTCAATAGAAATTCCTAACTTTTTGTACATTTCTAACAATTCCGGATCTACATCGTCTAATGTTTTGTTAGGATCTACATCTTTTGGTGCTGAATAATATGAAATTGCCTGAAAATCGGGCTTTTCATAAGTTACATTTGCCCAATTAGGCTCGGTCATTTCTTTCCAAATTCTAAAAGCATCTAAACGCCATTCCGTCATCCATTCTGGCTCTGCTTTCTTTTGAGAAATGGCACGAACAATATCTTCATTTAGCCCCACAGGAAAAGTTTCAGCTTCTAATTCTGTATAAAAGCCGTACTCATATTCCTTAGTTTCTAATTCTTTTTTTAATTCTTCTTCCGTGTATTTTGACATATTTTTTGTCTTAAAGTTTAAAAGTCTTGTGTCTTAAAGTTTGAATTTTATGACCTTCGACATTTGACTATAATGAGAATGACTCTCCGCAACCACAAGTTCTTGTAGCGTTAGGATTGTTGAATACGAAACCTTTTCCGTTTAAACCTCCTGAATATTCTAACGTTGTTCCTACTAAATACAAGAAACTTTTTTTATCTACTGCGATTTTAACACCGCTATCTTCAAAAATTTTATCGTTTTCTAGGGCGTTTTCGTCAAACTTCAATTCGTATTCTAAGCCAGAGCATCCACCACTTTTTACGCCTACGCGAATAAAGGCTGTTTCTGGGTTTAAACCATCATCTTCCATCAACATTTTAGCTCTTTTAGCTGCCGATTCTGATACTTTTATCATGACAATTTGAATTTTAGATTATTACCAACTGCAAAGATACTTACAAAATATGATTTTTATCATACTAATAACAATATTATAACTATAAATGTATAAGCAGAATTTATAAAAAAACCGCCTCTAAATTTAAAGAGGCGGTTTTGAAATGATAAAAACAGGTTAGAACCTTAGAATGTTAACTTAATAGAAGCATTCCAAGTGCGTCCCCAACCAAATAATACTTGGTTAGATGTGTCTATACCTTTATAAGTACCTTTTGTTTTTTCGTTTACTTTATTTGCGGTGCTTGATTGAGCTATATACTCTGTATCAAATAAGTTGTTCACATTAACACGGAAACTTAAACGATTTTTATTAGTTAAATTAAGCGCGTATGAAACCCCTGCATCAACTACTTGGTAAGATGGCAACATTAAGTTTTCTTTTAACTGACGTGATGAATATAGGTCTTGAAAGTATCTATAATCTGCATCAACAGATAAATTTGGTAAAACTTTGTATTTTAAACCTAAACCAAATGTGGTTTGAGCAGCATCGCCTACTTTTCCTCCATCAATATCGGTTATTTTTGTTTCAAGATCGTTTCTGTTTTGATCACGCTCTATACTTACAGCATTTCCTTCGTACTTCCAATCACCTATCGAGGCAAAACCTTTAACTTCTAAATTGTATAACGGGCGTGCAACAACGTCGATTTCAATTCCTTTGTGATTTTGTTTGGTACCGTAATTTGATGTATAAATATCTTGTCCTTCTTGCACTTTTGACGGATCGTTTGTTGGGTTGTATTTTTTAACATCATCTGCAGTAGCACGTCTTGAACTTCCTGTAACACGATTATCCCAAGTAGTTTGATAAGCGTTTACATTTACATCAACAAATTGAGATGTAAATTTATATCCTAACTCTAATCCAACAATATCTTCGTTTTCAGCATTTTCATTAATATCATTTCTGTAGTTCATGAAAATGTTGTTTTGATAAGGCTGGCGTGAATAAACACCAACATTAGCAAAAACAAAGTGCTTGTTTTCAAAATTGTACGAAGCACCCGCTTTTACATTATATCCAATATTTGTAACTTTTTCAGATTTATCGTTACCAGGTGTGTATTGATAAAAATCATTACGCTCATTACTTTGATCAGAAAGTGCTCCTTGGAAATAGGCTGATAAACGATCTGTTGAATACTCTAACTGACCAAATACACCCGCATAACGAATAATTTGTTCATAATCCCAAGAAAGTTTATCTGAAGCATTATCTGCATGATCGTTAAACGATTTCCAAGGATTTGTACCAAAAGTATTTGAAGCGTGTATTGGATCTGCAAAATTGACATTTCCAGAATCAACAAAATAGCTTCCTCCCATTAAATTATTTAGCTGACGATTGTGTGTACCTTTGTAAGTACGCAAATCAAAACCAACATTTAAATTTAAATTTTTGGCTAATTCATGATTGAAGTTAGAAACAATACCAAACCATTGGTGGTTATTAACATCAGACCATAAAATATTTTTAGATTCACCGTTTACATCAGCCTCATTTACAGCTACGTACTTATCAATATTTACTAACCCATTTTCAAAGAAACGATCGTTTTCAGCTTGTGTTTTAGTAGTATCAATATTATTAACTCTAAAGTTGTTAGAACGACCACCGCCACTAGCAACAGATGCATAAACAACAGTTGATAAACTAGACTTTTCTGAAATTTGCCAATCCCAATTTAAGTTTGCAACTGGTTTGTGGTAATAATTTCTTCTTAGATTGTATTTTTCACCATTCCATAAACCAACATTGTTGTTGTATTTAGTACCAAATTGTAAGAAATCGGCAATTGTACCAGTATTTCCTTGATCATGCCATTGTGGCGCACCTGTAATTAAAAAGTTTAAATTGTGCTTTTTATTCACTTTATATCCAAAAGAGATGAAATAGTTTTGACCTTGACCAGCTGTTTGATCCATATAACCATCACCTTGCCAATGCGTAAACATAGCCGAAACACCAACGCCATTATCTAATAAACCTGTATTATAACCAACGGTGGTTTTGTAAAAATTATCGTTACCAACAGTTCCTTTAAAGAAACCACCTTCTTTCATTTCGGTAGCTTTTGTAATAAAGTTAATAGTACCACCCACTGATGAAATAGCTAATTTAGACGAACCTAAACCACGTTGAATTTGAACAGCATTTGCAATATCAGTCATACCAGACCAGTTAGACCAGTATACACGACCATTATCCATACCATTAATTGGCTGACCGTTTAATAAAAATGCTGTATTTGATTGATCAAAACCACGTGTACTCATTGACGATTCACCAAAACCACGTGCTTGCGATGTTACATAAACCGATGGTGTGTTTACCATTGTAGATGTAATATCTTGCGCTCCTACTTTTTCTTCAATTTCTTGTCTTTTAATTGTTGAAACCGCAATTGGTGTTTTTCTACCTTCTGCAACATCAATTACCCCACGAGCCATTACCACGATTTCTCCTAATGATTCAGCAGATTCGCTTAAATAAATTGTCCCTAAATTAATTTCGGTTGAATGCGTTACTGTAAAAGAAGTAGTTCTTGTGGTATAACCCAAATAAGCAAATTCTACCTGCCCTTGAGTTAACTCTGTTGAAATGGTAAAAGATCCATCTTCATTAGTAGTTACCCCTTCTGAGGTTCCTTTTACAAAAACTTCTACTCCTGAAATAGCTGTTTTTTTATCTGCATCGTAAACAACACCTGTTAATTTGTTTTGCGCATAAGAGGCAGTTGATGCGAAAAAAGCAATCATTGCCAACGTGCTTAGACGATTTTTCATTATTGTTTAGTTAAAAAATTCTTTGCAAAATTATTACATTAATATCAAAAACACACTAACAGCTAGAATAGTAAAGCATTCATAATGTTTAATTAACAATTTGCAAATCATTGTTAAAACACATTTATAATACTTTAAAATTTTAAGATTTAAAAAGTAATTAGGCATATTATTAGCAAATTATTTCGCTTTTTATCTATCTAAAAAGACTCTAAATTATATGCGCGCATACAAAAAACAATGTTTTGCACAAAAAAAGGCTGTCTTTATAAAAGAACAGCCTTTTTCAAAATTGGATATTTTTAAGATGATTACATCTTTTTACTATTGTTTTCTTGATTAACATCAGCCATTAATTGTGATGGATCAATAACTACTGTTTTTACTCTTTTTCCTTTGGTATCAAACTCAAAATCATAAGTAGGAAAAGCCCAATCCCATCCTTTTAACTCGGTTCTGTTAATTTTAGGAAACGGATTTGGTTTTGAATATCTCATTAAGGTATTGGGTATGTAAAAACTCTCAGAAGAATCATCAGCATAAACAACCAACAAATCAATAGGCATAGGCATACGTCCAATACGCTCTAATGAAACTTTTGTTTTTGCACCGTTTACTTTTACATCTTTAATACCATAATCAATCGTATTAACGGTTTGCGTCCAATCAACCAAATACCAATCTAAAACAGCACCCGAAACACGTTCAGCTGTACGTTTAAAATCGTTTGGAGTTGGATGTGAGAAGCGATAATCATAATAAAAACGTTTTAATGTTTTAAAAGTATCTTCCCAACCAATTACATAAGCCAACTGAGAAATAAAAACCGCGCCTTTACTATATGCCGAAATTCCATAATTCATGTTATCATCATATCTATCAGCATGGGTTGATAAAGGTTGTTGTCCGTTTTTCTTTACCATGTAGTAATAGTTGTTGTAGGCACTTTGCATAGCGTTTTCATCTTCTTTGTTTTCTTTATTCATGATATGATTCACTGCAAAATCAGATATAAAAGACGTAAAACCTTCGTCCATCCATTCATGTTTACTTTCATTAGTAGCTAACAAATGCTGAAACCACATGTGTGCAAATTCATGCGCTGTAACACCAATTAAACTTGGTAAAGAACGTTTTCCTGTAATTAAAGTACACATAGCATACTCCATACCGCCATCGCCACCTTGAATAATTGAATATTGCTTATATGGATACTCGCCAATGGTTTTATTAAAATAATCCATTAACTTAACAGTTTCCGGTTGTAATTTTTTCCAATTTTCAATAATTTCTTTATCGTTTTTATAGAAAAAGTGCAACTCAACATTGTTTGGACCCATTACTTTATCGTGAATAAAATTAGGATCGGCACCCCAAGCAAAATCATGTACATTTGGTGCAACAAAATGCCATGTTAGTGTTTTTTGTTTTTTTGGTGTTTCAACTTTTACGCCTTCATCTTCGTAACCATGACCCATTTCATTTTTGTTTTGAAGATATCCTGTTGCACCAACCGTATAGGTTTTATCTAAGGTAAGTTTTACATCAAAATTACCCCAAACACCATGAAATTCACGACCAATATACGGATCAGCATGCCATCCTTCAAAATCAAACTCGGCCATTTTAGGATACCATTGCGTCATTGATAAAGCAACACCTTCTTCGGAATTTCTTCCTGCTCTACGAACCATAACAGGCACTTGTCCATCAAATTTCATAGTAAAGGTTGCTTTTGATTTTGGTAAAATAGGCTTTGCCAACTCAACCTCTAAAACGGTTCCTACTACTTTTGTTTTTACTAAAGCGCCGTCTTGTTTTAAATCGTTTACCTTTAAAAAACCAATTTCGTTAGGTTTTAATTCTGATATTTTGCTTTGCTTTTTCTCGATACCATCTGCTCCTTTAAACGATTTTACCATGCGCTTATCAGGATCGGCAATAGATGTTAAACGCGCATCCATTTCGCTTCCTGGCTGAAAAGCATT
Source organism: Flavobacterium sp. xlx-214 (assembly GCF_013874595.1). Taxonomy (GTDB): domain Bacteria; phylum Bacteroidota; class Bacteroidia; order Flavobacteriales; family Flavobacteriaceae; genus Flavobacterium. Next base: position 871,564 of record NZ_CP059431.1, read on the forward strand.
AAAATACAAATGGTAAAATACTTTTCTTAAAGTATCATTTGAGTTATTGGTATACACTAACTCTTGTGTTCCTGAATATTGAAATTTTTCAACATCCATCTTTACATCCATTTTATAATCAGCATGTTGTTGCCAATATCCCGGATTTGGGTTTTTGTGCTGAGCAAGGGCAACCGGACCCATTGCTAATAAAGCGAATAACAGTTTTTTCATAAGTTTATATAAGTAAAAAACCATTTAACATCCTTTGCGAAAAAGATGCTAAATGGTTTATATTAAATAAAACAGTTCTTATTTTTTTCCTTTTGCAACTTTGTCTGCTAAAATTAAAGCATTGTACAAGTTAACAAATTTTCCTGATGTAGAAAGCTCTGTAAAATTACGTTTATCTTTTGCATCACCAGAAACAATTACTTGTTTGTTTACAGCAACACCAGAATCTTTCATGATTTGTTTTACTTGCGCAGCACTTAATTTAGGATAGTATGAACGAATCATAGCCGCTACACCTGCTGCGTTTGGAGACGCCATTGATGTACCTTGTAAATACTCATATTTTCCGTGTGGTGTAGTTGCATAAATTTTTACACCTGGTGCAAAAACATCCACATCTTTAGAACCAAAGTTAGAGAAGTTTGCTACCATTTTTTCTCCGTATGATGGATTTAAAGCACCTACAACTAAGAAATTGTCTGCTACTTCTGTATTTGTTCCTTCAATACGATCGTTTGGATAACGTTTTACATCTTCTCCGTTTGCTGGGTTTAAATCCATTGCATCATTACCTGCTGCAACAACAATTAACACATCTTTATCGGCAGCATATTTAATAGCATCTTGAACCCATTTACTGTTTTGCTCAAAATATTTACCAAAACTTCCGTTGATTACTTTTGCACCATTATCTGCTGCATAACGAATAGCCAATGCAACATCTTTATCGTACTCATCACCATCTGGCACTGCACGAACCGACATAATTTCTACGTTGTTTGACGCTACACCATCTCCACCAATATTGTTATGACGTGTTTGCGCAATAATACCTGCAACGTGTGTACCGTGTTTTGCATGATCACGATCGCCCATTACATCGCTGTTTCCGTAGATTTTATCTTTGATATCAAAAATATCATCGTTTGTTTTACGTCCTTTAAAATTGGTATTTAAATTATAATTTAATTGTCCATTAACGTAATCTGCATATTCTTTAAGAAAATCATTTGCTGGTTTACCTCTAGAAATTAACATATAACCAATGTTTTTAGCCTTAGCAACATCAGCAGAAGCGTCTTTTCCAATTTTATCTAAATCTTCTTTATTATAATCAGACTTTTTTAAATATTTTACAATTTTATCATGCGCATCTTGCATCATTGTAAGCTGTTGTTTAGCAGGCTCAAGTTCTTTACGTTTTTCCTCTAACTCTTTAACAGCACGTTTGTATTGCTCAGATCCATCATCGCCACGAGAAACAATACGTGTTAATTCTAATTGCTCTTCATTAGTATCGCCTAAAAAGTTCCAACCATGAATATCATTAGCATATCCATTTTTATCATTGTCTTTATTATTTCCTACTTTTTCTTTAGGATTTACCCACATTTGTGGTTTTAAATCAGCATGATCTACCTCAATACCAGAATCAATTACAGCAACAATTACTTTTTTACCTGGCTTGTTTTGGATGATTTCTTCGTAAGCACGATCAACAGACATACCTGGAACGGTATCTTTTACAATGTCCATGTGGCTCCAACGTTGTAAATCTGCTTCTACTAAAGCTGATTTACGTGTTGGTAAATCTACAGATTCAATTGGTTTTAAAGTACTTAAATCTTGCAAATAAGATGTTTGTGCTGTTTTACAGCTTGTTAAAGCCAATGCTACTAAAGCTGATAAATAAATAGGTTTGTTGATTTTCATATTTGATAAAAACTTATTTTTTAGATTATTATTTACTGTATTGGTATGCTTAAGCATTATTTTGTTACAAATTTAAATTATAAAATTTCGTTAATAGAAAACACCTCTTTTAAACGAACGCCTTTTTCTGTGTTTTGAAGCGTTATTATTGGATTATGAGCATCGTGTTCTAAAAACAAATAATAATTATGATTAACCGCTTGGTTTAAAAATTGCTCTTTCTCTGCAACTGTTAATAATGGGCGTGTATCGTACCCCATTACATACGGTAAAGGAATATGCCCTGCGGTTGGTAATAAATCGGCACAAAAAACAATGGTTTTGTCTTGATATTGTATGTGCGGAATCATTTGTTTTTCAGTATGACCATCTACAAATAAAATACCAAAGTTTAAATCGTCTGACTTTTCTAAAGGATTTTGACCAGAATTAATAAATTTTAACTGTCCGCTTTCTTGTATAGGAAGGATGTTTTCTGAAAGAAATGATGCTTTTTCACGCGGATTTGGTTTTGTTGCCCAATCCCAATGGTTTTCATTACTCCAATACGTAGCATTTTTAAATGTTGGCTCGTATCCTGTTTTTGATGCATTCCAAGAAACAGCGCCGCCACAATGATCAAAATGCAAATGTGTTAAAAAAACATCGGTAATATCATCTTTAGAAAAACCTTTTTGTTTTAATGATGTTTCTAAATCAAAACCACCCCACATATTGTAAAAACCAAAAAACTTTTCGTTTTGTTTGTTTCCCATGCCGGTATCAATCAAAATCAATCGGTTTCCATCTTCAATTAACAAACAACGTGCTGCTAAATCAATTTGATTATTGGCATCGGCAGGATTGGTTTTATGCCACAAAACTTTAGGCACAACGCCAAACATAGCGCCACCATCTAACTTAAAATTGCCCGCTTCAATAGCATGTAATTTCATAAAACATTCTTTAATAAGAACGTAAAAATACTCTTTTTTTTCGATTTTCTCTTTACTTCTACGCTTGTATTTACTTACGCTTTTTAATTTCGCGCAGTAAAACATCCACCACACCTAAAATAATAACCTCATCATTTTCATTGATTTTAACCGAATCTTTATAATCAGGGTTTAAAGCAAACAAAGTAGCTTGCGGTTTGTTGTATCTTTTTAAGGTATAATCGGATGCGTTAATGGAAACCACCACATCATCGTTATTTTGAGGATCGTAATCGGAACGAATAACTAAAACATCGTTTTCTTGATAATACGGATGCATAGACATGCCTTTAACTCGAATAATAAAGGTGCTTTCGGTTTTAGACAGATATCTTTCGTCTAAACTGATTCGATTACTAAGAAAATCTTCGGCAGGCGATGGAAACCCAGCTCGAACTCCGCCATTAAAAACCACGTATTTTTTTTCGCCATCTTGATGAATAGGCAAATGTTCTAACTGAGAACCAAATTGCGGTGCTTTTTTAAAATGTATCATTTTACTTCTAAAATCTCGTTCCATTTGGTTGTATAATTGGGACTCAATAAATTTTGACGCATTTTCCAGGTTCGTTCCAAATCTTGCGAGGCTAGTTTTATTTTTTTATCGCCAAATTTAAAATTTAGTTGATCCATCACTCGCATAATATCGCGATGTTTAAAGGGTTCTTCATTAAATAAATTAAACTGTTTTTCGTTCTCAGGATAAATGCCCGATACAATAACTCCTGCTTTTTTATAAGCAAAACCTTCTTTAAAAATTAACTGTAAGCCTTTTTGAGCATGTTTTACAATTTCGATACTTGAATTAGTTGCAAAAGGAATGGTTACATTAATAGAATTATAATACTGCTCTTGATTTTCTTGAAAACGATTGGTATACACAAAAACGGTAACCACATTACAAACCGATTGTTGGTTGCGTAATTTTTCTGCACAAGTTGCTGCAAAGGTTGCAATACGCTCTGCTAAATAACTTTTTTCTTTATAAGTAGTATCAAAAGAGCGGGTAGTTGCAATACTTTTTTTAGAACTTACCTCATCTAACTCAATTGCCGATACACCTTCTAGTTCTTTTTTTAAACGCACACCTACAACACCAAACTCTTTTCTTACAAAATCGGTTGATAATTGAGTAAAATCATATGCTTTAAAAACATTTTTGGCTTTTAAACGCTTTGTCATTCTTCTGCCAATACCCCAAACATCTTCAATTGGCAACCATTTTAATGCTTTTATACGCCTATCTTCGGTATCAATACTATAAACCCCGTTCAGTTGCTTAAATTTCTTTGCAATTCTATTAGCTGCTTTTGCCAAAGTTTTGGTTGCACCAATGCCAATACATGTAGGAATTAACGTGCTTTTTAAAACATCTTCTCTAATTTTTAAGCAATAATTAGTTAAGTTATATTGCTGATATCCTGTAAACCGAAGAAAACTTTCATCAATAGAATAAAACTCAATATCGTTTGTATATTTTTTTAAAATGGTATTAACACGATTGCTTAAATCGCCATAAAGAGCATAGTTTGATGAAAAAACCTGTATGTTTTTTTCTTTAAAAACGGCATCAAATTCAAAAGCAGGCGCCCCCATAGGAATGCCTAATTTTTTTGCTTCGTTTGATCGCGAAATAACACAACCATCATTATTGCTAAGAACAACAATGGGAGTTGTGCGTATTTTTGGGTTAAAAACCCGCTCGCAGCTGGCATAAAAATTATTACAATCTATTAATGCATACATGATACAAAGGTAATTTTTAAAATTGTCTTTTTTGTTTAAACGACATTATAGCGAAAAACAAAAAGAAATGGTATTTTTGCCTTTCTTTACAAATCAATAATGAACCAAACGTATCCTAAAACTGAGAAATTAAAAAAGAAAAAGTATATTGATTTGCTTTTTTCGGAAGGGCGTTCGGTTAGTAAATATCCGTTGCGATTGGTTTTTGTACCCGTTAAAGATTTAGAAATACCTTTACAAATGGGTGTTTCAGTATCAAAACGTTATTTTAAAAAAGCGGTTGATCGTAATTACTTTAAACGCGTTTTGCGTGAATGTTATCGTTTAAACAAAGAACTACTTTTAAACAATTTAAACGAACCTTATGTAATGATGTTTTTTTACCAAACAAAAGACCGTTTAACGTATCAGGAAATTGAGCAAAAAACAATACAACTTTTCGAAAAATTTACTCAAAGTTTACAACAACATTCATAATTTAAAATTACATTAGTACTACCCAAAATTAAATATGCAAATAGTTTTACTTTTTTTGTAATTTCATTCATATTTATTTTATACATTTGGCCACTTTTTTTAAGGAATTCTCAACCAAATACCCGTTTTGGGTTTTTCGTGATGCAGTTTTCTGAACAAAAAAGCTATTTTTATAACAAATTTCTATTTAAGTGGAAACAAAACACGGCATTAATAAGGTTACCGCTGGTACTTTATTAATAACTTTAGGCATTATTTACGGTGATATAGGAACATCGCCATTGTACGTAATGAAAGCCATTTTTGGCGATGCACCTATTAATAACAATCTTGTTTTAGGAGCGGTATCGTGTGTCTTATGGACATTAACCATACAAACCAGTATTAAATATGTTTGGCTTACTTTAAAAGCTGATAATAATGGCGAAGGTGGTATTTTCTCTTTATACACCTTAGTAAAGAAATTAAAAAAGAAATGGCTCATTATACCTGCTATTATTGGAGGAAGCGCTATGCTAGCCGATGGTATTATTACACCACCTATTTCTATTTCATCGGCTATTGAGGGTATTAAAATTTATTATCCAGAACTACAAACTATACCTATTGTTATTGGTATTATTTTGATGCTTTTCTTTTTTCAAAGCTACGGTACTAAGGCAATTGGTAAGCTTTTTGGGCCTATCATGTTTCTTTGGTTTTTAATGCTAGCTGTTACAGGTGTTTTACAAATTATGAATTTACCTGAAATACTAAAAGCAGTAAATCCTTACTATGCCTATTTGTTACTAACAGAACATCCCGAAGGCTTTTTTGTATTAGGTTTTGTATTTTTATGTACTACGGGTGCCGAAGCTTTGTATAGCGATTTAGGTCATTGTGGTATTAAAAACATTCGCTTTAGCTGGCTTTTTGTTAAAATCACACTTGCTTTAAACTATTTTGGTCAAGGTGCTTTCTTACTTTCGCATCAAGATATGCATTTAAAAACGTTTGAAAACGGTAAAGAATTTATTCAAAATCCGTTCTTTTTAATGATGCCCGATTGGTTTATTCCAATTGGTATTGTAATAGCTACCATGGCAGCAGTAATTGCAGCGCAGGCTTTAATTACAGGATCTTTTACTATGATTAACGAAGCCATGCGTTTAAATCTTTGGCCACGTGTTTTGGTTAAATATCCATCTGTCATAAAAGGGCAATTATACATTCCATCAACCAATTGGTTAATGTGTCTTGGCTGTATTTTAGTGGTTTTGTATTTTAAAGAATCTAGTAATATGGAAGCAGCATATGGCTTAGCCATTGTTATGTGTATGATTTCTACCACTATTTTACTAACCTATTTTATGATCTTGAAACGTTTAAATAAATTTCTAATCATAGGATTCGTATTGATTTACAGTTTCATTGAAGTATCGTTCTTTATTGCCAATGTTCAAAAGTTTCATCACGGTGGTTATATTTCCTTGTTAGTTGCTGGTTTGTTAGCAGCAGTAATGGTTATTTGGTCATTAGGAAAACGCATTCGTAAAAATTATACCGAATTTATTAAGTTGAAAGATTATGTTTCGGTTATCGAAGATTTAAGTAATGATGATAGCATACCGCAATATGCCAACAACTTAATTTATCTTACAAATGCCCAAAATAAAAACGAAATTGAATCTAAGGTAATCTATTCTATTCTTTATAAGCGTCCAAAACGTGCCGATATTTATTGGATGTTACATGTAAATGTATTGGATACGCCTTATGGAATGGAATATCAGGTTAAAAAGTTTTCAGACAAAGTAATTCGTGTCGATTTTTATTTAGGATTCCGTATTGCGCCAAAAATCAGTCCTTTATTTAAAAAAGTACTTGCTGATTTAAGTACATGTGGTGAATTTAACAAGTTAAGTACCTATCATTCTTTAAGAAAAAATCAAATTATGGCCGATTACAAATACGTAATCATAGAAAAAGTAGTTTCTTATGACAATGAATTGCCTTGGTTTGAGAAGTTTATTTTAGATTGTTATGCCTTTATTCGCAAACACAGTTTATCAGAAGAAAAAGCTTTTGGTTTAGATAACAGTTCAGTAAAAATTGAGTACTATCCATTAATTTTGGATAAAAACGTACACGATTTTGAGCTTAAACGCCGAGAAGATATACATGAATAAAAGAAGGAGCTTAATGCTCCTTTTTTCTAACCATTTCAACATGAGGAATATTATCTTCTAAATAAACCGATGAAACTGTTTCAAAGCCATGTTTTCCATAAAAATTTTGAAGATGTTCTTGAGCAGAAAGAGTAATAACTGTGCTTGTATACAAATTTTCAATGCTTTTTATAGCTTCACTAATTAGTAAATGTCCTAAATGTGAACCTCTGTATTTTGGATTAACAATTACCCTACCAATACTAGCACTATCGTATTTAATTCCATCAGTAAAAATTCTACAATAAGCAGCAAGATCATCATTTTCATTGTAAATTAAGACATGATGTGCTTTATCATCATAGCCATCGGTATCTAAATAGGCACAATTTTGCTCTACTACAAACACAACATTGCGTAGGGTTAATACATTATATAACTCGGTAGTAGTAAAATCGGTAAATGATTTAGTTTGGACTTTCATTAAAATTTAGGGTATTAATTATGGCTTCAATTTCTAATAATTGATCGCGTTTGTTTTTAAAAGGATTGTTTACAAAGCCTTCAATAAACAAATATCTATTGTAATAATCATCTCGAATTGCGTAACAAACAAACGGACCTTTTAAATAATCGTTTACTGTTTCCCAAGCACCAATTATTTGATAAGCAGGTAAATTTTGAATGGTTTTCTTTTTGATGATAGGTGTAAATTGCGGACTTACAATAAAATAAGCAGAATCTTTTGCTGTTTTTAAGAACGATTTTCCAATGACGTTTTTAGCTTCAATCAATCTGTTTTCTAAAGTAAATTCATTTGTTTCAATTTCATTTATCGGAAATTCATACAACACCAAATTTACATTTCCAGACGATAAATCTTTTTGATACCACAAAAAAGGACTTTCATTTTCCATTTGTAAATGATAACTATCGGGTATTTTTAAAGTACACCCAAAAAGCTCTTTTAGCTCTTTGTAATTCAATTTAGAGCTACGTACTACCTTGTGCATTTCTTCATTCATTTCAGATGATTTAAAAACCGAAATAATAGAATCTGCATTACTATTGAATAATTTTATAAGATCTTCATTGGTTTTTGCTCGTATAAAAAAGAAATTTTGAGGGGTAGCATTAAGGCTTTTTTCTAGTATAAACTCATGCGCAGTTTGTGTTGAGAAAAGAACTATGTTTCGAGCCGTTTTGGCTTTTTTAGTAAAAATTTTAGGATCTAGTTGAACCAAATCAAAAATAGGTTCCTGATCTGTAATGCCTACTATAGGTTTAGCTAATTTGGCACGAATACTATCGCCAATTGTGCCAATCCATAAACTATCTTCAATAACCAACACAACCTCGTTTCTACTTCCAAACGAAGAATTTAAGTTATTTATAGGTGTTTTTTCCTTTTTTGTGCAACTAAGCATAAAAAAAAGACCTACAAATACATATAAAAGAGATGGTTTCATTTTTTTGAATTAAATCAATTCATGTGTAAAATTACTATAATTTATGCAACTTTTGATTTTTAGATAAAACAATGAAGTGTTTCTTGAGAAAAATACTTCTATTACCTCATTTTTAAAATACTAATAACCATTAGATAACTTTAATGCGTTGTATTCTAATTACCTTAGTATTGCTAATTTAGGTAGTTAAAGTTATTTATTAACAAAACGAAAGGAGTGTTCTTATCTGTTAAGCGAGTTGTGAAACTCGCTTTTTTAAATTTATTGAAAGCAGTTTGTGTCTTTTCCAAATATTTCTTACGTAAGTCCTCAAATTCTATATTAGAAATAGTATTTTTACTTTTCTTAAATTTTATAATATGGTAACAAAAATATTTTCTTTTGTTTTTATGATAACTTCAATGATTTCTTTTGGACAATCATTTGAAAGAAAATGGGGTACAATGATTCCAGTTTATGATCAACCACAGCAAGCATTTTCTGGAATAAGAAAAATATTAAACACGCCTTTTGTAGCAGAAGTTAATCCAAAAACAGGAAATTTATTTCTAATTAATGAGTATTACGATGAGATTTTAGAGTTTAATCAAAAAAATGCCAATTCAAAATTATTTTATAAAATTCCTAAAGATGGTGGGCCATCATACATCCAACAAATAAAATTTGATTCTGAGAACAACATTGTTATCTCTGGTAAGACTTTTAATGGTGACTTGGCTACTAAAAATGCTTTTAGTGAAGAAATGATTTCTACTATAGATGGTGGATATTCTTTCTTGGCAAAGATTAGTAAAAAGGGAGTTTTATTATGGTTTACTTATTTCTATGAAATACCTGAAGGAACAATGGCATTAACTATTGATAAGAATGATGATATTTATGTTTTAAATAAAAGATTTAGAGGAGATATTTTAGATGAAAATTCTTTTCAAAAAAAGGGAGATATTCATTCTAAATACGATTTTCAAGATGCTATTACCAAATTTAATGGAAAAGGAGAACGTATTTGGAGTACTTTTTATGCAAAAGATAATTCTAAAATCAATGCAATAATGGCATCTGATAATGGATTATTTATTTATGGAGAACATTTAATGGATAAATTTATTGGTAGTTCTTTTGGAACTAAGGATAGTTATCAGGAAAGTTTACAAGAGAAATCTGATAAAACTTCTGGAGTATTTTTATCAAAATTTGATTTTAGTGGAAATAGAGTATGGAGTACTTATTTTGGAAACGAAAATTCTTACATTCCTATCATTACAAACAATATTGCTAAAAATCCGTATAATATAACTGTAATTGGTGATGATGCTTACATTGTTACGTCTCATAAAAAAAAGCTTGGCTCTAAAGTAAATCAAAATTTTGCTTCAGAGAATTCATTTTTAGGCACCCCTCCCTTTGCAAACGAAAATTATACACTTAGCAAGTTTTTTGGAAATGGAAAGAAAGACTGGACTACTTATTTATATACTCCCGGCGCTTTAGTTAAATCCTTTGATAATAAAGAATTGTTTATTAGTGCCCCTATTGATGAAACTTCTTCTTCATTAAAGTATTTGAGTACTAAGAACGGATTTCAAACTAAAAACATGGGAATGCAAGATGTGTATACTTATGCTATTAGCATAGATGGAAAGGAATTAAAACATGGTACTTTTTATGGATTTAAAGGAAATGATATTGGTTTTAGTTTACCATCTAAAAAAGGATTTTATACAATAGGATTCTCAAATTATTATACTGAGGAGACTTCTTTATTTGCAACAAAGAAAGCACCATTGACAAAGTTTAAACTTTATGATACGAATGTTTATGTTGGAAACTATATTGGATATTTTCAACATGATTAATGAAAGTGAATATATAAAACAAAAAAATCTCGACAATGTCGAGATTTTTTTATTTTATAATTATTACTATTCTAAAATAGCAGCTATACCAGGTAAAGTTTGCCCTTCTAACATTTCTAACATGGCACCACCGCCTGTAGAAACGTAGCTTACTTTATTTTCTAATCCAAATTGTTTAACAGCAGCTACAGAATCACCACCACCAACTAAAGAAAAAGTTCCAACAGTAGTAGCATCAGCAATAAAATTACCTAAAGTAATAGTTCCTGCAGCAAATTTTTCCATTTCAAAAACACCTAATGGTCCGTTCCATAAAATAATACGCGAATTCATAATTACTTTATTAAATTGCTCTAATGTTTTAGGACCAACATCTAAACCTTGCCAACCATCTAGAATTTCGTTAGCAGCTACAATTTGAGTGTTTGCATCGTTAGAGAATGCATCAGCAGCTACTACATCAACCGGAATATGAATTTGTACGTTTTTAGCTTTTGCTTTTTCTAAAATTTCTAATGCTAATGCTAATTTATCGTCTTCAACTAAAGAACTACCAATTTTACCACCTAAAGCTTTAATAAACGTAAACATCATACCACCACCAATAATCATATGATCTACTTTATCTAAAATGTTTTCGATAATAGTGATTTTTGACGATACTTTAGATCCTCCTAAAACAGCTGTTACAGGCTTTTCGGTAGAATTTAAAACTTTATCAATACTTTCAATTTCTTTAGCTAATAAAAGTCCAAAACATTTATTGTTAGTGAAGAATTTAGCCACAATAGTTGTAGATGCGTGTGCACGGTGTGCAGTACCAAAAGCATCGTTAACGTAAATATCACCTAATTTTGCTAATTGTTCTGCAAAAGCTTCATCGCCTTTTTCTTCTTCTTTATAAAAACGTAAGTTTTCTAATAAAATTACGTCTCCTGCTTGTGCAGCAGCAACTACTTTTTCAACTTCTGTACCAACAGAATCGTTTACAAAAGTTACTTTTTTACCTAAAACTTCTTCTACCTTAGAAACAATATGTTTTAAAGAAAATTGATCTTCAGGCCCGTTTTTAGGTCGACCTAAATGCGACATTAAGATGGCAATACCACCTTCGTTAATGATTTTATCAATAGTAGGTTTAGCAGCTACAATACGGTTGTCATCGGTAACCTGGAATTGATCGTTTAAAGGCACATTAAAATCAACACGAATAATGGCTTTTTTGTTGTTGAAATTGAAATCGTTTATTGTTTTCATTGAGGTGTTTATGTAGTTAAAACTCTTAGGACGCAAATATACAATTTATTGTTTTTGCTTTTAAAAATGAACGCTGAACATTTCATAGGCAAATTTAAAAATTGCTAGTAACATAATAAATAAGAAAATGTAACGCACCCATTGTTGTCCTTTTAAAATGGCTAATTTTGCCCCACAATATCCACCCAAACCATTACAAACAGCCATTGGCAAGGCTATTTTCCAAATGATTTGTCCTTTAATTAAAAAAAGACAAATACTGCCAAAATTAGTCGCTAAATTGATCATTTTAGCATAAGCCGATGCTTTAAAAAAATCAAAACCAACCAAAAAGATAAAGCCCATAATAAAAAAGGTGCCTGTTGCAGGACCAATGAAACCATCATAAAAACCAACAATTAGAGCAATAAGTACACCATAAAACCATTGTTTTTTAGGAGTTACAGCAGCAACACTGTTTTTTACAAAATCTTTTTTAAAGTAGGTAAAAATCCACAAGGCTATTAAAATAAGTAGCAACAAAGGTTTCATAAAATGATTATTAACAATTGTTAGTACAAATGAGCCTAAAAAAGCACTAGCAAATGATATTGCAGCTAAAACAATAAAAAAAAAACCTTGTATTTTGGTCTTTTTTAAATATTGAATAACCGCTAAGGAAGTACCAGAGAAAGCAGGTACTTTTAATGTGCCAATGACAGTTGAGACTGGTAACTGAGGCAATAAAGCCAAGCCCATAGGTGTTTGAATTAAACCGCCACCACCTGCAATAGCATCTACAAAGCCTGCACAGAAAGCAGCAATGCACAAATACAATAAAATGTCAAGTTCCATTTTTGAAAAAAAGAACAAAGGTATAGGTTCTTTAAACTTTAACCCAAATTTGATTAAATAAAGTGGAACTTCAGAATAAACTACCATTAAAAAGCATAAATTTGTTTTTATGAAGTTTTCAGATATTGTTGGTCAAAACCATCTTAAAAATCATTTAATAAACAGTGTACAAGTAGGGCGTATTCCACATGCGCAATTGTTTATTGGTCCAGAAGGCAGCGGTACGTTAGCAATGGCTTTGGCTTATGCGCAGTATCTTATTTGTAATAATAAAGGAAATGATAACGAAGGAGGTTTGGCGGCTTGCAATTTAAAATTCGATCATTTGCAGCATCCCGATTTGCATTTTGTATATCCAGTAGCTACAAATGATTCTGTAAAATCAAACCCTGTTAGTGACGACTTTTTAGCCACTTGGATTGATTTTTTGAAAGAAAATAAATACCCATCTATTAACGATTGGTATGAAGCAATTGATGTTCAAAAAAAGCAAGGAAATATTTCAGTTCATGAAGCAGCCAACATTCTTAGAAAATTATCTTTAAAATCTTTTGAAGGTGGTTACAAAGTGATGATTGTTTGGATGGCTGAAAAAATGAACACAGAGGCATCAAACAAACTTTTAAAACTTTTAGAAGAGCCTACTGAAAAAACGGTTTTTATTTTGATTGCCGAAGACGAAAAAGCAATTCTTCAGACCATTTTATCGCGTTGCCAAGTATTGCATTTTAATGCGTTAAATGAACAGGAAATTATACAAAGTTTAATTGAAATGGAAGCTTGTGATGAGGTAGATGCTCATAGTATTGCCAAGCAGGCTCAAGGAAATTACAATAAAGCGTTGAAGTTGCGATATAATGTAGAGGATGAATATCCGTTTGATGAATGGTTTGTAACTTGGGTACGAGCTGCTTTTAAAGCTAACAAAAATGCAAAAGTAGTAAGCGATTTAGTTAAATGGAGCGACGAAATTGCTGCTATTGGTAGAGAAAAGCAAAAGCTGTTTTTAAATCATTGTATGGAATTGTTTAGACAAGCGCTTCTTTTAAATTACAGTACACCTGAATTGGTTTATATGCAACCAAAAGTAGAAAGCTTTAAGTTAGAGAATTTTGCACCCTTTGTAAATGAAAACAATATTTTAGAAATTTTCCAGGAAATTGAAGATGCTATTTATCATATTGAACGAAACGGAAATGCTAAAATTATTCTTACCGATTTATCTATTAAACTAACCCGATTAATTCATAAAAAATAAAAAAGCGAAGTTTACACTTCGCTTTTCAATCCAAAACAATTATTTTCTTTTTCTAAATTCCCTAATATTTTACAATTTTTAGTATATATTTTTGCCCAAAACTTATTTACCAATTTGTAAATAACTAATATTAAAAATTGTAGTTAGAAATTTAATACCAATTATTATTAATAACATATTGTTTTTAATAACACTGTAAAAGTAGTTATGCTTTTTAAAAGTAGTTGTAGTACTTATTATAGACTTTTTGTAGAACTTTTTCTACAAAGCAACATTTCTTTGAAAAATAGCGTTTAATTATCTTTATAAAGATTGAAAAGTTGAATGAGTTCTGGTAAAGTATTTACTTGTAATTTTTCGAAAATTCTATTTTTATACGTACTAACTGTTGATTTTTGTAGGTCTAACGTTGAGCAAATTTCGGTATTACCATAACCGTTTACAATTAATTGCGCGATTTCGAATTCACGATTTGATAAGTTTTGAAGTGGGTTATTCGATTTTTTAAGTATAACACTATCCATTATCTTGTCTTGAACATTTTTGCTAAGATATTTTCCAGTATTTACAACACTAATTATGGCATTTGTAATATCTTCTTCGCTTGATAATTTGCTTAAATATCCGTTAGCCCCAGTGTTTATATAGCGTATGGCATAGATATCTTCGTCTAATCCAGAAAAAATTAATATTTTAATTGTAGGTTGTAATGCCTTTATCGTAGGAATTATTGCTAAAGAATTGCCTTCAGGAAAAGAAACATCCATAATTAGTAAATCAACTTCTAATGATTTTATTTTCTTTAAAACATCTTCAAGTTTATTAACTTCAGTTACTTCGGCTTCATTGTAGGTGTTTTTTACAATAAACGAAACGGCTTTTGTAATTACTCTATGATCATCAGCAACTATTACGTTTAATTTGTTTTTCATAAGGCTTTTAGTGTGTTTTTATTTATTGTTTTTCTGGGTAGTTTAATGCTAAATTAAAACGTACTACTGTTTCAACATTTTGTTCACTGTTTATACTTAAATTTCCATTAAACAAATGCACAATGTCTTTGCATAAACTTAGCCCTAAACCAATACCCAAATCTTTTACTTTTTTGGCTGATTCTCCTTGATAATTATTCTTTAAAATATGACGCAAATCTTCTTTACTTATTCCTTTACCATTATCTTTAATTACAACATTTAATTTTAAAAAACCTTCGTTTGTAGCTTCTGAATTAATTGTAATTGAAATGTTTCCGTTTTGGGTAAATTTATTAGCATTACCAACTAAATTATAAAATAATTGATGAATTTTTACCAAGTCAGAAGATACCCAAACATCATCTTTTACATCGTTATTTATAGTTAAAGTATTTTCATTTGTTTCAACAAAACGATCTAATATTGTAAGTATTTGATTTAATTCGGTTTTTAAATTAAAAGATGTGGCATTTAGTTGTAGTTTTTTATCTTCATTTTTAGAAAAATCCAATATTTGATTTGCTAATAAAGATAGTGACTTTGTTGTAAATTCAATTGAATTTAAAGATTCTTTAGCATCTTTATCGGTGATTTTTGAGCTTAAAGATTTACTGTAAATGGATATAATATTTAACGGCGAACGTATTTCGTGGCTAATCATTCTTACAATACGATCTTTAAAGCGCAAGTTTTGTTGTATTTTCTTTTTTGCCGAAACCAGCTCTTTTTCATAAGCAAATGTTATGCGGGTAACAAAAATCAATAATACCGAAACTATAATCAGCAATACTATAATGCCAATTACAGCATAATATCTTATTTGTTTGTTTTCTTGATATTGTTCTTGAAAATCACGTCTTACATCTTTGGTAAACGAAATTAAAACATCGCGGTACTTTTTAAAAAGTTGGTTACTGTATGCTAATAACTCTTTGTTAGAATCATAAAATTGACTTTCTTGTGATGCGGCGTTTATTTGTTGATTTTTGTGATTTTTCTTATATTTTTCGAACTCGTTTTGATAATAATCATTTGCACTTTTTATTATATATTGCAACTGTTCTTCAATATCTCCAGTAAAAACTTTATCGCCTTTTCTTAATGTTACTTTTACATTTGATGTTTCTTTTTGCACATCTACTTTACCCGAAATAGCATCTCCTAACCGCGAAAATAAACCTTTACGCTTTATACTGTCTACCGAAACATTAGTTTCAACGCTAACACTATCAATTAGCTGATCAAATTTAAAGGTGTTTACTTTAAACGTATTCTCTTTTGAAATTGGTAAAACTAAAGGCTTAATTGTTTGTAATGAGTCAATTTTTTTGTTAATATTTTTTATAGAGGAAATATCGCTATTTACCTGTTTTAAATACAGTGTAAATAAATCACTTTGCTCTGCGGTATTAACTAGCTTTTTAAGATTATCACTTAAACTTAATAAAGCGGTGTTATACTTTTCTATATACTCTGGATCTTTAGTTTGTATATAGTTTTGTAAATGTTGTTGTGCAGTAATATAATCGTTTTCTGTAAGGGTGCTAAAATGATTGGCTTTTTCAGAAATATATAATTCGCTTTCAAGCTTTTCTAATTTAGGCTCATTGTACATTTCATTGTAAAGCAAAACAAGTAATGCCGTTAGCAAAACAAAAATACTTACAATTAATGCGTAATGAATAAATTTTCTATAATTAAAATATGAAGATTGATTCATTTTTTAAAAAATTAGTTGAATTGTGTTGGATGTTCTAAATTGTTGGTTTTTAATTATTTGCAGATAGGTAAATCGTGTCAAAAGTTTTGACTTAATTTAAAAGAATGCGTTCATCTGTAAAATGATAATTACTAGAAACATCATGAAAAGCAATTAATTTATCAGAAAGAAGTTTGAAAGTATAAACATCAGCTTGGTTTTCACCTTCTCGTTGCTCATAGAACAAATTTCCTTCTACAAACCATAAACCTTTCTCAGAGCTTTTTTCTATGCTTCCATCTGAAAAAATGGTGGTAAATTCAACAAAAAATGCTCCTTCTTTTGTTCTTGTTACTACCCAATGATTCGTTTCACTACTATCTAAACTACCATGATCAGTACCTTTCCAAGTACCTATAAAACGAGCATCTATCATTTCAATAATTTAAACTTCGTCAAGAACTTCGTCTGTTAATCGGTAAGGAGCTTCTTCATCAAACTCGCCTTCCCACTTAGCAACAACTACAGTTGCTAAACAGTTTCCTATAACATTAACAGAAGTACGTGCCATGTCCATTAATTCATCAATACCCAAAATAGCAGCAATAATAAACACAGGTAATCCAAACTGTTCAGCAGTAGCAATTAGTACAATTAAAGATGCCCTAGGAACGGCTGCTACACCTTTAGAGGTAATCATTAAGGTAAAGGCAATTCCTAATTGTTGACCAATATCTAAATGAATTCCAGCTGCTTGAGCTACAAATATTGAGGCTAATGATAAGTATAAAGAAGTACCATCTAAATTAAAACTGTACCCTGTTGGTATTACAAAAGATACAATTTTTCTTGGTACACCAAATTTTTCCATAGCACTCATAGCTTTTGGTAAAGCAGCATCAGAGCTAGTTGTAGCAAATGCAATTGAAACAGGTTCTTTAACTGCTTCAATGAACTTTTTAATTGGTATTTTTAGGAAAATCATGATAGGAACAAAAACCAATAATAAGAATAAAATTAAGGCTAAGTATAACGATCCTAATAACATGAAAAGATTTTTAAGGATATCAACACCTAAATGACCAACCGTATATGCCATTGCTGCCCCCACACCAATTGGTGCAAAATACATAATAACGTTGGTAAATTTAAACATGGTTTCTGATAAACTTTCAGTAAAATCAACCAAAGGTTTGCGTTTTTTTTCTTCAACCATTGCCAAACCTATTCCAAATAATACCGAAAAAACAACCACTTGCAACACTTGGTTTTCGTACATTGCTTTTATAGCATTCTCAGGAAATAAATCGTAAATAAAATGGGTAAACTTATAAATTCCATGAACATGTTCTGGTAATGTTTCTAATGCAGCATCGGGTGCTTTAGTTGCTGGCAATTCTTCATGTGGCATACTTTGTATATCAACACCTACACCAGCTTTTGTTATATTAATTACTGCTAAACCAATAAATATGGCGCATGAAGTAGCGCAGAAAAAATACAACATTGATTTCCAAGCCATACGCCCCACTTGTTTTAAATCAGAATGACCTGCAATACCATATACAAGTGTTGCAAAAATAATAGGTGCTACAATTGTTTTAACCAGTTTAATAAATCCTTTACTTAAAGGTTGTAAAGCCATTGCAGCATTAGGAAAATCAATACCTATAAAAACACCTAATATCATACATGTAATAATCCAAGTAGTTAGGTTTTTTCTAGCAAAAGCATTAAAAATTAATGTTGCTGCAACTACCCAACGAACAATCATCATATTTGCAGCACTTACATTTACAATATTAAATTCATATAAAAAAGTGATTACAATTGCTATTGAAAGTACATTTAAGGTAAAAATTCCTGATTTAGATTTAAACATGTAATAGATGTATATAATTGAAAAGCAAATATAATTAGATTTTGTAAAGCAAAGAAATTGCGAGATATTAAATTTAACCGCTTATTAACATGTTTCTATTAAAAAAAATATTTAACTTTATGGTTAATTAATAACTTTATTAAAAATTTAAATAAAATTTGTTATGGGAAAAACAGGAAGTACATTAGTAGCTATTTTAGCAGGTGCAGCAGTAGGTGCAGTAGCAGGAGTATTATTAGCACCTGAGCAAGGAGAACAAACTAGAAAAAAAATCTCTAAAGGATTTAAATCTGGTGCAGATGATTTAAACTGCAAAATGGATGATTTAAAAAAACAAGTTAAAAGCTTAATTTCAACTAAAAAAGCTGATTTTGATTCATCATTCAATTCATTACTATCTAAAGCTGATGATAAAAAAGAAGATGTTATTGCAAGTTTAGAGCGTAAATTAGCAGAATTAAAAGGTGAAGCTGCTAATGCTGTTGATAAAGCTAAAGATTTTACTAACAAAGCAGCAGATAATATTAAGTCTGAACTAAAATAAGAATATGGCTTTGAATGAAGAAGTAAAAAATAATATTCAAAGCATGAAGTCTGAAGCCAAAGCTTTTTTAGATACTAATATTGATTACTATTCATTATTAGGATTTAAAGTAGCTTCTAAGGCTACAGGCTTCTTGTTAAAAGTTTTTGCAATTAGTTTATTTGCAGCTCTAGCATTGGTTTTTATATCTTTTGCTGGTGCATTTGCTATTGGTAAAGCTTTAGATAGTAACACATTAGGTTTTTTAATTGTAGGTAGTTTTTATATTATTTTGGCAATTGTAATGTACTCTTTGCGTAAAGTAATTATTGATATACCTATTCTTAAGAAGTTTTCAGATATCTTTTTTAATTAGTATTTTATGAAGAAGTATTACACCTCATACGAAGAAGTTGATAAAGAATTGGAAATTCTTAAGCTAGAGCGCGAAATTAATATCAGAAAAATTGGTAATAATGCAGAAGATATTGTGGCTCTTTTTTCGCCCAATACTCTTTTAAAACAAGGATTATCATCAATTGGTAGTAGTGTAAAGCAATCTAAAGGAATAAAAACCTTAGTATTAACTACCGTTTTTAAATTTTTATTCAACAAGTTCTTTAAAAAATAAACCACCTTTTTGTAAAGGTGGTTTTTTTATTATTCTTCTGACATTCCTGTTGATGTTGCATCTGTTTGTGGCGGAATATTTCTTTTAGGTTGTTGATATCCTCTATCTTTAGATTTTGTGTTTTTCATAGCTTCACCTACCTGATTACTTGCAGTAAAAGAAGCTACCATATTGTTTAACATATCGCTTCCTGCTTGAGGAGAATTTGGTAACAAAATTAAGTTTGAATTATTTTCAGCACCTATTGATTGTAAAGTATCATAATGTTGAGTAACTACAATTAACGCCGATGCTTCTTGTGAGTTGATACCTACTGTGTTTAAAACATCAACCGATTCAACCAAACCACGTGCAATTTCTCTACGTTGGTCTGCAATACCTTGTCCTTGTAAACGTTTTGACTCTGCCTCTGCTTTTGCTTTTGCAACAATTCTAATACGTTCTGCTTCTCCTTCATACTCAGCAGCTGTTTTTTCACGATCTGCAGCATTAATTCGGTTCATTGCATGTTTTACTTGTACATCAGGATCAATATCGGTAATAAGCGTATTAATAATGTCATATCCATAAGTGGTCATCGCCTCATTTAACTCACGCTTAACAGCTATTGCAATATCATCTTTACGTTCAAAAACATCATCTAATTTTAATTTAGGAACTTCAGCTCTAACCACATCAAAAACATAAGATGTAATTTGATCATGAGGATATTCTAATTTATAGTAAGCCTCGTAAACTTTTTCTTGAATAACCTTAAATTGAACCGAAACTTTCATTTTAACAAAAACGTTGTCCTTTGTTTTGGTCTCAATAATAACATCTAATTGTTGAATTCTTAGGTTTAATTTTCCAGCAACTCTGTCAACTATAGGAATTTTAATGTGTAAACCCGAATTTCTAATAGAGTGGTATTTACCAAAACGTTCAATAATAACGGCTGATTGCTGTTTTACAGTGAATAAAGACAAGCCTATTAAAAAAATAAGCGGAATAATGATGTAAATAATTGGATGCATAAAGTAATTTTTTTTTGTGAATATATAAAAAAAGCCTCTTTTTTCAAAGAGACTTTCGTTGCTATTTTTTTGTTAACTGTAATTCTACTTTTGAACCAGCTAATAATTTTAAGTAATCTTTATATTGTGGATATAAAGCACCTATTAAAGCTTCGTATTGAGAAATATCACTTTCAATAACCATTGTAGTAGCTGTTTCAGATTTAACTACTCCAGAAATAGTGTATTCCATAACTTTTAAAGTTACATTATTTCCATTTCTAATAAAAGCTTGATCGTATGTTGTTACTTTACAATCAGCTCCTTCATATCTAAAAAACTTAGCTGTATTGTTTGATTTTAATTGTAAGTAATCTTTAGTACAACCTTCTGTATGAGGGTAAGGCATTGAAGTAGGTAACCCTGGTATTGGTATAATTGTATTTAATTTAACCGTTGCTGGTTCCCATTCTGCCGTTACTTTTACTTCTTCTCCACCATTTCCAGGGTTTTCAACAATTGGTTTGTCTGTTACTGGTGTATTGTCATCACTTCCGCAAGATGTTACTATAAATGCACTGCAAACTAAAGCTACTAATACTAATTTTTTCATAATAGAAAACATTTTATGATTGAACGGGTGAAGATATAAAAAATAAGTCAATAAAAAAATCCCATTTTTAGGGAATGGGATTTAGAAAAATTTAGAAAAAAATTGTTGTTGTTGATATGAAAAAAATTATCATAATCGTGACTTTGCATTTGGGCATTTGCTAATCACATTTCAAATTTAGAAAATTTAATTTAACTACAAAACAATAATTTGTTAAAGTTGAAAATTTAACAAATAACTTTACTGAAAATGATTTATTGCTGCTTGTAAACGATTTACAGTTTCGTTTTTACCCAAAACCGCAATTATTTCAAACAAATCAGGACCTTTCATTTCGCCTACTAAAGCTATACGTAAAGGTTGCATAATTTTACCCATACCTAATTCTTTTTCAAGAATCCAGTTTTTAACAATTGTTTCTATGTTTTTTGCTTCAAAAGAATCAATTGCTGAAACTACTTCAATTACTTGCGTCATTAAATTATTGGTATCTTCTTTCCAATTTTTAGCAGCTTTTTCATCATATGCTTTTGGAGCAATAAAAAAGAAATCGGCTAAAGAATACAAATCGGTCGTTAAGTTAGCTCGTTCTTTAATCAAGCCAATCACTTTTTCAACAACATCATTATTAGCTTCAATACCATTCTGCTTTAAAGCAGCTTGTAAATAAGGAGCTAATTCTGTATTTGTTTTATGTACAATAACTTGGTGGTTAAACCATTTGTTTTTTTCAGGATCAAACTTAGCACCTGATTTACTAACTCTATCTAAATCGAATGATTGAATAAGTTCTTCTAAAGTGTAAATTTCTTTATCGGTACCATCGTTCCAACCTAATAATGCTAAAAAGTTAACCACTGCCTCTGGAAAATAGCCTTTTTCACGATATCCCGTTGATGTTTCTCCTGTTTCTGATTTCCAATCTAACGGAAAAACAGGGAATCCTAATTTATCGCCATCGCGTTTTGATAATTTACCATTACCAATTGGTTTTAAAATTAAAGGTAAGTGTGCAAATTCTGGAGCTTTCCATCCAAATGAACGATACAATAAATAGTGCAATGGTAATGATGGCAACCATTCTTCGCCACGAATAACGTGCGATGTTTCTTGTAAATGATCATCTACAATGTTAGCTAAATGGTATGTTGGCATACCATCCGATTTAAAAAGCACTTTATCATCTAACAAAGAGGTATCAAAAGTAACTTCGCCACGAATAATATCTTGCAAAACCAATTTTTCATCAACAGGCATTTTAAAACGAATTACGTAAGGATCTTCATTAAACAAACGCGCTTGAAGCTCTTCGTGCGTCATGTTTAACGATGTTTTTAATTCGTTACGTACCGAATGATTGTAAATAAAGGTGTTACCAGCGGCTTCGGTTTCTTTACGCAAAGCATCTAAATCTTCTGCGGTATCAAAAGCATAATAAGCAAAACCGTTGTGTACTAAATCTAAAGCGTATTGTTTGTACAAGTGTTTGCGATCGCTTTGGCGGTAAGGTCCCATTTTTTCATTCTTTCCAATGGTTTCATCAGGTTCAATACCCAACCATTTTAAGGCTTCAAAAATATATTCTTCTGCACCAGGCACAAATCTATTTTGATCGGTATCTTCAATTCTAATATAAAAAATACCGTTGTTTTTTTTGGCAAATAAATAATTGAACAAAGCCGTTCTAACACCGCCAATATGTAGCGGACCTGTTGGACTTGGAGCGAAACGTACGCGTACTTGTTGTGTCATTTTTTCTTTTTTTGTTTCAAAGATAAAAAGTTGCTATCTTTTATCAATGAAAGTTATGGGTTTTCTACTTAAGGGGTCAAAAATAATTTTCTGCAAAGTTAACTCTTCTTCAAAAACTATTTGCGGTGTTACGCGTAATCTTGCTCTAAAATAATCTTTCAATTTGTTTGAGAATTCTTCAGATGTATCTTCAGAAAAAATACGAATCAAAATTTCATCGGTACCAATATCGTTGGAAGATATTTCGATAAGATGTAGTTTAATTTCGTTAAAATGTGCCACAGCATCGTGCATAGCCGGCGGATACAATGTAGTTCCTTTGTATTTTATCATTTGTTGTTTTCTGCCTTCAACCGGACCTAAACGATAGGTATTTCTACCACAATTACATTTTTGGGTGTGTTTACGCAACATATCTCCCGTTTTAAATCGCAACAAAGGCATGGCTTCAACACTTAAGGTAGTTACCACTAATTCGCCTAATTCGCCATCTGCAACAGGTTGGTTGTTTTCATCAACAATTTCGGTAATAATAAGTTCAGGATGATGATGACCGCCTTGAAACAATGCACATTCTGTAAAAGCAGCGCTCATTTCTGTGGATGCATAGGTTGAAAAAAGCTCGATATTCCATTTTTCTTGAATGCGTTGCGCCAACAAAGTAGGTTCTAGGTTGGTTGTACGCAAAGCCTCGCCAATACAAATAACACCTTTAACCGAGCAATTTTTATAGTCGATATTATTTTCTTGAGCATAATCAATCATTTTTAGAAGAAACGACGGGACAGCAATTAAGTATTTGGGTTGGTATCTTAAAATAGAATCCCACTGTAAAGTAGGAACGCCCGCGCCAACACGCACAATACCAGCACCTAATTTACGCAAACCAAGAAAGTAAGCCAAACCAGCCATAAATCGGCGATCCATGGTTGTCATTAATTGTACTAAATCGCCTTTTTGAACACCAGCACATTGAAAAGAAAGCATTTCATTGTAAGCCAAACGTTCTAAATCGTTATCGGTTAAGCCAAAGGTTACAGGGTCACCCAATGTGCCCGAAGTGGTTGCATAATCAAGAATTTGCGATTTATCAACACAGAAAAAATCATTGTTGTAAAGTTGTATATCGGCTTTTGTGGTTACCGATATTTTTTGCAAATCGGCAATTGTTTGTATGCTTTTAACATCAATATTTTCTGCTCTAAACTTACGTTGGTAAAAGGGAGAATGTTGCATTAAATATGCTATTTGCTTTTGCAATAATGTATTTTGCAACGCTTCTATTTCTGCTAAACTTTTGGTTTCAATTTCTGGTATCATAACTTTTTAGTCGCTTTTTGGTATTTTTTAAGCACATTATTTCTTTCGTTTTCAGAACTAATTTCTTTTGTTAACGATTGTTCATATGCTTTTGATGCTTTCTGATAATCTTTCTGCGCGTTGTAATAATCGCCTAATAGTTTATAAGTAAGCCAAAATTCTGGGTTTGATTGCTCAAAATTAGTCAGAATATCATCAGGTAATACACTCTTGTTTTTTATAGCGTTGAAAAATAAAGGCTCTAAATTTTTAAAGACCTGAATTTTCTTATAAGCATCACTCAACAGAAAATCATCAGCTTTTAATTCATCTTTTTTAATAGGCTTCAGTTCTTTATTTGCAAAGATGTCATTTAAATTATACGCATCAAAAGCACCTAATTGATACGGATTATTAGAAACCCACATCATGCCTTCTTTTGGTTTGAAAATAATACCGTGATGTGCAATTAATTGATTCAATGATTTTTCATTACCTAACCCAATATTTTTTTCGTTTAAACCCGAAACATCTCTTAAAATGTGCAAAACATCATTTACCTGATACGTTTTTTCTTGTTGAAGAGATTCTTCTAATTTTTGTAATCGATAATAAGAATGTGATGTTTCTATATGATCTTGGTTGCGCTTATCAGATTGATATGCAGCAGATTGAAAATGATTGGTACACATTAATTTACCATTATTGGCTTCAAAAACATCAAACTTTTTAGGGCTGATTTCAATTACAACGGCTTTGTTATCTTGGGCGCTTCCAATTAAAATCGATTCAGATACAAATACTTCAAAAGTTTGCGCCAATTTTACAGCCTCCTCAATGTTTTTGGTATGTTGCAATATATAGCGCGCCACAATAGAAACAGGCGTTTTACCTTTTAACGGAATGGACGATTTACCTGCGTTTAAAGTAACCGTTAAACCTTTTTCATTCATACCCGAAACCACACCAATCATGCCTGGCCAAGTAACCGATGCATATTTGTAACCTTTATCGGGACTAATAAACTCTACTATTTTGTTTTGCGCAAAGGCATCGTTTACATAAAAATCAAAATTACGACCAATTAGTAAATTTCCATCTTCGGTATATTGACCCCACAAAGCAATAGACGAACAGCCTACTAGCATTAAATCTTGCATGGCGTGCCCAATATCATGTGAACTGTGCAATAAAAGATTACGCTCAAATTTGGTTCCTAAATCATCGTATTCATTTGTAGCAAAAGAAGATAGAGCAAATAATTCTTCTTTTAAAGATATGGGCGTATGGTCTAAAATAGTACGATTATACCATTTTAAAAACTTCAACATTTGTTTTTGTTTGGATGGATTTGGAACGATTTCGGCTACTTTATCAAAAAAAACGCGCTCTTGATTTTGATACAAATCTTTAGTTAATAATCCTTTTTTGTAGCCTAATTCGTAAGGATTTCCTTGCAAGCGTAATTGCCAATTGCCGTTTTCAGATTTATTTAAAACATCAAACTTAGTAAGCGCAATGGTTTGGTCTTGCAAATTAGTTTGGTATGTTTTTGATTCACTTTTTAAATGATGAATTCCGCCACAACTTACCAAGAAAGAAACGATTATGATGTACCAAAAATACTTATTCATAACCTACTTTTTTAAAAACCTTATCAAAAAAATATTCCTTGCCTAGCATTTCGCCAACCGTTAAAAAGCCCGTAATAGTGACTCCTAAAATACCATGCAAACGAATATTTTGACCTGTTAAAAATAAATTATCAATTTTTGTTTTGGGCGAAATCAATGTTTTTAAAGGCTGTTGTGCACTTTTTTCAAAGCCATACATAGAACCATCTGTAGAACCAATATAATCACGGTAAGATAATGGCGAAGATGTATGAACCGATTGTATTTGCGAACGAATATCGGGGAAATATTTTGTTAAGATAGTTAACATGTTATCTACTATTTCGTCTTTAAAGAACTGATAATCATTACCTCTTTCACTTTCGTAATTTACTGTATTAAAAGTGTCTTGCCATTGCTGTACTTTTTCGTAATCCATATACGTCATTAACGAAATACTTTGCGCAAAAACATCGTTTTTTGTATGTGGATTTGTTGTAATAACCATCATCTTTGGTCGAGATGCTTGCCAATTATTACGACAAGAAAAAGCATCGTTTACTTCTTCAAAATGATAAATATTATGGTTAAAATAATCAATCGTTTTAGGTTTTAAAACCAAATGAACCGAAAAAACCGATAATGTATTTTGTAGTTGCTGAATGCGTTTTACATATGGTTTTTGTTTATTTTCAGTAGAAAACATAGAAAATAATTGCTGTACATCAATATCAGAAACAAACTGGTTTGCTTTGTAAATAGTATTGTGTGTTTCGCAACTTTCTAATGTACTTCCGTTAAAATGAAGCTTCTCAACTTTTTGATGTTTAAACAAATCGGCATTAAAATGACGCAATTGCTTTATAAAAGCTTTGGTAATTTGGCTGCCCCCTTTTACACAACGCCAAGCACTTTGTATGTAAGAATTCACAGTTAAAGCATGTACGTAAAAAGGCGTTTCGGTAACATTTAAAGCACTTAAAAAGCCATTTCCTAACAACACAGCTTGCAGTTTTTTATTTGTGGTGATGCTATTCATTACCTTTTCAACCGATTGTTGCATTACTTCTTCATTGTAACCAAAACCTTGTTGCAAATTGTACAAAGGAAATTGTTGGCAATACCACTGAATAGTGTCAATGTATTTTTGTAATGCTTCTTTTTCTTCTGGAAAAAAAACAACTAATTGATCAATAAAATTAGCATATCCTTGCGCTTGCGGATATAAAATTTTTTCAGATCCAAAACTAATGCAATCAAATTGATTTTTGTTTAAAGGCGTTAGTTCTAAGTCGTTTAAAATATTTAAATACGAAAAATATCGACCTAAATTTTCATTCTTATCTAAACCACCAATGTAGTGAACACCTGTATCGAAAATAGTTTTATCGCGAACAAAAGTCTGTAAATTGCCTCCGTATTGATTGTTTTTTTCTAAAACACAAACGCTTTTGCCTTCTTGCGCCAATAATAAAGCAGTCACCAAACCGCCCAAGCCGCTGCCTATTACAACAACATCGTATGTTTTAATTGGTTTCAATACGTTGATACATTTTTAGTTGCCCTTCATGAATGATTTCTTTAAAACCATTGAAATTTTCACTAAAAGTACAACAAACCGTAATAATTTGATGAATGTGAGAAGGAATTTCGGTGTTAAATTCGTTTAAATGAGACAACACAGCTACATCTGCTTTTTTCCAAATATCATCAATTACATCAGTATATTTCACATTGAATTTACGAACAATATAACTTGCATTTGCAATTGATCTATTTTCTAGATTGATATTAAAAGTGGTTATTTTTCGGGTTGGAAATTGATTTGCCAAAAGAAAATCAACCTGACCAAAATTGGATGTTATGTGCGCAATTTGAGCTTTATCACTTATTAAAGTAAACAAACGATGGTAAATTGTTTTGTGCTTTTTAAAATCGGTTTTTACCATTTGCAAAATGTTGCCTTCTTTGTACAAAAAGTTTAAAAACAGTTTTTGCTTAAAATAATTTTCATCTTCGGCTTGTAAACGAATTTTACTGTATTCAGCTTTAAAAAAAGCACTTATTTTTTTGGTTCTTTCTGAGTAGTTTGATCCAAAACGATCATCAGTCAAAGCAATAGGCTCACCTACGTATACATGACAAGGAGCATCGTAAATGATAAAATCGTTTTTAGGTAATAAATCAGCATTTCCGTGAATGTACACAGGCTGAATAGGTAAATTCAATTCTTCAGCCATAAAAAAGGCTCCTTTATGAAAACGACCTATTTCTGTTGTTGTAGAACGCGTTCCTTCAGGAAATATCATAACAGAAAAATCGGTTCCAATACGTTCTTCCAAAGGTGTTAATCCTTTTTCTACGCCTTTTGTTGCTGGGTAAAAACCTAAAAACTTTACTGCCCTACCAAAAACAGGCGATTTATAAACCCAATCGTTCACAATGTAAACAATATAAGGATGTGCCATGCCAATAGTTAACGAATCTAAAAACGACGTGTGGTTTGAAATAATAACCGATTGCTGATTGAAACGTTCTTTATGAATGACTTTTTTACTAACGCTTGGTTTTAAAGACAATACCGATTTCATATAAACCGACATTATTTTGCTAAAAAGCTTCCATTTTTTTTGCCTTGGTAAAGGTAAAATCCAGAAAAAGCAACGCATAAAAATCGACACCAATAAACTAGCAAAAATGTAATACGTAAACATGATAACTGATTGTATTACAAGCCATAATGTAACAGGTGAAAGTCCTTTTTTTACTCGATTAAAAAACAGAAATTGAAACAAAAGAGGATACAATACAAAAGTCACCAACACAGCAACACTAACTCCAATAAGCGCAATAGAAGCAATTGATTTTAACGCAGGATGTTGTGCAAAAACCAAAGCACCAATTGCTAAAATGGTGGTTAATACCGCCAAAATAATCGATGTTCGGTAAATAGGCATCTCATTTTTGCCATCGGTATACTGTTTTTGCAAAGCGCTGGTCATAAATATGGTAAAATCAATGCCATGACCAAAAACCAACGTACAAACAATAGTGCTAAAAATATTAAACGGAATGTTTAGTAAACCCATAATACCCGTAGTAATAAAACCGGTTAAAGCAATAGGAATTGCGGCTGTTATTACTAATTCAATTCTTCGGTAAAACAAAAACAGAATACCAAAAACAGCAATAAATGAATAGGTTACTAAATCATTAAAATCGTTAACCAAATAACCTAAATATTGCTCGTTTAAAGCTTGTCTATCAATAACCAGCGCGTTTTTGTTTTTAAATTCTTTATTGAAATTTGCAACAAAAGCATCTCTGTTTTCGGGTTTTAAGGTAACAATCGTCGATAAAAGATGTTGCTTTTTTCCATGTACAAACTCATGATAAATTTGCGGATTTAGTCGCTTTAAAGTGTCTAAACTAATGGTTTGATAGTTCTTTTGTAATGCCTTATAAAATGCAGCATGTGTATTTTCTACAAAACCATTTTTTACACTTTGATTTTCTATGGTTTGTATGGTTTGATTTGTTTTTTCGGTATTCCAAAATTGTTGCCAACGTTTAATAGCCTTTTGTTGATTGATTTCTGAAGGAATTAAACTGCTTACCGATTGCACATGATCAACCAAATCCATCGATTGTAATTTTTCGTAAATAGCGTTGTTGGTTTGCAACACATTACGTTCATTGGTATCATATGCAACAACAAAAAGATTTTTGGCTATTTCTTGATCATGGTATAACTCTTTCTCAGCCGCTTCTTGATCCTTAGGCATAAAGTTAATCTTTGCCAAATTACCATCAAACGTAACTTTATGGTACGTAAAAGCACTTATTATCACTAAAAGTAACGTTACACTAATGAGTACTTTGTTTTTCTCAAAAGGATATTGCGCTACTTTATCAATAATATGGCTGTGTTTAATAGCTTTTCCTTTGTAAATATGAGGCAGAATAATTAAGGTAAATACAGCAGTAGCCACCACCGATATACTTGCAAAAATCCCCAAATCAACCAAAGCATCAGAATGTACAAAAAGCAAACACAAAAACGCAATGGCTGTTGTGGTACTACTCATTAACAAAGGCTTGGTAACATCTTTAAATAATTGCTGCGTATTTTGGTTGCTTTTAGAATGCGTTAAAAAATGCAAGGCATAATCAATGGTAATACCAATTAAAATAGCGGCAATTGATAAGGAAATGGCAGAGATTTCAGATCTTAAAAAATACAAACATGCCAAGCCAAATAATCCTCCAAAAATAGAAGGAATCATAACAATAATAGGCACCCAAATATTGCGATAATAAAAAATGAGCATTAACATTAACGCCGAAACAGATATGACTACCGTAGTAAAAATATCGTGTTTTATTTGTTGCGCATTGGCAACTGCAATAAAAGGAGATCCAAAATACATTACTTCAATATTTGGATTCGATTTTTCTACAATACGTTTAATATCATTTAGTTGATTGACAAATATTTCATTGTGTTTGGTTTCGCTTCCACCGAATTTTGGATTGATGAACAACACAATTTTTTCATCGTTTTTAGAAAACAGAAATCCATCTTTAAAAGTATAATCGTTGGAACCTTGAAATTGTTGTAGTTTTTTTAATGCTAAAAAAGAAATTTGTAAAGGATCGTTTACTACAATATCCTTCATAAAATTAGCATTTCCGCCTGTTAATAATTCAACGTTTCGTTGCGATTGAACTGAAATACTATCTGTATTTAACTTTGAATCAATGATTTGATAATCATTTTCGTTTAAATATAAAGGCAAGTTACGGTAAACAAAAGCAAACGATTGTTGAAATAAATCTTCATCAACAATTCCTTGAATCGATTGATAATAATTTTTAGCTAGCGGAAGTGTATCAACAAAAGTTTGGGCGGCATGCGTTATGTCTTCATTTGTTGCTTTGTTTTTTTTCTTAAAAATAACAGAAACTTTGTCAGTAAACGACATTTCGCTTACAATTTGCGTAGTGTTTTTATCGATGTTATTTTTAGGAATAATACGTGTTATATCTTCATTAAAAGTAATTTTTTGAACAATAAACACCGCGCCAACCAAGAACAACAAAAAAAACAATAGTGTTGCTTTGGGGTATTTTTTTATGTTTTGAAAAAGATAATAAAATCCGTTAAACATTTTTAGTCGCTTTTCTGGTATAAAAATTCAATACTAAATAACAAATAAAACCTAATATTAAGGCAGTAAAAGTAGCTAAAATAAAACTTCCAATTAAGTATTGCACTAAATGTACCTGAATAGATTCAAAAGTAATGTCATCAAAATCTAATGATATTGGATGTTCGTT
Organism: Flavobacterium sp. xlx-214; assembly: GCF_013874595.1. GTDB lineage: Bacteria > Bacteroidota > Bacteroidia > Flavobacteriales > Flavobacteriaceae > Flavobacterium. Next base: position 902,829 of record NZ_CP059431.1, read on the forward strand.
AGGAATAAAAAAGCCACCAATTTCTAATGATCCTAAAACAATAAAAGGAATCATGGGCGGAATGCTCACATTTGAACCCACAAACGAAATGGCTTTGTTTAAACGAAAAATGGAAGCTAAAAAAATAGAAAGAAACGATTGAAAACCCCAAGCAGGAATAATACCAATAAAAACACCCATTGCTAATGATAAAGCTTTTACTTTATTGCTATCTTGTGTTTGTAGGATGTCTTCTTTTATAAAAGATTTAAAGCTTTTTTTTTTCAGTTTTCTGAAAAAATTCATTGGTTTTATGTAGCCAATAGCAATGGTGACCAAAACGGTATTTAAGATGCTAATTCGAGTAAAATCTTTAAACGGACGAAAATGCGAAACACGTTCATTAGCATCATACAATACTTTTATGGGAACGTTTTTAACTGTAATATTTTTCCAAGCGGCACGTACAATAACTTCAATTTCAAACTCAAATTTCTTGGTAAAGAAACGTTTAGGTAGATAATGCAAAGGATACAAACGATAGCCCGATTGCGTGTCGTTTAAAGTAATTCCTGTTTCAAATCGAAACCAAAAATTAGAAAATCGGTTGCCAAAACTACTTTTTTTAGGGACACTTTCGTGCGTCATGTTTCTACTACCAATTAATAAAATAGGTGTATTGCTTTGTTCTAATACTTCTAAAAAAACAGGAATATCGTCTGGGTAATGTTGCCCATCAGAATCAATGGTAATTGCATAATCAAAACCATTTTTTAAAGCCTCTTTAAAACCTAACTGCAAGGCATAACCTTTTCCTTTATTTTGGGTGTACTGTAGCACATGTAAATGCTCATATTCTTTTAGAATGTTGGTAGTATCATCGGTACTTCCATCATTAATAATAAAAACATCTGTTGTGTAATGCAACACACCATTTACAACACGCTGTAACGTTTTAGCGTTGTTGTACGTTGGTATAAGTACACACCATTTTTTATGAGATGTTTTTGGGGTATTCATTACAGTTGTTCGCTTAATACAGCACTTACTTTTAAAGCGGTTGTTTCATCAAAACTTGCTGATGCTTTTATTTTTATAGTAGATGATGCATCTGTAAAATCAATTACTATTTTTAAGTCTGAATGTACTTCAGGATTAATAATTGCCATGAATTTTACATTGGTACACTCTTTAATAAACAATGTTTTATTTGTAGTTTGCTCTGTTAACTCCTTGAAAATTTGCAACATACAAACGCCTGGTGTTACAGGGTTATTAGGAAAATGACCTTTAAAAACCTCATGTGCCGCATTAAGCTGTATTACAGCTTGCAGTTGATTGTTGGTAGAATGTATATTTAAAATTTTGTAAAACCCAGGTAGTAACATAGCAAATGTTTAAAGGGCAAAATTAGCGATTTATTTTAAATCTTTTAGAAAGCTATTTTTTTAATCACTTTACTCGTTAATCTCTGATACAGAAAATGAAATAGCGCGCAAAGGTGCATCCTTTACGTTGGTGCGTACTTTGCTAATTTGTTCTAAAACGTCATACCCTTCATAAACTTCTCCAAAAACAGTATAATCTCCATCTAATCTAGGTAAACCACCCTTATTTAAATACTGATATTGCTGTTCTGCTGTGTACGTAATTCCTTTTTTAGTTTGCACAACATCTAAATCTTCTTGAGTAACTTTTTTCCCAACCACAAAATAAATTTGATTTAAAAAAGACGCTTTTTGCTCATTAACATCTCTCCCCGCTCCTAATGCTCCTATTTTATGAATTGCTCTTGAATCAAATTCAGCTGGTAATCGTTTCTTTTCATTTTCGGGCAAACCACCCTCTCTTTGTGCTATTTCATCATCGTGCATGCCTCCTTGAACTACAAATCCTTCAATAATTCTATTAAAAAAAGCGTCTTTGTAAACATCATCTTTTATAGCATCAAGAAACAATTGTTGATGATGTGGTGTAAAATCATACAAGACAACCTTAAACGAACCATAATTGGTTTCAAACAACACTTTTTTTGATTGAGCTATTACAATAGTTTGAACTAAAAAAAGAAATATTAAAATGCTGATTCTTTTCATAAAACAGCTTCAACATTATCTTTTTCCTTTTTTGCACGTGCTATTTTACCGGGGCTTCCAAAGGCATAAAACCATTTTTCTTTAAATGTTTTGGCTTTCTTAACATCAGCATACATATCTTCATACTCATGAAAATTCAAATGTAATGGGTTCAATTTATGTTCAATTTTAGTGGTTAAACCATAAGTTGGTTTTTCTTCCTCTGGCTGATAGGTTTTATGGATAAAATCCCAAAATATAAAGATGGCACCAAAATTTTTATCAATGTATTTCTCATCAGATCCGTGATGTACTCTATGATTAGAAGGTGTTACAACTACTTTTTCTATCCAAGGATGCATTTTTCCAATGTACTCTGTATGTTGCCAAAACTGAAACAAAACCGAAATTTGATTCACCACAAAAAAGATGATGGGATGAAACCCCAACAAAGCCACAGGCAAAAAGAAAACCAATTTAAAATGCTGTACCCAACTTAATCGAAATGAAACAGTTAAATTATAATTATCAGCACTATGATGTATAACATGCGTACCCCAGAAAAAACGGTTAAAATGCGACACATAATGCGCTGCATAACTGCAATAATCGTAAATTAATAAACAAGGTATTAACGTCCACCAATTTAATTCCATGCGCCAAGGCACCAAATTATAAACATAAATAGCTCCGTAAATAAAAGCAAGCTTAAAAAATAGATTAATAGCTACATTGCCCAAACCCACAAATAAAGACCCCAAACTTTCATTGGTATTGTAGTTTTGCTTGTTTGATTTCCATGAATACCAAATTTCTAGCAAGGTAAAAAAAGCCATGAATGGTATGGCATACACAATTAAATCTCCTGATTGCTTTTCAAGATGTGTTACATGTTCAAACGGTATTTTAGGTGCTCCAAACAACCAATCCATATTTCTTGCTTATTAATGAATACTACTACATTATTGTTATTTATTTTATAAATATACAACTACTTATGAAACAAATAGTTATTTACATTCTAAAATTATCAATTGTCTAAATTTTATAAATAAACGCTTAATTATGAAAAAATATTGCGAAATAATTGTTGCATCAATGTTAAAAAATGCCCAATAGAATATGTAACCTACTAACTTTACTTAAATTTGCATTATGTTAAAAAGGATTCAAATAGTAATAATCAGCATACTTACCTTATTTTTGATTACACATCAATCATTTGGTACTGTTTTGCATGAGATTACTACTGAGACCAAGACATGTTGTAAAAGTATCAGCAAAGAAAAAGCGTGTTGCAAAAAAGTAAAAACCTGTAGCAATGAACAATGTTGCAATTTCACTTTTAACGCATCAGTAGCAATTCTTCAATCAGCTGATTATTCTCCATTAATTAAATCGCAAATAACTGAAAAAGAAGTTAATACAACTATAATTTCTTTTTTAGCAATGCCTCATTTTTCTGTTTGGCAACCTCCCAAAATAAGTTTAAATTTATAATTGTATAGCCAAAATTGTGTCTTTTTAAAAAGAAAAGACGCGTTATTGTATCATTTAAATTTAAACAAACATGAACTTTTTATATATAATGGGCTTGTTAAGTACACTACTAACCTACCCTACACAAGTTAATTCTCAAAATTCAATTAAAAACAAAAAAACAGAGCAATTCTTAGTTAAATCTAAGTGTGATTTAGCAAAGAACACGATTGAAAAAGCAGGAAACCAAAAAAACATCGCCCTTGTAAACTACGATGCTTCTTCACAAACAGCAACTATTACCTACAATGAGAACAAAACCAGTACAAGTGAAATTTTGAAAAAAATTGCCTTAGCAGGTTTTGATAATGCAGAATATATGGCTCCTGATGAGGCTTATGCAAAATTGGATAAAGAATGCCAATATCCTCGTGATAAAAAAATGGTGATGAATCATCAGGAAATGAATCATTCTCATCATAATAAAACCGAATCTTCTCAACAACAAAATCAATTAACACCTTTTTTTGATTCTTACTTTTCATTAAAAGATGCTTTTGTAAAAGCAAATGATAGTGATGTTTCAAAACAAATTACAGTATTTTCTAAAGCACTAGCTGCTGTAGAAATGGGTAAACTTTCACATGATGCTCATATGGTTTGGATGGAAATTTTAAAAGATCTAGAAACAACTTCACATCAGTTAAGTCAAGAAAAAAATATTGAGAAGCAACGCGTAATTTTCTCAAAATTATCAGAACCTATGTACAAATTGGCGCAAAAAGCACATTTGGGTTACACGGTTTATTATCAAACATGCCCTATGTTTAATGGAGGTTCTAATTGGTTAAGCAAAGATGAAAGTATTAAAAATCCTTTCTATGGAAATAAAATGTTAACATGTGGCAGCACTATTGAAACCATTAACAAATAGCAGCATGAAACAGTTCATTTTACTAGTAATTGTTTGTTTTTCGTTCACTTTACATGCACAAAAACGTGTGGAATACGATTTATATGTACGTGATACCATTGTTAATTTTTCTGGAAAAGACAAAAGAGCCATTTCGGTAAATGGTCAAATTCCGATGCCGACTTTAGAGTTTACCGAAGGCGATACGGCTGTCATTCGTGTGCATAATGAGCTGAAAGAAGATACGTCTTTACATTGGCACGGCGTGTGGTTGCCAAATAAGGAAGATGGTGTGCCGATGTTAACGCAAATGGGAATTAAACCAGGTGAAACATATACCTATACATTCCCCATAATTCAAAACGGAACGCATTGGTATCACAGTCATTCGGGTTATCAAGAGCAAATTGGAATGTATGGTTCGATGATTTTGAAGAAACGCGAAAATGATTTAACGTTTCGAAAAGGAATTGATGATTTACCTACAATTCCTGTGATGTTGAGCGAATGGACCGATTTAAAGCCAGAAAATATTCAGCGAATGTTGCACAATGCAAACGATTGGTCGGGAATCAAAAAAGGTTCCACACAAAGTTATGCAGAAGCAATTCGCGAAGGTCATTTTAAAACTAAGCTTACCAACGAATGGAAGCGAATGTTGGCAATGGACGTGAGCGATGTTTATTACGAAAAATTCTTGATAAATGCACAGAATGAAAGTCAACTAAAACAATTCAGAGCGGGCGATAAAGTACGTTTACGAATTTCGAATGGTGGCGCATCCACTTATTTTTGGTTGCGTTATACAGGTGGTAAAATCACGGTTGTAGCAAATGATGGAAATGATGTAGAACCTATTGATGTAGATCGTTTGATTATTGGCGTTTCTGAAACCTATGATGTTGTAGTTACAGTTCCCGAAGGTGGTTTATCGTACGAATTTCAAGCAACTTCAGAGGATAGAACAGGTTCGGCTTCGTTGTTTATTGGCGAAGGAAAGAAACAATTGATGGAACCACTTCCAAAATTGAAGTATTTTGAAGGAATGAAGATGATGAACGATATGATGAATATGGATGGAACAATGAATGATATGGGCATGAAAATGAGCTTGCAGCAAATGGACATGAATACTGTAATGTATCCTGAAATTTCTGGTGAAGCGAAAAAGAAATCAAAGAAAGATTCTGCTGAAAATCATCAAGAAATGGGTGAAATGGATCATTCTTCGCATGGAAATTCATCATCAACTATCACAACATTGAATTACGGAATGCTAAAATCACCTGAAAACACAACACTCCCAAAAGATGCTCCTGTAAAAGAAATGCGTTTTGAATTAACAGGAAATATGAGTCGTTATGTGTGGAGTATGGATAACAAAGTGTTTTCGGAAACGGATAAAATTCCTGTCAAAAAAGGAGAGATTTTACGTATTACTTTATACAACAATTCGATGATGCGTCATCCGATGCATTTACATGGTTTCGATTTTCGTGTGATTAATAAAAATGGTGAATATTCTCCGCTGAAAAATGTGTTGGATATTATGCCAATGGAAACAAATGTCATCGAATTTGAGGCAAATACAGAAGGTGATTGGTTTTTCCATTGTCATATTTTGTATCACATGATGGGCGGAATGAACCGTGTTTTTGCGGTTGGAGATTATCAAAATCCTAATTTACCAAATAAAAAACATGCCTATAAAATGTTGCAAATGGAAAGTAATATGAAGCATGTAATGGCAGAAAATGATTTCGCAACAAATGGTTTAGATGGTATGTTGATGGTACAAGATGCACGTTGGGCGTTAACATCTGAATGGAGCATTGGCTACAAACCTCATCATGGTTATGAAGTTGAAACACATTTAGGAAGATATATCGATCGAAATCAATGGTTGCAAGTTTTTGTAGGATTTGATTGGAATCAACACAAAATGTTAGCAGAACACGGAAATGTAGAGAAGAATATTTTTGGTCAAAAAACCGATCGAAACAAAGGATTATTCAGTGCAGGTTTTGTTTACAAATTACCAATGTTGATTGATTTTCAGACCGAAATTTATCATACAGGAAAAGTGCGTTTACAATTGATGAGAGAAGATATTCCGATCTCAAAACGTGTACGAGCTGGCGTTATGTGGAATACTGATAAAGAATACATGGGAGAATTGAGTTACATCTTGAACAAAAACATGCACATCAGAACACATTACGATAGCGATATGGGCTTTGGTGTTGGAATGAAATTGGTTTATTAAAATAAATTTTAATTGTTTTTTAATCACTTTCAAAATACATTTTCTGAACTTTGTATTTAGTACATAAAACTTAAAAAAATGACTTCATTAAAAGGAAAAAAGGCCATCATTACAGGTGGTGGTCGTGGGTTAGGTAAGGCTGTAGCTTTACAATTGGCTCAAGAAGGCGTTCATATTGGCATTACAGGAAGAAACGAAGAACATCTTAAAAACACCGTAGAAGAGCTTCAAAAATTAGGCGTAGAGGCTACTTACAGCATTTTTGATGTTGCAATAGAAGCCGAAGTTCAAAAAGGCATCAATGAGTTGGCTAAAACACTAGGTGGTATTGATATTTTAGTGAACAATGCAGGTATAGGCTGGTTTGGAAAACTGGAAGATATGAGCAGCAGTAATTGGCAGCAAGTAATGCAAACCAATCTTTTTGGTGTGTATTACACGGCTATGGCGGCGTATCCGTTTATGAAAGAAACGGGTGGCGATGTGGTAAATGTTGCGTCTACAGCGGGTTTAAAAGGTGGCGCTAACATGTCAGCTTATGCGGCTTCTAAAGCGGCTGTAATTTCTTTATCACAATCTATGATGGCTGAATGGCGCAAAAGTAACATTCGTGTTTTTACCTTAACACCAAGTACTATTGCTACTGATATGAGTATCGATGGTGGTTTAACGGATGGTAATCCTGAAAAAGTGTTGCAACCAGAAGATTTTGCAGAGTGGGTTAGAGATATTTTAAAAATGAAAAACAGAGCCCTTATTGCAAATGGATCGATTTTTTCAACCAATCCATAACAAAAAACTCCTTCAAATTGAAGGAGTTTTTACTTATAACTGAAATACACTATCGCTTAACGCTGTATTTAGTTTTTTGTTTTTTAATTTAATAACCGAATAGTCGTTTGAACTTTCTACAATTTTAATCTCAGAAACGGTGCCTTCGTTGTTTTTAAACGTTAAAGTAACTTCTTTAATATGTTTGCTCATATCTTTACTTTTAGGCTTTAAAACGGCAAATCTGGTAGTTCCATTTTTAAAATACGTAATATCAAAAGAAGTTTCATCAAACAAATTACCCGTATAACTTCCCATCATTAACTGTTGTAGTTGTTTAAAACGTTTATTTTTGTTTAAATCAATAGTACTTATTTTACCTTTTTCGCTTTTAATCTTTAAATTCTGCTTATTAAACAACATCGCGCTTTTTTTAGGTGCGTTGTACTGCCAAAGTAATTTTTCGCCTTTAAAACGAAAAATACCTGTAGATGTAGAAGCATTTTTTAATACACTTACATGTTTTGTTTCTTCAAAATCAGCTGTAATTGAGGTTGTTTTTCCTGCTTCACTCTGTACTTCTTTCTTAAAAGCAGCAGCTTCTGTTGTTGTCATTTTTGTTTGTGCTATGGCAAATGAACTTACCAAACATATTAAACCTAATACAATATTTTTCATTTTAATGATATGCTTTTATATTTAATAATTGTGCAATTGTTACCGATTGCATTTTTTGCTTTTTCATTACTTGCAACAATTGTTCCAATGTGTTACAGGTTTTTAAAGAGGTATCGTGCAATAATACAATGGATCCTTTTTCTAAACGAGAGGTGATTCTTTTAAGAATTTTATTTTCCGATGCAATAACCGTATCTAAAGAACGTATATTCCACCCTACCACTTCTACCCTACTTTCACTACACGCTTTTGCTATATTTGGATTAGTGACTCCGAATGGTGGACGAAATAATCGAACATTATATTGCGTAACCCTTTCAATGATTTTTTGAGTGGTTTGAATTTCTTTTACAACATCTCTTTTTGATAAAAAACCCATTTTTGAAGTATGTGTCCAGGTATGATTTGCAATCACATGTCCTTCGTCTACAATTCTTTTAGCTAATTCAGGATACTTTTGTACTTGCTTACCAATGCAAAAAAAAGTGGCTTTTTGTTGGTAAACTTCTAATAAATCTAAAACTGTTTCTGTAAAAGGCGTTGGACCATCATCAAATGTTAATGCAATGTGGTTTTGACTGACTTTTTTGTTAGATGAAAATGCTTTTACAAAATAATTCGATCGAATATCAAAGCAGCCCCAAGCAGTTATCGAAATCCAAATAATAAGAATATAAATTAAGTAAACCCACGATATTTCTTGAGCAAAACTAAGCCCAAGAGCGCCTAAAAGTAAGGCTCCAAAAAACCATTTTATGTAAATGTGTTTTAGCATTTTTGCAGTAATACAAAACTATAATCGGTTAATTGATCTTGATTAATAATCAAAACTTGATTTATTTTTTCAGGTTTTATTTGGTTGTATTGAATGCTTTTAGGATAAGTACCTTTTTGAATAATCTTAGAACCTAAATGTAAAGCAAAAGCACTAGCTGTGTCATATGTACCCGAAATATGTTGGTAATACGCTTGTGCGTTATTAGCAAATAAAGCGCTTATTTTATCATAAAAACGTTGCTGATTTACATCGGCATTTACGCCTAAAACCACTACATCAATATCTGCTATTGAAGTATTATTTTTTGCCAAAAAATCAATTATTGTTGCTTCTTCGCTTTTATTAAAAGCATTAAAAAGCATTATATCTTTTATTTCGGCATACGAATTATTTGTTTTTTTACTCGAAATTGCGAAAAATTGGGCTCCTTCAGCAAAAGCAACTCCTGTTGTAGTAGGTTGCATAAAATCAATAACATCCCCTTCCCTTTTCACTTTTCCTGATAATTCATACATCGAAAAAGTATATGATGCAATTTCATCAACACCGCCAACCAAAATGTTTTCTTTATTAAAATGCTTTAACTGCATAAATGCATCAAACAAAGCATTCTCAAACGAATTTCCTCCGTTTACATACGTAAAATTATAAGCCTTGCATTGTAAATTCAAAGCAATTTGCGCCGCTACGGTATTATGCGTTGACTGTATAAAAGCGGTTGGCGTTAAAAACTGCTCATCGTTTACTACAATGGCATCTAAAAACTTTTCAGAATCTTCAATACATCCTAATCCTGTGCCTACAATAATAGCATGCGGATCAACCATTTTAGCTTCATGCATGGCTTCATTAGCCGCATAAATACTCATTTTTACACCTTTTGCCATTCTACGACTCATTGCTGGTGCAATTAAATCTTTGTACGAAGGTTGTTGCGCCTTGTTCAGGATTTGTACTGGTTGAATTTCCGATTGAAACAAATCAAAATCAATTGTTTGAATGGTTACCGAACCGATACCGTTTATGTAACAGTTTTTCATGATTTTGAGAAGATTAAAGTGGAACAATTACCGCCAAAACCAAACGAGTTAGAAAGTACATAGTTTAGTTCTGTTGAAACAACTTCGGTTTCTGGAATCAACTGAAACTCTTCCATTGGTGTTTTAAAATTCAGATTCGGAAAAATGGTGTTGTTTTGTAATGCCAAAATACTGTAAACAGCTTCAATTGCTGCTGCTGCTGCTAATGTATGCCCAGTAAAAGCTTTTGTAGAGCTAAATTTAGGCACTTTATTAAAAACACGAAGCAAGGCACGCCCTTCTGATAAATCGTTGTTTGGCGTTGCTGTACCATGCGCGTTTACATAACTGATTTTTTCTGGTGAAATGTTTGCCTTAGCAAAAGCTTGTTGCATAGCAAGGTATGCTCCTTCTCCATTTTCAGACGATGCTGTTTGATGATAAGCATCATTAGCATTGCCATATCCAACTACATACCCTAAAACATTTTTGTTGTGTTGTTTTACCACCTCATCCGATTCTAAAACCAAATAGGCAGCGGCTTCGCCTAAATTCAATCCTTTACGGTTTTGATCAAATGGTGTGTTGTAGGTATCCGATAAAATCATTAAGGTTTTAAAACCGTTTATGGTAAACTTGCTTAAAGCATCGGTACCACCAACTACTACCCTATCTAAATAACCATTTTCAATCATACTTGCGCCTAACATAATGGCATTGGCTGCCGATGAACAAGCGGTTGAAATGGTAGAAACAAAACCTTTTAAACCTAAATATTCTGCAATTTTATTTGATGAATCGCCTGCGTTATGACTGTTGATGTACTTTATGTATTCCGGATGATTTTCGTACTGTTTGTAATGCTTTTCGGTAAAATCCATCCCTCCTACACTTGTTGAAGAAATTAATCCAGAACGTACATCGTTTATGTTGGTAATATTCGCGTTTTCAATAGCTTGCTTTGCAGCATAAGCTCCTAATAAACCTGTCCTTGTAAAAGTATTGTCTTCTGGTAAATTTAAAATTTGTTGCAATTGCTGGTTGGTTATTTTAATTTCACCAACTTTGATATCGTTTGAATGACGCGTTTCAATCCACTCTATTGTTGAAATACCACTTTTCTTTGATATTAAAGATTGAAAATTTTCTTCAACAGTTGTTCCTATCGAAGAAATAATTCCCATACCTGTTATTGCAACTTTATTTTGCATTATAGTTTTGTTCTGTTTTCGGCTATGTACTGAGCCATTGTATTAATTGATTGAAATATCTCTTTTCCTTGTTTTGGGTCTGATAATTTAATTCCGTATTCTTTATCTAACAATACAATTAACTCTAACGCATCAATAGAATCTAATCCTAAACCATCGCCAAAAAGGGCATCTGTATCCTGAATATCAGCTGGTGTAATATCTTCTAAATTCAAAACGTTTACAATACGCTCTTTTAATTCTTGTTTTAAAGCTTCCATCTCTTAATTATTTTGTTATATTTTTTATATTATTTGTATTATGATCTAAATCTCCATTTAATGTAACCAAATAGAAATTTGCTTTATAAGTTCCGTTTAAATAATGAACCCAACCACAAAGTACCTTTTTAGCTTTGTTTGCTTTTAGCAAATATTCGGCATACGTATACATATATTCTGTAGGAAACGTTTCAGCAATAAAAAAACAGCTTTCGCTTTTTAATTGATGTTTAATACTTACTTCGCCTATAGCAATATTGGGCAATGTGTACACAAAAACTGCCGGACTAGGAAAATACGTTGCACTGCTTTGTATGCTTTGCTGATGTTTTATATCGGTTTCTAAACTGCCTTCGTTATTACTAAAAAGCAACGCTACGTCTTTTTCTGTTTCGTTCTTTAATAACAATTCAGAAGCCATATAAGCCAATTTGCATAAATCATCCATTTTATAAAACTTAGGATAATTACCATCAAAGGTTTTATAAGCTTCTTTTATAAAATTTGAAAACGATGCATTTTGTAACGAAAAAACCTCTTTTCCGTTTTCAAAGATAAAACCATTTTCAATATGTATGTAATTACTAATAAAATACATATACTAATTTTTTACTAAAACCATTGCCGAATTACTTCCGCCAAAGCCTGATGCTGTTTTTAAAGCGATTTTAAGCGGTTTTTTTTCGATTTCGGTAATGATGTTTATTTTTTCGGTTGTTCCTTGGTTTTGATATCCAAAAGAAGGAATTAACACATTGTTTTTTAAACTTTCGATGGTGATAACGGTTTCTAACAAACCCGATGCGCCCAAAGTATGTCCAAAATAGCCTTTTAAACTATTTACAGGAACCTTTTGCAATTGTGTACGGTTAAAAGCAATTGCTTCCATTTCATCGTTAAATAGGGTAGCGGTGCCGTGTGCAGAGATATAATCAATGTTTTCAGATGAAACCTCAGCTTCGGCCATTGCTTTTTCAATACTTAAAACCAATCCTTCGCCTGTACGTGAGGGTCCCGAAATATGATTGGCATCGTTTATATTGGCATCTCCAGCCATTAAAATAGCATTTTCTCTTTTATCTTTCGATACAAAAACAGCTACAGCAGCTTCTCCTAAATTAACGCCTTTTCTATCGGCATCATACGGTTTACAAGGTTCGTTGCTCATTGCTTGAAACGATTGAAAACCAGACAGTACGAAACTTGTCAATTCATCAACAGCTACTACATAAGCATCCGAAAATTGTTCCATTTGAATAAATCGTTTGGCAACAGAAAGTGCCATAACTCCCGATACACAAGCATTTGAAATAACAATAGGTTCTGTTTTAAAACCAAAATAAGACGCTACATTGGCAACGGTTTGGGTAATAAAAGCCTCTTGCAATTGATTATGCGCCAATGCTTGAATATTACCTTTAGTGGTTGATAAAATTAAAGCCGTATTGGGTGTAATATTATTTTTTTGAACAATAGGAAATAGGGCAGCAATAAGCAGTTTTTCAATGCGTGAGCCATTAAATTGAGGATCAATCAATAAAAAATGTTCGTTAAAACGTTCCTCTTTGATTTTTGCAGCAAACACAGTTCCTATTTCTTGATTGACAAATAGTTCTGAAATACCCGATTTTCCTGATACCAAAGCATCAAAATTATCTTTTGTAGAAAAGCCCAACGGACTAATAATATGTGAATCGTGAATATAAACGTTCATTACAACAAACCTACTTTACGTTTCCATTCTTCAAAAAAGGCAGGCATCGTAATAATTAAATTTCCTTTTAAATCGGTGAAAACCTGAGTGGTTTCGCCTGTACAAACCAATTCATTTGATTGATTGTAAATTTCAAACTTAAAAATCAACTTGGCAGCAGGTGAATCAATATAAGTGGTTACAATATATGCATCGTCTGCATAACGCAAAGGTTTTTTATGTTCGCTTTGTGTTTTTATAATGGGTGTTGCAAAACCATGGTCTTGAACATCTTTATACGAAATACCAAAATGGCGACCAAAAGCTTCGCGACCGTCTTCAAAATAATCAATATAGTTGCCGTGCCAAACAATGCCTAAAGCATCGGTTTGATTAAATTTTACTTTAAAATGTTCGGTGTGTTGTAACATTTTAGCTGTATTAAACGGTTCTCTTATTTTTGTCATATAGCAACGCAATGGTAATAATTACAAAGAAAAACAAAGTTAGCAATATCATTTCAGGAATGATATCAATAAACGAACCATTTCTTAACATAATATCATAATAACCATTCAATGCCCAGTTCATAGGTGACGTTTTAGAGGCAATTTGCATGGTTTCAGACATAGCAAAAACAGGTATCCAAACACCACCAATAGCTGCTAAAATAACAACAAATGTAGCGCCAAATGGGGCAGACTGTTCTTGCGTTTTACAAACAATTCCTAATAAAATACCTAAACTTATGGCAGCTAAACCTGCTGTTAACGTAAGTGCTGACATTAAAAAAAGTTTGTTTGCTGATAAATGCAATTGCGGCAAATGCATCAACGGAAAAACAAATTTAGCAATAAGTAATATAGTATAAAACTGCAATAAACATATGATTAAATACGTTATAATTTTACCTAAATACAAAATACTGTTAGAAGTAGGGCTGCTAATTAAACGCAAATACGTGCCTTGACTTTTTTCTTTTACAATATTGATGGATAAAGGCACAATAATGAAAAATATGGCAAAAAGTGTCCAAGCAGGTACGTTATGTTGTACCGAATTGGGCAACACGTCTTTATTTTTTTCTTGAGGAACTATTTCTTTAAAACTAATAAACGGTTCGCTAAACGAAGTAGTACTGCTACCGCCCAATTGTGTTTCAAATGTTTTATAAATGGCGTTGTTTTCTAACTGGGCAATCATTTTATCAATGCTGCTTTTTACACCATTTTTAAAAGCCGCTTGCGTAGCAGGATCAAAGTACATACGAATTTCCTTGTTTTGTACTTCAATGGGTTCGTAAGATGTGGTACTCATACCCATTTCGTCTAAAATACCGTCTACATTCTGACGTACTTTTACATTTAAATCGTTAGTTAAATTTTTAGGAATGATGATCGCCATTTGATAGTTTCCTTTAAAAACTTCTTGTTTAGCAATTTCTTCGGTTACGGTTTTGTTCGAAATCTTTGAAATAAGCTGAAAACTTTCCGAATTTTCAATTTCTTTCTTCACCTTAAACGAAATACTATCCAAATCGTTATCAACCCATAAAACAGGTATTTTTGATGCACTGATGCTTTGGTAAGTACTGTCTTGTATAGAGGTTACCACAATAACCAAAATAATAGGCATTACAAACAAGGTTATTAATCCGCCAATATCGCGAAACAATAACTTTAATTCTTTTACTATGCATTCCCACAATTTAAACCACATCGCGTAATTTTTTACCAGTTAATGCAATAAACACTTCTTCTAAACTGTGGGCGTTAGGTACGCTTTCTATCAGTTCTTTTGGTGTTCCTTGAACAAAAACGCTACCTTGATCTATAATAGCAATATCGGTACAAAAATCTTGCGCTTCTGCCATTAAATGCGATGTATACACAATGGTAGTTCCTTTTTTGTTTAATTGTTTTAGATAATCGATAATGGTTGCACGCGATTGCACATCAACACCCACAGTAGGCTCATCTAAAAACAAAACAGTAGGTTCGTGCAAAATTCCTGCAATTAGGTTTACGCGGCGTTTCATTCCACCAGAAAAAGTATGGACTTTTTTGTGCATAAAATTTTCTAACCCTAAATGTGTAAGAAAATGCGTTATTTTTTCTTTTAAATCTGCTTTAGAAACATTGTACAAACTGCCAAAATACATCAAATTTTCATAAGCCGTTAGGGTAGGGTACAAGGCATATTCTTGTGGAACTATACCAATTTTACTTTTTAAAACAGCAGAATTATCTTTTGATGAAATACCATCAATTTCAAAACTTCCTAAAGTAGGCTTAATAATGCCACACAAAATAGAAATTAACGTTGTTTTTCCAGCGCCATTAGGTCCTAATAACCCAAAAATAGATTGCTTAGGAATTTCTAAGTTTATATGTGATAACGATAAAAAATCGGAACCTTTGTATTGTTTAGATATATCTTGTATGTTGATGATGGCTGACATTATACGGCTTTTTTCAATTTTTTAAAGAACGCTTCTTCTTTATCAGCAATTTCTAATAACGTTTGCGATAATACTTGATACACATTCTCTGTATTGCTGCGTTTTTTTACCACTCGTGATGCTTCTAAAGCAAAATCGCGCCAATTATCGCCAATAGCAGCCATTTCTTTTGATAAAGCAATTAATTCATCGTTTTTTAAATAAACACCGGCTTCTTGTAAAAAAGCAGCATAAATAAAGCGAAAACCACCGCCACCAGTACCAATTTCTTCTTGCATACGCACCAAATTGGCTAAATTATAATTGGCTTTGGCAACGCCTAATTTTTTATGCCATTTAACAATTGCTTTAGCCACCATTCGCATTCCTTTTACACCAACAATAGGCACAGGAGCCAACATATCGTTACACGTTTTTTTAATGGCTTGTTTAATAGAATTTGTTAAATCAATTTGATCAGGAATAACAATAGGGTAGTACAAATGCCCTTTAGGAGCTAATGCCCCTTTAGCAAATCGAACTTTTTCTAATTCATCCTCAGTAAGCGAAACGGTATAATCTAACACAGGATCGCTAATTAAATAGTTGTTGCCTTCTTTTCCAAACACCACAATATTATGTGCGTTGAAGTGAAAACGATATTCATCGGGAAAATAGGGTAGGTTGTACACGCCAACCACACAACCTGTAGGTATGTTTTGTGCTAAATTTTCATCTAATTTTTGCTGTGCTTTTTTAGGATCAGAAAATTTAAAACGTTTTATTTTAATGCCTAATCGTTTAGCCATACGGTTAAAAATAACACCCGGCAAAGGGCGATACGATATAGCAGGCGCATGATTTACCTTAATAAAAGGCAAATACACAAAAAACAAACCAGAACCCAGCCCAAAAGCCATAGGTTCGCTAATAGTATATCCTTTGTTACTTAATAAATTTACTATGGCTCCGTTTTCACAATGAGCCGTTTGTATATGTTGAAAATTTGATTGCATTTTATCCTTTAAAATTCTGTAATTCGGCTACGGTAATGCCAAATGTTTTTGCGTATTTTGCTAATACTTTTGCAGATAATGATTGAAATACCGAAGGTTTTGAATGACGTTTTACCAAAAACGTCCATTTACCCATATAAGCAGCTAATGTTTGCCAATCCATACGGTTTAATTCCATAAAATAGACGATAGGACTTACTTTACCCGCTTTTACATCGTTTAATGCTTGTTGAATTCGTTGATCTAAAACATCTAAATTTTCGTACTGAACAATAGATTTTGCTTCCCAGCCCGTACTTTGAACCGAAACAAATTTTCCATCATCATCTAAAGCATACACTAATTCGTTGCTTTTGATATTTTTTAAAGGACTATCATCTTGTGGAACTTCGCTCTTCTTCATTTTATTTTTTTTGTAAAAATAAATTCATTTCTCCTTCTAAAAATACAATTTCTGTACCAAAAATAGTTACTTTAAGGGTACAAATTGTGTAATCGGGCATTTGCACTTGCGTAAGTAATTGTGCTTTAGTTTGAATAACCGAATTAACTTTTGGCAATTGATGCACCGTTATTTTTTTTATAGAACTAATAAAACCTATAACATTAGGGTTGTTTTGCGACTCACAAGTTGGTTCTGCATCAAAATAATACTGACCCGAAATAGCCGAACACGTTTGGGCTGCATTTTCAATTAAACCGGTTTCAGACAAATAATCGTTTTGAACAAAAATACAAGAATGAGTAATAGCAAAGTGCGTTAAAGCTTCTTCAGAACAAATACGCTCTATAGCATCAACCATTAGCATTGGTTTTAAATGCGGCAGGTATTTTTTAATTTCTATAGGCGCGTTATTTGTTTCCATTACTTTGCAATTACCGTTTTCATTTGTCCTTCTGCTATGATTTCTCCATTAATTGTTGATTCGATATTTACCAACGTTACACCCGAAAATTCGTGTAAAATAACGGCTTTGGTTTGCACTTTTTCATCTACCAAAGGTAATCTATGAATGCTTAAATTGGTAATGCTTCCAATATAACCCGTTGGTGCTTCTTGTTTTTTTATAAAATAACCAAAACCTGTGTGCAATGCCACTGTTTGCGCCATATGCTCTATTAAACCAGGTTCTTGTAACTTATTATCTTTAACAAAAAAGCCAGAAGTGTTAGCAGTTAACCCAGCAACCACCTCAGTATCTGTATAAGAAAGTAAGGCATCAACCATTACAACGGGGTCGCGCTGTGGAATACAGTGTAAAAGGATCTCTTTATTGGTAATTGGAAATTCAAAAATCATATTAAACTACTTTTAAAAAGGCATACGCATATGAAAAACGACCACTTTCTGGCACTGATAACATAATGGTATCGCCCGATTTTAATGTTTTTGAATGAAACAACTCCTCTAACATTAAATAGATAGATGCGGCGCCTACATTACCTACTTTTGGTAAATTGATAAACCATTTTTCCTTGGCAATTTCTAATCCCGCTTCTTTAAACTCGTTGTATAACTTATCTTTAAAATAAACCGATGAAATATGGGGTAAAAAATAAGTGATATCAGTAGGAGTAATGTGATGCTTTTTCATAGCATCGCCCATACTTTGAACGCCTTTTTTAAGGATGAATTCATCCAATATTTTAACATCTTGCTTTAAAGAAAAAATCGATTCATTTTGCCAATCATTCGCTTGGTATTCACTCCAACCTTTTACAGATCCGTCTGCTTGTTTTTCTCCGCCCGCATACATACACGTTTCCAATTCGTAAGCATAAGAATAATTTTGCATCCACAAAATTTCTAATGACAAACCGCCTTTTGCTTCATTTTCTAACAACATAGCTCCGGCACCATCTGACAACATCCAACGTAAAAAATCTTTCTTAAAAGCTAAAATAGGTTGCTCTTCTAAAGCTTCTAAATTAGCAACTTCAGCTTCAAATTTATTCGCCATCATCCACGTTGAAACACGCTCAGAACCTGTACAAACAGCATTTTTAGCATCACCCGATTTTACTGAAAGATACCCATATTTTAAAGCATTCATACCCGAACAACATACGCCTGAAGCTGAATTTAAATCAACCGATTTATTTTGCAATAAACCGTGTACCATAGCAGCGTGTGAAGGCAATAATAAATCGGGAGTAGAAGTTCCGCACGATAAAACTTCGATATCTTGTAATGAAAAATCGTTTGAAACTAATTTTTTAACAACTTCTGCCGTTAAATCAGCGTTGTTATGTGTAACATTTTGTTGTTTATCTAAGGCGTAATAACGTGTTTGAATGCCATTATTGCGTAAAATTAATCGACGTGATTTAGATGGCTTATGATTGATTTCTCCTAAAAACTGCTCCATTTCGTCGTTTGAAACAGGATCATTAGGTAAAAATTTTTCTACTTTGTTGATGAAAACTCTTGCTGACATTATAAAACTCCTTGAAAGTATTTTTTCTCTTTCCGAATGCTAAAATAACGAATTGGAAATAAAATTAGTTCAATTAAATGAACAATTGGCGATAAAATCCAAATGGCACAAAAAAGATACCCTTTAAAAAACTTTAAAAGTAATTCTCGCTTATTTGGATTTTTAAGAATTAAACTGCTCCAAATTGTAAACATTTTATTGGCTTTTTTATCCATTGATACTAAAAACCAACGGTATTCTACCGCATTGCTTTCTACTAATTTTTCTTGTAGTTGGGTAAAATTACCTTTCAATAAAAAAGGCAAAATAATATTACCAAATTTAGATGATTCTTGTATTTCTTGTTGTGAAACTCCTGGCAAAGGTAAAAAACCATACGTTTTACGTTTTACGCCCGAAAACATCCAATCAACAACGGTAATTACACTTATTAAGTTAATGTTTCTATCGGTTAACGCAATGTTTCCAACTAAGTTAGCATTTACATTTTTCAAAAGTTTTTTTACTTTTTCTTGTGCAAATGCCCACATATTACGGCTTCCGCTAATGGTGATTACTGGTGTATTTTGTAATAATTGTTGTGCAAAACTGCTTTTTAAAAATGAATTTATAGGGATAGACGGCGTTAAATACCACACTTGATAATGTAGTAAAACCAAATCGTATTTTGCATTCAAAATTTCATCCTTTGGAGGAATTATTTTAGAAGGAATTTGCTTGAAAGTTTCAGGAAAAGCTCCAAAAAAAGAAGCATTATCCCAAGGAAAAGGAAATTTTTCCTCTGTTTCAATATTGTAATAAGTAATATTCGCTTTTTCTTTAAGAGGCAAACTAATATTTTCTGCAATTTCTTTTAACTGCCCCGATTGCGAATAATAAATAACTAAAACATTTTTCATAAGTAATTGGCTTTGTGTTTTGTTACTTAGAGAAGTTCTCAACAAATTTGAACTGATAAACCTTTATATTTTTTAAACTGATCATTTAATTCTTCCAAAAATCGAAATAATTAAACCATTGATATGGGTATTTTTTTACCATTTGCGTAACACTTTGCGTGTAAGCATCTAAAACAGCTTGCGTATCGCGGTGTTTAAAATCGGGTGCACGGCGCGTGTATAAATGGTAATGCAAATTAGGTTCTTTCATAACGTAAACAAAAGCAACGGGCGCTTTTAAACGCGATGCCAACATAAAAGTACCTGCCGGAAAAAGGGCTTCGGCACCTAATAAATGGGCTTGCATTGTTTTTGCATTTCCAAAATAACGATCGCCAGTAAAGCAAATCAAATGATTTTTAGCCAAGGCATTGTTTATTTCAAAAATATGCGACATATCTTCCTGTACATAAATGAATTGCACGTTGGGTTTATCATCAGTAATGCTTTCTAAATAATCCTTAATGACCGAATGTTCTTGATCTACTGTTACAATATGAATTTGCGATTTTAAATCTATTTCTGCGAAAAATTTCTCTGCAATTTCAAAATTTCCGATGTGTGCACTTATTAAAATACCACCTTTTTCTTCGGATAATAATTGTTTTAAAATATCAACTCCATCAAAATCAAAAGTAAATTTAGAGCGTAATCCAGCAGAAATAGCAACTTTATCAATTAAAACTTGACCAAAAACAAAATAACTTTTATAAACTGCAAAAACCGATTTTAAGTACGAAAACTGCAAACGTTTATGAAAGTAATAAAACATAGCCTTAAACGAAGTAGGGTAGGCTACAAAATAGTAAAAAGCTACGAATACCAAAACACTATATGCTGCGCGTATTCCTAGCTTTTTTATACAGTAAACAAATATTTTATATCCTAAAATGGTTCCTTTAGATTTACCACTCCATTGGTTCATTTTTAAGCGTTTTTAGCACTGATTTTAGTATCGATGATATTGTAAAAATCTTGAAAAGTAACCATACCAACAAAATCGGCTTCTACTAATTTTACTCCAAAATTTGATTCGATAATCACCACCAAATCAACATAATCCAAACTATCTAAATCTAATGTTTGCTTTAAATTTTTATCTGCTTCAATAACATCTTGGTCAACTTCAAATTCTTCAACAAGAATTTCGTTCACTTTTTCGATGATTTCGTTCATTTCCATTTTGCCCTATTTATACTTTTTAACAATTACAGCCGAATTGGTTCCACCAAATCCGAAAGAATTCGACAAATATACATCAAAATCTTTATTTATTGTTTTTGTAGCAATATTCAGCTTGCTTGAATGTTCATCAGGTGTTTCAAAATTGATATTTGGCGCAATAAATCCTTCATTCATCATAATAGTTGAATAAATAATTTCACTTGCACCCGCCATCCAACATTCATGCCCGGTCATTGATTTTGTAGAAGAAACGTAAGGCTTTGTAGCCCCAAAAACTTCATCAATAGCTTGTGCTTCATTGGCATCGCCCACAGGTGTTGAAGTTGCATGTGCGTTGATGTATTGAATATCTGCTGCATTTAAACCCGCTTGTTGCAAAGCTTTGCGCATAGCCGATGCAGGACCGTCAACATTTGGCGTAGAAATATGTCCGCCGTTTGATGAAAAACCATAACCAACCACTTCTGCAATGATGTTTGCACCACGCGCTAAGGCGCTTTCTAAACTTTCTAGAATAACGGTAGCACCACCGCCACTTGGCACTAAACCATCGCGTTGCGCATCAAATGGGCGACAAGCTTTTATAGGATCGTTTTCGCGAGGTGAAAAAACACCTAAACCATCAAAACTTGCCATTCCGTATTTGTTTATTTCTTGCGCACCACCACAAATAACAATGTCTTGCAAGCCGTTTTTAATCATCATATAACCTAAACCAATAGCGTGTGATCCGCTGGCACAAGCTGCACTAATGGTCATATTGATACCAGTAATATTAAAAATGGTAGATAAATTCATAGTTACTGTAGAATTCATCGACTTAAAAATAGCACCCGAACCAATTAAAGCGGTATCTTTTTTTTCGCGAACAATATCAGTAGCTTCAATAATGGCTTTAGAAACACTATCGTTTCCGTAAATTAAACCAATTTCGCGTTTGTTAAAATCGTCTAGTTCAATACCAGCGTTTTGCAAAGCTTCCATAGTAGCTACATACGCATATTCGGTTTCTTCACCAATGGTAATACGTTGTCTGCGATTTAAATAAGGTTTTAAATCGGGCGTTGGAACTTTACCTGTTAATGCCGACTGAAAACCGTATTCTTTGCGTTCTTCATCGAACACAATACCCGATTTTCCTTGGTATAACGATTGTTTTACTTCTTCTAAATTGGTACCAATACACGAATAAATTCCCATACCGGTTATCACCACTCTGTTATTCATATTCTTTTAGAATCTTGTACAATTTTACGTTCAGATTTAATCTTTTTTACTTTTATTATCAATTTATACACTAAAAAGACAATAAAAATAATATTTATTACGTGCCAAAAATGCAAACTTATGTAAGTTACTTTTTGCCAAAAGGTCATACTCTCTAAACTGAAATAAGCACCTTTACTTTCGTCATAAAAATCATCATAATCCATTAACATCAATCCCAAAAAAATATATACAAATAGGTCGATAATTATTATTCCAAAACCTATTATGATGTTTTTTAAAGAGAAAATATGCTTCATTCTTACAATTAAAAATGAATTATGAATAAATTCCTCCGTTAATATTTATAATTTCTCCTGTGATGTATCCCGATTTTTTTGAAGCCAAGAACGTAACTAAATCTGCTACTTCATCTGCCTCTCCAAAACGGTTTGCAGGAATCATTTTTACTAATTCTTTTTCATCTAAATCGGCAGTCATATCGGTTTTAATAAAACCTGGAGCAACCGCATTTACTGTAATTTTGCGCTTTGCAACTTCTTGTGCCAACGCTTTTGTAGCCGCTACAATAGCACCTTTTGCTGCTGAATAATTGGTTTGACCAGGCGTACCTTTTACACCCGAAACCGAAACCATATTAATGATACGCCCGTATTTGTTACGCAACATTTCTTGAATAAAAAAGTTTGTTACGTTGTAAAATCCGTTTAAACTGGTATCAATTACGCTTTTCCAATCGTTGGGTTGCATCCACATAAACAAACCATCGCGTGTAATACCCGCATTATTCACAATTACTTCCATAACTGCGCCTTCATTGGCTTGTTTCCAATTATTTAAAGCTGTTTGTGTTTCTTCAAAACTTGCGACATTAAAAGGAATAATTTCGGCAGAACCTCCTTCAGCTTCAATCATTTTCATGGTTTCTAAAGCTGCAGCTTCATTCGATTGATAATTAATCAATACATGGTACTGCAAATCTTTTGCCAATTTTAAAGCAATGGCTTTTCCAATGCCTCGAGATCCTCCGGTAACTAAAGCGTATTTCTTATCCATACTTATCCTTTTAAAAATTCTTTTACCTTTTGTACATAAGGATACATAACCATATCTTCTGCAAAAACAGGCACAATTGCACGCAATTCATTGTACATTTTTTGAGACGATGTACTTAATTTGTCTTGATATTTTAAAAATTCAATAGCTTGTATAATGGTGATGAATTCAATAGCTAAAACTTCAAATGTATTTTCGATAACATTGCTGCAAATAACCGCCGCATTAGTACCCATACTTACAATATCTTGATTATCGTTATTGTTTGGAATACTATGCACGTATAAAGAGGTTGATAAGGCTTGATTTTCGGCAGTTGTTGATGTTGCTGTAAACTGCACGCCTTGCATACCAAAATTGAAACCTAACTTTCCTAAATTTACAAAAGGCGGTAACATTTCATTGATTTTTGCGTTCAATAAATAGTTTAACTGTCGTTCTGCCAACATAGAAACTTTGGTTACCACTAATTTAAGTTTGTCCATTTCTAACGAAACATAATCGCCGTGAAAATTTCCTCCGTGGTACACTTGTTCTGTTTCAACATCAATGATTGGGTTATCATTTGCTGAATTTATTTCTTTCTCTAAAATATCTTTTACCGATAAAACCGTATCGTAAATAGGTCCTAAAATTTGTGGAACACAACGAATAGAGTAGTATTCTTGCACCTTTTCTTTAAAAATTTCTTCGGTATTTTTACCACTATACAAATGCTCTTGACGGTTACGCGTTAACTGACTATTACGTAAATGATCACGCATTTTTTTTGCAACAATTTGTTGTCCGTAATGTAATTTGGTATTGTTTAATTCTTCTGATAAATGATCATCATACGCTTGTACCAATTCATTAATCATACACGATGCTTGTAACGATAAATCAACCAACTTATCTGCCAACAACACGTTTACAATACCAATACCTGTCATTACCGAAGTTCCGTTCATTAAACCTAAACCTTCGCGAATTTTAACTTCAATAGGTTGTAAATTTTCTATTTCAAAAACTTCTTTGGTACTTTTTCTTTCACCTTTGTAAAAAACTTCGCCTTCACCAATTAAAATCAAGGCTAAATGTGCTAACTGTACTAAATCGCCACTTGCACCAACGCCACCATGCGCAAAAATTAACGGTGTAATATCTCTGTTAATTAACTCTTTCATTAATTCGATAACCGAAATATTAACGCCCGATTTTCCTAAAGCCAATGTATTTAATCGAGCTAAAACCGCTGCTTTAACATGAATAGGCGATAAAGGATTTCCTGTACCCGAAGCATGGCTACGAATTAAATTATACTGTAATTGTAATTGATCTTGAGGCTGTATGCGGTATTGCGCCATGGGTCCGAAACCTGTATTTACCCCATAAATTACTTTATTTGCAGAAAATTGCTCTAAAAAGTGAAAACTTTTATTTACGCGTTCTACCAATAAATGATCTAAAGACACCTTTTCATTATTAAAAATAACAGCTGAAAAATCGTTTAGAGATAAATAATCTTTAATAAGTTTCATTAAAATTGTTGTTTTAAATGGTTTAAATGTGCTATTTTCTTTTAAATTTGAATCAACATTTGCTTAAGCAAAAATATAATTTTAAACTATTTAATTTCACATGAATACAGAAAATGTTGATATTTTAATTATTGGTGCAGGTCCAAGCGGAAGTGTTGCTGCAGGATATCTGCATAAACAAGGAGCTAAAATTAAGGTAGTTGAAAAACAAAAGTTTCCTAGAGTTGTAGTTGGCGAGAGTTTAATACCACGTGTAATGGATCATTTTGATGAAGCTGGTTTACTTGATGCTTTAAACACTTACAACTTTGAAAAAAAGCCTGGTGCCCGATTTATTAGAGGTAAAGAAATATGTATTTTTGATTTTAGTAATAAATTTGGTGAAGGTTGGGATTGGACTTGGCAAATTCCTCGTGCCGATTTTGATAAAGCAATGACAGATGAATTGCAACGAAAAGGAGTAGACATTGCTTTTGAAACCGAAGTTACCAATGTTGTTTTTAACGGTACTAATTCTATTACTACCATTAAAGATAAGGAAGGTATTGTTTCTGAAATTCATGCCAAATTTGTAATTGATTGTAGTGGTTATGGTAGAGTTTTACCACGTATTTTACAATTAGAATCTCCTTCTAAATTAGATCCGCATTCTGCTATTTTTACACATGTAAAAGATGTTAGAAGACCCGATGGAGTAGAGGGTACCCAAATATCGTTTGATATTATTGAAACTGAAGTTTGGTTGTGGGTTATTCCTTTTTCTAATGGTAACACAAGTATTGGTATTGTAGGACCAACTTCTTATATAGACAAATTATCGGCAACAGGAAATACAGAAGAAGGTATTAAAAATGCTTTAAAATTATCAGATTATTATGTAAATAGATTTGAGAATTTACCTTTTGAATTTTCGCCTATCCATTTAAAAAATTATTCAGTAGCCGTTTCTCAATTTTATGGCGAAGGTTACGCACTAACAGGAAACAGTACAGAATTTTTAGATCCTGTGTTTTCTTCGGGTGTTTGTTTTGCAACAGAATCGGGTATTTTAGCTGCAAAATTAGCTTTAAAACAAATTAATGGAGAAACTGTTGATTGGCAAAAAGAGTATACCGAATATATGCAATACGGTATTGGCGTTTTTACTACTTATGTTAAAGAATGGTATACAGGTAATTTACAAGAATTGTTTTACCACCAACCAGAAAATCCCGATGTAAAACGTAAAATTTGTGCCGTTTTAGCAGGTTATGTGTGGAACAAAGAAAATACGTTTGTTTCTAAACATCATAACATTATTAAAAATATGGCGTATATGATAAAAGAAAGCAAAAAGGATTCCTAGTGGAATCCTTTTACTATTTAACCTCTTTAGCTATTTTTTTACCAATTGTTTTAGCTGTTTTAGCAAAACCTTCACCAACACGTGATTCATTACTAAAATTACTTCCAAATTGATCACCTGGCGCATCAATAGCATCTACTTGATACACTACGTTGAACGGATTAGATGTTTCAACTAATTTTATGTTTGTAGTTACTTTAGCAGGCTGTTTCATCATATAAACATCCCAACCTGGATAAATCCAAACTACATCAACCATTAAAGTGTATTTAGCAGAATTATTGTCTTCTTTAAAACTAATTTTTTTATCAGTTGTTTTTTCCAGCAACTCTAAAAATTTAGGCTCCCAAATATCATTTTTAGCACTTTTCCATTTAGAAACCCAAGCATCTCCGTTACCTTTATCCTTTTCATTTAATTCTAATTTACGTTTGCTTACATATTCATCTTCTGTGAAATTTTCTTTTAATAACTTTAAATGACTGTAATTAAATTTCACATTTACCGATGTTTCATTTTTTAAAGAAGCAAAGTTACCTGTTTCGTTTTTTAATTTTTGAGCATGGATAATACAACTAGCTAGTATTAAACTCATTAACATTATTTTTTTCATAATTTAGTATTTTAATATACTAACAAATATAGTTGTTTATAACTAAAAAAATACTATTCATAACCTGTGTTAATAACTGTGCATAAGTTTAAATAACTAATTGTTTTTTATTTCGATTAAAAGATTAAGGACATTTAAAATTGTGAATAACCTTACTTTTTATTCAAAATCATTCACTACTTCATTGACAATTAAAACCAATTTATTAACACTTATTAACAACAAAAGTTATGAGTAAAAAATGTTAGCATATTATAAAGTTCTTAGTCATTAAAAATTAAAACAGCTGATTTAAAAGCAATTGATATATTAAGTTAATGTTAACAACTTTTTATAACTTAAAAAACATTCTTTTTTCCAAAAACTTATGCTACATATTAACAAGCAATATAAAGAAGAAAGAGATTTTTTAATTTTAAAAATTTAATTATTTAATAATATATAGTTGTTAACAACAACTTCTGTTTTCAAAAATAGTTTGGATTTTAAATGATAAATTGATTTTTAGAATTCAATAAATAATCGCTTTAAAAATTTATTTTGAAGGTAAGATATCTTTTAGAATAGAAAAGCTTTTAAATCGCTTCTTTTTAAATGATTCAATTGATTTAACAACTGCTCGTAATTTTAATATTCTGCACCAATGTATTAATTGATTTTAAATATTCAATTCTCAGCGGGTTGTTATTTACAATTTTTGATTGATTTTGCTATAAATATGTTTTGATTGAATTAAATTTGTTTTATATTTTATAATATACTGTAAATCAATTTATTATAAATTTTATATTCTTTTTAATTATTAGTTTTTACAGAACTCGTACCTTTGTAGGTATTTTTAAAATAATAGTATGGTAATTTTCAATTATGAGACCGATTTTGAGTTAGATAATGAATCAAAATTTGAAGAATGGATTGATGCCATTATAGAATCTGAGGATAAGGAAGCCGGAGAAATAAATTATATTTTTTGTGATGATGATTATTTACATAACATCAATTTGCAATATCTAGATCACGATACTTTAACGGATATCATAAGTTTTGATTATTGTATTGGCGACTTAATTTCAGGCGATATTTTTATTTCAATTGAGCGTGTAAAAGATAATGCCAAAGATTTCGATGTATCGTTTCAAAATGAGTTACTTCGTGTAATGGCGCATGGTGTTTTACACTACTGTGGTTTTAAAGATAAGACAGATGCAGACGCTGAATTAATGCGTGCTAAAGAGCAAGAGAAAATGAGTATGTTCCACGTGGAACAATAATTATTTTCTTATTTTTTAATTTAATGTTTCACGTGGAACAATGAGTTTATTTCAAGATCAATATGATGTAATTGTAGTAGGTGCTGGTCATGCTGGTTCTGAAGCTGCCGCTGCCGCTGCAAATATGGGCATGAAAACGTTGTTGGTAACAATGAGTCTTCAGAATATTGCCCAAATGAGTTGTAACCCTGCAATGGGTGGAATAGCAAAAGGACAAATTGTAAGAGAGATTGACGCTTTAGGTGGATACTCTGGAATTGTTTCTGATAATTCGGCTATTCAATTTAAGATGTTAAACGTTTCAAAAGGACCTGCAATGTGGTCTCCAAGATGTCAAAGCGATCGTATGCGTTTTGCTGAAACTTGGCGATTGATGTTGGAAGGAACTCCTAATCTTGATTTTTATCAAGAAATGATTTCTGGAATTTTGATCGAAAATAATAAAGTAATTGGTGTAAAATCAAGTTTAGGAATCGAGATAAAAGCTAAAACGGTTGTATTAACAAACGGTACTTTTTTAAATGGTTTGATTCATATTGGAGAAAAACAATTTGGAGGAGGTAGAGCAGGTGAAAGTGCTTCGTTTGGTATTACGGAAGATTTAGTTAAAGTTGGTTTTGAATCGGGTAGAATGAAAACAGGAACACCTCCACGTGTTGATGGTCGATCGTTAGATTATTCTAAAATGGATGAGCAACCAGGTGATGTAAATCCTCAAAAGTTTTCTTATTCTGATGTAACAAAACCTTTAACTAAACAGCGTTCGTGTTATATGACGTATACTTCAAATGAAGTACATGAAGTTTTACGTGAAGGGTTTGATCGTTCGCCTATGTTTAATGGTCGAATTAAAAGTTTAGGACCGCGCTATTGTCCTTCTATCGAAGATAAAATTAATCGTTTTGCAGATAAAGAACGTCATCAAATTTTTGTTGAGCCAGAAGGTTGGGATACAGTTGAAGTATATGTAAAT
Source organism: Flavobacterium sp. xlx-214 (assembly GCF_013874595.1). Taxonomy (GTDB): domain Bacteria; phylum Bacteroidota; class Bacteroidia; order Flavobacteriales; family Flavobacteriaceae; genus Flavobacterium. Next base: position 931,973 of record NZ_CP059431.1, read on the forward strand.
GGTTTCTCAACATCATTACCGGAAGATGTTCAATTTAAAGCATTACGTTCTGTTGAAGGTTTTGAAAATGTGAAGTTTTTCCGACCTGGTTATGCTATAGAGTATGATTATTTTCCACCAACACAATTAAAACATTCATTAGAAACAAAGTTAGTTGAAGGTTTATTTTTTGCTGGACAAATTAATGGAACTACAGGTTACGAAGAAGCAGCTGCGCAAGGATTAATTGCAGGTATAAATGCTGCGTTAAAAGTACAAGAAAAGGAACCTTTTATTTTAAAAAGAAATGAAGCTTATATTGGTGTTTTAATTGATGATTTAATTACAAAAGGTACAGAAGAACCTTATAGAATGTTTACATCTCGTGCAGAATATCGTACACTTTTACGTCAGGATAATGCTGATTTTAGATTAACTCCTAAGTCGTTTGAAATTGGTTTAGCAAAAGAAGATCGATTAAAACGTATGGAATATAAGAAAGACGAATCGGAAAAATTTGTTCAATTCTTTAAAGAAACATCGGTTAAAACTAAAGAAGCAAATCCAATTTTAGAAGAAAAAGGAAGTGATTTAATGAAGCAACCTGATAAAATGTTTAAAGTTTTTTCACGTCCTCAAATAGAAGATACTGATATTTTACGTTTTGAAAAGGTTCAAAATTATATTGAAGAGCAATGTTTAGATAAAGAAATTATTGATCAAGCTATTATTCAAGTGAAGTATTCTGGGTATATTGAAAAGGAAAAAAATAACGCTGATAAACTAAATCGTTTAGAAGATGTTCGCATTCCAGAAAACTTTGATTACGATAAAATTAAATCAATGTCGTATGAAGCGCGAGAAAAATTAAAGAAAATTAAACCAGTTACTATTTCGCAAGCATCTCGAATTAGTGGTGTAGCACCATCGGATATTTCGATTTTATTAATACATATGGGCAGATAAAATATGTTCCACGTGAAACAAAACTCCTTTGCAAAGGAGTTTTTTGTTTTATATATTCGCATTATGAAGCATCAAAATATTAAAGATTATAGTATTTCAAAAGAAGAATTTGAATTGAAATATAATAATGAATACCAAATGTATGAAACCCATTTTATCAATTGGGATACTTTAGATACCTATTATAAAAGTGATGACTATATTTCGCATACCGATGGTAAGCGTAATTTGTTTGAAAAAGTATATCAAATTGTAAAAGATATTACCATTAAACAAAAATGGAAATTGATAAAAAAGTTTCATGATAAACCTATTGTTGATGTTTTAGATATAGGTTGCGGAACAGGTGATTTTTTAAAGTATGGTATTGAAAAATTATCTTTAGATGGAGTAGGAGTAGAGCCAAGTGAAAAAGCAAGAACAATTGCACAATCAAAAAAAATAAGTGTAGCGCAAGCTATTGATTCTTTAAATGAAAAGAAATATGATGTTATAACCTTGTGGCATGTATTAGAACACGTAAAAGATTTAGATGAATACTTTACGTTCTTTAAAAATCATTTAAAAGAAGATGGACTTTTAGTTATTGCGGTTCCTAATTTTAAATCGTATGATGCAATCTATTATAAGAATTATTGGGCTGCTTGGGATGTACCTAGACATCTTTGGCATTTCAGTAAAACAGCTATAAAAAAGTTAGGTGCAAAGCATGAATTTAATTTAATACATATAGAACCTATGTATTTTGATAGTTTTTATATTTCTATGTTATCAGAAGAATATAAGTCAGGTTCTAAAAATCCATTAAAAGCTTTTTATATTGGATGGAAGTCAAATTTTAAGGCAAAACGTTCAAAAGAGTACTCATCACACATTTATATTTTGAAAAAATAATTTTAAAGCATTTGTTTTTTATTATTATCGCTTAAAATGTATAAGTTGTTTAGTATTTTTTAAAAGTGGCTTAAATCGCATATTTTGAAGTCGTTTTTTATAACGTTTTTTTATAATGATTCTAAAATTGATATAAATTTATTATAGTTTACAGTTTTCCATAATTTTAGATACTTTTGTACAGAATTTAATTTTTTATAAATAAATCATTCCTATGAAAAAAATAATGATGTTAGCTGTTGTAGCATTAAGTTTGGTTGCTTGTGATAAAGGAACAACTAAAACAACAGAAGCTAATAAATCATCTGCAAATGTTGAAGGCTTTAAAACAGCTTATATTGATACAGAAAAATTGATGAAAGAATACCAAGAATTCAAAGATTTTGAATCAAAGTTCAAATCAATGTCTGATCGTATGAAAAATGAATTAGATGGTGATGCTAAGAAATTTCAACGCGATGTTTTAGAATTGCAGCAACAAGCACAATCTAAAGGAATGGAATGGGCACAAAAACGTCAGGCAGAATTAGAACGTCGTCAACAAACATTAGCTGAAAAAGAGCAAAATTATATGAAGAAATTTCAAGAAGAAAGTGCTGTAGAACGTGATTCTATGGTTTCTCGTATGAAAGATTTCATCAAAGATTATGGTAAAGAAAAAGGCTACGATTATATTTTTGGTACAGGCGATGCTGCATCGGTTTTATATGGTAAAGAAGAGAATGATTTAACAAAAGAAGTTCTTGAGTTATTACATAAAAAATACGAAGAGAAAACAGGAAAAAAAGTAGATGTTAAGGAAGAAACTAAAAAAGAAGAAACCAAAACCGAAACAAAAAAATAACAATTAAAACCACCAATTCTGGTGGTTTTTTTATCTTTATAGCATGACAACCGAAGCGCAATTAGTTTTACAATACATACAACACACCAACAAAAATGTTTTCTTAACAGGTAAGGCTGGTACGGGTAAAACTACGCTGCTTAAAAAAATTTTAGAAACTACTTATAAAAACACGGTTGTTGTTGCACCAACGGGTATAGCTGCGTTAAATGCGGGTGGTGTTACCATTCATTCATTCTTTCAATTGCCTTTTTCGGGATACATTCCAACGTACGATTTTAAAAATGCTGATAACGGTTTGTATTTTGAAACCAAGCAAACCATTAAGCGACATTTTAAAATGAATCAAACCAAGCAAACTTTAATCAAAAATTTAGAGTTGTTGGTTATTGATGAAGTTTCTATGTTGCGTGCCGATGTTTTAGATGCTATGAATGAAATGTTGCAAGCGGTTCGTAAATCAACAGCTGCTTTTGGTGGTGTACAAGTTTTGTTTATTGGCGATTTATGGCAGTTGCCACCTGTTGTTAGAACTAATGAGTGGGAGGTTTTAAAGAATTTTTATCAAGGAATGTATTTTTTCAATGCTTGGGTAATGCAGTTGGGTTTACCTGTTTCTATTGAATTAAAAAAGATTTACCGCCAAGACGATGAACAATTTGTTTCCCTATTAAATAATTTCAGAACCAATACAGTTTCAACTTCTGATTATGAAATTTTAGGAAAAAGAGTCAACGAAAATTTTGATACAAAAAAAAATAAAGGATATATAACACTTACCACACATAACCGTAAAGCCGATGAAATCAATGAACGCGAATTAGAGCGTTTAAAAGAAAATGAATTTGTTTTTTTACCTGAAATCATTGGCGATTTTCCTGAAAAACTATATCCTTTAGAACCAGAATTGGTTCTAAAAAAAGGTGCTCAGGTAATGTTTGTTAAAAACGATCTTAGTCACGAAAAAAGATATTACAACGGAAAAATAGGTTTTGTTTTTTATGTATCTGCTCACGAAATTGAAGTATTAATTCCAGAAGACAATGTAAAAATCACTGTTGAAAAGTACGAATGGCAAAACGTGCGTTATGCTGTTAACGAACAAACCAAAGAAATTGAAGAAGAAGTTTTAGGAACCTTTGTACAATATCCCTTAAAATTAGCCTGGGCAATTACGGTTCATAAATCGCAAGGTTTAACTTTTGATAAAGCTGTTTTAGATATTAACGATGTTTTTATGAGCGGTCAGGCATATGTTGCTTTATCGCGTTTGCGAAGTTTAAATGGTTTGGTTTTATCTAAGCCAGTTGCAATACGACAAATTTTGGCGGATGAAAACATTATTTCTTTTTCAAACAGAAATAATAATTTGAATAATGAAGATGGTTTGCTGCAAGCCAAATTAGAATATTTATGGGAGCAAATTAGAGAAACTTTTGATTGGATTGAAGCCCACGAATCATTTTTTAAATGGATGGAAACTTGGGTGGATGAAAAAAAATCGACGCGAAAAATTTACCGTGCGTGGGTTCAAAAACAAGAACGATTGCTGCATCAATTGAAAAATATAGGAATCAAATTTTTAAATGAGTTACATGCTGTTTTTATTGATGAAACGTTTCGCGTAGAACATTTAATCCTTCGTTTTGAAAAAGCATATGCTTATTTTTATCCAAAACTCGATGAGTTAGCTTTTGATACTTTGTTTGTTTTTGAGCAATCTAAACGAAAAAAAGGTTTTGTGTTGTTTACCGAACAATTAAGGGTTTTTGAAGATCAACATATTAAAATGATTTTAAAGTTGATTAAAACGTATAAAATGATGCTTTTATTTAAAGCTGGAAACGATTTTACAAAAGAGTTATTAGAAACAAAAGATATTACAACCTATCGTTTAAATCATCTTACCAACATAAAAGAGCAATTACGCACGCAAATTTTAGATGTTGACGATATGGAAACCGATTTAAAAGAAATTCCAAAAGAAAAGAAAGTATCTACCATTGATAAAACCTTTGATTTATGGCAAAAGCGTAAAACAATTACTGAAATTGCAGATGCAAGAAAATTATCAGTGCAGACCATTTATCAACATATTGGAAAATTAATTGCTTCGGCTCAAATTGATATTACGGAAGTGATACCTCATAAAAAGTTAATTGAATTAACGCAAATTTTTGAAAAAGCAGCTGACAAAACACTAACCGAAATTAAAGCCGAAGCTACGGATACCATCACTTGGGACGATTTACGTATTTATAAAACGTATTTAGAAATGAAAGTTAATGATTAAGAATGGTAAATTCTTAAATACTAGGAAGCTACGGATCTTAATAGTTTAGAGATAGTATAAAAAAACAAAAAAATCCTTTCAATTGAAAGGATTTTTTTATCATTTACTCTTTGCTTTCTACCTTTGCCCACGTATCACGCAAGCCTACTGTTTTGTTGAAAACCAACTTATCAGCGGTTGTATCTTTATCTACAGCAAAATAGCCTAAGCGTTGAAATTGGAACTTATCTCCATCTTTAGCTGTTTTTAAGCTTGGTTCTACATAACCCGTAATAACTTCTAAAGAATTTGGGTTGATGTATTCTTTAAAATCAACTTCTTTGTTACCATCAGGATTTTCGTGTGTAAACAAACGGTCGTAAATACGTACTTCAGCTTTAATAGCATGTGGAATAGAAACCCAATGAATGGTTCCTTTTACTTTGCGTTTTGAAGCTTCGGTTCCGCTACCTGAGCGTGAATCCGCGTCATAAGTAGCATGAATTTCTATAATTTTTCCGTTTTCATCCTTTACAACACTTTCGCCTTTAATAATGTATGCATTTTTTAAACGTACTTCTTTACCTAAGGTTAACCGGAAGAATTTATTATTTGCTTCTTCTAAAAAGTCGTCTCTTTCAATGTATAATTCTCTTGAGAAAGGCACTTTTCTAAAAGTTAATTCCTCAACTTCCGGATTGTTTTCAGCATCTAACCATTCTTCCTGTCCTTCAGGATAATTTGTGATAACTAATTTCACAGGATCTAAAACAGCCATTACTCTATCAGTAATTTTGTTTAAATCTTCACGTACGCAAAATTCTAATAACGAAACATCAATTAAATTGGTACGTTTTGCAATACCAATAGTGTTGGCAAAATTACGAATAGCCGTAGGTGTATATCCACGACGACGCATTCCTGAAATAGTACTCATTCGCGGATCGTCCCATCCTGTAACATGCCCTTCGTTTACCAATTGTAATAATTTACGCTTAGAAACCACCGTATGCGATAAGTTTCTGCGTGCAAATTCGCGTTGTTTTGGGCGAACTTTATTTTCGTCATAAATTTGGTCTAAAAACCAATCGTACAATTCGCGATGAGGCAAAAATTCTAACGTACAAAACGAATGTGATATTTGTTCAACATAATCACTTTCACCATGCGCCCAATCGTACATTGGATAAATTTTCCAATCGCTTCCTGTACGGTGATGCGATGCATTGATGATGCGGTACATAATAGGATCGCGCATTAACATATTTGGCGATGCCATATCAATTTTAGCACGTAAAATATATTCGCCTTCAGCAAACTCACCATTTTTCATTCTTTCGAATAAATCTAGGTTTTCTTCAACCGATCTGTCGCGGTTAGGAGAGTTTACTCCCGCTTGTGTTGGCGTACCTTTTTGTTTGGCAATTTCCTCAGCAGATAAATTATCTACATAGGCTTTGCCTTTTTTAATTAAAGCAACTGCCCAATCATATAACTCTTGAAAATAATCAGAAGCATATACTTCCTGATCCCATTTATAGCCTAACCATTCTACATCGCGTTTAATAGCATCAACAAACTCTTGTTCTTCTTTTGCTGGGTTGGTATCATCAAAACGCAAGTTTACCGGCGCGTTGTAATCCAATCCTAAACCAAAATTTAAACAAATAGAAGATGCGTGCCCAACGTGTAGATATCCATTAGGTTCTGGTGGAAAACGGAAACGTAATTTATCTTGAGACAAACCATTTTTTAAATCTTCTTCAATGATTTGTTCGATGAAATTCAATGATTTTTCTTTTGTTGACATATTCTTGAATTAAGAATACAAATTTATCAAAAAATGTTGACTTTTAAAGGGAATGATATGTTATAAAAAAGCATTAATTTTACTTTTATAAATTTTTTGAAAATGGGAATTATTCGTTTAACAAACATTCGTGTATTTACAAATCACGGTTGTTTGATTGAAGAAGCTAAGATTGGATCTGATTATAGAGTTGATTTAGAAATTAAGGCTGATTTACGAAAATCGGCTGAAACAGATGAATTAAATGATACTGTTGATTACGTACACTTAAATAATATTGTGAAAGAAGAAATGGCGATACGTTCTAAACTTTTAGAGCATGTAGCAAAGCGCATTATTGTTAGAATTTTTAATGAATTGCCAATGGTTTCTAGAATTTTGTTAGAAGTTTCTAAAATTAATCCGCCTATTGGTGGTGATGTTGAGCAAGTTACGATTGTAATGGAAGAATACCGCGCATAAAAGTGTTTTTTCAGTTTTAAAATTAATTTTTTTATAGTAGATTTGCAATCGTTAAGCAATGGCATCTTGTCCGAGAGGCTAGGAAGCGGTCTGCAAAACCGTCTACAGCGGTTCGAATCCGCTAGATGCCTCAAAAACCTTCAAAGAAATTTGAAGGTTTTTTTGTTTTTAGTATTTCTGCACTAAATCATTTATTATATTTAATAAAAAAATCATGAAAAAATACATCTTCATACTTTTAATGGCGGCTGGTTTAGTAGCATGTTCATCAGAATCGTTATCAATTAAACAAGCAAAAAGCTTAATTGAAAATCATATTGAAAAGTATCCCTATTTTGAGAAAACATCTTTTGGATTAGGAGAACGAAAGTTTAATATGAAAAAAGATTCAGAAGAAATTTCAATTCTAAAAAGCTTAGAAAAGCAGAATTTAATTACCCTACAAGTAATTGATGTTCACAAAAAATGGCTTTCAAAAGATTCTGTTTGGGTTGTGAATATTGGTTTAACAGCAAATGCATCTAATTATGTAGTAGATCAAAAAAAGAACAGTGCTGATGTAAAAACGTATTTATTTACAGTTCAAGAAAATTCGGATGTTACTTTAGAATTGAATAGTAAAACCAAAGCAACTGCTAAGGCAAAATTAATTAAAGCACCTACACCATTTGCAGGATTAAGTAAGGATAAAAATCCGAATGCAGATTTTATTACCCAAGAATTTATTTTAAAGTACAATAAGGAAACAGGCTGGTTTGTACAAAAGTAATAAGCAAGGTTTTAGATATTCCATCCTAAAAAAACAAACAAGAGATTTTTTCTATATATTTGGTTTTTAATTATATTTTAACAAAATAACAATAGGAAATAACGTAATGTATGGGTGTTTTTTCAAAAAAATCAATTGAGGTATTAATATCCGAAGCAAAAGAGGAAGGAACAGGTACTTTAAAAAAGACATTTGGTTCTTGGGGTTTGGTAGCTTTAGGGGTTGGAGCCATTATTGGCGCAGGCTTGTTTTCTTTAACAGGTATTGCAGCTGCAGATAATGCGGGGCCAGCAGTAACCATTTCTTTTGCAATTGCAGCATTAGGCTGTGCCTTTGCGGGACTGTGTTATGCAGAGTTTGCGTCTATGTTGCCTGTTGCAGGTAGCGCTTACACCTATTCATATGCTACTTTAGGCGAATTTGTTGCTTGGATTATTGGTTGGGATTTGGTGTTAGAATATGCATTGGCTAGTGCAACTGTTGCAGTTAGTTGGTCGCAATATTTTAATGAATTGCTCAAGATTTTTGGTTTAGAAATTCCAACTGCTCTTTTAAAAGGTCCTTTTGAAGGCGGAATGATCAATGTACCTGCTATTGTAATTGTTTGCTTATTATCATTATTGTTAATACGCGGTACGCAAGAATCGGCTAAACTAAATAATTTATTGGTTATTTTAAAAGTTGGCGTTGTTGTTATCTTTATTGCGTTGGGATGGCAGTTTATCAATCCATCAAATCACGAGCCTTTTATACCAACAAATGTAGGTGAAGAAATGGTGAAAACAGGACAGCTTTCTTTTTCTCAATTCTTAAGCAGTGATTATTTTGGGCAGTATGGTTTTAGTGGTGTTTTGCGCGCTGCTGGAGTTGTTTTCTTTGCTTTTATTGGATTTGATGCGGTGAGTACAGCTGCACAAGAAGCTAAAAATCCTAAAAAAGGAATGCCTTTTGGAATTATTGGATCCTTACTTATTTGTACTGTATTATACGTTTTATTTGCATACGTTTTAACAGGCTTAGAAAACTATTTAATGTTTAAGGGCGATGCAAAACCAGTAGCCACCGCTTTTGCAAAAACAGGATATCAATTTTTAAATATCGCTTTAATTGTAACTATTATTGCAGGTTATACTTCGGTTATTTTAGTGATGCTTTTGGGGCAAAGCAGGGTGTTTTATTCTATGAGTAAAGACGGGTTGTTGCCTAAAATGTTTTCTGATTTATCAAAAAGACAAACGCCTTGGAAAACCAATGTTGTTTTTATGATTTTTGTGAGTCTTTTTGCAGGTTTTGTACCTGTATCTGATTTAGGCCACATGGTAAGCATTGGTACTTTGTTTGCTTTTACCTTGGTATGCGTAGGAATTTTGGTATTGCGTAAAACAAATCCAGCTATTGAGCGTCCGTTTAAAACACCTTTAGTACCATTGGTACCAATTTTGGGTATTGTTGTTTGTTTGTTAATGATGGCATCTTTGCCTTTTGAAAGTTGGGAACGTTTGGCTATATGGCTAGGTTTAGGCTTAATTATTTATTTTTTATATAGTAAAAAACATAGTAAACTAAAAAATCAGCTTTAAAGCTGATTTTTTAGTTTTTAGTTCCTTTCCAAGTTCCTTCTGTGTCAGCATCGGTATCTGTCCATATTCCAGAAGCTGTATTAGCTTTCATAGTACCATTGAAAATACCAATATCCATAGTGCCATAATGAGTTGTAGCTGTTACGGTTCCATTTTCAGAAACACGTCCTTGCAAATCAAGTTCCACATTATCGCTAGAGTATTTTAAAGTCCCTGTTACTTTTCCGGTTTCCTGTACTTTCATGCTCCATGTTCCTGCATCTTCACCTGAAAACGTTCCAGACCAATTACCTACAAAATTATTAATTGTATTTTCTTGTTTAGTATCATCATCTTTAGAATCACAAGAAACAAAGCCAAACGTTAGTGCGCTTAAAATACAGATTGTCAAAAAGTGTTTTTTCATAATTTAGAATTTATTAAGTAACAAATATAGATAATAAGCCTTGAGAAAAAATAAATTTTTTAGTTTTTAGTACCTGTCCAGGTTCCTTTTAAGTTTTGAATTTTATTGTCCCAAGTTCCCGATCCTGTTTTATCAGTTAATGTACCAGACATGGTTCCTACAACAGTAGTTCCACTAGTGTATTCTGCATTAATTGTTCCGTTTTCAGAAACTTCACCTTTTAAGTTAAAAGTATTATTTCCTGATACTAATGTTCCTTCAGCCTTACCAGCACTATCAAATGTAGCTGTCCATGTGCCATCACCATCACCCGTGTAAGTTCCTGTCCAAGTTCCTTTATAAGCATCATACGGATTTACATGTACATGATTATCGTCATTAGAATCACAAGAAATAGCGCCTAAACATAAAGGGGCAATGCATAATAATTGTATAAAAATCTTTTTCATAATTAATTAAGTTTATTTATAATATAGACGTAAAAACAAACAAAAAGGTTGTAATTAAAAATAAAAAATTATTTTGTAGAAGAAATCGTATCTTTTGTAGCTAGGTTGATGCGATTTTTAATAAAAGTAGGTTCGTCTTTTATAAACGATTTAGACATAATTACAGCTCCAAAAATAATAAGTAAAATACTGCTTATTTTTTTTACTTTTAATATGTTTTTTGGTGTTAATTTGCTTTGTAATTGTTTGGCTAATAGTATTTTAAAAATATCGGTGGTTAAATAAGCCAATATAACAAAGGCAAAAAATTCGATCATTTTACCATGATCCATTTTTAATTGAGGACCAATTGTGATGATGATCATCAACCAAAATCCTAAAACGCCAACGTTTATAAAGTTTAAGAGAAAACCTTTTGCAAACAAAGAGTAATAATTGTTTTTGTAGGATGTATTTTCAACGTGAATTTCGGTCTTTTTTAGCTTTTGTAAACGCACAAACGAAATGATACCGTACATCAACATAATCATTCCGCCAAATAAAAACAAAGCTGGTTCATCTTTTATTTTGCTAATTAGCTGAAAACTACTAAAATAAGCAATCAATATAAAACATATATCAGCAATAATAACGCCTGCGTCAAATGTTAAGGCAGCTTTAAAACCTTTGGTTAAACTTGTTTCAATTAAAATAAAGAACACAGGCCCAATCATGAAACTGAGTAAAAAACCGAGTGATATTGCTGTGAAGAATAAATCCATGCGCAAAAAAATGCCAATTGTTGAACTGGCATTTAATTAGTGAAACAAAGTTACAATTTTTTATTGAATACGCTCAATGGTACCACCAATTGATGTTTTTTCTTTTATTTCTTTAGGATTTCCGTAAATTTTAATGGTACCGCCAGCAATTACTTGCGCTTCTAAATACGTTGTGGCTGTTACGGTAGCCGTACTTCCAGAGTTTACGGTAACCTTATTTTTGTTAGTTGTTAACTCATTTGCCTGAATATGTGAACCTGTTGATGCTAATAGTTTAACAGATTCTTCATTGGTACCTTTAAGTTTTAGTTTACCACCTGTATTAACGGAGCCTTCTACTGTTTTGGTATTCAGATTGATGTCAATTGTACTGCCTAGATTAGCGCTCATCTTTAATTTATCTTGAGAAATGGTTTGAGTGCTGAAAATGTACGAACCACCTTGCGCATCAATTTCATTTAAGTTGGTAAAATATACTTGAACGGTTACAGAATATTCGCCTTCGGTAACCAATTCTTTTACAGTATTTTTTAAAATTAAACGACCATTTTTATTGGTAATATTGACCGATTTTTCATCACTGTCTTTTAAAACAACTTTGTTTGTAGTTGATGGAATTAATTCCACCTTAATTCTGTTGGTTGTTTTTAAGGATGTAAAATCGCCAATGTTTTTTTCAATTTGCGCTTGCGCTGTAAACTGAAAGCCCATAAAAATTCCGCTTAATACTAAAATCTTCTTCATTATTCTGCTTTTTTAATCAATGTAAAATCTAATTGTTTCTTAACTAAATCGGCATTTTTAACTTTAACCACTACTTCGTCACCTAATTGCAATATGTTTTTGGTAACCTCACCAACCAACGCAAACTGATCGGGATCAAAAGTATAATAATCGTCTTTAATTTCACGAATACGCACCATACCTTCACACTTATTCTCTACAATTTCCACATAAATACCCCATTCAGTAACACCAGAAATTACACCTAAAAACTCTTCGTCTTTATGATCTTGCATAAATTTCACCTGCATGTATTTAATACTGTCGCGTTCTGCATTGGCTGCTAAATTTTCCATTTGCGAGCAGTGTACACATTTTTCTTCGTACACTTCTTCGTCTGCCGATTTAGCTCCGTCTAAGTAACTTTGCAACAAACGATGTGCCATAACATCAGGATATCTACGAATAGGCGATGTAAAATGCGAGTAATAATCAAAAGCTAAACCGTAATGACCAATATTTTCTGTAGAATACGCTGCTTTGCTCATACTGCGAATAGCCAAGGTATCGACCATATTTTGCTCTTTCTTGCCTTGAACATCGCTTAATAATTTATTTAACGACTGTGAAATGGTGCTTTTTGATTTAAAATTGATGCCGTAACCAAATTTAGAAATAACCGATTGTAAGTTGAATAATTTGCTTTCATCTGGTTCATCGTGAATACGGTAAATAAAGGTTTTCTTTTGCTTGCCAATAAATTCAGAAACCTTACGGTTTGCCAACAACATAAATTCTTCAATTAAATGATTGGCGTCTTTAGATACCTTGAAATATACACCTGTAGGTTCATCGTTTTCATCTAAATGAAATTTCACTTCTACTTTATCAAAAGAAATAGCTCCAGCAGCCATACGTTTACTGCGTAATTTTTTGGCTAAATCGTCCATTGTTAAAATAGCATCAACAATTGGTTTTTCAACAGTTTGTTCTTCGTTGGTTAACGATATTTCGGCAGGAATTTTATTTCCTTTGGTTTCAATAATTACCTGCGCTTCTTCGTATGCAAAACGTTTGTCAGAATAAGTAACGGTTCTACCAAACCAAGAATCAACTATTTCTGCATTTTTATTCAGTTGAAAAACAGCCGAAAAAGTATACTTTTCTTCGTTAGGTCGTAATGAACACGCAAAATTTGATAAAACTTCAGGTAACATCGGCACCACGCGGTCTACCAAATAAATAGAAGTTGCCCTATTGTAAGCTTCTTCATCTAAAATAGTGCCTTCTTGTACATAATGCGAAACATCGGCAATGTGAATACCAATTTCATAATTTCCATTTTCTAATATTTGAAACGATAACGCATCATCAAAATCCTTGGCATCACGGGGGTCAATAGTAAAAGTTAATACATCGCGCATATCTCGACGCTTTGCAATTTCTTCAGAAGTAATAGAAGTATCTAATTTTTGAGCATACGTTTCTACATCAATAGGAAACTCGGTAGGCAATCCATATTCAGCCAAAATAGCGTGCATTTCGGTATTGTGTTCGCCAGGTTTTCCTAAAACTTTGATGACCTTACCGTACGGATTGTTTGCTTTTTCGGGCCAATCGGTCATTTTAACTAAAACCACATCGCCGTTTTCTGCTTCGCCAAATTTTTCTTTAGGAATGAATAAATCCACATACATTTTAGGATTTGCTGAAACCACAAAGGCAAACGTGCCACTCATTTGAATAACACCAACAAACTCATCTTTTTTACGTTCAATGATTTCAATAACTTCAGCTTCGGGCTTTTTGCCTTTGCGTTTATTGTAAATGTAAGCTTTCACTTTATCGCCGTGCAATGCTTTGTTTAAATTGTTGGCAGGAATAAAGGCATCTTCTTCTACATCGGATGATACAAAATAAGCTGTTTTGCGAGATGTCATATCAATAACACCTTCAAAATAGCTCGAGTTTTCTACAATACGAAACTTGCCACGCTCTACTTCTTCAATTTTTTGTTTTGATAAAAGATAGGCAAGCTCTTTAATAATTTCGTTTCTGCTTTTAGTGTCGGTAACTTCAAAAACAGCTGCTATTTGTTTGTAGTTAAATGTTTTAGAGCTGTTTTGTGATAAAAGTTTTAAAATTTTACCCGAAAAATCTTTCCCAGGTTTTTTATTGAATTTTCTTATTTTCTTTGTCATATATTTTTCAATTAAGCAAAATGCTTTATTGCCATTTAAAGGTACAAAATTATGTAAGTTTAAATGTAAATTTTGTCTTAATTGTTTTTAAGGTTTTTATTACAACCATTTATGTTCAGTGGTTGTTGCATCAATAAAAGAAGTGTTGAAATAGTTTGCTATTTCTTTTGCACAAAACAAAGCATGTTTTAAATGTGTAATATCTATTTTAAACAGTGTAAAATAATGTTGGTTTTCATCAAATATATTTATTTCGTAAATAAAATAATAAGTGTAATTATAATTTACTCCCATAGGAGCTTCTTGGGTTTTCTTAGCTTTATAAACAGATAAATACTTAATATTTGGAAGTACAAGCCATTTGTTTTTTATTAATTTAAAACCAAATAAGGATTTAAAGAAGCGATATTTATTCTCTTTTTTATCAAACTCAATTCCTTTTTCAATTAATAGAAATGGAATGTTAACTAACATTGAAATTCCAATTACTAAACATAAATTATTATTGATGTATATACCCAAAGAGATTAAAAATATTGTAAGAAGACTAATAACGACAAGAAAGGTTTTAATTTCTAAAGAGTTTTTATCGTAAATAACGTTAAGCATTTCAAATAGTGTTTCTTCAAATATAATCTTTAAAATCAATAAAGTTTTAAATCTTTCAATAATTCAAAATAATTACCTTTGTACAAACAATACACAAATTTTATGAAAATTGCGATAGGAAATGACCACGCAGGTCCTGATTACAAAAAAGCCATAGTGCAAATGTTACAAGATAAAGGAATTGAAGTAGTAAACTACGGAACCGATACCTTTGATTCTGTTGATTATCCTGATTTTGGACATAAAGTAGCGCAAGATGTTGAAGATAATAAAGTTGATTTTGGTATTGTAATTTGTGGTTCGGGTAACGGAATTGCGATGAGTGCCAATAAACACCAAGGCGTGCGTTGTGCTTTATGTTGGACTAAAGAAATTGCTGTTTTAGCACGCCAACATAACAATGCGAATGTTATTTCAATTCCGGCACGTTTTACGGCTATTCCGCAAGTTTTAGAAATGATAGATGCTTTTTTAACCACCGAATTTGAAGGCGGTCGCCATGCAAATCGTGTAAATAAAATTGCTTGTAGTTAATTTGTAAGTATATTTTCTAAGTTATATAAACCACATATTTACAGGTTTTTAATTCATTAATAAGAATTATTTATTTGTGCATCTGTGGTTTTGTTATATAAAAAACTTCCTTTTATAAATAGCAAAAAACACCAAAATTTGTAAAAGTACAATGGCATAAAACCAAAATTTAAAACTCGTTTTTTTGGTTTTATGTCGGTATTTTTGCATGCCTATATACGCACCTAAAGTGCCACCAAAAGCAACAATAGTTAATAGGTTTTTTTCAGAAATTCTTCTTTTACCTTTAAGCGCACGTTCTTTATCTAAATGATACAAACTAAAGGCAATGTAATTTACAATTAACAAATAGATAAATACAAACTTCATAGTTATAAAATTGCTACAAAGGTAGTATTTTAGCGGTTTAATTTTACTAGAATGACCATTAATCAATATATTCAAGAAAAAGTTGCAGTAAGTGATGTTTCTATTAATAATACGCTGCAATTGTTGGCAGATGATTGTACCATACCTTTTATTGCGCGATACAGAAAAGATGTTACCAAAAACTTAGACGAAGTTCAAATTGAGCAAATAGCTAAGTTGGCTTCGCAATATGAAACCCTTGTAAAAAGAAAAGAGTTCATTATTTCATCAATTGAAGAACAAGGATTGTTAACCGATAATTTACAAGAAAAAATCAATCAATCGTTTGATTTAACAGAGATTGAAGACATTTACCTTCCTTTCAAGAAAAAACGAAAAACCAAAGCCGATGTTGCGCGTGAAAACGGTTTAGAATCGCTGGCAAAAATCATCATGTCTCAAAATGTAAACGATTTAGCTTTTACCACCGAGAAATACTTAAGCAGCAAAGTACTATCAGCTGCCGATGCTTTGCAAGGTGCTCGCGATATTATTGCCGAATGGATTAATGAAAACCTTTTTATACGCAAAGCGTTACGCCGTAAATTTCAACGCAATGCCACCATTTCAACCAAAGTTATAAAAACCAAGAAAGAGGAAGAAGCCGCGCAAAAATTTGAACATTATTTTGATTGGAATGAGGCTTTATACAAGGCGCCATCACATCGTTTGTTGGCTATGCTACGTGCTACCAATGAGGGTTTTGTAAAATTAGATGTAAGTATTGATAAGGAAGAAGCCCTTGCGTTTATTGAAGAAAACGTAATTAAAAATAAAAAGCACGAAACTGCTACAGAAATAATTAAAGCCATTGCCGATGCGTATAAGCGTTTGTTAGAACCTACTTTGGCTAACGAAGTATTGCAAGAATATAAGTTAAAAGCCGATTTACAATCTATTGGTGTTTTTTCAGAAAACTTAGTACAGTTGTTATTGGCTGCGCCTTTAGGCGAAAAGCGTGTAATGGGTATTGATCCTGGGTTTAAAACGGGTTGTAAAATTGTATGTATAGATGAAAATGGAAATTTACTTTACAACGAAACCATTTTTCCACACGCACCTCAAAAAGAGGTAGCTATGGCAACAAAAAAAGTACGTTCTATGGCAAACTCTTATAAAATTGATGCCATTGCAATTGGTAACGGAACGGCAAGTCGCGAAACCGAATTTTTTATTAAAAAAGTAGCTTTTGATAAGCCTGTTCAGGTTTTTGTGGTGAGCGAAGCTGGTGCGTCAGTTTATTCCGCTTCAAAAATTGCACGAGACGAGTTTCCTTCTTTTGATGTTACCGTTAGAGGTGCTGTTTCTATTGCCAGAAGATTGCAAGATCCGTTGGCAGAATTGGTAAAAATTGATCCAAAAGCAATTGGGGTAGGGCAATACCAACACGATGTAGATCAAAGTTTGTTAAAAGAAGCTTTAGATCAAGTAGTTGTTCGCAGTGTAAACAAAGTGGGTATTAATTTAAATACCGCAAGTAAGTCGTTGTTAAGTTATGTGTCGGGTATTGGGGAGAAAATGGCTGAAAATATTGTAAAATACCGTGCTGAGAATGGAGCCTTTGTCAACAGAAATCAATTAAAAAAAGTACCGCGTTTGGGCGATAAAGCATTTCAGCAAGCCGCTGCTTTTGTTAGAATTGTAGACGGCGATTTTACATTAGATAATTCTTCTGTTCATCCTGAAGCTTATAAATTAGTCGAAAAAATGGCAAAGGATTTAAAAGTAAACCTAAGCGATTTAATAGGCAACAATGAATTATTAAAGAAAATAGATACTACTAAATACATTTCAAACGATTTTGGTGCGCATTACATCCAAGATTTAGTAAACGAACTTGAAAAACCAGGTTTAGATCCGCGTAAAAAAGCAAAAGTATTAGAGTTTGATACTTCGTTAAAAAATATAAACGATGTTGAGGTAGGTAAAGTGTACAATGGTATTGTAAACAATATTACCAATTTTGGCTGTTTTGTAGATATTGGTATTAAAGAAAGTGGTTTGGTGCACGTGTCGCAATTAAAAGCAGGGTTTGTATCTGATGTTAATGAGGTGGTAAAGTTGCATCAACATGTTCAGGTAAAAGTTTTAGAGGTTGATACAACCAAAAAACGTTTACAATTATCATTAATCATTTAAGCCATGTGCTTATTGTGTTGATTTAGTGGAAAAAGGTGTAATATAGTAGAAATTATACCCAAAGCGTATGCGTAAAATTGTAACTGCTTTTTCATAAAAAGTAACTAAAAAATAAAAAGACCCCTGTGTAGTTGAGTAAAAAGTGTACTTTTTGTTAAAATTAGATAGGTGTTTGATGAAAATATAATTTTTGGTCTTTCATTTGTATTATAATTATTGAAAAAGAAAAGAAAAAACCTTATAAACAGAATTATTCAAAAAAAAGTAGTTAAGGAAAAATTGTTATGAAAATGAAAAAAAGTCTTTTTTTGAAATAAAAAAAGATTGTTATGAAAAAGGAAAGTAGTGTTTTTATTATGTTTTATAAGGGATGCCCGCTTGATTAAATCAAGCGGGTATTTTTTTGTACCTATTGTAACTAACTAAAATAAAAAAAAGATGCTTTTAAGCATCTTTTTATAATTATTCAGATTTTGTATCTGTTTCCTCTTTTTTATTAGGATTTGTAGTTGCTCCGCTGTTATCTTTTGAAGCATCTTTAAATTCTTTAATTCCAGAACCTAAACCTTTCATTAATTCAGGAATTTTTTTACCTCCAAATAATAATAGTATTACCACTACTATTAAAATAATTTCGGTTGCACCAAACTTACCCATTGTTATTTATTTTTTTTGAGAATTAGTATTTTCGTCTTGAGTAGCATCTTTAAATTCTTTAATTCCAGAGCCTAAGCCTTTCATTAATTCAGGTATTTTCTTACCGCCAAACAGTAATAATACAATGGCAAGAATTACAACAATTTGCCAAACACCAATTGCACCTAAAAAAACACTTAAATTATTCACTATATTAATTTTAAAGATATAATGAGCAAAGATAAAACAAATTAAAGCTAACTTATTTTTTTATTAGATAATTTTTAACATACCTAAACGTTAATAATTAAATAAGTAAAGATTTACACATCTTTATTGTATTTTTAAAGTGAGATATCCGATTTTTGTAAGAATTAAATTTAAGCATGTCTGTAAAATCATTTTTTGCCAAAATATTTGCCAATATTGTTGTAATGCAACAACAAAAATGGATTATTAAACCCGTTGAAACTCAGAACGCTTTGTTTTATTCTTTAATTCAACAAGCAAAGACAACTCAATTTGGGAAAGATCATTTTTTTTACGTTATAAAAAGTCACGATGATTTTACTAAATATGTACCTATCCGCGATTATGAAGCATTAAAACCGTATATTGATAAAGTAGTAGCAGGAGAAAAGGATGTTTTATGGAAAGGAATGCCTTTGTATTTTGCTAAAACATCGGGCACTACATCGGGGGCAAAATACATTCCTATTACAAAAGAATCAATGCCCTATCATGTTGAAGGAGCGCGTAATGCTATTTTATTTTACATACAAGAAACAGGTAAAGCCGATTTTGTAGATGGAAAAATGATTTTTTTACAAGGAAGTCCCGAAATGACTGAGAAAAACGGTATTCAAGTAGGTAGATTATCGGGTATTGTAGCGCATTATGTACCAAAATATTTACAAAAAAATCGTTTGCCTAGTTGGGAAACCAATTGTATTGATGATTGGGAAACCAAGGTAAATGCTATTGTTGATGAAACAAAAAAGGAAAACATGACGGTTATTTCTGGAATACCATCGTGGGTGCAAATGTATTTTGATAAGTTAATAGATGTTTCGGGAAAATCGGTTGGAAATCTTTTTAAAAATTTCAATTTGTTTATTTACGGAGGTGTCAATTATGAGCCTTATCGTAAAAAATTTGAACAAATGATTGGCAGAAAAGTAGATAGTATTGAATTATACCCAGCTTCGGAAGGTTTTTTTGCTTATCAAGATTCTCAAAAAGAAAAAGGAATGCTTTTGTTGTTAAACGCAGGTATTTTTTACGAATTTATTAAAGCAGATGAATTTTATACCGAAAATCCTAAACGATATACCATAGGAGAGGTTGAATTACAGGTTAATTACGTATTAATTATTAGTACCAACGCAGGTTTATGGGCTTATAATATTGGCGATACTGTAATGTTTACATCGTTAAAACCTTACCGAATTATGGTTACGGGGCGTATTAAACATTATATTTCGGCTTTTGGAGAACATGTTATTGGCAAAGAAGTAGAAGAAGCGTTGCAAACTGCTTTACAAAATACCGATGCTGTTGTAACCGAGTTTACTGTGGCACCCGAAATTAACCCCAATTCTGGTTTGCCTTATCACGAGTGGTTAATAGAGTTTGAAAAAGAACCTAATAATTTAGACGATTTTGCTTTACAAATAGATAATGCTTTAAGAAAACAAAATGTTTACTATGATGATTTAATTGTTGGAAATGTTTTGCGTACTTTAGTAATAACAAAAGTGCCAACAAATGGTTTTAATGAATACATGAAAACCGAAGGCAAATTAGGAGGGCAAAATAAATTACCTCGTTTAGCAAACGATCGTAAAATTGCACAATTTATACACTCAATATTATAGCCTATGAATAAGTGGATGTTTCTTTTATTATTAACAAGTTTAAACGTTTTAGGACAAATTAGCGGTAAAGTAGTAAATGCACAACATCAACCTATTTCGCTTGCTAATATTTGGGTTATGGATGGAAGTGATGGTGCAACAACCGATTCATTAGGTATGTTTACCATTTCATCTGCATTAGCAAAAGATACTTTGGTTATTAACGCATCTGGATATCATTTGTTAAAAGAAGAAGCCGAAAAAACCAGTACCGTTGTTTTACAAGCGTACGAAATTCCGCAACCTGCATTGTTGGTTTTACCAGAAAAATCATTTCATCATACCATTGGCAATGCTCATTTTGAAAATATGTATTTTACACCTGGGAATGTGCCTTATATGTACGGAAGGTTTTTTGAGAATAATGATGAAATAAAAACAGTGCAATACATTGATAAAGTAATAATATACACCAAAAGCGCGGTTGCTGCGGCTACTATTAAAGTTCGGTTTTTGCGCATGAATGAATACGGTTGCCCAAGTGATGATTTATTGCTAGAACCTATTATTGTGGATATAAAACGGGGCACCAAGAAAAATTTGGTTCAGGTTTTAAAACACAATATTAAAGTTCCTAAAAACGGAGTTTTTGTTGCTGTTGAATGGTTAATAACAGAAAACAATCAATTCAAGCCTAATAATTTTTTGAAAAACGATGAATTGTTTCAAGACTATCGATACCAACCCGATGTAATGAATAATAAAGTTGAAAAAACAAGTTCTTTTCGTTATATGTACGGAGAGTGGTTTCCAAATGATCAGTTTCAATCAAGAAATCCAAATGCACCAAAAGAAATTGTAGATCCAGCTATTGGATTAATCTTATCAAATTAAAAATGAACGATATTAAATATATTACACGCACACGTGCTCAAGAATCATCGGCAGCTGTAGAACGCATGTACATTACCATGCGTCATTTATTTAACCGCGGTTTTTACAAACCTATGGGTGTTTCGGGTGAAACGTTACGCGAAGCTTTACTACTTTTAAGACCTGAAATTTATGGATCGATAGCTGATGAAAAAGTAGAATTAAACGGACTTTTATATGTTATAGAACGTTTGCCTATTGGTATTGAAGAGTGCAGATACATCAATTTAACGTCGGATGAAGGCTATTCACAATCGCATTTTACAGCTATTGTTCCTCCAAAACGTCGAAGAAATTGTTATCGTATTGATAAAGAACAAATGAATATCGAAATTACCAGAGGGCGTTCTGATATTTACGATGTTTTAACGCATTTAACTTTCATTTTTGTAGAATCGCATAAAATTAAAGACCGCATTTTAATTGATGATGAAGACAATGTTTCTCGCGATTGGTTAAAGTTAGAACAAGCCGTTTTAAAAGAAAAACCATTGTTGTTAGAAGAACGTGAAAGAGCAATTTCGCACACATCCATTATTTTAGGAAGAACTTTTGCAGAAATCAATTCTATTTACGATCAATTTGCAACGGTAGAAATGCCCGATCGCTTTTTGCGTATTGTATATTGGCTGGGAAAAATTGCTTTAGAAGAAGTTTTGGAAAACAACAAAAGAACCATTACTTTTAGTCCAATTTTACGTGAGCGATTAGGACATCATATTTACGGAGAAATATGGGCCAACAAAATTAAAAATGAGTTGCAACGTTTGGATCTTTTGAACCGTCCGTTGCATATTATTAGTGCAAATATGCACAGCGTCATGAATTCTATTTTTGCAGAGGATGTTCTTAAAACAAAAATGAAAGGGAAAAGTTCAATAGAAATTTATGAAGAGTTAAGTAAATCGGCAAACAGTAATTTACGCGCTTTAGTATCAGAAAGAGCCACTAAAGAAGGCATGTTGTTTTTGCCAGATACATCAGGTACAAACATTGATGTACAGATTTTTGATACCGCAAAAATAAATTTTAAAAACACCGCGTTTCCTTTGGCTCAAATTCCAAATAATAGCAATGAAAAACCGGTTATTATTGTAATGGATTATGCTTTTGGAGAACAAGCTTATGAAACAATTGACGAGTTGTTAAAGCCATTTAAAAAAGATGTGCTTTTAAACGTTGAATCGGTTTCAATAATGGGTAAAGCAGGTATTTTAGATGGTGGCAAAGGCGATATTATGATTCCTACAGCACATATAAATGAAGGTACGGGTGATAATTATCCGTTTGATAATGAATTAACAGTCGATATGTTTGAAGGAAACGATATTAATGTTTTTGGCGGAACCATGATTACTGTTTTAGGAACATCGTTACAAAACAAAGATTTGTTGCGCTTTTTTTATAACTCAACTTGGCGCGTAATAGGTTTAGAAATGGAAGGTGCACATTATCAAAAAGCCATACAATCGGCATCAAAAATTAGAAAAAGTATCAATCCAAATGTAAAAGTACGTTATGCGTATTATGCTTCAGATAATCCGTTAGAAACAGGAAGTACTTTGGCATCGGGCGGTTTAGGTACATCAGGTGTAAAACCAACATATTTAATAACCCAAAAAATAGTAGAACAAATTTTTAATTGTTAACATGCAGGAAAAGCTATCAAATCAAGATTCAGAAAATGAAGTTGAATTAGGAAATTTTACAGGAAGAGTATCAAATTTTTTTGAATCTCTTTTAAATGGAGTTTTTAATTTTTTTCAACTACTTTATCGTAATAAATGGATAACCTTAGCACTTTTAATTGTTGGTGTTGGTTTAGGTGTTTTAATGGTTTTAACAAGTAAACCAAAATTTAAAAACGAAGTTATAGTAGCTACAAATTTTAAAAGTAATGAGTATTTGTATTCTAAAATAAAAAATTTTAGTGCTATGAAAGAAGCAGCATCTACACCTTTAGACAGCATTTTGTTGACAGGTGTTAGTAGTGTTGATGTGGAACCAGTATACAATGCTTTCGATTTTTTACTTTCAAATTATCAGCGAATGGAAGCTTTTAAAATTTTGTCTGAACGTGGTATTGATATTGAAAAATATTTAAAAAGTAAAATTGCCGAAAAAAGTTATCGTTATCATAAAATAACTTTTATAACTAAAATTAAACCAGATAGTACTGATTTAGTTATCAACAATGTTTTAGCTAAAATAAATAGTAATGAATATTTCAAAAAGCGCATGCAATTTGAAAAAACGAATTTAATAGCAAAACGTGAGCAGTTACAGAAATCTGTAGATCAATTAAATGGTATGTTTGAAAGTTTTGGTAAAGAATCTACTTCTGGTGCTACAGTTACAAGTAATGATTATTCTGATATGGATAAATTGTTTATGAGCAAAGAATATTTGTTAGATCAAATAAATATTATTGACGCTGAACTTTTAGAAAGTGATAAAGTAATTTTTGATGTATTTAGAACAGTTAATAAGAGTACAGGTTTTCCTATACCTCCGTTTGTTTATTTACCTTTATTATTTATTTTGTTTTTTGGAGTATATATTAATTTAAAAAGCAGATATAAACAATTCTTATCTAAATAAAGCTAAAAGCTTTGAATTTAAAAAAACAATTACATAACAAAGCATTACAGAATAGTTTTTATACTCTCTTTATGCGAATGATGGGGGTAGCAATATTATTTGGATTGTCATCATTGATGACAAGAAATATTGATGCCGTTTATGTTGGTTCTTATGAGTTTGCACGTGTAGTTTTATTAACTGTTGCTACATTTGGTCTGTTAGGTACAGAACAGTCTATTTTATACTTTGCTGGAAAATTTGAGGCGCAAGGAAAAACAGAACAATTAAAAAAAGTTTATTTAAAAATGGTAAGTATTGTTTGGGTATGTTCTCTAACAATTTTAGTTTTTTATTTTATTGTACCAAATTCATTTTTACAATCATTAGGAATAAAAGAAAATTTATTACTTGTATTAAAAAAATGTATATTGATTTTACCATTTTATACAATAACTATTTTAAATACTGAAACAATAAGAGCTTGTAATAAGATTTTGCTTTCAGAGTGCTTTCGAAATATATTTAAATATATGCCAATACTTATAGGAACCATTCTTATTATTTATAAATTGGTAAGGGTTGATACCTTGTTAAATTGGTATTTATATGGTTTTGTGGTATTGGCTATTTTATCAACAGCAGTAGTTTTTTTTAACTTTAGTACCAAGAAAATAAAAGAAAAGTCTGAGTTAACTTTGGGTGATATTACCAGGATATCTTACCCAATGGCAATAAGTAGTTTTTATACTTACTTGTTAATGACTATTGATGTTTTTTTGTTAGCTCAATTTCATAACTTACATTATACAGCCTATTATGCTATTAGTATGAAAATAATGTCTATTTTATCGATGGTTATAGTAGGTGTAAATGTGAATTTTGCTCCTAAGATTACAAAAAATTATGAAATGAAAGATATTGTATCGCTCAAAAAAAACATTAAAGATGCTGCAAAAACAATAGCTATTGTAAATTTTATTATTGGCTTAGTATTGCTTATTGGAGGTAGATTCTTTTTATCATTTTTTGGAGAAGATTATGTTAATGCCTTACCTGCATACAATATTTTAATTGGAACGCAAATGATTGTATCGTTGTTTGGTTTGGTACCAGTGTATATGAATATGACTGGAAAACAACAGTTATTCCATAAAATAATGGGATTTGCAGTAGTCATAAATATTTTGTTTAATGTAGTTTTAATACCTAAAATTAATATGTTAGGAGCTGCAATAAGCTATGCAATAACCGTTTTGTTTTGGAATATTTTGGTAGCTTATTTTAGTTATAAAAAAGATAAAGTACAGTTAGTCTTATGGAAATAAAAAAGCAAATTATTCCCATTTTGTTTTTTTTCATGATATTGTTGTTAGCAACTTATCAAGATTTTCCGTTGATGAATAATTTTGGAGAAATTGCACGTTCTCCTATAGTGTTTTTTACTCCTTTTATGTTGGTATATATATTATCGCATAAGAAAATAATAATTAGTAAATACTTGTCATATTGGGTTAGTTATATTATCTATTTAATCTTTTTAAGTTTTTTTTGTCTATATATCATAAAAGAGTTAAATGGTTCTTTACAAGTTTTTTATGAGAGTTTATTAATTAAAACTTTAAAAATGTTGGTTTATCCAATTGTAGGAATTATTTTTTATCAGTTCATTTATGCCGTTTTAAAACAATTGAAAAACCCTTTGTATGTTGTTTTTCATGCATTGTTATTGTTACAAATATTTACAATTTTTTGGTTGGTTGGGGAGATTTATTTTCTAAAAAAACCAGTTGAATTTATGTCTTTTATCCATGCAAAGCCTGAAAAATACTGGCGTGTGCGTTTATGGACCTTAGAAGAGAGTTGGACAGGGACGATTTTAATTTTATTAACTTTTTTTCCAATGTTTTTTTTATATAAATTAAACATATATAAATGGAAAAGAGTATTAACCATTTTAGCATCAGTAGTAATATTTATTAGTTATGTTGTTGTGAGTGAATCAAAAGGTTTTTTGGTTTTAGTTATGATCTGTGTACTTCCTTTGGCTTTTCAGTTTATTAAAAAGCATAAATATTTAAGAAGAATAAGTTTTGTCTTAGCGGTTCTTATTGCAGCTTTATTTGTAACAGCAATTATAAATTTACGAGATGTCATTTTTGATCAGTTTAATAATAGTATTACTTTTGGAACGCGCTTTACTAGTATATATGCTGCTTTAGATGTTTTTTTACATTCATTTATTGGAGTAGGCTACAGTGGCTTTGTGTATTTTTATCCACAATCTATAGAAACAGCAATGAACTCTGGTGTTTTCGATGGTTTTAATCTTCAAGAAATTAAAGCTTATTTATCAACCACTAAAGCTTTATCAACTAAATCAGAATTTTTTGACAACTTAATTTTTGGCGGACTTGTCTATTTGTATTTCTTTTATAAATTCTTTATACAACGATATAATGAGCTAACTAAAATTGTAAAACAGGAGATTTATTTTCTTAAGATTCCTTTTCTATTTATTATTTTAGCAGGTATTATTTACATTACTTACCATATAAAATATGAAGTCTGGTTATTTTTAGCTTTTTTAGACTTTGTAAGAGAATATTATTATAAAGATGATAATTCAAAAAGAATAAATCAATGAGAATAGCGGTAGTTATTGGCTTTCTTCCTTATCCAGCAAATTTTGGTGGTGCGCTTGATGTTTGGGAACGAGTGAAAGGATTAACTGCTTTAGGACATGAAGTAGATTTAATTGTAACAGATAAAATAAACCCTTCTAAAGAACAAATAGCTGAAATTAAACAATACACTGACGGTTTTTATTTTGTCCGAAGAGAAAATAATGTAAATCAGTTATTTAGCAATTTACCTTTGCAGTTTTTGAGTAGAAAAAACTTAGCACATATTGAAATAAATAAAGAATACGATCTTCTAATACTTGAAAGTGAATTTTGTTGGTCTATTACTCTAAATCATTCCATAAAATTTAATAAAATAGTCATTCGAGTTCATAACATCGAAAGTCATTATTTTAAGATGCTAGGAAAAAGTTCTACTTCATTAAAAGAAAAAATTTATTACAAACTAGAGAGTTATAAAATTAAAAAATTTACAACAACGGTTTACAATAAAGTAGATAGATTGTGGTTTATTTCTAAAGACGATTTAGAAAAGATGAACTACAAAGCTAAAAGTATCTTTATGCCTTATCCTATTAATGATAGCTATATTGAACCAAAGGTTAAAGAAGGATCTAATGTGGTTTTTATGGGTTCGTTGTTTATGCAAAATAATGTATATGGTTTAAAATGGTATTTAAAAAATGTGCATCCAGAATTAGTTAAAAAACTCCTAAGTTATCATTTTTATATTGTAGGATCATTAAAAGAAACAAATACAAGTTTAGTTGATGAATTAAAAGCGTATCCTCAGTGTACAACCATTATAAACACGTCTCATTTAGACGAGTATTATGAGAAAGCTCAGGTTTTTGTAAACCCAATGTTTCATGGAAGCGGTGTAAAAGTAAAATCGGTCAATGCATTGGTTAATGGTGTGCCTTTGGTAAGTACTTTTACGGGGGCTGAGGGTATTGGGTTAAATGTAAATATGTACTATCATGCTGAATCAATAACCGAATTTGTACATCAAATTTTGGATGTTTTTAATAACCGGGAAAAAGCTATTGAATGTACTTTAAAAGCACAAAAGTATTTACAAAACATTCATTATCTTGATGTCTTAAAAAATGAATTAAATGCGTTTAAATAAAGCATTTCATATTTCAACTGTATTATTAGGTTTATTTCCTATCCTAAAACTAAATCATTTTTCCATATTAATGATGATTTGGTTCGTTTTGGCTATTATTTTGGCTATAACAAATAAAACAATTAAATTAAATAAGCAATATGTAGGAACATTCTTGGTGTTATCATTTGCTGCTCTGATGTATTGGATTTATTTACCTTTTGTTACTGACTTTAAAGAATTGTCAAAGCAAATTGTAAAATCGCTACCATTTATTGTATTTCCCTTAGGATTTATCTGGAATAGAAAAAAAATTACTTTAAAAATTGTTCAAAATATATTTACCGTCTTTTCATTTGCTACTATTATTTTAAATGTAATAGGATGGTTTGAGGTTTTTAAAAATGGTTTTATGAAAACTTGGCAAGAAAATGATTTTTACAACCCAACTTTTCGAAGTTTCTTTTCAAACGCAACAAGTCTTCATATACCGTATTTGGGGTTGTTTTCTTCATTTACAGTAATCTATTTGTTGTATCTACAGCTACAACAAAAAAAGTTTAAAGCTTTGAATAGCTTGATGATATTGCTTTTATTGGCATCAATGTATATTTATTCTGCAAGAATGGCTTTGGGCTGTGTTATTATTAGTTGCATATTTTTGTTATGGAATAGTATTAATGATAAAAAAATAAAATTCGCTAGTGTTTTTTTAATCCCTATTTTAACTTTTGCCCTTTTTTGGTTTTCACCTTTAAAAGAACGATATGTAACTGTATTAGAAACAGATTTGATTTTACCTCACAAAGAACAAATGCCTCATGAAGTTAATTATAGATATGGAATTTGGTATTGTGCTACTGAAATAATACAAGATAATTTGTTTTTTGGTGTAAATCCAGATCAAGCGCAGTATAAATTAAATAGCTGTTATAATCAATTTGATTATGAATCTTATGAAGATTTTACTAAAGTTACTTACAATAGTCATAATCAATATTTAGATCAAATGATTAAATTTGGTGTAATAGGTTGTGTTATATTTATCATTTGTTTGGTGTATTATATACCTAAATCAAGTGTTTTGTATCAAGCATTTAGTATTATAATAGGGATAAGTTTTCTAACCGAAAATTATTTGGATAGACAAATGGGGGTAGTATTTATAGCCTTATTTAATACTTTATTTGTTGTTTATAAACTAAGTGAACGTGAAAAAAGCTTTAGTAGTTGATTGGTTAGATAAATACGGTGGCGCTGAAAAAGTGATTCAAGCATTAGAAAGCGCATTGCATTTTGATGAAGTTTATGCTTTAGTAAATATCATGAAGCAAACCGAATTAGATTTGTTGTTTCCAAGTAAGAAAAAAGTGACGACTACTAAACTACAAATGTTTGGTAAAAGATTCCGTTTCTTGTATCCTTTATTTTTTAAAGAGATAAAAACAATAGAAATCTCAAAAGATATTGATGTAATTGTATCTAGTTCACATTCCGTTGCAAAAGGGGTTTTAAAAAGTAAGCAAAATCAAATTCATATAAGCTATTTTCAAGCGCCAAATTCTAATTATATTTGGCAAGATGCACCTTTGTATTTTAAATCATTTTATCCTCTAATAAAGCCTTTATTATCATTTTTTAGAAAGTGGGATTTAAAACAAAGTAAGCAACCAGATTATATTATTTGTAATTCTTTGTATGTTAAGAATTGGGTAAAAAACACTTACAACAGAGAGGCTACTGTAATTTATCCTCCAGTAAATTTAGAACAATTTCCTCTATGTAACATTAAAGAAGATTTTTATGTAATTGCAGGTAGAATGGCTACTATCAAAAGGTTTGATTTGGTCATTCAAGCCTTTAATACAAATAATAAAAAATTGATTGTAATAGGCGATGGAGAACAATTGTCTCATTTAAAGAGTTTAGCAACTTCTAAAAAAATTACATTTCTAGGTTTTCAGAATGTCCAAATTTTATCAAGCTATCTACAAAAAGCAAAGGGATTTATACAAATGGGAGTTGAAGGTTTTGGAATAGCTGCAATTGAAGCCCAGTCATGTGGAACACCTATTTTGTGTTATGGAAAAGGAGGTGTAATTGAGACTGTTAAGGTTAATGAAACAGGAATGTTTTTTCATGAACAGACATCTAATAGTTTGAACGAGAGTTTAGATTTGTTTGAAACAAAACAATGGAATTATAAAATAATACATGACCATGCTCAATCTTTTTCTGCAGAATCATTCGATAATCAAATAAAAAAATATGTTTCTGTTATTACGAAAAGCGGAAATGGAAATTCATAGGTATAATTTGTTTTACAAAACATAAGAATACTGTATTTTTACCAAAAATGATTTCATAATGAAACGCGTATTAATTACAGGAGCAGCAGGTTTTTTAGGATCGCATTTGTGTGACCGATTTATTAAAGAAGGATTTCATGTTATTGGAATGGATAATTTAATAACAGGCGATTTAAAAAACATTGCACATTTGTTTGACAAAGAACATTTTGAATTTTATCATCACGATGTTACAAAGTTTGTACATGTTCCTGGAAATTTAGATTATATTCTGCATTTTGCTTCACCTGCAAGCCCTATTGATTATTTAAAAATTCCTATTCAAACCTTAAAAGTTGGTTCTTTGGGAACGCATAATTTATTAGGATTAGCAAAAGCCAAAAACGCTCGAATCTTAATTGCTTCCACTTCTGAAGTGTACGGAGATCCACTAGTTCACCCACAAACCGAAGATTATTACGGAAATGTAAACACAATTGGTCCGCGTGGAGTATATGATGAAGCAAAACGTTTTCAAGAATCGTTAACTATGGCGTATCATAATTTTCATGGTTTAGAAACGCGCATTGTCCGTGTTTTTAATACTTACGGACCAAGAATGCGTTTAAACGACGGTCGTGTTATTCCCGCTTTTATGGGACAGGCTTTGCGTGGAGAAGATTTGACTATTTTTGGGAATGGTAATCAAACTCGCTCTTTTTGTTATGTAGATGATCAAGTAGAAGGAATTTATCGTTTATTAATGAGTGATTATCATTTACCTGTAAATATTGGAAATCCTGATGAAATAACGATTAACGAATTTGCTCAAGAAATTATTCAACTTACAAATACACAAAAAAAAATTGTGTATCAACCATTGCCAGAAAATGATCCATTGCAAAGACAACCTGATATATCATTGGCAAAAAAACTTTTAAATTGGGAACCAAAAATTGATAGAAAAATTGGTTTACAGAAAACTTTTGAGTACTTTAAAACCCTTTCTGAAGAAGAATTGTTGAAAGAAGAACACAAAGATTTTTCTAAATATATTTATTAGTGAAACGTAAAATAGGAAGATATTCTAAATATTTGAGACCCATAACTATAACATTTGATTTGTTAGTTATAATGGGGTGTGCTTTCTTAATGTTACCTCAAAATTTTCAAAGTATTTATACTATTTTATATTTGTTGTTTTCTTGGATTATTATATCGGTTGTTACAAAATTTTATCAAGTTTATAGATTTACCAAGCTAATTCAAATTGCGCAAAAGGCAATTAAACAGTTTTTACTATACTCATTTAGTATTTTTGCCCTCAATGGATTAATAATAAAAGAAGATAAATTAACTACCATTTTTATTTATTTAGCTATTGTTTTTACAGTAATTGTAGTAGTTAAGTATACGGTTTTTTATCTTTTAAAAGTCTTTAGAAAGTATTATAAAGGTAACCTACGTCGTATTATTGTTGTTGGTAATGATACTTTAACAACACAATTTATTTCATTTGTAAATGAAAATCCAGACTATGGATATACTCTTAAAAAAACATTTTCATTAGATAAAGATGAATTGCCTGATATTGTTAACTTTTGTAAAAGAAATAATATTGAAGAAGTTTACCTTAGTTTAGAACGTACTACAACAAAACAAGTTACTACCTTTATAAATTATGTAGATAATAATTTTAAGCTTTTAAAGTTTTTACCTTCAAAAAAAGACTTGCTATCAGCAAATTTAAAAGTAGATTATTATGGTGTAATTCCTGTAATGTCATCTAGAACAACGCCATTAGACGATCCATTAAATCAATTCTTAAAACGCATTTTTGATATTTTCTTTTCTACTTTTGTTATCGTGCTCATTATGTCTTGGTTGATGCCATTGGTGGCTATTTTAATAAAAATTGAATCTAAAGGCCCCATTTTTTTTAAACAGAAACGTCACGGTTTAGATTACAATGAATTCGATTGTTATAAGTTTCGATCAATGTATGTAAACGATAATGCCGATGTTGAAGAGGCTACTAAGAATGATCCACGTATAACAAAAATAGGAGCTTTTATTCGTAGAACAAGTATTGATGAAATGCCTCAGTTTTTTAATGTTTTTATTGGCAACATGTCTGTTGTTGGTCCTCGTCCACACATGATTAATTTTACAGAAAAGTATGCCACTAAAGTCAATAAATTTAATGTTCGTCATTTTATAAAACCGGGCATTACAGGTATGGCGCAAACGCATGGTTATCGTGGTGAAATTGAAAAAGACAGTGATATCATTAATCGCATAAAGTACGATATCTATTATATGGAAAGCTGGTCGTTGCTTTTAGATTTAAAAATTATCTATTTAACTATTAAAAACGCAATCAACGGAGAGAAAAAAGCATATTAATGGTTTTTGTCTTATTTTTGCATAAATTACAACACAACAAAAGATGAATATTTTACTATTAGGATCGGGCGGTAGAGAACATGCCTTGGCTTGGAAAATGGTACAAAGTGAAAAATGTACGCAATTATTTGTAGCACCTGGAAACGCAGGCATTGGTAAAATTGCTACTAATGTGGCTTTAAGTCCAACCAATTTTCCAGCTATTAAGCAATTTGTTTTAGCAAATGATGTTAAAATGGTTGTGGTAGGTCCAGAAGATCCTTTGGTTAAAGGTGTTTATGATTTCTTTAAAAACGATGCTGATTTACAAAGCATTCCAGTTATTGGTCCATCACAACATGGCGCTCAATTAGAAGGAAGTAAAGAGTTTGCAAAGCAATTTTTAGTAAAAAATAATATCCCAACAGCTCGTTATGAAGCTTTTACAAAAGATACAGTAGAAGCAGGTTGTGAATTTTTAACCACTTTAACAGCACCTTATGTTTTAAAGGCTGATGGTTTGGCGGCTGGTAAAGGTGTTTTAATTTTAACCGATTTAGCAGAAGCACAACAAGAGTTACGCAATATGTTGGTAGATGCTAAATTTGGAGATGCATCTTCAAAAGTAGTAATTGAGGAGTTTTTAGATGGTATTGAGTTATCTTGTTTTGTTTTAACAGATGGTAAATCGTACAAAATTCTTCCTACTGCAAAAGATTACAAACGTATTGGCGAAGGTGATACTGGCCTAAATACAGGTGGTATGGGAGCTGTTTCTCCTGTTCCTTTTGCAAATGATGACTTTATGAAAAAAGTGGAAGATCGTGTGGTGATTCCTACCATCAACGGTTTAAAAAACGATAATATAGAGTACAAAGGCTTTGTTTTTATAGGATTGATTAAAGTTGGAGACGATCCGTTTGTGATTGAATATAATGTTCGTATGGGCGATCCTGAAACCGAAGTAGTAATTCCTCGTTTAAAATCAGATCTTGTAACGTTGTTTGAAGCGGTAGCTAACGAATCTTTAGAAAGCGAAAGTTTTGAAATTGATGAACGCGCTGCAACAACGGTTATGATTGTTTCGGGTGGATATCCAGAAGATTACGAAAAAGGAAAAGTAATTACAGGTTTAGATAAAGTTGAAAATTCTATTGTTTTTCATGCTGGAACTGCTGAAATAGATGGAAATATTGTAACAAATGGAGGTCGTGTAATTGCAGTAACATCTTATGGACCAACATATAAAGAAGCTTTAAAACAATCGTATGAAAACGTTGCTAAGATTGATTTTGATGGAAAATATTTTAGATCAGATTTAGGTTTTGATTTATAAAGAAAAAGCAGGATTTTAATCCTGTTTTTTTATACCCGTTTTTTTAATAGATGGGTTATGAAAAAGTGTTTTTATGTTTTGATTCCTTTAGTGTATTTGTAAATCTTATGAAGTAAACAGTATTGGTCCAAAAGAAGATAAAATTCATTCTTTTGTTCAAGAAAAAGCGCATTCTTCAGGAAAATATTTAGAAGCTTGGCGTAATGTTAATGCAGAAAATGAAAGATAAATGAAATATTAGCTTTGTAGATGTTCGTTTAAAAGCTACTGTAGAAAAAGATGGGACTTTTACAAATTTTGAGGTTTTTTTCAAATGAGTGGAAGCCAACTGATGAAATAATTAAAGATTTATCAAATATATTGAGTGCTTTAGGTAAAAGCTAAACATAATAATGTAGATGTGAGGTCTAATTATACAATTAAATTGTTTTTTCAAAAATAAAAGTCATTCTAAACAGAATGACTTTTTAAATATTATTTCAATGCTTGCTCAATATCGGCAATTAAAT
Organism: Flavobacterium sp. xlx-214; assembly: GCF_013874595.1. Lineage (GTDB taxonomy): Bacteria > Bacteroidota > Bacteroidia > Flavobacteriales > Flavobacteriaceae > Flavobacterium. The sequence continues at coordinate 966,058 of NZ_CP059431.1, forward strand.
CTTCTATATCTTCCACGCCAACGCTTAAACGCACCATATCGTCGGTAACGCCAATTTCAGCACGCTTTTCTGCAGGAATTGATGCATGGGTCATTAATGCTGGGTGATTTGCTAATGATTCTACTCCGCCTAAAGATTCTGCTAAAGTGAATACTTTTAAATTTTCTAAGAATTTAATAGCATCTGCTTTTGCAGCTGATTTAAACGTAAACGAAACCATTCCGCCAAAGCCTTTGGTCATTTGTTTTTTAGCTAAATCATGTTGTGGATGCGATGACAAACCAGGATACAACACTTTATCAATTAACGGATGTTGCTCTAAATATTCCGCTACTTTTTGTCCATTAAAACAATGACGCTCAACACGCAAATGCAAAGTTTTAATACCGCGTAAAACCAAAAAACTTTCTTGAGGTCCTAAGGTAGCACCCGTTGCAAACTGCGTAAAATGCAATTGTTTACCTAATTCTTCATCCTTAATAATTAAAGCACCCGCAATTACATCCGAATGTCCGCCTAGGTATTTTGTAGCCGAATGCATTACAACATCAGCACCTAAATCTAAAGGTTTTTGTAAATAAGGCGTTGCAAAAGTATTATCAACAGCAAATAAAATATTGTTTTGCTTTGTAATTTTAGCAATTGCTTCAATATCGGCTAATTTCATCAACGGATTAGTCGGAGTTTCAATCCAAACTAATTTTGTATTTGAGTTGATTTTTGATTGAAACAATTCCAGATCATTAATGTCGATAAAATGAAACTTAATACCTAAATCTTGATAAAAACGAGTAAATAATCGATAAGTTCCTCCGTATAAATCATCCATTGCAATTACTTCATCATTTGGTTTTAACAAACGCATTACACAATCAATGGCAGCCAAGCCAGATGAAAAAGCCAAACCACGCGCTCCGTTTTCAATACTTTCTAAAGCATGTTCTAAAGCAGTTCTTGTAGGATTATCGGCACGGCTATATTCATATCCTGTATGAACACCAGGGCTAGTTTGTGCAAAAGTTGAGGTATGATAAATAGGTGGCATTACCGCTCCGGTACTTGGATCGTGATGTTGCCCGCCGTGTATTACTTTGGTATTGAATTTCATATTTTTAACTCTTTAAAAAATCTGTCCAAAGATACCATTTAAAACCGACTAAAATTTATAGATTTGCTAAAAAAAGCACAGCTGCTTCTATGAAAAAAATGGTATTCTTTTTTTGTTTTGCTTTCTTCTTTTTAAGTTGTAAAAAGGAAGCAACGTTAAGTTTTGTTACACAAAATTACGATTACAAATCAACGGAAAATTGCGTTAACAAAAACTGTACTTATGTACATTTAGAAGTGCCTGTTGCTAAAGGAAACGAAGTCATTGCAAAGCCTATTAATGATGCAGTATTTAATTTTGTGAATGGTATTTTGCATTTTAAAAACAATAAAAAAACGACTTCTTATGACACTTTAGCTTTGAATTTCATTGCTAATTATGATGAAATTAGCAGAAATTATCCTGATGAAGCTATTGCGTGGGAAGCTAATTTTAAAGCAACACATGAAGCGCTTTCTGAAAACACCTATCAAATGATGTGGGAATATTACATTTTTACAGGTGGTGCGCACGGAATGTTGGCAACAAAAGTGCTGTTTTTTGATACTACAATAGGTAAAAAAATTCCTGCTAAAGATTTATTTCTAGATTATCAAGGATTTAAAACGTACGCCGAAAGTGAATTTAGAAAACAACTTACAATAAATGGATCTTTGAATGATGCTGGTTTTATGTTTAAAAACAATCAATTTCAATTATCCGAAAATTTTTATCAAACCACCAATGAATGGATTTTATATTACAATCCGTATGAAATAGCGCCTTATGTACAAGGAGCATCAATCATAAAATTACCAAAAGAAAAGGTAGAACCATTTTTAAACCCAATTCATTTTAAAAACTAGTTATTTTGAGCGTTTATAAAAATTTATTTAAAACCACCTTAATCTATGGTATTGCTACGGTTATTCCTAAAATGATTGGTTTTTTTATGACACCTTACCATACTGATTGGTTGCCAATAGGTGCTTATAAAGATTATACATTGATTTTTTCGTGGATGATGTTTTTCAATGTAGTTTTATCTTTTGGAATGGAAACAGCTTTTTTCCGTTTTTACAATAAACAAGAAAACAAAAAAGAAGTAATTAATAACACTTTGTGGTTTTTAATGGCTGTTTGCGTTGTTTTTCTAGGTCTTATTTATGTATTTAAACACGCAGTTGACACTTACTTTGGTATACCACCTATTGTAGTAAGTTTTCTTATTTGGATTTTAGTTTTAGACACTTTAACGGTTATTCCGTTTGCTATTTTGCGCGCGCAACAACGTCCTATAAAGTACAGTATTATTAAAATTGCCAACGTTGTTATAAATGCAGGTTTAACGGTTTTGTTTTTGTATGTAATACCTACTTACTTACAAAAAAATCCTTCAAGTAGCTTAAGCAGTTATTTCAATCCAGATTTTCAGGTGGGTTATCTTTTCATCTCAAACCTTATTGCAAGCATTGTTACTTTGCTATTTCTTTCTAAATATTATGTGCAGCTAAAAGCTACATTCAATAAAGTACTTTGGAAAGAAATGATCATTTACAGTTTTCCTGTAATGATTGGTGGTTTGGCATTTGTGGTTAATGAAACATTCGACAAAGTTTTTTTAGATATTTTATTGCCCCAAGATTTTAAAGAATTAGGTTTGGCAAGTTACGGCGCTATCTACAAAATTGGGGTTTTTATGGTGCTGTTTCGTATGGCTTATTCGTTAGGTATTGAACCTTTCTTTTTTAGTTATGCCAAAAACGACGACGCTCCTATAAAATATGCAACCATTACTAAATACTTCATTATTTTTGGTAGTTTTGCCATGCTTAGCATTGTTGTTTTTGCCGATTTCATAAAAACCTTTTACGTACCTAAACAAGAATATTGGTTTGCGATGGAAATTGTTCCGTACATTATTTTAGCAAACTTAATGTTGGGCATTTACACCAACTTATCGGTTTGGTACAAATTGCAAGACAAAACAAAAATTGGCGCGTACATTTCAGTTTTCGGAGCAATTGTAACACTTATATTGAACTACATTTTAATTCCGAAAATTGGTTTAATTGGTTCAGCAATTACCACTTTAATCGCTTACGGCGTTATGATGTTGATATCTTTTGTTTTAGGGCAAAAATCATATCCTATACCTTATGACAAAAAAGCTATTTCAATGTATTTAGGAACAGCTATTTTGTTTTCTTTTGGATACTTTTACAATTTTAGAGAGAATTATTTCGTTGGAATAGCATTGATTCTTATATTCGTAGGATTGATTTATTACAACGAAAAAGTAATGATTCAACGCATCATCAAATCAGTCATTAAAAAATGAAAATTAACATCATAAACAAATCGCAACACGTATTACCTAGTTACGAAACCCTTGCTTCAGCAGGAATGGATTTAAGAGCAAATCTTAACCAACCTATTGTAATTGAACCAATGGAACGTGCTTTAATTCCAACCGGCTTATTTATGGAATTGCCTATTGGTTATGAAGCTCAAGTACGTCCACGCAGTGGTTTGGCATTAAAAAAAGGAATAACTTGTTTAAATTCTCCTGGAACTATTGATGCCGATTATCGCGGTGAAGTTGGTGTTATTTTAGCCAATTTGTCTAAAGAAACGTTTGTGGTTGAAAATGGCGAGCGTATTGCACAAATGGTCATTGCAAAGCACGAACGTGCTGAATGGATGGAAGTAGAAATATTAAGTGAAACAGAACGCGGTGCTGGCGGATTTGGTAGCACGGGCGTAAAATAATTAAAAAAAGCTAATGAAAATTATCGTTCCAATGGCGGGTCGTGGCTCACGATTACGCCCACATACATTAACAACTCCAAAACCTTTAATTCCTATTGCTGGCAAACCAATCGTTCACCGTTTGGTAGAGGATATTGCTAAAGTAATCAATCAACCTATTGAAGAAATTGCGTTTATCATACACGAAAGTTTCGGCAAAGATGTTGAAAAAGATTTAATTGCGATTGCTGAAAAATTAGGCTCAAAAGGAACTATTTATTACCAAAACGAAGCGTTAGGAACAGCACATGCTATTTTGTGTGCTAAAGAAAGTATGCAAGGACCCATTGTGGTTGCTTACGCTGATACCTTATTCCGTGCCGATTTTACGTTAGACGCTTCTGCCGATTCTGTAATTTGGGTAAAAGCAGTTGAAGATCCTTCGGCTTTTGGTGTAGTTCAGTTAAATGATAAAAATGAAATTGTTGATTTTGTTGAAAAACCATCAGAATTTATTTCAGATTTAGCTATTATTGGAATTTATTTCTTTAAATCGGCTGAAAATTTACGTGCAGAATTAGAGTATTTATTAGACAACAACATCGAAAAAGGTGGCGAATATCAATTAACCGATGCTTTAGAAAATATGAAGCAGAAAGGATTGCGTTTTGTACCTGGAAAAGTAGATGAATGGATGGATTGTGGTAATAAAAATGTTACCGTTGACACCAATAACCGTATGTTAACCTTTTTACATAACGATGGAGAAGTTTTAGTCGCAAATTCAGCAGTTATTGAGAATTCAACTATTATAGCACCTTGTTATATTGGCGAAAATGTGGTGTTGAAAAACGCAACAGTGGGTCCAAATGTATCGTTAGGTAATAAAACAATAGTTGAAAACGCTAGTATTAAAAACAGTTTGGTACAAACAAACGCAGTAATTAAAAATGCAAATTTAGATAACGCCATGATTGGCAATCACGCTAAGTTTGATGGTAACTTTACCAACATAAGCATTGGCGATTACAGTGTGTTAGAATAATCTTAAAAAATCCGTTAAAAGCGGATTTTTTTGTTTCTTTATCGTTTCAATTTAATTTCAATGAAGCAACTATTCATCATATTAGCATTAGGCACTTTCTTTGTTTCGTGTAAATCGAGCAAAAAAAACACAAATCCTACCGAAAATAAAACGGAAGAACTTTTGGTTGATGACAAACCTGTAGAAACAACAAAACCAAAAGTAAAAGAAAACACTAAAGATGCTAACAAAATTGCGGTTAATGAATTAGCTACAGAACATTATGCTTTGTTTGAAAACTTTAATACTTTAAACATTGTTTCTGAGGTAGAATATGATGATGGAAGCATAGACCACTCTATAAAAGCAGATATTAAAATGCAAAAAGACAAGCAAATTTTAATTACAGCTCGTGTCTTATTTTTTACTGCAAAGGTTTATTTAACACCAGATAGAGCTAGCTTTTATGAAACATTTAATAACACGCATTATGATGGCGATTTTAAATTTCTTTCTAATTTTTTAGGAACCGATGTTACGTATGAAAATGTGGAAAACCTGCTTTTAGGAAAAGCATTTTACAATTTAAATATGTACGATTACAAAAAAGTTCAAAATAATGAATTAGAATTAAAATTAAATCAGTTTTTAATGAAGTTGGTTTTAGGTTCTAAAAATCAAATTGCATCAACAGAAATTACCCAAAATAAAAGTGCCGATAAGTTGGTGATTCAATATCCATCGTATCAATCAAGCGATAAAATTTATCTTCCTAAAGAAATAAAAATTCATGCTATGCAGAAAAAGGATGTTAAAATTAACCTTGATTATAAGAAAGTATCGGTAAATCAATCCATTGATTTTAAATATAAAATCCCAGATAACTCAAAAGCAATAAAAATTTAATTATTTTTGAACAAAATTCATTGTAATGCATCGCATTTTATCTTTTATACTACTATTTTTAACGATAAGTTCTTACGCGCAACAAGATTATGAAGCGCAACAACGCCAATTAGAAGAGCGTAAAGCGTCTATTTTAAAAGAAATTAAAGAATATCAAACGCTTTTAAACACCAATAAAAAGCAAGAGCGCAACATTTTAGCCGAACTTAATGAACAAAACAAAAAAATTAAGTTACAAACCGAGCTTATTAACAACTCTAACAAACAAGTTAAAACGTTAGGCAATGATATTTATGTAAACACAATTGCATCTAACAAATTGCGCAAAGAATTGGCTGTTTTAAAAGATGATTATGCCAAAACAATTGTAAAATCGTACAAATCGCGTTCAGAGCAAAACCGCATTATGTTTATTTTATCGTCTGAAAACTTTTTACAGGCGTACAAACGTATGCAATACATTAAGCAATATGCAAAATATCGTAAATCGCAAGGTGATGAAATTCGATCAAAATTTGAAGAATTAGAACGAATTTCGGCTCATTTAGAAGTTCAAAAACGTAAAAAAGAGCAAGTTGCAAACGAACAAGAAGGTCAACGCAAAGTATTACAAGAAGATAAAAACAAGCAAAGTGAGTTGATGTCTTTGGTACAAAAAGATAGTAAAAAATACAGCGCGCAGATAAAAAACAAGCAACAAGAAACCAAAAAGATTGATCAGCAAATTAAATCAATCATTAAAAAGATTATTGAAGAAGAAAACCGCAAACGTAGAAAAGAAGAAGCGCGTAAAAAACGTGAAGAAGAAGCAAGAAATGCAAAAACAGGTTCTACTTCAAAACCAACAACAACAGTTACAAAAACAAGCAGCTCAGGTAAATTTGATTTAACACCTGCAGAAAAAGCCCTTGCTACTAGTTTTAGCAACAACAGAGGTAGTTTGCCTTGGCCAGTTGAAAAAGGGTATATTTCATTAGGTTATGGAGATCAACCGCATCCTGAATATCCAAGTTTAACCATTCACAACTCGGGTATTGAAATTAGTACTGAAAAAGGAGCTTCGGTTCGTAGTGTTTTTGAAGGCGAAGTAATGAATATTCAAGTAATTGGTAATAACAAAGCTGTGTTTATTCGTCATGGTGAATACATTACCGTTTATCAAAACTTAGCATCAACATCGGTTTCAAAAGGTCAAAAAGTATCAACAAAACAAAAAATTGGTACTGTTGGTACCAACCATGAAGGAAAATCGATTTTAAAATTTGTACTAACAAAGAACGAGAGTATCAACAATCCACAATCGTGGTTAAGTGGCAGATAATATGGAAATTAGAAAACCTTTTAATTTACAGGAATGGATTAATGAGAATAGAAGCTTGTTAAAACCGCCTGTAGGCAACAAAAATATTTATGTAGAATCGGGTGATTTTATTGTGATGATTGTTGGCGGACCAAATGCGCGTAAAGATTATCATTATAATGAGTCAGATGAGTTTTTCTATCAATTAGAAGGCTCAATACAAGTTGCTGTGCAAACAAATCATGGCAAAGAAGTAATGCAACTAAACGCAGGCGATGTATTTTTATTACCTGCAAAAACACCACACTCGCCTATTCGTTCTGAAGGTTCTGTTGGATTGGTTGTCGAAATTAAAAGAGCTAACTCTAATGCAAAAGATGGTTTATTATGGTTTTGCGATAATTGTAATGAAAAACTATACGAAGTGTATTTTCCATTAAACAATATAGAAACCGATTTTTTACCTCATTTTAAACATTTTTATCAATCGGAAGATTTAAGAACGTGCAAAAAATGTGGAACAGTTATGGAAGCAGACCAACGCTTTATTGGTTAAACCCAAAACTTTTTATAACTTAGCTAATCAACAAAAAATAACAAAAGCAAGGCACTTGCGTAAAGAATTATGAAAGATTTTTTAGTAAAATTAGGATTAAAAGAAACAAATGTAGGTTCTTCAACAGGATCTGAATGGTTTGCAAACGGAGCTACAATTCAATCATATACACCTGTAGATGGTTCTTTAATTGGTTCTGTACAAACTACTTCTAATGAAGATTACGAAAAAGTAATGAACAAAGCTGCCGAAGCTTTTAAAACATGGCGTTTGGTTCCTGCTCCTAAACGTGGTGAAATTGTACGCCAAGTTGGTGAGGCTTTACGTGAAAACAAAGAAGCTTTAGGTCAGTTGGTTTCTTATGAAATGGGTAAAAGCTTACAAGAAGGTTTAGGTGAAGTCCAAGAAATGATTGATATCTGTGATTTCGCAGTAGGTTTATCACGTCAATTGTACGGTTTAACCATGCATTCAGAGCGTCCAATGCACCGTATGTATGAGCAATACCACCCAATTGGTGTTGTAGGAATTATTTCTGCATTTAACTTCCCAGTGGCTGTTTGGTCATGGAATGCTGCTTTGGCATGGGTTTGTGGCGATGTTTGTGTTTGGAAACCAAGTTCTAAAACGCCTTTATGTGCTATTGCTTGCCAAAATATCATTACTAAAGTATTTGCAAAAAACAACATCCCAGAAGGCGTTAGCTGTTTAGTTACAGGAAATGCTTCTGGTGATTTAATGAATAATGACAAACGTGTACCTTTAGTATCTTTTACAGGTTCTACGCGTATTGGTCGCCACGTATCTAAAACCGTTGCAGAACGTTTTGGTAAAACTATTTTAGAATTAGGTGGTAACAATGCTATTATTGTTTCTGAACATGCCGATTTAAATATGGTTTTAGTGGGAGCTGTTTTTGGAGCTGTTGGTACGGCTGGGCAACGTTGTACATCAACACGTCGTTTAATTGTACACGAAAGTGTTTACAACAAAACAATTGAAACATTGAAAAGCGCTTACGGACAATTAAAAATTGGTGATCCGTTAGATGCTGCTAATCATGTTGGTCCGCTTATCGATAAAAAAGCAGTTGAAGATTATTTAAATGCTATTGAAAAAGCAAAAGCCGAAGGTGGAAATATTGTAGTTGAAGGCGGTGTTGTTGAAGGTGCTGGATATGAAAGTGGATGTTATGTAAAACCTTGTATTATTGAAGCTAAAAACGAGTTTGAAATTGTACAAGAAGAAACTTTTGCTCCTATTTTATATGTGATGAAATACAGCACTATTGAAGAAGCAATTGATATGCAAAACAATGTACCACAAGGATTATCATCAGCAATTTTCACAAACAACTTAAGAGAAGCAGAATTATTCTTATCTCAATCAGGTTCAGATTGTGGTATTGCAAACGTAAACATTGGTACTTCGGGAGCTGAAATTGGTGGTGCTTTTGGTGGCGAAAAAGAAACAGGTGGTGGTCGTGAATCAGGATCTGATGCTTGGAAAGTTTATATGCGCCGTCAAACAAACACTATTAACTATGGTAAAGAACTTCCTTTAGCACAAGGAATTAACTTTAATATTTAAAAAGAACAATGAAAAAATTATTTATAGCAACAGTAGTATTATTATCTGTTCAATTTGCATCAGCTCAATCAGCAGATTTTAAGAAAGATGTCGTAAGTTATATTAAAATGTCAGGATCTGCGGCCCAAGTCACAGCTGTTCTAGAACCAATAATAGAACAAATACCTGAAGATAAACGAGCTGATTTTAAAAAGGATCTTGATTCTTCATTACCAAGTTTATATGAAAAAATAGCTGATGTAATGATGAAACATTATACGCATGATGATATCAAAAAAATGATTGAATTTTACAATTCACCTGTTGGAAAAAAAATACAAGAGGTAACCCCTAAAATAACAAAAGACCAAATGAAAGCGGGACAAGAATGGGGAATGGAATTACAAGGTATTTTAATGAAATATATGCAATAACAAAAAAGGAGTTTAAAACTCCTTTTTTGTTGTAAAATTGTTAAGAACAGTTGTTTAGTTCAAAAAAAATTGTACTTTAGTTCTCTATTTTAAATTTTTAATAAAATTACATCATGAAAAAGATTTTTTTAGGAGCAGCAATGTTCTTTGCAATACAATCAGGATTTGCTCAATCACAAGACGCAAAAACGTTTGTTGCCAATATGGGAATTAAACAACAATTAGATGGAGCTAAAGAACAAATTCTTCCATCTATTGAAAAAGGTAAAGAAGCAGACTTTACAAAAGAGTTTGACGCAGTTGTTACTGACTTTACAGCAACATTTTCTAAATTAGTAGATGAAAATTATGATATGGTTTTGGTAAAAGAAGCTAACAAAAAGTTTGCTGAAACAAAAGAAATGACACAAGTTATGCCTAAAGATGCAGTTGCTTTTCAAGAAAAAGTAAACAACATGCAAAATGAAATAGGTATGTCATTACAAGGTTTGGTAATGAAATATGCAGATAAGGCGGCTTTAGAAGCAGCACAAGAATAATACATAAGAGGTCTAAAAGACCTCTTTTTTTATGTGCTTTTCTGTTGTACCTTTATCATTATGCACAACACTATAAAATGCCCTTGCTGTTCTGGCTTAATGTACCAAAATTGCTGTCAGCCTTATCATACAAAAGAAAAAAATGCCGAAACTGCAGAAAAGTTAATGCGGTCGCGCTTTGCTGCTTTTGCCATTCCTAACGGTGCGTACTTAATGAACACCACTTTACCTGCAAAACGAAAATTTCACAGTGAAAAAGAGCTTCAAGAATGGGGCGAAATAAATACGTGGAAAAAGCTTGAAATTATCAGCACTCCTGCAATAAATCAAGTTGAATTTAAAGCCTTTTATGATGATGTTGGTGGAAATGAACAAGTTCATCACGAATTATCCATCTTTCAAAAAATGGGAGATCGTTGGTTTTATGTATCAGGCGACTTTTTAAACGACAATTAATGGCGTAATTTATACTTATATTTGTTATGGGACGAAGAACCGAAGCCAATCGTTTGGCGCATAAAAAGAAAGTAGATCTTAAAAAAAAGCGTGAACAAGACGCTGCTACTACACGCAAAGAGAAATTGAAAGCCATACAGCAGCAGTTTTCTCAACAGCAAAAACCCGAAACCGAAAAATAAATGAAAATTCTACATACCGCCGATTGGCATTTAGGAAAACGCTTAGATCGCTTTTCGCGTTTAGAGGAGCAATTAGATGTGATGAATGAAATTGTTGCTATTGCTGATGAGCAAAATGTAGATTTGGTGGTGGTTGCTGGCGATTTATTTGATGCCTTTAACCCTGCTGTTGATGCGGTAGAATTATTTTTTAAGACGTTAAAGCGCTTATCTAAAAATGGTACCCGACCTGTAATTGCTATTGGTGGTAATCACGATTCGCCTGATCGTATTGATGCTCCTGATCCGTTAGCACGTGAATGCGGCATTATTTTAATCGGATATCCGCAAGCTGTTGTTGCTCCTTTTGAATTGGATCGTTTTAAAATTATACAATCCTACCCTGGTTTTATTGAACTTGAGATTAAAGGTATTGATTATCCCATCCGAATTATTCATACCGCTTTTGCTAACGAAATTCGTTTAAAACAATATTTTGGCGAAGAAAAAGAAACAGCTTTAAATCAAGTTTTAAAAGAGCATTGGAACGATATTGCTGAAAAGCATTGCGATGAAAAAGGTGTAAACGTGCTTGTTTCTCATTTATATATGAACAAATTGGGTGAAAAACTTTTGGAAGAACCTGAAGGCGAAAAACCGATTAAAATTGGAACTGCCGATTTGGTTTACACCAATTGTATTCCATCGCAAATACAATATACCGCATTAGGGCACTTACATGCTTTTCACAACATTGGCACTGATGAAAAACCTATTGTTTATGCATCTTCGCCCTTGTGTTATAGTTTCAGCGAAGCGGGTCAAACCAAATATGTAAGTGTTATTGATATTTTACCTAACCAAAAAGCAATTTACAATAAAATAGCGCTTACAAAAGGCAAAAAGTTAGAGCGTAAAACCTTTGATAGTATTACAAAAACAGTCGATTGGTTGCTTGAAAATCCTAACACATTGGTTGAATTAACTTTAATAAACGATACTTTTATTACTGCCGATGAACGCAAACTGATTTATCAATCACATAATGGAATTGTACATTTAATTCCAAAAATAAAAGTAGCTGCATCTGAAGAAAACGCAGTAAAAGAAATCAATTTAAACCAAAATATTCACGATTTGTTTCAAGATTATTTTAAATCTAAAAACAACAATCAAGCGCCCAACGAAGATTTAATGAATTTATTTAACGAGATTTTAAATAAATAATATGATACCCATTCAACTTACCATAGAAGGTTTATACTCGTACCAAAACAGACAAACAATTGATTTTTCAGATTTAATTGATGCAGGTTTATTTGGTATTTTTGGAGCAGTTGGCTCGGGAAAATCATCTATTTTAGAAGCCATTACTTTTGCACTTTACGGCGAAACAGAACGTTTAAATGCACGCGACAAACGCACGTACAACATGATGAACTTAAAATCGAACCGTTCGTATATTGAGTTTGATTTTGAAGTAGGTGCAACAATATATCGCGCCACTCGTGAGTTTAAAAGAAACACCAAACGCTTTGATGATGTTAAAACGCCTTCGGTTGTTTTCTATGAACAAAAAGAGGGAAATTGGGTTCCGTTAAATCATTCAAATGCTGAGCTTTTATTGGGTTTAAGTTACGAAAACTTCAAACGCACTATTATTATTCCTCAAGGTCAGTTTAAAGAATTTATTGAATTAGGTCCGAAAGATCGAACACAAATGATGAAAGAAATTTTTAATCTACATCGTTTCGATTTACAAGACAAAGTCGTGCAATTAAACAGTTTAAACTTAACAGAATTAAATCAATTAGAAGGAAAATTATCTGGCTTTGAAACCGTTTCAGAAGAAAACATAAACCAATTAAAAGAGGTTTTAGCTCAGCAACAAGCAACTTTAAACAAAGCAAAAGAAGACTATCAACTTGTTAACAACCAATTTCAACAGGTAAAATTATTAAAAACCGATTTTGAATTGCTTCAAGTAAAAAAACAGTTGTTTAAAGAGCAATCACAACAAAAAACACTTATTGATGCAGAAAAAAAGCAGTTAGAAATGTACGAAACTTATTGGACTGATTTCTCGCATCTTTTAAAAGAAAAAGCCAAACAGCAAGAAAGCTTAAGTGCTAAACAAACTGCGGTAACAACTTTACAAAACACATTAGCTACTTTAGAAACTTCGGAAGTAACATTAACAACAAGTTTAAATGCTGTAAAACCTCAATTTGAAGCATTACCTGAAAAGCGAAAAACTTTAAACGATTTAGAATTAATTGTGCAAACGCTTGGTTATGCAGAAGAAATTAATCTTTTAAAACAGCGTAGCGAAAACGGTAAGTTGAAGGTTGAAGAAGTAGAACAAAAAGAAGCCGATTTAAAAAACGTGATTAAATCATTAGAAGAAAAGTTAACGCAACTTGAAGTTTCTAAAACAGATGCACAATTATTGAATGATGTAGGCAACTGGTTTGTTAAAAACGATTTGTATCAATCAGAGTTCAATAAGCAAAGCATAAAAACTTCAGAACTTAAAGTGCAAATTGATGCCATATCTTCTCATTTAAAACAACAAAATATTGAAGAAGCTACATTTGAAGATCAAATTGCGGCAAAAGAGCATCAATTTAGTAATGAAAAAGAGCAAATTAATGCTCAAAAAAATGCGTTGTTGGTACAACAACAAATGGCGCAATACACTCATAATTTGCACGATGGTGAAGCGTGTCCGCTTTGTGGTGCTTTAGAACATCCGGCGGTTGCAGTTACCGAAGATGTTTCGAACAAATTAGAAGCTGTAAACGCTCAATTGAATAAAATAGCTATTGATTATAAAGCCTTTTCGTCCTTTGTTACAGAAACAAAACAAATTTTTCAACGAAAACAACTTTTAAACGATCAGTTAACAACAGAAGAAATTGCCTTAAAAGCACAACAAAACCAAATAGATGCACATAAAAAATTGTTTATTTGGGAAGACTTTTCAATGAATGATTTTGAAGGTTTTGAACAAGCTAGAAAACAAGCAGTTGCTTTAGAAACAGAAATAAAAGCTGTAACAAAAGAATTAAAAGAACAACGTTATTTTTTAGAAACAGAGCAACAACAAGCAGAAAAATTTAAGAATGCGTTGGCATCTTTTAAAATAGAAGAAGCTCAAAAACAAACTCAGATCAATCAAAACATTAGCAATTTAAAAGTTTTGTCATGGTCTATTTTTGAAAGTAAAAACAAAGTCGAGGTTAATACTGAATTACAAAATGTATTTGCTGAAATACATCACATTGAAAAAGAATACGAGCAGTTAAACACACAGTTAAATGAAGTGTTGCAACAAATTGCCGTGCAAAAAAACAGTATTTCCATAAATGCTAATGATATTCAATTGTTGCAAAATCAGATCGAAACAACAAAACAAAACATCAAAAACACACTTGAAAAGCATCAAATCGAAACTTTAGAAATCGTTACCGATGTACTAAGCAAACCGATTGATATTGCAGAGGTTCGTGCTAAAATTGATCGCTTCTTATTAAATTATGAAGGATTAAAACAAGTCATCCAGAATTTAGAAATTAAGCTAAAAGACACATCGTTCAGTCAAGAAACCTATGATGCTCTTTTAAATTCCTTTAACAAAGCAACAGAAACTTTAAACGAAGCGTCAGCAGATTTTACCAAAACACAAGCTGAAATTAATCGTTTAACCAAAGCTTTTGACGACAAAAAAGAATTGCTTAAAACCTTTGCCAAACTTGAAAAAAGACGTGATAATTTAAAAGTTATGACCAATCTTTTTAAAGCTTCAGGGTTTGTACAATACGTTTCAAGTATTTATTTGCAGCAATTGTGTGACAATGCCAATGTGCGTTTTCACAAAATGACTCGAAACCAGTTAAGTTTACAAATGAACGAAAACAACGACTTTGAGATTATTGATTATTTAAACGAAGGGCGTTCACGCAGTGTAAAAACATTATCGGGCGGGCAAGCGTTTCAGGTATCGTTAAGTTTAGCACTTGCGTTGGCAGAAAGTGTACAGGCTAATGCAAAAAGCGACCGTAACTTTTTCTTTATTGATGAAGGTTTTGGTACGCAAGATCAGGAATCTGTGAACATTGTGTTTGAAACCTTGCAGCATTTACATAAAGAAAATAGAATTGTAGGTATTATTTCGCACGTTGAAGAGTTAAAAGAACGCATACCCGTTGCTTTAAACATTACCAAAAATGAAGAAACAGGTAGTTTTATTGAAAAAAATTGATACATTTATAAAAATTAACACTTATGAAAAAACTAATTTTTATTGTTCCTGTACTTTTTTTAATATCTTGTGAAGATCCTGAATATGGAATAAAAAACTCAGAGCCAATTTTTGGAGAAGAAAATATTGATAAATTGAGTTCTTCAAAAGTTGAAGTAACCTCATTAGAAACAGTTACTTTCTCTTATAATGTAAAAACAAACGGTTTACCTAAAAGAGATTTATACGATTCAATTACCTTCTCTGTTTCTGGTATTGAAGAAGAACTTCGTGTTTTTACAATTGGATATGAAGATCCTAATAGCCCAATTGGTAATCCAGCTGAGTATGAAATTACAATTTGGCATCATACCTTTATGAGTATAGGTTCGTATGAAACAAAATTAATAGGTTACAAAAATGGAAATAAAAAAACATTAGATGCATTAACCATTAATGTTACTAATCCTTACAATTTTTTCAATATAAATTGGAGTGATAGTACAACAAAAACTAATAGCTATATCAATACTATTAACAATTTTGTACTAACTGTTAATTCAAAAAAGGTTGGTGGGGCAATAAATAACAAAATGACTGCAAACGCTGCTTTTTCATGGAAGTATAAACAATGGCCGTTTACTCAAAATGAATATGAAAAAGGAAGGGCTGTTCTTTACAATGCTATGATTAAGGAATATGGAAAGCCTACATATACAAGTGAAGATGATTTTGTAAATATTTTTAATGATTTATTTATAGAAAAAATAGATGAAATGGATGATATTGAATGTATCTGGATTACTGAAAAAAGTAAGATAGCCTTATTATCTTCTCAACGTTTTTCGGATACACAAAAAGAATATTATTTACATGCCCAAGAAAAAAACTAGAAAATGATTTTGAAGGAAAATATTTTAGATCAGATTTAGGTTTTGATTTATAAAGAAAAAGCTCGATTTTTAAATCGAGCTTTTTTTATTTTTAAGATTTTAAACATCATCAAAATCAACATAAATTTCATCTGTTGTTACATAAGCTTGGCAAGCCAATAACAAACCTTCTTCCACTTCATCATCCATTAAAATATGATTGGTTTTCATTTCTGCCGATCCTTTCACCGTTCTACACATACAAGAGCTGCAAATTCCGCCTTGACAAGAATAAGGAGCATCTACACCATGTTTTAAAGCGGCACTTAAAATGTTTTCGGTACGTGGCATATTAAAAGTGGTTTCAACATCATCAACCAAAACGGTTACTTTTACCATTCCTTCGCCCGTTACCGGAATTTCTCCATTAGTACTGCTAGTGGTAAACAATTCGTAATGAATTTGGTCTTCAGAGGCACCGTTTTCTTTTAAAACATCGGTAACCTTTTTAATCATATCTTCAGGTCCGCACAAAAAGTACTCGTCTACACGTTTTTCACTGTGTTTGTTTTTAAAAACAAAATTAATGGTTGATCTTTCAATTCGACCAAATAATGACCCTTCTGGATGTTCTTTCGTAAAAGTATAATGAACAAAAAATCTTCCTAAATATTGATTCTTTAAAGCCTCAATTTCGTTAAAGTAAATAGTATCTTCAACCGATTTATTGCCGTAAACCAAAACAAAAGTAGTATCGTTTGCGCTTTCTAAAATATCTTGTGCTAACGAAATAATAGGGGTAATTCCAGACCCTGCAGCAATACCAGCAACAATTTTCGCCGTTTTATTTTCTAAAACAAATTTACCTTCGGGTACAGCAATTTCTAAAGTATCACCTACCTGTAGTTGTTGTGTAACGTAGTTTGAAAAAACACCGTTTTCTACCGCTTTTACCACAACGCGTAATTCATTGCTTTTTGGAGACGAGCTAATAGAGTAAGAACGTCTTATTTCTTCGCCATTAATATCTGCTTTAATATTTACATATTGTCCAGCTTCAAACTGATACGTTTCTTGTAATTCTGTTGGTATATCAAATACAATCGAAACTGCCAAAGGCGTTTCTTTTCTTATTTCTTTAACCTTTAAAGGATTGAATTTTGACATTTATCTAATTTTTTACAAAAATACAAAAATCAAACGGCTTCAAAATGACTTTTATCATTTCCTATAGAAATTTTATACCTAAAACTTTGATGCATAAAAAAATTATGTATATTTGTCATACCTAACAATCATAAGTATATGAAAAAGCAGCAACAATTATATAAAGGAAGTTTAAATACCATTATTATGAAACTTCTTGAACAAAACGGTAAAATGTACGGTTACGAGATTACGCAGAAAGTAAAAGAAATTACACAAGGCGAAATGAATATTACCGAAGGGGCTTTATACCCTGCTTTGCATAAAATGGAAGCTGAAGGTTTTTTAGATGTGGAGATGGACCGCGTGGATGGACGCATTCGTAAATACTATAAATTAACCGAAAACGGAGTGAAAGAAACAGTTTCGCGTATGGAAGAGTTAGAGAATTTCATTCGAAATATGCAAAATATTGTTACGGGTCCTAATTTTAAATTGGAAATGTAATGAAGTTAACAACGGAACAAATAAAACTAATTGAAGAAAAATTATACCTAGAGTATGATTTTTATTACGATGATGCAAAACATGAAGTAATTGATCATATAGCTTCAGAAATTGAAGAATTGATGGAAACCACTTCGTTTGAAGAATCGTTTGATAGCGTTTTTCAAAATTGGCATAATCGTTTACAAGAAACCGAATGGAGTGGCATGCATTTGTATGGAAAAATTAAAATGCCCTTGTTTTATAAAAGTCAGTTAATGAGCACTTTTAGAAATGATTTGTTTATTTGGGTTGCATTATCGTTGTTTTTTCCTGCTATAATTTATCTTTTTAAAGATGCTATGGAAATAGAAACTATTAACACAACTGTTTTTATTTATAAGATTGTGGTTTTTGTTATTGCCGTTTTTCTAAACAAATATACGTTAGATAAGTATCAAAATGGCAAGTATACAACTGTTTATGGACAAATAGCTTCATGGTCTAACAAGAAAACGGCTGTAGCATTATCATTAATGGCAGTTTCAATGATTTTTATGCAAAGAGATAGCTTCAGATATAAAGAAAATATAGAATTATGGTTAGGAACATTAGTGTTTTTTAATGCTTTTTATTTTATGTTCATTATTAAGTATTGTAATTATTTTCGTCATTTAAAATTGGTAAAAAACATCAAAAAATGGAAACACGCTTAACTACACAACAAATACAATTTATAGAGAACGCTTTAATTGAAAAGTGCAATTTTAAAGATTTTGATGATGTTCGTTTAGAAGTTGTTGATCATATTGCTACTGAAATTGAAGAAAAATTAAATCATTCTGAGAACACATTTGATCAAGCATTTATAGAGGTGATGAATAAATGGAATCCAATTATTTTACCTAAAACATGGAGCCGTTATGAAAATGTTCCTTACATCGTTTGTAAGTTATGGAAATCACTCGATTGGAAATTTCAGTTTAGTGCCATTCCTATAGTTGCTGTAATTTCGTTCGTTGCTTATCAATTACAAGAAAAAGACATTTCAATGTATTTTTTTATGTTGCCTATTTTGTTATTGGGCTTTTTAGCAAACGCTTATTTAGTTTATAGAAAATTCACCAATAAAACACACTCTACTTTAAGTACATATGCATTACAAAAAATCATAGGACAAACATTTCTTTTAGTGGCTTTTCTATTGATGAATTTATTCTTTGTTTCTAGCGTTGGAAGCAAAACTATAATACCTATTTTCTGGCCAACTACTTATGTTTCATTGTTAGCAATAGGAAAAGCTTGGGTAATGCACAAGCACTTAAAAATAGAAAATCAACTATTAAAAGTTATCTAATGAAACAACTAACTACACAACAAATACAGGAAGTTGATAAAAAATTAATCAATCTTGGTTTTACATTTATTGATCATAGAATAGAAGTTTTAGACCATATTTTATGTTTAATTGAAGAAAAAGAATCTGAAGATGTGAACTGTAATATAAAAATTGTTTTTGAGGAGCAGAGAGATTATTTAAAAACGCAAAAGTTAACACAATGGACTAATGTAATGTCGCAAAGAGTTTCATTATTGAAAGATATCTTTTTAAATCCTGTATTTATTTTCCTTTGGATTTTGTCTTATTTCATTTACGATAATTTACCATACTCAAATTACAATTTATTATTAGAAGACTTGGATGTGATACCAATGGCAATCCCTATTTTAAGTTTTGTTTTTCTAGGGGCGTATACTTTTGTTTCAAAAAACAAAGTTGCTGGTACTTACGGAGCATTGTTTACCATTAGTTTTATAATGATGTTTTATCTGTATTTTGGAATTCATTGGGTAAGAAAGATGGAACAATTCCCTTCTCTGCTGCTATTATCAGGTTTTACAGCGGTTAGTTTAATGTTGTATTATTTGCTTTTTTATTACAAAATTAAAAACGATCAAAAATTTAAAATGCTATTAAACAAATAATGAAACAACTAACTACACCACAAATTGATGAGCTTTTTGCCTTTACCAAAAAACATTTGGTCGAGCATTACGATGTTCAAGTAGAACTGGTTGATCATTTGGCAAACGCGATTGAAGATCAATGGAAAGAAAATCCGCATATTTCGTTTGAAGAAGCTTTGCAAAAAGAGTACAAAAGTTTTGGTGTTTTTGGCTTTTCTGGTTTAGTTGAACAAAAACAAGCAGCTTTACAAAATCATTATTGGAAAATGATCAAAAGTGAAGTCATTGATTTCTTTTCCATACCAAAAATTATTTTTTCAACCGTTTTGTTTTATGCTTTGTTTCGTTTTTATGCCAATCCAACTGATTTAGGTGAGCAAATGTGGTTTGGTTTAAAAATAGTACTTTTTATTGCAACAATTTTATTATGGATTTATCAAAATCGTCAACTAAAAAAGAGTCCAAATAAATATTTAGTACAATCAATAAGCATTTATTTTTACAGTTTGCCATGTACATTTATGGTGTTTTTTAGTTCAAGCATAAATCAAAAGCCTAGCCTTTTTCTATTGGTGTTAAATACAACTACTACAACATTATACATTCTTTTTATAGCTGTTTTATTTGCAAAGATTATTCCTTTAATTAAAACCGAAATTAATCAAACCGACCTAAAATTTAGTAAAATATGAGAAAATTAACCGAAAACGAAATAAGTCAGTTATTTGATTTTACAAAAAAGCATTACGTAGAATTTTACGATGTTCAGGTAGAATTGGTTGATCATTTAGCCAATGCTATTGAAGATCAATGGAAAGAAAATCTGAATATTTCTTTTGAAGATGCTTTAGATATTGAATTTAAGAAATTTGGAATATTTGGTTTTACAGGTTTGGTAGAGCAAAAACAAGCCGAGTTACATAAATACTATAACAAAATGTTGTGGGGCGAAGTACTAAAATTCATATCAATTCCTAAAGTAGTTGTTTCTGTAGTTTTATATTTAAGTATTTACTTCTTTTTAAAAAACACAAATGCAATAGGCGAAACTATTGTATTAACATTGTTACTTATTTCGTTTATTTTTTTTATGATAGATGGATTTCGATTCATTTCTAAATCAAAAAGAGAACAAAAAAGAGAAGGGAAAAGTTGGTTGATTCAGTCAGTAGCGCAATCAATATTTTCATTACCAACTATTGGTTTAGGCGGCGTCTATTTTACATTTATAAACAGATTTTTTGAAGAGCAATTAGGTTTGTCTAATTCTGGAGTGTATTTTCTAGCTTTTTTTGCATTGATTCAATGTATCTGTATGTATGTTTTTTATAAAATCATTAAACCTCATTTTAATAATAGTATAAAGGAAACCGAAAAAAGATATCAATTCGCTTAAATTATGAAAATAGAGAAAGAACAATTACAACAAATTTCAGAATGGATTGCGAATCAGAAAATTAATTTTTTTGATACTTGGGGAAGAATGAACAAAAAGCCTCTTTATTATGATATTCAATGCGAAATGGTAGATCATATTGCCTCGGATATTGAAAGTTTAATGATGAAAGAGGAGTTGAGTTTTGAGCAAGCTTTTAGTGTAGTTCAAAGAAAATGGTCAGTTAACGAACTAAAAAAGCTAGAAGTTGCTAAAAATAAAGCAATGCGATCAAAATATAACGGAAAATACTTTGAAGGATTAAAGACCATACTATTATCGCCTAAAATATTTTTATTCGCCCTTATAGGTTTTGTAATTTATAAGTTGTTGATGATAGATGAATATTGGTTTTCTGAAGTGAAATTTACAATTTCACTAAGTATTTTATTTTTTGGTTTGTTTCTGATTTTAGTAAATATGTATCAAACACATAAAATAAACGGAAAAAGACATCAGTTTTTATTAAACGGTTTAAGCTATCGTATTATTGCAGTACAAACAGGATTTACGGGTATTGCAACTAATATGTTAATGAATTACTTTATTGAGCCTATGAATTTTTTTAATACTGATGCTTACAATTTTCATTCAAACAGTATTAAGTTAAGTATCATACTTACTTTAATGCTTATTCATATAAGCATTGTTTATTTTGTGGTTCATAAATCACTTAAAAAAGATTTAAAACAATATGTACAGTTTTATTCTTAATACATTCAACCAAAAACCAAACACTTTAATTAAAAAAAGCTCTTGAAATTTCAAGAGCTTTTCCTTATTTAAGAATCAAATTTTAAAAATTCGATTTAAATTGTTCTAAGAAACGTACATCGTTTTCAAAATACATACGAATATCGCCAATTTGATATAAAAGCATTGCCATACGCTCTAAGCCCATACCAAAAGCAAAACCAGAATATTTGTCGGTATCAATATTAGAAGCTTTCAAAACATTTGGGTCTACCATACCACAACCCATGATCTCTAACCAACCTGTGCCTTTGGTAATACGGTAATCAGTTTCGGTTTTTAAACCCCAATAAACATCAACTTCTGCACTTGGCTCGGTAAAAGGAAAATACGAAGGACGCAAACGGATTTTTGACTTACCAAACATTTCTTTTGTAAAGTAAAGTAAGGTTTGTTTTAAATCGGCAAACGATACATCTTTATCAATATATAAACCTTCTACTTGATGGAAGATACAGTGTGAACGAGATGATATTGCTTCGTTTCGGAAAACACGTCCTGGTGAAATGGTACGAATAGGCGGTTGATTGTTTTCCATATAACGTACCTGAACCGATGAGGTATGCGTACGTAACAAATAATCAGGATTCATTTGTATAAAAAACGTGTCTTGCATGTCACGCGCAGGGTGGTGCGCAGGAAAGTTTAAAGCTTCAAAATTATGCCAATCGTCTTCAATTTCAGGACCTTCAGAAACATTAAATCCAATGTTTGAAAAAACATCAATTACTTGGTTTTTTACTAAAGAAATAGGGTGGCGTGAACCTAAAGAAATAGGAGTCCCTGGGCGCGTTAAATCGCCAAAAAAACCGTTGCTTTCTTCCTTAGCTTCTAAAACATCCTGAATGGATTTGATTTTGCTTTCAACCGAATTTTTTAAGGTATTAATGGCTTGACCAAAATCTTTTTTCTGATCATTCGGCACATTTTTGAACTCAGCAAAAATATCATTAATAAGTCCTTTTTTAGAAATAAATTTAATTCTAAAAGCGTCTAAAGCCTCTTTATTATCGGTAGTAAAAGCTTCTGCTTCACCAATCAGTTCTTTAATTTTATCTATCATTGTTTCTGAAAAGTAGTTATGCAAATTTACGCTTTTGATTGATGCGAAAAAATTAGAATGGTTAAAAATTAATGAATGTATGTGTTATCTATAAAATACTGCACAATTGCCTCTTTCATTAAAACAGTTTGTTCGCCTGCTTTTAAATGTGGTAACTGGTCTTTTACATGATAATGCGGCCAGCCATCGTTATCAAAATGCGAAAACTCATAATATCCAAAAGGCTCAAGTAAACGACAAATAGCTATGTGCATAATGTTTACTTTCTCATCTTTTTTAAATTTTTTGTTGAATTTTCCTAATTCTTGAATGCCAATTAAGTAAATAATACCATCAACATCTAATATATCTCCGTCAGCAAATTGGTTGGATAGTTTTTCAACCAACACATCCCATCTTTGCTTTAATTGTTCGTCTCTTGCCATATTTTAAAAATACAAAGATATCGTGAAATGATGAATGTGTACTATATTTGTGATTTATTTTGGTATGATAGTTTTAGATTTAATAATTGCCGTTTTATTAGGTTATGCTTTGTTTAAAGGTGTGCAAAATGGGTTAGTGGTTTCGGTAATATCGTTAGTTGCCTTACTTGTAGGGATTTATTTTTCATTACGATTTTCTTTCTTTACAAGAGATTTTTTGATTGATAATACGCAATGGAACCCAAATACCATTACAGTTGCTGCTTTTTTTATAACATTTGTATTGGTGCTTTTTGCTTTATACGGAATTGGAAAACTTGTAACTAAAATGGTTGATAGTTTGGCTTTGGGTTTTGTAAATAAATTAGCGGGTGCTTTATTTGAAGGAGTAAAAATGATTTTAATAATTTCGGTTTTTTTGAATTTATTTCAAAAAATCAATTTTAATAATTTATTAGTTTCGGAAGAGAAATTAAATGAGAGTATTTTTTATAAACCTGTAGAGAGTATTTCTAAAATAGTTTTTCCGTTAATGGATAAATGGTATAAGCTAGCTTTACAAGAAGCAACGGATGGCTTAAAAGAAATGAAAGAAAATGAAAAACCACTCAATTAATGAGTGGTTTTTTTATATTAACCTTTGTCTGCTATCCAATTTCCCGACTTCTTTGAAGAAGTATTTACCCATGTACCTGATGCTGTTTTTCCGTACATTTTACCTGTAAAACCACCAATATCAATTGTTGAAGTATACATTAATCTAATATTTACATCACCATCTTTTGAGACTCTTCCCACAAGTGAGAGATCAGACTCAGGAAAAGAATCAGACATAATGGTTCCTGTTATCGAACCATCGCTTTTTACGTTGAAGTCAAATGTTCCAGTATCCCCACCTGAAAAAGTAGCTGTCCAAGGTCCTTTAAAACTATCATAAGGACTTGTAACTACTACTGGATCTGGCTCTTCATGACAAGAAATGGTTGATAAAGCCAATGGTAAAACTAATAATAATGATAATAATATTTTTTTCATAATTGAATAGTTCTTGATTTAGTTAAAATTATTATTTGCTAATGTAATAATAATTTTTATTTAGCAATAATTAAAATGAATAAGTTAAAATAATTAACATTTAATAGGGTGTTATTTAGATAAATTCTCTAACATTACTTTTGTCATACTTTCTAAATCAAAATCATGTTTCCAGCCCCAATCTTCTCTAGCTGATGAATCATCAATACTTGAAGGCCAAGAATCGGCAATTGCTTGACGGAAATCTGGTTCGTAATCAATTATGAAACCTGATTTTTCTTTAGCAATTTGTTCAGCAATTTGTTTTGGAGTAAAGCTGATTGCAGCTAAGTTATAGGCAGAATGTATTTTTATATCTTCTTTCTTAGCTTGCATAATACCAACCGTTGCACGTATAGCATCATCCATATACATCATAGGTAATTCAGTATTCTCACTTAAAAAACAAGTGTATTTATTTTGCTCGACAGCTTTATAGTAAATATCAACTGCGTAATCGGTTGTGCCACCACCTGGAGGTGTTTTCCAAGAAATTAAACCTGGATAACGAATGGAACGTACATCTACGCCATATTTATTGTAATAATATTCGCACCAGCGTTCGCCTGCTTGTTTAGAAATTCCGTAAACGGTTGAAGGTTCCATTACTGTATATTGCGGTGTATTGTGTTTTGGAGTTGTAGGACCAAATACTGCGATACTTGAAGGCCAAAATATTTTTTTAATTTTTCCTTCTTTGGCTAAGTTTAAAACGTGAAATAATGAATTCATGTTTAGATCCCAAGCAAAAGCAGGGTTTTTCTCAGCAGTTGCCGATAATAAAGCAGCCATTAAATATACTTCGTCTACCTTATATTTATCAACCAAAGCGGCAACTTCATCAAATTTCATAGCATCCACTAGTTCAAAAGGACCTGTTTGAAAAACTTCTTGTTCGCCTTTTCTGATATCCGATGCAATTACATTATCAATTCCGTATAATTCTCTTAATTTTAAAGTAAGCTCAGAACCAATCTGTCCGCAAGCTCCAATAATTAATATTTTGGTCGTGTCCATGTTGTTAAAATTGTTGCACAAATATAACCTTTGTACCTTAAATATTTTTAAAACTTCTTCAAAAAAATCATCAAAGTATTCTTAATATTTACATTATTAAAACCATTTATGCCTTTAAGATTAGTAAATTTGTGTTTTTGATATAAACCTAGTTATGAAATATATTGCTTTTATTGTTTTTACTGCATTAAGCATCATTTCTTGTAAGAAAGAAGCAACACAGGTTGTAAATCCTGTTTCAAAAATATCGCAAGATTCTTTAGTTCGGAGTATTCATGGTAAATGGAAATTTGCTGTTTCTGTGAATAATCCATCCATTAGTAAAAATCTTAGTAATTGGGAAGATTGGCGAAATTATGTAAATGAATTAACCATTGCTCCTAATCCATCACTAGGAAATATGGCACATAAAGCGACTAAATTGGTTGAAAAAGTAGCTGTTTTAAAAAACAGTATTCCAGAAAAATACAACAAGCAAGAAACCAAAGCAAGATTAGCATTGCTAGAAACCAATGTGCAAAATTTGGATATGTTGCTGGGGTTAGAGCCTATTAATATAAAAGAAGTACAAAAATTGTTGGCAAATATTCAAAAGAACACCAATTCAATTATCAATCAATTTGACGAGTTTGAAGTAAAAGCTAAGATTCCGAAAGAAATAGGAGAAAGCGAGTTATTTCAACCTATTGATACTATTAAACGTGCCACCTTAAATGCCATACCTAAGGAATAATGAGTATTAAAAAAGTATTTGAACAAGCAACTAAAACGCAACAGTTACAAGAAAGTATAAAAAAAACAGGTCATAAAATTCATGCAAAGGGTTTTATTGGCTCGGCTTTATCGTTTCAAATTCAAGCGTTATTTAAAACTTCTGAGCAACATTTTTTACTCATTTTTAACGATAAAGAAGAAGCTGCATATTATTTAAACGATTTAGAAAACCTTATTTCTAAAGATTACGTTTTGTTTTATCCAGGTTCGTATCGCAGACCTTATCAAATTGAAGAAACAGACAATGCAAATGTTTTATTACGTGCTGAAGTTTTAAACCGATTAAATGCGCGCAAAAAACCAGTGGTGATTGTTTCGTACGCCGATGCTTTGTTTGAAAAAGTGGTTACGCGCAAGCAATTAGATAAAAACACACTGAAAATTGCTGTTAATGATAAAATGACGATTGATTTCATTAACGAAGTTTTGTTTGAATATAATTTTAAACGTGTAGATTTTGTTTCGGAGCCTGGCGAATTTTCAGTACGTGGTGGTATTATTGATGTTTTTTCATTCTCGAATGAAAATCCGTATCGTATTGAATTCTTCGGAAACGAAATTGATAGCATTAGAACGTTTGATGTTGAAACACAATTATCTATTGAAACTAACAAGAAAATCACCATTATTCCTAATGTAGAAAATAAATTTTTGCAAGAAAATCGCGAAAGCTTTTTAAACTATATCAGTCCAAATACGGTTATTTTTCTTCAAAATACAAAAGTAGTTTCAGAGCAATTGACTAAAATGTTCAGCAAAGCTACCGAAACGTTTGAAAAATTAAACAGCGATGTAAAACATCTTTCTCCTGAAGAAATGTTTTTACCAGCAAATGAGTTTTTACAAAAAGCAGATGATTTTACAGTTGTTGAACTTGCTGCCCAAAACTTTTTTACGCCTAATTTATCGTTAGAATTTTATAACAAACCGCAACCTTCGTTTAACAAACAATTCGATTTGTTAATTGAAAATCTCAACCAGAATACAATAGATGGTTTTACCAATTATTTGTATTGCTCAAGTGAATCGCAAAGCAAGCGTTTCGAAGAAATTTTCTCGAGTTTAAAAGATCAAAACAAAAGCATTCAGCAATATAAAACGGTTGTAATGCCTTTGTATCAAGGTTTTATTGATGAAGAAAATCAAATTGTTTGTTATACTGATCATCAAATATTTGAACGATACCATAAATTTAACATCAAAAACGGATATACCAAAAAACAAACCATCACTTTAAAGGAGCTTACAACTTTATCGGTAGGCGATTATGTTACGCATATTGATCACGGAATTGGTAAGTTTGGCGGTTTGCAAAAAATTGATGTAGAAGGCAAAAAACAAGAAGCTATTAAATTAGTGTATGCCGATAACGATATTGTGTACGTTTCTATTCACTCGTTACATAAAATATCTAAGTATAATGGCAAAGAAGGCGCACCACCCAAAATCCATAAAATTGGGTCAAACGCATGGAAAGCCTTAAAACAAAAGACCAAAGCTCGTGTTAAACATATTGCGTTTAACTTGATAAAATTATATGCAAAACGCAGATTAGAAAAAGGATTTGCTTGTGCGCCCGATAGTTATTTACAAGCCGAATTAGAGAGTTCGTTTATTTACGAAGATACACCCGATCAGTTAAAATCAACCATTGATGTAAAAACAGATATGGAAAACGACAGACCAATGGATCGTTTGGTTTGTGGTGATGTTGGCTTTGGTAAAACCGAAGTTGCTATTCGCGCTGCTTTTAAAATGGTCGATAATGGTAAGCAAGTCGCTGTTTTGGTGCCTACAACTATTTTGGCGTTTCAGCATCATAAAACATTTACCGAGCGTTTAAAGGATATGCCTGTAAAAGTGGCGTATTTAAATCGATTTAAAACTGCAAAGCAAAAAGCCGAAACATTAAAAGATTTGGCCGATGGTAA
Organism: Flavobacterium sp. xlx-214; assembly: GCF_013874595.1. Classification (GTDB taxonomy): domain Bacteria; phylum Bacteroidota; class Bacteroidia; order Flavobacteriales; family Flavobacteriaceae; genus Flavobacterium. The sequence goes on from NZ_CP059431.1 coordinate 994,028, forward strand.
GGTGGATATTATTATTGGTACACATCAATTAGTAAATAAAAATGTGGTTTTTAAAGATTTAGGTTTGTTGATTATTGACGAAGAACAAAAGTTTGGAGTTGCCGTAAAAGACAAACTAAAAACCATTGGTGAAAACATTGATACCTTAACTTTAACGGCAACGCCAATTCCAAGAACCTTACAGTTTTCGTTAATGGCTGCCCGCGATTTATCGGTAATTACAACGCCGCCGCCAAACCGTTATCCTATCGAAACCAATGTGGTTGGTTTTAACGAAGAAATCATTCGCGATGCTATTGCGTATGAGATAGAGCGTGGCGGACAGGTGTTTTTCATCAACAATCGTATCGAAAATATTAAAGAAGTCGCCGGTATGATTCAACGTTTGGTACCTCACGCAAAAGTTGGTATTGGGCATGGACAAATGGATGGTAAAAAACTAGAAGAGTTACTTTTATCTTTTATGGAAGGCGAGTTTGATGTTTTGGTTGCAACTACTATTATAGAAAGTGGATTGGATGTACCTAACGCCAACACTATTTTTATTAACAATGCCAATAATTTTGGATTGAGCGATTTGCATCAAATGCGTGGGCGTGTTGGGCGTAGCAATAAAAAAGCATTTTGTTATTTCATAACACCACCGTATTCTGTAATGACAGAGGATGCTCGTAAGCGTATATCAGCCTTAGAACAATTTAGTGATTTAGGCAGCGGATTCAATATCGCTATGAAAGATTTAGAAATTCGTGGTGCTGGTGATATTTTGGGAGGTGAACAAAGTGGTTTTATTAATGAAATTGGATTTGAAACCTATCAAAAAATCATGAATGAGGCAATTGATGAGTTAAAAGAGAACGAGTTTAAGGATTTGTATGAAGAAGAACAAAATATAGATACCAAAGAATATGTAAAGGATATTGTGATAGAATCCGACTTTGAAATTTTGTTTCCAGATGAATACATTAATAATGTATCAGAACGATTAACTTTGTATAATGAATTGGCAACCTTGAAAACAGAAGATGAGTTAATTGCTTATCAAAACAAATTAATTGACCGATTTGGAGCATTGCCTAAACAAGCTGAAAATTTATTAGATTCTGTTCGTATCAAATGGATTGCATCGAAAGCAGGTATTGAAAAATTAGTGTTAAAACAAGGCAAAATGATTGGTTATTTTGTTAGCGATCAACAATCAAGTTATTATCAATCAGTTCAATTTAGAAAGGTATTGCAATTTATTCAGGTTTATCCAAAATTAGCAACACTAAAAGAGAAGCAAACTAAAAACGGTTTGCGTTTACTTTTAACTTTTGATCATATTAAATCAATAGGAAAAGCTTTAGAAAGCCTTCAAAAATTACAACAGCTATGAGAATTTTAATCGTATTATTGTTTTTAGGATTTAGTATTAATAAAACTTTTGCCCAAGATACACTGCATTTTAAGACAAAGCCAATTGTTAAAGATGCTAGTTATAGCGGTGGCGGTATGGAAGATTTGTATTATTATGTAAACAATAATTTTAATTATAATAATGTAAAAAAAACAGATATTCCTCAAACAAGTAAAAAACAGTCGTATTTTATTTTCTATGTTGTTTTTGCTATTAGTGAAGACGGAAAAGCATTTGAATTTTCGCCAAAAGAAATTAAAGAAGATAATAGTTTTTATAAAGAAGCAGTTCGTGTAATAGCGTCTGTCCGTTGGAATCCTTCTTTGGTTGGTAACGAATATAAAAAGCAGTTTTTAGTGCTGCCAATCAAAGCAAGTGTTAATGAATAATGGTGATTGACATAAAAGTGTTTTAAACATTTAAATTACTATTAATTACCGATATTATGTCTTTAGGTTCAATAGTTCGCATTACATTTTCATAACCATCTATTTTTTTATTTCCATAAATTGATGTTGGTAATAAAGGAAATTTTTCTCTATCAGCAACCAAACAATTAGATAAAGGTTGGTTAAAAGGAACAAAACCTGCGTAAGGATGTGTGTTACCCCATAAAGTTACAACCGGTATTCCGTACATTGCAGCAATATGTGCATTTCCAGAATCCATAGAAAGCATTACATCTAAATGCTGTATTATTTTTAATTCATCAATAAAATCAATTTTTCCTGCAATAACGGCTACATTCGGTAAATTTTGTTGCAATTTGTTTAGTTGAACAATTTCTTCTTTACCGCCACCAAATAAGAATATTCTGAAATTACTGTTTTCTGATAAAAGCTGTATTGTTTTTTGCATTAAATCAAAAGGATATACTTTGGTTTGATATTGAGCAAAGGGAGCAATACCTATCCATTTATAAGTGTCTTTTTTTTCTATAATGGATGTTACTTTATCTGGAAGAATTGATTTTTCAGGAAATTTTGGCGATGATACATCAATAGAAAAACCCAATGTATTCAAAGTGTCTATGTGTCTTTGAATCATGGTTTTTAGTGGTTTTAAAATTTTGTTTTTAGAACGAGTTAGTGCTTTTTTTTCTCCTCTTCCCTTATCAGTAAATGCTGTTTTTACACCCGATGCTTTAAAAAAAGTGCGTAATAATTTAGAACGTAAAACATTGTGAAAATCGGCAACAAAATCAATTTTCTTTTTCTTTAAATCTTGAAATAATCGATAAATACCCCAGAAACCTTTGTGACGCTCTTTTAAATCGACACCAAAAAAATCAACTCGATCAATATCAGCAAAAAATGGTTGAAAAAAAGGTCTTGAAACAATGGTTACTTTTACGTTTGGATGTTGTTGAACTAGCGCCCGAATTACAGGTACTGTCATGGCAACATCGCCCATAGCAGAAAGTCGAATTATTAAAATATGTTTCATTTTTAATGTATAAAACTTTGCAAAGTGTAATATGAAAACTCTAAAATGGGTTTGTAGGCTAAAGAAAAAGCAACTAGTGGTAAAACTAAAAATACAATGCCAACATAAAACCAAATTTTAGCTGTTTTGTGCTGCATTAGTTTTGCAAATGAATATATAAGTAAGTAATAAATGCTTAAAATACCTAATGGTAAAAATAGTAATTGGGCAAAAGCATCAAAAAACTGCCATATAAATGCGCCTATTATTAACAATAATATTGTAAAAACAAATACTTGCGCTATTTTAATTAGTTTGGTCATAATAAAAAAAGACTTTCGTTAAGAAAGTCTTTCAAAGTTACTATTTTTTATTTTGATATAATACCGGATTTAAATCATCATCGTTGTACATTTTCATTTGTTTGTACACTTTCATGTATTTATCGCCATTTTCAATATCGGTAATTAATTGGCTGATAGATGTAAACATATCGTTTTTTTGATCTAATAGAACATCTAATTTAGCTTGACATTTAGCTCTATGATCTTCAGAAGCTGTTTCACGTGTTGCTTCTTCGTGCATATGATAAATTTTTAAAGCCAAGATTGATAAACGATCCATTGCCCATGCAGGACTTTCGGTGTTAATTTTAGCATCAGCCTTAACTGTAACATCAGCATATTTTTGTAAAAAGTAAGAATCAATATATTCAACCATGTCTGTTCTAACTTGGTTTGATGCATCAATTTTACGTTTTAACTCTAATGCAGCAACAGGATCTATTTGCGGGTCGCGAATAATATCTTCATAATGCCATTGCACAGTATCAACCCAGTTTTTAGCATATAATAAATGTTCAATAGAACCTTTCTCAAAAGGATTTTCAATAGGATGATTTACATCGTCGTATTTATGATAATCTACAATACTTTGTTCAAAAATAGGAAATGCGAATTCTGCAAACATGGATATAAGTTTTATTTACAAATATACTTTTAATAATTTTACAAAATAATAAATTGAAACCTAAAAGTTATGCATATACATTATATTTCAGAGCAAAACAGTATTTTGAATCATTTCTTAGCTCAATTACGCGATGTAAATATTCAAAAAGATTCCATGCGTTTTCGTAAAAATGTAGAGCGTATTGGTGAAATTATGGCGTATGAATTAAGTAAAACATTACCGTATAAACAAGTAGCTGTGCAAACGCCCTTAGGTGTTAAAAACACTACGGTTATTGAAGATAATGTGGTTTTATGCTCTATTTTACGCGCCGGATTGGCTTTGCACACAGGTTTTATGAATTTTTACGACGATGCCGAAAATGGTTTTGTATCGGCTTCTAGAGTTCATGGTGCAACAGATATTTTGGTTGAATACCAAGCAGCTCCATCGTTTAAAGGAAAACATTTATTGCTGTTAGATCCTATGTTGGCAACAGGGCATTCTATAGTTGCGGTTTTTAATAAATTAATGCAACAAGAAACACCAAAAGAAATTCATATTTGTGTGGTTATTGCTGCGCCAGAAGGCATTGCTTATTTAAAACAACATTTGCCTAGTTACGTACATTTATGGGTAGCAACTTTGGATGATGGTTTAAATGCCGAAAAATACATTATTCCAGGTATTGGTGATGCGGGTGATTTGGCTTTTGGCGAAAAACTATAATTTTAATAAAAACAACAATAAGCTTACGCCTAGGATGGTTGCTAAAACAGCTTCTTTAACCCATTTTGTGGGAGTATTGGCAATGAAATTTCCACCAATAATAGATAAAGGAAAAAAAGTAAACACCAATAACCCATTTGATTTCTGCGGAGCAATACAATAGATAACAACACCAATAATAAAACAAAGTACAATGTTTTTGTAAAGATTTAACTGGTTGGAAGCAATGCTTTTTAAATGAGTTAGCTGATATACCGTAAAAAGTACTGCAACCGATGCAAAAAACGAAATAGCTATGTTTTGATAAACACTTTCAAAATAACTAAAGTTAAAGCCAACAGCATATTTATTTGTCCAAAAGGCAACTAAATCAATATCGTAAAAAAGACTGTAGGTGTAAAACAAAATCGTAACAGTTAACAACGCTATAACAGGAATAATCCAATGACGATAATCTTTTTTAATGTACCAAATAATGGCTAAGTAAATCATTAAAAAATACAAAATAGTCCACGATTCAAATAAAGTGGCAAGAAAAATCCATAAACTGGCATCAAATATCTTGATTTTGGGTTGATTTAAGGTTTGTAAAGATATAATTCTACGCAAAGCCAAAAGCACAAATAAATTGGCAATAATTAATTCAGAATCATCAAAAAAGGTAGGGAAAAGAATCAAAAAACAAGCGTACAAAAATAATGAGTACAAATTATTTACAGCCAAATAGTTTTTTACAGTTATAAACTGTATTAATAAAACAGAAAATACAACGGCAATAAATAAAAAGCTTTTTTCAATTATAACTGCGGGTGATTGCAACCAGTCAAGATTTGATACTAGGTGTATAAAATATACCGCCAAAAGTAATAAACCTATTACAACATAGCCTATGGGTTTGCTCTTTGAAAAAAGATTTGTAAGCATTAATTAATTTTTATTGGGTTTTTGTAAATAACTTGTTGATAATTTTATTTACTTTTGTAGCAAAGTTAAAATTTAACTGAAACTAAACATAAATAATTTAATAACAATATTATGTGGACATCTTTTTTTGAAGCTATTGGATCTCTATTTTCAGATGTTTTAATGAAACCAATGGATTGGTTGGCTGAATTAGAATTATCAAACTGGTGGGTTGCAAATGCAATTACTTGGATTTTTATCATCATTTGCAGTGTAGCTTTTGTTTATTGGTTAAAACGATTGAGCTTTTTTGCTTCAACTAAAGAAGACGATCAAGATACAACAGCACATTCATTCTTAAAATAAAAAAAATCAGGATTTTAAATCCTGATTTTTTTTATTCTTTCTTTCTAATACTATCGTGTGCGTGGGTTTCAATACCATTGTTCCATAAGGTTAAAATATCGGTAGCTACAGCAGCACCACTTCCTGCCGCAATGGCAAGCTGACTTCTATGTCCTGCTAATGTACCTGCAACATACGCATTTTTAAAAACCAAATGATCATTATTGGCTAATTGAATACGGTTTTTCTTTGCTAGCGATTTACGATGAGGTATTACATAAGGTTGCAAACATCCTTCAATGGTAAAAGGATTTGAAGAGTTAACTGCAACCACAACAATTTTACTTTCGTAAATAGTATGCGTGGTGGTTACTAAGAAATAATCTGCTTCGGTTACAATAGAAACTACTTTCTCATGTGCAATTTGCTCTATTTTAGGATATAATTCCTGTAAATCTTTTGTAGTTTGTAAAAGCAAATCACTACCTAAAGTACCAGGAGTAATGCCGTATGCGTTGTTAAACAAGGCATCTTGTAGCATAGATCCTTTTTGGTGAGTTATAATGCCTATTTTTTTATCAAGCATAAATGGTTTTTCTAAAGCCGATCCTAAAACCAAAGCACAAGAAACGCCTGAAACTCCACCGCCAATTATTAAACAATCAAACATTTTATTTGTTTTTGTTGTCTATTGCTTTTGAGGTGTTGAAAATAAGTAAAATGATTACTGCACATAAAATAGCAATAATACAAATTAAAGCGATAACACTTTCGCCTTGAAATAAGTTGTCAAAATCTAATTTTGTGATATTTAATACAATCAAAGCAATAGCAATAGCAATGATTATATAGGTAACATATTTCATTATTGTTTTAATTTTGTTTGAATGTGTGAAGGTACTAAATATTTATTAGTTAAATAAACCTTTAACATTAGTAGCGAATAATTTAACAGCAATTGCTAATAAAACCACACCAAATACTTTACGAATTACTCCTAAACCGTTTGCGCCAATTAAACGTTCTATTTTTCCTGATAGTTTTAAAACAATATAAACAACCACAATATTTAATATAATGGCAAAAACAATATTAATGGTTTGGTATTCTGCACGCAATGCTAAAATAGTAGTCATAATACCTGGTCCGGCAATTAAAGGGAAGGCTAAAGGTACAATTGATGCTGTTTTAGGTTCTTCATCGCGATACAAGCTAATACCTAAAATCATTTCTAAAGCTAAAAAGAACAATACAAAAGCACCTGCTACCGCAAATGAATTTACATCAATACCAATTAAACTCAAAATGCTTTCACCAACAAACAAAAAGGCAATCATGATGCAAGCCGCAACAAATGATGCTTTTTCAGATTGAATTTTTCCTACGCGCGCTCTTAAATCAACAATAATAGGAATAGAACCTAAAATGTCAATAACGGCAAATAAAATCATACCTGCGGTAAAAATCTCTTTAAAGTTAATTTCCATAGCACTTAAATTTTTTGCAAAGGTATTTATATTCGTTTAAAATTACGAATTATTCAATATAAATTTAAATAAAAAGATATTTGTCTTTAAAATAGATTTAAAAGATATAAAACTTATTGAATTGTTAAATTAAAAATGTGCCTTAACCTACCTTAAATAGTTGTAACTTTGCCGCAGAAAATGATAGATGTATGTTTCAAATTGGTAAAACAATTGTTTCTGATGAGGTTTTAGAAAACGAATTCGTTTGTAATTTAACTGCCTGTAAAGGGCAATGTTGTATTGATGGCGATGCTGGTGCCCCTTTAAGTAAAGAGGAAACCACAATTTTAGAGGAAATTTATCCAAAAATAAAATCGTATTTACGCCCAGAAGGAATTGCCGTAATTGAAGAACAAGGTACTTGGGTTGTAGGTGAAGATGGTGAACACGAAACTCCATTGATTGAAGGTAGAGAATGTGCTTATGTAATTTTTGATAAGGATACTGCTTTGTGTGGCATAGAACAGGCTTATAATGAAGGGCTTGTGCAGTGGAAAAAACCAATATCGTGCCATTTGTATCCCATCCGAATTAAAGAATATTCACAGTTTTCGGCCGTAAATTACAATCGTTGGTACATTTGTGACGATGCTTGTGCTTTAGGTAAAGAGTTAGAAGTGCCTGTGTACAAATTCTTAAAAGAACCTTTGATTAGAAAGTTTGGTGAAGATTGGTATGCAGAGCTAGAAACAGTTGCTTTAGAGTGGAAAAAACAATCACCTAATAAATAAGGTACAAAGCGAATAGTTAATAATAGCTTCATGTTTTTTTAATAAATCGCTACCAATAATACCTTGAACTTTTGGTAATTTGTATTCAGTTAAAGCAGTATTAACATGTGATAAATCTAAAAGAATAATAGCATTGCTTTTTGTTTTCCATGTGTTAAATTGTAAGGTGTTGTTTTTAGAAATTTCAGTGTATAAACCATTTGCGCCAGCACCCGATGCTTTTGCATGATGTGCAACGGTTTGCATTTTAAAATGATTTTGCATTTCTAAATCAATACAGGTGTTAGATGCGCCTGTATCAATCAAAAACAATCCTTTAACACCATTTATTTTGACATTTACAAACAAGTGGTTTGATTTTCTAATTTTAAAAGAAACTTTAAAATAACCTTCTTGTTCTAAAAACAACGTAATATTTGTCATTTCAAATAATAAAAAAGCTAAAATACAAAATGATTTTAATAGATACGCATACCCATTTATACAGCGAAGAGTTTGCAACCGATCGTACTGAAATGATGGAACGCGCTTTACAAAATAATGTACAACACTTTTTTGTTCCTGCAATTGATGCTTCTTATTTTAACGGAATGCAACAAATAAAAGAACAATACCCTAACAATGTGCATTTAATGATGGGTTTGCATCCTTGCTATGTAAAACCAGAAACATATGAGGAAGAGTTGGCTTTTGTAAAAAAGCAACTAGATACAAACGCCTATTGTGCTGTTGGTGAAATTGGGGTAGATTTGTATTGGGATAAAACAACATTGGCTTTGCAACAACAAGCTTTTGCAACACAAATACAATGGGCAAAAAAATTAGGTTTGCCTATTAATATTCATTGTAGAGATGCTTTTGATGAAGTATTTGAAGTTTTAGAACAAGAGAAAAGCAATGAATTGTTTGGAATATTTCATTGTTTTACGGGCAATTTTAATCAGGCACAAAAAGCATTGTCTTTAAATATGAAGTTAGGTATTGGTGGTGTTGCTACCTTTAAAAACGGAAAAATAGATCAGTTTTTAAACGAAATTCCCCTTACCGAAATTGTTTTAGAAACCGATGCGCCTTATTTAGCACCTGCGCCACATCGCGGTAAACGCAATGAAAGCAGTTATGTTAGCTTAGTTGCTCAAAAATTAGCTGTAATTTACAATACAACCGTAAACCAAATTGCAGAACAAACAACAAAAAATGCTTTAAATATATTTAAATTGTAAATTGAAAATATATTTGTTTCATTTGCAAAAACAAAACGAACTATGTCAAAATTCGATTCGATACGTTTTTATCATGATGATGAAGTAAGCGCGATCATACAATCTATTGAGCAACATCCCATGGTAAAATCGTTGATAGATTTTACATTTCCCAATATAACCAACGATCAATTTCATGAATTGCTGCATGGTATCAATTCAATTAAGGACTTTCAGTCTAAAATTATTTACCATACATTACAACGCGTTTTAGCAAATTCATCAGAAGGTATTTCTAGTACAGGTTTTGAGAAAATCGATCCTGATACATCGTATCTTTATATTTCTAATCACCGTGATATATTGCTAGATACCAGTTTCTTAAACGTATTGTTGTTAGAAAAAGGAAAAGTAATGACGGCTTCTGCAATGGGCGATAATTTGGTTAAAAAGAAGTTGTTTTTAGACTTGGCCAAGTTAAACCGCAACTTTATGGTAAAACGAAATTTACCACCGCGCGAGTTGTTAGAAAGTAGTAAAAACCTATCCGAATATATTTATCATTTACTTACCGATGAAAACAGATCGGTTTGGATTGCACAACGCGAGGGTAGAACCAAAGATGGTAATGATGCCACACACCCAGGCGTTTTAAAAATGATTGGTATGGCTTGTAACGAAGCATCAATGATTGATTATTTAAAGAAATTGCGCATTGTACCAGTTACCATTTCATATGAATATGACCCTACAGACAAATTAAAAATGCCGCAATTAATGGCAAAAATGTCTGACGAAACGTATATTAAGGAGAAAAACGAAGATTTTATCAATTTAATGAGTGGCGTTGTAGGTCAAAAAAAACGCATTCATTTACATATTGGTGATGTTTTAGATACTGAATTAGATGTTATTCAGGCAGAAACCACCAACGTTAACAAACAAATACAGTTAATTGCAAAGGCAATTGATGATCAAATTATAGCAAATTATAAACTGTGGCCAACCAATTACATAGCGTATGATTTGTTAAATAACACCAATACTTTTGAGAAAGAGTATACCGATAAGGAAAAGCAACTGTTTTTACGTCGTTTAGAACTAAAAGTCGATAAAAACAACGAAGCCATGGTAGACACTTTCTTAGAAATGTATGCCAACCCTGTGGTAAACAAGTTAAAGTTACAAAATGCATAAACCAGCCATACTTTTAATATATACTGGTGGTACCATTGGTATGATTAAAGATTTTGTTACCGGCGCATTAAAGGCTTTTAATTTTGATCAGCTTTTAGAGCGTATCCCTGAACTGCAACTGTTAGATTGTAGTATTGATACGTATTCTTTTGATGAACCTATTGATTCATCAGACATGAACCCTGAACATTGGGTAACCATTGCTGAGGTTATAGAGAAAAATTATGATGCTTTTGATGGTTTTGTGGTGCTTCATGGGTCTGATACTATGTCATATACTGCATCGGCATTAAGTTTCATGCTAAAAAACTTGGCAAAACCTGTAATTCTTACGGGGTCACAACTACCTATTGGCGATTTACGTACCGATGCCAAAGAAAATTTAATTACCGCCATACAAATAGCAGCGTTACAGCAAAACAATGTGCCTGTAATTAAAGAAGTAGGTTTGTATTTTGAATACAAATTGTATCGTGGCAACCGATCAACTAAAATATCAGCAGAACATTTCAATGCATTTACATCGCCTAACTTACCGCATTTAGCAGAAAGTGGCGTACATTTAAAAATAAACGAACATTTGCTGGATGATTTTTATACGTCATCAAAATTAGATGTTCAAAAGAATTTAGATACCAATGTGTTTATCTTAAAGATATTTCCAGGTATTACCCAACATGTTTTAGAAGCTATTTTAAACATTGCAAATTTAAAAGGATTGGTTTTAGAAACTTTTGGGTCAGGTAATGCACCTACCGAGTTTTGGTTCATCAATACGCTTCAAAAAGCAATACATAAGGGTATAAAAATTGTAAATGTAACCCAATGTTGGGGCGGTAGTGTAGATATGGGTAAATACGAAACCGGTACGGCGCTAAAACAAATTGGCGTTATTTCGGGGCACGATATTACCACCGAAGCCGCCATTACCAAAATGATGCATTTATTGCCTAAACAATTAACTTCAAACGATTTTTCTACCGCTTTTCAAACTCCTATTTGTGGTGAGTTAATACAAGAATAAAAAATCCCGAACCATGGTTCGGGATTTTTTATTCTTGTATTAAGATGTTATTTAAAATTCTTATACAAATGTTAATATTGTATTAAAAATTATAGTATCTTCATAACATTAACAATTAAAATTAAGTATTATGAAAAACTTTTGTTTTTATTGGGGGGTAGTAATGCTAACCTCATGCAGTGATGATGCTTTAAATCCAACTGCAGAACCAAAAGGTGTTACTATGCTTTTTTATTAAACAAAATAAGCTTTATGAAACTATTTAGCATTTTAAATAAATACATATTTGTGCTGTTTGTTTTATTGGTAAACAATACAACAAACAGCCAAGTACTGTATACCGAAAATTTTGAAAGCTACCCTATTGGCAATATAGGTACCGATGTTACTGGGCAAATACCTGGTGTTGGGGGTTTGTATACGGTTTCTGCTATAGATACAAAATCATCTGCAGTTACATCTAATACCGAATTTCAAATAGTAACCGAACCCAGCAGAGGTAAAGTGGCGCAAATAGATCCTATGGCTATAAAAGGAGAATGGTATAGAGTATTGTATCGTACCGATTTAAAAACCATTTGGCAACAACGCACCCCTGGTAATAATGTGTTAAAAATAACTTTCGATATGTATTGCGGGGCTTCAGGAAATAATGGTACTGGTCTTGCTAGTACCAACATGGAACTACAAAGCGATAAAGGTACGTTAGCTTCCATTGGATATCATCCTTATCACCAATATATAGGTGTTGATGTTAAGCCTGAGTTTAAACGTATTAAAGGAGCACTTGGTCCTTTTTTATTTTACGCCAATGGGCAACCGTTAAAAGTGCCAGCTAACAGTTGGGTAACTTTTGAGGTATATGTAGACTATAACAACAGCATGGTATATTTTAGCATACCCGCTTTAAACTATACCTTTGCCAAAAACACAGGTACTTATATTTTAGATTTAAATGGTATAGAGCATGATGATAACCCTGTGTGGTTAAGTTTTGATACAGGGAAATTTACTGATGTTATACCTATACAACCCAACACTCCAAAAATAGATAACATTAATTTTTCGGCACAAAATACAGTACCAACAGTAAATTTAAGTGCAGAAAGTGTTTTAGCAACCCAATTTAACGTATACCCCAACCCAGCTACTACTATAGTAAACATAAACAGTGCAGAAAACAAGCATGTTAGCAAAATAGCTGTTTATGATGTTGCAGGTAAGTTGTTAAGTACCCAAAGTTTTAATAATGAAACCAACCTACAACTAAACACCGAAAGCTTGGCAAGCGGTACGTATATGTTGCACATCGAAACTAATGAAGGCACCGCAGTGAAGAAATTGGTTAAGAAGTAATGTGGTCTTAAAGTAGAAAATAGAAGTCAAAAGTAGCGCCTTTATTCCCTCCTTAAGGAGGGTTAGGTAGGTGTAAAATTTAAAGTAATTAAAAATTAAAATTAATGTATTATGGCACTAACAAATTTAAACAACAACCATTTGCCAGCAGCCGATGTTACTGCCGCAAATGATTTGCTTACTGCGTTAGAAAACGCATTAGCAAGTGTAAACACCACGCTTACTGCCGAGGATCGCTAAAAATACGGTAGTATTAATGAGCAAAACAAATTGTTTGTAAACAAGGTGTACGATTTTAACAACAGCCAGCCTAATTTAAGTACCTCACAGGTTGATTGGACGGAGTTTCACAACGACTATACCAGCCGTTTAAACATGGAAAATTTAATAAACCGATTAGAAAAAGTAACTACCAATTTAAAAAACGCTAAAATATTACACGATTTTGATAACTTTCAAGCAGCTTTGGTAGATTATGCCTACACTAACTTTATGGCAGGTACGGGTGCGTCAGGTTTTGAAACCAAACAAAACCAATTAAAGCAGTTTTTTAGCAAAACGGTTGCTAAAAACACCCCTCCTAATGAGTAATTTAGGCAGGCAATACATTAAAATAGTTGTCCTAACCAGTAATTTACTAGTCTGATGGATTAAAATACATATTGGGATAGGTTCTAGAATAGTCCGTTGGGGTTACACAACCCTAACGGATTATTTTTTAACCCTAAATTAGGGTAACATAACCCCAAAGTTGGGCTTGCATAACGTATACACATCAGTAAAACACCGCAAAATATCATTAAAATACCCCAACAGATCATTGTAGAACGTCATCAGACTATTTTAAAACCTAAACAAGTGTAGCATCGTCCTAAGAAATTAATAAAAACCCAAAACTATTTAAAAGCAATCTGTTAAGATTGCTTTTTTTATTACGTAAAAAACAATACATTAGAGCATAAAACAAAACACTTAGTACTATTGAAAAAGTTGTTCTACCTGCTGTTTTTGGTTACTGCCTTAAACAGTTATGCACAAAAGAATTTTTACATAAACAATGCATACAACCGCAACATTCTTAAATTAAATGTGCTGGGGTTGCCTACAGGTATGCTTTCTTTAAAGTACGAGCGTATTTTGTTAGACAAAAACAAAACCCTAAATGTAGGGGTTAGCTATATGTTTAAACGCAATGTGCCGTATTTAGATATGTTAAAGGGGTATATTGAAAGCGATATTAGTTTTGCAACATGGAATAACACCAAGGTGGCTACTTTTTCGGTTATTCCAGAGATACGGTTTTATTTTACCGATGTAGATGCAGTGGGGTTCTATGTTGCTCCGTTTGTACGATACGATCACTACCAAGCTGATATTAACTTACATTATCAGTATTACGATACTTCGCAAAGCATACAGCTTTCAGGTCCATTGGCATCGTTTGGGGTAGGAGTTGGTATTGGCAAACAATGGAAACTGAACAATAATTGGTATTTTGATGTAAACGCCAATGTGGCTTATCATACCAATTCGGGTACATTTAGCAAAAAAATACCGCTAACTTTTGAGCAACAACATTACATCAAACAGCAGTTAGATAATTTTGGTATCAAAAACGCCACTATGACAACCGATGTTAATGCATACGGAGCATCGGTTACTGCAAAAGCAAACCTTTTAATTCCCAGAGCAACCATTAGTTTTGGTAGAAGATTTTAATACAAAGCCGCTTCCTTTTTTAGAGAGCGGTTTTTTTGGGATTATTCCTAAAACAGTTCTTTAAACACCAAAATCGTAACTAATTAAAGTGTTACTATTTAACCTAAATTCCGTAAATTCGCAAATTGAATTTAAAAACAGTACCATGAGCACCAAATTCACAGAGTATAAAGGACTTGATTTGCCAACCGTAGCAAGCGAAATGTTACAGTATTGGAAAGAACAATCCATCTTTGATAAATCGATTACTTCTCGCGAAGGTAATCAACCATTTGTGTTTTTTGAAGGACCTCCTTCAGCTAATGGAAAACCTGGTATTCACCACGTGATGGCTCGTGCTATTAAAGATATTTTTTGTAGATATAAAACTCAAAAAGGCTTTCAAGTAAAACGTAAAGCAGGTTGGGATACACACGGTTTACCTGTTGAATTAGGTACCGAGAAAGAATTAGGTATTACCAAAGAAGACATCGGAACCAAAATTTCGATTGAAGAATACAACGAAGCGTGTAAACGCACCGTTATGCGTTATACCGATCTTTGGAATGATTTAACAGAGAAAATGGGGTATTGGGTAGATATGGAAGATCCGTACATTACCTACAAACCAAAATATATGGAAACTGTTTGGTGGTTGTTAAAACAAATTTATAATAAAAATTTGATGTACAAAGGCTACACCATTCAGCCGTATTCACCAAAAGCAGGTACAGGTTTATCATCGCACGAAGTAAATCAACCAGGATCGTACCGTGATGTAACCGATACTACCATTGTAGCACAGTTTAAAACCATTGAGGCATCGTTACCTGATTTCTTAAAAGGTTTCGGACCAATCGATATTATGGCTTGGACAACTACTCCGTGGACGTTACCAAGTAATACCGCATTAACTGTTGGACCAAAAATTGATTATGTTTTAGTAAAAACGTACAACCAATACACCAATCTGCCTATCAATGTAATTTTAGGTAAGCCTTTGGTTGCAAAACAGTTTGCAGGAAAATTTGTAGCTGTTGAAACCGAAGGAGAATTAGCAAATTACACCGAAGGTGATAAGAAAATTCCATATTTGGTAGTGGCAGAATGTAAAGGTGCCGATTTAGTTGGTATTCGTTACGAGCAGTTGTTGTCTTATACCTTACCTTTTGAAGATGCCGATAAAGCGTTTCAGGTAATTCCGGGTGATTTTGTAACAACCGAAGATGGTACAGGTATAGTACATACAGCGCCAACTTTTGGAGCCGATGATGCCAAGGTTGCTAAAGATGCAGGTGTACCACCTATGTTGGTGTTAGACGATGCCGGTAACCCAGTACCTTTGGTAGATTTACAAGGTCGTTTTGTGGCTCAAATGGGCGATATGGCAGGTAAATATGTTAAGAATGAATACTACAACGATGGTGAAGCGCCAGAAAAATCGGTAGATGTAGAAATTGCCATTGCATTAAAAGAAGCAAACAAAGCCTTTAAAGTAGAAAAATACGTACACAGTTACCCACATTGTTGGAGAACCGATAAACCAATTTTATACTACCCGTTAGATTCTTGGTTTATCAAGGTTACGGATTTTAAAGATAAAATGTTCGAATTGAATGAAGAAATCAACTGGAAACCTAAAGCTACCGGAGAAGGAAGGTTTGGAAACTGGTTGAAAAATGCAAACGATTGGAACTTATCGCGCTCTCGTTATTGGGGAATTCCATTGCCAATTTGGAGAACCGAGGATAAAACCGAAGAAATCATCATTGGTTCGGTAGAAGAATTGGTTGCAGAAATAGCCAAAGCCAAAGCAGCAGGTATCGATACAAACAATGCTTTTGATGGTTTTGTTGTGGGCGATATGAGCGAGGCAAACTATGATAAAATCGACTTACATAAAAATGTAGTTGATAACATTGTGTTGGTTTCTGCATCAGGAAAACCAATGAAGCGCGAAGCCGATTTAATTGATGTTTGGTTTGATTCGGGCGCTATGCCTTATGCACAATGGCATTATCCGTTTGAAAACAAAGAATTAATTGATAATCATCAATCATTCCCAGCTGATTTTATTGCAGAAGGTGTTGATCAAACTCGCGGTTGGTTTTATACCTTACACGCCATTGCAACATCGGTTTTTGGTGAAAAAGCATACAAAAATGTAGTATCAAACGGTTTGGTTTTAGATAAAAACGGTATCAAAATGTCTAAAAGTAAAGGCAATACCATTGATCCATTTCAAACAATCGAAGATCACGGACCAGATGCAACACGTTGGTACATGATTATGAATGCCAATCCGTGGGATAATTTAAAATTCGATTTAGACGGAATTACAGAGGTGCGTCGTAAATTCTTCGGAACGCTGTACAACACCTATTCGTTCTTTGCTTTATATGCTAATATTGATGGATTTACGTACAGTGAAGCTGAAGTTCCTTTAGCAGATCGTCCAGAAATCGACCGTTGGATTTTATCAGAATTAAATTCATTAATAAAAACGGTTGACGATGCGTATGCAGATTACGAACCAACTCGTGTAGCACGTGCTATTTCAGATTTCGTTCAAGAAAATTTATCAAACTGGTACGTACGTTTATGCCGCCGCCGTTTCTGGAAAGGCGAGTATGCTCAGGATAAAATTGCAGCTTATCAAACGTTATATACTTGTTTAGAAACCGTTGCCAAATTATCAGCGCCTATTGCACCGTTCTTTATGGACAAACTTTACAAAGACTTAACACAAGCAACTGGTAAAGAATCGTTTGAATCGGTACATTTGGCCGATTTCCCAAAATACAACGATGCAATTGTTAATAAGTCGTTAGAAAGTAAAATGGAGAAAGCGCAAATTGTATCTTCTTTAGTATTATCATTGCGTAAGAAAGAAATGATTAAAGTGCGCCAGCCGTTACAAAAAGTAATGATTCCTGTTTTAGACGCCAATCAAAAGGCAGAAATTGAGGCAGTTGCAGATTTAATCATGGCTGAGGTAAATGTGAAAGAAATTGAGTTGTTAAGCGATGCTTCGGGAATTTTGGTGAAACAAATCAAGCCAAATTTCAAAGCATTAGGTCCGCGTTTTGGAAAAGACATGGGCAATGTTGCGAAAGCAATTCAAGGTTTTACACAAGAACAGATTAATGAAATAGAGAAGAATAACGAAATTTCGTTGGAATTATCAGGAAATAGCGTTATATTAACAAATGAAGATGTTGAAATTTCTTCACAAGATATCGAAGGTTGGTTGGTAGCCAATGCAAACGGAATTACAGTTGCGTTAGACATTACCATTACCGATGAACTTAGAAAAGAAGGAATTGCGCGTGAATTGGTAAACAGAATTCAAAATATTCGTAAAGATTCTGGGTTTGAAGTTACCGATAAAGTAAAAGTACAAATGCAAAAAAATGCAATTATAGAAGATGCCGTTCAAGCTAATTTAGAATACATTAAGGCAGAAACATTAACACAAACCCTTGATTTTGTTGATGATTTAGCAAATGGCACAGAAATTGAATTTGATGATTTGATAACCAAAATTAGTATTACAAAATAAATTGTTAAGTTATGGAAAAGGAGAATGTACAAGTTAGATATTCAGATGCAGATTTAGCGGAGTTCAAAGAACTTATCTTAAAGAAAATAGAAAAGGCTCAAGCTGACCTAGATTTGATAAAAAGTGCTTATATGAACGATTTAAATAACGGTACCGATGATACATCGCCTACATTTAAAGCGTTTGAAGAAGGAAGTGAAACACTTTCTAAAGAAGCAAATTCACAATTGGCTATTCGTCAGGAAAAGTTTATTCGCGATTTAAAGAATGCTTTAGTACGCGTAGAAAACAAAACTTACGGAGTTTGCCGTGTAACGGGAAAATTAATCGAAAAAGAACGATTAAAATTAGTACCGCACGCAACCATGAGTATGGAAGCTAAATTGCAACAACGATAATTACTAAAACGCTCTTAATTAAGGGCGTTTTTTGTTTAAAATACGTTACATTTGTGCTCAAATTTTATAAAAAACACAACATGTCGTTTAATAAAGCGCTTATTTTATCTTTTTTAGTAATTGTAATCGATCAAATTTCTAAGATATACATCAAAACAAGCTTTCCTATTGGTGAAGTAACACAAGTTTTTAATTGGTTTCATTTTCATTTTATAGAAAATGATGGAATGGCTTGGGGAGTTGAACTTCCTGGCGATTACGGAAAACTACTTTTAACTACTTTTAGGATATTTGCTGTAGGTGGTATTTTGTATTGGTTAAACGATTCGGTTAAGAAAAAAGGATCAAACATTTTAATTGTTGCTATTGCTTTAATTTTAGCGGGTGCTGTAGGAAATATTATCGATTCTGTTTTTTATGGTGTGATTTTTAACGACAGTCACGGTCAAGTTGCAACTTTATTTAGCGATAAACCTTACGGAACGTGGTTTCATGGTAAAGTAGTTGATATGTTTTATTTTCCTATTTGGAAAGGATATTTACCAGAATGGTTACCTATTTGGGGTGGTAAGTACTTTACGTTTTTCAACGCTATTTTCAATGTTGCTGATGTAGCTATATCGGTAGGTGTTGGTCTTTTAATTGTATTCAACAAAAAAGTTTTTAAATAAGATTTCTTCAATAAGAAGTCTTTTTTTATCTTTAAATAAAACTAAAATTAAATTCTATGGAAACATTTCAATTAGTTGCGCAGGCAACAAAGCAAGAGCAAGCTACATTTTACAAAAAAACATACTTAAATTTAGCTTTAGGTATTGTAGCGTTTGTTATTTTAGAAACCATTTTTTTACGTATAGAGCCTTTGGTAAACTTTATGTTGAGCTTAACACAAGGTTATTTATGGTTGGTGTTGTTAGCGGGTTTCATGGGTATTACCTATGTTGCTCAAAAAATGACAAATGAAGGCGTAAGTTTATCAAAACAATATACAGGATACTTTCTTTATATTGTTGCCGAAGCATTAATTTTTGTGCCTATTTTATACATAGCAATTTATTACACAGCAGGAGCAGAGTTGCTAACGCAAGCAGTTGTAATTACGGCTAGTTTATTTTTAGGCTTAACCTTTATTGTATTTAGTACAAAAGCCGATTTTTCTATTTTAAGAAGCGTTTTAACCATTGGGTTCTTTGTGGCAATAGGTACTATTGTAGCAGGAATGATTTTTGGCTTTGATTTAGGATTATGGTTTTCTGTAATTATGATTTTATTGGCTTCAGGTTCTATTTTGTATAATACCTATCAAATTAAAAACAACTTTGGTACAGAGCAATATGTGCCAGCAGCTTTATCATTATTTGCATCATTAATGTTGTTATTTTGGTATGTGTTGCGTTTGTTAATGAGCAGAAACTAAAACTTTTAAAAAAAAGTAGTTCTTACTTATAAATACAAAAAGTCCCGCACAATGCGGGACTTTTTGTAACTAAACTAACCAAAATAAATTTTCCTTTTCATGTATTTTGATTAGATGTAAACAACAACTGTGCCAAAAGCGTTGTTGTGGGTGTTATTTTAATTCTGTTACGAATTTATCTTTAGGTTGACGCACTTTTTTCATGCCTTGTAACCAATCTCCATCTGTAGCACGATAACCTAATGTTAAGATAGTTTGCGATTTTAATCCTTTTGCTTTTAAACCTAACAATTCATCTAATTGATCGTTAACAAAACCTTCCATTGGTGTTGCATCTACTTGTAACATAGCTGCAGCGGCTACTGCTGTTCCAAAAGCAATGTATGATTGTTTGCCAGTATGCGCCGCTTGTTGCTCTTCGGTCATTGAAAATAACTGCGCTTTTAAACCCGCTTTGTAATCATCGGTATTGTCTAAAGGCAAACCACGCTCTGTATTCATGTGGTCAAAAATAGCATCAATACGTTCGTCTGTATATTTATCCCAAGAAGCAAAAATCAATAAATGAGAACCATCCACAATTTGCGATTGTCCGTATGCAATAGGTTGTATTTTTTGTTTTAATTCTTCATTGCTTACCACAATAACTTCAAAAGGTTGTAAACCAGAAGACGAAGGTGCTAAATGTGCAGCATCTACAATTTGTTGTACTTTTTCATCAGCCACTTTTTCGCCACTCATCTTTTTAGTAGCGTATCTCCAGTTTAATGCGTTTATTAATTCCATAGTTTGTTTTATTTGATACAAAGTTACGATTGAATGTACTTACAAAAAAATAATATAGATTAACAAAAGCATTTGATGCCTATTTTAACAAGAAAAGAAGGAAAACAGTAGGGATAAAATAAATAACAATGGTACGTGCGCCATCATAATCTTTTGCAATACGTTGACCATAAAGCAATAAAAGCAAGGTAATGCTTGATGTAATGCCAGCATAAAGCGCCATGTCTTTATTGTTGTTACATATTAATTGATATATACCAATTAATGAAAACAAAGCAGCAAATAGTTCTAATATTAAAATGATGCCCAATGCAAAAGGTACTTTATTACCTAAAAAAGTGTTAGCAAAATGCGATTTTAACCAACCTACGTTTCCTTTCCAATCAATAGCTTTGTCATAACCCGATTGTAAAAAAGTAAGTGCTAAAAACAGCAGAATCATTATTTCTGTAATATACGTCATGTGTTTGCTTTTTTGTAAAGATACATATAAAGCAATTACAGCAGTTCATCGTCTTCTGAAATAAAAAAACACGGTATTATCTACCGCGTTTATTACCTTTATTGTGTTTGCTTTTTTTGTATTCTTTTTTCTGTTGCCCTGGCGCGTAGCGTTTAGCACTTCTATCACCATAGTATTTCTTAGCTTGTCCTGGCGGAACCTTTGCTCCTCTAGAATGATGATGATTGGGCGTGTGTACAACACAACTTGTTAGGGTAGCCGAAAAAGCGACTAACAGCATTAAGATACCTGTGTAACGTGCCCATTTTGTAAAGTTTATCTTTTTCATGATGCAAATGTAATTATTTTATTAGGTGTGATACAATAATTAAGTTGTATGTCGTTTACAAAAACATCGGTAATTTCAGGCTCAGTTTCAAAGAACGATAAACCTATTTTTACCACATTGGGTTTGCATTTTGATAAAAACAAATCGTAAAAACCTTTGCCGTAACCAACACGATTGCCCTTGGTATCGTAAGCTAATAAGGGTACAAAAACCACATCAATAGCTTCATCGTTTACAGCAAAACCGTTTTGGGGTTCAGGTATGTTCCATTCGTTTTTTTTAACAACTACATTATCTGTAAGCAATACGTGTGCCATTTTACGAGTTTCGAAATCAGACGATGAAATAATGATGTTTTTATCCTTGCCTTGTAAAATATGCAACAAGTAATCGGTTTGTACTTCTTTGTGTTCTAAAATGCTTAAAAACACATGGTAATTCTCATAATTCCAAATATCTAATTTCAAAGCTTGGTTGGCAATTTGCAAACTTAAATCCTCAATTTGGTCTTCACTTAAGGCGTTTCGTAACTCTTTATACTTTTTGCGTAATTCTTTCTTAGTCATTTTCTAATTTGGTTGATATATGATAAACAGCATCGCCCTGAAAAACAATTGCCGCTTGGTTTTCACAAATGATGTATCCATCGTTAGGCGCTACAATTGCTTCTTCAATCAATCCATAAGGGTCAGTTATTTTACCTAATTGCGTACCTGCTTTTACAAATGCGCCGTTGTGAATAAAGTTATGCAACATACCCGAATATTGCGCCCTAATCCAAGTTGAATGTTCTATAACCACCATTTTCTTTTCGGGTTGTTTTGCGGTGAAATTGCTGTTTAACATGTTGAGTTTATCTAAAAAGCGAATGGTTCCTTGTATGCCTTCCTCAATAACCTCGTTGTTAATATCTAATGCTTTACCAGCTTCAAACAGCAAATACTTTTTGCCTAATTTATCACAGGCTTCACGAAACGAACCATCAATGTTGTTAGAGTACAATATAAAATGCGTAGCAAAGGCTTGTGCCAACACATCTAACACCTTGTTGTTAGGTTCAATACGAATTTGCGGTACATTAAATCTACCACGCCCACCTGCATGAAAATCAATTACATAATCAACCACAGGTACTACATCTTGCATAATACGATACGCAAACCTACTGGCTAATGACCCATTTGCCGACCCGGGGAAGATACGGTTTAAATCGCGCCCATCCGGAAAGTCACGTGCTTGGTTTACAAAGCCAAATACATTTACCAAGGGTATGCAAATAATAGTACCACAGTTAGGGTAGTTAATACCCCTGCGTATAATTTGGCGTACAATTTCAATACCCGTTAATTCATCGCCGTGCAAACCTGCGGTAAGCAAAACGGTAGGTCCTTCGTATATCGATCGCGATACAATAATAGGCACCTTAAGCTCAGTCATAGTGTGCAATGTGGCAATATTTAGCTCAATGGTTTTGGTTTCGCCGGGTATTACTTGTTTTCCTAAAAGTTCAAAGTTTTGTGTAGTTGGCTGCATAATGTAAGCAAATGTATATCCATCTTTAAAGATACTATCTTGGTTTAGATATTCAAAAAAGTTGACGTAAATTTGTTGAAATCGGTTTAAATAAATGACAACATCGGCAGAAATTGCATTACAATTAAAAACGTTGCCTCAGCAACCCGGGGTGTATCAGTACTTTGATAAAGATCAAAAGTTATTGTATGTGGGCAAGGCTAAAAACTTAAAAAAGCGCGTATCATCGTACTTCAATAAGGTACACGATAACGCTCGCTTAAACGTTTTGGTACGCAAAATTGTCACCATTAAGCACATTGTGGTAGCTACCGAAACCGATGCTTTGCTGTTAGAAAACAACCTGATTAAAAACCTGCAACCGCGATACAATATTTTGTTGCGTGACGATAAAACCTATCCATGGATTTGCATTAAAAACGAACGTTTTCCGCGTGTATTCTCTACTCGAAACATGATTAAAGACGGTTCGGAATACTTTGGTCCGTATACCAGCGGGCGCACCCTGCACACCTTGTTAGATTTAATTAAAGAGCTGTATCCACTGCGCAATTGCAATTACGATTTAAGCCCGCAAAACATCAACAACCAAAAGTACAAGGTATGTTTAGAGTACCACATTGGTAACTGTTTAGGCCCTTGCGAAGCGCATGAAAGCGAGGAAGATTACTTGCGTAAAATACAAAACATCCGTCAACTACTAAAGGGTAACTTTAAAGAAAACGTAAAAGACTTTAAACAGTTGATGCTGCATTATGCCGAGGAAATGATGTTTGAGGAAGCGCAAGCCGTAAAAGAAAAGTTGCAGATATTAGAAAACTATCAAGCCAAATCAACCATTGTAAACACTAAGATAAACAACATAGATGTGTTTTCTATTGTATCCGATGAAACCATGGCATACGTAAACTTTTTGCAAATAGCCCACGGGTCGGTGATACGTTCGCATACCTTAGAACTAAAGAAACGATTAAACGAAACCGATGAAGACTTGCTAACCCTTGCAATTGTTGAAATTCGCGAACGTTTTAAGCTGTTAACCAAAGAGGTAATTGTACCTTTTGCTGTTGATTTAGGCGAAAAGATTACCGTAACAATACCCAAGTTAGGCGATAAAAAGCAACTGCTTGATTTAAGCGAGCGCAATGCCCGTTACTACCGATTAGATCAGTTAAAGCAAATAAAGATTGTTGACCCCGATAGGCACGCCAACCGCATTATGGCGCAAATGAAAACCGATTTGCGTTTACATGAAGAACCACGACATATTGAGTGTTTTGATAACTCGAACATTCAAGGTACCAACCCCGTTGCGGCTTGCGTGGTGTTTAAAGATGGTAAGCCCAGCAAAAAAGACTACCGCCACTTTAACATTAAAACCGTAGTGGGACCCGATGATTTTGCATCGATGGAAGAAGTGGTGTTTCGCCGTTACCGTCGTATGTTAGATGAAGGCGAGGCTTTGCCTAACCTAATTATTATTGACGGTGGTAAAGGACAATTAGGTGCCGCCCTTAAAAGTTTAGATGTGTTAGGTTTGCGAGGTAAAATTGCCATTATTGGTATTGCCAAACGCTTAGAAGAGTTGTTTTACCCAGGCGATAGCGTGCCGTTGTACCTAGATAAAAAAAGCGAAACCCTTAAAGTAATACAACATTTACGAAACGAGGCACACCGTTTTGGTATTACCTTTCACCGCAACCAACGTAGTAAAAACGCTATTGATAACAGTCTTACCACCATACCCGGTATTGGTGCCAAAACAATGGAGAAGCTAATGGTTGCCTTTAAATCGATTAAACGCTTAAAGGATACCCCCGAAACCGACATTGCCGCTATTGTAGGTAAAGACAAAGCCCATAAAGTAGTAAGCTTTTTTAAAAGCCAAACGTAAGGGTTTGTTTTATAATTTTTTTATGATTGATCTAATTAAAATAGTTTAAAATTCTGTTGTTATATTTTAATTTTTAATAAACTTTACAGAGCCACCTTCTTCGTTCTTTATAAAATACATTCCGCTTGATAAATTGTTTATATCAATACTGTTATTTCCTGATTTTAATTGATGGGTTGCTACGGTTTTGCCTGTTGCATCTATGATTTGTACATTCATTGCCATCATTGTATTAATGCTAGAAATCTCTATATTTAATATGTTGTTTGCAGGGTTGGGGTAAACAGCTAAAATATTATTTAATACTGTATTAATACCTGCGGAATTTGTAAACTTCATAACTGTAGCTTTATTTATATAAGTAGAACTATTATCCATATAAGCTACATAGGGTTCATTATTATTATTAATTGAAAGCGAGGTTGTTGCCGTATATCCATTAGAAAATCCTGCTGTACCCACAGTAACCCAAAATGTGCCATTATATTTCATAACAGTTGTTTTGTATGTATTTGCCCAATCCTTAAAAGCTACATAGGGTTCGTTGTTGTTATTAAATGCAAGTGATGTATAACTAGCCATTCCTTGAGAAAATCCTGTTACTCCCACGCTTGTCCAATTTGTTCCGTTATACTTCATTAAAGTAGCTTTCTGTCCGTTTGAATAATCTTGATAAGCTACATAAGGTTCGTCATTATTACTAAATGCAAGTGAAGTATAATTAGCGATTCCCTGGGAAAAACCTGTTGAAGGACCAACATTTATCCAATTGGTGCCATTAAATTTCATTACAGTTGCTTTGTAAGAATTTGCAGAATCTTCGTACGCTACATAAGGAGTGCCTGTTTTACTAAATTTAAGAGAAATATCACTTGCTGTTCCTAATGAAAAACCTTCTGTGCCAATTGTAATCCAAGAGGTGCCATCAAATTTCTTAACGGTAAGTTTAGTTGAGTTTCCACCATCTTGATAGGCTACATAAGGTTCATTGTTATTGAATGCAATAGATACATAAACTGCTGTGCCAGTAGAGAAACCCGCTGTACCAACAGTTTCCCAATTTGTTCCGTTAAATTTCATGACAATAGCTTTAGCTAAATTTGTATTGTCTTGAAAAACTACATAAGGTTCATTTATATTGTTAAAAGCAATAGAAATGTGAAAAATAAAAGAAGGAGAGAATCCTTCAAAGCCTACAGTTTCCCAATTTGTTCCGTTAAACTTTTTTACCGTTGCTTTACCTGAATTCGCAATGTCTTTATAGGCTATATAAGGCTGACCTGTATTGTTTAACGCAAGATAAGTATAATGTGATTCTCCAGCAGAAAACCCAGCTTGTCCTACTGTTTGCCAAGTTTGTCCTACTGTATTTAGGGATAATCCTAAAATAATAATTAAATTAGTTACTGCCTTTTGTATTTTTAAATTCATAACATAAAATTTAATATTTTTGTTAATGTAATAAAAATTAAGTTAAATAACTAATATTAATAAAAAACACAATTGTGAATTTTAGATTGAGGTAACATCAATGAGATTTATTCTCTTTAAAACGCTTAAAAGAAACCCCCGAAACCGATATTGCCGCTATTGTAGGCAAAGACAAAGCCCATAAAGTAGTAAGCTTTTTTAAGAGCCAAACGTAGGGGTTTGTTGCCACAGATGCACAGATGTATTAAGGCAATGCTCTGTCCTCCCAAACCATACTCCAAAGTGTATAAGTATAAGAACCGTCACTTCGAGTTTATCGAGAAGTTAACTACAAGTTCTCGACAAGCTCGAACTGACGAAGATTATCAACGTTAAGTATGGTTCATTCTTTTTTGTCATTGCTACGCCAGTTCGAGCAAAGCTCTCGTGCCCGAAGGAATCTCAAAATAAGCATCTTTTCGTCACTTCGAGTAGCGTAATGAAATGAAGCGTATCGAGAAGTTAATAACAAGTTCTCTGCAACCTACACCCAATATGTAACATCTACCACCCCACACCCATCATCTACAATAAAAAAAATGTCTTTTTAGTGTAACGTTTATAAAAAACAACATACTTACCATGTAAAAATAACACAGTACAAAGAGTTGTTTTTAAAACAAATAGTATCTTTAATCGGTTAAAAACGCATACACATGATAGAAATTAAAGACCTTCACAAATCGTATCAAATGGGTAAAAATTCGTTGCACGTACTTAAGGGCATTAACTTTCATGTAAACGAGGGCGAGTTTGTGTCTATCATGGGTAGTTCGGGTTCGGGTAAATCAACCCTTTTAAACATCATTGGTATTTTAGATGAAGCCGATGAAGGTACGTATACCTTAGACCATGTGCCTATTAAAAACTTAAACGAAACCATTGCATCGCAATACCGCAATAAGTTTTTGGGCTTTGTGTTTCAATCATTCAACCTTATTAATTACAAAACCGCTTTAGATAATGTGGCTTTGCCGTTGTACTATCAAGGCATGGCGCGCAAAGAACGTATGGAACGATCTATGCATTACTTAGAAAAAGTAGGCTTGGCTAATTGGGCAAAACACTTGCCTAATGAAATGAGTGGGGGGCAAAAACAACGCGTAGCTATTGCACGTGCGTTGGCATCGGATCCTAAAGTATTATTGGCCGATGAGCCTACAGGGGCGTTGGATACTAAAACATCGTACGAAGTGATGGATTTGATTCAGCAAATAAACGATGAAGGTAAAACCGTTTTGGTGGTTACCCACGAACCTGATATTGCCGAAATGACCAAGCGTATTGTAATGTTGAAAGACGGACAAATAGAATCGGACCGATTGGTAAATCAAATAAGAGCAGCACAGCATGTTTAGTGTAGAGCGCTGGCAAGAAATATTTGAAGGTTTGTTGAAAAACAAACTCCGCACGGTACTCACGGGGGTATCGGTGGCTTCGGGTATTTTTATATTGGTGATACTTTTAGGTGCTGGTAACGGCATACAAAACGGCATACAAAAACAGTTTGAGCAAGATGCGGTGAATCGTATTGCGGTTTGGCCAGGCGTTACTAAGAAAGAATACAAAGGCTTGGGCGTAGGGCGTGAAATACAACTGCGCAATGCCGATTATGATTTGGCTACTACCTTGTTTGCCGATTATATTGATAAAAAGTCGGCTATCTACTCGGTATGGAATGGTAGTATAGTATATAAAAAAGAAACGGGCAACTATAGTGTAGAAGGGGTACACCCCGATTATCAGTTCATAGAGAATGCCTCTATTATAAAAGGGCGCTTTATTAATCAAGCCGATATTCGCAACTATGAAAAAAATGTGATTATTGGCAATAAGGTAGCTACCGATTTGTTTAAACACGGCGAAGAACCTTTAGGGCAACGCTTAAATATTTCGGGTACTATATACAACGTAGTAGGCGTGTATACCGATCCAGGTGGCGAGCGTGAAGAAAGCAGAGTGTTTATACCCATTGCTACAGCACAAAAAACATACAGCGCAGGTGATAGCATCCGTTCTATGTCGTTTACCATGAAACCCAATGCTAATTTTGATGAAGCTTTGGCACAATCAAATGCCTTTTCAAAAGAATTAGAAACCTTACTTAAAACAAAATACAGCATTGCCCCAGATGATGATAGTGCTTTGGTTATTAGCAACTCATTAGAGCAAGCCAAAAACATTTACATTATAACAGGTGGTGTGCAAGCTTTCTTTTGGTTTGTAGGTATCTGTACCATTATTGCAGGTGTGGTAGGTGTTGGTAACATTATGTTGATTATTGTAAAAGAGCGCACTAAAGAAATTGGTATTCGCAAGGCTTTAGGGGCATCGCCTTTATCTATTATAACCATGGTATTGCAAGAAGCCGTTTTTATTACCGTAATTGCAGGTTTTTCTGGGTTGATATTTGGCTTATTGGTGTGGGAGCTGGTAGGACCATCGGTAGAAGCCGATTTCTTTACCCGTCCCGAAGTTGATTTTAACGTAGCTGTTACTACGTTAGTAATATTAGTTGTGGCAGGTGCTTTTGCAGGATTCATCCCTGCGTATCGTGCCGCTAAAATTAGACCTATTGTTGCACTAAGAGGAGAATAGTATGTTTAACAGAGATAAATGGAACGAAATACTAGAGGCGCTTTCTGCCAATCCTTTCCGAACGCTCATTACGGCATTTGGAGTGTTTTGGGGTATCTTTATATTGGTCATCTTACTGTCTGCCAGTCAAGGCTTGCAAAACGGTATTAAGCGCCAAATGGGTGGTTTATCAACCAATACTATGTTTATGTGGGCCAATACCACCTCTAAACCTTATAAAGGCTTACCACAAGGGCGCGCGTTTAATTACAAAAACGGCGATGTTGAGGCTATTAAGCGCAATGTAGAAGGGTTAATGTATGTATCACCACGTAATCAGTTAGGTGGTTTTAGAGGCAGCAACAATGTAGTGCGTGGTACCAAAACAGGTGCTTATAATGTGTATGGTGATTATCCGGAGTTTATCCTGCAACAACCAATGGAAATGTTGCAAGGACGCTTTATTAATTATGGCGATATTGAAAACAAGCGCAAGGTAGCCGTTATTGGCGAAGGCGTAATACGCGAGCTGTATGCACCCGATGAAAAAGTATTGGGATCGTATATTAAAGTGCAAGGTGTTAACTTTATGGTAGTGGGTGTGTATAAAAGCATATCTAATATTGGGGGCGATAAAGAAGAGAGTCAAAAACAATTGTTTATGCCCTTTACTACCTTTCAGCAAGCATTTAATTACGGCGATATTGTAGGGTGGATGGCCATTACAGCAGTTGATGATACGCCTATTACTGATATTAAAGAAAATATATTTGATATTTTAAAGCAACGCCATTCTATTGATCCTAAGGACGACAGAGCCATTGGTCATTTTGATTTGTATCAAGAGTTTAAAAAAATCAACGGATTGTTCTCCATTCTTACTGCAGTATCATACATTGTTGGAATCTTTATTTTAGGATCGGGTATTATTGGTATTGTCAACATTATGTTGATTATTGTAAAAGAACGTACACAAGAAATTGGTATTCGTAGGGCGCTAGGTGCTACCCCTGCAACCATTATCAAACAAATATTAACAGAATCGGTAGTGTTATCAGTTATTGCAGGTATGGCGGGTATCATCTTTGCATCGTTGGTGTTGGCGGGTATTAATTTTGCATTAGATAAAGCACCCAATGCCAATGAAATACCTATTGTAAACCCTAGTGTACATTTAGGGGTGGTAGTAATTGCGCTGCTTATATTGGTAATAGCTGGTTTATTGGCTGGTTTAATACCTGCTATTACGGCTATTAAAGTAAAACCTATTGATGCCTTACGAACCGAATAAAAGTGAGCTTATGAAAAATTTATTAAAGCTAGAAGAGCTGGGTCAGTTTTTATTGGCTATTGTATTGTTTAACCAATTAGAGTACGCATGGTGGGTTTTTCCTCTGTGTATTTTATTACCCGATGTTTCTGCGGTAGGTTATTTAGTAAACCCAAAGGTAGGTGCCTGGTTATACAATTTTTTTCATCATAAACTGGTAGCATTAATTGTTTTGTTTGTGGGATATTGGCTTAGTATACCACTACTTACTTTAGCGGGTATCATTTTATTTGCGCATGCCGCTATGGACCGCATTTTTGGTTATGGCTTTAAGTACTCAGATAATTTTAAACACACTCATTTAGGGTGGATAGGAAATAATAATAATGTTAAACACTAAACCTTCAAACAAACATATATGAAAAAAGGTTGTACCATAAGTATTTTAGTTTTTTTGGCCATTGCTTTTGCAGGCGCTTTGTTTTGGCTGTATCAAAAAAATGCGCAGCCACCTGTGGTGTATGAAACAGAAAAGCCCGAAATACGTTCCATATCTAAAAGTACTGTAGCAACAGGAAACATCAACCCTAAAGAAGAGGTGTTGATAAAACCAAACATATCGGGTATTATTGATGAGGTATACGTAGAAGCAGGCGATTACATTAAAAACGGCGATTTAATTGCAAAGATTAAAGTAGTGCCTAATGTTTCTAACTTAAACTCGGCAAACAATCAAATACAATCGGCAAAAATCGATTTAGAAAACCAAAAGCGCATTTATGAGCGTCAGAAAACCTTGTTTAGCAAAGGTGTTATTTCTGCCAACGATTATGATGCAGCTGAAACAGCGTACAAATTAGCGCAACAAACTTACAGAGCCAGCCAACAAAGTGCCGAAATCATTAGAACAGGTACTACAAGTGGTATGACAAATGTGGCGCAAACGCTTATACGCTCAACCGTATCGGGTATGGTGTTGGATGTGCCTGTTAAAAAAGGAAATCAGGTAATTGAGGCAAACAACTTTAACGAGGGTACTACCATTGCCAGTTTGGCCGATGTTGGGAATATGATCTTTGAAGGAAAAATAGATGAATCGGAAGTAGGGAAGCTAAAGTTAGGTTTACCGTTAGAAATTAGCGTAGGTGCTATTGAAAATGAAAAGTTTAACGCGGTGTTAGATTATATTGCGCCTAAAGGTGTAAATGAAAACGGCGCTATGCAGTTTCCTATTAAAGGTACCTTAGAAAACAAAGAATCTACTTTTATACGTTCTGGTTTAAGTGCCAACGCTTCTATTATTATTGCCAAAGTAACCAATGTGTTAACCCTGAAAGAAGGTTTGGTACAGTACGATGAGAAAACAAAAAAATCGTTTGTTGAGGTTATGGTAAGCGATCAGAAGTTTGAGCGCCGCTATGTTGAATTAGGTGTTAGCGATGGTATTTATGTTGAAATTAAGAAAGGCATCACTAAAAATGATAAAATAAAAGTTTGGAATCAGGTTAAGAAGTAATTGAGTTTCTCTTATCTGCAAGGTTTTAAAACCTTGTAGATATTGATTATAAACCTACAAGATTTATAAATTCTTGCAGGAGAAATGAAAGAAACCAAATCAAGAAGTAAATCTAAATGAACGATAGACGTGAAAAAAACATCTTAAACGGAAAATTCAAACTAATAACCGAAGGCACCGAGTTTAGAATGGCTCTTTGGATTAATGGTTTTGGTATTCAAGATGCTGCAACCAATGAATTTGTTATTCCGTTGTTGCATTCGTTTAATTTAGATCGTTTTGAGGAAGAAGGAGATACCGTAAAAATTGAGTTTAGAATTTACCCTAATGGATCTAAATCCTATCAAGTAGTAATAAATCCGTTTCAAAAAACATTTTGGTATCAAAAACAGTTGTACGCTACCAAAAACTTTGAAGAATTCTTTAGAAATCAATATGCAAAGGACAATCCAAAATAAGCAACAGTTAGTATAATCAACATGAAAAGCATATCAAAAATAATAGCTTTGCTATTTATGAATATTAGTTTTACGCTATTTGCTCAAGATCAGCCTATTCAAGATGGAGAATGGAAAAATTATTATGATAATGGGCAGCTAAAAGAAATAGGGTTTTACAAAAACGGAGAAAAAGAGGGCGAGTGGAAAAGCTATCATGATAATGGATCATTAGAAGAGGTTTCTACATATAAAAAGGGCAGACAAGAAGGTAAGTCTGAAGGATATTATGATAATGGTCGTTTAGCATACATCATGTTCTTTGATAATGGATATAGAAGAATAGGAGAGTTGACACAGTATTACAAAAACGGTCAATTAATGCAAGAAGAGGTCTTTAATAACGATAAGAAAACCTACCAATTAAAGCGTTTTTATCCAAATGGTCAACCAGATTATATAGCTAATAAAGAAGGCATTCATTTTCATGGAGATTATAAAAGCTATTATGAGAACGGTCAGTTGAAAATAGAAGGAGCGTATAATAAAAGCATGCAAATAGGTGTTTGGAAAACGTATTATGAAAACGGTCAGTTAATGAAAAAAGAAACATTCAGTCAAGGAAATCTTATAGATGTAAAAGAATACTCTGAAAACCAAAAATTCGATAGTCAAGAAATGAAAACCGAAAAGTAATGAAAATCATACCAAAAATAGTAACACTTGTGGTGTTGTTTTGTACAGCAAATGCCACCGCACAAAAACAATGGACATTAGAAGAGTGTATAACACACGCTATGCAAAATAACGTGTCTATTGCGCAGGTTGAGTTAGACAATAAATTAGCCGAAGTAGATAAAAAAGATGCATACGGTAACTTTTTACCAGGTGTAAACGCCAATGCATCGCACTCTTGGAATATTGGTTTAAACACTAACATTACCACGGGGTTGCTAGAAAATCAAACCACGCAGTTTACATCGGTTGGTGCTAATGCCAATGTAGATATTTACAAAGGCTTGCAAAACCAAAACCGTTTTAGAAAAGCCAAGTTGGCTATTATATCAGCGCAATATCAGCATTTAAAAATGGAAGAAGATGTAGCGTTAAACGTGGTGAATGCGTATTTGCAAATTTTGTTCAACAAAGAAAATTTAAAAGTACAACATCAGCAATTTAGTGCCGACAGTTTGCAATTGGTTCGATCGGAAGCTTTGGTGGATGCCGGTATGATTCCTCGTGGCGATTTGTACGATATGAAAGCAACCTTAGCTACAGGTAAACAACGCATTATTCAGGCCGATTATGCTTTGCTTGTTTCAAAAATGAGCTTGGCGCAATTGTTACAAATGGAAGATTTTAAAGACTTTGATATTGCCGATGTAGCCTATGAGTTTCAAGCAAACAACATCTTTTTTGAATCGCCAGAAAGTATTTTCAATAAAGCACGTCAAGAACGCACCGAGTTAAAAATAGCAGAAAACAATGTTTTAATGGCCGAAAAGGATGTAGAAATTGCCAAAGGCGCTTATTTGCCATCGTTGGTTGGTTTTTATAGTTTTGGTTCGCGTGTTTCGTATGCTAAAATCCCCGATGGTAAAGGAGGAGAAATGAATCCGCCTGCTTTTTTTGATCAGTTAGATATGTTCAAGGGGCATAGTTTTGGCTTGCAGCTAAACATTCCTATTTTTAACGGATATGCAACACGTAATAATGTAGAGCGTAGCAGAATTAATTTAGAGAAGAATAAATTAGCTATGCAACAAAGTGAGTTAGATTTAGAACGAAACATATACACTGCCTATGCCGATGCTAAAGGTGCAATGGAAACTTACATTGCCACTAAAGAAACATTAAGAGCTAGAGAGGAAGCTTTTCGTTACAACAAAGAGCGTTATGAAAATGGTATGGCAACCGCATTTGATTACAACCAAGCGCAAACATTATTGGTAAACACCCAATCTGATTTGCTACGTGCTAAATACGATTATTTGTTCCGCACCCGCATTTTAGAGTTTTATTTTGGTGTTCCTATTATACCAACTAATGAAAATTAAATAACACAAAACTTCTGTTTTTATAACAGAAGTTTTTTAATTTAAACCAATCTTAAAAGTGTCTGTTTTTTTCAGTATTTTTGAGAAAGTAAGTAGTGCTTATCAAATCATCAAAAACTATGTTTCGATTTATTTTTGGACTCTTTTTATTCTTAAATGTTTGCTTTGTAGTAAAAGCACAAGAAACCAATCGTCCCAAAATAGGTTTGGTATTAAGTGGTGGTGGTGCCAAAGGTTTTGCACATATTGGTGTGTTAAAAGTGTTGGAAGAGCAAGGCGTAAAAATCGATTATATTGGTGGTACCAGTATGGGGGCTATTATTGGCGGTTTGTACGCATCGGGTTATACAGCCAATCAGCTAGATTCTATCTTTAAAACGGTTGATGCTGATGCTTTACTTCAGGATTACATCCCTAGAAACTCAAAATCGTTCTACGAAAAACAAAACGATGAAATTTATGCCATTCAACTCCCTTTTGATGATTTCAAAATAGGCGCGCCTGTATCGCTATCAAAAGGCATGTACAATTACAATATGCTTAATCGTTTGTTGGCACATGCGCGTTATCAAAACGATTTCTCTAAATTGCCTATACCTTTTCTTTGTATTGCTACCGATGTTGTTACAGGGCAGCAAGTAATTCTGGAAAAAGGTAATTTGCCGCAAAGTATTTTGGCAAGTGGCGCTTTTCCATCGTTATACACGCCTGTTGAAATTGATGATAAATTGTTGATTGATGGCGGTGTGGTGAACAATTATCCTATTGCCGAAATTAGAAACAAAGGCATTGATATCATTATTGGGGTTGATGTGCAAGACGGTATGAAGGATAAATCGAAAATTAAAGGAGTTACCGATGTTTTAATGCAAATTGCCAACTATGGTATGTACCGAGGTATGGATGGCAAACAACTAAAAACAGATATTTACATTAAACCCGATATTGCAAATTTCTCAGTAGTTACATTTGATAAAGGATCCGAAATTATTGCTAAAGGAGTAGAAGCTGCTTTAAAGGAACTACCAGAAATAAAAAAAATAAGTTCTAATTATTATAAAAAACCTTTGCCAAAATATGTTATAAATGATACTATTCATATTCATTCTGTAAAGGTGAACCCTTTAAAAAGCTACAATAAAGATTATGTGTTTGGTAAATTAGGGTATTTTAAGCAAGAATGTGTGCCTTTTAGTAGGTTAGAGGATGGAATAACCAATTTAAATGCAACACAGAATTTTAGTGGTATTAATTATCATTTTGAAAAAGGAGAAGAAGGCGATGATTTGATATTAGATTTAAAGGAAAATACAACTAACACATTCTTAAAGTTTGGGTTGCATTTTGATAATCTCTACAAAAGTGCTGCTTTAATAAATGTTACGCACAAAAAATTATTGTTTAAGAATGATGTTGCTTCGCTTGATTTTGTCTTTGGCGATAACATACGCTATAACTTTAATTACTTTGTAGATAACGGTTTTAGGTGGAGTTATGGTGCCCAAAGTAGGTTAAACAAGTTTAAGTACAACATAAAACCGTATGAAACCGATGTTGTAGCACCTCAATTTTTAGGATTAGATGTTTTTAACGCAGATTGGGTTGATTTATCCAACCGTTTGTATTTGCAAAATTATTACAACGATAAGTTTTTAATTGGTTTAGGTTTAGAACATAAATATCAAATAGTGGATATTACTAACGTTAAGCTAGAACGCAACTGGTTAGATAATAGTCATTACTTAAGTACGTACTTCAATGTAGTTTTAGATACGTATGACAATAAGTACTTTCCAACAAAAGGAGTCAGTTTTAATGCCGAAGTAAAACATATGTTTTTATCATCAGATTACAACAAGAATTTTGAACCTTTTACACAGATTAATGGTGAGTTAGGTGTTGTGAAAACATTTGCTAATAGGGTTTCCGTAGAATTAAAGGCCGATATTGGTGTAACCATAGGTAGTACGCCATCTATTAACTTAAATTATTCTTTTGGTGGTTATGGCTTTCAGTCTATATCAAATGTAAAACCTTTTTACGGATATGATTTTTTAAGTGTTAATGCCAACTCTTATCTAAAATCACTTTTGCGAGTTGATTATCGTTTTTACAAAAGACATCATTTAAATGCAACAGCTAATTTTATGTACTTAAAAAATGCTATGTTTCAGTATAATGATTGGTTAGAACTTCCTATTAATTCAGGCTACGCTTTAGGATACGGTTTTCAAACTGTTATAGGTCCTATTGAAATTAAACAATCCTATTCGCCCGAAATTAAAACCCATTACACTTGGTTTGGTATTGGTTTTTGGTTTTAAATTACCTTTTAGTAGCATATTTTGGTTAAAATTATGATATCTCCAAAAAATTGTTTTTATATTTGTTAAGTATGAAAATATGGCATGGACTATTATCGCAATTAAAATACTTCATTAAACGAAATCCGGAATGAGGTAAAGCATAACTATGCTTTTTTGTTAAATCATTTAAAGAAATAATGTATGCCCTTATACCATAAATTAGGAAATATTCCTCCAAAAAGACATACCCAATTCCGTAAACCAAACGGCGATTTATACTACGAACAATTGTTTGGTACTATTGGTTTTGATGGTATGTCAACCAATTTATATCATGAGCAACGCCCAACACAAGTAAAAGAAATTAAAGGTTCTTACAGTGTTAAGCCAAAAATTGCACGTGCTAATAATATTCAATCGTATCGCTTTAGAGGATTTCAGGTACCACAAATACCCGATTTTTTAGAAAGTAGAAAAGCAGTTTTAACCAATAGTGATTGTACTATTACATTGGCTGCGCCTACTAATAAAACACAAGATTATTTTTATAAAAATACCGATGCCGATGAATTGATTTTTATTCACAAAGGCACAGGTAAATTACGTACCATTTTAGGTAATTTAGATTTTAAATACGGCGATTATTTGCTAATTCCTCGTGGTATTATCTATAAAATTGATTTTGATACAGACGATAATCGTTTGTTTATTGTAGAATCGCGCAGACCTATTTATACCCCTAAACGCTACCGTAACTGGTTTGGTCAGTTGTTAGAGCATTCGCCATTTTGCGAACGTGATATCCGCAGACCGTATGAATTAGAAACGAACGATGAAAAAGGAGAGTTCTTAATTAAAGTTCGCAAGCAAGACGAAATTTTTGATATGGTATACGCAACGCATCCTTTTGATGTTGTTGGTTACGATGGGTACAATTATCCTTATGCGTTCTCTATTCACGATTTTGAACCTATAACAGGTAGTATACACCAACCGCCACCGGTGCATCAAACTTTTGAAACAGATGCGTTTGTAGTTTGTTCTTTTGTGCCACGTATGTATGATTATCATCCAGATGCAATTCCTGCACCATACAATCACAGTAATATCGATTCTGATGAGGTTTTGTATTATGTAGATGGTGATTTTATGAGCAGAAAAGATATTGCGCCAGGACACATTTCTTTACATCCAGCAGGTATTCCACACGGACCGCACCCTGGTACAATGGAAAAAAGTATAGGGCAAACCCGTACCGAAGAATTAGCTGTTATGGTAGATACGTTTAAACCTTTAATGGTTACCGAAGAAGCTATGAAAATTGCCGATGAGCAATATTACCAATCGTGGTTAGATTAAGAAATAGTAGATGCATCAAAATAAATTACCTGCCGATCCAAGTTCATTAACATTAGGAATCATTGCATTATGCATAGGAGTTGTTTTAGGTTGTTGTGGCTTTTCTATTATAGGAGTAATCCTTTCAATAATTGGGCTATTAAGTGCTAATAAAAGCTTGCAACAATTTGATCTTAACCCTAATATGTATTTGCTTAACAGTAAAAATAATGTAAGCACTGCAAAAGTAATAAACATTATTGCGCTAATAATCAATGGGGCAATTACACTGTTTTTTGTAGCTTATTTTATTATTTACGGTACAGTAATGCTTTCAATGTTAAGTTTTTTAAAAAATATAGATCAAAAGGAAACAACCCAAGAGCAGTATAATTATGATGAAGAAGATGTTGCAAATGAAACAGATTCTATCAACAATGAGGCAGACTCTATTTATAATTACCAAGATTCTTTGAATCAAGAATAAAATAACAACAATAACTAAATAATTAAATTATGTCACAAGAATTAAAATCTGTAGAATACGGATTAGAAAAAATATTTGAAGGAGCACAAGACTTTTTACCAATTTTAGGAACAGATTACGTAGAGTTTTATGTAGGTAACGCTAAACAAGCGGCGCATTACTACAAAACAGCTTTTGGTTTTCAATCTGAGGCTTACTCAGGTTTAGAAACAGGAGTACGTGATAGAGCTTCTTATGTAATTAAACAAGACAAAATTCGTTTAGTACTTACAACGGCTTTAAACTCAGAATCTCCAATTGGTGAGCACGTAAAAAAACACGGTGACGGAGTTAAAGTGGTAGCGTTATGGGTAGAAGATGCGCGTTCTGCTTACGAAGAAACTACAAAACGTGGAGCAAAATCTTTTATGGAGCCTACTGTTACTTCTGATGAAAACGGTGAAGTAGTACAAGCTGGTATTTTTGCTTACGGTGAAACAGTATTTATGTTTACAGAGCGTAAAAACTACAACGGTTTGTTTATGCCAGGTTACGTTAAGTGGGAAACAGACTACAACCCTGCACCAGTTGGTTTAAAATTCATTGACCACATGGTAGGAAACGTTGGTTGGGATCAAATGAACGTTTGGGTTAAATGGTTTGAAGATGTATTAGGTTTTGTTAACTTCTTATCTTTTGATGACAAACAAATTACAACAGAATATTCTGCTTTAATGTCTAAAGTAATGGCAAATGGTAACGGAAGAATTAAATTCCCTATCAATGAGCCTGCTGAAGGAAAGAAAAAATCGCAAATTGAAGAGTATTTAGATTTTTATGAAGATGAAGGTGTACAACATATTGCCGTTGCTACAGATGATATCTTAAAAACAGTTGCCGATATGAAAGCACGTGGAGTTGAGTTCTTATCTATTCCACCTCAAAGTTATTATGATGCTATTCCAGAACGTTTAAAAGACCACATGGATAAATTCAAAGAAGATATCAATGAATTACAAAAATTAGGTATCATGATTGATGCTGATGAAGAAGGATATTTATTACAAATCTTCACAAAACCAGTAGAAGATCGTCCAACATTATTCTTTGAAGTAATTCAACGTATGGGTGCTCGTGGTTTTGGTGCAGGTAACTTTAAAGCGTTATTTGAATCAATTGAAAGAGAACAAGAAAAGAGAGGAACTCTTTAAAAATCTGCTTTTTAAGTATATTTAGTTAAACTTATGTTAAACACCAAATAGTGCTTATTAATGCAAAATAAAAACCTACCTTTGCACTCGCAAAAACAAAGTTATATAGCTTTGTTTGAGTGTAATAAATTTTTCATAATTTATAGTTTTTTGGTTGGTTAATAGCATGAAAACTCAGTCGGTTATCGACTGGGTTTTTTTGTTTTCAATTAACTTTGGAATAAATTTTGTTTTGTATCTTTCCAAAAAATTGAACTGTGTTATGAATAAAATAATAATAACTTTTACATTGCTTCTAATGTCCTTTGTGGGCTTTGGTCAATCAGCATTCAAATCGGGCGAATATTTTAAATTTCAAGTATCTTATGGCTTTATAAATGCAGGTATTGCTACATTAGAACTTAAAGATGCTACTTATAATGGCAAAAGTGTTTTTCATGCAAAAGGCTATGGTTATACTACAGGTGTGTCTAAAACCTTTTTTAAAGTGAAAGATGATTATCAAAGTTATTTTGATAAATCAACAGGGCAACCTTATCGTTTTGTTCGAAAAATTCAAGAAGGCGGTTATAATCGCAACCAAGAAGGCTTTATTGATTATAAAAGCAACACCGTTTTGTTGAAAGATCACAAAACAAACACAGAACGTACTTTTAATGTGCATTCCAAAATTCAAGATGTAATTTCATCGTTTTATCATTTAAGAAATCATGAAAAGTTAGGATCAATGAAAGTAGGGGAAACCTTGCAAATTGATATGTTTTTTGATGATGAAATCTTTAAATTTAAACTAAAATTTATGGGTTATGAGAAAATTAAAACTAAATTTGGAACGGTAAATACAATGAAGTTTCGTCCGTACGTACAATCTGGACGAGTTTTTAAAGAACAAGAAAGTTTAACTATGTGGGTTTCAAACGATGAAAACCGTGTGCCTATTAAAATTCAGGCAAGTTTATTAGTAGGTTCTTTAAAGGCGGAGTTAATTCAATACAAAAATTTAAAAACCCCTTTGAAAGTTGTAAAATAATGGATATTTCAAACGAACGTCAACAAAAAATACAAAATTTAGAAGAAAAATTTAATAAAATTGATCAAAAACTAGATACACATTTAGAAGGTTTATTGTGGCAAAAACCAATTACATATTGGGATTACATTCAAACCGATGCGCTTCTTAGTTTGCAAACACAACGCACTACACTACCAGATGAAATGGTTTTTATTATGTATCATCAGGTAAACGAGTTGTTGTTTAAAATGATTTTATGGGAAATTGAGCAAGTTTCTTACGCAGAAAATTTAACTACAGAATTTTTTACAGAACGTTTGGGTAGAATTTCACGTTATTTTGATATGTTAACAACATCGTTTACCATTATGCAAGATGGTATGGATGTAAAACAATACATGAAATTTCGTAACACATTAACACCAGCAAGTGGTTTTCAAAGTGCGCAATATCGTTTGGTAGAGTTTGCTTCAACCGATTTAATTAATTTGATTGATGCACGCTACCGTGAAAATATCGACAGAAACACACCTTATGAACATGCATTTGAGCATTTATATTGGCAAGCTGCAGGTAAAGATTACAAAACAGGAAAAAAATCATACTTAATTAATGAATTCGAGAAAAAATACAAGAAAGAATTCATTGATTTTATGCAAGAATACAACACCTTAAATTTATGGCGTAAGTTTAAGCAGTTACCAGAATCAGATCAACAAAACGAAAGTTTACGTGAAGCGATGCGTCATTACGATAAAACAGTAAATATTACTTGGGTAATGGGGCATTTTAATGCAGCTAAAAAATACATTGAAAGTGAATCTGGACCGCAAGAAGCTACAGGTGGAAGTGATTGGAAAAAATACATGTTGCCACAATACCAACGTCGTATTTTCTTTCCAGAATTATGGAGTGAAGAAGAATTAGCCAATTGGGGTAAAGACGCTTTGTAAATGAAAAGCTATCAACTTATCATATCATTATTTTTAGTAATTTTTATTTCTTGCAGTAAAAAAGAGAAAGAAGTAGCAATTGCTGAAGCAAAACCTAAGAAAGAAGCAGAAATAAAACCTGAATTTGCTTATGGTTTTTCTTTAAATGAATATCACGTAGAGCGTGATACGATTGAACGAGGTGATAATTTAAGTTTGATATTAGCACGTCATAATTACGATGCTACCGAAATACACGATATTGTAGCCAAAGTAAAAGATTCTTTTGATGTGCGAAAAATGAAGGCTGGTAAAGCTTTTACATTACTAAAGTCTAAAGAAACCATTCCTAAGTTAGAAGTTTTGATATATGAACCTGATCAAGCAGGTTTTCAAGTGTTAGATTTTAGAGATTCTATTCACGCTTACACGGTTAATTACCCTGTTTCCTATAAAGAGAAAACAATCGCAGGTGAAATTAACGGATCTCTATCTGCTTCTATTCAAAACGAAGGATTAGATCCTGGTTTAGCAGCCGCATTGGCAAAGCGTTTTGCATGGACTATTGATTTCTTTAAATTTGAACGAGGTGATAAATTTGCCATTTCAGTTCGTGAAAAGTACATCAATGATTCTATTTATGTAGGAACCGAAGAAATTTTAGGCGCTTATTTTGAATACAAAGGAAAAGATGTTTACGGTTTTCCGTATAAAAGAGCAGGTGAAAACGAAGCGCAGTTTTTTGACGAAAATGGTCAGCAAATGCGCACCATGTTTTTAAAATCGCCTTTAAAATACTTTACCATTACATCAAAATTTTCTAAAAACAGATTTCATCCTGTTCAAAAGCGTTTCAAAGCACATAACGGTACCGATTACGCAGCGCCTCATGGCACACCAATCATGACAACCGCATCGGGCGTTGTTATAGAAACTGGCAGAACATCAGGTAATGGTAATTATGTAAAAATAAAGCACGATGGTATGTACACCACACAATACCTTCACATGTCTAAAATCTTAGTTCGCCGAGGGCAAAGTGTAGCACAAGGGCAAACAATTGGTAAAGTGGGAAGTACAGGTTTAGCAACAGGCCCACATGTTTGTTATCGATTTTGGAAAAACGGCGTACAAGTTGATCCTTTAAAGCAAAAATTACCTACATCGTTAATTATGGATAAGAGTGATTTGCCTAACTATTTAGCACAAATCAAACCTATTAAAAAAGCAATTGACGATAAAATTCAAGAAAAATTAGAAAATTAATGTCATTACCAAAAAATAACCCTACAGAAACACAAGCTTGGCAACAGTTAAGAGATCACTTTTACAAAATGCAATTTGTAAAAATGCAAGAGTTGTTTGCAAGTGAAACAGACAGAATAAAAGATTTTACCATTTCTTGGAATGATTTCTTAGTCGATTTTTCTAAAAACAGAATTACAACTGAAACGATAAATTTACTTTGCAATTTAGCCGAAGAAGTACATTTAAAGCAAGGTATAAATGCTTTGGTAAATGGCGAAGTGATTAACGAAACCGAAAACCGCAAAGTATTACATACAGATTTACGAAAATCAAAAGAAACACGATCTACAGATGTTGCCGCAGCATTAAATCAAATGCGTGTTTTTACTGAGAAAGTTATTTCGGGTACTTTAAAAGGAACAACAGGTAAAGCTTTTACTGATATTGTGAACATTGGTATTGGCGGGTCCGATTTAGGACCAAAATTAGTAACAGAATCATTAGCCGATTATAAAAATCATTTGAACATTCACTACATTTCAAACATTGATAATGATAGTATTGCCTGTTTAAAACAAAAATTAAATCCCGAAACTACGCTTTTAATTGTGGTAAGTAAATCGTTTACTACGCTTGAAACCATTAGCAATGCCAATATCTTTAAAAATTGGTTGCTTACAAATAATTTAAAAACGCAAGATCATTTGGTGGCGGTTTCTTCTAATAGTACAGAAGCTGTTAATTACGGAATTGAAGAAGGAAACATTTTTCCGATGTGGGATTATGTAGGTGGAAGATATTCTTTATGGAGCACCGTTGGTTTATCAACAGCTTTATCAATAGGTTATCATCAATTTGAAGAATTATTGGAAGGTGCTCATGAAATGGATCAGCATTTTATCAACGCGCCTTTTAAAGAGAACATTCCAGTTGTATTGGCGCTTTTATCTATTTGGTATAATAACTTTTATTGTTTTGAAACTGAGGCAATTATTCCTTATGTTGATAAATTAAAAATGTTACCAGCATACCTTCAACAAGTTATCATGGAAAGTAACGGTAAAAATGTTGATCGCTTAGGTAATCATGTAAACT
Source organism: Flavobacterium sp. xlx-214 (assembly GCF_013874595.1). Taxonomy (GTDB): domain Bacteria; phylum Bacteroidota; class Bacteroidia; order Flavobacteriales; family Flavobacteriaceae; genus Flavobacterium. Next base: position 1,037,833 of record NZ_CP059431.1, read on the forward strand.
ATGAAACAGGAACTATTGTTTGGGGAGAAGTAGGCACCAACTCGCAACACGCCTTTTTTCAGTTGTTTCATCAAGGAACCAAAATAATACCGACCGATTTTATTGGTTTCATCAATCCATTCTATCCAAGTGATTTGCATGATTTATTAATGGCGAATTTCTTTGCACAAACCGAAGCGTTGATGAATGGTAAAGAAGGCAAGTATCATGATAACGATATGCCTGATGCAAATGCTGTTTACAAAGAGTTTGCAGGTAACAGACCATCAAATACCTTTTTAATAAACAAATTAACACCTAAAACTTTAGGTAGCTTATTGGCTATGTATGAGCATAAAACTTTTGTGCAAGGATTTATTTGGAACATTTACAGCTTTGATCAATTTGGGGTTGAGTATGGAAAAGTTTTAGCCAATAATATTAAAGCTGAACTACAACAAAACAGCATTAAAGAGCACGATTGTTCTACCTCATTTTTACTAAACTATTATTTACAAAATAAAAACGCCAACTAATTAGTTGGCGTTTTCTTTACTATATAACCTTCTGTTTCAAGAATGTTTAATAAAGAGTCTTTATGAATTCCTTTTTTAGAATTGAATCGGATATCGAAATCTTTTATAAGTATTTGATATTTGTTTTCCGAAACTTCCATTGTTTCTAAAATTTCTTTCGCAGAAAATTTAGACGATTCTAATTGATAAATGGTATCATGATTAAGGGAATATAAAATTGTTTTATCGTCTAAGTTTAATACTGGCTGTTTGATTTCTAATTGAAATCTATCGTTCTTCATTTCAACTTTTTTAGATATTGTAAACATTTCTGGATTAGAAAATACAATGGCTGAAAAATTCCAAAAAGCATGAAAAGCAAATCCCATCCAAAAATTAAAACGAACGCGTAAAAAAGTATTGATAAAGCCTGTTACAAATTGTGAAAGAGTTAAAAAAGGAATTAATAATATAAAGAAATAACCATCAAATTTGTAGTTGTTTCCATGCGCTAAAGCAAATGTGATAACAGATAAATAAACGAATTTAGAAAAATAACGATTCCATTTTTCTTCAGAAAATAAATCCATTAGAAAACCTTTTCTTCTTAAGCCTAATCTAAATACAACTTCTTCGAGAAAAGGTTGCGTAATAACAGCAATCAAAAATAATGTTATTGGATTATAATCTAAATCGTCAAATTTATGTTTTAATGGATAGAATTCATTAATAAACAATACCAATCCAGAAAAGGGAATAGTAAAAAGTATGTTAAAACCAAGCAACGTAAAAAGTACTTTCCATTTGTACTTCTTATCTGTTCCACTATATTGTTCATCTTTTGGTTTTTTAATAAAATGCCAAAAATCAAGTAAAATGTTTTTCATAATTATGTTTTGGGCAAAAATAACTTTTTAAAACAAACTTCCTTGTATTTCCTTTGGTTTTCCTAATAACGGAAAATGTTGGTATAAATCAAATTGACGAGTTTGTTCGTTGAACTTTCGTAAAGTTAAATGAGCAACAAAAAACGAAATATCTATTTCTTGAAACATTTGCTTTGCAACCATTAATTGATCATTGTTTAAACGCCTGCCAATAGTTAAATGCGGCGTTGTGTTGGTTATGGTCTTTTTTATTGAAGTTGATTCTTTTAGCACGGTTTTCATTTCATTTGCCATTAACAAAGAGGTTTCTGTATTAGGTTTAATATAAAAAGCACCATTTTCAAACGAATCAAACGCATCGCAAGTCATCTCAAAAGGATTTATTTCAGAAGCTATTCGTTCTAATTGCTTGCAAAATTGAGATTCATTAGCAGCTTCTTCCAAAAATTCGAATAATGTAAAATGCGCCAATGAATTTTTGCTATTAAACCATCCAATTTCGTCACTTAAACGCAATTTCATTTCTTTAATTAACGCAATTGTTTGCGCATCTGGCATAAAAACAACCGAATATTTGTTCATTTCATTATTTTTTTCAAATATCGCAATAACCTTCTAATTAATATATTAAACATGGTTTTTAATAAAATAATTGCGAATTTTTAAATAACTTTACAGCTTAGAAACAATTTTAAAAATGAACAACACACTTAAAGTTTCTGTAAATAAAGAACATAACTTTGATTTTACAGAAGAGCAAATGTTAGCTGTTGATGCAGTTAGCTTAGATCAAAAAAACTTTCATGTGTTACACAACAATACTTCGTATCATGCTGAAGTTGTGAACACCGATTTCATCAACAAAACATATACTGTAGTTGTAAATAACAACGAATATGTAGTGTCTATTGCAAACCATTTAGATCAATTGATTAAAGAAATGGGCTTTGAAGTAGGTAAAGCAAAAGTAGTGAACGCCATTAAAGCACCTATGCCTGGTTTGATTTTAGAGATCAATGTAGCTGTGGGTCAAGAAGTTCAAGAAGGAGACAATTTATTGATTTTAGAAGCAATGAAAATGGAGAACAGCTTTGATTCTCCTCGTGCGGGAGTGATCAAGTCTATCGCTGTTGAAAAAGGACAAGCAGTAGATAAAGGCCAATTATTAATTGAATTCGAATAATCAAATGAAAAAAATATTAGTTGCAAACCGTGGTGAAATTGCACTACGCGTTATGAAAACAGCAAAGAAAATGGGTATTAAAACCGTTGCTGTTTATTCGGTTGCCGATCGTCAATCGCCTCATGTAAAATTTGCCGACGAAGCCGTTTGTATTGGTGAAGCACCATCGAACCAATCGTATTTATTAGGTGATAAAATTATTGAAGTTTGTAAAAAGTTAGGTGTTGATGGAATTCATCCAGGATACGGATTCTTATCAGAAAATTCAACTTTTGCTGAATTAGCTGAGAAAAACAATATTACGTTTATCGGACCAAAATCGCATGCAATGCGCGTAATGGGAGATAAATTAGCCGCTAAGGATACCGTTAAAGCTTATGATATCCCAATGGTTCCTGGTTTAGATCATGCCATTACGGATATTGACGAAGCTAAAAAAGTAGCTAAAGAAGTTGGATTCCCAATTTTAATTAAAGCATCTGCTGGTGGTGGTGGAAAAGGAATGCGTGTGGTTGAGAAAGAAGAAGATTTTGAATCTCAAATGCAACGTGCTATTTCTGAAGCGACTTCAGCTTTTGGCGACGGATCGGTTTTTATTGAAAAATATGTAGGTTCTCCACGTCACATCGAAATTCAGGTGATGGCAGATACACACGGTAATGTAGTGTATTTGTTTGAGCGTGAATGTTCGGTTCAGCGTCGTCATCAAAAAGTAGTAGAAGAAGCTCCTTCGGCTGTTTTAACGCCAGAAATCCGTAAAGCAATGGGCGAAGCTGCTGTAAAAGTGGCAAAATCTTGTGATTACGTTGGTGCTGGTACCGTTGAATTTTTATTAGATGAGAACAAGAATTTCTATTTCTTAGAAATGAATACGCGTTTGCAGGTTGAACATCCTGTTACAGAGTTAATCACTGGAATCGACTTAGTAGAAATGCAAATTCGCGTGGCTCGTGGGGAAGTATTACCAATTACTCAAGAAGATTTACACATTAAAGGGCATGCTTTAGAATTGCGTGTGTATGCCGAAGATCCATTAAATGATTTCTTGCCTTCGGTTGGTAATTTAGAAACGTATATTTTACCTGAAGGTGAAGGTATTCGTGTAGACAATGGTTTTGAACAAGGAATGGATGTGCCAATTTATTATGATCCTATGTTATCAAAATTGATTACGTATGGTAAAGATCGTAACGAGGCAATTCAGTTGATGTTAAAGGCAATTCAAGATTATAAAGTAGAAGGTGTAAGTACCACTTTACCTTTTGGAACGTTTGTTTTTGAACACGATGCGTTTGTTTCAGGTAACTTTGATACCAACTTCGTTAAGAAATTCTATAGCGCAGATATCATCAAAGAAAATCAAGCAAAAGAAGCTGAAATTGCTGCTTTAGTAGCATTGAAACAATACTTTGCAGATCAAAAAGTTTTACGCGTACCAACGAAATTATAATATTCAACTGTCATTTCGACGTAAGGAGAAATCTCTTAGATTGATCACTTTGTTCTGAATGACAAAAACTTGAATAGTTTTAATAAAAGAAAAGAAATGGAATCAAATACAAAATTCGATATTTTAAATAAAAAATTAGCCGAAGCGCAATTAGGCGGAGGTGAAAAGCGTATTGCAGCGCAACATGCAAAAAAGAAATTAACGGCTCGCGAACGTATTGAATATTTTTTCGATGAAGGTTCTTTCGAAGAAATTGGCGCTTTTGTAACGCATCGTACCAAAGATTTTGGTTTGGATAAAGAACATTACTTGGGTGATGGTGTAATTACAGGATACGGAACAGTAAATGGGCGTTTAGTGTATGCTTTCGCTCAAGATTTTACCGTTTTCGGTGGTGCTTTATCTGAAACACATGCAGAGAAAATCTGTAAAGTAATGGATATGGCATTGAAAGTAGGTGCGCCAATGATCGGATTAAACGATTCAGGTGGAGCGCGTATTCAAGAAGGTGTTCGTTCGTTAGGTGGATATGCAGATATCTTTTTCCGTAATGTTCAGGCATCAGGAGTTATTCCTCAAATTTCTGCTATTATGGGACCTTGTGCTGGTGGAGCGGTTTATTCGCCTGCGATGACCGATTTTACCATGATGGTTGAAGGATCTTCATATATGTTCGTAACGGGTCCAAACGTTGTTAAAACGGTTACAAATGAAACGGTTTCGGCAGAAGAATTAGGTGGAGCGTCTACTCATTCAACAAAATCGGGAGTTGCGCATACAACTTCGGCTAACGATGTAGAGTGTTTAGAAGATGTAAAACGTTTATTAAGTTATATCCCGCAGAATAACCAAGAGGTTGTTGAAGATTTACCTTTTGAATTAGGTGATGAGTTACGTGAACAATTAAATACCATTGTTCCTGATAATGCTAACAAACCTTACGATATGCACGATGTAATTAACAACGTGATTGACGAAGATTCGTTTTACGAAATTCATAAAAACTACGCAGAAAATATTATTGTTGGTTTTGCTCGGATTGGCGGGAAATCAGTTGGTATTGTAGCAAACAACCCAATGTTTTTAGCAGGATGTTTAGATGTAAATTCATCAATAAAATCGGCACGTTTTGTACGTTTTTGTGATGCGTTCAATATACCATTATTAGTATTGGTTGATGTACCTGGTTTCTTACCAGGAACCGATCAAGAGTGGAACGGAATTATTGTTCACGGTGCCAAATTGTTGTATGCTTTATCAGAAGCTACTGTTCCAAAAGTAACGGTAATTACACGTAAAGCGTACGGTGGTGCTTACGATGTGATGAACTCGAAACACATTGGTGCTGATATGAATTTTGCGTGGCCAGGTGCCGAAATTGCTGTAATGGGAGCAAAAGGAGCGTCAGAAATCATCTTTAAACGTGAAATTGCAGAAGCAGCGGATCCAGTAGCTAAATTGGCAGAAAAAGAAGCAGAGTATGCAGAAAAGTTTGCTAATCCTTACCGTGCAGCGCAACGTGGTTTTATTGATGAAGTAATCTTCCCTCAAGATACACGTAGAAAGTTAATCAAAGCTTTTAAAATGTTAGAAAACAAAGAAGTTGCTACACCAAACCGTAAACACGGTAATATTCCGTTGTAGTTTTTAAGAAGTTAGTTACTAGATTTTATATAAAACAAAAGCCGTTCAGCGAAAGTTGAATGGCTTTTTTATGTTTTAAATAAATTAAGATAGTTTAAACAAAGCCTAAATCTTTTATATGCAATTGTACAGTTATCTTATCTTTCCATTGGTTTTCTGATAACGAATACACCATATTTATTAATTTAAGGTTTTTTGTTTCGTTAAGTAAATATCCTTTTTTAAAAGCAATGGCTGCGAAACCTTGCGAGTTGTTTTGTTTAACAAACAAACGCAAATGCTCGTTATTTTTACCTATTGCTTGTGCTTTTCCCGTATCGAAGACATTTTGAGTTAAAAACACTGGCGACATATTCTCAGGGCCGTGGGGTTCAAACTGTTTTAAGATGCGTAGTGTTTTTTCATCGAACTCATTAAAATCAACAAGGGCATCAATCTCAATTTCTTCTATTAATTGTTCTTCTTTAATAGATGCTTTTACTACTTCTTCAAACTTATTTTTAAACAAATCGTATTGCGCTTCTTCAAGCGTTAAACCTGCAGCATACATATGCCCGCCAAATTGTACTAAATATTCTGAACACTTCTCTAATGCTTGGTACACATCAAATCCTTTCACCGATCGTGCCGATGCGGCTAACTTATCACCGCTTTTGGTAAACACCAATGTAGGACGGTAATAGGTTTCTATTAATCGCGATGCTACAATACCAATAACGCCTTTGTGCCAAGTTTCGTGGTATACTACAGATGTGTATTGAGTTTCTTCGTTATTATTAACTATTTGCTGTAAAGCTTCTTCGGTTATTTGCTGATCTAAAACTCTTCTGTCTTGGTTAAATTCATCAATTTCTTTAGCACATTCAATCGCTTCATTCAAGTTAAATTCAGTAAGCAAACGCACAGCATAATTTCCGTGTTTAATGCGTCCGGCAGCATTTATTCGAGGTGCAATCTTAAAAACAACATCGGTAATGGTGAATTCTTTAATCGAAAACTGTTTCATCATTGCCAGAATACCAGGTCGAGGATTATTATTGATAACTTGTAAACCGTAGTAAGCCAAAATACGATTTTCATCAACAATAGGAACTATATCAGCTGCAATTGCTGTTGCAACCAAATCTAAATAGGGAATTAAATCTTCTATGGTTTGATTTCGATTTGCCGCAAGTGCTTGAATCAATTTAAAACCAACCCCGCATCCACACAATTCTTTAAACGGATAGTTGCAATCTTTTTGTTTAGGATCTAAAACAGCGACTGCATTTGGAATTTCATTGCTTGGTAAATGATGGTCACAGATTACAAAATCGATTCCTTTTTTGTTGGCGTATGCTATTTTATCGATTGATTTAATACCGCAATCTAATGCAATAATCAATGTAATTTCATTGTCTTCAGCATAATCGATTCCTTGGTTTGAAATTCCGTAACCTTCGGCATAACGATCAGGAATGTAAGTATCTACATCGGGATAAAAACTTTTTAAATACGATGACATCAAGGCAACCGCCGTGGTTCCATCAACATCGTAATCGCCAAAAACCAAAATACGTTCGTTGGTTTCAATAGCTTTTTCGATACGTGCAACAGCCTTATCCATATCTTTCATTAAATACGGATTGTACAGATCTGTTAATTCTGGACGAAAAAACTTTTTTGCTTCTTCAAAAGTTTTAACGCCACGTTGCGCCAATAACGTAGCTATAAGTGGACTTACATTTAAAGAATGAATTAAATGTTGAACAATTTCAGGATTAGGTTTTTGTTTTAATGACCAACGCATTTGGAATGTAAATTTAGTTACTTAAAAAAAGCTAACCAACTTATAAATATAATGAGTGCTAAACCAAGAATATTTATACTTAATATAAAAGTGTTGTCTTTATACTTATTAAAAAAAATTAATATAGATGGAATGAAGAGAATGTTTAAAAACAGTAAAAAAGGGAGAAACATAAAACCAAATCCCATTGCTCCACCAGATGTTTTAATTATTTCATAAGATATAGGGATCCAATAAATGTTCGATAATATTATTATAATTGCAATAATTCTATTTATTGTTTTTACACTCATTAATCCTTCTTTATCTTTTTATCACTTTTGTTAGATTTATCGTTTTCAACAATAACTTTCTTTACTACTGATGAATCATATTTTGAGCTTTTATTTTCATTATTCTCAAAATGTTTTTCAAATAGCTTCTTTAAAAAGTACATTACTTCTAATTAAATAGTATGATACACAATTTCTGTAGTTACTGTAGCAAACGCACGGAACATTTGCATCACCCCGCAATATTTATCAACCGATAATTCTACAGCGCGTGCTAATTTTTCTTCGTTTAAATTAGAACCGTAAAAATGGTAGGTAACCGTAACTTTGTCGTACACCTGTGGTTCGGTATTAGTTAAATTTCCTTCAGTTACAATGTTAAAATCGGTTACTTCTAATCGCATTTTTTTAATAAGCGAAGCAACATCTAATCCTGAGCAGCCCGCTAAAGCCGATAGCATTAATGCTTTTGGACGAAGTCCGTTGTTTGTTCCGCCAATTTCTTCGGTTGTATCTATCATTAATGAACCACCAGGGTTGGTTGATTCAAACTGCATATTTCCTTTCCACGTTGTGGTAATGATGTGACTACTCATACTTTTTCCTTTTTTCTTTTGATTTTCCTGCTACAACTACTACAATTTCTCCTTTGGGTGCTTTGGTTTCAAAATGGTGCAAAACTTCTTCAACCGTTCCGCGAACTGTTTCTTCGTGTAATTTAGACAATTCTCTTGAAACCGAAATTTGACGATCAACGCCAAAATATTCCTTAAACTCTTGTAAAGTTTTTACCAATTTATGAGGTGATACATATAATATCATGGTACGAATTTCTTCGGCCAATATTAAAAAACGCGTTTGACGTCCTTTTTTATCAGGCAAAAAACCTTCGAAAACAAATTTATCGTTTGGTAAACCACTATTAACTAAAGCAGGCACAAAAGCAGTTGCTCCAGGCAAACATTCTACAGCAATGCCGTTTTCAACACAAGCACGTGTTAATAGAAAACCCGGATCAGAAATAGCGGGCGTACCAGCATCGGAAATCAAGGCAATGGTTTGTCCGTTCTTTAATTTTTGCACCGTATGCTCTACTGTTTGATGTTCGTTATGCATATGGTGGCTGTGCATTTGTGTACCAATTTCAAAATGCTTTAACAGTTTACTACTGGTACGAGTATCTTCGGCCAAAATCAAATCGACTTCTTTTAAAACCTTAATGGCTCTAAAAGTCATATCTTCTAAATTGCCAATAGGCGTAGGCACTATATATAATTTACTCATTTACTATAAAAATCTTTTTTCAACCAACTCCATAAATCGGTTTTCATAATCTTCTTTACCGTGCCAATTGTTAAACTCGGGCTTTACTAAATCATCGATAAAATCTTTGGCTTCTTGATAACTTTCAATCGTATTTAACTGAGAAATTACTCGGTTTAGATCGTCACTATTGCCATTGAATAGATTCTTTTCAAAAGCAATTCGATCGTTTAGACCAATGGATATTTTATGCGCAAAGGCATCGTTTATTGATTTGTTCAATGGCGCCTGACGATATGTTTGGTTTGAAGGAACTTCAGCTTGATTAGAAACAAAATGCTGTGTTGCTTTTTTGTTTAAAACCTCTTCCGCTTCGTTTTTTATTGGATTATTTTCAAACAATTCAGTATGTGCTACAGAAAAAACAGGATCTATCTCTAAAGCCACACGCTCTACGGCTTCTTTAGCATCTTCAATAGGATTATGGCTTTCAATATCGGCAATTTCTTCGTCAATTTCGGCAACTGTTTTTTGTGTTTCTTCTATTGATGGGGTAAATTCAATCACTTCTGTAACATCCTCTATTTCTTCCTCAATATCCAAAACATCATCATTCGTTGTTAAGGTTTCAGTTGTAATTTCGTCATCGGTCTCTAATATATCATCATTTCCATTAACCTCAAATGTAGTGTTACTTGTTTCAACAGGTGTTTCAATATCCTCTTCAAAAGCAATAATGTCGTTGTTTTTTGTGTCTTCTAGTAAATCATTGACAATGTCTGCCGACATATAATTAGGTTCTTCAGAAGTAACTGATACAGAATCATCAACTTTTTCAATGGATTTATTTGCTACTTCAAACAGTTTTTCCTCTGTTATTGATGGATCTAATCTAAACTTATTATCTTCATAAAATTGTAACAGTATCAATTTGTTATGCAACAATTCTGTTTCTTTCAAAAGAGTTGAAATATCAGATTTGTCTTTCAACTTTAAAATTCTGTGAGCAATACTAATTAAATCAGATTCAATGATTTTCTTCATAACTTTTCTAGCATTAAAATTTAACCAACTATTTTTGATAAATTTGTTTTGTTACAAAGTAACAGAAAAAACTGTTTTTAAATACTATTATTACAAAAATGTTTCTTGAAAATACAGTAAACCATAAAGAACAATTTGGTTGGATTGAAGTTATTTGCGGATCGATGTTCTCTGGTAAAACCGAAGAATTAATCAGGCGTTTGCGTAGAGCGCAATTTGCAAAACAACGTGTTGAGATTTTTAAACCAGCAGTTGACACGCGCTATGATGATGATAATGTGGTTTCGCATCAAGGCACCGAAATTAGATCTACCGCTGTACCTGCCGCTGCTAACATTCGTATTTTAGCCGATGGTTGTGATGTTATTGGTATTGATGAAGCGCAGTTTTTTGATGATGAAATTGTGACCGTTTGCAATGATTTAGCAAATGCTGGCGTGCGTGTTATTGTGGCGGGTTTGGATATGGATTTTAAAGGGAAACCTTTTGGACCAATGCCTGCGCTTATGGCAACAGCGGAATATGTTACTAAAGTTCACGCTGTTTGTACCCGTACAGGAAATTTAGCTAATTATAGTTTTAGAAAAGCGGCTAATGATAACTTAGTGATGCTTGGCGAAACCGATGAATACGAACCTTTAAGCAGAGCTGCTTATTACAAAGCAATGCATGAGAATAAAAAATAAAGCCAGCTTTTAAAAAGTAGTTTGATGCTCTTGTAGTAGCAGAGGTTGTTTAGGTTAAATGCGTTATGTAACCCCCCTGCGCAAAAGCCATTTAAAAAAAAGAATAAAAAAAGGGTAAAAAATATTAGGAAAAAGGAAATAAAAGGGAGTATCTTTGCACTCGCATTACAGAAATAACGTTCATTTAAAGATTTGGTAACACAATAAAAATTTAGAAAATAAATTTGGATTGTAAATAAAAAAGGTTGTAGCTTTGCAATCCGATTCCGAAAGGAGTTTTGTAAAAGTTCATAATTTTTTAAGGTTAAAAAAATCGTTTAAAAATTTTTTCAAAAAAAATTTGCGAGATTAAAAAAGAGTTACTACTTTTGCAACCGCTTTAAGAAACAAGGCGAGAGAATAAGAAGATACGTTCATAGACATATTGGATTAACAGAGAATAAAGAGTAAGAGCTTTTAGGTAACTAAGAGGTCTTGAACAACACATCAAAAATATAAAAAATATACGATGAAGAGTTTGATCCTGGCTCAGGATGAACGCTAGCGGCAGGCCTAACACATGCAAGTCGAGGGGTAGAGGCAGCTTGCTGCTTTGAGACCGGCGCACGGGTGCGTAACGCGTATGCAATCTACCTTATACTAAGGGATAGCCCAGAGAAATTTGGATTAATACCTTATGGTTAATAGAATTGGCATCGATTTTATTATAAAGATTTATTGGTATAAGATGAGCATGCGTCCCATTAGTTAGTTGGTAAGGTAACGGCTTACCAAGACGATGATGGGTAGGGGTCCTGAGAGGGAGATCCCCCACACTGGTACTGAGACACGGACCAGACTCCTACGGGAGGCAGCAGTGAGGAATATTGGTCAATGGAGGCAACTCTGAACCAGCCATGCCGCGTGCAGGATGACGGTCCTATGGATTGTAAACTGCTTTTGTACAGGAAGAAAAAGAGTTACGTGTAGCTTATTGACGGTACTGTAAGAATAAGGATCGGCTAACTCCGTGCCAGCAGCCGCGGTAATACGGAGGATCCAAGCGTTATCCGGAATCATTGGGTTTAAAGGGTCCGTAGGCGGGGTATTAAGTCAGCGGTGAAAGTTTTCAGCTTAACTGAAAAATTGCCGTTGATACTGGTATTCTTGAATGATTGTGAAGTAACTAGAATATGTAGTGTAGCGGTGAAATGCTTAGATATTACATGGAATACCAATTGCGAAGGCAGGTTACTAACAATTTATTGACGCTGATGGACGAAAGCGTGGGTAGCGAACAGGATTAGATACCCTGGTAGTCCACGCCGTAAACGATGGATACTAGCTGTTTGGACTTCGGTTTGAGTGGCTAAGCGAAAGTGATAAGTATCCCACCTGGGGAGTACGGTCGCAAGACTGAAACTCAAAGGAATTGACGGGGGCCCGCACAAGCGGTGGAGCATGTGGTTTAATTCGATGATACGCGAGGAACCTTACCAGGGCTTAAATGTAGTTTGACAGATTTGGAAACAGATTTTTCTTCGGACAAATTACAAGGTGCTGCATGGTTGTCGTCAGCTCGTGCCGTGAGGTGTCAGGTTAAGTCCTATAACGAGCGCAACCCCTGTTGTTAGTTGCCAGCACGTAATGGTGGGAACTCTAGCAAGACTGCCAGTGTAAACTGTGAGGAAGGTGGGGATGACGTCAAATCATCACGGCCCTTACGTCCTGGGCCACACACGTGCTACAATGGCCGGTACAGAGAGTAGCCACTTAGCGATAAGGAGCGAATCTATAAAGCCGGTCACAGTTCGGATCGGAGTCTGCAACTCGACTCCGTGAAGCTGGAATCGCTAGTAATCGGATATCAGCCATGATCCGGTGAATACGTTCCCGGGCCTTGTACACACCGCCCGTCAAGCCATGGAAGCTGGGGGTACCTGAAGTCGGTGACCGCAAGGAGCTGCCTAGGGTAAAACTAGTAACTAGGGCTAAGTCGTAACAAGGTAGCCGTACCGGAAGGTGCGGCTGGAACACCTCCTTTCTAGAGATGGTTCAAGCATCTTTTACTCTTTAACTGTTGGTTCAAAAAACAAGAATAATTAAAATACAGAGTCTCGTAGCTCAGCTGGTTAGAGTACTACACTGATAATGTAGGGGTCGGCAGTTCGAGTCTGCCCGGGACTACTATTTAAGTTATTTAAAAGGAAATTTTAGAAGTTGAGTTATCAACAATCCGCTGAAAGCTAACGGCTGATAACTGCAAGCTAAAAACACGGGGGATTAGCTCAGCTGGCTAGAGCGCCTGCCTTGCACGCAGGAGGTCATCGGTTCGACTCCGATATTCTCCACTATCTTAAGAAGATAGAGAATAGAAAAGAGAAAATAGACTTAGTCTGTTATCTATCATCTATACTCTATTATCTAAAGGAAAAGTTCATTGACATATTGAGATACATTTAAAAAGTAGAAAAATATTATAGTAAAATAATATAAAGCACATTTTTAATCTTTTGAGATTAAAAAGTAGAGCACAATAAGCAAAATAAGGGCGTATGGGGAATGCCTAGGCTCTCAGAGGCGAAGAAGGACGTGATAAGCTGCGAAAAGCTACGGGGATTGGCACACACGAATTGATCCGTAGATATCCGAATGGGGCAACCCGGCATGTTGAAGACATGTCACATCGATAGATGAGCAAACCCGCTGAACTGAAACATCTAAGTAGGCGGAGGAGAAGAAAACAAAAGTGATTCCGTAAGTAGTGGCGAGCGAACGCGGAATAGCCCAAACCAAAGTTGTTACGGCAATTTTGGGGTTGTAGGACCACGACATTGTATGCAAAGCGAATAAGAATCATCTGGAAAGATGAACCGCAGAGGGTGATAGTCCCGTATTGGTAAGCAATGTAATGCATAGTGGTATCCTGAGTAGGTCGGGGCACGTGAAACCTTGATTGAAACTGGCGGGACCATCCGCTAAGGCTAAATACTCCTGAGAGACCGATAGTGAACCAGTACCGTGAGGGAAAGGTGAAAAGAACCGTGAATAACGGAGTGAAAAAGATCCTGAAACCATACGCCTACAAGCGGTCGGAGCCCATTCGTTGGGTGACGGCGTGCCTTTTGCATAATGAGCCTACGAGTTACCGTTGCTGGCAAGGTTAAGTACTTCAGGTACGCAGCCGAAGCGAAAGCGAGTCTGAATAGGGCGCATTAGTCAGTAATGGTAGACGCGAAACCGTGTGATCTACCCATGGACAGGTTGAAGTTTGGGTAACACCAAATGGAGGACCGAACCCGTTGACGTTGAAAAGTCTTGGGATGATCTGTGGGTAGGGGTGAAAGGCCAATCAAACTCGGAAATAGCTCGTACTCCCCGAAATGCATTTAGGTGCAGCGCTATTATAGTTTATTAGAGGTAGAGCTACTGATTGGATGCGGGGGCTTCACCGCCTACCAATTCCTGACAAACTCCGAATGCTAATAAATGATTACTAGTAGTGAGGGCATGGGTGCTAAGGTCCATGTCCGAGAGGGAAAGAACCCAGACCATCAGCTAAGGTCCCCAAATGTATGCTAAGTTGAACAAACGCGGTTTGATTGCCCCGACAGCTAGGATGTTGGCTTGGAAGCAGCCATTCATTTAAAGAGTGCGTAACAGCTCACTAGTCGAGCGATCGAGCATGGATAATAATCGGGCATAAGTATACTACCGAAGCTATGGATTTGTATTATATACAAGTGGTAGGGGAGCATTCTAAACTGGGTAGAAGGTGATTTGTGAGAATTGCTGGACTGTTTAGAAAAGAAAATGTAGGCATAAGTAACGATAATGCGGGCGAGAAACCCGCACACCGTAAGACCAAGGTTTCCACAGCTATGCTAATCAGCTGTGGGTTAGTCGGGACCTAAGGCACACCCGAAGGGGGACGTCGATGGCCAACGGGTTAATATTCCCGTACTTGTAATAGTTGTGATGGAGTGACACAGTGGTGAAAGTACCGCGAACTGACGGAATAGTTCGTTAAAGCACGTACCTATAGATCTTATAGTAAAATGCGTAGGATTTGGAGAAATGCGATAGTACACGGAGCCTTCGGGCAAAGTGATAGTGTACCTAAAGGCTGTCAAGAAAAGCTTCTAAACTTAGATTATTACAACCCGTACCGCAAACCGACACAGGTGGTCGAGGAGAGTATCCTCAGGTGCTCGAGAGATTCATGGCTAAGGAATTAGGCAAAATAGACCTGTAACTTCGGGAGAAAGGTCGCCAGCAGCAATGCTGGCCGCAGTGAAAAGGTCCAGGCGACTGTTTATCAAAAACACAGGGCTCTGCCAAATCGTAAGATGAAGTATAGGGCCTGACACCTGCCCGGTGCTGGAAGGTTAAGAGGAGATGTTATCTTCGGAGAAGCATTGAATTGAAGCCCCAGTAAACGGCGGCCGTAACTATAACGGTCCTAAGGTAGCGAAATTCCTTGTCGGGTAAGTTCCGACCTGCACGAATGGTGTAACGATCTGGACACTGTCTCAGCCATGAGCTCGGTGAAATTGTAGTATCGGTGAAGATGCCGATTACCCGCAGTGGGACGAAAAGACCCTGTGCACCTTTACTATAGCTTAGTATTGTTCTTGGATAAGTGATGTGTAGGATAGGTGGGAGACTTCGATCCTGCGTCGCCAGGCGTAGGTTAGTCATTGTTGAAATACCACCCTTTGCTTATCTGAGATCTAACTCGACGACGTTGAGGACATTGCTTGGTGGGTAGTTTGACTGGGGTGGTCGCCTCCAAAAGAGTAACGGAGGCTTCTAAAGGTTCCCTCAGCACGCTTGGTAACCGTGCGTAGAGTGCAATGGCAAAAGGGAGCTTGACTGAGAGACCAACAAGTCGATCAGGTACGAAAGTAGAGCATAGTGATCCGGTGGTTCCGCATGGAAGGGCCATCGCTCAAAGGATAAAAGGTACGCCGGGGATAACAGGCTGATCTCCCCCAAGAGCTCATATCGACGGGGGGGTTTGGCACCTCGATGTCGGCTCGTCACATCCTGGGGCTGGAGAAGGTCCCAAGGGTTGGGCTGTTCGCCCATTAAAGTGGCACGCGAGCTGGGTTCAGAACGTCGTGAGACAGTTCGGTCTCTATCTACTGTGGGCGTTAGAAATTTGAGTGGATCTGATTCTAGTACGAGAGGACCGAATTGGACTAACCTCTGGTGTATCAGTTGTGCCGCCAGGTGCATTGCTGAGTAGCTACGTTGGGAAGGGATAAGCGCTGAAAGCATATAAGCGCGAAACCCACCACAAGATGAGATTTCTTTAAAGGGTCGTAGAAGATGACTACGTTGATAGGTTACAGATGTAAAGGCAGTAATGTCATAGTCAAGTAATACTAATAGCCCGTAAGCTTATGTGCTCTAGGGATTGCTTTATAAATTATAGTATTAAGATTTTAGAATTAAGTATTAAGACTAAAATAGCTACAGAATAGTATCAAAAATATGTTAACAATATTGCAGCAAAGCTGCGTTTAAAGTTCCAAGTTTAAAGTTAAAGGTTGCAAACCTTAAACAAAAAAAACGTGAAACCTTAAACAAAAACTTAGGGTGGTTATAGCGTTGGGGCTCACCTCTTCCCATCTCGAACAGAGAAGTTAAGCCCAATTGCGCAGATGGTACTGCATATTAATGTGGGAGAGTATGTCACCGCCTTTTTTTAGAAACCCCTTCACGAAAGTGAAGGGGTTTTCTTTTTATAATCCTTATCAGACACAAGCGCAGCGAACTGACGAAGTAAATGCTGGGGATTTTTTGTTTTGGATAATTAAATGTTTTTTTTTTTTGATTATAAGGTTTAATTGATATTTTTATAATCAATTTAAAAACCATGAATAACCTTGTAAACTACTATTTTTACTTACTGTTTTTAATATCAATTACTGTAAATGCACAAAACAGTACTTACACCCAAAAAGCTGAATACGGATATAAAGGGGCTGTGAAAAAAGTTACCAGCTATATAGTTGATGCAACTAAATATACTATTCCTACAGATACTGTTGCATTTACTGGTAAAACCATTATGACTTTTACCAAAAATGGAGATGTTATCAACTATTTGCGTAGATACAATCAGCCTAAATACAACTATAAAAGTAAAGCTGTTTTTAAAGGAATAGGAAAAAACATTAGTTATAAAGAAGAATATACTTTAAATGATGCTCCTGCTGAAAAAAAGGAATATCAATTTATTTGGACAAATCCTTTAGAGTATAAAATTGTTGTTAATAAAGATTCGTTAAACCAAGTACGTACTATTACTTTAAACAATGATTTTAGCATTCATAAAGTTACTTTTAAAGGACTTAATTATTTTTCTGAAGAACAAGCAACCTATCAATACGCTAACAATTTATTAGAAAAAATTACTTACAAAGTAACAATTACTAATAATGAAGAAACTAACACAAAAGAAGATATTCGTTTAATAAAAGCAGTTGATGTTTACAACAACCCCACGGTAATTTACTTTTTTGAAAAAGAAAGCAGTCGAGTACCTAAATCTGTTGTGTTTAAGTATTATGAATATTATTAAGGAGAAGATTAAAATTAAAAAGAAAGAGAGTCATATTGACTCTCTTTCTTTTTAATGACTGCTTTTCAGTCCAAATACCTTCTTAGTTGCTGTTACTAAAAGCACTAATACCAAACCGGCTACAATACCAAAAGCAAAATGCTTAACCGTTTCAGGGATTGTTGGGAAAAGATGGTGCAAGTAATCAATATTATGATCAAAAATGCCTCCCGAAACCAATAACAATGCTAAAGTTCCTACAACACCCAATATTTTAATTACCCAAGGTAATGCCTTTATCAAAAGATTACCAAGTGTAGCTAAAACTCCTTTTCCGTCTTTCGATTTTTTAATAAGCTTATAGCCTGCATCATCCATACGTACTATCAAAGCTACAATACCATACACACCTACAGTTGCAATGATTGATACCACCGATACTGTTACAATTTCAACCAATAAAGGATTAAATTGCGATTTAAGAGCCTCATACCCTTCTTTTGCAGCAGCTAATGCGATGATGACAATTTCTAACGATAAAATAAAATCAGTTGTAATTGCCGACTTTACTTTTTTCTTTTCCATATCTTCAGGGCTTTCAGTAGTTGTAACTGTTGCTTCTTCAA
Source organism: Flavobacterium sp. xlx-214 (assembly GCF_013874595.1). Lineage (GTDB taxonomy): Bacteria > Bacteroidota > Bacteroidia > Flavobacteriales > Flavobacteriaceae > Flavobacterium. The sequence continues at coordinate 1,055,721 of NZ_CP059431.1, forward strand.
TAACTTCAGAACCTTTTTTCTGTCTATGAAAAATAAACTCTACAATCTTCTCTACTCCTTCAAAAGCAAGGTAAAATCCTCCTATAATCAAAATAATTTTAATGGCTGGTGAATACAACCATTCTAGCAAAAACACAAAAGGCACAATAATAAGTTTGTTTACAAACGATCCTTTCATAATTTTCATAAGTACAGGCACTTCTCTAGAAGATAGAAATCCTGTAGCTTTTTCGGCATTTACTGCTAAATCATCGCCCAATATGCCGGCTGTTTTTTGTGTTGCAATTTTACTAGTAACCGCTACATCGTCCATCAACGCAGCTATATCGTCTAAAATTGCAAAAAAACCTGATGCCATATACTTTTATTTTTTTGTGTAAAAATATAAATTTATCTTTAGTTTCGTTTTTTATAATCGTAATTTTTAAGAATAATTAACCATGAAAAATATCTTTCCAGAAACCGAAATACTCCTTAAAAATGGGGAAAAAGTAATCATAAGGCAAGCACAAAAAAGCGATGCTGAACAACTTATTAAAACGGTAAAACATTATGTAAAAGAAAGTACCTTTATACCGATGTTGGAAAATGAATTTACATTTACCATTGAACAAGAAGAAGCTTTGATACAATCGTTTATAGATTTTGAAAATTCCTTGTTATTATTAGCTATTCATAATAATCAAATAATTGGTAATATTGATGTTACTGGTAGCCGCAGAAAAATAATGGAACATACAGCTGTTATAGGCATGGGTATGTTATCGCAATGGCAAAACGGTGGTTTAGGCACAGCTTTAATGAACGCAGCTATTAATTGGGCAAAAGCAAATAGTTTGTTAGAAATTTTGTGGTTACAAGTATATACAGCAAATAATTTGGGACTAAATTTGTATAAAAAGGTAGGTTTTAAAGAAGTAGGAATTATCCAAGGTTTCTTTAAACAAGATAATACCTATTATGATAATTTAACCATGGTATTAAGTGTAAAAGAATAAATAATCAATTAAATGGGACGTATATTTTTAAAGCATTTTTTGATACGCTTGTTTATTATAAGCATTCCGCTGGGTGTTTTGTACGGATACTCGCAAATGGCTTTTGAAGCAAACCGACAAAAAGGACATCCTACTGATGTTGGTTTAGGTGTTGCCATTATTTTGTTTTTTTTACTTTGTTTTATGGCTATTGGTTTAATTGCCGATTTTATAATTCGTTTACGTACCAAACAAAAAACAATTGCGCTTAGCAACCTGCCCTTTTTAGCTTTATTTAATATTCCTATTTTGTATATACACTGTCAAATGAGCGATTATTGTGAAAATTGCTTTTGCAGTTGGTTTATTAACCTTTTTTAAAAAATTGTATGAAAAAATTAACCGCACAACAACAAACTGATTTGTTATCATTGCTTCAAAATAGATTTGAAAGTAATAAAAACAGACACGAAAATTTAGATTGGAAAGATGTTGAAACAAAATTATTGCAAAATCCATCTAAATTAGTATCACTTCATGAAATGGAACTTACCGAAGGTGAACCTGATGTTATTGCTTTTGATGCAACTACTAAAGAATACATTTTTTGCGATTGCGCTAAGGAAAGTCCAAAAGGTAGACGTAGTTATTGTTACGATGCCGATGCTTTAAACAAACGCAAAGAACACAAACCTAAAAATAATGTTTTAGATGTGGCTGCACAAATGGGCATTACTCTTTTAAATGAGCAACAATATAAACAATTGCAACAACTAGGTAATTTTGATACCAAAACATCAAGCTGGATTGAAACACCAGATGAAATTAGAAATTTAGGTGGCGCTCTTTTTGCCGATTTTAGATACAATACTGTATTTGTGTACCATAATGGTGCCGAATCGTATTATGCTGCTCGTGGGTTTCGTGGTTTATTAAAAATATAAACCATGCAAAATATAGTAACGGCATTAATCACTTTGTTACAAAAAAAGATAAAAGTAGATCTTTTACATTATAAAGAAGACTTAGAAAGTACCGATTATTTAGGATGTACTTTTACCTTTAACAACCAACAATATGTGTACCGCAAAGCCAAAGTAACACCTAAAAAAGTAGGTTGTTTTGTAGCTTTGTGGCAACGTAATGGTAAAGGCATTACAGAACCTTTTCAAAGTACCGCTCCGTTTGATTTTTATATTATTGAAATAGAAAATCAAGATAATACTGGTTATTTTATATTTCCTAAAAATGCTTTAATAGTCAATGGTATTTTATCAACACCAATAAAAGAAGGCAAACGCGGTTTTAGATTGTACGCCCCTAATGATATTGTTGCTAATAAACAAGCTACCAAAACTAAGGCTTGGCAAACTAATTATTTTGTAAGTAAATCATCATTCAATGAAAAATCGCTTTAAAACAAATGCAACAACAACATTAAGAGCAAGTTTTTTTGTAGCAATAATATCTACTTTGGGTGCTTGTAACAAAGCAATAGAAAAACCAACAGAAAAGCAAGTTAACAATACAAGTGTTGTTACAAAACCTGTGCAAGAAGAAAAAGCAGTTACCAGTAGAGTTGTGTTTACATCTTATAATGATAATGGCGATTACTTTTTACTAAACGCAACAGAAAATAATGGCAATACACAGTTTATAAATAACCTTGACGATCGCTCTTTGTTGTATGGCGATGTTATTGATGCTACTTGGAAAAATGATACTATTTATATGGCAGGCGATGGCGATACACCTGCAATTGCCAAACATTTACTGTCTTTTAAAAAAGTAAAAGATGGCAATGTGTCTTTATTCAGAAAAAAATATCCCAAACAACTTAAATACCATTATGCCACTACGGCTAATTACAGTACATCGTATCTAGATGAATTGTATTTGCTAACCGAAAGTTACATAGCCAACACCAAAAACACTCTTTTGTTAGATATTATTGCGCATAAAGAACAAATTGAATATTCTATTGAAGAACAAACCAGAAACAACCAAGAATATACCGTAATTGGTATAGGTAAAGTGTTTGAGCATCGTACAACTACAGTTCAATGGTTGTATTACAACATAGAAAATCATACCCTTTATGAATACGATTTACCAAATGATGAACTATTGCCGTTTAGTACCAACTAACATTTTTTATTATCATAATTAAGTTGTAACTTGCTTACCTATCACTTACGATACAACAATTATGAGTATTTCTAGCTTTTATGTAACAAATAATCATTTATTTCGCTTAATGCGAACGTTGTTGTATTTACATGATGATGTTTTTTTAAAAAACTCTAAAGAGTTTATTCAATAAGCCCTGTCATAACTCTAGACAGGGATCTATTTTCGACTTTTAGCATTTTAATCATTTTCAGTTTTTATTTAGGATAGCGGTATCATTAAATTACCAATGTATGCTATGTTATATTTTAATGATGAGTTATGATCGCCTTTAAAAATTGAAGTAATAAAAAAACATCATGTCACAAAATATCATTTTAACAACAGGATTATACGATTTAATAAAAGACCACGTACGTAGAAAAAAAGTAACTCAGGCTGAAGAAGACCTTCTTTTAAACGAACTTAAACACGCATCGCAAGTATTACGTAAAGATTTACCAGAGAACATAGTATCGGTAAATAAAAAAGTTACGTACAAAGACCTTGAAAATAATGTAGAGAAAACCGTTTTATTTGTAGGTCCTAAAAACGCTAAAATAAGCAAAAATAAAATTTCTATATTATCTGATGAAGGTATTGCAATGGTAGGCTACCCAATTGGTAATGTAATTGAATGGCCTAGTAAAAAAGGAAATTTAAAGTTAGAAATTTTAAATGTTGAAGAAATAGCTTAATAATAAAAAGGCTGTCTTATATAAGACAGCCTTTTTTGTTTTCAAAACGAAGTATTTTAAGTAGGAACAAGCGTAATGCTTGCGTAAGCGAAGAGGAAATTTTTCAAATCTTTCTGTTATACATTAACCCGCTCTTTTGTTAAACTGCTTATTAACAACAGTTTTTACTTTTTATAAAAGAACCATCCATCTTCGACAGTTGGTTGCCAATTTTCATTCTTATGCTTTTTGATTTTTAACTTTTTAAATATTTTCTTAGGACCAGTAATTGTCATAGTAAAAGACTTTCCAATATTTTTTTTATTCTTTTCATTAAAAATATAAGATACTCTATATTCTTCTCTACTTACTATTTTGTCAATATATGAATAAAGAAATTCGCTAATTTCTTTTGGGTTTGGAAATTTTTCAGATTGCTCAAATTCTATTTCAAAACTTCCCTCATATTTGAATTGAGGAGCATAATCAAATAAGAAATTATTATTTTCTTTCTGTTTATTAAAATAAGTATTGTATTCTTCTTTACTTTCAAAAATTACTTCTTCATAATAATATTCAAATGGGAATTTTTCATTTAAACTTGTAATTTGATTTAGATCAAATTTATAAGTATGACCATCGTGAGTCATAGCACTTTTTTGAGTTGGGTTAATTGTCCAACCTGCTTCTTCTTTATGATTCTTAATGATATTAATTCTAAAATTCGGATTCTCTATAGAGTTTGGTACTTCTTCACCAAGTTTTATAGCCCTAACAAAATTTGATATTTCTAAAGAATCTTCTATAATAAAAATTATATTTTTCATAAGTTTTTGATTGGTCGTAATGAGGATAACGTCCAATAATCTTTGTTGATGAATCTATTTTAAGAGTATCAAATATATTTTTTTGGCTAAAAACATTTATTGAAATAAATGAGATTAAAATAAGGAGTAGATTTTTCATTTAAAGGGTTAAAATTGTTACTAACATTTTTTATTAACAAACTAAATATACAAAAGCTCCGTGTAAAATTAACTTTAAAACCAACTTTAAACTTTAACAAAAAGTGACTATAAAGCGCACTAGCCTACATTAAATTCTTTACCTTTTTTGATTATTTTAGTTTTAAAAAAAACGTATGATTATTTTTGGAACTCGTGGTAAGGTACTTAGTAATAAAAACGCTACTAAAAAACTAAACTGCAAAAACTGCTCTTCGCAAAACACAGTAACTGCTTTTACCTCTTTTAGATATTTTCATATTTTCTGGATTCCTTTTTTTCCAATTAGCAAGAAAATAACCACTCAATGTTCGCATTGCAAACAAGTACAATATCAAAATGAATTGAATGAGTTTGAATTACAAACGTTTAAAGGAATAACCAATACTAAAATTCCATGGCGTTTTTACTTTGGGCTTATTTTAATTGGGTTGTTTTTTGCTTTGATTACTTTTACTATTGTAAGCTCTAGTATAGAAACAGGTAAAAATGCTAAAAACCCTGAAGTGAACGATATTTATGAAATTGAGAACTATAATAACGGAAAACGTACCTATACTGTTTATAAAATTGTTGATGTAACAAAAGACTCGGTTACTTTTGAAATGAATGATTATGAAGTAGAAAGTGTAACTAAGGTTGATGATTTAATGAGAGAACATCCTAACGATTATTCTGAAAAGCTTACTGTTTCCAAAGAAGAACTTGTAAAAATGTATAAAACCGATGTAATTCATAGCATTCATAAAGCTAAAGAATAAGCAAATACAGGTTTATGTATTTAATTAGAAATATAAAACGCTGATGTAACCCTACATCAGCGTTTTTTTTAGGAATCTTATTTTGTACCTTTATTTTTTATAACAAATTACAATGGATGAATTAATTGCTTTGTTTGATAAACACCAACTTTTTGATAAAGAAATAACACTTAATCGCAATGCTTACTTAAAAAAAGCAGGTAGTATTGATACTAATATTTATTTTATAAAAGAAGGTAGCGTTAAGGTTTTTATTACCAACGATGGCAATGAACAAATTGTGCGTTTAGGATATAAAAACAATATCATAGCATCATTAGATTCTTTTTTAACACAAGAAACATCCGATTTTACCATACAAGCCCTAAAGAAAACAACACTTAAAGTAATTACAAAACAGCAATTTCAATTGTTTTTAGAAGCCGATACGAAACATTTACAACTTTGGATTTCTATTTTACAAGATTTGGTTTTACAGCAAATAGAACGTGAGAAAGATCTGCTAACATTGTTACCCAAAGAACGATATCAACGTGTTTTAGAACGTAGTCCACAATTATTTCAAGAAATTCCCAACAAGCACATTGCAAATTATTTACGAATGAAACCAGAAACATTATCAAGACTTAAAAAACATTGATTTCAATCAACTTTTTTCTTTTTTTTCTGTTTTAGCTTTGAAAAAAAAATCATGCACTTAAATACTTCTACTTTATTAAACGAATTAAAGGAACTAACCTTAGCTCATATTTCTTTTGCTGAAAATTTAAAATCAATCAACCTTACCATTTTAAACCAACGTTTAACACCTGATAGTTGGAGTATTTTAGAATGTTTGGAACATTTAAATAGATACGGTTCTTTTTATCATCCACAAATAGAACAAAAAATAGCAAGTTCTAATTCAAAACCGCAATCTGTCTTTAAACCAGGTTGGTTAGGTAATTACTTTGCAAATGCAATGCTACCTAAGGAAAAGCTTAATAAAATGAAAACGTTTAAGAGTTTGAACCCTATTAATAGTGTGCTAAACCAAAAAACCATAACTACTTTTTTAACACAACAAAATCAATTATTAAACATTCTTACAAACGCAGAAAAAGTCAATTTAAATAGTTTACGTATTACTACAAGTATTTCAAGTATCATCAAACTAAAATTAGGCGATACTTTACGTGTTATTATCTATCACAACAAAAGACATATAGTACAAGCACAAAAAGTTTTAGAAGGTATAGCAGATAGTTAAAAGGCACATTTTTTGATATTATTAACATATAAAATACAATTGTATGAAAAAATATCTTTTTTTATTAGGTTTTGCCATACTAGGTATAGCAACTAATAGCTGTTCTGATAATGAAAGTAAAGCAAGTAGTTGCCGATTTAAAAGCAGATAAAGAACTGCGAAAAAAACCGATTAAAGATTTGGCAGCAATTTACGGCGATTTGCACCCCAAAACATTTGCTAGCTTGTTTAGGGTAATAACAGGTGAAAGTCCAACTTCTTTTATAGAAGGGTTAGATGCAGAGTAAAGCCAGCATTTAGTTAAACATTATGAAAAGAGGCAATAGTGCCTCTTTTTTCTTTCCTCTTTCTTCTTTTTTACTTATATTAGTTTTTGGTTTTTGCTCATAAAACGTTAAGGTTTTATTACAGAAAACTAAATTTAAGTATCTTTACACGAATTTTTATTAATTAATACAAACAACGCAAGTTGTTCTATATATATGGCATGTACCAATTGTTCTACTAAAACAAACGATTCTAGCATTCCAAAAGGTTGTGGTAGCAAAGGTTCTTGTGGAACCGATAGTTGCAATAAACTAAGTGTATTTGATTGGTTATCAAACATGCACTATCCTTCGGGATTTGAACCTTTTGATGTGGTGGAAGTTCGTTTTAAAAACGGAAGAAAAGATTTTTATAAGAATACCGATAAATTAGCCTTGCAAATAGGCGATGTTGTAGCCACAGAAGCAAATACAGGACACGATATTGGTGTAGTTACTTTAACAGGTGAACTGGTTAAAGTGCAAATGAAAAAGAAAAAAGTAGACCCATACGGCGAAACTTTAAAAGTATACCGCAAAGCAACCCAGAAAGATATTGATATTTGGAGCGAAGCACGCAAACGTGAAGAACCTATGAAGGTGCGCGCACGTGAAATTGCGATTGAATTAAAGCTTGAAATGAAGATTTCGGATATTGAGTTTCAAGGGGATTCTTCAAAAGCAACGTTTTATTATACAGCTAATGATCGAGTAGATTTTCGTCAGTTAATCAAAGAATTTGCTCGTGAATTCAGTATTCGTATCGAAATGAAACAAGTAGGTTTCCGTCAAGAAGCAGCTCGATTGGGCGGTATTGGTTCTTGCGGACGTGAACTGTGTTGTTCTACTTGGCTAACCGATTTTAGAAGTGTAAATACAGCAGCGGCACGTTACCAACAGCTTTCGTTAAATCCTCAAAAATTAGCGGGGCAGTGTGGTAAGCTTAAATGCTGTTTAAATTATGAGTTGGATACGTATTTAGATGCGTTGAAAGGAATGCCTGAATCCGACACCAAGATATGGACAAAGAACGGCGATGCATATTGCCAGAAGATAGATATTTTCAAAGAAGTTATGTGGTTTGCTTATGCTAACAACATGGCTAATTGGCATAAAATACGCGTTCCGCAGGTTAAAGAAATGTTGGCTTTAAATAAAGAAGGCAAGCAAGTTGAGGCATTAGAAGATTTTGTTTTTGAAGAAGAAACAACAACTGCAACTGTGCAAAGTGTTTTAGCAGAAGATAGCTTGTCTCGTTTTGATCAACCTAAAAAGAAAAAACGTCCACAGCGTTCTAACAACAAAAAAACAACGGTTGAAGCTGTGCCAAATGGTGCTACCAAAGAGCTTAAAAAAACACCAAAACCAGAAGGCGAAGGTGCTGCAAATGCTCAAAAAAGTCAAAACAATCAAAACAGACCACAGCGAAATCAGCAACGCAACAAACCTCAACAAAGTAATGTTGCAAAAGTTGAAAAACAAGCCGATGGTGAAAAGCAAGCGCCTGTAAAAGCACATGACAAACCACAAGTGCAAGGTGTTGCTACTAATCCTAATCAACCTAAGAAAAAGAATTTTAGAAATTACAATAAAAACAACGGATCTAAACCTAACAGAAAACCAAACGATGATAAACAGTAAAAAAAGGCTTTTAAAATTAAGCGTTTTATCAACAATATTGGTGTGTACAGCTTGTAATGATACCGATTTTTTTAATGAATATCAATCGGTTCAAGACGGATGGAAAAAGGACAATGTTTTAACGTTTGATTTTGAATCATTAGACACCGTAAAAGCACATCAATCCTTTTTAAACATACGTACCAACAACGATTATCCTTACAGTAATTTGTTTGTAATTGTAAAATTGGTACCGCCAGAAGGCAATGCTACAGTAGATACGTTGCAGTATCAAATGGCAAATGCTGATGGAACCATGTTAGGCAGTGGTTTTACCGATGTAAAAGAACACAAGTTGGTTTGGCGCGAAAAAATTAAGTTCCCTAAGAAAGGGGTTTACAAGGTTGAGGTATCGCACGCTGTTCGTAATTTAAATGAAGTTAAAGGAGATGCTGTATTAAAAGGCATTACCGAAGTAGGTTTACAAGTACAATAATTCATAAGATATTATGGAAAAAATAGAAGATCCTAAAAAGAAACAAGTAAGTACAAACAAGAAGTTTTTACGCTTGTTTTGGAAACTGTTTGGAGGTGGTGTTGTTTTTGTTATTTTGATTTTTGCTTTTGCAAATTGGGGAATATTTGGGGCAATGCCTAGTTTTGATGAATTAGAAAATCCAGAATCTAGCGTTGCAACCGAAATTATATCGGCCGATGGAAAAACCTTAGGTAAGTTTTACTTAGAAAACCGTGTGCCTATTAAGTTTGAAGAGTTGCCGCAACATTTGGTAGATGCTTTAATTGCTACCGAAGATGAGCGTTTTTACTCGCACTCTGGTATTGATGCTCGTGGTACTATGCGTGCTGTTTTTAGCGCAGGTTCAAGTGGTGGGGCAAGTACCATTACCCAACAGTTGGCAAAAAACTTGTTTCATGGTAGTTCTGGCTCTAGCAACAAACTGTTTCGAGTTATTCAAAAGATAAAAGAATGGATTATTGCAGTGAAATTAGAGCGCCAATATACCAAAAACGAAATCATTGCGTATTACTTAAATACGGTTGATTTTGTAAGTAATGCTTACGGTATTCGCTCTGCTGCCAATATTTATTTTAACAAAGAACCTAAAAACTTAACGGTAGAAGAAGCGGCTGTTTTGATAGGTATGTTACAAGGACCATCGCGTTACAACCCACGTTTCAATGTAGAGCGTTCTCAAAACAGAAGAAACATTGTGTTGGCGCAAATGGCCAAAAACAATAAAATTACCGAAGCTGAAAAAGAGAAATATCAAGCAAAGCCATTAAAAATAAATTATACGCCAGAAACGCACACCAAAGGATACGCAACTTATTTTAGAGAGTATTTACGTGATTATATGCGCAAATGGGTAAAAGAAAATCCTAAAAAGGATGGATCTTCTTATGATATTTACCGCGATGGTTTGCGTATTTATACTACCATTGATTCCCGCATGCAAGAGTATGCCGAAGAAGCGGTTGAGATGCACTTGTCTAATTTACAGAAAGAGTTTTTTATTCAATCAAAAGGTAATAAAAATGCTCCTTTTATTCAAATTAATCAGGCTGAAACCAAGAAAATCATCGATCGTGCTATGCGAAATTCAGAACGTTGGCGCCAAATGAGTTCTCAAGGGAAATCAGAAGAAGATATTATTAAATCGTTTGATGTAAAAACAAAAATGGCCATTTTTACATGGAAAGGAGAAAAGGATACCTTAATGACACCTAAAGATTCTATTGTGTATTACAAGCACTTTTTACAATCAGGTATGATGTCTATGGAGCCTATTACCGGAAATGTAAAAGCATGGGTTGGTGGTATTGATTACAAACATTTTCAGTACGATCACGTGGCACAAGGGGCGCGCCAAGTAGGTTCTACCTTTAAGCCGTTTGTGTACGCAACAGCAATTGATCAATTAGGAATGAGTCCTTGTGATTATATTTACGATGGACCGTTTACCATGCCTAAAGGTCGTTACGGAATTCAACAACCATGGTCGCCTAAAAACTCGGCAGGTAAGTATTACGGTTCTGTAACCATGAAATATGCTTTGGCGCAATCGTTAAATACAGTTACGGCTCGTTTAATGGATCGTGTTGGTCCAAAAGCAGTTATTGATTTATGCCGCGATTTAGGTGTAAAGTCAGACATTCCTGCATCGCCAGCTATTGCATTAGGAGCTGTTGAAATTACCGTGAGCGATATGGTGGCTGCTTACAGTACATTTGCCAACCAAGGAGTTTATGTAAAACCGCGTTTCATTAATAAAATTACCGATAAAAACGGAGTAGTTTTATTTGAATCAAAGGTTGAAACGCGCGATGTAATGAATAAAGATATTGCTTACGCTATTGTTAAGTTGTTAGAAGGCGTTACCGAAGGAGGTTCTGGTGGACGTTTACGTTATACTGGCGGAGGCGGAGCTGGTTATCATAGAATGACAGGATATCCATACGCATTTAAAAACCCAATTGCTGGTAAAACAGGTACAACACAAAACAATTCTGATGGATGGTTTATTGGTATGGTGCCTAATTTAGTAACAGGTGTTTGGGTTGGTAATGAAGACAGAGCAGCGCATTTTAAATCAACCGTTTACGGACAAGGTGCTACCATGGCATTGCCAATTTGGGGTATCTTTATGAAAAAATGTTATGCCGATAAAACATTGTTTGTTTCGGATGAAGATTTTGAACGCCCAGCAAACATGAGTGTTTTGGTAGATTGTTGGAAACGTGTTTCAAACGATTCTGTTATGGGCGGAGGCTCAAATCATGAGGGTAGCGGTAAAAAAGACAGTTTGTCGCCACCAAAGCAAAGTATCATAAGAGAATTTGACTTTTAATATTAACTCCAACAGCGTTTAAAACGCTGTTGGAGTTAAAAAAATTAATTTTTATTTCCCATACTTTGATAAACTACATCAAAACGTCCCTCTCGGATTTCTGCTTTCTTATTTTGTGAATCAACAGCATCAAACCAAAATGTACCAGATATAATATTCTTCTCTTTATCTAATTTACTTATGTAAAGTTCCCCTACGTTACTTGTAGTAGTATAATACCTTTCATCAGCAATACTTCCATCTCCTATTACATAAAACATAGCGAATTTTCCACTTTCTTGTTCTTTTATTGTATATTTAGTATTCTCTTCTAATATAGTATTAGAATTAGTTGTTATATAAACTGCTTGTGTTCCAATATGGCCCCCTTCTGTTATATTTTGTCGAAATAACAAAACAAAAGCGCCTTGATCATACCCACAATGAGGGTTTTTCTCTGACCATTCATCACCTTCTGCCACAACTGCCACTCCATTCAATAAACAACCAGCAGTATTTGCTCCTATTTGTGTAGTAGGTGGTAGTTTTTCTATTTCGGTAGAATTAAGTGTTGGTTGTAGAATCTCATCATCTTTTTTACAACTGATAAGCGCAACTGTCAACAACAAGAATAAAATACTTTTCTTCATAATTATCATTTTTGGAAACAAAAATATATCACGTTTTTAATTTATTTTTCAAATATATAGAATATTATTTTTTAGGATAGAGAATTTTTTGAAATACTAATGTTAGCGTGAGCGTCAATTCCTACCTTATCAAAGAAAACATTTTTTCTTTTAAACTTTAATACTACGGCTTGAATAACCAAGTCGTTTTTTTTTATATTTTTATACCATCAACAATCTAAAAGAATTATGATTAACAAAAAGGTTGCCAACGCACAAGAAGCGTTACACGATGTGCAAGATAATCAAACCATTATGGTGGGAGGTTTTGGATTAAGTGGAATACCCGAAAATTCAATTGCCGAATTGGTTCGTAAAAACGTTACAGGTTTAACTTGTATTTCAAATAATGCCGGGGTAGATGACTTTGGCTTAGGGTTATTATTGCAAAAAAAGCAAGTTAAAAAAATGATTGCCTCTTATGTAGGTGAAAACGCTGAGTTTGAACGCCAGATGTTAAGTGGCGAGTTAGATGTAGAGCTTACGCCACAAGGTACATTGGCAGAGAAATGCCGTGCTGCCCAAGCGGGAATTCCTGCTTTTTTTACACCTGCTGGCTATGGAACTGAAGTAGCCGAAGGAAAAGAAACACGTGAGTTTAACGGCAAAATGTACGTAATGGAAGAAGCTTATAAAGCCGATTTTGCTATTGTAAAAGCATGGAAAGGTGATGAAGCAGGCAATTTAATTTTCCGTGGTACAGCTCGTAATTTTAATGCAAATATGGCAGGTGCTGGTAAAATTACCATTGCAGAAGTAGAAGAATTGGTTCCTGTAGGCGCATTAGATCCTAATCAAATTCACATTCCAGGAATTTTTGTGAAACGTATTTTTCAAGGTGAGAATTACGAGAAAAGAATTGAACAACGAACGGTACGTAAAAAAGATTAATTATGGCTTTAGATAAAATTGGCATTGCAAAACGCATTGCTCAAGAATTGCAAGACGGATATTATGTGAATTTAGGAATAGGAATACCAACTTTGGTTGCTAATTATGTTCCAAATGGTATGAATGTAGAATTTCAATCAGAAAATGGTGTGTTAGGCATGGGACCTTTCCCTTTTGAAGGAGAAGAAGATCCAGATGTTATTAACGCAGGTAAACAAACCATTACTATGTTGCCAGGAGCTGTTTTGTTTGATTCAGCAATGAGCTTTGGTATGATTCGTTCACAACATGTAGATCTAACTATTTTAGGCGCAATGGAAGTTTCAGAAAACGGTGATATTGCCAACTGGAAAATTCCTGGTAAAATGGTAAAAGGTATGGGTGGTGCTATGGATTTAGTTGCATCGGCAGAAAACATTATTGTTGCCATGATGCACGTAAACAAAGCAGGCGAATCTAAAATTTTAAAAAACTGTACCCTGCCATTAACAGGTGTTGGTTGTGTTAAAAAAGTGGTTACTGAATTAGCTGTGATGGAAGTAACACCAAACGGTTTTAAATTATTAGAACGTGCGCCAGGAGTTTCGGTAGAAGATATCATAAAAGCTACAGAAGCTACTTTGATTATTGAAGGCGATGTTCCTGAAATGACTCTTTAAAACAAAATTGCTATGGAAAATAAAGAAGTAGAAAATCAACCAAAAATGGAACCGCATGAAGTAAACAGCGGGCAAGTACCTTTTGTAATACGCTTAACTTGTGTATTGCTTAGTATTATTGCTATTGTTTATATTGCTATTGTAGGTAAAGCGGTCTTGGTACCTTTGGTAATGGGGTTTTTAATAGCAATGTTGCTATTGCCGTTGTCTAATTTTCAAGAGCGCAAATTAAAATTTCCTAGAATTGTATCTTCTCTAGTTTCGCCAATATTATTTACTTTGGTGGTCTTAGGTGTGTTTTATTTTATAGGCACACAAATGGCTCAGTTCACAGAAGATTTACCCGAATTTAAACAACAAATGGAACATTTGTTTCACGAAATACAAGTGTTTGTTTACAATAAATTTGGTGTGTCTGAACAAGAGCAATTGCAATACATAACCAAAAATGCAGGCGAAGTATTAAAAAAAGGTTCTGGTGTAGTTGGTACTGCCGTTAGTTCGGTAACATCAATGTTAGCATCATCTATGTTTGTGTTTTTAGGTATTTTCTTTTTTCTTTTATACCGTAGCCATTTAGTAAAATTCATTATTTGGTGTTTTCCTCCTAAAGATCAGTCAAAAGTAAAAGATGTTGTATCAGAAATTCAAAGCATCATCAAACAATATATTTTTGGATTAATGATACAAGTAGTGGCGGTATCTGTACTAATGTTCATTGCTTATTCTATCATCGGAATCAAATATGCAGTATTGTTTGCTGTACTTTGCGGCGTGCTTAACTTAATACCTTACATTGGAATTTTTACGGCAACTGTTTTAGCTGCAGTGGTAACATTAGCAACAGGCGAGCCAATACAAGCTTTATGGGTAATTGTTGCGGTTGTTGTAGTGAATTCTATTGACGGAAACATTATTACACCTAAAATCATTGGTTCTAAAGTATCCTTAAACTCTTTTGTAGTACTTTTTGGTATTGTAATAGCAGAGTCTATTTGGGGTGTTGCAGGTATGTTCTTAGCAATACCTATTTTAGCCATATTCAAAATTATATTTGATAATGTAGAAGGTATGCGCCCGTACGGATTTGTGTTAGGAGAAGACAGCGCGCCAACGCCTTTGTTTGAGAAGTATTACAACAAATATATTTATAGAATAAAACCAAAAGATGCCGATTTACCTAGAGCTTTGCAAACCGAAGAGCAAAACCATCAAGAAGGTGAAAAGGACAAAAATGAAACCGAATAAATTAAAAAAGAGATTGTAACTGAACAATCTCTTTTTTGGTTTTTATTACTTTTGTAAAAAATACAATCAATGGAGTTTGCAAAAGTCATTTTAAAACAAGGAAAAGAAAAATCAATATTACGTAAACATCCTTGGGTGTTTAGCGGTGCTGTTTATGGTGTAAGTGAAGATTTACAAGACGGGCAAATGGTTGATGTAACCGATTATAACAACAATCATTTAGGAACAGGTTTTTTTAGTGATAGAGGAAGTATTGTTGTGCGTTTAGTAGCTTTTGGTAATGAAGCTTACAACGAGCATTTTTGGGAGAAAAGATTGCAAGCCGCTTGGCAATTACGCATGAATTTGTTTTCACTTGATACTACCAATGCTTTTCGATTAATTCATGGAGAAGGAGATGGTATTCCAGGTTTGATTATTGATTACTACAACAAAAATTTCGTTGTTCAGGCGCATTCATCGGGTATCTATTTTAAAATGGACGAAATAGCGCAGGCTATTCAAAAAATATTTCCAGATAATTGTGAAACTATTTATTGCAAAAGTTCGCAAACATTGCCTAAAACAGGCACCGATTATCATTTGTTTGGAACCAATACCGAAACCATTGCTAAGGAAAACAATATTTTATTTCATGTAAATTGGGTCGAAGGTCAAAAAACAGGTTTCTTTTTAGATCAGTGCATCAATCGTGAACTGTTAAAGTATTATTCAAAAGATAAAAAAGTACTTAACACGTTTTGTTACACAGGCGGTTTTTCTGTGTATGCCATGAGTGCGGGTGCGCAATTGGTAACATCGGTTGATATTTCTGAAAAAGCGGTAAAATTAGCTGCCGAAAATATGGAGTTAAATTTTCCTGCTAGTAATCACCAAGCAATTGCTTCAGATGTTTTTGATTTTTTAAAGGAAAACAAAAATTTATATGATGTTATTGTTTTAGATCCGCCTGCTTTTGCTAAAAATATTAAGAGTAAACACACTGCAACCCAAGCTTACAAAAGATTGAATATTGCAGGTTTAAAAACCATAACCCAAGGCGGTATTTTGTTTACTTTTTCATGCTCGCAAGTTATTGATGATGTTTTGTTTTACAATACCATTGCAGCTGCTGCAATAGAATCGGGTAGAAAAGTGCGTGTGTTGCATAAATTATCACAAGGACCCGATCATCCTGTAAATATGTTTCATCCCGAAGGGTCTTACTTAAAAGGCTTGGTTTTATATATTGAAGAATAATGGCAGTGTTTTACGAACAAACTTACGAGAAAATTACTTCCATTGAGCGCGGTACTTATGAAGAATGTATTTTTAAAAATTGCGACTTTTCAGAAGCTTATTTAAACGGATATACTTTTGAGAATTGCACTTTTATTGATTGTAATTTAGCAAATGCCAATGTGCAAAACAGTATGTTTCAAAAGGTTTCTTTTGATCGATGTAAGTTATTAGGGATTCATTTTAATAAAGCGAATTTATTTTTGTTTGAAGTTTTTTTTGAAGAATGCCAATTGAATTTTTCATCGTTTAACAACTGCAACCTTAAAAATACTACATTTAATAGTTGTCAATTAGAAAGCGTTGATTTTAGTAACAGTGATTTGTCGGGTGTATACTTAAATAATTGCGATTTAAAAAATGCCGTTTTTGATGCTACTAACTTAGAAAAAGCCGATTTTACAACCGCTTATAATTTTGACATCAGCCCAGAGCACAACAAACTAAAACAAGCAAAATTTAGTTTAGAAGGTTTACCCGGACTTTTATCTTATTATAAAATTATTGTAAAATAACTTGCGTATTTAAAAAATATTGTTACATTTGATTAACAAATTAAAATAAATTGTATATGAAAAAATTAGTTTTATCAGCATTATTCGCTTCAAGTATGTTAGTAGTATCTTGTAATAAAAAAGAACCAGTTGTAGAAGAACAAACAACAACTGAAACAACTACAACTACGGATCCGGTTACTGAAACAGAAACTACAACTACTACAACAGAAACTACATTAGAAGTTCCAAAATTTAGTTCTCCAGAAGTACAAAAATATGCAGAGGAATATACTGCATTTGTAAAAGATCAAGTTGCTGCAGTAAAATCTGGGGATGCTGCAAAAGTAACAGAACTTCAAGCGAAAGCAGCTGAATGGGCTAAAAAAGGACAAGAAGCTATGGCAAAATTTACGCCAGAAGACACAAAATTATGGGCTGATTACTCTACAAAGTTAGGTGAACAACTTCAATCAGCTGCAACAGTAAAATAATATTAATTTTAAAAATTAATGAGAAGACAGAGCGAAAGCTCTGTCTTTTTTTTGCAACTGAATAGATGAAATAATTTGCCTATCCTAAACGGTTTGAGATTTGCGAAGCGTTGGGAAATCGAAAATAAAAATCAATTTATTTCAAACAAAATACTAGGTGCATAGCCGTGACTCGTTATAACCGTTAGTTATGCAAATTAAATTCAAAATTAAATAGATATACAAATGAACTTTTCAACACCACGTTTAATCATAACACCATTTACTGAAAATCATGCAAATGCTTTTTTAGATTTTTACAATAAGGATTTGGTTATGAAGTTCATTGGTAACGGTTGTTTTAATTGGACAAAAGAGCAGCTTTTATTTAAAATTCAAAAATTGTTTACAGATGAATTGTTTGGTATTCATGCAATACAACTTGCAGAATCAAAAGAAATAATTGGCGAGTTTTCGGTTTTTAAAATAGCTGAAGAAACAGATAAAGTAGAAATCGGTTACATTATAAATGATCAATATTGGAATAAAGGGTACGCAACAGATTTATTAAAAGGATTTTTAACTTCACAGCAAAATCAAAATACAATTAAAACTGTTATAGCGCGTGTAGATTCCGAAAACAAAGCATCAATACATATTTGCAAATCGTTAGGTTTTATACTTACAGATACAAAAGTTGTAAATGATAAAACCCAGATTACTTTAGAATATTATTTTTCTATGTAGTTATTACTAGAATAAATCAGTACTTTTTTATCTTAGATTATATTTGACAATTAACATTTATGAAAACTAAAAACTATTTCATCTTACTTTTCTGCCTGATAAATTGTTTTACAGCTCAAAGCCAGTTAAGAGTTTTTTACGATGGATCAGATCCAAGTGAAAACTATTTTGACATTTCCGATTTGGCATTAAAACACAATGAAAAAATAAAAGAAAAGTTATTTGATGGGTTAGCTGAAAGATACAAAGTTAGAATGTTAGTGCAACCGTCGTTTGATGTAAAATATATTTTTCAAATCGATGAAATTCTTAAAGATTATCAGTTAGAAAAATATGTGGTTCGTTTTCATAAATTAAACTCACGCATACATTCTTTAGAAGATTACAATAAAGTTAAAGTTAAAAAATATGAAGCTTCTATGTGTGAAGATGATATCTTGCTATTAACAGAAGCTTTTGCTGTGGTTGTAGATAAAACTAGATACGAGAAAAATAATATGGATGTTTATGATGGAACAAATTACTTATTGAGTGTTTGGGATTATTATGGTTGGAGAAGTGGAAATGTGATAACTCCGAGAGATGCAGAAATAAAGAGCCTAGTTGCTGTTGTAGAAAATTTAATAAAACAAACCCAAGCAAAACGAAATATAAAAATTTCCGATGCAGATAGAAATATACTTGATCAAATCATCAGTAAATCTCAAAAGCATTCCACTTCTACAGATTATGAACTCGTAAGTAGAATGATGAAAGTTATTGAAGACAACGAAAGTGAGTATTGTTCAAAATTAACTGATAATAATGCAGAATATGTAGGAAGTTCGCTTAACAATATAAAAAATACAGCAACTAAAAATTTAGCATATAATCAATTTAATAAACAAGAATTAAAAAAACTTATAGAATCTGTTTTAGAAGAGTTTATATCATTTAACACTTTTTCAGAAGAAGATAAACGGGGAATTATTTTTTCAGAATCGGATATTAAATTAGAAAAAGAAGAAAATATTAAAAACAATATTTTTCAACTTATTCTAAATGAGTTTGATTAACATTATAATAAAAAATCTATTCATTCAATATGTTTTGAAAAGCATCAAAAAATTTTGCCATATCAATACCATCTACTAAAGCATGATGTGCAAAAAGAGCAACATTGAATGTTTTTTTACCCTTTTTTTCAATCATTTTACCAATAGATACTTTTGGGCAACTATCTGGATAACTAAAACTACGTGCGTGTGATAGCGATGTAAAATTTACCCACGGAATGGCAGAAAAATGAATGATATTTTCGCCATAATCGTCTTTTGTAAGCAACGTATCGGTTTGTTTTACTCGATTAATTTCTTGCTGAAGAGCTTCGTTGAAAATCGCCAAATCATCGTGATAAATAACATGCGAAAAACCAAAGGTTTCATCTTCCTTCATTACCGTTGACGATGCATCAATACGATTGTGTTCAAAAACTTTTCCGTTATCAATTCGTAATTTAAAAGCAGGCAGTTGATTCATTGCTTTTAACGTTGCGTGTAAATAGTAAGTAGAGAATGAAATATTAAGCGCTTTTGCTTTTTTATAAGCTTGGGTAACATCAACTTCTACAGTAATACCATAAAAAGGTTCTTCCATTGCCGAGAAAAACTCAAAATGACTTTTACGTTTCCAAGTTTCTATGTTGATTTCTTTTTTCATAAATCTAATAATTCAATAATATCGCTTGCTTTTTCAGCAGTATAAAAATGGTTGTGAATAATTTCGTGATCAATGCGTTCGTGTGCCCAAGTGGTATGAAAAGGCACGTGAACAGCTGTCCCGCCAATGTTTAAAACAGGCAAAACATCCGATTTTAACGAATTACCAATCATTAAAAACTCGTGTGGTTCAACCTCTAAACGTTTTAATAGCTTTTCATAATCCAACTCTTCTTTTTCGCTCATTACTTCTATATGATGAAAAAAAGGTCCCAGACCACTTAAATGCAGTTTTCTGTGCTGATCTTTTAAATCGCCTTTGGTTGCAACTACTAATTTATAGTGCTGATGCAATTGTTGTAAGGTTTCTTCAATACCATCTAATAAAACAATAGGCTTTTGAAGCAATTCTTTTCCAATTTCAATAATTTTCTCCATTACTTTAGTCGAAACCGTATGGTTTGAAATAGAATAAGCCGTTTCAACCATCGATAAAATATAGCCTTTAATACCGTAGCCATAAAGCGGCAAGTTGGTTATTTGTGTTTGAAATAAAGCTTGCGATATACTTTGTTTTGATAAATAATCACTTAATAAAGCACAAAATTTTTCTTCGGCTTCATCAAAATAAGGTTCGTTCACAAATAAGGTGTCATCGGCATCAAAAGCAATTACTTTAAATTTTGTATTCATAGCTGTAAAATATATTTGCAAAGATACAAGTTAATGCTATTTAGTTGATATAAGTTAAAATGGAATGTTGGTAAAATGATTTTTTGTATATTTAAAATAAAAATTATGGCAAATATTGTAAAAGAAGAAATGAAGCAGCTAAACTATGAAGATGTTGCTGCTTTAGTAACAACAGGTGCTGCTGCGGGCATTGCAGTTACCAAAATTACAGGGCATTCTAAAACATTAGGTGCTGTTGCAGGTGTTGGTTTAAGTTTGTTGTTTTATGGAATTGTGAAGCGTTTTTAGCATGAAAGCATTTATGCTATTAAGTGCTTTTTGTTTAGGATTGATGACATTTTTCTTAAATAATCATAGTAAGAAAACACCCGAAACAAATGAGATTTTTATAGACAGCTTAACCATTGGAAATAAAGGTAAGAACATGGTTGATTTGAAGCATTTTTTAGATGCCGAAAGTTATGTTGAAATTAAATTTTTTAGCAAGAAAAAGAACCAGTGGATTCTAAAAAATAGTTACCGCTATGAAAAGGATTTTTTAATTTCATGCGATCCTGTATTAGAAGATTTAAACAACGATGGCTATTTAGATTTTACTTATAAGTCAGACGTTGCGGCAAGAGGCGCCAATGAAGTGCGTAGGTTGTTTTTGTATAATAAAAAGACGGATGAACTGGTTTCTATGAAAAACTCAAACGAGTTTCCTAATTTAATGTACAACAAAAAACTAAAATGCCTTACTTCGCAAATGTTTCATGGTGGATCAACAACCGTTTTTCTTAAAATAGAGAAAGACAGCTTGCGTATGTTTGCTTCGGTTGATAATTCTGATGAGCAAGTAATAACCACGTACGATACTAAAGGAAATCCAACAGAAATTGGTCGAAAACCGATTGATCCAGATGAAATTTATGATCGATACGACAATTTCAATCCTGTAGAATAAGCAAATAATTTAGCACTAGCCTATTTAACATATTAAGTTTCTATAACTTTTTACTATTTTAGCACTTACAACTAAAACGATCTAATTTGGAAAATTCGTCACAAGACAACACTTTAAAGCGTGGTTTGTCTAATAGGCATATACAATTAATTGCTTTAGGAGGTGCTATTGGTACAGGTTTATTCTTAGGAATTGGACCTGCTGCTGTTTTGGCTGGACCTTCGGTAATATTTGGTTACGCATTTGCAGGTATCATTGCTTTTTTTATTATGCGCCAATTGGGTGAAATGGTGGTTGAAGAGCCTGTTTCGGGATCTTTCTCGCATTTTGCTTATAAATATTGGGGCTCTTTTGCAGGATATTCTTCAGGATGGAACTACTGGATTTTATATATTTTAGTTTCGATGTCTGAATTAACCGCTATTGGAATTTACGTACAATATTGGTGGCCCGATATTCCTTTATGGGCATCAAGCACCTTTTTCTTTCTTGCCATAACCGCTTTAAACTTAGGTTCGGTAAAATTATTTGGCGAAGCCGAATTTTGGTTTTCCATCATAAAAGTAGTAGCAATTGTTGCAATGATTGTTTTTGGAACCTACTTATTAGTTACAGGAACAGGTGGCGAGCAAGCAAGCATCAGTAATTTAACCAATAACGGAGGTTTCTTCCCCAAAGGATGGTTTGAGAAAACAGCCGATGGTTACCAAGGATTGCTCTCTGTAATGGCCATTATTATGTTTTCGTTTGGAGGTTTAGAACTAATTGGAATTACTGCTGCTGAAGCCGAAAATCCAGAAAAAAACATTCCTAAAGCAACCAATCAGGTTATTTATAGAATCTTAATTTTTTATGTAGGGGCGTTGATTATCTTATTTTCATTATCGCCTTGGGAAACCATAACTACCAAAACAAGTCCGTTTGTAACCGTATTTGATAATTTAAAAGGCATGCATTTTAATTTGTTTGGCGCTGATGTTTCGGCAACCAACTTAATTGCCAATGCCTTAAACTTAATTGTACTTACTGCGGCTTTATCGGTTTATAATTCGTCGGTTTATAGTAACAGTCGTATGTTGTATGGTTTGGCAGAGCAGGGTAATGCGCCTAAGTTTTTAATGCATTTAAACAAAAGTGCTGTACCTACGCGTGCTATTATCGTGTCGAGTTGTTTTGCGGGCTTATGTATCATCATTAATAAATTTGTACCCGAAGAAGCATTTAAAATATTAATGTCGTTGGTGGTTTCATGTTTAATCATCAATTGGATCATGATTTCTTATACACATCTCAAATTTCGAAAAGCAAAAGATGCCGAGGCTGTAAAAACCAAGTTTCCATCATTTTTATTTCCGTTGTCAAACTATATTTGTATTGCATTTTTACTGGCTATTTTAGTTATTATGAGCATTACAGGTATGCATGTATCAGTTATCTTAATTCCTATTTGGTTAATCATACTGTTTATTACTTATAAACTTGTACAAAAGAATAAAGAGCAAAAATTAATGTAAATTAAGGAGTTGAAAATGTGTTTTTAGTACATTTGAAAAGATTAAAATTTAAAGATATGAACGTAATTCACGAACAATACGAAAACAAAGGTGCTTTTGTAGCGCAAGAAGATGGAAAGAATGCGGGCGAAATGACGTATTCTAAAGCCGGTGATAAAATGATCATTATTGATCATACCGAAGTAGATCCTGCATTTGGTGGAAAAGGTGTTGGTAAAAAAATGGTATTAGCAGCTGTTGATTTTGCAAGAGAACATCATATTAAAATTTTACCTCTATGTCCGTTTGCTAAAGCCGCTTTTGATAAAGATGAAAGCATTCAAGATGTACTTTAAAACCATATAAATAAACGAAAGCAGTTCTTAGGAGCTGCTTTTTTTGTTTAAAACCTTTATATTTATCAAAACTATCATTATGAAAAAATATCTAATACTATTCCTAACTATAAGTGTTTTTTACAGTTGTAAACAAGAAAAGCAAACGGAGAAATCAATAGAGAAAACCTCATCATCAACATTAAAACTAGAACTTGCCGAAGCTCAAAAAATCATTGCACTGCCTTTGCATTGTTTAGAGGTTGAATATCCCAATAAGTTAGGACAAGTTTTAAAATCATCAGATGAATTAAAGTCGCCTAAAGAGTTGCGACCTATCTTTTATGGTTGTTTCGATTGGCATTCATCTGCACACGGATATTGGTCAGTTGTAAAGTTATGGAAACAGTTTCCTGAATTGAACAACGATGGTAAAATAGAAGCGCTGTTAACCCGCGTTCTTACTCCTGAGAATGTTGCTGTTGAAGCCGCTTTCTTCAATCAAGAGCACAACAAAAACTTTGAGCGAACCTATGGATGGGCATGGTTTTTTAAATTACAAGAAGAATTATATACTTGGAAGGATAACCCGAAAGCGCAGCAATGGTACCAAACCTTAAAGCCTTTGGAAACTATTTTTTCGGAAAGATATCTAACCTATTTGCCTAAATTGAACTATCCCATTAGAACCGGAACGCATGATAATACCGCTTTTGGTATGGCGTTGAGTTTAGAATATGCCGAAACCGTTGGGAATACCCAACTAAAAGATGCTATTGTAGCTAAAGCAAAGGAATTGTTTATGAAAGATGTTAATTGCCCTATTACCTACGAGCCAAGCGGACACGATTTTCTTTCGCCTTGTTTGCAAGAAGCTTGGTTAATGAGTAAAGTTTTAGATACTAAGGATTATAAAACCTGGTTAAACGCTTTTTTACCGCAATTGTTTGATCAAAACTTTGATTTAGAAATAGGAAAGGTTTCCGATAGAACCGATGGGCATTTGGTACATTTAGATGGATTGAACTTTAGTCGAGCTACTTGTTTGTTTCAAATTGCCAAAAAGTTACCAGAGCTACATCATTTAAAACCTGTTGCCGAAAAGCATTTTAACGCCGCTTTTCCTAACATCTCAAACGATGATTATATGGGAAGCCATTGGTTAGGAAGTTTTGCTTTGCAAGCTTTGGATGCGCAGTAAGTTTTTTGTATAGAATTAGATATATTTATTGATGAAAACACTTTTAATATTATTACTATCAACAGCTTCATTTGCTCAGCAAACCTTTTCTGTAAAAGATCGAAGTACGGATGTTCCAATTGCTTACACTTTTATTTACAATGAAGATAAAACCTTTAAAATTAATGCAGAAAGTGATGGAACTTTTCAAGTTCCAGATGATTATCTAAATGATATTTTTACATTTGAATCTGTGGGTTATGAATTAAAGCATTCAAAATTAGAAACGACAATTATTTTTTTAGAAGAAAGTTCTAATTTGCTTGACGAGTTAGTTATTATTCCAAAGTTGAATACTAAAGAAATTATGGTAGGTAATAAAATAATCAAAAAGTATTCAGATTTTGTTTTTGCTGAAGAGAATCCTTTTTCTGTAATGATCTTTGGAATAAAATGTAATGTAAATAAAGATGCTTATTCAAATGTGAAGAAAATTCATCTTAAAACAAAGTCAAATATTAATGATGCTAAATTTGAAATTAGAATTTATGGAGCTGGAGATGATGGAAAACCGTCAGATTTACTTCATTATGAACCTATCTATGGAATCGCAAAAAAAGGAGTATCAACAACTATAGTTGATGTTCATGAACTTAATATTCAAATACCATCTGATGATTTTTTTGTTTTTTATAAACCACTCTATATTGAAAAAAATAGTTATATGTTGAAAGAACATGGTATTGAAAAAAAATATTACTATCCAAACATATTAATGAGTAGTGTTGATAGTAGTTTTATGTGGATGGGAATAAAAACGAAGAATGAACAGTTTTGGGATTCATATCATCTTAAAGAAGATGGAGAGTATTTAAATTATCAAATAGAAGTGTTTTTAACCAATTAAAAACGCTAATCATTTAGTTTACTTTTTTTTATATCTATATTTATTGTTATTCTATGTCTTCGCTAACGTCTTGATAGTATGGGTTTTCTGCTGTCATCCCGACAAAGGAGGGATCTATATGTTGTCATTTAAAAAGTTCCAATTTGGATTAAAAAGTTCAATTAATTCAATCTTCTTTTCTCTTCTCCATCCTTTTAATTGTTTTTCGCGGGCAATCGCTTGAGAGATATCTTGAAAATGTTCAAAATATATTAAATAGAAACATTTGTATTTTGAAGTGAAACTATTGGTTTGATTGTTTATATGACTGTACAATCGCTGTTTTAGATCGTTTGTTACTCCAATATACAATACCTTTTTTGACTTATTCGTCAAAATATAAACATAGTAATTATGTGAACCAAGCAACTTATTCATATACATCCTTATCAGTATAAATATAAAGAGATTTTTCGACTTCACTTTGTTTCGCTCAAAATGACAGCACTTGATTTGCTTTTCTGTTGTCATCCCGAGAAAGGAGGGATCTAATCGAAACAATGTTTAGAAAAAAAACAATTTGTTTGATTGTTTTATGACTGTACAAATGCTGTATTCGTAAGAATATAAATATAAAAGATTTTTCGACTTCACTTCGTTTCGCTCAAAATGACAACAAAAAAACGCAAACCATTTGGTTTGCGTTTTTATATATAATGTAATATTATCCTATGGTTGCACCGTTGTAAACGCCTGCTTTGTCTGGGTTTACAAATACTAATTTACCTTCTTTGGTTTCGGTTAGTAAAAGCATGCCTTCGCTATTTACGCCACGTAAAGCTCTTGGTGCTAAGTTTACTAAAACGGTAACTTGTTTGCCAATAACTTCTTCTGGTGTAAAATGCTCTGCAATACCAGAAACTATTGTGCGTACATCAATACCAGTATCTACCTTTAATACCAATAACTTGTTTGCTTTTGGCATTTTTTCGGCTTCAATAATGGTTCCTACGCGTAAATCAATCTTAGCAAAATCTTCAAATTGTGTTAATTCTTTCTGAGGTTCGGCTTGTTTTGCTTCTGCTGCGTTTGCTATTTTGGTTGCTTCCAATTTATCGATTTGTTTTTGTATTTCTTCGTCTTCAATCTTAGCGAATAATAATTCTGCCTGACCAATTTGGTGCCCTGCTGGAATTAAATCAGATGTTTCTGAAATACGATTCCAAGCAATTGGTTCTGCAATATTCAGCATGTTTTTCAATTTAGTTGCCGAAAAAGGTAAAAACGGTTCTGCCAAGGTTGATAATGCTGCTGCAATTTGCAACGCTACATACATTTGTGTTTTTACACGCTCTTCATCGGTTTTAATTAATTTCCAAGGCTCTTCATCAGCTAAATATTTGTTTCCTAAACGCGCTACGTTCATTAATTCGCCTAATGCTTCACGGAAACGGTAACGCTCAATAGAGCTTTCTATCACCGCAGGATATGCTTTTAATTCGGCTAATGTTTGTTCGTCAACTTCGGTTAATGCGTTGGGTGTAGGAATAACTCCGTTGTAATATTTGTTTGATAAAACCACCACACGATTGATAAAATTTCCGAAAATAGCAACCAATTCGTTGTTGTTTCTTGCTTGAAAATCTTTCCAAGTAAAATCGTTATCTTTTGTTTCAGGTGCGTTTGATGTTAAAACGTAACGCAACACATCTTGCTTTTCTGGAAAATCAATTAAATATTCATTCAACCAAACCGCCCAGTTTTTAGAGGTTGATAATTTGTTTCCTTCTAAATTTAAGAACTCGTTTGCAGGTACGTTATCAGGTAAAATATAACTTCCTTCGGCTTTTAACATAGCAGGGAAAATCACACAGTGAAACACAATATTGTCTTTTCCTATAAAGTGAACCAACTTGGTGTCTTCATCTTTCCAATAAGGCTGCCAATCTTTACCTACGCGCGCTGCCCATTCTTTGGTTGATGAAATGTAGCCAATAGGCGCATCAAACCAAACGTATAGTTTTTTACCTTCGGCACCTTCAACAGGCACATCAATTCCCCAGTCTAAATCTCGAGTTACCGCACGAGGTTTTAAACCATCGTCTAACCACGATTTTACTTGACCAAATACGTTTGGTTTCCAATCGTTTTTATGTCCTTCAATAATCCATTCACGTAAAAATGCATCGTACTGGTCTAAAGGTAAAAACCAATGTTTTGTTGATTTTAAAACCGGCGTAGAACCTGTAATGGTTGATTTTGGATTGATTAAATCGGTAGCGTTTAATGATGTTCCACATTTTTCACATTGATCGCCATAAGCACCTTCGCTGTTGCATTTAGGACAAGTTCCTGTAACAAAACGATCGGCTAGAAATTGATCGGCTTCGGCATCGTATAATTGCTCTGTAGTTTCCTCGATAAATTTCCCATCATCGTATAACTTTCTAAAGAACTCAGATGCAGTATCGTGATGAATTTTAGCAGAAGTACGCGAGTAATTATCAAATGAAATACCAAATTCATTAAATGAATCGCTGATTATTTTGTTGTATTTATCAATCACTTCTTGTGGAGAAATGCCTTCTTTTTTGGCTTTCATAGAAATAGCCACTCCGTGCTCGTCAGAACCACAGATAAAAGCTACGTCTTTATTTTGCTGACGTAAAAAGCGTGTGTAAATATCGGCAGGCACGTAAACACCAGCCAAATGTCCAATATGTATAGGTCCGTTTGTGTACGGCAAAGCTGCTGTAACGGTATATCTTTTAGGATTTTGAATCATACTATCTCGTTTTCAAGCTACAAAAATAGTGAAAAACACACAGAGTTTAAAAAAGGAGTGTTCAATTAAAATTCAGCTTCTCTTATTTTTGCTCTAAAATGTCCTTTTGCTGCCACAATAATTGTATCACTTCTTTTATCGATATATTGTGATTTAAAATTTATGAATCCGTAAATACTGTCATTTAAATTATATTTTGCTTTATCTAAAATAAGGTTTTGATAAAGTGTTTTATGTTGAGGCTTTTTATCATTGTAGCTTAGCATATCCGAGAATTTATAATACCTTGATGAGTAAGAATCTTTTTTTATTATTAAATTAATCCCGCTACCTGAGTAACCATCTGCGGTGCCTATAGAAATAATTAATGAGTCATTCCCTTTTTTAAATGCATCAGCTTTATTTCTTACTGAATAATAATGCTCGGTTGCTTCAACATCTTTCCCATAATTAAAATGTACATTGCTTGATTTTTTGGCATTAGGTATTACCTCATCTAAGAAGTTGTACGTTTCAGGTAAAGTATTTAAAAATTTAAAAGCAGTATCCTTTTTGATAGTTGGATCAATCTTAAATGTTTTATCAATTGCTAAGTCTTCTCGATTCATAATTGTCTTGCCTTTGCTACAAGAGAGAATGCAAAATGTTATTATTGCAATTAGTAAGAACTTGTTTTTCATTTTAAAGTGATTAATTAAAAAATGCAAAAACCTGCAAGGTTTTTAAAACCTTGCAGGTTGGTATCTTAAAGAAATGTATTTAAAGATAAATTATGGTAATGGTTGCCCAACCGAAATATCACAACGGTGACCTGGTTGTCCGTGTGCTGGGTTTGGTTTTCCTTGCATACCTGGAGCAGTTTCTTGTTTAGGCATTGCTTGCTGTGGTGCAGCTTGTTGTTGCGCAGGTGCCTGAGCAGAACCACCACCTAAGAAACCACCTTGATTTGCTGGTGCTGCAGAAGATGTTTGTTGTTGTGCTCCTTGCCCTGGAGGCGAGTTTAATGGTGCGCCTACTGCAATATCACAACGGTGACCTGGTTGTCCGTGAGGAGGATTCATACCTTGGGCAGTTGTTGCAGCTCCATGATCATTTCCTTCTGGTCCGTGGTTGTGCCCTTCATGTCCTTCACCTGGTGCATGGTTGTGTCCCGCATGAGGATCAGCTGCTGTAGCTCCTGTTTCGGTAGTTGTTGTTGTTTCAGTAGTAGTTTCAGTAGTTTCAGCCTTTGTATCTTTACAAGAAACAAGTCCTAAACCAGCAAATAATGCTATAATTGTTAATTTTTTCATGATTATATTACTTAATGAAAAACAAATATACACATTTCGTTTAAAAAAACGCACGCAACTGTATACTTCCCGTATGAATGGTTTTTGAGGTTTCACTTGTACGCCCTTGATAGCTAATATTAGCATCTAAATACTTGGTTAAATTGCGCTGAAAAAGCAAACGCCATGTTAGGTTTTTACCTGGCTGCAAGCCTTCTAACATTTGATAAGCTACGGCTGATAAAGGGTTTCCTTTAAAGTTGTTTTGATACAAAGAAAATTCGCCGTTTAAGGTAAATTTTTGCGAAGTACTCCAATTAAAAATGGTTCCTATGCGATGTTGCTGAAGCGATTCTAAATCGCCTTGCGTGTTTTCTTTGTTTTGCCATTCGTAAAATAGCTCAATGCGCGCATTTTGAGAAAATAAATAACCTATTTTAGGGTTTAATCCAACATTGTTTAGCAAATAATTTTTAGAACCGTAGTTTTCAGAAATACTAGTTACTTTATCGGTTTTGGCTGTAAATTGTGCTAACCACCATTTGTTTAATAAGTGTTGAAATTGTAATTGATGTGTGGTTATTTTATTATCTAAACTGCCATAATTCATTAAGTTTTTAGCTCTATTATTAATCAACGAATAAATGGTGGTGTACTTTTGCTTTCCTCTGTTGAAATAAATCGAATTTCGGATATTAGCATTTTCGGCAACTAATTCATCACCTGATGATCCAAACGGATTTAGAGCAATGTTATTTCCATCACGCAAAATACTTCGATCAATAATAAAAGACGATTGTATATGAAACTGACTCGTAAATTTCTTAAAACCTGTTTCGTTTTGCCATGTACCAAAGTTAAAGTTGAATACTTGCGTAAGCTTTGTTTGATGCGTTTTTACAAAGTTTTGGTTAGGCAAATACATGCGTACATAGGTTGCCAAATCTGGGTAAGGTGCCACTTCAAATTCTTCTAACTCTTGTACGCCATTACCATTATAATCGTTCCACATATGTGTTCCTAAACCTGCATCAACTTTAATATAGGTAAACTCTTGTTGCGCTACCGATCCCGATGAGGTTTCATAAATGGTGTTGGTTTGTATTAGGTTTTTAAAATAACGATCGTTGTACGTAATGCGCGAATTTAATGTAGGTTCAACCAAACCTGTTTCCATATATTTTAAACGACGGTAATTTGCGTAGATGGATAAATCGCTGGTTTGTGTTTTAAACAATTGCGATTTTACATAAACAGCATGTGATGTTGCTACTTTGCTTAAAATATTATTTTGTAAACTATCGTTAACACGGTATTTATAACCCAATTCTACATAGGTTTTTAATGTATCACCACGACCAATGAAAGCATCTATTTCTGTATACTTTTGCGATAACGATTGATATTGTTGTGTGGTAGCATCTTTTACCTGATAGTTTTCTAAGTCAAGACGTGCACCCGCCCAATTTTTGTTTTTTTGATAGATGGCTTGCGATTTACTTCTGGCAAAATTGGTGTCATAAGCAGATCCCTTTGCTGTTAAGAAGCTGGTGTTGGTAGTAAAATTAAAATCTTTTACTTGATACGTTCCTGATAAGGTTTGTTTGTGCCCCAAGTAACTATCGCTGTATTCTAAGCGACTGTATTGATACGTGAAAAAGCTTTGACTATTAGGTGCTATTTTTGTGCCTACATTTAGCAAAGATTGATTGCCAAAGGTGTTGGCAACATTCCAATCGCGGTCAAATTCAATAGAATACAAGCGTTCAATGGTTTTAAAATGCTGACTTACCCATTGAAAGTTTCCAAAAACATCTAACTTCCAT
The DNA here is from genome assembly GCF_013874595.1 of Flavobacterium sp. xlx-214. Classification (GTDB taxonomy): domain Bacteria; phylum Bacteroidota; class Bacteroidia; order Flavobacteriales; family Flavobacteriaceae; genus Flavobacterium. The sequence goes on from NZ_CP059431.1 coordinate 1,086,923, forward strand.
TTTTTGTCAATGATTCTATGGGTACCATTTAAGGATGCTGCTACTCCTTTGTTATCGGCATCATCAATCGGCGAAAACAAATTTTCATCATTATTGCTAAATCCTATTTCAAAATCAAAAGCCGTATTTTCTTTAGGTTTGTAGCTACCCAAAGCAGTAACCAATGTTAAGCGGGTAGGAGCAATAAGTTGAATTAAAGGCTCATAATCGCCTTGTTTTATACCTTCTAAAGGTTCTGTAAATTGATAAATTTTACCAATAGTACTGGCATTGCTTAATTTGTAATTTCCATTGTTTGGCCCAACATACGTAAACGAAACCATGTACAATGTATCGGTTGGGTTGTTTGAATATTGATAGTATTCATACCCATTTAAAGTTGCTTTTTTATACAACGTTTTGTTTTCTGAATAGGTGTCAAGATAAGCCGATGGCGCCAACATTAACGCTGTACTATCACCCGCTTGCTTTAAAATTTCAACTTGTTCTTTGTTGAGGTTTTGTTGTAAAGGCTGATTTTTAATATCGGTTTCAGTATACACATAACCTGCTACATTCCATTTTTCTCTTTCGTGTTTAATGCCACCATATCCTAAGAAACGCGAATAATTTCGGTCGGTATATTGGTATTCAATTACAATGCGCATTTCTGATGTAATAGGAAATAAAGTGGTAAACCGAATTTCGCCTGAATTATAATCAATTACATAATCGTTTTGTTCGCCACGAGTTAATTTTCTACCGTTTACGTAAACCGATTCTGATCCTGAAATAATTAAAATATATAATTGATTGCTGCTGCCTTTTAATTTGTACGGACCTTGATTGCCTTCTTGTCCTACAAATTCACTTTTAGCATATTGCCCGCGCACTAAAGCGGCAGCGGTTTCTACGGTTGTTTTAGCATGGTCGGGGCCAAATTTCATAGTGCCCGAAATTCCTTGTACTTTTTTGTTGAAATTAAGGAATTTGGACGATCTGTTTTCTAAAAATAAATCTCCTGCTTTGATACTCCAATTGGTTGAGAAAAGTTCCATGAAAATTTGATCAAACTCATCCATTTTTTGTGAATAGCCACCATTTTGCAAAGGTACATTGCTGTCTTGTAAAGAAGCTCTTATTTGAATATTATCGCTTAAATTACCAACAATTTGCAAATCAAGATTTGAGTTGGTTACTAGGTTTTGATTGTTTCCTACCGTAATTCCTCTGGAAATACTTCCATTGGTGTTCAATCCTTCAAAAGGGGTAAAAGTACTGGCTTTTTTTTCGGGTACTTTAAAAATATAAGCACCTTCTTTATTAGGTACAATACGTTTGGTATCATACAAAGCGTATGTTTGGGTTAAAAAGTTGGGGTATTTTAAATATGCTACATTCAAAGTGTCCTTTACAGGTTGCTTAAAAGTTAGGGTAGCTTGGGTGTAATCAACATTGTAAAAAGCAGTGTTAATAGTATCGCCTTTTGTGTTGGTAAGTACAAAATAACTTTTGTTTAAAGAAGTGCTATCTAAAACAATGGTTTGTGTCAAAGAATCGGTTATAATTTGTTTTGTTTGATACAAAGAGTTTATTTCCTGTGCATTTACAGCAGTAAAAAACAGCAGACAAAATATAAAATAAACCAATTGTTTCATATATCTATAACTCGCAAAAACCAAAAGTAGTGTATTTAGGCTTGATTTTTTTAAGAGATACTTGTTTTTTAATACATTTGATAAAAAAGAGTCATGAAAAAAGGATTTTTGTTTTTGCTATGTATAATGGCAACAGCATGCTCAAAACAAACAAAAGAACAGCAAGTTACTGAAGAAAAGAAAGGGTTTAACTTAGAAAAAGTAAGTTTTAAAGAAGACCCGTTGCAGTTTTTAAAAGGGAAAATTGATAGCACCCAAAATGTAGATACCGATTTTATTAAGAAAGGATATTCTGAAAACTTTGATTACCCCAATGGATATAAATACGAGCCTTGGAACGGAAATGAATCATTGTACGGCAAAGCCTATTACAGCACCGAAAATGATAGTATGGCGTATTACAAAGGTGTTTATTTTAACAGAGTTGCTTTTTTAACACGCAACAACAACGTGGTAGCAGTTCTTGCGTATGGTAAAGTGCCTAAAGAAGAACTATACACAAATCTTAAAAATCAGTTGCAAGATGAGTTTGGTGAACCAAGTTTTTCTCCGCAAACAGATCAGGATGTTTTTTATGAGTTCTCTGCAGGCGATAGATACGTACAAATGGATTATTCTACTGGAAGTGAAGTAACAGTATCATCTGATGCGCCTATGAAAACCGAAACGTATTATACCATTAAAATGCTTGTTTTTAATAAAGATGCTGCCGACGAAATTAAAAAGATACAAGATGCTAATTATAAAAAAACAGGCGATTATAAAATACTACCTGGCGATTTTCAGTTGTATAAACAAGATCCTAGAAGTAATATTTTAATGATGAGCGAAATTTTCGACAAAACCTACAATCCATAAAGCAAACGCTGTTTGTGTATCAACAAACGGTGTTTGCTTATTGACAAGCCTTGTTTGCGTATCAACAAACGTTGCTTGCGTCTCAACAAACGCTGCTTGCGTCTCAACAAACGTTGTTTGTGTAGCAACAAATTCCGCTTGCGTCTCAACAAACGTTGTTTTTATAATGTTTTGTACGAAACTTTTGTATATTTAGGTTGGTTAAATAATAATGTTAGCTATAATTTTAAAAAGACAACATGTAATGGAATATAATCCTTTTGAAACAGATTTTGACAAATTAAAATTTAGTGATTTAGAAAGTTTAATTACTAAAGAAATTGGAGAAGGTTGGTACATAGAATACAAAAGCATTATTCCAAAGACGAATGGAAAACTAGATAATATAAAAATTTCTAAATCTATATCATCATTTGCCAATACAAAAGGTGGTTGGATTTTTTGGGGAATTACATGTGATAGTAGTAATAAACCTGTTTCACTTGAAGGAATAGATATCACTGAATATAGAAACTTTGAAGACCAAATTTCCCAAATAATTAATTCCAATATAAGCCCTAAGCCATTTTATCATTTAAAAGTAATTGATGTAGAAAATGGTAATGTTATTATTGTCTTTTGTATTGAAGAAAGTCCCACACCGCCATATATTACAAGTCAAGGCGTAATATATCAAAGAGAAAATAACGAATCAAAGCCAATTAAAGATCGATACATTATTGAAAAACTAAACGAAAAAACAAACAATTATTATAAGTCAATTGAAAGGTTTAGCAAATTTAATTTACCTGAAACTAAAGGACAAGCCAACTGGAATCAAACTTATTTAGAACTTTATCTTTTTCCACTTCCTTTTAACGAATTTAAATTTAAAAATTTTTACTCTTCTGATTTTTTTAAAAATGTAGCTGTTAGATTTTATCAAAATACGCAATTCGCTTTTAACTCCGAAGAAGAAAAGTCTGTAAGCTTGAACTTAGGATTTAATAGTATTTATAGTTCAGAACGCTCAATTATTATTAGACCAATAAGTGACAGCAATTTAATTTATAAATCCACTACTGTCGAACTATTTGATAATGGAAATCTGAAATTTTTAATTCCTTTACATGAATTTAAAACGGATAATATTCCAGCACATTATGAAAATTCAAACACTATAGAATACTTACTTAATAAATATAGTCCATATGATACATTTTATGATTTTGATAATATGGAAATGGATAAAAAAACTTTACGTAGAGTAGATACTGATTTTGTCAATCATGTCAAATTTATTGATGGGCATGAACTCATATTAACAATTATGATAATAGTTACTAAATATAAATCTATACTTGAAGATAATGATTTTGATTTTAAGAATGAAATTGGATTTAGAACAAAAATAAGTGATTGTTGGAGAAAATTTGTTTTCTTCGATAATGAGGATTATCTAGAAAAATTAAAGCTTTACAATATTCCCTTGTCTCCAAAATCAGAAATTGAAATACCTGAATTTAAAAATGGTAATTATTATGTAATTGACCTTTCAGAAAATTATTCTTTTATACATATTGCAAGAAATATAATGGAAGGTATTGGTCTTCCCGATTCGCAAACTATCAAATATTATGAAATAATAAATAAAGCGTTTGAGAGGTATTTTAAAATTAAAAACTCTAACGATGTAAGTTAACATGTTAACAATGAAGTTTGTGTAATTGAAGGGTTTTCGTTAAAAATAAAACTTTCATCTTTAAAACCATAAAAAAAGGCTTGATTAAATTCAAGCCTTTTTTTTAAAAAGTATATCCTAATTTAACACCTGCTTTAAAAACAAAATTGTCAAAATATTGGTTGTCCACATCGCCTTTGCCTTTAACTTCCCATTTCCAGTTAAAACCAACCGATGGATCAATGCTTAGGTTTTTAGTTAATTGAATTTTGTAACCTACATTAGGGTTAAAAATACTCCAATAACTATATTTCCCTTCAAAAGGTTGTCCGTTTACAGTATCGTCAAACTTAATTTCACCATGCGTTAAAAAGTTTTCTGCATAAAAACCTTCGCGCATTCCTTTCTTAAAATAGCTTCTGGTTCCTAATTCAACCACAAAGCCAGTTCCGGTAGTTTTTAAATGTTTTTCATCCAATTTTAATTCGCCGTAGCCTACATTTAAAATCCACGATTCTAAATGTACATCAGGTGTTCCGCCTTTGTTAAACTCAAAACTAAGTCCGTATTGGGTTGGCTCAGAAAAATTGTAGTTGGCAGATAATGTAATAACATCTTTTTGATTTTCTTGTGCAAAAGCAGTTGCAGAGACAAGTCCTAATAAATAAATAAATTTTTTCATGAGTTTGATTGTTTTTAGATTTGATTGGTGCAAGCCAAAAAACATACCAAAAATTATGTTAAAATGTGTTTTTTGTAGATTAAAAACAAAAGTCACTCATATTGAGTGACTTAAAATTTATTCTTTTGTTACAATTTGCATGGTTTCGCGGTTAATTTGTTTTAATAAAACCGTTTGGTTGGTTAAAACTTTCTGAGCAGCTTCATCGGTAAAATGACGAATGGTATATAAGGAAACATCTTCATTATAGGTAACATTGAAATTGTTTGAAAGATCGTTTAAAATGGTTTCAAAATTGCCAAATTTATCTTCCACACAAACTGTAAAACTAATTGCCGAGTTTTGAATAACGTTTACTTTGATGTGTTGTTCTGCAAAGGTTTTAAAAATATCGCTTACTTGATGTTCCATAATAAAAGAGAAATCTTTTGAAGAAATAGAAACCAATAATTGATTTTTCTTTACAATAAAACACGATGTTGCTGGGTCTAAATCAACTCCCTTTGAAACAGCCGTTCCTGGTAACGTTGGGTTAACAAACGATTTTACATACAACGGAATTTCTTTGCGTTGTAACGGTTGTAATGTTTTTGGATGAATAACCGATGCACCGTAAAAAGCCAACTCAATAGCTTCATGATACGAAATATGATTTAAAAGTACCGTATCTTCAAAATAACGTGGATCGGCATTTAAAACGCCCGGTACATCTTTCCAAATAGTTACGCTTTCGGCATCTAAACAATATGCAAAAATAGCTGCAGAATAATCAGAACCTTCTCTACCTAATGTTACCGAAAAATGATTAGGATCTGATCCTATAAACCCTTGTGTTATGTATAATTTTTGACCTTGTAATTGATTCTTGATATTTTGCTCTGTAGCTTGCCAATCAACCATACCATCGCGGTACGTTGTGTCGGTTTTAATTAAATTTCTAGCATCAATCCAAACATTTTCAATAGATTGATCGTTAAAGAAATAACTTAAAATAGTGGTTGATAAAATTTCGCCATACGATACAATTTGATCGTACACAAAGTTATAATTGGGCGATTTGTTAATGCTAAGGAAAAATTCCATTTCGCCAAACAAAACATTTATCTTATCAAAAACTAAGTGATTTTTATTTTCAAACAAATCATTTGTAATATCTAAATGATAGTTCTTTATAATTTGAATGGCGTTCTTCAGCTCTTCGGGTTTCTTAAAATAAGCGTTTACAACATCTTCTAAGGCGTTTGTTGTTTTGCCCATTGCCGATGCAATAATTAAACTGTTGTTGTAACCTACGGTTTGTAAAACGTTGAAAACGTTGCGAATTGCTTGCGGATCTTTAATCGACGCACCTCCAAATTTAAATACTTTCATTTTGCTTTAATAGTACATTAAGTTCATAATTAATAAAAATTGTTTTGTTTGTTTGTGCAAAAATAAGGAAGCAATTGTTTTATACAATACCAAGTTTTTAAAAAACGAAAAAGAAACTTATTTTCACGCACATTTTACCGATATTTGTAACACTTTTACAACAACACAAAAATGGAAGAAAGATTTATTACTTTAGGTGAGTTTATTATTAAAAAGCAGAGTGATTTTCCGTATTCATCTGGAGAGTTATCTCGTTTGATGAATTCAATTCGTTTGGCAGCAAAAATTGTGAGTCAAAAAGTAAATCAAGCTGGTTTGGTTGATATTACGGGTGCTTTTGGCAAAGAAAACATTCAAGGAGAACAACAACAAAAGTTAGATGTTTTTGCCAACGATGTTTTCATACAAACCTTAACAAATAGAGAAATTGTTTGTGGAATTGGATCTGAAGAAAACGATGATTTTATTACCATTTCTGGTGCAAATAATTGTAATACAAATAAATATGTGGTTTTGATGGATCCGTTGGATGGGTCTTCAAACATTGATGTAAATGTTTCTGTAGGAACCATTTTTTCGATCTACAGAAGAGTTTCTGAAACAGGAACGCCTGTAACGCAAGCCGATTTTTTACAAAAAGGTGTTCATCAAGTAGCGGCAGGTTATGTAATTTACGGATCGTCAACCATGTTGGTGTATACAACAGGTAACGGAGTAAATGGTTTTACATTAGATCCAGCTTTAGGAACCTTCTTTTTATCGCATCCTGATATGAAAATTAAGGAAGATGGAGAGATTTTTTCTGTAAACGAAGGAAACTATAAGCAATTTGCCGATGGTGTAAAAAAGTATATTGATTTTTGTAAAGATGATGCATCTAAAAAACCGTACAGTGGCAGATATATTGGTAGTTTGGTTGCCGATGTGCACAGAAATCTTTTAAAAGGTGGTATTTATATGTACCCAGGAACGGTATCAAAACCTAATGGTAAATTACGATTGTTGTATGAGTGCAATCCGTTTGCAATGATTATAGAACAAGCTGGTGGTAAAGCAACCGATGGTAAAACTAGAATTCTTGAAATTGAGCCAACTGAATTGCATCAACGAGTGCCTATTTTTTGTGGAAGTAAAAATATGGTTGATACTTTAGAAAGTTATCTATAAACAAAAAAGCGAGTTATTAACTCGCTTTTTTGTTGATTGCTTTTATGTAAACATCCATTTCTTCTTTAAAATCATCTAAATTATATTCCATTACTAATAAACTCAACGCTTTATCGGTAATTAGTTGAATGTTGCCTGCAAAACCTAAGGCTGAGGTAAATTTTCGTAATGTAGATTTTTGTTCAGGCCCTAAGATATGATTAATAAAAACCATACGAGCTAAATCATACAAGCGCTCAATACGTTGTTCTTGCAAGTACGGCGGGTTTACTGGGTAACCATTAGGGTTTTTTAAAATAGCTTTGTAATCTTCTTCGCTAATATCTAATTTATTGGCTAAGGCATCAATAAAACAACGTTCCGTTTCGGTATATTCACCATCATTATAGGCTACTCTTACAATAGATGCAAAGTGCCCTTTGTTTCGGTCTTTAAAACCAGAATCATATATATCTTGATATAACATAATAAACTTTTTTAGGTGTTAATCAGGTTAAATTTAACGTAAAAATAATATTAATGAAAATATTTGGCTAAATATTTAGAATTAATTAATGTAGATTAATTTTTAAAAACAATTCGTTTTTAGCTGAAATATATTGCTTTAAAAGTTTTGCGTTGTGTTTCTTTTACGTACTTTTGCACTACTATTTTGTGTTAAAAAATATATAATTTTTTTGTTTTTTCAACTTTATGAAAAACCTTAATAAGCTGCAGAAATACGATAAAGCTTACCTACGCATTGCAAAAGAGTGGGGGCAATTATCATACTGTCAGCGCAAAAAAGTTGGTGCCATTATCGTAAAAGATAAGATGATTATTTCTGATGGATATAACGGAACACCATCGGGGTTTGAAAATTGTTGCGAAGATGAAGAAGGTACAACTAAATGGTATGTATTGCATGCAGAGGCTAATGCTATTTTAAAAGTAGCTAGATCTACACAGTCTTGTGACGGTGCAACACTTTACATCACCATGAGTCCTTGTAAAGATTGTAGTAAATTAATACATCAATCGGGTATTGTACGGGTTGTTTATCAAAATGGTTATAAAGATTTAGCTGGTATTGATTTTTTAAAGAGAGCTGGGGTAGAAGTGATTCAGATTGAGGATTTAAGCTCTTTGTTGTATGAGTAAAAAAAATTATTTATGGCCTTTATTAACTACAGGGTCATTAGCTGTTGGTATTGTTTTAGGAGGTTTTTTTACTAAAAACGGAACTCCTTTTTCTGTTAAAGAAGATACCGGACGTGTTAAATTAAATAAATTAATCGATTTAATTGAACAAGAATACGTTGATAACGTAAATACCGATTCTATTATAGATATGACGGTAAATAACATCTTGGCTCAATTAGATCCGCATTCTACTTATATTTCAAAATCAGAATTTGATGAGGTGCAAAACGTAATGAAAGGTTCGTTTGTTGGTATTGGCATCAATTACTATGTTTTAAACGATACTTTGGCTGTTGTAAAACCTTTGCCGGGCGGTCCGTCTGATAAAGCAGGATTAAAAGCAGGAGATCGTATTTTATATGCAGAAAAAGTACAGTTGTATAACCAAGGTTTCTCTAACGATTCTATCATCAATCTTTTAAAAGGTAATGCGGGTTCTAAGGCATTATTGAAAGTTTATCGTAAATCGACTAATAAAATTTTTGATGTTCAAATAACACGTGGCGAAGTGCCTTTGAAAAGTGTTGATGTTGCCATTAAAATTGATAATAAACGCGGTTATATTAAAATCAATCGCTTTGCCGAAACTACGTATGCCGAGTTTAAAGCTGGTTTAGAAAGTTTGTTGAAGCAAGGTGTTTCAGAATTGGTGTTAGATTTACGTGAAAACGGTGGTGGTTATATGGAGCCAGCTATACAAATTGCTGATGATTTCTTAAATGGAGGCGATGTTATTGTAAAAACCGTTAATAAAAAAGGGAACGTAAAAGTTACCAAAGCATCTAACAAAGGATTGTTTACTGATAAAAAGCTTTTTGTTTTAATTAATGAAAATTCAGCATCGGCAAGTGAAATTATTGCAGGTGCCATTCAAGATAACGATCGTGGCACCATCATTGGTCGCCGTTCATACGGAAAAGGCTTGGTGCAACGTGAAATGTATTTAGGCGATGGTTCTGCTGTACGTTTAACTACAGCGCGTTATTATACGCCTTCGGGTAGATCAATCCAAAAACCATATCAGCAAGGAATAGATGAATATAACAACGATTTAAACAAACGTTTTGAATCGGGCGAGTTGTATTCTAAAGATAGTATTCATTTAGCCGATAGTCTTAAATTTAAAACAACTGGCGGACGTGTTGTTTTTGGTGGTGGTGGTATTGTGCCAGATGTGTTTGTGCCTTTAAAAAACAAACATGGTGAAGATGCTATACAGTTGTTAATGAAAACTAGTTTGGTGAGTTATTATGTTTTTGAGGAGATTGAAACGGAGCGTGATTATTTACAACGATTATCGCCAACTCAATTGGCTGAATTGATTTACAAGAATCCAAAGTATTTTAACGATTTAAAAACGCATTTAAAGAAAAGTGGTTTGACCTTTAATTTAGATCGTCACAAGGATAATATTATGTTTTATTTGGTAGCAGAATATATGCATCAGTTATACGATGATAATGCTTATTACCATTGGATTTTACAACAAGATCCTATGATACAAAAAACAAACGCTTTAAAGTAATTTAAAGCGTTTGTTTTTTACCAAATCTTCCACCAAGGTTTTGTTTTATTAGTAGATGTTTCAAATTCTTTTAGTTCTTGTGTAAGTTTATCATTATAAGTGAGTGATTTTGCTATAAAATGATTGCTATTATATCCTTCAAGATCGATTCCGAATTTTTTAGATAAGTTTAAAATATCGTCAATAAATATTTTTTCAGAGATATTTACAGATGTTTCTTCGGTTAATGGAGTTCCTTCGTTTTTAATTATTATCCCATCACTCATATAAAAAATACGTTGTATATTTTGATGAAATTTAGCGTACCCAAAAGTTGCAGATGTTGTTTGTATGATAAAGGAAAAAACCTCAGTATTTAGCGTGTTTGATATTTGTAAGAGTGTTTCTTCATTTGTAGAATCAATCATTTCAGGGTCACAAATTATTGTGTAATCATCGCAAAACCAAACGCCTTTTAGTGACAAATCTTTTTTTGAAAATTCAATGTAGTTTTCCCAAAGATAATTGTTTAAATCTAGAGCATTATTAAAAGAAACATTTTCATTAGTATCTAGATAATCAAAAGATTCAAAAATGGTAGAGAGATATTTTAAGTAATTTCCTTTCAGTGCTATTATACTAACTGTCATATTTTTTACTAAATATAAAAAAAACCAGCTTATAAAGCTGGTTTTTTATTAATTGGCTAAGATGTTAATCTTATTATCTTTTAGTTCTAAAGTACCCGATTTGATAGGTAAATAATAAGTGTTATTATCTATTTTCTCAAAACGATCTTCAAACTGAGGATCAAATTGTAAATTAGTACCCGCAATTTTAATTCTTCCTTCAGTTAACAAAGAAACAATTGGTGCGTGGTTGTTTAACATTTGAAACTCTCCGTTGATACCAGGAACAGAAACCGCAGTTACTTGTCCGTTAAAAAGTATCGCTTCAGGAGAAACAATTTCTAAAATCATAAGACAGATTTTTTAATAATTATGATTCAGCTAACATTTTTTGACCTGCTTCAATAGCATCTTCAATAGAACCTTTTAAGTTGAAAGCAGCTTCTGGTAAATGATCTAATTCACCATCCATAATCATGTTAAAACCTTTGATTGTTTCTTTAATATCAACCAAAACTCCTGGTATACCTGTAAACTGTTCAGCTACGTGGAAAGGTTGTGATAAGAAACGTTGTACACGACGTGCGCGGTGAACGGCTAATTTATCTTGCTCAGATAATTCTTCCATACCCAAAATCGCAATAATATCTTGTAACTCTTTATATTTTTGTAAGATCATTTTTACACGTTGTGCACAAGCATAATGCTCTTTTCCTAAGATTTCTGGTGTTAAGATACGTGAAGTAGAATCTAATGGATCTACCGCTGGATAAATACCTAATTCAGAAATTTTACGAGACAATACAGTTGTTGCGTCTAAGTGAGCAAATGTTGTAGCAGGTGCAGGGTCTGTTAAGTCATCCGCAGGTACGTAAACCGCTTGTACAGATGTAATAGAACCTGTTTTTGTAGATGTAATACGCTCTTGCATTGCACCCATTTCTGTTGCTAATGTAGGTTGGTAACCTACTGCAGATGGCATACGACCTAATAAGGCAGATACCTCAGAACCAGCTTGTGTAAAACGGAAGATGTTATCAACGAAGAAAAGTACGTCTTTTCCTTGTCCATCACCAGCTCCGTCACGGAAATATTCAGCAATTGTTAAACCAGATAAAGCTACACGTGCACGTGCACCAGGTGGTTCATTCATTTGTCCAAATACGAAAGTTGCTTTAGAATCAATCATTCCAGCTTTATCAACTTTAGTTAAATCCCATCCTCCATTTTCCATAGAGTGCATGAAATCATCACCATATTTAATAATACCAGATTCTAACATCTCACGTAATAAATCGTTTCCTTCACGAGTACGCTCACCAACACCAGCAAATACAGATAAACCTCCGTGACCTTTTGCAATGTTGTTAATTAACTCTTGAATTAATACGGTTTTACCTACACCGGCACCACCAAATAAACCAATTTTACCACCTTTTGCATAAGGCTCAATTAAATCGATTACTTTGATACCTGTAAATAAAACTTCAGAAGATGTAGATAAATCTTCGAATTTTGGAGCAGGACGGTGAATTGGTAAACCGTTCTCACCCGTTTTTGGTAAAGCTTCTAAGCCATCAATTGGCTCACCAACAACGTTGAATAAACGTCCGAAAACTTCTTTACCAATAGGCATTTGAATAGGAGAACCTAAAGAAATAACTTCAGTTCCACGGCTTAATCCGTCTGTAGAGTCCATAGAAATGGTACGTACAGTATCCTCACCAATGTGCGATTGAACTTCTAATACTAATTTTGATCCATCTGCTTTAGTAATTTCTAATGAATCATAAATTTTCGGTAATGAAGCAGAAGTAGTGTTGAATACTACGTCTACAACGGGTCCGATAACTTGTGCAACTTTTCCTGTAACTTTAGACATTGCTTATGTATTTATTTAACAGCTAATTATCAATTGCGAAAAAACCACTTTTTTCGATGTGCAAAGATAGTTTTTTTTTGGAAATAATAATAGTGCCTTTATTAATATTTTACACAAAAAAAGACGAGTGTTTAAAAACTCGTCCATTTTTATATTATTCTACGGTAACCGATTTTGCTAAATTCCTTGGTTGATCTACGTTAGTTCCCCTTAAAACAGCAACATGGTACGATAATAATTGCAATGGAATGGTTGCAATGATTGATGTTAATGCCTCTGTTGATGAAGGCATTTCAATTACGTGATCTGCTAATGCTTTTACTTGAACATCACCTTTTGAAACCAATGCAATGATTTTTCCGCTACGTGCTTTAATTTCTTGAATGTTACTTACCACTTTATCATAATGATTTTGCTGAGGCGCAATTACAATAACCGGCATGTTTTCGTCAATTAAAGCGATTGGGCCGTGTTTCATTTCGGCAGCAGGATATCCTTCAGCGTGTATGTATGAAATCTCTTTTAGTTTTAATGCGCCTTCTAGTGCAACAGGGAAATTAAATCCTCTTCCTAAAAATAAACAGTTAGGTGCATCTTTGTAAATTTTAGCAATTTCTAAAATAGCATCGTTTTCTTTTAAAGATTCTTCTACTTTTTCAGGAATCAACTCTAATTCAATTAAATTTCTTAAATAATCAGACTGAGACATGGTTCCTTTTGCTTTTGCCAAACGTAAAGCCAATAAAGCCAACACCGTAATTTGTGTTGTGAATGCTTTGGTTGATGCTACACCAATTTCTGGACCTGCGTGTGTATAAGCACCTGCATGTGTTTCACGTGCAATTGATGAACCAACTACGTTACAAACTCCAAATACAAAAGCTCCTTTTTCTTTCGCTAATTTAATAGCTGCTAAAGTATCGGCAGTTTCACCTGATTGCGAAATAGCAATTACTACATCGTCTTCATTGATGATTGGGTTTCTATAACGGAATTCTGATGCATATTCTACTTCAACAGGAATTCTAGCAAACTCTTCAATCATGTATTCTGCAACTAAACCTGCGTGCCATGAAGTACCACAAGCTGCAATAATAATGCGTTTTGCATTGATGAATTTGTCTAAATTATCTTCAATTCCTGCCATTTTAATCAAACCTTGGTCTGAATGTAAACGTCCGCGGAATGTATCACGAATAACTTGTGGTTGCTCGTAAATTTCTTTTAACATGAAATGATCGTATCCGCCTTTTTCGATTTGTTCTAAGTTTAATTGTAACTCTTGAACATACGGACTTACTTCATTATCCGACTTGATTTTACGAATTTTAATAGGCTTGTGTAAACGAATAATAGCCATTTCTTCATCTTCTAAATAAATAGCATTATTGGTATACTCAATAAAAGGAGAAGCATCAGAAGCTACGAAGTATTCACCTTCGCCAACACCTATTGCCAAAGGCGATCCTAAACGTGCTGCAATAATCTCGTTAGGTTTTTTAATATCCATTACGCAAATTGCATAAGCACCTACCACTTGATTTAAGGCAACTTGAACTGCTTTTCCTAATTTTAAACCTTTATTTTTCTGAACATCTTCAATCAAATTTACCAAAACTTCTGTATCGGTATCCGACTTAAAGGTGTATCCTCTTTTAATTAATTCTTGTTTTAAAGGCTCATAGTTTTCAATAATTCCGTTGTGAATAATTACTAATTCACCTGAATTTGAAAAGTGTGGATGAGAGTTTACATCATTTGGTACACCATGTGTAGCCCAGCGTGTATGCCCAATACCCATTGATCCTTTAGTTGTGTTTTCTGCTTGTGCACGAGCTTCTAAATCAGAAACTTTACCTTTTGTTTTGCTTGAGATGAATTTCTCACCATCGTACAATGCCAAACCAGCACTGTCATATCCTCTATATTCTAAGCGTGTTAATCCTTTAATAATAATTGGATACGCTTCTCTTGGTCCAATATAACCTACAATTCCACACATAAATTATTAATTTTCTTTGGTGTAATAAATTTCTAATTTCATCCTTAAATCTTTATTAGAAGCGTTAGGTCCGTAGATAACAGTTCCAAAAGGATTCATGGTTGATGTTAAAGGTGTTTTTTTATCTGATCCTTTAAGAGGATTCATAATTACGTTTGTAATATCGTTAGCAACAACCAAACCTAAAGATACATTGGTAGAATCTTTTTGGATAAGATTGCTTAAGTAATTAGTGATTTTGAACTGATATTTAAAAACAGAAGTATCGTTTTTAGTTAAAATACCATTGTATGTTGTTTTGCCTGTTGTGTTATCAGCAGCATAATCAGAAATTATTTTGTTGTTTTTGAAATCGTACAAATACAAACGATTTGGGTATGCCAAAGTATCATTTCCTAAAGTAGATTTGTCAACATACAAAATTAAAACAGCTTGATTAACTAACCAGTTGTTTTTAATAATGGTTTCTAATTCATCAGCTTTGCCATTATTATCTGCATCTTTACCAAAAAGCGAAATAGCTGCATGAGAACCATTGCCACCACCTTTTAACCAAACATTACCAGCAGAATTATTGTCTAAAACAAAATTGTTCTCTAATAAATTTACAGTTGTTGCAGTTGCTTTAGGTTCGCTAGAGTTTTCATAACCAATATTAAACTCAAATGTTTTGCGTTCACGTTTTGGTGTATTGGTTGCGCTATCAACAGCTCCATCTTGTTTGTACACAAAAACAACTTTACCTTTAGTTAAATCTAATTGTGCTAAAGCGTTTTGATTGTAAGAATCAACAGCTTCAAAGTAAAGACCTCTAAAATATTCTTTTAAAGCACCATTGTTAGGTATTGATTTGTATTTGTTGTTTGCAAAAAACTTTGATTGAAAGTATGCTTTGTCTAAATCTAACCAAACACCAGGTGCTAAACGCTCTTTGACCTTTGGTTTGTTATTTTCATCATTTTGTGGTGTGCCATCAGCATTGTAGGCATACAATTTAATTTCGCTTTTGTTGAATTCAAAAGCTGTATTTTGAGAAGTGTTTTGAGAATTATTTAAACGGTCTGTACCATTTAATCCTTTTTTATACTGATCAAAAACTTTCTTTTCATCTGCATAATAAAACTGAGTTTCAAAACTATTGTTTGGATCAGCAGTTCTTAGGAAATATCCGTTTTCATAAACATTTAAAGTAAACTTGCCTTTTCCGTAAACGTTTGATACATTGTAGGATTTGTTTCCGTCAGAATCTGTAGAACCAACTTTACTTGTAAACGGAATGTACACATAAACTGAATCTAAAACAGGGTTGTTACCAATGGTGTTTAAATTAGTGCCCTCAGGCATTTCTATTTGTGTAACAAAATGTGCGCTTGTTTTTCCAAAGGCATTGTGCGTGTAAATACCAAAGTTGTTTATTGGTAAATTGCGGGTGTTGGCAATACCAGTTTCACTATTAACAACATCAATATTTTCAACCGTATACTTGTCAAAACCAAATTGGTCACTATCAATAATTTCAGAGCCCATTTCTGTAAAATCTTGTTCACAAGAAAGTACTGAAAAAGTTAAAACCGAAAATAATAATGCTTTGGCTATTGATTTTCTTCTCATAAATTGTTTTTAATTAAACCTTGTTTAGATAAAATTCTGGATAAAATTCATTCATTTTATCTTTCGCGTCGAAAGGTAAGAAAGGTTTGTTCGAACTTTGTATATAATTTGTTAAATCTTCAGAGATTTCTTTTGAAGAAATAACAATACCATCCGAGTGGTCAATGGCGTTTTTCATGATGTTATTGTATGTTGCCTCTTTTAAAGCGTTGATGTCTGAAGCATCAAACTCATCAAAAGCAACTTTATCAAACATATTTGGCGATAATACATCATCAAA
Organism: Flavobacterium sp. xlx-214; assembly: GCF_013874595.1. Lineage (GTDB taxonomy): Bacteria > Bacteroidota > Bacteroidia > Flavobacteriales > Flavobacteriaceae > Flavobacterium. The sequence continues at coordinate 1,103,388 of NZ_CP059431.1, forward strand.
ACCGTCAGAAAAAACAGACGTTACAATTTTAGTATCGGCAAAAATCGACTCGTCATTATAATATTTTTTCATGTAAAGTGGCAATAACGAAGCCATCCAACCCTGAACGTGAATTACATCTGGTATCCAATTTAATTTCTTAATGGTTTCAACCACACCTTTTACAAAGAATATAGCGCGCTCATCATTATCATCAAACAATTGATTATCGTCTTCGTTAAAAAAAGTTCCTTTTCTTTTGAAATACTCGTCATTGTCAATAAAATATACTTGAATTCTTTCCTTAGGAATAGAAGCAACTTTGATGATTAAGGGCATATCCATGTCATTGATAACCAAGTTCATACCCGATAACCTAATAACTTCGTGTAATTGATGTCTTCTTTCATTAATGCAACCGTATCTTGGCATAAAAATACGAATTTGCCCACCTAAATCATTAATCATTTTTGGAGTGTCAAACGAAGCTTGAGAAACTTCATTTTCAGGTAAATAAGGCACTACTTCAGATGATACATATAATATCCTCTTATCTCTCATCATGTAATAATTAAATTAAAATCAATTTTAAAAAGCAAAATTACAAAAAATTGTCGACATTATTAAGTAAAGTAGTAATTTTGCCCTCATTAAACTTTTAAAATCATGAATATATTTCATGCGCAAAGTCAGTTAAAACAGCACTTAGAGTTAGTTAAAACAGCTGCGCAAACCATTGGATTTGTCCCTACTATGGGCGCAATACACAACGGACACTTATCATTATTACAACAAGCGTTAGACGAAAATGATGTTGTAGTGATGAGTATTTTTGTAAATCCTACACAATTTAACAACGCCGATGATTTAGAGAAATATCCAAGAACATTAGAAAGAGATGTAGCTTTGGTTGAAGCACTTTCTGATAAAATTATTGTTTACGCACCAAGTGTTGATGATATTTATGAAGGAAATACCATTGCCAAAAAATTTGATTACGATGGTTTAGAAAACGAAATGGAAGGTGCAAATCGCCCTGGACATTTTGATGGAGTAGGAACTATTGTGAAAAAGTTATTTGAAATTGTTGCGCCTAACAAAGCGTATTTTGGCGAAAAGGATTTTCAGCAATTGCAAATCATTCGCAAAATGGTACAAAAAGCAAAAATGAATATCGAGATTGTGGGTTGTCCCATTCACCGCCAAAATGATGGTTTGGCGATGAGTTCTCGCAACGAACGTTTAAGCGAAAAAGCCAAAGAACAAGCCACTTTTTTAAATAGAACATTGCAAAATGCCAAGGATTTGTTTGCAAATTCGGAAATTGGCCAAGTAATTGAATACGTGGAAAGCGAAATTAAAAACCATCAAGCGTTTCAATTAGAGTATTTTGTAATTGCTGATGAAGAAACATTAAAAGCAGCAACCACAAAAGAAGCTGGTAAAAAGTATCGTGGTTTTTTAGTAGCGCATATCGAAGGAGTTCGATTAATTGATAACATTGCATTAAATTAAATTTTTATAACTTTGCCTTATGCAAATTGAAGTTTTAAAATCAAAAATCCACCGTGTTAAAGTAACAGGTGCCGATTTAAATTATATTGGTAGTATTACAATTGATGTAGCTTTAATGGAAGCTGCTAATATTATCGAAGGTGAAAAAGTATCTATTGTAAATATTAACAATGGGGAACGTTTTGAAACCTATGCCATTCCAGGTCCTAAAAACTCGGGTGTTATTACATTAAATGGTCCTGCGGCTCGCAAGGTTCATAAAGACGATATTATTATTGTAATTACCTACGCTTTAATGGATTTTGAAGAAGCTAAAACGTTTAAACCTTGGGTTATTTTCCCAAATGAGAACGACAATTCTTTAAAATAGTACTTGAAATTATTCAAAAAGATACTAAATATTATACTCCCACTTTTGTTGGGAGTTTTTTTCGTTTATTATGCGTATAATCAGTTTACAGCTGAGCAACTAAACGAAATGAGAAGTTATTTTAAAGATGTAAATTATTTTTATCTGTTTCTTTCATTGGTGTTTATGAAGGTAAGTCACGCTTCACGTGCTTATCGTTGGAAATATAGTTTGTTGTATTTAGGATATCCATCTACTTTTTGGAATAATTTTATGGCTATTTCGGTAGGCTATCTTTTAAATTTAACCATTCCACGTTCAGGCGAATTATCGCGTGCAGCCGTGCTTCAGAAATACGATAAAATTCCTTTTGATAAAGGTTTTGGAACCATTATAGCCGAACGAATCATTGATTTGGTTTTCTTGTTAGCCTTTGTCATTGTTACTGTTGCCTTGCAATACAACTATTTAATAGATTTTATTTCAGAGCAAATTCCCATTACCAAACTCATTCTTATTTTAGGGATATTAACTCTTTTAGCAGCCGTTGGATTGTATTTACTGTACACTTCACAATTGAAACTTTTTGTTTTTATTCGCACAAAAATTGCAGGTTTGGTTGAAGGTGTTTTAAGCATTTTTAAAATGCCTCATCGCGTTCCTTTTATTATTCACACCTTTATTATTTGGATTGGTTTTGTATTAACATTCTATTTTGGTACCAAAGCACTTCCTCAAACATCCGATATTTCTTTAGGCGTAACTATGGTTGCTTTTGTGGTAGGTAGTTTGGCTATTAGTTTTACAAATGGCGGATTTGGCGCTTTTCCGTTAATGATTGCTAAAGTTTTAGCGTTATACGGAATATCCTTAACTGCTGGTACGGCTTTCGGTTGGATTTTATGGACAACCCAAACATTATTAGTGGTTGTAATGGGTGGTTTGTCGTTCTTGTTACTTCCTGTCGTTAATAAAACCAAATAATTTGTAACTTCGTTAACTAAATTTGCTATTGTTTCTAGTTACTGCTAAAAGCAAATAGCTAAAAGCTAAAAGCTGTTATGGCAAAAGTAAAAACCGCATTTTTTTGTTCCTCGTGCGGAACGCAATTTTCAAAATGGTTAGGGCAATGCACCGCTTGCAAACAATGGAATACTATTGTTGAAGAAGTAATTCAGAAAGAAGAAAAAGTAGCTTGGCAAACAAAATCTTCGGCTGGCATTACAAAACGCGCAGCCAAACCTTTGTTGATTAATGAAATTGACAGCACACAAGAAATTCGATTAAACACTTTAGATTACGAACTAAACCGCGTTTTAGGTGGCGGAATTGTTCCGGGGTCAATGATTCTTTTAGGTGGTGAACCTGGAATTGGAAAAAGTACCTTATTGCTTCAATTATCCTTAAAATTACCTTATAAAGTGTTGTATGTTTCGGGCGAGGAAAGTCAGAAACAAATAAAAATGCGTGCCGAACGTATCAATCCCAACAACAATTCGTGTTATATTTTAACCGAAACCAACACGCAAAATATCTTTAAACAAGTTGAAGCTATTGAACCTGATATTTTAATTATTGATTCCATACAAACGCTTCATACTGATTATATTGAGGCTTCGGCAGGAAGCATCTCTCAAATCAAAGAAACCACTGCCGAGTTGATTAAATTCGCTAAAGAAACATCAACGCCTGTTATTTTAATTGGTCACATTACCAAAGACGGAAACATTGCCGGGCCTAAGATTTTGGAGCACATGGTGGATACGGTTTTGCAGTTTGAAGGCGACCGAAACCACGTGTACCGTATTCTTCGTGCCTTAAAAAATCGTTTTGGTTCAACTGCCGAATTAGGTATTTACGAAATGATAGGTTCTGGGTTACGAGAAGTTTCGAATCCATCCGAAATATTGCTTTCCAATCGCCAAGAAGAACTTTCGGGAACCGCAATTGCATCTACATTAGAAGGGATGCGTCCGCTAATGATTGAAGTACAAGCTTTGGTAAGTACCGCTGTTTACGGAACGCCTCAACGAAGCGCTACGGGATATAATTTAAAACGCCTAAACATGATTTTGGCTGTTTTAGAAAAGCGTGCCGGTTTTCGTTTGGGTATGAAAGACGTTTTCTTGAATATTACGGGCGGTATTACGGTGGATGATCCCGCGATTGATTTGGCGGTTGTGGCATCTATTTTATCATCCAATGAAGATGATCCTATCTCTAAAGATTTTTGTTTTGCGGGTGAAGTGGGCCTTTCGGGAGAAATTCGTCCTGTAAACCGAGTAGATCAGCGCATACAAGAAGCCGAAAAGTTGGGTTTCTCTAAAATATACATCTCCAAATACAATAAAGTTACGTATCAATCCAAAAATATTGAAGTAAGTCTTATCTCTAAAATAGAAGATTTGGTAAGTGCATTGTTTTAAAAAAGAGGTCAGAAGTTGACCTCTTTCTTTAGAATTTGAAGTTTACACCAAAACGCGTTTGAAAATTACTTAATGAATTTTCTTGTTTGATGTTAGGGTAAAAAACAGACTCTTCTTTATCTTTCTTAAAGGCATTTACGCCAACAGATACATAAGGTTCTATTTTAAACTTACTATTAGGGTTAATGGTGTATTTTAAACCGGTGTTTAAGCCTACATTAAAATCGGTTGCTTTACCTTCTGTTTTAAAAATATCTTCTCTGCCTAATTCTCCCCCAGCATAATTGCTATGACCACGTTGAAATGCAATGTTAGTACCTACAAAATATTTAAAATTAGCACCAATTTTTCTATTGTACTGCAAATCTAAATCGGCAAACCAGTTAATGCTGCTCGCTTGTAATGGGGAGTAATCTTTATATTGATTAAAACTTCTTAAACGATAAAAATTGTAGTTCAACCCAATTAAAATAGATTCTTTTTCGTTAAGATTTCGTTCTGCAAAAATACCTGCTTTATAACTTTGCGTGTTTTCAAGTTTGTAATGATGATTGTTGGGTTTGGGTTTTGATGCAAAATATTGATCACTTCCTAAATGAAAACCATAGTTCCATTTTTTTTCTTGTGCTTGACTAATGCTTACTGTACCTAAAATACTTGCAAAAAGAATTACATTTTTTACTTGTTTCATAAATGTTATGTTTTGATTATAAAGTGCGAAAATAGCTTTTGAATTACTATAGTTTCGTTAAAAACGGCTTGATGTTTGTTATAATTTGCATAAATTTATTCCTCAAAAATAATTGTTTATGAAAAACATCTTACTTCCTGTAGCTATTGTGTGTAGCATTACGGCAAATGCGCAAAAGCCTGTGTTTACCCAAGCGCAAATACAATCGGCGCGGGTTTATAATAATGCAGCCGAGTTAAAACATAAAACTACCGCTCAAATACCTAACGGAACATCTGAAATTGTGATTACCAACGTTGCTAATTACTTAAACGAAAATACGGTGCAAATTGGTGTGCCTAAGCATGTAACGGTAATGTCGGTGCAGTTTACCAATGCGTATGTTGAAGAGTACGATAACAATCAAGATTCGCCTTTGTTAAAACCTGTTAAAGAAGAAATTAAAAAGAAAGAAGCCGAATTAAAAACCCTTCAAAATCAATTGACATCGGAAAGAAAAAGCGTGGAGTTGTTGGATAAAAATCAATCGATGAGCAATGCACAAAACTTTTCGGTTGCCGAGTTAACCAAACTGTTAGATTACTACAAAGCCAAGCGTACAGAACTTTCTAATTCCATCAACAAATTAGAGTTGCAAGAGGTGACTTTAAGAGAAGAATTAGAGGTTTTAAAAGGAAAACTATCATTCAACGAAACTACTTCCGAAAAAACAAGTCAAGGAAAGTTGATTGTAAACGTAATGAGTAATCAAGAGGGAACGATTCCATTGGAAATTTCGTACCTAACCAATCAGGCAACGTGGCAGCCAAGCTATGAAATGCGCATTGATAAAATCAACGAGCCGATTCAAATGTTGTACAAAGCCCAAGTGCAGCAAAACACAGGTATCGATTGGAAAAACATCAAACTATCATTAACCAGTGGACCAGCTAATCAAAATACATTTGCGCCTGTTCTACAACCTTGGTTTGTTGATTATTATAATCCAGTGGCTTATGAACAAACGTATCATGAGGAAGTTTCGACTAGATCTGCAAGAAGTGTTACCTCTAAGTCAATTGAAGGAAGACCTAATGCAAATATGCTTCAAACTTTGCAAGGACAAATCCCAGGTTTAAATATTCAAACGGGTCAAGGACAACCTGGTGTTGCTGTTTCTACAATGGATGATTACACCCAAGTAAACGAAAATCAATTAAACATTACATTTGATATTGATATTCCGTACACTATTTTAAGCAATGGCAAACAGCACAGTGTGGCGTTAAAAGATACGCAACTGCCAGCTACTTACAGCTATATTACCACACCAAAGCTTGATACCAACGCGTATTTGGTTGCCAAAGTGAAGAATTATGGTGATTACAACATTTTACCTGGCGAGGCTAATGTGATTTTTGAAGGAATGTATGTGGGTAAAACCTATGTAAATGCCAATGCCAACGAAGACGATTTGCGTTTAAGTTTAGGTAAAGATCAAAATATTGTGGTGGCACGTACGTTGATTAACGATAAATCGGGTACTAAAACGTTATCGTCGCGCAAGGTACAAGATTTTGTATACGAGATATCAATCCGTAACAATAAAAAAGAAGCAATCAGCATTACTGTGGAAGATCAAGTACCTGTAAGCAGTAATACCGACATTGAAATAACCTTAACTGATAAAGGCGGAGCTACTGTTGATGCAGAGAAAGGTAAGTTATCATGGGAAGTAAACCTGAGACAAAATGAAACCAAGAAGATTCGATTTGGGTATCAAATTAAATCGGCTAAGGATAAAAGCTTAGGGATTTAAACAAGTTTAAGATGAAACAAAAAAGCAAGCTAATCGGCTTGCTTTTTTGTTTGATTATGTTGTGCTATTAAAAACTCTTGCAAATCGGTTGAGCTGGGTGTTTCAAATATCTCTAAATGAAAGAATGGAACCACAGCCAGTATATGATCAAAAATATCAGCCATAATACCTTCGTATTTAGGCCAATCAACAGTGTTGGTAAAGGCATATACTTCAATAGGCAAGCCATGTTCGGTAGGTTGCATGTGGCGTACCATTAAATGAAACTGCTTGTGAATATTAGGGTTGTTTAGTAAGTATCGTTTAATATACTCGCGAAACAAACCAATATTGGTCATTCTACGACCGTTAACCAACATGGTAGGATCGTCTACATGGGTTTGATTGTAATTATCAATTTCTTGCTGACGTTCAATGATAAATGATTTTAATAGTTTGATTCGTTTTAAATCTTGTATTTCGGCTTCCTCAAGAAATCGAATTGAACCTATTTTGATGTTCAATGAACGTTTAATGCGTCGTCCACCCGATTTTTGCATCGTTCGATAATTCTTAAACGAATCACTAATTAAAGCATAAGTTGGTATTGTGGTAACCGTTTTATCAAAATTTTGTACTTTAACGGTACTTAAGTTGATACTTAGTACAGTACCATCGGCGCCGTATTTCTGCATTTCAATCCAATCGCCTACACGCACCATATCGTTTGATGATACTTGTATGCTGGCTACAAAACCTAAAATGGTATCCTTAAAAACCAAAATAACAATGGCCGATGCTGCCCCTAATGCAGTTAGTAACCCAACGGGATCTTTACCTGTTACTTCAGAAAACAAAATGATAGCACAAATGGCGTAAAGCAATATGGTAATTACTTGGAAATAACTATCTAAAGGCTTATCGGTGAAACGTTTGTTGGTTTTTAAAACATCTTTAAAGGTTTTAAAGCCTGCGTTAATTAAAAAGGTAACGGTTAGGGTTAAAAGTACATCGGTTATTAATAGGGTAGCATTGGTAAACCTTGTAAAACCTGTAAATATAAACGGTAATGCTTGCCTTGCAATTAAAATTGGTACTAAGTGCGTGGCGTATTTTAGTACGCCGTTGTGAATAAGAAAATCATCAATACGGGTTTTGCTTTTACGTATGGTTTTAATCATTAGTAGCATTAAAATGCGACGCAAGATATAGTCAATAGCGTATAAAACCACTGTTAAAAGAAGTAATAAAATAACCGAATTTAATACATGCGCAACTTGGGTTTTTATACCTAATGATTTAAAAAAGGTTAAACCGTACGCATATATTTGACTTTGAAGTTGATCGTCTATTAAATCCATAAAGTATGTTATTGTATAGATTATGGTTTGGTATTGTTGTGCTTTCTAAGCGCCTTTCTGTCTAAAAAGTACTTGTTTATTACCGTTAGTAATGCGGTGGTACTGCCTATAAACAAAGCGCTTTGCCATGTTTGGTGTATAAAGTAGTACAAACCTAACGACATTAGTAAAGCTACCACAACAAATTCTAAAATGTATCTTTTGTATTTCATAAGGAAAAGAAGGGAAGCCAAAGCCTCCCTAATGTATTACATATCGTTTAATAGTTTAGATATCTCGTCTAACTTAGGCGTAAGTATCACTTCAATTCTACGGTTTTTAGCTTTGCCCTCGCTGCTGTTGTTTGATGCCAACGGTGCAAACTCACTTCTACCTGCAGCTGTTAAATTCTTTTTATCAATACCACTGGTTTGCTCTAATATATTTACAATAGCAGTAGCACGTTTGGTAGATAAATCCCAGTTATTGGTAACGCCATTGCCTAAGTTACCAACCACTTTATCGTTATCGGTATGGCCTTCAATTAAAATAGAAATATCGTCGTTCTTAGCCAATACGCTTGCAAGTTGTTGTACGGCATTTTTACCCTCGTTACTAACCGACCAACTGCCCGATGGAAACAACAATTTGTTTTCCATAGACACGTAAACTTTGCCGTTCTTTTGTTCAACGGTTAAACCTTTGCCTTCAAACTCAAACAAGGCTTTAGATAACGATTCTTTCAACTTGCGAAGGTTTTTGTCTTGTGCTGCCAACTTATCTTCAAGTTCAGAAACACGAGACGATTTCCCATCTAACTCTTTTTTTAAGCTATTCAAGCGTTCAATTTCGGCTTTAATGGCTGTATCGCTGTTTTTCTCTAAGCTTTTATAATCTTTTTCTAACTGATCGTAAGCTACTTGCAGTTTATCGCGATCGGTAATAGCATCTTCTAATTGTTTTTCTAACGATTTATTCTTTGTTCCTAAATCAAACGATTGCGATTTTAAGCCTGTTGATTCTCCTGTTAAGCGTTCTAACTCTTCGGCACAGTTTTTATATTTTGCGTCTAATTCATTATACAATCTTCGGGTAACGCAGCTTGTTAAAAAAGGCAAGCAACAAGCTACTAAAAGAATTTTTTTCATATCGATGTGTTTTTAGTTAATCAATTTCTATTGCCACAGGGCAGTGATCAGAGTGTTTGGCATCGGGTAAAATGTAAGCGCGCTTCACACGATCTTTCATTCCTTCGGACACTAAATTATAGTCAATACGCCACCCTTTGTTGTTGTTACGGGCATTGGCACGGTAACTCCACCACGAATAATTATGAGGCTCTGGGTTAAACATACGAAACGAGTCTAAGAAACCGCTTTTCATAAAACCATCTAACCACGCACGCTCTTCAGGTAAAAAGCCCGACACCTTTGCATTGCGTATAGGGTCGTGAATATCAATGGCTTCGTGACAAATATTGTAATCGCCACCAATGATTAAATTAGGGGTTTCGGTTTTTAGTTGATCGATGTACTTTTGAAAATCATCCATGTACTGAAACTTATGACCTAATCTGTCGATATTGGTACCCGATGGCAGGTATAACGACATTACCGAGAAATCTTCAAAATCAACACGTACATTTCTACCTTCTTTATCCATGTAGTCAATACCGGTACCAAATACAATGTTTTTAGGTTCGGTTTTGCTTAAAATAGCAACACCACTATAGCCTTTTTTCTCAGCCGAAAAGTAGTATTGATACGGATAGCCCGCCGCGGTAATCTCTAAAACAGGTATTTGGTCTTGTGTTGCCTTAATTTCCTGTAAACAAATAATATCTGGGTTTGCTGCTTGCAGCCACTCTAAAAAACCTTTTGTAATAGCTGCCCTAATACCGTTTACGTTGTATGATAAAATTTTCATGTAAGTAGTTATGAGTTTTAACAAAAATACATAAAATACTTTGTACCAAATGCAGTTTTAACCCCATGTTTGCATATTTTAAGGTTGCCATGCTTTAAAATGACTTAGATACGTTTTAAGAGGGTAATGGTGTATGTGGTAGGATGTAGATATGATTGAGTTTTTAGAGTACATAAAATAGTTAATAAGAACAAACAAGACAGTTGCACTAGCTAACTTGATTTTATATCTTTGGAAACGATGATTTTAAAACAAACCTATAAAAACCATTTTCAACTAATTGGTTTTAGTTCTATTTTATTGTTAGGCATTGTAATAGCTCTAGTTTATGATTTTTTCTTTTCTGACTCGATAGAGTTTTCTTTTTGGGTTCATTGCGCAGGAGGTATTTTTTTAGTTTTATGTATCTTGACTTTTACTATTTACATACGATACTTACTATTTGAAAACGATGCAATTTATTATTTAACAGCTGATACAATTGAAATACATAAAAAAGGGATTGTTACCTCAATAATGATACAAGATATTAATGAAATTGTTTTTAATGGAGGATCTTATATTTTTGAGAAGTTTAACCCATATCGAAAGTTTCCTTGGAGTGATTTTTATTTTATTGAAATAGGTTTGAAAAATAATGAATGGATTGCAATCACAAATGTTGTTAATAAAAACTTATTAGATGTTTTTAGAGCAGAATATCCTTACTTACATTATAAAATGAATAGAATATTTTACCCTTTAATGACAATGTATTAAATAGATTATAGGTTTTTTAAGCTGTTTTTTCTATTAAGAAGTACTTTTGTTGTTTGACCCAAATTAGTAAAATATTTAGTAATAAGTATGTGTTTAACCTTGTTTTTATCAGCATCTTAATAAGTGTATTAACCCACTTTAAACTTCCTATTTGTATATGTAAAAAAAATGTTTAATTTTTGTTATATTTAAAAACAGAACCTTAGATTAAAATTAGATTATAATAAAACTGGTTTTAAACAGGTGTGAAAGGAATTGTTATCTTTGCAAAAAAAATATAGATGGGGTTAGTAACCGCAAAAGAAATAGCACGTGTCATAAAACTGGATAAGTACGGATTTTTAGGTACTTTTTCGGGCTGGTTGCTTATGAAAGTGCTTAAAATATCAGAATTGAACAATATTTACGATAGAAATAAACATTTAGAAGACGTTGAGTTTTTAAACAGTATTTTAAATGAGTTTCAAATTGAATTTGAAATTGATCCTGAAGAATTAAAGCGTTTACCCAAACAAGGTCCGTATATAACCATATCCAACCATCCGCTTGGTGGTATTGATGGTATTTTACTATTGAAATTAATGCGTGAGCGTGATCCTGATTTTAGGATTATCGCTAACTTTTTATTGCATAGAATTGAGCCGTTAAAGCCTTTTATTATGCCTGTGAATCCTTTTGATAATCATAAAGATTCGCAATCTAGTGTTCTTGGATTAAAAGAAACATTACGTCATTTAAGCGATGGCAAGCCTTTAGGGATTTTTCCTGCAGGAGAAGTTTCAAACTTTGAAGAAGACGATAAAATTGTTGATAAACCTTGGGAAGAAGGTGCTTTAAAGTTAATTCGTAAGGCAAAAGTACCTGTGGTACCTATTTACTTTCACGCCAAAAACAGCAAGTTGTTTTATATGTTGTCTAAAATAAGTCCAACATTACAAACAGCCAAACTTCCTTCCGAATTACTTACGCAGAAAGATCGTGTAATACGTGTGCGTATAGGAAAGCCTATCACCGTAGCCGAACAAAACGAACACGGCGAAACCATTGAAGATTTTGGGAAGTTTTTACGTCAAAAAACGTATTTGTTGGCAAACACAACAAAAGACGATAAAAAACAATACATAAAAATACCATCGTTTAAATTACCCGCGCCCGCGCCAAAAGAAATTGAGCGACCTGTTTTGCAGGATTTAATGGTTAAAGAAGTGGAAGCGCTTCGCAAAGGAGATGATCGTTTATTACAAAGTAAAAACTACGAAGTTTTCTTAACCGATTCTGCTAATATTCCTAATATTCTTAGAGAAATTGGTCGTTTACGCGAAGTTACCTTTCGTGCTGTAGGTGAAGGTACCAATGAAGCTATCGATTTAGATAAATACGATTCGTTTTACAAGCATATGTTTTTATGGGATGATGATGCCAAATGTATTGCAGGTGCCTACAGAATGGGTTTAGGGAAAGATATTTATGCCAAACATGGTATTGATGGTTTTTACTTAACCGAATTGTTCCGTTTTGAACCTGAATTATATCCAATGATGGAGCAATCAATCGAAATGGGTCGTGCATTTATCATTGGCGAGTATCAACAAAAACCAATGCCTTTGTTCTTGTTATGGAAAGGTATTGTACATACCACTTTGCGTTATCCTGAACATAAATATTTAATTGGAGGTGTAAGTATTAGTAATCAGTTCTCGGATTTCAGTAAATCGTTGATGATTGAGTTTATGAAATCACATTTTTACGATCCGTATGTGGCGCAATATGTTCAAGCCAAGAAAGAATACAAAGTACAATTGAAAGATGCTGATAAGGATTTTGTTTTTAACGAAGCCGAAGCCGATTTAAATAAATTTGATAAGTTAATTGAGGAGGTAGAACCAGGCGGATTACGTTTGCCTGTTTTAATAAAGAAATACATTAAGCAAAATGCACGTGTAGTGGCTTTTAATGTGGATCCTTTGTTTAATAATTCGGTTGACGGATTGATGTACATTCGTATTGCCGATTTACCTGAAAGTACCGTTCGCCCAGTGATTGAAGAACTTCAGTTAGAATTAGAACGAAAAATAAACGAAAAGATAGAAGAATAAAAAAACTGCCTCATTTAGAGGCAGTTTTTTTATTGCTTAATAAACTTATGAGATGAAGAGTTACTTCCGTTAGTAATCTTTAAAATATAGGTTCCTGTAGCAAGTTGATCAATAGAAATTTGCGTATTTACATCTGTTGCTTTTTCTAAAGTATGTGTAAGTATCAATCTTCCATTTAAATCAAAAACATCAAATTGCGTTGTATTATTTTCCTCTGTAGAGAAACTTACATTTAAAATGTCTTTAGCAGGATTTGGGTACATTTTAAAATGATTTACTTTTAAATCATCCACGCTTGCTGTAGGATCCCAAATAATCAACTTTTTAGAAACAGTATAAAAAATATTTCCAACAGCTTCAATTTTAATTCTACCTTCATATGTATTTGGAATAGTAGTAGGTATTGTTACAGTTGTTGATCCGTTATTGGGTACATTTGCTGCAAGCATAGTATACGTTAATCCATTATCTATTGATACCAATATATTTACATTAGCTGTGTTGATATTATTTGCAGTGGTACCTGCTACATTCCAAGTAATATTTTTAGTCGTACCTGTGTTCCAAATTGGTTCTTTTGTACTAGGATTGTTATCTGGATAGGTAATTAAGAACGGTCCTGTATTAGCTGCTGTAATGGTTACTGGTTGTGTGTAAACAACACGTGCTCCTAAAGCATTGTTGTCTCGCACAGTAGCAACAAAACTATAGCTACGCCCAACACTTGCTAAACGTTCCCATTTACTACCTACAATACCATCAGGATTAGATGAGCCATCTAAAACAATATCCTCTGCAGGAAAAGAACGGTAATTATTGGTAGTTGGTTGCATAGATCTAAATGCAGGACCTGTTGTTGCAGTTGCTACCGGTGGTTGTGTGGTTATTTGCGTGTTTATTTGCTCAAATGTATAGGTTAATTGATCTCCATCAGCATCAGTTGCCAAAGCATTTAAAATAAAAGGAGTTCCATAAGGTATGGTTTTAGATTGTAGATTTGTAACTATTGGTGCAGAGTTAGTAACTGTAGTTTGCTGCGCACAAGTAGCCTTTGCTAGAAATGCTTGTATTTCTTTAATACTAACATAATGATAATAAGCATCTACATTATTTTGTACGTTACTTGGGCAAATACCTGCATAAGACATAATGGTGCTTCCGCTACCTACTTCCATTGCCGTAGATGAGTTACGATTAAACTGACAAGAATTGTTAAATGTATGATTTGCACCAAACTGATGTCCCATTTCATGTGCTACGTAATCTACGTCATAAGCATCGCCTACAGGAAATGAAGAACCTGTGATACCTGATGCTTTAGACCAAGTACTACAAACAGAACCTAAACTAGCTAAACCGCCACCACCTGTGCTAAATGTGTGTCCAATGTCATAATTTGATGTACCAATGATATTATCAATTACTGTTTGACTTTGGTCTATTAAAACACCCGCATCATCATTATTAAAATTATCCGATGTTACAAAAATGATACTTTTATTGTTCGCAATTAAGCTCAAATGCACATTCATTTCTCTTTCAAAAATCTGATTTAATCGCGTTAAAGTCACATTCATGGCAGCTAATACAATTTCTTTCTTTTGATCTAACGTAGTATTAGGCGTACCTGCTGGGGCTCTGTTAATATGAAACTGTGCATATTCAATGGTACAAGCCAAAGCTAAACGATATGTCCTACGTTTGTTGTCCATGCTAAAAGTTTGGATAGGGACTGTATTTGTTTCTGCTTCATCAAAAGAATCACCAGGTAACAAACAACTAAAACTGCTTTTTGGTGCTTCTAAACTGCTTCGGTCATAAACTATTACTGTGTTTAAATCGTTTGTGTAATTATCCATATAATACACAGTACCATCCGTCATCATTCCCATTGCATGAAAACCAAAAATGGTTGAAATACTAATGCTAATATTGTGAGCAGGATTTTCAATATCAATTGCTTTTAAGCTTCTTATGTTGCTAACTGTACTCGCAAGTTCTTCTTCCATTGCCGAGTTATCGTAAATCCAAAATGTATGAAAAACACCTTTAGCATCGGGTAATTTCATGGTAACATTTGATGGTGTATTAGACAACTTTGGTGCTTTTTGAACAAATTGCAACAATGTAGCAACATTTAAAGTATATAATTGAAACTTTTCAGGTTGATGCGCTCTTACAAACTTATCATTATTGTTGATTTGATCAATAGTAGTTGCTTTAAAAGGATTGTAAACGCTTGCTGATGCACTATTTTGGGCTAGTAAAACAGCAGATAATAGCAAAGAATAAATCCAAATAAAATTTTTAAGTATTTTCATGAAAAGAATATTTAACTCCAAAATTAGAAACTTAATTAAACATTCTATGAAAATTAACCTATTTTTTAGCGTGTTAACCTATTTTGATATACGTTAGTAAAATAAATGGTGTGCTTTAAATGATATTTTTCTGATAATAATTATCGTAAATTTGTAAAAAACAAAACAAGTGGAAGTTTTTCATTCAATTAACGATTTTAAAAGCCCTCAAAAAACCATTGTTACTTTAGGTACTTTTGATGGCATGCATATTGGGCATCAGGCTATTCTTAATAAACTAAAACTACAAAAAAAGTTAGGCGATTATAAAACCTTAGTACTAACTTTTTTTCCGCATCCGCGAATGGTTTTAAAATCGGATACTCAAATTTTGTTGCTGAATACCATTGAAGAGCGCATTAAATTAATTGCCGATTTTGGTATTGATTATTTGGTGGTGCAAGAGTTTACACAAGATTTTGCCAATTTATCTGCCGAAGAATTTGTAAAAAACGTTTTAGTAGATCAATTTAATATTGATAAAATAATTATTGGTTACGACCATCGTTTTGGGAAAAATCGTTCTGCCGATATTCATGATTTAATTGAATTTGGTAAAAAATATCATTTCAATGTTGAGCAAATTTCTGCCGAAGAATTAGATCATGTTTCCATCAGTTCAACAAAAATTAGAAAGGCACTAAACGAAGGCAATGTAAGTTTGGCAAAAACCTATTTAGGTTATCCATATCCTTTAACAGGCAAAGTAGTTTCGGGTAAACAATTAGGCAGAACCATTGGATATCCTACAGCAAACATTCAAATTCAAGAAGATTATAAATTAATACCAGCCATTGGCGTTTATGTAGTTGGCGTAACGGTTTTAGGAGAAAATTACTATGGTATGCTTAGCATTGGCACTAACCCAACAGTGGGCGGAGTTGATAAAACCATAGAAGTTTATATCTTTAATTTTGATAAAACTATTTATGATGAAGAAATTACAGTTCGATTTTTAACAAAGATTCGAGACGAAGAAAAGTTTGCTTCAGTCGATTTATTAATTGAAGCATTGAAAGAAGACGAACGTTTTTCAAGGCATTTTATTGATACTTTATAATTATGTGGCAAAAGGCTTTTACAAAAATTGACAATTCATCTTTAATTGTATTCCGTATTTTTTTCGGAATCATTTTTTTTGTAGAAAGCGTTGGCGCTTTGTTAACCAAATGGGTTGACAAAAACTTCATTGAAACCACCACCAATTTTACATTTATAGGATTTGAATTTCTACTAAACATTCAAAACGAAATAATGTATGGTGTTTTTGTCCTAATGGCATTTGCCTCTTTAGGTGTATTGTTTGGTTTTAAATATCGGTTTTCCATTGTATTGCTAACTTTGTTATGGAGTACAGCCTATTTTGGTCAAAAAACATCATACAACAACCATTATTACTTAATGTGGCTTATTGCATTAATCATGTGTTTTTTACCTGCAAATGTGTATGCTTCGTACGATGCTAAAAAAAATCTATCCATTAAAAAAGGATACATGCCACAATGGATTCGTTGGGTTTTTATACTGCAAGTTACATGTGTGTATTTTTACGCTACAATTGCCAAATTTTATCCCGATTGGTTAGATGGAACCGTAACTAAGAACATGTTTGTTGGTATGACAGAGATGCCGGAAAGCATTCAAATGTTGTTTCAAAAAAACGAATTTCAACTATTTATTGCCTACATGGGGATTGCTTTTGATGGATTGATTATTCCCGCTTTGCTATGGAAACGCACTCGTTGGTTTGCCATTATTGCCTCTTTAATATTTCATATCTTTAATTCAATAACCTTACAAATTGGTGTTTTTCCCTATTTTGCTTTAAGTTTTTGTGTGTTCTTTTTTCCGCCAGAGCAAGTTAGAAACTTCTTTTTTCGAAAAAAGGATAAAGAGATTTTTAGTGAGCAAACAAATGAAGGATTAGGTGCTTTAAAATACTTTTTTGTACCGTATTTAATTATTCAAGTGCTTTTACCGTTAAGGCATTGGTTTATTAAAGGCGATGTTTTATGGACGGAAGAAGGACATCGATTAAGTTGGCGTATGATGTTGCGCTCTAGATCGGGTGAAGCTACTTTTAGAGTAATTGATAAAAAAACAAACGAAGTTTTGCGTTTTTATAATGATGAATTACTTACCTATAAACAACAAACGCGTTTAAATGCACCCGATGTTATTTGGCAAATGGCACAAAAAATAAAAGCTTTTTATAAAGAAAAAGGGAAAGATGTAGCGGTTTATGTGGTACAAAGTGATGTTTACGTAAACTCACGTCCTGCTAAAAGATTGATCGATCCAACCGTAGATTTAGCTTCTGTTAAATGGAATTATTTTGGTCATGATGAGTGGGTTTTGGATGAAAACGCTCCTCAAGATCTTTATTCTGATAGTAATTTAGAGAAAATCCCTGCGTTGATAAAACACCAAAAGTAAAATACTGTATCCAATCGCCTAAATTAACATACAAAGCATTAGCATTGTTTTTTAATGGCAAAGTCATAGGTAAATGTCTATGACCAAAAATAAAATAATCGGCAAAATTTTCGGTTACTTTTTTATTAGCATATAAAATCAACCACTCGTTTTCTTCACCTAAAAATTTAGCATCTTCTTCGCCTGAAATTAATTTGTTTTTAACCGATAAATATTCTGCCAAACGCACCCCAATATCAGGATGCAACCATCGAAACAACCATTTAGAAAACGGATTGGTAAACACCTTTTTCATGCGTTTGTATCCTTTATCACCAGGACCTAAGCCATCGCCATGACCAATAAATAGCGTTTTATTAAAAATAGTGAACTGTTTTGGTTCATGAAAAACAGGAATGTCTAATTCTTCTTCAAAATAATCTTCCATCCATAAATCATGATTACCCACAAAAAAGTAAATAGGTAAGCCATTATCGCGCATTTGTGCCAATTTTCCTAAAATACGCACAAATCCTTTTGGAACCACTTTTTTGTATTCAAACCAAAAATCAAACAAATCGCCAACAATAAATAAAGCACCTGCATCTTTTTCAACAGTGTTTAACCAATGTAAAAACAAGGCCTCACGTGGTAAACTTTGTTCACGCGTAGGCGCTCCGAAGTGATGATCAGAGGTAAAATATACTTTTTTATCGTTGGGAATTTCTAAAGTAATCATTTCTATTGATTATCGGCAGCAAACCATTCTGCGTAAGAGCTTTCGGTTTCTTGTAAACGCAATGAGAATAATTTAATGTTTTGCGGCAAACGATTTTTAATTCGTTCCGCAAAATCAATAACTAAATTTTCACTTGTAGGTTGGTAATTAACCAAGATAACGTGATGTCCGCGTTGTTCCAACTCTTTTGCTAACTCAACGTGAGGTGTATTTTGATTAAAAACAGTAGCATGATCAAACTGGTCAACTACTTCTTCTTTAACAATGGCTTTTAAATCGGTAAAATCAATCACCATACCATATTTTACATTGGTTTTATCAGTGATAGGTTGCCCAATAACGGTAACCGACAATTTGTAGCTATGACCGTGTACGTTTCTACATTTTCCATCGTAACCGTATAATGCATGACCGGTTTCAAAAGTAAATTGCTTGGTAATTCTGATAAAACTCATGATATTAAATTTTTAGCAAAATTAGTGATTTATAATTTAATGTATATTTGATAATTAAATTATATGAATGAAATTTCAAGTTTGGATGTTTATACACTATAAGAAATTCATTTAATTGGTGTTTTATTCCTCTTGAAAGAATGTTTTGTCATCTTTTTTTGAACTATTATACAATTAATTAAACTAGATTAACTTTGTATTTACTAAAAATAGATACATTTGCTTTCAAATAAAAACAATTTAAATATGAAAAAATTATCAGTTTTAGCATTTGCTTTGGCAACCGTTCTTGTTTCTTGTAATAAAACAGGAGATAAAGCTAATACAACTACAGAGCAACAAGTTGCTGAACAAAAAGGGCAAGTTTTTACTGTTGATGCAACTACAAGTACTGTAAAATGGACAGGATACCACAAAGGTGGTCTTAACCCTAGATTTGGTGTTATTAAAGCAGACGGAACAGTAGCTGTAGAAAACGGAGCTGTAACAGGTGGTAAATTTAATTTAGATTTAAAATCATTGGTAACAGACCAAAGTTCAGTAGATCCTGCAACTTCTGGTGGTAAAACTTCTGCAGATTTAGATACACATTTAAAAAGCGCTGACTTTTTTGATGTAGAAAAATATCCAGCTTCTACTTTTGAAGTTACAAGCGTTGCTGCTTTTGATGCTGCTAAAGATAAAAGTGTTATTGAAGGTGCTACAAATGTTATTAGTGGTAACTTAACTATTAAAGACAAAACAGTTAACGTAACTTTTCCTGCAAAAGTTGCTGTAACAGAAGGTAACGTTACAATTGAATCTAAATTTACAATTAATCGTCAAGATTGGGGCTTAACTTACGGAACAGAAGGTGACGCTAAAGATTGGATGATTTCTCAAGAAATTGATGTAGAATTAAACATTCAAGCTAAGAAATAATTAAAGAAAAGTCGGAAGTTAACTTCCGACTTTTTTATTGCTATCCATCTCTATTTCGTTTTAAAAGCGTTTAATGCATTTACTGTAAAATCAGAAAGAACCAATTTGCCCGATACAGCAGCGCGTTCTTTTAAAAGTGTATCCCAATGTTGGGTACCTTCCCATAAAACTTTTTTCATTTCATATAATGCTTCCGGGTTATAACTACTTAAACGCGTGGCAAATTTTTCCAAAGCTTCGTCCATTGCAACCGCATCATCAAACAATTCTGTAAAAAGTTTATTTTCATAAGCCCATTGTGCGCTTTTCCAATTTTCGGCATCTAAAGTCATTTCGGCTAAAGCGGGTTTTCCAATTTTTCTACTTACAGCGGGTTCAATCACAAACGGACCAATACCAATAGCTAGTTCTGATAATTTTATAGAAGCATTTTTGGTTGCAAAAGTATAATCGCAAGCTGCCGCTAATCCAACACCACCCCCAACAGTTTTTCCTTGTATACGCCCTATTATTAATTTGTTTGATGTACGCATAGCGTTTATGACATTAGCAAATCCACTAAAAAAAGCCGTACCATCTTCTAAATTTGTAATACTTAAAAGTTCATCAAACGATGCACCTGCGCAAAAAGCTTTATCGCCAGAACTTTTTAAAATAATAACCAAAACACTTGAATTGTTATTTAATTGTGTAATTGTATTAGCTAAATCGGCTAATTGTGTACTTGGAAAAGAATTACTGGCAGGATGATAAAAATCAATAGTTGCTATTTTATCATTAATAGTAACATTAATATAAGGTGTATTACTCATTTTATTTTTAGTTTATTAATACAAATATAAAGCTTGTTGCCAATATGTATTTTATTTTTGATAAATATGTACATTTGCATCGTTTTAAAACAATCCTTATTATGGTTAAATATGTAATCGCATTTTTCGGTTTTCCGTGTGTTTTAGTAGCCCAACAAGCTAAAGAAACGTATTATGCTGTGCCATATCTGCATATAGAAAATGAACAAAAAACCGTTAAAAATGGCGTTGCAGACTTTGGTTACAATGTTTTGGTACACAGTAATGCTTCTTTTTTAAAGGAAGGATACTATATGTGGGTTGATGATCAATGGTATGAAATTGTAAATAAAGAAATTTTTAAACCGTATAAAGATTTTAAAACATTGTTCTCTATTTCAGAACAAACACTTCCTTTAAAAATTAAAGATGTTAATGACGTTGTTTATCTATATCCTGTTGAAGCATTAGACAGTTACAAGGTTTCTTATAATGAATTTTTAACACTTTCAACGGCTATTAAAAAAGAGGATGCGGTTACCTATATAAAGCCAGTTGAGGTGCCAAAAGTAGCTACTAAAGAAGCTGTAGCTGAGGCTAAACCAACTGATTTACCTAAACTAAATCCACCTGCAAAAGAAGAAGTGTTGATTACAAGTGAAAATCCTCAATCGGTTTTATTGGATGTAATGGATGTGGTTGAAGTTGTTAAGAGAGAAGAAGTTCCTTTTAATCCTAATAAGAATGAAACTGTTGAAAGTAAACCCGAATTTGTTGAAATAAAGGTACCTGAGGCAAATACTACAGATGCTACTCAGGTAAAAGTATCTGCTACAAACACACCAATTATTGCCAAACCAGCTAATGATTATGAAATTGCTGTTAACGAAGGTTTTGATGGTACAGTTACTGAATGGATTGAAATGATTGATGCTAAAGGAGGTAAAACAGCGTATCAACAAGCATTGGATAAAGGGTACAAAGGAACGGAAGAAGAATGGATGAAAATGCTTTGGGGACGCGAAGTTGATGTTGAAATAGCAAAACGCGATAAAACGTCGGCAATAGTTTCAGAGTGGATTCAATCATTAAAAACATCAAAAGGAAGTTCTCCGTATGAAATGGCTCTTAAACACGGTTTTTACGGAACGTTTACAGAATGGGTTGAATCTGTTATAGGGACTGATGGAGAAAAAGCCTACGAACATGCGCAAACAAAAGGATTTAAAGGTACTTACAAAGAATGGATTGAAGAGCAATTAACTGCGTCTAACAATGAAATTCTACGTAAAGAACGTTTGTCTAAAACACAAATGTTTGTGGCTCCAAACGTAATTTTACCCTTAAAAACAGATGCTACAGAACCTCTTACTTTTAATTTGTACGATTATTACAATCAATATTATGGGGCACCTGTAATAAGTAGTGATGCACAACAAGTACAAGATATTGATGTAAAACCTACCGATTTAGAATATCAAATTACTTGGTTTGAAAAAGATAAGATAAAAGTAATAGAGCTAACCAAAGAAGGCGTTTTAAAATACCAACCTTTAAATGAAGTGATAGAAACAACAACAAAATTAAATATTCGTTATATTTTAAAGTAAACAAAGCCAGCTACTACGCTGGCTTTGTTTACTTTAAAAAGAAAAATATTAGTAAAAAACAGTTGTTGCGGTGTTAAATGTTTAATATAAAACTATAAAATATAGATTAGATAGTTTTATATTAAACAAATATGGTTTTTGCTAATTCAACAGCAATAATAGTGATGTTTTTTTTGTTTTTTTATTATGTTGTTATTTTTTTTTGGTTATTTTTACATTTAATTTAACACACTTATAGTATTTATTAACTAAAATTTATTAACATGAGAAAAATTTACTTATTGTTGTTGGCTTTACTGCTCTCAATAAAAGTTTTTAGCCAAGTGAATCTTTATACATTTTCACAAAGCAATGGGACATATCAAGAAATTACTGGGGGGACTGTATTGGCAAGTCCAACAGGTAATACTAGCACCACTAGTGTTGATACAGGAAATTGGAATGTTACAATTCCTTTTAGTTTTAATTTCAACGGCACAAACCATACAACTGTAAATGTAGGGAGTAATGGAAGTGTTATTTTCCCAGGAACAACTGCTACTTATTCGGGTACTGTTCCAATTTCTACAACTACAGCTTACGCAGGTGCTATATCGGCATGGGGCAGAGATATTAACGGATATTACGATGCTACAGGTGCAATTGTAAGTAATATAAGTTGGGCAGTTGAAGGGGCTGCGCCAAATCGAACATTAGTAATACAATACAAGAATGCACGACCAGTCTATTCAGTTTCAATCACAGATGTTCATTTAATTAATTTTCAAATTAGATTAACTGAAGGAACAAATGTAATAAAAATTGTTTATGGACCTTATTCTTCTCCTGTTTCAACTTCAAATCCTAGTGGTACAATTGAAGTAGGTTTAAGAGGTGCAACAAATACTGATTTTAATAATAGATTAAATGCAACTACAGTTAACTTTAATAGTTCTGTTGTGGGTACATTAAATAGTAGTACACAAGCATTTAATGCAGATACAGCTTCAAATGCTAAAATGCCTGTTAGTGGTTTAACATATATCTACACTCCTCCACTACCTTGCTCTGGAACACCTTCAGGAGGTACTGTTACTGCTGCAAGTCAAATAGTATGTGCAGGCACAACACCAGCAGCTATTTCAGTGGTAAACCCTAATCCTGGTTTTCCTGGTTTTACTTATCAATGGGAGCAATCTAATGATAACGGAGTAACTGATCCTTGGGTAAATGCAGTTGGGGGCTCAGGCGCAACAACGCTTACTTATACACCGCCAAGTTTTGCGGGTACTACTAATAAATATTACCGTTTAAAAGTAACGTGTACGGCTTCTGGTCTGTCAGCTACTTCTACAGTACATACTGTTTTAATGGCTACTAATCCAAGCCCAGCTACTAATTTACGTTTTCCAGCAGCAAATGTTTTAGATGATTCTATGACAATTGAGTGGGATAATGGAAATGGTAATCGTAGAATAGTGGTTGTAAATAGTGTGAATACTTTTGCTGCAAGAACTGATCTTACAGGGGTAGCTGCTTATACAGCTGCCGCAAAATATGCAACAGCAGGCACAGAACAAATTGTTTATGATGGTACAGGTACATCGGTAACTGTAACTGGATTGCTATGTAATACAACATATTATGTAAAAGTTTATGAATATGTTCGTTGTGGTACATCACCATCTTATAATGTTTGGCATGCTGTTTCTTTAGATGGTAATCAAATAACTAAAGCATTTAACACTACTGCTACTGCTTTACCAGCTTCAGTCAATTTTACTGGTTTTACAGGGGCAAATCTTAGCACTGTTTTTCCAGGTTGGTTAGAGCGTATTGGTGATGGACCTTTAACAGGAACTACATCAGCATGGACTAGTAGTACGGTGTTTACAGGAACTACTAGTGCTAAAATAAATCTTTTTTCAAATACAAAAAAAGATTGGATAATTTCGCCTTATTTGACAATAAATGCAGTATCGTTAGTTAAGTTTAAAGCAGCCATAACCGATCTTTCATCAGCAGCAGCGGATCCAGCAGGTATGCAAGGTACTGATGATACAGTAGAAGTAATGATTTCTGAGGATATTTGTGGTGCAGTATGGACCCCTCTTTATACTTTTAATGCAGCCAATACAACAACATTAACTAATGTTTTAACTGATTTTATTGTAAATATTCCTTCACAATACGTAGGTAAAAATGTACGTATTGGTTTTAAAGCGAATGAAGGGTCTGTTAATGACACTCCCGATTATGATTTTCACATAGCAACTATTGCTATTGAAAACCGCCCAGCTTGCCCAGATGTATTAAACGTTACCGCAACAGCTGTTACTAAAAACGGTTTAAAAGTATCTTGGTTAGCTGCAAATCCAGCGCCATCAAACGGATATGAGTATGAAATACGTACCTCTGGAACACCTGGAACACCTGGGGCTGTACAATCAGGACCCGTGGCAACAGGTGTGTTATTTAAAGATGTTGTGGGGTTAAATCCAGAAACCGATTATAAAGTATATGTAAGAACTATTTGCGATAATGGAGACAAAGGAGCTTGGTCACAAGAGGTTTCTTTTAAAACACTATGTAACTATCCAGATTTAGTAGGCACAACGCCAGGAAGCGTTTGTGGTTTTGGAACCGTTAATTTAGCAGCTAATTATGCGTTGGGTACTGTTAACTGGTATACAGCAGCTACAGGAGGTAATCCTGTAGCTACAGGTAGCACTTTTACAACACCTGTTTTAAATGCTACAACTAGTTATTGGGTTAATTCTGTATCAAATTTTGTAAACTTTACAGGAGGTAAAACAACATTTGGTACCTCGGCTACAACGCCTTTAAACTATGGTTTAGTTTTTAGTGCTACTTCTAATTTCAAATTAAGAACAGTTGATGTTTACTTGGCTTCAACAACTGCAGGAAATTTAGTTGTTAATTTAACGGATAGTAGTGGAGCTGTACTTGATACGCGAACAATAGCTTTACCAGCAGGAGGGACTGCTACAAATCCTGTTTTACATACTGTAACTTTAGATTTTGATATTCCTGTAGGAGTGGATTATAGATTAATAGCTGTTTCAGGCCCAAGTATGATACGTGATTCATCTGGAGCAACATATCCGTACCCTTTAAGTACTTACGGGGCAATTACAGGTGGATATATAAATGGGGCGTCTGCAACTTATTACTATTTCTATAATTGGCAAATGGAAATGGGATGTTCTTCTCCAAGAACAGAAGTAGTTGCTACTGTAACACCAGCACCAGCTTTAACATTAAGCAGTACTCATGAAACTATTTGTGCTGGATCAAGTTCAAATGTTGTGACTATCACAACAGGCGCAACAGACTATGATACCTATGTAGTTACACCAACAGCAGGTGTTTCGGGTAATAATACAACAGGTTGGACATTTAACCCAACTGTAGCCACAACGTATACTTTAACAGCTACCCAATCGGCTGGAAATAAATGTGCTAAAAGTATTGAAATAAAGGTAGATGTGAATCCAGTACCTGTTATTACTACCAATGTAGCAACTGTTGATGCATGCGTAAATAATATTACAGAGCTTAATGCAACTATTAGTGGAATCCCTGCTCAGGCTGTTTTTGGAACAGGTACAGCCGTTACAGGTACAACAAGTCCTCCTAATCCACTTTCGGCTTGGTATGGTGGAAACAGAACACAATTGTTGTTCTTAGCAAGCGAGTTAACCGCACAGGGGTTAGTTGCGGGTTCTACTATTAATGCGGTATCTTGGGATATTGCCGCACATAATTCACAAACTTGTAATGATTTTACCATTAGAATAGGACATGCAACGGGTGCTAATTTAACAGCAGGTTTTGTACCAAAAAGTGGTTTAACGCAAGTTTATAACCAAACATTTACACCATCGCAGATAGGTTTGGTAACATTTAATTTTACAACGCCTTTTGTATGGGATGGTATCAGCAATGTTGTTGTTGAAACCGTACACAATCAAGGGAATACCGGTAATGGATCTGCAACCACATTAAAGTATTCTACTACTACTTTTGATAGTGCTTATTATGGAATGAAAGATAGTGTTTTACCTGCTGGAGCAGCATCGTTTGACACACAAACTTCATGGGGTTCTAGTGGAACATCAAAGAACCGTCCAAATACTATTTTTGGACTTGTAGCACCTGTTACAACAGTGTGGACACCTGCTACAGATTTGTATACAGATGCAGCAGCAACTGTACCATATGTTGCGGGAGACAATGCTAAAAAAGTGTATTTAAAATCTGCGGCACCTTTAAATGCTGTTGCTTATACAGTAACAAGTACTACAGCTGCAAATTGTTCTAGTACTAAAGTAATTACAGTTACTATTAAAGAAACGCCTAAGCCAGTAATAAACGAAACTAGTTTTTGTAAAAATGCTACATTAGCAGACATTTCTGTTACTTTAGAACCAGGGGGTACAGTTAAGTGGTTTGATGCTGCAACAGCAGGAAATGAATTGCCAGGTACAACTATTTTGGTTGATGGTGTAACTTATTATGCAAGTCAAACTGCTAATGGATGTGAAAGTGCAACAAGAGAATTGGTTACAGTAGTAGTATATGATACAGCTAAACCAACTGCAACTCAGTCAACACAGTCTTTTTGTGTACAAAATCAGGCTACTTTGGCAGATATTGTTGTTACAGGTGTTAGTGTAAAATGGTATGATTCTTTAACAGGGGGTGTAGAATTACCTTCTACAACAGTTATTGTTGATGGAACTACTTATTACGCTACACAGACAGAAAATAATTGTGAAAGTATAGAGCGATTAGCAATTACTACAGCTCTTGTAACTACTCCATTACCTACTGTTACAGCAACTAAACAAGATTTTTGTATTGATAGTAATCCAACACTTATTGATATTGCGGTTACTGGTACAGATATTAAATGGTATGCAACTGCAACAGGTGGTGTAGAATTGGCATCTTCAACTTTGTTAGTAGATGGAGCAACCTATTATGCAACGCAAACATTGAATGGATGTGAAAGTATATCTAGAGTAGCTGTTTCAGTAACAGTAAGAGATATTTTAGCACCAACTACACAGAGTGCAGTACAAACATTGTGTATACAAAACAATCCTAAACTGAGCGATTTACAGATTGTAGGAACTAATATTAAATGGTATGATGCTTTAGCAGGAGGTGTTGAAATATCAAATACTACTCTAATTGTTAGCGGAACTACTTATTACGCAAGTCAAACAGTTAATGGTTGTGAAAGTGATGATAGATTAGCAATAACTGCAAATGTTCAAAATACGTTAGTGCCAACATCAACATCAAATGTTCAAAGTTTCTGTGTGCAAACACAATCAACTTTACAAAATGTACAGGTTTCGGGATCTAATATTAAATGGTATGATTCTTTAAATAAAGTAAACGTTTTACCAATGTCAACTTTATTAGTAGATGGAACAACATACTATGCAAGCCAAACAATAAATGGATGTGAAAGCGCATCGTTACTTGCTGTATTGGTGCAAGTTCATGATGTAACAAGTCCAACTACAGCAAACAATCAACAAGCTTTTTGTTTTCAAGACAACGCAACATTAAGTAGTTTGTCTATAGTAGGTTCTAATATTAAATGGTACGCGTCATTAACTAGTACAACTGAATTAGCAAGTTCTACTGCATTAGTAAATGGTACAACTTATTATGCTACCCAAACAGTAAGTGGATGTGAGAGTGTTGTACGTTTGCCTATATCTGTTTTGGTATATAAAACAAATAAGCCAACAACACCAACACCTAAACAAGTTTTCTGCGCAGCTACAAATCCTAAATTATCTAATTTAAATGTAGCTGGGGTAAATGTGAAATGGTATAGTGCTATGGTAGGAGGTAATTCATTACCTAGTAATCATTCACTAGTTCATGGAGAAACATATTATGCTTCTCAAACATTAAATAATTGTGAAAGTATTGAAAGAGTTGCGATACAAGTTGATTTATTAGCAGATGTACCTTTAACTACAACATCATTAACTGTGTGCGCTGACACATATATTCAAAGTGTTGTTATTGATGGTTATATTTCAAGTAGTTTAAGATGGTATGCATCTGCAACAACAACTAATCAATTAGGTGGTAATTTTAAATTAGTAAATGGAACTTACTATATAAGCACATTTACTCAAGGTATGTGTGAATCAACAAGAACAGCTGTTCTTGTAACAGTACTTCCAGTAGTTCCTCAACCAGTTGTTACAAATCCTACTATTTGTGGTGGAGGTACAATTGCTGATTTAATTGTTCAAAGCACAGGAGGGGTTATTAATTGGTATAATTCAGTTCAAAGTACACAACCTTTAGCTCAAAGCACTGTTCTAGTTAATGGTACTTATTATGTTGAGCAAGTGCTTGGTAATTGTAAATCTATTAGAAAGCCTATAACAATTACTGTAGTATCAGTTGCAGCACCATCAGTTCAACCTTTTAATTTGTGTGAGAATGCTACTGTAGCAGATTTGCATATTCCAGGTTCTGGATCTGTTAACTATACTTGGTTTATAGATAATGTAACAAATACTCCATTACCTAGTACCCATGTGTTAACAACAGGCATGTACTATGTATCTAGAGAAAGTTTAGGATGTATATCTACTAGAGCTGCAGTTTATGTGAAAGTAAACCCTAAACCAAATGCTCCTACAGGAAATTCAATACAGACATTCAATAAAATAGTTAGAATTTCAGATTTAGTAGTTAATGAGCCTAATGTAGTTTGGTTTGAAAATTACAATGATGCTCTAATAGGTAGTAATCCTGCTTCTAGTAATTTAATGTTAATAGATGGTAATACTTACTATGGTGTCATAATTGATGTAAATGGTTGTATTAGTTTACCTTTTGCTGTACAAGTAAACATTACTACAGTAGGTATTAATGATTTGGATTTAGCTAACTTGAAATATTACCCTAATCCGATAGAATCTGAATTTAATGTATCCTATATTGAACCTATTAAGAGAATAGAGGTTTTTACATTAACAGGACAAAGAATATTAGGTAAAGATTATGATTCTAATGAAGTTAAGATAGATTTATCTACTTGTAGTAGTGGAACATATATTGTAAGAGTTCAAACAGCTAATGCATCACAGTTTGTTAAAGTTGTGAAAAAGTAATAAATTTAAGTGTTTAAAAAAAGAGCTATCACATTTGTGATAGCTCTTTTTGTTTTTATTCTTAACACCTAATGATTACAACGTTTTCATATCAATAACAAAGCGGTATTTCACATCCGATTGTTGCATGCGAAGATAAGCTTCATTAATATCTTGCATTTTTATTACTTCTACTTCAGAAACAACCCCGTGCTCTCCACAAAAATCTAACATTTCTTGGGTTTCTTTGATTCCGCCAATTAACGAGCCTGCAATGTTTCTACGTTTGTTAATCAAAACGCCACCGTGAACGCCTGGTAAAGGTTCAATGGCACCTACCATGCACATGGTTTTGTCAAGCTTTAACAATAATAAATAGGGGTTAACATCGTGTGCTACCGGAATGGTGTTTAAAAGAAAATCAAAACTGTAGGTATGTTGTTTCATTTGTTCGGCATCGGTAGAAATCAATACCTCATCGGCGCCAAGAAGCATTGCATCGGCTCCTTTATTGGCTGATGTAGTAATCATTACTACATGTGCGCCCATAGCTTTAGCAAATTTCACACCCATATGTCCTAAACCGCCTAAACCAATAACACCTACTTTATCGCCTTGTTTTATATTCCAATGGCGCAATGGCGACCATGTGGTAATACCTGCACAAAGCAAAGGTGCTACATTTTCTAATGGCAAATTAGTGGGTACACGCAACACAAAACTTTCTTGTACTACAATGTTTTCAGAATAGCCTCCATAGGTAATGCCTCCGTATTTTGAGTTTTTAGAATTATAGGTACCTGTAAAACCGTTTTCGCAATACTGCTCTAAGCCTTCATCGCACGAGTGACAATGTTGGCACGATTCTACCATACATCCTACCCCAACAATATCGCCTACCTTAAACTTAGTAACAGCAGCACCAACTTCTTGTACACGACCAATAATTTCGTGACCAGGAACAGCAGGGTAATTGGCAGGTCCCCAATCAGACTTAGCTGTATGTAAATCGCTGTGGCAAACACCACAATATTCTATTTTTATAGAAACATCGTTTGCGTCTAAAACTCTTCGTTCTATGGTATGGGGACCTAACGGATCTACCGCATTAAAGGCTGCGTATGCTTTTGTTGTCATTATTGTATTTGTTTAATAATTAAAATTGAATGAATAAATTACTGTTTTAGATGGTATTTTAGCAATACCATATCTTTTAATTGAATTCCGTTTTCAATGATGGGTTTTTCATAATGATCTATGAAAAAATTCTTACGAATGCTGTATACTTCAAACCCATTTTTCTTGTAAAAATGCAATTGCCTAACAGCACAATCAGGAGTTCCTACAATTAAGGTTTGATACTTATTTTTTGTTTCGTTTTTAATAAAGTTGAGAATTTGAGTACCAATGCCTTTGCCTTGCAGTTCATTACTTACGGCAATATTTTTTAACTCTACCTCATCATTATTTAATGGATACAAACAAAAAACACCTATTGTTTGCTTATTTGTTTTGACTACATACACCGCAGATTGAAACAGGTATTTATTTATAGCTTCTACCGTTTCATCGGCTAAAAGGAGTAACTCATACGGAAACTCTTTTGTGTTTTTTACTTGTTCAAACGTTACATCCATTTAATAACCTGTTTGTTTACAAATTTATTTGCAGTTTACTTTCAAAACTTCACTTAATACATCTGTCAAGAAAACAATCATTCACTTATGCTAATTCGGTATTTTCTATTTCTTCTATCATAGATAAAAGATCTAAGTCTTCATTGTACAGCGCACTAAAAGCAAAAGGCTTGTTATCTAAGATGTATTTATAAATAAACCAATCAGTTTTAGGAGTAGGCACCTTTAATAAATCATCAAAAGCAATCCAATTTAAAGTACCTTCATTGCAAAAAGGAGGTTCTATAAAATCAATCTCGGCAATGTAAACATAGTTAATCCAATTGTATTTTGTGGGCGATGTTTCTGTTAAAGTGCCACAGTATTTCATGGTAGTAACTTTTATACCAGTTTCTTCAAAAGTTTCTCGTATTGCAGCTTGCAAAGGACTCTCAAAAGGATCTAACTTTCCACCAACAGGCGTGTATTGATCCTTATTAGGTTCTTTAAGTCTTTTTAATAATAAGAATTGATTGTTATGTTTTAAAACGCAAAGGGTTGCGGTTCTTTTTAAACCTACGGGTACTTGATTCATTTTATTGTTATTGTATTAAAGAAACAAACCTCTTTGTTGGTTTTACTTAAAAACAAAAAGGTTATGTATTGAAAACATTTATATAAAATTAAACAAAATGTATATAATAACGGTATTATGGTTTTGTTTTATGAATCATTATCCAGTAGAATGAAACTTATCTCGAAGTAATATTAATGACAATATGATACAAAAATAGTTCATTTCATTATCTTTTAAAAAATCATAGATAAGCTCTGATTTAAAAAAAGACATCTTATTTTTGATGCTTCCTACATAAATAGCATCAACATAAAAATCGCCTTCAAATTTAAATAATCTTGATGCTTGTTTAAAGACAATTTGTTTTTGGTTAACAATAAAGACTATGTTTTTAGAATGTACTTCAAAAAAAATATCAAGATTAAGATGATTAGCCTTTAAGGTAACTTTGCGCTTAATACCATAAAAACCAGTAACAACTACAACTAACATTAATTGATTATTAGCATCGTACATTTTAACTTTATCGTGAAAAGGCAAAACACTAGTTGTAGCACTATAAATTTTCATCCCATTTTGATAAACATTGGTATTACCATTACTTGTATTGGCTGTAATATTAGTTTGCATCATAAATGACATCATTTTTTTAGGCTAAATACATACGCTTTTTCACCAATACCGTAAAAAACAGTAATGTATTTACTCACTTACATTCAAATATTATTCAACAAATATGGCGTTGGCATAACTATTTTTGGTACCATCGGTAAGGTTTATAGGTGCGCCATCTATCCATAGTTTTGCAACATACCTGTCGTTTTTATTGTTTTCATATCCTACAACATATACCTTATTGTTGTGTACAAAAACATCAGTTGTGGTGGCATTGTATTTACCCAATGTTAGGTTTTCACCTTTTCCGTTAATCCATAGTTTAGCTACGCCCACATAGTTGATGATTTCGTAGCCAACAACATAAGTAGTGCCGTTATGAACAAATACCGCTTTGGCAATTGCGTTATTACCGCCGTATGAAAGATTTTGTTCAGAACCATTTACCCATAGTCTAGGGATATACTTATTGTTTATAATTTCATATCCGGCAACGTATTCTTTGTTGTTGTCTATGTATATTGATAGGGCATAAGCATCGGTTGTGCCATTGGTAAGGCTTTTTTCTTTACCATTTTTCCAGATTTTAGCTACATTATTGTTTCTAAAATGTTCACTTTTAGTACCACTTTCTTCATATCCGCAAACATATATGTTTTTGTTGTGAATAAAGAGTGAGTGCGCACTAATCCAATTGGTTGACTTTAAAGTGCTGACTATTTTTTCGTTTTTCCAAACGTTTATATCGTAATT
The DNA here is from genome assembly GCF_013874595.1 of Flavobacterium sp. xlx-214. GTDB lineage: Bacteria > Bacteroidota > Bacteroidia > Flavobacteriales > Flavobacteriaceae > Flavobacterium. The sequence continues at coordinate 1,136,237 of NZ_CP059431.1, forward strand.
TACGTTGTTATATTGCCCACCAAGTATATACACATCTTTTTTGTCTATAAAAATGTCGTTAGTAATGGCTGTTTCAATACCATTGGTTAATTTTTGTATTTTTCCGTTTTTCCATAAGGTAGCAATGTAATCTTCTTTTGGTCTAATGGTACCTGCTACATAAACTGCATTGTTTTTTGCAATTACTGCATTTGCATCGGCATAAAGTTCACTTTTTTCTAAAGGAATACTCTTGCCGTTTTTCCAAAGCTTAGCAATGTGTTTCATTCCTACATCATCGGCTATTTCTTCAATATAACTTTCAAATTTACTATCGTTATATTCATAGCCTACCACATATACATTGGTATTTTTAGTATTGTTTTCATCAATAACTACTGCTTTATTTGTTTTACATGCCGATAATAAAGTAATAATAGTTACTAGTAACGCTAGTTGATATTGACATTTTGTAAAGGAAGGTTTCATGTGGTTTTGTTTTTTGTATATCTTTATTTTTTTGTTTGGTTATAATAGTTCATTTTTTAATAGTATGGATAATAAGTTAATTGACTTTTTGCAAAAACTAATTTTTGTATCAACAAATTTAAATTTACCAAATAAAGATATAATAATTGCAAAGGAGTATTTAAATGTTAATGAATTTGAATTGTGTTTTAGCACACTCATTACTCAATTATATGAATATGATATTAAAATTGATTATACTATTTATGAACTAATTGCTAAGATTGGTGAACTAATGAAAATTGATCATTTGCATTATTCCTTCATGAAAGATTTAATAAAATAAATATAATCAAAATTTTTTATGAGTATATAGTATCAAATTAACACCATCTATAAAGATACTGCTAAAATAGTTGTAAAAAATATTTATTTTATGCGGTTAGGTAATTATTTTAATGGTAATTTCATATCATAAAACACAAGCTTATGGATAAAGCCTAAACCAACAAGTTGTGTTTAAAGCATTCTATACCATGTATTAACTTATAAAATGTAACAATCTTTACAATAAACATGCTTTAAATACACAGTGCCTTATTTTTATCTTTTTAAAATAAGGTACGCATGTAAACAAATCTCATTTATTTTTTTAGTAAGGTATAAAATGGTAATACAACCTTTATTTATTTAAAAATAAGTTTTAAAACAATTTATATTACTTCATAAAAGTATTTTTTAATGTTGTTTTTTAAAAATACAACTTCATAAATTATTTTTACCTGCTTATAAAAGCAAATTATAATGTTATAAAAAGTAAAAGTTACCCTATTAAATTAAAAAATATGTTTGCTGCATTAAAATGTGAGCTTAAAAAATTAAAATAGAAGCTTATAAAGAAGGAGAATAAGTTGATGCTTAAACTTATTTAATGAAAATGATGTTTTTTAGATACTATACAAACTAAAAACAAATATGAAGTATGAAAACTCCTGTTTTAAAAAAGAATTATCAGACTACTAGCGACTTAAAGTTGTTAGAGTTAGCACGTAATGTGTTATTAAAAGTGAACAGAGAAGAATTACATAAAGATCAACTTAAAGCCAACAAAATAGAAGCTATTTACGTACCTAATTTGGTGCCTATTAGAAGCGATATGGAAACATTGGTAAGCGAGTTTGATGATGCGTTGCTGGCTTTTATGAATAAAGGGCGTATTGAGAAAATTGTACGCGATTTAAAGCGTGGTGCCCTTGAAAATGCCTTAAAACTGTGGGCAATGCAAATAGAAGTATTTGCAAACGGCAATGTTGAGATACTTGTGAACTCGGGTTTTGAGTTAAGTAAGCAACCCGAGCCCATTCCACATCCGGGTGCGCCCATTAGCTTTACAGCAGTAAGTACTGCACCTGGTGAATTGTCTTTATCAGCTAAAAAAGTTAAAGGTGTACTGGCTTTTCAGTTTGAAATTAAAGATACACAAACAAATGAGGTGATGATTTGCACCCAAGGTAGTAGTAAATGTGTACAACGCAATTTAAAAAGTGGCGGTTCGTATGAATGTCGCGTAAGTTATATTGCACACAATGAAGTTAAGATATATAGCGATTATAAACGATGCTATATTTTGTAAGGCGATGCTTTTTTTATTAATAGTTTGACTCTTTTGATGCCGTGTATTACACGGCATCATTTTTTATGGTTACTTTTTGAATGGATTTTATATAAGTTGAAAAATTTTGGGGTTGATGTTAGTATTAATTTCTTGTTATTGTATCCCATTTACTTGATTCCATCCATTTGTTTTTCCATTCTTTAGGATATGTCCAATGGTTTCGATCTTCTTTAGAAATTCTACGATAAAAAAAGTGTTTCTTGTCTTCATTAGGTTTTTTTACATAACAACTATTTTCATTTTTTATTTTAATTAAACTATCTCCTATAGCAATGTATTTAAATAGTTCATCTGTAAGATAAACATCTATTTCCTCATTATTATTTTTACGTAGTTTCATAAATGTTGGGTCTTTTATCCATTCTCTAGGGTTATATAGATCAATTACAACAGATTTATATTCCATTTCTACATCTTTAATTAAGTATTTACTGTAAGTAATTTCTTTAATTACATTTATAATAAGTACTATAAAAAAAACAATACTAAAGAAAATAATATATGGCTTGATTGCTTTTTTATTCATTTTTTTTGAGTTTTAATAAACTAGTTTTGTGTTAGTAGATGTAATAAAATTGCTGATTTTGATTGATTGTTAAGCAGTATTACCTAAAACTAATAAAAATCATTAATCCCATAGTTTAAAAGCTTTTAAAAAGAAAACTATTGATAGAAAAACAAGCATAAAAATAAGTGTTATTTCATTAGTTGTTCTAGGTCCCTTGTCATATATATCTAATTTTTCACCTTTCTTTTTCATTTCCTTAACCCAAAACCTATTGAATTTATAAACGAGAACTGCTCCTAATAAAAGTAACAATCCATATATAAAATTGGTTAAATCAAAGTTGTTTGATTGCATGTTTTTATAATAACTATAAATTTCATTCATTGTTTGATATCAATCTAAAGATAAACGAATAAAACCAAACAGCAAACTGCCAAATAGTCATGCGTTTTAAAGAGGAACAATTATTGTTTGTATGTAACAAATAAAGAAATATACATAATTATGACAATAGAAAACAATCATGCAGTAACAGTAAGCTACAAATTGCACACTGTAGAGGCAAACGGAGAAAAAGTATTTGTAGAAGAAACAACATCAGAAAATCCGTTAACGTATTTACATGGTGTAGGTATGATGATTCCTAAATTTGAAGAAGAATTAAGTGGTTTAACTGCTGGTGATAAAAAATCGTTTGTAATTACACCTGAAAATGGGTACGGTGAAACCGATCCTAACGCTATTGCACAATTACCTTTAGAAATGTTTAGTGAATCTGGCTTGCCACCTGTTGGTGCTATGTTACCTTTAACAGATGATCAAGGAAATCAGTTTCGTGCTATTGTAGTTGAGGTTACAGATAACGCAGTTGTTGCCGATTTAAACCACCCAATGGCTGGTAAAACGTTAGAATTTGATGTAGAAGTTGTAGCTACACGTCCTGCTACCGAAGAAGAGTTATCTCACGGGCATGCACATGGTGTAGACGGTACCGAAACACACTAAAAATATAAAACCACTCTAAGAGTGGTTTTTTTTATCTTTACAAAAATACCATACATGCATAAAGATCCATTACACGGTGTAACACTTCAACAAGTATTAGAAGAAATGGTTGATTTCTTTGAAGGGTGGGAGCCAATGGCTAAAGAAATACCTATTAATTGCTTTAAAAGCAATCCTAGTATTAAATCATCGCTTACTTTTTTACGTAAAACGCCTTGGGCACGTGAAAAGGTAGAGCAATTGTATGTAAAAATTCATCCGTTTTTAGCTAAAAACAAAAAATAGCTTTTTATTTTGCTTTTACAAAGATAGAAAAGGCTCTGTTTTTATTGGTACTGGTTGATATGGTGCTTGTTTTACCATCTTTCCAAATTTTAGGAACAAAATAGTCTTTTGCTACGTCTTCTTCTTCATACAAACAATATAAAGATTCTTTATAAACGTAAAAATCGTTTAAAAACTTATGATTGTTGCTTTGTAAAATGCTTACTTGTGTGCTGTTTTTATAAAAGTGGAATTGAGTATCATCAGCATTTATATATTGTGCTACGGCTGTATACATATTGCCCGTTTCTGTTAATCTAAAAATAGGAAAACTTGCTTGTTTGTCTATAATTAGGGTATGTATTAAGTTATCGTTCTTAAAAATGCGGTATTGAATGTTGTTGCTGGTTATTTTTTTTGCACCTACTACAAATCGATCGTTATTTAGGTAATCAACAAACACAAACTCGTCCATTTCGGCTTGTATTGCTTGTGTATTAACCAATTGATTGTTTTTCCATAAGCGTGCCGCTGTTTTATTAACACCTGTATCTACAGATCCGGCTATAAAAACATCATTATTTACTACTTTAAACTGCGTAAAGGTATTAATGCCCGGAGAACTTGTTTGTAATACTGTATTGTTTTTCCAAATGCGTTGGGTGTATTTTGGTTCTGATGATTGATCGTGTAAAATATATACATTACTGCTATTTACAAACAATTGATTGCTATAACTGGTGGCACTTGCTTGCGGATAACGTATAATTTTATTGTTTTTCCAGGCGCAAAGTATTAAACCTTCGTAACCTGATGCATATACATCGTTTCCTTCAACAAAAACATTACTTGCCTCGGTACTTAAGTTTTCATTACTTTCTAAAATGCTTAAATCGCCGTTTTTCCAAATAACATGTTGCTGTTTACCGTTAATAGTTTCCCAACCGCTTACATATACTTCTCTATCGGGTAAATAAATCTCAGAAAGATTGTTTTCCTCATTATTCCCTGGGTTATTATCATCTTTACATGCAACAGTAACGCATAATAGTACTGCTAAAACAATTTTCTTCATTCTATTTTCTTTTTTGTAGCCTTTAATACCTAAAAGTAACATCTTTAAATAGAAAACAAAAACAAATAAAGAGGTATTGTTGAACTTAAGTGAGATTTACAATGCGATTGATTAAAGCATCGGTTTCATCTTCAAAAGAAATGTTGGTAATATGGTTGGTTGCAATCCATTGTTTTAAATCTTGAGCATCTAACTGTTCATTTCCCATTACACCCAATTGTTTTAATGCCATATAATTGCAATATTGCTCAAACTGTCCCTTTATAGGTATTACGTACAACATTTTTTGCAGATGCAATACTTCGGCAGGAAATTCAAAACCAGCACCGCATAATACACCTTTGGCTGTTGCTAAGTATGATGTAAAAAGCTTTTCATCGATAGGAAAAAACGTACAATTGCTTTGTTTTTTAGATGTTTTGCTAAAAGGCGAGAAAATAATCCAATCAATTCCTTTGATTTGAGAAAGGGTTTGATAAATTTTTTCGTTATTAAAACTAGGCAAGTATACAAGAAAATATTCTTCGGTACCTGTTTTTAAATTTCGAATAGATTCTCGCAAAATTGGGTAATAAATAGAGTCATCGTATTTGGTGAAATGAAAACCAAACGATTTTTGAATAGGCGCATATTGTTGTAAAATCATTTTACTAAAATGATGCTTGGTATTGGGTTTAGGCGCTAAATTATGAAGTACAGCTGCCTGATGACTTAACCCTATTATGTTTTGATGACGTAGTTTTGCGGCATAAGCAGTTATGGGTTCAAAATCGTTTACAATTAAATCGTAATCTTGCACCGGACAGCTTTTGATTGATTTTATAAAATGAAATAACGAGTTTTTTTGAATGATTTTTTTGTAGTTTAATCCTCCTTTTTTAGAATAAAATAATGATATACCTTTGTTTTGTGTTGCTTTTTCATTTAATAGCAGCTGAGAGTTTTGTCCCGACACAAAAACATCTACTTGTGCGTGTTCTTTAAGTTTTGGTATTAAAACATTGGCACGTGCTATGTGCCCGTTGCCTGTTGCTTGTAATGCGTATAGTATTTTCATTTAAAAAGTAGTTCAAGGGAATTGTAAAGAGGATCGATTTCTTTTGAAGGTTCATCAATTTGCTGCATTAAGTTGGCAAAAACATCGTTTTCATAGTAATAAATCTCCCACTCATTGTTATTGTACTCTAAAGCTGTTAGGTTTTCAATCCAATCGCCCGAGTTTAAATACAAACAAGAACCTTTATTGGTAGCTACTACTCGTTTTTGAGGTTGATGAATGTGTCCGCAAATAACATAGTCAAAATGATTTTCAATGGCTAGTTCAGAAGCAGTTTGTTCAAAATCGCCAATGAATTTTACAGCTTTTTTTATGTTGTTTTTAATTTTTTTAGAGAACGAATATTTTTCTTTACCCAATTTTCCAAGTACCCAGTTTGATAAATTGTTTAAGCGGATAAGATAATCATAACCAATACCGCCTAATTTGGCAATCCATTTACTGTGTTGAACCGATGAATCAAAAACATCGCCATGAAAAACCCATGTTTTTTTACCATCTAATTCAAAAATGTATTTATCGGCTAATTGTATCTTTCCAAAAGTCATAGGTGAGAATTTTCGTAGAAATTCATCATGATTTCCCGTTAAATAAATAACCTGACAGTTTGATAATGATAGGTTTAAAATATATTTAATAACTTCTAAATGACTTTCTGGGAAGTAACTTTTCTTAAATTGCCAAATGTCAATAAAATCGCCATTTAAAATCAATACTTTTGGATCAATCGATTTTAAATAATTTAAAAGTTCTTTGGCTTTACAACCGTAAGTTCCTAAATGGGTGTCTGAAATTACAGCAACTTCTACACGTCTTTTCATACAAACTAAATTTATTGAAAAGTAGTTTGCTAGTGTAAAATTACAGTTTGTAAATAGTTATGTTTTTAAGAAGAAATAAACATTTTTGCATTAATAATAGGGTAAAATAGCTACTTTTGATGTAAATAAACGATAGATGAAAAGTTTTTTTACACTGATAATATGCTTGTTTGGTTTGTTGCTAAACGCTCAAAATAGATTTACGCAAATTATTGATGCTTCTGAATATAGTGCTACTACAAATGATTTAGAAAGATGGAATACGCTTGATTTTTCATCTTTAATTAAAGGAATGCCAGATACGCATCCGTTAGGTGTTATTGGTGATGGTTATAGACGTATTCAAATTAAAATTGTTGAGGTTACAAAAAATACTACACGTAAGAATGAATACCATATTAAAGGAAAATCGAAAGTAGGCAACAATATAGAAGTTTTTGAAGGTGTGCTTACCTTGCAAAATATCCGACAAATTAAACCACGTACATTAGAAGAGCATGCGGTTTCATTACCAAGCATTTATGAAGGCGTTGTAACGGGTGTTTACGAGTTTAAAGAACCAACCAATACAGAACATTCGGGTATTTTTAAAGGAACCTACCAAGGAATGTTTCAAATTACAGAAGAAAAGGAATTGTTTTACAACGATTTAGATTTGTATCGCGATAGTTATTTAAACAATGTATTTGAAGGTACGTGGACAGATTATAAAACAAACGATGTGAAGCTTTGTAAATGGGCCGATTTTAGAGTACCTAATGTTGCTGCCGATTTTGATTTAGGCGCAGGCGAATTTAGTCCTAATGAAAAGTACAATAATAAAGGTTGGAAAACCTACAACGATGCTTACTTACATAACAACTCAAAAGCGATAGCAACCGAAGAGGAAATTTGGTGGGAATAGTTAAACCGTTTTGAAATAATCATTTGTTTTTTTCTTTCTAAAGGTGTTTTATATAACTTAAATTATACTATTTTTATACATTCAACGTTTTTAAGGTTCAATAAGCACAATATGAAATTCCTTTATACTTTTTTCTTTTTAATGGTATCATTCGTTTCTTTTTCGCAAGGTAATCCTTTGTGGAAAGGATATTATTCTTACCAAGAAACAAAAGCCATTGAAAAAGATGATCAAAATATATACATTGCTACCAGTAACAGTGTTTTTGCTTACAATCAGTATTCTAAAGAAACCGAAATTTACAATACTATTTCAGGTTTAAAAATTGAAGATATTCATGCTTTGGCATATGCTAAAGATTATAAAAAATTAATTATTGGTAGTACTAACGGAAAAGTTGCCATTATTGATTTAGCTACTGATAAAATATATCATTTAAATGATATTTACAATAAAACAGCAATTCCTGACAATCAAAAAAAGATTAATAAAATTACTATTCATGCAGGGTACGCATACTTAGCAACGGGTTACGGAGTAACAGCTGTTCGTTTAAATGATAATCATTTTGGCGATACTTTTTATATTGGTGTTGCTGGTGAAATGGTTAATGTAAGTAATGTAGCTGTTTTAAACAATCAGTTGTATGCCGCAGTTACTAATGAAGGTATCAAAAAGGCATCAATCAATAGTAATTTAATTGATTACAACAGTTGGCAAGTTGTTGATTTTAGTAATTGGATTGATTTGGTGTTGTTTAACAATCAATTAGTTGGTGTTAAGGAAGATTTGTCTTTAAATACAATTTCTGCATCAAACCAAATTACAAAAATTGATGTAGTTTGGGATGGATTTTTGAAATTAGCAGTATCAAGTGATATCCTTATTGAAATTACACATGAAGCCGCACGCTTAAGATCTTCTGACTTAGGTGTATACAATGAGTTTGTTTTTTCTTTAGCTGATAAAGGTGGTGTTAATGATGCTACTTTTGCTAATGGAAATTACTTTATGGCAACTAAAACACAAGGGGCATTAAAGGTTCCTTATGAAAATAAAGAGAATATTGAAAATGTTTCACCTAAAGGACCTATAAGTAATGATGTGTCATCTGTTACATTAAATAATAGCGATTTATGGATGACTTTTGGTGGATATGGCATAAACATGGATCCATATAAACCAAACGGTTTAACTAAATATGGTATAAGTGTGATGAAGAATCTGCAAACATGGCAAGAAATTTCATCAAACAGTTTAAATCAATTAAAATCAACAGTTAATGTAAGTTTTAATCCTCAAAAGCCAAATATAGCTTATATAAGTACTTTTCATGACGGATTTGCTTTGTATGATGAGACAAACAAGCAGGTTAGTATCTTAAACCAAACAAATTCACCCCTACAACAAGTAAGAGTATTTTCATCACAAAATGAGTATGTTGAAGTGGAAGGCGATGTGCGTGTATATGGTGTTTCGTATGACAGAAATGGAAATGGCTGGTTTACAAATGAATTAGCTATGCCTTTTTTAGGGTCAATAGATAAAAATAATCAGATTCAGTTTTATAATGTAAGTGTTTTTTCAGGTAATTCTGAATTGTTCCATGATGCTTTTTTTGCTCCAATTATTGATAAAAATAGTACAAAATGGATTGTAAGTAAATTAAATGGATTGATAGCTTTTAATGAAACAAAGAATAACAAATCGATGCTTATCGATTCAAAAAATAACCTGCCTTCAAATATTGTTAAATCTATTGCTTTGGATTACGACAATAAGTTGTGGATTGGTACTTCAAAAGGAATTAGAGTAATTAATAACGTAGATCAGTTTTTAACTGCTTCTCAGTTATCACCTGCAAACATTGTAATTGAAGATGAGGGTAAGGCGCAAGAATTGTTTTTTGAGCAAGATGTTTTGGCGATAACAGTTGACGGCTCTAATAACAAATGGGTTTCTATTGCCGATTCTGGTGTTTTCTTAATCTCAGGGTCTAATTATGAAACCATTTACAAGTTCACCAAAGAAAATTCACCATTACCAAGTAATAACATTGATGCTATAACAATTGAAGGTTCAACAGGTGAGGTGTTTTTTGTTTCTAGAAGCGGAGTTGTATCTTTTAAGAATTTTGCTACAACACCTACCGCAAATTTAGATCATATTAAAGTATATCCAAATCCAGTAAAACCAGGTTACACAGGCGATGTTAAAATTGCTGGATTAACATCAAACGCTAATGTGAAAATAACCGATGTAGCGGGTAATTTAGTTTATGAAACAAAATCATTAGGCGGAACTGTTACATGGAATACTTTAAGTTTTTCGGGTTCAAAAGTACCTTCTGGAGTTTACATGATTTTTGTTAGCTCTGAAGATGGAACTTTAGACGGAGTCAAAAAAGTAATGATTATTCGTTAATGCAAGTTAAAACAGAAATAATTGTTTTAAGCGCATTGCGGTATCAAGAAAAAAGTTTGGTTGTTAAGAGTTTTACAAAGGATTTTGGACTCAAAACGTATTTTATTCGCAATGCTTTTGGAACAAAAAACAAAGCTTTAAACAGCGCTTATTTTCAGCCTTTAAATTTATTGTTTGTTGATGCAACTCATAAAAACAAAGAATCTTTAGAATATATTAATGAGCTTAAATTGGCTTATGCTTATCAAACTTTTGCAACTGATTTTTATAAAAATTGTGTAGCTGTTTTTTTGGCCGAAGTATTAGCCAATAGCTTAAAGGATGAGCAAGTAAATAAAGCCTTGTTTCTGTATTTAAAAACGGCTTTGATATGGTTTGATGAACATGATTTTACACCAAACTTTCATTTGTGGTTTTTATGGAATCTAACTAAATATTTAGGTTTTTTTCCTAATAAGGAAAATATAAAAGGAGTTTATTTTAACCCTGTAGATGGAACTTTTGGTTCTGAGTTTACACCTTTATGTTTTAATGAAGACGAAACTTCTTTATTTAAAAAGTTGTTTGATGTTTCGTTAAACGATAATAGAATAATAACAAACAACGCTGAACGCAGAGGGTTGCTTAAATTGATATTACGCTATTATGAAATTCACATTGCGCAATTCAAACAAATAAAATCAATAGAAATTTTACCCGAATTATTTCAATAAAAAAAGCGTTCAACAGAACGCTTTTTTATTTTTTATTAGAAACGGTATCCAATATTAATACCTGCATTTAATTCAATTCCTGCAAATTCATCAATAACTTCATCGCTAAAATTACGTCCAATGTTTATAAATGGAGAAACTGTAAAAGCATCATTTTTAACTAATTTGTAACCAGCACCAACACCTAAAATAAAAGCATTCATATCGGTTGTTTTGTTTTGATAAACTCCTTTTGCTACTTCTTCAGCATGTTCGTAATCACCAAAACGATACTTTAAGAAAGGTTGTGCGTAAAAGCCAGAAGCGTGCTCACCTTCTTTTCCACCAAAATAAAAACTATAGTTTACAGCAATAGCATTGGTGTTAAACTGTTTGAATTTATCGGCTTTTTTGTTTTGCCCGAAATAAGAAAAACGATCGTTAATCATTAAATCAACACCAATTGATTGATCTTGATCAATAAAATGTTCGTAACCAATTTCAATAGATTGATTTACAATAGTATTAAAAATGTTTAATTCTACTTCGTTTAACGCTTGTGCTTGTACATTTGCAGTACCAATTAAAGCGCAAATAACTAATGCTAATCTTTTCATAATCATGATATTTTTGGCAAATATAAAGTTTTTATGTTTAATTTCTACCTTTTTCGTTAGGATATAGACTAGGTAAAACATCACTTTGCCAATATTCTTTTGTATTTACGTTTAAAATGGACAATTTACCTGTAAAAGCAGCTCCGGTATCTATGTTCCAAACGTTAGCAAAATTCATTGGTGCCGATGCTCCAAAACGGATAACAGGCGTGTGCCCCACAAAAATTTCTTTATATAGTTTTAATCGTCCTGGATAGCGTACATCATTGGTGCTTAAGTTACCTTCTACAGCCATGGCGGTTTCCCATAAAGTTCTATCCCACCAAAGCATGCCTCTAAAGTACTCAAATGTTACGCCTTTTAAATGAGTAAAACCAGCATGTACAAACAAGCGGTTTTCATCATCAATATAAAACTCGTTTAAATTTTCTAAAAAAGTTATGTGTTTTTCTATGGTTTTTAATGGTATGTTTTGATAAGCTTGTACACTAACTTCGCCGCCATGAAAGCGCCAAAGTTCATTATCGTCTTCTTTACGCAACCATTTTAATAGCATTTCTTCATGATTACCTTGCATAAAAATACACTTCTGTTTTGTTGCAAGATCTATTAAAAAATCAATTACTTTAGGTGTTTCGCTCCATCCATCAGCATAATCGCCTAAGAAAATTAGGGTGTCGTTTGGGGTTACGTTGGCTCTCTCTAAAACTTGTAGCAGGGCTTTTAAACCACCATGAATATCGCCAATAACATAGGTATTAGTCATTTTGAGTTTCGTATTTCAATTTTCGAAGTATACGCATTACTTCTTTAAATGAGGTGTATAAAAAGGTAAATTTAGCATTTTTAAACACTTCTTTATGATTAATTAATAAATCTTTGGCATGTTGAAAACCGTGAAGGTAGCACAACATTAAAGAATAGCAAAGGTTTTGTAAATCGTTTTGTTCCGTTTCGGTTAATTTTCTATTGTTACTTAATTTATCTAATAATGAAACGTAATAATTGTATAAATGATGCAAATGTTTTTTATCAATATAAGGGGTTTTAAAAACAATTTCTGATGTAATTTGATATGTCATTTCATCATTAAAAATAATTTTCTGAATACTAAACGGAATGTATCTGTTGTTTTTACGAAAGCCAATTTTTACATATTCGGTAATCACAAACTCATTTTCGTTGTAAGTAATGCTCACTTCATCTAAAGCCGAATAAAAAAGCTTTACTTGTTCGTTAATTAGCTCAATATCAACTCTTGATAAATAGGTTTCGCCTTTTTTGATTTTCTCAATTCCCGCCCAACACAACGTAAAGTATTCTTTAAAAACCTGATATTTAGGTTTCATATCGGGGTGCGTTTTGGTGATAAATTGCAAAACACTATCTATGGTATTCTTTAAATTGGTAACCGATGCTTTTTGAATGCTGTCAACAATAGCTTCGTTATTAACTTGCGGAGTAAGATATTGCGGGTGTGAAATACTGCCAATTCTTGAGAATGAGAAGCCTTCTTCAATGGTATAAATGCGTTTTTTAAAGTAACTTTTGCCTTTTTTAGGAAAAATAGTAACCAACCCAACCACCATTCCGTTTTTTAAATGCGGAAAAACTACATTGTCGTACTGAATTTGGGGTGGATTTTCTAAATAGGCATTAATAAGGTTTTGAATATGACTGTCATCGTAGAAATCAACGCCCATGATGGTGTTTCGTTCATCTTCAATTCCCACCAAAATAAACGATTGATTAGTAGGATTTGAATTAGAAAGCGAACAAACATGCTTTAAAAATTTGGCTTTACCCTCTAAAGTATGTAAGTTTAGCTGCTGTTTCTTATCAAAGAAACTATTCTCGGTATGATGCGCTATTAAATTTTTAATAAGTAGGCGTTTGTTTATCACAATTCGTGGTTTTATCTTAAAATTATAAAAAGAAAATGATAATACATACTTAAATCTCTTTTTCAATGGTGTATTTTAACCATTTGTTAACAAGTTAAGAGAATAAAATTTAATCAATTTGTACAAGAAATAATATAGAACAGAAATATAGATAATGGAAGCATCAACAGCTACTACAGACATTCGCTCTATCAATGATAAAATTGAGCGTGAAAGTGCATTTATTGATCTGCTAATTGCCGAGATGAACAAAGCAATTGTGGGGCAAAAGCACATGATTGATCGTTTGTTGATTGGTTTATTAGGGCAAGGACACATTTTATTAGAAGGTGTGCCAGGTTTAGCTAAAACATTAGCAATTAACACACTTTCGCAAGCAGTTCACGGATCGTTTAGTCGTATACAGTTTACACCCGATTTATTACCTGCCGATGTAGTGGGTACTATGATTTACAATGTAAAGGAAAACGATTTTCGTATTAAAAAAGGACCTGTATTTGCTAACTTTATTTTAGCCGATGAGATTAACCGTGCGCCTGCAAAAGTGCAATCGGCTTTGTTAGAGGCTATGCAAGAAAAGCAAGTTACTATTGGCGATACTACGCATAAATTACAAAAACCATTTTTGGTAATGGCAACACAAAACCCAGTTGAGCAAGAAGGAACATATCCGTTACCAGAAGCACAAATGGACCGTTTTATGCTAAAAACCGTTATTGATTATCCTAAGTTAGAGGAAGAGCGCTTGGTTATTCGTCAAAACCTTGCAGGTACAACGCCTACCATTAATCCGGTGGTTTCTATGGAGCAAATTTTACGTGCGCAACAAACCGTAAAAGAGGTGTACATGGATGAAAAAATAGAGAAATATATCTTAGATATCATTTTTGCAACGCGTTATCCAGAGCAATTTAAATTAGAAAGCTTAAAGCCTTATATTAGCTACGGTGCATCGCCTCGTGGATCTATCAACTTAGCAAACGCAGCAAAATGTTACGCTTTTATTCGCCGTCGTGGGTATGTAATTCCAGAAGATGTGCGTGCGGTTGTGTTAGATGTACTGCGCCACCGTATTGGTATTACGTATGAAGCAGAGGCTGATAATATTACAAGCGTAGACATCATCAATAAAATTGTAAACGAAATTGAAGTGCCTTAATTTTTTGTTTCATGTTTAAAGTTTCGCGTTAAAGCAACCTGAAACAAAAATAACCTGAAACCTGAAGCAAAGAAAAATGGAAACAAAAGAAATTTTACAAAAGGTTCGAAAAATCGAAATTAAAACCCGTCGATTAAGCGATCACATCTTTTCAGGCGAATATCATACTTCGTTTAAAGGAAAAGGTATGTCGTTTGCCGAAGTGCGTCAATACCAATACGGTGATGATATTCGTGCGATTGATTGGAATGTAACAGCGCGTTACAGTGAGCCTTACGTAAAGGTTTTTGAAGAAGAACGCGAGTTAACATTGATGTTAATGGTAGATGTTAGCGGATCGCAAGATTTTGGATCTACCGATCAATTTAAGCGAGATATTGTAACCGAAATTGCTGCAACTTTGGCTTTTTCTGCCACTACAAATAATGATAAAATTGGATTGATTTTATTTTCAGATCAAATTGAATTGTTCATTCCACCTAAAAAAGGAAAATCGCATATTTTAAGAATCATTCGCGAGTTAATTCAGTTTCAACCAAAAAGTAATCAAACCAATATTGGTCAGGCATTTGAATATCTATCAAAAGTAATGAAGAAAAAAGCCATTGTTTTTGTGCTTTCAGATTTTATGACCAAAGATTACGATCGTATTTTACGTATTGCTGCCAAACGCCACGATGTTACAGGTATTAAAGTGTACGATGAACGCGAGGTAAACTTAAATAATATAGGATATGTTTTAATGCAAGATGCTGAAACGGGCGAAGCAATGTATGTGAACGCTGGCGATGCTGAGGTGCGTAAAACATACCGAGAACATTACGAAGATTTAGAAACATATTTTACACAAACTTTTACAAGAAGTGGTGCTGGTTTTATAAAAACACGCACCGATGAAAGTTACGTTAAAAAACTATTAGCTTATTTTAAAGCACGTTAATATGAACAAATTATTAGTTGCGTTATTTTTTAGTTTAGGTACTTGGGTAGGTTTTGCACAGGTAACATCTAACGTAGACTCAACTCAAATTAAAATAGGATCTGCTTTTAATTTAACCCTAAAAGCTACTACAAATGAAGGCAGTAAAGTTGTTTTTCCAAATCAGCAAACCATTGGTCCGTTTGAGGTTTTAGAGCAATCTAAAATCGATACCGTTAAAAACAGCAATCAGTTAGAGTTAACTAAAAAATATACGTTAACCCAATTTGATGCGGGTGATTATGTACTGCCTCGTTTATCGGTTTATGTTGATGGTAAAAATCATCAAACCAACTTGTTTAACATTAAGGTAAACGATGTGGTTGTTGATACTTTAAAGCAACCTATGTACGATATTAAAGCGCAAATTGGTGGCGAAACCGATACAGATACACTTTGGAAATACTTACTTGCTTTAGTGCTTTGCGTTTTAGCGGGTGTTGCAGCTTACTTTATCATTAAACGCTTGCAACAAAAGAATTTAACCGAGGAGGATTTATACAAAACGCCTTTAGAAAAAGTGACTAAAAAGTTACAGTTGTTAGATTCTAAGCGATTGGTTTTAAATGGCGATGTAAAGTCGTATTATTCTGAAATGACCGATGTTATTAGAGATTATATTGAAGAAGTTTTTGAAATTCCTGCCAAAGAATCTACTACATCAGAATTGGTGCAACATTTATTAAAAACGGTACAAACTAAGAAAATACAGTTAAGCAAAGAATCTATTAACGATTTAAAACGAGTACTACAAGCCGCCGATTTGGTAAAATTTGCTAAATCAGAACCTATGATGAACGAAATTGAACAAGATCGTAAGACATCAGAAGTGGTTTCGGTTTCTATTGATAAAGCCATTCCTCGTTTTTCTGAAGAACAATCAGAAAGAGTGAAGTTACGCGAGCGTCGTTTTAAAAAGCGCAAGCAAATGCGTACTTGGATTCCTATTGGGCTTACAGCCGTTTTGTTTTTAACAACAGGAATTGTGTATATTGTTCAAGCAGTTCGTTCAGGTGCAGAATGGAGTATGTTTGCATCGAACAAAAGTTTGTACGAGCGTGAGTGGGTAACATCTGATTACGGATATCCAGCAGTTGTTTTAAGTACTCCAGAAGCGTTAACTCGAGTTCAATTACCTCAATCCGATAAAGAAAAAACAGCATCTGCTACGGCATCTTTTGTGTATAGCAATTTAAAAACGCAGCTTATTGTGGCGGTTTCAACCACTGCTACTAAAACGGATTCTCTAAATTTAGAAGATGTTTTAAAACGCAAATTGCAGTTGGTAGGTACACAATACGGTGCAAAAGATGTTACATCAAATGCAGAACAGTTCACGTTGGATGGCGTTAAAGGAATAAGAGGCACAGGTACTTTTACTGCAAATAACTTTATATCAGGTGAAGCAATAAAATTACAATATGATATCTATATTTTTGCACAACAAAGTGGTATTCAAGAAGTAGCCGTTCTGTTTAAAGAAGGGGATGAATACGGTGCAAAAATCGATCAAAAAATTATTGAATCTATTCAATTAAATGTAGCAAAACCAAATGAGTAATATAACCTTTTTAAATCCAAATTATTTCTGGTTGTTATTGCTTTTACTGCCCTTGGGTTGGTATTGGTATGCAAACAGAAAAAACGAAAAAGTACCTGTAAAAATTAGTTCAATAGAAGGTTTTAAAAGCAAAGAAACCTTGCTAACAAAGCTATATCCGTTACTTTTTTTATTAAGAGCTGTTGCTTTTGTTGCATTAATAGTAGCATTGGCAAGACCGCAAACGGTTGATAAAAGCACCAAATCTAAAATTACAAACGGAGTTGATATTGTTTTAGCAACCGATGTTTCGGGGTCGATGTTATCGCGCGATTTAAAACCCAATCGTTTAGAAGCTTTGAAAAAAGTAGCTGCCGATTTCATTAAAGAACGTGTTGATGACCGTCTAGGAATTGTGGTCTACGCAGCCGAAGCATATACCAAAGCGCCCGTTACAAGTGATAAAGATATGTTGTTAAATCAATTGGCTGATATTAAATACGATCGTATCATTCAAGACGGAACCGGTATTGGTGTTGGTCTGGCTACAGCGGTTAATCGTTTAAAAGACAGTCAAGCCAAAAGTAAAGTGATTATTTTAATGACCGATGGTGTCAATAATTCAGGCTTAATTGATCCACAAATGGCTGCCGATATCGCCAAAGAATACAAAGTAAAAGTATACACTATTGGTATTGGTACTAACGGAATGGCAGAAACGCCTGTGGCTATTAATGCTAATGGTGATTTGCAATACAAGCGTATGAAAGTGGAAATTGATGAAGCTTTAATGAAAAGTATCGCCCAAAAAACAGGCGGTAAATATTTTAGAGCAACAGATACCAAACGTTTAGAAAATATTTACGACGAAATTAATCAATTAGAAAAAACAAAAGTCGATGAGCAAAAGTTTGTACAACGTACCGAATTGTTTCGTGCATTGGTTTTGCTAGCACTATTTTTATTGTTAGCCGAGTTTATTTCAAGAAAAACATTATTTAAAGGATTCGTATAAAATGTGGGGATTAGATACACCAAATTATTTTTACTTACTTGCGCTAATTGCATTAGTTGTAGTAGTATATCTATGGAATACCGCATGGAAACGTAAAAAAATAGCAGAATTTGGTTCGGGTACTTATTTAAAGCGATTAGCACCCGAAGCATCAACAACAAGTAAACCATTTATTAAAATGATTTTGCTTGCAGTAACCGTTTTTGCATTGGTTATTGCGTTAGTAAATCCAAAATTCGGAACAAAAATAGAAACCGTAAAGCGCCAAGGTGTTGATATTGTTTTTGCAATTGATGTTTCTAAAAGTATGATGGCCGAAGATATTGCGCCATCGCGTTTGGGAAAATCAAAACAATTGGCAACGCAAATCATTAACAACTTAGCATCCGATCGTATCGGAATTGTAGGTTATGCAGGTTCGGCTTTTCCAATGTTACCCATTACAACAGATTACAGCATGGCGAAAATGTATATTAACGATATGCATACCGATATGGTTTCTAGTATGGGAACGGCGTTGCGCCAAGCTATTGAAGTAGGAAGTAATTATTTTGATGATCCTAAAACAAGCAAAGTAATGATTTTAATTTCGGATGGTGAAGATCACGGCGACGGAATTAGCGATGCAGTTGCTATGGCAAAGGATAAGGGTATTAAGATTATTACAATTGGAGTAGGAACGCCTGCTGGTGGTCAAATTCCAATCAAACAAAACGGCAAAGTAATCGATTATAAAAAGGATACTGACGGAAGCGTTGTTGTGACCAAATTAAACGACGCTACTTTAAAAGATATTCCCAAAAATACAGGTGGTGTCTTTATGTACGGCGCTAAAACCGATGAGGTTTTAAAATTGGTAGATCAAACCTTACAAAAAATTGAAAAAACGGATTTTGAATCGCAACAAATAGCCGATTTTCAATCGCAATTTCAATGGTTCATTGGTTTGGCATTATTGCTTTTAATTATTGATAGTTTTGTGTTAGAACGCAGAACCGCTTGGATGAAAAAAATTAACTTATTTAACGAAAAATAGTAATGAAACACTTTTGGTATATCATCGTTTTACAAATCGTTATGCTAAATGCTGTTCAGGCACAATCGTATAAATCAACGTTAGCAAACGGTAATCAAAGTTTTGGAGTAAAAAATTACACCAAGGCAGAACAAACCTATCGCAAAGCATCGGCAAAAGATAAAGTTAATACAGCTTCTTTGTACAACAAGGCAAATAGTATTTACAAAATGCAATCGATGAACGAAGCAGTTTCGTCGTATCAAACAGCTTTAAAAAATGCGAAAACCAAAGAAGAAAAGCATCAAATTTTTCATAATATGGGCAATGCCTTTATGAAACAAAAAAATTATAGTGGTGCAGTAGAAGCTTATAAGAATGCATTGCGCAACAACCCAAATGACGAGCAAACACGTTATAATTATGCGTTAGCGAAGAAAATGCAAAAAGAAAATCCGGATCAAAATAAAGATAACAAGGATAATAAAGACAAAAAAGATCAGAATAAGGATCAAAACAAAGATCAGAAAGATAAAAACGATCAAAATAAGGATCAAGACAAAAAAGACCAGGATAAGAAAGATCCTAAAGACGATAAAGGAGATCAGGATAAAAAAGATCAGCAAGATCAAAATAAGGATGATAAAGGCGATAAGGATAAAGAACAGCCTAAGCCAAATCCGCAACAGCAAAAACAAAATCAGTCTAAGCAACAAATGGAAAACATGTTGAAGGCATTAGATAATCATGAGCAAGGCGTACGTGAGCGTATTCAAGGTCGTGAACAAAAAGGCAAGCCTGTTACAACCCCAACAACAAAAGATTGGTAATATGTTCAATAAACATTTCATATTTACAATAATAGCACTTTGTACAAGTTTGCTTTCTTTGGCACAGTTTCAGTTTAAAGCCGAGGTTAGTGGACAAAATATGGGGATTAATCAAGTAATCGAAGTTCGTTTTTCAATGAACGGCGATGGTGATAATTTTAAACGACCAACGTTTGATAATTTCACTATTTTAGGTGGTCCTAACCCAAGTGTAAGTTATGTTTCGGTAAACGGAAAAAACAGTATGACTAAGAGTTTTTCTTTCTTTATCCAACCAAAAAAGAAGGGAACTTTATTCATTGGTGCTGCTACTATTGAGTTTGAAGATAAAGTGTACAAAACGCAACCTATTACCATAAAAGTAGGCGATGCCGTTCAAGAACAACCACGTCAACAACAAAGAAATCGCGACCCATTTGCTGCATTTTTTGAGGAAGAAGAAGATTATTACAATCGTCAACGTCAGCAACAACAGCAATTGCCTAAAAATATGGGCGAAGGTATTCACTTAGTTGCCAAAGTTTCTAAAAGTAGTGCTTATTTAAATGAGCCTATTACGGTTGAGTATGGTTTGTATGTGAGTGATAGGGCAGGTTTTAACACAATGAATGTTAAGAACGCACCAAAGTATGAGAGTTTTTGGAATCATATGATTGAACAAAAAGAAATCCAAGTAACACGTGCTAATTTAAATGGAAAAAACTACCGATATATTGCATTGCAAAAAGCAGTTTTATTGCCTCAGAAGGAAGGGAATTTAAAGATAGATCCTTTAGAAATTGAATTAGATGAGCAATACATGACAGGTAGAACAGATGTTTTTGGTAGACCCGAAATTGGTATTCGCAAAAAAGTATATTCATCTGGTGCTAAAACCATTCAAGTAAAATCATTGCCATTAGATAAACAACCCGAAGGTTTTACAGGCGCAGTAGGTAGCTATACTTTTACCGCTAAGGCTAATAAAACATCAGTGAAAGCTAACGAACCTTTAGAATTAACATTAACGGTTCAAGGAAAAGGGAATTTAGATTTATTAACCTTACCAAAACCAGTTGCACCTAATGCTTTAGAGTTGTATGATCCTGAAAAAATAGACAAGGTAACCAAAAATATCTCGTCGGGGATGGAAGGTACTAAAGCAGAAAAATACATTGTGGTACCACAATACAAAGGCACATATACCATTGCGCCAATTACTTTTTCGTATTTTGATGTTGCCACTAAAGCGTACAAACAAATAACATCCGATTCTATTACTATTGAAGTAACCGAAGGACCAGAATTACCTACCAACGATACATTAAACAATAAAATAGAAGTAGTTAATAAGTTAGAAATGCAGCCATTACATAAGAAAGTAGAATGGTTTAATGGTAATTTCATAACACAGAATAAATCATTTTATGTTTGGTGGTTGGCTCCGTTATTAATTTTACCCGTTGTAATTGTTGCTAAAAGTAGAAATGATAAAAAAGCTAATGATGTAGCTGGTAATAAATTAAAAGCCAATAATAAGTTGGCTAAAAAGTACTTGTCTACAGCTAAAGATCAAATAGGTAATAAGGAAGCATTTTATGAAGCTTTAGAACGATGTTTACATAATTATTTAAAAGCGAAGTTAAAAATTGAAACCTCTGAAATGAGTAACGATACCATTACCGAATTGCTTCTTTCAAACGAAATTAAACAAGAAGATATTGCTACCTTTATAAGCATTAAAACTACTTGCGAAATGGCGCGATATGCTCAAATGGATATCCAAACCATGCAAAACGATTATAATTTAGCAGTTCAATTAATCAATTCAATCGATAAACAATTAAAAAAGTAATATGAAACAGTTAGTGCTACTTTTTTTAAGTTTCTGTTTTTTTAGCGTTGCAACAGCGCAAGAAAACAACGATGCTCTTTTTAATAAAGGCTTAAATGCGTTTGCAAGTAAAGATTACCAAACATCTGCAACTATTTTTAATGAATTGGTTAAGAAAGATTCGTTAAACGCAACCTTGCATTATAATTTAGGAACTTCTTATTTGCGTTTGCAAAAAACAGGTTTAAGTATTTACCACTTAGAAAAAAGTTTAAAATTACAACCCGATAATGAAGCAGCCCGGATTAATCTAAATTTTGCAGAAAAGTTAAAAACCAAAACCATAAAAGGCAATTTGCCAATACCGCAACAACAAATGTTGTATAGTGTTTTTCACTTTTTAAAACCCAATACATGGGCATATATGGCTATTGGTTTTACCTTTTTATCGGTTGTATTATGGTTAATATTTGGGTTTAATAATAATAGTTCAGCAAAAAAAATACTGTTTGGTACGGGTATATTCACTTTGGTTTTAAGCGTAAGTTGTTATTTCATCTCTAAAAATCAATCTAATTATTTACTAAAAAGTCAGTATGTAATTGTGAGTGATCCTCAGGTTAGTTTAATGGAAGAGCCAAGAGCGATTTCAAAAATTATCTCAACAATTGAAGAAGGCGAAAAAGCACTTATTAAAGAAGAAACCAATCAGTGGATTAAAGTACAGTTACCAAATGATACTTTAGGTTGGGTTGAAAAAAACAAAGTACAAACATTTTAAAGAAATAGTAAAAAGGATAAGATGAAAATCGAATCCTTTTTTTGTTTTAAATTTATAAAAAGAAGAAATCATGATACAAGACAGCACGCAATTGATATTAGAAACAGTACAAACATCGTTTATGAAATGGAAAGATTTTTCTTTAACTGATCGAATTTCCATTCTAAAAGATATTAAAAATCGATTGTTAGCAAACAAACACGAATACGCCCATGCTATAACAACCGATATGAACAAGCCTATAAAACAAGCTATAGCCGAGGTTGAAAAATGTGCCTATTTGTGTGATTATTATATTGAGAATGCAGCTGTTTTTCTAAAGGAACAAGAAGTAAAAACAGCTTGGAGTAAGAGTTACATCACTTTCCAACCTTTAGGTGTTTTATTAGGTGTAATGCCTTGGAATTTCCCTTTTTGGCAGGTGTTTCGATTTGTAATTCCTAGTTTAATGGTTGGTAATACGTTTGTGGTAAAACACGCAAGCAATGTGCCTTTAAGTGCTAAAGCGTTAGAAGATGTTTTTAACGTGCTATCGATTGATTTTCCTGTTTACAAAAATTTAGCTATTAAAAGTAGTGAAGTTGCTGAGGTAATTGCGAATCCAATAGTAAAAGCGGTTTCGTTAACAGGAAGTGAAGGTGCTGGAAGATCGGTTGCCGAAAATGCGGGAAAACATCTAAAAAAATGTGTGTTAGAGTTAGGCGGAAGTAATGCGTTTATTGTTTTAAACGATGCCGATTTGGAATATGCTGCCACCAAAGCAGTTACTGCACGCATGCAAAATGCGGGGCAAAGTTGTATTGCAGGTAAACGTTTTTTAATTCAAGAGGATGTTTATGAACAGTTTGTTGCGTTATTCAAACAAAAGATAGCAACACTTGTTACAGGCGATAAGTTTGATGATAAAGTTACTTTTGGCGCTATGGCTCGTGAAGATTTAGCACTAGAGTTAGAAGAACAAATGAACAAAAGCATTCAAATGGGAGCTGTTATTGAAATTGGTGGAAAAAGAAGAGGGGCCTTTTTTGAACCTACAATTCTTACCAATGTAACGGTAGATATGCCCATTTTTAAAGAAGAAACATTCGGACCTTTAGCTGCTGTACTACCTTTTAAAACCATTGATGACGCCATTGCTTTAAGCAATAATAGTAACTTTGGTTTAGGAGCTAGTATTTTTACCAATGATGTTACACAATTACAAAGTTATTTGCATTTGTTTGAAGAAGGCGCTTTGTTTATAAACGAAATGGTCATTTCAGATCCTCATGTACCTTTTGGAGGAATTAAAAATTCAGGTTACGGACGTGAATTGTCTCATTTTGCCTTGTATGAATTTGCCAATGTGCAATCAGTGGTTATCAAATAGTGATGAAATAGAAAAATCCCGAACTGTAATGGTTCGGGATTTTTCTATTACCAAATCTTAACTCGATTTTCTGGTTTAATGTATAACTTGTTTTCTGGTTTAACATTAAAAGCTTCGTACCAAGCGTCTAAGTTTTGCAACGGAACATACGAACGATAAATTCCTGGAGCATGAGGATCAGTTTTTACTTGATTCTTTACGTATTCATCACGCGATTTTGTTCTCCAAACGGTTGCCCATGAAATAAAGAAGCGTTGTTCTGGTGTAAATCCATCAATTTTTTCTTGTGGATGTTTCGCTAAATATAACTGTAAACCGTCATAAGCAGCAGTAATTCCACCTAAATCGCCAATGTTTTCACCTAAAGTAAAATCTCCATCAACATAAATACCGCTAAAAGGTTGTAAGGCGCTATACTGCGCTGCCAACGATTTTCCTAGTTTTGTAAACTGCGTTAAATCGCTTGCTTGCCACCAATCAACTAAATTTCCTTCGGCATTGTAACGCGCTCCAGAATCATCAAAACCATGTGAAATTTCGTGACCAATAACGGCACCAATTCCACCATAATTAACCGCTTCATCAGCTTTGTAATCATAGAAAGGTGGTTGTAAAATAGCTGCTGGGAAAACAATTTCGTTGTACGATGGGTTGTAATACGCATTTACCATTTGTGGTGGCATACCCCATTTGGTTTTATCAACAGGTTTTCCGTAATCGTCGAAATTCTTTTGAATTCCCCAAGCCGTTACAGCTTTCATATTATCGTAATATGTACCTTTTTCTTCAGGACTCTTAATGGTTAATTTTGAGTAATCTTCCCACTTATCAGGATATCCAATTTTAATGCTCAATTTAGCTAATTTATCCAAAGCTCCCTGACGTGTTGCAGGTGCCATCCAAGGTAATTTCTTGATACGATTTTCGTAAGCTTTCACCACATTTTCAATCATTTCCTTAGCTTTCTGTTTTGCTTCAGCAGGAAATCTTTTTTCTACATATATCTTCCCTAAAGCTTCGCCTAACGTATTGTTAACAATACCAACCGCGCGTTCTTCTATAGGACGTTGTTTTTGTGCACCCGATAAAACTTTACCAAAAAACTCCCAATTTGCTTTTTCTAATGCAGGCGATAAAACCGAAGCCGAACCATTGATTAAGTTCCAAGTTAAATACGCTTTTACATCTTCTATAGGTGTTTGTTTTAATAAATCGTTCATGCGTGCTAAAGCTTTTGGTTGCGAAACCACTACAGAATCAATATTTTTTAAACCTGTTTTAGCAAAATAAGCGTCCCAATCAATTGTTGTAGCAATTGTTTTTAATTTACTAACAGGCATTGGGTTGTATGTTTTACGATCGTCGCGCATTTCAACACGCGTTAATTCTGCTTCAGAAATTTTTGTTTCGAAAGCTAAAATTTTCGCAGCTTTTGCTTTTGCATCGGCTTCGGTTGATCCAACAGCTTGTAACATTCTAGCTACATGTTTTTCGTATTTGTTACGTATTTCTGTTGTTTCGGCATCTTTTAATAAATAATAATCGCGCTCACCTAAACCAGTAGTTGTACCGTAAATGTAAATGACATTTTTGTTTGAATTGATAGCATCGGCACTTACATAAGTACCAAATAAACCTGTTCCACCTTCAAAAATAGTTGATTGAATTAAAGTATTTACATCAGCAATGGTTTTAATAGAAGCTATTTTTGCTAAATTTCCTTCAATAGGTTTAATGCCTAAATTGGTACGCGAAACCGTATCTAAATATGTTTTGTATACGTTTACTGCTTTGCCTTCATCAGAACTCGACTTTAAATCTTTGTTGTTAGCTGCTTCTTTTAACATGTTTAACACATCTAAATCGGTGTTTTTAGCTAGCTCGTCAAAACTTCCCCAAGTTGATTTATCAGCAGGAATTTCGGTTTTATCAAACCAAACGCCGTTTACATATCGGTAAAAATCATCACCCGGATTTACAGTAGTATCCATATATTGTATGGCCAAACCGTGTGGTTGATTATCTGCATCTGCCTTGTCTTTTTTACAAGAAGCTAAAGCTAAAACAGACAATAAACTTAATTGTGCTATTTTTTTCATTCTTTTTAGATTGATTTTGAACTAAATTAGTAATAAAAAAGTCGTAATTGTTACATTACGACTTTTTCTTTTTTATTACCAAATCTTAACTCGTTTTTCAGGAGCAACATATAATTTATCGCCTGGTTTAATATCAAAGGCTTTGTACCATGAATCTACGTTTTGCAATGGTACGTATGAACGGTACATTCCCGGTGCATGCGGATCGGTTTTTACTTGATTTTTAATGGCTTCATCACGCATTTTGGTTCTCCAAATGGTTCCCCACGAAATAAAGAAACGTTGTTCTGGTGTGTAACCATCAATCAATGCTGGGCGACCTTTATCTTTCATAAACAATTGCAAACCATCATAAGCAGCGTTTACACCACCTAAATCGCCAATGTTTTCGCCTAAGGTAAATTTACCATCAACAAAAGTATTAGGAAGTGGTTCTAAAGCAGAATATTGATCAGCCAATGAACCGCCTAAACCTGTAAATTGCTTTAAATCGTCTTCTGTCCACCAATTTACCAAGTTACCATCGGCATTGTAACGAGAACCAGAATCATCGAAACCATGAGAAATTTCGTGACCAATTACAGCTCCAATTCCACCATAATTAACCGCTTCATCTGCTTTATAATCATAGAAAGGAGGTTGTAAAATAGCAGCTGGAAACACAATTTCGTTGTTGGTTGGGTTAAAATATGCGTTTACCGTTTGTGGCGACATACCCCATTTGGTTTTATCAACCGGTTTGCCGTACTCTGCAATATTTTTAGCAAAGCCCCAACGTGCCACGTTTTTCATGTTTTCGTAATAGGTACCACCGTTTTCAGGTGCTTTAATATCTAACTTAGAATAATCTTCCCATTTATCAGGATAACCGATTTTTACAGTTGATTTACGTAATTTTTCAACGGCACCTTTACGTGTAGCAGGTGTCATCCATGGTAAATTGTTGATGCGATTTTCAAAAGCTAAAAACACATAATCAATCATTTCTTTGGCTTTGGCTTTAGCTTCTGGTGGAAATTTTTTCTCTACATATAATTTACCTAAAGCTTCGCCAACTGTTCCGTTTACTACTTGTAAAGCGCGCTCTTCAATAGGACGTTGCGCAATAGCACCTGTTAAGGTTTTGCTGTAAAAATCGAAGTTTGCTTCATCAATAGCTGTTGTTAAAACGCCTGTGTTTTTGTTGATTAACGTCCAACGTAAGTACGCTTTTAACTCATCGATACTAGCAGTTTTAAAAATGTTTTCTAATGTTTCCATGTATTTTGGCATTGAAACCACTACATTATCAACGCTTTTTAAACCAGCGGCAGTTAAGTAATTGTTCCAATTTACAGAAGGAGTCAATTTTTGTAACTCGGCAACTGACATTGGATTGTAGGTTTTTCTACGATCACGGCGCTCTACACGGTCTAAACGTGCCTCAGCCATTTTGGTTTCTAAAGCAACCACTTGTGTCGCCTGTTTTTGAGCATCGGTAGCGTTAATGCCTAAAAATTGTAGCATACGCGCCACGTGTGCTTCGTATTTTTGCTTTTTCTCTTTAGAATCGGCATCTTGTGAAACATAATAATCACGGTCTGGTAAACCTATGCTTCCAGGAGAGATGTTTACTACGTTTTTGTTAGAATCCATGGCATCAGCATATACATACATACCAAAAAATCCTAAACCACCTTCGGGCATTTGTTTGGTTAGTAAAGCAACCACATCGTTTACATTTTTAACCTTATTAACATCATCTAAAACAGATTGAATAGGTTTAATGCCTAATTTATTACGTGTGTCTAAATCTAAATAGGTTTTAAAAACGTTAACCGCTTTCATTTGATCCGATTTTGGATCTAATTTTTTATTGTTTACTGCTTCTTTTAAAATAGCCAAAGCATCAATATCGGTGTTTTGACGTAGCTCATCAAAGCTTCCCCAACGCGTTCTGTCTGCAGGAATTTCGGTTTTATCAAACCATTCACCATTTACAAATCTAAAAAAGTCATCACCCGGTTTCACGTTTTTGTCCATGTATTCTAAATTAATACCATGGTTTTCTTTTGAAGGAGCCTGAGCATTCATCGATGAGCAAATCATCAATAACGTAACAGGCAAAAACATAAATTTTTTATTCATCTTTTGTTTAATTATCTGTGTATAGTTACAAAAATAGCAACTTATACGTTTGCAGCGTAGTTTTATAACATATTTAACCCTTTAGCAGAAAACATTTGGTAATTTTGCGGAAATTTTTTCTCATGAAAGATCTTTTCTACCGTTACCGTTACTTATTTATAACAATGGGCGTAATTTCTGCGGTGATATTAACATTGTTTTATAATGCTTTAAAGCCCGAAAAACAATTGCCTATTTACACACCTGCAATGGTAAACCCAGAATTGGTTGATAGTTTGGTACAACATCAGAACAATAAAATGAAGCATAAAATTGCCGATTTTTCGTTTCAAAATCAAAATAATAAAACCATTACGCAAAACGATTATAAAGATGTTATTTATGTAGCCGATTTCTTTTTTACAACTTGCCCAACTATTTGCCCAATTATGACCGATAATATGATGTGGTTGCAAGAACAAATTAAAGATATGCCCGATGTTAAATTATTATCATTTTCTGTTACACCCGATATTGATACACCCGAAGTTTTAAGAAAATATGCTGACGAAAAAGGCGTGATCGATGCTAAATGGAATATGGTTACAGGCAATCAAAAAGATATTTATTACTTAGCAAGACAATCGTTTTTAGCAGTAAAAACAGGAACTATTGGTGAGTTATATGATATGGTACATACCGAAAATTTTATTTTGGTTGATAAAAAAGGACGTATTCGCGGGTTTTATGATGGCACCAATTTAAAAGAAAATAAAGGTGACGATACTAAAAATGTTACACAACTATTAGAAGATGTAAAATGGCTGCGTAGCAAAAGTTAATTTATTTATAAATTGTTACCTAAATGTAAAGGGATGTCTGCTAAAGTTTCGGATATCCTTTTTAAATGCCTAGATTTGCAATCTAAATTCAATCTAAATAAAAAGATATGACTCTTAATTACTTAAAAAAGAGCCAAAGAGGAATTATCAAATCCATGAATATGGACGAAGTTCCTTTAAAACTAATTGAAATGGGCTGTTTGCCAGGAAATGAAATTGAAGTGTTGCAAATTGCGCCTTTACAAGATCCTATTTACTTAAAAGTAAACGATTCGTTTATTAGTATTAGAAAAGAATTAGCACAACAAATTGAAGTGGAACTTATATAACATTTAATGAAACATTTAAAAGTAGCGTTAATTGGTAATCCAAATGTAGGTAAAACCTCGGTTTTTAACGCTTTAACAGGTTTAAATCAGCACGTAGGAAATTATCCAGGAATTACGGTTGAACGCAAAGCAGGTACTAGTATTTTATCAAAAGAGGTAAAAGCAAATATTGTTGATTTACCCGGCGTTTATTCGATAAATCCTAGTTCTAAAGACGAAGAAATTGCATTGAGCGCTTTGTTTGATGTCGAAAATAAAGATTATCCGGATGTAGTGGTTGTGATTGCAGAAGTTGAAAATTTAAAACGCAACCTATTATTATTTACGCAAATTAAAGATTTAGGATTTCCAACCATTTTAGCCTTAAATATGGCCGATCAAATGGAGAAAAAAGGAATTTCTGTTGATGTTAAAGGATTAGAAGAAGCATTGCAAACTAAAATTGTATTGCTTTCGGCTCGTAAAAAAGAAGGAATCGAGAATTTAAAAGAAGCGATACTTTCTTACGAAAATCTTAATAAAAATTCGATATTCAATTTAAAAACGGTTGATAACGATTATTTTGAGTTGTTGTCGAATTTATCTCCTAATGAATCGTTGTATAAAATTTGGTTGTCGCAAACCAAAGTATATCCTTTTATAAAAAGTACAATTGTTTCAAGTGATGCTTCGTTTCAAAAATCAGAAAATGATGTTAAGAAATTACAACATCGTGAAACCATTAAGCGTTATCAGTTCATCAATGCTGTTTTAAAAGATAATTACACCATTGATACATCAAAAGCAACCGATATTCGTATGCGATTTGACCGTATTTTAACGCATAAAGTGTGGGGATATGTCATTTTCTTATTCGTTTTACTACTTATTTACGGATCTATTTTTGAATTAGCTTCTTATCCTATGGAATTTGTGGATGGTTTGTTCTCAGATTTATCTACTTGGATCAGTGAAAACTTACCCGCAGGAAAATTAACCGAATTAATAGCCAATGGTATTGTGCCTGGTTTAGGCGGTGTAATGATGTTTGTGCCGCAAATTGCTATTTTGTTCTTTTTAATTTCGATTTTAGAAGAAACAGGCTATATGAGTCGTGTGGTTTTCTTAATGGATCGATTGATGCGTCCGTTTGGTTTAAGTGGAAAATCGGTTGTGCCATTGGTTTCAGGAACGGCTTGTGCTATTCCGGCGATTATGGCGGCACGTAATATCGAAAATCCAAAAGAGCGCTTAATAACCATGTTGGTAACGCCTTTTACAACTTGTTCTGCACGTATTCCGGTGTATATCATTATTATATCGTTAATCATTCCCAAAACATATGTACTAGGTTTTATACCGTTGCAAGCTTTGGTTATGACTTTTATGTACATTTTAGGATTTTTGGGCGCTTTAGGTGCTGGATGGATTTTAAGTAAGTATATTAAAATGGATAGGAAAGCCTACTTTATTATTGAGATGCCTACATACAAAAAGCCTATTTTAAAGAACGTTTTCTTAAATATGTACGAGAAAGTAGTTTCGTATATTGTAGGTGCGGGTAAAATTATTTTGGCGTTATCAGTGGTAATTTGGTTTTTAGGGTCACACGGACCATCATCTACTTTTGGAAAGGCAGAAGAAATTATTACTGAGAAACATAAAAATGATGGTTTAACAAAAGAAGAATTGGCTAATGAAATTTCAGGATATCAATTAGAATCGTCTTATATTGGAATGATTGGTACAACTATTGAACCTGTTTTTAGACCTTTAGGATACGATTGGAAAATGAGTATTGCTGTGTTAACATCGTTTGCGGCGCGTGAGGTTTTTGTTGGAAATCTTGCCACTTTATACAATTTAGGAGAAGATGTTGCTGAGGATGATCAACGAATTGTTGAGCGAATGGCAAGTGAGAAACGCGAAGATGGATCGGTTATGTTTGATTTTGCTACTGGCGTTTCGTTATTGCTTTTTTATGCTTTTGCCATGCAGTGTTTATCAACCGTTGGGGTAACTAAGAAGGAAACCAATTCTTGGAAATGGACTGCTTTTCAAATGATTTTTATGACAGGCTTTGCCTATATTGCTGCGTTAATTGCTTATCAAACTTTAAAATAAATAATGATGCAAGAAATTATAGTATATGTTGTATTGTTTATAGCCGTTGCTTTTTTACTTAAAAAATTTGTTTTTAAAGGTAAAAAAAAAGGTAATTGCGGCGATGATACAAACTGTAAATGTGGATAAAAAAAAAGAACTCAATTTTGAGTTCTTTTTTTTTATCCCAATGCTACATCTAGCATCATCATTATTATAAAACCACCTACAAATCCTAAAGTGGCAATATCGGTATTATCACCTTGTTGGGTTTCGGGTACTACTTCTTCAATCACAACAAAAATCATTGCTCCAGCCGCAAATGCTAAGGCATACGGTAGTACAGGTGTAAAAAAACCAACAGCCAAAGCACCAATTACTGCCGAAACAGGTTCTACCAAAGCAGAACTTTGCCCGTACATAAAACTTTTAGATTTACTCATCCCCATTCTTCGTAGCGGAAAAGAAACCGCCAAACCTTCGGGCATATTCTGCAAACCAATACCAATGGCTAATGTTAAAGCGCCTGCAATGGTTGCTTCTGGTATACCTGCCGCAACGCCACCAAACAACACCCCAACAGCCAAACCTTCGGGAATATTATGTAATGTAATGGCTAAAACAAGCAAAGTGGTTTTTTGCCAAGGCGTTTTTGTTTTCACCCCTTCGGTTTTTGAAATAGGATGATTTAAGTGCAAATGAGGTAATATTTTATCAAGCCCAAAGAGAAATAAGGCACCTAAAGCAAATCCTACCGATGCTGGAATTACTTTTGTAAAACCTTCACCTGAACTCATTTCGATTGCAGGAGCTAACAAACTCCAAAAACTGGCTGCAACCATAACACCGCCTGTAAAACCAAGCATGCCATCTAATAATTTTTTATTTGGATTTCGAAAAACAAAAACAGAAGCTGCTCCTAATGCTGTTAAAAACCATGTAAAAAGTCCTGCGTATAATGCCGCCCATACTGGGTTGATAGACTCAAAATAAGAAACTAATTCATTAAACATACCTAAACTTTTTTAACGTAAATATTCTGAGTTACCACTTTTGATAATGTAAGTTCCAAGTTTTGAAACAAAATGGTGATGGAATGATCAAAACTTTCATGTTTTACCACTTTAAAAGTACTTCCTAACGCAATTTTTTGCCTATCAAGATATTGTAAGAAAGACGATGAAGTATCTTTTACACCCACGCACATATATTCTTGATTTATTTCGGTTTCAGAAAGAAGTTCTTTTTGACGGTAAGGAATTTCTCCTACAGCATTTGGAATAGGATCGCCGTGCGGATCTTCTTTAGGAAAACCTAAAAAAGCATCTAAAGCATTAATTAATTTTTCCGATTTTATATGTTCTAATTCTTCTGCTACATCATGCACCTCGTCCCAATTAAACTCTAGTTTTTCTACTAAAAAAACCTCCCATAAACGATGTTTTCTAATAATCATTTTAGCTTTGTACAAACCTTCAGCAGTCATAAAAACACCTTTGTATTTTTCGTGACGAATAAGGTTTTTATCGTTTAATTTTTTAATCATATCGGTAACAGACGATGCTTTTGTGTCAATTTTCTGAGCAATAGCATTTGTAGAGATTCCTTCATCTTCTGTTAATGATAAATGATAGATCACTTTTAGGTAATTTTCTTCAGCTTGTGTTAACATCTTTTTCAGATAAAAATCAAAGGTAAATAATTGATTGAAAAATATCTAATTTTTAGTTTACTTTATTCAAAATATAATTTTAGCTTTGTCTAAAAATAAAATTATATGAAACATATATATCTTTTTTGCTTTTTGATAATTTCTTTTTGGTCGTATTCTCAAATTTCTGTTGAAGGAAAAGTGTATGATGCTTCAAAAAATCCGCAACAAACAATAGTTTATGTTGCCGAGTTAGATCAAGAGTTTAATACAAATGAAGAGGGATTGTTTACTTTTGATGTTAACAATGAGGGTGTATATCATTTTAAAGTTGTGGCTTCATCGGGCAATTTTGTGGATTTTGAATTTGAGATAACATCAGAAACAAAACAGCTAGTTTTTGAGTTGCCTGTAGAAAATACATCCGATGTTTTAGATGAAGTTGTTATTTCGGGCACCTTAAAACCTGTGTTACGATCGGAAAGTTTGGTGCCTGTTGAGGTTTACACGCCTACTTTTTTTAAGAAAAATCCTACGGCAAATATATTTGAAGCCTTGCAAATTGTTAATGGTGTAAAACCGCAGGTAAATTGCAGCGTTTGCAACACAGGTGATATTCATATTAATGGTTTAGAAGGACCTTATACATTTGTTTTGATTGACGGAATGCCTATTGTTAGTGGACTTTCTACGGTTTATGGTTTGTCGGGTATTCCTAATTCGTTGATTGAAAAGGTTGAAATTGTGAAAGGACCTGCTTCATCTTTGTACGGAAGTGAGGCGGTTGGTGGACTCATTAATATCATCACTAAAAATCCTTTGTACGCTTCTAAATACAGTGTAGATGTTTTTGGCACTTCTTGGGGCGAGGTTAATACCGATGTTGGTTTGTCTGTACCTATTTCAAAAAAAGTGCATTGGTTATTGGGGGTAAATTATTTTAATTATTCAAATCCGATTGACAAAAACAAAGACAATTTTACCGATGTAACTTTACAAGATCGTATATCATTCTTTAATAAGTTTACGTTTGATCGAAAATCTAAAAAGCAATTTTCTGTTGCTACACGTTATTTTTATGAAGATCGTTGGGGAGGCGAAATGAATTGGAAAAAGCAATTTAGAGGAGGTGAGGAGGTGTATGGAGAATCAATTTACACCAATCGATGGGAA
Organism: Flavobacterium sp. xlx-214; assembly: GCF_013874595.1. GTDB lineage: Bacteria > Bacteroidota > Bacteroidia > Flavobacteriales > Flavobacteriaceae > Flavobacterium. Next base: position 1,170,413 of record NZ_CP059431.1, read on the forward strand.
GTTTTAGGATTGTATGAGTTGCCTTTTACCGAGAAAATTACCAGTCAGTTTTCGTTTACATCACACGATCAAAATTCGGTTTACGGAAACACCCCTTTTTTAGCGCAACAAACCATTGCTTTTGCTCAGTTGTATTGGGATAAATCTATTGGCAAGCATGATCTTTTATTAGGAACTGCTGCAAGATATCAATACTATGATGATAATAGTGTAGCTACAAAAACAGCTGATAACACCACAATACCAAGCGTTTTTTTACAAGATTCATATGAGTTTAATGATCGATTTAGTGTTTTGGGTGGTCTTAGATACGATTATCATAAAAAGCACAAAAGTATTTTTACGCCCAGATTGGCTTTTAGGTATGAATCTAAAAAAAGCGATATTATCCGTTTAAATGCGGGTACTGGTTTTAGGGTGGTTAATTTGTTTACAGAAGAACACGCTGCGTTGACAGGTGCGCGTGATGTGGTGGTTTTAGAAAATTTAAACCCCGAGAAATCATACAACGTAAATCTAAATTATTTAAAAACGTGGATGTTGTCTAATAATTTCATCCTTCAGGCCGAAACATCTGCCTGGTACACCTATTTTACCAATTCCATTATTCCAGATTATGATACCAATCCTAACCAAATCATCTATAAAAATTTAAAAGGATATGCCGAAACAAAGGGGTTAAGTGTAAATATTGATGGCGTTTACGCTAATAACCTTAAAATAATGATGGGTGCTACTTTTCAAGATGTAAATAAAGTGGAAGATGGTGTAAAAACACAACAAATGCTAACCGAGCGTTTTTCGGGAACTTGGGCAGTCTCGTATACCATTAATTCCTTAAGCACAACCATTGATTATTCGGGGTCGTTGTATGGGTCTATGCGTTTGCCTTTGGTTAGCGATCTTGATCCGCGTTTGCCAAAATCTAAAACCTACAGTTTGCAAAATATTCAAATAACATATAAAGGATTAAAGCATTTTGAATTTTATGGTGGCGTTAAGAATATTTTGAATTGGACACCTAATAAAAACAATCCATTTATTATTGCAAGAACCAATGATCCTTTTAATAAAAAAGTACAATTTGATGCTAATGGAAATGCAATGCCAACAAGCGAAAATCCGTATGGTTTAGTGTTTGATCCTACCTATATATACGCTCCAAATCAGGGCATAAGAACCTTTTTTGGAGTACGTTTTAGCATCTAAAAAAAGTGTTAAAAAAACATAAAGTTTCCTAAAAGTTTTTCTATGTTGTTGTAATTCAATATATTTGCTTTTGTGTAAAATTTTAAAGAGTGATTTTTGAAGCAAAAAAAGTCTATCTTTGCCCGTAAACAATAATAAAATAAGTTATGTATACAGGATTACAACATGCCCATTCTTTTGTTGCTTATGCAGCATTAATTCTATTAATTGTTGCGTCATTAAACGCAATAATTGGAATGACATCAAACAAAAGTTTTAAAGATGGCGATAGAAAAATTGCATTGTTTGCATTAATTTTTACACACATTCAACTATTAGTTGGTCTTATATTGTATTTTCAATCACCAATGGTACAAATTTTCAATATGCCAATGGGAGAAGTAATGAAAGATGCTAATTTAAGATTATATGCAGTTGAACATCCATTAATCAACATTATTGCAGTAGTTTTAATTACAATTGGCTTTTCTAAACACAAAAAAGCAACAACAGATAAAGCTAAATTCAAATCAATTGCAATTATGTACGCTTTAGGAACCATCTTGATTTTATCAAGAATACCTTGGAGCAATTGGTTGTAAAATTCGATTTTTATTCTCATTTGAATTAAAATCCTCTTGTCTTTACAAGAAAAAAAGAAGTTTAATTAAAGTACGATTTATGAAGAAGCATTTTTATTTAATTTTAGCAGGATTAGTAACATTAACAGCTGTAACAGGTTTTAGTGTTATGTCAGAAAACAATGAAACGGATAACAACAGTAAGGTTGTAGGAAAGGAGTTAGCTTACGCAGAAATAGCAACAGCTAGTAATTTTAGTAAAGATTCTTCTAAAATAAATGAAAAAGCAGAAACAGTAGATAGCGAAATTGTAAAATTAAACGACGAACTTAAAGCACTTGAAGAGGAAGTAGAAGTAGTGCATGAAAATGTGCAAGCCTCTTATTATCACGATAAATTTAACGGTAAAAAAACAGCTAACGGTGATGTTTTTAGTAATAAAAAATACACTGCGGCTCACAAAACATTGCCTTTTGGTACTAAAGTACGTGTAACTAATTTATCTAATGACGAAACTGTTATTGTAGAAATTAACGATCGCGGACCATTTACAAAAGGTCGTAAATTAGATTTAAGCAAATCTGCATTTATGGATTTAGCTCATCACAAAGGTCGTGGTACTTTAAATGTAATGGTTGAGGTTTTACCTGAAGATTACGAAGAAAAGAAAAATGAGTTAACAGATGAGTTAAGTGTAATTGCTTCAGTTCCAGAAAATTTAGACTTAAATGAGTTCTCTTTATAGAATTTTAATCCTTATTTTAATGATAAGTTTTGCAAGTTGTAAAACAGCAAGCAATACTAACAATACAAAAACCTCATTTTATAAGAATGAGGTTTTTGCTTGTTACTATCACAATAAATTTAATGGTAGAAAAACGGCCAGTGGTACTGTTTTTTCAAATAGTAAACTAACAGCTGCTCATAAAACCCTTGATTTTGGTACTCAAATTAAAGTAACCAATATTGAAAACAATAAAAGTGTTGTTGTTACCATTACAGATCGTGGACCATTTACAAAAGGTTTAGAGATTGATTTGTCTAAAAAAGCATTCGATGCTATTTCTCATGATGAAAAAGCAGGTAAATTGTTGGTGAAACTAGAAATTATCGATTCCAAGTAGTATACGGATGATTGCTTAAGTACGAATTATAATATTGTAAATCGCCTGTTAATTCATCACCTAACCAATCGGGTTTTTCAAATGTTTGGTTTTCTGAATTTAATTCTACTTCGGCAACAATCAAACCTTCGTTTGCCCCTTCAAAAACATCTACCTCAAATACAACATCGTTAAAAGGAAATAGGTGTCTTGTTTTACTAATCACAAAATCCTCGCACAGTTTTAAAAGTTCTGTAGCTTCTAGTACCGAAATTTCTTTTTCCCATTCAAATCTACTCAAGCCGTTTTCAGAGCTTTTTCCTTTAATAGTTAAGAAACCTTGGTTGCCTTTAATGCGAACTCTAACTGTACGATCTTCGCTTGAATTTAAATATCCCTGAGTTATCTTGTAGCTTTCTTTAATATTACTTAAAAATGTAGTATTTTTAACCCTGAATTTTCGTTCAATTTCTAACATGATATTTTTTAGTTTACAAACTCAAATATCGTAAAAAAAGATTTTATGAATTTAATAAAAAAACAAATTTCCTATAAAAGTATCGATGAAATATTTGCTAAATATATTGTAAACGATGAGCTTGTTTTAGGTGAAAGTTTGTTCTTTTTATATGATTTGGTGGCTTATTTTAGACCTAAAAAGCCAAAAGCGGTTGCCAATATCACACTACGTGAGTTGTTAGACTATTTAATTGAGTTTGATAAAGACCGCAAAATTTTACAGTTTTATTTACAGCAAGTTATTTCGGGCAGAACCTTTAATTTAATGGTTTCTGATGCAGGGATTTTGCAAGATTCTGACTTTTTATTTGAGATTAGAAAACGAATTTCGGCAAAAATTTTACCTTATCAACCCCAAAAAGATACGCTTGAATATGTTTTAAATCAGGTTTTTTATAAGGAAAACGATTTTGTTTGGATTCATAAAATTCCTTTTGATGAGCTGATAGAGCTTTTTGAAACTTTACAACTACAAGATATTTATCAATTTGATAAGGCAGAAAGTGGCGCTATGTCTGAAATTCTGTATTCAATGGGGTTGCTTACACAACGTATGAGTGGGCGCTCTATGGAAACGGCAATTTTAAAAATGATTCCTAAGTACAATCATTTGGCAAGTCCGTTTCTGGGTTTTGAAAACGAATTGTTTGAAATTGAAAACAGACTTCGTAAAGGTGAAATTCAGTTTGTTGATAAAAACGATTTAAACTACAAACAATTAGTTATTTTACACAAACAATGTGTCGATTTAATTAATCATGCCTTTAAAAACAGTTCTAAACTCGGAATTACCCTAAAAGTAAATCAAAGTTTACTTAGAATTCGCCAACAATTAGATCGTATTCATATTTTACTCGATTTCTTAGTGGTTGATGCACCAAAAGATCGTGTAGAAAATACCATACAATTATCTTTAAAACTAATTGAATATAATTGTTACAAAAATAACATCAGCAAATTACTTGATGAAAGTACGCAAGTGGTGTCTTATGAAATAACGCAATACACTGCAAAAACGGGTGAGCATTATATAACAGACTCTGCTAAAGAGTATTTTAAAATGTTTAAAGCGGCATTAGGAGCTGGTTTGGTAGTGGGTTTTTTGTGTATTTTTAAAGTGTTATTATCAAAAGTAGATACCAGTGATTTTGGTTTTGCTTTTTTATATAGTATGAACTATGCTTTTGGTTTCATTGTTATTTACCTATGTGGATTTGCTTTGGCTACCAAACAACCCGCAATGACAGCAACTACTATTGTTAAAGCAATTGAGGAAGGAATTAAAAACCATACCAATACAGCTGAAAAACACAGTGCATTTGCTAATTTATTTGCACGTTTATTCAGGTCGCAATTCATTGCTTTTGTGGGTAACGTAATTATGGCTTTTGCGGTTGCTTTACTATTAATTTTTCTTATTGATTATACTACGGGTATTAATCTTACCGATACTAAATGGCATTCACTGCTTAAAGATGCAAGCCCAATACACTCTATGGCTATATTTCATGCAGGTATTGCAGGTATTTTCCTGTTCTTGTCTGGTATTATTTCAGGAAACGTGTCTAATAAAAATAAACACAATCAGGTATATTACCGTATTCAAGAAAATCCTTTTTTAAAAACAGCCTTAGGCACCAATAAGGCAAGTAAGTTAGCTTCTTGGTTAGAAAAAAAATGGCCTGGTATTGTTTCTAATTTTTGGTTTGGTGTTTTTATGGGTAGTACCCACTCAATAGGTATCTTTTTAGGGGTGAATTTAGATATTAGACACATTACTTTTGTTAGTGGAAATATTGCTTTAGGTGCTTATGGTGCCGATTTTCAATTAACATTGATGACGTGGATATGGTCTTTGTTAGGCCTGTTTTTTGTTGGATTTATGAATTTTATTGTCAGCTTTGGTTTGTCATTAGGATTAGCACTTAGATCTAGAAGTATTCCTTTAATTGAGATTTTTTCACTACAAAAATCGGTATGGAAGCATTTTAAAAAGCATCCGTTGCAATTCTTTTTTCCTTCAAGAAAGAAAAAGACAGAAGTACAAGAATAATTTTGTGACTTATGGAAACTGCTAATCGAAAGATTATTCATATTGATATGGATGCATTTTATGCATCGGTTGAACAATTAGATAATCCAGAAATTAGAAATAAACCTGTTGCGGTAGGTGGTTCAGAGAGTAGAGGAGTGATTTCTGCTGCAAGTTATGAAGCTCGAAAATTTGGTGTAAAAAGTGCTATGAGCGGAAAACTGGCTTTAAAAAAGTGCCCAGAACTTATTTTCGTAAAACCCAACTTTGAAAGATACAAGCAAGTTTCCAAACAAATCAGATCCATTTTTTTAGAATATACCGATCTGGTTGAACCGTTGTCTTTAGACGAGGCTTTTTTAGATGTTACTATTAACAAGAAAAACTTAAAAAGCGCTACGTTAATTGCAGAAGAAATACGCAGAAAAATATATGATACCACGGGTTTAACAGCATCGGCAGGAATTTCGGTTAACAAGTTTCTAGCAAAAATAGCTAGCGATTATAATAAACCAAACGGACAAAAAACAATTGAGCCACATGAAATTATTCCCTTTTTAGATGGATTGGAAGTTCGACGTTTTTTTGGCGTTGGAAAGAAAACATGTGATAGAATGTATCATTTAGGAATTTTTACAGGAGCTGATCTTCGCTCAAAATCGTTGGAATTTCTTGAAGAGCATTTTGGAAATTCAGGGCCTCATTTTTTTCAATTGGCACGTGGTATTAGTAATTCTCAAGTAATACCTAATAGATTGCCTAAATCTATTGGTGCAGAACGTACTTTTCATGAAAACTTTACCTCCATAATTCCTTTGCAAGATAAGTTGCAGGATGTTTGTGAAGAAGTTTCTACCCGATTAAGAAAGAGAGATCTTTCAGGAAAAACCATTACACTTAAGATAAAATACAGCGATTTTACATTACAAACAAAAAGTATAAGTCTTCCTTACTACATTAGTAGTTATGATTTACTTTTAGATACTGCATTAGAGTTACTAGAGCAATGCACTCTTAAAACATCTGTTAGACTAATAGGTGTTCAATTAAGTAATTTGAATATAAATCAAAAAAAGCTGGAATATATCCAGCTTAAATTTAAGTTTTAATGTAAATAGATAAATAGAAACATCGGTCCCCATTTTTTTATTTTACTGCATTGAGATATTACATTTTTTCGTAATCACTAGCAGAATTACCTTTTACTGTTCTTGCATTAATAACTTTACCGTCAGCGTCTAAAACCAAAACAGTTATTTCAAGTTTTGAAGCATCAACAGAGGTATAGTTGAATGATAAATTATCTAAATTAATTTCACTATTAGTAACTTTGTCTTTAGCAATATCGGTACCCATAATCTCAGTTCCAGCTCGTACAACATTGTTATGTACAAAATTCATTTCCCATCTACCTTTTCCTGTATCATTACCATATAAAGATGTACCATTAGCTTGTCTGTAAACTAAACCATCTTCTTGAACATACACAACATATTTTAATTGTTGTTTTATGTCTTCTCCAAATTTTAATGATACTTTTGCAGTACCACTAGAAGCTCCCAAAGTAGATTCTACTTTAATACCTACACTAGAAGTTGTTTTGTAAAGTTCTAATGGGTAGTTAATGTTGTTGTTTTCAGGACCTTTCCATTTTTTGTCACGGTTTATGTAAGCTGTTGGATATCCTGTTACTTTTAAAGCCTTTTCCAAAGCAGTAACAGGCGAATAGTTATATGGATCATGATATTGGCTACTAGCAGATAAGTCTCCAATATGTAATCCCGAAGCTACAAATTTATCGCCATTTACTTTTTCTGATTCATCAATAGCATAGGAAACACGAGGGCAATAAACGCACCAAGCTCCCGTAAAGTCTTCAGCTGCAACACGATGCTTAAATTTTTCACCACTACCTTTAATTAAAACAGAAGGGTCTTCATTTTCTTTTGGTTCGTCAGAATCAGAACATGCAGTAAAGTTTAGTGATACAATACCAAGCATTAAAATAGGTAATAATTTTTTTGTAAACATAATTTATTTTGTTATTGTTAAGTTATTGAAATGTAAAATAAAATATAAAATAAGTAAAAAAAAAATAATTTGATATTTATTTTATTATTAATTTTGATTTCAAATTTTTAAATATCTTTCAAAAAATCATGAAATTACGTTTGTCATTAGTAACTATTTGCTTGTTATTTGTAACATTTGCAATTGGTCAAAATAAATTACCAAATGTATCATTAAAGAATTTAGATAATAAATCTATTAATGTATCAAGTTACAATAATTCATCTAAGCTTGTTATTGTTAGCTTTTGGGCTACTTGGTGTGGTCCTTGTATTAAAGAGTTAGAAGCTATTAAAGGGAAGTATGCGCAATGGCAGAAAGATTATGGTGTAGAATTAGTTGCAATTTCTATTGATGATTCTAAAACAATTAATCGTGTAAAGCCAATGGTTACTTCAAAAGGTTGGAAGTATAATGTTCTTTTAGATACAAATCAAGATTTAAAAAGAGCTTTAAATGTTGTAAATGTTCCTTATACAATGATTTTATATAAAGGAAAAGTTGTGTTTACGCACTCAAACTATACACCAGGTATTGAGACTAAAATGGAACAAGAATTAGCTAAGATTGTAAAAAAATAATTAAATGAAAAGAATTCTTCTTTTGACGACGTTGTTAACGTCGTCTTTCTTTTATGCGCAAGTTCGCGTAGGGATTGAATCTAATAATCAATACTATCTTGATGATAATAAAATTAAGATAGATGAAAAAGAAGCAGAAGATAGATTTAGATCTAATACTTATGTTAAGTTAGACTATTTTAAAAATAAATGGGAGTTTGGTCTTCAGGTGGAGTCTTATTATCCTAAAGCAATCATTAATTATAGTCCGGATCTTAAAGATGTAAATATAGGAACTATATACGCTCGTTATAATGATATAGATAATGGTGTTAATATTACCTTAGGGCATTTTTATGAGCAGTTTGGTAGTGGTTTAATTTTACGTTCATGGGAAGATAGAGCATTAGGTGTTAATAATGCAATTTTTGGTATGAACGCCAAATTAAGATTAGCTAATAATTTAGATTTAACAGCTTTAACAGGAAAACAACGCGTAGGTATGGGGTTTGATTTTTCTGACAGCTATATTATGGGAACGAATCTTGAATTCAATGCAGCAGGAGCTTTAAATCTTGAGAAAACCGATTTACGTTTTGGTGCAAGTTATGTTGGAAGATTAGATCAAAAAGCCGAAGTTGAATACCAAGGGGTACATGATTTAACTAATGTGGTTTCTGGAAGATTTAATTTTGGTACTGGTGGGTTTAATTTAGGGGGAGAATATGTACATAAGCAAAAAGATATATTAGTAGAGATTGGTGATTATATGGATGGGATCTTTAAAGATGGTAATGCTTTATTGATAAACTTAGGATATAATGAAGGTAATTTTGGATCAAGTGTTAATCTTCGTCGTATGGAAAACATGTCTTTCTATTCTGAACGTAGTTTTACTGGAAACGTATACAATAAAGGTGTTGTTAATTATGTGCCTGCTTTAACAAAACAGTATGATTTTTCTTTACAAAATATCTATGTGTATCAAGCACAGCCACATTTAGATTTTTTTCAGGCAAGAAAATCTGGTGAAATAGGTGGTCAATATGATTTGTTTTATGATTTTGCAGAAGGTAGTGCTTTGGGCGGTAAGCATGGTATGCATTTAGCTGTAAATGGTTCTTATTGGTCTGGTTTGAAATCAACATATGATTTTAATAATAATACTGTAGATAATGAATTCTTGAAATTTGGACAAAAATATTATTCTGATATTGCTGTAGAAGTTAGGAAGAATTGGACTTCCAGTTTTCAGACAATTACAATGTATATGAATCAATATTACAATGCGCCAATGTTAGAGTCTAAATTCGAAGAAATAAAAACTAATATTGCTAGTTTTGAAGGGTTGTACAATTTTACCGAAACTAGTTCTGTAAGATTGCAGTTGCAACATATGTGGGCAAAAACAGATAAACGTGATTGGGCTGCAGGATTATTAGAGTTTGTTCCTAATTCTATGTTTAGTATTTATGTTACTGATATGTATAATTACGGAAACACACATCCTGAAAGTCGAGTTCATTATTACAGTGTTGGAGGAAGCTTTTCAAAAGGTGCAACACGTATAGCTGTAAATTATGGTCGTCAACGTGGAGGTCTAATGTGTGTTGGTGGTGTTTGTAGATATGTGCCAGAATCTAACGGTATAACTTTAAACTTAACAACTAATTTTTAAAGGATATAAAAAAAGCCCGAATTTCAATTCGGGCTTTTTTTATTGAATATTAGGTAAATAGAAAAAATAGTTCTAAATTTGCAAAACTTTTAGCGGAAGAAATGGGTTGGGCTAAAAGGTTGAAACATAAACTATAACATCTTCTGTTTTTAACTTTCTTACAATCCTAAAAAAAGCAGAATACAAATTTATTATCAGACATGTCTGAACAAACACAAAACTCAAAAGAATTCTTAGATACTTTCAACTGGGAAAGTTATGAAAACGGTATTGATGCAGTAGATGCTTCAAACTTAAAAGAATTCGAAGACTTAGTAGAAAAAACATTTATCTCTACAGATGCTGAAGAGGTTGTTGAAGGTGTTGTTGTAAGAATCACTGACAGAGATGCTATTGTTGATATCAATGCTAAATCTGAAGGAGTTATTTCTTTAAACGAGTTCCGTTACAATCCAGGTTTAAAAGTAGGTGATAAAGTTGAAGTTTTAATCGACGTTCGCGAAGATAAAAACGGTCAATTAGTATTATCTCATCGTAAAGCTCGTACAATCAAAGCATGGGATCGCGTTATTGCTGCTCATGATTCTGGTGAAATCGTTAATGGTTTCGTTAAATGTAGAACTAAAGGTGGTATGATCGTTGACGTTTTCGGAATTGAAGCTTTCTTACCAGGTTCTCAAATTGATGTGAAACCTATCCGTGATTACGATCAATATGTAAACAAAACTATGGAGTTTAAAGTTGTTAAAATCAACCACGAATTCAAAAACGTAGTAGTTTCTCATAAAGCATTAATTGAAGCTGATATCGAAGTTCAGAAAAAAGAAATCATCGGTCAATTAGAAAAAGGTCAAGTATTAGAAGGTATCGTTAAAAACATTACTTCTTACGGTGTATTCATCGATTTAGGAGGTGTTGACGGTTTAATCCATATTACTGACTTATCTTGGTCTCGTATCAACCACCCATCTGAGGTATTAGAATTAGATCAAAAATTAAACGTTGTAATCTTAGATTTCGATGACGAGAAAACACGTATCCAATTAGGTTTAAAACAATTAAACGCTCATCCATGGGATGCTTTAGATGCTAACTTAAACGTTGGTGATAAAGTAAAAGGTAAAGTAGTTGTTTTAGCTGATTACGGTGCATTCATCGAAGTTGCAGAAGGTGTTGAAGGTTTAATTCACGTTTCTGAAATGTCATGGTCAACGCATTTACGTTCAGCTCAAGATTTCGTAAAAATCGGTGATGAAGTAGAAGCAGTTATCTTAACATTAGATCGCGATGAGCGTAAAATGTCTTTAGGTATCAAACAATTAACAAACGATCCTTGGACTGATATTACAGCTAAATACCCAGTAGGTTCTAAACACACAGGTACAGTTCGTAACTTCACTAACTTCGGTGTATTCGTTGAATTAGAAGAAGGTATTGACGGTTTAGTTTACATTTCTGACTTATCTTGGACTAAGAAAATCAAACACCCATCAGAATTTGTTAACGTAGGTGACAAATTAGATGTTGTTGTTTTAGAATTAGATGTTGAAGGTCGTAAATTATCTTTAGGTCACAAACAAACTACAGATAACCCATGGGATGCTCACGAAGCAGCTTACGGTGTAGGTACTGTTCATAATGGTACAATTGCGGACTTAAACGATAAAGGTGCTACAATTAACTTCGAAGAAGATGTAGTTGCTTTTATCCCAACACGTCACTTAGAGAAAGAAGACGGTAAAAAATTGAAAAAAGGAGATACAGCTGATTTCAAAGTTATCGAGTTTAACAAAGAATTCAAAAGAGTTGTAGCTTCTCATACCGCTACTTTCCGTGAAGAGGAAGAGAAAAACTTTAAAGCTGCTGAAGAAAAAGCATCTGCTAACACTACAGCAAACGAAAAAACTACATTAGGTGATATCGACGCTTTAGCTGAATTAAAAGCTAAAATGGAAGGTAAAAACTAATTTAAGTTTTTAAAATAACAAACCCGTTAGCATGTCTAGCGGGTTTTTTTTATGCTTTTTTTGGGCGTTCCCCTTCGGGTCGGGCTTTCGCTGCTCGCTTTTTCCTGCGCTTTGCTCCGTAAAATAGCTCAAACAAACGCTCAATCCCTAACGCAAATGAGAGTTTTACTAAATATTTAGGGTATAAATAATATTTGATTTTGTAGATAAACCAAGAGATTGAAAAAGAAAGATGATTTTTTTTGAAAATTAAATCACTTAAAAACAGCTTGTTAAAAAATAAGTTTAAAAAACTTAAAAAAAAGCTTGCAAGAACAGAATTAGTGTTTGTATATTTGCACCGTTGAAAACAACAACGTTCATAGACAAACAGTAAAGATAAAGAAAAATAATTTAGAAATAAATTTGGATTGTATTAAAATAATCACGTATCTTTGCAGTCCGTTCAAATAAGAAAAAGGGCGATTAGCTCAGCTGGTTCAGAGCACCTCGTTTACACCGAGGGGGTCGGGGGTTCGAACCCCTCATCGCCCACAAAACTTTTTCTTAGTTTACTTTTAAAGTAATTTAAGACACGTTCATAGACATATTGGATTAACAGAGAATAAAGAGTAAGAGCTTTTAGGTAACTAAGAGGTCTTGAACAACACATCAAAAATATAAAAAATATACGATGAAGAGTTTGATCCTGGCTCAGGATGAACGCTAGCGGCAGGCCTAACACATGCAAGTCGAGGGGTAGAGGCAGCTTGCTGCTTTGAGACCGGCGCACGGGTGCGTAACGCGTATGCAATCTACCTTATACTAAGGGATAGCCCAGAGAAATTTGGATTAATACCTTATGGTTAATAGAATTGGCATCGATTTTATTATAAAGATTTATTGGTATAAGATGAGCATGCGTCCCATTAGTTAGTTGGTAAGGTAACGGCTTACCAAGACGATGATGGGTAGGGGTCCTGAGAGGGAGATCCCCCACACTGGTACTGAGACACGGACCAGACTCCTACGGGAGGCAGCAGTGAGGAATATTGGTCAATGGAGGCAACTCTGAACCAGCCATGCCGCGTGCAGGATGACGGTCCTATGGATTGTAAACTGCTTTTGTACAGGAAGAAAAAGAGTTACGTGTAGCTTATTGACGGTACTGTAAGAATAAGGATCGGCTAACTCCGTGCCAGCAGCCGCGGTAATACGGAGGATCCAAGCGTTATCCGGAATCATTGGGTTTAAAGGGTCCGTAGGCGGGGTATTAAGTCAGCGGTGAAAGTTTTCAGCTTAACTGAAAAATTGCCGTTGATACTGGTATTCTTGAATGATTGTGAAGTAACTAGAATATGTAGTGTAGCGGTGAAATGCTTAGATATTACATGGAATACCAATTGCGAAGGCAGGTTACTAACAATTTATTGACGCTGATGGACGAAAGCGTGGGTAGCGAACAGGATTAGATACCCTGGTAGTCCACGCCGTAAACGATGGATACTAGCTGTTTGGACTTCGGTTTGAGTGGCTAAGCGAAAGTGATAAGTATCCCACCTGGGGAGTACGGTCGCAAGACTGAAACTCAAAGGAATTGACGGGGGCCCGCACAAGCGGTGGAGCATGTGGTTTAATTCGATGATACGCGAGGAACCTTACCAGGGCTTAAATGTAGTTTGACAGATTTGGAAACAGATTTTTCTTCGGACAAATTACAAGGTGCTGCATGGTTGTCGTCAGCTCGTGCCGTGAGGTGTCAGGTTAAGTCCTATAACGAGCGCAACCCCTGTTGTTAGTTGCCAGCACGTAATGGTGGGAACTCTAGCAAGACTGCCAGTGTAAACTGTGAGGAAGGTGGGGATGACGTCAAATCATCACGGCCCTTACGTCCTGGGCCACACACGTGCTACAATGGCCGGTACAGAGAGCAGCCACTTAGCGATAAGGAGCGAATCTATAAAGCCGGTCACAGTTCGGATCGGAGTCTGCAACTCGACTCCGTGAAGCTGGAATCGCTAGTAATCGGATATCAGCCATGATCCGGTGAATACGTTCCCGGGCCTTGTACACACCGCCCGTCAAGCCATGGAAGCTGGGGGTACCTGAAGTCGGTGACCGCAAGGAGCTGCCTAGGGTAAAACTAGTAACTAGGGCTAAGTCGTAACAAGGTAGCCGTACCGGAAGGTGCGGCTGGAACACCTCCTTTCTAGAGATGGTTCAAGCATCTTTTACTCTTTAACTGTTGGTTCAAAAAACAAGAATAATTAAAATACAGAGTCTCGTAGCTCAGCTGGTTAGAGTACTACACTGATAATGTAGGGGTCGGCAGTTCGAGTCTGCCCGGGACTACTATTTAAGTTATTTAAAAGGAAATTTTAGAAGTTGAGTTATCAACAATCCGCTGAAAGCTAACGGCTGATAACTGCAAGCTAAAAACACGGGGGATTAGCTCAGCTGGCTAGAGCGCCTGCCTTGCACGCAGGAGGTCATCGGTTCGACTCCGATATTCTCCACTATCTTAAGAAGATAGAGAATAGAAAAGAGAAAATAGACTTAGTCTGTTATCTATCATCTATACTCTATTATCTAAAGGAAAAGTTCATTGACATATTGAGATACATTTAAAAAGTAGAAAAATATTATAGTAAAATAATATAAAGCACATTTTTAATCTTTTGAGATTAAAAAGTAGAGCACAATAAGCAAAATAAGGGCGTATGGGGAATGCCTAGGCTCTCAGAGGCGAAGAAGGACGTGATAAGCTGCGAAAAGCTACGGGGATTGGCACACACGAATTGATCCGTAGATATCCGAATGGGGCAACCCGGCATGTTGAAGACATGTCACATCGATAGATGAGCAAACCCGCTGAACTGAAACATCTAAGTAGGCGGAGGAGAAGAAAACAAAAGTGATTCCGTAAGTAGTGGCGAGCGAACGCGGAATAGCCCAAACCAAAGTTGTTACGGCAATTTTGGGGTTGTAGGACCACGACATTGTATGCAAAGCGAATAAGAATCATCTGGAAAGATGAACCGCAGAGGGTGATAGTCCCGTATTGGTAAGCAATGTAATGCATAGTGGTATCCTGAGTAGGTCGGGGCACGTGAAACCTTGATTGAAACTGGCGGGACCATCCGCTAAGGCTAAATACTCCTGAGAGACCGATAGTGAACCAGTACCGTGAGGGAAAGGTGAAAAGAACCGTGAATAACGGAGTGAAAAAGATCCTGAAACCATACGCCTACAAGCGGTCGGAGCCCATTCGTTGGGTGACGGCGTGCCTTTTGCATAATGAGCCTACGAGTTACCGTTGCTGGCAAGGTTAAGTACTTCAGGTACGCAGCCGAAGCGAAAGCGAGTCTGAATAGGGCGCATTAGTCAGTAATGGTAGACGCGAAACCGTGTGATCTACCCATGGACAGGTTGAAGTTTGGGTAACACCAAATGGAGGACCGAACCCGTTGACGTTGAAAAGTCTTGGGATGATCTGTGGGTAGGGGTGAAAGGCCAATCAAACTCGGAAATAGCTCGTACTCCCCGAAATGCATTTAGGTGCAGCGCTATTATAGTTTATTAGAGGTAGAGCTACTGATTGGATGCGGGGGCTTCACCGCCTACCAATTCCTGACAAACTCCGAATGCTAATAAATGATTACTAGTAGTGAGGGCATGGGTGCTAAGGTCCATGTCCGAGAGGGAAAGAACCCAGACCATCAGCTAAGGTCCCCAAATGTATGCTAAGTTGAACAAACGCGGTTTGATTGCCCCGACAGCTAGGATGTTGGCTTGGAAGCAGCCATTCATTTAAAGAGTGCGTAACAGCTCACTAGTCGAGCGATCGAGCATGGATAATAATCGGGCATAAGTATACTACCGAAGCTATGGATTTGTATTATATACAAGTGGTAGGGGAGCATTCTAAACTGGGTAGAAGGTGATTTGTGAGAATTGCTGGACTGTTTAGAAAAGAAAATGTAGGCATAAGTAACGATAATGCGGGCGAGAAACCCGCACACCGTAAGACCAAGGTTTCCACAGCTATGCTAATCAGCTGTGGGTTAGTCGGGACCTAAGGCACACCCGAAGGGGGACGTCGATGGCCAACGGGTTAATATTCCCGTACTTGTAATAGTTGTGATGGAGTGACACAGTGGTGAAAGTACCGCGAACTGACGGAATAGTTCGTTAAAGCACGTACCTATAGATCTTATAGTAAAATGCGTAGGATTTGGAGAAATGCGATAGTACACGGAGCCTTCGGGCAAAGTGATAGTGTACCTAAAGGCTGTCAAGAAAAGCTTCTAAACTTAGATTATTACAACCCGTACCGCAAACCGACACAGGTGGTCGAGGAGAGTATCCTCAGGTGCTCGAGAGATTCATGGCTAAGGAATTAGGCAAAATAGACCTGTAACTTCGGGAGAAAGGTCGCCAGCAGCAATGCTGGCCGCAGTGAAAAGGTCCAGGCGACTGTTTATCAAAAACACAGGGCTCTGCCAAATCGTAAGATGAAGTATAGGGCCTGACACCTGCCCGGTGCTGGAAGGTTAAGAGGAGATGTTATCTTCGGAGAAGCATTGAATTGAAGCCCCAGTAAACGGCGGCCGTAACTATAACGGTCCTAAGGTAGCGAAATTCCTTGTCGGGTAAGTTCCGACCTGCACGAATGGTGTAACGATCTGGACACTGTCTCAGCCATGAGCTCGGTGAAATTGTAGTATCGGTGAAGATGCCGATTACCCGCAGTGGGACGAAAAGACCCTGTGCACCTTTACTATAGCTTAGTATTGTTCTTGGATAAGTGATGTGTAGGATAGGTGGGAGACTTCGATCCTGCGTCGCCAGGCGTAGGTTAGTCATTGTTGAAATACCACCCTTTGCTTATCTGAGATCTAACTCGACGACGTTGAGGACATTGCTTGGTGGGTAGTTTGACTGGGGTGGTCGCCTCCAAAAGAGTAACGGAGGCTTCTAAAGGTTCCCTCAGCACGCTTGGTAACCGTGCGTAGAGTGCAATGGCAAAAGGGAGCTTGACTGAGAGACCAACAAGTCGATCAGGTACGAAAGTAGAGCATAGTGATCCGGTGGTTCCGCATGGAAGGGCCATCGCTCAAAGGATAAAAGGTACGCCGGGGATAACAGGCTGATCTCCCCCAAGAGCTCATATCGACGGGGGGGTTTGGCACCTCGATGTCGGCTCGTCACATCCTGGGGCTGGAGAAGGTCCCAAGGGTTGGGCTGTTCGCCCATTAAAGTGGCACGCGAGCTGGGTTCAGAACGTCGTGAGACAGTTCGGTCTCTATCTACTGTGGGCGTTAGAAATTTGAGTGGATCTGATTCTAGTACGAGAGGACCGAATTGGACTAACCTCTGGTGTATCAGTTGTGCCGCCAGGTGCATTGCTGAGTAGCTACGTTGGGAAGGGATAAGCGCTGAAAGCATATAAGCGCGAAACCCACCACAAGATGAGATTTCTTTAAAGGGTCGTAGAAGATGACTACGTTGATAGGTTACAGATGTAAAGGCAGTAATGTCATAGTCAAGTAATACTAATAGCCCGTAAGCTTATGTGCTCTAGGGATTGCTTTATAAATTATAGTATTAAGATTTTAGAATTAAGTATTAAGACTAAAATAGCTACAGAATAGTATCAAAAATATGTTAACAATATTGCAGCAAAGCTGCGTTTAAAGTTCCAAGTTTAAAGTTAAAGGTTGCAAACCTTAAACAAAAAAAACGTGAAACCTTAAACAAAAACTTAGGGTGGTTATAGCGTTGGGGCTCACCTCTTCCCATCTCGAACAGAGAAGTTAAGCCCAATTGCGCAGATGGTACTGCATATTAATGTGGGAGAGTATGTCACCGCCTTTTTTTAGAAACCCCTTCACGAAAGTGAAGGGTTTTTTTGTTTTGGATAATCCTTATTATACACGAGCGCAGCGAATGGACGAAGTAAATGATGGGGATAATAATATTTGTATGATAAATGCAAATAGAGTTATTGCAGTTCTTTAAGGTAATCAAAGATTAATTGTGACTCATACCCTTTACGCATTAAATAATCAACCCATTTACGTTTTTTCTTTTCTAAGGAGTCTTCGTTTATAGTAAGCCACTTCTTTTCGGCTAAAGTGTAAAAGTTGCTTAAATAGTCTGCTTCAATTTCTTTTAAGGCTATTTTAATATTGAAAGAAGAAATATCTCTAAACTTAAGTTCTTGTTCAATTCTTCGTTTTCCCCAGAACTTGAATTTATGTTTTCCTCTTGCAAAACTCTTAGCAAATCGTTCTTCGTTTAAAAAATTATTTGTTACTAAATGATCTAAAATGTGGTCAATAGCAGTTTGAAACATACCTAATGATTTTAACTTGGTAATGACTTCTTTGTAACAACGATCTTGATATGAGCAGTAGTATTCTAGTTTTTTGATGGCTTCGTTGACAGATAATCCGTTTTCAGACATAATTTAATGTAAAAAGTAAATCCTCTAAAATAGAGGATTTAAGTAATTATTTTGTATTTTCAGATTGATCATTCTCTTCTGTGTCATCTTGTTCAAATTGACTAATTATTTGATCAATTTCAGCCTCTGTTAACTCTTCTTCCATTTCAACATCTTCAAGTAAAGATTCAAATTTTTTGATGTTCTTTTTTAAACGCTTAGATAAGTCATCATACTCACCTAAAAGTTTTTTGTACGACTTAATAACCGATTTTTGTTTTTTAATTAAGCCATTTTGCTCTTTTAGTTTCTTTTTTAACTGGTCTTTTTTCATGATGATACTTTTTGAATTGTATAAAAGTAGTTAAAATAGTTGTGATTTTCTTGTAAGTAATGTTAAGTTTTGTTTTATAGATTAAGATTTAGATGAGAACTATTTTTTGGGAAGATATTTTAGGATAATAAAAAAATCCTTAACTAATGAAGTTAAGGATTTGTACCTGAGGTGGGAATCGAACCCACACTCCGAAGAACACGAGTTTGAGTCGTGCGCGTCTACCAATTCCGCCACTCAGGCTTCTTGCTTGAAATTGTGATTGCAAATGTAAACACAAAATTAATTAAATCAAATAAAATTGTATAAAAATATGATTGCTTACAAAATTATTTCTAAATTTGCATCCTGAAATAGAAAGACAACATAACTACTAAATTAAAAAACAATGACTTACTTTGAACCAGAAGCAAAAATTTTTGCTTGTTCTAAAAGTGAAGTGTTAGCAGAGAAAATTGCTAAGCACTATGGTATTGAACTAGGAAAGGTCACCTTATCACATTACAGTGATGGTGAGTTTCAACCTTCATTCGAAGAGTCTATTCGTGGGTTACGTGTGTTTTTGGTATGTTCTACATTTCCAAGCGCCGATAATTTAATGGAATTGTTGTTGATGATTGATGCAGCAAAGCGTGCATCGGCAAGACATATTACAGCTGTAATTCCTTATTTTGGATGGGCACGTCAAGATCGTAAAGACAAGCCACGTGTGCCAATAGGTGCTAAATTAGTAGCTAAAATGTTAGAAGCTGCTGGTGCAACGCGTGTTATGACAATGGATTTGCATGCAGATCAAATTCAAGGATTCTTTGAAAAACCAGTAGATCATTTGTATGCATCAACTATTTTTGTTCCTTATGTACAGTCGTTAAATTTAGATAACTTAACTATTGCTTCGCCAGATATGGGTGGTTCTAAACGTGCATATGCATATGCTAAATTTTTAGGATCAGAGGTTGTGGTTTGTTACAAGCAACGTAAGAAGGCTAATGTAATTGATACCATGGAATTGATTGGTGATGTAAAAGGTAGAAATGTTATTTTAGTAGATGATATGATCGATACTGGTGGTACACTTGCTAAGGCGGCTGATGTAATGATAGAGCGTGGTGCTTTAAGCGTACGTGCTATTTGTACACACGCTATTTTGTCGGGTGGTGCTTATGAGAAGATCGAAAATTCATCTTTAACAGAATTAATCGTTACTGATTCTATTCCGTTGAAACAAGAAAGTTCAAAAATCAAAGTGTTAACATGTACTGAATTATTTGCTGATGTTATGCACATGGTTCAGAACAACACATCGATTAGTGATAAATTTATTATGTAATTATTATTAATTTTTAAATATTTAAAATGAAGTCAATTTCAATTAAAGGACAAGAAAGAGAAAGCGTGGGTAAAGTAGCTACTAAAACTGCACGTAATGCTGGATTGGTTCCTTGCGTAGTTTACGGAGGAGAACAACCAGTACATTTTACAGCTGAAGAAAAAGCATTCAAAAGCTTAGTGTATACTCCAAACGTACACACTGTTGCTATTGATTTAGGTGGTAAAAAAGTTGATGCTATTTTACAAGATATTCAGTTTGATCCAGTATCAGATAAAATCTTACACATCGATTTCTACCAATTACACGCTGATAAAGAAATTACAATGGAAGTTCCTGTAAAAGTTATCGGTAACTCTAAAGGTGTTATGGCAGGTGGTGTTTTACGTTTAAACCAACGTAAATTAAAAGTACGTGCTTTACCAGCTAACTTACCTGATTTCGTAGAAGCTGATATTACAGACTTAGAAATGGGTAACAAATTGTACATTACTAAAATTCCTACAAACAATTTTAGATTGTTACAACCAGAAAACACTGTAGTTGCACAAGTACGTATCTCTCGTGCTGCAATGAAAGCTGCTCAAGAAGCTGCAAAAGCAGAAAAAGGTGGAGCAAAAAAGAAAAAATAATTTCATTATTTTATACAGAAAAGCCTCGATTTATTCGAGGCTTTTTTTATGGTTTGTTTTTATTTGGGCAAATCCCTTCGGGTCGGGCTTTACGCCGTCGCTTTTTGCTTTGAAAAAAGCAAAAGAGCTTCACAAGGCTTCAATCCCTTTTGCATAAAAAAAGCCATTCCAAGTTAAGAATGACTTTTTTGAAGTATTATTTTAAGTTAGTTATTCAATTTCAGAAACCCTAACGGTATTTACCATCCCTTTTTCATTTAAAGGCATCGATGCTAAGTTAATCGTATAATCGCCAGCTTGTACATAATTGTTGTTTTTGGCAATTTCATTAATGTCTTCAATAGTAACATCGGTACTTTCGTATTTATCATACCAAAAAGCAGTAACGCCCCACAATAAACTTAACTGCGTAAGCATGTGTTTGTTTGAAGTGTATGCCAAAATGTGAGCATTAGGTCGCCATGCTGATATTTGAAAAGCTGTATATCCTGAATTGGTTAACGTATTAATTACTTTTGCTTCGATATCATTAGCCATAGTAGCTGCGTGATAACAAATTGATTTTGTAATAAAACGTTTGGTTTTAATTTTAGGATCGTTTACAGGTAATTTTATTAAATCAGAATCTTCAACACTAGTGATAATCTGTGTCATTTTTTCAATAACTTGTACAGGATAATTCCCTACTGATGTTTCACCAGAAAGCATTACCGCATCGGCACCATCCATTACAGAGTTAGCAACGTCGTTTACTTCAGCTCTAGTAGGCGTTAAGCTTGTAATCATGGTTTCCATCATTTGGGTAGCAATAATTACAGGAATACGCGCGTATTTAGCTTTGTGTACTAATTGTTTTTGAATTAAAGGAACTTCCTGCGCTGGAATTTCTACTCCCAAATCACCACGAGCCACCATTAAACCATCGCAATGCGATACAATTTTATTGATGTTTGCAACCGCTTCAGGTTTTTCAATTTTTGCAATAATCGGAATTTTATGAGTTCCGTGTTCTTCAATTAACAAACGTAAATCTTCTAAATCTTCGGGTGTTCTTACAAACGATAAAGCAATCCAATCTACATCTAAAGCAATGGCAAACTTAGCATCTTTAATATCTTTTTCTGTTAAAGCAGGTAAAGACACTTTGGTGTTAGGTAAGTTAACTCCTTTTTTAGATTTTAAAGGACCGCCTTGTACTACAACCGCTTTTACCTCGTGTTCACCATCAGTTTCAAGTACATTAAAAATCAATTTACCATCATCTAATAATATCGATTCTCCAGGATTTACGTCTCTTGGAAAGCTTTTGTACGTCATGTACACTTTTTCTGCTGTTCCTAAAAATTCTTCTTTGGTAGAAAATGTAATAACATCGCCTTTCTTTAAAACTACTTCATCCTTCATAACACCTACGCGTAATTTAGGGCCTTGTAAATCGGCTAAAATAGAGGTGTTGTACTTAAATTCGGCATTAAGTTCGCGTATTATTTTTACTTTGTCTTCAATGTCAAAATAATCAGCATGTGAAAAGTTAATTCTAAAAACATTCACACCAGCTTCAATCATTTGTTTAATTATTTCTTTGGTGCTACAAGCCGGACCTAAAGTTGCGACTATCTTTGTTTTTTTTCTTGGTAACATATTAAAATAGTATATTTTTTTTTGATTTTGCACTCAACGATTCAATATCTACTACAAAATACATTGAGATGTTTTTAATTTTATTTAATTGATTTTCAATTTCATCCATCTGAAAAAAATCATCCGCATTTTCAATTTGAAGAAAATAATCGATGGTTTTCCACTCAGGTACTAAATATTCTGTTGTTGAGAATAAATCGTTAGGATCAACAAATAAAGATTCTTTTTTATCTAACTGACTAATGGAATAATTTGACTTGTTTTCAATAAGCCTCCAATTAAGATGATTTTTACAATCTTCATATAAAAAATGCCTCAAATAAGTTACTCCGTTTTCAGAAGTTAAGGTAATTTCTGGATGAACTTTTTGAAATTGAATGTTTAGATTTTTGTTTAGATGATATGCCATTTTGTAATCGGGCATGTTAGATTGGATAGCAATTAAAAGGATTTCTTCATAATCAGTATCATCATAATCTAATTTATGAAGGATTTCGTTTGTATTTTTCTTAATTGGTACCATCTATCATCAAAAATACAAAAATAAAAGCGCATTATGCGCTGAAAATGAATATTTAATTATTTTTTAATGTGGCTTTGCATTTGTGATTGCAGTGCAAAAAAAGCGCGTTGTGCTGCTTTTTCTTCGGCTTTCTTTTTGCTTGTGGCGCGTGCTCTTGCAATAACACTTTCATTGAAGTACAATTTTACATAAAAATGCTTAATATTGTCTTTGCCGTTATCGTCTTGTGTATCAAACTTAAACGTTTTTTTATGTTTCTGGCAATATTCAATAAACAAACTTTTGTAGCTGGCAATTTTGTTTTCTAAGTAATCTAAATCCTTAATTTCAATAAGAATATTTTTATAGATAAACTTTTCACAAGCCGTAAAACCTTTGTCCATATAAATGGCGCCAATTAAGGCTTCTAGTAAATTACCATTGATGTTATCGCCAAATTGCGATATAGCTGCTTTGGTTTGTACCCAATTGGTTAATTGAAGTTTTTTGCCAATACTGTTTAAGTGTGATCTGCTAACTAACTTAGAACGCATTTGGGTTAAGTAACCCTCGTCTCCTTTTGGAGCATTTTTATACAGATAAGCTGCAATTACAGATCCTAAAATGGCATCGCCTAAAAACTCTAATCGTTCATAGTTGATAGGTTGCTTATTCTCATTGAGTTTATTTAACGATCGATGCGTGAATGCTGTTTCAAAATAAACAATATTTCTAGGCTTATACGAAATGATTTGTGTAATAGTAGAATAAAAAATCCCGCTATTATTTATAGGGGATTTTTTATGCCATATGTTACGAAACCATTTCATTTAATTAGGCTTCTAATTTTTTTACCAAAACACAGGCGTTATGACCACCAAAGCCAAAAGTGTTACTCATAAGTACTTTAGCATCGCGTTTTTGCGCTTTGTTGAAGGTAAAGTTTAACTTAGGATCAATATTTTCATCATCTGTAAAATGATTGATGGTTGGCGGAATCATACCGTGTTGTAATGCTAAAATACATGAAATTGCTTCAATAGCACCAGTAGCACCTAATAAATGCCCTGTCATTGATTTGGTTGAATTCAAATTCATAGTATACGCATGCTCACCAAAAACTTCTAAAATAGCTTTTGATTCTGCAATATCTCCAAGTGGAGTAGATGTACCGTGCATGTTAACACCGTCAACGTCTGTTGGTTTTAAACCAGCATCTCTTAAACAGTTTAACATTACGTTTTTAGCACCTAAACCTTCTGGGTGTGGAGCTGTAATATGATGTGCATCTGCAGACATACCACCGCCACCTATTTCGCAGTATATTTTTGCGCCACGCGCTACCGCATGTTCGTATTCTTCTAAAACCAAAGCACCGGCACCTTCGCCTAAAACAAAACCATCACGGTCTTTGTCAGTAGGTCTAGAAGCAGTTGCAGGATCGTCGTTTCTTGTAGATAAAGCATGCATTGCGTTAAAACCACCAATACCTGCAATGGTAACAGCAGCTTCAGATCCACCTGTAACAATAACATCAGCTTGCCCTAAACGAATGTAGTTAAAAGCATCAATAATTGCATTGGTTGACGAAGCACAAGCCGAAACTGTTGTAAAGTTTGGGCCACGTAAGCCGTATTTCATAGAAATTAATCCACCTGCAATGTCAGCAATCATTTTAGGAATAAAGAATGGGTTGAATTTTGGTACACCATTTCCTTGGTTAAAATTAGTAACCTCGTCTTGAAATGTTTGTAAACCACCAATTCCTGAACCCCAAATAACACCTGCACGGTCTAAATTCAAAGTGTCAAAGTTAAATTTAGCATCTTCCATAGCCTCAGTAGCAGTAACCATTGCATACTGAGTGTATTTATCCATTTTTCGAGCTTCTTTTCTGTCGATAAAATCTTCTACATTAAAACCTTTAACCTCACAAGCAAATTGTGTTTTAAAGTTAGTAGCGTCAAAATAAGTTATTGGCGCAGCACCACTTACTCCGTTCATAAGACCATTCCAAAATTCTGAAATATTATTTCCAATAGGAGTTAAGGCGCCTAATCCAGTAACAACAACTCGCTTTAAATTCATAATAATTTATGTATTAATTAAAAAAACAAAACCCAAGTTTCATGAAAAGGGAAACATTGGGTTGCTATAATTTAATAGATTTTGTAATCTAAATTCTTAACTTAAAAAGAAAATAAATAATAACACCTACGCAATTTAAAACTGCGTAGGATGTATTAAGTTATTATTTTTTAGCCTCTTCGATGTAAGAGATAGCTTGACCAACTGTAGCAATGTTTTCAGCTTGATCGTCTGGGATTTGAATGTCAAATTCTTTTTCAAACTCCATGATCAACTCAACAGTGTCTAATGAATCAGCTCCTAAATCATTTGTGAAGCTTGCTTCTGCTACAACTTCGTTCTCGTCAACTCCTAATTTGTCAACGATAATTGCTTTTACTCTTGATGCAATGTCTGACATAGTTTTTTCTATTTTTTAAGTTTAATTGTTGTGGCAAAAATAGGAAACTTTCCCATATTACCACCTATTTAATTGTTTTTGTAAATGCGAAGTTAAAAAAATAATTTTTAAATGGATATTTTTTTCGAATTTTGTGGCATTAAATATTCATTAAGATTTTTATAGGTCACTATAATTTTGAGCTAATTGTATGAAAAACATTGTTTTACTAGCTTCTGGATCGGGAAGTAACGCGGAAAATATTATTCAGTATTTTAAAGATAAAGAATATCCTTGTCAATTTTACATCATCACCAATAAAAAAGATGCTTTTGTTTTAGAGAGAGCCAAAAAAATGAATGTTCCAGCAGAGGTTATTACTAAAAAGCAAAACGATGAAGGTGTTTTGTACAATAGATTACAAGAATTAAAACCCGATTTAATTGTACTGGCGGGTTATTTATTGCTGTTTCCTGCAGAGATTGTTCAACAATTTCCGAACAGAATTATTAACATTCACCCAGCTTTGTTACCTAAATTTGGAGGTAAAGGGATGTACGGAAATTATGTACACGAGGCTGTTGTGGCAAATAAAGAAACCGAAACAGGCATTACCATTCATTATGTAAGCGAGCAATATGATGAGGGAGCTATTATTTTTCAGGCAAAAACAAAAGTTGATGAGAACGATTCAGCAGACGATGTAGCTGCAAAAGTACACGCTTTAGAATACAAGCATTTTCCTATAGTAATAGAGCAGCTTTTGAACGAATAACCTTAAAAAGATACAGATGCCTCAACGTTTATACCGGTTGAGGCATTTTCATATAAACGTTTTTCTTTGTAAAAAATATCGCGTTGTAAGGTAAATGCAAAAGCCTAAAATTGTACTATTTCTGGTAATTGCGCTGCGTTTTCTATAAAAAATAAACTGTTTTTTGTTTGTTTAACACGTATCCATTTTTTATCACCTTTTTTACGAACAGCTATTTTGCCTACCGCAGGAATTTTCATTTCATACGTTTCTTTGTTCACAATAAGTTGTTCGTTGTTAAAAAAGCCAATTTCCTTACTCGAATCGTTTACGTTACTAAAAATATAGCCATCTTGTAAAGTGAAATCCTTGTGTAGGGTTTTGTTTTCTAAAAAATCGTACTCTGCTATAATGTCAAAATCAATCCATAATCGTGCTATTTTGTTCACATAATTATAATCGTAGTTGTAAGAAACATTTTGCGCGTTAGTTGTTAAGCACATTAGTAAAATTATAAAAGTAGGTAGTATTTGTTTTAGCATAATAATTGTTTTTTATAATAATTACAAAATAAATGCCAAAATATTAGTTCGGTTTTATTGCGTTGCCATTAATATCTAATACAAAATGTTCACCGTTTTGTGTAGCAAGAAAATAAATATTTGCCTTATTTCTGTTTTTTGGATTACTTGTGCTAATTTCTTCAGATGAAGTATAAACAATGTCGTATATTTTATATTTTTCTTGTGGTTTAATCAGCCATTGTAAAGTAGTTAAGTCTATTACCCCTGAGTTGGTTATATTTTCCTTGTTTTCAGTAATATTGTTTTGAACAGAATATCCAAAAGAATTATTAAAAGGGTATCTAATTAATTCACCATAAAAAAAATGCTCTCCTCGAAGTGTTATAAATCCTTGCTTACCATTAAAATCTTCAATATATAATAAATTTTCATTTTCATAAAGATAAGGTAAAAGTTTAATATCTTTAAAAACAAAGCCACTTTGTGCTTGCCCTTTTTGATTAATTAGTACATGTTCACCGATTAGATTTTCTCCTATTCTCCGTATTATAGCAAAATATTCGTTGTTGTGTTTTATGGCTTTTGAAATATTTGACATGTCGTCAGAGTTGTGTTTGTATTTTTTTGAGTAGGCTGTCATTGTTCCGTTTTCGTCAACTTCAAAACCAAGACCTTCAATTGTTGGAAGAGATGCCCTACTTGGGCTTTCTCTGTCAATAAAATTTACCTCTTGAATATTAAAATTATTAGCAACTTCAATACTTGTACAGTTGTTATTTGGATAAACTAAAAGACTAGGGTGAAATGTTGATCTCGATTCCATGAATGGATTTGTAATGATCTTTTTAGATTTAACATCCATCAAACTCCATTTTTTACCGTCAGTAGAATATGGTACTAAATCTGTTGGAGGATAGTTTTTAATTTTATTAATAATTTCAGTTTGTACGAATTTTTTACAATCAATTTCTTGTGCATGTGAATAAAATGTAAATGTGCAAAATAGCAATGGTATTATTTTTTTCATTTCTAATCTTTTTATTTTATAAGTATTCAAAACTAATAAAAAAAAATGCCAAAATAGAATTGTATTTTTGCTTAAATTAAACTTTATGCAACCCGAAATTCTTTTATATACCGATGGATCTTCTCGTGGTAATCCTGGACCGGGAGGTTATGGAGTGATACTTCACTTAAATAATACCAAACATTTTAAAGAATTATCAAAGGGATATCGTAAAACAACTAATAATCGAATGGAATTGTTAGCCGTAATTGTAGGGTTAGAAGCGTTAACAAAAGATAATTTAACTGTTTTGGTGGTGTCTGATTCAAAATACGTAGTAGATTCTGTTTCTAAAGGCTGGGTTTTTGGTTGGGAGAAAAAAGGATTTGCAGGGAAAAAAAATCCCGATTTATGGCAACGTTTTTTAAAGATTTATAGAAAACACCAAGTGAAATTTCAATGGATTAAAGGGCATAACAACCATCCGATGAACGAACGTTGTGACGTACTGGCTGTAGAAGCTTCAAAAAATGCCAAGCTTTTAATTGATGAGTGGTACGAAAAAAACGAAGCTTAACTTTTTTTATTATATTTATACTGAAGTTTAAATCGCCACAAAGCACTAATCTTAGATTTGCTTAAAAAGGCATAAAACAAATAAGCTATGAGTTACGATTTGATGGTTTTTGAAAAAACAGCTGCTCCAAAAAGCAAGAAAGAGTTTATGGAATGGTATGATAAACAAACAGAATGGGAAGAAGAACATAATTATGACGATCCAGTAGTTTCGTCTGCTGATTTGAGGAATTGGTTTATGGATATGATTACTAAATTTCCTCAAATGAATGGACCGTATGCTCCTAGTGATGATGAATTAGACAATATGGAAAACGATTCCTATGTTACTGATTATTCTGTAGGTAAAGAAGTGATATACGCTGCATTTGCTTGGTCGTTGGCTGAGGAAGCCTTTGAAACAATGAAAGAATTGGCAATAAAGCATCATGTTGGTTTTTTCAATGTAAGTTCAAGCAACGGCGAAATCATTTTTCCTAATGGCGAAGTTTTGAAATAGAAACATTTGCGTTTCCTCGTTAAGAAAACTCCAAAGTAAGCAAAGCGTAATTTTTTTGGTTATATTTATGCAGTCATTAAAAAGCAAATTGTATGAATAAAGTTAAAGTGTTGGCAGTTTTATCAACCATTCTTTTGTGTTATTGGTTGGTTACTAAAGTAGTTGATCTTTATGCTTTACATCCCGTTTTTGGGGCAGTATATGAGTTAACATCGCTTATTGTTTTGTTAGCAACTTTTGTTTTGCCTATTGTTACCCTTGTGTTTTTAATGAAAAGCAGTGTTTTAGAACGCAAAAAATACATTTTGCCATTAATTATTAATTTGATTACTATTTTAGTAATGATTTTTTTTCCCTTTTTGTATACAGCAAATCAAAATTAATTGGCTAAAGAGATAATTAATCTATGTTAAGGAATAAAAAACGTGCTTGTATATTATTTGCTTTCCTATTATCTTTGCGTCTTCATTTATAAATAACTATATGAGCAAGTTATTAATTGTAGGCACGGTTGCTTTTGATGCTATTGAAACACCTTTTGGTAAAACCGATAAAATCTTAGGTGGTGCTGCAACTTATATTGGTTTGGCGGCAACGCATTTTAACGTAGATGCGGCTATAGTTTCGGTTGTAGGCGACGATTTTTCTCAAGAATATTTAGATTTATTATCAAGTAAAAACATAGATATTTCGGGAATAGAAAAAGTAGCAGGTGGCAAAACCTTTTTTTGGAGCGGACGTTACCATAACGATTTAAATTCTCGCGATACGTTAGATACACAATTAAATGTATTGGCCGATTTTAACCCGGTTGTTCCTGCAAATTTTAAAGATGCCGAAGTAATTATGTTAGGAAACTTACATCCTAACACGCAAATCAGTGTTTTAGATCAATTAACAGCAAAACCCAAATTAGTTGTTTTAGATACCATGAATTTTTGGATGGATTGTGCTTTGCCAGAATTAAAAGAGGTTTTAAAACGCGTTGATGTGATTACCATTAATGATGAAGAAGCTCGTCAGTTATCAGGTGAATATTCGTTAGTAAAAGCTGCCGAAATTATCCATACAATGGGTCCAAAATATGTTGTGATTAAAAAAGGAGAACACGGGGCGTTGTTGTTTAACGAATCGCAAGTTTTCTTTGCACCAGCTTTACCTTTAAAAGAAGTGTTTGATCCTACAGGGGCAGGCGATACCTTTGCAGGTGGTTTTTCTGGATATTTAGCACAGCAGCAAAATGTTTCGTTCCATAATATGAAGAACGCTATTATTCACGGTTCTAATTTAGCATCGTTTTGCGTTGAAAAGTTTGGAACAGAGCGAATGGAAAATTTAAAATACGAAGAAGTAAACGCACGTTTACAACAATTTAAAATGCTAACTCAGTTCGATATCGAACTTGCGCAATAAAAAAATAGGAAAGCCTCGTCATGGGGCTTTTTTTGGTTTAACAACACACACTAATACAAAATGAGCGACGCTTTAAAACACGAATGTGGTATTGCACTTTTAAGATTAAAGAAACCTTTATCTTTTTACAAAGAAAAGTATGGATCAAGTTTCTATGCTATTCAAAAAATGTACTTGTTGCTTGAAAAGCAGCATAATCGCGGACAAGACGGTGCAGGTTTGGCAAGTATTAAGTTAGATATGGAACCAGGTGAGCGTTATATTAGTCGTGTACGTTCTAATAAAACATCGCCAATTCAAGATATTTTTACTCAAATTAATGGTAGAATTAATGAACAGTTAATTGAAAATCCTAGTTTGGTAAACGATATCGATGCACAAAAAAAGCAACTGCCTTATATTGGCGAAGTATATTTGGGGCACGTGCGTTACGGTACTTTTGGTAAAAACAATATTGAAAGTGTACATCCGTTTTTACGTCAAAACAATTGGATGCATCGTAACTTAATTGTTGCAGGTAACTTTAACCTTACCAACGTAAAAGTTCTATTTGATGATTTGGTTCGTTTAGGGCAACATCCTAAAGAAATGGCTGATACCGTTACCGTAATGGAAAAAATAGGTCATTTTTTAGATGATGAAGTAGAAAACTTATATTTTGAATTACGCGATAAAGAAGGATTATCTAAAAAAGATGCTTCGCCAGTAATTGGTGAACGTATTGATCTTGCACGTATTTTACGTCGCGCTTCTAAAAACTGGGACGGTGGTTTTGCAATGGCAGGTATGTTAGGTCACGGCGATGCTTTTGTATTGCGCGATCCAGCAGGTATTCGTCCGGCATTTTACTATGAAGACGATGAAATTGTTGTAGTAGCATCAGAACGCCCTGTTATTCAAACGGCTTTAAATGTACCTTTTGAAGATATTAAAGAGTTAGATCCTGGTAAAGCCATCATTATTAAGAAAAACGGTTCGGTTTCTTTTGAGCAAATTTTAGAACCTTTAGAAAGAAAAGCATGTTCTTTTGAGCGTATTTATTTTTCAAGAGGAAACGACGCAGGTATTTATCAAGAGCGCAAGCAATTGGGTAGAACCATGATGCCAATGATTTTGGATGAGTTAGACCACGATTTAGAAAATACTGTTTTCTCGTATATTCCTAATACAGCCGAAGTTTCTTATTTTGGTATGGTTGAAGGTGCGCAAGACATCTTAAACAAGCAAAAACAAGAACGTATTTTAGCTGAAAAAGACAATTTAACACCAGAAAAGTTACAAGAAATATTATCTAAAACCATTCGTTCAGAAAAAATTACAATTAAAGACGCTAAACTTCGTACGTTTATTACCGATGACAGCAACCGCGACGATATGGTAGAGCACGTGTACGATGTTACGTATGGCGTAGTAAAACCTACTGATACGTTAGTGGTTATTGATGATAGTATTGTACGTGGTACCACGTTGAAAAAATCGATTGTAAAAATGTTAGATCGATTAAATCCTAAGAAAATTATCGTAGTTTCATCGGCTCCACAAATTCGTTATCCTGATTGCTATGGTATTGATATGGCTAAAATGGAAACTTTAATTGCTTTCAATGCAACATTAGAATTATTAAAAGATAACAATATGTATCATTTAATAAACGATGTATATTTAAAATGTAAAGCGCAAGAGAATTTGCCAGATGCTGAAGTAGTAAATTATGTAAAAGAAATTTATGCTCCTTTTACGGATGAGCAAATTTCTGATAAAATTTCTGAGATGTTACATCCAGAAACAGTAAAAGCCGATTTAAAAATTATGTTCCAAACGGTTGAGAATTTACATATTTCTTGCCCTGATAATTTGGGCGATTGGTATTTTACAGGAAATTACCCAACAGCAGGTGGTAACAGAGTAGTAAACCGCGCGTTTATGAACTTTGTTGAAGGTAAAGACGCAAGAGCTTATTAAATAATAGATTATACGGATAAAAAGCATCGAGATTTCTCGGTGCTTTTTTTGTTTACCTCTAAATTGTATCGATTTACCCTAAATTTTACATCAAAAGCTATTTTTTTAAACTTTGGCACAGCTATTGAAAATACCTAATCAAACAACAAAGTTTAAAACATTTAAAATTTAAATATTATGAAAAGAATTTTTACAATAGCAATGGTGGCTCTATCAGTAGGAGCATTTGCACAGCAAAGACAATTAGTAAAACAAGACGATTATCGTTCTGAAAGTAGATATCAACAAAACGATCGTTATGGTAAAAACGATTACAGATATCAAAACGGAAAATACAGTTTTACTCGTTTAGATTTAACAAACCGTCAAGAGCGTCAATTGGTAGATTTATTAAAAGACAAACAAAACGACGAACGTTACATTCTTAAAAAATACAGAAACCCAGAGCAAAAATTGCGTATGCTAGATCGTGAATACGACCGCGCTATTCAAAACTTATTGAGTCGTTCTCAATACGAAAAATGGAATAGAATTTATGCATACCAATATGAGACTTATGGAAACAAGCGTTGGTCATAATCTAACTATATTTTACTTTACGTGAAAATCCGATACTATTAAGAATAGCTATCGGATTTTTTTATATCTTTAGATAAACAAAAATCATTACTTATGAGATATATACTGCTAATAACGTTGTTTTTAGGTGTTACAAGTCTTACATATTCGCAAGTCAATCATAATAATAAAAAGGAAGAAAGTTCTAAGGAAGTTTTTGGACGCGACAAAAAAATGGGATTTGTTAAATTCAGTTTAAGTATTTGTATAAATGATGATAAAGAAGTTTTATTGCCAGCATATACTAAAGACAATGTAACAGCAATTGGAGCTATGGAATATGTTGATGAAGTTTGCGATGAATATGAAGCTCTGGGTTTAAATATCACTGCTTTTGACTCAGTATGGACTTCTTATGAAGAATTAAATAAAAAAGAAAAAACGGGCATAAAAAAAGAGAACCTTTAAGGTTCTCTTTTTATTATCTATTCATTAAATCTTCAATTTCTGAAGCCCCTAACGGAATGTTTTTCATTAAGTTTAATGGCAATCCTTGGTTTTGAATCACATAATCGTCTTCTAAACGAATACCAAAACCTTCTGCCGGAATGTAAAAACCTGGTTCGTTGGTAAACACCATGCCTTCTACAAAAGTATCGGTTAAAATTCCGTAATCGTGGGTGTCTAATCCCATGTGGTGCGATGTTCCGTGCATCATGTATTTTTTATAAGCCGGCCAATCAGGGTTTTCGTTTTGTACATCGGCTTTGTCTAATAAGCCTAAGCCTAGTAATTCCGAAGTATAAATTTTACCCATTTCTTTGTGGTAATCGTACCAATTGTTTCCTGCAATTAACAATGTTTCAGCCGCTTTTTTACAACGTAAAACCGCATCGTACACTTCGCGTTGGCGTGCAGAATAACGACCGTTTACAGGAATGGTTCTTGACAAATCGGATGCGTAATTGGCATATTCTGCCGCAACATCAAACAAAATTAAATCACCATCTTTACATTGTTGGTTGTTTTCAATATAATGCAACACGTTGGCGTTGTTGCCACTTGCAATAATTGGCGTGTACGCAAAACCTTTAGAACGGTTGCGTAAAAATTCGTGTGCAAACTCCGCTTCAATTTCATATTCCCAAACACCTGGTTTTACAAAACCTAAAATTCTACGAAAACCTTTTTCGGTAATATTGCAAGCTTGCTGAATTAAAGCAATTTCCTGTGGCTCTTTAACCGAGCGTAAACGTTGCAAAATTGGGTTTGAACGTAAATATTGATGCCCTGGATAGTCTTGTTTTACTTTTTTAATAAAACGATCTTCACGTGTTTCTGTTTCAACCGATGCACGATAATGTTCATTGTTGTTGATGTATACATTTTCGGCTTCGCACATCATTTTTCTAAAAATTGTAGGAAAATCGGAAAGCCAATAAACCGTTTTAATGCCCGAAACTTCAAAAGCACGTTCTTTGGTTAGCTTTTCGCCTTCCCAAACAGCAATATGCTCATTGGTTTCACGTAAAAACAAAACTTCGCGGTGTTTTTCTTCAAAAGCATCAGGAAACAATACTAAAATAGATTCTTCCTGATCAACACCTGATAAGTAAAAAATATCGCGATGTTGTGCAAAAGGCAAGGTGGAATCGGCAGAAACTGGGTAAATATCGTTTGAATTAAATACGGCTAAACTTTGTGGAGCCATTTGTGCTGTAAATTTTGCACGGTTTTTTATAAAAAGATTTCGATCTATTTGATGGTATTTCATGGTTTTAAGTTTTTACAATTATTGTTTATCAAAATTAAGCAAATGCTAATTAGCGATAATCAGCCAAATGGCATTATTTTATGTTTTTTCGAATTCGACTCATGTGGCGGTCAGAAATTCCTAAAAGAGAAGACAAGTAATGTAACGGAATATCGTGAATAAATTTTGGTTCGTTCTCTAATAATTTCTGATAACGTTCTTCTGGTGAAAGTGTAAGCAAATCCAAGCGGTATTCATCAATCAAACACAATTGTTTTTCGATGAGATTGTTGTAAAATTTTTGAAAATCAGAATTTGTTTTACGCAGTTCTAAAAAATCATCAAGATTCATTACCCATAATCTACAGTCAAAAAGTGCTTTGATGCTTTTGCGCGATGGTTGTTTAAGTAAAAAACTGTTTAAAGCAACAGTTACTGTGTTTTGTATGCCTAAATAGGTTGTTTTGTCCTGTCCATCAATTTCAATTGTATGTCGCAAAACGCCTTCATCAATAAAACAAAAATAAAGACAAATTTCACCTTGTTTAACTAAGAAATCGTTTTTTTTTAAAACAATTTCTTTGAAGGACGATTTAAAAGGTTTTAAAATAGCTCTTAAATTTTCAGAAGAAAATCCGAATGGTTCATTAAAAAATAAGTTAGAATTAGGGTGCATTTTATTTAATCAAATTAAAATAAATAGAAACTAGATAAAGATAAAGAATACCTTTGTGTTTTAAAAATATATTCTGTATGAGAAAGTTGGTATTTGTTTTTGGTCTGTTTTTGTGGGGACAATTGCTGTTTTCTCAAACAAAATTAATTGCACATAAACGTCATAGTGGAAATGATTTTGCTTACGCTTTAAAAAATAATACAGCTGATATTAAAGATTCTAATTTTGGAATTGCCCCAACAGCTCGAATTCGAAATGCCCAGTTAGATTCGGTAATTTTTATTGATAACGAAAAAGCGGTGATGGTTACAAGTGAATATTGTAGAGAAAATTTTAAACGCAATACAAAAGATAGTATTTCATTTTGGCGTGCTGGTAAAGATACGGTTTACAATCATGTTTTGTTTTCAAAAAAACATCAATTAGATAGTATTAAAAAGGTTTTAAAAACAGAATATAACTTTAGGAACGATATTGAAAAAGTTGTTTTTGTAGGATATGACAACCAAAAGAAACTATCAAAGAAGAAGAAAAAACAATTTGTGCCGCCCATTATTGTAAATACCAAAGGCAAAAACAAGGATACCAATAACCCATTTTTGTTATATGGAATGTCTTTAGGATTAAGTTTTTTAGTTGCTTTAGGTGTGTATTTCTTTTTTACTAAACGCAACAAGCATATTCGTTATGTATAGAATTGTAAATGTAGTGTCGGTATTTTTACTATTAGCCATTGTTTTTGTTCCGTTACCGACTTCGCATTTAGATTTTAATGTACACATTACACAGTTTTTATTTCAAGATCTTGTGAAATTCCTGTCGAATTTTTTTAAAATTAAAATGATAGGAGTGGATTTTGATTCTGATTCGGTTTCCTTAGCTATTTTACTTTACGTGCTCTTTGCAATTAGTTTGGTTGCTTTTTTTTTCAAGAAAAGCGAAAAATTCAACCACATTGTTCAAATAATTTCTGGCTATTATTTAATATTTGTACTTCTTGTGTATGGTTTTAATAAATTGTTCTTAGAACAGTTTCCTGAACCCGAAAGCAATATTTTGTATACTAATTTTGGCATGCTGCAAAAAGATATTCTCTACTGGAGTGTCTTAGGTTTAGCGCCAACTTATACATTTTTAATAGGTTTCTTAGAATGCCTAACAGCTTTTTTATTGTTTTTTAGAAAAACCAGACTGTTTGGTTTATTGCTTGCTTTTGTATCGTTTAGTTACATTTTTATTGTTAATATTTCGTTTGATATTTCAGTAAAAATCTTTAGTTTTCTGTTGCTGTTAATCACGGTTTTTCAATTGTATTTTTATCGAGATAAATTAAAAAAGCTAAGTTATGTTTTGTTTGAAAAAAGCGCAAAACAATCAAAACCAATACAGTTAGCAGCTAAGTCGTTTGTGATGCTTTCATTTATAAGTGTATTGTTGATTCCTTATTTTTCTTCGATGGAACATAACAATATTTTTTCTGTTGCTTATGAACTGCAAACTACAACTTGTAATCCTAAAATTGCTGCTTTAAATTTTAAGCGAATGTATGTTTTAAAGCAAGGTTATGTAGTTTTTGAAAATGCAAAGGAACAAATGATCGATTATAAAATTGTAAAATTTGATGAAGTATTAAGACTAGAAAAAAGACAGAATATCACTACTTTTGTTGTTAAATATAAAGATAAAAACACGATAGTTTTAGATAATGAAGGTTGTAGCTATACTTTCAAAACAATATCTGTTGAAAAGCTACCTGTTTTTACACATAAAAATCATTTATTTATAGATTATGTCCCTTAAAAAAATCGTTTTAATTGCCACTGTTTTGGTTGTGTCTATTGCAAACGCGCAAGTGCAACCTTATAAATTATTTACTAGCAAAGGAAAAGAGGTATCTTTTGAAAAAATGACGAAGGACCTTAAACAGTCTGATGTTGTTTTGTTTGGCGAATTGCATAATAACGCTATTGCGCATTATTTTCAAGTAAAAGTAGCTAAAACATTATACGAGAATAAAGATAAAAAACTGGTAATTGGAGCTGAAATGTTTGAGCGTGATCAGGCAGAAATCCTTCAAAATTATGTAAAAGGAAATTTAGACGAGAAAGAATTTGAAAAGCAAATGCGTCTTTGGAATAATTACAAAACCGATTACAAACCGTTGTTGAATTTTGCAAAAGAGCACAAAATTAATTATGTAGCAACCAATGTACCGCGCCGCTATGCAAGTTTGCTTTATAAAAAGGGGATTGGGGCTTTAGATACGCTTTCGGTTGAAGAAAAATCGTGGATTGCGCCATTACCATTTCCTTATGATAAAAATTTGCCGTGTTATGTAAAAATGATGGATATGTTTAAAGACAGCGATCATGCAAACGAAAACTTTCCAAAATCGCAGGCTATTAAAGATGCAACCATGGCTTATTTCCTGCTACAAAACACACAACCTAATAGTTTGTTTTTACATTTAAATGGTTCTTATCACAGTGATAATCATGAGGGTATTGCATGGTACATCAATCAGTATCAAAAAGATATTTTAGTAAAAACAATTACAGTTGTAGAGCAAGCAAGTGTTAAAAACGTAGAAAAAGAACATTTAGGTAAGGCTGATTTTATAATTGTTGTAGATGCCGATATGCCCAAAAGTTTTGAGTAACTTGTTAAATTATTGAATATAAATAATTTAAAAACTTTGTTTAAACTGATTATAAATAGCAAAATAAACCAATTAACATTTTTTTTGTTTTTATAATTAGCCGTATTTTTGTGTGATTTTTTAAGAAGAAAACTATTAACATTACATTATGGCAAAATCTGCACTATTAAAGTCGTCAATCGGTAAAAAGTACTGGATGGCACTTACGGGGTTATTTTTATGCGTGTTTTTAGTAGGTCACTTAGCAGGTAACTTGCAATTGATTTTTGGAACTGATTTACAGTTCAATCAATATGCTTACTTTATGACCTCTAACCCAGCGGTAAAAATTTTATCGTACTTAACGTATTTCTCAATTTTATTTCACGCTGTTGATGGTATCCTATTAACAATCCAAAACAAAAAAGCGCGTCCAATTGGTTACGTTAAAAACAATGCAGCATCAAACAGTACTTGGCAGTCTAGAAACATGGCGGTTTTAGGTACTTTATTATTAGTGTTCATTGCAACACACATGGTTAACTTTTGGGCAAAAATGCATTTTGCAGAAATGCCATTGCAACAGCAAGAAGTAAAGATTCAACCAATGCCAGGAATGGAGCTTAAGGCTCAAGGTGTTAATACAACCAACGGCGGAATGGTTTATCAAATTGATCAAGAAGGAAAAACGGTTTATTTTGATAAAGTAGAAGGCGAGTTAGATGTACGTAACAACAAAGAATTCTATGCAAAAGGAACTGATATTAAAGTTGCTGAAGGATACAAAGATTTGTACAAAATAACAGTTGAGTTCTTTAGAGATCCTCAATACGGTTTGATTTTTACAATCTTTTACGTATTTTCAATGTGTGTGTTAGCATTTCACTTAATGCATGGTTTTGCAAGTGCATTTCAATCTTTAGGAGCTAACAATCCTAAATATAACGGATTAATTAAATGTGTTGGTAAATTATTTGCAATTGTAGTTCCTGCATTGTTTGCACTTATTCCACTTTACATTTATTTCACTAAATAATCATTAAAGAGTAGATTGATTATGGCATTAGATAATAAAATTCCACATGGTTCTATTTCATCGAAATGGACTGATTATAAAGATCATATTAAATTAGTAAACCCTGCAAACAAACGTAATATCGATGTAATTATCGTAGGTACTGGTTTAGCAGGTGGTTCTGCAGCAGCAACGTTAGCAGAATTAGGATACAGCGTAAAAGCTTTTTGTTACCAAGATTCTCCTCGTAGAGCGCACTCTATTGCAGCTCAAGGAGGTATTAACGCTGCTAAAAATTATGCAGGTGATGGTGACTCTGTATATCGTTTATTTTACGATACAGTAAAAGGTGGTGACTACCGTGCGCGTGAAGCAAACGTTCACCGTTTAGCTGAGGTTTCTGTAAACATCATTGACCAATGTGTTGCTCAAGGGGTGCCATTAGCTCGTGAATATGGTGGTTTATTAGATAACCGTTCTTTTGGTGGTACACAAGTGTCACGTACTTTCTACGCTAAAGGTCAAACAGGGCAGCAATTATTATTAGGTGCTTACTCTGCAATGAACCGCCAAATTGGACGTGGAAAAATCAAAATGTATAACCGTCACGAAATGTTAGATTTAGTGATTGTTGATGGTAAGGCTCGTGGTATTATTGCACGTAACTTAATTACTGGTGAAATTGAGCGTCACTCAGCTCACGCAGTAGTTATTGCTACAGGTGGTTATGGTAACGTATTCTTCTTATCTACCAACGCAATGGGTTCTAACGTTACAGCAGCTTGGAAAGCACACAAACGTGGAGCTTACTTTGCTAACCCTTGTTATACACAAATTCACCCAACATGTATTCCAGTTACAGGAGAGCATCAATCAAAATTAACATTGATGTCTGAATCATTACGTAACGATGGACGTATTTGGGTTCCTAAAAAATTAGAAGATGCACAAGCAATTCGTGAAGGTAAAAAGAAACCTACCGATTTAGCTGAAGAAGATAGAGATTATTACTTAGAGCGCCGTTACCCATCATTTGGTAACTTAGTACCTCGTGACGTTGCGTCGCGTGCTGCTAAAGAACGTTGTGATGCTGGTTTTGGTGTAAACGCAACTGGTGAAGCAGTTTATTTAGATTTTGCTGCTGCAATTGAGCGTTATGGTAAAGAGCAAGCACGTATTCACCATTTAAATGAAAACGATGCAAAATTAGTATACGATTTAGGTCAAAAAGTAGTAGAAAACAAATACGGAAACTTATTCCAGATGTACTACAAAATTGTTGACGAGGATCCGTACAAAACCCCAATGATGATTTACCCTGCAGTACACTACACAATGGGTGGTGTTTGGGTTGATTACGATTTAATGACTACTGTTGAAGGATGTTACTGTATTGGTGAAGCAAACTTCTCTGATCACGGTGCAAACCGTTTAGGAGCTTCTGCTTTAATGCAAGGTTTGGCAGATGGTTATTTTGTATTACCTTACACTATTGGTAACTATTTAGCAGACGATATCCGTACAGGAACCATTTCTACTGATTTACCTGAGTTCGTAGAGGCTGAAAACAATGTACGTTCTATGATTGATCATTTCATGAACAACAAAGGAGCACATTCAGTTGACTACTTCCACAAAAAATTAGGAAAAATTATGTGGGATAAAGTAGGTATGGCTCGTAATGAAAAAGGATTAAACGAAGCAATGGAAGAAATTGCAGCTTTACGCGAAGATTTCTACAACAACGTAAAAGTTTCTGGTTCTGCAGAATCATTCAATCAAGAGTTAGAAAAAGCATTGCGCGTAGCCGATTTCTTAGAGTTAGGTGAGTTATTTGCTAAAGATGCTTTACACCGTGAAGAATCTTGTGGAGGTCACTTCCGTGAAGAGCACCAAACAGAAGAAGGAGAAGCAAAACGTGATGATGCAAATTTCTCTTATGTTGCAGCTTGGGAATACAAAGGAAAACCTAGTGAAGCAGTTCTTCACAAAGAGCCTTTAGTATATGAAAACATTAAAATGGTAACTCGTAGTTATAAATAATATTGGAGCTAAGATGAAAGGCTCAGGTTTTTCATCTTACTCTTTTGTAAAAATTCGAATCAAATGAATCTTACATTAAAAATTTGGCGTCAAAAAAACGCAAAAGATAAAGGTCAAATGGTTGATTATAAAATCAGCGGTATTGAACCAGATATGTCATTCCTTGAAATGTTAGACGTTTTAAATAACGAATTAGTTGAAAAAGGAGATGATCCAGTAGCATTCGATCACGATTGTCGTGAAGGAATTTGTGGTATGTGTTCTTTATTCATCAATGGTGAAGCACACGGACCAGATCGCGGCGTAACTACTTGTCAGTTACACATGCGTAAATTCAAAGATGGTGATACTATTTATATTGAGCCTTTCCGTGCAAAAGCATTTCCTGTAATTAAAGACTTAGTTGTTGATCGTGGTTCTTTTGACCGTATTCAACATGCTGGTGGTTTTATTTCTGTAAATACTTCGGGTAATACACAAGACGCAAATGCTTTACCTATTCGTAAAGACAATGCTGATAAAGCGTTTGATGCTGCTACTTGTATTGGTTGTGGTGCTTGCGTTGCAACTTGTAAAAACTCTTCGGCAATGTTATTCGTTTCAGCTAAAGTATCTCAATTTGCTTTGTTACCACAAGGTCGTGTTGAAGCTACAGAGCGTGTTTTAAACATGGTAGAAGCTATGGATAACGAAGGTTTTGGTAACTGTACTAATACTGGTGCTTGTGAAGTAGAATGTCCTAAAGGAATTTCTTTAGAAAACATTGCACGTATGAACCGTGAATATTTATCAGCTTCTATTAAATAGTCTCTGATACTAAATAATAATAAAATCCCGAGCATTTGTTCGGGATTTTTTGTTGAAATTAATGTAAATTAGAACTATGAAAATAGCCTTATTACAATTTGATACCCTTTGGGAAAACAAAGAAAGCAATCTTGCAAATGTTGCTGATAAAATGCAAACATTAGCTAATGATATTGATTTGGTTGTGTTGCCCGAAATGTTTACCACTGGTTTTTCAATGACTCCTAATTTGATAGCAGAAATTGAAAACGATCATACCTTAAAAACACTTCAAAATTTAGCTATTAAACAACAATTAGCTATTACGGGCAGTTGGATCACTAAGGAAGATGATTTGTTCTATAATCGCTTGTATTTTGTGTTTCCTGATGGATCTTATCAAACCTATAACAAAAGACACTTGTTTACGTTGGCTGGCGAAGAAAAAGTGTACACGGCAGGAAATGAAAAACTAATTGTTTCTTATAAAGGTTGGAACATTTGCCCGTTGGTGTGTTATGATTTACGCTTTCCCGTATATTCAAGAATTGAAAAGGAAAATTACGACTTGCTGATTTATGTAGCATCATGGCCTGATAGACGCATTTTTGCGTGGGACAGTTTGTTAAAAGCGCGTGCTATTGAAAATATGAGCTACGTTGTGGCGGTGAATCGTTGTGGTACTGATCCTAATGATGTGTATTATTCAGGACATTCGCAAGCTATCGACTTTATGGGAGCTTATATTCAAGAACCTTTTTTAAACGAGGAGATTAAAATAGTTGAGATTGACAAAGAATCATTAGAAAAAGCAAGAGCAAAATTTGCCTTTTTAAATGATGCTGATGAATTTGAATTAAAAAAATAAGCTTCCATTTGAAAGCTTATTTTTTAGGGTATTACTAATGTTTCTTTAATGTCCCAATTGGCTCGTACATCAAGTTCTTTAGGGAATTGAATCACCTTTTCTGGTTGGCGCTTTTGTAAATAACTACCTGTGTCCCATTTTTTATTACCATTACTATCTTCAATAATGCGAACAAAATATTTATTTGGATCCATCTGAGAAAACTCAATTTCACTAGGTTCTTTTATGTAAACATAATCGTACACTTTTTCATCTTTTGTCAATAATTCAAAAATAATGGGGTAACTCACGTTGCCAGAAAGTGTAAAAGTTATCGTTCCAAAATCGCTGTATTTGCCTGTTGTGAAAACCTGTTTGATTTCACTTTTCAATGATGCATCATAAAAATCAATAATACTATTGGGTTGTAAAACAAAGGTGTATTTTTCATTCTCTTTTTTATCAAACTGAATTTTAACTAAGTTATTAATGCTATCAATTTGTGTTGAAAAAGGAATTTGAATAGAATCTTTTCCATAAAAACGAATAAGCTCTTTATTGATGTTTTTTAAAGGCGTATTTGTGGTAAAAGCCAAAGTGTCTCTAAAACTAAAGTTTCCGTTTTTTGTAAACTTAATGTTTAAAGTATCAATTGTTTTGATGGTTCTATGTGTTACTGATTGTGTTTTTTCATAAGCACCTTCTTTAAAGGAAAATTGTAACGAATCATATTTTTCTAAAGGGGTAAATACAAAAATAGAGTCCTTCTCTGGAACTTTAATAAAAGCAGTAGGTATAGGCTTGTTATTAGCAGAAACGTTTACTTTAAGTTTTTTTACATCGCCTTCATAAGGTACTAACCACTTGTTTTGGCTCACCATTGTTGGTCGGTATGCATTAGGTGATTTTTCTTCTTTAAATAGTTTTAAATTGAAAGTGCTATCTGTTGGGATTGTGATTTTTTGAGGATAAAAGCCAATTTTATCACTTTTAGGATCAAATTTATAGTTGCTTGATTTTTCTTGCAAAGCAATTAAATAAAAGTCTCCCTTTTTTAAATTTTCAAAAGAAGCATTGTTTAAACTATCTAACGATGTTGTTATGTACAACGGTTTTTTCTTGTAAATGGTAGAATCAGTAAAACCTTCGGCTTCATACAACATTACATTTACTCGGCCCAATTTTTCTTTACTATAACTATCTTCAAAAGTTGTTGCCAATTTTAAAGAATCAATATAATCACCAGTAGAGAAAACGTATTTAAAACCAGTGTAAGGATTGCCTTCGTTGTTATCTTGAATGCTTTCGCCAAAATTAAAACTGTAAGTTGTATTCGGTTTTAAGGTGTCAAAAATCTTAATTTTAATAAATTTACTAGGATAACCCATTGGGATAATCTCGGGCTGCGTTTCCATAGGAGGCGAAATTATCAATTGTTGATTTACCTTGTTGAGTTTGATGTACTCATCAAAATTAATTTGAATGGTTTTAGCATTAAAATGAGTGCTGAAATTTTCAGGCGAACTTGATAAAATGATTGGCGGTAATGAGTCTTGCGGACCACCATTTATGGTGCCTCTTTTAGCACAGTTGGTAAACAACAATAAAGTTAATACAGCAAAAAAACTAACGTATCTTAAAAATTTCATCAACTTACTTTTACAATGCAAAGTAACTATTTTTATTTTAATTTATTAACAGGTATATGCCATAGTTAATATACTAATTTTATGAGGACTGTTTTTAAGAATGCAATTGCCGGCCATTTCAAGAGTAGAACCAGTTGTCATTACATCATCAATCAGTAAAATATTAGTCGTATTTATGTCTTTGTATTTTGGATTGATGTGAAAATTTTGTTCTTTATAAGCACGGTCAATAATGTTTTTGTGCGTTTGGGTACTTGTTTTTTTCTTCTTAATTAAAAAATCTTTGTAATAAGGTATGTTCAATTCTTTGCTTAAGTACTTTGCAAAACCATCAAGTTGGTTATAACCTCTTTTCCTTTCTTTAGAACTATGTAAAGGAATAGGAACAATGCAATTAGCCCAATTAAAAAGATCGTGATGTTGCAAGCTTTGCAAGGTAAGAACGCCTATAAATTCAGAAATACTCTTTTGTTTTTTGTATTTTAAATTATGAAGTAGT
This sequence comes from Flavobacterium sp. xlx-214, assembly GCF_013874595.1. GTDB lineage: Bacteria > Bacteroidota > Bacteroidia > Flavobacteriales > Flavobacteriaceae > Flavobacterium. Next base: position 1,214,642 of record NZ_CP059431.1, read on the forward strand.
TTTTGTACAATTTCATTTTCAGAATAGTAAAAAGTAGCCAAACAATACTCCGTTAAAAGTTTCCCATAAAACCTTCTTTTCATTTCGGTATCGTTACCAATAGGTTTTGGTATAAAGTTTAAAGCAAACAAACAATCTTCGCACAAAACATTTTCTTGTTTTAGCAAAGGTGCATCGCATCCATAACACAAATTAGGGTAAAATAATTGAAATACGTTCTTAATCCACTGCATATAAACCACAACTTTATGTACCTTTGCGTTAATTTACAAAAAAAAGGGCATCGTTGTTCATTTTAAATAATAATTTTTTAACTAAAGCAATTTAAAAGTTTGCAGTTATGGCAAAGCAAGAAGATATTTTTAAAAATGTTATTTCACACGCAAAAGAATACGGATACATTTTTCCGTCGAGTGAAATTTATGATGGTTTAAGTGCTGTTTACGATTATGCACAAAATGGTGTAGAGTTAAAGAAAAATATTCGAGAATATTGGTGGAAAGCAATGGTGCAAATGCACGAAAATATTGTAGGAATTGATTCTTCTATTTTCATGCATCCAACCACATGGAAAGCTTCTGGGCACGTTGATGCTTTTAACGATCCATTGATTGATAATAAAGATTCTAAGAAAAGATATAGAGCCGACGTTTTAATTGAAGATTATTGCGAAAAATTGTGGCAAAAAGCGCAAAAAGAAATCGAAAAAGCAAAAGGACGTTTTGGAGATGCTTTTAACGAGCAGGAATTTATCACAACCAATCCGCGTGTTGTAGAATATCTTTCAAAAAAGAAAGAAATCTTAGAACGTATGGCTCGTGGTTTGGATACTGGTGATTTGGCTGATGTTAAATTACTGATTGAAGAATTAGGTATTGCTGATCCTGATACAGGTTCTAAAAACTGGACCGATGTACGTCAGTTCAACTTAATGTTTGGTACTAAATTAGGAGCTTCTGCCGATTCTGCTATGGATTTGTATTTACGTCCTGAAACAGCGCAAGGTATTTTTGTTAACTTCTTAAACGTTCAAAAAACGGGTCGTATGAAAATTCCTTTCGGAATTGCACAAACGGGTAAAGCATTCCGTAATGAAATTGTGGCGCGTCAGTTTATTTTCCGTATGCGTGAGTTTGAGCAAATGGAAATGCAATTTTTTGTAAAACCAGGCGAAGAAATGAAATATTACGAGTATTGGAAAACCACTCGTTTAAATTGGCATTTATCGTTAGGTTTAGGAAAAGAAAATTATCGTTTTCACGATCACGAGAAATTAGCACATTATGCAAATGCAGCAGCTGATATCGAGTTTAATTTCCCATTTGGATTTAAAGAATTAGAAGGGATTCACTCAAGAACCGATTTCGATTTAAAAGCACATGAACAACATTCGGGTAAAAAACTACAGTTTTTTGATAACGAAACCAATTCATCGTATGTTCCTTATGTAGTAGAAACATCGGTAGGTTTAGATCGTATGTTTTTAGCCGTTTTCTCAAACTCTTTAAAAGAAGAAACATTAGAAGACGGATCAACCAGAACCGTATTGCAATTACCATCAGTATTAGCGCCTACAAAAGCGGCTATTTTGCCATTGGTTAAGAAAGATGGTTTACCAGAAGTTGCTAAAGAAATTATGGACGATTTAAAGTGGGATTTCAATGTAGCTTATGATGAAAAAGATGCGGTTGGGCGTCGTTATCGCCGTCAAGATGCGTTGGGTACTCCATTCTGCATCACCGTTGATCATCAAACATTAGAAGATAAAACAGTTACCATTCGTTATAGAGACACCATGCAACAAGACCGTGTTGCTATTTCTGAGTTAAGAAATATTATTAACAATGAAGTTTCAATGCGTAATTGGTTAATGAAGATGTAATGATATAAAATATTGAATGTTAAAAGGTTGAGCGAAAGTTCAGCCTTTTTTTGTTTTTTTGCAACCATTTGTACTACTACTTTTGTGTACTTTATTGGTAACTATGTTTTATGTTTTGCGTAAAAGATGTTGGTTTTAACACAGAAAGTTGTTCAATATATATGTTTAAGTTGATAAACTTATCTAGTAAAGTTGTCAACTTTAGTATCAATGTTGTGTAACATATAGGTCTAAGTTTATAAACATGTGTGTCTAGGTTTATAAACATATGTATCTAAGTTTGTAAACATACATATATAAGTTTATAAGCATATGTATCTATGTTGTTCAATATATGAGTTAAAGTTGCACATCATATGCGTACATGATGCACCATAAAAAAGAATTTTTTAAGAAGATTTCTTTTTCTCTGATTGATATAAGTGCCACACATTTACCTGTTCTTTTCTGCCTTTGGTAACCATTTTGGTATAAAAGTTTGCTTTGCGCTTTGCTTTTTTATCAAGTGTTTTGTTAAGTTGGTTCAAAAGTTTAATCCAATACTTAGCTTTGCTGTAGGGTAGTCCTAAAGCGGCTCTACTTTTTGTGCCAAGTAGTACTTCATTATACCCTAAATTGGTTTTTTGTACAAACCATTTCATAAAAGTGTTTTTTGTAAACTGCACCTTTAAGGGTTCTTGATACAAAGCATAAGCAAGCGCTTTAGAATCATCGTCAATACCTTTTTGGGTTTTGCTCCATAAATACAAACTATAAGCAGCATCTTCAGCGGTATCAGGCAATAATTCTATAGGTATACCTAGCAAGTACCCCACGTATTTCCATAAATGTAAGGTACCTTTGGTTTCTTCTTGGGTAGGAGCAAGCTGTAGTTTAGCTAATCCATCCATAAAGGCAATAGAAAAACCTAAATTGGTTGCTACCATATCCCAAATGTTAATAGGTTTGCCCCATAAGTTTTCATCCCATTGTGTTGTTTTTTCGATGGATATTCTAGAAAACGAGTGTATAATGCGCGTTAGTAAAACACTTACAAGTCCATTTTTAGTCGGTTTCAATCCATCAATTTCGGTCACATACATCCAAAAGTCTACCGTATCAGCCAAACGTTTAACAGCCCCTTTTTTTAAAGCTTCGGTAAAAATTAAAGGCTTGTTAATGGCCGATGATTCATAACCACCCATTAAACAGTAGTTACGTAAGACCGATAATGCTGATGTACCACAACGATTACAATAAGCTGCGCCTGCATTAATAACATCAAACTGCACCCAATTAGGTACATTGGTAAACATGGCAAACAAGGTAATGGTTTCTTTACTTAATGTGTTGGCATTTTGTGGGTAATTATGATAGTGTGTCATTAGCAACTGTATGCCTTTTTGTAAACCATTTGGTAGTAGGTATTCTGTAGCAACGGCATCGCCTAAGGTGTCTACTTCAAAATAATAAGGTATCCATTGGTTGCTATCAGCAATGTTTGGTTGGGTAGGCAAGAGGTGAGGTAGTAAATTGTTGGGTTGTTTTTCCCAATAACTAGTAAATGCGTTGTTGGCGTTTTGTATGTGACGTGCTGGAATGTTCATGTATCTAAGGTACAAAAAAAGTCGACTTGAATTCCAAGTCGACTTTCATCATTAACAATAAAAAAATGATTAACTAAAATTAAAATAAATCTATAATGATGGATGGGCAAAATCCAATAATTAAATTAATAACAATAGCGGTAATTGCCACTACAGTGTACATATGGTTTTGCGGATATACCGTTTTGGCATCGCTTGTTTTATATGTAAACATGGTAATAATTACCTTAAAGTAATAGTAAATACTAATAATTGATGTTATAACAGCTATAATAACCATTACATAGTAGCCTTGGTTTAATGCTTCTGTAAACAAGAACAATTTACCAAAGAACCCTGCAAGTATAGGTATACCTGCCATAGATAATAAAGCTAATGATAAGGTTACTGCCAATACTGGTTTGTGTTTTGCAAAACCGCGGAAGTGCATAATTAACTCTTCTTGTTTGTCTTGGCACACATACAGTATTACACTAAACGCAGCTATACCAGAAATAGCATAAGCAAGCATGTAGTAAAACAAATGTGCTTCAGCATTTTTACCTAATAAAATAGCCATTAACATAAAACCAGCATGTGATATACCAGAGTAAGCCATTAAACGTTTAATATTGTTTTGTTTTAATGCCATTACGTTACCTACAATTAGGGTAATAACAATTAAAAAGGCAATTAGGTTGCTAAAGTTAGCTGGCATTGATGGGAAGAATACCAAGCTTATTTTGTAGAATGCACCAACAGCAGCCACCTTTGCAAGGGTACTCATGGTAGTTGTTGTAAGCAATGGTGCGCCTTGGTATACATCAGGAGCCCAAAAGTGGAAAGGAAATGCTGCTATCTTAAACAACAAACCTACCAATAGCATTACAAACCCAACCATAAACCATTTTGGCATGGCCAACTGTGTGCTTGCTAATACAATTTGATCGATATCAAACGATGCTGTTGCGCCGTAGATTAAAGCAATACCGAATAAGATGAATCCTGATGCGAATGATCCCATAAGGAAATACTTCATACCCGATTCGTTACTTTTGATATTGGTTCTATCACTACCTGCTAAAACATATAAGGTAATTGATAAGATTTCTAAGCCCATAAAGAACATTACCATGTTACCAAAAGATACCATGCAATAGGCGCCAATTAGTAAAAAGATCTTTAATGAGGTATAGTCTGATATTTTGTCGTAGTGTTCTTTATAAAAAGCTTGTCCTAAAGCTACAATAAAGTAGGTTAGTACAATAAACAAGGCATTAAAAAGTACGGTTGTTTTGTTTACAACAATCATGTTGTTGTAGAAAGATTGTGTAGTGTCTAAATCAAGCCAATTCAATCCAAAAGCAACCATTAAACCAATTAAAGTTAACGGAACAATGCCTTTTCTTAGGTTAATAATTTCTAAGACTAATATAAGAACTGCTAATGAAGCTAAAGCTATTAATGTACTCATAGTTTAAATTTTCTCTGTTCTTTATTAAATGAATAAATCGGTTAATAATTTAGGATAGATACCCAAACCAATTAAAACCACACATATAATTCCTAAAACTACATACTCTTTTGTAGTTACTTCAGAAAACACTTTGGTTGAAGGCGTGCCTAACACTGCATTTTGAAACATCTTTAACATGTAGTAAGCTCCAAGAATGATGGATGTACCTGCAAACAAAGCATATAAAAGCTCTTTTTCTGATAAAGCAAACAATAAAGTGAACTCACCAATGAATCCAAATGTTCCTGGTAAACCAATAGATGCAAACAAAATGATTAAGAAGAACGTAGTAAACTTAGGAGCTTGTGAACGAATACCGCCCATGTCTTTAATCATATACGTATCGTATCGGTTGTGAATAATATCAGCTAAGTAAAACAAACCAACCACAACAAACCCGTGTGCTACCATTTGTATAATAGCACCTTGGTAACCTGTAGCGTTGCCAATATAAGCACCCGCAGCAATTAAACCAACGTGTGCCATTGATGAATACGCTAATAAACGCTTTAAGTTATCAGAACGTAATGCAATTAACGACGCATATATAATGCCAATAATACACAATACAATAATGGTATTCATAATACTTTGCGATACATTACCTGCAATAGGCATTTGCCAACGTAAGATAGAGTAAACTCCCATTTTTAACATGATACCCGAAAGTAACATAGTGCCAATAGTTGGTGCTTTTTCGTACGTATTTGCCTGCCAAGTATGTAAAGGAAACACGGGTATTTTAATACCATACGCCAAAAAGAAAGCTAAGAAAATATAGTTAGCCTCTTTGGTTGTAAGCATAGCTTTAGATAAATCGGCCCAAGCAAAGCTTCCTGTTTTAGTATATAAGTACGCAAAGGCAGCTAACATAAACAACGAGCCAGCAAAAGTGTAAATAAAGAAGGTAATCATCACACGTTTACGCACTATCCATTCGTCGCTTCCCCATAACAATCCAATAAAGAAAATAGGTAATAAAGCCAACTCCCAGAAAATATAGTATACCAAACCATCTTGTGCTAAGAAAGTTCCTGCCATAGCAAACGCCATAAACAACACCAAAGCATATAATTGATTCGCTTTTGAATACAACGTATTGAACGATGCTAATATAATAATAGGCAAAAGCAACGTAGTTAATAACAACATGGTTAAACTTAAACCATCAACCACAAACGATAATGATATGTTTGGGTTCGAAATCCATTGCTGTACAAAAGAAATATTGCTTCCGTTTAAGTAATCAAACGTTAAAATTAAAGCAATAACAGCGTTAATTAAACTGGTTACTAAAGCAATTTTGCCAGCGTTTTTAGCATTAGATGCCAATGTAGCACCAGCTCCTAAAATATAAATAAGTAAAATAATAATACAATTCATCGCCATAAGTTTAGTAACACATAAATAAATAATACAACAAGCCACAAACACCAATTACAAAGGCAAATAAATACAAGCCAATGTTACCGTTTTGTGCTTTTTTACCTTGATAAGATAGTTCTGATGGAATACGACCAAAAGAAAGAACAACACCATTTATTAAGGCATCAATCTGATTTTTAAAGAACGATCCAAAGAAGTTTAATGGCTGTATAATTAAAAATTGATAGATATCGTCTAAATAATATTTGTTTACAAACAATTTTTGTAAACCTGATACATTGTTATCGTTAACAGGTACTTGTTTGTTTTTAATGTATTTTGCGTATGCTATGAATAAACCAATTAAGGCACCTACAACAGCTAAGCCCATTAACATATATTCGGTAGTACCTAATGTATGAGGATGCGATGCTGCGTTGTTCTTAATTACTGGTTTTAAAAACTCGTTTAACCAACTGTTACCAGGAATGCTAATAATACCACCAACTGCTGCTAAAACAGCTAAAATAATTAATGGTAATGTCATAGCACTTGGACTCTCGTGTAAATGACTCTCTTGTTCTTTAGTGCCTCTAAATTTATTGAAGAAGGTTAAGAACAACAATCTAAACATATAAAAAGCTGTTAAGATAGATGCTAAACTTGCAACAACCCATAATACAATATTGTTATGGAAAGCAGTTAATAAGATTTCATCTTTAGAAAAGAAACCTGATAACGGCGGAAAGCCTGAAATAGCTAAGGTTGATATGAAAAACGTTAAGTATGTTATTTTCATGTGCGATTTTAAACCACCCATGTGTCGCATATCTTGTTCGCCACCAATTGCGTGAATAACAGATCCTGAACCTAAGAATAAACAAGCTTTAAAGAACGCGTGTGTTATTACATGAAAAACAGCTATTTCATATGCGCCTAAACCTAATGCTAAAAACATTAAACCTAATTGCGATACGGTTGAATATGCTAATACTTTTTTAATATCGTTTTGTACCAAAGCAATGGTTGCTGCCATAAGCGCTGTAACAGCACCTATTACTGCAATAATGTGTTGTACATTTGGAGTTAAATCGAACAAAAAGTTTAAACGGGTAATCATAAAGATACCTGCAGTAACCATGGTAGCCGCGTGAATTAAAGCCGATACAGGTGTTGGTCCTGCCATTGCGTCTGGTAACCAAGTGTACAATGGTAATTGCGCACTTTTACCTGTTGCCGCAATAAAGAACGCCATAGTAGCAATACCTAAAGTAGGCGCTAAATAACTTTGCTCTTGTAAGGCTACAAAATCTAAGGTGTGGAATAAATAACCTGTAACAAAAATACCAATTAAGAAACCTAAATCACCAATACGGTTCATAATAAAGGCTTTCTTAGCTGCATTGTTATAATCTTGATTTTTATACCAGAACCCAATTAATAAGTACGAGCATAATCCTACACCTTCCCAACCAATAAACATCATGGCTAAGTTGCTTCCTGTTACTAAAATCAACATAAAGAAAACAAAGAAGTTTAGGTAGGTAAAGAATTTTGAGAAATTCTCATCATCGTGCATGTAGCTTGTTGAGTACAAGTGTATCAACGTACCAATACCTGTTATAAACAACAACCATAATGCAGCTAATTGATCAAAGTAAAATCCAAAATCAACTGAAAAATAAGTGAATTTCATCCATTCAAATAAAACCACTTTAACAGGCTCTAGCGAACCTTGTATGTAGGCAAAAAAGATACATGATGTTACAAACGATGCTGCAATAGCTAACGTTGCAATAGCACCCGATACTTTTTTGCTTAAGTGTTTGCCCCAAAATCCGTTGATTAATGTACCAACTAAAGGGAAAATCAGCGTAAGTAATAATATAGTTGTGCTCATGCTATCCTTTTAAATTTTTAAGTTTATCAATATCAATTGATCCAATGTTTCTGTAAATGGCTACTAAAATGGCTAAACCAATAGCAACTTCGGCAGCGGCAACAGCCATTGTAAAGAATACAAATACTTGCCCGTTGGCATCTTCGTGATATGTTGAAAAAGCAACCAATAATAAGTTAGCTGCGTTTAGCATAATTTCAATCGACATAAACATAACAATAGCGTTTCTGCGATATAAAATACCAAATGCACCAATACTAAAAAGAATAATACTTAAGTAAATGTATTGGTCTATGCCTATTTGTTGTAAAACATGTTCCATACTATGCTGTTTTTTTATCTTTTTTAGAAATTAATACAGCTCCAATCATAGCCATTAGTAGTAATACCGCTGCCATTTCAAAAGGAACTACAAATTCGTTTAACAATACTTTTCCTAATACTTGAATTGATTGGAAATCTACACCTGTATCTGCGTAGGTTTCTAATGCCGGTGCTGTTTGTGCTAAAGCACTTACCAAGAAGAAACCAATTAAGCAAAAACAAACCGTTGCAATGATTTTGGTAACCACAGGTTTTGATATTTCATCGCTTATGTTCAAGTTCATTAACATGATGGTAAACAACATTAAAATCATAATAGCACCCGAATACACAATAATGTGTACCATGGCTAAAAATTGCGAATTTAATAAAGCATAATGTCCTGCAATGCTAAAGAAACATACCACTAACCAAATAGCACTATGTATTGGGTTTTTAGAAAGAATGGTTAAGAACGCGCTTCCTAAAGTAACTGCCGAAAGAATATAAAATAAAATCTCTACCATTTTTATTCTGATTTTGCAGTGTTACGTATTGCTTGTTCTAAAGGCATTACCAATTGTTCTTTACCAAAAATAAAATGCTCACGAGAAGTATCTGCTTTTACTATTTTTTTTGATGTTGTTAGATAGATGGCTTGTTTAGGACAAGCTTCTTCGCACAAACCACAGTAAATACAACGCAACATATTAATTTCATATATTTCGGCGTATTTTTCTTCGCGGTACAAATGTTTTTCTTCAGGTGTACGTTCTGCCGCTTTCATAGTAATGGCTTCTGCAGGACAAGACAACGCACATAAACCACAAGCGGTACAACGTTCTCTACCTTCTTCATCGCGCATTAACATATGTTGTCCGCGATATACAGGACTAAACGGACGCGTTTCTTCAGGATAACTAATGGTAACTTTCTTTTTAAACATATGTTTTAAAGTAGTTGCCATACCACCAGCAATAGCACCAATGTACAAGCGCTCGCCTAAGGTCATTTCTTTATTAGAAACCTGCTTCTTTCTACCTGATAAGGATGTATTTTGAATAGACATAATTTCTATTTTTTATCGATTTAATAATAACACTACCGCAGTAACTACAATATTTAAAATAGCTAAAGGGATTAATGTTTTCCAACCTAAATTCATTAATTGATCGTAACGGAAACGAGGAATCGTCCAACGAACCCACATATACAAGAAAATGAAGAAACAAATTTTAATAAACAATACGGCAATACCAATAATGTTTGCAGTGTTTTCTCCCCAATTTTCTGCAGCCCATGTCATTCCAGGGTAATTGTAAGCTCCTAAATATAGAACTGCTAATAAAGTAGATGAAATGAACATAGCAGCATATTCAGCGAATAAGAAGAATCCCATACGCATTGATGAATACTCTGTGTGGTAACCACCAATTAACTCTTGTTCACATTCTGCTAAATCAAACGGCGTTCTATTGGTTTCTGCGAATGAACATATTAAGAAAATAAAGAATCCTAAAGGTTGATAGAAAATATTCCAATGCATTTCATGTTGCCCAGCCGCAATATCGCTTAAGCTCATAGAACTGTGCATCATTAAAATAGCTACAATAGACAATCCCATAGCAATTTCATAAGAAATCATCTGAGAAGCTACACGCATGGCACTAATTAAGGAATATTTGTTGTTTGATGCCCAGCCACCAATCATAATACCGTAAACACTTACCGAAAGTACAGCGAAAACATACAACATAGCTACGTTAATATCCGCAGCTTGTAAGATTACTTTTCTACCTGCAATTTCTAATGTTTTGCCCCACGGAATAACCGCTGAGGTCATTAACGCCATGGTCATAGAAATGAATGGTCCTAATACAAACAAAAAAGTGTTTGGTGTGTTAGGCATGAATTCTTCTTTAGCAAAAAGTTTTAAACCATCGGCTAAAGGTTGTAACATACCACCTGGTCCTGCACGGTTTGGACCTCTGCGATCCTGTATCCATGCAGCAATTTTACGCTCGGCTAATGTACAGTACATGGCAAAAAGCATCGTAATAGCAAATACTGCTACAATAATGATGCTTTTTTCTATAATGATTGCTTCTTCCATAATTAACTGTTTTTATCGGTTTTATATGGAACTTCTTTCATACTAATTTTTACACGATCTTGGTCACGACCTTCTAAGATTTGTTTCTCAGTTGCAATGGTTACTTTGTCCATTTTACGCGTGTAATTGTTTTGATTGATTACCGAGTTTTTCTCGAATTTACGAGGTCCTTCAATAACCCAATCCGAAACTTCTTTATGATCAAAACGACAAGAATTACAAATGAATTCTTCTACTTCATGAAACTCATCTTTACGAGCCGTTACACGTTGAATTTCGTTACCAAACATCCACAACGTTGTTTTTCCACAACATTTGTCACAATTCCTATGCGCATTGAATGGTTTGTTAAACCAAACACGTGATTTAAAACGGAAGGTTTTATCAGTTAACGCACCAACTGGGCAAACATCAATCATATTACCCGACATTTCATGATCTATTGAAGCGGCAACATACGTTGAAATTTGTGCATGATCGCCACGATTTAAAACACCGTGATTTCTTGATCCACAAACTTGTTCTGCCGTATGTACGCAACGGTAACATAAAATACAGCGGTTCATGTGTAATTGAATTTTATCACCAATATTTTCTGGTTCAAAAGTTCTTTTCTCTTCCTTAAAACGCGTTTTTTCTAATCCGTGTTTAAACGAAAGGTTTTGTAAATCACACTCACCAGCTTGGTCACAAACAGGGCAATCTAATGGGTGATTGATCAATAAAAACTCGGTAACTGCTTTACGAGCGTCCATAGCTCGGTCCGAAGTTTTTACTTTTACTTCCATACCATCCATAACACCTGTTTTACAAGAAGGCATCATTTTAGGCATTGGGCGAGGATCTGCTTCGCTTCCTTTTGATATTTCTACCAAACAAGCACGGCAATTTCCTCCTGTATCTTTCAGTTTAGAATAGTAGCACATAGCAGGTGGTGCAACATCGCTGCCCAACATACGTGCAGCTTGAAGTACGGTTGTACCTGGTTCTACTTCTAATTCAAATCCGTCTATAGTAACTTTCATAATCTATATTTTAAACGGTAGCATTTGTTAGTAAATGTTTCACTTTTTCAAAAGGCTCATTTACAAAATGATCTCTGTTTTTAATTTTTTCTGGGAAACGAACGTGGTATTCAAACTCATCTCTAAAGTGACGAATTGCAGCAGCAACTGGCCACGCAGCAGCATCACCTAAAGGACAAATAGTGTTACCTTCAATTTTTGCTTGAATGCTCCACAGTAAATCGATATCTTCTTCGGTACCTTGACCGTTTTCAATACGCCATAATATTTTTTCCATCCAACCTGTTCCTTCTCTACAAGGCGAACATTGTCCGCAACTTTCATGGTGATAGAAACGAGAGAAATTCCAAGTATTTCGAACGATACAAGCGGTATCGTTATACACAATAAAACCTCCTGAACCTAATGATGATCCGGTTGCAAAACCTCCATCAGCTAACGATTCGTAAGTCATTAAACGATCTTCGCCGTTTGCTGTTTTAAAGATTAAATTATTTGGAAGAATAGGCACCGATGAACCTCCAGGAATTAATCCTTTTAATGGGCGATCATCAATCATTCCACCACAATATTCATCAGAATTCATGAATTCATCAACAGTCATTCCCATTTCAATTTCATAAACACCTGGTTTCTTAACGTGTCCAGAAACCGAGAATAATTTTGTTCCGGTTGATCGTCCTAAACCAATTTTAGAATAATCTTCACCTGAATTCATAATAATCCAAGGAATAGATGCGATAGATTCTACGTTATTTACAACAGTTGGGTTTTGCCATAAACCTTTTACAGCAGGGAACGGTGGTTTGATACGTGGGTTTCCACGTTTGCCTTCTAACGACTCAATTAAAGCGGTTTCTTCACCACAAATGTAAGCACCACCACCACAGTGTACATGTAAATCTAAATCGTAACCCGAACCTTTAATGTTTTTACCTAACCACCCCGCAGCGTATGCTTCTTTAATGGCGCGTTCTAAGGTTTTGAAAACCCACATGTATTCGCCACGAATGTAGATGTATGATAAATTGGCACCTAAAGCGAAAGATGACGCAATCATTCCTTCAATTAATAAGTGCGGTATGTATTCCATTAAATAACGGTCTTTAAACGTACCAGGCTCCGATTCATCGGCATTACAAACCAAATGACGTGGATTACCTGATTTTTTATCGATAAAGCTCCATTTTAAACCTACTGGGAAACCAGCACCACCACGACCACGTAAACCTGAAGTTTTTACTTCTTCGGTAATCGCATCCGGATCCATTTTTAAGGCTTTTTCTACTGAAGCATAACCACCATTTTCGCGATAAACATCGTATGTTTTGATACCCGGAATATGGATTTTTTCAAATAATATTTTTTGTCCCATGGTATTATTTATCGTGTAAGGTTATTTTTCCTTCTTTACAATCGTTAATCAATTGATCTACTTTTGCTGTTGTTAAATGTTCGTGGTAAAAATCGCCTAATTGTAACATGGGCGCGTAACCACAAGCACCTAAACATTGTACACCAACAACAGAAAATAGTCCGTCTTCGGTTACTTGTCCTGGTTTTACACCTAATTTTTCGCAGGTGTAATCCATAACATCTTCAGCTTTATTAATCGCACAGCAAGATGTTACACAAAATTCTAACATATACTTACCAACTGGTTTTTGGTTAAACATGGTATAAAACGTAACCACTTCGTAAACCTCAATAGGGGTAATGTTTAATAATTCTGCAGCTTTATTTTGTAATTCAACACTTAACCAATTGTTGTGCGCGTCTTGTAATTCGTGCAATACAGGTAAAAGTGCCGATTTTTGTTTTCCTTCTGGATAATGACTAATCAATTCCTGTATGCGTTGCATTAATTCAGGAGTGATGTTGATGTCTTGATGATATATTTTGTTTTGTACTGTTTCCATAAATTAGCAATCTAATTCTCCTGCAATAACGTTTAAACTTGAAAGGGTAATAATGGCGTCAGATAAACTGCGACCTTTTACAATTTCGTTATACGCTTGATAGTAAATAAAACAAGGTCTGCGGAAGTGTAGGCGATAAGGTACGCGGCTTCCGTTAGTAATTAAGTAGAAACCTAATTCACCGTTACCACCTTCAACAGAATGATAAACCTCTGTGTTTGGAACAGGAATTTCACCCATAACAATTTTAAAGTGGTAAATTAAAGCTTCCATATTGTTGTAAACTTCTTCTTTTGGAGGAAGATAATATTCAGGAACATCTGCGTGATAAGGACCTTCGGGCATTTTCTCTAAAGCTTGGCGAATAATTTTCATACTTTCCCAAACTTCTGCATTACGCACACAAAAACGATCGTAGCAATCGCCATTTTGCCCAACAGGAACATCAAATTCAAAATCTTCGTAAGAACAATAAGGACTTGCAATACGAATGTCATAATCAACACCGGCAGCACGTAAATTTGGTCCTGTAAAACCATAGCTTACAGCTCGGTCTGCATCAATAGCACCAGCACCAATGGTACGGTCCATAAAAATACGGTTACGCGAAAGCATGTTTTCAAACTCAGTCCAAACAGCTGGGAATTCTGCTAAAAATTCATCAATTTTTCTCCAAGCCGTATCGCTCCATTCACGTTCAAAACCACCAATACGTCCCATGTTGGTTGTTAAACGTGCGCCACAAATTTCTTCGTAGATTTCGTAAATTTTTTCACGGTACTGCATCACGTAAAGAAAACCTGTTAAAGCACCAGTATCAACCCCCATAACCGAACTACAAATAATGTGATCGGCAATACGTGCTAATTCCATAATAATAACGCGCATGTATTGTACACGCTTTGGAATTTCTATACCTAACATTTTTTCAACCGTCATCCACCAACCTGTATTGTTAATAGGCGATGAACAATAGTTTAAGCGATCTGTTAATACGTTGATTTGGTAAAACGGACGGTTTTCTGCAATTTTTTCAAATGCACGGTGAATGTATCCTACAGTTCCTTCGCCATCAATAATTTTCTCTCCATCCATTAATAAAATGTTCTGGAAAATACCGTGAGTTGCAGGGTGCGTAGGACCTAGATTTAATATAGATAATTCTACACCATCTTTTTCTCTTGTTGCCTTGATTTGTTTTTCAAATCGTTTTTCGGGCACTAATAATAAATCTGACATAGTATTTGGTTTAGCAATTAGGACCAATTCTACCAAAGAAACGGTCGTCTTTATCGGTTCTACCTTGATCTTCTAAAGGAAATTCTTTTCTAAGTGGAAAAGATTCCATTTCATCCATATTTAAGATACGTTTTAATTGCGGATGATTTTTGAAAATGATTCCGTAGAAATCATACGTTTCGCGCTCTTGCCAGTTAGCACCAGCGTAAAGCGGTGTAATGGTTTCTACTTCGGGATTTGAAGCAGGTAAGAATACTTTAACGCGAATTCTTATATTTTCGAACCAATTGTGTAAATGATACACTACACAAAATTGGCGGTCTTGATCGTAATCAGGGTAATGAACACCACAAACATCGGTTAAGAAGTTGAAGTTCATGGAAGGATCTTCTTTTAAAAATTGAATGATTTCAAAAAGCGATTCTTTTTTTACTTCAAAAGCCAACATATCGTGTAGGATATGAAAATTTTCAACCTTTGGTGTAAATTTCTGACTCAACGTTTGTTGAATGATTTCGTTTGTTAAGCTCATTTTATTTGATGTTGTATGAGTTTAATAAATCTTTATATTCATCGCTACTTCTACGGCGAACCGATTCGTTTTTCACGATGTTTTGCAATTCTAAAATTCCATCTAAAATTTGTTCAGGTCTTGGCGGGCATCCCGGAACGTAAACATCCACAGGAATTACTTTATCAATACCTTGTAAAACAGAATAAGTGTCAAAAACACCACCTGTACTAGCACAAGCACCAACCGCAATAACCCATTTAGGCTCTGCCATTTGTTCATATACTTGGCGTAAAATAGGCGCCATTTTTTTAGCAATGGTGCCCATAACCAATAGCATATCGGCTTGGCGAGGAGAGAAACTCATACGCTCAGAACCAAATCTACCAATATCGTACGTTGCAGCCATAGTTGCCATATACTCAATTCCACAACAAGAGGTCGCAAAAGGCAATGGCCACATAGAATTAGCGCGAGCTAAACCTACCACTTCACTTAATTTTGTTGCAAAAAATCCTTCGCCAGAAAAACCATCTGGTGCAGGAACTTGTTTTATGTTTGATGAATTACTCATAGTTACTTTTTATTCAAATTCTAACCCTTTTTTCTTGAACTCGTATAATAAACCTACGATTAACAAGAACATAAAAATGCCCATTTTTGCTAAACCTTCCCATCCAAGTTCTAAGAAATTTACAGCCCAAGGATACATGAAAATTACTTCAACATCAAATAAAACAAATAAAATAGCTACCAAAAAGTAACGTACATTAAAGGGAACACGGGCGTTACCAAAAGATTCGATACCACATTCAAAGTTGATGTCTTTATTTTTAGAGGCTTTTTTAGGACCTAAAAATCCCGAAACTAAAATAGTTACAAATACAAAACCAGCTGCAAGCCCAAGCTGCATAAGGATTGGGACTAAATCTAATTGGGTAGATTGCATGTTTATAATTTTATAAAATAAATGAATTTTCAAATATAGAATTTTACAAGCGGATTAAAAAAGTTATCGTTTTAATTCTTACGGCTTAACGGGTTTTAAACTTTAATTTATAATGATTTTAAATAGAAAGAACACTTGCGTTTAATACCAAGCTATGCACTTTTTAAAAACAAATAACGAATTTGATAATGAAGCAATAACAAAAAATCCATCTTTATATCAGATGGATTTTTTTGTTTTTAAGTTGAGCCAATACCTACTTGATGAACTGGTAAAGCATGTGATTTAAGTTATATACAAGTGTAATGCTTGCATTAATATGCGAGATATTATTTGTAAGCAAAGAAATTTTAACAATCTAATTAAAATGTATTACACTAAATTTTAAAAGATTATTATTTTAGATAATAGTTCTTAATATTTTTTATTATGATCACTATTAATAACATCAAAGTAAAATACCCAAATACATTTTTTAACACTATAAGGTTAGTGAAAAAAGTTATTATTAGGAATAATACTAAACTAATTAACATTAATAATCTTATCTTTTTCATTTCCTTATATAAATATTATGGGCAACAGAATGATTGAACAGCAGTAAAATATAATCCGTCTAATTTACTATTAACTTCAACTCCTCCTAAAGATCTACATCCAACTAAATCTCCTTCATTTGCATTCTGAATAGTTGCAAAATGTAAATCAGATTTAGCTGATCCACTTGTCCAACCTATACCTGTAATTGTTTTAGTATTCCACCATGGACAAGGTACTGTAGAACTTGATGATTGATTTGAATAGTTTTTTATATGTTCTTGATATGTTATTAATGAATCTTTAGATAATTCGTCATATACAATACCCAAGATGATAAAATCAAAATCTTTTAGAATTTCGTCTTTATTTTCAACCTCAATTACATTGTTATTTTTGTAAAATATATACTCTGATTTAACTTTTTGAATTGAATAATTATTTAGAGATAATTTATTATTACTTATCTTAAAGTTATAATTAGCTAAGTTAAAACTTTGTGTACTAAAACCAAAATTCTTTTCAGTTTCAAATGTAAATATAAAACCATTATCAATTTCTTCTTTTATTTTTACATCTAAAACCCCATTTTGAATTAAATATGTTCCAAAAGCTTTTTTTGTAAGATTTGAATATATAGTTGTTAAATTCTCATCTAAAGCTTCTTTAGCAGCTATAGTGGATTGTTCTGTTGTGGTATTGTTACTTGTTGTAGCTTCATTATCATTGCTACAAGCATACAAACCCACTGATAAAATAGTTGCTCCTAAGATTCCTAATGTTAAATTTTTAATTTTCTTCATTTGTTAAAGTAGTTATGCAGTTTGTTTTTATTGTTTATAAACTGCGGTTAAAAAAATAAGTTTACAGGTACCCCGCTGTAATCGGATTCTTAATTTGTTTGTTAACTGGTATTCGCGCCTACCAGCCTCCGAAACACATAGGTTATTTAATTTTGGTTATTCTTGTCTTTATTCTTGATATACTTATAGAAATTGCGCCTTAGTCTGTTTAAACAGATGTATAATTTGTAAAGCATATTGTACTTACATCTGTAAGTAGACAGCTAACTCAAAGAGGCTTTGTACGCCCAGTCAAAGTATTGTTGACCGCGTTATCAAAGCCCCTTTGTCTGTACTATCAAAGGTCTTTTGATTGTATAGTCAAAGGGGTTTTGACTGCAACATAAGAGTACCTATTGAATACCTATTACGGTTAATGGTTTATCAAAAGTTGCAGTACGTGGTTCTTTTAGCAAAGTGCCTACGGTATATTGAGTTACCACTTCTATGGTGTACATACCTGCTTCTAAATCAGGGGTTATCACAATTAATTCTGATGGGTTGTTTACCACTATATCTGTTGCATCAACTGCGGTACGCATGCCTGTATCGGTATTGGTAAAATAAATACCTACCGCAGGGTTATCGCCCACTACTTTTATTTTGCTACCTGCTATTTTAAGGTTACGGTTGGGTGTAAGCAAATCGTTTACGGTACCGCTTTTTACATCTTTCACCTGTAAAATGGCAGCACCAGCTTCGGCTACACCTAAAATAGCAATTTCGATGGTAGCAATTTGGCTTCGTAATTTTTCGCCTTGGTTAAACTGAAACAGTATGTTGTGTTTTTGTGGGTTAAAGGTTTCGGTAGGGCTGTCAAAAACGCCTCTAATTTGAGTACTTGCAGTAAAATACCCTGTGTTTACCGAGAAACCATCGCACAGTTGGTACCCCATTTCTTTTAAAAACAATTCGGTAGCGTGTTCCATAGCGGCTGCCGAAACATCGGCACCACCACGGGTTACTGCTGCTTCGCAAATTTGTTTTACATTTAATGAACGTTCGCTTACCGTACGTGCAATAAAATCGTTGGGGTTGTCTTTGGTTAAAACGTTGTCGTATAAATACGCCTTAATTTTGTGTAATACTGCCATAATATTGTTTTTAAGTTAATAGTATTGTTAGCCACAGATGCACCGCTTGATGCATCTGTGGTATGTTGGTTGTTAAATAGAATGTGTATTGCTGTTGAAAGAACATGAAGATTTGATGTTTAAAACAACATAGCGTTTTAACATCTTATAGTTGCTGGCCTAAGCCAGTACATGATAAAGTTTGTTTAGAATAAACCAAGTATCTGATAAAAAGGATTATTTTCTTTAAAGTGCTAATCCTAATACAATTAAAATGATACCTGAAATAACTAATGTATGGGGTAGGTATTTTTTTAGTAGTTGCATTGTTTAAAATTGTCTAGTAGTGCAAGTATTTTTGCTGAGCCTAACCAAATACCTTGCTTATTTTATTAAATAAACAACCTAAGTTAAACACAAGCGTGACATTTGGGGTTAAAATATCTTTTTTAGTTTAAACTTTATTGTTTTATAAATTTATAGGTTGACTGATCTATTTGTAAAATGTATACAGCTGTTGCTATTGTTGATACATCAATGCTGTTATCTTCAGCACTTAATGTTCCTTTTTTTACTAATGATCCCTTTAAATCATAAATAGCATATTCTTTAGCTTGATTTAAATTTTCCAATATTAAGTAATTTGTTGTTGGGTTAGGGTATACTTTAACAGTATCAAACAAATTTTCGCCAATACTGGCACTTGTAACGGGTGTAAAACGGTAAACGGTATTGCTGTTAGGGTAGCCTTCAAAACCATAATTAGTAAGGGTTACTTGGCTTTCATCTGTGTATTCTCCTAATAATGGGGTTTGCGGGTTATCATATAACATACAAACAAACTGACCTGATGATGGTTCGCCACCAAAACCAAAATTGGTAATAGGCTCTTCATTAGGATAATTGTACGTACTTAAATTATGATTGCCAATATGGTATTCTATTACGTTGGTGCCTTCGTACAACCATATTTGTAGATTTAAATAGTACGTATTTGCAAAATAAAAGTATCTTTCAGTAGCTGAGCCTACATTTTTAAATTGCATTTTAAAAATACGACTGCCTGTTGTGCCTTCTACTTTGTAACCAATAGGCGAAACAGAAGTGGTTGCAGTTGCAGCACTTTTATCGGCAATACCAATGCCTGTTCCATAAAGTTCAACTTCGCTGGTACTCATACTAAGTAAAGAAATATTGGCTCCGTCAAAAGTGATGAACTTATAATTAACACCGTTTATTTTAAAGTTAAAAGGCAAGGTGTAGTCCCAGTACATGGCATTATTTACGTTGTGTTTTTGCCATGGTAGGTTATTGTTAATGCTTATTGGGTTTACTACATCGGTATAGGTAGCGGTTAACTTATTAAAAGTGTAAAAGGGCTGAGCATTTGTTAACATACTAACAAATAAGGTAATTATTAAGGTAATTTTTGTTTTCATAATTTTTAAAGTTTAAAAGAGCATTTGTAATAAATGCTCTTTAGGTTGTTAATTTTAAGGTTGTGTAGCTTTTACATAATAGCCAGTAGCCTCATTATAAAGTTGTAAGGTGTCTTTTGTAATGTTCATTTTATATGGTATTTGATTTTCAACACCATTTGATTTAAAATTACCAACAGATAATGAAAAAATATGAGAATTGTTGTTATACCAATAATCTCCTTCAGAAGGATTATAATACCCTTGATTTTCTGAATAGGTTACATTTTTATAAGTAAATTCTTCAAAAACCATGTAATCAGGATGTTCTTCATTACTGATTCTTTTCCACCATCCTTTTAGTTCTTCGGAACGGTTTTGACTTTTGTAAAAATCAATGCGGTCATCGTCTTTATCGCATGATGTATTTAGTACCGATAGTATAACCACTGCAAACAGACTAATGGTTTGTAACAAAATTCTTTTTTTCATGTTTGTAATTAATTAACTTGTCCTTTTACAAATGTTTCTCCATCAGTATATAAATCAGTTGGTGTAACTATAGGTGATAACCATGGAGAAGGTTTAATATCTACAGCAACATCTGAAGAACGCCATACTAATGTTGTACAAGTGTATCTGTCTAAATTTTTTGCAGTAGCTTTCATAGCACCAAATTCGAATAAATTTTTTACATATGATTTACCAAATTTACTCATTGCATAATTAGCTATTGCTTGTTTGTTAACATTGTGGTACGATGTTTCAATTTTTACTTTAAACCATTTTATTATTATACGCGTTTTTTTCTTTTTGAACTCCATAACATAAAACTTAGCATCAACCCAATCCTCTATCTGTTTATATTGTACAGTACTCCAAGCTTCAATTAAAACATTTTCTGTAGGTAAAGTTGAAGATGTTATATTTTTTGTTACAATACCAGCATGCCCCACTTTGAATCTTTTATTAAAAAGATCGATTAATTGAAAAGGAACTCCGTGTGTAGGTAAAGCTACAAAGAAATCACCAGTTTGCGGATTCATTTTTGCTAACTTATTTCTAAGTAACTGTGCTTTTGTTGGAATTTCAATAGGTATTGGCATTCCTTCTATTGGAGTAGGATTTATAGGAAGATATATTGATCCAATTTCTCCTTTTAAACGATCAAAAAATGAAACTTTATCAGAAATTTTAGTAGCATAACCTTTTATGTTGTTTTCTTCTAATATCTTTTCAATAACTAAATTTTCCTGCTTAAAGTTTTCAATTAATTCTGGTTCCATTGTAATTTTATCTGAAACTGAAAGGGCTTCCTCATCTAAATATTGATCTATGAACTCAATTTGTTGCTCTTCACTTTCAAAATCAAAAAAGGTCATAGGTTTGTCAGCTTCATCAACAAGATCTAAGGTTGTGATTTTTTCAACCATTGGTATTTCTTTATCTGCAAGACTTCTTACAACATCTAACTTATTAAGTTCAGTTGCAAATATAATCGTTTTAAGATTATTATAATATTGTTGAACTTCTGGTATAGCTACTTCACCTGCTTCTCTGGCAGCTAAGGTTTTTGTTTCTTCTGTTTGCGATGTTGAAGATATTGCATCTTCATTGTCACAAGAATACAGACCCAAGCTTAATAAAGCAGCTCCAATTACTCCAATTGTAAATTTTCTAAAGTTTTTCATTTAAAATTGTTTATGCAGTTTTGTTTTTATTGTTTTATAAACTGCGGTTAAAAATAGTTTTTACAGGTATACCACTGTAATTGGTTGTTTCTTATTTGTTTATGAACCGGTATTCGCGACTACCGGCCTCCGAAACAAATAGGTAAATAATTCTTTTTCAGTTTTTTATTTTTGTAATTGTATGTCTCTTTTGACTTATCGACTTTAGTTTAATTGTGCTTTTTGAAAGGCTACTGTTCTCGACAAGCTCGAACTGACGGACATTCGACTTTAAGACTTATTAGTATTTCGCTAATAGTTCTATAGCCCCAGCATACAATACCGCTTGTGTAAAGCTGTATTGCGCACCATAAGCAAATGCAATTCTTCTTTTACCATTCAATAAATCATCATCATTCCCGTTACCCTGCAATGCAAATAGGGTTGCTATTAAATTTTGCTCATCTTCGTTGATAATTAATTGCATAGCATCACTAGTAAAACGGTTGCTTAAAATAGTTTGAATGGCTTGCTTGGCTTCTTTAGTATAAGCCAGTTGTTCTATAAAAGTTGCATCTGCTCTTTTTAAAACCAATAGTTGTTCTTGGTTTATTTTTTCGTAACTATAGGTTTCTTGCTTTACGTAATTAAGTATTTGCTGGTTTACATGTTCTTCAAACAACAGCAGGTTTTTTTCATACGTTTGGCTTTTGTTGTATACAAAGCTGTTCATAATGCTTTGATAGGTTTGGTAATCATTTGTCTTAACACCTTTTGCCTGATGCAAAGTATTAGATTGTTCTTTTGTCTCTGTTGCGAATACTTCGTTTTCTGTTTCGCATGCGCTGCATAAAGCAGTAATTGCTACAGCATATAAAAAAAATCGTTTCATTGTTTTTCGGAGTTTTTTAATAACGCTGCCCGGGTAGCTTTTTGTTTCGATTACAAATATGAACGGTTTTTAAAACAACAAGCGAACAAATTATCCATAGTTAAAGAACGGGATAATTCATGCCTTGTTTTGGACAATTTATTCCCCTCTATGGATTATTTTTCCATTCATTACTACTTTGTTGTTTAGTTGTATTGTTTTGAAAAACAGTGTGTTATATAAAACAAGAGTGCTGTTTGTTATTTTTTTGTATTTTTGTGCAGTTAGAAAAAAATGAAGTATGTTTTTTAAAAAATTGGACAATTTATTCCCTATACTGAATCATTTATTCCTTTGCTGGATTATTTTTCTGTTGCCGTTTGGCTTGTTTGGGCAAACAACGGCAGATTCATACAAAAACCTTTGGGATGTTATTCAAAACGATACCGTTTCTAATGCAAAAAAAACAGCGTATTTAGAGGTGTATTATCAAAAAGCGCGTAAAGAAAACAACTCATTAGAACAATACAAAGCATTAGAAAAAAAATCTTTTTTAGTACCTTTTGCCAATGCAGCTTTGTTGTTGCACCAAATGCACCCTTTGGTACAAAAAATGGAGAACGACAGTATTAAAGGAAGGTTTTTAAATAGAAGCACAGTATTTTATTACGACAACCGCGATTTTAAAAATGCATTATACTATGCTATAGCATCAGAAGCGTTTAACGAAGAAATAAATAATTTATACAACTTAAATGCGGTACGCATAGATATTGGTAATATTTACAGTCATACAAGGTATTATGATAAAGCCGTTGCTTATTATACCCAAGCAAAAGACTACTACCAAACCCAAAAAGATTACAACAACTTACGAAGTTATATTGTTACTTTATATTGTCTGAGTAAAACCTATTGGCAGTTACAAGATATTGATAAACTGAATATTACTATACAGGAAAGTGAACAAGCAATTAAACTATTAAAACCTAAAGACAAACAATTAGAAACCGCTTATATAGCCTACCTAAACGGGGGCTTGGCTTTTTTACAGAAAAACAATGCTACGGCTCAAAGTTATTTTACAAAAGCATTGCCTGCCATACAGCAAAACGGAGATTTTTCCAATGAGCATGTTATTTATTTGTATTTGGGTAAAATAGCCTGGCAACAAAACCAAAAAGAAACAGCAGTTGCTTATTTTACCAAAATAGACAGCCTTTTTCACCAAAAAACGTTTTTAAATTATGAGTTGCGTGCAACGTATGATTATTTAATTGCCTATTACAAAGAAACAGGGCAAACGGCTTTGCAAAACAAGGCTACAGAAAGCCTAATGGCTTTAAACCAGCAGTTTGAAAAAGAACAACAAAGTATTACCAGTATTTTACATGAAGAGTTAGATACCAAAAAATTAAAAAACAACGAAGTACACTTGCAAAAGTTGTTACAGAAATCTACTATAGGCATTAGTATTTTAGGGGGTGTTTTGTTGCTGATAGGGGGGTATGTATTTTATAAACGATATAAAAAACAACAGCTTCATAAAAAAAGCGTAAGTAAAAAAGATACGGTTACCCAAACAACAGCTATAGCCAACACTGTAACTACTGAAGTTGGGGTAACAGAGAACGTTTCTGAAATAACAACAGAAATACCAGAGGCGCAACAACTAAAGCAACCAGAGACAAAGGCTGCTGTGCCATCTCCAACCGACCTACGTTTGGGTGAAGGTTTAGAGTGTTTTGAAAAAGAAAAAGGCTTTTTAGCACCTACTACCTTAGACGATTTAGCTAAAAAATTAAATACAACCCGTAGTACGCTTTCGCCTTTTTTAAATGAACATAAAAAGGGTTTTAGTACCTATATTAATAGCTTACGTATACAACAAGTAGTTGCCGATTTAAAAGCAGATAAAGAACTACGAAAAAAACCGATTAAAGATTTGGCAGCAATTTATGGTGATTTACATCCCAAAACATTTGCTAGTTTGTTTAGGGTAATAACAGGCGAAAGTCCTTCTTCTTTTATAGAACGTTTGGATACGGAATAATAAAAAATGCAATCTTTCCGAAGATTGCATTTTTTATTGTAGCTATTTTAAGTATTATGAATGATTATAATGTGTCATAAAACCTGTTTTTAGTAGTTTGTTATTTTGATGTTTCAACAAGCTCAGCACAGGATAAAGGAGAAATTTAGATTATTAAGCAATAAAAAAAGCCACTGCATTTAATGCAGTGGCTTATGGAATTAAGTAATATATATTATCTAACGTATATTATAAAACAACAACGTCAGTTGCGATTTTTCCTTTTTTTCCATCAGATTCAACGTAGTTAACTACATCTCCATCTTTTAATTCTCTCGACTTAAGTCCTGAGATGTGAACAAAAATGTCTTGTCCTGTTTCTTCGTCTGTAATAAATCCGAATCCTTTTGATTCATTGAAGAACTTTACTGTACCTGTTCTCATTTGATAATGATAAATAATTAATAATGCGGTAAAGATAAACTTTTTATACTGTTTTCAAAGTTTTTATTTGGTTTATTTATAAAAAAATTAACGTGCTTTAAATTGATTTACATTTTGTGTAATCATTGGTTATGTGCGTTATGTTAATAAATATTGTTAAAAAACGATAGTTTGTAAATAGGAACGAGTGTTTTTTAATGATAATGATTTAGATCATTTGCACACAAACTATTTTGCGATTGATTTTGTTTTAGGATGCTTAATCATATTGCCTGTGTAGCTATATAAATCTGGAAAATGTGTTTTAAACAAAGTTTCTTTTTCAAAAAATAATTCAATTAAAACAGAAATTAATTCTAAACGACTGGTAAAAGCATACGAACGTAAAAAATTGATTTGATTAATTTTAGATGTGTTTTCTGGTGCTTCCATCCATTGATGAATGAGTCGAAAACCTTTTCTAAATGAATCAGAATCAGGATGTTTAGCATAAGGTTGCATCATCTCAAAACACAAAGCGTGCGTAAATTCATGCAATGCTAAATCTTTACCGTCTTGATTATTTTTGATGTCGTGTTCAAATTCGTCTAAAGCCAACATAACTACCTTCATTTTAGGGTTGAAATGTCCCGTGTGAGTTTCGTTTAAGTGTGAAAAGTATTGTGCGGTAGGGTAGACTACAATTTTATCAAAACTATTGATTAAAAATTGATTGTAACCCAACGTAAGTTTTACATAACTAGCAGCAATTTCAATTTTATGTGCATTGGTTAAAGGTGCGTTTTGTTGAGGTGCAAAAGCATACTGTTTTAGAAAACTTAAAATACGATTGTTGAAATTTAATTTAAATCTATGCGGCAGTTGATTAAAAAGAGGAAAAACTTTTGCGATGCTATCTGCGTATTGATATATTAACTGTTCTGGAGTTAATTTTAATTCAAAATTGCCTTTGGGTGCATCTAAACGATATTGGTCATAAAAAAGTCGAGATCCTGAAAAAAACATAATTTTTTGTTTAAGATACTAAAATTCTATGAGTGTCGCAATAGTGAAAAGAAGAAAGCGTTGGAGTTTTTTTACTTTAAATGTTTAACATTATTAAGTAGTTTTCAATATAACAGGTAGGGTTATAAAAAAATAAAGTTGAGTTTTTTACTCAACTTTATTAAATTAACCTTCAATAGGTTTTTGTATTTTAAATGTTTCCATAAATGCAGTAGTATAATTACCTGCTACATAATCCGGATTATCCATTAATTGTCTGTGAAAAGGAATGGTAGTTTTAATACCTTCAATTACAAACTCATCTAAAGCACGTTTCATTTTGCTAATTGCTTCTTCACGTGTTTGTGCAGTAGTAATTAATTTCGCAATCATTGAATCGTAATTTGGCGGAATGGTGTATCCTGAGTAAACATGTGTGTCTAAACGAACTCCATGACCTCCTGGTGCGTGTAATGTTGTGATACGACCTGGTGATGGACGAAAATCGTTAAACGGATCTTCAGCATTGATACGGCATTCAATTGAGTGTAATTCTGGTAAATAGTTTTTACCCGAAATTGGCACACCAGCAGCTACTAAAATTTGCTCACGAATTAAATCGTAATCAATAACTTGTTCTGTAATAGGATGTTCTACTTGGATACGCGTGTTCATTTCCATAAAGTAGAAATTACGGTCTTTATCAACTAAAAATTCAATAGTTCCCGCACCTTCGTATTTAATGAATTCTGCTGCTTTTACTGCTGCTTTACCCATTTTTTCTCTTAATTCATCTGTCATGAATGGAGAAGGCGTTTCTTCTGTTAATTTTTGATGACGACGTTGAATTGAACAATCGCGCTCAGATAAGTGACATGCTTTTCCGTAAGCATCACCCACTACTTGAATTTCGATATGACGTGGATCAACAATTAATTTTTCCATGTACATGCCATCATTACCAAATGATGCAGCAGCTTCTTGGCGTGCGCTTTCCCAAGCTTTTTCAAGCTCGTCTTCTTTCCAGATTTCGCGCATTCCTTTACCACCACCACCTGCAGTAGCTTTCATCATTACAGGAAAACCAATTTCTTTGGCAACTTTTCTAGCGTGCTCTAAAGATTCAAGTAAACCGTCAGATCCAGGTACACATGGTACACCAGCTGCTTTCATGGTTTCTTTAGCAGTAGCTTTATCACCCATTTTCTCGATCATGCTTGGAGACGCACCAATAAATTTAATGTTGTGCTTTTGGCATAATTCTGAAAATTTAGCGTTTTCAGATAAAAATCCGTATCCAGGATGAATAGCATCTGCATTTGTAATTTCTGCAGCAGCAATAATATTAGACATTTTTAAGTACGATTGCGCACTTGGTGCAGGTCCAATACATACAGCTTCGTCTGCAAAACGTACATGTAAACTATCTGCATCTGCAGTAGAATAAACAGCTACCGTTTTAATACCCATTTCTCTACACGTTCTAATAATGCGTAAAGCAATTTCACCACGGTTTGCAATTAATATTTTTTTAAACATATGGTTTTTAGTTTAAATGAAACAATGTGTTGTAAAACCTATGTTTATTAAGATGGATCTACCAAGAATAATGGTTGATCAAACTCTACAGGAGATGAATCATCAACTAAAACCTTAACAATTTTTCCACTGATTTCAGATTCAATTTCATTGAATAATTTCATTGCCTCAATAACACATAAAACATCACCTGTTTTAATAGTAGAACCTACTTCAACAAAAGCTGGTTTGTCTGGAGATGGTTTACGGTAAAAAGTTCCAATAATTGGCGATTTTATTGTGATGTATTTAGCATCATCATCTGTAGAAGCAGCTTGCGCAGGCGCAGCAGTTTCTACAGTTGCAACTGGCGCAGCAATTTGAACTTGCGGCATGCCTACTGGCATTTGTTGCATGTAAGGTACGTTTTCAGCAGCAGCAGCTTCTGTAGTAGTTTTAATGGTGATTTTAAAATCATCCATTTCTAATTTTACCTCAGTAGCACCTGATTTTGCTACAAATTTAATTAGATTTTGAATTTCTTTAATATCCATAATATAATTCTAAAATTTTGTTATTCAATTATTTATTTAGTTTATTTTTCTGTGTTATATGCCCATTTTAAATAAATGGCTCCCCATGTAAAACCACCACCAAATGAAGCAATAATTAAATTATCGCCTTTTTTTAAATCTTTTTCAAAATCATTTAAAAGTAGGGGTAGGGTTGCAGAGGTTGTGTTGCCGTATTTGTGTATGTTAACTAAAACTTTATCTTCGTTTAAACCCATACGGTTTGCAGTAGCATCAATAATACGTTTGTTTGCCTGGTGTGGTACTAACCAATTAACATCGCTATGAGTTAAGTTGTTGCGTTGCATAATTTGTTCACTTACATCAGCCATTCCTGAAACAGCATATTTAAATACTGTTTTTCCGTCTTGATGAACAAAATGTTGTTTGTTTTTTACTGTTTCTTCTGATGGTGGAAGTAAAGAACCACCTGCTTCAATTTTTAAAAATTCACGACCAACACCATCGCTTTTTAAAATTTCGTCTTGAAAACCTAAGCCTTCTGTATTTGGTTCAACTAATACAGCACCTGCACCATCTCCAAAAATAATACAAGTAGCACGATCAGTATAATCAATTATTGAAGACATTTTATCGGCACCAATTAATAATACTTTTTTGTATCTACCTGATTCTATATATGAAGTAGCTGTTGACAAACCATATAAAAAGCTAGAACATGCTGCTTGCAAATCATAAGAGAAAGCGTTTGTTGCGCCAATTTGTGTAGCTACATAAACGCCTGTTGAAGCAACGGGCATGTCTGGTGTGGTTGTAGCCATTAATACCAAGTCAATTTCTTTTGGGTCAAGACCTGTTTTTGCAAGTAAATCTTCAGCGGCTTTAATTGCCATGTAAGATGTACCTTTGTCTGTATCTTTTAAAATACGACGTTCTTTGATGCCTGTTCTTGATGTGATCCATTCATCGTTAGTGTCAACCATTGTTTCTAATACTTGATTAGATAAAACAAAATCAGGTACATATTTACCTACTGCTGTAATGGCTGCTGTAATCTTTGTCATAAGGGACTATCTTTACGTTCAAAAAAGTTCAAAAAGTGTTGAAAATTACAAAAAAAATAGCAATTAGCATCAATTTTTGTCTAAAAATGATGTTTTTTGAATTTATTTGATTTTTTGCAAATGTGAAAAAGCCCTCGCATAGCGGGGGCTTTTTATTTTATTTTTGATAAAATTAAGCTACAGCCTCAGTTTTGTCTACTAAAACTTGACCTCTGTAGTATAATTTACCTTCGTGCCAATAAGCTCTGTGCATTAAATGTGCTTCACCAGTTACAGCGCAAGTTCCAATTGTTGGAGCTACTGCTTTGTAATGAGTTCTTCTTTTATCTCTTCTTGTTTTCGAGGTTTTTCTTTTAGGATGTGCCATTTTACCGTATTATTTATCCGTTAATAGTTGTTTTAATTTATCCCAACGTGGGTCTGTATCTTTATTGTTGTTGTCTGAATTATCTTCAGACGGTGTATTATCTGTTTCTTCTTCTGTACTTTCTTCTTGGTTGATCATTTCTAAATCATCATCATCTAAAAAATCCAAACCTTCAAAATCGTCTTCATCATCTAAACTGTACTCTTCAGCAACGCTAGGATGAACGCGTTTGTACGGAACCGATAAAGCAATCATTTCATATATATATTGCTTTACGTTTAATTGAAATTCTGCGAAAGGCAAAATTAACAAATCTTCACTGTCATCATTGAACTCTTCTCCAAATTTGACGAATAATTTCAAAGTTCCTTCAATAGGTAAATCAAAATCTTCGTTTGTTTGGTCACAAGGTACGTTTACGGTTCCTTTGTGGTGGAATTCTAGTTCTAACATGGTGGTTTTCTTTAACAAAGTTAAATCAACTTTAATGTTAGTGCTGTTGAATTCAGCGTAATCAAACATATTGAAAAAATCGTTTTCAATTATGTATTCAAATTGATGTTCTCCTAATTTTAGTCCAGAGAACTGTACTAAAAAATCTTTTTCAGTTACCATAACCATCTATTTGAGCGTGCAAAGATATAAAAATAATTTTATTAAAAGCTTTTATTGATAATTTTTTAATGTTAATTACTAGAAACTTTTAATGGATTTTTTATGCTTTGTAAATACTCGTTTTTATTTTTATAAATATCTAAAGCAGCGTAAACTGCATTTTTAAACGATGTAAAATCGGCAATGCCTTTTCCGGCAATATCATAAGCGGTTCCATGATCTGGCGATGTGCGAATTTTGTTTAATCCGGCAGTGAAATTTACGCCGTTTCCAAAATTTAATGCTTTAAAAGGAATTAATCCTTGGTCATGATAACATGCAACAACGGCATCAAAATTTTTGTACTGCTCTGCTCCAAAAAAAGCATCGGCAGAATAAGGACCGTAAATAATGATGTTTTCATCAAACAATTCTTTAACGGTTTGCGTAATAAATGATTGTTCTTCTGTACCAATAATTCCGTTATCGCCACTATGAGGGTTTAATCCTAACAAGGCAATGCGTGGTTTTACTGCATTAAAATCTTGAATTAATGATTTGTTGATGGTGCGTACTTTTTGTTTAATAAGCTCTGGGTTTAATGCGGCAGAAACTTCTTGTAATGGCACATGATCGGTTAATAAACCTACTTTTAAATCATCACTAATCATAAACATTAAAGCGTTTCCTTCTAGTTCTTGATTTAAATAATCGGTATGACCAGGAAATTTAAAATCGTCTGATTGTATGTTGTATTTATTAATAGGTGCTGTAACCAAAGCATCAATTAAATCATCTTTTAATGCTTGCGTTGCCGCTGCAAAAGATTTAATGGCATATTTGCCTACATTGTCATCTAAAACACCAAAGTCTAAATTCACACCTTCTTTCCAAAGGTTTAAAACGTTGAATTTACCTAATTGAATTTGGTCAAGAGAATCAATTCCGTGAATAACGGTTGTACAATTAATATTTTTTTTAAGGAATGATAATAATTTAACGTTACCAAAAACCACAGGGGTACAAAGTTCCATCATACGTGGGTCTTCAAAAGTTTTTAAAATTACTTCTGGGCCCACACCATTCATATCGCCAATTGATATTCCTAAAACAATATTTTCGCCTTTTTTAAACATGCGTTGTATTAATTATTGCTAATTTTGTTACAAATTTAGTAAAATTATTCTACTTATGTTTACTGGTATTATTGAAACTCTTGGAGTTATAAATAAAATAGAGCATGAACAAACAAATGTGCATCTATTTATAGAAAGTTCTTTTACAAACGAATTAAAAATTGATCAAAGTGTAGCGCATAATGGTGTGTGTTTAACCGTGGTAGAAATTAATGATACCATTTTTAAAGTTACAGCTATAAAGGAAACGATAGATGTTACTACTATTGGAAATTGGAACGTTGGCGATGTGGTAAATTTAGAAAGAGGGATGTTTTTAAATACACGTTTAGATGGACACATTGTACAAGGACATGTTGATGAAACAGCTGTGGTGACTAAGATTGAAGAGGTGGGAGGAAGTACTTATTTTAGTTTTGAATACGATAAAAAATCAAAATATGTAACTATTGAAAAAGGATCTATTACGGTTGATGGAACCAGTTTAACAGTCGTGAATTCGGGTATTAATACCTTTAGCGTGGCTATTATTCCTTATACATTAGAGCATACTTTGTTTAAAACCTATAAAGTGGGTACAAAAGTAAATTTAGAATTTGATGTAATTGGAAAATATGTAACCAAGTTGTTACAGTTAGAAAAATAAAAAAAAGCCCATTGGGCTTTTTTTTATTTTTAATCAAATTTAAATACTTTAGTAAGACTATCGTTATTGGTGTGTGTATGGTTTAAATCAATTAACTGCCCAGAGCCAATGTTAATTACCATGCCATGTACTGCTAATGGTTGTTGGTTTTTCCAAGCGTTTTGAACAATAGATGTTCTGCATAAATTTAAAACCTGTTCTTGAACATTTAATTCAACCAAACGATTTTCTTTTTCATGTTGATTGTTTATAGCGTCAATTTCAGTAGCGTGTAAACGATATACATCTTTAATATGTGATAGCCAGTTATCAATAATACCATATTGAGAACTACTTAACGATGCAGCAACACCACCACAACCATAATGACCTGCAACAATAATGTGCTTTACTTTTAAAACATTTACAGCATAATCTAAAACAGATAGCATGTTCATGTCTGAGTGAACACAAACGTTTGCAATGTTTCTGTGTACAAAGACTTCACCTGGTTTGGTGCCTGTTAATTCGTTGGCAGGTACGCGGCTATCGGCACAGCCAATCCATAAAATTTCAGGATTTTGTCCTTTGGCTAATTGCTCAAATCTGCCCGAGGTGTCGTTTTTTACAAACTCCATCCATTCTTTGTTTCCATCAATAATTTTATTGAAGCTTTCTTTTAAATCTTTACACATAATTTTTTCTGTTAGATTTAAGGCAAAATTACGACTAATGAATTTATTTTTTGGTGATTTTTAAATAAAAAAAGTCGACAAATTGCCGACTTTCTATTCTTGATTTTTGTAGGATTATCGTTTTACAAGAATACAACGCTTCCTGTTTCAACATCGTAATTTGCTCCTACAATTTTAATTTTCCCTTCTTCTTCCATTTTCCTAAGGGTTGAGCTTTCTTTGCGAATATGTTCTATGGCATTTAAAATATTGTGATGATTTAATCTTTCTAAAAGATCGGTGTTTTTAGAATTGCGCTCTTCGCCATCTTTCATGATATTCTTAATAATTGGATCGAAATGACCAACTAAATGGTTTAAATTATCCATGCCAAGACCTTCAATAGCTGCTGCATCTAAGCCACCTTTTAAAGCGCCGCATTTTGTATGTCCTAATACTACTACTAATTTAGAACCTGCTACGTTACAACCAAATTCCATTGATCCTAAAATATCTTGATTTACAAAATTACCTGCAATTCTTACACTGAAAATATCGCCTAAACCTTGATCAAAAATTAATTCTGCTGATGTACGGCTGTCTATGCAACTTAAAACTACAGCAAAAGGCCATTGCCCTGCTCTTGTGTCGTTTACTTGTGCTAACAAATCGCGATTTGCTTTTAAGTTATTTACAAATCGTGTGTTGCCTTCTTTTAAAATTTCTAATGCTTTTTCAGGTGTAATGGTTGCTTGTGTTTCTAATGTATGTGCTTTCATTTTTCTTACTTTCTTTAAATTTGTTTATTACATTGCTCTGCGGTGGGTAACTAATATGTGCGAATCTTCATCGGATTCATATTCTTTGTACGATTTTTTGAAACCAATTAAATGCACTTGAATTTCGTCTTCTTTAGCGCGTACGTTTGCAAAATCTTGAATCATTTCCAAAACATCGGTTGTGATGTACGATGTTGAACGTGCATCAATTGTTACATTAGAGCCTGGTTTTACATTTTTCAATGTTTTTTTAATAGCCGCTTTGTTTAAGAATGAAACTTCTTCGGCTAATTTGATAGTGAAATCATCTGTATCATTCAGTTTTTCACGACTTAAATAATAAGCACGCTTCATGTTTCCTTGTAAAATGTAGAAAACCGATATTAACAATCCAATTCCAACTCCTTTTAATAAATCGGTAAAAACAACAGCCAAAACAGTTGCTAAAAATGGTATGAATTGATATTTACCATTATGCCAAAAATGCTTAAATGTTGCTGGTTTTGCTAATTTATATCCTACTAAAATTAATACGGCTGCTAATGTTGCAAGCGGAATTAAGTTTAGAATGAACGGAATAGATAAAACGCAAACCAATAATAAAACACCGTGTATAATAGCTGATGATTTTGATGTTGCTCCCGCATTTGCGTTAGCAGAACTACGAACTACTACTGATGTCATTGGTAAACCGCCTATTAAAGAGCTTAAAAAATTGCCTACTCCTTGTGCTTTTAACTCTAAGTTGGTGTCGGTAATTCGTCTTTTAGAATCTAATCTATCCGATGCTTCAATACAAAGTAATGTTTCAATTGATGCTACTACAGCAATGGTTGCACCAACAATCCAAACTTGCGGATTTGTAAAACCATTTAAACTAGGTAGTGTAATTAGGTTTTTAAAATCATCGGCAGTTTGGGGTACAGGCAAAGTAACCAAATGTTCTGCGCTAATACCTAATGAGCTGCCTGTTGCTAAAAATAATTGATTTAATAAAATACCTGATATTACTGCCACTAAAGCACCTGGTAACATTTTTAGCTTTTTTAATGAAGGAATTTTATCCCAAGCTAAAAGAATACCCATAGATATAAGTGTAATTACTATTGCACCTGGATGTATTGCTGCAAAAAGATCGTTGAAATAATTTAGGTTAATACCATTGTCAAAAAGAGTTTCATTACTCATATTATCACCGTCAAATCCTAAAGCATGCGGAATTTGTTTTAAAACAATGATAATACCAATACCTGCTAACATTCCTTCAATTACATTGTTGGGGAAATAATTAGAAATACTACCAGCACGTACAAAGCCTAAAACTAATTGGAAAAGGCCTGCAATAATACCCGCGCAAAGAAATAATTCAAAGGCCCCTAAATCGGTTATAGCGGTTAAAACAATAGCTGTTAAACCAGCCGCAGGGCCAGAAACTGATATGTTGGAGTTGCTAATAAAACCTACAACAATACCGCCAATAACACCTGCAATAATTCCTGATAATGGTGGCGCACCAGAAGCTAATGCAATACCTAAACATAGTGGAAGTGCTACTAAAAACACAACCAAACCTGAGGCAAAGTTTTGAGAAAACTCTGCTTTATTTTTTGTTTTCATAAAAAAATCTATAATTAATAAACATGTAAAAGTGTTGAATATGTACAAAAACATACCAACTGTTTGAAATTATAGATTGCGTTCTGGAGGGGGAGATGGAATTTTAAAGACTAAATTATCTTTAAAAATACTATTATTAAAGTCAGAATCAACAACAAAGATAGGTTGCTGTGAAAGATAATTCTTGTACTTTTCAAAAGTATAATAATGAATTTCTTTCTCTTCTTCTTCGTTTACAGTATTGTTTGATTTTGATTTGTTTTTTGAATGCGTTTCTTCTTCTTCACTAATAATTAAAGAATACGTGTCTACATCAGAGTTTAATGCATAAGATATTGTTGGTGCAAATAAAAAGCACACAAATAACAATAAAGTGGATATGTTGAATATCTTTAGCATAACATGGCAAATTTACTTTAAAGTTTTTAAAATATTTAGCCAATACAGTGTAAAATTTTTGTTAAATCAGAATAGAAAGAAAATAAAAAAACCACTTGAGAAAGTGGTTTTTTGTTGGTCCACAAGGACTCGAACCTTGAATGACTGCACCAAAAACAGTAGTGTTACCATTACACCATAGACCAATTGTATGTTTTGTAATTAAGCTTTATTAGTTGGTCCACAAGGACTCGAACCTTGAATGACTGCACCAAAAACAGTAGTGTTACCATTACACCATGGACCAATAAAAGCAACATTAGATGATAACTGTAAGCAGTTGGTTAACTAATGCGAGTGCAAATGTAGTACAAAAAAAGAAAATTGCAAGAGTTTGAAAGAATTATTTTTAAAAAAGTATGTTTGAATAGTTGTTTTTTTAGTTAGTTGTATTGATAAAGTGTGCTTTAGCAAATTTTAATTTTTCAAAAATAATTGAATTAGTGAATTGATACCCTGAAATGTTTTAATAGTATTGATGAAAATTTAATTATGGTTAAAAAGAAGGTGTATCATATTTTTCATGTAGATTTTATGTGTTTGATATTTTAAAGCAATACTTAAAATAATACATTTCAAAATAGTTAACAAAATATGTTGAATTCATTTTTTAGGAATTTAGAAAAAAAACGTTTTCTTTGTAGTTCTTATAAAAAATAAGACAAAAATAGCTATTATGTTGACAATGAATTTTAAAAAATGGAATACCATCACAGGATGGCTTGCGTTTTTAATTGCACTTACAGTTTATATTATAACACTAGAACCAACAGTTAGTTTTTGGGATGCTGGTGAATATATTGCTACATCGGCAAAGTTAGAAGTAGGACATCCGCCAGGTGCGCCGCTTTTCCAAATGTTAGGTGCTTTTACCGCCATGTTTGCTTCATCACCAGAAAAAGTGGCTGCAATGGTAAATATGGTATCAGCCTTATCTAGTGCTTTTGCTATTTTGTTTATGTTTTGGTCTGCTACTAATATTTTAATGAAAATGATTAAAATAGGTACCGAAACAGTTACCAACAATATAGCTATTGCTATACTTGGAAGTTCTTTAATTGGTGCCTTAACCTTCACTTTTTCAGATACTTTCTGGTTTAGTGCAGTTGAAACCGAAGTTTATGCAGCTGCTACATTTATGTTAGCATTGCTTTTATGGCTTGGGTTACGTTGGGTTGATGATATAGACAATGCGCGCGGTAACAAATGGCTGTTATTAATTGCATTGGTTATTGGTATGTCTTTTGGGGTACACTTTATGGCTTTACTAGCTATTCCGTCTATAGGATATTTGTATTATTTTAAAAAATATCCAAATGTTACCATTAAAAATTTCATTATTGCGAATATTGCTGTAGTAGCTGTTTTATTAGTTGTCTTTGGATTTTTACTTCCGTATACTATGATTTTCTTTGGAAAATCGGAAATTTTCTTTGTTAATTCAATAGGATTGCCTTTTAATTCAGGAACCATCATTGCATTTGCAGTAGTTGTAGCACTTTTTGTTTTTGGTTTAAAATATACACGTTCTAAGCAAAAATATTTTGCTAACACACTTGTTTTGAGTGTTTTGTTTGTTTTTATAGGGTTTTCTTGTTGGTTGATGTTACCAATTCGTTCTAACACGCAAATTCCTATCAATGAAAACAAACCATCAGATGCTTCAGAGCTTTTAGATTATTACAATCGTAAGCAGTATGGTGAGCGTTCTTTGTTTTACGATACCTCGTTTACTATCAAATACGGAAGAGAATTAAATGAAAATCAACCTTATAAAGATGGTAAAATCGATTATGAGCGTGATTATGTAAGCGGAAAGTATAAAATTATCAACGAAAATAAAAACTCTGAACCTAATTATTCTAGTCGTTTTAAAAGTTTCTTACCTCGTTTGTGGGAACCAGACATGGCGGCAAATTACATGAGTTATACCAAACCAGTAGAGTTCACTTTAAAGCCAGAGTATGCATCAGATCCAAAATTGATGGAAATGGCGGGGCAATTAAAGGCTGCCGTTCACTCTAATCAAATGTCTACAAGAGAATATGACAGCTATTTATCGCAAATGGGTGAATATATCGATGTACAAAAGCCAAGTTTTTCTGATAACATGAGCTTTATGTTTAATTATCAGTTTGGATATATGTACATGCGTTATTTAATGTGGAATTTTTCTGGTCGTCAAAACGATATTCAAGGATCTAATGATCGTATGGATGGAAACTGGATAACTGGTATTAAATTTATTGATGAGTTTCGTTTAGGATCGCAAAATAATTTAACCAGCGATATGTTAAATAACAAAGCGCGCAACGTTTATTTTATGATACCGTTTGTGTTAGGTTTATTAGGTTTTATTTTCCATTATCGTAAAGATCCTAAAACATTTTATGTTTTATTAGCATTGTTTTTATTCACAAGTTTTGCTTTAAAAATCTTCTTAAATGAACGTCCGTTCGAGCCACGTGAACGTGATTACGCTGTAGTAGGTTCGTTTATGGTTTTTGCCATTTGGGTAGGTTATGGTGTCTATGCTATTTATGAATTTATAGCATCTAAAGTAAATGCTAAAATAGCTTTACCAGTAGTTTTAGCCACTACCTTTTTAGCATCGCCTGTGTTAATGGCGAGTGAAAATTGGGACGATCATGATCGTTCAGATAAATACACAGCTTTAGCGGTCGGTCGTGCCTATTTAGATTCGTTAGAACCAAATGCTATTATTTTTACCATTGGCGATAACGATACTTTTCCACTTTGGTATTTACAAGAGGTAGAAGGTTATAGGACCGATGTACGCGTAGTATGTACAACTTTAATGCAAGCAGAGTGGTATGTAGATCAGTTAAAAGTAAAAGCGTATGATTCTGAACCATTAAAAATACGTTTCAATCACAAGCAATATGCAGGTGATAAATTGTATTTTGCTGCTATTACGCCTACAGTTGACGAGCGTTTTGATTTGAATACCATTATGGATTTTCTTGCAAGTGATAGACCTGAAACCAAAATGACAGTAAATAATGGAATGGAAGTAGTGCGTATACCAACCAACAAATTTAAAATACCTGTTGATAAAGCTAAGGTGCTTAAAAATGGAACCGTTTCACCTGAACTTGCAGATCAAATTGTATCAGAAATTCCTATTGATGTAAATACAAGTAGTTTGTACCGTATGCGTATTATGATGTATGATATTATTGCAAACAACAATTGGGATAGACCAATTTATTTTACAGCTGGTGATATTACCAATGAAGCATTCCTTTGGTTAAAAGATTATGTGCAGTTAAATGGTTTGGTATATCAATTAGTGCCTATAAAAGCAGAACGTCAGTACGATGTTAATCCTTTAAATATTGGTTCTATTGATACAGAAAAAATGTACAAGAACATCACGGGTTGGTATTGGGGTAACTTTGGAAGCCCAAATATTTATCACGATCCGCAAACTCGTAAAGAAGCACGTCAATATTTAGTGAATTTTACTCGTTTAGCAGATCAATTAATTAATGAAGGTAAAAAGGATAAAGCTAAGAAAGTGTTAGATTTAGCCATGACCAATTTCCCAATTGATTATTATATACCTTATGATAGTAGATTGAAATATTTCTTTGTTGAGCCTTTTTCAGAATTGTATTATAAAGTGGGAGAAACTAAGAAAGCAAGTGAAATTGCTACAAAATTGTATACAAAATCTGAAGAAGAGTTGAATTTCTTTAAAGGCATGGGTGTAACAGAACAGCAACAATACACATATGATATTATTGAAACTTTTAATACAGCATATCGTATTATAGATACTTGTAAATCACAAGGCGATGCTGCAACAGTTGCTGCTTTAAACAAACGTATTGCTCCTTTTGAAAAGTATTTTGACAGGTACTTAAAAATGTACAAGCAAAGAAAAGAAGAAGAATTAAAGATGATGCAGAGAGAACAACAAATGATGGAAGATTCTGCTGCAACAACACAAGATTCGGTAAATCAACAATAATTAAAACAATAAAAGATCCCAATTGGGGTCTTTTATTGTTTTTAGATAAAGCTATTTTTTGTAAATTTAGAATATCATTAAAAATAGTTTTATGAGTTTATACGAACAAATTGCAGAAGAAGGAATACGTTTACCATCAGAAATGGGAGTTTTTGGTAGAAACAATAGCAACCATTTTACTTTTCAATCATTAAAAACAAACTTATCAAATGCAAAAGATTTTGAGGTAGTTGAATTTGAAGAAATTTTTCTGTTAGATGAAAATCCTACAGTTTCTAAGAAATTTTCACTTAACATTCTATACAAACAAATTACATATGA
Source organism: Flavobacterium sp. xlx-214 (assembly GCF_013874595.1). Lineage (GTDB taxonomy): Bacteria > Bacteroidota > Bacteroidia > Flavobacteriales > Flavobacteriaceae > Flavobacterium. The sequence continues at coordinate 1,254,463 of NZ_CP059431.1, forward strand.
AATTGATTTATTTGTTGTAGAAACTACTCATATTAATTTAGATTCTTATGCACAAATTGATCCTGTTTTAGAAAGTGAGTTAGAACTAGCAAAAAAAGAATCCTTTTATTTAGAATCTTCTCTTTATTTCTCTCAAAACATTTTAGACAGCTTTCATCTTCAGGTAAAAGTACTAAATGCTTTAGTTCCACAACCAACTGTACTAATCGATTTCATGCCTCTAAGATTATTATCGGGTCAATGGGCTGCTTTTGCATCTAAATTACTTACTCCGCCTTCGCCAAGGTATATTTATACCATTCATGGCGTGTATGATGAAATTAATGGAGAAAAAAACTATTGGTTGCATACCCATGGTTTACACAGATGTGGAACAGTAGAATTAGAATTGATTGACATTAAAAACGGAGTTAGTGAACTTAACGGTTTATTAGATGCAATGGTTTCGCGTTTTATATATGATCCTGCAGAAGAAAATGAACCTTTTAATATGGGTTACATTGGTTATGATTTAAACTTTGTTTGGATTCGTTGGGAAGATATGGTAGAGAAATATCCCTCAGAAATTCCAGGAGGTTTACAAGAACGTACACCAGAAAAGCAAAATTATGGTCCATCAGGTATCGTTTACTTATTAGAAAATGATGAAATTTATCCACCTGATGTTTTAGCTGAAGAATTAAAAGAAAATCCCGTTTATTTTATAAAAGATGAGGAAACAGAACGCATGTCAGCTCTTGCTTATGAACAATTTCAATATTTAGAAAAAGCATTTAAAGAACATGCCACTGATGAAGATTGGCGATTTATTGTTAAACTAGGATTACCTATTGATGCAGGAGACAGCAATGAACATTTATGGTTTGATGTTACAAAAATAAATGATGACAACACTTTAGATGTTATTTTACTAAATGAGCCTTATCAAATTGAGAAATACCATGTAAACGATGCCTTAACATTACCATTGCATCATTTAACAGATTGGCTAATTTATGGTCCTGAAAAGAATTACACTCCAGACAATATCTTTGAATTGTTTGCATAAAAAAAGCGTTCCTAAAAGAACGCTTTTTTTATATAGTAGTAATAGTTTTCAAATTTTGAATGGTCGCAATTGGATCTTGAGCATTAAAAACAAAGCTTCCTGCTACTAAAACGTCAGCACCAGCTTCAACCAAGGCAGCTGCATTTTTATCTGTAACGCCTCCATCAATTTCAATCAAAGTAGCAGCATTATTTTTAACAATTAGTTCTTTAAGCTGCTTTACTTTCTTGTAAGTATTTTCAATAAACGATTGCCCTCCAAAACCAGGATTCACACTCATTATACAAACCAAGTCAATATCCTTAATTACATCTTCTAACAAAGCGACACTTGTATGAGGATTTAACGCTACACCAGCTTTCATTCCAGCCGCTTTAATAGCCTGTAAAGTTCTGTGTAAATGTGTACAAGCCTCATAATGTACCGTTAAAACATCAGCTCCTAACTTTTTAAAAGTATCAATATATCTATCAGGATCAACAATCATTAAATGTACATCAATTGTCTTTTTGGCATGTTTGTTAATAACATCTAAAACAGGCATACCAAACGAAATATTTGGAACGAAAACACCATCCATAATATCAATATGAAACCAATCAGCCACACTGTTATTAATCATTTCAACATCTCGTTGTAAATTAGCAAAATCAGCAGCCAAAACCGATGGCGCAATCAATGTATTTTTCATTTTATTGAATTGTTTTTACAAATGTACAATTTTATTTGTTTAAAAATTGCTGAACATAACTGTGAAAACAACTTCATAAAATTTTGAGTACTTGCTAAATAATCCGTACTTTCGCACTTAATATTTATTAAGTCTAAATTACATTTTTATAAAAGTACTATATTATGAGAAAACTTACCATTGCAGCTTTTTTGTTGTTTAGTTATTTTGGTCAGGCGCAAAATACATTATTAAATGCAGATTTTTGGAAAAAAGCACCTAATGTAGAAATAGTAAAAGCCGAAATTCAAAAAGGAAATAATCCATCTGAAGCTAACAGAGGAAATCATGATGTTGTAAGTATCGCTATAAATAACAATGCCCCTTTAGAAACTATTATTTATTTAATTGGTCAAGAAGGTAACAGTGTTTCTAAGAATACCCACGATGGAAGAACCTATTTGCATTGGGCAGCTAGCCGTGGCAATGCAGATTTGGTAAAATATTTGCTTGAAAAAGGTTCTGATATTAACCGTACAGATGATAAAGGAGCAATTCCAATTTCTTTTGCTGCTAGTAATGGTCAAACCAATACAACCGTTTACGATTTACTTTTTAAAGCAGGCAACAATCCTAAGCAAAAGTTTCAAAACGGAGCTTCATTATTATTATTATCTATTGCTAATGATGCTGATTTAAAACTTGCAGATTACTTTATTTCTAAAGGATTATCATGGAGTGATGTAGATGATTTTAAAAATACAGCTTTCGATTATGCATCTCGTTCTGGTAACGTAGAACTTTTAAAGAAAATAGCTCAAAAAGGAGTGAAACATACAAATAAAGCTTTGATTTTTGCTTCTCAAGGTACAAGATCTCAATCAAGTGGCTTAGAAGCATACCAATATTTAATTGATGAGGTAAAAATTAAACCTAATGTTGTTGGAGATCAAAACGAAAATGTTTTACATAATTTAGTTCGTAAAAAAGATCAAAATGAAATCATTGCTTATTTCTTACAAAAAGGGGTTGATATAAATCAGGCAAATAAAGAAGGAAATACAGTTTTAATGGAAGCTGCCAAAGGTACAAATGCAGATGTTTTACAATCAATACTTTCTAAAACTAAAAACATCAATCAAGTAAATGCAAAAGGAGAAACTGCTTTGGCAATTGCGGTTAACACAGGATCTGCTGATGTAGTTTCAAAATTGTTAGAAAATAAAGCTGATACGAAAGTTGTTGATAAAAGCGGAAATAATCTGGCTTATTATTTGATACAATCGTACAAACCAACGCGTGATGGTCAAAAAAATGAGTTCAATCAAAAGATGGAGTTATTAAAAAACAATCATGTAGATTTTGTTACACCTCAAAAAGATGGTAATACTTTGTATCATTTAGCTGTTGTTAAGAATGATGTACAATTATTAAACAATTTAGAAGGTTTAAATATCGATATTAATACTAAAAATAGCGAAGGAATTACAGCTTTACACAAAGCAGCCTTAATTGCAAAAGATGATGTTGTTTTAAAATATTTAATTGCTAAAGGTGCTAAAAAAGATGCTATAACTGATTTTGATGAAACGGTTTATGATTTAGCTAATGAAAATGAATCTTTAAAAGAGAATAACATTTCTATTGATTTCTTACAATAAAATTAAAAAATACATTTATAATGAATACGATTAACAAATATATAATTGCCGTTTTTTTACTTTTTTCAACCCTTTCTTTTGCTCAAAATGCAAAGTATAAATGCATGTTGCAAATGACCAACTACAAAGGCTTAGAAGCTTATGTGGTGGTTTCTCTTATTGATCCGCAAGGAAAATACGAGAAAACTGTTTACATGATGGGCGATGATAAGCAATGGTATAATGGTTTTAAAGAATGGTTTAAGAATTTATCTAAGAAAAAAGAGAAAATTAGTGCTGTAACAGGTGCTTCGGTTGCAGCAGGTGACCGTACTAGTGCTACTTTTACGCTTGATGAATCTAAAATGAATAAAGGTTATAAATTGCGCTTTGAAACAGCTGTAGAAGATCAAAAATATCATGTTAGTGATGTTGAAATTCCTTTTACTACAGATGCATTAACAAAGAAAACAGAAGGAAAAGGATACATTCGTTACGTAAAATTAAACAAAGTACAATAAAACAATCGCGTTCATGATTAGTTCGGTTTGGCGTTTTGCGCACTTAGCATTGGCATTAATATCGTGTGCTTTTGTTTTTGTAGCTGCTATTACAGGTGTTATATTGGCTGTTGATGCAGTTAATGAAAAAACACCACCCTACAAAATAGAATCCTTCAATGATGTTACTCTAGCGCAATCGTTACCAAACTTACAAGCTAAGTATACCGAAATTTTAGAATTACAAGTCGATCATAATCAATTTGTTACTTTAGAAGGATTTGATGATAATGGAGATGATTTTAAAGTAATCATTAATCCTTTAACAGGAGAGAAATTAGGAAAACCTGTCGAAAAATCGGCTTTTATTCAATGGATAACTTCCTTACATAGATCATTGTTTTTACATGAAACAGGACGATTTATAGTAGGTGTTGTTTCATTTTTGTTGATGTTGATTACCATTACAGGAACTATTTTAATCATCAAACGTCAACAAGGAATAAAACATTTCTTTTCTAAAATTCATCGCGATTTCTTTGCTCAATATTTTCATGTGGTAGCAGGTAGGTTGTTGCTTATACCTATCTTAATTATTGCTTTAACCGGAACGTATCTTTTTATGATACGTTTTGAGTTTGTTTCAAAACCTGAAGAAGTTACCAAGGAAATGGTTTCTGCTAAAGACACTTCTGAAAAAAAATGGAAAGATTTTAGTGCGTTTAATGAAGTTAAACTAGCTGATGTAGAAAAAATTGAATTTCCTTTTGCTGATGATCCTGAAGATTTTTTTAAAATTAAGTTACATGATAAAGAACTTCAGATAAACCAAATAACAGGAAATGTTGTTTCTGAGACGCAGTATTCTACCGAAAAAAAGTTAGAAACATTAAGTTTAAATCTGCATACAGGGCGTACGCATATTATTTGGGCTATTATTCTTGGTATTGCTTCGCTTAATATTTTGTTTTTTATTTATTCGGGTTTTGTCATTACATTGAAACGCAAATCGGTTAAAATTAAAAACAAATTCAAGCTAAATAATGCTGAATATATTGTTTTAGTAGGATCTGAAAATGGTTCTACCTTAACGTTTGCTAATAAAATTTACGAACAACTTATTGCGTCAAATCAATCGGTTTATCTAACCACTTTAAACCAATACACTACTTTTGAAAAAGCCAAGCATTTAATTGTTTGTACATCAACTTATGGTTTAGGCGATGCACCGTCAAACGCAAATCAATTTAAAAAGCTAGTCAATAAGTATCCTCAAAATGCTAATGCTTCTTTTTCTGTTATTGGTTTTGGATCAAAAGCGTACAAAGATTATTGTGCGTTTGCAATTGAAGTAGATCAGTGGTTACAACAGCAATCTTGGGCAAAACAATTGTTACCTGTTTTTACTGTTAATGATAAATCGGTAACTGAGTTTGTTGAATGGGCAAAGGCATGGAAAAACAGTTCTTCGGTTGAAATAGGTACAACACCAGCCTTATATCAACAAAAAACGCCAAAATTAGCATCATTTAATGTGCTTGAAAAAACGACTGTTTCTTCAAACGATCCTATTTTTAGTTTAATCATTAACAATCAATCCAAAGTTAGCTTTCAATCAGGAGATTTATTAGCTATTTACCCTGGTAACGATGGTCGTGAACGCTTGTATTCTATTACTAAAAGAAACAATAACATCCATTTAATTGTAAAGTTGCATGAAAATGGTTTGGGATCACAATTTTTGTATCATTTACAAAAAAGCACACCATTACAAGCACGTATTATTCAAAATAAATCATTTCATTTTCCTAAAAAAGCGCCTTCGGTTATTATGATTGCTAACGGAACGGGAATTGCTCCTTTTTTAGGTATGATTGAAGAAAATAGAACCAAAACAGAAATTCATTTATTTGCTGGTTTTAGATATCAAAACAATACTACACAAGGCTATCAAAATTTTGCTCAACAACAAAAAGAGGAGCAAAGGTTAACATCTTTTAATTTTGCTTACTCACGTGAAGAAAATGCGTGTTATGTAATGCATTTAATTCAAACCCAAGCTCAATTATTTGCGCAAGTACTAGAAAACAAAGGCGTTATTATGATATGCGGCGCATTGAATATGCAAAAAGATGTTGAAGCTGTTTTAGATACAATCTGTAAGGATGTTAATGGAAAACCTTTAGATTTTTACAAAGAAAATAAGCAAATTCTTACTGATTGTTATTAAATGATATACCTTAAAAAAAATAAATTTTCTTGGTTGTTTGTTTGCTTTTTGCTTACAAACAATTTTTTTGCGCAAGTATTAAGTAAACGCGATACTGTTTTAATGGGCAGTAAATTTGATATTAGTATTGTTGCTGATGATTCTTTACAAGCTGAAAAAAACATTAATTTAGTTATTGAAGAAATCATTAGAATTGAAAATTTAATATCTGAATGGAAACCAATATCACAAATATCGAAAGTTAATAGAAATGCTGGAATCAAGCCTGTAAAAGTAGATAAAGAGGTTTTTGAATTAACAAAACGGGCTTTGTTTTTTTCTGAAATTACCAATGGTGCTTTTGATATTAGCATTGCCGCAATGGATAAAATTTGGAAATTTGATGGATCGATGGATGCATTACCTTCTCAAGAAATAATTGCTAAAGCCATTGAAAGGGTAGGGTACAAGAACATTATTTTAAATGAAGAGGATTACTCTATTTTTTTAACAAAGCAAGGTATGAAAATTGGCTTTGGGTCTACAGGAAAAGGCTACGCAGCTGATAAAGGTCGTGCATTAATGGAAAATTTAGGAATTAAAGCTGGAATTGTAAATGCATCTGGTGATATGGCCACTTGGGGCAATCAACCTAATGGGTCGAAATGGCTAATAGGCATCAATAATCCCTTCAAAAAAAATAAATGGATTAAAGTTTTGAAAGTTAATAGAATTGCTATAACTACATCTGGAGATTATGAAAAATATATAGAATTTAACGGAATTCGTTATGCTCATATTATCAATCCCAAAACAGGTATGCCATCAACAGGTTTAACTAGTGTAACCGTTATAGGTCCAAATGCTGAAATGGCCAATGGTTTTAGTACCTCTATAATGCTTTTAGGAAAAGAGAAAGGTTTTGAACTTCTTTCTCAATATCCTCAGTATGCATGTTTAATTTTAACTAATAAGGGTACAGTTTATAAAACAAAGAATTTTGATGAAATTGTTAGGTAAATTTATTTTTTATTGGTTGTATTAAGAAAATATCTTTTTTGTAAATAAAAAAGCCTCCCTTTAAAAAGGAAGGCTTTCTCTAATTTATATACTGATTAGTATCTGTAATATTCTGGTTTAAACGGACCTTGAACCTCAACACCAATGTATTCTGCTTGTCCTTGAGATAAAGTTTCTAACTCAACGCCTAATTTAGCTAAGTGTAAAGCAGCAACCTTTTCATCTAAATGTTTTGGCAACATATACACATCGTTCTCATAGTTTGCTGAATTTTTCCATAATTCAATTTGAGCCAATGTTTGGTTGGTGAATGAATTACTCATTACAAAAGATGGATGACCTGTAGCGCAACCTAAGTTTACTAAACGTCCTTCAGCTAAAATAATGATATCGTTTCCGTTTACATTATAAATATCAACTTGTGGTTTTACTTCTTTTTTCGAAGCTCCGTACGTTGCGTTTAACCAAGCCATATCAATTTCGTTATCAAAATGTCCGATGTTACAAACAACCGTTTTATCTTTCATTTTTTCGAAATGACGACCAACCACGATGTCTTTATTTCCGGTAGTAGTAATAATGATATCTGCATTACCAACAACTGTGTCTAATTTCTTTACTTCGTAACCGTCCATTGCTGCTTGTAACGCACAAATAGGATCAATTTCTGTAACAGTAACAATAGAACCCGCACCACGGAAAGATGCTGCTGTACCTTTACCAACATCACCGTATCCACATACAACCACGCGTTTACCTGCCAACATTAAATCGGTAGCACGACGAATAGCATCAACTGCCGATTCTTTACATCCGTATTTGTTATCAAATTTTGATTTTGTAACCGAATCATTCACGTTAATAGCTGGCATTGGCAATGTTCCTGCTTTTACACGCTCATATAAACGATGAACCCCCGTAGTAGTTTCTTCAGATAAACCTTTAATACCTGCTACTAAATGTGGGTAACGATCAATTACCATATTGGTTAAATCACCACCATCATCTAAAATCATGTTTAATGGCTGGCGATCTTCACCAAAGAACAACGTTTGCTCAATACACCAGTCAAACGATTCTTCATCTAAACCTTTCCAAGCATACACTTGAATACCTGCTTCGGCAATTGCAGCTGCCGCCTGATCTTGTGTAGAGAAAATATTACAAGAACTCCACGTAACCTCAGCACCCAACGCTTTTAATGTTTCAATTAAAACCGCTGTTTGTATGGTCATGTGTAAACATCCTGCAATACGCGCACCTTTTAAAGGTTGTTCGTCTTTATATTCAGCTCTTAAAGCCATCAAACCTGGCATTTCAGCTTCAGCTAATTCAATTTCTTTTCTTCCCCAAGCCGCTAATGAAATATCTTTCACTTTAAAAGGCACATAAGGTATTGTTTGTGTACTCATGTATTTTTTATATTTGTGTATCAAATTTTTGCAAATTTACGGATTTCATTTTAAATCTTTGCAAACGAAATCATAAAGCACACATTTATGCCTCTATATAAAGTTATTTCTCACGATATTGATACTCAAGTTTTTATTTGGAAGATTACCGAATTAGAATCTGAGTTAAAAGAAACTGTTGTTTTAAAAGAAAAACATCAAGCTAGATTAGATGGAATGCTGTCTGAACAACACCGCAAAGGTTTTTTAAGCGTGCGTAAATTGTTGCAAGCGGCAGGTTACGAAGATGAAGATTTAACGTACGACGCCAATGGAAAGCCACATTTAAGTGACGGCAAGCATATATCGATTACACATTCATACGAATTTTCGGCGATTATCATCTCGACTAAAAATGTAGGGATTGATTTAGAAATGAAACGCGAAAAGATGATAAAGATTGCGCATAAATTCATAGAAACCGAGTTTGATTTTTTAGATACCAACCACCAATACATAGAACAATTAAGTGTAATTTGGGGCGCAAAAGAAGCTTTGTACAAAATGTGTAACTCACGTAGTTTAAGCTTTAAGCAAGATATGCACATACAGCCTTTTTCTTTGATAGATGATACAGGCAAAGCCTTGGTTGATTGTAAAGAGTTAGATTTTGCAAGCCAATTTACCTTTCACTTTGAAAGTTTTGAGAATTACACCCTAGTTTACGCATTAGAACATGAATAATGTTAAACACACTTATTGTCATCCTGAACTTGTTTAACTTCGTTCCGTTCGCAAGCTCGGGTCAGGATCTCACAAAAAACTCATGAATGCGACTCTGAAACGAGTTCAGAGTGACAAAAAAAAAGATAATTTAATTTAATTATTATTTATGGATTGAATCTGTGCATCTGTGGTAAAAACATAAAACAATGAATAAAGAAATTATACAAACCGAATTACAATACAAAGCCGTACGCAGTTCAGGCGCTGGTGGACAAAATGTAAATAAAGTAGCTACCAAAGTACAAATTGTTTTTGTACCCGAAACATCGATGGGGTTAACCGCTGATGAAAAAGCGACATTAACCGAAAAACTTGCCAACCGTTTATCTAAAGAAGGCAGCATTCGGGTAGAGTGCGATGAAACCCGCAGCCAGTTAAAGAATAAAGAATTGTGTGTGCAACGTTTGTTTTTATTACTAGAAAGCGCATTAAAGAAAGACAAAAAACGTATTGCTACTAAAATACCCAAAGCTGTTATTAAAAAACGTTTAGACGATAAACAACGCAACGCCGATAAAAAGGAAAATAGAAAGTTTCGGTTTTAGGTTTTTGTGTACTTCTTGTGTACTTCTTGTGTTTTTTCCACAAATACACTGAGCAACCTTATCAATAACATTAAGCTTTAGTCCGATGTTTCTATGATAAACAAAAAAAGGCTTTAGCCAAAGGTAAAACTTTGTGGCTAAAGCCTTTTCAACGGATTTTAACCCGTTGATATTCATAACATAACTTGCTGTACTTTGTTAAACAATGAATTTGTAGGATTCATATATTTAAAGTACTGTATTGTTTTTATTGTATGTGACTTTTTCAGGGTTGTACCTACGAAACACGCTTTGCTATAAATATGAAATCCTTTCAGGATTTTTATTTACCACAAACAAACATACTCACACCTATTGTCACCCTAAGCTTGTCTCAGAGTCTCAGATTAGTTTTTGTATGAGCAAGATGCTCGTATAATCTTGGAAATATTTATTACCAATCACTACTTTTACTTGGTATATTGTCGTTTAATACAAATTCTTTTAATGAACTATTCAAATTATTAAAATAGTTAGGTATTCTTTCTGCGAAGAGTTTATATGTATTTCTAATTTCGCCTTTTTTATTATAATATTCTTCATTAGAATTTAAGTCAAAATTAGACCAACCACCATTAACATACTGACTTGGTACAATATACCTTTTAAGTTCAATTATATCAAACTTATACTTATTATCTTTGAATGATATTTCAATTTGGTAAATTCCTTCTTGACAGCCAACTTGACCTAAAGCTTTAATACAAAATATATCATCACTTGAACCCTCTATACGAATATATTCATTTTCAATTTGTGCCTTAATTACTTCTTTTGGATTTTTATAAGTTATTGCAACCCAATCCAAAGTCTTTCTGAATAATTCTGATTGACTTTTTCCTTCAAAATCTGTTACAACAAAATCTGTTAATCTTTCTTTTGAAAATACAAATTCTTTCTCTTGTCCGTAAGAGTTATTCATAAATGCATTTAAAAAAAGAACTGTAAGTAAAAATTTTTTCATAATCGTAGTATTTTAAATAATGACGCAAAATATAAAAAAATATTTATTTAGCATTTAAAAAAAATGCAATCTCAACTAACACAAACATCTTACTTGTGCTTAAATATAAACAAAAAACAAAACCGCAAGCTTTATACTTGCGGTTTTACTATTTACAATATGTTACTAGTAACAATGTTGCTGTATTTACGGCTATCTATAGTGCCTATATATACAACTCTAAACTGGTAAGTTGTTTTTTCTATCTTTATAGTTAAGCACATTCATTCTAAAGCACAAGAACAAGCCTTAATGCGGTTGCAAACACAGTATGACATTGCTGTAACTGCTATTAATAACAACGAGCAATTAACCTACGAAGAAAAGCAAATAGCTTTAAAACAAGAAAAAGAAAACTTTAAACGCATGAAAAAAGGATTTCAAGGTAGTAGCTTTTAATTCAAGGCAACATCTTTCGTCTATCATCTATTTTCTATTATCTTTTCTCTTTCATCTCAAAAAAACAATTATATTTGCATCGTCTCAAAGGGGTGCCCTACGGCTGAGATCATACCCAAAGAACCTGGGCAGGTAATGCTGCCAAGGGAAATGAACAAACACTATATGAGTGCACGCATTGGTTGCTGTTCGTATCATCATTTTTTATTAATCTAAACAAAATAAATGCCCCCTTTTATTTGTAAAATATTTTTTACGAATGAAAATTCATTATTTGTTATTACCTATTGCCAGCACATTGCTATCGGCTACTGTACAGGCACAAATAACACAACCTAAAGACACAATAAGCGATGAAACTTTAGACGAAGTTTTAATACAAGCGGTACGTGCCAACAAAAAAACGCCCATGGCTTTTTCTAACTTAACCAAAGAAGAAATTGCCAAGAAGAACTTAGGGCAAGATATACCGGTGTTAATGAACTTTATGTCATCGGTAGTTACTACAACCGATGCTGGTAACGGCGTAGGCTACACAGGTATTCGTGTGCGTGGTAGCGATGGTACGCGTGTAAACGTAACCCTAAATGGTATACCGTATAACGATGCCGAATCGCACGGATCGTTTTGGGTAAACATGCCCGATTTTGCTTCGTCATTAGAAAACCTTCAGTTGCAACGTGGCGTAGGTACCTCAACCAACGGCTCGGGTGCGTTTGGCGCCAGTTTAAACTTGTTAACCAATGCGTATTCAGATAAAAGCTCGGGCGAAATATCCAATTCCTTTGGTAGTTACAATACGCGCAAACACACGGTTAAGTTTTCAACAGGATTGATGAACGATGCTTTTGAGTTATCGGGTAGGTTATCGAACATTCATTCGGATGGATATATTGACAGAGCCGAATCTGATTTGAAGTCGTACTTTTTACAAGGTACTTTTGTTGATGGTAAAACATTGATTAAAGCATTGGCTTTTGGTGGAAACGAAAAAACATATCAAGCTTGGAATGGTATTGAGGATAAAGAAATACTAAAAAACAATCGTACCTATAACCCTTCTGGCGAATATATCGATGCAAATGGTGTGGTACGCTATTATGATAACGAAACCGACAATTACAATCAAAACCATTATCAATTGCATTGGAACCAACGTTGGAATACCTATTGGAACACCAACTTTGCCTTACATTTAACCACTGGTATTGGCTATTACGAGAACTATAAGGTAAACCAGAAATTAGCCGATTACGGTTTAAAGTCAATCATGGTGAACAATGAGGAAATTAAAAAGGCAGACATCATTCGTCAAAAATTTCTTAAAAACAATTTCTATGGTTTTACCTTTTCTTCCAACTATAAAAAAGATCAGTTAGATGTTATTTTTGGGGGTGCTGCTAATAAGTATGAAGGCGATCATTATGGTAAAATACTATGGGTAAGCCAACCTGTTGCTTATAATTACAATCAACAATATTATTTTGATCAATCAACTAAAACCGATGCTAATGCCTTTGTAAAAGCTACCTATACGTTAAAAGATCAATGGGTTTTATACGGCGATTTACAATTGCGTAATGTTACCTACAAAGCAAACGGAGATGATACAGGCTTGGTTGATGATCGTTTCAACTTTTTCAATCCTAAGGCAGGTGTTACTTATTTAATTAACGATGAGCAGCAGGGTTATTTCTCATATGCACGTGCGCACCGCGAACCTAACAGAACCGATTACGAAGCAGGTAGCCCAAAACCCGAACAATTAAACGATTTTGAGCTGGGTTGGAAGTTAAACACCGATAAATTAAAAGTAAATGTGAACGGATATTATATGCGTTATAAAGATCAGTTGGTTTTAACGGGTGCATTGAATGATGTAGGATCGGCTATTAGAGAAAACAGTGGCGATAGTTACCGTTTAGGTTTAGAAATAGATGGAGCCGTTGCTTTACACAAAAAGTTTATTTGGAGCCCAAGTATTAGCATAAGCACCAATAAAAATATCGACTTTAAAGCTCATATCGACGGGAGCATTCAAAACCTTGGCAACACCAATATTGCTTTTTCGCCCAATGTAGTCGCTTCAAACGCGTTTACGTTTTTACCAAAAGAAAACATATCCGTTAGTTTGTTAACCAAGTTTGTTGGCGAACAGTTTATGGGCAATACCGATTCTGATTTCTCAAAACTAGATTCTTATTGGACAAACGATATTCACTTCAGTTATGCATTAAAAACCAAAAAATGGTTTCAAAGCATCAACTTCAATGTAATGCTGAACAATATCTTTGATGTTAAATACATTTCAAACGGATTTTATTACACCTATGATGACAATTGGACTACACCAGACGTAACCACCACTATTGAAGGTGCAGGTTATTATCCACAAGCGCAGTTTAATATTTTAGCAGGTGTATCTTTGATTTTTTAATCTAATCAATCTTAATAATCAATAACCAAAAACGAGCATCGTAATGATGCTCGTTTTTTTAATTATATACAGTCAACATGCTACCGTTTTGGGTAACTCGGTATTCTTTTAAAGGATATTGCGCATCGGTAGTTGGTAACCCTAAAAACAAATTGTAAACCAAACCATCGGTACAACTACATTTTGCTTCTACACCATCTAAAGTAAGCCTAGAACAAGAACTAATTTCATGATTGGCACAAGTAGCCTCAAACGCGCGAAAACCAGTCCCTGTATTAATAACAAAAAAACCGTTAATACCGTAACCCGATATGTACACAGCATTACCCGCATATTGCAATTTATTATACAAACCTAATGTAGTATTTATAGGTACATTAACCGCTATTTCAGGTAAATAAGGATTTCTGTTATCCCATTCGTCTTTAGAACAAGAAACCAAGAACGCACTTAAACACAAAAACAATACTAAAAGTTTTTTCATTGTAAAACATTTGAAAAACAAATTTAATTATTTAACTTTGACATAAATAAAAAGAGAACAATATTAACATAATAAACGTATTAGAAAGTAAAATCCCGTTTGTAGTGGGATTTTTTCTATTTTATAAATTGAATTAAGATGAGTAACGTATCCTATTATACAGCCGAAGGTTTAAAGAAATTAAGAGATGAAATTGATCACTTAAAAAGTGTTGAACGCCCAAAAGCGTCGCAGGCAATTGCTGATGCACGTGATAAAGGAGATTTATCTGAAAATGCTGAGTACGATGCAGCTAAAGAAGCACAAGGTTTATTAGAACTTAAAATTGCCAAGATGGATGAGGTTTTAGCAAACGCTCGTTTAATCGATGAATCGCAATTAGATACTTCAAAAGTTTTGGTTTTATCAACTGTGCGTATTAAAAACCAAACCAATGGTATGGAATTAACCTACAAGTTAGTTGCCGAAAGCGAAGCTGATTTAAAATCGGGTAAAATTTCGGTTACATCTCCAATTGGTAAAGGTTTGTTAGGTAAACAAGTTGGCGAAATTGCTGATATTAGTGTACCAAACGGAACATTGAAATTTGAGATCCTAGAAATAACAAGAGACTAAAACAATTGCTATGAGTGTATTTACAAAAATCATTACAGGTGAAATTCCTTCGTATAAGGTAGCCGAAAACGATGAGTTTATTGCTTTTTTAGACATTAACCCTAACGCCAAAGGACACACCTTATGTGTACCGAAGCAAGAGGTTGATAAAATTTTTGATTTAGACAAAGATGTTTACACTCGTTTAATGTCTTTCGCGTATGATGTTGCCAAAGCCATAGAAAAAGCCGTTCCTTGTAAACGTGTAGGTGTTGCCGTTGTTGGTTTAGAAGTACCACACGTACATGTACATTTAATTCCGTTACAAGATATGGACGATATGCGCTTTCAACGCAAAGCAACGTTAACGAAAGAAGAGTTTGAAGAAACCGCACAAAGCATAGCAAAACAGTTATAATAAAAAAATCCCTTTAGACAAACTAAAGGGATTTTTTATATTGTACCGAAAAAGTAGTACCCTTACCTATTTCAGATTTTAGCACTTTAATAGAACCTTTATGATATTTTTCTACAATACGTTGGGTTAAAGACAAACCCAGGCCCCAGCCGCGTTTCTTGGTAGAAAAGCCAGGTTCAAATACTTTACGAAACTGATTTTTAGGAATACCTTTACCCGTATCACTTACTAAAATTTGAATAGTGCTTTCAGTATTTTTTAATTCAACCTTAATTTTTCCTTTACCTTTAATAGCATCAATGGCGTTTTTTACTAAATTTTCAATCGTCCAGCTATGTAAGGTTGGATTGATTAATAAATTAACGATATCTGCATTGCTTTCAAATTCAAAATCGATTTGTTTAGAACTACGTGATTGCAAGTAATCGAATGATTTTTTGGTTTCATCTACCACATTCAAAACTTCTAAATTAGGTTCGCTACCAATCTTAGAAAAACGATCAGCAATGGTTTGCAAACGATCCACATCTTTCTGAACCTCGGTTACAATATTCTCGTCTACATTATCCAACTTCATCAATTCAATCCACCCCATTAACGATGACAAAGGCGTACCAATTTGATGCGCTGTTTCTTTAGCCATACCTGCCCATAATTTATTTTCAGACGACATTTTACTGGCACGAAAATAACTGTAAACCAACAAACCAAACAATACCAAAATAGCCACCAAAGCAATAGGATAATATTTTAACTTGGTAATTAAAGAAGAGTTTCCGTAGTAAACCAACTGATTTCCACTTGGATGTTTGATTTCTATTGGTTGGTTTTGCTTTTGTAAATCGGCAAGTATTTTATATTGTAGCACCTTGTTTTCAAAGGCTTCCTCAGGCACATTAGAAACCGTTATAATACTGTCATTATTGGTGGTTAAAACCACAGGAATAGTTGTATTCTTAATTAAAATATTAGAAGGAAGTTCAATATCAGCATCTAAATCAGAAACATCACTAATTTTTTTATTTGCTTCTGCCCAAATTTCCATTTTCACACGTTCTTCGTGCTTAAATGTTTGAAAAAGCAAATAGGTATTCCAAAGAATTAAAATTAAAATTCCCAACGAAAAAAGTAAAATAAACCAACGGGTATACAAACTTTTTTTAACTATAGACATGCAGTATTGTTTTAATTGCGGTTGACAAGATACTGCTTTAAACGTTATTTTGTTGATAATATTTTGCAAAATGCATCAAAACTAAATACGCATATACTTATATTTGTTACAAACCTATTGCATTATGTTAACTATTGATCCTAAAGATCTAAACCCTGTACAAACACAAGCTTATTTACAAGGTGCTGTTGGTCCAAGACCCATTGCCTTTGCAAGTACAGTTGATGAAAACGGAAATCCAAACCTTTCTCCATTCAGCTTTTTTAACTTGTTTAGTTCTAACCCACCTATTTTGGTTTTTTCTCCATCGCGTAGGGTTCGAAACAACACCGTTAAACACACCTTATTAAATTGCGAAGCTACCAAAGAAGTAGTTATTAACATTGCTAATTACGATATGGTACAGCAGCTTTCATTAGCATCAACCGAATATGGCGATGGTGTAGATGAGTTTGTAAAAGCGGGCTTTACCAAAGTAGCGTCAAACAAAATAAAACCTTTTCGTGTAGCCGAAAGTCCGGTTCAATTAGAGTGTAAAGTAAATGATATTATTGCTTTAGGAGATCAAGGTGGTGCAGGAAATTTAATTATCTGTGAAGTAGTGCAAATTCATATTGCAGAACATATTTTAGACGACAAAGGCGGTATTGATCAACACAAAATTGATTTAATAGCACGTATGGGCGGCAACTGGTACACACGCGCTACACCAGGAATGTTTGAGGTTGAAAAGCCATTAACTACCTTGGGAATTGGCGTTGATGCCATACCCGAAGAAGCCAAAAAAAGTGGTATCTTTGTAGGAAACGATTTAGGTATTTTAGGAAATGTTGAAGTTTTGCCAACAACGGAAGAAATCAATCAGTTTTTAGCAGAAAATACTTCAATAAACGAAATAAAAGAGAACAACGAATTAATGTTTAAAAAAGCAAAAATGTTTTTAGATGCACAAGATGTTACATCGGCATGGAAAACAATTTTAGCAACAATAAAGTAAAAAATGGAAGTTTTAGGAAGAATTAAAATGGTTGGAAACATACAAGATGTAAGTCCAACGTTTAGAAAAAGAGAATTGGTTGTTACAACCGAAGAGCAATATCCGCAACATATTTTAATTGAATTTACACAAGACAAATGTGATTTGTTAAACCAGTTTCAACCAGGCGATCAAGTACGTGTTGGAATTAATTTAAGAGGTAGAGAGTGGACAAACCCACAAGGTGAAACACGTTATTTTAACTCAATTCAAGGTTGGAGAATCGATCGTCCACAACAAATGCAACATCCACAACAAGGTTATGGGCAACCTCAAGGATATGGTCAGCCACAGCAAGGACAAGGCTACGGGCAACCTCAAGGTGGTGGATACGGACAGCCACAACAAGGTTTTAACCAACAACCGCAGCAAGGGCAAGGTTACGGACAACCAAATCAAAATCCGTTTGAAAACCAAGGTAGTGGTTATGCAAACAATAACGGCGGCTTTCCACCAGCACCTAACTTTAATCAAAACGAAGAATTAGAAGACGATTTGCCTTTCTAATATCTTTATAAATTAATAAATTTGAATCCTGAAGCCACACACCTCAGGATTTTTTTATGTACCAACTTACCAAAGAACATTATTTTCCACAAGTAGAAACTGCACATTCATCGGGCATTGTTGCTTTTGGAGGTGATTTATCAACCGAACGTTTACTTTTAGCTTATAAAAGCGGAATTTTCCCTTGGTTTGAAGACGGCGAAGCCATTACTTGGTTTGCCCCAGAAGAACGCATGGTTTTGTTTTTGAATGAGGTGCGTATATCAAAATCGACTCGTAATATCTTAAATCGAAGTATTTTTAAAGTTACTTACAACGAAGCTTTTCACGAGGTAATAAAAAATTGCCAAGAAATTAAACGCAGCGGGCAATTAGGTACTTGGATTACCGATGATATGTTAGAAGCTTATACAAAACTGCACGAATTAGGTTATGCAAAATCGGTTGAAGTTTGGCAAGATGATGAATTGGTTGGTGGTTTGTACGGTATTGATTTAGGACACATTTTTTGTGGCGAAAGTATGTTTTCTAAAGTATCGAATGCTTCAAAAATTGCGTTTATTCATTTAGCTGAAAAGTTAAAAACCAAAAACTATCAATTAATCGATTGTCAGGTTTATAATGATTATTTAGCACAATTAGGCTGTGAGGAAATTCCACGCGATTTGTTTATGCAAATTTTAAAAAAGGAAGTAAAAGTGGTTTATGAAGATTAATATTCTTCTTCCTCCTCAATTTTACGCAAAGGAGTTTGGTGGTATTTAATCAACTTATCGTAATCTTTAGAATACACTAAAACTTCATCTGTGGCATTAAATTGCTTTATTACAACACCATCAAATTCGGTTCTTTTCAAGTCGTTACTATTCATGTAAATATCGCGTATATATTCTTCACCATCAGCCGTAGTTTTTAAACGATCTAATAAAACTCTGTTGTAAAACGTTTCATTATACACCAAATAATACTCTTGATATGAATCTTTAGGATTACTTTTACAAGCGTAGACCAACAGAATGTACTTGTCATCTAAACTATTCTCGGTACTATTTAAAAGAATGGCTACTTCTTCTTTATCTTTACCTGTTAATGCACCACGCCAAATTAAATCAGCACTGGTTTGTTTTCCTTTAAGTTTGTAACGGTAGCTTGCACCTTCTTTTGACTGATAAAAATCAATTATTTTGTTTTTAACATCATAAGGCAATTGTGACATACCATAATTATCAACTGTTTCTATGAAATAATCTTGATACTTATTGTTAAATTCATCTGTTGAAATTAAACTGTAATCAATATGCATCGCTCCTAAATAAGAAGGAAATTCAACTGCACCCTGACTTGCCAATTTTAAGTACGTAATTAACTCTTTCTGTTCCCAAGTACCTTGATAGCTATTTAAGTTATCTAATGTGTTTTCAGCTACCAAAGAATATGTTTTTTGTGCACCATCAACATTATTCACTAAAAAAAGTCGGTCATTAAATTCTAAATTATATAGCGTATCTGGAAGTGTTTTATACTCTTTTTCAAATGCAGGTTTTAGCAACTTACCTTTTAATAAATATCCTTGATCGCCTGTAAAAACAACTTCTTGATTTGTGTTTACTTCGATACTTTCATTACTATTCTCTGTTGCAATATTTGTATTCTTACTTGAATCGATAGAAAAAAGAGTGTCCTTAAAATAGAAAAACAAACCGCCTGTAACAACAATTAAGGCTGTAATGATAAAAAAAATATATTTCTTGTTATTCATTCTTAACGCATTAGAATAGATTAAAGGTATTCATTTTTTATCTACAAAAACATTTTAATCTTTCAGGTATTTTGAAATGATGTAATGCCCCAAATAAATAAGCGGCGTAAGGCAAATGGCTAATCCTAATTTAAAAGTATAACCCGTTGCTGCCATATTGATATAATCTTTGGTAGACAATTTACCTGTTAACCAAAAAGCGATTCCGGTTACAATAAAACTATCAAATAATTGCGAAATAACAGTTGATCCTGTACTGCGTAACCAAATCATTTTATCGCCTGTTTTTTTCTTAAACATAGCAAACAAAGTAGCATCTAAAAGCTGAGAAAGTACAAACGCAATAATACTGGCAACAATAATCCACATACCTTGCCCAAATACTTGATGAAAAGCATCATCCGTAACAGCAGAAGCAGAAGATGCCGGAATCATCATTGCACCAACAAGCATTAAAAAAGTATATAATATTAAGCCTGTTGTTAAAAACGTAAGCTTTTTAACACCTTCTTTACCAAAATATTCGTTGATTAAATCGGTTGCAACAAACACAACAGGCCAAGGCAAAATACCAACACTTAATATAAACGGACCTACATTAATTAGTTTTCCTCCAATTAATTCGGCCACAATAGCGTTGGTAACAAAAATACCGCCTAACAGTATAAAAACAATTTGCTTTTTGGTGAGTTGCATATTATTTATTGTTTCTGCAAATACAGTTTAAAATATGATCATTCACCATTCCGGTTGCTTGCATGTGCGCGTACACAACAGTTGATCCTAAAAATTTAAAACCGCGTTTTTTCAAATCTTTTGCTAAAGCGTCTGAAATATCGGTTGTAGCAGGAACTTCTTTAATGGTTTTAAAATTATTTACTAGCGGTTTATTATTTACAAAGCCCCAAATATATTTAGAGAAAGAACCAAATTCTTTTTGAACTTCTTGAAAACGTTGAGCATTATTAATAGTTGCCAGAATTTTTAAACGATTGCGAATAATGCCTGCATTTTGCATCAACTCTTCAACTTTATCATCGGTATATTGAACAATTTTTTTGTAGTTGAACTGATCAAAAGCTTCTCGAAAATTTTCGCGCTTTTTTAAAACGGTGATCCAACTTAACCCCGCCTGAAACGATTCTAGCACTAAAAACTCAAAAATAGTTTCATCATCATAAACAGGTTTTCCCCATTCTTCATCGTGGTATTTTACATATAATTCATCAGTTGAAACCCAATCACATCTTGTTTGACTCATAATTAATTTGTTTTAAAAGGTGGTGTTCCTTGAGGAAAAGCATTTTGACTTTGATCTTTAAATCCACCAAAATTAAAGGTTAGTCCTACTTTAAACATACGGCGTTCATTCCACGTTTGGGTTTGCATTTGCAAGCCTTTACCAAAAACATTTACATTGTAACCATCGTTGTTTAAAACATTATCAACACCTAAGTTTAACACTAATTTTTTATTAAAAAACTTCTTGTTTAAAGATACATTTAAATTTTGAGCAGGCTTATTTAACTCGTACAAATTCATCACCCCTTTAAACATATTGTAATACATTACGTAAAAACGAGTATCGTTTCCTAAATAAAACTGCGAATACGTAAAAATATAGAACGCCCCACGCTGAAATTTTTCAGGAATAACATCATCGTACTTTGTTTTAAAATACCCCGCATTTAAATAGGTGAAATTCATTTCATCAACATTTAAACCGTTTCTATCTTCAATCATCCCTTTAATTCCTTTCGAAAAAACACCGTACGGAATAGGCAAGCCCATATTAAAACTTTGCGAAAATCCGTTTTCAATATTATGGTATTTCGATTCCAAAGTTCCATTTGGCGTTACTTCGTAAAAAATAACATTTTGGTTGGGTCTTTTAGAAATATTGTAACTAAAGTAAATGTAATCAAACACCGTAAGCGTAAGATTAGCATTATGACTGATTTCAGGTTTTAAATCTGGATTTCCCGAGTTAGAAACCAGTAAACTGTTTTGCGAAGTAATGTTTGGATTAAATGCTTGTGCACCTGGCAAATTCATTCGCTTATTATATCCTGCAGTAAGGTAAACACCAGACATCAAAGGATATTTTAATGTTACCGTTGGAAAAAAGTTATTGTAAAGCGATTTTCTATTTAACGAATCAACCACTGTTGCGGTTTCATATGTTAAATCTTCAAAACGCAATCCAGCAGAAATCATCAATGATTTTAAGTTACTCGATACACTTGCATAAGCGGCTTTGTTGGTGTATTTAAAATCATACGGAATATAAGAACGTGCTTGGTTCCAAATGTAAGCACCATCATTTCCAGAAACTGAATGTGTATAATGCGCTCCTAAAGATAAAGTTCCGTTTATTTGCTTAATAGGTGTTTCAAAATCGGCTTTTGTTTCGCTGTACATAAATTCATTATCAGACAAAATTTTAGAAACCAACGCATCTTTTACAACCAACTGATTATTATTGTTATTAAACTGCCATTGTGTGGTTGATGTGATGGAAAAGTTGGTGCCTAAAGTATCTAACTTTTGATTATACAGTAATTGCACTTCATGATTATTACTTTTAGCGTTTGCAACAGCCAATTGATTGTAAGCAGTAGTTACATCATTTAACGAATTTTGCATAGCACCATATGTTTTAGGTTTGCTGTACAAATGATTGTAGTTGTATTTTAAGGCAACATTGGTTTTATCATTTACTTTATACTGCCAATTGTTGCGTAAAAAATAACTTTGATACCAATTATTCGCCCAATAATCTTCGTTCGCTTTAATTTGATTGGCACCATTGCTAAAACTAAAATTATTATTGCTTGTTGTGTTTCCTTCGTGATGCGTATAACCTGTTGTCATGTTCCAAGTAAACTTATTTTTCTTGAACATTAATTGGGCTGAAGTAGTAGATTTAACTTTGCTGTTGATGCGATTTTCTTGCATAACACTTCCGCTTAAACCCGATATTTTTGCCGATTTTGTAATGATATTGATGATAGTACCACTAAAAGTAGCTGAATATTTAGCTCCAGGATTATCAATAATTTCGATATCTTTTACAGAATTTGCTGGTAAATTTTTAAGAAAATTGGTCAATTGATCACCACTCATACCTGTAGGTTCGCCATCTAAAAAAATGGTAGCTAACTTACCATTGTGCGCAATTTGACCGTTTGATGTTACCAAAACTCCAGGTAATTTATTCACCGCTTCAAAAACAGAACCCGAATTTAAAACCGTAACATTTTCTATATTAATAACCGTTTTGTCTGCAAAGCGTCTAATATTTTTATTTGTTTGGTCGATTACAATAGCTTCTAAAAGCTCGTCTTGTTCCTCTGTAAACGTTAGATCAAGCATTTGTCCATCTACATAGGTAAATGTTTTAGTTTGTGGTTTAAACTGCACATGCTCGTATGTAATTGTGTACTTTGTTATATTATCAGATACTTCAACATTAAAAAAACCTTCTTCGTTGGTAGTTGCGTTGTAAACCTTATCTGCTTTAATGGTTATAAACACTTCTGAAATAGGTTCGCTTTCAAAAGTTACCACTCCTTGTATTGTAGCAGTTTGCGCGTTTATTAAATTAAAAAATAAAATTGATAAAATAAGTAGGGTGTTTTTCATGGCGCTTTTTTTATGTTAGTAACAATAAGTACCATACTGTTACATTAACTTTTAAAAATTACAAACAAAAAACCCCAAATTGAAAAATTTGGGGTTTTTATATCTTTAAAAGATGATTATCCTAAAGTTACACGTTTGAAACCAGCGATTTCAACATTAAATCCTTTAACATAATCAGCTACTTTTTTAGAATCATCTTTAATAAAGTTTTGATCTAATAAAGCACGCTCTTGATCTAAAGTAGTGTTATCAGAAATAAAACGAGCAATTTTACCTGGTAAAATTTTATCCCAAATTTGCTCTGGTTTACCTTCTGCTCTTAATTCAGCTTTAGCATCTTCTTCTGCTTGTGCTAAAACAGCATCAGAAAGTTGTGCATAAGAAATATATTGAGGTACATTTTTCAATGTTTTACCTAAACGTGCTAATTCTTCGTTATCTTTAACAATAACAGCAATACGAGCCTCAGTTTCAGCAGCTACAAATGCAGGATCAAAATCTTTGTAAGATAATGTATCAGCACCCATAGAAGCAACTTGCATAGAGATATCTTTTGTTAAAGCTTCTGCGCTATCAATTTTAGAAGACAATGCTGTTAAAGCAGCAATTTTGTTACCGTGAACATAAGTTCCTACGAATGATCCTTCTAAAATTTCAAAACCACCGATTTCAACTTTCTCACCAATTACACCTGTTTGCTCAATTAATTTTTCAGCAACAGTCATAGAATCATTGTAAGCAGATGCTAAGAATTCTTCTTTAGAGTTAAAGTTAATTGCTTTTTCAACTAATTCTTTAGCTAATGCAACGAAAGCTTCGTTTTTACCAACAAAATCAGTTTCACAGTTTAAAGTGATAATAGCACCTTTAGTGTTATCAGCGTTTACAAAAGAAACAGCAGCACCTTCAGCAGACTCACGGTCTGAACGGTTAGCAGCCACTTTTTGACCTTTTTTACGTAACACTTCGATTGCTTTATCGAAATCTCCTTCAGCTTCCACTAAAGCTTTTTTACAGTCCATCATTCCGGCACCTGTAACTTGTCTTAATTTATTTACGTCTGCAGCAGTAATATTTGCCATTGTATTGAGAATTAAATAATTAGTTATTTTTAAATAGAAAAAAGTCGTTATTTGATAGATTCAAAGATATGAAACCATCAGCATAACGACTTTAAGGAACTGTTAAGATTACTCTTGAGCAGTAGGTTGTGCTTCAGTTTTAGCTACTTCTTCTTTTTCAGTTTTTCTTTCAGAATTACCGTCAATGATAGCGCTAGTTACTAAAGATAATACTTTATCGATTGATTTAGAAGCATCGTCATTTGCTGGGATTACATAATCTACTTCACGAGGATCAGAGTTTGTATCAACCATTGCAAAAACTGGAATGTTTAATTTTTGAGCTTCTTTTACTGCGATGTGTTCAGCTTTGATATCAACTACAAATAATGCAGCTGGTAAACGTGTCATATCAGCAATAGAACCTAAGTTCTTTTCTAATTTAGCACGTAAACGGTCTACTTGTAAACGCTCTTTTTTAGAAAGAGTCATGAATGTACCGTCTTTTTTCATACGATCAATAGAAGCCATTTTTTTAACAGCTTTACGGATAGTTACGAAGTTAGTTAACATACCACCTGGCCAACGCTCAGTAATGTAAGGCATGTTAGCTGCTGCTGCTTTTTCAGCAACGATATCTTTTGCTTGTTTTTTAGTCGCTACGAATAATACTTTACGACCTGATGCAGCGATTTTTTTCAAAGCTTCATTAGCTTCTTCAATTTTAGCTGCTGTTTTATATAGATTGATAATGTGGATACCATTACGCTCCATATAGATGTAAGGAGCCATGTTTGGGTCCCATTTTCTAGTCATGTGTCCAAAATGTACACCTGCTTCTAGTAATTCTTTTACGTCTACTTTGTTTGCCATTTTTGTAATAGTTTACGTTCTTGTGTTAGCAATGTTCCCTTAAGCATTTGCTCTAGGCTTCATTTAGATGCTAAACTACTTCTAGCCTCAGCTAGCGAGCAACAAAAACTTAGATTTTTTTAATAAATAATAATAAATATTAACGTTTAGAGAACTGGAATCTCTTACGAGCTTTCTTCTGACCAAATTTCTTACGCTCAACCATACGTGGGTCACGCGTTAATAAACCTTCTGGTTTTAAGATTGCTCTGTTTTCAGCGTCAACTTCACACATTGCACGTGCAATAGCCATACGTACAGCTTCTGCTTGCCCTGTAGTTCCACCACCGTAAACATTTACTTTTACGTCAAAGTTTTCAGCATTTTCTGTCATAGAAAGTGGTTGTAAAACTTTGTATTGTAAAGTTGCCGTTGGGAAATAAGTTGCGAATTCTTTTTTGTTTACTGTGATGTTACCAGAACCTTCTGTAACATAAACACGAGCAACTGCGGTTTTTCTTCTACCGATTTTGTGAATAACTCCCATTACTTAAGATCGTTTAAATTAACGGTTTTAGGTTTTTGTGCAGCATGTTTGTGCTCTGAACCTACATTTACATCTAAATTACGGAATAATTGTGCACCTAATTTGTTTTTAGGTAACATTCCTTTTACAGCTTTTTCAATTAATAATGCAGGATTTTTTTGTTGCATTACTTTAGCTGTTAATTCTCTTTGACCACCTGGGTAACCTGTGTGACGAATGTACGTTTTGTCATTCAATTTGTTACCTGTTAAGTTGATCTTTTCTGAGTTGATAACAATTACGTTATCTCCACAGTCCACATGAGGTGTATAACTTGGTTTGTACTTACCTCTAAGTAACATAGCTACTTTAGAAGCTAAGCGACCTAAGTTATGACCTTCAGCGTCTACAACAATCCATTCTTTTTGAACGGTTGCTTTGTTAGCTGATACTGTCTTGTAGCTTAAACTTTCCACAATAAATTATTTTTAATTAAACATTCCATTCCCAATAAAGGGAGTGCAAAATTAAACATTTTATTTTAGTATGCAAGTAGGTTTTTCTTCTTTTTTATAAATAACACTTTAAAAAACTATTTAAGTGTAATAAAAACCTATTCTCATTATTTCTAAATATTAATGTGCTTCTAACCAATTATCGCCCAATCCTACTTCTACTTCTAACGGAACTATTAATTTAAACGCTTGTTCCATTTCTTGCTTAATAATAGGTGTTACTTTTTCCACTTCGTGTTTAGGAACATCAAACACTAACTCATCGTGTACTTGTAGTAACATTTTAGTTTCAAACTTTTCGTTTAGCAATCTGTTATGAATATTAATCATTGCTATTTTTATGATATCAGCAGCCGATCCTTGTATAGGTGCATTCACAGCATTTCGTTCTGCGGCACCACGTACAACAGCATTTTGCGAATTAATATCTTTTAAATACCTGCGGCGACCTGAAACCGTTTGCACATAACCATACTCACGTGCAAAAGCAATTTGATCATCAATATAATCACGTAGTTTTGGGTAAGTTGCATAATACGTATCAATTAATTCTTTACTTTCTGCACGAGTTAAACTAGTTTGCTGACTCAATCCAAAAGCCGAAACTCCGTAAATAATTCCAAAGTTTACTGTTTTTGCATTACTTCTTTGCTCACGCGTTACCTCATTTAAATCTACATTAAAAACTTTTGCAGCGGTAGCTTTGTGAATATCTAGATTCTTTTGAAACGATTCTATCATGGTTGGTTCACCACTCAAAGCAGCAATAATTCGTAATTCAATTTGAGAATAATCGGCAGATAACAATACATGATTTTCATCTCTGGCAACAAAAGCTTTTCTAACTTTTTGTCCACGCTCGGTACGCACAGGTATGTTTTGTAAGTTTGGATTGTTAGAACTTAAACGCCCTGTTGCTGCAACGGCTTGCATATAATCGGTATGCACACGACCCGTTTTTGGATTGATTTGCGTAGGCAAAGCATCAACATACGTGTTTTGTAACTTCACAATTTGGCGCCATTCTAAAATATCGCGCACAATTTCATTGTCTTTTGCTAATTCACTTAAAACTTCTTCACCCGTAGCATATTGTCCGGTTTTGGTTTTCTTTATTTTACCTGATCCTATTTTTAATTTATCAAACAAAATGACGCCTAATTGCTTTGGAGATGCTAAATTGAATTCTTCTCCCGCAACCTCGAAAATCTTTGCTTGTAATGCTTGAGATTCACTTAACAATTCGGTTGATAATTGCTTTAAATAAGGAACATCTAAACGGATACCTTCTGCTTCCATATCAGCTAAAACAGAAACCAACGGACTTTCAATTTTATCGAATAACTCTCTTGTTTTCGATTGCTCTAATTTTGGCGCAAAAACTTCTTTTAATTGATAGGTAATGTCTGCATCTTCTGCAGCGTATTCTTTAATATCTTCTAAAGCAACATCGCGCATTGATTTTTGCCCTTTGCCTTTTTTGCCGATTAAATCTTCTATAGATTTAGGTTGATATTGTAAATAGGTTTCTGCCAAAACATCCATATTATGACGCATATCTGGATTGATTAAGTAATGCGCAATCATGGTATCAAACAAAAATCCTTTCACTTCAACATCGTAATTTTTTAAAACTTTGATGTCGTATTTTAAATTTTGACCGATTTTAACAATTTGTTCATTTTCGAAAAACGGTCGCAGCACTTCAATTAATTCTTGTGCTTCTTCTTGTTTTTCAGGAAATGGTATGTAATATGCCTGTCCTTTTGCAAACGAAAAAGACATACCTACCAACAAGGCTTGATTAGCATCAATATTGGTAGTTTCGGTATCAAAACATACTTCTGTTTGTTGAACTAATGTTTTTACAAGCAATTGCAAAGGAAACACCCCGTCTACAATTTGATAAAAATGTGTTGTATTTTGTAAGGTTTTATAATACCCTTCATCGGTAATTTTAATTTCGCTATCGCCCACTTCAAACAAAGAAAACTGATCGTCTTGTTTTACCGTTTGTTTACCAATAGGTGTGGCCTGAACCATAACTTGTTCATCAGAAAACAACTTATCAAACTGCTCTTTCATTCTACGAAACTCTAATTCTTGAAAAAGAGCATCGGTTTTTTCTACATCGGGTTTATCTAAGTGAAACGATTCTTCATCAAACTCAACAGGGCAATCTAACATAATACGAGCCAATTCTTTAGAAAGCATTCCTAGTTCTTTAGACGCTTCTATTTTCTCCTTCATTTTCCCTTTTAACTCATGTGTATTTTCTAAAAGGTTTTCCATAGAGCCGTACTCAGCCAATAATTTCTTAGCTGTTTTTTCGCCTACTCCAGGCAATCCAGGAATATTATCTACAGCATCGCCCATCATTCCTAAAAAATCAATTACTTGTAACGGATGTTCTACTTCAAATTTCTCTTTTACTTCATCAACACCCCAAATTTCAATACCGTTGCCCATACGTGCTGGGCGATACATAAAAATATTATCAGAAACCAACTGAGCATAATCTTTATCTGGCGTTACCATAAAAACCTGAAAACCTTCTTTCTCTGCTTTTTTAGAAAGCGTACCAATTAAATCATCAGCTTCAATACCTGCAACTTCAATAATAGGAATATGCATGGCTTTAAGGATTTCTTGAATATAAGGCACCGCTATTTTTATAGCCTCGGGTGTTTCATCTCGATTAGCTTTGTATTCTGGAAAAATTTCGCAACGCGCTTGGCTACCTCCTTTATCAAAAGCTACAGCTAAATATTCAGGCTTTTCTCGTTTGATAACATCCATTAAAGAATTCATAAATCCCATAATGGCTGAAGTATCTAAACCTTTAGAATTAATGCGCGGATTTTTTATAAAGGCATAATACCCACGAAAAATAAGTGCGTAGGCATCTAATAAAAATAATCGTTTCTGACTCATACTATTTGTTCAATGACTTCAAAAGTACAATAAATGTATTTGAAAAAAAAGCACAGCCAAATGTGTTAAAGTAATAAAAACAAACCGCTAATAACCAATAGCTTTATGTATTTTTGCTTTGATTTTAGAAAACCACCAATGATTGCAAAAGTATTTCCTATTTTACTACTATTCATTATTTTAGGCGAAGTTTATACGTGCCATTTACTATATAAGTTTACAAAAAAAAGAACAGCCGTTTACGCCTACTTAATTTTACTTATTACCATAATTGTTAGTATTGTACTTTACTACAACGGGGCCGATAAAACCAAGGGGCAAACCGCCGAAAGCATGCACATAATGGCGCTTATTCTATTGTTTTTACTACCCAAAATACTCATTAGTATTCCTTTGTTAATAGAAGATCTTTTTAGGTTTTCACGATGGACAAGCAACAAGTTTATTTACAAAAAAATAATACAAAACTCTCGCAGTTCTTTGTTAACTCGTATTGTTTTAATAGCTGCTGGTTTGTTGTCGGTGTCCATAATATATGGTGTTGTAGTTGGCAAATACAATTTTAAAACCCGTACACAAACTATTGTTTTTAACGATTTACCTAAAGAATTTGATGGCTTACGAATTTTACAAATATCCGATTTACACGTTGGAAGCTGGGATAATAAAGATGCAATTGAAAAAGGCATAGAAATGATTAATGCGCAAGATTACGATATTTTACTTTTTACAGGCGATTTTGTAAACACACTTGCAACTGAGGCTGACCCATGGATTGAATTTTTACAAAAAATAAAAACTCCTAAATACGGTAAATACGCTGTTCTAGGAAACCACGATTATGGCGAATATGTAAAATGGCCATCGGAAGCGGCAAAAGAAGCTAATTTTGTTGACATTAAAGAGAATATAAAAAAAAGTGGTTTTCAACTTTTACTTAATGAAAACATTCCGTTAACAAAAAACAACGATACTATTTATTTATTAGGTGTTGAAAATTGGGGATTGAATTTTAAGAAAGCAGGCGATTTAGCACTTACTTCTACAAATGTTCCTGAAAATAGTTTTAAAATAGTAATGACACACGATCCATCGCATTGGGATGCGGAGATTGTTGGTCACAAACAAAAATATCAATTAACATTATCTGGACATACCCACGGTATGCAATTTGGTTTTAATATTCCTAATATTGTTGAATGGAGTCCTGCAGAATACATTTACCCTGAGTGGGGTGGATTATACAACAAAGGGCATCAGTATATTTATGTAAACAGAGGCTTTGGCTTTCATGCCTATTCAGGTCGTGTAGGTATTTGGCCTGAAATTACTGTTTTAGAATTAAAAAAAAGCAAATAATAAATGCTTACTAATTGAAAAATTTTAATTTTGTAGGGATAGAAAAAAGATTGCACATGTCAAAATTTGGTGATTTAATAAATTCAACAACCCCTGTTCTCATACAATTTACTGCACCACATAATGCAGAATGTGAACAAATGCAACAAACAATTGAAGAAGTTGCTTTAGAGATGGCAGAAAAATTAACCATCATAAAAATCGACATTCAGAAAAACAAAGAATTGGTAGAGGCTTTGCGTATTAAAACAGCACCCACCCTTATGGTTTATAAAAACGGTGTTATGGTTTGGCGCCAATCTGGCATTACAGATAAAAACTCTTTAGTAATGATAGCTAAGGCTTTTAATTAAAAAAAGATGGGTACTATTCTTGTACCCATCCCCACATCATTACCAATTTATTGTCTTTATAAAAATTGAGTGTTTGTTCTGCCACATCAAATCTTACTTTTTGTTCGCCAATATTGGTTATTATTTCACTTTCTGTTTTTGCTTTTTCTTCATCGCCACATGCCATTCTTGTTGTTCTTAAAGGCGAAAACACAATTTCTTCATCAACCGTTGCAAACGTTCCTGAAAAATTGTTACATCCTGTGTTTCCCATTACCTTTTTACCAGCTACATCAAATGAAATAAAAGCATTACCGAAATCCTTACCCACATGATTCATTTGAAATAACTTCCATTTTTTTCCATCAATAAAAGTCCAGATATCTTTTGCCGTTGGAATTGTAAATTCAATTGTCACTTCTTTCTTTGCAACATCTGTAAACTGCACTCTATCATTAATAACTGCAACAGTATATTTTTTTGAATGAAGCATTTCTAGAAAATCATTTTCTAATTGCATACTTTCGGGGTCACAAGCCATTTGAGTTGATATTCCTGATTGCAAAGAAACCTTATCACTGTTCAAAGAAAACGAAGCACTAAAATTATTACAGCCGCTTTTACCATATACACTATTATTAGTACTATTAAAAGTTGCGTATACCTTACCATTTGTTATTTCTTTTCCTTTTAACTTGGTAAGAACCATTTTTTTGTTTAAAAACGCTGTTGATTGTGTTGTTGTTGTCTCTTTATTCTTCACTTTCTTTTTACAAACTACTTTTTTTAATTTGTAATCATATGCAGAAACATCAGCAGGAAGCTTTCCCGTTTTCTTAGTTTTAATAACCTTAAGATTATATGTATATCCCGGTTGGTAATTAAAGCCTTCTATGTTATTGTAAAAATTAGTCCAGTTTTTATCTTTCCCTATTTTTACCTGCATGCAATCCATTGGAGCAACACCTGTACAAGGTACTGTATTTTCCTTTATTTGCATTTTAATAATTTCCTGCGCAAATGTCAGGCTTGATATGCTGAAGAACAGCATTACTAGTTTTAATGATTTCATTCTTACTTATTTTCATTACACTATGCAATGAGTGTGCCAATAACGTACAAGTTTTGTGAATTTTTATCGATTTGTAAAATCAACAATCACTTATTTAAAGTGTTATTTAAAAACTCAATTCCATCTTGTAAGTAAACATCTTTATTGTTTTTAATGTCATTTACTGTTTCATATACTTCTATATCAGGATACACACCTACAGCATGAAAAACAGTTTCGTTTGGATTCTGTACTTTTAAACCTGTAAATATAATAGAGAAATTATGTAATAGTTTTAAATCGTTTATGTTGCCATTTGTGCCCGCACTTGGCTTGCCTATAATGGTTGCTAAATGATAATGTTTAAATAGTTGTGCTAAAAGTTCGCCGTTGCTAATAGTATTTTCATTAATAAGCATAACATTTTTTGTGGTAAGCATAATGTTGGCTTTTTTCTTATTTAGAGCGTAACTGTTAAAGGTCTGTTTTACTCCTTTATAATCAGGATTTAAAACAACAGTATTGCCTAACCATTTGGCAGTATCGTTAACAGTAAAATAGCTAAAAAGTCGATGTCTGGTATCTTTAGGATAGTTTCTATTATCAATAATCAAACCTCTGTATTGGTTAATGGTAGGTATTAAAGCATCTATTTCTTGATCATCTATTTTAGATAGGTTGATGTAATAAATATCCTTTGTTACTTCTTTGTGTTTTTCATGAAGATTGCTTTTATAAAAGTCTTCGTTTTCTTTGTAAGATGTGTTTCTAAGAAGTTGAATTTCAATATCATCATTTGTTTTAATTTTTAAAGTCGAGTTTAGCTTCCCTTCGTTTATCCTTCTTAAAACTTTTACTCTTTTAAATTGTTCACTACCCGATACGTATTGCGAAACACTATCAACAAAAACATGAGTAGGCGTGTTGTTTATTTCTGTAATAATAGTTCCTTTTTTTATGTTTCCTTTAAAAGTATCTTTCGTATCCTTTACCACTAAAGTATTGTTTACAAAAGCAAAGTTAATGGGTGTGCAGTAGGTGTTTTCGTACGATGGAATTAAAGTATTGTGATTAATACGAATATGACCATCTTTAAAATGTGTTAAAAACTTTTCTAATACCAATATATGGTTTTCTATAGTGTGGGCATGGTAAGCATCTTTTAATAATTGATGTAGTAAAGCATCCCATTTTATATTTAAATCTTCTTGATACACATAAAAATGTCTAAAAGCATTCCATAAAATAATTGCATTTGTCAACGATGTTTCTTTAGTAAAAGAACCACTATTACTTGCTTCCATTTCATTAATGAAATGTTGTAAGTTGGTAGGGTTGGTTTCGGGCAACGTTCCTTTTTCATTGGCATACACTATAGTAGGAATAATAGCAAAAGCATTGTGTAATTTTAAATAGGCATGTGGTTTTATTAGTGAATCAATAACCGTATTGTGTAATTGCTTTGCAGGTATAATGGTTTTTAGGGTAATACTGTTGTTTTCTCGTACCAAATAATCATCTTTAGGTTCGGCAAACCACAAGTTATCGTCAAAATTAGGCAACGAAATGTTTTCCCAAACACCGTTTTCATTTTGTACTTGTAAAGTAACATCTTTAAAACTACCATCGCTTCCTTCGGCAAACAAACCAATTAAAATTTCATGAACATTTGTTACATCTTCTACCAATAACGATTGATGTTTCCATTGGTCTGATGTTATAGCATTATTAGAAGATGTTACCGATTGTATGCTTTTATTATTTGCGTCGAATACTTTTAATAGCGCGATAGCTTTACCATTGGTTGATACCTTTGCAACATAATTTAATTTCAATGCTTTTGCTTTTGAGATGGTATAAGGAAGAAACAAACTAGCCGACTTTTTATGAAAGATGCTTTTGCTTTTGAGATGGTATAAGGAAGAAACAAACTAGCCGACTTTTTATGAAAGATGCTTTTGCTTTTGTTGTATCGGTAACTGTAAAAATTAGGAAAAGTATTATCAATTCCCAAACCGTTATGTACCCAATACACCGGATATTTTGCATTATTACTAAAAGTGTACAGTTCATTATTAAACGAAATAGTAGGAGCAATAGGTACAAACAACTTTTGTAAAGTAGTTTGTGATGTATTACTGTTACTATTATTTAAAATATTATGAACACCATGAGTAGCAAAAGATTGCCAGTTGATTGTTGAAGCTTCATCGGATGGATGAAAATACTTTACATACCCATACAATTTAGCAAAGTCTTCTAAGTTTTTAATTTCTTCTGTTGTTTGGCAGTGCATTGTTTGATTGCAAAACGCCAAAAACAACAACAAAACTGTTTTTATAACGTATATGTTTTTCATGTACTGTGTTTTTTGATAATATCTATTTTGTTCTTTTTATAAAGAATTAAACGCTAATCAACCGTTCTTTTTGCAAACAACACATGCGCTAATAAAGCACAAAGTGTAAATAATATACCAACGGTGCAAACGCCTGTCCATTTGTAATGTTCCCAAGCAATAGCACCTAAGAAAGTTCCTAACGATCCGCCTGTAAAGTACGATACCATATAAACGGTATTTAATCGGCTGCTTGCTTTTAAGTTAATGGCAAAAAACACACTTTGGTTCATAATGTGTGTAGATTGCAAACCAAAATCAATTAATATAAAACCAACAGCTAGGCCCCAATAGGTATATCCTGCACCTAAAGTAAACAGCCAACTCATCAGAATAATGCCAATAGCAGCGGTAATGATGTTGTTTTTAGAGAAGTATGTTGCTAATTTACCAACCGATGCTGCTGCAATGGCGCCTACAGCACCTGCCAAACCAAACATACCTGCTATACTGGCATCGGCATAAAAAGGAGCTTCTTCTAAATGAAACACTAAATTGGTAAAGATGGCCGATAAAGCTGCAAATCCCATAGCCCCTCTAAACGATGCTAATTGCAATATAGGTTCGGTTTTAGCAAAATGAACCACCGATTGTAGTAAGGATTTATACGTTCCGGTAAAGTTAGGTTGTGTTGTAGGTAAAAAGGCGTAAATACACAAAGTAGTTACAAGCATTAAGACACTTGCAATGTAAAACATGGTGCGCCATCCAAAAGCATCGCCTACAACACCACTAAGCATGCGCGATGCTAAAATACCTATTAATAAGCCCGACATTACCATGCCTATGTTTTGGGTACGTTTGTTATCGGGCGATAACTCGGCAACCATAGGTACAAACAGTTGAGGAATTACCGATACAATACCTAAAACAAAACTAAAACCACACAAAACGGTCAGTTGGGTAGCTGTGGCAATACCTATTAATAAAAAAATGGTAAGACACATGCTTAAGAGTATTAATTTTTTGCGAGACACTTTATCGCCCAAAGGAATAATTAAAAACAAACCTACCGCATAACCAATTTGGGTAAGCATGGCTATTTTGCTTACATTGCTTTCGGCTACGTTAAAATCTTTGGCAATTAAACCCAATAAGGGTTGGTTGTAATAAATGTTGGCAACAATAAGCCCCGTTGTAATGGTTAAAAACCATAAAATAGGTTTGGTTAATACAGGTTTAGAATGCGTCATAATGTACAATAATCCAACTGCAAAAGTAGCGTAATTTGAAATAAGAGGCTGTTTACAAGAAATATTTATGCAATATGTTGCATTTAAAATGTAACAAATAATGTAAATTCGTACTTACAATTAAAAATATTCAAATAACAATATGTTTCGTTTAAAATTAAAACCATTATTAGCAGCAGTAATTATTGCTTTGGCTGCAACATCGAATGCATCGGCACAAGATGATTTAATGAATAAAGTAAAAGCAAATCAAAGTGCTAATAGTAAAGATCATTTTACGTTTACCGATGTAATTAATTTAGAAAATACATCTATTAAAGATCAAGGTTCATCGGGTACTTGTTGGAGTTATTCAGGTAACTCGTTCATCGAATCAGAAATGATCCGTATGGGTAAAAAACCGGTTGAATTAGCGCAAATATTCACAGCACGTAACTCATACATCGAAAAAGGAAAAATGTATGTTCGCATGCACGGTGCAGTAACTTTAGGCGAAGGTGGTGCTTTTCATGATGTTATGAATATGTACAAAAAATACGGTACTGTGCCAAGAACAGCTTATACAGGTTTACAAGAAGGACAAACGCGTAACAATATGGCAGAAATGTCGTCTATGTTAGAAGCGGTATTAGGTTCAGTAATTAAAAACGAAAAACTTTCGGCTAACTGGGAAAAAGCGTATACAAATGTAATTGACACGTATTTAGGTGAGGCTCCAAAAGAGTTTACATACGAAGGTAAAAAATACACACCAAAAACGTTTGCTGATCAGGTTGTAGGAATTAATCCGGATGATTATGTTGAGGTTTCATCGTTTCAAGAATATCCTTGGTATACTAAGTTTACTTTATTAGTGCCAGACAACTGGGCGTTTGACCAAGTATGGAACGTAAAACAAGACGAGTTAGTAGAGATTGTTGACAATGCTTTAAAGAACGGATATACTGTTGCTTGGGGTGGAGACGTTTCTGAAAAAGGATTTAGCTGGAAAAACGGTGTAGCATACATTCCTGAAATTGATTTTGCTAACATGACAGCAGAACAAAAAGCAGATATGTTTAAAGGACCAAAACCAGAGAAAAAAGTAACAGATGCTGATCGTCAAAAAGCATTTGATAACTATGAAACTACTGATGATCATGGTATGCACATTGTAGGTATTGCTAAAGATCAAAATGGTAAAGAATACTATATTGTGAAAAACTCTTGGGGTTTAACAAACGATTACAAAGGGTATATGTACATGACAAAAGAGTTCATGAAATACAAAGCAACCGATATTATGGTACACAAAAATGCGTTGCCAAAAGGTATTGCTAAGAAATTAGCTTTGTAATTAAATCATAAATGATACAAAAGAGAGGTTGTTTAACCTCTCTTTTTTGTTTATTGTAGTTAAAAGCGAATCACTTTTAATGAAAAAAGTAAAAAATACATCAAAACCATTAATAATGATGCAATTGATGATATTTTAGTATTTTTGAAACAAATTTCAGCGTAAGCACAATAGTGTTCCTAATACAAACACATGGAAAAGTTAATACAAGGTAGTATTGGTTTGTTAATGGATTTAATCCGTACCCAATCATATAGCAAAGAAGAAGATCAAACTGCAGCAATAATTAATAGCTATTTACAAAGTTATGGTGTTGCTACACATCAAGATTTAAACAATGTGTGGGCTTTTAATAAGTATTATGATGCATCAAAACCTACTGTTTTATTAAACTCACATCACGATACTGTTCATCCCAATAAAGATTATACACGTGATCCTTTTCAGGCAGAGATTATAGAGGGCAAGTTATATGGTTTAGGAAGTAATGATGCTGGTGGATGTTTGGTTTCTTTAATTGCTACTTTTTTACATTATTACAATCAACCAAATTTAAAATACAACTTTGTTATTGCTGCAACTGCCGAAGAAGAAATTTCAGGTTTGCATGGTATAGAATGGATTGTACCTAAATTAGGTGCTTTAGATTTTGCAATTGTAGGCGAACCAACTCAAATGCATTTGGCTATTGCAGAAAAAGGACTCATGGTTTTGGAATGTAAAGCACCTGGAAAATCGGGGCATGCAGCGCGTGAAGAAGGTGAGAATGCAATATACAATGCTATTAAAGATATTTTGTGGTTTCAATCGTATCAATTTCCTAAGAAATCAGAAATGTTTGGATTCATAAAAATGTCGGTAACTATGATTCATGCAGGTACACAGCACAATGTTGTGCCTTCAAGTTGTGATTTTGTTGTAGATGTTCGCATTACCGATGCGTATACCAATGAAGAAGTTTTAGATATTATTCATGAGCATACAATAAGCGATATTCACCCGCGATCAACTCGTTTAAAACCATCGTGTATTGATATACAGCATCCCATTGTTCAAGCGGGTATTGCTTTAGGGCGCACTACTTATGGTTCTCCTACAACAAGTGATCAGGCATTGTTAAAAATTCCTTCAGTAAAATTAGGACCTGGAGATTCGGCTCGATCGCACACAGCTGATGAGTTTATCTATGTGAAAGAAATTGAAGAAGGCGTGCCTTTGTACATAAAAATGTTAGATCAAATTGTATTGTGATTTTTTGAAGAGAAAAGAACAAACCATTAACTTTGATGCAAATAAACAAACATTGTTATCAATGTTTAAATAAAAAAATATGAAAGAAGATTCGTTAAAAGTAGCCGTAAAAGATACCATTACTCTTGCAGGGCAAAAAGAAGAACTTATAAATGCAGTTAAACCTGAAAACGTGAAAGATGGTATTGTAGGTTCTGTATCAGAAGTTTCAAATTATATGGAAAAGTTTATTGCTATGGCAATTGATGCTATTCCTGCTGTAATTAAAGCAATGATTTTTTTAATTGTTGGTTTGTTTATAATAAGAACTGTTTTAAAACTTGTAAAAAATAGATTTGAAAAACGAAATGTAGATTTATCATTAAGAGGATTTCTATATTCTATAATTAAATTTATTTTGTATGCAATTCTTGCTTTATTGGTTGCTGGAAATTTAGGTTTTGAAATAACAGTTATTTTAGGTGCCTTATCAGGTTTAGTATTAGCTGCTGGTCTGGCTTTGCAAGGTTCATTATCAAACTTTGCAGGTGGTGTGTTGATATTATTGTTTCGCCCGTTTGAAGTAGGCGATTATATTGAAAACAGTGCTGGAACCGAAGGTACTGTTGATAAAATTGATTTGTTATACACTAGTTTAACAAACGGGCAAGGTATTAAAGTGTTTAGCCCTAACGGTACATTGGCAAACTCGGTTATTCGTAACTTCTCTAAAATCACCAAACGTAGAGTCGATTTTATGTTAACCATTAGTTATGGTGATAATATTCAAGAGGTACAAAAGGTAATTGAAGCTAAATTAGCATCTAACAGTAAAATATTGCAAACACCAAAACCTGAAATTTTTGTAAAAGAGTTAACGCCTGCTGGAGTTGTTTTAACAGTGCGTGCTTGGGCAGAAAAACAAAATTATGTTGAAATAAGCGAAACCTTGCAAAACGAAATTAAAAACCTTGTTTATGAAGGTGGATTTAAAAATCCATACGCTGCAGCGCCAATTCATATTATAAATGATACACCAAAATCAGAATAATAAAAGCCACTCATTGAGTGGCTTTTTAGTTTTATTTATAAACGATCGTCTTTTTTAATAACATTTCGGGCAATTTGTATTTTATACTTTTTGCCTTTCATTTTTTCATCTTTTATAGCGTGTAATAATGTCTGTGCTTTTGTGCTTTTTACAGCAGCAAACGATACAAAGTCTTTCACTTCAATCAAACCTAAATCGCCTTTTTCTAAAGAACCTTTCTGAGATAAAAAGCCTACAATATCAATTTTATTGATTTTATTTTTCTTGCCACCGCTAATGTATAAAGTTACAAATTCTGGCTTGTTAGGAACGGGAGCATTTAGATCGACCGTAAAAACATCCATTGCGTAATCAACATAATCCAGCTTTTTTTCATCTTCATGTAAAATTAAATAAGCCGTTCCTGTTGTTTCCATACGTGCCGTACGACCGTTTCTGTGGGTAAATTCTTCCTCTTTAAAAGGTAAATGATAATGAATTACGTGCTTAATATCAGGAATATCCAAACCACGTGCAGCCAAATCGGTTGTAACCAAATAAGGCACGCTTCCGTTTCTAAATTGAATTAAAGCGCGCTCACGTTCATCCTGATCCATTCCACCATGATAGTGAGTTGACACAATACCACGCTCATTTAACGTATCCGAAATACGCTCAACGGCATCTCTGTGATTACAAAAAACAATACCTGATTCTGAGTTTAAATTACAAATTAAATGAAACAAGGTATTCAATTTGTCTTTTTCAGGAGAAACCACTTTTCTTACTTCTAATAATGAAACACTTTGTTCGTCTTTAGGAATGAAATCTAACTTTGTAGGACGCGTTATTTTGGTGTATTTTGGTATTTCGATGGCATTGGTAGCCGATACCAAAACGCGTTTATTCACATTCTTTAAACGAGATATGATGAACGACATTTGTTCATGAAAACCTAATTGTAACGATTTGTCAAATTCATCTAAAATCAATGTTTTAATGGTTGATAAATCAATAGATGCTCTTTCAATATGATCTACAATTCTACCAGGAGTACCTATTAACAGCGCCGGTGGATTCGATAAATTTTTCAGTTCCGTATCAATATTATGCCCGCCATAGCAAATGTTTACTTTGTAAGTAGTACCCATTTTTTTCCATACTTGTTCAATTTGCAAACCTAATTCTCTTGATGGAACCAGAATTAATGCCTGAATGCCTTTTGCGTCGTCGTCAATCAATTGATATAAAGGATATAAAAAAGCCAATGTTTTACCAGAGCCTGTGGGCGATAACAATAGAGTTTCTGTATCGTTTAAAATAGTTTCGTTGGCAGTTTGTTGCATTTCGTTTAGGTTTTCAATACCTAAATTCAATAATATGTTGGTTGATTTTGTGTGATGCATGATAGAGGTGTTTTGTAGAGAAAATAAAAACTCGAACCTTAAGGTTCGAGTTCCTTATTTAAAGTTGTTCAATAACGTAATCTTTGTAAAAATCTTCAATTTCATCAAAGATGCGCATTAAGTTTAAAGGATCATCTTCGGTAACCAAACGTTGGCGATGTGCTTTAAAACCATGAATTCCTTTAAAATAATTGGTGTAATGGCGACGCATTTCTACAATTCCTAAACGTTCGCCTTTCCATTCCATCGACCAAATTAAATGATTTTTAGCAGCTTCTAATCGATCCGCCATAGTTGGGGGAGCTAAAAATTCGCCTGTTGCTAAGTAATGTTTAATTTCATTAAAAATCCAAGGATAGCCAATAGCGGCGCGTCCAATCATCATTCCGTCTAAACCAAAGCGCTCTTTGTATTCCTTCGCTTTTTGAGGAGAATCAATATCGCCGTTTCCAAAAATAGGAATGCTTAATCGCGGGTTTTTATGTATGCGTTCAATATGCGTCCAATCGCTATGTCCTTTGTACATTTGCGCTCGTGTACGTGCGTGAACCGTTAAGGCTTGTACGCCTACATCCTGTAAACGTTCAGCAACTTCATCAATATTAATTGATTCATCGTCCCAGCCTAAACGTGTTTTAACTGTAACAGGCAAATGTGTGCTGTTTACAACCGCTTTTGTTAAACGCACCATTAAATCAATGTCTTTTAAAACACCAGCGCCAGCACCTTTGCAAACTACTTTTTTAACAGGACATCCAAAGTTAATATCCACTAAATCTGGCTGAACAGCTTCTACAATTTTAGCAGATAAAGCCATCGCTTCCTCATCGCCACCAAAAATCTGAATGCCAACAGGACGCTCATAATCAAAAATATCCAATTTCATTTTGCTTTTCATAGCATCACGAATCAATCCTTCTGAAGAAATAAATTCAGAATACATCATATCAGCGCCGTGCATTTTACACAAACGTCGAAAAGGTGGATCACTTACATCTTCCATTGGTGCTAACAACAGCGGATGATTAGGTAATTCTATTTTGCCAATTTTAATCATGAAAAGATATTTTATGCAAAATTAGGTATTTTTTTTTCATTAATATTATTATGTACCTACTTCTTGTTTTAGGTTAAGTTTATTGAAAGAATAATTATTGTATCTTTATTAAAAAGAAAAAAATGTCGAATATAGATTATATTTTTGAAGAGAAAGCCGCTGATATTGGTAACTTTTTGGTAGGGCGATTATTGCCTTTTAAACAAAAAAGAAGCATTGGACCCTTTGTGTTTATTGATCATATGGGACCTGCACACATGAAAGCGGGCGAAAATTTAGATGTAGCTCCGCATCCACATATTGGGTTGTCAACCTTAACTTTTTTGTTTGAAGGTGCGGTGCAGCACAGAGATAGTTTAGGAAACAATATTACAATTGAACCTGGTGCGGTAAATTGGATGACGGCTGGTAAAGGTGTGGTGCATTCTGAGCGCACTCCTGAACATTTACGTAATGTAGAAAAAACAATGCACGGTTTACAAATTTGGATTGCTTTGCCCAAAGCATTAGAAAATATGGAGCCTAATTTTGTGCATATTGAAGCAGATAAATTACCTGTTTGGAAAGAAGGTTCAACCGATTTTAAATTGATTGCGGGTGAATTTGAAGACAAAAAATCGGGTGTACCTGTATACAGTAAGTTGTACATGATTGAAATTAAAGCGAACGAAGATGTAGCGATAAATATGCATGATCGTTTGTACGGCGAAAGTGGTTTGTACATTTTAGAGGGTGAAGTTTCTAATGCAGGAACTGCTTTTGGACCAAAGCAAATCTTAATTACCAAAGATGCGCATTTGTGTACGTTTGATATGAAAGCTGGTTCAACCATTTATTTGTTTGGTGGTGAACCTTTTCCAGAAGAGCATTTTATTTTTTGGAACTTTGTATCTACATCACGTGAAACCATTGAAGAGGCTAAAGATAAATGGAGAAAACAAGAATTTCCTAAAGTTCCTGGCGAAACAGAATTTGTACCATTGCCCGAAAACCCGTTTAAAAAAGATTAATTATGGAATTTGTAAAAGCACATATAGGAAAAGAAAAGTATAAAACAACCATTACCACCTCTACAAAAGAATTCATTTCGGATATGCCCGAAGGTGAAGGCGGGGCTAGTTTAGGCGTAAAACCAAAAGAATTGCTAGCATCTGCTTTAGCCAGTTGCATTGCCATGACCGTTAGAATGTATGCCGATAGAAGCAAATGGCCGTTAGAAGAAGTTTTTGTTGAGGTTGAATTAGATACAGAAACCACTCCAGGAACATCCATCTTTAGAAAAAAAGTTGATTTTAAAGGTGATTTAACAGAAGAGCAATTAAAGAGGTTACATGTTATTGCTATGAAATGCCCTATTTATAAATTATTACAAAATCCTACTGTGATGGAATAAAAAAAACTCGGTTTTAAACCGAGTTTTTTTTATAATAACTAATTATTCTTTATAAAATTGAATCTAAAAACCGCTGAACAATAAGAAATTCATCAGAAGCAAAATCAATTTTATTTTGTTTTAAAAATTGTCTTATCTCTTTACTTTTACTAGGAAAAGCTTTTTCTAGATCTTTACTTTTTTCAATAGGCACAACATTGTTTTCATGTTCAATAAAAAACAAAGGCTTTTTTAATTTATATTCAGGTAATTTTTGCTCTTGATAGTTGTTTAGAGCCTCTTTATAAGGAATAAATTCAATGCTTTCTAATTTGTAAATTTTAACTTTAGAATCTCTAATCCCTAGAAGAAGTAAATATTCTTCTTTTTTTGATTTGTTAATTTTATAGTTCTTAAGAAAATAATTTCTACCATCTTTAAAACTAATCTCCTTGTTTTGCTCTTTTGAAATCGATATTGTTTCATTAGATGATTTTTTATATTCGAAAAAACCTGTATAGTTATTATAACGAAGATCAAAAAGTTTAGAGCCATTATCAACGGTAGCCTCACTAAATGATGCGTTTACATATTCAGATCCGGTCGTAAGAATCTTTTCACGTGTAGTTATGTTAACTAAAGTAGCTGTTAAACCAGATTCATTTTTAAAAGAGTCATTGGTAGGTGCTAATCCTAAGGCACCTGCTTGAGAGTGAATACTATTTATTAATAAAAACTCTAGTATAAAAAAGATAAATGCTATTTTTTTCATAAATTGTACATTGTTTATTGATAACTAATGCTATAAATATAGTGAAAAAAAAATGAACAAAAAACTATAATCAAGATTTATTGATTTAAACAAAATAAAAATAACTTATATTTGCAAATTAGAGGTAATGAAGCCTTAATGCGTGAGGGATAGAAGCGAAAAGCCCTCAAGAATGAGGACTTGTAGCAAATAGCCCGACCTGAAAGGGCACGCCCAAAATAGAATCATTTTTTTTGACATTTTACGCCAATGAAAAATATTAGAAACTTTTGTATTATCGCACATATTGACCACGGTAAAAGTACCTTGGCCGATCGTTTATTGGATGCGACACAAACAGTTACCGCTCGTGAAGCGCAAGCGCAGTTGTTAGACAGTATGGATTTAGAGCGCGAACGTGGTATCACGATTA
Organism: Flavobacterium sp. xlx-214; assembly: GCF_013874595.1. Lineage (GTDB taxonomy): Bacteria > Bacteroidota > Bacteroidia > Flavobacteriales > Flavobacteriaceae > Flavobacterium. Next base: position 1,298,603 of record NZ_CP059431.1, read on the forward strand.
AATCGCATGCCATTCAAATGGATTTCAATTACAAAGGAGAACAGTTTGTTTTAAATTTGATTGATACCCCAGGGCACGTAGATTTTTCGTATGAAGTTTCTCGTTCTATTGCTGCTTGTGAAGGCGCTTTGTTAATTGTTGATGCTGCGCAAAGTATTCAAGCGCAAACTATTTCTAACCTGTATTTAGCGTTAGAAAACGATTTGGAAATTATTCCGGTTTTAAATAAAGTCGATTTACCATCTGCAAACCCAGAAGAAGTAAGCGATGATATTGTTGATTTATTAGGATGTAAACATGAAGATATTATTCATGCTTCAGGTAAAACGGGTTTTGGAGTTGATAAAATTTTAGAAGCTATTATTGAGCGTATTCCTGCGCCAAAAGGTAATGCTGAAGAGCCTTTGCAAGCATTAATTTTTGATTCGGTATACAATCCTTTCCGTGGTATCGAGGTTATTTTCCGAGTGTTGAATGGAGAAATCAAAAAAGGTCAGAAAATAAAGTTCATGGCTACTGGCAATGAATATTATGCGGATGAAATTGGTACGTTGAAATTAAATCAAGTGCCTAAACAGAAAATTTCTGCGGGCGATGTAGGATATTTAATTTCAGGAATTAAAGAAGCAAAAGAAGTAAAGGTGGGTGATACCCTTACCGATGCTGTAAAACCAACCACCAATATGATTTCTGGTTTTGAGGATGTAAAACCAATGGTTTTTGCAGGTATTTACCCTGTTGATACAGAAGATTATGAAGATTTACGTGCTTCAATGGAGAAATTGCAGTTAAACGATGCGTCGTTGGTATTTGCTGCTGAAAGCTCGGCTGCTTTAGGTTTTGGTTTCCGTTGTGGATTCTTAGGAATGTTGCACATGGAAATTATTCAAGAACGTTTAGAACGTGAGTTTAACATGACGGTAATTACTACGGTTCCCAACGTGTCGTACTTTGCATATACCAAAAAAGAGCCTGATACAGCGTTTATTGTAAACAATCCATCTGATTTACCAGAGCCATCAAAATTAGACCGTGTTGAAGAACCTTTTATTAAAGCTACCATTATTACAAAGTCTGATTTCGTAGGACAAGTAATGAGTTTGTGTATTGAAAAACGCGGACAAATTACCAACCAAACCTATTTAACAGAAAGTAGAGTAGAATTAAACTTTGATATGCCTTTGGCTGAGATTGTATTTGATTTTTACGATCGATTAAAAACAGTTTCTAAAGGATACGCTTCGTTTGATTACCACCCAATAGGTATGCGTCAATCAAAATTAGTGCGTTTAGATGTATTATTAAACGGTCAAAACGTAGATGCATTATCAGCATTGATTCACGAAGATAATGCCTACTATATTGGTAAAAAAATGTGTGAAAAATTACGTGAGTTAATCCCACGTCAACAATTCGATATTCCTATTCAGGCGGCAATTGGTGCAAAAATCATTGCTCGTGAAACCATTAAAGCGTTGCGTAAAGATGTTACTGCAAAATGTTATGGAGGTGATATTTCGCGTAAACGTAAGTTATTAGAAAAACAAAAAGCAGGTAAAAAACGTATGCGCCAGGTAGGAAATGTTGAAATTCCACAATCGGCGTTTATGGCTGTATTAAAATTGAATGACTAATTATTAGTTTTAAAATATAAAAATCCCACTTCGTTTAAGAGTGGGATTTTTTGTATAGATATTTTTTTACTAACTTGTAATTTGAAAAAGAAAAGCAATGAAAAAAATCACAATTTTATGTAGTAGTGTATTGATGTTATTATCTTGTAAATCGGATGATGATATTAAAGATAATCCAGGTGTAGATCCGTCATTATTTGCCAATGTAGATTTATATTATTCAGGTTTGGTTAGAAACAACGCGGGTGTTTATGAGTTTAAATATTGGAAAAACGACTCTATTGTTCATGTTTCAACACCAGAAATGGTAGTGCCTGCCGAAATTTCAGTACAAAATAACGATGTATATTTAGCAGGTTATTTTCAAAGAATTGAAGGAACATCTGGTATACCTTTAAACGGTGCTGTTTGGAAGAATGGAACTTTAATACAAAATTTAAAAGCTACCGAAAACGATTGGGTAACGGTGGCAGCAATGAAAGTAACCAATAATGTTGTACATACAGCGGGGGTAATAAATAGAAAGCAAGTTGCTTATTGGAAAAATGGAGTTTTAAATAAGTGGGCTAATGCTAATTTGTTTACAAAAGTATATGCAATGGATGTTGTAGGAAACGATGTGTACATTTTAGGTGATACACAACCAGAAGGAAAAAGCAATCATGTAATTAAATACTGGAAAAACGGAGTAGAACATGCTGTTTCAGGACCAGATGAGCTAGCCTACGGAGGAGATATTAAGGTAATAGGAAGCGATGTCTATGTTTTGGGTACAGTTATTAAAAATGGATATAAAATAACTTTATGGAAAAATGGAGTTAGAACCACTATTGGTGACAACTATACTTTTGGACATGCACATAGTTTGTTTGTTGAAAATTCTGATGTTTATATTAGTGCTACTATGCAACCTAAAGATGGAAATACGTCGCCTTTTATTTTTAAAAATGGCGTAAGTATTCCCTTAGAATATGATACAGACAAAGGTTGTAGTCTGTATGATTTGTATGTAAATAATGGAGATGTATATGCGGTTGGAAGTCAAAATTCTAAAGGACTTATTTGGAAGAATGGTAAAAAACACGAAATAAGTGTAGGCGATTTTAACGTTACACTATCTAAAATTGATGGAGTGCCTAAGAAAAAATAAAAAAAACGCATCAAATTACTTGATGCGTTTTTTCGGTTGTTTGTTGTTTACTAAACTATGAAAAAATTATTTTGTTTTGGTGAATTCTAAATTCACGGTAAATTTTACATCTTTTGCAATTCCAGCACCTGTTGGGTCGTAATTAATTCCAAAAGCAGTACGATCTACTGTAGTTGTTGCTTGAAAACCTACTTTTTGATTACCTTGTCCATCATCTTTTAATAAACCTCCGTAAACTAAATCAAACGTAACTGATTTTGTAATTCCTTTTATAGTTAAATTCCCATTTAATTTATAAGCTTTGCCATTTTTCTTTACAGAAGTTGATACAAACGTAATGTCTTTATGATTTGCTGCATCAAAAAAATCTGCCGCTAGTAAATGTTTATCTCGCATTTCAATTCCTGTGTTAACTGAATTTACATCAATTTTAAAATTGAATTTTGCTGTAGTAATGTTTTCGCCATCTAATTCTAAAGAACCTTCGTATTTGTCCATTTTACCATCTACAAATGATATTCCCATATGACCAACTGAAAAGTTTAAAAACGAATGGTATGTATCTACATTGTATTTTGTTTGAGCAAATGATGCTACTGAAAATAAAGTGGCAACAAATAATAAAGCTATTTTTTTCATGATATCTTGTTTGTGATTTTACTTTTTCAAAGGTACCATTAGATAGATGAGAATTACTTAATCTATGTTAAGAACGTGTTTTTTTTGTTTTCCAGATAAAACCATCCAAAATATAGTGTGTAAGTTGTGGCAAAGCTAAAAGAGGTATCCAAATAAAATGCCATGCTTCTGGAAAATAAAAAGACGGATTTAATGAAAAATGTTCTTCCCAAACGGTTACTTCCCAAATGTATTCTTCAACAAAAGCAATAAGTAGTAACAGTAAAACAAAAGTAATAAACATTTGTTTGTTTAGGTATTTCTGAAGTTTTCCGTGTGTGATATTAGAAGGATTTACTTCCTTAAAGAAGATTAAAGCCATATAAGGAACACCGTGTGATATTACATTAAAAGTAGTGAAAATGAGTTCATTGTTGTAATATACAATACCTAAATACCACGACAAGTAAGTGCCTATGATTAAAAGGTGTTTAGGGGTATTGAAATACTTCTTTTTTACAGCTGTATAAAAGGTAATTAAAACATAGACACCTAAAATAGTAAAATAGAGGATATGTAAAATTTCGACAATTTTTGGCGCATGGAATTGTAAAAATTCGTGATCAACAAACCAATTAAAAGTTCGGTTAGGGGTTAAAAACCAATACAACATAGGAAACAATGTAGCGTTGTAAATAATTAAATTGTCAAACAAAATATTTTTTGTTGTTTTTGATTCATTTCTACTGTATAATCGCATAAAGCCATATTGTTGTCTAACAAAGTGATAAACGGCAATGTATGCTAAAAACGACCAAAAAAAGGTGGCACCAATCATGTAGGCTCCAACACTTACAAAAAAACAAACCAAAGGAATCAATAAAAATAAATGTTTGTTTTGCTTAAAGTTTGTTTTGTTTAAATAGGTTTTAAAAAGCGAAGCATATACATGCGCTACATCAATACCTACAATTAAAAATAACCAAGTAAAAAAAGAATAGTTGTTTTGAATACTTTCCATTTTATTATGAAAAAACAACATAACAACCGTTATAAAAAACGGGGGCAACAAAATAAACAACAAATCTGTTGTGCGTTTATGTATCCAAGGTTGTGTCATTTAAAATCTGTTTTGCTGCATTAATTCCTTGATCAAACGCTTCTTCAAAAATAGATATTCCGCTTAAATCAGAATGTGCAAAGAAAATTTTATTAGCAATAGGTTTTCTGGCTTCTGTTAAGGCTTCTGAAAAAATAAAATCAGGAAAAGGACTAATCATTCCATGTCCTTTTTTATGTAGTTCAATTTCCGAAACTTCATCAGAAAGTTTATAATGCGCCTTTTCTAAATCATTTAAAACAATAGTTTTCCACTTTTCATCGCTCCAGCTAAACAACTGTTTACGCTCTGTAATCAAATTTTTTTCGCACAAGGCAGCGTAATAGGTTATACTAAAAGGAATACTTGGTTGCGACGATAGTGTTTGGTGTTGGTTGTATATATACCCCAAGCCAAAACCATTGTAAATTACATTATCCCAAGCTAAATCAGCGCCTTCGCCCATAGGGAACTTATTTACTGTTAAAGTGGCTGTAAGCCAAGGAGCGTACTGAAAATTTTTAGTAAGTTGTTTACGTTCTTTAAACAAATAGCCATTTACAAATTGCGGTGTAGCCATTATTGCTTTGTTTGCAACAATTTTATAAGATTTTTTTACCTGTTGATTATAAACAAACAGTACCGCTTTGTTGTTGATGATTTCAACGCGATAAACCAATTGTTCATAGTTGATTTTATTTTTAACGTATTTTCCTAATAAGTTCATTAAAAAACCATTTCCTTCTGGCCATGTAAGTACTTGATGATTAGTGTTTTTTCGTGCACAAAAATAATGCAAGCCTGCCCAAGCACTTACTTTATCAATGCCTATTCCGTAATCGTCTTTACTGCAGTAGTTTAAATGGTTAAATAAATGTTGATTGTTTAAATTGTTTTGCAACAACCAATCTTTAAATGTTAGTTTATCAAGCTTAGTAAAAGTTTCATCGGTTGATGATTTTCGCAAAGGAATATCAAACGCAAATTTGCCATCAATACCTTTTGCTTCTTTAAAATGAACAACATGTTTATCAAATTGTTTAAAGATATCGATGTCTGTTGAAGATAATCCAAATAACGGAATTAACCCTTCTTGCCAATAATTGTAAATAAACAACCGCTCGTGCGGATCATAACATAAATGTTCTTCGGCATATACAGGCTGTTGATCTTTATTAAAACTTGAAATTATTTTTTCTTGATGTAAAAAATCAATTAAGTCGTCATTGTTTTCATTTGGTAACGGAAGATAATGTGCCGCAATAGGATATTTGCTGTGTTTGTCTTCGCCAAATGCCGCATTTCCGCCCATCTTGGTTTCAAGTTCCAACATTTTAAAATTGGTTTCATTGTTTAATGTTAGCCAACGTGCTGCTGATAAACCTGAAATACCACTGCCAACAATAACAATATTTTCGTGAATAGTTTCGGTTGGTTCGGGAAAATCCATTGTTCGTAAACGATGCCCTAAAATATGGTTGGTACCCGTAACTTTAAATAATAACCGTTCTGCTTTTTGTTTACACGATTGAACAAATGTGCTTGCAATAAAACCAGCTGCAATTGTTTTAAGGAAACTTCGACGCGAAAAATTATATTTTTGACCATTCTTCATCAAAATATCGAACTAAAGATTGATTATCTAAACGATTTAACTCTAAGTTTTCTGCTTTCATATCCTCAGGAAAATCGGTGTAACTGTTTAAATCGTATTTGTAAAATTTTAAATGATCTACTCTGCGATTTACTTTATTTAGATGTATTGTAGGGTTTGGAGAAAAAATAGAAAATCCCCATTCACCAAACGAAGGAACATAAACGTGGTAAGGAACAATGTTTGCATAAGTGTATTCAACCGTTTTATGAATACACCAAAATGATTTAGGCGCAAAATAAGGCGATGTACTTTGCACGGTTACCACTGCATTGTTGGTCATGCTTTGATAAAGTGTTTTATAAAAAAAACTTGAATACAATTTACCTAAACTGTAATTAGAAGGGTCAGGGAAATCAATAATGATGACATCAAATTTCTGTTGATTATTTTTTGCCCAAATAAAAGCATCGTCATTTACAATTGTAACTTTTTTATTATTTAGTGAATTATTATTATGTTTACGTAAAATTTCATTGGTACGAAATAAATCGGTCATGCCTTTGTCTAAATCAACCAAAACTACTTCTTTTACCTCGTTGTATTTTAAAATTTCGCGAACAGCTAAACCGTCACCACCACCTAAAACTAATACTTTTGAAACATTTGGTGCCGCCGCCATTGCCGGATGAACAAGTAAATCGTGGTAACGGTATTCGTCTTTCGTGTTAAACTGTAAATTGTTGTTTAAATACAGTTGATAATTATTTTGATCTTCGGTTAAAATAATGCGTTGGTATGGTGTACTGTGTTTGTAAATTACATTTGATTGATACAAATTACTTTCGGTAAATTTTAAAATATCATTCGAAAAATAAAAAGCAGTTAGCACAATAGCCAAGCTAAGAAATGCTTTTACATGCAGTTGTCGTGGGTTTTTAATTTCTTTGTGTAAATAAATACACAAGCTAATTCCTACTAAAATATTGATTAGTCCAAATAATAAAGAAGTGCCCATTACCCCAAGTTTTGGAAGCAGCAACGTAGGAAACAAAACCGATGCAATTAAAGCGCCAATATAATCAAAGGTAAAAACATCGGAAACTAAATTTCGGAACGAAACTTTGTTTTTTAGAATGTTCATTAAAATAGGAATCTCCATTCCGGTTAAACATCCTGTTAAAAACACAAAAAGATATAAGAATATTTGAAAATGAACGGCTTTTTGAAACAGTAAAAATAAAATTACAGCGCTCATTCCACCGATTAATCCAATTAAAAGTTCAATTTCGATGAAACGATTAATTAAATCTTTTTTAATGAATTTAGCAAAAAAAGCACCAACACCCATAGAAAATAAATAGGTGCCAATAATAAATGAAAATTGTTTTACCGAATCGCCTAAAAGGTAACTTGCTAAGGCGCCTGCTACTAATTCATAAATTAAACCACAAGTGGCTACAATGAAAACCGAAACAAGTAAAAATAATTGAAATTGTCTGTTTTTATCCATGTAAAGCGGCACTGATAATCAAAGCGATACCAATAATAAAGGCTGCAAAAACAATAGCTAATGCCATGTTTTTATTTTCTACAATCTCTTTCCACGAGTTTTCAGGCGTTAGTTTTTCAATAATTAAATAAGTGATTAATAAAATGGCAATTCCAATTACTGAATATACAATTGAGTTTGTGATACCGTTTAAAATAACTTCCATATAAATGTTTATTTGTGTGATCCTGATGAATAAATTCTGTGAACGTAATGATTGCGACTGCCTGTATAGCTTGCGTTTTCTAACTCGGAGGTATTAATGTTGTTTGAACAATTTTGGTTTGATACAAACATATAATTACCCGCAATAAACGCCCCAATAATTAGCAATACAATAATTAAGGGTTGTTTTTTCTTATGATTTATAAAGTCTGAAAATTTTTGAATTCTTGTTAAATCGGTGTTTTCAACAATAGTGTAATTATAAATAAAACCAATTGCAATTACTAGTGCTAAGGAAATATACAACCAAGTTAAAGAAGTGCCTCCAATTTGAATTTTGTAATCGATATCGATATTGTTTTGCGTTTGATCAGATAAATTCGATGCAAATACTAAATGATATGATCCTTTATTAATACCGCAAAATTGCACTTTATTACTTGAAGCATAGTTTTTAGAATTAAAAAAGTGCTTTACACCTTGAATTAAATGCGTTTCATTTGTTTTTTCGTTAACTAATGCTACATTTAACGATGTATTACTATTTTGGGTTTCAGAAACAAACTCAACCGTAACTTTTTGATTGTCTTTTTCTACTTTATAGGAGCCACTTTTTACAAACTCATGATGATTAGGTTCTTTTACAAGCATACCAGTAAAAGTGGTAGATGAGGTATGGTTACTGTTTAAAACGTATTGTAAAATAACAAGTATTAAACCTATAAAGGCAAATAATAAGGCTATGTTTTTAGAAACATTTGATTTGGTATAATTAATTTCGCGCTGAGTAGCAAACAATCTTTTAAAAGAACTTTCATCTAAATAAATGCCTTTAAAAGCTTCTGTTTTATTGGTATAATATTCAACCGAAATAAAATCGGAACCTTCATAACGATCTTCAAAGGTTAAAGCTCTAACATTGTCAAAAATGTCATTAAAAAATAAGCCTGATGCGCAAAAAGTTTCTGCTGTAGATTCAAATTTATAATCGTAATTTTTTCTTAGGAAGTTTATTGGTTTTGAAGAGACTAAATCGTTTTCAATTTGTTTAAAATCAATTTCTTGTAAGAATGAAAAGAAGTCATTTCCGTGCGATAAGAAAAATAAATCACCTGTTTGGTCAACAACAATATATTCATTCCATTTTTCAGAGCCATTTTTTTCTTTCTTAGTAGAGATTCCTACAACATGATATTTTTTGTTTTTATAGTTGATAATTTCACCTAATTGAGCAAAATTATTGTAAAAATCGCCTATAAATTTTCCTTTAAAATGTAATGTGCGATCTAGTTTTATGTCAAAAATAGATTTACAACTTGGACAAGTAAATGTTTGTGGATTTAACTGAGTAAAAGGTAAATTTGTTTCTGTACCACATTCAGAACAAAGGTATGAACGTGTATTCATTATCTGTAAACATTTGTTTCGTTCAACACATTGGCTTTAAAATATTCTTTAAAACAATTACCAATTAAAGTTACTTTTTCACTATTGTCTTTTAAATAATTACATAAATAAATGTCTAAGGTTAATTGGTTAAACTCAGGCCATGTATGTATACAAATATGCGATTCTTTTAAACAAATAGCCATAGTAAAGCCACCTTCTAAAAAAACGTGTTCAGAGATGCCAACAATTTCTAATTGATGTTTGCGTATTAAATCAATACTAAAATTTTTAAAAGAAGAAATATCAATAAGTAAATTATTCTCTAAAACTTCTAAAGTTAAAAGTTTATGCAAACCAGGATTGTATTTGTGCGCCAAAGAAATGTTTGTTTTCATAAGTGTTTACAAATATATAAAAACAGTAAAACTATCAACAAAAAAGCTCGACAATTGTCGAGCTTTTTTATATGATTTAAAAAATATTATAATTGTGGACCAGCCGCAACTAATGATTTTCCTTCTTCGTTATCAGTGTAATGTGCAAAGTTTTCAATAAATAACTTCGCTAAATCTGTTGCTTTAGTTTCCCATTCAGAAGCAGCTGCGTACGTGTTTCTAGGATCTAAAATGTTGGTATCAACACCTTCTAACGCTGTTGGAACAGCTAAGTTGAATAAAGGTACAATTTGAGTTTCAGCATTTTCAATAGATCCATCTAAAATACGATCGATAATTGCACGTGTATCTTTAATAGAAATACGTTTTCCTGTACCGTTCCATCCTGTGTTAACCATGTATGCAGTAGCGTTATGCTCTTCCATTTTCTTAACCAATTCTTCACCGTATTTTGTTGGGTGTAAGCTTAAGAAAGCTTTTCCAAAACAAGCAGAGAATGTAGGTTCTGGTTTTGTAACACCGCGTTCTGTACCCGCTAATTTAGCTGTAAAGCCAGATAAGAAATAGTATTTTGTTTGTTCTGGTGTTAATTTAGAAACAGGAGGCATTACACCAAAAGCATCAGCTGTTAAGAAAATTACTTTTTTAGCATGACCTGCTTTAGATACTGGTTTTACAATGTTTTCAATGAATTCAATAGGATATGAAACGCGTGTGTTTTGAGTTACAGATCCATCTTTAAAATCAATTTTACCATCTGCATCAACTGTAACGTTTTCTAATAATGCATCACGACGAATAGCTCCAAAAATTTCTGGCTCGTGTTCTTTACTTAAATCAATCGTTTTTGCGTAGCAACCACCTTCAAAGTTAAAAACACCATCGTTATCCCATCCGTGCTCATCGTCTCCAATTAATTCACGTTTAGGATCGGTTGATAAAGTTGTTTTTCCAGTACCTGATAAACCAAAGAAAACAGCTACATCACCCTCTTTACCTTTGTTTGCAGAACAGTGCATTGACGCAATTCCTTGTAATGGCAAGTAGTAGTTCATCATAGAGAACATTCCTTTTTTCATTTCGCCACCGTACCAAGTACCGCCAATTAATTGCATTTTTTCGGTTAAGTTAAATGCAATGTATACTTCAGAGTTTAATCCGTGAGATTTGTAATCTTTAAACGATGCTTTAGATCCGTTTATTACCACGAAATCTGGCTCGCCAAAGTTTTCTAATTCAGCTTCAGTAGGGCGAATAAACATGTTTTTTACAAAATGTGCTTGCCAAGCCACTTCCATAATAAAGCGTACTTTTAAACGAGTATCCTCGTTAGCACCACAAAATGCATCAACAACGTATAATTTTTTACCCGATAATTCTGAGGCAGTATTTTGTTTTAAAGCTTCCCAAGTATCTTGAGAAATAGGTTTATTGTCGTTTTTAGCTTGGTCAGATGTCCACCAAATAGTGTTTTCTGTTACAGCATCTTTTACAATGTATTTGTCTTTAGGAGAACGACCTGTAAAATCGCCAGTCATTACGTTTACAGCACCAAGTTCAGATATTTGTCCACGCTCAAACCCTTGCAAACTAGCATCTGTTTCAGCTTTAAATAATTCATCATACGAAGGATTATAAATGATTTCTGTTACATTATTAATTCCGTATTTATCTAAAGATATTGATTTTGAACCCTTCATGTTTAAATCTTCTATTGTGTTAATTTGCATACAAACTTACTAATAAATTTATTATTTTTTTTGTTAATTATTATTTTGTTTCAATGCGTAAAAGGCAGTGAAAAACCAACTAAGTATTAAAAATAAACCGCCTACAGGTGTAATTGGACCTAAAAATTTAAAATTAATACCACTTAAATCTTGTGTGGCTAATAAAAAAATAGAGCCTGAAAACAAGAAAACGCCTATGGTTGTTAAGATGCCAATAGTGCGCTTGTTTTTTTCGGTTAGTATATTTAGCTGCGAAATTAATAGCAAAAACAAAGCATGATACATTTGGTATCTTACTCCGGTTTCAAAACTTATTAATTGTTCTACTGTTAATACTTTTTTTAGTGCATGTGCCCCAAAAGCGCCTAAAATAATGGCAATAAATCCAAAAAAAGCTGCCAATGCTACTAGTTTTTTAGCCATGATAAATTTTTTTCAAATGTACACTTTATTTGTAATTATTAAAATACATTTTTTTGAGCATTTAATTTTTTAGTATATTTAAGCCCAACAACAAGAAACCAATAAGTAATGAAAAATGTCTTATTATTTGGTTCAGGAAGATCTACTTCTTCTTTAATCAAATATCTATTAGATCGAACAGAGTCACATCAATTTCAACTTTATATTGCAGATCAATCTATAACTTCAATACAAGAAAAAGTAGAAAATAATCCCAACGCATTTGCTTTTACATTAGATATACACAATAACGATGAACGTAGAAAGTTAATTCAAAATGCAGATATTGTTATTTCTATGATGCCAGCTTTTCTACACCCAATTATAGCGCAAGATTGCTTAGAGTTTGGTAAACACTTGGTAACAGCGTCTTATATTTCTAACGATTTAAAAGAAATGGATGCTGAAGTAAAAGCAAAAGGTTTGATTTTTATGAACGAATGCGGATTAGATCCTGGTATCGATCACATGAGTGCTATGAAAGTATTGGATGAAATTCGAGAAAAGGGTGGAAATCCAGTCCATTTTGAAAGCTTTTGTGGCGGTTTGGTAGCACCAGAATCGGATGATAACGAGTGGAACTATAAATTCTCTTGGAATCCGCGTAACGTAGTGGTTGCTGGGCAAGGTGGTGCAGCTAAGTTTTTACAACAAGGTACCTATAAATATATTCCTTATCAACGTGTTTTTAAGCGTACCGAGTTCTTAGAAATTGATGGTTATGGTAGGTTTGAAGCCTATGCGAATCGAGATTCATTAAGTTACAGAGAAGCTTACGGATTAGAAAAAGCACATACTATTTACCGTGGTACTATGCGTAGAGTAGGGTATTCACGTGCTTGGAATATGTTGATTCAATTAGGAGTTACTGATGATACTTATACAATTGAAGATTCTGAAAACATGACGTATCGTGAATTTATTAATTCATTCTTATATTATCACCCAACCGATTCTGTTGAAGTAAAGTTTCGATTGACTTTAAATATTGAGCAAGATGATACTATTTGGGATAAGTTTGTTGCTTTAGATTTCTTTAATGAAGATAAGAAAGTAGGATTAAAAAATGCCACTCCAGCACAAATTTTAGAAAAAATATTATCTGAAAAATGGACATTAAAACCAACAGATAAAGACATGATTGTAATGTATCATAAATTTGGATACACCATGCCGGGTGTTGAGGAAACATTACAGATTGATGCAACAATGGTTTGTATTGGTGATGATTCTTTACATACTGGAATGGCAAAAACGGTTGGTTTACCAGTAGGAATTATTACATTAAAAATATTAACAGGAGAAATTACAACTCCAGGTGTACAAATGCCTTTAACAAAAGAGGTTTACGAACCTGTTTTAAAAGAATTAGAAACTTTTGGCATTGTTTTCAATGAAAAAGAAGTTCCTTATGATGGAGGAATATAAAAAAGCAAAACGCCCAATTTAATTAAATTGGGCGTTTTTGTTTTTAGATGCCTAATTCAGTAAATAAAGCAATAAGTTTCTCATCTGAAGGTCTTGGTGCATCTCCAGAAACGATATTTCCGTTAGGGTCAATTAAAATGAATCTAGGGATACCATCAATCGCATAATCAGTTACAAATTTCGATTTAAAAGCATTGTCTGCATAAAGTTGTATGCCACCCATTTGTTTATCGGTTACAAACTTTTTCCATTTATCATGATCTTTTTTCTCATCAATAGAAATACTTACAAATTCAATGCTTTTGCCATGATATTTCTTTTCAACTTCTTTCATAAAAGGAATTTCTGCAACACACGGTCCGCACCAAGTAGCCCAAACATCTACATAAACATATTTTCCTTTTAAATCGTCAAGAGAAGTAGTTCCTCCTTTATGATTTTCATAATTAAATTTAGGCGAAGGTTTTCCTTTTACCAACGCTTTTAAAGTATTGTATTTTTCGGTTAACTCTTTTTTGAAATTTTCATCAGTTGATATTGATAAAAGGTCTTTGTAAAGAGCTTCCATTTTTTCGTTAGCTAACGAAACTTCATAAGAAAGAGATTGAGCTAAGCTGTTTTTAATGTTTTGACTTTTAATTGCTTTTAATTTTGGTAAGAAAACATCTTGATACGTTTGCCCGTTTTTAGTTTCTTCTTGTGTTTTTTTGTTGAAATTTAAATCAACTAAAGAGCGGTACGATTTAGAAAAGTTAAAGCTTTCTTCATTATCAAGATCAATGGTTGTATCAAGTTTAGGAAAACTTTCAGAAACTTTAAAATCATCTTTCTTCAAGAAAAATCCATGATAATCAGGATATATTTCTTGTAAATAAGCAGTGTTAAAAGTAATGTTTTTTGTTTCTTTTTCTTTAAAATCTGGAATTGTAAAAGTGGCTGTATTAAGAAGTTCGTTGCTTTTTTTACTCAACTCATTAATTTTTGCTAAGAAAGCAGTTTCATCAACAGAGAAAAGTGTTTTAGGATCTTCTCCTAAAATCTCTTTCGAAAGCGCCGATTTTTTAGAAAGATAATTGTTCTCGTTTGATAAATCGCCAGTAAAAGTTATTTCGTTTAATTTTTGAACATCGCCAGTAAACGAAAGATTTTTACCTTGATGTAAATAAATGGTTTGCTTGCCAATTTCATAAGCACCGTTGTATTGCAAGTAAAGTGTATCGGTAAAACTACCATCTTCTTTTACATTAATTTCTTTTTTGAAAGAATTTCCGCGAATGGTAAATTTATTTTCGGGTGTACCTGTTAGTTTACCAGAAACAATGGTATATGTTGTTTTTTCTTCTTTAGCGCATGCAAAAAGAACAAAAGTTAAAGCAATGGTGATGATTTTTTTCATAGTTTATTTTTTGTGTTTGATAACTAAAGATAACTATTTTTTAATAAATGTGTTAGATGCCTTTCGGAATAGCATCAATCAGTTTTTGAGTGTATGGTTTTTCAGGATGAGCAATTAAAGCATCGGCTTCGTTTTTTTCTTCAATTTGTCCTTTGTTCATCACCACAATTTGATCTGATATGTATTTAACCACAGCTAAATCGTGTGAAATAAATATATACGTAAAACCAAAATTATCTTTTAAATCGTTTAATAAATTCAACACTTGTGCTTGCACCGAAATATCTAATGCTGAAACCGATTCATCGCAAATAATTAGTTTGGGGTTCACTGCAATGGTTCGTGCAATACCTATACGCTGGCGCTGACCACCTGAAAATTCATGCGGATAACGATCGTAATGTTCTGGCAACAAACCAACTTTATTTAAAAGATCTAAAACTTTTTCTTTACGTTCTTTATCATTGGCGTATAGTTTATGCACTTTCATAGGCTCTAAAATAGCCTCGCCAACTGTTATTTTAGGATTTAAAGAAGCAAACGGATCTTGAAAAATAATCTGAATTTCTTTGCGTAAAGCCTTTAAATCGGCTTTAGAAAGTTGGGTAATATCTTGATCTCGATAAAAAATCTGTCCTTTTGTAGCAGGATCTAATTGTAAAATAGCATTTCCTAAAGTCGATTTACCACAACCACTTTCACCAACCAAACCTAATGTTTCGCCTTCATATACTTCTAAACTTACATCATTTACTGCTTTGAAATACTGGTTTGGCTTAAAAATATTGGTTTTAAGTAAATATTCTTTTTCAACATTTACCACGCGCAACAAAGGTTTTTTACTGTAAAGTACTTTTAAATGTTCTTCTCTAACAGCTGTTGTAACAACTTCGGCATGTTCTTTTTTATCCAAAAAATCTTGAATGGTAGGCAAGCGTTTTAAACGAATATCTAACGAAGGGCGCGAACCAATTAATGCCTGCGTATAAATATGTTGCGGGTTGTGAAATATTTGTTGCGCATTGCCTTGCTCTACAATTTCGCCTTTATACATCACCAAAACACGATGACAAATTTCGGAAATCAAAGCCAAGTCGTGCGATATAAAAATAACACTCATACCTGTTTCTTGCTGTAAATTTTTCAGCAGTTCAATAATTTCTTTTTGTACAGTTACATCTAATGCAGTGGTAGGTTCATCGGCAATTAATACTTTTGGTTTACAGGCAATTGCCATGGCAATCATTACCCGTTGTTTTTGTCCGCCCGATATTTGATGCGGGTATTTGTTGTACAACGTTTCTGGGTCGGGTAGTTTTACCTGTGCAAACAAACGCAATACCTCGTTTTTAATTTCTTTGGATGATAATTGGGTATGTGTTGCCAAAATTTCGGCTACTTGTTCACCGCATTTAATCGATGGATTTAACGAACTCATTGGTTCCTGAAAAATCATAGACAGTTCATTTCCGCGAATGTTTTGAAATTCTTTATCGGTTAATTGGGTGATATTTTTGTTGAGATAAACAATAGATCCCGAATTAATATCCGATACTTTTTTAGGTAGTAAACCCATTACTGCCAAACTGGATACCGATTTTCCAGAACCCGATTCACCCACAATACCCAAAATTTCATTCGGATATAGTTCAAAGGAAATGTGATGAATTACTTCACGCCATTTTTTTTCTTGCAAAAAAGAAATACTTAAATCGCTTACTTGTAAAATAGGTTGGGTCATAAAAAAGCTACCTTCAATTATAAAAACTAAAGGTAGCAAAAACAAACTAAACAATTATTTTAAATGTGTGGTGTTTGATGATGGATGTCTGATGTTTCAACTTCTGAATTTACACCCAGCATCTAATACCCAGCATCCAACATTAAGCCACATTTTGTGTGTAATCTTTTGTAACTACTAAATTAATTGGCGTACTGTTTAAAAGATTATCGTAAATAGGGCAACGCTCTTTAATTTCATCCATCCAAAACTTAAGTGTAGTTAAATCGGCGGTGGTTACAGGTTTAATCACCAAATTAATGCTCTCAAATCCGCTGCGATCATTTTGATTGTTCAAAACCCCCTTCATTTCTATCTGAATTGATTTTAAATCCATATCTAAATCATTTGCTACCTGATGCCCAACTACATTAACACAAGCTACAAAGCCTGCCAATAAATATTCTAAGTGAGCGTGCGAATTCTTTTTCATATCGGTTTGATTGATAGAAAACTGTAACTCGTTGATTTTAATGTTTAATTGACTTTGGTTAGCAAAACTTAATAATGAAATTTGTTCTTGGCTCATGATATTTTGGTTTTTGAGATTGATATTAATTTTAGGCATAAAAAAAATCCTCTACTTTGCAGCAGAGGATTTCTTTGGGATATATATTGTAAAACATTTACAAATTTGAACATACAAAGCCTCTGCGGGATATTTTCCACATCTTAAAATTGCATGTATGTTTAATAACTTGTTGCATGTTTTGCTTTATTGTCTTTTTTTTATTTCGGAACAAATATCTAAATTTTTATTTTAAATAAGTAAAATATTTTAAATTTTAACATTTGTTAATTTGTAGTAGATAAAATTTCTGTTTCGTTTAGTATTTCATCACCTCTTAAACGCAAAAATACCTGAGCTACGGCTACTACATCGCGTTCGCAGTATTTTGAAATGCGATTGATGTTTTTTTCGTTGTAATATACATTGCGTACTTCGCTACCGTCTATATCTTCTTTGGGCGATGGTATGCCTAACACGCTTGTTAATAATTTAAGCGAGGTGTAATGTTTATAATCGCCAAATTTCCATAATTCTAAGGTGTCTAAATGTGGAATTTCCCAAGGTTTTCTTCCAAAAAGCTGTAATTTTTCGGGAATGGGTAAACCGTGAATCAACATGCGTCGGCACACATACGGAATATCAAATTCTTTAATGTTATGCCCGCAAAACACATACGCTGGATTGGAAAAATGTGTTTGAATAAGCTGATTGAACTCCATTAACAAATTTTTCTCATCGCCTATAATGGATTTGGTTCTAAACTGGCGCTCGGCATTTTTTATCGTGAAAAATCCTACCGATATACACACTATTTTACCAAACTCGGCCCAAATACCTGCACGTTCGTAAAATTCTTCAGCCGTTACATCGTCTTTGCGTTGGTATTGGGTTTTATCGGCATACAATTGCTGCGTTTCTTCAGGCAAATCGCTAAAAAACTCTTGTTGAGGTACCGTTTCAATATCAAAAAACAAAATATTAGGCAATACAATTTTATCAATCATGGTTTTTGATTTAACATGTGATACGCTTCATCAATATATACATAAAAATCGTTGCTGTTAGGATCGGTTGTGGTTTGCAATCCTTTTAAATGACCCAAACGCACAATAATTAAATCATCTTCAGGAATTACAATAACAAACTGACCCAAATGCCCGCGCATATAGTATATGTGTTTATTTTTATAGTTGGATAGCCACCAACCGTAACCATATTGCGGACTATTTGCAAAACGAGGATTGATGGATTTAAATACATATGCTGTTGATAGTATTTGCTGACCGTTCCACGCACCATTTTGTTTGTAAAGTTTACCAAATTTTGCAAAATCACGCGCATTACTTGCAATACAACAATAGGCTTTTTCTACGCCGTCATTGGCATGATCAATCTGCCAAAGAGCATCGTTTTCCATACCCATAGGTTGCCAAAAATATTGAGAAACAAAATCGGCTAAATGCATTTTAGTTGCTTTTTCTAAAACCATGGCAAGCAATTGCGTATCACCACTTTGATAAATAAACTGTTGTCCTGGCTTTTTATCAATAGGTAAACTCAGCATTAAAGCACGTAAATCGGTTTTAAAATAGGCTTGTGTGGTAACCGATGTTGGTCCGTAATAATTTTCATCCCAATGTTGACCCGATGCCATACTAGCTAAATCGCCTACAGTAACCTCTTTGGCAAAAGCACCTGTAAGTTCGGGTAAAAAATCAATTACTTTTGTTTCTAAGCTTTGAATCATACCTAAATCAATCGCTTTTCCTAAGGCAGCGGTTACAATGCTTTTTGCCATAGAAAACGAGTTGGTTTTGCTGTCTTTTGATCCAACATCAAAATAACATTCGTGCCAAATACTATCGTTTTTAATAATTAAGAATGCCGTTGTTTGTAGCTCTTTATGTGTTTGGTTTAACTTATTAGTAGCCGCAACTTTATTGTAGTTTTTAGAAACATTCCAAGGTTGCGCCGTTCCTTTTTTAATGGTTCGGTTATCAAAATACGAGTAATCTTCTAAAAAAGCCGTTTTGTGCCCCGTTAAATACGTTACCCTTACCGCGCGTACTAAATAACCGTAGCCAAAAATGTAGAGTAGGGCAATAAGTGCTACAAAAACAATAAGAAACCACTTAAGTATTTTAAAAACTATTTTCATATTTTGATGTTTTGGTTTGATTAAAGATAAAAAAATTATTCATCATCTAACTGAAATATTTCGTTTACTGATACGCCAAATAGTTTTGACATTCGAAGGGCCAATTCTACCGATGGCGCATATTTACCTGCTTCAATAGCATTAATGGTTTGTCTGGTAACATTTAGTTTTTCTGCCAAATCGGCCTGTGTTATGTTTTGCATTGCCCGAAATACTTTAATCTTCGTTTTCATAACTAAATTGTTTGTTGTACATATATAATTTGGTGTAGTAAAAAAGGTTTAAGAATAGAATAAAAGCATAGTAAAAAAACATAATTACATATCCAAATGCCATACCGTAAATTAAAAACTCACTTATTATTAACAGAGTAAAAATTAGATATGTTGTATATGTTAGTGCTTTGCTACGAATTAAACCTATCATTTCATCTTCTATTTTCTGTTTCGAGAAAACCAATATTATTCCACTTATAAAGAATAAAGTTTCAATTAGTTCTTCAAACATGTTGTTTTCTATCCATCTAAAGTTGCCTGTATTTTCACTGTCTAAAAATGGATTGCTAATAATAGCAAACACTTTCATATTTAGTTCTAAATTATCAGTTAAGCTCGATTCAAAGAATTGAAGTGATATTAAAATACAAGAAATAATAAAAACCACTAATGCAGGGATTTTTAATTTGTTTGGAAATAGATAAATGCTTTTCATAATATAAAAGTTTTGAAATTGATTGAAGTAAATGTAATAAAAATTTTATATTATGTAAAAAATATTTTACAAAATGAGTTAAATGTTTTACAAATTGAAATTGGGCATTTTAAAAATAGATATGGGTATAACTAAAATGGAGTATGATTTTAGTCGTTTAAAACTTGATTTTTGATCGTTTAAAGTAGAAAAATATTTGTGATATCCTGACCCGAGCTTGCGAACAGTATGAAGTAAAACAAGTTCAGGATGACTGAGGTTTAGTTAAAATGGATTGAAATTTTTAAAGTGAGTTGTTGGGTTTTCTTTGTTTACTGTTTTTTAAATACTTTTTTAGTAGTAAAATTAATTAGTACTGTACCATTCTCATCAATTAAGTTCATCTCTGTTAATTTAACAATATCATCTTCGGGTAAAGTTGATAATAATGCAATAATTTTTTTAGTAAAAATTATCATTTCTGATGTAGGATTAGTTATACCTTCTTCTTGCATCTTTAATCTATCAGTATATATAGTAAGGAAATGTTTTATTGTTAAATGTTTCATTTTTTATAAATTATTATAAATGTCGCAGTCAATATTTGCACTAAGTTTATTAATAAAAGAAATAACAAATGGATTAAAATTTAAAGAAGGATTATTAGAGCCTAAAAATATTACAATTTGTAAAGTAAAATTTATATCTGAATAAGTGTTTTTTAACTTTATTAATTGATTTTCATAAATACTCAATTTGTTAATCAAATCAATTAATTCCTCTGAGTAATCTGCATTGATTAATTCTCCAGTAGAAAATATCCAACTTGTACTTTTTGGTACATTACCTCTTTCAAACATTAGATTAAACTCGGTAGGATGTAATGAAATGTTTTTATGGAACCAATCTATCGTGTAATTAGGGTTATCAGTTTTAATTGCTAAATATATTTTACCTTTTGTGTCCATTTTTTTGTTTGATCAAATATAACTAAATGAGTATGGTTTTAATTTATTAGATTTATAATGTTGTTATCTAAATTAATTAAAACAACTAAAAGAAAAGAATTTAATATTATTGAATAAATAACATAAAGCCTATCATTCAAAACTTGTTTTGGAATCACATAAAGAAGGAAAATACTTGTGAGATACTGAACAAGTTAAGGATGGATGTGGGTTTTATTGATGTACTTAATGAATTTAATTATGAGTATCAAAAATATAAAGGGAATTAATTTTAGAAATGTTTTATGTATATCAATTCTACTATTTATATATTCTTGTGGTAGTAATACAATTAGTTTTGATGAAAAAAAACAAGTAATTATCTCTGAATGTAATATAAGTAAGATCATTATTGAGAATTTAAAAACAAGTGATATTGTTATTGTTAAAAGCAAAATGAAACACAAAAAGTATTTGCTTTCATTAAATAAAATGGATACCGTTAATTTTATATATTTTAAAGATTGGTTAGAAAACAAGAAACTTGATGATTTTACTATACAACCTAATACAAAATATAAAATTGAAAATGCTAGTATTGGCGATGCTAGTAATTTTGGATTAACTTTAGAAGCTAATGAAGAAGGGGAATTAAAAATTAGTCACTAGTGTTATTAAATTACAGATACATTTTTTAAATCATTTATAGAAACTAAGGTAAAAAGAATTTATTATTAAAAGCTAAATAACACACAGCCCATCATTCCAAACTTGATTTGGAATCGTTTAAAGTAGAAAAACACTTGTGAGATCCTGAAACAAGTTCAGGATGACTGGCGTTTAGCTAAAATGAATTGAAGGGGATTAATTTTTAATAGTTATCCGTATTTTGTTTATAGTAGGCTTATGATACTGTTTTAGATAATATAAATATGGCAAAAATAATAGTAGTACCTAAAGATAAAGAGGCAGAATACTTATTAGATTATGATAACGCATTGCCTAATCAATTGGTAGAATTAATATTAACAGAAAAACAATTTGATGATTTATGGAATAATGGTGTTTTTGACTTAATTAATAAAATAGCAGGTACTATTATTGATGACTATGAAGAAGAGCATATAACAAATTTAACTTTTATACGCTTAATTTTAGATGAATTAAAAAGGTATCCGTTTAAATTAGCTGACTTTATAAAAATGTTTGAATTAGCTTTAGAATATAAAACAAGTATTCATTTTTACTTTTGAAAATTCTTATTAAAATAACATACAGTCCGTCATTCCAAACTTGATTTGGAATCGTTTAAAGTAGAAAAGTATTTGTAAAATCCTGAAACAAGTTCAGGATGATTGGGGTTTTAGAATAATTGAGTTATATTCATTTGTCTTGATTAGATATGATAAAAAAAAGTAATTTGATAATTAATGTTGCTATAGTTTTCGTGATTTTTTTCTGCTTAATAAGCTGCAACAAAACAAAAAAAGAAGAATTAAAGCAATATCTTACCAACGACAGTATGGCGATGTGGGATATTACAATGAAAAATTTTGTAGAATTAAAGGATACGTCGTATTATCATCACTATTATAAAAGCTATCTTATTTATAGCAATTTTGTTTGTGATAAATTTGCAAAATCTAGAGATGGTAATAGATTTATAGAGTTTTTGGGACCAAAACCAAATCTTATAGGGTTATGTAATCAATGGGAAATAAAAAATGACTCAACAATAATTCTAAATTGTAAAGATGTTTTTGTTGTAAAGATAATTAATAGAGATACTCTTTACTTATTTGATACATTAGGAATAAAAAAACACGAAATGTATAGAGATAAAACGCCTTGGAATATAGATGAAGAATCAGTTTTAATTAAAAATAAGCAAGTTGAAAGTGGTGAATATTTAGATCCTTATATTTATTAAAATTCTAAATTATTTTTTGATTTTTTGAGTGTTAATATTTACAAAATTTAATTGCACCTTCGTCATTCCAAACTTGATTTGGAATAGCATAAAGTAGAAAAGCATTTGCGAGATCCTGAAACAAGTTGAGGATGACTGGGATTTTAAGTTTCTTACATTCATTACTCTAAAAGCAAACAACCAAACATAAAAAGCCCTGTAAAGTTACTACCTTACAGGGCTTTTTTATTAACGAAAAGCTAAGTACAGCTTATAAATTCTGAAAAAAGTCGTTTCCTTTATCGTCTGTAATAATAAAAGCAGGGAAATCTTTCACTGTAATTTTACGAACAGCTTCCATACCTAATTCTGGAAAATCCACCACTTCAACTTTCAAAATATTATCTTGAGCCAAGATAGCTGCTGGTCCACCGATCGATCCTAAATAGAAACCACCATGTTTTGCACAAGCATCGGTAACTTGTTGCGATCGGTTTCCTTTCGCCAACATAATCATCGATCCACCTGCTGCTTGAAATTGATCTACATAACTATCCATACGCCCTGCCGTTGTTGGTCCGAAAGAACCCGAAGCCATTCCTTCAGGTGTTTTTGCAGGACCTGCGTAATACACAGGATGATTTTTAAAATAGTCAGGCATTGGTTGTCCGTTATCTAACATTTCTTTGATTTTAGCGTGTGCAATATCGCGCGCCACAATCACAGTTCCGTTTAACATCAATCGAGTTTTGATTGGATGCTTCGTTAATTCTGCCAAAATGTTTTCCATTGGCTGATCTAAATCAATAGAAACCGGAGCTTCCAAATGCGGAGCTGTTTCTGGTAATAAACGTGCCGGATTTGTTTCTAATTGCTCTACAAAAATACCTTCAGCTGTAATTTTTCCTTTGATGTTTCTGTCCGCAGAACATGAAACACCTAAACCAACAGGACAAGAAGCTGCGTGACGAGGTAAACGAATCACACGTACATCATGCACCAAGTATTTTCCACCAAATTGCGCTCCTACTCCTGATTCCTGACAAATTTTCTTCACACGTTCTTCCCATTCCAAATCGCGAAATGCTTGCCCAGCCATGTTTCCTGAGGTAGGTAAGTTGTCATAATACCCAGCCGATGCTTTTTTCACGGTAGCCAAAGTAGCTTCGGCAGAAGTACCCCCAATTACCAAAGCCAAGTGATACGGTGGACACGCTGCTGTACCTAAATCCATAATTTTAGCTTTCACAAAGGTTTCTAACGATTTATCATTTAATAACGATTTGGTTTGTTGGTACAAAAACGTTTTGTTTGCTGATCCACCGCCTTTTGCTAAAAATAAAAACTCGTACGAATTGCCTTTTTTAGCATAGATATCAATTTGAGCAGGTAAGTTTGATCCCGAATTTTTCTCTTCGAACATTGAAATAGGCACGATTTGAGAATAACGTAGGTTTTTATTGATATAGGTATTGAAAATTCCTTTCGATAAAGCTTCCGTATCATCAGAACCTGTATACACATTCTCTCCCTTTTTTGCCATTACAATCGCCGTACCTGTATCTTGGCACGATGGTAATTCACCATTCACCGCAACAGCTGCATTTTGCAATAAGTTATAGGCAACAAAACGATCGTTATCTGTAGCTTCAGGATCGTCAATAATGTTTTTTAGTTTTTCTAAGTGCGCTGTACGCAACATAAAAGAAACATCGGTCATAGCAGTTTCGGCTAGTAATTCCAAGCCTTTAGGATCCACCGTTAGTATTTCACGATTGCCTAATTTTTCTACTTTAACGTAATCTGAGGTAATTTTACGATACTGAGTATCATCTTTTTGTACAGGAAAAGAGTCCTGGTATATAAAATCAATCATTTTGATATTAATTGTTATTTAGCTTTGTAAATTTACTGAAATATGATTTTAGATTCACTCTAAATTTAGGTGGATTTTAAACATAAAAAAAGAGAAGTTTCCTTCTCTTATCTTTTTTTAGATATGTAATTCATTAAATCTTTTTTGTTTCGCTCAAAATCAAAAGCATCGTAGACTATATGGAAGTTAGAGCGGTCTACACAGTAATCGTATAACAATTTTCCTGCTTGTAAACGGGTCTCGTCAAAACTAAAATCGGTCAATAATGTTTTAATTTGTTGCGATGTAAAAAACGATGATCGGGTTTGTTGTTCAATGTATTTTAATCGATCTTTATCAAAGTTGACATTTCTTTTTAATGTTTGAAGAAAACTATCAAACGAACGATTATCCATAGCACGATCTCTAGAATTATCATAACCTGGTTGGTTGTTTTGGTATGGATTGTTCCAAACATCATCCCATTCGTTAAAACCATACATTTGCCCTTGTACTTTGTACGAATCTAACAAATAAAGCCCGTAATTACTGAAATAATCTAACACCATACGCGTGTTGTTGCGCACATTTAGTTGGGTACGATACATTAAGTAACCATCTTGATAGATTGCCAACGACATTCTGCCTGATTTTAAATCGAAAAAACGATATTTTCCAGAAGACGAGCTAATAGCTTGATCGTCTATTTCAACCGTGAAATAACCATATTCAGGAATGCGTAAAAAAACTTCAGAATAGCCCGAGTTTTGATTCCAGTAATAACGAGTATTGGTATTTCTGTCGTTACCTCTTGATGTATTTCTACTTCTTGATTGGTCTGAACGAACCATGCTACGCGATGTGCTGTTGGTTTGTATGGTTTGCATTTCTTTAGCAGAAGCTTCATTTTTTAGAAGTTCTCCTTTTTTACCTGCTTCTTGTGCAAACGATATAATGCTTATGAAAAGCGCACTAAGAGTAATTATTTTTCTCATAATTATTGGTTTTTTAATAGGCATTTCATGAATCGTGCCAAAGCGATTAAAGTAACAAAAAAATCCTCTTCATTTGAAGAGGATTTGTATATTATTTATTCACTTTTGCAATGTATTTGTCAATAGCCATGGTCATTGAAGGGGCTTCAGGAGTAGGCGCCATAATATCTACACGCAATCCATGCTCTTCGGCTTCTTTTTTAGTGGTACTACCAAAAACACCAATTCTTGTTTCGCCTTGTACAAAATCTGGAAAGTTTTTGAACAAAGAGTTAATTCCGGTTGGACTAAAGAAACATAAAACATCGTATTTTACATCTTTTAAATCCGATAAATCACTCATGGCAGTTAAGAAAAAGATGCCTTGTTTCCAGTTTACGCCTAATTCATTTAAAGTTTGTGGAACGTCATCGTTTAATTTGTCTGATGCTGGTAATAAAAACTTATCGTCTTTAAACTTTTTAATAAGCGGAGCCATATCAGCAAAATCTTTCTGTCCTACATAAATTTTACGTTTACGATAAACCACATATTTCTGTAAATAATAAGCAATAGCTTCTGATTGGCAAAAATACTTCATGGTTTCAGGAACTTTAAAGCGCATTTCTTCTGCAACTCTAAAGTAATGATCTACAGAGTTTTTACTGGTAAGAATGATGGATGTGTAGTTGTTTAAGTCAATTTTTTGTTGACGTACCTCTTTGGCATTTACACCCTCAACGTGAATGAAAGGTCTAAAGTCAATTTTTACTTTGTATTTCTGCTGAATGTCAAAATACGGTGAGTTTTCTACTTTAGGTTCTGGCTGTGACACCAAAATTGATTTCACTTTCATGATAATTTTTTTCTTTATGTCTTAGAAACAACAAACCAATGATATAAAATAAAATAGGGAGCTATTTCAAAGGTGCAAAGATACAAAATAAAATAGAAAATAAACTTAGTAAATAACTTTTGATAGTTTTTTAAAAGTAAAAAAAACAAAATAGCGTTTGATAGTAAAAATAAGCCCAATACAATCCATAAAAAATAATCAAATTGTATGTTGTTGTAAAACAGAATACATATAATAGGAAACAAAAGCAAACCTAAGTAAGAACGGTAGGTAACTTTTACAAGGTTGTATTGCTCTGCAAAGTCTTCCATATCAAAACAAAGCGCAATAATTTTTTCAATAAAGTACTTTACCAAAACAAAAAATAACAATACACTTAATATTCTTACATACGATCTAAAACTATTAAGCTCAGAAAAATTAGCTAAACTAATAATGTAATGTATGAATAAACTAATTGATACCATTTGTACAAAAAACATACTTATGTTAAAAGTACTTTTCATGTTGTTGGTATCGCGGTAGGTAGAAAGATATTTATTTGAAAACGCTAATTTGGTAAAATCTTCAAAACGATTAGGAAAGGCATTTCGAGTAATAACAATAGCGGCAAAAGTAACAACAAACAAAAGTGTTGCCCAATCAACCGAAAAATCATTCCTATTTAAAAAATCTATTTCCATAAACGTTGTAAAAGTAGTAATTTTATGCCGAAAAAAATCTTCTATTTTTATTAAGAAAACTACTTTTAAAAAAAGTTACATTTGCCAATAATTTTACTATGAAGCAAAACTTAGTTGTAATACCTACTTTTAACGAAATAGAAAATATTGAAGATATTTTAATTGCCGTTATGAATGTAACTACGCCAATGGATGTTTTGGTGGTAGATGATAATTCACCAGATGGTACAGCTGATAAAGTTTTGCAAATAGCAAAGGAATATCCTAACAGAATTTTTCTTAAGAAAAGAATGAAGAAAAATGGATTGGGAACTGCTTATGTTGCGGGGTTTAATTGGGCATTAAAAAATAACTACACTTATATTTTTGAAATGGATGCCGATTTTTCGCACAATCCAAACGATTTACCTTTATTGCTGCAAGCTTGTGAAAACGGTGCTGATGTAGCTATAGGTTCGCGTTACGTAAAAGGAGTTAATGTGGTAAACTGGCCATTAAGCAGAGTGTTGTTGTCTTATTTTGCATCGGTTTACGTGCGTTTTATTACAGGAATGAAAGTAATGGATACCACAGCAGGTTTTATTTGCTACAACAGAAAGGTTTTAGAGCAAATAAATTTAGAGCGAATAAAATTTGTGGGATATGCTTTTCAAATCGAGATGAAATATCGCGCATTTTCTCGTACCTTTAAATTGGTAGAAGTGCCTATTATTTTTACCGATCGCACTAAAGGAAAATCAAAAATGTCGGGCGGCATCATTAAAGAAGCTGTTTTAGGAGTTTTACAATTACGTTTTAAAAAACTATTTAATAAATTATAAATGAGTACGCTATTAATAAAAAACGGAACCATTGTTAACGAAGGAACAATTTTTAAGAGTGATATTTTCATTGAAAACGAAATCATTTCAAAAATTGCAGAAGAAATAAACCAACCAGCAGATAAAATAATTGATGCTGAAGGTCTGCATATTTTTCCAGGTGTAATTGACGATCAAGTGCATTTTCGTGAGCCAGGTTTAACACATAAAGGTACCATTGCCACAGAATCTAAAGCCGCTATTGCGGGCGGAGTTACATCGTTCATAGAACAACCCAACACAGTGCCTAATGCGGTTACTCAAGAAATTTTAGAAGAAAAATACCAAACCGCAGCCCAAACATCGTATGCTAACTATTCGTTTATGATGGGCGGAACCAATGATAATTTAGAAGAGGTTTTAAAAACAAATCCCCGTAATGTTGCAGGTATTAAATTGTTTTTAGGATCATCAACAGGAAATATGTTGGTTGATAATGAAGCTGTTTTAGAGAAAATATTTTCATCTACCAAAATGTTAATTGCGGTACATTGTGAATACGAACAAACCATTCGCGAAAACTTAGAGAAAGCGAAAGAACAGTTTGGAGACGATATTCCAGTTTCGCAACATCCTGTAATTCGCAGTGCCGAAGCGTGTTATAAATCATCATCAAAAGCTATTGAACTGGCAAAGAAAACGGGCGCGCGTTTGCATATTTTTCATATTAGTACAGGAAAAGAAACCGATTTATTTAGAAACGATATTCCGTTGGAAGAAAAAATGATTACTGCCGAAGTTTGTGTGCACCATTTGTATTTTTCAGATGAAGATTATGCAACAAAAGGTAATTTTATTAAATGGAATCCTGCGGTAAAATCGGCTGCTGATCGTGAAAAAATTTGGGAAGCTTTATTAGATGACCGTATAGATGTAATTGCAACCGATCACGCACCTCATACATTAGAAGAAAAATCACAAAAATATTTACAAGCACCATCGGGCGGTCCGTTAGTACAACATTCGTTAATTACAATGATAGAGTTTGCTAAACAAGGAAAAATTTCTTTAGAAAAAGTAGCTCAAAAAATGATGCACAATCCTGCAACTCTTTTTAAAATTGAAAAGCGCGGGTTTGTAAAAGAAGGCTTTTTTGCCGATTTAGCTTTGGTTGATTTAAACAGCGATGCTTGGACAGTTACCAAAGAAAACGTGTTGGCAAAGTGCGGCTGGTCTCCTTTTGAAGGGAAAGAGTTTAAAACTAAAGTGATTTCTACGGTTTTAAACGGAAATGTTGTTATGGAAAACGGAGTTATTAGTGAAAATCGTTTTGGAAAGCGCTTACTTTTTAATAGATAAAATGAAACAGCTATTTTCTATAATTTTAGTTTTTGGATTGCTTTTGGGATGTTCTAAGAAGCCAAATTACAGTGTTTCTCAAGAAAAAATGGTTGATGTTTTAACCGATTTAACTATTGCATCAAGTATTCGTTCGGTTACAAGTAAGCGCGATTCTGTGCAGTATTTGGTAACGTATCAAAGCATTCTAAAAAAACATGGTTTAGATAGTTTAAAATTCATTGAAGCGCAGAACAGCTATCAAAAAAACCCTGAGTTGTATGAGGTTATTTATGATTCGGTTCAAAAAAGATTACAAAAGAAATTAGATGAAACCAGAGCTTTACCACCAGAAAAAGGAGAAGATGACGAAATTAAAGTAATTAAAATAAAAGATATTCCCTTTGTACGAGGTATCGAATAATAGGAAAGTCCATTAATTTGGACTTTCTTTCTTTTTGAAAGTGTTATATTTGCAAAAACATATTTTTTACGATGAAAAATTTTATTGAAGAAGTGACTTGGAGAGGTATGCTCCACGACGTAATGCCAGGCACAGAAGAACATTTGATGGAGCAAATGCGTGTTGCGTATGTGGGAATTGATCCAACTGCCGATTCATTGCATATAGGTCATTTAGTGGGTGTAATGTTGTTAAAGCATTTTCAAACTGCTGGCCACAAACCTTTAGCGTTAGTTGGTGGTGCAACAGGTATGATTGGTGATCCGTCTGGAAAATCAAACGAGCGTAATTTGTTAGACGAAGCTGCTTTGCTACACAACCAAAACGCAATTAAAAATCAATTGTCTAAATTTTTAGATTTTGAATCGAATGCTGCAAATGCTGCCGAAATGGTGAATAATTACGATTGGATGAAAGAATTTTCGTTCTTAGGATTTATTCGCGATGTAGGTAAACACATTACCGTAAATTACATGATGGCAAAAGATTCGGTAAAAAAACGTTTAACAGGCGAAACTGCCGATGGTATGTCGTTTACAGAATTTACCTATCAATTGGTTCAAGGATACGATTTCTTGCATTTATACAACCAGAAAAGTTGTACGTTGCAAATGGGAGGATCGGATCAATGGGGAAATATTACCACAGGTACCGAGTTAATCCGTAGAAAAGAGCAAGGAAAGGCTTATGCTTTAACGTGTCCTTTAATTACAAAAGCAGATGGAACAAAATTCGGAAAATCAGAAGGAGGAAACATTTGGTTAGATGCAGAACGTACATCGCCTTACAAATTTTACCAATATTGGTTAAATACATCGGATGCTGATGCTGAAAAATACATTAAAATCTTTACTTTTTTATCAAAAGAAGATATTGAAAAATTAGTTGCAGAACATAATGAGGCACCGCATTTACGTCCGCTTCAAAAACGTTTAGCCGAAGAAGTAACGGTAATGGTTCACTCGCGTGAAGATTTTGAAAACGCTGTAAAAGCATCGGGAATTTTATTTGGAAATGCTTCGGCAGACGATTTAAAATCGTTAGATGCTAAAACATTTTTAGATGTTTTTGACGGTGTTCCGCAAGCTGAAATTTCGATGGACGATTTAAAAGCAGGAATTGATATTGTTGAGGTATTAAATGCTAAATCGGGCTTTATGAAATCAAATGGAGAAGCACGCCGCGCGTTAACCGAGAATTCTATTTCGGTAAATCGTGAAAAAGTGCAAGAAGGTTTTAATTTAACCACAGCCGATTTAATCAACAATCAGTTTGTTTTGTTGCAACGCGGAAAGAAAAATTACTTTGTTTTAAATGTACAATAGTAAAAACCTCAGTGAAAACTGAGGTTTTTTTGTTTATATTAGAATGTTAAATTCAATCTATGAAAAGAACCGTTTTTATTATTCTTATTTTATTTTTTCAGCAAGTTTTGGTTGCTCAAAATGATTTTCCTAAAATGGTAGATAAGAAACCAGCACCCAAAGAAGGATTGCCTGCGTTCTATTCTCAGTTTAAAAAAGTATTCAATACTTCTTTTTTGCCAGAAAATGTAACTGAAATTAACCTGAAACTTAAGTTTAATGTTGAAAAAGACGGGTCATTAACCAATATACAAGTAGGAAACGATAAATACGGTATAAGCAATGAGGCAAAACGTGTGTTGCTGCAAATGGGCAAATGGCAACCTGCCAAGCTAAATGGAGAGGATGTTGGGTATGCTTTTATTATGGGTATGGATTTTTATGTAAGAAAAGATGAAACCAAAAACGATAAGCCTTATTATGTATCAAACGAAGAAATTGACGCTTTTGTAAAATCATTAGATAACATTACGGTTCAGCAGTCAAATTTTGAGTTTAAGTGTAATTGTGAGCTGGTTAATTTTGATGCTAAAGAGCAGGTGTATTATTATGAATCTAAAGATAAGTTAATATCATATAGCGTATCAGTACAAAGAAAAAATACAACCGAAAATAAATCTACTGAAGCAGCTGTTGAAAAAAATAATGTTACAAAAGGGTATTACCTTAAATGGTTAGAAGTACCACACAACGAAATGAATTACTTTTCAAGACATATGTTTTTTGAAAACGAAACATTTTTTGGTACTATTAAAATTACATCAGAAAACAGACAGCTTGCCTACTTAACTTTAAATAGACTTGATTTTGTAACAAAGAATTAGGTTTAATAAACCATTAAATTACAACCGCGAATATCAGAATTATCAAATCTACCTAAAACTTCAAAAGAAAAGTTTTCGTATTTCTTTCCTAAATCTTGTGTAGCAATAAAACTACACGAGTTAATGTTTGCTAAATCAATTACATTAATACCGCCTGTTTTTCCTTCATTTAACAAAGTTAAAGGATCTTCGGTATCGCGAATCATAACATCCATCCACGACGGACACTCAAAAATACCATCGCCAAACGAATAAGCCTGAGAAAGCAACTCAGTCATACCGTATTCAGAATGTATTTTTTCCACGCCAAAACCTTCGGTTAAAATACTATGTAATTCTTCGCGAATCATTTCCTTTCGTTTACCTTTCATACCACCCGTTTCCATAATAATGGTGTTTTTAAGGTTGAATTTCTGCAATTCAATTAAATCCAACAAAGCATAGGTAACGCCAATAAGTAGTACATTTTGTCCTTCGTTATCCAACTGAATTAACTTGTTGGCTAATTCTTGGTAATTATTTAAATAAAAGTCAGAATCGGGATGGTTGGAGCCTTCAATTAAATCATTTACCATATAAATTAAAGAAGAACCATCGCGTTCTAAATAGGAGGGAAGTAAGGCTAAAACGACATAATCTTCAATATTTCCGTAAAATTTAGAAAAGGCACTGCGAAAGCTTGCTTCGTAAAAAGCAATATCAGTTACATGGTGTTTAGATGTTATTGTGCCTGTAGTACCACTACTTGTAAAGGTGGTTTGGATTGGATTTGTAGTGCTAAGAATGTCTTTTGATTTAAAGAATTCTATAGGCAAAAAGGGAACTTCGGTAATGTGTTTTACGTTTGCAGGGCTCTTTTTTAAAAGCAAACAGTACTTTTGATATACTTCGTTGTGTTCAAATTGATAACGAAAGATTTTCATAGCAGTTTTATGAAATTCTTTGGTTGTTTGAATGGAGATGATATCTTGAGGTGTAAACACAATGCTTCGTTTTAAAAAAGCAAATTTACAAATAAAAAAGCATCTCAAAAAAAGAGATGCTTTTTAAAAAATATAATTAACTAACTAAATTATTTAATAACAATTTTACGAGTAGCTGTTTTACCAGCTTCGGTAATTTTAGCAACGTAAATACCTGCGTTTAATGAAGATACATTCATTTCAGAAACTACTGTAGTATCTAATACTTTTTTACCTGTTAAATCAAACAACTGTACGTTTTTCTCTAAATTACTGTTTGAAGTAATGTTGATGATATCAGTTGCAGGATTAGGAAATATGTTTAAACCTAAGATGTTATTTTCTTTAACTGAAGCAGCGTTTGTTTCAAATACAACAACGTTGTCAATATCCATATCACTACTAGCTGTGTAGTTTCTAAATGTAAATCTTAGAATAGTTGCAGTTGCAGGAGCAGTTGCAGTTGCAGTAACTTTTGTCCATGTAGTACCTGTTGTAACAGGATTTGCAGGTTGAAAATCATCAGTTACACCAGAAATTGCAGCAGAACTATCTCTCCATTGCCCCCAATGTTTAAAGTTTGAAGTAGCTGATGCACCTTTAACCCAATAAGTAATTGTATATTCTTCTCCTGGAGTTACAGTAATATCTGCTAAACCAACTTGGTTGTTACCGCTTGTTCCTGATTTAGCTTGTAAAGTTACATAAACTGTACCATCTTGAGCATTTGCACCTGTTTGTTTTGTAATGATACCGCTTGTAAGGTTGGCAGTGTTCATGAACCAACCTGCAGCTTGGGTTGTACCATCAGTCCAACTTTCTAAACTTCCATTAGTGTTCAATGCAGTTTGCGCATTTACTGCAAAAGAAGCAGCTAAAATTGTAATTAAAGAGTAAATTTTTTTCATATCAATGTGAGTTTTAAATTATAATGCAAATTTACGGTAAATTGTTGTAAGCAAAAAACAAAATGATGTTACTAAATTGTTTACAATAAAAAAGTCCGTGCAATGCAACGGACTTTATAATCTATTTAATAATTATTTTTCTAGTAATACTGTTACTTTTCTCGGTGATTTTCAAAATGTAAACTCCCGCTTTTAAATTGGTAACATTTAATTCTTTTTGGTAGGTGTTCATCTCAGTTGATAGAACTCTTTTTCCTAACATATCATACAGCTCAATTTCTTTGTTTGAGTTTGACTCTGTGTTTACATAAATTTTTCCACTTGTAACTGGGTTCGGATAAATTTGAACCTTGTCTAAAGTATTTTCGGTTTTTATGTTTTCTGCTATTCCACTATTTTTAGCTGTTTGCGCTTGCGTTGAAAAGCTAATGGTTATAAATAATAAGAATATATATAAGTATTTTTCTTTCATCAATTTTGTTTTAATACGTAAATATACAAAATAATATCAAATAAAATACCAAAAAAATAACCTCAAAGTAATTTTGAGGTTATTTGTGAAAATATTAAGAAATTTATTACAATCCTGTTGTCCATCCTTGAGCCCAAGTTGGAACAGAAGTGCCGTTTCCTGCACCAGAAGCATTAGCGTTTTCTGTGAAAACTGCACTTGCGTCTGCACTTGTACCATCTGTTTTCTTGCCTTTAGACTTAGTAGTAACTGTGTCAAATTTAACATTTGTTACTTTTAATTTTCCTGTTGCAATAGCAGCTAAAGTTTCATCGTGTTCTACATCAATTCCAGTTGCGAAATTTTTCAACACAACGTTGTCAATTGATACAAAAGTACCCACTCTTAATTTCATACCTTGTGGTTCTGTACTTGCTGTACCACGACCAATTAATGTAAGGTTTTTGATAGTTGGGAAAGATATAGGTGCTGCACTGTGGTTGTTTGAGTTGTTATCTGCCTCAATACCTCTGTTTCCTGTAGAAGCATCTTGTACACCGTACCAATTTTCGTTTGTTCCGTTCCATCCTTCAGTCCAGTCAAACATATCATCTTCGTTGTAAGAAGAAACAATGTATTTTGTGTTAACTGTACCACCAAAGAATTCAATACCATCATCAGAACCTTTTGTTAATTGTACGTATTCAATAGTTGTACCACTACCTACACCAAATAATGATAAACCGTTAAATTCTTTTTCAGAACTAAAGTTAGCTCCAGCGTATTCAATTCTTAAATATTTAATAGAACCTGAATTATCATTTGCTTCAGTACCACCGTAAGTTAAGTCAGAAACCTCAGCTGTTGCAGTAGCTCCTTTGTTAATAGGTGCTTTACCACAAATTACCAAACCACCCCATTTTCCTGGCGCTTTTTCTGCCGATGTCATTACTACAGGGTTAGTAGCTGTACCGTTTACTTCAATTTTACCTCCTTGTGCAACTGCAATGTAAGCTGATGTACCACCTGTACCTACAATAACAGTTCCTGCTGGTATTACTAATTTTGCGCCATTTGCAACAATTAATTTTCCTGTTAATTTATGTTCTTTTGAAGCATCTAAAGTAACTGTACCGTTTGTAATAGTTCCTTCAAATTTATTTACATCAACTTTAAAATCACTTGTGTTAGTTGGTTGGTCTACTTTTGGATCTTCTTTATCATCACAGCTAACAGTTCCTAATACTAAAGATGACATTAATAGAACACCGAATAAAGTTTTGATTGATTTTTTCATAATTTCTTTACTAATTTATTTCACTTTTTTATTTGATACAAAGTTGCGTAACTGTTGTTTTTTAAACGTTAACGCATTGTTATTTAAATGATTGTTAATTTTAAATATTTGTTACTTTAATGTTATGCGATAAAAAAAACACAGCTGGTGTTGCTGTGTTTTTTTATTATTAAAAGTTGTAATTTAATGAGATGCTGAAAGTTGATCCTAATTTGTATGAACGTACCAACACATCTTTATCTAAATTTTCTTGAACTCGATCAATACTTGGGTTTAAAAGATTTTTAGCAGAAACGCCCATTCCAAATTTTTCACTGAATTTAGTTTTGAAGATAAAATCTAACATTCCAAAACCTTTGTCAACTAAATCACCTTTTTTCTCAACTCCAACAGCATAAAGTTTATCAGAATTGTAGTTATAAGCTAAAGTTGCCATGATGTTTTTATCGTTCCAAGCTTTAAAGTAAGTAATATCTGCATTACCTAAAAATTCTGATGCACCTGTAAAGCTAGATTTTGTATTTGTAAATGTTACGTTTTTTTCACCATTGGTTTCTGCTTTAATTTTTTCAGAATCTAACTCTTGATCTGTTTTCATATACGCAGCATTTATACCGAATGATAATTTATTATTGTCGTCATCATTAAAGTAAAAAATGTTTTTGCGTAATTCTACTTCTAAACCAGCTGCATAACCATAATCTCCTGTGTTTGCGTACGAAATATCGTTTGATGAAGAAGCAATGTTGGTTTCGTTAATTGGGTTTTGAATGTATTTACCAAAAATAGTTGCTGAAATTAACTCATCATTTTTAGGGAAAATTTCCCATTTAAGATCTACATTGTAATTGTCTGAAGCATATAAATAAGGGTTACCAAATTTAATTTCGGTTACATCTTCGTAAATAAACGGTGCACGCTCTTTAAATTGTGGCATTGTATATGTTTTAGAAGCTGCAAAACGTAAATTTTGGTTACCTGTTAGTTCGTATTTTAAATTTAAACTAGGTAAAAAGGCATTCTTTTCAAATAAATTACTGTCGCCTGTATTATCTAACTGCGTTTTCCATTCAACATTTTGACTAATTCTTTCAAAACGTAATCCAAGAACTGCGAATAATTTTGATGATAATTGATATTCAACATTTGCAAAACCTGCATGTACATCTAAATCTCCGTTGTAAAATTGTGGCTCTAAAGCGTTGTTGCTACCGCGGAATGTTGCAATATTAAAATAACCAGCTTCAAAATTTTGTTGGTTGAAAAAGTTGTCTAAGTTGTTTGGGTTAGCATCACGCAAGATTTGCTTTTGCTCATCGGTAACATCTAAGTTGAATTGACGTGCTTCAAACTCACGTTTTTTCATTTTACCGTTATATCCTACTGTGAACTTACCTTTGTATAAACCATCTTCAGTAGCATTAAATTTATAATCGTATGCTGCATTAATTGCTAATTCATTTTCATTTAAATCATGAAAGTAACGGTGGTTATCAGAATCTGTTTGTCCTGCAATTGTGTATCCATTTACAGTTTCACGATATCCTAAAATAGTTTGGGTTCTATCTGGCATAAAACTTTTAATGGTGTTATGTGAAATTCCCCAAGTAAAAGTTTGGTTATCGGCAACATCGTGTTTACCTAATAATTGGTGCGTCATTAAACGATTTTCAACATAACTATTTCTTGTTAAAATAGCTTCGTCAGAAATATCGCGTAAATATCCACGGTAATCATCATGTGATTGGTTTGAAGAGTTTACAAATAGGAAATTATAATCTACACTGTTTTTAGCATTTATATCGTAATTTGCATTAAACATACCTGTTGTCTTGGTATCGTAGCTAAAACGTTTGTGGTATAAATCTTTTAATTTAGCTCCTTCTGCACTTATTTGTTTGTCAATTCCTTCACGGAAACCATAATCGTTTTCAAAAGAAGCGGTAGCAAATAAGTTTAATTTTCCTTCGTTTCCTATTAAAACAGAACCACCACCATTTACTGCAATGTTTGATCCAAACGGAACCGCATTATATGTTTTTAATGGCGTTGTAAAGTTATAAGCACCTAACGGATTGTTTGGAATGGTGTTGTTTTTGTTGAAGCCTAATTTGTTACGACCTTCTTGTAAAGTAAAATCTTTTACACCTAAAGCGTTTGTGTTGCCACTAGCGCCTAAAGAAACGCCAAAAGTTGGTTTGCCTGTATGTTTTTTAGAGTTGATGTCTACGTTACCACCAGCAAAATCTCCAGAGTTTCTAACAACATATGTTTTATCAATTGAGATGTAATCAACAATATCTGTAGAAAATAAATCTAGTTCAATGTTCTTTTTTTCAGGATCGTTTGATACAACTGGTAATCCATTCATAGTAGTACTGTTGTAACGGTCTCCTAAACCACGTACAAAAATACCACCTGTACTTTCTTGTTTGGTAACACCAGATGTTTTGGTTACGGCTGCAGCTACATCACTAACTCCTTTTCTTGAAAGTTCTTGCGCGCCAATTTGTTGTTTTATTTCTAATGATTTACGTTGATCATTTAATAAAGCAGATTCAGTTGATTTTTTATTATTAACTGTAATTACTACTTCGTCTAAGTTAGCATCTTCAGCAACCAAGTTAATTGATACATCTTTAGGTTCTGTAGTTGCATAAGGCATTACATATGTTTGGTAACCTACATAAGATGCCTCTAACATGTAAGAACCTTCATTACACTGTATTTCAAAATAACCACTTTCATCTGTATTTGCACCAAATTCAGTGTTTTGTAACATTACAGTTGCGTAAGCTAAAGGGGTGTTGTTGTTTGCAGAGTCATAAACATATCCTTTAATAGTTTGCGATTCTTGTGCATAAGTCACAGCTCCAAATAATAATGCTGCTGCCAAAAAATTTAATTTCATTTTGTGTGTGTTGTAATTTTTCGAGGCAAAGGAACTATGTTTACGTTACTGCATTGTTACTCAAATTTTATCAATAAGTTGGGTTTATGTAAATAAAACGTTACCACATTAAATAATTGTTAAGTGCGTGTTTGTTTTTTATTTATCTTTAATTTTACAATCGAAAACAACGCAAAAAAAGATGAAAAACAAAGACATCAAAGTATTATTGGTAGATGACGATGCTGATATTTTAGAGATTGTAGGTTTTAATTTAGAAGCTGAAGGATATCAGGTTTTAAAGGCAAACAATGGGAAAGAAGCAATAACTATTGCTAAAAAAGAGCATCCTAATTTGGTGATTTTAGATGTAATGATGCCTGAAATGGATGGTATTGAAGCATGTGAAACTATGCGCAAATTACCAGAATTACAAAGTACTATTATTACATTTTTAACGGCGCGTGGCGAAGATTATTCGCAAGTGGCTGGTTTTGATGTAGGTGCCGATGATTATATTACAAAGCCTATTAAACCAAAATTATTGGTTAGTAAGGTAAAAGCACTTTTGCGCAGAGTAAAAGAAGATAGTAATGTAGAGGATATCTTAAAAATTGGCAACATTCAAATTAATCGTGAGGAATACAAGATTGTTAAAGATACACAAGAGATTATTTTACCACGAAAAGAGTTTGAATTGTTTTATTTATTAGCGTCAAAACCTGGAAAAGTGTTTAAGCGTGAAGAAATTCTTGACAAAGTTTGGGGTAATGAAGTAATTGTTGGAGGTAGAACAATTGATGTACACATAAGAAAACTACGTGAAAAAATTGGCGATGATTTGTTTAAAACCATCAAAGGCGTAGGTTATAAATTAGAAATTTAATGGGTTTAAAATACCGTAAATCATACAAATTTGCAATAAAATCAGCTGCTGTAATAACTTTATTTGCAGTAGTACTTTTGGTAAGTTTGCAACATTTGTTTTTTCATATAAACGCACTTTTTACAGTAACTTTTACGTTACTGTTTTTTGCTTTTAGTTTTTTTGTATTGCAATATCGTGTAGAACGGTTTATTTATCGCCGTATTCAAAAAATATACAAAGAGGTAAGTATTTTAGATGAATCGGTTCTAAGAAATCAACCTATTACAACCGATATGCAAACCTTAATGTACGAGGTGAATAAGTTTGCTACCGATAAAAAAGTAGAGATTGAATTATTAAAAGTACAAGAAGAATACCGCAGAGAATTTATTGGCAATGTTGCGCATGAGTTAAAAACGCCACTGTTTACTGTACAGGGTTATATTTCTACATTGATTGATGGCGGAGTAAAAGATAAAGCCATTCGTAAAAAATATTTAGAACGTGCAGATCATGGTATTGATCGTTTAATTGATATTGTGAGCGATTTGGATATGATTACCAAGCTAGAAAGTAATGAGCTTAAGTTAAACATACAAACCTTTGATATTATTGAGCTTTTTCAAAATGTTTTTGATTTACTTGAAATGAAAGCTGATAAAAAGGATATTACTTTAATGTTTGATAAAGACCATTATAGATCGATTTTTGTAAATGGCGATCGCGAAAAAATGAATCAAGTGATTTTGAATTTGGTTGATAATTCTATTAAATATGGTAGAGATAATGGAACAACAGAGGTTTCGATAGAAAGTTTAACCGATAAAAAATTATTGGTACGCATAACAGACAATGGTTTTGGTATCGAAAAAAAACATATTGGTCGTTTATTTGAACGTTTTTATCGAACCGATTCAAGCAGATCTCGAGAAATTGGTGGTTCTGGTTTAGGTTTATCTATTGTAAAACATATTTTAGAAGCCCATAACGAACATATTTACGTTGAAAGTCAGGTAGGCGTAGGATCCGAATTTTCATTCACTATAGAAAAAGCAGTTAAAAAATAACTGCTTTTTTTTGTTTATTTTCTACAAACCTAATTTAATTGTATTTTTGCCCAAATTTTAGTAAAGTGGGAAGTAAAAATAAACTGAAAAGGTTTAGAGAAAACGAAACGTTTTCAAATGTATATCAACCAAGTAGAGAAGAAGTTGTAGGAAATACCTTTGCTTTAAAAGGAAACTGGAATAAAGAAGTTTTTAAAAATAACAATCCAATTGTTTTAGAATTAGGATGCGGAAAAGGTGAATATTCTGTAGAATTAGCGCGTCGTTTTCCAAATACCAATTTTATAGGTATTGATATTAAAGGTTCTCGTTTTTGGCGTGGTGCAAAAACAGCGGTTGAAGAAAATTTACCTAATGTGGCGTTTTTACGTACTCAAATTGAATTGATTGAAAGCTGTTTTGCAGCTAATGAAGTAACTGAAATTTGGATTACGTTCCCAGATCCTCAAATTAAATACAAGCGTACCAAACATCGTTTAACAAACGAAGAGTTTTTGGCTCGATACAAAAATATTTTAAAGCCAGAAGGAGTCATCAATCTTAAGACCGATAGTGAATTTATGCACGGTTATACTTTAGGGTTGCTGCATGGTGCGGGGCATGAAGTGTTGTACGCTAATCATCATGTTTATAGAAATGAAGGAGCGCCTGAAGTGGTTACAGCAATTCAAACTTTTTACGAATCGCAATATTTAGAACAAAACAAACCTATTACTTATATTAAATTTCGCTTGAAATAATGCATCATGTAATTCCTTTTTTTACGGGCTTTTTTGCTTCAATTCTAGGAACTTTACTTCCGGGTATTTTAAATGCTACGGTGGTGAGGATTTCTAAAGAAGAAGGAATGAAACATGCATACAGTTTTATGGCAGGTACGTTTGTAATTATTGCATTGCAAACGTATTTGGCTGTTTTTTTTGCCAAAGTAATTGAAAACAGTATTGTTGTAACCAATATTTTGCGAGAGATTGGTTTTGTGGCGTTTTTTATTTTAACGCTGTATTTTTTTATTGCCAAGCCAAAATCAAAATTCAAATCTAAGTTTAGTGTTCAAGCAAAACGCAAAAGTTTTTATCAAGGCTTATGCTTTGCTTTGCTTAATATTTTTCCTGTTTTTTACTATGTTTTTATTAGTATAACGGCTATTAATAATGATTGGTACGCCATAAATTATGTTAACAATATTTTATTAACAGTAGGGGTTTTACTAGGTACTTTTTCGGCTTTCATGTTTTATATTAATTTGTTTAAGCAAGCTAATATTCAAGACAATTTTTTCTTAAAAAATATTAATAAAATAATAGGTACCATAACAGCAGTAATTGCTATTGTTAATTTATATAAACTGGTGCGTTAATGACAAATACCGATTTTTTTAGCCGAGTGTATGATGTAGTTAAGCAAATTCCGTATGGAAAAATTACTACTTATGGTGCTATTGCAAAGAAAATTGGTGCGCCAAAATCGGCAAGAATGGTAGGTTATGCTTTAAATGCTTCTGGTAGGCAAGATGATGTTCCTGCGCACAGAGTAGTAAACCGTAAAGGATTGTTAACAGGTAAACATCACTTTCAAGGAACTAATTTAATGCAGCAACTATTAGAAAGCGAAGGAATAAAAGTGAAAGACAATACCGTTCAAAATTTTAAGGAACATTTTTGGGAACCATAAAAAAAGCCGCTTCAAATTTGAAACGGCTTTTTTATAAGCTTATTTTTTTATGAATTTTGAATGATAATTAATTTCATTATTAGATTTTAATTTTACTATATAAGTACCATTTGCAAGATGCGAAACATTTATACTGTTGTCTGAAACATTTTGTTCTACTATCTTTTTTCCATTAATGTTATAAATTATTACTTTTTTAATTATGATATCTTTTTCTGACCAAAAAAGTTTATCGGTAGTTGGATTTGGATATAAATTAATGATAATATCATTTTCGTATTCGGGTGTAGAAGCTTTCCCACAATAATAAACCTGTTTAGGTATAGTAGCCGGCGAAATTTGAGAATGCAAATTAGCATTTGTACCGAAATACCATAATGAATTGTCATTTTTTGTAAGCCAGTACCCCTTAAAAAGGCTTAACGATCCAGAAACACTTTTCCAATCTTTATCGGCGCCTATTTGTGTACGAATGTTTGTATTCATGTAAGTATATGGTCCTCCAAATAAACCAGCACCAGAATACCATAGTGAACCGTCGGCTTGTATTCCTAAAAAATTAGATCCTGTTATACTTACATCTTTCCAAGTGTCAGTCCCAAGTTGTATATAATCAGTGAAATAATCCATACCGTTAGTGCTACTTCCTGTGCCTAATCCGCTAGTATTAATACCGTTATATGATACTCCCCATAAAGTGTTGTCATTCTTGAGCATTACATAGAAAAAGGCGGGACTCATCATAATTTTTTTCCAATCAGTATCATTACTCAATTTATAAAAACCGTTAGATTCAAATTGGGCACCTAACGGTAGTCGAATAGCATTACTAACCCCGGGGTTAGGTGCGCCTAAACTTACAGCACCTGTGCCATATAGTTCACCGTTATTTTTTATAGCGAATGTTGTATGCTCATCAGCATTTATATAACTCCAATCGGTATCGTTATTTAATTGTATAGGAGTTGTCTGGTCTGGTGGTAGATTCCAATGAAAGTAACCTAAACTATGAGTTCTTGTATTTCCCCATCCCCACAATGTTCCGTTAGATTTTAATGCAATAGAGTGCCAATTACCTAAAGCAATCATTACCCAATCATTATCTGTTCCTACTTGTGTAGGTATATAATGATCTGTCATGGTACCGTTACCTAATTTCCCAGTGTCATTACTGCCCCAACTCCACAAAGTTCCATCATTTTTAATGGCTAAAGTATGAAAGTGTCCCTGACGTATCATTTTCCAGTTTGCATTACTTTCTATATGTGGGGCTGAAAGGGAATAATTATTTTTAGTGCCATCGCCTATTTGTCCTCGATGACTATTTTCACCAAACGAAACTCTTTTGTTGTCTTTAGTAAGAATTGAAACAACAGATCCTCCTACAG
This sequence comes from Flavobacterium sp. xlx-214, assembly GCF_013874595.1. Taxonomy (GTDB): domain Bacteria; phylum Bacteroidota; class Bacteroidia; order Flavobacteriales; family Flavobacteriaceae; genus Flavobacterium. The sequence continues at coordinate 1,341,872 of NZ_CP059431.1, forward strand.
AAACTTCTTCCACACAATACTGACAATATGCATTAAAACCTAATAATGTAATAAAAAAGAATAGTAATTTTTTCTGCATAATTATTGTTTTTTAGTTTGCTATAAATATACTAATTTTTTATATAAGCTAATGTATGTTTAATAAAAAAGCCAAAGCGTTGAGCTTTGGCGGTATTAATTATTAAAAAATTATTATTTTCACTTCAATGCATTAATAGCATGATTGTAATCAGGCTCTTGTGTAATTTCAGGAACTTGTTCGTTGTAAACCACTTTTCCTTCTGGGTTAATAACCACAACCGCTCTACTTAATAATCCATTTAAAGGACCATCAGTCATTTTAACGCCATACGCTTTATCAAAATCATTGTTTTTAAAATCTGATAAAGTTGCTACATTGTTTAAACCTTCGGCAGCGCAAAAACGGTTCAAAGCAAATGGTAAATCCTTAGAAATACATAAAACCACGGTGTTATCTACAGAGGAAACTTCTTTGTTAAATGTACGAACAGATTGTGCGCATACTCCTGTATCAACACTTGGAAAAATATTTAAAACTACATTTTTACCAGCGTAATCACTTAACGATTTTTCGCTTAAATCACTTGCAGTTAATTTAAAATTGGGTGCTGTAGAACCTACTTCTGGTAAGTTACCTTCTGTGTTTATTGGACTTCCTTTAAAAGTTATTTGTGCCATAATTTTAATTTTATCTTTTTATAAAAGTACGAAATTTTACAGAATAAACAGTAAAAATCATTGTTTTAAAAAAATCAAATCAACGTAAAATTTGATGTAATTACCAAATGATTAACTTTAAAGTATCATATTTTCGTAGTATCTTTGTAATTTAAAATAATTCTATATAAGTTGTTTAGATACAGTTTTTTAAACAACAATTTTTAAGATACATTCAATGAAATTAGATAGAAAAGAAATCTTAGCTGTACTAGAAACTATTTCGGTAGCTGGCGAAGGAAAAAATATGGTTGAGAGTGGTGCTGTACAAAATGTAATGACTTTTGGTGATGAGGTAGTGGTTGATATTACCTTACATACGCCCGCTTTACACATTAAGAAACGTGCCGAAGTAGATATAATGAAAGTTATTCATGAGAAAATTTACGAAAAGGCAAAAGTGAAAGTAAATATTAGAGTGGAAACGCCTGAAAAACCTGAAATTAAAGGAAAATCAATTCCTGGAATTAGTAATATTATTGCGGTTTCATCTGGTAAAGGGGGCGTTGGTAAATCAACAGTTACAGCAAATTTAGCCGTAACTTTAGCTAATATGGGCTTTAAAGTTGGTGTGTTAGATGCCGATATTTACGGACCATCAATGCCTATTATGTTTGATGTAGAAAAATCAAAACCTATTTCGGTTGATGTTGATGGTAAATCAAAAATGAAACCTATTGTAAGTTATGGCGTTGAGCTATTGTCGATTGGTTTCTTTACATCTCCAGATCAGGCAGTTATTTGGCGAGGACCAATGGCTTCTAAAGCTTTAAATCAAATGATTTTTGACGCCGATTGGGGCGAATTGGATTTCTTATTGTTAGATTTACCTCCAGGTACAGGCGATATTCATCTTTCTTTATTACAATCATTGCCTATTACAGGCGCAGTTGTAGTTAGTACACCACAGGCAGTTGCTTTGGCTGATGCTAAAAAAGGAGTGTCGATGTTTATGGCAGAAAGCATTAATGTACCCGTTTTAGGTATTATTGAAAACATGGCGTATTTTACACCTGAAGAATTACCTGAAAACAAATACTATATTTTTGGACAAGAAGGTGCTAAAAATTTAGCTTCAGATTTAGAAGTCCCGTTTTTAGGAGAAGTGCCTATTGTACAAAGTATTCGTGAAGCTGGTGATTATGGTCGTCCTGCTGCACTACAAGAAGGCTCTCTTGTTGCCGAAGCTTTTGTGAATATTGCGCGTAATGCAGTAGAACAAGTGGTAAAACGTAACGAATCATTACCACCAACAGAAGCTGTAAAAATTACTACAATGGCAGGTTGTTCTGCTGTAAAAAAATAATAACCAACATCGATTGTTTCGATATCAAGTATTAAAATATGGATTCAGAAACTATAAAACAAAACGTTGAAAAAGCACTAGAAGAAATTCGTCCGTTTTTAAAATCGGATGGAGGAGATATTACTTTAATTTCTATCGAAGATAATAAGCATGTAAAAGTGCGTTTAGAAGGTGCTTGTACATCTTGTAAAATTAACCAAATGACTTTGAGAGCTGGTGTAGAAACCACCATTAAAAAATACGCTCCCGAAATAGAAACGGTAGAAAATATTAGCGCTTAATAAAGATTTCAAAATGCATAAAATGGTGATAAGTACATGATATTTATCACTGTTTGTGTATTTGGGGGTATTTAACTTTATATAAATTTTTAACTATTATGATTGAAACAGATATATTAATAATTGGCGCTGGGCCTACAGGATTGTTTGCTGTGTTTGAAGCGGGATTATTAAAATTACGTTGCCATATTATTGATGGTTTGCCACAACCCGGTGGACAGTTAACCGAACTATATCCAAAAAAACCTATTTTTGATATTCCTGGTTACCCTTCGGTTGGTGCGGCTGAACTAATTGATAATTTAATGGAACAAATTAAGCAATTTGAACCAGGGTTTACCTTAAATGAGGTTGCTGAAACAATTGAAAAATTAGAAGACGATACCTTTATTGTAACCACAAATAAAGGTACTAAACATCACGCTAAAGCAGTTGCTATTGCGGGTGGATTAGGAAGTTTTGAGCCACGAAAACCAATTATAGAAGGTTTGGCTTTTTATGAGGATAAAGGGGTTGAGTATTTTGTAAAAAATCCGGAACAGTTTAGAGATAAAAACGTGGTGATTAGCGGTGGTGGTGATTCTGCTTTAGACTGGAGTATCTTTTTAGCAGATGTTGCAAAATCGGTTACTTTGGTTCACAGACGCAATGAATTTAGAGGTGCATTAGACTCTGTTGAAAAAGTACAAGAGCTTAAAAAGCAAGGGAAAATTAATTTAATTACACCTGCCGAAGTTACAGAAATTCACGGAAGTGAACATGTAGAAGCTGTTACATTAGAGTTTGATGGCGGAGCTTCGACTAGAAAAATCGCAACCGATTATTTTATTCCGTTATTTGGTTTAACACCAAAATTAGGTCCTATTGGTAATTGGGGCTTAGAAATCGAAAAAAATGCTATTAAAGTAAACAACGCATTAGATTATCAAACCAATATAGAAGGGGTGTATGCCATTGGCGATATCAATACCTATCCTGGTAAATTAAAGTTGATTTTATGCGGATTTCACGAAGCTACTTTAATGTGTCAATCGGTTTACAATCGTATCAATCCAGGTAAAAAGTATGTGTTAAAATACACAACGGTTTCGGGCATTGATGGATTTGATGGAACACGCAAAGAAGCCGAAAAAGCAGTTGTGAAGGCAATAGAATAACATCTGTTTTTTGATAAATTAAAGCTCGATTTAAAAAAATCGAGCTTTTTTGTAACATATTGTTAAAAATCATTACTTACTAAATAAAAACAATATGATGTTTAAACAATTGGCTCAATTAGAATGGAAGGGTACTACACGTAAAGGTGCAGTTGCTCAGCGTGTTTTAATGACATTAGGAAAAGGCTACTTTGGTTTGTGTTACTTAGTATTTATGGTTGCTATGAGCTTTGGCTTGTTTAAGTTTGCCGAAGAGCAAGGTTTAGATCCGTTGCAAGGTTACTTTAAATACGCCATTTATCTATGGATGGGCGATTTAGTAATACGTTACTTTTTTCAAAAAATGCCTACAACCTTAGTAAAACCATTGTTAATTCAGAACATTCGTAAAAGTACTATTGTAAAATATTGCTTAACAAAATCGGCACTGTCGTTTTTTAACTTTGTCAACATTTTAATGGGTATTGTGCTAGCTGCTGGTATGATAAGTATGGATTTTCCTGTTATTAACAGCTTGCTTTTTGCGTTATCATTTACCTTGTTTTTGTTAGCTAATTGTTTTTTGGTGCAATTGTTAAATCATGTATCAAAATTTGCATTACCTTTTTTAATAATGTTTGGGGGGGTGTTAGCCTTAGATTTTTATAAATATATTGATGTTACCTCATACACAAAATACTTTTTTGAAGGTTTTTATAACTACCCGTTTTTAGTAGTTGTAATAGCTGCCTACTTAATAATGTTGGTGGTGTTTTGTTATCGTTTTTATAAGGCTAATTTATCGTTGGATAGCGCTATTGTAGTTAAGAAAGAAACCTATACCTATTACGAATTAAACTTCTTAAATCGTTTTGGAAAGTTGGCTCCCTTTTTAAAGTTAGATATTAAATTGTTAACTCGCAATAAACGTACGCGTACTGTTTTATTCATGAGTGCTTTGTTTTTATTGTATGGCTTGTTATTTTTTACAATGGATACGTACAAAGGCAACAATTTCTTTATCATTTTATCAGCTATTATGATAACGGGCGGGTTTATGTTAATGTTTGGACAATACGTGCCAAGTTGGGACAGTAGTTATTATCCTTTAATGATGACGCAAAACATTCCTTACCGTACTTACTTAGAGTCAAAATGGTTAATTATGGTTTTGGCAACAATAGTATCTATTCTTTTGGCAAGTTTTTATTTGTTCTTTGGTTTAAATACCTATTTGGTTATTGTAGCAGTTGGTTGTTATAATATTGGATGGAACTGTTATATGTCTTTAATTACTGGGGCTTTTATTCAATCAAAAATCGATTTAACAAGTAATAAAAATGCGTTTGCCGATTCTAAAGCGTTCAATATTCAAACACTTTTATTAAGTATTCCAACAATAGCAATTCCTGTAGCTTTGTATTTCTTATTAACCTTTATTTTTGAGTTTAACATGGCAATGATTGCCTTTGTAGTTATAGGATTAATAGGTGTGTTAGTAAAACCATTTATGTTTAATTTAATAGAAAATTTATATAAATCGCAAAAATATAAAACCATAAAAGCTTATAAATAATATGATACAAGTAAATAATCTTAAAAAAATATACGACGGTAATACTGTTTTAGATTTACCTGGATTTACAATTCCATTAGGTCAAAGTTTTGGATTGGTAGGGAACAACGGTGCAGGTAAAACTACTTTTTTTAGTTTGCTGTTAGATTTAATTGATCCTACGCAAGGTAACATTGAAAATAATGGAGTTATTGTCAATAAAAGCGAAGATTGGAAGAGCTTTACAACTGCTTTTTTGGATGAAACTTTTTTGATAGGCTATTTAACCTGCGAAGAATATTTTTATTTTCTTGGCGAATTACGTAACCAAACCAAAGAACAAGTAGATGCTTTTTTACATGGTTATGCTGAGTTTTTTAACAACGAAATCTTAGGGAAAAACAAATACATTCGCGATTTATCTAAAGGAAATCAAAAAAAGGTGGGCATTATAGGGGCTTTGTTAGGAAATCCTAAAGTAATTGTGTTAGATGAGCCTTTTGCTAATTTAGATCCAACAACTCAAATTCGTTTAAAAAAGATTTTAAGAAATATCGCCGATACAAAGCAAACAACTTTATTGGTTTCTAGTCACGATTTGAATCATACTTTTGAAATTTCGGACAGAATTGTATGTTTTGAACGCGGACAAATTATTAAAGATATCGATACAAAAGAATATTCGTTTGAAGAATTAACCGCCTTTTTTGATGTGGTTGAAGCGTAAAAAAATCAGCTCATTGAGCTGACTTTTTTGTTTTATGAATATATTAAATACCAATATTTAGTACTCAGTTTTTATAATCAGTATCTTTGCAAAAAAAATATAAATGAGCGATATAAAAATTACAATTATAGATAGAAACTGTATGGAACATACTGTTGATGCGCCTACTGATATGAACATGAATATTATGGAATTAGTACGCGCTTATGAATTAGCAGAAGAGGGTACTATAGGTATTTGCGGTGGTATGGCTATGTGCGCATCTTGCCAATGTTATGTGTTAAATGAAGATGAAGTAACATTACCTGAAAAAAATCCTGATGAAGAGGCGATGCTTTGGGAAGCCTTTAATGTAAAAGATAATAGCCGTTTAGGATGCCAAATTGCAATTACACCTGAGATTGAAGGTTTAAAAATTGAATTAGCACCAGAAAGTTAATTTTTTTAAGAATTAAATGTATTTTGTTTTAAAAAATTACATACCTTTATAGAAATATGGTGAAAAAATTTCCTTGAAATTGAAATCACCTTATTTTGTGGATTTATTTTATTTTAGTTGAAAAACGAAACATTTGTTTCGTTTTTCTCTTTTTAATAATGAGGTTGTTGTTTTTTTCAATCTGTTTTTTTGAAGAATGTATCTAAAGTGCTTATTGAGATTTTGACTTAAAAAATCTAAATTTTTTAGAAAAAGTACATCAAAACAAAAAAAAGATTAATTTTGTGCGATTCTAACTGATGAATATGAAAGCGCTGCTACAATTTATAAAATGGCCTTTAATTGTATTAACTTTATTGTTAATAGTTTACCTTGTTTTAATTATTGTTTTACATGAAAAAGCATTTTATTGGAACGAAGAATATAAAATTTACATGGTTATTCAGGTGCTGCATGTAATTGTTTCGTTAAGTGTCCTTTTTATTATTTGGAGCAGTAATTTGTATGACAGATGGAAAAAAATTGATCAAACTTTACTAGTTGTCTTTTTAAGTGTAATTGGTTTGTGGATTTGGTATAAAAAATACATGAACAGTTATTTAAACCACGATAAAGAAAATAATTTACGATAAAAAAAATCCCGAAGACATCTTCGGGATTTTTTTTATCATTAAAATTTTATTTAAAAGCATTCAAGCCAGTAACATCCATACCTGTAATTAGTAAGTGAACATCATGCGTACCTTCATATGTTACAACCGATTCTAAGTTCATCATGTGGCGCATAATAGAATATTCGCCTGTAATACCCATACCACCTAACATTTGGCGTGCATCACGAGCAATGGTTAAAGCCATATCAACATTGTTACGTTTTGCCATAGAAATTTGTGCCGATGTTGCTTTACCTTCGTTACGTAAAACACCTAAACGCCAAGTTAATAATTGTGCTTTGGTAATTTCGGTAATCATCTCAGCTAATTTCTTTTGTTGTAATTGAAAACCTCCAATAGGTCTATCAAACTGAATGCGCTCTTTAGAATAACGTAATGCAGTGTCATAACAATCCATAGCAGCACCAATAGCTCCCCATGCAATTCCATAACGAGCCGAATCTAAACATCCAAGTGGTGCGCCTAAGCCCGATTTGTTGGGTAATAAATTTTCTTTAGGAACTTTTACGTTGTCAAAAATCAATTCTCCCGTTGCAGATGCTCTTAACGACCATTTATTGTGTGTTTCCGGAGTTGTAAATCCTTCCATGCCACGTTCAACAACTAATCCATGAATACGTCCTTCTTCATTCTTTGCCCAAACAACTGCAATATCTGCAAAAGGTGCATTAGAAATCCACATTTTAGCTCCGTTCAATAAATAATGGTCGCCCATGTCTTTAAAGTTCGTTACCATTCCACCAGGGTTTGATCCATAATCAGGTTCTGTTAAACCAAAACATCCAATCATTTCACCCGTAGCTAATTTTGGAAGATATTTCATACGTTGTTCTTCGTTTCCATATTTCCAAATTGGGTACATAACCAAAGATGATTGTACAGATGAAGTAGAACGAACGCCAGAATCACCACGTTCAATTTCTTGCATAATTAATCCGTACGAAATTTGATCTAAACCTGCACCGCCATATTCAACAGGAATATAAGGTCCAAATCCGCCAATTTCGCCCAAACCTTTTACAATTTGATGTGGAAATTCTGCTCTTTGAGCATATTCTTCAATAATAGGAGAAACTTCTTTCTTAACCCAAGCTCTTGCTGAGTCGCGTACTAATTTATGTTCTTCTGTAAGTAAATCGTCTAATAAATAATAGTCAGGTGCCTGAAATAAATCTGGTTTCATAATTTGATTAAATAGTTGAGAAACAAAAATAACGATATTTACTTAAATTGCAACTTTTATAAAATAACTTAACTTTAAATTGTATGCGTTTTACTGATTTTATTTGAAGATAAAGTAGTAACTTGTTATAATGTTTTTGGTTACGAAGTTGGTAATACAAATAAATTAAAAAAGATGGGAAAAATATTTGGTGTTTGTAGGAGTGTAATTATTGTATTTACTTTAATGTTTTTTTCGAGTTTGTCGTGGGCACAAAAAACGACATCTACAATTGCTACTCAAAAATTAGAAATAACAGGTATTGTTAAAACTGAGGATGGAGACCCGATTGCTGGAGCTATTGTAAGGTTAAGAGGAACTAATATAGAAACAGAAACTAATGCTGAAGGAAAGTATACGTTTAATGTAAAAAAAGGTGATAAAATTCAGTTTGTTTATAGAGGATTTAAAACAAGTACAGCAATTGTTCGCAAGAGTAATATTTTGAATGTTAAGATGAAAGAAGATGATGTTGACTTGCATGATGTTATAATTTCTTTCAATTGTCATTCATCAATAGGCTGTACTATTGATACAGCCAGTGTTGAAAGAATTGAACTTAATGAAAGTCATATTGTAGATGTTGGATATCCATTAGCTTTTAGTGTAGAACCTAGACCATCAGAAGTTTACAGAAATCCCGAAACTATTTTAAAAGATGTAGAGAGTTTATCCCGAAACGGTAATTATACGTATGTTGTAGATGGTGTTCAAGTTAGCGAAGAAACATTTCGAATGTTAAATCAAAATGATGTTGAAAGCGTGGATATTTACAAGCATACCGATGTTTACAATGCGCGTTTTGGAAACAAAGAAAACCAAAGTAGAATATCGTTAAACGTACGATAAATCTCTATTTATATTAACAGCCGTCGCTTCGAGTAGCGCAACGGAGTGAAGTGTATCGAGAAGTTCTCGACAAGCTCGAACCGACAATGCCTTTTATGTTAAAAATTTCGATCTATCTTAATTTTATTATATGCGTTTTGCTGATTTATCCGACTTTGGTGGTTTTATTTGGTGGCTGTTTGTACGATTTACTAAAACAGATTTAGTTAAAGAACAATCACAAGAAAATTGGAGCAGAAATATATTTATAGTTTTACTGTTATTTACTTTTTTTGGATGGATTATCAGTAAGTTCTTTTAAAACAACCGCAACTGCTCGCCTTTGGTTCCGTCAAATAAATCGCTTGATAATTTTGGGAATTTCGCTTGATTAAAATATTTTTTTCTACCAATTTCAAAGGTTTTATGAATCATATCAGCAAAATTACCATTGCCTGTGTTTCGTTTGGCAATGTTACGCTCTGCAAGATTGCCGTTGTGTAACGAAGCTATTTGGTTTAAAACTTTATCCTTTCTATCAGGAAAATGGGTTTCTAACCAATCTTTAAAAACAGGTTCTACTTCGTCGTTCAAACCTACTAATGTGTACCCAAAAGTGATTGCACCGTGTTCTGATATGGTTTTTAGGATAGACAAAATTTCAGAACTATTTAAACCAGGAATAATAGGGGCAACCATTACATGCGTGGGAATGTCGTTTTCGGCTAATGTTTTTAGTGCTTGTAATTTTGTTTTTACTGATGAGGTGCGAGGTTCTAAGACTCTGCGTAAATGCTCGTTTATGGTAGGTATGCTTAAAGAAACGTTTACTAGATTCTTTTCTGCTAATGGTTTTAAGATATCTAAATCACGAAGTACTAAAGCATTTTTTGTAATGATGCTTACAGGATGACGATAATCTAAACACAATTGTAATATCTTACGTGTAATTTCTAATTTTCGTTCTAAAGGTTGGTAGCAATCGGTGTTTCCTGATAATTGAAGTGTAGATGCTTTGTATCCTCGCTTTAAAAAGAATTGTTCTAAAAGTTCGGGTGCGTTTTTCTTTACTAAAATAATTCGTTCAAAATCTACGCCAGCACTATAACCCCAATATTGATGTGTAGGGCGTGCATAGCAATACGCACACCCATGCTCGCACCCTTGATACGGATTGATAGAATACATAAAAGGCAAACTGTTGCCCTTTATTTTATTGACAATTGTTTTTGGAAAAACTTCTAAAATTTGCGTTTTAGCAATTTCTTCTTCGTAATCGTCTTGATAAATAGAGGTTTCATATCGTTGTTTGAAAAAACGATTGTGTATGTTTTCTGTAGCGCCTTGCCCTTTTATGATATTCTTCTGCATACCTCTTTTTTTAGAATCATAAAAGTACAAGACAAGCAAGTCAAAAAACGACGTTTTTAAAAAACTGCTTGAGCGATTGTTTTTATGGTATCGGCTTTTCCCATGCTGTAATAATGAATAATAGGTACGCCAGCCGCTTTTAATTCTTTACTTTGTTGAATACACCATTCAATACCAATTTGTTTAACAGCGTTGTTATCACTAGCTTTTATGGCATCTAAAACCAACTGATCAGGTAAATCGACTTTAAAACGATGCGGAATCATATTTAACTGACTTTTAGTTGTTAAAGGTTTTATACCTGGAATAATAGGTACATTGATATCTGCTTTTCTGCATTTTTCAACAAATTCAAAAAACTTAGCATTATCAAAAAACATTTGGGTGACAATATAATCGGCACCATTGTCAATTTTTTGCTTTAAAAAGTTTAAATCGGTATCAAAATTAGGCGCTTCCATATGCTTTTCAGGATAACCCGCCACACCAATGCAAAAATTTGTTTGCGATGTGTTTAGCAATTCATCATCTAAATAAACGCCCTTGTTTAATTCGGTAATTTGCGTTACTAAATCAGATGCGTATCTATGACCGTTCTTCTCGGCTTTAAAATAAATTTCACTTTTAACCGCATCGCCACGTAAAGCCACAACGTTTTCAATTCCTAAAAAATCTAAATCAATTAAGAAGTTTTCGGTATCTTCCTTCGTAAAACCACCACACAAAATATGCGGAATAGCATCTACCTTATATTTGTTTTGAATAGCAGCGCAAATTCCCACTGTTCCAGGTCGTTTTTTTACCACTTTTTTCTCTAACAAACCGTTGGCAACTTCTTTGTACGTGTATTCTTCGCGATGATAGGTAACATCAATAAAAGGAGGTTGAAATTCTATTAATGGATCAATAGCATCAAAAATACTTTGAATGTTTTGACCTTTCAAAGGCGGTAAAATTTCAAACGAAAACAACGTTTTTCCGTTCGCTTTTTCAATATGTTCTGTAACTTTCATATATATTTTTTGGGCGTTTCCCTTCGGGTCGGGCTTTACATTACAAGCTTTTGTTTCATTACATTTCACAAAAGGCTTTTCATTGCACCCGAGGCTTCAGCCGAACTGACTGAAAGTAATCCCTAACGCAGTTTAGTTGATGTTATTCATTAATGTTTGGTCCCAACCATTTGGTAGCTTCTTCAATACTTATATTTCTTCGTTTGGCGTAATCTTCCACCTGGTCGTTTTTGATTTTTCCTACACCAAAATACTTGCTGTTTTTGTTGCCAAAATAATACCCCGAAACCGATGAAGCGGGCCACATAGCCAAACTTTCGGTAAGCGTAACTCCAATTTCGTTTGCTACATCCAAAACATTCCAAATGGTGTTTTTTTCTAAATGATCAGGACAAGCCGGATAACCTGGTGCCGGACGAATACCTTCATAAGCTTCTTTAATTAAGGCTTCGTTGGCAAGGTTTTCTTCTGCAGCATATCCCCAAATTTCTTTACGAACACATTCGTGTAAATATTCTGCAAATGCTTCGGCAAAACGATCGCCTAAGGCTTTTACTAAAATAGCATTGTAATCATCTTGTGTGTCTTCGTATTCTTTTGCTTTTTCTTCAACACCAAAACCTGTCGATACACAAAATAAGCCTACATAATCTTGTAATCCGCTTTCTTTAGGAGCAACAAAATCGGCTAAAGCAATGTTTGGTACTGTTGCGGTTTTTTGTGATTGTTGACGCAAGGTTAATAAATGATGTTTTTTTTCTGAATCTATCAATTCAATGTCGTCATCATTTACTTGATTCGCAGGAAAAATACCTAAAATACCTTTTGCTGTAAACCATTTTTCTGAAATGATTTTTTGTAGCATTTGTTGAGCTTCTTCAAATAAAATGGTTGCTTGTTCGCCTACAATTTCATCTTTTAAAATCTCGGGATATTTACCAAACAATTGCCAAGAACGAAAAAAGGGTGTCCAATCTATATAAGGAACTAATGTTGCAAGTTCCACACTAATTTGTTTTTTACCAATAAAATTGGGCTTTGCAATATTTTCTTCTACCCAATTTATCTTAAACTTGTTTTTACGAGCATCTGCTATCGATAAATAATTTTTATCACGGGCTCTTGTTAAAAAATCGTATCGTAATTTATCGTATTCGGCACGAATTTCTTCTTTATAGATTTTGTTTTTATCGGGTTGTAATAAATTGTTAATTACGGTAACTGCACGCGATGCATCGTTTACGTGTACCACTGCATTGTTGTATTCTGGGGCAATTTTTACCGCTGTATGTGCTCTTGATGTAGTTGCGCCGCCAATCATAATAGGAATTTTACTACCCACTTTTTCTAACTCTTTGGCTAAATGTACCATTTCATCAAGCGAGGGCGTTATTAAACCACTTAACCCAATAACATCTACCTGCTCTTTAATAGCTGTTTCGATGATTTTTTCAGGAGGCACCATTACACCTAAATCTATAATTTCAAAATTGTTGCAAGCCAATACTACTGCTACAATGTTTTTGCCAATATCGTGTACATCTCCGCGAACGGTTGCCATTAACACTTTTCCTGCTGAATTGCTTTGTGTAGTGCCACTTTTCGCTTTCTCTTCCTCAATAAAAGGAAGTAAATAAGCTACTGCTTTTTTCATCACTCGAGCCGATTTAACTACTTGGGGTAAAAACATTTTACCTGATCCAAATAAATCACCCACCACATTCATTCCGTTCATTAAGTGTTGTTCAATGACTTCAATTGGTCGGTTTACTGATAAACGTGCTTCTTCAACATCTTCTGTAATAAATTCTTCTACTCCTTTAACCAACGAGTGTGTTAATCGATCTTGAAGCGATGCTGAACGCCACTCTAATACTTTTTTTTCTGTAGTTTTGGTTTCCCCTTTTAAATGTTCGGCAAAATCTAATAAACGTTCTGTTGCATCATCACGTCTGTTTAAAAGAACATCTTCTACATATATTAATAAATCAGCATCAATTTCATCGTAAATTTCTAATAGTTCAGGATTTACAATTCCCATATTCATGCCGTGTTGAATGGCGTGGTATAGAAATGCTGAGTGCATAGCCTCACGAACTTTATCATTACCTCTAAACGAAAACGATACATTGCTTACACCACCTGAAACGTTGGCGTATGGAAGATTTTCTCTAATCCATTTTGTTGCCAAAAAAAAGTCAAGTGCATTGTTGTTGTGTTCATCCATACCTGTAGCTACAGGGAAAATGTTTGGATCGAAAATAATATCTTGCGGGGCAAATTGAATTTTGTTCACTAAAATATCATACGATCGTTTACAAATATCAATTCTTCGTTGTAAAGTATCTGCCTGTCCTTCTTCGTCAAAAGCCATCACCACAACCGCAGCTCCGTAACGTTTTATTTTTTTTGCGTGCTCTAAAAACAACGCTTCTCCTTCTTTTAAACTTATCGAATTTACAATTCCTTTTCCTTGAATGGTTTGCAAGCCTGCTTCAATAATTTCCCACTTTGAACTATCAATCATAATAGGCACACGCGCAATGTCAGGTTCTGAAGCAATAAGGTTTAAGAAATTAACCATAGCTTCTTTTCCATCTAACATTCCTTCATCCATATTAATATCGATGATTTGTGCGCCGTTTTCAACTTGAAGTCGAGCTATATCTAAGGCTTCGTCAAACTTTTCTTCTTTAATTAAGCGAAGAAATTTTCGCGAACCTGTAACATTTGTTCGTTCGCCAATATTGATGAAATTAGATTCTTTGGTAACAAACAACGGCTCTAAACCAGACAGTGTTAACAGCGGTTCAGGAGTTTTGGTTGTACTATTATCGTTAGTGCGCAAAGCGTTTTGCTGGGTAACGATATCGGCAATTAATTGGATATGATTAGGATTGGTACCACAACAGCCCCCAATAATTTGCACCAAATCTTCTTTTAAATAATCGGCAATTAATTGTTGCATTTCTTCTGGCGATTGATCGTATTCACCAAACGCATTTGGTAAGCCCGCATTTGGATGCGCCGAAATACTTACCGATGTATGCAAAGCCAATTGTTTTAAATAAGGTTTTAATTGTTCTGCACCCAAAGCGCAGTTAAAACCAATACTTAACAACGGAATATGTGAAATTGAAATTAAGAAAGCATCAACAGTTTGCCCAGATAATGTTCTTCCAGAAGCGTCGGTAATGGTTCCCGAAACCATAATAGGCACGTCAATTGCTCGCTCTTCTTTAATTTCTTGTATGGCAAATAAAGCGGCTTTTGCATTTAAGGTATCAAAAATGGTTTCTACCAAAAGTATATCGCAACCACCATCAAGCAACGCTTCAACTTGTTGTTTATAAGCAATACGTAAATCTTCAAAAGTAATGGCACGGTAACCAGGGTTGTTAACATCGGGCGACATAGAAGCCGTGCGATTTGTTGGACCAATGGCTCCTGCAACAAAACGAGGTTTGTTCGGTGTGATTGTTAAAAACTCGTGACAAACAGCACGCGCTATTTTTGCCGATTCGTAGTTTAACTGATAAACGTAATCTTCCAAATGATAATCGGCCATACCAACAGTTGTGCTAGAAAAGGTATTGGTTTCAATAATATCTGCACCAGCTTGTAAGTATTTTCTATGAACCTCTTTAACAGCCTCAGGTTGTGTAATGGAAAGCAAATCGTTATTTCCTTTTAAAGGATGCGGAAAATTTTTAAACAAATCACCACGAAAATCTTCTTCAGAAAATTGATATTGCTGAAGCATTGTTCCCATAGCGCCATCAAGCACTAAAGTTTTGTGTTTAATAATTTCGGTGATGTTTTGCGATGTTGCTTTACAAACTGTTTCCATTATAAAAAGGCTTGATTTAATTCTGAAATAATATCTTCTATATGTTCCAATCCAACGGAAATTCTAATTAATCCTTCGGTTAAATTGGCTTCTTTTAATTCTTCGGCGTTTAATTTGCTGTGTGTTGATGTTGCAGGATGCGTTACTATAGTTCTTGTATCTCCTAAATTTGCCGAAATTGAGAATAGTTGAATGCTATCAATGAATTTTCGTCCTGCTTCTTTTCCGCCTTTCAACTCAAAAGCGATGATGTTTCCGCCTAATTTCATTTGCTTTCTAGCAATTTCGTATTGTGGATGTGATTTTAAAAATGGATATTTTACATTTGAAACTGCAGGGTGACTTTCTAAAAACTGAGCTACCTTTAAGGCGTTTTCGCTGTGTTTTTCTACACGAAGCGCTAAGGTTTCAAGGCTTTTAGAGAATATCCATGCATTAAAAGGTGGTAAAGAAGGACCTGTATTTCGAGAAAATAAATAAATTTCTCGTATTAAATCTTTGTTTCCAACAGTTACACCTCCTAAAACTCGACCTTGACCATCAATTAACTTTGTTGCTGAGTGAATTACCAGATGAGCACCATAATCAATAGGATTTTGTATATAAGGTGTAGCAAATGTATTGTCTACAATTAATAATAAATTATGTTTTTTTGCTAAGGCACCTAAAAATGCTAAATCAATGATTTCAACGCCTGGGTTTGTAGGTGTTTCTACAAATAATATTTTGGTGCTGGGTTTTATTTTCGCTTCAATGGTTTCGGGTTCAGAAATATTAAAGTAGGTGGTTTCAATGTTCCATTTAGGTAAATATTTTGTGAACAACGTATGTGTAGAACCAAAAACGCTGCTTGCAGATACAATATGATCGCCACTCGCTAAAAAAGTAACCAAAGTGTTATAAACGGCAGCCATACCCGTAGCAAAAGCAACACCGTCTTCGGCATTTTCTAACAAAGCTATCTTTTGAATAAATTCAGAAACATTGGGGTTGCTAAAACGCGAATAAATGTTTTTCTCTTTTTCTTCGGCAAATGAGGCACGCATATCTTCGGCATCATCAAAAACAAAGCTTGATGTTAAGAATAGGGGAGCGCTGTGCTCTGAATACTGCGTGCGATCTATTTGGTTTCGTATGGCTAAGGTTTCTTTTCTCATGATTTATTTTTTTTCTGCTAAACGTAAAATATCGCCAAAAACGCCACGAGCGGTAACTTGAGCTCCGGCTCCGGCTCCTTGAATTACAATAGGATTGTTTCCGTAAGATTCTGTATATATTTCAAAAATAGAATCGGATCCTGATAACTGACCTAAAGAAGAATTGGCTGAAACCGCAATTAATTTGGTTTCTAAAACGCCTTTGTTTTGTTGTAAATCGCCCGATAATTCTCCTATGTAACGTAAAACTTCGTTTGGTTTTAAGTTTTGTTTGATTTCCTGATAATAAGCATCTAAGCCTTCTAATTGATTTAGAAATTCGGGAACTGATAGCGATTGAAATGCTTCTGGAATTAAATTTTGAATTTTAATTTCATCAAATTCGTTTTCTAATTCTAATTCGCGGGCTAAAATCAATAGTTTTCTGCCTACATCTTGCCCCGATAAATCTTCGCGAGGATCAGGCTCTGTAAATCCTTTTGAAATGGTTTCTTTTAAAACTTCTGAAAACGGACGGTCTTCCACCGAAAAATGATTGAACAAGTAGCTTAACGTTCCTGAAAAAACACCTTTTATTTTGGTAATGTTTTCGCCTGATAAATGTAATAATTTAATGGTGTCTATTAATGGTAAACCTGCACCAACATTGGTTTCGTATAAATATTCTTTTTGGTTTTTCGCTAATGTTTGACGGATGTTTTTGTAAAAATCAAACGATAAAGTGTTGGCAATTTTATTTGATGAAACCACATCAAAACCATTTTCTATAAACTCAATATAACGGTTAGGAAGCGATGTTGCCGCTGTATTATCAATTAAAATTAAGTTTTCTAAGTGATTGTCTTTAGCAAAATTAATGATTGATGTTAAGCCGTTAGGGTTTTGTTGTGTAGCAACAACTTTCCATTCTTCACCAAATCCATCTGCATTAAAATAAACTGATGTTGAATTGGCAATGGCAAAAATGTTTAAATCGATGTTTTTGCGTTTGGCAATCTGTTTTTTTGAGTTTACAATTTGATTAATCAAAACACTACCAACCGTACCAAAACCAACAATGGCAATGTTTACTTTTTTGTTTACACCAAAAATTTGACCGTGAATTACGTTTAAAGCACGTTTGGTTTCACTTTTTTTAACAACAATACTCACGTTTTTACCTGTAACCGTGTTGTTGAACAAAATAGGAACAATGTTGTTTTGAATAAGCGCATTGTACGGTTTGTGAAACGAGCTTAAATCTTGACCAATTATTGAAATAACCGCAATGTCATCATTAACAGAAATTCTATTTACATCTTTGGTGTAAAAATCGTTTTCAAACTCTTGTTCTAAAGCAATTACAGCCTGTGTTGCTTTGTTTTTATCAACAATAAATCCTAAACCACGCTCTGATGAGCCTTGTGAAATAACGCTTACACTGATGTTTTTTTCTGATAACGCATTAAAAACTCGTGCATCAACCCCCACTTTTCCTAATAAACCACGACCTTCAAAGTTGATTAAAGCTACTTCTGATAAAACGGATAATGATTTAATACCTTCTTGTGTAGGTACTGCAGATATTAAAGTACCTGCATCATTTGGTTTAAAAGTATTTAAAATACGCAAAGGAATGTTTTGCTCTAAAAGCGGAATAATGGTTTTTGCGTGTAAAATAGATGCACCAAAGTTGGCTAATTCGTTAGCTTCATTAAAATGCAACGCATCAATTTTTTTAGCATTTTTTACCCATTCCGGATTTGCTGTAAAAATACCATCAACGTGGGTGTAATTTTGCAATTCTTCGGCATTTAAATAACTAGCCAATAATGATGCAGAATAATTACTGCCGTTTCTGCCCAAAGTGGTAGTTTCGTTGTTGTTTGTTGCGCCAATAAAACCGGTTACTATATGCGTTACGTTGTTATTAAATTGACTAAAATGTTGCTGGGTTTTTGCTTTTGATAAAGCTTCAATTGGTTGTGCATTGCCAAAATTAGCATCGGTTACAATTATAGTACGACTGTCTGTAAAGTTGGCGTTGATGTTTTCTTCTTTTAAGCGATGCGTTAGTACTTTAGCTGAAATAATTTCACCTTGTGCCAATACATTATCTTTAATTTTTAAACTGTAATCGCCCAATAAATTTACACCTTCTAATATCTTTTGAAGCAATTGAAACTCTTCGTTTAAATCGGTTGTTTGGTGTTGAGGTTCTTGCTTGAATTTTTGAAAAAGAGGTATATATTCTGCACTGTTTTTTGCTGTTTCTAAAATGTTTTCTAAAACATCAGTTGTATTGCCAATTGCCGAAACTACAACCGTAAGTTGTTCTTTTGCTGCTTTATTTTTTATGATATCAACCACTTGATGAAATGCCCCATCAAACGCTAATGATTTTCCTCCAAATTTTACTATTTTCATTTTAATTTTTTTAAAAATAAGGTTGTAATAAATTATGTAATTGCTTGTATTCTATTAAAAAAGCATCGTGCCCGTGAATAGATTCTATTTTATTGTAGTACACTTTTGAATACTTTTTTTTGATGAAAAGAAAGGTGTTTAACTGTTCTTTTTCGGTAAACATATAATCGCTATCAACTGATATGATGTGGATTTTTGTTGTTGTTTTGTCTAAAAAATCATTAAAATCATCTTCGGTTATATTTTCGCCAATGGTTTTTAAAAGATGATTCATCAATTTATACGAATCAAGTTTAAACCGATCTTTTAAAGTTTTTCCATGATATTTTAACCAGCTTTCTATTTGATAAGATTGATTTGATTCATCGCGCTTATTTTGAAATTTTTCCTGAATAGATTCTGGTGTTCGGTACAACAACATGGCGTGCATTCGCGCATCTTCTATAGGTTTTGATGAATGATTTAAAATAGAATTCTGAACCAAAACATTACCTATTAACCAATCCGAAGCTTTATAACTACAAGCAATTGGCAACAGTATTTCAATACTTGTAGGTTTTAAAAAAGCCATTTCCCAAGCAATTGCTCCGCCTAAACTTCCACCAATTATTGCATACAGCTTAGTGATGTTTAGTTTTTCTAAGGCTTTCCAAAACAATTGTGCGATAATTTTGGTACTAAAATACTGATAGTTTGTAATTAGATTTTCGATGTTATTGTCGTAACCATTTCCAGGGATATTAAAAGCTAGAATGGTAAAATGTTCTGTGTTAATGGTTAAATTTTTTCCAATCAGTTGATTCCACCAACCCGAAGTTCCAGCAACCAAACTATTTCCAGTAAGTGCATGATTCACTAGTACAATAGGAGCAGTACCTAATGGTTTTCCAAATAGTTGATACGTGAGATTAAAGTCTTTTGAAGAATTAAAACCTATTTCGGATGGTGAAATTACAATTGATTGCAAACACATAATTATATACTGATATTGGCTGTTAATTTTGAAAAGGCAACTTTTAGATCGTTTTGTAAATCTGAAATATCTTCTAAACCTACCGAAACTCGAATTAAATCTGGAGTAACACCTGTTGCAATTTGTTCGGTTTCTGATAATTGTTGGTGTGTTGTTGAAGCAGGGTGAATAATTAAGGATTTAGTATCGCCAATATTCGCTAATAATGAAAAAAGTTTCGAATTGTTTACAACTGTTTTTGCAGCTTCAAATCCTCCTTTTAAACCGAAAGTCAATAATCCGTTTTGCCCCTTAGAAAGATACTTTTGTCCTTTTTCATAATCTTTATGATCTGTTAATCCTGGGTAGTTTACCCAAGCAACTTCTTCTTGATTTTGTAGCCATTTTGCCAA
Source organism: Flavobacterium sp. xlx-214 (assembly GCF_013874595.1). Lineage (GTDB taxonomy): Bacteria > Bacteroidota > Bacteroidia > Flavobacteriales > Flavobacteriaceae > Flavobacterium. The sequence goes on from NZ_CP059431.1 coordinate 1,361,940, forward strand.
CAACAATGCGTTACTGCTGTGTTTTTGAATGCGGATGTCTAAAGTTTCTAAACCTTGAATGGTTTGAAAAGCATTAAAAGGACTTAAAGCAGCACCCAAATCACGTAAACCTTCTATTCTTATTTTTGCAATAAAAGCAGCGTTTCCTAATGCTTCGTGATAAATTAATCCGTGATATCCTGGCGAAGGTTCTGTAAATTCTGGGAATTTTCCACTGCTCCAATCAAAATTTCCACCATCAATAATTGCTCCGCCTAAAGATGTTCCGTTTCCTGTGATATACTTTGTTAACGAGTGAATCACGATATTGGCTCCGTACGCAATCGGGTTCAATAAATATGGCGTTGCTACTGTATTATCTACAATAAAAGGGATGTGATATTTTTTCGAAATTGCAGCAATTCCTTCAATATCTAAAACATTTAATTTTGGATTTCCTAGACTTTCTCCAAAAATAACACGCGTGTTTTCTTGAATGGCGTTTTCAAAATTTGTTACATCATCAGGGTCAACGAAAGTGGTTGTAATTCCAAAACGCGGTAAAGTAACATGCAGTAAATTGTAAGTTCCGCCATATAAGCTGCTTGAAGCTACAATGTGATCTCCGCTTTTTAATAACGTAAGCAAAGTAGTAACAATGGCAGAAGTTCCAGATGAAGTTACCACTGCACCAATTCCGCCTTCTATTGCAGCTAAACGTTCTTCTAAAATTTGATTGGTTGGGTTGTTTAATCGAGTGTATATATATCCTGGTTTGGTTAAGTTAAATTTTGCAGCAGCATCATCTGCGTCTTCAAAAACATAAGAAGTTGTCTGGTAAATTGGAACAGCACGTGTTCCTAAAGTTTCTTTAACATTGTGACCTGCATGTAAAGCTTGGGTCGAAAATTTTGTTGTGCTCATAATTTGTATTACTAATTGGTTGGCAAAAAAAAATCCTTCAGGCTATACCTAAAGGATCAATCATATTTAATTTTAAGGTATAGGCTATCGCGATGCTTTACGCATCATCATATCCATTACCATTTGATTTTTAACAATATTGTTCATTACTTTTTGATCTTATTTGATGACAAATGTATAAAATGATTTTCTAAAAACAATAAAATTTAAAGAAAAATATTCTACTTGAAGATTCATTTTGATAGTTTTAATAGAATAATTTTCTATAAAAATACTATTTGTAGAATAAAAAAAAGTCTATCAAGAAGATAGACTTAAAATATTTTTAACTTTTTGAAAAGATATAGAAATAAAAAAATTACATTTTTAAATAAAAATCTTTTGTGAGATTGATGTAATTTTCGGTGTATTGATGTCGATCTGTTTCAATAATTAATTCATCAATGATAGGATTTTGTTCCAAACGCGAAAAAGCAAGTAAACTTCTTTTGATTTCTGTTTCTGGATTTCCTTTTACACGCGTAATTTTTAACGGAAACAATCCTATTGATGCTGCTAATTCTTTAAAATTTTCTTCTTCTTTATAAGGAATGATAACTGCTAAAACTCCGTTTTCGGATAATAAGGCTTGAGCCGATTCTATCAATTCATCAAAAGGCAATGCATCTTGAAAACGTGCTTGATCTCTTTTTTCATCTCCAGACGAATAATTTTCTGAGTAAAAGGGTGGATTTGAAACTATTAAATCGTATTCTTCTTCCTCTTCAAAAAGTTCTTCAGTAAATTCATCTATTGATGCATGATAACAAAACAAGCGATCATTCCAATTGCTCCTTTCAAAATTTTCAACACATTGTTCATACGCATCTTCATCAATTTCTACCGAATCAATTTGTTCCGCATGGCTTCTTTGTGCCAACATTAATGCTATAAGCCCAGTGCCCGCACCAATATCTAAAATGTTGTAAGGATTATGAAAAATAGGAGCCCAAGCGCCTAATAAAACACCATCGGTGCCTACTTTCATGGCGCATTTGTCTTGTTCTATGGTAAATTGTTTAAATGAAAACATTCTTAATCAATGGGTTTGTAAAGGTTTAGTTTTAAATCGTAATAATTTCGATTATCGTTTTCAATATAAATGAACGCTTTTTTTCTATTTTCTAAAATCATTTCTGTAGGAATCACAACGTTTTCTCTGTACGAAAATTCATCCTTCTCGTAATTAATAGCCAAAGGTTCCGAGCAACTGAATTTTAAGTAACCAAAATCATTCTTTTTTGATGGTTTTATTTTCCATTTCATCGAAACTAAATCTAAAAGGCCAAATTCATCGTTGGTTTTCATAATGGCATAAGCAAAATTTTGTTGATTGTGACGCCAATTGTAAGATTCATTAAACGTTTCTTTTAATTTCTTACCTTTTAATAATGATACAAAATTATATTGATTTTCAGTAGGTTGAATCAAAAACCATACGTCTTTGTCTTTAGAGTAAATTTGCTTTCTATCAGGGAAAAATTCGAGATTTTTGAGATGTGGAAAAGCTTCGCCTTGCTGATTTATAATGCTAAAGTACGTTTTGCCGTTGAGTACTTTTTTAGCAACTGCATAATACTTGTTTTGAAACTTGAAAACATTAAAAAGTAAATGGTTATCTTGCGTTGCATCGTAAAATTTAGGATTGAAATTGGATATATTTCCGTTTGCATCTACTTCAAAACCTGCAACATTTTCTTTTACTCTGTGTTTATTGCTGATTTTTTCTTGATTGTAAGGAGCTTGCATCATTTCTAAAGTCCGCGGGCTTGTTTCCGTTGAAATAATTGCATATCCTTCATTACTACCCGCTATTTTTCCATGACAACCATCCTCGTAATCATTTGATGATGTACTTAAACTGTAATAAAAATTAAGATTTGGTGTAAAAAAATAACTATCATGCAAAACAGGTTCAGTGACTTTTTTCTTGGTTATTTTATGGAATAGTCCCCATTTATCATCTTTTTCTGAATAATAAGGAATTAAATCGGTTGATTTGTAAGTTTTTATCTTTTCAACTAATAAAGAAGTTGCTCTTTCTTCACAAGATTTTTCTTGTGCAAAAAAAGTTGTTGGTAAGGCAATAAAAAGGAATAGGATTCTTTTTTTCATCAATGAAATTTTATTTCAAAATTAAAAAAAAGAAACTAGATAAAGTTTATAAATATAAATCTATTAAACCGTTAGGAGTATTGAAAAGGATTGATTTTTCAGCACGATTTACTTCAATAATGAACTCATCAATTACGGGTACTAAAATAATAGCATCGCCGTTTTCAATTTCAAATAAGGCTTGAACGCCATTATCAACAATACGTAAAATGGTTCCAAAGTTACCTAAGCGCTGATCAATTGCTTGAAAACCTTCCACTTCGTGGTAATAAAATTTGTTGCCTTCTAGTTTTGGCAACATAGCTAATGGTAAATATACATCTTTACCAACTATATCATCAGCAGCATCTTCAGAATCAATGTCTTCAAACTGAGTTCTTAGAAATTTTTCCTTATGTAGGGATGCTTTTTCAATAAAAAAAGGAACCAAATGTCCGTTGATGTCAACGAACATTGATTCCAATTCTGTGTACAATTCAGGCTCGTCGGTATCCAAAAACACCAAAACTTCGCCTTTGAAACTAAATTTCTTTGCGATTTTACCTAAATAAAAACAATCTTTTTTACGCATTTAAAATCGCTTAAGAATTATGCTTCAGTTTCTTCTGTATTTTCTTCTACTTCTGGCGTAGCTTCTTCTGCGTTTGCTGTTTCAGCAGCAGCTTTAGCTTCAGCAGCAGCAGCAATACGTTTTGCATTCACTTCTTTTTCAGCAGCTAAAGCAGCAGCTTTCGCAGCAGCTTTGTTATCAGCTAATCCAGAAACTTTAGCGCCAACTTTGTTTGCTTTTTCATCTAACCAAGCAGCAAATTTAGCATCAGCTTGTTCTTGAGTTAAAGCACCTTTACGAACACCTCCGTTTAAGTGGTGTTTTAATAAAGCACCTTTGTAAGATAAGATAGCTTTAGCAGTATCTGTTGGTTGTGCACCGTTAAATAACCATTTTGCAGCAGCATCAATGTTTAAATCAATTGTTGCAGGGTTAGTGTTAGGATTGTAAGTTCCAATTTTTTCTAAGAATTTACCATCTCTTTTAGCGCGTGCATCAGCAGCTACTACCCAGTAAAAAGGTTTTCCTTTTTTACCGTGTCTTTGTAATCTAATTTTTACAGACATAATCTTGTGATTTAGTTTAAGGTACCCGACCTTAGTTTATAATTAAGGTGCAAAATTACTATTTTTTTTGTTCCTACAAGCTTTTAGACTACAAAATTATTTGATGATTTGTTAAAAGTTAAAAAAAGTTAAATAATTATTAAAAAAAATGAGTTAACATAAAGAAAAAATTCTATTTTTGTTTGATAACACAGAATACAGAACATAAACGAATATGAAAAAATATTTTTTATTTGCATTGATGACATTAGCATTAACTTCATGTGAAGAAGATGTAACTGATAATACACCTGCTTTTGAAGGTTTAAAAGGATATGAGTTTTGGCGTGCTACTAAGATGGCTGCAACTGTTAATGATGGTGATTTGGTTATTGTTGGTGCAAATGATTCTGAGAACTTTACATTATATGTAGATAACTATGAGTTAGGTAAAGAATATACATTTGGTAATTCTAATGTTAATGTAGCAACTTATTCAAAGGTTGAAAATGATACTATTTACAGATATAGTACTTCATCAACTACAGGTAAAGGTTATGTTAAATTAGAACCTGCTGATAGACAAAAACCAGGAACTATTTCTGGAACTTTTGTTGCAGAAATGTTACCTAATACGGGAAGCCCTGTTATAAAAGATTCAAAAGTGGTTAATATGAATAAAGGGGTGTTTTTTCAAATTCCTTTAAAAGAAGCTACGCCACCTGCGCCAGCTCCTGCAAAATCAGCTAAATAAAAGTTAGGTTATATTATTAACATATTGTGGAAGTCGTTCTTTTTTAGAACGACTTTTTTTATTGTAAATTTGTATACTTACGTTTTTAATAAATGCAATTATGTATATAATTTTTGATACCGAAACAACGGGTTTACCTAAAGATTGGAATGCGCCAATATCTGATGTTGATAATTGGCCAAGATGTATACAAATTGCATGGCAATTGCACGATGAAATGGGGCGTTTAATTGAGCATGAAGATTACTTGATTAAACCCGATGGATTTGATATTCCGTATGATTCTGAGCGTATTCACGGTATTTCTACTTTATTGGCGTCAGAAAAAGGACATCCTATACTAGAAATCTTACAAAAGTTTAATACAGCTTTAAGCAAAGCTAAGTTTGTTGTTGGGCAAAATGTAGGGTTCGATTTAAATATTATGGGGGCTGAGTTTTACAGAGCTTCTATGCAATCGCCTTTAAATGAAATGGCTTTGTTAGATACTTGTACAGAGGTTACAGCAAATTTGTTAAAAATTCCTGGTGGACGTGGTGGTCGATTCAAATTACCTACGTTAACCGAATTGCATCAATACTTATTTGATGTTCCTTTTGGCGAAGCTCACAATGCAACTGCCGATGTGGAGGCTACTACACGATGCTTTTTTGAATTAATGCGTAAAAATGTATTTACAGAACAAGAATTACATCAATCTGCAGGTTTTTTAGAAACTTTTAAGCAAGAAAATCCGCAGCCTTTTCAGTTGATTGGTTTAAAACACATCAATTTAAAAAAGGCTTCCGAAGAAATTAAACAGCAATTACAATCTTCGGGTGTTATTAAAGAAGATAAAAAAGTTGTCATTTCTGATGATGTAAAACAAGCGTATCAAAAAGCAACTTTTGCCCATTTGCATAATCATACGCAATTTTCGGTGCTGCAATCTACCATTGATATTGGTGTGATGATAAAAAAATCGGCAAAGGAAAAAATGTCGGCTATTGCCATGACCGATCACGGTAACATGATGGGGGCTTTTAAATTTGTAAGTGCTATTTTAGATCATAATAAAAATGTAAAAAAAGCCAACGAAGCAGCGCTTGAAAATGGCGAAGAACCTACCGAAACGGAAATTAAACCTATTGTAGGTTGTGAGTTTTTTGTTTGTGAAAATCATACCGATAAATCTAAGAAAGACAATGGGTATCAAATTGTTCTTTTAGCAAAAAATAAAAAGGGCTATCATAATTTAGCCAAGTTGGCTTCAATTGCCTCAATTAATGGGTTTTATTACGTGCCACGTATCGATAAAAAAGTTCTTTTAGAATATAAAGAAGATATTATGGTGCTTTCGGGAAATCTTCAAGGAGAAATTCCCAATAAAATTTTAAATGTGGGTGAAAAGCAAGCAGAAGAAGCTTTGTTATGGTGGAAAGAGCATTTTAAAGATGATTTTTATCTTGAGATTATGCGTCATAATCAGGAGGATGAAGACCGTGTAAATGCAACATTAATTGCTTTTTCTCAAAAGCACGATGTAAAATTAGTAGCTACTAATAACACCTATTACATGGAAAAATCGGATGCCAATGCACACGATATTTTGCTTTGTGTTAAAGATGGTGAAAAGCAAGCAACGCCTATAGGTCGTGGTCGTGGTTACCGATACGGATTGCCAAATCAGGAGTATTTTTATAAAACAACGGACGAAATGAAAACCTTGTTTAAAGATCTTCCTCAGGCAATTATAAACATACAAGAAATTGTAGATAAGGTAGAGTCTTACTCGCTTTATCGCGATATTTTATTGCCTAAGTTTGATATTCCGCAAGAATTTGTAAATGTTGAAGACGATACAGATGGAGGAAAACGTGGTGAAAATGCTTATTTACGTTTTTTAACGTATGAAGGCGCTAAACGCAGATATGAAACTGTTGACGATGTGGTGATTGATCGTTTGGATTTCGAATTAAAAACCATTGAGAATTCTGGTTATCCGGGGTATTTTTTAATTGTACAAGATTTCATTGCGGCGGCTCGTGAAATGGGCGTTTCGGTAGGTCCTGGTCGTGGGTCGGCTGCGGGTTCGGCGGTGGCGTATTGTTTAGGAATTACCAATTTAGATCCTATTAAGTACGATTTGCTTTTTGAGCGTTTCTTAAATCCCGATCGTGTGTCTATGCCCGATATCGATATCGATTTTGATGATGAAGGTCGTGGTCGTGTTATGGATTATGTAATCAATAAGTATGGTGCCAATCAAGTGGCGCAAATTATTACTTATGGTAAAATGGCAACAAAATCGGCTATTAAAGATGCTGCTCGTGTGTTGGATTTGCCTTTGTATGAATCAGAGCGTATCGCCAAAATGATTCCGACCATGATGCCAGGAAAATGGAATTTGCGTCGATTTTTATCAGAACCTGAAGATGAAATCAAAAAAGTATTGCGTTCAGAAGAGTTTGATGCTGTTAAAGAATTAATTCAAGTAGCGCAACAAAACGATTTACTTTCTGAAACCATTCAGCAAGCAAAAATTATCGAAGGATCTATGCGAAATACGGGGATTCACGCTTGTGGAGTGATTATTACTCCTGATGATATCACTAATTTCGTGCCTGTGCAAACCGCAAAAGATTCTGATTTATACGTTACGCAGTTTGATAACTCGGTTGCCGAAAGTGCAGGTCTGTTAAAAATGGACTTTTTAGGTTTAAAAACATTAACACTTATTAAAGATACGGTTGCTATTATCAAGCAACGCACAGGATTGGTTATCGATCCTGAAGAAATTCCGATTGATGATGTTAAAACATATGAGCTGTTCCAAAGAGGTGAAACCGTTGGTGTGTTTCAGTACGAATCTCCTGGGATGCAAAAATACATGCGCGAATTAAAACCAACCGTTTTTGGAGATTTAATTGCCATGAATGCCTTGTATCGTCCGGGTCCGTTGGAATATATTCCTTCTTTCGTTCGAAGAAAGAACGGTGTAGAAGAAATTACCTACGATTTAGATGCTTGTGAAGAGTATTTAAAAGAAACCTACGGAATTACCGTTTACCAAGAACAAGTAATGCTTTTGTCGCAAAAATTAGCTGGTTTTACTAAAGGTGAAGCCGATGTTTTGCGTAAAGCCATGGGTAAAAAACAAAAGGATGTACTTGATAAAATGAAGCCTAAGTTTGTAGCGCAAGCCTCGGAAAAAGGGCATGATGCTAAAACGTTAGAAAAAATTTGGAAAGACTGGGAAGCATTTGCTTCGTACGCATTTAACAAATCGCACAGTACGTGTTATGCTTGGGTTGCGTACCAAACGGCTTATTTCAAAGCGCATTATCCTGCAGAATATATGGCGGCGGTGCTTTCAAATAATATGAACGATATTAAATCGGTTACTTTTTTCATGGAAGAATGCAAACGTATGGGCTTAGATGTTCTGGGACCTGATGTAAATGAATCGCATTATAAATTTGCAGTAAACGAAAATTATCAAATTCGTTTTGGAATGGGAGCGATAAAGGGAGTAGGAGAAGGCGCTGTAAATACCATAATTGAGCAAAGAAATGAAGGGAAGTACAAATCGATTTTTGATTTGGCTAAACGAATCGATTTACGTGCTGCAAACAAAAAAGCCTTTGAAAATTTAGCCTTAGCAGGCGGATTCGATTGCTTTACTGATACACATCGAGCGCAATATTTTCAAACCGAAATAGATAACATCACGTTTCTTGAAAAAGCTATGAAATATGGTGCTAAATATCAAGATAATGAAAATTCATCACAAGTAAGTTTGTTCGGTGAAAGTAGCGAAGTGCAAATTCCGGAGCCTGTTATTCCAAACGCAGAAGAGTGGACAACCATGGAAAAATTGGCTAAAGAGAAAGAAGTGGTTGGTATTTATATTTCGGGGCATCCGTTAGATGATTTTAAGTTTGAGCTAAAATATTTCTGCAATGTAAAATTAGAGCAGTTAAAGAATTTAGAATCGTTAGTAGGAAGAACGGTAACTTTTGGCGGAATGATTTCAAGTGTTGATTTCAAAACATCTTCAAAAGGGAAAGGTTGGGCTGTTTTTACGGTTGAAGGATACGATGAAAGTATTGAAATGCGTATGTTTAATGAAGATTATTTAAAAAACCGCCACTTTTTGCTAAAAAATACCTTTGTTTATTTTAAAGTTTATATAAAAGAAGGTTGGGTTAAAAAAGATAGCAATGAACGTTCTGAACCAAGATTACAGTTTGTTGAGCTTAAATTATTAAACGAAGTAATACCAACCTTTGCCAAGAAATTAATCATTCAAATTGATGTGCGTCAGTTGAAAGAAATGCAAGTAGAAAAAATTCGAATGGCAATGGACAAAAATCCGGGAACCAAATCGGTTGTTTTTGAAGTTTATGAGTTAGAAGAAGTACAAGGAAGGTTACAAACCGAAGCAGTTCAAAACTTAGTCGAAGATGTTGTGGATCTTGATGCTACAGATGAATTAGAAGAAAAACCAGTGCAAATAGAGCTTCCTGAAGTACAATACATGAAAAAAAATCTGTTAGAAATGCCAAGTAAAAACATGCGTATAGAAATATCGTCTGATTTGCTAGAAGATTTAGAGCGTATGCAGGTTTCGTTCCGTTTAAATTAAAAATAATTATCAATCAATAGATATTACTTATTACAGCTTTCTTGCTACATTTAAAAAAAAAGCTAAATTTGTGTATTACAATATTATTTAAAACTAAAAATTATGGCATTAGAAATAACAGACGCTACTTTTGAAGAAGTGGTATTAAAATCAGACAAACCAGTAATTGTTGATTTTTGGGCAGAATGGTGTGGTCCTTGCAAAATGTTAGGTCCAACTATTGAAGAATTGGCTGGTGATTTTGATGGAAAAGTAGTGGTAGGTAAAGTAGATGTTGATGCTAACCAAGATTTTGCTTCGCAATATGGTGTACGTAACATTCCAACAGTATTAATTTTCCAAAACGGAGAAGTTGTTGGTCGTCAAGTTGGAGTTGCTCCAAAACAAACTTATGTAGAAGCAGTAACTAAATTATTATAATTAAGTGCTATTTTCATAGAAAACGGATTTTTTAATCCGTTTTTTTTATTTTGTAAGATATTGAAAAAAAGCGAGATGAAAAAAAATGTAAAAGCAAAGCTTTATTTTTTTGAAAAAATATTTGCATCGTTGGTAAATGGTTGTATATTTGCACCGTTGAAATGATGAAGCAAACGCAACATTAACTTAACAATGGTTTGGTAGTTCAGTTGGTTAGAATACATGCCTGTCACGCATGGGGTCGCGGGTTCGAGTCCCGTCCAGACCGCAACAAAATACACGTTCTTTTATACTTTTAATAGTATAGTAAAATAAAAACATTTCTTGGTTTGGTAGTTCAGTTGGTTAGAATACATGCCTGTCACGCATGGGGTCGCGGGTTCGAGTCCCGTCCAGACCGCCAAGATACAATAGCCCTTCGGTTACGAGGGGCTTTTTGTGCCCTTAAATGTTTTGGTTTGGTAGTTCAGTTGGTTAGAATACATGCCTGTCACGCATGGGGTCGCGGGTTCGAGTCCCGTCCAGACCGCTTAGTTTACTAAGTAAACTTGAACGTAGTTGTGTTGTTTAGGTACGTAAGTACCTAGGTTTAGTAGTTAGACCAATGAAAAGCTTTCCAGTAACGGAGGGCTTTTTTGATTTTATATTTGTTTTAAATGAAAGACAAAGAAAATGTTTTGCATTGATAAAAATGCTAAAATAATGTCTTAGTTTTATAAACAGTTTTACCTACAATTTGTTATAATGAAACAAATCCTTTTTTATATTTTCATCACTTTGATTTCTCATCAAATTGTTTTTTCACAGGAAAATAATTTAGAAGAGAGTAAAATACATTCTTTTGTACAACAAAAAGCTACACCTAAAGAAGGCTTAAAAAAATTTTATGAAAATTTTGCGAAAGAATTTAAATCGCCACGTTTATCAAAAGGAGTTAGCGAAATCATTATTCGTTTAAAGTTTATTGTTGAAAAGGATGGGACTTTTTCAAATATAGAAGTAGTTGACGATGAACAGCATGTTGGTAAAGAGGCAATAAGGGTATTAAAATCGATGCCTTCTTGGAATCCTGCTGTACACGAAGGGCAATTTGTTCGGTCTTCTTTTACTTTACCTATTAAAGTTAAAGTAGATGAAGAGGAGAGTTCTGACGAAATATTACTTACAAGCAAGAAAGCCATCAAAAGTTATGTTGATTCTTTAGAAACCTATAAAATGACTAATGATTTTTTTGAGTTTTCTTGTAATTGCGGATTATATAAAAGCTCTAAAAATGATACCTATAAAACCGAAGAGTTTTTTTACGAATCGGTTGATAAAAAAATATATTACAATGTGGTTTTGCGTACAGTTGACGCATCTGATACAACCGATCCTTTCGAGGCTATTATTAGAGATGTAGAGAATCAGAATGGAAGATACAATAAAATAACATTCAATAATCATGAGGCTATGGAAGTTATTCTACAAATGCCAAATGGTGATTTTATAAATGAATACAGAACCATTTTTGTTGCTAAAAAAACGTATTTTGTAGCCATAAGTGCAGTGTCATATAACAAACAAATTGTTGATTTGGTATTTAATCAATTAAAACAGAAGTTTATTTTGAAAATTTAGTTGTATGAAAAGTACTGTTCTTATAATTTGTTTTCTCTTTTTAAAACTTCAAGTAATTGCTCAAGAAATAAAGCAGGTAGATGAAGATGATAAGGTTTATAGTTTTGTACAAAGAACTGCTGAACCTAGAAATGGAATGATGAATTTTTTACAAAACTTTTCAAATGAGTTTAATTCATTGGTTATACCACCAAAACAGGATGAAATTTCTTTTAAGTTAAAATTTATTGTTGAGAAAAATGGTTCGTTTTCTAATGTTGAAATTATAGATAATCAAGAGGCGTATCCTTATTATGAAGAAATTATTAGGGTGTTAAAAAAAACATCTTTTTGGAAGCCCGCCGAAAATAATAATAAGATAGTCCGCTCATATCACGTAATACCTATAAAGTTAAGATTTCCTATGAGAAATGTTGATAAAGTATTATTAGAAAAAGCAATTTTAGAAAGAACAATAAGCAATGAGTATTTTGATTTTGAGTGTAATTGTAAGCTAATCAATAAAAGTACAAATGGTTATTATAAAGTTAAAGAATTTTCATATAATACGCCACATAGTGATATCTTTTATTCAATTAGTTTAAAGGAAATAGATTTAAATGATTTAAACCATTATTTTGATGTAATTAAAATTGATGCTAACAAAAAAAATGCTGCAATTAAGGAGGTAACTTATAAAGGTTTTAAGGCTTTAGAAACAGAATTTGTAATTAATAATAAGGAAAATTCCTATTATAATTATACACTTTCTTATGCAGCTAATAATTATTTAATAAAAATCAATGTAATTTCAACTAATAAGCAAGTTTCAAAATACAATTTTGAGGATTTGAAACAAACCTTTAGATTAAAAATTTAAGCTCATGAAAAATATTTTTTTAATTATATTCTCTTTTTTTATAGGATTTCAAGTTATTGCTCAAGAAGAAAGTGTTCTTGATGATGATAAGGTGTATTCTTTAGTACAACAAAAGGCTTCGCCAAAAGAAGGAGTAAAGAAGTTTTATGAAAACTTTATTTCAGAATTTAAAGTAGCTGATATTTCCAATGAAACGAATGAAATTAAAGTTCGTATGAAATTTGTTGTTGAAAAAGACGGAAGTTTTTCAAATATTGAAGTTATTGATGATAAAAACGGCGTAAAAAATGAAGCTATTCGTGTTTTAACAACAATGCCTGCTTGGAATGCGGCACAACACAATGGAAAACTGGTTCGTTCTTCTTTTGTCTTACCAATTAATATTAAAGTTAAAAGTAAAATAAGTAGTGATGAAGATTCTTTGAAAACCACAGAAGGAGTTGCGAAGTATTTAGATTCATTAGGAACTCACAAAATAATTTCAAATAGTTTTGAGTTTTTTTGTAATTGTAATCTGATTCAAAGCAAAACTCATGAGTCTACTAATATGGAAGAATTTTCTTATGCTGCTTCTGATAATAGTGTTTTCTATTCAATTGGTTTGAAAACTGTCAACACAGATAAACTTGAATCATTTTATAATGGGATAAAAGAAGGAGTAGAAAAACAAAAAGGAACTTACAAAGAAGTAAAATATAATGATAAAAAAGCTTTTGAAACTTTCTTTTCTGTTTCTGATGGTAGTACGCTTTTTTATTATAAAACAATTTACTTTATTGAAGGAAAATATTTTGTGGGGTTGAACGTTATTTCTTCAAATACACAAATCATGAATTCTAATTATGAACATTTACTTAAAACCTTCAAGCTAAAAATTTAAGTTTGGCATGTTATGAAAATAGTCATCTTTATTGCATTGTTCTTTTTAGCTAGCTTTAAAGTATTAGCTCAAAGTGAAGCTTCAGATAATCAGAACAAGATAACATGCTACATTAAGAGTAATGCGCGTCCTAAAGGAGGTTTTGAAGAATTTAAAGAAAAGCTAAATCTTAGAGATGCCTTAAGAGATAAAATTCAAAGACCACTAACTCTTAAGTTTATATTGGTGAAGATTAGATTTGTTGTAGAAAAAGATGGGTCTTTAACTAATATGACTGTTTTAGATGATAAACTGAATATTGCTAATGATGTTTTTGAAATTATTAAAGAAAAATCTGTTTGGGAACCAGCTGTTTTTAATGAAAAAGTAGTACGCAGTAATTTTACATTACCTATTAAAATTGCTTTGGACTAAAACCAAATACTCCAATGCGTATACACTTCGTGTAGGTAAATTCCAAATAAAACAATGGCATAAACAAATTTCATAAAAGACGATGCTATAAAACCAATAAACGATCCTGTTGCTGCTTTTAAAGCACGTTTTGAGTCTTGACTGTTGTATATCATTTCGCCAATAAAAGCGCCTAAAAACGGACCAATAATAAAACCAAAAGGAATAGGAGCCAAAATACCAACTATAAGTCCAATATTAGTACCCCAAACCCCATATTTACTGCCGCCAAAGCGCTTGGTTCCTTGTGCGGGTATTACATAATCTAAAATGGCAATAATAAGGGTAATTACAAACGTAATTCCTAATAACCAATAGTTCCATTCCATTCCCGGGCAGGTGTACAAAATAAGTAAACCCAACCAACATAAAGGCGGACCAGGTAAAGCAGGTAGCACACTTCCTATAATACCCACTATAACAAACAATAAACTTACAATAAGGATTAAAATTTCCATGGTTATTTTTTGTATTTTTGCTTTCTAAATTTACGATTTAATTTTTCATGAAGAACTACTGGTTATTGGTTTTTTTATCCCTTTTACTTTATTCTTGCGATTTTGTATCCAAAGAGGTGCCTAATTCACAAGAGTTATTGCGTAGAGAATTACACGCAATTGATTGGAGTAAGGTGGATGATTATCCGTCTTATCCATCGTGTGATTCTATAAAAGATAAAGAAGAAGCTAAAAATTGTTTTTTTGATCGATTAAGTTTTGAAACACTTCGTTTGTTAAAAAACGATTCTTTAGTTAAATTATCAACAATTGATACTGTTCAGTTTACAGTTACTTTAACCAATAAAAGTGAGTTACAGTTTAAAACCGAAATGGTTAATGAAAAGTTGTTACCAAAATGGATGTTAGATAGTATCATGATGAAAAATGGTAAGCAATTTTCTAAAATCCAACCAGCAACAAAGCGTGGCGTACCTGTTACTTCTCAATTTCAACTTGGTTTAAAAATTCCTTCTTCTTCGGATTAAAAAGTAATAGAAAAATCGATCCTATTGTAATAGGAATCACCAAATTTAACAACCAAATACTTGTTGCAACCAACGCAATTACCCATTCATTTACACCAAAAAAACCGAATAAGAAAATAGCTACCGATCCTTTTAAAGCGAAATCTACAGCTTGAAAATTTGGTAATGATGAAGCTAATAAATAAATGCTTGCCACAACAGCTAACAAAGTTAAGTACGCAATATCTACATCAAAAAAACGATATAATAAATAGTATTGATGTATTAAAACTACATAACGAAGAAATGCTAATACGATGTTTTTAATATGAATTTCCTTTTTTATTTCGCCTAAATATTTAAAGATGGCTTGTAGCGAAAATCCTTTGATACTGATGTTTTTGATGGAAAAAATAAGTAGAACAACCGCTAATAATACACCAAAAAACAAATAAATATACGTTGTTGGTATAAAATGGTGTAAATGGTTAATATACAAAGTACCAATCAATCCAAAACCAACTGAATAAATTACCTGAATACCATTGCAAACTGCATTTAAGAAGATTGCTTTTCCAGCATCTTTTCTCGGGTAAAACCAAGCTTTTCCAGCGTATTCACCAATTCCGTTAGGCGTAACAATTCCAAAAGTAATTCCAATAAGTACTTGTTTAGTGCTTTCCCAAACCGAAATTGGTTCTAAAATCTGAGCTAAATTCTTCCATTTTAAAATCTCGATAAATCGATTTAAAAAAGTCAGTACTACTAAACCTATGATGTAAAAAAAAGCCTTGGGTTTTTCCCATTGTTGCTGAATGATATTCCAATTCCATTCTTTCTCGCTAAGTTGCGATTGAATAAAATAAAAAGCCAAACCAACTACGATAAATTTCAATAGAAGTGATAGGAATTGCTTAATTTTGGGAGATAGGAATTTCATAATACAAAGAAAATCCTTTTTTTAGTACCATGTACACGAATTAACACGAATTAAATTGGCAACGGAACGAATCATTTTAGGGATAGATCCAGGAACAACCGTTATGGGGTTTGGATTAATAAAAGTAGTGAAGAATCAAATGATGTTCTTGCAGTTAAACGAATTGAATCTTTCAAAATTAGGAGATCATTATTTAAAATTGCAACGTATTTTTGAACGTACTATTGAATTGATTGATACCTATCATCCCGATGAAATTGCTATTGAAGCGCCTTTTTTTGGTAAAAACGTACAATCGATGTTAAAATTAGGTCGTGCGCAAGGTGTGGCAATGGCAGCAGGTTTATCGCGCCAAATTCCTATTACCGAATACGAACCCAAAAAAATTAAAATGGCTATTACGGGTAACGGAAACGCCAGTAAAGAGCAAGTGGCTAAAATGTTGCAACAATTGTTAGGCTTAAAAGAGTTGCCTAAAAACCTCGATTCTACCGATGGTTTGGCGGCGGCTGTTTGTCATTTTTTTAATTCAGGTAAAACAGTTGTCGGAAAATCGTACACAGGCTGGGAAGCCTTTGTGTCGCAAAATCAAGATCGTGTAACAAAAAAATAATGGCAGGTATTTACATTCACATTCCGTTTTGCAAACAAGCATGCTATTATTGCGATTTTCATTTTTCAACATCCATGAAGAAAAAAGATGAAATGATTGATGCTTTAATTCAAGAAATTCATTTACGAAAAGATGAAATTACCGAACCTGTTGAAACTATTTATTTTGGAGGAGGAACGCCAAGTGTACTATCAAATAAAGAAATTGATCAAATTTTAGAGTCTGTTTTTTCGTTGTTTGATGTAGTTGAATATCCCGAAATTACGTTAGAAGCCAATCCAGATGATTTACAAATAGAAAGAATTCATCAGTTAGCAGAATCAAAAATAAATCGTTTAAGTATTGGTGTACAATCGTTTTACGATGAAGATTTGCAAATGATGAATCGTGCGCATAATGCTGATGAAGCATGGAACTCTTTAGTTGAAGCAACAAAATACTTTGATAATATTTCGATTGATTTAATTTACGGAATTCCCAATTTATCAATGAATCGATGGAAAGCCAATGTGCAAAAAGCTTTGAATTTGGGAATTAATCATATTTCGACTTACGCTTTAACGGTTGAACCCAAAACGGCGTTGGCTAAATTGGTGAAGATGGGTAAAATTCCCAATCCTAATGACGGCGAAGCACATGAACATTTTTTAGCTTTAGTTGAAATGTTAGAAAATGCAGGATTTGTGCATTATGAACTGTCTAATTTTGGCAAACCCAACTACTTTTCCAAAAACAATTCGGCGTATTGGTTAGGCAAAAAGTATGTAGGTATTGGTCCGTCTGCACATAGTTTTAATGGCACCCATCGTTCGTGGAATATTGCTAATAATGCGTTGTACATACAAGCCATACAAAAAGGTACATTACCTAATGAAGTGGAGAAATTAACCGTTCAAGACCGTTACAATGAATATGTAATGACAGGTTTACGTACCATTTGGGGCGTTTCGTTAAAAAGAATTGAAACAGAATTTGGCACCCATTATAAAGATTATTTAGTAAAAGAAGCTTCGGCTTTTATAACGAAACAACAGTTAGTATTAGAAAACGATGTTTTAAAAACCACTATAAATGGAAAATTCTTTTGCGATGGTATAGCAAGCGAATTGTTTTGGGTAGATTAACCTTTTGTTAATCCGAACTTCATTTCGGTATACGTAAAGCGAACTGATGAAGTAATCATATCATGAATTTTGTTTGTTTTAAATTTGAAAATTGAAATAATATGGTATCCAATCAAAATAAAATAAAATATTTTGCAATATTAAATATTGCACTATTAATATTAGGTCTATTTTTTCTCGGAAATTTTGAACATTTAAGGGGACGATATTTTTATGGAATTTATTTTTACGGAATTATTAAAATGACTGGTTGGGTTTGTTTAATATTAACATCAATATTTTCTTTCACAAATACGCTTTTGATTTTTTTTAATAAATATTTTTTTAAAATTTCATTGACTTGGCTTATTGTTGCCCTAACGCCTTTATTATTAGCTATATTTACTTCAGCTATTATAATTTATATTATTTTATTTAAATGAAAACAACCATACAACATAACAACAAAAACTACGAAATTGATTTAGCGCAACCTATTGATATTTCGTTACCTATACAAAACAACCATTTAAACCCAATTGCGTGGTATTTAAATCAGCCCGAAATAAATCCTGTAATAACGGGCGATTTTGTTGGAAGTGTGGTTTCGGGAAAGTCATCTACCAATTTTAATAATATTTTGTTCAATCCACACGGACACGGAACTCATACCGAATGTTTGGGACATATCACCAAAGATTTTTATTCTATTAATCAAATATTGAAGCAGTTTATGTTTGTTGCCGAATTGATTTCTATTGAACCTGAATTTTTTGAAGATGATTTTATCATCACTAAAAATCAAATAGAAAAAGCGTTAAATGGAGTTACTCCTGAAGCATTAGTAATTCGTACCTTACCAAATAATTCGGATAAAAAACATAAAAATTATTCCAACACCAACCCTGCGTATTTAACAGAAGAAGCCTCTGTTTGTATTCGTGAAATAGGTGTGCAGCATTTGTTGATTGATTTGCCAAGTGTAGATAAAGAAGTAGACGAAGGTAAATTGTTAGCGCATAAAGCCTTTTGGAATGTAAAAGACACGCAAAATGTTAATAGTGATGCCCGTTTTGATTGCACCATTACCGAATTAATTTTTGTAGAAAACAATGTGCCAGACGGTTCGTATATTATCAACATGCAAATAGCTTCTTTTGAGAACGATGCATCACCAAGTAAACCTGTTTTGTACGCTATAAAATAAAAGAAATATGGATATTCAACAGTTTTTAGAGTATTGTGTTGCGAAAAAAGGAGTAACCGAACATTTTCCTTTTGATCAAGATACGTTGGTTTTAAAAGTAGGAGGAAAGATGTTTTTGTTAACCTCTTTAGAACAATGGGAAATAGGAAAGCCGACAGTCAATTTAAAATGTAACCCAGAATACGCTTTGGAATTACGCGAGCGTTATCAAGGAGTAGAGCCTGGTTGGCATATGAACAAAGTACATTGGAACACAGTTACTATTCACGATGATGTTCCTAAAAAACTGTTGTTGGAATTGATAGATCATTCATACGAATTGATTTTTAAAAGTTTAACCAAGAAACTACAAGCGGAAATATTAGCTGATTAAATAAAAAACGGAGCATTGCTCCGTTTTTTATTGTGTTATAACAGTATCTAAATAAGCAGATAGTTTTGGTAATTCTACCGAATTAGGAAACTTCTTTAATCCTTCTTTTACAATCTTATTTAAATCGTTATTAGGATATTTTGCACCATATAAAACCTGACAATAAAAAGAATAATTTTCTTCAGTTACTTCGTTGTATTTAGTAAACTCATTGTAAAGTTTCACTATTTCATTTGACTTTCCCTTTAAAGAAGTTAAGTGTGCAGCAAGTTTAAAAACATCAAAATTTTTAGGTTTATCCTGTAAAGCTTTTAAGCTGTAAACGTAAGCACTGTCATTATTTTTTAAGCTATGATAATAAATATTGGCAATAGTATAGTTTGTATCAGCATAATAAGGATGAACTTTTTTTGAATTTTGAAGCAATTTTATGGCTTCATCATTTCTTCCCTCAGCTCGTAAATATTTTGCCAATTTAACTTCGGTTGGATCATACATTTCAGAAATATTAGGGTATGACGGAAGCATTTCACTGGCTGTTTTGTAATTGTAGACCAATGCTTTGCCATTAGTGGTGTTGTCAACAAAATCGGTGTCTATTAACCCTTGAGCTCGCATTGAATTTAAAATGGTATAATTAGTAAAAATCATAACAATACTAAAACCTAATGAAACCCCTGAAATTAATTTTAAATTAAAAGATTTAGGTTTTATTTCAGCTTCAGTATCTTTCTTTTTCAAATTAAAAGCAATAGTAAAAACAAATAATAGTATAAGTAATAATTGTGTTACAGGACGTTCTTTAGGGAAATTAAAAAGAGCATCTAACAAACAAATACCCAAACTAGTTATAAGTGTTAAATTTATTAGTTTATGTTGATTGTCTTTTGTTTGTAATATGTTTTTTACTAAAATAAACAGTGCAATTAAGAATACTGAAATATAAAGAATAACAGCTATAACACCAGATTCACTTGCAACAAAAATAAAATCATTGTGGGGATGTTTTGAAAAACTACCATCAGCCAATAAAAATTTAACATATTTAGGCGTGTATAATTTGTAGTTTCCATAACCTACACCTAATAAGGGGTTTTCTTTAATAATATCTAAAGATGCTTCCCAGTATTTAAAGCGAACATTGCCTTCTGAATCTTCTAATTTAGCTAAGACTTGCGATGTAGCTTGAGCCGAATTTGAATTATTTAAAGATATCTTTTTTAAGAAACTGTCAATTTTAAGCTGACCTAAAAAACAACCAAAAATACACACAACGGTTGCAATACTTACTGCAATGATACTATGTTTGTTATTGATTTTTTTTACTAAAAACGATCCAATAAAAAAGGACACAAAAACCAATATCATACCTACAAATGCAGTTCTTGTAATTGATAAATAAACAACATGTGAAGTTAAGAACAAGGTTAGTAAGGCAAAGTATTTCCAAGCTCCTTTTTTATTAATAAAGGTATAGAGTATAAAAGGAAGTTTAACAACCAAACAAATAACAAAAATGTTTTTACTACCAGTAGTCCACTTTAGAGTGTCTAAAATTAAAGACATCATTTCAAGATTTTTTGTGTTTTGGTAGAAATCTTGTAACACAAAAAACGTTTCTAAAAAGGATGTTATGGTAATGATAAAAGCAATTTTTGGAAATAAATTTTTACGATTTACAAATAATAATCCCAGTAATGTAAAGGTTATAACTATGTTTAATAAGCGCGAGTATTGTACCAAACTTTCAACAACATTAAAGGCGTTTATTATTGAAATTCCTGAAATAATGGTAAAAATAATATAAGCTATATAAATTTTGCTTTTAAGAAACTTAGGTAGATATGCTTCCATGTTTTGATCTTTATCAAAGAATAAATACAAACTTAAAAGACCATTTAAGATAGAAAGTAAAAGCCAATGTAATCCTTGAAAATCTTGATATTTATTAGATGATACAAATGGTATTAGAAGATACAAAACTAAAAAAAGAAGACTTACTGTATTAGATGCATCATATTTTACAGTGCTTGAATTTTCATTTGTAGCCAATAAAGGATTTGTTTTTTGAGTGTTATTTTGTTTGCCCTTTTTCATTAATTTTTTTAATTATATGTTATAATTTTGATAAAATAATTGTTTTATTTTAATAAATTGTATAAAAGTACTGTTTTTAGTTGTTGATTTTTATTTTAATAGGCAAAGTGAAATCAGAACGAATTGGCTCACCGTTTTCTAAAGCTGGATTCCATTTAGGCATTGATTTTATAACACGTATTACTTCTTTATTTAGGCTAGGTTCATTAGAATCTTTTAATTTTAATATCTGTAAGGCTACCATCTTTTTCTACAATAAATGTAGCAATCATTTTAATTTCTGTTATACCTACTTGAATATCCACATGTTTTTCAATATTTATTTTTCGCATTACGTTGCTATAATACTTTAGCATTCCTTGTTCAGGTATGGCTTTTTTGATATTATCAATAGTGTTTTCTTTACTAGGTATAAAAATAGATAGGTTAATTGCTTTTTGCGAAGCTACGGGAGTACCATTTTCAGTCTTAGGATTCCATTTGGGTAATTTTTCAATCACTTTTTTTAAATTTGAACCTAGCTGTAGTGAATCATTTTTAATACTTGGATTAAAAACGGAACCACTTTTGGTAATAGTTAATAAAACGGTAAGATCTAAATATTGATTAGGAAATTGTTGTTTAATTGAATCTGGTATAATTAAATTTTCTGTCAGTAAATTAAAGTATTCATTTGTTGAAATTGTTGGGGATGCCTCAATAATTTGCGCTTTTATTTTAAAAGAAAAAGCAATAAGAAAAAGAAAGAGTAAAGTGTTTTTCATGAATTAGTTTTTTGCAAATGTAAACCAATTTTTAAAGTTTAGAGCTATCAGTAAAAATGACACCTAATGAAGTCAAATCCTCTTTTGCTAAAGCATAATTTTCGTCAGAAATAGGTTTTGTTGCATCTTCTATAAAAAAGGTTTTGTAGCCTAATTCTGCTGCATCTTTTGCAGTATAATAAACACAATAATCGGCAGCTAAGCCACAAACATACACTTCTGTAATGTTTTTTTCTTTTAACAAACCGTGTAAACCTGTACTGTTTTGTTTGTTGTTGTCAAAAAAGCCACTGTAACTATCTATTTCTAAATTAGTTCCTTTTCTAATAACGGCACTTACTTGATGCATGTTTAATTCAGTTGAAAAATCGGCGCCAAAAGAACCTTGAATACAATGATCTGGCCATAAAACTTGGTCGGATCCATTTAATTTAATGACTTCAAAAATAGCTTTGTTACTATGATTGGAAGCGAAACTTTTATGATTTGCAGGATGCCAATCTTGTGTAGCAATAACCAAATCAAAATGTTTTTGAGTTTTATTGACGATTGAAATGATTTTGTCACCATTGGTAACTGCTAATGAACCACCAGGAAGAAAATCGTTTTGAATATCAATAATTAATAATGCTTTCATGGTTTTATTATTAAAAAAAGACCACAACATGTGTGGTCTTTATATGTTAATTTTCTAAAGGTAAGAAATTGTAGTTTTTAGAATAATACAACATTTGTTCTGCAAATGTTTTAGGATAAGTTACCACAATGTTGGTAATTTCTCCTTTATCATTGGTTACAGGAACCAAAACAGGGTTTACAAAACCTCTATATGGCGAAGTGTTGAATTTTTTGCTACGCTCTAAAACCTCTTTGTGAATTTGCTGATCTACTTTTACACCATAGGTTTCAACTAATGTTTTTGCAGCAGCGTAATCACCTTCCGATTTTATACGTTGCGTTTCACGTAATAACTGTCCAAATAAATCGTGTAAACGTTCATAATCGTTTATTTTAAAGTACGTTTTACCCTCTTTTACCACTTTCTCAATTACATTAAACTCTTTTCCTTTTTCAAACACCCAAGCCGAAATCCATTGGCGGTTACGCATGTGTGCTTCTTCAATTTCTCTTCCTGGTTCAATACGCACTAATTGTGTCATTAAACCATTTCTAATATAATCGTTATAAGCGGTCATACCTAAGCTTTTCCAATCATCAACCAAACCTAAATCTTGTACTTTTTGGTCGTATAAATAATACAAAGCAACCAAATCTGCACGACCTTCTTCTAAAGTTGAAGCATAGCTTTTCAAGGTTTCTTTTGGTGTACCAACACCTGGGTTTAATTGTCCCGATGCATGCCCAATAACCTCGTGCAATGCGGTATGCAATTTATCAGCTAATTCACTATAACGTTTAGAAAGTTCTACTTCTTTTTCATCAAAAGCAAACTCTTTTAACTTATCGCCACCGCCTACTTTGTTGTAAGCTTCAATAATATTTCCTAACGAAATTGATTTAGAACCATGTTCTGCTCTAATCCAATCGGCGTTTGGTAAATTAACTCCAATAGGTGTAGCTGGTGATGTATCGCCACTTTCGGCAGCAACAATAACCGTTTTGTACGATATACCTACTACATTTTTCTTTTTATGCTCTGCAATTAAAGGCGAATGATCTTCAAACCATTGCGCGTTTTTGGAAATAACTTCCATTTTGGCAGACATATCAAAATCTTTGATTTGAACAGTAGATTCATATGATGCTTTATGTCCTAATGGATCGTTGTAAACCTCGATAAATCCATTGATATAGTCAATATTTCCTTCGGTAGCTTTAACCCAAGCCACGTTGTAATCGTCCCATTTTTTTAAATCGCCTGTTTTGTAAAAATCAATCAATATTTTTAAAGCATCGGCTTGCGGTTTGTTTTCGGCAACTTCAACTGCTTTTTCTAACCAATACACAATTTTGTCGATAGCAGCGCCGTACATACCGCCACTTTTCCATACACGTTCTTCTATTTTTCCTGATTCGGTTCTTACTAATTTAGAATTCAATCCAGTAGATAAAGGGCGCAAAGAATCAGCTGGAATCATGCTTCCGTAAAATTTCTCAACATCTTTTGCGTTTAATCCCTTGCCATAGAAATTAACAGCCGAACCTTGTACCAGACCTTTCGCTTCGTTTAAGTTCACTTTTTTGCCATCCACATCGTTAAATAAAATCTCAACAATGCTAGCGTCTAAACTTGTTTTAGTATCTTTTAATAGTTTTTGAAGATAGGTTTGCGGAAAACCAGGCTTGATTTTATCGTTTGAATAATGATGATGAATTCCGTTTGAAAACCAAACACGCTTTAAATAGATCTCGAATTTTTTCCAGTTTTCATCATTTTTATCGCCTTGATAATTTTTGTAGATGTTTTCTAAAGCTGCACGAATTTTTAAATTGTACTTATAGTTTTGATCCCAAAAAATATCGCGTCCAGCATAGCCTGCCTGCGCTAAATAGTAAACTAATTTTTTCTCTTTTAACGTTAATTTTTCCCAACCAGGAATATCGTATTTCAATACCTGTACATCTGCAAACTGTTCGGTTTCAAATTGAATTTGCTGTAAACTATCGATTGTTTTTTTATCGTTATCCATTTTGTTGTTTTTATTACATGCGGTTAACGATGCCACCGCCAATGCTAAAAAAGTATATTGAGTTAGTTTCATATTTTTGGTACTGTTTGTAAAACAAATATATTAAAATTAATGATTTTTTAGGGTTGAAGTTTTTGAAAATGATGTAAAAAAAGAGCCTTGAAAAACAAGGCTTATTAATTTTGTGGTAACACGTTTTTTAGAAATTCGGTTAATTGATCAAACAAATCTTTAGGATTGGCATATAAAATATGAAAGTTGCTTAAAGCAAATAACAACTCATTGGTTTCGGCTTCGGCTTTTTGCAAATACACTATAGGTTTACGTTTGGCTTTGGCGTATCCTAATTCTATGCACGATGTAACATTAACAGTAGTAGCTTCAATAATGATAAAATTGCTAGAATCAATTTCTTTCATTGCTTTTTGCATTAATTCGGCTTCTTGCCCTGCTTCAAACGGATGTTTATCAACAAATATATATTGTTCTACATTGGCAGTGCTCATGGCCATGCCTAATGCAATAATTTCTTTTCCTAACGATTTTCTTGTTTCTGTATCAACAGATATGTATGCTTTCATTAATTAGCCGTTTAAGATGTAAAGATAACGAAATAATTAAAATAATATTACTCAGTTACAACAGTTTCCCTATCACTTTCTTCTGCTTTTCCTTCTGCAATCATTTCGTTTACCTCCGCAATATCGTCTTTTTCCAAATGTTCTACTAAATCTTCTTGATCATCGTTTTGCTTGTCGATAAAAAATCGGCAATACAAAGGCAAATGATCAGAGCCAATATTTTCCATCGCTTTTAATTCTTCCACAAATACATCGGTTGAGTGAAACATTTGATCGATAGGAAAACGAAGCAGTTTGTATTTGGCATGAAAGGTTGATATCAAACCGCGACCGATTCGTGGATCAATCATACCAGATGTTTTTCGGAATAAAACAGATGATTTTGCCCAAGCCACGTTGTTAAAATCGCCTACAACAATGGTAGGTTTGTTGTTGTTTTTTACTTTTTTAGCAACCGATAACAATTCGCCGTCACGTTCTTTTGATGTAACTTCTTCGGTAGGACTTGGCGGTGGCGGATGCACTCCAAAAAACACAAACTCAAAGCCATCGGTTGTTTTTAGAGTAGCTTCAATACTGGGAATATCATCAGCAATAAAATAATGAACTTTGCAATTTGTGAACTCAAACTTTGAATACAAATGAATTCCGTAGGTGTTTTCCAAACCAATTTCGCAAAAATAAGGATAGTCTTTTTTTAGAACTTGTAGGGCTTGTTCCCAATCTTTGTTCGATTCCATAGTTAAAACAACATCGGGATTTTCTCTTTGGATGAAATTCAGAAAACGATTGTATTCTTTGTTGAATTGATACACATTGGTAGAAATAATTTTAATGCTTTTGGATGATTTTTCGGTTTTAATTTTCTTCTCAATTTTGTAAAAAGGCGTGTAGGGGTACAAAAGATAAACTTCGTAAATCATACAACATACCAATGCAGCTTGACAAATATAAAATGCTGTTGTGTGCGGAACAAAAACAAAAGCCACAACCAAAACAATTAATTGCAATACAAAAATTTGGACTTTTCCAAAATCAAAAATCCTAAAAAACCAATGCTGGTTTTGTATTAAAGGGATTAATGATGAAATAATAAGCAAACCCGATAAAATGTAATAGGTTGTTTTCATTACTGTTTTTTATAAATCTAACGCTTTAAAATTAAGTAAATTATACACAGTAGCAAATACATTTGATGGCTTTGCTTTTAAAGTGACTTTTTCTTTAGTTACAGGATGTTCAAAAGTTAACGAGTGCGCGTGAAGCAACATGCTTTTCATATTGAATTTCTCTAACCACAGCTTGTTTTGTTTGTTGCAGCCGTGAGGTCTGTCGCCAATTATAGGATGTAAAACATGAGCCATGTGCTTACGAATTTGATGCATGCGTCCGGTTTCAGGTTCGGCTTCAATTAAACTGTAGCGCGATGTAAGGTGTTTTCCAAACGGAAGATCAATTTCTGCTGTTTCTAACGTTTTAATATGTGTAACAGCATCTTGCAAAACGCCATCTTCACGATACAAGGCATAATCAATGGTTAAAACATCGGGTGCAAACCCACGTACAATAGCCCAATATTTTTTTTCGGTGGTTTTATTAGTAAATTGCTGTACCATTGCTCGGTTGGTGTCTTTATCTAAAGCAAAAAGCAAAACACCTGAAGTTTTTCTGTCTAAACGATGTACGGGATATACTTTTTGATTGATTTGATCGCGTAAAAGTTGTACGGCAAATTCTTCGGCATTACGTGCAATAGGCGATTGATGCACTAATAAATCGTGTGGTTTATTAATAGCAACTAAATAGCTGTCTTGATAAATTATTTCGAGTTGGTTCATAAATTATTTTTAAATTTATAAAAAAAGAAATGACAAAGCTTGTATTTTATTCAATGATGTTCATGCCCATACTTTTATTTACAAATAGTAAAGAAATGGGCAATAATAAAGCAATTTTTGTTGATACTGATAAAATCATCCAACAAAATGTATCGTATCAATTGCCTAATGAAAATGTTTTGTATCAACTTAAGATGAAGAACGGAAAGCAAGTGACAATTTGCATGGATAAAAAGGAGCAATATGTGGTGTATCGTTATGGTTCAAAAAGTAAAATTGAGTTAGAATATCCTGCTGAAAAAGATGCTTCAAGTTTTAAAAAGTTTGAATATTCTGAATACGAAAGGGGTGGTGGCGTTCAAAACGCTGCTATGAGCTTGTATTATTTGGCTTTTACCAATAAAGGAATTAAGTATGTTGTTTATGATACTTATTTTTCTGAAAGTGATGAAGCAAATGTTGGAATTATGGTTTTAGATGAATCAAAAAACAAAGAAACCATATTAAAAGGGTTAGAAAAATCAACCAAAGGAAGCTTAACAAAACTAAAGGGCAAAGTAAAAGAAGGCGATGAATTATATGACTAAAAAATAAAACACTATGAAAAAAATATTATTTATTTTGCTGTTGATTGTTCAGAACACCATAAACGCACAAACGTATTATGATGTAGATAATAATAAAATTGATAAAGCTACTTTTGATAAATTAAAGTTGAATAAAAAAAATATGGAAGTTCAAAATGATTCTTTAAATAGATTTAAATTAATCAATTTTGATGAACGAATGGAGGTAGGTTCTTTGGAAGATTCAAGTAATTTAATTAATACGCTAAATGAAAAATTAAATTTAAAGCTTGATAGAAATAAGCCATTGATTATTTATTACTATCCAGGTAAAGATCCTTGTAATTCAAGTGGTGTTTTTACAAAAAGAAAAGAGATGTTAGAGTGGGATTTAAAAGTAGATGTAGAGGTGAGAAAGATTGCAGATGTAAATGTTTTAAGAATTTATAAAAATAGTGAGGGTATTAAAACGTTAAAAGACCACGTATGGAAAAAAGATCCGAATGCACTTATTGAAAACCTATTTTTTAACTATCATTATCCTTGTGGTAGTTTTGTTGTAATTAATAAAGAGAAATATGCTGCTTTTTTTGGAGAATATGGTTACAATGAGGTAAAAGTAAATTTAGCATATCTTTTAAAACAATAAAATCGCTCTTTTGAGCGATTTTACTTTTAACTTATTGTTCAATTAATTCTTCAATAGCATCCCAAAGTTTAATTCTTTTTTCCAAAGCTTTTTTAGAAATTTCTTCTACTTCGTTCCACTTTTCAGCATCTTCGCCACATAAATACGAAATCATTTCAAAAGCCATTGGTCCATGTTCATCGGCATCCAATTCAATATGTCGTTCAAAATAATAAACCAATTCCGATAAGTCTACCAAAGGAAAACTTATTTTAAACTCGTTTAAAATTTGTGTAAACATGTTCGGGATTAAATCTTCTCTTCCAAAAGTAAAAGCTGCGGCAATTTCATGTGATTTTCCGTTTTCGATGGTTTCAAAAGTAAATGTCAAAAAATCTTTAATGTTATCGTGAAGTGTACTTTCGTTAATTGCATTAAAAATTCCTTTTGCTTGTACCTCGTTTAAAAAATGAGAAACAGCCAACGTATTTGCCTCACACTTTTCCATTGCCTGTAGGTACATTTCAAAATGACTTAAACGAGTGCCGTATAACGTTACATCCGATTCTTCTGCTAAAACAATTTCATTAATAAGGTAACGCACCTCTGGGTTAGGTGAAGCAAACCAAGGACTTGTTGTACAGGTTAATTTAGATTGAAGCGCTTTTAAAAGCGACATAAAATCCCAAACAGCGTAAACATGACCTTCTAAAAAATGTTTTAAATCATTTATCGTATGAATTTTTTTGTAAAGCGTGTGTTGAAGTAGTTGTTGTTTGTAAACGTTTATTGATTGGTTTATGTGATTAATATGTTGCATGTTTGTTGTTGTTTTTGCAAAAGTACAGAACAAAACTTTTAAACACGAAACTTATAAATAATAAAAAACCGTCTTAATACAATTTAAGACGGTTTTATAAAGTTTGCAATTAAAAGCTCTTATTTAGCAGCTGCGTATTTTTTAGCAACTACATCCCAGTTAACTACATTAAAAAACGCGTTAATGTAATCTGGTCTACGGTTTTGGTAGTTTAAGTAATAAGCGTGTTCCCAAACATCTAAACCTAAAATTGGTGTACCTTCACAACCAATACCTGGCATTAAAGGATTGTCTTGGTTTGCTGTTGAACAAACTTCTAATTTACCATTTTTTACACATAACCAAGCCCAACCAGAACCAAATTGTGAAGCACCCGCTTTAGAAAAAGCATCTTTAAAAGCTTCAAAACTTCCAAAAGCTTCGTTAATAGCTGTAGCTAATTCACCTGTCGGTTCGCCACCTGCATTAGGTGCCATTACTTCCCAAAACAAATTGTGGTTGTAAAAACCACCTCCGTTGTTACGAACTGCTTTGTTGTTTAAATCTAAAGAAGTTAAAATATCTTCGATTGATTTTCCTGCTAAATCAGTTCCTTCAATAGCTGCATTTAAGTTTGTTGTATATGCTTGGTGGTGTTTTGAGTAGTGAATTTCCATTGTTCTTGCGTCAATATGAGGCTCTAAAGCGTCATAAGCATATGGTAATTTTGGTAATTCGAAAGCCATAACTATAATATTTTAAAGATTAGTATTATTTTTATTCAAATTTAGACAAAATCGATCGACAATAAAAATTATTGTGTGTCTTCTTTGTTAACTTTTTTATAAATTATTTTGGAAAAAAAAGCCTTTACCATATACAACGCATCGGCAGGTGCAGGAAAAACGCATACGCTTGTAAAAGAGTATCTTAAAATACTTTTAGGTTATTCTAACAAAGACGATGCGTACCGAAATGTACTTGCTATTACCTTTACCAACAAAGCGGTTAATGAAATGAAATCGCGTATTGTTTTGTGTATTTATGCTTTTACATTAACCGATATTCCTAAGAAAGAGTATCAATTATTAGAACAAATTGTTCAAGAAACATCGTTTACCGAAGCATATATTAGAGAAAAATCGAAACGAATTTTAAAAAATATCATTCATAATTACGCAGGTTTCGATATTTCTACCATTGATAAATTCACGCATAAAGTAATTCGCTCCTTTGCGTTTGATTTGAATTTGCCTTTTCAGTTTGAAGTGTCATTAGATACCGAAGCTTTGTTACAAGAAGCTGTTGATGCTTTAATTTCTAAAGCGGGTGTTGATTCCGAATTGACTAAATTGTTGATTGATTTTTCAATTAGCAAAGCCGATGACGATAAAAGTTGGGATGTTAGCAATGAGTTGATGGATATTGGCAGGTTACTTTTAAACGAAAACAATAAACATGAACTGGAAGCCTTTAAAAATGTTGAATTAGAAACTTTTTTAACACTTAAAAACGGTTTACGCCAACAGGTTGATGATTTAAAACAAGATACAGTTTCATTAGCAAAAGAAGCTTTACAGTTATTAGAAAATCACGGTGTTGATTTAAAATCGTTTAGTGGTGGGTATTTTCCAAAACATTTATTGGGAATTGTAGATGGTAATTTCCACAACACCAATAAAAAATATTTCGAACCCGAAGACATTAAACTTAATAAAACTGCAAAAGATAAAGAGGTTATTGAGCGTTTAATTCCCGATTTGTTGGTTGCAACAAAAAAAATATACAGTTTATACGGAAAAATCTATTTTTACGAAGCTTTCTTAAAAAACTTGGTGCCGCTTTCGTTATTAAATTCTATCAGTAACGAAATCAATCGCATACAAAATGAGCAGCAAATTTTATCAATTTCGCAGTTTAACTCTATTATTTACGAAGAATTAAAAAATCAGCCAGCGCCTTTTATTTACGAGCGTTTAGGTGAAAAATACCGACATTTTTTTATTGATGAATTTCAAGATACTTCAGAGTTGCAATGGCAAAATTTAGTTCCTTTAATTGATAATGCACTTTCAGGTGAAGACGATTACAGTAAGCAAGGCTCATTAATGATTGTTGGCGACCCAAAACAGGCTATTTATCGTTGGCGTGGGGGCAAAGCGGAACAATTTATGAAATTGAGCGATGGTGAAAATCCGTTTTCAAATCCATCCAAAGCAACCGTTAGTTTAGACACCAATTATCGTAGTTATTCAGAAGTAATCGAGTTTAATAACGCTGTATTTAAGTTTTTAGCATCAGAATTTGATGAGGAATCGTATCAAAATTTGTATCAAAACTATGCACATCAAAATACCAATTCTAAAAAAGGAGGTTTTGTTAATGTGTCGTTTTTAGATAACAACTTGTTAGAAAATGATGAGGTTACAAAAGACGATTTGTACTTAAAAAAAGTTCTGGAAACGATTAATAAAGTAGTAGCACAAGGTTTTTTGTTAGGCGATATCGTGGTTTTAACACGCAAAAGTAAAGACGGTGTAAAGGTTGCCAATTACTTAACCGAGAAAGGAGTCCGAATTTTATCATCAGAAACCCTGTTGATTAACAATGCCACTGAAGTACAGCTTTTGTTGAATTTATTGCGGTTTTTAAAAAACAACGAAGATAAAGAAGCAAAAGCATTGATTCTTTATTATGTAGCAAACACTATTTTACAAACCAACGAGGTACACGATGTAATTTGGAAAGGAATTGAACTAAACACTGAAGCTTATTTTCAAAATTATTTAAAAGACTTAGGTGTTGCAGTTGATTTTGAACATTTGCGGAAAAACAATTTATACGTAGCGGTAGAGTTGTTGATAAACGCTTTTATGCCAACCAAAAAAACCGAAGCTTACGTACAGTATTTCTTAGATTTGGTGTTAGAGCGTACCGTTAAAAATCAATCAACTATTGCCGATTTCTTGAGTTATTGGGAACAGAATTATCATAAGCTAAGCATTCCTGCTCCTGAAAACGAAAATGCAGTGCGCTTAATGACTGTCCATAAATCTAAAGGTTTAGAGTTTCCTGTGGTTATTTTTCCTTTTGCCGATGAAGATTTTTCGAAATCAAGAGATAAAATTTGGATTGATTTAGAAAATAACGATCAATTTACCATTCCTAAAGCATTAGTCGATTTAAAAAACGATGTAAAAATGTATGGCGAAACAGCCCAGCGTTTGTATCATCAAAAAAAGCAAGAAGAATTGTTAGACAATCTCAATGTTTTGTACGTAGCTTTAACCAGAGCAGAAGAGCAATTGTATATTATTAGCAATTACAAACGTACCAAAGAGGGTAGGTTGCCTAATACTTTAGCGAGTTTTTTTGTGAAGTTTTTAGAGGATAAGGTTGCTTTTTCAGACAGTCAATTGTCGTATGATTTTGGAAACGCAGTTAAAGTTTCCGCTTCTAATGATAATGATTTACAAAAGCCTATTCAAATAGAAGCGGTTGAAAAAGCGATTGATGCGTCGGTAATTAAAATTGCAAAACGTGAAGCTTTAATGTGGGATACCACACAGCAAAAAGCTATTGAAAAAGGTAATTTAATTCACGAGCTTTTAGCGGAAGTTATTACCATGAACGATGTTGAAGGAGTTGTAAATAAAGCCATTGCTAAAGGACTGTTTTCGTTAGATGAAAAAGAGGAAATTGTTACAAAAATTACGCAGATAGTAAATCATACAGAATTGGAACCGTTTTTTAATGATGAAAATACTATTTTTTCAGAACGACCTATTTTACACAAATCATTTCAAAACATAAAACCCGATCGTGTTGCAATTAAAGGTAATGAAGCGTTTATTATTGATTACAAAACAGGCGAAGAACAAGCAAAATACCATCAACAATTAAATGATTATGCTTTAGCAATTGAAGAAATGGGCTACCAAGTGGTAAAAAAAGTACTGTTGTACATTCAAGACGATTTAAAAATAATACATTTGTAATAAATCAAAAATATAATAACAAACGATCATAAATTATGTACGGATCTATTAAAGAATTTTTACAAACCGAAATCGAAGCAATTAAAGAAAACGGTTTGTATAAAAAGGAACGCATTATTACATCGCCTCAAGGAGCCGAAATTACGATTAACACAGGTGAAACCGTTTTAAACTTTTGTGCAAATAACTATTTAGGATTATCGTCGCATCCAGAAGTAGTACAAGCTGCAAAAGATGCTTTAGATACGCACGGTTTTGGTATGTCTTCGGTTCGTTTCATTTGCGGAACTCAAGATATTCACAAGCAATTAGAACAAGAAATTGCCGATTTTTACGGTACAGAAGATACTATTTTGTACGCAGCTGCTTTTGATGCAAATGGTGGCGTTTTTGAGCCTTTGTTAGGTGCCGAAGATTGTATTATTTCGGATAGTTTAAACCACGCATCTATTATTGATGGAGTTCGTTTGTGTAAAGCAGCTCGTTACCGTTATGAGAATAACGATATGGCTGATTTAGAAAAGCAATTACAACAAGCTGTTGCCGACGGACGTCGTTTTAAATTAATTGTTACCGATGGTGTTTTTTCTATGGATGGCTTAGTAGCACCATTAGATAAAATTTGTGATTTAGCAGATAAATACGATGCTATGGTGATGGTAGATGAATGTCATGCTGCTGGTTTCATTGGTGCAACAGGTAAAGGAACTTTAGAAGCTAAAAACGTAATGGGTCGTGTTGATATCATTACTGGCACCTTAGGAAAAGCTTTAGGTGGTGCTATGGGAGGTTATACAACAGCAAAAAAAGAAATAATCGAAATTTTACGTCAACGTTCTCGTCCGTATTTGTTTTCAAACTCATTATCTCCAGCAATTGTAGGCGCTTCTTTAAAAGTATTTGAATTATTAAAGAAAGATACCAAGTTAAGAGATCAATTAGAGTGGAATACCAACTACTTTAAAAAAGGAATGAAAGAAGCAGGGTTAGATATTATTGATGGCGATTCTGCTATAGTACCTGTAATGTTGTACGATGCTAAATTATCTCAAATTATGGCGGATAAGCTGTTAGAAAAAGGAATTTATGTTATTGGTTTCTTCTTTCCTGTTGTTCCAAAAGATAAGGCTAGAATACGTGTGCAATTATCAGCAGCTCATGCACAAGAGCATTTAGATAAGGCAATTAAAGCTTTTGCTGAGGTAGGTAAAGAATTAGGGATAATAAAATAATCTTAGAAAAATGTTAAATCTTTAATGAAAATATTTTGTATATTCAATTAAAGAAATTATTTTTGTGAAATATTACGTAAAGTAAAAATTGAATAGTTATGAAACAATTAAAAGTATTTGCTGCTGCTTTATTGTTAGCAGGTACGGCTGCTCAAGCTCAAACTGCTGACCAACCATGGGCTGTTACCGTGGGTGTTAACGCAATTGACGGAGGTCGTTCAAGTGTTGCAATGGACTTTGCAGATCGTTTTGGACAATATTTCCAAACAGATAACTGGAGTATTTTACCATCTGCTTCTGTATTAAATGTATCTCGTTACATTGGTAGTAACTTATCATTTGGTGTTACAGGTTCTGTAAACAAAGTGAAAAAAATGGTTATGGAGAATGGTTTTGATGCTAATGGTGATTTTAACGGACAAAGAAGAATTGATGCTACAGATTTAATGTACTATGGTGTTGATGGTCAGTTTAAATACAGCCTTGGTGGATTAATCGGCTCTAAATGGTTTGATCCAGCTATTCACGTTGGTGGTGGTTATGCTTTCTTAGGTAAAGCATCTTCAGGAAACGTTAATGGTGGGGTTGGAGTTACTTTTTGGTTCTCTGAAAACATTGGTTTAAACTTAGCATCTACATATAAAAAACAATTTGAAGATGACAACGTTTTAAGAGCACAAGATGTTTCTGTTCCTTCTCATTTTCAACATGTAGCGGGTGTTACTTTCCGTTTTGGAGGTAAAGATACTGATGGTGATGGAATTTTGGATAAATATGATGAGTGTCCAGAAGAAGCAGGTCTAAAACAATTCAATGGTTGTCCTGATTCTGATGCTGATGGTATTCCTGATAAATTAGATCAATGTCCATTTGAATTTGGTGATGCTGCAATGAACGGTTGTCCTGATTCAGACGGTGATGGAATTCCTAACCATATTGATGCTTGTCCAGACGAAGCTGGTGTTGCTGCATTAAACGGTTGTCCTGATTCAGACGGAGACGGAATTGCTGATAAAGATGATGAGTGTCCAGATGAAGCTGGTCCTAAAGATAACAATGGTTGTCCTTATCCTGATGCTGATGGTGACGGAGTTTTAGATAAAGATGATGAGTGTCCAGAAGTTGCTGGTCCTGCTTCTAACAAAGGATGTCCTGAAGTGAAAGAAGAGCATATCAAACAATTGAATGAATATGGTAAAACAATTTTATTCAACACTGGTAAATCTACTTTCCAAGAACAATCTTTCGCAGTATTAGATAACATGGCTAGAGTTATGAACCAATTCCCTAATGCTAAATTTGCTATCGAAGGTCACACAGATAATACAGGTACTGATAAAATCAACGACCCATTATCTAATGATCGCGCAAATGCAGTAAGAGAATACTTAATCTCTAAAGGTATTTCAGCTAGTCGTTTATCATCTCAAGGTTTTGGATCTAAAAACCCAATTGATACAAACAAAACTGTTGCTGGACGTGCTAATAACCGTCGTACAGAAATTAAATTAGTAAAATAATTTACAGTTTAAATAAATAGTAAAACGTCCCGATTTGTCGGGACGTTTTTTTATTTTTATAATTATGAAAACACCTACTTTTTTATCAAAATTAGCAGAACAAATTATAACTAATCACGAGTTTAATTTTGCAGATATCACTATAGTATTGCCTAATAAGCGTGCACGTTTGTTTTTGTTAGAGGCTTTTAAGGAAGCTTCAACAACTACTTTTTTTGCACCTAATATTATTAGTATTGAAGATTTAATTGCTGATATAGCAAATCTGTATTCTCTAAATAATGTTGAGCAGTTATTTGAGTTTTATGAAGTTTATAAAAAAGTAACACCTTTACAAGTACAACAGGATTTTGAGCAATTTAGTAATTGGGCAAAAATGTTATTGCAGGATTTTAATGAGATTGATCGTTATCTTTTAAAGCCAGAACACGTTTTTGACTATTTAAAAGATATTGATGACATCAATCATTGGTCTGTAAAAACAGAAGATAGAACAACTTTAGTAGATAATTACCTAACTTTTTGGAGTCAATTGCCTACATATTATCATGCGCTTCAAAAGCATCTTTTGGAAATTAATAGTGGTTATCAAGGATTAATTTATCGAGTGGCAGTTGATAAATTGAATGATTTTCTACTAGAAAATAACAAGACTTTCTATTACTTTGCTGGCTTTAATGCATTGAATCAGGCAGAAGAAAGCATCATTCAAAGACTTTTGAAGAATAATTCGGCTAAAATTTATTGGGACACAGATGAGACTTTTTTAAATGATTTTGATCATGGAGCAGGTTACTTTGCTCGAAAAATAAAGCAAAATTGGTCGTATTATAAATCACATCCTTATGAGTGGCTTGTAAATGAGTTTAATCAAAACAAACAAATCGAGATTATTAGTACTCCCAAATCAGTTGGGCAAGCTAAAATTGTGGGAAGTATAGTGCATCAATTGCAACAAGAAAATACTAATTTACAGAGAACAGCTATTGTTTTGTCTGAAGAAAATCTTTTGATTCCTGTTTTGTATGCGCTGCCAAATGAGGTTACAGCTTTGAACGTTACTATGAATTATGATAGTAAATCAAACCCAGTGCAGCTTTTCTTTTTAAAGTTGTTTAAAATGCACGTAAATGCTGTAAATAGGGGTAGCAAGCCTAGTTTTTACCACAAAGAAGTTTTAGATGTATTGTCGCATCCTTTAATAGAACATTTGGCTGAAACTAAAACAGTTGTAAGTGAAATCAACAAAAGAAATTTGTCTTTTTTTCAGTTTGAGAAATTAGACTTTATCAAACACGATAATGCGTGTTTTGACTTAATTTGCAAACCCTGGACGGATGATGTCTTGGATGTTTTGGATCGACTAGAAACACTCGTTTTTTTGATAAAAGATGAGTTGAAAAAGAATAACGATGCGGTCTCGTTAACTTTTTTATATGCTTTTCATAAAGTGCTTACGCAAGTTAAAAACTATCAATTAAATTATCAGGTAATTGGAAACGTGCAACAATTGTTTGCTATTTATAAGCAAATTGCCGATTTAGCTGAAGTTTCGTTTGAAGGTGAACCTTTAGAAGGTTTGCAAGTTATGGGAGTTTTAGAAAGCCGGGTTTTAGATTTTGATACGGTAATTATCACTTCTTTGAACGAAGGTAAATTTCCTGCGGGTAAATCAAGTAATTCTTTTATACCTCATGATGTTAAAATGGAACTAGGTTTGCCTACGTATAAAGAAAAAGATGCTATTTATACCTATCATTTTTATCATTTACTGCTTAGAGCAAAAAATATTTATTTATTGTACAATTCTGATTCTGAAGGGTTAGATGCTGGCGAAAAAAGTCGATTTATCACACAGCTTACATTAGATTCGTTGTCTAAGCATACTGTTAATGTGTCTAATTATTTTGCCAAATCTCCTGAAACCGTAAATAATGCTTTAAGTATTTCAAAATCGCTTCTTTTGCAAGAACGATTAAAAGAAATTGCAACGGATAAAGGCTTTTCGCCTTCGGCAATTGGTAATTATATGCGCAATCCTATGCAGTTTTATATGCAACGTGTTTTGGGTATTAGAGAAGTGGAAGAGGTTGAAGAAAATATTGCTTTAAATACTTTGGGTACTATTATTCATGGGGCTTTAGAAATGTTATACATGCCGTATGTAGGGCAAAAGCTAACAAGTGATATTATATCTGATATGTTGCTTAAAAGCGAGACTGAAATTGTTAATCAGTTTGCTATTAATTACTCTGATACCGTAAACAAACAAGGTAAAAACTTATTGGCTTTTGAAGTTGCCAAACGTAACGTGTATCATTTTTTAATGCTTGAAAAAGAAGCTATTGATTCTGGTGACGATGTGGTAATTGTGGGCTTAGAGGAAAAGCTAGAAGCTACTTTAACCAATGATTTATTGCCTTACCCTGTTCATTTATCGGGAATTGCTGATAGAGTAGAAATTAGAAACGGAGTTTTGCGTATAATTGATTACAAAACGGGAAAAGTTGATCTAAATCAGGTTCAAATTAATACACTTGTTGATATTACCAATGATTTAAAATTTGAAAAAGCGATTCAGTTACTAATGTATGGATTGATGTATCGTAACAAAACCAATTTGCCTTTACAAGCTGGAATTTATTCGTTTAAAAATAGAAAATCGGGCTATTTAATGTTTGGTTTAAAAGAAGAAAAAGTAGTAGAAGAGTTTATTACAACCGCTATTTTAGATGTGTTTGAAGAAGAGCTAGTGCGTTTGTTGGTAACTATATTAAATCCAAAAATTGCTTTTGAAGAAAAGGTGGTTTAACCATTCTTTTTTAAGAAATTTATAATAATATCGGTGATTTTTGTTTTTTGTTCAATGGTTGATACGTGACCGCCTGAAACTATTTCAAAGAGAACTTCTGTATTTTCAACTTGATTTTTTATTTCTTGTAACGGTATAATTGTATCGTTTTCACTAGCAATAACTAATTTTGGGTACGGACTAAAATGCAACAAGGCTTCTCTGTCAACCCGTATTTTCATACCTTCTAAAGAAGCAATAATTCCTTGTAAAGGCGTTTTTATTGCTTGTGATGTAAAGGTTTCAATTTCTTTTGGGAAAGTTTCGTGTGCTTTTTGATCAAATAAATTCTGAGTTGCCATTCTAACAAAAGCAGTGCTGTTTTTCTTTACAACATCAATGGCTCTGTCTCTGTTTCGTTTTCTTTCTTCGGAATCGGGTAGCGCAGATGAATTTAAAAGAACCAAAGAACGCAAGTTATCTGGGTATAATTCTGCAAAAGCCAAAGCAATATAGCCACCCATAGAATGACCAACAAGAGATACTTTTCGCAAGCGTAAATCGGTTAACAAAGCAAAAAGCATATCCGCCTGATCTTCCATTGTATGCACATATCCCGCGCATTCACTTTTACCATGACCAAGTAAATCAACAGCAATTACTCTAAAACGCTGACTTAATTGAATGCCCAAATAATTCCACATGGTATTATTTTCTAAAAAACCATGTAATAAAACAATAGCATTTCCTTTGCCAATATCGTTGTAATGGATAGCTGTATTTTTGTAATTAAATACTTTCAAAAGTTCTTTTTTACAAAAATAATAAACATATGTTATTTTTAAAAGGATATCTTTTGAACGATTTTTTTGTATTTTTGAATTTCAAAACTACTACTTATGAAATTAAAATCTACATTATTAATGATGTTTATGTTTGTTGGTGTAGTTGCAAACGCTCAGGTTGCAGCTGAAACCAATTCAAATGTAAAAACAGAAGAAACTATTTACAGAGATGTTGAAGTTATGGCGAGTTACAGAGGAGGATATAATGTATTCTCAAAGCAAGTTGAAGCGGCAACTAAGAATTGTAAAAAAGGAAAATTAAAGAATAAAGATGCTGAAATGATTGTTGAGTTTGTTGTGGGTAAAGATGCGAAAGTTTCTGATTTTAAAGTGTTAAAACAAGATTCTGATTTATGTGAGAACGATGTTAAAAACGCTATTTATAAATCAAACCAATGGATACCTGCTAGAAATAATAACAAACCAGTAAGTTCTTATGTACAGTTTACCATTAATTTAGTTAATGGATCTTCTTTTAAAGATATGGGAGTTATCAGTATAAATTAAAAAAAAACAGAGCAATCTGTTTTTTATTTAAAATATTGTTCTATATTTATAGAACTAATTCTAAAATAATAGAATATGAAATTAACATCGGCTGAAGAGCAACTAATGCAATTTGTTTGGCAACATGATAAAGTGATTTTAAAAGATTTAATAGATAGCTATAACGAGCCAAAACCTGCTAAAACCACAGTTGCAACAACCATTAAAAAGTTAATTGATAAAGGTTTTGTTGCTTATGATGAAATTGGTAATACACGTTTGTATTATGCAGTTGTAAAGAAGGAAAATTACTTTTCTAAACAAATGAAAAGTATGATTAAACAGTTTTTTGATAATTCTACATCGCAATTTGCATCGTTTTTTGCTAAAGATGCATCCTTAACAAAAGAAGAATTACAAAAACTTCGCGATTTAATAGATGATGAATTAAAACAAAAGTAGCTTATGATACTTTATTTGTTAAAATCAAGTTTTTTATTACTTGTACTATTACTTATTTATAAATGGAGTTTAGAAAATAAAAAATCGCTTCAATTTAATCGATTTTATTTGTTGTTTAGTTTGCTATTAGGTTTTTTATTGCCTTTGCTAAACTTCTCTTTTAAAGTAGAAAGTAATACTGTTTTACAAGCTAAAGAAGTTATTGTTGAACAATTACCAGCATTTATTATTAATATCGAGGAAGAAGATAACGATGTTGGTTTCATGTGGTACGAGATTGTGTATTATTCTGTTACCACGCTTTTATTCTTTAAATTTATATTTCATGCTTTTACTTTCTATCGACTAAAAAGAACAGGAACTATTGTTAATTCTACATTTGGTCAACTGGTTTTAAATAACAACATTAAAGTTCCTTTTTCTTTTTACAAGTACATTTATTTAAACAAAAACGATTGGAATAGTAATACTATTGATGATGCCATATTGTATCATGAACAAGGACACATTATTCAAAAGCATAGTTTAGATATTATATTGCTTGAGCTTTTAAGCGTTTTTCTATGGTTTCAGCCATTTATATATTATTTCAAGCGATTAATTCAAGAAAATCATGAGTATTTAGCTGATGAATATTCTTTAAACAAAACTAAAAATATTAAGCATTACCAGCATTTAATTTTGAATTGCTACAGTCATAAACAAAGTTTAGTTCCGCTAAGCAGTTCAATCCACTTTAATAATTTAAAAAAACGATTTATTATGATGAAAAACACAAAAAAAGGAAGAGTTTGGGAAACGGTTTTCTATTCGTTCACTTTAGCATTAACATATGTTGGTTTGGTTGGAATTGAAGCCAAGGCTACAGAAATTAAAAATGTAGAAGCTAAGGTTACTAAGATAATTGAGCAATCTGCTAAACAATCTGATGAAATAGTATTTACAGAGCCAATTAGAGAAGAATCGAAAAATGAGATTAAAAATGATTCTATTATATTGGCTTATATTAAAGGAGAAAAAAGTAGCGGCTACTTTAATTATAATGATAGTGTTTATTTTTACGTTGTAGATGAAAATTTAAAAGTATCTATTTACAATAGATATGGAGTTGTTCAAAATGAAAAAGATTTCACATACGAACTTAAAGCGGTATCTAAAGCAGAAAAGGAGAAATTAACTTTAGATGAACTAAAAAAATCTTCACAAGTACAAAATGATTATCAAGATAGAAAAGAAATAGAAAAAGCTTATGCAGAAGCACATAGTTTTGTTGAGAAAAAAGCCACTCCAAGAGAAGGTCTTTCATCTTTTATGAGCAATTTTGCTAAAGAATTTAAAGCACCAGAAAATATAAATACTAATGAAATTAAAATGCGTTTAAAATTTATAGTAGAAACCGATGGAAGCTTTAGTAATATATTTACTCCTCAAGAATATTTTAAACCAGATGAATCTTATGTAGCTTTACAAGAAGAAGCAATTCGTACTCTTAAAACGATGCCTAATTGGAGTCCTGCAGAAAATGAAGGTAAAATAATTCGATCAACTTTTACTTTGCCAATTACCATTAAAGTGAATCCAAGTAAGATTGATATAGTTAATTAAATGAGGTTTTATTTATTTTTTCTCTTGTTCCTGTTATTTTCCTGTAAAATCAATCAAACAAAAGATGGTGTTAGAGTTGGTAAATGGAAGTATGTAAATAAGGATGATGAAAACTGGAATGTTGTAAAAGGGAGATACGATAAAAAGGGTAATGAAATAGGTATTTGGAAGTTTTTTTATAACGATACTATTTACAGGTTAGAAAAGTATTATTACCCTTACTGTGTAAATGTGTTGTATCATAAAAATGGAGAAATAAACAGAGTAGGTAAAAGTATTTCGGCTGAAAATTCATGGTCTAAATACGGTACTTGGTACACATTTAATGAAAAAGGACAATTAACCGATTCTGTAACTTATGAACAAACAAAAACACCTCAAAATTGAGGTGTTTTTTTATCCGTGAACGGTTTCTTTTGTACCGTAATTTTGAATTAATTGCCCTTCAAAATCAAGCCATTCTTTCCAACGTTTGTCTACATTCACTTTTTCTGAATACTTTTTTGCAAATTTTAGAAAAGTAGTATAATGCCCTGCTTCAGAAATCATCAAATCTCTATAAAACTTAGCTAATTCTTCGTCTTTAATGTTTTCAGAAAGCACTCTAAAACGTTCGCAACTTCTGGCTTCAATCATAGCAGCAAAAAGCAAACGGTCTATAAAAGCATCGTTTCTAGAACCATCTTTCTTCATAAATCTAAACAACTGGTTTACGTAATCGTCTTTACGTTCTCTGCCCAAAGTATAGCCACGTTCTTTAATAATATCGTGCACCATTTTAAAATGCTCCATTTCTTCAATGGCAATTTCGGTCATTGATGTTACTAAATCTTCGTGTTCAGAATTATACGTAATTATGGTGATTGCATTGGTGGCTGCTTTTTGCTCGCACCAAGCATGATCGGTTAAAATTTCCTCTAAATTTCCTTCGGCAATATTTGCCCAACGTGGGTCGGTTAATAATTTAAGTCCTAACATATACCAAAAATTTATGCAAATTTACAAATAATAATACGGAGTTTGAAACTAACAAAAAATACTTAGACATTTGCATTATGAATCCACGTATTTTAATAATAGGTTTAGTGTGGCCAGAACCCACATCATCAGCAGCGGGTTGGCGCATGTTGCAGTTAATAGAGCAATTGCAATTAATAAGTAACGATGTACATTTTGCTTGTGCTGCGTCAAAATCAGAAAGTTCTTATCCTTTAGAAGAAATGGGGGTAAAGAAGCATGCTATTGTTTTAAACGATGCTTCTTTTGATGATTTTGTAACAGCTTTACAACCTAAAATTGTAATGTACGACCGATTTATGATTGAGGAG
The DNA here is from genome assembly GCF_013874595.1 of Flavobacterium sp. xlx-214. Taxonomy (GTDB): domain Bacteria; phylum Bacteroidota; class Bacteroidia; order Flavobacteriales; family Flavobacteriaceae; genus Flavobacterium. The sequence goes on from NZ_CP059431.1 coordinate 1,405,096, forward strand.
CAATACGGTTGGCGTGTAAAACAATCGTGCCCTGATGTTGTAACCGTTTTAGATACCGAAGATTTACATTTTGTGCGCAAAGCAAGAACAACATCTTTTAAAAGCGGAGAAGAGGTAAACTACGATACAGCTGATTGTTACAGAGAGTTGTCGGCTATTTATAGATGCGATCTTTCTATTATTATCTCAAAATGGGAATATGATTTGCTGATTCATCATTTTAATATCCCAAAAAAGCAATTACTTTATGTACCTTTTATTGAGGATGAATTAAGTTTTGATGATTTTGAAAAATTACCTTCTTTTTCTAATCGCGAACATTTTATGTTTATAGGAAACTTTATTCACGAGCCAAACTATGCAACGGTTCTTCAGTTAAAAAAAATGTGGCCTCAAATAAAAAAGCAATTACCTAAAGCTGCGCTACATATTTATGGTGCTTATGCGCCTGCAAAAGTTTTACAGCTGCATAATGCCAAAGAAGATTTTTACATTAAAGGAAAATGTGAAAATGTAAATGTAACCATGCAACAATACAAGGTTTTAATTGCGCCAATTCCTTTTGGTGCTGGGTTAAAGGGTAAGTTTATAGACGGTTTTAAAAATAAATTGCCTAGTGTAACTTTTGCAGTGGGTAGTGAAGGTATTGCAGTTGATGATTGGGGAGGTTTTATTGCAGATAACGAAACAGATTTTATTAAAAGTGCTTGTGCTTTGTATACATCTGCTGAAGTTTGGGATGCTTCTGTTGAAAAAGGCAGAACTATTATCAATGAAAACTTTTCAAAAAACAAATGGGATACTGTTTTAGGAATACAAGTTCAGCAGATTTTAAAAGATTGTCAAGCTTTTAGAAGCGATTTATTTGTGCAAAAGATATTGTGGCAAAATAGTTTTCAAGCCTCTAAATACATGAGTTTGTGGATTCAAGAAAAAAATAATAAATCTTAATACTTTGTTATATTAATAATTAAATGTAATTTTAGTAGCATAAAATTTAATTGTTATGGAAAATTCTTTAGTAAATCAAATCAAACAATTCATTTCTCCTACCTTTATTTCAAATCTAGGAATAGGAACTAATGAAACCGAAGCAAACATTAGTAAGGCTTTTGACGCTGCAATTCCGGCACTTCTTTTAAAAATGAACAATAAAAGCGATGCTTTATTAGGAGGTGTTTTTTCTCAAATTCAAAATGTTTTTAAAGATGCCAATGGAGATTATGATTTTAAATTGGACAAGTTTGGTGATATTCTAGATAATTTTCTAGGAACTGATAAACAACAATTTGTTTCTTCAATTTCTAATTATGCTAATATTTCAGAAACATCAACAACATCTGTTTTAAGAACCGCATTTTTAGGTATTTTGGATTATTTCAAAAGTCTAGATTTCAATTTAGATTTTTCATCAATAAAAAACCTATTAACTACCAATTTAGGATCTTTAAAAGGATTGTTACCAGCTAGTTTAGGCTCTTTAGGTTTAATAAGTACAGCTGTAAACGAGCCAATTATTGGTCATAGAGAAGAACGTGAACATGCAGATGCAAAAATTAACGAAGTTGTAAATCATAACGAAAAAGATCAGTTTAAAACAAATGAATCGCCTTATACCAGTCCTTCAAATGACAACGGAGGCGGAGGTTGGTTTAAATACCTTTTAATTCCTTTATTGTTAGGTATTGTTTTGGTTTTCTTTTTGTACAGAGGATGTAACAAGAAAACAGAAGTTAAAGAAACCGTTACAACTACCGATACATTAAGCGGAACACCTAACGATGCTACAACAACTACCACCACAACCACTACGCGTGTAACTAAGGAAGTTGTTGTTAATGATCAGGTTAAATTTAATGCTTATACCGATGGTATTGAAGATAAATTGGTCACTTTCTTAAATAAAGGAGAATACAAAACAATGACCGAAGATCAGTTAAAAGAAATTTGGTTTGATTTTGATAACTTGAATTTTGAAATTAATACCGCAAACGTTTTACCAGAATCACAAGTGCAATTAGATAATATTGCTAAAATTTTGGCTGCTTTTCCTGAAGTTAAAATCAAAATTGGTGGATATACCGATAAAACAGGAAACGAAGATCATAATAAAAAGTTGTCTAATGAAAGAGCGCTTGCTGTTAAGAAGTTCTTAGAATCAAAAGGATTAGGAAAACAAGTTGTTGGTGCAGAAGGATATGGATCTGAATTTGCAAAACACCCAGCAGACGCATCAGAAGAGTTACGTGTAACAGATAGAAAAGTTGCAGTAAGTGTTAGAAATTAAACAAAAAATACTTATTGATGAAAGCAGTGCTAATTTTGGCACTGCTTTTTTGTTGATTTTATATTAAAAATTTACAAGCAAGGAAATGATTAAGATGAAAAAAGATAGTATATTTGCAACGTTTTCTAAAATAGATAATTAAAAAGTATACATATCATGAGTAATAACGGTAAAGACACAAGCGGAAATTCATTTAAGTTTAGTTTAATTCCTTTAATGTTGGGAATTGTGTTGATTTTCTTTTTATACAGAAGTTGTAAAAATTCAGTTTTTCAAGCTGAACCACAAAAAAACACAACTCAAATTGTTGAAGAAGAAACGGTTACTTCAGAGCGTCCAATTGTAAAAGTTGATACATTGGCAAAAGCTGCAACAACTGTTGCTACAGATACAACTGCTGTTGCTAAAGATACTGTACAAGCTGCAAAATAATTAATTAAGTTATATAAAAAAAGCCACTTCAATTGAAGTGGCTTTTTTATTCTTATTCCTTTTTGTATATCATTTTCATACTGAAATATCCTAAAATACCAATAATTAAAATCATTATTCCCCAAAGCCAAAGTTTGTTTTCAAATAAAGATTCTTGTTGTATTTCTTCTTTTTTATTAATTTGAATTTCCTTTGAAATTGAAACTGTATTTTTCGTTGCACTACTAGAATAATTAGCATCATAAGAAGGGGCAAAACTATTTTTATTACCATAATATAAGTAATAATCCCAATCGTAATCATCAATTGAAAAAAGCAGGTTAAATGATAGCGTTTTTAATTCAATAGAATGCATTTCCAAAGGTTGATTATCTTTATTGTTTATTGTTATTTTAAAATCTTTGATAAACTGTAAATCTTCACCCAAGAAAGTCAAATCTGTAGGATGTTCTGATGATAAAATACCCGATGAAAAATATGAATAATGCTTTATAATTCCTTTTTCGGTTTTGGTAATGTTTTGTAGGTATTCTACCGTAACATTTCTGTTATAATCAAATTTTTTATTGGTGTTTACAGAAACAGCATAAACTGGTAAAGGTTGTTTTAACGAGACAGTAATTGTTGTAATCTTGTTTTTTTTATCTGTTTTTGCTGAAAATTGATCAACCGTAACCGTTTTAAATTTAAGACTGTCTTTTGATTGAGAATGATTTGAATGTACGCTTAAAATGTGAGGTTGCTGTTTTGTATCAACAGAAATTCTGTAATATTTGTATTTTGAATTGGTAAAAAACAAATCTTCAAAACGATAATTTGTTTCAGAATTATGAATAGCAAGAATTCTGTAATCTTTCAAAATAGTAAACCACTGGTTTTGATCGTTGCTTCCTTCTAAATTAATTTTCCAATCAAAATTTTCATTTTGAAAATGTAAGCTTAACTGATTTATGGTTTCGTTAGGAGCTTGAACGGTAAAATAACTTCTTTTTTCAGCAACAGATTGATTGATTATTTTCAGTGCTTTTCTTGTGTCAAATTCAAAATCAGGATTTTTATGAAGGGTATAACGAACTTCAACCGTATCCTTGTTTTTAAAACCAAAAATGCGAATGTCTGATAAATTGGTTTTTATTTTACCATACATTTCATCAGGAATTTCGATGGAATTCAATTCTACTGAAGTCTTTTTAACCTCTATTTTTCGTTTATACGAATAACCTTCTTGAGAAAATCCGCTAATGGAAAATCCTACAAAGCAACCAATAAATAGGTATTTAATTAACTTTTTCATCCTCAGTAATTTTGTCTTTAAATTTGTTGTACAAAAACGAAATAATCAACAATAAAATACCCAAGCTAATAAAAACAATGATTTTAGAAAGCGTATTCATGCCTGCAACATCGTAAAAAAGTAGTTTTAAAAGCGTTATGGCAAAAAGTATAATTGCTGCAATTCTTAAATATTTTCTTCGCTTAAAAATTCCAATATAGATCAAAATCAAAGCATAAACTCCCCACAAAATACTCAATCCTAATTTAAAAACGCTTTTGTTTCCTGCTAAATCTAGCCAAGTTATAAGTTCGTTACTCAAAAAACACAAAATCGAAACATACAAAGCAAATTCTGCAATAAATTTTAGATTTTTTTTGAGCGATTGCATAAAATCTTGTTTAATGTATTTAAACAGCGTGTAAATTGCAAGGGCGATAATAGCAAACAGTAAATACCTTATTAAAACGTTACCAAAACCAATTTGGTAATATTTGTTTAAATCTCTGTCAATATAAGCTTCACGAAGTTCTCCTAAAACATACAAACCACCTGTTTGAGCTGCAACAAAAGAAATTAAAGTGAAAATAATTGCTGTAACTCCTAGTGTTTTATTTTTAATTTTTAAAATATTAAGAAAAGATAATACGGCGAAAAATAAAACCGAGTATCCAATAAGAGTAATTGTTTTTAATGAAAGAATATTATAATTATACATTGTATTTGCCGTATGCCCATTTTCTGGCATTGTACCTTTAAATGAAGTGTTGGCAAACCAATTTTCAAAATACATGTTTATTTCAATGCTAAACGTAAAATAGCTTACAAGTACTAATATAATAGGAAGCGTTATATTCATTACACTTGTTGCTCTGTTTTGATTTTCAGATGTGTAAAATTCTTTTTTTCTGTCTAAGTAAACAATATATCCAAAACCAAGCATTACTAAAATTGATGTTAGAAAACTGATGTTTAAAAACGGTTTTATTTTGTGAAAATCAAGACTTTCCCAATCGTGAATTAAACTAACAAATGACAAAAACATAATTACATAGGAAATTTTCTCGTATGTAACCACCTTTTTTGTTCTTCCAATCCAAAACAATAAAACAGACAAAGCAATCCAGGAAAGCGTAACCCAATTTCCGTTTAGTTGAACGGGAATAGCTATTGTAATAAAAGTAAAAACCAATCCAATAACCAGATAAAGTAAATTTTGATCGGTTATTTTTTTTGTTCTAATGATATATCCTACGCCAAAATGTATTAGAGCATTTATTAACGTAAACAACCCTAAATAAGCAGCTGTGTTTCCTTCTTGTAAAATTCCGTAACCTAATCCAAAATAGATGAACGAGTTTAAAAGCAACAGAATAATGTCTGGTTTTACTAATTTTTCTTTTTGAATTATTCGGTTGGTAATAGCAACTGCATAGAACATCAAAAAGAAAATGGTTGCAAAAACAAGTCCTGTGATTTTAATTTTTGGTTCATCTAAATAATACGAATCAAAGTACCAAAAAGCGTAAATGATCCAAGTAAAAGTAAACGAAACATAGTATAAATATTTCCAGTATTTTTTAATGGAAACAACTAAAATTCCGAAATTTATAATAGAGATGTATGTAAATAACGTATTAACATTTCCTGAATTGTTTGAAAGTAAAAAAGGAACAGCATACGCACCAACCAAGCCAATAATTGAGATAACTACACGGTTGTATTTGAGAGCGGCAAAAACGGTAAAAATCGTAAAAATCACCATCAGCGCAAAAGCAACGAGTTGTGGGATTAATCCGTAAAAAGAGTAGGCAAAATAGGTTATAAAGTAAAAAATAGCCATAGCACCACTTACTAAAACCGCACTGTAACTTTCAAATTTTTCTTTGAGTTTTATTGCGAAACCTAATAGCCCTATTCCCATAACATAACCTAAAATAATTCTTGTAAGCGGACTTATTAGATTATTGTCAATTGAGTATTTTCCTAAAATGGTAACGCCAATAATAATTCCTAAAATACCAATTTTGTTTAGCCAACTTTCTCCAATTATTTTTTCTAAATCAGAAGGTTGTTTTGGTTTTTTAGGAGTTTCAACCTTTGGAATAATAGGTTCCTCAATCAAAATTTTTGATTCTGAAATAGGAATAATTTGTTCTGAAACTTCCGTTTTTACTTCGGTTATTTTAGAATGATCTTTTATTTGAGTGCTGGATTGATTTAATTTTAAAGACTGAATTTCCGAACGAAGATTGTTTATTTCTCTTCCAAAGAATTCTTGTTTTCTTGAAAGTTCTTCTAATCGTTTGATCAGTTCGTCTATTTTTTGGTTATTTTCCATAAAAGATGGATTTAATTATTCTCAAATGTAATTAAAATATCATTGCTACATTAAAAGAAAAGCCCTCACTGTTTTTGTAAACTAGTGAGGGCTTTTTATGTAAGCTTTTTACTGAAATCGGAAAGAACTTTTTTATTTAGACATTTCTGTAAAATACTTATAGAATAAAGGTATTGTTTCAATTCCTTTTAAGAAGTTAAAAATACCAAAATGTTCGTTTGGTGAGTGAATTGCATCAGAATCTAAACCAAAGCCCATCATAATAGTTTTCGATTTTAATTCTTTCTCAAACAAAGCAACAATAGGAATACTTCCTCCTGAACGAACAGGAATAGGTGTTACACCAAAAGTGTCTGAATATGCTTTTGATGCTGCCTGATAGCCAATAGAATCAATTGGAGTTACGTATCCTTGACCACCATGATGTGGTTTTACTACTACTTTAACTGATTTTGGAGCAATGCTCTCAAAGTGTTTTTTGAAAAGTTGCGTTATTTCTTCCCAATCTTGGTTAGGAACCAAACGCATTGATATTTTTGCAAATGCTTTAGAAGCAATCACTGTTTTAGCACCTTCGCCAGTGTAACCACCCCAAATACCATTTACATCTAAAGTAGGACGGATAGAATTACGCTCATTAGTTGTATAACCAGCTTCGCCATAAATATCTTCAATATCCAAAGCTTTTTTGTATTCATCTAAAGAAAATGGGCGTTTTGCCATTTCATCGCGTTCTTCTTTTGATAATTCTTCTACTTTATCATAAAAACCAGGAATGGTAACTCTATTATTTTCATCGTGTAACGATGCAATCATTTTAGTAAGTACATTGATTGGGTTTGCTACAGCACCGCCATATAAACCAGAATGTAAATCACGATTTGGACCTGTAACTTCAACTTCAACATAACTTAAACCACGTAAACCAGTTGTAATTGATGGTTGCGTGTTAGAAATCATGCCTGTGTCTGAAATTAAAATAACATCGTTTTTTAATTTTTCTTGATTTCTTTCAACAAACCATGCTAATGATGATGAACCCACTTCTTCTTCACCTTCAATCATAAATTTAACATTACAAGGCAATGTGTTGGTTTGCATCATTAATTCTAATGCTTTTACGTGCATGAACATTTGTCCTTTGTCGTCACAAGCTCCACGAGCAAAAATAGCTCCGTCTGGGTGTAATTCGGTTTTCTTAATTACTGGTTCAAAAGGAGGTGAATCCCATAAATCAATTGGATCTGCCGGTTGCACGTCATAATGACCGTAAACCAAAACAGTAGGAAGTGATGGATTGATGTTCTTTTCTGCATAAACAATAGGATAACCTGGTGTTTCGCAAATTTCAACTGTATCGCAACCTGCTTTTTCTAAAAATTCTTTTACTTTATCAGCCGTATTTAATACGTCCTGAGAATAAGCACTATCGGCACTAACCGAAGGGATTTTTAATAAGTCAATTAACTCATTAATAAAACGTTCCTTATTTTGTTGAACGTAAGTTTTGATGATTTCCATTGTATGAATTAAATAATTCTTGTTGTTACAACAAATATAACGATAAAAAATTAATGATTTTTTGTTGTGTAATAAAATTCCATTCGTATATTTGCAACGTCTTAAAAGAGCGATAGTTCTTGCAATGTGCCGCGGGTATGGTGAAATTGGTAGACACGCCAGACTTAGGATCTGGTGCCGCAAGGTGTGAAGGTTCGAGTCCTTTTACCCGCACAAAGAAAACCTTAACTACAAAAATAGTTAAGGTTTTTTTATTGGTATTTTATATTAAAAAGAGGTTTGTAATTTACAAACCTCTTTTACTTTTTGGGATATTTATTTTTTAACTAATTTTTGAACCAAACCTTCTGATGTTTTAATAATATAGATTCCTGCAGGGTAAGAAGCTACATTTAAGGTTTGAGCTTTTTTAGCTTGATGCATAATACGACCATTTAAATCATAAACTGTAACATCGGCTTCTCTATTAAAGTAAACAAGTTCTCCGTTTGTAGGATTTGGAAACACATTGAATGTTTTTACTTCATTTGGTTCAAACTCTGGTTCTGATAAATTGGTTGTATTTACTTCGTATGTTGTAAGAGTTCCGCTTATTTCGTTAGCAACAATAATATAACCTTTGTTGTTAGGAGCATCTTGTGGTGCAACATATATAATGCTTTCTGCACCAAAATCGCCCGTGTAAGCAGATGTGCTTCGGTTGTTTTTGTAATCAACAAAAGTTACATTATTAGGGTCGGTTACATTGTAAACCATAACACCACCTATACGTTCTAAAGCAATAAAAGCAAATGTTTGGTTTCCAATTATGGCTGTTGTTACTCCTTCTGGTTCTGGACCTTTTGCACGGCTTCTAGCTTTAGGAGTATTTGATTCATGATCAGCATTAAAAATAGTTGGGAAGTTTTTTGCTGTGTACATTTCAAAATCATCGCCACTATCGTAAACCAATGCTTTAGTATCTGCATTGAAAATAGAAAACGATCTTGTGCCTACTGCTCTGATTTTTTCAAAAGCTCCGTTATTGTTTAAATCGCCATTTAAATTAGTAGCTCTAAATCGTCCTAAATTATGAGCTTGTTTTAAAACATCGCTGTTTGGAAACAAAAGAGGTTCTAACACATAAGTTGTAGCGTTTACAGCAACGCGTTCTTCTAAATTATCGTATTCTTTTTCATCACCTTCGTTAGCTGTGATTAAATAATTTACTCCGTTTGCTTGATAATGAGCCACAGCATCTGGAATGTAATATGCTTCTACTGGCCAGTTAGCAATTAAAATTTCACCATTGTTATCAGAAGCATCAAAACCATTTCCTGGAATGCTCATATCTTTTGTGCCTAAAGCCCAAACCGATGTAATGGTTTTGTTTGCTAAGTTAATTTCTGCAATAGCATTGTTTTCTTGTAAAGTAACCCATGCTTTTTGCGAATCGTTACTAACAGTGATGTATTCTGGTTCAAAATCTTGTGATAATGTGCTTGAACTTTTTGTTTTACGAACACCTTGCTGAATTAAATGTGCTTCTTGATTGTTAAAAGCAGTAAAGCCTAAAGTGGTAACATTGGTTTGTAAAATAGCATTTAAACCGCCACTAACATCAATTATAGATACTGATCCTTCAGGGTCTACAGAATAATCAGAGTTTGGTTGACCTTCATTTGCTGTTAATACTTTAGTACCATCTTTTGAAAAAACGATATTATCAGGTAATGCGCCAACTGTTACTTGTGCTTTATAAACACCATTGGTATCAAAAAACACAACTGATCCATTATTTGTTTCGATTGCATTAGGCGATGCAACTGCAACAATACCATTTTTTACAGCAACACTAGTAATACCACCATATGGAGCCATATTGATTGATGTAATAGTAGTTGGTGCAAGTGGATTTGAGAAATCTACAATATCTAAAAAGCCTGCAATAGCACTTGTTGTAAACAAGCGTTGCGTTTGCGGATCATGTACTACAATTTCTGTTGAGCTACTATTTGTACCCGATGGATCAAAGCTTCCAACGTAGTCTAATGTAATTTCATTACTTGGAACAGGCGCTAAACGATCGTTGTCTTTAATATATATCGTAACATATGTATTACCTTCAAGTGTTAAGCCATTTGCATTTTCTAAACTCAATACAAAATATTCAGCTTGTTGTTCTTGGTTGGTATCGTCAATAATAGGAATTGTTATTGATTTTGTGTTACCTGTAGTAGCATCAATAGTTAAAGTTTGTGTTTGTAAGGTAAAATCATTTGCATTTGCAGTACTAAACGGAGCTGGTTTAACTACTAAATCTACAGTACTTGTTGCTGCATTTTGTACATTTAAGTTTAAGGTAACAGTACCAGCATCTTCATTAACAACTAAAAAGTTTTTTGCAAGGCTTACTTTTGGTGTGGCAACAGGAGTAGTTCCAGGCGTGTATCCTTCAACAGTGAAATTATCAAAACGATTGTTTCCAACAGTACCACCTGTTCCTTGAGAAAACTCAACTTTTATTTTAAAATTAGCATTGTTATCAGCAGCAGTAATAGCCGAAAAATCTAAAGTTTGTAAAGTAGGTGCTCCATCAACAGGGTTGATTGTTTGAAAAGTAGTATATGTTACACCGTCAGTTGAATAAGACCAAGTTTGAGTACCCGCCCCTGAACCAGATCGACGTGTAGTAAATTTTACAATTGGGTTTTCATAACCCGTTGTTGGTACGTTGAACGTTAAAGTACCTCCAATTGGGTTATTAAAACGTAAGTGAGTTCCAGAAACATCGCTATTACGTGCATTTAAATTACTTAAGTTAAAATCTTGTCCTGTTCCAGCGTTATATGCTAATTCTGTTGTTGTAGCTAATGTATAAGAAATAGATGCTGTTGGTACTAATGATGTGTTGGGAGTTGTAATGGTTTGAACAGATGTTGCATCATTAAAATTCCAATAATGTATAAGTGTTTGCGCTTTTGTTTGAGATGTAATAAGCAGTAAAGCTGCTGCTAAAATAGATTTGGTAATTTTTTTCATTTTCTTTTGATTGTTTGCACAAAACTGCGAAAACTATTAAAGAAAAAGTTTATGTATTTATAATCAAATATTTAGCTAAATGTTAGTTTTTGTATTTGAATGTAAAGTTATTGGTTTGAAAATTATTAAGCACTGCAAGATTCAAATCGATCAATAATGGTTAAATACCATTGGTTTTTTATAAATGTTACGTAAAACACAAATTCACTTTCTTCATCAACCACAACAACTTTATGACTTTTTTGTTCTAACGCTTTGTATTCTTTTCTTTTATTCTCTGGAATTTCATACAGATATTTATGGGTACTTTCTACAATTTCAGATAAAGTAGTATCAAGCAATAAAGTATTGCAGTAAATGCCTGAGGGTTTAGTCCATGTTTCAGTAGAGCAATCAAAATCGGGTAATTTTTCAAATTTTATTTTACGTTTTGTTGCATTGTAACTTAAAGGAGGATAAGGTAGATATTCAGGAGTAGGATCTTTAAAAGAGATATTCTTTTCGTCGGAAAAATTATCATGCGCACCACGTTTAAAAATAAAAATCAAACCAACATCTTTGTTGGTTAAAGTATTTAACGTTTTTTCATCACGTGCTTGATATGCTTTGATTGTTTTATAAATGATTTTTTCTAGTAAAACATGTGAATTGTTTTTTTGAGCCATACTTGATAACCCAATAAAAAGAAAAATATAATACAATGATTTCATTTTTTTCTATTAAAAATAGTTAATAAAGTTGAATTAAAAACGATTTATTTCTATTAAACTTTTGACAATAACTATGTTATTTAGTTTAATTTAAATTATAAATAAAAATATTAGTTTAATTTTTTTAATAATTGATATTAAATGTTGTGAATTTGGGGTGTTTTTCAATTTTCACGGTTTTTTTTCTGCTTTTTTTGTAAAAAATATAAAATGACAGGTCTTTTTTCTTTTTGAAATTTTATTTATGAATAATCAACTGTTTTTTTGTTAAAAACAGTTGATTTATCCGTTTTTAGTTTTTTTAACATTTAAAAAAACTAACTTTACAAAATATTTTAGTTAATATTTAATTTTTTATTTAGATGCAAAGAAATTATTTAGTTTTTTTAGCTTTATTATTTTCCTTTTTTGGTTTTGGACAAATTGCTCAATATTCATTTTTGCAAAGTCAAAGTACTTATCAAGAATTATCAAGTAATAAAACAGTTTTAGCAACAGCAACAGCTAATACTATTGTGGGGAGTTTTGATACTGCTAATTGGAATGTAAACTTACCTTTTAATTTTGTTTTTGGAACATCAACTGTTAATTCATGCAATATAAACAGTAATGGGTATTTGGTTTTTGGAGCAACAACCAGTTCTGGTAATACTCCAATCTCTGCTAGCACTGCATATTCTGGAGCGGTTGCAGTATGGGCTAGAGATATTAACGGAGCATTTGACGCTTCGTTTGAAAGCAGTGTTAGTTGGGAAGTATTAGGAGCTGCTCCTAATAGAATTTTTGTTGTGCAGTACAAAAATGTAAGACCAGTATATAGTACATCAACTACTTCTATTAATTTGATGAATTTTCAAATTCGTTTAAAGGAAACCTCTAATGTTATAGAATTAGTTTACGGACCAAATAGTGCTTTTGTAGGCACAACAGCTAGCACATCTACTATTCAGATAGGTTTGCGTGGTGCAACAAATGTTGATTTTAACAACAGAACAAATGCAACATCTGTTAATTTTAATGCATCAACAGCTGGTACTACAAACTCAAGTACACAAGCATTTAATACTGTTGCTACATCAACTCAAAAAATGCCAAGTAATGGTTTAACATATACTTTTACACCTCCTTCATGTTTATTTGTGGGAACAGTAAATGTTACCAATATTAATGCGCCAACAGCAACAGTTAATTTGACAACTCCATCAAGTGTTCCAATAGACGTTTATATAACATCAGGGGCAGAGCCAAATGGCAATACTGTGCCTACTGTAACAATACCTGCAGGGCAAACAAGCGTTGTAATAAATAATTTAAATGTATCAAGTTTATATTTTGTTTATATTAAATACTCATGTTCAGCAACAGGACCTTTTTTTGATTGGAAAAAATATACTGATTTTATAACCCCATGCGATGTTATTACAGGAAATTTTTATGAAGGTTTTGATAATATCGAAGCAGGTAGTTCAACAAACCCCGTTTTTCCTCATTGTTGGAGTTATATAGATGATATTGTAAGTGCTGGATATGGCTATGTTGAAAAAGCAAGTGCTCAATCTCCTAGAAATTCTTATCGATTATATAGAACAAATAATGTTGCAAATTCATCACAGAATGTTGCACTAATTTCTCCAGAAACAGATAATTTGGGTAACGGACAGGGTGTTAAACAAGTTAGATTCTCTGTTATACCATTAAATTCAAAGAATGGTAATTATTTGGAAGTGTTTACTTCTGACGGAAATACAGATGTAGCTACTTTTACTGTCATTGATACAATAAAAGTTGATCATGTTGGATATAAGGAATATGCTGTTGTTTTTCCAAAAACAACAGATGATTATTTTGGATTTAGACTAGTGTATAGTGGTGAAACAGCTAGCTCAGATATTAATATTGATGATGTTTATTATGAAGATGCACCAACTTGTAAGCCTATTTATAAAAAAAATGTAATTGTTAACAAAGTATCAAAAAACAGTATTGATCTTTCTTGGACAGATGATTTTAATATGAATGTGCAGTACGAAGTTGAAGTTAGAACATCTGGAGATCCAGGTACTCCTGGAGCAGTAGCTAATTTAATTACAGGGCCAGGGGTTACAGTAGCTCAAGTAACGGGGTTGCTTTCATCAACTGAATATTTTGTTTTTGTACGTGCAATTTGTAGTTCATCAGATAATGGTAAATGGAGCGAAGTAATTGACTTTACAACTTTATGTGATTATCCTGATTTTACATCATATACTACATCATTAGATTTATGTGGACCTCAAAAAGCAGAATTAAATGCAGTTTTAGCAGATTCAAGCGCTGTTGCAGCATGGTTTGATAAAAAAGATGATTTGACGTCTTTGTATGAAGGACCTAATTTTGTGTCTCCAAATGACGTAACACAAAACAGAAGCTTTTGGTTACGTAGTCAAAGAATATCCCCAAATACGCCAATATTAATTGGAGAGGGTATATTAACAACAACAGGTAATCATACATTTCTTAATCATGCTTATGGAGGATATAAGCATCAGTTTATATTTACAGCCGCTGAATTAACTGATAAAGGATTAACAGCAGGCCCAGTAACAGCATTAGAATTTGATGTGGTTACAGTTGGTACACCAACAAGAAATGATTTTAGTATAGCAATGGGTACTACAACCCAAAGTGTTGCAACTACTACTCATGTTGCTAATGCTAATTTAACACAGGTTTATTCTAATGCATCAGAGACATTCGCAGTAGGTACGAAGACTTTTACTTTTACAACTCCTTTTGTTTGGGATGGAGTAAGTAATATAGTTGTCCAAACTAACTGGAGTAATGTAAATTCTGGGGGGTCAAGTACAGGAGGAAGTGGTGCTCTAAGATATCATTCCTCTTCATCAAGTATGACCACAGTTACATATGCTGATAATAAAACTGCTGCAGATTTTCTATCTGTTGTTACTGGAGGTGTGAATGGAAGTGGGAACACAGTTACAGTTAGTGGTCGTCCAAATACGGTATTTGTAGGAGATGCAGGTTGTGTATCACCAGCAATAGAGATTCCAGTAACCGTAGCGCCAAAGCCATTATTTGATTTATCAACAGATAAGGTAAGTTCATGTGATGGAAATGCATCTAGTTCTGTACGTGTAGTAACCAATTTAGGAGGATATGATACTTTTACCTGGAGTCCTAGTACAGGAGTAAATGGCGATGCTGTAAATGGTTGGACATTTAGTACAACACAAGAGCAAGAATATACTTTAGTAGCAAGCCAGTCAAATGGTATTTGTGAATTTGAGAAGAAAGTTTATGTTTATGCTAGTGAGAAACCAGAAGCGTTAATAAGCTTACCAAGTACAATAGATTTATGTAAAGATGTAGTAGAGGAGATAAAAGTATTAGAGACTTTACCACCTCATGTAACTGTAGGTACAGCACGTACTACTACAGCAGGAACAAGTAATGTGTCTGCATTTGTACAAAGTGCGGTTTATTCAAAACAGCAATATATTTATAGTGCGGCAGAGTTAATGGCGCAAGGAATTACGGGGTCTGGATATATTAAAGACTTATCATTTGAGACCTTGGATTCAGGCGCAAGTTTAAGTAATCCAAGATATACAATTAAGATGATGGCTACTAATAATACATCATTTGGAACCAATAATTTTATATCAGGAAATTTATCAACGGTTTATTCAAAAGAGAATCATACCCATATTTTCCAAGGATTACAAACGGTAGTTTTAGATAATCCATTTTATTGGGATGGACAATCAAATATATTAGTAGAGGTAACCCAAGAAGGGGCAGGAAGTGGAAATAATGCGCAAACATACTACCATACTGTAGCAGGTGTAAATGTAGGAATGAGTGCAAGTAGTGCTACTAATGCAAATCCATCTATAGGAGTTCCAACCACAAGTCGATTAAATGTACGATTTGGATTAGGGCAATCAACAGTTACTTGGTCACCTTCTAGTAATTTGTATTTAGATGCAGCAGCAACAATACCTTATACAGCTGGATCATCAGCTACAAAAGTATATGTAGTTTCAAGTGCTAATATGAACCAAGTTTATAATGCTGTTTTAACAGGATTAAATGGCTGTTCTACTACTAAGGCTATAACAGTAAATGTAACTAGTGTACCAGCACCAGTTGTGGCAGATCAAGTGTTTTGCCAGGCTACATCTACAAGTAATGTAGTTGTAACGGGTGTTCCTAATGGTGGAAGTTTGTTGTTTTTTAACAACACAACTACCCAAATACCAATAAATACTATTTCACAAACGGGTACTTACTATGTAGAAAGTGTCTTAAATAATTGTAAATCGGTTCGTATACCATTTAATGTTACTATAACTACATTGTCTTTACCAACAGCAGCTTTTAATCAGTTTGCTTGCGGAACAGGAACAGTAGCAGATTTAAAAGCAAGTGGTGTTTCAGGGTCACAAATAAACTGGTATAGTTCAGTAACATCAACCACAGCATTGCCATTAACACAGGCTTTGGTAAATAATACAACGTATTATGCGGCTCAAGTTTTAGGATCATGTGAATCAGGACGTGTAGCGGTATTGGTAAGTGTAGGTAGTGCACCAGCGGCATTAACAGCTCAAACAATATCTATTTGTGGAAGTATAAATTATGGAAACGTTAGTTTAAATCAGTTGCCAGGCTCAGAATTGGTATGGTATCCATCTGCAAGTTCACAAACACCAATACCAAATACAAATTCAGTTGTAAATGGTACCTATTATGTGTCACAAAAGATCAATGGATGTGAATCTGCACGTGTTCAAATAGTTGCAACCGCACAAGGTAGTGTGCCAGCGCCAACAGCAGGTATTCAAAATATTTGCGGTAGTGGTACAGTGGCGCAATTAGTGGCTCAAATTTTACCAAATGCTACAGCAGAATGGTATTCAAATGCTACATCAACAAGTCCATTAGCATTAAATACACCATTAGTTAGTGGTACCTATTATTTGGCACAGCGTGTAGATAATTGTTTATCAGTAAAAATAGCAGTGGCAGTTCGTGTAATAAACACCAGTTCGCCATCAGTTGGTTCATTTACCTTATGTGAGGGGGCAACGGTTGCTAATTTGGCAATAGTTGCACCAACAGGTACTACGTATAAATGGTACTCAAATGCAACAAATACAACAGAGTTATTACCAACAGAAGTTTTAAAGAGTGGTTTTTATTTTGTGAGCAGTTCACAAGGCGGATGTGAATCAGGAAGAACTCAAGTTCAAGTAACGATTAACAGTCGTCCAAACAGCCCAACAGGAGTAACCCCACAAATTTTTAAAGATGTAGATTTCCCTGAAATAAGTAATCTAGTAATGAATCAACCAAATGTTGTTTGGTATGCTACATATGACGATGCAATGAAAGGGGTAAATCCATTACCACAAAACATGCCATTGGTAGATAAAACAACTTATTATGCAGTTATAATAGGATCAAACAGCTGTCCAAGTTTACCAACACCAATAGAAGTGCAAATTGTTTTAGGTGTAAATGATTTTGATTTAAGTAAATTAAATTACTATCCAAACCCAGTAAACGATGTGTTAACAATAAGTTATGTAGAAAACATAACAAGTGTATCGGTGTTTGATTTAAATGGAAGATTGGTTTTAACCAAGCAATTTGATAAAGAAACGGTTCAGTTAAACTTTTCAGATTTAAGTTCAGGTACTTATATGCTGAATGTTAAAACAAAAGAAAACAGCCAATTTATTAAAATTGTGAAAAAATAATTATAATAGTCAATAGTTAATATCCAAAACCAAGGCTGCCCTAAAAGGCAGCCTTGGTTGTTTTATATAAAGATTGATATCTATAATAAAAAACTTGTGAAATTATCTATTAATCTACTTTAAAATTTAAAATTAAGAATGTGTATACTGATACAAAATAATTATAACTTTGTAAAATATTAAATTAAAGAAAACTATGAAAACAATAAAAGGTATTGCAATGCTTTTGTTAGCAACAACAATGTTTGTAAGTTGTAAACAAACATCTAATGAGCAAAAGGAAAATAATACAGATTCGCTTACAAATACGGAGAAAGTTACCTCTGCTGAAACTGCGGGTGTTATGCAAAAAGCTACTTTTCAGGTAGAAGGGATGTCTTGTGCTGTTGGTTGTGCTAAGGTTATTGAAGGTAAATTAGCTAAGATGGATGGTGTTAAGGAAGCAAAAGTTGATTTTGAATCTAAAACAGCAACTGTTGAGTTTGACGATGCTAAACAAAATCCGGATGCTATTAAGAAAATGGTTGAGGAAATTGCTAAAGGAGCTTACAAAGTTCAAAATATGCAAGTGGCGAAAGAATTAGCAATGGTTGATCAAGAGGAGAAAAAAGCTGATAAAAAATGTTGCTCATCTCATAAAGACGGAAAATCGTCTTGTGATGATAAAAAATCTAAAGACACTAAAAAAGATGGTTGTTGTAGTAAAGATAAAAAGACAAAAACTACCACAACTAAAAATATTATCTAAAACAAAAATCTCCCTTAAAAAAGGGAGATTTTTTATTTATTTGTCCATTCCAACGTTTCTAAAATGGTTTGCATATCTGCTTCAATATATTTTGTGGCTGGGTAAATAGAGTCAAAATTAGGCTTGGCATAAAAGTACAAAGTTCCCGTAACAAAATTACGAGTGCTGTCTGTGGCATAAAATTGCAAGTTAGTGGCAGCATTACCAATTACTCTATAAAACATACCATATACTTTTTTTTCAGGATGTTCATAAATAGATTCTTGTATATCATCTGCCTTAATAGTATGATTGTACGTTAATTTCTGAGCATCTTTTAACAGTTTGGTAAGATTGTTTTCTACGGGTTTGTAATTAATATAAATGCTGGCTTTCATTTTGGGATAATCAATTTTGAAGGCGCAATTTTTTTCTGGATGTATAACAGCAAATTTATTTTTTTCGAAATTAAAGCCACAATCACCTCCTTGATATTTTTCATATACAACTTCGGGATATTCTAAACTTAAATAACTGTCTGGTTTTGGTGTAGCATCTTCTTTACATGATACAAAAAATGCAGGAATTATGCTTAAATATAATAAGTTACGTGTTTTCATTAATGGTGACTTTAATTTTTTCTAATCGACGTTTGTTGATGTTTACAATTTTAAAAACATAGTTCTCAAAAGTTATGATGTCATCAATTTTAGGAAAATCTTCTACTTGTTCTAATAAAAAACCTCCTAAAGATTCGGCATCTTTTCTTGTTTCTTCAAAAGGTTCTTCGTCAATATCTAACATTCTGCAAAAATCTAAAATAGAAATTTTACCGTCAAATATAAAAACATTTGCGTTTAGTTTTTGATACAAAGGATCATCTTCATCTAATTCATCGGCAATTTCGCCAACAATTTCTTCTAAAATATCTTCTAAGGTAATAATACCAACGGTTTCGCCAAATTCATCAACAACAACAGCCAAATGGTTTTTGTTTGATTGAAAATCAGTTAATAAATCGTCTAGTTTTTGTCCTTCCGGAATAAAATAAGGTTCTCGTAGTAATGTGGTCCATTGAAACACTTTCTTGTCTAAAAACGGAATTAAATCTTTAATATATAAAATTCCAACAATATGATCAATACTGTCTTTGTAAACGGGAATTCTAGAGTATCCTTTTTCTATTACTTGAGGAATGATTTCGTGAAAAAGTTCATCATCGCTTAACGCAAAAATATCAATTCTAGGAGTCATTACTTGCGAAACATCTGTTGATCCAAATGATGCAATGCCTTCTAAAATACGCTGTTCATCTTCGTTTGATGGATTATAATCGGTCATTTCCAATGCTTGCGAAAGTTGTTCCATTGAAAACGAATCGTCTTTTTTGTCGATTTTTCCATTTAAGTAACGATTCAACTTTCTAAAAATCCAAGTAATAGGAGAAAGCAATGCAGTAAAAAATGCAATGGTGTTAATAGATTGTACCACAACTTTGTTTAG
This sequence comes from Flavobacterium sp. xlx-214, assembly GCF_013874595.1. GTDB lineage: Bacteria > Bacteroidota > Bacteroidia > Flavobacteriales > Flavobacteriaceae > Flavobacterium. The sequence goes on from NZ_CP059431.1 coordinate 1,424,676, forward strand.
CTGTCTAGAGCTGTACATTCTAGGGTAAATTTCGCCAAAAAAAGCCAAAGCAAAACTTCCTAAAATAACGGTTATGGCAATACCCCAAAAGGTAATAATAAAAAAATGAGTGTACAAAACAAACAAACTCCAAAGAAATAAAACTTTAAAAGCTGTATTACTAAGATTAATGGTTGCTTGTAATTTTATGGGTTTTTCTAATAGTTTTTGATACAATAGTGCTTTTTTAGGAAATAATTCTACTAATTGCTCATATCGGTTTTTTGAAGTAGAAAAATAGGCTACTTCTGTGGCTGCAAATAGGGCAACAAAAAATAAAGAAATTAATAAGCTAGCACTAATAAGTGTTATAAATAAAAGGGGCGGTATGGCGGACTCGGGCTCCAAGTGTATAATTTTAGTTAAAGGTTAAAAAGGTAAATCGTTTAGTTGATCATAATCAGAAATTTTTGGCACTTCAAAATTAGCTAATTTATCTTCATCGGTATGCTTCATTGCTTTTGTTTTAGCATCGATGTCTTTTTTAGTTGATAGAAAAATAAATTCGGTTACTTGAATTTCTGTTGTGTGTTTGGTTGCACCTTCTTCGGTTTGCCAATGGCGTGTTCTAATTCTGCCTTCAATATAAATTTTATCGCCTTTGCTTAAATATTTTTCACATAATTCAGCCGCTTTGTTTCTAAAAACTAAATTATGCCACTCTGTAGAAGTGATTTTTTCATTGGTTGTTTTATTGATGTAAACTTCATTTGTTGCAATTGAAAAACGAGCAATACTATTACCGCCTTCAAAAAAATGGATTTTTACCTCATCGCCTAAATGACCAATTAAAGTTACTTTGTTTAAAGTTCCGTACATATTTATTTTGCCTTATACATCAAAAATACTAATTTTTTTCTAGCTGAAAATAATCTTTTAAAAAATTCCATATTACAATAGGATATGCGTATTTATCTAAATGGGTTATTGGTATTTCTAAAGAGTCATTATACTCGGTTTTTTCTTCTATTTCGTAAAAATTAATAAATAACTGTTGATGTGATAATTTATGTTTGATATCATTATTAGTCACTTTTTTGATGCTTTTTTGCGGAAATTGCAAATTAAATTGTTCTAAAAAAGCTTCCTCGTTATTTTCTTTGGTTTCTATCAACAAAGGTTGATATAGCTTTTGCCAAATATCCTTTTCTTGTCTTTGTTGAATAAGTAAAGAGTTATTGTTTTTTATAAGTAAATAATGAAAATATCTGTTTTTGACTTTTAATTTTTTTGTTTTTACAGGTAATTCGGTAATTTTTTGTTCCAAAAAAGCATAACATCCATCAGACAATGGGCAAGATGTACAATTAGGATTGGTTGGTGTACAAACGGTTGCGCCAAAATCCATTAAAGCATGATTAAACAAATCAGGATGTTCTTTAGAAATAAGCGTATTTACCATTTCCTGAAAAATAGTACGTGTTTTAGGTAATGAAATATCATCAAACATACCAAAAAAACGAGCCAATACTCTGTAAACATTACCATCTACCACACCAACTGGTTCTTTAAAGGCAAAAGATGCTATAGCAGCGGCAGTGTAAGGACCAATTCCTTTTAATTCAATAATTTCAGAATAAGTTGTAGGAAATTTATTATCAAGATAAAAATGAATTTTTTTAGCAGTAGTATGTAAATTTCGTGCTCTTGAATAATATCCTAAACCTTGCCATAATTTTAAAACAGCATCTTCATGTGCTGTAGCTAAATCTTTTATAGTAGGAAAATTTTCTATAAAAGCTTGGTAATAAGGCAATCCTTGGGCAACTCTGGTTTGTTGTAATATAATTTCAGACAGCCAAATATAGTAAGGATTAGTAGTGTTGCGCCATGGTAAATTGCGCTTGTTTTTACTATACCAATGCAATAAAATTAATGTAAAGTTCATCTTAGATTAAGTAGGTAACAAAAATAATAATATTATATGATTAAATTTTAATGCCTTAAGGTTGAATTTTTGGAATTTTAATTAATATATTTGCACTCTTTAAAAACAGACAATAATTAATTTATAAGCAGAAATGACTAAAGCAGACATTGTAGCGAAAATTTCAGAGAAATTAGGGCTTGAGAAAGGTGACGTGCAGGCAACTGTTGAATCTTTTATGGAGGAAGTAAAATCTTCTTTAGAAAGTGGAGATAACGTATATTTAAGAGGTTTTGGTAGTTTTATTATTAAAACTAGAGCTGAAAAAACAGGTAGAAACATCTCTAAAAACACAACTATTAAGATTCCAGCTCACAACATTCCAGCTTTCAAACCAGCTAAAGTGTTTGTAGAAGGTGTTAAAACAAACACAGAAATAAAATAAATAAGTATTAACTCAAAACTACAAGATTATGCCAAGTGGTAAAAAAAGAAAAAGACATAAGGTAGCTACGCACAAACGTAAAAAAAGAGCGAGAGCTAACCGTCATAAAAAGAAAAAGTAGTTTAATACTACTTTTTTCTTTTATTAGAAAAATAAAAAGTTCTTTGAAAAAACATTTTTATACTTAAAAAAGTATAATATCGTTTATTGTTTAATCCATCTGTACTGTTTTTTGGTTTGTTTTTTATGTTTTATAATGATAAAACTTAAAGCCTGAAACAAAATATTGTATGGATAAAAATGTACCGTGTGAACAAAGAGTTAATTATTAGGTCTGGTTCAAATACAGTAGATTTTGCCTTATTAAAAGATGGAAAATTAGTAGAATTACATCGTGATAGAGAAGATGAAAAAGGATTTCAGGTAGGTGATATTTTTATTGCAAAAATACGCAAACCCGTTCCTGGTTTAAATGCAGCTTTTGTAAATGTTGGCTTTGAAAAAGATGCCTTTTTACATTACCATGATTTAGGCCCTAATCTGCAATCATTGATGAAATTTACCAAACTGGTTACCAGTGGTAAATTAAATGATTTTACTCTTAAGAAGTTTCCTTTTGAACCTGAAATAAATAAAGATGGCATTATTAGCGATGTGCTAAGTGCCAATCAATCTATTTTAGTACAAATAGTTAAAGAACCTATTTCTACCAAAGGTCCGCGTATTAGTTCAGAACTATCGTTGGCAGGTAGGTATTTGGTTTTAGTACCTTTTTCGGAACGCGTTTCTATCTCTCAGAAAATTGATTCTAGAGAAGAAAAAGATCGTTTAAAGAAAATGATGCAGACTATTAAACCTAAAGGTTTTGGAGTTATTGTGCGTACAGTAGCCGAAGGCAAAAATGTATCAGAACTAGAAAAAGATTTACAAAGTTTAATGGATAAATGGACCCTGCTTTGTAAACGATTAACAACTGCTCATCATCCATCTAAAATTTTTGGAGAAGTTAATAGAGCATCAAGCATATTGCGCGATGTTTTTAACGATACTTTCACTGGAATTTATATTGATGATGAAGATTTGTATTATCAAACCAAGGACTATCTGCAAGAAATAGCTCCTTCAAAAGTTTCCATTGTAAAGCATTACAATAACAAAGAAGTGCCGTTGTTTGAAAAATATCATATAGAACGACAAATTAAAACTTCTTTCGGTAAAACCGTTTCTATGAGCAAAGGAGCCTACCTTATTATAGAACACACCGAAGCTTTGCATGTTATTGATGTAAACAGTGGTAACCGCTCTAACAAAGCTCAATCACAAGAAGAAACCGCTCTTGAGGTAAACATGATTGCTGCGTCTGAAATTGCTCGTCAATTAAGATTACGCGATATGGGAGGAATTATTGTTGTTGATTTTATTGACATGAATAACCCTGAAAATCGTAAAGTTTTATACGATTACCTTAAAGAGGAAATGAGCGATGATAAAGCAAAACACAAAATCTTGCCTCCTAGTAAATTTGGATTAATTCAAATTACTAGACAAAGAGTTAGACCTGAAGTTTCTATCAAAACAAAAGAAGAAAACCCCAATCTTAATCAAGAAGGGGAAATTGAGGCTCCAATTTTAGTTATTGATAAAATATCAGCTGACCTAGAACGAATTATTAAAGATCAGAAAAATGTGGTCTTAAATGCGCATCCGTTTATAGCGGCGTATATGACAAAAGGTTTTCCTTCATTGAGAACCAAGTGGTTTTTTGAACACAAGCGCTGGGTAAAAATTGTACCTAGAGATGCTTATACGTATTTAGAATATCATTTCTTTGATAAAGAAGGAAATCAAATTGATTAAAAAAAGTCGAATCTATTATAGGTTCGACTTTTTTTGTTATAAAATGTTGTTAATTCAATAGAATTGTTATATTTGTTTAACAATTAAAACAAAAATAGTATGAAAAAAATTGCCTTAACCTTTTTAGGTTTAGTTGCGTTCTCTACAAGTGCATTGGCGCAGCAAGAAGTAAAATTTGGTCCAAAAGCAGGGGTTAACTTTGCTACACTAAATGGTAAAGATGCCAAGGATGCTAAGATGTTAATTGGTTTTCACGTTGGTGCTTTTGCTGAAATTAAGTTTAATGAAAAATTTGCAGTGCAACCTGAGGTTGTTTTTTCTGCACAAGGTGCTAAAACTGAGTATAGTGAAACTGTAATGGGCGTAACAGCTAATTATGAGGGAAAAGCTAAAATTAACTACATAAATGTGCCAATTATGGCTAAATATTATGTTGCACCTAGTTTTGCTATTGAAGCAGGTCCATATGTAGGCTTTTTAGCTACTGCAAATGCTGAATCTAAAGGAACCGTTGGTGGTGTTACACAAGAATTTGATGCCGATGTTAAAGATCAAACCAATTCAATTGATTTTGGTGTTGGTGTTGGTGCAAGTTTTAATATGGACAGTGGTCTTTTTATTGGAGCTCGTTATAACTTAGGTTTGGCTAAAACTGGAAAAGATTATGATGAAACTGTAAATGGTGTTCGCGTAAAAGTTGATGCTGAAGATGTTAAGAATGCTGTAATCCAAGTTTCTGTTGGGTACAAATTTTAATAAGTAAAGCAATTTATAAAAAAGGATGTTTCATTAAGAAGCGTCCTTTTTTTTATTAACAAAAGTTACATACTAAAAAAAGTCTAAAAATCGTTTTTATTTAAATTGATATTTTCAAGTAACTTTGAAAATCAACAAAACGTTTTAATATGACTCATTTTATTAAAGTATTTACAGTAGCTATTTTTATAGTAGCTTTTTCAAATCAAGTACATGCACAAGATTTAACTTTTGGTATAAAAGCGGGGTATAATAATGCCGAATTAAAAGGTGCTAATTTTAGAGAATTTCATGAAGGTAATTCAATAAACGGTTTTCATGCAGGTGTTTTTGCAGAGTTGCGTTTTAATAAATTTGCTATTCAACCAGAAGTTTACTATTCTAGTGAAGGTGGTAAATGGAAAATGTTTGAAAACGATAAAGTAGTTGATCATGATTTTGATTTGCATTATGTAAACGTACCCTTAATCTTAAAGTACTACATAACCAATGGGCTTGCTATAGAAGCAGGACCTCAGGCAGGTTTTTTAACAGCTTCAAAAATGAAGTTCTCTGATCTTGACCCTAATAGTCCTAAATTTAACGATTTTGATTTTTCTGTAAATGTAGGTTTAAGTGTTAATTTACCTCTAAATTTAATGCTTTCAGCACGTTACAATGCAGGTTTAACTAATGTGGTTGATCATCCAGATGTAGATTGGAAAAATCGCGTTATGCAACTTTCTCTAGGATATCGTTTTTAAGAAATAACTACTTTTATTAAAACTTTTCAAGGTTCATCTTAAAATTGTTCTATATTTGAAGGTTTTAAATGATAACTTATGAAAACTCATTACAATTGTTTTAAGAAGCAAGTTGGGTGTTTTGCGTTAGGATTTCTTTCCTTGGGGCTTACCACAACTGCATCTGCTATGAACAATGTTGTTCAAATTGATGGTGCTATTTCGGGCAAATTGCCAAAACCTCAATATCAAAATGCACTAGGAACTTTTCTAGTTGATTTTAATACTACATCTATTTCAATTAGCGAGTTTCAAAATGGTCTAAATGATTATTTTGGATTGGATAAAGATCATCGCTTTGAATTATTAAATACTCAACAAGATAAAGAAACAGGTTTTACTCATTACAAATACCAACACTTTTATAAAGATGTGAAAGTACACGGAGACATGATTTTTCTTCATGTAAAGGAAAGTAAAGTAAAACAGGTTAATGGTCAGTTAATTGTATTTAAAGACATAGCAACAAAAGCTTCTGTTAGTGAAGAAAAATTATTGAATGTAGCTTTTGATAATTTTGGAACTACTAAGAATGTTAAGGTCGGAAAAATTGAAACCTATATATTAAAAGAGCAAAATCAAGAAGGAGGAGTACAGCCTAAATTGGTAAATAAAGTTAATTTAACTTCAATTGCTCCTTTGAAAAGTCATGATTTTATTATTGATGCTCAGTCAGGAACATTGATTTCTCAACGTAACAAAGTTTATAAAGCAGATACGCCTAGTACAAGTGCAACTTATAATCGTGGAAATAAATCGTTAATAGTTGATTCTTATAACGGAAGTTTTAGATTACGTGATAATGCACGAAAAATTAGAACGTTTAATGGAGTTAATTTAGATGGAGATGTAAATAGCGATGGTACTTTTACTGGTTATAAAGATTATACAAGTACCACAGCAAATTTCACAGCAAATAACACCAAGCCTGCTGTAGAAGTTCATTGGGCAATGCAACAAACGTACGATTATTATAAAAATATTCACAACAGAAATAGTTTTGATGGAAATAATCATTACATAAATAATTACTATGATATTGGTAATATGATTGGTGATCATGAAAATGCTTTTGCTTTGGATGAAGTAGATGGGACTGATGAATATATTGGAATGTTTTATGGTAAAGGTAGTGCCGATATGCATCCTGTTATAAATTTGGATGTGGCTGGTCATGAATTTTCGCATTTAGTAGTCAGTAGAAACGGTAGCGGAGGTTTAGATTATGAAAATGAATCAGGCGCTTTAAACGAATCTTTTGCAGATATTTTTGGTACGGCAATTGAATTTTATGTGAACGATGCTCCAAATTGGACAATGGGAGAAGGTATGTTTAAAAATAATGCTACGCCAAATTATTTTAGAAATATGGGTAATCCTAATTATGTAGATATAAATAACTCATATCCACAACCAGATACTTATAAAGGAACTCATTGGATGGCTACAACAAACAATCCTGATCCTTGGAATGATTACGGTGGCGTGCATATTAATAGCGGTGTTGGAAACTTTTGGTTTTATTTATTAAGCGTTGGTGGAACTGGTTATAACGATTTAGGAAAGCGTTATTATGTATATGGAATTTCAATTCAAAAAGCAGAGAAAATAGCGTATAAAGCCCTAATGACAGGTTTAACAAATACGGCTACTTATTTAGATGCTTTTAATGCAACAAAACAAGCAGCAGCAGCAATATATGGCATAAATTCAGAAGAATGGAATCAAGTAGTAAATGCTTGGTATGCAGTAGGTATTGGTAATGCGCCGGCTTCTACAACTAATTTTGAAATGAAGTCAAAAATAAATGTATACCCTAATCCTGTTTTAGGTGATGAAGTAACAATTGAGTCGAATTTAGAAGAAATGACAAGTGTTTCGATTTATGATTTACAAGGAAAGTTAATTATGAGTCCAATGAATATTCAAGAAAAATCGAACATAAATGTTTCTACATTTGCTTCAGGTGTTTATTTGCTGAAGTTTAAAACAAGCTCAGGAGAGTATACTCACAAATTAGTCATTAAGTAAAAATAAAAAAGTCGAAAAGAATTCTTTTCGACTTTTTTATTTTATATCATCTTTTTCTACTAAAAAAATCAAGCATTAAAGCTTTGCATTCGTTTTCTAAAACTCCGTAAATTATTTCGGTTTTCGGGTGTAATTGTCCTCCCATTGCTTCAAAACCACGTTTGTTATCTCTAGCTCCCACTACAATTTTAGAAATCTGGCTCCAATACAAAGCACCTGCACACATTTGGCAAGGTTCAACCGTGAGATACAAGGTGCAATTTTGTAAATATTTGCCTCCAATAGCATTTGCAGCTGCCGTTATAGCCTGCATTTCGGCATGAGCGGTAACATCGTTTAAAGCCTCGGTTAAATTATGCGTTTTGGCAATAACTTTATCATTTGCAATAATTACAGCACCAATAGGTATTTCGTCTTTTGAAAAAGCCTCTTTTGCCTGCGTTAAAGCCAACTGCATATAATATTCATCGTTTAGTAACATGCCGATATATTTAAAATAGTGGTTCAAAAATAAGATATTATTGTAAATTTGTTACGTAATTCAAAGTTAATGACACCTATTTTACCAACAATACAATTTCCTGCTGATTTAAAATCTAAAAGTATTTCTGAATTAACTCAGATTGCTGCAGAAATTCGTCGATTTATTATTGATGAAGTTTCAGAAAAAGGTGGGCATTTAGGCGCAAGTTTGGGTGTGGTTGAATTAACCATTGCATTACATTATGTTTTTGATACACCTATTGATAAGTTAATTTGGGACGTTGGACATCAAGCCTATGTACATAAAATTTTAACAGGACGTCAAGGTGTTTTTGGAACAAATCGTCAAAAAAATGGTTTGAGTGGATTTCCAAAGATGACTGAAAGTGTTTATGATGCTTTTGGTGTAGGTCATTCTTCTACATCCATTTCAGCGGCTTTAGGTATGGCAATTGCCAATAAGTTAAAAGAAAATCATTCGGTTAATCATATCGCGGTAATTGGTGATGCATCTATAGCTTCGGGTATGGCTTTTGAAGCTTTAAACCACGCAGGTGTTACCGATGCTAACTTAATAGTTGTTTTAAATGATAACGCTATTGGAATTGATCCAAGTGTTGGTGCGCTTAAAACATATCTTACACAAGTTAAAGAAGGTAAGAATCCTAAGGTAAACAATATGATAAAATCGTTGAACTTTCAATATGTTGGTCCTATTGATGGTCATGATGTAGAAAGTTTAATTCATGAGTTTCAACGCTTAAAAGAAAAAGAAGGACCTCGGTTTTTACATGTGATCACAACAAAAGGGAAAGGTTTAAAACAAGCCGAAGAAAACCAAGTGGTTTATCATGCGCCAGGAAAATTTGATAAAGTAACAGGTAATTTATTGGTTAACGATAAAGTTAAAAAAGTGAAGTACCAAGACGTTTTTGGACTTACTTTGCTTGAATTAGCGCAACAAAATAATAAAATATTTGCTATTACACCTGCTATGCCTACAGGTAGTTCGCTAAAATACATGATGGATATTTTTCCTGAAAGAGCTATTGATGTTGGTATTGCTGAGCAACATGCTGTTACGTTGGCTGCGGGTATTGCAACAGAAGGTTTTACAGTTTTTTGTGCTATTTATTCTACATTTTTACAACGTGCTTATGATCAATTAATTCACGATGTTGCTTTGCAAAACATACCGGTTGTTTTTTGTATTGATAGGGCAGGATTGGTAGGTGAGGACGGAGCCACGCATCAAGGTGTGTTTGATATTGCTTATTTAAATGCAATTCCCAATATTCAAATTTTAGCACCTAAGGATGCGGTTGAATTAAGACAAACGTTGTTTACTTTGCAAAATAATCAGGAACATCCTGTTGCAGTTAGATATCCTAGGGGAACAATTTCTTCGGTAGAATGGAAGATGCCGTTTAAAAAAATAGATTTTTCTAAAATTCAAAAGATTAAGTCAGGTAAAAAAGTAGCCGTTTTTACAACAGGTACTATTGTGAATAATGTACTAGAAGCTTTGAATTTTGATGTTGATTCTTTTGCTGTTTATCATTTTATTCAAATCAAACCACTAAATGAAGAGGCTATTTTAGAAATAGTTCAATCATTCCAAACAATAATAACAGTTGAAGAAGGCGTTATAATAGGCGGTTTTGGTAGTGTTATAAACTCAATTTTACTAAAGAATTCTGTTACTAAAAAAATAATCAATTTAGGTGTGCCTGATGTTTTTATTGAACATGCAACGGTGCAAGAACAAATGCAGCAATGTGGTTTAGATGTGCCATCTTTGCAAAAAGTATTTAAAAATGTAAGTGATGTTTAAATTTAAAATTACAGCTTTATTTTTATTGATTTCCGCAATAAGTATTGCGCAAACAAACGACTCTATTTATTCTAAAAAGCACAAAAGTCTACACGATTTTTACAAAAAAGAGTTCTCTATTTTTGATACACTTATAAAGGTAAATGATACGCTTTATTTACAACCTGTTGTAGTAGAACCTAAAATTGTTTTACAAGATTCTATTTTAAAGCAAAGTAGTTTAGGAGGAATTCAACAAGTGGTTTTGACTACTTTTGAAGTTACCAAACGTAATAAAAATAACGATTTATCGTATTTTTTAGTTCCCAAAACAGCACAGTTTGTTTACGATAAAATTCCTAAATCAAATTATCAATTGCCTTTTGAAGAGCTTTCGCCCATTCGTTCTGAAATCAGTTTTTGGAAAAAAACAAATAGTTTAGGTTTAGATATCAATCAAGGTACTTTCTCTAATTGGAGTGCGGGTGGATATAGCTCTGTTTCGGGTATTGTTAAAGGCGATTTTTCTCGAAAATATGAAAAAGGAAGAACTGTTTGGCTAAACGAGTTAAAAGTGCGTTACGGTTTAAACAAGCAAGAAAATGTAGAATTAAGAAAAACCGATGACGTTTTAAGTATCAATTCTTCGTTTGGTTATAAATCTTCGGTGAAATCAAATTGGTACTATTCTGCCAAACTAACATTGAATACTCAAATGGCAAACGGATACGCATATCCTAACATAGATGTGCCTATTTCTAGAGCTTTTGCGCCAGCGTATTTGTTTGTGGGTATTGGTTCAGAATATTTCAAGAACAATTTTAAAGCCTATATTTCGCCTATTACATTGAAATCTACTTTGGTTTTAGATGCTACTCTTGCTAACAAAGGAGAATTTGGTTTAGAAGGAGGCGTTTTTGATGCTGACGGAAATTTAATAAAGGCAGGAAAGAAATCAAGAAATGAATTGGGTTTTTTATTTACTACCGAGTGGAATAAAACCATTATGAAAAACGTTAACCTAAAAAATAACGTAACTTTATATACTGATTATTTGAATAATTTCGGAAACATAGATGCAGATTGGCAGCTTTTGTTAGAAATGAAAGTAAATAGCTTAATTAAAGCTACTTTGGGCGGACATTTGATTTATGATGATGATATTAAAAATAAAAGAGATGTAAACGGAACTCAAATAACCGAAGGACCTCGTGTACAATTTAAACAGTTGCTTAGCGTTGGTTTGATGTATAATTTTTAGAAGGATGAGATTATTATTTAACATATTTGTTTTGTTGTTTTCTGTACAAATGTTTGCGCAGGCTACAGATACTATTCCCGAGTTAGATAGAACCATTAAAGTAACTGATCCTTTTTATCGTGAGGATCAATTTTACTTAGGGGTAACGCATAGTATTTTAACGCAACAACCAGAGCATTTTAAACAACGATCTATTTCTATAGGTACTAATTTTGGTTTTTTACGCGATATTCCCGTTAATAAACAAAGAACATTTGCTATAGCACCAGGTGTTGGTTTGGCGTTTCATAATTTACGACATAATTGGGCTTTGCTTAATGTACAAGAAGGGACTTTTTCTATTGATCAAAATTTTTCTAAAAATGTTCAAAAACTAATGTATTTAGAAGTTCCTATTGAATTTCGTTGGCGTAATTCAAAAGTACATTCGCATAAATTTTGGCGTGTTTATACTGGTATAAAGTATAGTTATTTGCTTAGATCTACCACAAAATACAATGGTACTTTTGGCGAAATAAATTACAGTAACAATGATTTAGTTTCTAAATCAAATATTGGTGTTTATGTATCAGCAGGTTTTAATACTTGGAATTTGTACGCTTATTACGGTTTTACTCCTTTATATAAGAAAAACACGCTTACAACAAATCAAAGTAATCTTAACATGATTAATGTTGGATTGATGTTTTACATACTGTAGAACAAAATAAACCCGGGTGTAAAGCCAATTAAAGCTCCTAAAATTACTTCTACATTGGTATGAGCACTTAGGTACAAACGTGCCGAAGCCACTATGCCAATAATTACCAATAAAATAGGCAGTACAATAAACGGATTTATGTAGTAAGTTGTAGTTGGATTAATAAACAATGGTATTACAGCACATAGATAAGCTACATGTATGCTGTATTTGCGTTTTAAAAGCACACTAAAATATAAAATGATGTTGGAGATAGCGTATGCTACAAAAAAGTATTTTAGGGTAGTGTTAGCAGTGTCTTGCCAAATTTTAAAAACCAAAATAGCTATAATCACAATGTTTAAAAAAATAGGCGCAGAGCGTTCTCTTACATTTGTAATCATAATGCTTGATTTTAAAAGACCTAAAGATTTTAAAAATAAGTAGATACAAATAGGCAACAAACACGTCATTAAGAAAACCTGTCCAGTAGCAATATATGTTTCAAAAGTGATGAAAAAATTAGAGCTCATCCAATAAAAACAGCCTGTAACCATTGTAGGAATAAGCACAGGGTGAAAAAGATAAGAAGCTATTTTTGCTAAGTGTTTCATTAAATTTTCTTACGCATACGTGCAACAGGTATATCTAATTGTTCACGGTATTTTGCAATGGTTCTTCGTGCAATAGGATATCCTTTTTCTTTTAACAATTCAGCTAATTTATCATCTGGATAAGGTTTTTGTTTATCCTCATCATCAATAATGTTTTGCAGTATTTTCTTTATTTCAATGGTTGACACTTCTTCTCCTTGATCATTAACCATAGCTTCAGAGAAAAACTCTTTAATTAACTTGGTTCCATAAGGTGTATCCACATATTTGCTGTTTGCTACACGTGAAATAGTAGAAATATCCAACCCAACCATATCGGCAATATCTTTTAAAATCATAGGACGAATTTTAGTTTCATCTCCATCTAAAAAATATTCTCGTTGGTATTCAATAATAGCACTCATGGTTACAAAAAGTGTCTCCTGGCGCTGTTTAATAGCATCAATAAACCACTTAGCGCCATCTAATTTTTGTTTGATGAATTGTACGGCATCTTTTTGTGCTGTAGATTTATCGTTGGTGTCTTTATACGTTTGCAACATTTCTTGATAATCTTTAGAAACATGCAATTCAGGAGCGTTTCTTCCGTTTAAAAGCAATTCTATTTCACCGTCTTCTACTTTTACCGTAAAATCTGGGATGATATGTTCAATAGCACGCGAACTTCCTGAAAAACTACCACCCGGTTTAGGGTTTAACTTTTCAATTTCATCAAATGCCTTTCTTAGTTGTGATTGCGATACTCCGTATTTTTGTAATAGTTTGTCGTAATGCTTTTTGGTAAAAGCATCAAACTGATTTTCTAAAATATCTTTCGCTAAATCAACCGATTCATTAGGAGTTTTATTACGTAGTTGTAAAATTAAACACTCTTGCAAATCGCGTGCGCCCACACCACTTGGCTCTAATTCATGAATAACATTTACCAAAATAGCGTGCACTTGATCTTCGGATGCATAAATACCTTGCGTAAACGCCATGTCATCTACAATATCCTGAATATCTCTACGGATATACCCCATATCGTCCATACTACCAATTAAAAACTCGGCAATGTTACGTTCTTCTTCGGTTAAAATAAAGGTATTTAGCTGTTCTAATAAGCTTTGATGAAAACTAATTTGCGCTTCAATTGGCGAAAACGTCTCTTCATCGTCATCGCTGTAATTGTTGCTTTTTAGTTTGTAATCAGGAATTTCATCATCACTTAAATAATCATCAATGTTGATGTCGTCCGTATCAATATGTTCATTGTCGTAATCATCATAATCGTCAGAATTATCTTGAAAATCATCTGAGTTTAACTCCTCTTCTTTGCCTGATTCTAAAGCAGGATTTTCAACCAATTCTTCTTTTAAGCGTTGTTCAAAAGCCAGCGTAGGCAATTGAATCAACTTCATTAATTGAATTTGTTGCGGAGATAGTTTTTGCGATAATTTTAATTGTAAATTCTGTTTTAACATCTTATGTTGATCCTTTTGGACTTTTATTAATAAAAAAAGTTTGATACAAACTTATTATTCAAAAATAGCAAATAATTAGCGTTGTATCAAACTTAATATGTTATAAAATCTGTGAAAGATTTTTTAAAATTCTGCGTTTTGCGGTGTTCTTGGGAACGGAATTACGTCGCGAATGTTGCTCATACCTGTTACAAACAATACCAAACGTTCAAAACCTAAACCAAAACCACTGTGAACTGCTGTTCCAAATTTACGGGTGTCTAAGTACCACCATAATTCTTCTTCAGGTATGTTTAAAGCTTTCATTTTTTCAACTAACACTTCGTAACGCTCTTCACGCTGAGAACCACCCACAATTTCACCAATACCTGGGAATAAAATATCCATAGCGCGAACCGTTTTTTCATCCTCATTTAAACGCATGTAGAATGATTTGATGTTTGCTGGATAATCAAAAACAATTACAGGCGATTTAAAGTGTTTTTCAACCAAGAAACGCTCGTGCTCACTTTGTAAATCGGCACCCCATTCTTCAATAAGGTAATTGAATTGTTTCTTCTTGTTTGGTTTAGAATCTTTTAAAATGTCAATAGCTTCGGTGTATGAAACGCGTTTAAAGTTGTTTTCTAAAACAAATTGTAATTTTTCAATCAACGTCATTTCAGAACGCTCAGCTTGCGGTTTCGATTTTTCTTCGTCTAACAAACGTGCTTCCAATTGTTTTAAATCGTCTTCACATTTTTCAAGCGTATATTTAATAACGAATTTGATGAAATCTTCAGCCAAATCCATGTTTCCATCTAAATCTAAGAAAGCAACTTCTGGCTCAATCATCCAAAACTCGGCTAAGTGGCGTGAAGTGTTTGAATTTTCAGCACGAAATGTTGGTCCAAACGTATAAATCGACCCTAAAGCCATAGCATACGCTTCACCTTCTAACTGACCTGAAACCGTTAAATTGGTGTGTTTACCAAAGAAATCTTCTTTGTAATTAATGCTTCCGTCTTCGTTACGAGGAGCCGATCCATCTAACGGAAACGAAGTAACTTGAAACATTTCACCTGCACCTTCGGCATCAGAACCTGTGATGATTGGTGTGTTTACATAGAAAAAACCGTTGTCTTGAAAATACTTGTGTACTGCGTAAGATAACGTACTGCGCACGCGCATAATAGCACCAAACATATTGGTACGTATACGTAAATGAGCGTTTTCACGTAAAAACTCTAACGAGTGTTTTTTAGGTTGCATTGGGTATTTTTCAGGATCAGAATCTCCTAAAATTTCAACTGTTTTTGCTTGAATTTCGTATTTCTGACCTTTACCTTGACTTTCAACCAATGTACCTTTAACGCTTACTGCAGCGCCTGTGGTAATACGTTTGATGATATCTTCAGGAAAAGCATCTAATTCTAAAACACATTGAATGTTATGAATGGTAGAACCATCGTTTAATGCAATAAATTGGTTGTTTCTAAAACTACGTACCCAACCTTTTGCTACTACTTCTTGTAAAAGACTTGACCCTGATAAAAGATCTTTAATCTTAGTATGTTTCATGTTATATTGCTATAATTATGTGTCGATTTAACTAATGGGCAAAGGTACAATTTTTTTAATAGTTAGCTTAGAATTATTTTATAGAAAGCACAACGTTTGCTTTTTATATCTTTGCCAAAAAATTAGAGTGTATTCATGAATTGGATTATATTAATTATTGCAGGTTTATGCGAAGTAGGTTTTACATCATGTTTAGGTAAAGCGCAACAAAGTACTGGTACCGAAATGTATGCTTGGTACGGTGGGTTTTTAGGGTTTTTAGTAATATCAATGTTGTTGTTAATGAAAGCAACCCAAACGTTGCCTTTAGGAACCGCTTATGCTGTTTGGACAGGGATTGGAGCTGTAGGAACTGTTTTAATGGGCATTTTTGTTTTTAAAGAACCCGTAACTTTTTGGAGAGTGTTTTTTATTGCTACCTTAATTGCATCTATTGTTGGATTAAAGTTTGTATCTTCTCATTAAAAATGAAAACAGGTTTTCTTCTTTTTGTATTGTTTATTTTGACTTCTTGTAAGAAAGAAGAAAAAGTGGTGTTGAAAGAGGATTTTGTTTTTACTACAACTACTAAAAGTGAACGTGTACTTTCCTTAAAGTTTCAAAACGATACAGTATTTGTTGCTTGGGATTTTCCTAAACATGAAATGGTTTACTATTTTTTATTAAATGAAATTGAAAAAGATAGTATTAATTTTTTTCTAAGTAATTTGGATTATACTAAATACAAATCAGAGTATTATCAGCAGAGCTTACAAGATGGTGGTCTAAATCAATTTGAATTTAATAGTCCTTTTAAAAGAATACTTGTTTATGGTCATGATAAGCTTGATGAAATTAAGGATTTAAAAGCATTTTCTCATTATTTAATAGAAATGTACTTTTCTAGAAGAAAAATAGGATTGAGAAGTGTTGTTTATTTTGAAGGACAAGAAGTTTATAAAAATAAAGATATAGATTTCGGTAATGTCGATCGATTTATTTTACCTGATATTCCATACGATTCCCTAAAATAAAAAAGTATTACAAATGTGCTTGTTGTATAAAACGAATGAATTCTTCGGTGTCAAGGTTGCTTAAAGTATGGTTCCAATCATCGTTTACAATTACAGTGTTTTTATCTTTAAAGATATTGTAGGTGTATGCGTAATCTAGAACTTCGTCTTTTTTACCTAATAAAATTAATCCATTAGCTATGTTGTCTGATGGATTTTTTAATTGATGGGCTAATTCTAAAGGAAAACTAAGATTTTCTATTTTACGTTGCGCTACATTTACCAACGGGTTAATCAATACAAAATACATAAGCGTTTCTTTATCTTTAAAAGCATCCAAAAGTTGATACGTAAAGTTGCCACCAGTACTAGATCCTATAAAACAAATAGGTTGTTGCCAATTAATTTGGTTGTTTAGTTGCTCTGTTAAACAAGAAATAATATCGGTTTGATGCTCATTCCATTCCAATGCAATAGCTGTATTGCTTGTGTTATCTACAAAAGCCTTGATTTTTTTAAACTTAGTGCTGCCTGCACCTGTAGTACCAAAACCGTGTATGTAAACGTATTGCATGTATGTTGATGTATTTGTAAAAATAAATTCCTTACTAATAAGCAAGGAATTCATCAAATGTACTTAAATTTAAAAAATATGCTTCTTACTAATTCTATTTAAATTTTATCAATTTTATTGTTTACACCAGAAACAGTTGTTTTTACTTTTCCATCTGCTGCCGATGATTTTTTATAACTTACCTTATTACCTGTACCTTCAACAGTTACTGTTTTAACATCATCAACCTTTACAATATTGTCAACTCCTTCAATTTTAATGCTGTTACAAGCACCCGTAATGGTGATTTTGTTGTTGGTTCCTTCAATACGAATGTTTTCTTTACCTGTAGCTTCAATAGTTCTAGAAATACCTACACCTTCAATCAAAATTTCGTCTTGTAAAACCATGGTTTTTGTTGTTGTTACTGTTTTGTATGTGGTAAAAGACATAATGCCTAAACTTAAAACGCCTATTATTAAAAGATATTTTTTCATGCTTTCTTTTTTTTATTTAAAGATACAATTTCAATGCCAAGAAATGATAAACTGCATGTTAAATTAATAAAACAATTGAAAACCCAGTTGAGTACACAAAGCGTAGTGTTTTTCAAATAAGTTTTCAACTAAATTGGTTACATCATCAAATTCTGCGTACAACCCAAAAAAGTGCATATCAAGTAAAGCGCTGGAAATAGGGTGGTGGTGTACATAACCCGAAATAGCCTTAGCACCTGTAACATCTAAGAAATATTGCGATGTTTCGGTATCGATATCCAATAGTTTTGAATTGGCAAAATGCAGTATTTTACCCTTTAATTTCCCTTCAAACAATTCGGCTATTTCTTCTAAAGAGTACATATAATCATTAATAACGATTTCATTTTGAGAGCCTTTGCAAATAAAGTACAATAAATCATAATCTTTAAAATTGCGATCCTCATACAATAAAACGTTTAAACTTTCCTCAAAACCTTCAATGCTATCAACCGCTTTGTAGACATTTACTACAGCGTATTTTTTTACCAATTGTTCTAAATACGGAAATATTGCCGACTCTTTTTCATGAGAACTATCGCTTACGCACTCTAAGCAGAATAGTTTTGATTGATCTTCTGGTAAATACATAGGGTTTTGTTTGATGTAAAATTATGGATTTGTTTGATTTTAAGTTAGTTAATTGTTTTGTTTTATTGGTAGATTTTTAGTCTAATTTAATATACTATTTTGATTTTTTTAACGTTATAACCATTACGTTTGCAATAACCAAAAACAATTTATGAAACAATTATTACTTTCTCATCTACATCTTTTTACAGAAGTGTTTTCATGTCATCTTATTGATGTGGAACAAATACACTTACAATTTCACCATCATATTAGAACCAATACAAACACTTTAATACGCTAAATTAGCAAAGAAAAAGCCACTCAATTTGAGTGGCTTTTGAATTATACTTTCATGATTTCTGCTTCTTTCTCAACAAAAATATCATCAATCTTTTTAATGTAAGCATCGGTTAATTTCTGAACGCGATCTTCGGCATCTTTACAAACATCTTCAGAAGTACCTTCTTTTTCTTGCTTTTTAATATCGGTATTGGCATCTTTACGCGCATTACGAATAGATATTTTAGCGTCTTCGGCTTCGGTTTTTGCTTGTTTCGATAAATCCTTTCTACGTTCTTCTGTTAACGCAGGTATGTTAATGATGATCATATCACCATTGTTCATTGGGTTCAATCCTAAATTAGCTATCATGATAGCTTTTTCAATAGGTTGTAACATGTTTTTTTCCCAAGGCGTAACGGTTAAGGTACGTGGATCTGGAACATTGATGTTAGCAACTTGTGATAAAGCAGTAGCCGATCCATAGTAATCTACAAATACAGCCCCTAACATTTGTGGGTTTGCCTTACCGGCACGTATGTTTAATAAGGCTTTTATTAAATGTGCAATAGAACCTTCCATTGATTCTTTTGCCTCGTCGATGATAAAGTTAATTTCTTCTGTCATGGTTCTATTTTATAATTAGTTTACTGTAGTACCAATGTTTTCACCTTGGCATACTTTTAATAAATTATCGGTTTTGTTCATATCAAAAACAACAATAGGAAAGTTGTTTTCTTGGCTTAATGTAAAAGCAGTGGTATCCATTACGTTTAATCCTTTTTCAAGAACATCGTTAAAAGTAATGTTTTCATATTTGGTAGCTGTTGGGTCTTTCTCTGGGTCGGCAGTGTAAATACCATCTACACGTGTTCCTTTTAAAATAACATCTGCATTTACCTCAATACCACGTAAAACAGCAGCAGTATCGGTTGTAAAATAAGGGTTACCTGTACCCGCACCAAAAATTACAATTCTACCTTTTTCTAAGTGGCGTGTTGCTCTACGTTTTATGTAAGGCTCGGCAATAGCTTCAATCTTTAAAGCAGTTTGCAAACGGGTAAGCATACCAGCATCTTCCAATGCACCTTGTAAAGCCATACCGTTAATTACGGTTGCCAACATACCCATATAATCGCCTTGTACACGATCCATACCTTTACTAGCACCAGCAACACCTCTAAAAATGTTTCCTCCACCAATAACAATGGCTACTTCAACACCTAAATTTACTACTTTTTTAATTTCTTGAGCATATTCAGCCAAACGGTTAGGGTCAATTCCGTATTGGTTATCACCCATTAAAGCTTCGCCGCTTAATTTTAGAAGTATTCTTTTGTATTTCATACTGTGGAAAAATTTATTTGCAAATATACCAATTTTGCTATTCTTTGAAAGGTTATTGTATTTTATCTTTAATTTTTTCAAAGCTGGCTTTCGCTTCTCTATAACCAATGTCAAAAATTTCGTCCATACGTTTTTTTGATGTTTCAAAAGTGCTGTACTCTGCCAAGGCTTCGGGTTGTATGTGCCAATCGCACAGTTCGTTTTGTGGAAATGTGTTTTGCATCATCATAATTTCAAAGGCACGCAAAGCAATTGATTTTATAGAGGTAAAACGCGTTTGGTTGTACATAAGCACAGGGTTTACATTGCTACCAATCAAAAAATCGCAACGACCTTGAATGGTATTTACGGGGTAGTTGTTTAAAATACCACCATCACTGTATATTTTATTGTTGATGACAACAGGCGAAAACACTCCTGGAAAAGCACTCGACGCTAAAATAGCAGGTACAATTTGCGTGTTTTTATGAAATATTTTTAGTTTACCGCGCTCAATCTCGGTTGCCGATATGTACAGTTCAATGTCTAACTCACGAATGGTTTTCTTGCCAAACTCTTTTTCTAAATACCGTGCAAATTGATCGGCATCTAAAAAGCCTGCTTTTCTAAACGATAAATGACTCCAACTAAACAAATTTACCGATTTAAAAAAGGCTAATATCTCCTTTGGTTTTTTGCCATTAGCATACAAGCCCCCTACAATAGATCCTGCACTGGTGCCCGATATAATCTCCGGAAAGATACCTTGTTCGTTTAAAAACTGCAATACACCTGCGTGGGCAATGCCTTTGTGCCCGCCACCCGATAAAGCCAATCCAAAAACGGTTGTTTTAATACTCATAGTTTACTAACGTATAAAATCGTAATTTTGTATAAAAGTACAAATTATGAAAACCATTTACCAAAATGCCCTGCAAAATTCTATGTTGTATAACGATTATTTAAAGTTAATGGACGAAAAAATAGCGCAACATTTATCTACAGGACATGAACAAAACGATATGTTAAGCGATTTTACCAAGTTAAATCGTGCCCGAATGAAACGTTTGGATAAAACGCAAGAAATTACACCTGAATTACAAAATGCAACACAAGCCATTACCCAAAAACAAATTTGGATGGTTTTAACCGAAAGTTGGTGTGGCGATGCAGCCCAAAACGTACCTGTATTAAAAAAGTTAGCGGATTTAAACCCTTTGATTGATTTACGTTTGATTTTGCGCGATGACAACGATGCCCTAATGCAACAGTACTTAACCAATGGTGGTAAATCGATACCTAAGTTAATTGCCGTAAGCGATGATTTAGAAACCGAATTGTTTACTTGGGGGCCACGCCCTGCAACAGCACAGATTGAGGTAAAACGTTTGCTAGAGGAACAAGGCGGCTTTAACGAAAAAGTGAAAGAAGGTATTCAAGTTTGGTACAATAACGACAAAGGCTTATCTATGCAAACCGAAATGTTAGCACTATTACAAAACCTATAAAAAAAAATCCTCTGCTTTTACAACAGAGGATTTTTATTTTAAAAACGATATTCTACATTTAAGAAAATATTTCGTCCCGTTCGTGGTATTTTGTTCCAATCGGCAAAAGTGGTATAATATTTATCAAAAATATTATCGATTCCTGCATGAATATCCAAAGAGTTTTTTTCGAATTGAAACGAATAACCTGTATGAACGCTGAAGATCATATAAGCCGAAGTTTGATTTCCGCCATATTCAATTGCGTTTGAAGCATGCTTAGAATTTCCGTTTGCAATTAAATCTACTCTAAATTGATTTTTTGAATATTGCATTGCAAATTTATAACGAAACGGACTTATAAAAGGAAGGTAATTTCCATCATTTCCTTTACCATAATTGTATGCCAATTGCGCATTCGCTTTTAATGTGTTTGTAAAATCGTATGTTAAATCTAAATCGGTGTTAAATAAAGTGGCGTAATCTAAAGCAGTATATCTTTTTATTCCCGAAGCGCCAATGGTCATAGGTAAAGCCGAAAGATCTTTTTTACCGACGATATAATCTAAAACATGAAAATAAGAAGCCGAAAAACGAGAGCTGAAGCGTTCTTTTTTGTATTGAATGGTTGTGTTTATTTCGAACGATTTTTCGTTTTTCAAATTCGGATTTCCTACATAATCGTAAAAATCATTGCTGTTGTATAAATAGAAACCGTAACCTTCGGAAACCGATGGGGCGCGTTCGCCGTAACCTAATCCAAAATCGAAGTTCCAATCTTGAAGGTGTTTTATGTAATTAGCAGAAAAACTTTTTAAAAGTCGATTTTTGTCTGCTTTCATGCTTGGATAAAAGATTTGTAAACTCGAAAGACCAAAATCATCGGCCACTTTGTTCGCATGATGCGCTAAGTTTAACGAAAACCGTAAAGCGTTTGTTTCGTTTAAAACAAAATGATCTTCTAAAAACAAACCACCATAAAAAGTATGTACATCAGGCCAGGTGTACATAAACATTAAATTCTCGTTAGGATCGTTCGGATACATTGTCATTTCGGCAATAGAACGATTGTAAAACGAATTCAATTTAGCCGAAAAATGATGCTTTTGGTGGTTTCCCGTAAGTTTAGAATACATTCCGTAAGTCTGCGTTTCGCCGGGCATATCCATATGAATGGCAATGTCTTTACGCTGCGTATCGTTCATAATATGCGTTACGGAATTGTAGTAAAGCTTTGTTTCCCAATTTGAAAAAAGATCCGAAAGATGTTTCTTTTCATATTTCACAGAAGAAATAAGAGCTTCGGCAAGCGAAACATCCATCGGAAGTGCCGGATAACCTACATTAGTAGCTTTGTCGTAAATAACCGAAGCTTCTAAAACATCGTGTTCGGTTGCTAAATAACCCAAAGTTCCTGAAATGTTGTATTTGGTAAATTGCGAATAGTCTATTTCCTTTCCTTTTCCTGCTTTATAGTTTTCGGCATCGCGATAGGTAACATCGGTTTGTGCATAGAATTTCGGACTTTTAAAACCCAAAGAACCGCCTATAATTTTTTGTTTGTTATTATGCTCGTATCCGCTTAAAATACGTCCTTGCCAACCGTTTTCCGCATCTTTTATCGAATATCGTTTTAGATCTAAAGCTCCGCCAATTGTACTTCCGTGACCTGCGCCTTGTTGACCTGAAACAACTGAAGCTTTTGAAAGATTGCTTGTTTCAATATATGATGTAATGGGATCCATTTTATCGGTACAAGCGCCAAAAATACGCATTCCGTCAATTGTAATAACGGTTCGTTCCGTCGCCATTCCGTTAATAAGCGGTTCCCAAGCATAACTTCCTCTTTTAATCATGTTGATTTTAGAAGATGAATCTAAAAATTCATCTAAAGTGGCTAATGGTTTCGACTGCTTTTTGTGTAACGATTGCCCAGATTGATTAATGACAATTTCGTTTAAAGTAGTGTTGTTAGTAAGACTGTCTTGTTTACTGTTTTGGGCATAATTCGTTAATCCTATACACGACAAAATGCCTATAAGAGTGATTTTTTGATAGTTCATAATACCAAGTTTTATTAAAATTGATTATAAACCACCAATTCATAAATGAGTCAAAGTCTTAAATACAAATAATTAAATGATTCTTCTCTCCATTTCATTTCGCAAACTCGAGGCGGAATCTCATTCTTTTTATTCACTTAGCTTTATGAGAAGCTGAAATAAATTTAGCTTGACCGTTGAGTTTTTTTTAAAACACTTAGACTATTTGCGAATTGGTGGTAAAAGAAATTAAAATTCAATTTCTACATACAAGCTGCTTGCGGGATGTTCTTCTGTAACTTCTTCGCCTTTTAGAACTTGGTTTTCTTTGTTTAAAACTTGTAAGTTAATTTTCCAATAACCCGTCATGGTAAGCGAAAGTTTTCCGTGGTAAAAACGATCGGTTCCTTGTGTTAAATCCGCATTATTTGGCGAACCATGATTTCCCATACTTGACATTCTTGGATCTATCTTAATCGTATACTCATTTACAACCGAAAAATGCATCATATCGTCCATTTTAAACAAGCCCATTGTCATGTTGTTGGTTTTAACTTCCGGACGAGAAGGCTCGATCAAAGCTACAATATAACGTACTTTATCTTCGCCAGAAAATGATGTTACGCGTTGTTTTGCAGATGGAAAGACTTGAATTTTATCAGTAGCCGAATATTCAACTTTATTAATTGTGTAATTAACAGTCAGTTCCCAATATTCGGTGTCGTTTTGCGCCATCTGAAAAACCATGTAACCTTTGTAAAACGATGTTCCGCTGGTTTTCTGAACCTCAGAATAAGGGCACGAATGCTTCATGCTTGTCATGTGCATTACAGGCAGCCAGTTAACCGAAGCGTTGTCGATAAGCTGATTCGTTTGTTTGTCTTTTATTTTTAAAGAAATAGCATTGTAACCTTGTTCTAAACGACCATTTTCGGAATAAAGCTCGATGGTATGATTAGAATTTTGTAATTCTTGAATCTTTACTAAAGGAGTGGTTTCTATAATAGGAGTAGAGTCATCGCTGTTACATGAAGTAATAAATACAGAAAAGATTGCGATAAGGGGTATTTTTTTTAAGATTGATTTCATTTTGAATTATTTAATTTTTAGACATAGTAAGTTGCATCGTAAGTAATAAATACAACGATACGTGTGGTTTGTTTAAACCACAATAAAAATGTTGAACTAAAAATTAAACAACAGGAGGGTGGAAAACACCGTACATACCCAAATAGGAATAAGTAGATTGGTAGGTGTCGTTGATTTTTTGTTTTAAAGAAACTCCCGAAACAGGTTCGAAAGAAAATAAAAGAGGTTCGTGAAAAAATGCAAAAGCAGATTCAACAGAAAAAACAGGTTTCCCATCGTTAGCATCGTCTGTATCCGAAGCTTTAGTCATTTGTTTTGCCAAGTGACATTTTCCGTTACACTCTAATTCGGGTTTGTCTCTGTTCACACAAAGTTCGTTTACAATATAGTCGTAATTAACCACGTATTCCAGAATAGGAACAAACGGTTTTAACAACATGTAAAACGAAAATATGATCACAAGTTTTTTCACATGCCAAAGTTAGTTTTATTCTATATTGAAATCAAAGTTTTAAGAAGTAAAATGATTTTAATTGCAAAATATTTGTTTGCTCATTTTCGAGACTAACAAGGTGGTTTAACGAAAAGATATATCTATGAAGACCGAAATATTAGCACTATTACAAAACGCAGCTTTATAAGCTGCGTTTTTTTTGTAAACTCATTTCTATTATTTAAGCAAAGCGTTTGTTCTGCGTATGGCTTCGATATCTTTATAATCTAACCATTCTTGCCCTTTGCGTTTACGCATGAAGTTATCGTAATAACGGTTGAAAACTACATTGGTTAAGCCTTTTATTAGGTTTTTTGGTCGGCCGGCTAATGAGCGTAAGCTTAATGAAAAACCAGGTGTTAAGTATTTCATATAATGCCACCAACCTTCGGGCATGTACAGCATTTCGCCGTGTTGTAAATTGGTAATGTACGGGTTTATGTTTTTAAGCGCAGGGAAACGTTCAAAATCGGGATTGTCAAAATCAATATCTTCATGGCAAATCCAAGAGTAGGGTAGGCGGTACATGTATTTGGTTTCTTTAGGATCTACCAAAACACATTGCTTTTTTCCATCAAAATGAAAGTGAAAGATGTTAGGGAAATCAATATCATAATGCATGAAAACCTTAGCATCTTCGCCACCAAAAAACACCAACGGCAAGCTTTTAAGCAAGCGAATACCCATATCGGGCCAACGAAAATCATCTTTCATTGATGGGGCATCTTTCATTAAATTGTACAAGAAAATACGTAAATCGGTAGGGCCTTTTTTCATAATATCAATGTACTCTGCCATGGTCATGGTAAAATCGGGCTCGTTTACCTTTTTGGTGTAATCGGTTTTTCTACTATCGTAAAGAGGTACCATTTTATCGCCAGCAATTTCACGGATAAACTCTAAATTCCACTTGGTAAAGGCAGGCCAATCTTCAATTTGATTGGTAATAACCACAGGTTTTTGTTTTTTGTAATAGTTTTCTATGAACTCTTTTTTGGTAAGCTTTGTTACACGTTCTATTTCTGTATATTTAAAACTCATGAGGTGCTATTCTTTAAAAGAAATTGAAGTTTAAAGGTACGGAAATATTTAAAAGGATGTGTTTTTTGAATGCTAAAAAAAAATCCCTTAACTTAAGAAAGGAAAGGGATGTGAATGTTTTTTCTACGTTAAGCTTTTGTTTTTATTTAAATGATCAAACGCACTGTTGGTAGCATTGGTAATTATGGCATGAATACCGTTGCCCGAACTTACCCTGTGAACGCCTAAAGCGGCAAACTCTTGGTAGGTTTTTAAGCCTTGTTTCATAAATACGTTTAAAGGCAGTTTGGTGGTTTCAAAAACGGCTTCTATATCTTTATCTTCATTAATTAATGGTATAAAGAAACCATCGGCACCTGCTGCTTCATAAATTTTGATGCGTTTTAAGGTTTCTTCTAACGCATTAGGATGTTTGGTAGTATATGTATCTATTCTTGCGTTTATGTAAACATCTTTTCCTACTGCGTTTAAGGTTTGTTTAATGGCTTTTATTTTATCAGCTAAAATATACGCATCGCCTAATCTACGTGTTTTACCTTGCGTTAAACCATCTTCTAAATTAATACCTACAACGCCAATGTTTACTAACTGTTCTACGTTTTTTGCTACTTGATTGGGATCATCGCTATAACCTGCTTCCATATCACAAGAAACCAATAAAGAAGATGCTTTAGCTATTTTTTTAATGATGAAAAACATTTCATCAAACGGAATTACTTCTCCATCTTCATATCCTAACATATTGGCAATAGCATGACTTGATGTGCCCATAACTTGTAAACCTGCTTTTTCTGCTACTTTGGCACTTATGGCATCCCACGTATTAGCAATCATTAAGGGTTGCTCTTGATGATGCAATTGTTTTAATTGTGCTACACTCATAATACTTTTGTTTTCTAATTCACTTAAATATACTGCTTTTTAGAAAAATAAAAAATCGCTTAGTATAACTAAACGATTTTTTAACAATATAACGAATGCTGTTTTTAGAATTTATATTTTAAATTAGCTGTGTATTGACGAGGAGCTAATGGGTTTACACTGTAATTTTCGTGTACATCGTAGTTTAACTCATCGGTAATATTAGATACTTTTGCTAAGATTGAGAAGTTTCTCCATTCATATCCTACAGAGAAATCAATCAATGTGTAAGCAGATAAAGGCACTTCACGGTCGTTAATTCCGTTTGGTTTTTCTGCATCAACGGTGTTGTTCCATCCACCCACACGTTTACCAACATAGTTACCAATAGCACCAAATGATAATCCTTTTAAAGTACCATCTTGTAAGGTGTAGAAGAAACTTAAGTTAGCTGTGTTAGCTGGCGTACGTACCAAACGATCACCTTCGATAAAACTACCTTTTAAACCAGATGTTTTGGTGTAACGCATATCGTTGTAGCTGTAACCAGCCATAATTCTTAATCCGTTTACTGGACGAGCTGTAACATCAAACTCAATACCTTTACTCTCAGTAGCACCGCTTAAAACTTTAATGGTAGAATCGGTATTTGGAGTTCCATCCGCTTTAAACTCTGCCATTTGAGCTAAGTTGTTGTTTTTAATTTGATAGTATGTAACGTTTGTACTTAACTTACCGTTTAAGAAATCGTTTTTAATACCAATTTCGTATTGATCGATGATTGATGGTTCAATAGCTTTTAAATCAACCGTTGTACCTGTGTTAGGAGAGAACGAGTTAGAGTAACTTGCAAAAACCGCCATATCTTTAATAGGCTGATAAACCAAACCAATTTTAGGCGTAAAAGCTTGATCTACACGTTTAGCGTCTTCTTTAATTTCAACCGGTGTTTTAGTTAAATCTTTGGTAGTAACTTGTGCTTCTTGCCAAGACCAACGTAAACCTGCTAATACTTTGAATTTATCTGTTAACGAAACTAAATCTTGAAAGTAAGCTCCGAAGCGAGTAGTTTCTGTTGATGCAATTTTAGTATTGATTGCATCTGGAATTGCACCACCTTGATCAAAATTACCAAAGTCGAAAATGTTTCCGCTTCCGTATGTTTTAGGCTCGAACACAAATGTGTATGCGTCGCTGTAAGATTTATCAAAATCAACACCTGTAAATAACTGATGTTTTACTTTACCTGTATAGAACGTACCTTGAATGTTGATTTGTTCTGCTAATAATTGCTCATTGTTATGGTTTTGACCTAGTGGTCTTGCCCATGTTCCATCAGCACTTGGTTGAATACGTTCCGTTCCTTTTGATTTACGATCGTAATTTTGGAACGATGTATTAACGTTTAATTTCCAGTTTTCGTTGATTTGATGTTTGATTAAAGCACTAACACCCGCTTGGCGTGTTTGTCCGTTAGACCATGTAGCACCTAAATAGGTATTGCGTGGTAAATCAACAATTTCTTTACCAATAATAGCAGTACCAAAGTCTGGTGTCCAGTTATCATGTAAATAATCTGCTTGTAAAACAATATCTGTTTTTTCAGACACTTTAAATAAAAACGATGGGTTTATGTAGTAACGTTCTCTTTTAACTACATCTCTAAAGCTTTCAGAGTTTTGGTACGATCCAATAAAACGGTACGCAATGTTGTTGTTTATAGGTCCGTAAATATCAACTGTAGGTTTGTAGAAAGCGTAGCTTCCCATTTGCATGCTAATTTCGCCACCTTGTTCAAATTTAGGTTTTTTAGTAACCATATTTAAAATACCACCTGGCGCAACGTTACCAAATAATAAGGCTGCACTACCTTTTAAAACTTCTACTTTTTCTAAAGAAGCTACTTCAGGAATAGAACCATTGTTGAAACGGAAACCGTTTTTAAACATATTGTTTGATGACATATCGTATCCACGAGAACCAAACGATTCTGTTGCAGCACCACGTGCCGAACCAACATATACACCGTTTACGTTTTTCACAACATCACTTAATTTTTGTGCTTGTTGTTGTTCAATGGTTTTACTATCAATAACTTGGATACTTTGCGGTAAATCAATTGCCTTGATATCTAAGCCCGATAAAACCGTTTCTTTTTTCTTGTTAGGTGTATCTTGAACTCTAATAACAATTTCGCTTAAAGTACTAGCTTCCTCTTCCATTTTGAAAGCAACAAAAGTGGTTTTGTTTGCTAAAACTTCAATTGATTTTGATTGTTTTTTAATACCATCAGCCTCTAAAGTGATGGTATGTTGACCAACAGGAAATTCTGCAAAAGTAAACTCGCCATTCTCATTGGTTTGTGTAGTGTTGGTGTTTTTACCTACTTTAATGGTAATGCCAGAAATAGGGTAATCATCGTTTGATGTAATTTTTCCTTTTACAACACCTGTTTCTTGCGCTTGCATGCAGAAGGTTGTGAAAAGAAATAGCAACATAAATTTGATTTGCGAACTCATATAATATTTCTTATTAAGATTTATTTAAAATAACTGCGCAAATGTATATGTTAAAATTTGTTTAACAAAATTTATTTAGATTTATTATTAATTATTTTTATAATGATTTTTGTGTTGATAATCAGTTGATTACTTATTTATATAAAGACGTAGTTTGATTTTTTTATCTAAACTCATCCCTCCAGGATTACAACCAAGCTTGCCTTCGGGAATTTCAATACCTTGTTTTTTAAAATGAGTTACCCAAACAGGAAAAAAAGTATTGGCATTTGGTTCTTTGTAGGTCATGGGAAATAACTTAAAAAAGGGTTGGTTATTATTGGCGAATTTAAAAGCATCGTAAATTAATTCGGAGCAATAATATTTGCCATTATCGTATAAAAAATCACTGTCATAAGGGACACCTAATTGTTCTTCACAAAATTGAATAGCTTTTTCAGAAAAATAACGATATTTTTTCTTTAAACTACCTACATATACCGGTTTTTGCGTATAACTTAAAAAGGTATCAAGAGGTGTTTTTACAACTTCTTTACCAATAGCTTCGTATACATAATATTCGTTTTTTGCTGTAGCAACAACCAAGCCCATATGGTTAAAATCGTTGCCTTTATAGCCTTGCGTAACAGCGTTTATGGCATCACACATTTCGCCACAATCAATATTGATGAACAATAAATCGCCACTTTTTAAAGTGTTTTTTTGAGCGAAAGTGGTTATAGAAAATAGTAAAAAGAATAGGATGTTTTTCATAATGATTTACTTTTCAGATTTAAATAAAGTGCCTCCAAAACCAATACCTGCTGTTCTGTAAACTTCATTTTTTAAACGAAAACCGTGATCATTCACAAATAGAAATAGTCGAGAACCACCGCCAAATTCTACTCCAAAGTGATAATGTGAGAACATACCATTTAAGTCACCTTTACCAATTGCCGTATTCCATCCTAAAGCAAATTTACCATAAATGCGTGTTTCTTCGCCCACTTTTGGAGCTAAAGTAACAGCTCCAGCAATAGGAAGGGTGTAAATACCGTCGTAAAAATTAGCATAAATACCTGTTAAAATACCTAAACGCATCCATTCTTTGTAAGCCATTCCGTATTCATAATGACCTGCTAAACCTGCAATTACAAACTTTGATGGCTTTTCCATTTGTCCTGTATTACCATCAAAATAGCTGTCTTTGTTTGAATTTGGATTAAAAAGCAACATATAATCCAACGCTTGGTAAGTGCTAAAGGGTTTGGTTTCTGTTTCTTGCGTAAATGCAGAAATATTTAATAGAGTAAGGATTAAAAGGATGCTATTTTTCATAAGTAAAAAAAGAAGCTATTCAGCTTCTTTAAAATTTGGGTTGTATATTTTTTCAAAATCAAGAGGTTCTATTCCGTTGGTAACAGAAAAATCTCCAATTTTGGTTCTTCTTAACGCAGTTAAATGTCCGCCAGATTGCAAGGCTTTACCAAAATCAAAAGCTAATGAACGAATATAGGTTCCTTTACTGCAAACCACTCTAAAATCAATTTCGGGTAAACTAATTCGAGTAATTTCAAATTCGGTAATTTCTATTTTACGCGATGCAATTTCAACTTCTTCACCTGCACGTGCATGTTCGTACAAACGTTTTCCATCTTTCTTTAAAGCAGAAAAAATAGGAGGGAACTGATCTATTTCTCCAATAAATTGCTTTGTTGTTTCTTCAATTAAATCCTTGGTAATATGATCAATAGGAAACGTTTGGTTGATTTCGGTTTCTAAATCGTACGATGGTGTAGTAGCTCCCACTGTAATGGTACCTGTATATTCTTTAATTTGACCTTGTAATTCGGAGATTTTCTTAGTGAATTTTCCTGTACAAATAATCAATAATCCTGATGCTAAAGGATCTAATGTACCTGCATGACCAATTTTGAACTTTTTAGGTAAATCAAGGTTTTTAAGCAAGGCATATTTTACTTTATTTACCGCCTGAAACGAACTCCATGTTAAAGGTTTATCAATCAACAAAACTTGTCCTTCAAGAAATTGTTCTTTCGTTAATTTCTCCATGAATTATTTTGTTGTATAAAAGTAAATCAATAAAATAATACCAATTACAATGCGGTACCAACCCCAGAATTTAAAACCGTATTTTGTTAAAACAGCAATAAATGTTTTTACTGCAATTAACGCAGTAATAAAAGCAATTACGTTACCAATTAGGAATAAAGTAATATGATGATTGTCTTGTAAAATCATTTCGTACCCTTTCATTTCGGTAGGTGTTCCTTTTCCCCACGTTTTTACAAAAATAGAGTAAACCGTAACGGCTAACATAGTAGGAACTGCTAAAAAGAATGAAAACTCTGCCGCAGCTTTTCTGCTTAAACCTTGCGTCATTCCGCCAATAATTGATGCTGCAGAGCGCGATGTACCTGGCATCATAGCTAAACATTGCCAAAAACCAATGGTAATAGCTGTTTTAAAAGAAATATCTTTTTCGTCGTGTATTTTAGGGTTTTTAAACCATTTGTCTACAAACAATAAAACAACACCGCCAATAACTAAAACCGATGAAATAGCAATTTGATTTCCTAAAACGGCTTCAATTTTATCATCAAATAAATAGCCTAAAACCAATGCAGGAATTACCGCAAAAGCCAATTTAAAATAGAAGTTAAGGTTTTTAAAATCGAAGAATTTTTTCCAGTATAAAACTACGATGGATAAAATGGCTCCGAATTGTATCGAAACTTGAAACATCTTTAAAAACTCAGACTCTTCCATTCCTAGAAGAGCCGCAGTAAAGCCCATGTGAGCTGTAGATGATATGGGTAAATATTCGGTTAATCCTTCAACAATTGCAATGATGATGGCTTGTAATAAATCCATTTAAAAGGGTGTTATGATTGTTTTTTAGGCGATTTGAAGATAGAATAGATGCAAATTCCAAATCCTATAAAAATAACAGTTGGCGCTAAGCGAATTCTACGAAAACTAAAAACATCTTCGTTAAAAACGTTAGGATCGGTGCTGTTTCCGCCCGACATTAATAAAAATCCTAAAGCAATAACAATTACGCCAGCTAAAAGTATAATGTAGTTTTGTTTTTCGAACAAAAAAGTATTTTCAGGTTTATTTTCCATAATTACAGGTATAAATCGTCTGATTTTAAATTTAAGAAACGTTGTGTCGCAAAATAAGTACTAATATACGTAATTACAATACCTAGTAAAAACACAGCTGCGCAAACCAATGCAATAGATTGAACATCACTCATTAAACCTAATGTAGGTAATTTGTTGTCAGCATAAGCTGTTAATGCTAAAATACCAATAATAGCTAAAACAGAACCTATCATGCCCAATTTTACACTGTTCCAAATAAAAGGCTTTCTAATAAACGATTTTGTTGCGCCAACCATTTGCATGGTTTTGATAATGAATCGTTTTGAGTAGATTGATAAACGTAATGAGCTGTTGATTAATAACATAGATATAAAGGCAAAAACGCCACTAATTACTAATACCCAAAAACTGATGGTTTTAATATTTTTGTTAACCAAATCAACCAATTGCGCATCATAAACTACTTCATCCACAATAGGGTTTTCTTTGATGTCAATTTCAATTTTCTTGATAGAATCTTTTTCTACGTATTCGCCATTAAAATGCAAATCGTATGAATGTTGTAAAGGGTTAAAGCCTAAAAATTTCACGAAATCTTCGCCAATTGTTTTTTGATGCACGTTTGCAGCAGAATCTTTATGAACAAAAGTTAAATCTTTAAGAAATTTTTGTTTTTCTAAATCGGCTTGATAAGTTGCTAATTGTTCATCAGTTGTATTTTCCTTAATATAGATAGACATAGGGATGTTTTCTTTGAAGTTATTAGAGATTTTCTCATAATTAATTACAAACATTCCTAAAGAACCTAGTAAGAACAATACTAAAAATATACTTAAAATAACAGAAAAGTACGAGGATAGTAATCTACGCTTTTGATATTTTTCGTATGATGTGGCCATAATTTTACTTTTTTAGTGGGTAAAGATAATAAAGAATTTAAATATATGGTTAGCCAAATTGTGTTAATACACTAAAGAAAGACCAACTTTTTTATTTAAAAAAAATCCGATGTTAGCATCGGATTTTATCATAACCAAACAGTTATATAATTCTATAAATTCTTTTAATAGGAATAGTTACACCCTTTTTTAAAACAATATGTTCTGGTGTTACAGCCCAAACCGTAGTATTGGTAACGTATTGTTCTTTATCGTCTTCAAAGAAAATTTCAATTTTTACGTGCTCCGTATTTCCAATTACCATAGCTCTTTCCAAATCTTGTTTGCGTTGTAAAATTTCGTGTTTATCTGTTAAAACATCTGTAACAGGAAAAATTAAATCGGCAATAGCTTCTTTTTCTATAGGTTTAAATGTTGTTGTCATAATAAAATGTTTTTATAGTTTCACTTCAGAAAAATCTTTTTACTAAAAATAGTCAAGTTTTTTTAATAAAACTCGAAATGTAAGAATAATTTATTTGATATAAATAAATTTAGATTAACTTTTTTTGCTTTTAAAGCATCCTTTCATAAAAAACTAGTATTGTTAAGAAATTAAAGTAATTTTGTAACCGTTAATAAGATAGGTACATAAAAATGAAATATAATCCAAACGAAATAGAAGCCAAGTGGCAGCAATATTGGGAAAAGAATCAAACGTTTAAAGCGAGTAATCATTCCGATAAACCAAAATATTATGTGTTAGACATGTTTCCTTATCCATCAGGAGCGGGCTTACACGTTGGGCATCCGCTAGGATATATTGCATCTGATATTTACGCACGTTACAAGCGTCATCAGGGTTTTAATGTGTTGCATCCTCAAGGGTACGATTCGTTTGGTTTGCCAGCAGAGCAATATGCTATTCAAACAGGGCAGCATCCTGCTATTACTACCGAAACCAATATAAAACGTTACCGCGAACAATTAGATAAAATTGGTTTTAGTTTTGATTGGAGTAGAGAAGTGCGTACTTCAAACCCTGAATATTACAAACACA
Source organism: Flavobacterium sp. xlx-214 (assembly GCF_013874595.1). GTDB lineage: Bacteria > Bacteroidota > Bacteroidia > Flavobacteriales > Flavobacteriaceae > Flavobacterium. The sequence goes on from NZ_CP059431.1 coordinate 1,459,165, forward strand.
CGCAGTGGATTTTTATTCAATTGTTTAATTCGTGGTACAATAAAAATACGGATAAAGCGGAGGATATTTCTACTTTAACTGCTACTTTTTCTAAAGAAGGAAACGCAAATGTAAAGGCTGTTTCTGATGAGAATATAGAAGTTTTTACCGCAGATCAATGGAATGCTTGGAGTACTGAGGAGCAAGAACGCATGTTGTTGAAATACCGATTAACGTTTTTAGCTGAAACCGAAGTAAACTGGTGCCCTGCATTAGGAACAGTTTTAGCAAACGATGAAATTATTAACGGTGTTTCAGAACGTGGCGGTCACCCAGTAGTTCGTAAAAAAATGACACAATGGAGTATGCGCATTTCTGCGTATGCCGAGCGTTTGTTGACAGGTTTGGATACTATTGATTGGTCTGAATCTATTAAAGAATCACAACGTAATTGGATTGGGAAATCGGTAGGTGCTTCGGTAGCATTCAATGTCATTCCGAACGGAAGTGAGGAATCTCATCAGATTGAAGTTTTCACTACTCGACCTGATACTATTTTTGGAGTGAATTTTATGACTTTAGCGCCAGAACACGATTTGGTTGCTAAAATTACAACACCAGAACAAAAGCAAGCGGTTGATGCATACATTGAAGCAACTTCTAAACGTTCAGAGCGCGAGCGTATGGCCGATGTTAAAACCATTTCGGGGGTGTTTACAGGCGCTTATGCCGAGCATCCGTTTACAAAAGAACCGGTTGCTATTTGGATTGGCGATTATGTTTTAGCAGGATACGGTACGGGTGCTGTAATGGCGGTTCCTTGTGGCGATGAGCGCGATTATGCCTTTGCAAAACATTTTGCAGGTACAAACGGAATGCCAGAGATCATCAATATTTTTAATCAAGATATTTCAGAAGAAGCGTATACCGAAAAAGGAGGTTTTGAATTACTAAACTCTGATTTCTTAAACGGATTCGATTATAAAATGGCAACAGCAAAAGCAATTGACGCTTTAGAAAATATTGGTCAAGGAAAAGCAAAAGTAAATTACCGTTTACGCGATGCTGTTTTCTCACGTCAACGCTATTGGGGCGAGCCTTTCCCAACGTATTACGTGAATGGATTGCCTAAAATGATTGACGCTAAACATTTGCCTATTTTATTGCCTGAGGTTGAAAAGTATTTACCAACCGAAGACGGTCAGCCACCATTAGGAAATGCTCCAGTTTGGGCTTGGGATACTGTGAATAATAAAGTAGTTGCAAATACCGAGATCAACAACGAAACCATATTTCCGTTAGAATTAAATACAATGCCAGGTTGGGCAGGTAGTTCGTGGTATTGGTTGCGTTATATGGATGCCGATAACGATAGTGAAATGGCAACGCAAGAAGCTATTAACTATTGGCAAAATGTAGACTTATATATTGGCGGTAGTGAGCACGCAACGGGGCATTTATTGTATTCTCGTTTTTGGAACAAGTTTTTAAAAGACAAAGGATTTGTACCAACCGAAGAACCGTTCCAAAAGTTAATCAACCAAGGAATGATTTTAGGTACATCAGCTTATGTTTATCGTTTAGAAGGAACTAATACTTTTGTTTCAAAAGGGAAAATCAACGGACAGAATGTTCAACCCATTCATGCAGATGTTGCTTTAGTTAATGCTTCGTCAGAATTAGATATTGATGGATTTAAAGCTTGGCGACCTGATTTTGCGAATGCTGAATTTATTTTAGAAGATAATGGGAAATACATTGTTGGACACGAGGTTGAAAAGATGTCAAAATCGTATTTCAATGTAGTAAACCCAGATGATATTTGTAATGAATATGGAGCTGATACTTTGCGTTTATACGAAATGTTTTTAGGTCCGTTAGAGCAAGCAAAACCATGGAATACGGCAGGAATTACAGGTGTTTTTGGTTTCTTGAAAAAGCTTTGGAAATTGTATGCAGATGATAACGGTGTAGTAGTTACCAACGAAGAACCCACCAAAGAAATGTACAAATCGTTGCATAAAACCATTAAAAAAGTAACTGAGGATATCGAGCATTTTTCATTCAATACATCGGTTTCTCAGTTCATGATTTGTGTAAACGAATTGCAACAACAAAAATGCCATCACCGCGCTATTTTAGAGCCTTTGGCTGTAATTGTATCGCCTTACGCACCACATATTGCAGAAGAATTATGGAGTTTGTTAGGACATAAAGAGTCTATTTCGCAAGAAACTTTCCCTGTTTTTGAAGAAAAGTATTTGGTAGAAAGTTCTAAAGAATATCCAGTTTCATTCAACGGAAAAATGCGTTTTAAAATTGAATTGCCTTTAGATTTAACCGCAGAAGAAATAGAAGCTATTATTATGGCTGATGAACGTACACAAGCACAATTAAATGGTGCAACACCTAAAAAAGTAATTATTGTTCCTGGAAAAATCATCAATTTAGCTGGGTTTTAATAAAAAATAACACACAATTCTTAAACATCCTTTGATTATTTCAAAGGATGTTTTGTTTTTGGTCTAACTTTTGATTTAAGCTTTATAAAAAAAATCATCATGAAAAAACTACTACTTATTTTAGCCTTTGTTCAAAGTGGATTAGTGGCTGCTCAATCGCAACAAGAAGACATCGCTTTTGGTTTAAGTGCTACAGCTCTTCCTGTTTTTGATGATTATCGTTTAGGAGCCGAAGCTTCTCTTAGATATTACATTACCAACGAATTATCGGTAGGTGCTAAGTTTCAGTATACATTTAATACCTACAATCATGGTTTTATATATCAAACACCAAAAACCATTGTACATTACTCAAATATATCGGTTCCAATTCAATTTGATGTAGTAAATAAAGAAAGGTTTCAGTTGGGTTTAGGTTTTGCGCCAGGTATTGCATCAGCTACTTTACGCGATAGAACCCAATTGAAAGAGGAAGAATATTATGATGAGGAAACAGGTGTAACTACAGTTGTTAGAACGCCTGTACGTTTAGACAGAGATTCGTATTTTACATTAACACCCAATGTTGATGTGGCCGTTAAGTTGTTTAATATTGATAAGGAATCAAACACGGGCTTATATTTAACAGGTAACGCAGGTTATCAATTGGTTTTAGGTAATGGAGATTTTACCAAGACTACCGATTTTAGAAATTATGTACTATCTTTAGGCTTCACAATTAAAGGAACTTCAAGGTAATATGAAAAATTCTAAGGCGCTCATTATTATTTTTTTATCAATAGGTATGTTAATCGTTATATTGATGTTTGGCTTGCCGTTGTACAATGTTTGGCAACAAGAAATGGCGGGTAAAGCAGAAATGGCAAAGGCTGAACAAAATCGTAAAATATTAATTGAAGAAGCTAAAGCGCGATTAGAAGCCGAAAAGTTAAATGCGCAGGCTGAGGTTGAACGTGCAAGAGGAATGGCAGAAGCTATGAAGTTAGAAAATGGTACGTTAAACACTACTTATAATCAGTATTTATTTATTAGAACCTTAGAAAAATTAGCTGATAAAGGCGATTTACCACAAATTATTTACATGCCTGCCGAAGGTTTAGTACCTGTTATGGATGTTAGTAAAAAAACGGCAGTTAAATCAGTTGCTGAAGAATAATGGGGTTTAAAGATTATTTTATTCTTTTATTGCTTGTTGCTATTATTTACTTATGGTTTCAAATTCGTAAATACAAGCAAATTATAAGCGATCATCAAAAATCAACTGGGTATTTAGAGCGTAAATATGAAACAATTGAATTAGAAAACATCGATACCCGATTAAATCCTCATTTGTTCAAGAATATTTTGAATTCCATTCAATCGCACGTATATCAGTCGTATTATACCATTGATAAGTTGTCTAATGTTTTAGATTATGTGCTGTATAAAACACCCAAACAATTGGTAACGCCACGTGATGAAATCAATTTTATAAAAAATTTAATCGAAATTAATAAAATCAAATTAAGTCCTTTGTTTGATTTAAGAACCAAGATTTCAATTGATGAACGCGATGTTTTTCTTGAGCAAAAAGTAATTGCTCCTTTGGTAACCATTGATTTAATTGAAAATGCCTTTAAACATGCCGATACACAAAGCGAAGATGCTTTTATTTCGATTATTATTGAGTTAAAAGATGGATGTTTCTCGTTGTTTATTGCCAACAAAATAGCAACTGCAACTCCTTTAAAAAAAGAAAGCAGCGGTATTGGTATTTCAAGTTTAGAAAAACGTTTAAAAATGCTTTATAAAGAGCGTTACAAGTTGCAAAAATCAATTGAAGGTAAAATTTACAGTGTTTCGTTAAAAATTAAATTAGAAAAGTAATGTTGCAATGTGTTTTGTTAGATGATGAGCTATTGGCTTTACAATATTTAAAATTACTGTGTGAACAAATTGAAGGGGTAGAAGTGGTTAAGGCTTTTAATAACCCAGAGAAATTTATTTTAGAAAAAGATACTTTGCAGTTTGATGTTTGTATTTTAGATATAGAAATGCCTGCAATAAACGGTTTGCAAATTGCTAATTTATTAACAGATAAAAAAGTGATTTTTACTACTGCTTATAAGGAATACGCTGTTGATGCTTTTGATTTGGATGTGATTGATTACATTACAAAACCCGTACAAAAAGATCGACTAGAAAAGGCAATTAGAAAAGTTGAGAAGCTAACAAGAGAAACAAAACCTACATCCGATTTTATTACATTGAATTCTGAAAAAGGTAAAAGTGTTATTAATACCAACGATGTTTTTTACATTACCGTTTCAGAAATTGATAGTAGAGACAAAGTGATTTATTTTACAGACGATTCTCATTTACTAATTAAAAACAGTTCTTTTGAAAAACTACAAGAATTATTGCCTTTAAACAGATTTTGTAGAATTAACAAACGTGAAATTATTGCCATGAATTGTGTGAATTATTATTCGCACGATGAAATTGTTTCAAAAATAATGGTTGATGGTAAACCTAAAAATTTCACCATAGGAATTAATTTTAGAAGCAGCTTTTTAGCACAATTGTAAATTTTGTTACAGTTTTTTTGATACTTATTACATTTTCAAAGTTGTAGTTTACAATTAGAATAGATGCTAAAAAGTATTTTCTGATGTTTGCTGAATAATTCAATTTTTTAGCAATGCAGAAACATAAGAACAGTATATTTTACAGCATTATTGTTGTTGTTTTTTCTTTAGTAATGTACGTTTCGTACATTTCAGGCAAATCTTTAGAAAAAGATGTAGTCATAAGCACATCTGATAAAAACACTTGGGAACAATTTATAGATTCGTTCCTGCAAAATCTACACCATCCGTTAGCGTTACTTTTATTACAAATAATCACCATTGTTATTGTTGCTCGTATTTTTGGATGGCTTTTTAATAAAATTGGTCAACCATCTGTTATTGGCGAAATTATAGCGGGTATTGCCTTAGGACCATCGCTTTTTGGAATGTATTTTCCAGAAACATCGGCTTTGTTATTTCCTACAGAATCTTTAGGTAATTTACAATTATTAAGTCAGGTTGGTTTGGTACTTTTCATGTTTGTAATTGGTATGGAACTCGATCTAAAAGTACTTAAAAGTAAAGCAAAAGATGCTGTTGTAATCAGTCATGCTAGTATTGTGGTGCCTTTTGCATTAGGAATGGTACTTGCTTACTTTATTTATACAGAATATGCTCCTGCGGGAATTGACTTTTTATCTTTTTCGCTTTTTATGGGTATTGCTATGAGTATAACGGCTTTTCCTGTATTAGCGCGCATTGTACAAGAACGTGGTATTCAAAAAACAAAGCTGGGAACTGTTGTTTTAACGGCAGCTGCAGCAGATGATATTACAGCATGGTGTATTTTGGCAGTGGTAATTGCTATTGTAAAAGCGGGGTCGTTTGTAAGTGCTTTGTACATTATTGGCTTGTCTATTATTTATGTACTTTTTATGTTGAAATTAGTACGACCTTTCCTAAGACATATTGGTAATTTAAATGCCAATAATACTACTTTAAGCAAGCCTGTTGTGGCACTTTTCCTATTGGTTTTAATTTTATCGTCTTATTTAACAGAAATTATTGGTATTCATGCATTGTTTGGTGCGTTTATGGCGGGTGCTATTATGCCCGATAGTCATAAGTTCAGACATTTTTTTGTTGAAAAAGTAGAAGATGTTGCTGTAATTTTATTCTTGCCTTTGTTTTTTGTTTACACAGGTTTAAGAACCGAAATTGGCTTACTTAATGATAGTAGTTTATGGAAAGTAACCTTTTTTATTATTTTGGTTGCCGTTGTTGGGAAATTTATAGGTAGTGCTTTAGCTGCCCGATTTGTTGGTCAAAGTTGGAAAGATAGTTTAACTATTGGTGCTTTAATGAACACGCGCGGACTAATGGAATTGGTAGCTTTAAATATTGGTTTTGAATTAGGTGTTTTAACGCCAGAGGTTTTTGCAATGATGGTTATTATGGCATTGGTTACCACTTTTATGACCGGTCCGTTTTTAGATCTCTTTAATAAAATATTCAAATCTAAAGAAGATGAAACCAACACACTTTTAAGCGAAACCAAATTCAAAATTCTTTTTTACTTTGATCATATTACTTCAGGGAAAAATCTTTTAAAGCTTGCCCATACTTTTACCAAAAAGCAACAAGGTAATTCGGTTGTAACTGCTTTACATTTGGTGAAAAGTGGCGATGTTGATATTCTGAACAAGAAATACGAGGAAAAATTGTTTATTCCAATTGAAGATGAAGCCAAACGCTTAAATCAAAAATTGATTACCTTATATAAAGTGGCTTTAAACAACGATGCTGAAATTGTTGATGTGGCGCAAAAAGGAAATTACGATTTGGTTCTTATTGAATTAGGAGCGTCAATTTACGATGGTACCATTTTAGGAAAGTTCTTAGGTTTTACCACCCGTATTATTAATCCTGAAATTATTGTTGATAAAGTAATTGGTAAGGAAAAATTATTTGATTATTCGCCTTTTGATGATCAAACACGCCATGTAATTACAAACGCAAAAATTCCGGTTGGTATTTTCATTGATAAAGATTTAAACGATATTCAAAAAATTATTGTTCCTTTTTATCATGAAGGTGATAAAAAATTAATTCCTTTTATTTTAAAGTTTATCCAAAACAACGATTCGCAAGTGGTGTTGATGGATATGAACGGACTTTTAAAAAACAATACCTTTATTAAAGAAGAAATTCGATTAATAGAGCAAGTAAAACCAAATCATTTAAAAGTGATTTACGAAACCAATGTTGATATTGATTTTATCCAACAACACGATTTAATTTTGATAACCGTAAAGTCTTGGCGTAAAATGATTGATAGAAAAATGAATTGGTTAAAAAATACCACTTCTTTATTATTAATAAAACCCTAATATTTTTTACAAACAAAAAAGACAGCATTTAAGTGCTGTCTTTTTTTATTGCTTCAACTTTACTACAAAAGCATCAGGATATTTTTTTTCAATTTTCTTTAATAAATGTTCGGCTTCAATTTTGTTTTTGTAATTACCAACCACCAATTTAAATTTTGGATTTGCAAAAATAATGGTAGCATCAATAGAAGGGTAGTCTGCTATAAAATTTTTATATAAAGTTTCCACTTCGTCTTTCAAACCATTTTTTAATTGAATCGAATAATTAGTATACAATGAAAACTGATTATTTTGACTCATTTTTCGTTCTAAAAGCAAATTAATGGTTTCTTCGTCTTTATTTTCTAAAATTGTGGTTTGAGAAAAACCTTTTTCAGAAACAAAAATTGTTAAAATAAATATAATAAAAACTTTAAGGCTTCTTAAATTATTCATAATGAGGAAATTTTTAGACAAAATTAAAAATAATTCAATAAAATAAAATTTATGATTTTATTTAGAATTATTATAAATTAAGTTTTGCCTTTTATTAGGTTTTATTAACTGACTCTTATGTTGTATTTTTGTCGGAGTTTATAAATAAGGTAGAGTTGAAATCTGTGATTATTACAGAGAAAAATTATGCCAAAATTAGTTGATAATCATTTTTTTAACTATGAAAAAAGTGGGTAACCATAATTCGTTTTCAAGGATTCTTTTCTTGTGTTTAACATTCGTGTTAACATTTTCTTCAGCATCTTTTGCTCAAGATGTTGCTAAAGGTAAAGAGTTGTTTAATGCAAACTGTGCGGCTTGTCATAAGCTAGATGCAAATTCTACAGGACCTTCATTAAGGGCTGTAGCAGATCGTCATCCAAGTGAGTGGCTGCATAAATGGATTAAAGATAGTTCAGGTTTGATAAAATCTGGCGATGCGGCAGCAGTAAAATTGTTCAATGAATGGAACAAAGTTCCAATGAACTCATTCCCTAATTTATCTGATGAAGATATCGATAACATCATCGCATATACATCAGAGCCAAAACCAGAAACAGCGAAGAATCCTGGTGGTCCAACAACACAAGCTGGAGGTGAAGCTTCAGGTGGTGTTTCACAAATGGTAGTATTAGGTGGGTTAGTTGTTGTATTGGCAATGTTAGTAGTAATGTTAATCTCTGTAAGAAGAGTATTAAATAAAGTTGCTGATAAAAATAACTTAACTGTTAATGAGAAAAAATCTTTACCAATTTGGAAAGCTTTTGTTAAAAATCAATTCTTAGTAATTACTGCTGTAATTATGTTGATGTTAACAGGTGCTTACTTTGCATTTGGATATATGATGCAAATTGGTGTAGATCAAAACTACGAGCCAATTCAGCCAATTCACTTCTCACATAAAATTCACGCTGGTGAAAACGGTATTGATTGTAAATACTGTCACTCATCTGCAAGAACTTCTAAAACTTCAGGTATTCCTTCTATGAACGTTTGTATGAACTGTCATAAAAATATTACTGAGTTTACAGGATCTCCAGATTCTACTTATGTAGATTACAGCAAAGAATTCTATACAGCTGAAATTAAGAAAATTTACGATGCAGTAGGTTGGGATCCAGCTAAACAAGCATATACAGGTGTAGAAAAACCAGTTAAATGGGTACGTATTCACAATTTACCAGATTTTGTGTACTTTAACCACTCACAACACGTTTCAGTTGCAGGTTTAGAATGTCAAACTTGTCACGGACCTGTTGAATCTATGGAAATCATGAAACAACATTCTCCATTAACAATGGGATGGTGTGTGAACTGTCACCGTGAAACAGAAGTAAACGTTAAAGATAACGAGTACTACGCTAAAGTTCACGAAGAATTATCTAAAAAGTATGGTGTTGAGAAATTAACAGCAGCACAATTAGGTGGTTTAGAGTGTGGTAAATGTCACTATTAATAATAATTTAAGAAGCTAATATATATATACAATGGCATCAAACAAAAAATACTGGACAAGTGTTGAGGAACTAAACGAAAATAGTTCTATTGTTGAGAGGCTAAGAAACAATGAGTTTGTTGAAGAAATTCCAACAGAGGATTTTCTTGGAGATAAAAACACTTTGTCTTCTTCATCAACATCTCGTAGAGACTTTTTGAAATACGTTGGTTTTTCTACAGCTGCAGCTTCTTTAGCAGCTTGTGAAGGGCCTGTTAAAAAGTCAATTCCTTATGTATTTCAACCAGAGGAGATTATTCCTGGCGTTGCCGACTATTATGCAACAACAGTTGCTGATGGTTTTGATTTTGTAAATGTTTTAATTAAAACACGCGAAGGTCGTCCTATTAAAGTAGAGAACAACTTTATGGAAAACGCAATTACAGGTGCAAATGCACGTGTACATGCTTCTGTATTGTCTTTATATGATAGTTTACGTTTAAAGCAACCAAAAATTGATAATAAGGCAGCTTCTTGGTCTGATGTAGATCAAAAAGTAAAAGCTAGTTTAACTGCTGGTGGTCAAATTGTGTTATTAACAAACACTATGGCGTCTCCATCAACAGATAAATTAATTGCTGAGTTTAAAGCAGCTTATCCAACTGCAAAACACATCATTCATGATGCAGTGGGTAGCGATGCAGCTTTAGATGCTTATCAACAAGCTTACGGTACAAGAGCTTTAGCTGATTACGATTTTGGTAAAGCTGATGTAATTGTTTCTGTTGGTGCAGATTTCTTAGGAGATTGGCAAGGTGGCGGATACGATAGTAACTATGCAAAAGGACGTGTTCCTAAAAACGGAAAAATGTCTAAACATTTCCAGTTTGAGGCTAATATGTCTTTATCAGGAGCAAGTGCAGACAAGCGTATTCCTTTAACAGTTGCAGATCAAAAATTAGCCTTAGTAAAATTATACAATGTTGTTACAGGTAATGCTGTTTCAGTAGGAAATACAGCTGCTGATGCTGAAGTTACAAAAGCAGCACAACAATTAAAAGTAGCCGGAGCTAACGGAGTTTTAGTTTCTGGTATTGATGATGTTAATGCACAGTTATTAGTATTTGCTATTAACCAAGCATTAGGATCGGTAGCTTTTAACCCAGCACAACCTAAATATGTACGTGGTGGTAATAATAAAGAAGTAGCACAATTAGTTAAAGATATGCAAGCTGGTTTAGTAAGCACTTTAATTATGAGTGGTGTTAACCCAGTTTATACTTTAGCAAACGGCGCTGCTTTTGCAGAAGGTTTAAAGAAAGTAAAAACATCGGTTTCTTACACATTACGTGAAGATGAAACAGCTTCTTTAGTAAACATTGCTGCTGCTGCACCTCATTATTTAGAGGCTTGGGGCGATGTTCAAATGAAAAAAGGACATTACTCAATTACACAACCAACTATTCGTCCGTTATTCAATACAAAACAATTCCAAGAAGGTTTAATGTCTTGGTTAGGAAAAACAGAATCTTATTATGATTATGTAAAAGCTGTTGGAACTGGTTTTGCAAACGGAAAAACTTGGAATCAATTAGTACATGACGGTTTTGCTGTTAGCGAAGTAGCTACAGGAGCAACTGCAACTGCAGATTTCTCTGGTGCTGCAACAGCATTAGCATCATCTAAAAAAGGAACTGGTTTAGAATTAGTATTGTATTCTAAAACTGGTATGGGTGATGGTCAGCAAGCAAATAACCCTTGGTTACAAGAGTTTCCAGATCCTATTTCACGTGTATCTTGGGATAACTATTTAACCATTTCTAAAGCTGACGCTGAAACATTAGGTATTAAAAACTATAATGTTGCAAACGGTGGTTTAAATGGATCATATGTAACATTAAAAGTAGGTGATGCTGTTTTAGAAAATGTACCAGCTTTCATTCAGCCAGGTCAAGCTAAAGGAACCGTAGGTTTATCTTTCGGTTACGGACGTAAATCGGCTTTAAAAGAAGAAATGCAAGTAGGTGTTAACGCTTACAAATTATACAAAGACTTTAATAATACACAAAACGTATCAATTGAGTTAGGAGCTGGAGATCATGAGTTTGCTTGTGTGCAGTTACAAAGGACTTTAATGGGTCGTGGTGATATTGTTAAAGATACTACATTACAAATCTTCAATACAAAAGATGTTAAAGAGTGGAATGTAAAACCTCATGTATCTTTAGATCACCAATCGGTTGAAGCTTCAACTGTTGATATTTGGGAATCTTTTGATCGTACAGTAGGTCATCACTTCAACTTATCTATTGACTTAAACTCTTGTACTGGTTGTGGTGCATGTGTTATTGCATGTCATGCAGAAAACAACGTTCCTGTTGTTGGTAAAGACGAGGTAAGAAGATCACGCGATATGCACTGGTTACGTATTGATAGATACTACTCTTCTGAAGATACATTTGAGAAAGATGTTGATAAAAAAGGTACAGCAAGTGGTTTAATGGGAAGTATTGAGGTATTTAGCGGATTAGAACATCCTGCAGATAACCCACAAGTAGTTTTCCAACCAGTAATGTGTCAGCATTGTAACCACGCACCTTGTGAAACAGTTTGTCCTGTGGCAGCTACCTCTCACGGTCGTCAAGGTCAAAACCATATGGCTTATAACCGTTGTGTTGGTACGCGTTACTGTGCAAACAACTGTCCTTACAAAGTACGTCGTTTCAACTGGTTCTTGTACAACCACAATAATGCATTTGATTACCACATGAACGATGATTTAGGTCGTATGGTATTAAATCCAGATGTTAACGTACGTTCACGTGGGGTTATGGAGAAATGTTCTATGTGTATTCAAATGACACAAGCTACTATTTTAAAAGCGAAGAAAGAAGGAAGAAAAGTAAACGCAAACGAGTTTGAAGTAGCTTGTTCTGCAGCTTGTACCTCTGGATCGATGATTTTTGGTGATGTAAATGACAAAGAATCTGAAGTAGCTAAGTTATACGAAGATGATAGAAGATATCATTTGTTAGAGCATTTAGGAACAAAACCAAATGTGTTCTACCACGTTAAAGTAAGAAATGTATAAGTATAGTATTAATTAGAAACATTATAAAGGATTATGTCGTCACATTACGAAGCACCCATTAGAAAACCTTTAGTTCTTGGTGATAAAACTTATCACGATGTAACGGTAGATGTTGCTAGACCTGTTGAAGGCCGTGCTAATAAACAATGGTGGACTGTTTTCACAATTGCTTTAATTGCATTCCTTTGGGGAGCAGGTTGTATGGTGTATACCATTTCTACAGGTATTGGTACTTGGGGATTAAATAAAACCGTTGGATGGGCTTGGGATATTACCAACTTTGTTTGGTGGGTAGGTATCGGTCACGCGGGTACACTTATTTCGGCTGTATTATTATTATTCCGTCAAAAATGGAGAATGGCTATTAACCGTTCAGCAGAGGCAATGACTATTTTCTCTGTAGTTCAGGCAGGTTTATTCCCAATTATTCACATGGGTCGTCCATGGTTGGCTTACTGGGTATTACCAATGCCAAACCAATTTGGGTCGTTATGGGTTAACTTTAACTCGCCCTTATTATGGGACGTATTCGCGATCTCTACTTATTTATCTGTATCATTAGTTTTCTGGTGGACAGGTTTATTACCAGATTTCGCTATGTTACGCGATAGAGCGGTAACACCATTTGCAAAAAGAATTTATTCAACATTATCATTTGGTTGGTCAGGGCGTGCTAAAGATTGGCAACGTTTTGAAGAAGTATCATTAGTATTAGCTGGTTTAGCTACACCTTTAGTACTTTCTGTACACACCATTGTATCTTTTGACTTTGCTACGTCTGTAATTCCAGGATGGCATACAACAATCTTACCTCCGTATTTCGTTGCGGGTGCAATCTTCTCAGGATTTGCCATGGTAAACACGTTGTTAATCATCATGAGAAAAGTAGTAAACTTAGAAGACTATATTACTATTCAACACATAGAATTAATGAACATTATTGTAATGATTACAGGTTCTGTTGTTGGGGTAGCGTATATTACTGAGTTAGTTATTGCATGGTATTCTGGAGTTGAGTATGAACAATATGCATTCTTAAATCGTGCTACAGGTCCTTACTGGTGGTCATACTGGTTAATGATGACTTGTAACGTAATTTCTCCGCAAGTTATGTGGTTCAAGAAAATTCGTACTTCTATCTTAGGGTCGTTCATTATATCAATCATTGTAAATATAGGTATGTGGTTTGAGCGTTTCGTAATCATTGTAACATCATTACACCGTGATTACTTACCATCATCTTGGACTATGTTCCAGCCAACATTTGTTGATGCAGGTATTTACATTGGTACTATTGGTTTCTTCTTTGTATTATTCTTATTATACTCTAGAAGCTTCCCAGTTATTGCACAGGCAGAGGTTAAAACAATTTTAAAATCGTCTGGTGATAATTACAAAAGAGATAGAGAAAACGGACATCATTCACACAATCATTAATAAGTTATGAGTACAAAAGTTATACACGTATTATACAATGATGATGATGTTTTAATGGATGCAGTTAAAGCAACACGCGCTGCGCATCATCACATAGAAGAGGTTTTTACACCTTTTCCAGTACACGGTTTAGATAAAGCAATGGGTTTAAAACCAACCCGCTTAGCAATATGCGCTTTTATCTATGGATTATGTGGTTTATCATTTGCAACCTATATGATGAATTACATTATGATTCAAGATTGGCCACAAGACATTGGTGGAAAACCAAGTTTTAGTTACATTCAAAATATGCCTTCATTTGTGCCTATTATGTTTGAATTAACAGTTTTCTTTGCAGCCCATTTAATGGTAATTACCTTCTTTTTAAGAAGTAGATTATGGCCATTTAAAAAAGCAGAAAACCCTGATGTAAGAACAACAGATGATCATTTCTTAATGGAAGTTGCTTTACATGGTAACGAAGAAGAAGCGGTTGAGTTCTTTAAAAATACAGGTGCAGTAGAAGTTAAAGTAATCGATAAACACTAGTAGTACAATGAAGACTTTATATAAAATAGTTGCTTTAGCAGGATTTTCAACTTTAGCTACATCATGTTTTAATAAGGAAAAACCAAACGTTCAGTTTTTTCCTAATATGTACGAATCTGTAGCTTACGAAACATATTCTGAATCTAACGCATTTAAAAACGGAAAAGAAGGTCAAGTTCCTGCGCAAGGATCAATTCCACGCGGTTTTCAACCAGAAGAATATCCTGATACACCAGAAGGTTTAGCAGCAGCAAGATTAAATTTAAAATCACCTTTAGATACAATTTCTGAAGTCGATATGGAAAAAGCAAAAGGATTGTACACTATTTATTGTGCAATTTGCCATGGCGATGCAGGAGATGGAAAAGGTAATTTGGTTAAAAGAGAAAAATTCCTTGGGGTACCTAACTATGCTGAACGCGAGTTAACAGAAGGTGGTATTTATCATGTAGTTACTTACGGCTTAAACGCAATGGGATCACATAAAAATCAATTAACACAACACGAAAGATGGTTGGTTACATCTTATGTGATGAAATTGAAATCGGAATTATAATTGTAAAACTTATTTGAAAGTTTAGATATGTACACATTTTCAGGCAAATTAAAAACCTTTTCTATTATCTTAATGGTTTTGGGTATCGTGGGAATAGCTTATGGCTTTTTAACGGCACCTAAAACAGTAGAGCAGGTGGAAGTAATTTTAAGCGAGCAACACCATGGTGGGCACGGTTCGCACGATGCACATGCTGCACCAGCACATGGTGAGGCTACTGCACACGCAACACCAGCACACGGTGAAGCTGATGCAGCGCACAAAGAACATCAAAAACATTTAGAGCACGTTTTACATCAGTTACAAAATAAACCTTGGGCTGCTGTTTACATAGGATGTATCTTTTCTATGTTAGTAGCTTTAGGAGTATTTACATTTAACCAAATTCAATATGCTGCTTCAGCGGGATGGTCACCAGTATTATTCCGTGTAATGGAAGGTTTATCAGCTTATTTATTACCAGGCTCTATCTTATTCTTTTTATTATTAGTAGCAAGTTCATCGCACTTAAACCATTTATTTGTATGGATGGCTGATGGTGTTACAGAACCTGGTCATGCTAATTATGATGCTATTATTGCAGGTAAATCAGCTTATTTAAATATACCTTCTTTCTTAATTAGAGCTGTTGTGTTTTTAGCAGGATGGAACATTTTCAGAATGCTTTCTCGCAAAAACTCATTGGCTTTAGATGAAACAGGTGATTTAACTTATTACAAAAGAAACTTTAAATTAGCAGCTACTTATTTAGTATTCTTTATTGTTACAGAGTCTATCATGTCATGGGATTGGATCATGTCTATTGATGCGCACTGGTACTCAACATTATTTGGATGGTATGTATTTGCATCGTTCTTTGTAACAGCTATTACAGTAATTGCATTATCAACTCTTTATTTAAAAAATAAAGGTGTGTTAGAGTTTGTAAATACATCACACATACACGATTTAGCTAAATTTATGTTTGGTTTGTCTATTTTCTGGACATACTTATGGTTCTCACAATTCATGTTAATGTGGTATTCAAACATTCCAGAAGAGGTAACCTATTTCATTTTTAGAATAGAAGAGTATAACTTACCTTTCTTTGGTATGTTAGTATTAAACTTTGTATTGCCAATTTTATTATTAGTAAATACAGATTTTAAACGCTTATCTTGGATTATTGTTATGGCAGGTACTTGTATTATTGTGGGTCACTATTTAGACTTCTTTAATATGATTATGCCAGGAACGGTTGGAGCTTCTTGGTTTATTGGAGCTGCTGAAATTGGATCTGTTTTCTTCTTTGGTGGATTATTTATTTTTGTTGGATTCTCAGCAATTGCTAAAGCACCATTATTAGCTAAGAATAATCCAATGATAGAGGAGAGTAAACATTTTCATTATTAATATTTAAAGTAATAAACAAATGACGAGTTTATTAATAGTAGTTATAGTAGCATTATTAGGAATTGCTGTTTGGCAATTAACTAAGATATTCGATTTAACTCAGAGCAAGCATACTACTGGCGAAGAGTACAAATCACAAGTGGCTACTCACAAAGACAATAATATCAATGGATATTTAATGTTTGGCTTCTTAGCATTCATCTACATTTTCACAATTTATAGCTGTGCTAAATGGGGATACATGCCTTTATTAGCCAACGCAGCTTCTGAACATGGTAAAGATGTAGACAACTTAATGATTATTTCATTATCTGTTATTTTCTTTGTTCAAATCATCACTCAGTTTTTATTACACTATTTTGCATTTGCTTACCGTGGTAATAAAGATAGAAAAGCAGTTTTCTTTGCAGATAACGATAAGTTAGAGTTCATCTGGACAATTATTCCGGTAATTGTTTTAGCAGGTTTAATTTTATACGGATTATATGCTTGGAACAACATTATGCATTATGATGATGAAGAAGAAGTATTGTATGTAGAGGTTTATGCTAAGCAATTTGGTTGGGATATTCGCTACTCTGGTAATGATAACGTTTTAGGTAAAGCCAATGTACGTTTTATTGAAGGCGTTAATGCAGTAGGTGTTGATATGGCCGATCCAAATGCTCAAGATGACGTTTTAGCAAAAGAATTGCACTTACCAGTAGGTAAAAAAGTAGTTTTAAAAATGCGTTCTCAAGACGTATTACACTCTGCTTACTTTCCTCACTTCCGTGCACAAATGAACTGTGTACCAGGTATGGTTACTCAATTTGCTATGACACCAACAGTTACTACAGCTGAAATGAGAGATCGTGAAGAGATTGTTAACCGAGTTAATAAAATCAACGAGGCGCGTAACAAACACAGCAAAAAATTAGTTGAAAAAGGTGAACCAGGTTTAGAACCATATGTTTTTGATTATATTTTATTATGTAACAAAATTTGTGGTCGCTCACACTACAACATGCAAGCAAAAGTTGTTGTAGAAAAAGAAAGCGAGTTTAAAAAATGGTTAGGTTCACAACCAACATTAGGAAAACAAGTTGCTGAAGAAAAAGCTGCTGCTGCACTAAAAGTAGAAGCACAGCCAACTCAAGCTTCTGAGCCAACTGAAGAACCACAAGTTGTAGTTGATACTACAAAAGTTGTAGCTCAAGTAATTAAATAATTTGTTTTTACCAATAAAAAATTATTAGTATGTCAGCAGTAGGACACGAGTTAACACACGATCATGCACATGATCACCACCATAAAGAAACCTTTGTTACAAAGTACATCTTTAGTCAAGATCACAAAATGATTGCAAAGCAATTCCTTATTACAGGTATTGTTATGGGAATCATTGGTATTGTAATGTCATTATTATTCCGTATTCAAATCGCATGGCCAGAAGAGTCTTTTAAAATTTTCTCTATATTGTTAGGAGATGATTTTGCTCCGGGTGGTGTAATGCGTAACGATATTTATTTAGCATTAGTTACCATTCACGGAACCATCATGGTATTCTTTGTATTAACAGCAGGTTTATCAGGTACGTTCTCTAACTTATTAATTCCATTGCAAATTGGTGCACGCGATATGGCATCAGGATTCATGAACATGTTATCGTTCTGGATTTTCTTCATAGCTTGTATTGTAATGATTTCTTCATTATTTGTTGAATCAGGACCAGCATCAGCAGGATGGACAATTTATCCACCATTATCTGCAGTTCCAGAAGCAATTCCAGGATCTGGTACAGGTATGACGTTATGGTTAATTTCTATGGCGTTGTTCATTGCACAATCGTTAATGGGATCATTAAACTATGTTGTTACTGTTCTTAACTTAAGAACAAAAGGTATGACAATGACGCGTTTACCATTAACAATATGGGCTTTATGGGTAACTGCAATTATTGGTATTGTATCGTTCCCAGTATTATTATCAGCAGCATTGTTGTTAATTATGGATAGAAGTTTTGGTACTTCATTCTTCTTATCAGATATTTATTTAGCAGGTGAGGTTTTACATTACCAAGGAGGTTCTCCTGTATTGTTTGAGCACTTATTCTGGTTCTTAGGTCACCCAGAGGTTTACATTGTAATTTTACCTGCTATGGGTATTACATCAGAAGTAATTTCAGCTAACGCTCGTAAACCAATTTTCGGTTACCGTGCCATGATTACTTCAATCTTAGCAATTGCTTTCTTATCAACAATTGTTTGGGGTCACCACATGTTCGTTTCAGGTATGAATCCTTTCTTAGGATCGGTATTTACCTTTACAACATTATTAATTGCAATTCCATCAGCTGTAAAAGCGTTTAACTACATTACAACTTTATGGAAAGGTAACTTACAGTTAAACCCATCTATGTTATTCTGTATTGGTTTCGTATCAACATTTATTACAGGTGGTTTAACAGGTATTATTTTAGGAGATTCAACTTTAGATATCAACGTTCACGATACGTATTTCGTTATTGCACACTTCCACTTAGTAATGGGTATTTCTGCTCTTTATGGTATGTTTGCAGGTATTTACCATTGGTTCCCTAAAATGTACGGACGTATGATGAATAAAAACTTAGGATACATTCACTTCTGGGTAACAGTAGTATGTGCGTACGGAGTTTTCTTCCCAATGCACTTTATAGGTATGGCTGGTTTACCACGTCGTTATTATACTAACTCTGCATTCCCTATGTTTGATGATATGGTTGATGTGAACATTTTAATTACCATATTTGCATTAGTAGGTGCTGCATTCCAATTAGTATTCTTATTCAATTTCTTCTACAGTATTTTCTATGGTAAAAAAGCTTCTCAAAACCCTTGGAAAGCAACTACTTTAGAGTGGACTACACCAGTTGAGCATATCCATGGTAACTGGCCAGGAGAAATTCCAGAAGTACACCGTTGGCCTTATGATTATTCTAAGCCAGGTTATGATGAAGATTTTGTTCCGCAAACTGTGCCATTGAGAGATGGTGAAAAGGATGGAGGACATCATTAATAAATAGAAAAGTCTCGCAATTTGTGAGACTTTTTTTATATTTATACATCACCAACAAAAACAACAACACATATGAAATGGATTGCTTTTTTAATACTCTGTAGTTTATCAACCGTTTCTGCACAAGAAATGTATTATTTTACAACTAAAGATTCGGTACATGTTGGGGTAAAAAAAGGCAACCAAGTAATTGTTCCGTTAGAAAAACATCGCATTACGTATTACATTGATTTTAATGAGCCTATAACAACGCCTATTTTTGAATTGCCTGGTAGTTTTGTAAACAAACCTTTTAGTAAAGAACAAGTTGCAACACCTGTAAATACCATTTACAACTTACAAGGCAAACCTTTGTATTATACGTTACTGCTTGATAACGGAAGCGATTATTACCAAGAAAATGTACAAAGAATAGTTTCTTTAGATACAGGAAAGGTGGGATTTGGAAATGATGAAGGAACTATTGTAATTAAGCCAGAATGGGATTTTGTAGCACCTTTTAATTATGGATATGCAGAAGTAATGAACGATGTGAAAAAGCAATACCTAGATGAGGAACATTGGTCTGTTGTTGCTAAATCGGCTCATTCCTTTTCGGGATACATCAATAAAAAAGGGCAAATAGTTAAGCCTTATACCCATCGTAAGCACCCTAAAGATTATATGATTTCAGAAACCGAGTTTCTACCTTATCCGTTTGAATACGCCAAAAAGGAAGAAATGATATTAAAAGATTTTAAGAAGTATTATAATGTGCTTAACAATATATCACTTTCTAATTTGTCTACCGATGGAACTAAAGAAGAAGCATCTTTACAGTTTGAAATCATTCGATCTCCCTCTAAATACTTCCCTTATTATAAAATTCTAGCATATCGCTTTCAACGAGTAGAAGATTCGTTTACGTTTTTATATGATGAAAAAGAGCAATCTTTTTATTACATAGAATATCCTTTTCATATATCTAATGAAACCTTGGTGCCAATAAATAACTATATTATTAATAGGTTAGCTGATATTTGCGAAGCGTATAAAAATCCTACTTATGAACGTCAGTTTACGTTTGATGCTTGCAAAATGTATAATGAGTGGAGCATAGATTCGAAATAATAATAGATAGATTCCCATTTTTTTTGTAATATTAATCTAATAAATAATAAGCTATGAAAAAGTATGTTTTAATGATGATGTTGTTTACAGCATTGGTTTCGTGTTCTAAAAAAGAATTTGCCTATAATGAGAAAATGAGTTATTTGTTTTTGAATTGTATGGAGAAAGTAGATGAAAACTATGAAAGACTAAACAGTGGTAGTTACGATGGCGATAAAGAAACTGAATTAAAAAATGCCAAACGCATTGCAACATATACTTCAGAAATGAGAACCGAATCAAAAGATTTAGTGCCAAGTGAGGATGCTAAACCCTTTCACGATGAAGTATTAAAGTATTTTGATATGATTGAAAAGGAGTATGCACCATTATTTGTTTCGTATGTTGAGGCAACTGATGCTAATACTAAAATAGCTTTGAAAGCTCAAATTACAGCTAAGTTTAAAGATTTAGAACAGCAAGCAACTACTACTCAAGATGTGCAGAAAGTGTATTTTGAAAAGGTAGGATTAACTGCAAAATAAAACGATATGTATATGTACCGAATTTGTTTTATTGTTTTAATGTTGGCGTTTGTTGGTTGTAATAAGGTATCTAAAGAAAATCAGCCAACGTCTTTGGTGCAAGCAAAAGGTGTAGATCAATTTAAATTAACAGGAACTAGTTGGCATATATCTACTATAATTGCACATGAAGGAACTGTTGATAAAGAGCTCTATTTAACAAAAATTCCTAAGCAAGACACAGAAGATTTTTTTCCTAATGGAAACTTTATCCATTTTAATACCAACGGTACTTTTACATGTGATTATGCTGCAGAATGTGGCAACGATTGTTTTCCAGAATCTAACGGCAAGTATTCTTTTATAGGAGCAGAGCAATTGGCTTTTAAAGTAGATTCGTTTGCAACAGCAGGTATTTGCGATGAAATACACCTAAACTTTAAACCTAATGAATTGGTGTACGACATTATACAAACATCAGATTCTACTTTTGTGCTAAAAAATAAAAGAGGAACATTAAAATGGTAAGTAATTGTATTATTTACCATTTTTTTATGCTTTATAATTTCTTTAAAACAATCAACTTTTCATCTAATGTAATCACATTAAAACCAAAAGTTGCAGCAATGTATGCAAAGGTTTTAAAGGTGAATATAAATACGTGGGTTAAATCTTTACGGTAGTACCAATTCTTAAAATCGGTTTGGTGGTTAAAAAGATGTGTTTTAATAATAAGGAAACCGCCTTGTTTTAAAATACCGTGTAGTTTTTGTATTTCTTTTAAAGGGGTGTAAAAGTGTTCAAACACTTCACAACTAAAAATAAAATCATACTGTTTGGTTAAGTAGCTTTCATCAGCATAAAAATACGGATCGTATAAATCAACACTGTATCCTTTTTTCTTTAATTGTTCAGTAATAACAGGACCTTTGCCACAACCATAATCTAAACCCAACATATCAATAGTACACAAATCTAAAATGGTATTGGTAACAGGGGCAGTAAAGTTTTGATAGCCTATATCGTTAATATCATTATTGTGTTGCTCGTAATGTTTTTTTTCGTTAGCAGCATTAAACCATAACAACTCATCTTTTACATAAGCATCACAAGTAGGACAGTTGTAATATTCGGCATCAATCTTTTCAATCAGCTTGGTATGGCAAAGCGTGCAGTTCATTTAGTATGATTTTAATATCGATAAAGATACAACGACTTTTTGTGTATCATCTTTTACAAACATCAAAAAAGAGTATCTTTGTTGTATGAATGAGCATTTAAATCCCAGCAATCAAAATTATTCTAATGAAGAAAATGATGTAGAGAAAAAACTACGTCCGTTATCTTTTGATGATTTTGCTGGTCAAGACCAAGTATTAGAAAATTTAAAAGTATTTGTAAAGGCAGCCAATTTGCGTGGCGAAGCTTTAGATCATACGCTGTTTCATGGACCTCCGGGATTAGGAAAAACAACCTTGTCTAATATTTTGGCGAATGAATTAAATGTAGGCATCAAAATTACATCAGGTCCAGTGTTAGATAAGCCTGGCGATTTAGCTGGTTTGTTAACTAACTTAGAAGAACGCGATATTTTATTTATTGATGAAATCCATCGATTATCGCCTGTTGTTGAAGAGTATCTATACTCGGCAATGGAAGATTTTAAGATTGACATCATGATTGAATCAGGTCCTAATGCACGTACGGTTCAAATCAATCTAAATCCATTCACCTTGGTAGGTGCTACCACTCGTTCAGGACTTTTAACATCGCCTATGCGTGCGCGTTTTGGTATTCAAAGTCGTTTGCAATATTACAATATCGAGCTGTTATCAACTATTGTAGAGCGTAGTGCAGCCATTTTACGTGTGCCTATTGATATGGAAGCTGCCATAGAAATTGCAGGTCGTAGCCGTGGTACACCGCGTATTGCCAATGCGTTGTTGCGTAGAGTGCGCGATTTTGCCCAAATCAAAGGCAACGGAAGCATTGATATTGAAATTGCACGTTACGCTTTAAAAGCGTTGAATGTTGATAAAGGCGGATTAGACGAAATGGATAACAAAATACTAACCACCATTATTGATAAATTTAAAGGTGGACCAGTAGGTTTATCAACTTTAGCCACTGCCGTTTCAGAAAATGCCGAAACTATTGAAGAAGTGTACGAACCTTTTTTGATTCAGGAAGGATTTATTTACCGTACACCGCGCGGACGTGAAGTTACCGATAAAGCCTATAAACATTTAGGCAAGCAAAACGTAGGTAAACAATCGGGTTTATTTAACGATCATGACTAACAAAGAGCAATACACCCAATTTATAAAACAGAAAGCCCAGCAATTGGGCTTTTCTTATTGTGGGGTATCGCAGGCTACTTTTTTAGAAGAAGAAGCACCACACTTAGAGACTTGGCTAAAGAACAACATGCATGGTGAAATGCAATACATGGAAAACCATTTTGATAAACGTTTAGATCCACGTTTGCTGGTGCCTGGTGCTAAATCGGTGGTGTCGTTGTTGTTAAATTACTTTCCTACCCAACAACAAAATGCCGATGCTTATAAAATATCCAAATACGCTTATGGTGAAGACTATCATTTTGTAATAAAAGACAAGCTAAAAGATTTGTTGCATTTTATTCAAGACGAAATTGGCGAAGTTGATGGTCGTGTTTTTGTTGATTCGGCTCCCGTGTTAGATAAAGCTTGGGCAGCCAAAGCAGGTTTAGGTTGGGTTGGCAAAAACAATAACTTGATTAGAAAGCAGGAGGGAAGCTTCTTTTTTGTAGCTGAGCTAATCATTGATTTAGAATTGATGTACGATACCGCTACCACCAACCATTGTGGTTCGTGTACAGCGTGTATTGATGCGTGCCCTACGCAAGCTATAGAATCACCATACATTGTAAACGGTAGTAAATGCATTTCATATTTAACCATTGAGTTAAAAGACGCCATTCCTACCGAATTTCAAGGCAAATTGGATGATTGGATGTACGGTTGCGATGTATGCCAAGATGTTTGCCCGTGGAATAAGTTTTCCAAACCACACAACGAATTGCTTTTTAACCCTAAACCCACACTAATTGATTACGATAAAAACCAATGGAACGATTTAACATTAGAGGTTTTCAATGAAATCTTTAAGAAATCGGCCGTTAAACGCACCAAGTTTACAGGTTTAATGCGTAATATACAGTTTCTTAATGAAGATAAGTAGGTTTTGTACCACTGTTGTACAAAAACAAATACATAGTATTCTAGTATGCTTGTTTATATTTAATAAAAGACACATCTGTGTTGATTTTGTAAGGCATTGTGGGTTATTATAAATACTTTTGCAACACCATTTACTTATCACCTACTTTACAAATGAAAAACGCTACGCTAAAAGGATTTTTGTTTGCCATTATTGCAGCATCTTTATGGGGAATATCTGGAACATTCGGTCAGTTTTTGTTTCAACAGCGCAGCATTAATGTAGAATGGTTAATTACGGTACGTATGTTAATTTCAGGTTTTCTTTTATTGTTGTATGCAGCAAGTAAAAAAGAAAGCAACATCTTTGAAGTTTGGCATAACAAGAAAGATTTAGCTCGACTGTTATTGTTCTCTATAACCGGTATGTTAATGGTGCAATACACCTATTTTGCTGCCATAAAACACTCTAATGCAGCTACGGCAACCGTATTGCAATATGCAGGTCCTGTGCTTATCGCTATTTATTTAGCCTTTAAAAATAAAAAAATCCCTCGTGTGATTGATTTTATTGCCATTTCATTTGCTGTGTTAGGTACTTTTTTACTGGTAACACACGGTAAGGTTGATAGTTTAAACATATCAACAACGGCATTGTTTCTTGGTTTAGCATCGGCAGTGGCATTGGCTATTTACACCTTACAGCCCATTCCGTTATTGCAAAAATACAACTCGGCTACCGTGATTGGTTGGGGTATGCTTATTGGTGGATTGGCTTTTTCGTTTGTGAAAGCACCTTGGTCTATTGAAGGTGTTTGGGATGATAAAACCTATATGTACACCGCTTTCATAGTTGTATTTGGAACTCTAATTCCCTTTTATTTATACCTAACTGCAGTACAAATTATTGGCGGACAAAAAAGTAGTCTGCTTGCATCAGCCGAACCTCTTTCGGCTACCATTATGGCCATACTTTGGTTAAATGTACCCTTTACACCCATTGATTGGTTGGGTAGTGCATTAATTATTTCGACTATCTTTTTGTTGAGTTATGAGAAAAAAACAAAGACTGAAAGAGTAAATGTTTAAACCGATGGCGCGGATTTGTGATCCGTGACATCGTGTCAGCTTCTCATTTAATAAGTTATTTCTAGTGAGATTCCGAAACGTATTCGAAATGACTTACCATTATCTTAAATTATTCTGTAACTAAACAAATTCTCAAGGGATTATATATGTGTAACAATATGTGTTTTTTAGAGGTGCAACCCTGAAAGGGTCGAATAAAAAATGGGTATAAATTTTTGCATGTATGTTAATCATTCAAATTCAATTGTTTAAACTTTAACTTTTCTGCAAAATGTTGTAGTACACAATTAAGATGCTTACTTTTTTGCATAGATATTTATGTATCTTTAGTTATGTGAATAAAACAATGTTAAAGGCAATATGGGGAACCAAAACATAAAAACAATTGTAGCATCTTTTTTTTTGATATTTATAATTTCATGCTCATCAAGAAAGATAAACCCATCAATAATTCTTCCTGAAATTGAAAGTAATTATGATTCAATTGATTTTGTTGGAGATACCAATAAAAGATTAATTGAATTTTCTAAAAACAAAGACTTTGTAATTGCGTATTCAAATGTTGGTTTTTGGGGAGGATATAATAAAAAATATGAATTAATAAGTTTGAAAAATGGAATTTGGTCTTGTTATAAATATAATGGAGATATAAGATATGGTAAAAAAATACTTTTTTTTACAATTTGGAAAAGAGATCGTATTGCAAATGGGAAATTTGAATTATTAAAAAAAGACATATCCAATGAAGCTATAAAACTACTCTTTAATTATGCAGATGCTAATTCATTTTGGAGTTTAAATCAAGATTCTATAAATTTTGTTACTCATGTTAACAAAGAACAAATTGCAGATGCTGAGACGAAAGTTTTTGATATTATTAGTAAAAATAAAAAAAAATCATTAGCTGTTGGTCCCAATACAATTAGTGAAACAACTCATCGTAAAAAATTTGATGAAATGTTTAGGTATTTTCATAACTGGAAATTAGAATACTGCCACTAACACTAAAAAAATTAGGACAATTACGTTTTAAACTCCAATACTTTTATTATTTTACGAGGACACTCCAACTGATACGAACGCTATGCAAAAGTTAGAGCATATTTAACACAAATAAAAAAAGCTGTAGTGAAGACAGCTTTTATGTTATTCATATTGTTGTATTAACTCCATTATTTTTTTATCTTTTTCTAATAAAATCAAACGGGCACCTTCTAGTTTGTAGTGAGTTACTTTTTCTAAAGCATCGGTAAAAACTTTTTCGTTCACGCCATCGCAAAACATTTTGGTTGATGTAATATGATTAAACTTCATGGTGTTTTGAAACATCAATAACTGTCCATTAATAGCATTACATGCACTGTTACCAGAAAAAACAGGTTGGTTGATATCTATTTTAATAAAAGGCTTTTTGTACGGAAACAAGTCGGCTGCTTTTATTTTGCCCACATATATTTTATCTAAATACCAGTTGCCGTTTAAAGTTACTTTATAAAATGTAAGCTCAGTATTTTCATTTTTTAAAACCAATACATTGTTTTTTAACGAATAGGTTGTACTGTTAGTTAAAGCGTTTACATATTCGGTACTTTTTACCTTTTTACAAGCCATCATGGTTGATGCTACTTCTTGAGCAATAGCAATTTGATTGTCTTTCTTTAAAGTAGCTTTGGTGTTAATGCGGTTGCAACCATCGTATCCAAAAACACTTAAATTATCTGAGCTATCAAAGGTTAGGGTAGGCAAGCCTTCTGGGTAATCTTTTGCAATATCTTTACTGTAACTAGCTTTGGCTAGTTCCCAATTACCGTTTAATAAAGTTTGATCTTCTTTAATTTCTTTTTTGGCAGCACAAGCGGTTACTAAAACAGCAGCTGTTACAATTGAAAGGAATTTTTTCATAGCTTTTTTGTTTAAAAATAATAAAAAGCTTCGTTTTAGCGAAGCTTTTTGGTTTTATTCATTATGTAAGAAAGACTGACGCTCTAATAAAAGGGCTTCGCTTTCTACATGATCATCATCAGGTACACAACAATCAACAGGGCAAACAGCAGCGCATTGTGGTTCTTCATGAAAACCTTTGCATTCTGTACATTTTCCTGGTACAATGTAATATATATCGTCTGATATTGGTGTTTGTGCGTCATCGCTATCAACTTCGGTACCATCGGGTAAAATAACTTTTCCACTTAATTTGGTTCCGTCTTTCCAGCGCCAATCGTCGGCACCTTCATAAATGGCAGTATTTGGGCACTCTGGCTCACAGGCACCGCAATTAATGCATTCGTCGGTTATTATAATTGCCATAGCAAGGATTTTATTTAATTAATGTAACTTTGTACAAAAATACACCATAAAGAATTTACAAACAAATCTATATGATTTTAGAAGATAAAAAAAAGGCATTTATACAGTTGGGGTTGTTCTTAAAACAGTTTACAGCACAGCCTTACAAAACCAATAGCACTGTTTTGCATAACAATGACTTCTTTTTTGAATTTAGTTATTTAATTGACCGTTTGCACGATAGTAACAGCTGGTTTAAACGCAATCAGTTAGAGTTTACTTTTCAATCGTGGAGCGAAGCCTTAACAAGCGAAAATTTAGCTAAATGGTTGCAAGCGTATGATTTGAAAGAAGAACCTTTAAAAACGGTTGGTTTAATTTTAGCGGGCAACATACCTATGGTGGGCTTTCACGATGTATTGTCGGTATTATTATCGGGTAACAAAGCGTTAATAAAGCTATCATCTAACGATACCCTTTTAATTCCGTTTATATTAAAATACGTTGCTACGGTAGAACCTCGTTTTGCTAATCGTTACCAAATTACCAAAGAAAAATTAGAAAACTTTGATGCTGTTATTGCAACAGGTAGCGATAATACAGCACGTTATTTTGAGTATTATTTTGGTAAATATCCAAACATTATTAGAAAAAATCGTAATTCGGTAGCGGTTTTAAACGGACAAGAGTCAAAAGAAGATATGTTGGCTTTGGGCGAAGATGTTTTTAGGTATTTTGGTTTAGGTTGCCGTAATGTGTCTAAATTGTTTGTACCAAGAGGCTATGTTTTTGATCCGTTTTTTGAAGGATTGTTTGTATTTAAAGATGTGTTAGATGATGATAAATACACCAATAATTACGATTACAACAAAGCCGTATTTTTAATGAGTAACTTTAATTTGTTAGATAACGGTTTCTTTACCATTAAAGAAGATACTTCGTACGCTTCACCAATTTCGTCTGCTTTTTATGAATATTACGATTCTTTGGATGAAGTTCAGGAGAAATTAACTAACGATGCCGATAAAATTCAGTGTGTGGTTTCTAACAATTTGGTAAAAGATAGTATTCCGTTTGGAAGTACTCAAAATCCGGAACTTTGGGATTATGCCGATAATGTAGATACAATGGAATTTTTACTATCTTTATAAAAAATTATAGAAAAATGATCGATCAAATTCAACAAATTGTAAATCAGTTAACCGAAAAAGAAGTAGGTGGTAACGCAAATATCTCAAACGATTTAGCAGGTAATGTAGCTAAAGAAACGGGTAATTCTTTAATGGAAGGATTGCAAAATGCAGTTTCAGGTGGTAATATGGATGGTTTAATGAATATGTTTGGTAGCACCGATGTAAATTCGTTAACATCAAACCCAATTGTAAAAAACATCATCGAATCGTTAACTTCTAAATTAGGCAGCAATGTAGGTTTAGATGCAGGTACATCGGGTGGTTTTGCAAGCAGCATTATTCCACAAATCTTAAGTATGGTGTTAGGAAAAGCTAAAAGCGGCGATTTTAACATTGGCGATATTTTAGGATCGTTATCAGGTGGCGGAAATGGCAGCTCTATTTTAGATCAAAACGGCGATGGTAAAGTAGGTATTGATGATGCTATTAGCGCAGTAACCAAAGGTGGTTTAGGTGATATTTTAGGTGGATTTTTTAAAAAATAATGCTGATTAGATAAGAGAAAATAGATGAAAGACAAAAGACTTTCGTTTATTAAAAATATAATAATTGTTTACAAAAATCTCAACATTACGTTGAGATTTTTTTTTATTTAAAATGTTAGTGCTATTTTTAAAAATAAAATAGTGGTTTAAATCGTTGATATTATACTAAATAAAAACATTTTATATATGAAAAAAGTATTTTTAATATTCTTAATGGTACTAATTAATAATACCGTAAGCGCTCAAAAAAAAGCATCCGATGTAATAACACCTGATGTTATTGAATTTTTTGATTTAATCAGTTTAAAGAAAGCTTTTTTTAAATCTGATGCTCATCTGTTTGAAGAAAAGTGGAAGGATGAGTTTTATGATAAAACAAAGGTGTATTTTGAAAAATTTAAAACTCAAGAAGAATTTAATAGTTGGATTAAAGATAATTTAGTTACAACATCGTTTAATAATTTAAATGATGCAGAAAATTTTTTTAGAAGAGTTTTAGCACAACAAGAATTGAATAGAAAAACATATAAAGATTTAAGTGAAAGAGAAAGTAAAATATTTGAAAAATTAGGAGAAGGAGCTATGGAGTTGTTTAGTGAAGAAACTGCAAAAAGTTTTTTTACTGGATCAAAATTTAAAGTAGTAAATTAAAAAGATATAAACAACAAAGCTCAACTTACTAAAGTTGAGCTTTGTTGTTTTAATCAATTGTAAAAAAAATTGTATATTAGTTATAATACAATTAAAAATTAAGCTCTATGAAAAAGTTAATCATTTGTATGTCTGCGTTGGCTTTATTTGCTTGCAAAGATGAAAAAAAAGAAACAACAGTTACAACAACACAAAATGTTGATACAACTAATTTAAAAGAACAAACACCTGTAGAGAAAGCAACCCCCATTGCAGAATCGCCTACAGCTTTAAGTACTAAAACTGTTAATAATGATGTTGTAACAGTTACAAAAGCTAAAGTGATAGGGAAGGTGTTATACGTAGAATTGATTGTGAAAAACACTGAAGATTCCTCATTATATGTAATGAATATTCAAGAAATTAATTATATAGATGATGTGGAAGCTAAAAAACATGAAATCCTGAAAGACGATGAAGGTCAATATCAAGCCTCACCATTGCAGTCTTCAAGAGGAAGTAAACTTCAGATGTCAACTAGTGAAAGTCAACCTGAAGTTTTAATTAGTTTAAGGTTTCCTGCTCCGCCAGAAACAAGTAAAACCATTACATTAAATATGCCTGATTTTGGATCTTTTGACGCCATTAATATAACTAGATAGTTTATGAAAAAGTATGTGTTATTGGTAGTATTTTTGGTTGCTTTTATAAGTTGTAAAAACAATAAAGAAGATGCAGAAAAGCCTGCTGAGAAGGTGATGGAAACTACTGAGCAAAAAACTGCATCTACAGAAATGCAAACTAATTCTTCTACTTTAAAAAATGAAGAAGGAAGTAACTTAACAGGTAGTGTAAGTAATTTGAATGTTAACATTAGCCTTAAAGCAGATCAACTGTTTGATTTTGATAAAGCTGTTTTAAAACCTGAAGCTGAGGTTGAATTACAACATGTTTTTGATCAAATTAATGGTAAAACAGAAAGTAAACTTCAAATAGTTGGATATACCGATGCTAAAGGTACCGATAAATACAATAAAGAATTGTCTTTAAAAAGAGCAGAAACGGTTAAGAATTGGTTAGTAGCAAAAGGTTTAAAAAATATTATGGCTATTGAAGGTAAAGGAGCCGAAAATCCAGTTGCACCAAACACAAAAGAGGATGGAAGCGATAACCCAGAAGGACGTGCCCAAAATCGTCGTGTTGAAATTAAAACAAAAACCGAAGGATCAATCTAGAAGCAAAGCTCGACTATTAAAAGTTGGGCTTTTTGTATTTTAAAAAAATGTTAATATCATTTCACATATCGTTTCTAGTTATACCTTTGGTGTAGAAATGAAAAAGTACCTAAGCCAAATACTAGCCCTTCTTTTTTTACTTGTAATTGCAGGAAGCAAGCTTACGGCTATTGGTCAGCAAATACCCACAACATCTACATCAAAAATAGTAGATAAAGTAGTAAATACGCACAAACATTCTATTAAAGCGTATGAACATCGTTTGGTAAAATATGCTTCAGATCAAAATAGTTTTACAACCATTGAGGCTGATGCACAAGATTTCGACTTTTCTGATCTTTTTACCTTTGTAGCCATTACGGCTAAAGTTTTGGTTTTTGCTTTTATTCTATCGTTTTTAAATACAAAGTATAAAAAGCATCGCTTCTTTTATGATGCTTTTATTCGTTTATTTAGTACCAAATACATTGTTTTACGCACATTAAGAATCTGATTTTTAATGCAGCTTTTGTATGCGTTGAAAACCTCAACGACTAAATTTTAAGGTCCTACACTTTACGGACGCATTATTTGTATTTAAACCATTTCAATTTTATGAAAAGAGCAGCATTATTTGTTTCTCTAAGTACGGTTTGTTTGTTGTTTAGTTGTAACAAAAACAAGCAAGAAAAAGAAGAAGTTAAGGACTTTCCTGTAACTCACCCTATTGTTTTAGATACCATTGTATCTAAAGATTATGTTTCGCAAATTCAGTCGATTCAAAATATCGAGTTGCGTGCACAAGAAAAAGGCTATCTGCAAAATATTTATGTAGATGAAGGTCAGTTTGTTCAAAAAGGTCAATTGTTGTTTCGTATAAAGCCACAATTGTACAAAGCCGAATTATCAAAAGCGCAAGCTGAAGTAAAAGCTGCACGCATTGAGTTGCTAAACGCTAAAACATTAGCAGACAACAATGTGGTTTCTAAAAACGAACAAGCGGTAGCAATGGCTAAATTAGAAAGAGCACAAGCTGAACAAGAGTTGGCGCAAATTCATTTATCGTTTACCGAAATTAGAGCTCCTTTTTCAGGATACATCGATCGTATTCCTAAACGATTAGGAAGCTTAATTGATGAAGGTGAATTGCTTACGTCATTATCCGATAATTCAAATATGTACGCCTATTTTAATGTTTCAGAGCGCGAATACTTAACCTATCAAACCAAAACAAAGAATAATGGCGGCGATGTGGTTGATTTGGTTTTAGCCAACAATGAATTATTGCCGTTAAAAGGAAAAATTCAAACCATTGAGGGCGAGTTTAATAACGAAACAGGTAACATTGCTTTTAGAGCTAAATTCCCAAACCCCGATAAATTGTTACGTCACGGTGAAACCGGTAAAGTACGTATGACAGTACCTTTAACCAATGTTTTAATCATTCCTCAAAAAGCGACTTATGAAATTCAAGACAAAAAATATGTTTTTGTGTTAGATGCTAAAGGAAATGTACATTCAAAACAAATAAAAATAGCCAGCGAAATGCCCGACTTGTATGTAATTGAAAGTGGTATTACAGCCAACGAAACCATTTTGTTAGAAGGTACCCAAACGGTGAAAGAAGGCGATCACGTAAAAGGCAAATTTGTAGATCCTAAAAAAGCAATTGCAGCTTTACGCTTAAAAGCAGAATAATCAATTTAATAACGAAACAGTATGTTTAAACGTTTTATTCGCAGACCCGTTCTGTCGATAGTAATCTCATTGATTATTGTTTTTTTAGGAGTACTTTCCTTGCTAAAATTACCCATCACACAATTTCCTACCATTTCACCACCTAAGGTAAATATTAAAGCAGAATACCCCGGTGCAAATGGCGAGTTAATGATTAAATCGGTTATCATTCCGTTAGAACGTTCTTTAAATGGTGTTCCGGGTATGAAATACATGACATCGGATGCTGGTAACGATGGAGAAGCTTCTATTCAAGTGGTTTTTGATTTAGGTACTGATCCTAACTTGGCAGCTGTAAATGTGCAAAATCGTGTATCGGCAGTTATCAACAAATTACCGCCTTTGGTAGTGCGTGAAGGTGTAAAAATTACGCGCGAAGAGTCGAACATGTTAATGTACATCAACGTTTACAGTGATGATCCGCATACCGACCAAAAATTCTTATTTAATTATTCAGACATCAACATCCTTTCAGAATTAAAACGTGTAAATGGTGTTGGTGTGGCAGATATTTTAGGAAATCGTGAATATGCTATGCGTATTTGGCTAAAACCCGATCGTATGACCGCATACAATATTTCTGCCGATGATGTAATGAAATCGTTAGAAGAGCAAAGCTTAGAAGCCTCGCCTGGTAGAGCCGGTGAAAGTTCTGGAAAACGTTCAGAAGCGTTTGAGTATGTGCTGAAATATTCGGGCAGATACAATACCGAAGAACAATACGGAAACATCATTGTACGATCGAACAAAGAAGGAGAAATCCTACGTTTAAAAGACATTGCCGATGTTGAATTTGGTAGTGCCATGTACGATATTTATTCCAACTTAAACGGAAAACCATCGGCAGCAATCGTTGTAAAGCAATCCTTTGGCAGTAATGCCAGCGATGTTATTAAAAACGTAAAAACGTTAATGACCGAGTTAAAACAAAACTTTCCGAAAGGCATGCACTACGAAATTAGTTACGATGTTTCTAAGTTTTTAGATGCTTCTATAGAAAAAGTAGTACACACGTTGTTTGAGGCTTTTATATTGGTATCCATTGTAGTGTATTTATTTTTGGGCGATGTACGTTCTACGTTAATCCCCACCATAGCAGTACCTGTTTCATTGGTAGGAACCTTTGCTTTAATGAGTGCTTTTGGTATTACCTTAAACTTAATATCACTGTTTGCCTTGGTTATGGCTATTGGTGTAGTGGTAGATGATGCTATTGTGGTTATTGAAGCCGTGCATGCTAAAATGGAAGAAAAACACCTTTCGCCCTACAAAGCAACACAAGAAGCCATGCATGAAATTAGCGGAGCTATTGTGGCAATTACCTTTGTAATGGCTGCAGTGTTTATTCCAGTGGCGTTTATGACAGGTCCTGTGGGTATTTTCTACCGCCAGTTTTCTATTACCATGGCAACAGCTATTATTTTATCAGGTTTGGTGGCATTAACCCTAACACCTGCGTTATGTGCCATGATTTTGAAAAACAACCACGGCAAACCACGCAAACAAACACCTATTACCAAATTTTTAAATGCTTTTAATGGATTGTTTACAAAAGGTGCTTCAAAATACGAACGTTTATTAGGAAAGATCGTTAATAAACGCAGCTTAACTTTCGGGATATTAGCTGTTTTTTGCGCTGCTATTTACTTTTTAAACAACAGCTTGCCAACAGGTTTTATACCTAATGAAGATCAAGGTATGTTTTACGCTATTATTCAAACACCACCAGGTTCTACTTTAGAAAGAACCAATCAGGTGGCAGAACAATTGCAAAAAATAGCTGAAGATGTTGATGGCGTACAGTCGGTTTCTTCTTTAGCAGGATACGAAATCTTAACAGAAGGTACTAATGCCAACACAGGTACTTGTTTGATTAATTTAAAAAGTTGGGAAGACCGCGATAAATCGTCACAAGAAATCATTGAAGAAATCGAAAAGAAATCGGAAGCTTTAACAGGAGCTAATATTGAATTCTTTCAACCGCCAGCCGTTCCTGGTTATGGTGCTGCAGGTGGATTTGAATTACGTTTGCTTGATAAAGCAGGTAGTGGCGATTATCAAAAAATGGAACAAGTAAGTAAAGATTTTGTGAAAGAGTTAAGCAAACGACCAGAAATTAGCTCTGTCTTTACATTTTATAGCGCTAGTTTTCCGCAATATTTATTAAAAATTGATAACGATAAAGCCATGCAAAAAGGAGTTACTATTGCCAACGCTATGGAAAATTTATCTACACTTATTGGTAGTAATTACGAAACCAGTTTTATTAAATACGATCGCCCGTATAAAGTAATGGTTCAAGCATTACCACAGTACCGCGCATTACCAGAAGATTTAATGCATTTATTTGTTAAAAATGAAGCTGGCGAAATGGTGCCTTACGCTGCTTTTATGACGATGGAAAAAACATACGGCTTGTCTGAAATTACGCGTCATAATATGTATTTATCAGCCGAAATTAGTGGGGCACCAGCACCAGGTTATAGTAGTGGTGCAGCCATTGCAGCCATTAACGAAGTTGCCAAGGAAAAATTACCACGCGGTTACGGAATTGATTGGGCGGGTATTTCGAAAGATGAGGTAGCACGTGGCAACGAAGCCATTTTCATTTTTGCCATTTGTTTAGGCTTTGTGTATTTAATATTAGCAGCGCAATACGAAAGTTTTGTTTTGCCATTGCCTGTAATTTTATCATTGCCAACAGGTATTTTCGGGGCGTTTTTATGCTTGCAATTAATGGGCTTAGAAAATAATATTTATGCACAAGTTGCCTTGGTAATGCTCATTGGATTACTTGGTAAAAACGCAGTGTTGATTATTGAGTTTGCAGTGCATAAAAGGCAGCAAGGCAGTACCATTTTACAAGCGGCTATTGAAGGTGCTGCCATTCGTTTCAGACCCATTTTAATGACCTCTTTTGCATTTATTGCCGGTTTAATTCCTTTGGTTGTAGCTTCTGGTCCGGGTGCTATTGGTAACCGAACCATTGGTACAGCAGCGGCTGGCGGAATGTTGATTGGTACTGTTTTCGGGTTGGTTATTGTACCCGGCTTGTACTACATTTTTGCAACCATAGCAGAAAAAACAAAATTGACAAAATACGAAGATGAAAATCCATTAACTGAAGATTTAGAATTCGATGAATAATTTAAAAATAATAAAAAGGGGTATTGTTGCATTGATTTTAGTAATCTTGGGGAGTTGTAAAACGCCGCAAGCTACTACCAATGTACCTTTTAGAACAGAAGTTCCATCAACATACAACACAACTACAGATACCGTAAATTCAGGATTGGTTCCGTGGAAACAATTTTTCACAGATAAATATTTAAGCAAATTGATAGAAACGGCGTTAACCAATAATCAAGAGTTGTTAATTACGTTGCAAGAAATTGAAATGGCTAAAAGTGAGGTAGCTTACGCCAAAGGTAAAATTGCCCCAACCGTTTCTGCTAAAGTAGGCGCAGGTGTTGAAAAGGTGGGGCGCTATACCAGTCAAGGAGCTGGCGACGCCTCTACCGAAATAGAACCTGGTAAAGAAATGCCCGAACCATTAGGTGATTTTGCCGTTGGATTAAATGCCCGTTGGGAAGTAGATATTTGGAAAAAATTACGCAATAGTAAGGAAGCTGCTGTAAAAAGATATTTAGGAACCGTAGAAGGAAAGAATTTTGTTCTATCGCAATTAATTGCTGAGGTTGCTGCTTCTTATTACGAGTTACTTTCGTTAGATAATCAATTAGATATTACAATACAAAACATCGATTTACAAAAAAAGGCGTTAGAAGTTGTAAAAATTCAGAAACAGGCTGCCAGAGGAACTGAATTAGCAGTAAAGAAATTTGAAGCTGAGTTATTAAAATCGCAAAGTTTAGAATACCGCATCAAACAGCAAATTACAGAAAAAGAAAACAGCATTAATAAGTTGCTTGGGCGTTATCCGCAGCCTATTGAGCGCGATGCTACCGCTTTTATTGACATGATGCCTCAAAGTGTACAAACGGGAATTCCGGCGCAATTACTTTCTAACCGTCCAGATATTAAACAGGCCGAGTTGGAATTGCAAGCGGCACAATTAGATGTAAAAGTGGCTCGTGCAGAGTTTTATCCTTCCTTAGATATTGTTTCAGGAATTGGATTGCAAGCGTTTAAACCATCTTATTTGGTAAAAATGCCCGAATCTATACTATATTCTTTGGTAGGCGATTTAACAGCGCCTTTAATCAACAGAAGTGCTATAAAAGCGGAGTTTAGTAGAGCCGATGCAAAGCAAATTCAAATGTTGTACGAGTACGATAAAACGGTTTTGAATGCTTATATGGAAGTTTCAAACCAAATGGCTAAAATAAAAAACATGCAAAGCATTTTTGAATTTAAGAAAAAAGAATCCGAAACATTAGTACAATCAGTAGGCATAGCCAATGAGTTGTTTAAATCGTCTCGAGCAGATTATTTAGAAGTTTTAATGACACAACGTGATGCTATTGATGCCAAATTAGAAGTTTTAGAAGCCAAAGCAGAACAATTAAGTGCCGTTGTAGACATTTACAAAAGCTTAGGTGGTGGCTGGAAGTAAAAGTGAGATTTATATTTATTTGTTAGTTTTAAGACAGACTTATTCGTAAGTCTGTTTTTTTTCTTACTAATTAGCTTAACCATAAATGTTTTTTTTAAGACATGAAAAAATAAGCTGTTTTTTTTTCTATAAGCATGATAATTAAAACGTTACTTTACTATCTACTCATAAAAAACACATCAAGTACTTGATGCGTTTTTTTTGAGTTTAAAATAAAAAGCATTTTAACTAACTACCACCGTTTTAAATTGCGTAAAATTATGGGTAGCACTAGTACCTACAGCGGCAGCACGCATTCTATAAATACCAGCAGTTAACAAACCTGCAATTTTAAAGGTACTTTTACTATTTACGGCAAATTGCGTTGTTGTTTCATTAGTTAAACCATACTCACATACATACGATTTTGCCCCTTTAACAGCACTTATGTTTACCAATATACATCCTTCTTGAGGAGATGATAACTGTAAGTTTGTTGGTATAGGTAGTTCGCCATACGGAGTAGGTTCTTTCCTAATATCATAACCACTACTCATTAAAGCAACATAATCATTGCCATATTTAGATTCTAAAAAAGCTTTAATCTCTAAAAGATAATCAATAAGATTTACACGTATTTCATTACGTTTGGCAATTTCAATTCTGTCGCCATTTTTTGCTTTTTCCATAGCCTCTTCAAAAGCAGTAGTAGCATTTTGTAAATCATCGTAATAAGGTACTTCTATAGAAGCTGCTAATTCTGGTCTAGGTGATAACGATGCCAATATATGCTTGGCTTTATCTAATAATTTTATGTTTGAAAAGTACATAAAATTAAGTATTAGTTTAAATTTTTTCATACAATTTGATTTTAATAAAACAATTGATTTATTTATTATAACAGCATGAATATTTTTTATAATGCAAAATGTAAATAGATGCTTTGCTATTGATAATGAAACCTTTAAAGAGTTAATTTGACAGCAAAAAGAATTATTTTGACAGCAAAAAGAATTATTTTGACAGCAAAAAGAATTATTTTGACAGCAAAAAGAATTACTTTGATAGCAAAAAGAATTACTTTGACAGTAAAAAGAATTACTTCGGCAGTAAAAAGAATTACTTTGACAGCAAAAAGAATTAATTCGACAGCAAAAAGAATTACTTCGACAGCAAAAAGAATTACTTTATCACTATAAAGAATTACTTTTTTGTTATAAAAAGTTTTTTTTACACGTGTGATTTTTTTTAAAACACTTTATTTTAGGCGTAAAAACCTACTTTTTATGATTCATTATGTTCAATGAAAAGGTAGTAAAATAACAAAGAAAGCTTTGTATTGTAAAAAATACAAATGGGTAGCCTTTTCTTAAATAGCCTTTAAAAAAATGCTACACTTAAAGTAATTGTTATGCTTTCATAGGCAATGTTTTATATGGTAAAATTAATGCTAAATAATTAAAAATAATTATTTTTTATTGTTAATTAAAGTGCTAATTTTAAGGGTTTTGTGTTAATTGTTTTTTACAAAACTTTTGGTTGTTGGTACAGATAATTTGTTGGTTTGTTTCGCTAACTATACATTTTAAATATATTAAGTGTTTAATTTACTTGCGTATAGGCTTTTTCTTGATTGGTTAACAAAATACGTATATAATTGTTTTTTCACGAAATTTTTTGTATTTTGGTTTCGCTAAATAACAATGTTAGCCGCAATAATCTATAAAATACCTATGAAATTAAAAGTTGTAATTAACAAAATTAAATCTATACAAAACCTTGAAATTAATTTACCAATTGAAAAGGGATTATACGCAATTACTGGTCAAAATGGTTCAGGGAAAAGTACTGTAGTAACAGCTTCATCTTGCGTTTTCTTTACTTTACCAATGAATGACTATTTTGGTGTTACTGATTCAGATTCTAGAATAGATTTTGAATTAAACGGTGCAAAAAGAGCATGGTACAAAGAATCAGGTAAATGGAAAAAATATTCCGATGGAAAAATGTCCATTAAAGGCTTTTACGAAGGTTCATTAATTTATGGTAATAGATTTCGAAATACTAACTACGAAACTTTAAAAAAATTAGATACAATTGATACCACAAAACTTACAGAAGCTCCTGAATTTATAAGAGAAAACCTTGGTATAATATTACAAAACAATAAAAATTTCTATGAGAAACTTTATGTTTTAAAATGGAAAGACGTGGATAGTAAATCCAATTATACTAGAGATATTTTTTACTATAAAAAGGGTGATAAAAGAGTAAGTCAATTTCATATGTCTACTGGTGAAAATCTTATGGTAAGTATCTTAAATTCTATTTTTATACGTAACAATGATAGAGCTAGTTTGTCAAAGCCTTGTTTAATGTTTTTAGATGAAATTGAATTAGCATTACATCCTAGTTCGCTAAAACGATTAGTTGCTTTCCTTAAAGATATTTCTAATCAATTTAACTATGCAATATATTTTTCTACACATTCTATTGAATTAGTTTCTAATATAATTCCTGATAATATTTTCTTTATCGAAAGATATCCAGATGATACTCTTGGAGTATTGAATCCTTGTTATCCAGCTTACGCAACGAGGATTCTTTATGACCATTCGGGATATGATCATATTTTCTTAGTTGAAGATGATTTAGCTAAATCTATTATCAGTAAAATTTTAAAAAAGAAAAATT
Organism: Flavobacterium sp. xlx-214; assembly: GCF_013874595.1. Lineage (GTDB taxonomy): Bacteria > Bacteroidota > Bacteroidia > Flavobacteriales > Flavobacteriaceae > Flavobacterium. Next base: position 1,499,196 of record NZ_CP059431.1, read on the forward strand.
TACTTTCCAACAGATTGGTCCATGTGCTTCCTTGTGGAGGCTATTCTAATGTAATTGATTTAGCTGAGGAAGTAGTGAATAGTAATTTAGTAGGTAAAACATCAAAAATTATGATTGTTCTTGATGGTGATGTCAAAGAAGAATCAAAAGCATATCTTGCAAAAAAACAATACAACAATAACATTCCTTTAAATTATTTACCTATAGAAAGTTTGGAAAAATATTTAAAGGAAAACCTTATAAATAAAGTTGATAGAGAAATATTCAAAAACCTAAATGATTATGTTTTCCAACAAAAGAGTTTACAAAATATAATTGAGGAATATAAAAGTGAGAACAATATTACTAATGACAAAAATGGAAAAATATTCTACAAATATATAGACAATGAATTAAGGGCTAGAAATAAAACCCGAGAAGAGATAGTAAATATGATTGTTGATTATTTATTTGAAAACGATGATTCTAACATAAAAAAAATCACTGACTTTTTCACTAAGCAATTACAATAATTACTGCGGCTAATAACTAAGCTTTAGCTTCGCTCTGTTCGGGCAGAGCCCTCGGGTCGTCTTGCCCCGAGGGCACGAGATGAATTGAAAATCACTGAATACTAAAACAAATAATAAACAATGAAGTAAAGCCCGTTGAACGGAACCGGAGTAGCTTTATATGTATTATGGAGTTATTAAAGTGTAGCTTTAAAATATACAAGCAGTAATTTTACAATTACTGCTTTTTTTATGGTTTAACTTGCGTTTTTCTTGTTGTTTTACCCAATTTTTAAGCGAGGTTTATTTTTTAAAAAGTATACTGAATTCTAAAATTAAAGTAGCTTAAAATTGATGCTTTTAGCTCGGGTATAACTATGCGTTTATATGATTAACTTGACATTAAAAGGCTTATTCGTAAGTCTGTCTTTTTTTACCTTTTATCTTAACATAAAAATTTTTCAAATCGCATTAATAAAATGAGTAATTTTAAATAAAAAGTTATGATACTAAATGCTATTTCGTGGAGTTTTAATGATAAAAAACTACACCGATTATCAAGAATTTAATAAAGAAGTAATTAAATATCAAGAAGCCATTCATGGTAATAGTGCTCTTTGGAAACCCGATGAGGTTATTATTAATGCTCCCGAAATTCAAATTCAATACATGGCTTGGATTACAAGTTTAGAAGATTTAAAAGAAAATGAGGTGTTAATTGATGATGATGAAGATGTTTTTGAAGAGTATCCTGATGAAGAGGAACATCAAGTAGAAATTATTGCTACTTTAAAAGCAGACAATAAAACCTATTTTACAGCTTTAGAGTTTTTAATGAAAACACATAATCAGCAAAGTAATAAAGAATTAGGCGATCATGTTTTCTTTGAAGGAATTGATGAAACACCTGAAATAATCAATGGTCTGCCTATTTATTATATTGCCTGCGTTAGTTAAAAATAAAATAATTTCAAAAATAGTTGTTTATGCAACTATTTTTATTACCTTTGTAGTTGTTTAAACAACTATAATATGAAAACAGCTAATATATTAACAAACGAAAATAAATTTAACTTATTAGCAGGGCGCGTGCCTTTGTTATTAAATAGATTTTTATCGCAACAATTTAAAGCAAAAGGTTTGCTGTTAACAAGAGAACAATGGTCGGTATTAGCAGTGCTTTGGAAAACCGATGGTTGCTCACAACAACTAATTGCCGATACCACAAGTAGAGACAAACCAAGTGTTACGCGTTTAATTGATAATTTGGTTAAAGAAGGTTATGTAACAAGAGAAAGTCACGAAACAGATCGTAGAACCAACTTAATTTATTTAACTCAAAAAGGCAAAGACGTAAAACCGTTGGTAATGGAAGTAGTTGATGAAACCATTATGTTGTCTACAGAAGGATTAAATGAAGAAGAAATTGATATAATTCGCAACGCATTTCAATTGATTTTCAATAACATTAAAAACTATGTAAAATGAAAAAATCGATTTTAATTATTTTACTATCGGTAAGTGCAACAACTTTTGCACAAATACCTGTTTCATCAGATGTAAACCAAGCCATACAATTGGCTTTACAAAAAGATGTTACCATAAAAAATCAAAATATTGAAAAAACAAAGCTCGATTTAGAGCACAAAAGTGTTTTAAACAAGTACATACCAAAGGTTGAGGCAAGTGCACTTTATGGCTATTTAAACAGCAAAGGTTCGTTGGATATTCCTACGGTAACTTTACCAATTACGGGTATGCAGTTGTTTTCTGGCGCATCTGATTTCACTACAAAAGGACAAGCATTTCACGGAAATGTAATGGCAAAAACCGTTCTTTTTAGTGGCGGTCAAATTATGAATGGAGCCAAAGCATTGCAGTATAAAAAAGAAGGAACTTCGTATATGATGGATTTGCAGAATGATGCGGTTATTAAAGACGTTATCTTAAGTTATGATCAGTTGCAAATGCTGAAAATTGCCGATCAATTAATCAACGATAGCGAAAAACGTTTGTTAAAAGAAACAGAGCGTGTAGAAAAAGCAATTTCATTAGGTTTAGCAATTCCGTACGATAGAGACAAAATTAAACTAGCAACGTTAGAATTAGAATCAAAACGTACCGATGTAAAACGCAAACAAGAATTGTTAGCTCTAAAAATCAATCAAATTACAGGTTTAGATGTAAACGATGTATTGAATACACATCATTCTGTAGAACCAATTGTTATTTTAGAAGAGCTATCAACAGAGAATAAAAACGAGAATAAAGCATTACAAGCCTTTCAAAAAGCATCAGAATATGCAGTAAAAAAAGAGAAAGGATCGTTGTTGCCAACTATCGGAGCTTTTGGTGGATATAGCTATACTTCTTTATTCAATACAGAAATGAACGTACCTTTTCAATCAATAAATCAAACAGCTCATTTAAAAATGGATGCGTTGACTTTTAATCCTACATGGATGGTTGGTGTTGCAATGAAATGGGAACTTTTTAGTGGTTTTGAACGCAAACATAAAATTGAAGAAGCAGAATTAAATGCAGAACAAATTAAGAACAAGCAAGTAGATGCCGAAGAAAAACTGGTATTGCAGTTAACCAAAAACAAAATGGAGTATGAAAGCATGCTACATCAAATGGACATTGCCAAACAGCGCGAAAAAATAGCTCAGAATAATAATGAGATGGCTGAAAAACAGTATAAAGCAGGATTGATCAGTGTTACAGAACGATTAGCTGCAGAGAACGACATTTATAAAGAATCATTAAATAAAATAGAAACCATTATAAAACAAAGACAAGCTGCTATTGAAACTTATCAATCGGCGGGTAGTTTAACCTCTTATATTTCAATACAATAATATTATGAAAAAGTATATTTCCCTATTAATAATCGCGGTTTTTTTTACTTCTTGTAGTAATAAATCAGAAGTAGCACAAGTAATTCAAGGAAAAGTAGAGCGCGATGAATTGGCTGTAGTTGGCAAAATTGCAGGTAGAATGGAACGCATTTTAGTACACGAAGGCGATTTTGTTAAAAAAGGCGATACTTTGGCTATATTAGATATTCCTGAAGTACAAGCAAAAAAAGCACAGGCAAAAGGAGCAGTAAAATCGGCTGCCGCGCAATACGAAATGAGCGTTCATGGAGCAACATCAAATCAATTAAAACAATTAAATGCAAAAAAGGCAGCGTTAACAGAGCAGTATCAATTTGCAAAAAAATCGTTGAGTCGTTTAGATGCAATGGTAAAAGATTCTTTAATTCCGCAACAACAATATGATGAGGTTTTTGCCAAATACCAAGGAGCGCAAGCGCAAATGATTGCTGTTGATGCTGAAATTGCCGATGTAAAAAACGGAGTTCGTTTAGAGCAACAAACAATGGCTTTGGGGCAGCAAGATAGAGCCTTAGGTGCTTTAGAAGAAGTTTCTATTGCTGAAAGCGAACGCTACATTTTGGCTCCGCAAGATATGCAAATTGAAACCATTACTTTAAAAGTTGGCGAATTGGCTTTACCTGGGTATACTTTATTTAAAGGAAGTTTACAAGAAACAACTTATTTTAGATTTACCATTCCTGAAAGTTTAGTAAAAAGCTATGAAAAAGGAAAAACGGTACAAGTTACGGTTCCTTATAAAAATGCAACAATTAATGCCGTTGTGCAAAATGTAAAACAAATTGGGGCATACGCTAACATTGCATCGGCCTATCCAGATTACGATATGCAAGATCCTTTGTATGAGTTAACAGTAAAACCTGCAACTACAACCGAGGCTAAAGATCTTTTATCAAAATCAACCGTTACACTAAAACCTTAAACTATGAAAACTTTTTTTGATTTGATAAAAAGAGAATTTCATTTGTTTTGGAACAACAAAGTTTTAAAAATTCTCTTTTTTGGAGCGCCCTTATTATATGGAGTTTTAATAGGCTACATTTACAGCAAAGGTAAAGTAACTGATTTACCAATAATTGTAGTTGATGAAGACCGAAGCGCTATGAGTGCTAAGGCTATTGAAATGATGCAAGACAACGAAGTATTGTATATTGCTGCCTTACAGTTTGATCAGCAAAACATCAAAGATTTAATGATTGAGAAAGATGCTGCTTGTGTGGTAATGTTTCCGCGTGGGTTTGAAAAAGATGTTTTAACAAAGCAGTATCCTGAAATTACAACCATTGTAAATACATCTAATATTTTAACGGCCAATTACGCTTCGGGTGCTTTACAACTGGTTTTAGGTACTATGAAAGTAGGTACGCAGTTAGAAACTTTACGCAAACAAGGAACACCAGAAAGCTTACTTATGAGTCAGTACGAGCCTTTTAAAACAACTTTTATTAAGAAAAATAACAGAAGTACCAATTATATGTACTTTTTATGGCCAGGTGTATTGGCAACTGTATTACAGCAAGTATTGTTGTTAGGATTGGCGTTAAGTTTTGCATCAGAGTTTGAAATGGGGACTTTTAAAGATTTAGTAAAAAAATCAAAATCAACATTTACTTTAATGCTTGTGAAAATCATACCTTATTTACTAATGAGTATTGTGGTATGGCTAATGTATTGGGGCTTTACATGGTGGTTTGATATACCTTTTTATAAAAACCTAGGGGCTTTAACTATAGTAGCAGGTTTCTTTATTTTAGCAGTTTGTTTTATAGGTATTTTGGTAAGTATCATTATTCCAAATCAGTTAAAAGCCACCGAAATTTTAATGGTTGTTGCAACCCCAAGTTTTATGTTATCTGGTTTTACTTGGCCTTTAAGTCAAACTCCAGTGTGGGTTCAAGCTATAGCACAAGTAATACCATTAACACATTTTTTACCTGCTTTTAGAATTTTAATTATTGAAGAAGGTACGTTTGCGCAAACCTATCCATACATTCAAAACTTGTTAATCATCACCGTTATTGGAGCCGTTTTAAGTTTCATTGCTTTGCATTTTAAGAAACGAAAAGTATTAAAAACAATGGATAACGAAGATGTAGAAGAAGAAGAAATAATCAACATAGAAGCCTAATGCTTTATTGCGATAATTTTTCACCATCTCCAGGTTTTAATTTGGTAAAAGTTAAACTTGATAACGCTGTTAAAACAGCTAACGTTATTAAAGTATAATGAAAAGTGGTGACCAAATCTCCTTGGTAAAAATCCATATGATCTTTAAAGAAAGCTAATATTAATGCAGCAATTGATATTCCAAAACTAATGGAAAGTTGCTGCATTATGGTTAGTAAGCTGTTTCCGCCACTTGCTTGATCGTCTGTTAAATCGGCTAATGAAATGGTGTTCATGGCTGTCATTTGTATCGATGTAAAAGCGCCATAAGCAATCATTAAAAAGATATAATACATTAACGGCGTTTCCTTTTCCATAAAGCTGAAAATAAAAATAATCACCGCTAAAAATAAGGTGTTGCTTATTAATATTTTTCGATAACCAAAGTGCTTAACCAATTTAACAATCCAAGGTTTTACAGCAATAGTTGTGAGGGCTGATGGCAATAACATCATTCCAGCTTTTGAAGCTGAAAATCCAAAAGCTACTTGCATCATCAACGGTAACAAAAAAGGAAGTCCTGAAATACCAAAACGTGTAATTAAGCTACCCGTTAAACCAATGCGCAGCGTACGAATTTTAAATAAATTTAAATCGATGATGGGTTTTGCTGTTTTTTTGAAATGTTTGTAATACAAAACAAATAAAATTCCTGCTAGTAAAACCAAAGCCAAAACTACCGTGTAATGATTAATACCTACACTACTTAACTCCATTGCTAACGTAATGAACACTAAGGCTAAGCTAAAATAAATCAATCCTAAAAAATCGAATTTGCCAATGGTATTTTTGTAATTCGGCATAATTTTCCAAGCCATTGCAATTCCTAAAAAACCTACGGGTAGATTTACTAAAAAAATCCAATGCCACGAAAAATTGTCTGATAAAAAACCGCCCAAACTAGGGCCTACCACCAAACCTAATAAACCGGGAATGGTAATGTAATTCATTATTTTTAACAATTCGCTTCTAGGGTACTGATACAGAATTGCTAACCGAGCAATAGGTACCATCATTGATCCACCAATTGCTTGTAATATACGCGATAAGTTTAACGTTAATAAGTTAACAGATAAGGCACAGAAAACCGAACCTAATGTAAATAGAGCAACTGCCAAAATAAACATTTTCTTGGTTCCGTATTTATCAGACAACCAACCCGATAAAGGAATGAATAAGGCTAGTGTTAAGGTGTAACTTACAATAACCGATTGCATTTCTAAAGGCGAATAGCTCATATCGGATGCTATGCTTGGCAACGAGGTATTGAGTATGGTACCATCTAATGATTGCATAAACATAGCTACCGCTGTTACCAGGGGTAAGTATTTTTCGTAAACGGATGGGTTTTCTTTTATCATATGATTAAAAAAGTCTGCTTTGAACAGCAGACTTTAAAGTATAAAATTAAACTTGAATAACACCTAAGTTAAATGGTTTTTCAATGGGTGCGTGGTTAGCAGCTTCAATTCCCATAGAAATCCATGTTCTTGTTTCTAACGGATCGATAATAGCATCGGTCCATAAACGTGCTGCTGCGTAATATGGTGATGTTTGTGCATCATACTTAGCTTTGATTTTATCAAATAATTCCGCTTCTTTTTCAGGAGTTAATTCTTCGCCTTTTGCTTTTAATGACGATGCTTCAATTTGCAATAATACTTTTGCAGCTTGCGCACCACCCATTACAGCTAATTCGGCACTTGGCCAAGCAAGGAAAAATCTTGGGTCATACGCTTTACCACACATAGCATAGTTTCCTGCCCCGTAAGAATTCCCCATAATTACAGTAAATTTAGGCACAACAGAGTTACTTACTGCATTTACCATTTTAGCGCCATCTTTAATGATTCCGCCGTGTTCTGATTTACTTCCAACCATAAAACCGGTAACATCTTGTAAGAAAACCAATGGAATTTTCTTTTGATTACAGTTTGCAATAAAACGAGTAGCTTTATCAGCAGAATCAGAATAAATTACACCACCAAATTGCATTTCGCTTGGCTTGGTTTTAGCTCCGGTTGTTTTCACTACTTTACGTTGGTTGGCAACAATACCTACTGCCCAGCCATCAATGCGTGCGTAACCTGTAATGATAGTTTGTCCGTAACCTGCTTTGTATTCTTCAAACTCAGAATCATCAACCAAACGTTTAATGATTTCCATAGTATCGTATTGTTCCGCACGAGATTTTGGTAAAATACCGTAAATATCTTCTTGATTTAATGCAGGTTTTTTAGCTTCGATACGGCTGTAGCCAGCTTTATCAAAATCACCCATTTTATCAACAATATTTTTTATAGTATCTAAACAATCTTTATCGTCTTTTGCTTTGTAATCGGTAACACCCGAAATTTCGGTATGGGTTGTAGCGCCACCTAATGTTTCGTTATCAATAGATTCGCCAATAGCCGCTTTTACTAAGTAAGAACCTGCTAAAAAGATCGATCCTGTTTTATCAACAATCAATGCTTCGTCACTCATAATAGGTAAATAAGCACCACCAGCAACGCAAGAACCCATTACAGCCGCAATTTGGGTAATACCCATAGACGACATGATAGCGTTATTGCGGAAAATACGACCGAAATTTTCTTTATCAGGAAAAATTTCATCTTGCATTGGCAAATATACTCCAGCAGAATCAACTAAATAAATGATTGGCAAACGGTTTTCAATGGCAATTTCTTGGGCACGTAAGTTCTTTTTTCCTGTAATAGGAAACCAAGCGCCTGCTTTTACCGTAGCATCGTTAGCCACAACAATAACTTGTTTGCCTTTTACATAACCCATTTTTACAACTACACCACCTGATGGACATCCGCCGTGTTCAGCATACATACCTTCGCCAACAAAAGCACCAATTTCTATTGATTTTGAATCTTTATCAAATAAATAATCAATACGTTCACGCGCAGTCATTTTGCCTTGTTCGTGTAATTTAGCTATTCTTTTTTCGCCACCGCCTAATTTAACTTTTGCAAATTTCTGTCTTAATTCAGATAGAAGTAATTTATTATGATCTTCGTTTTTGTTGAAGTTTAAATCCATTTTGATAAAATTTCACTTGATTTTTTGAATGTTGCTAAAATACAAATATTCTGTTGAAAATTGAAAAATGATTTTTTTAAAAAAAGTTAATATTAATTTACATACTTAATGTTAAGTTAACATTAGAGTAATACTTTTGCTGTGCGAAAAAATTAATGCACACACACATGTCTTTAAATTCAATCTTTCAATTTTTAGTTCCAAAGGATAAAACATTTTACCCTTTGTTTGAACAAGCTGCTAATAAAATTAAATTATTATCAGAAACTCTTAACGAAGCAGTAAACTTACCTGCAAACGATAGAGAGAAGTTATTACGTGAAGTTGAGGTTTTAAAATCAGAAATTGAGGCTATTGCTCAAACTACTCGTGTAGAATTAGGAAGAAATTTTATTACTCCTTTTGACCGTGAAGATATTAACAACCTTATTACAGCTGTTGATGAAATTGCGGATAATTTAAGTGATGCTGCATCGCGTATGCGTTTGTATCAAATTGATAGAGTAACAAAGCCTTTGCGTAAATTAACCGAAGCTAACTTAGAAGCTTGTAGCCAAGTAGCTCAAAGTATGTACGATTTAAAGGATATGAAAAACTTAAAGAAAATTGCTGAAGGATGTAAAGTAATTTTACGTTTAGAACGCAAAGCTGATAAAGTTTTTGATAAAGCTGTTGCTGATATTTTTGAAAACGAAACCAACGTTATTGAAATTATTAAATACAAAGAAATTATGGGCGCATTAGAAACGGCTACAGATAGTTGTCGTCGTGTAGCTAATGTATTAGAAACCATTACTGTTAAATACGCATAATTTATTAAAGTATAATTATGGAGTTATTTGACTTATTAAACAACCTTGATGTAAACGGAGGCTGGCTTTTATTGATTATTATCTTATTAGCTTTAGGTTTTGATTACATTAACGGTTTTCACGATGCTGCAAACTCAATTGCAACCATTGTAACAACACGCGTTTTAACGCCTTTTCAGGCGGTTTTATGGGCTGCAGTTTTTAACTTTGCTGCTTATTTTATATCGCTTTATATTATTGGCGAATTTAAAATTGGTAATACCATAGCAAAATCGGTCAATGAAAACTTCATCACTCTTGAAGTTATTTTTGCTGGATTGGTTGCTGCTATTTTATGGAATTTAGCTACTTGGAAATTAGGAATTCCTTCATCATCATCACACACCTTAATTGGTGGATTTATGGGAGCTGCAATTGCACACGCAGGCGGTTTAAGTGTAAATGGTGAAGATGTAATTGTTTACGCAAAAGTAATTCCTATCTTTTTATTCATTTTTGGAGCACCGTTCTTAGGAATGATTTTAGCCTACTTCATAACAGTAGCTATTATGTGGATTTGTAGAAAAGCAAACCCTCATAAAGCCGAAAAATGGTTTAAAAAGTTGCAATTAGTATCATCGGCTTTGTTTAGTTTAGGACATGGTGGTAATGATGCGCAAAAAGTAATGGGTATTATTGGTGCAGCTGTAATTAGTTTTCACATGGGCTTACCAGAAGCATTAAATCCTTACAAAGAAATTGCTACTGCAGATCGTTTTGCTTATTTTGTGGATCATTGGGGATGGGTACCTTTAGTTTCTTTCATTTTTATTGGTTTAGGAACCATGAGTGGTGGTTGGAAAATTGTAAAAACAATGGGTTCTAAAATTACCAAAGTAACTCCGTTAGAAGGGGTTGCTGCAGAAACTGCTGGTGCGGTAGCATTATATGTAACAGAGCATATGGGTATTCCTGTTTCTACAACACATACCATTACAGGTTCTATTATTGGAGTAGGTATTACAAAACGTATTTCTGCAGTACGTTGGGGAGTTACCATTTCATTATTATGGGCTTGGATTTTAACCATACCTGTTTCTGCATTAGTTGCAATGGGGGTATATCATTTAGTACATTTATTTATATAATTGTTAAGTTTATAGAAAAAAAACGTCTGACATTGTCAGACGTTTTTTTTATTCTACATTTTCCCACCAAGCCTCAAATGTTTGATTGGTATTATTAAGGTATACAATTTCTCCTATTTTGGGCGAAATCATTTTGGTAGTTGGGTTTGTTTTGGCATAAGCAGCAACTTTCTCTAAAGGTTCTTTCCAAGGATGGTTGGCAAGCTTAAATTTAGAACTATGCACCGGAAAAAAGCGTTTGGCTTGTAAATCAGAACTTGCTTTTAGTACTTCTTCAGGCATCATGTGAATGTATTTCCATTTACGATCGTATTGTCCGTTTTCTAAAATAGCCAAATCAAAAGGACCGTATTTTGTGCCAATTTCTTTAAAATGGGTGTCATAACCACTATCGCCACCTAAATAAAGATTTAAGTTATTCGATTTTAAAACATACGATGCCCATAATGTAGTGTTTCGTTTAAAACTTCTACCTGAAAAATGGCGTGCAGGTGTAGCGGTAATGCTTAAAGAATCAATTAACGAAGCGCTTTCAAACCAATCAAGTTCGGTAATGTTTTCTTTTGGATAACCCCAATATTCCAAATGAGCGCCAACACCTAAAGGACAAACTATTTTTGAAACATTTGCTTGGATTTTTTTAAAGGTTGTGTAATCTAAATGGTCGTAATGATCGTGTGTTAAAACCAAGTAATCAATTTTTGGAAGAGAATCATACGTATAAACATCGGCACCTTTAAAAGCTACATTGGTGTTGTATAAAGGCGATGCATTTTTAGTAAGTACAGGGTCAATCAATAGCTTTTTACCATCAATTTGCATAAGGTAAGATGAGTGTCCAAACCAAATTAAATAATCTTCTGTAATTTCTAAATCATTCAAATTGGTTTTTACATAAGGAATGCTATCAGTAGGTTTGGTGTGTTCAACCTTAGAGAATAATAATTCTTTAATAGCACTAAAATACGATGCATCTTCAGCAAAAGCAGGTGTGTTTGAAAGGTTATGAAACTGCCCGTTTTTGTAATATTTCGATTTTTGTATTCGCTCTAAACGCTCGCCCGATGGTTGTTTACCAAATAAAGGATGTTGCAAAAAAATAAAGGTTACAATAAGGAATAAACCCAATACAATGAATATGGTTGTCATGATTTTTTTTCTTCTAATTTTCATGCAACGAATGTCGATTTTTTTTTTGGAAACAATTGTTAAATCTGTCCAAATATTTAAGACTTACATGTACCTTTAATAAAAAAAGGAAAATGAAAAAGGTATTTATTGTTGCGAGTGCTATGATTTTTGTGGCTTGTGTTAGAAAAAACGAAGAAAAGATGGAAGATAATAAGGATGTAAAAGAGCAAATTACACCCAAACAAAAACAAATTTCATCTGATGAAGCTGTGGCATTAGCAATGAAGAAGTTTGATGCTTATTTGCCAACTATTTTAACGGAAAACGGTGATATGGCTATTGATTTACAAGTTTCGCATACAGGTGATTTTACTGGCGATGGAGTAGAGGATGTGGCTGTTTATTTTAATTTGGTTCCTAAAGATGGCGGAAATGCAATTTTGAGTCAAGGACTAACTTTGTATAAAAATATAGGGAATGATGTAAAGGTAATTGCGGGCTATGAACCTGATTATTTGTTTGCTTTTGATACTATAAAAAACGGTAAAATTCATGTAACTATGTTAGAATATGCTGAAGATGATGGTCATTGTTGTCCATCAATTAAAACACCGCACATACTAACTATTAAAGGAAGTAAAGCGTATTAAAAAAGTCAAGTTGTAAAACTTGACTTTTTTAATTATTATTTCTCTGGAGCTTGATCAATCAGTTCCATAAATTCATCTAATTTAGGAGTAATGATGATTTGTGTTCTACGGTTTTTGGTTTTACCCGCTTCAGAATTGTTGTCTGCAATAGGGTTAAACTCACCACGTCCACCTGCTGTTAAACGTTTTGGGTTTACACCATATTTATTTTGTAACGCTTGTACAACAGATGATGCTCTTAAAGAACTTAAATCCCAGTTGTTACGAATGTTTTCACGCGTAATAGGCACATTGTCTGTGTTTCCTTCAATCAACACATCGTAATCTTTATAATCGTTGATGATTTTAGCAACTTTACTTAAAGTTTCACCTGCACGATCTGATATTTCATAACTACCTGATTTATATAACATATTATCAGCCAATGAAATATAAACCACACCTTTTAAAACTTGTACATCAACATCGCGTAATTCTTCTCTGCTTAAAGAACGAGTTAAATTGTTGGTTAAAACCACATTCAAAGAATCGCTTTTGTTCTTTGTGTTTACTAAATGTTGAATGTATTTGTTGCTAGAGTTAATTTCGTCAACCAATTTAGAAATATTCACATTACCTTGTGTGATGCTTTTATCTAAAGAACCTTGCACACTTTCAAGTGTTTTTTTCAAAGCTTCGTTTGAAGCTTTTTCTTGCGCCAACATATCTTCTAAACTTTTTGTTTTTGCTGTACAAGAGCTTAAGGCTACTTCAGATTCGTGAAATTTCTGACCTAAGCCTTTGTAGTCTTTTTCTAATTTAGAATAATTGGCTTGTAAATTAGCATATTCTTTTTTAGAAACACAGCTTCCTAAAGTCATGGTACCGACTAAAATTACTGGTAAAACAAATTTTCTCATAATCTAATTTTTTATGTGATGCTATAAAGATACAAATTTGAAATAAAAAAAACACCCGAATAATCGAGTGTTTTGATATTTATACTGTTGTATAAGGTCGTTTTTTTGCAGTAAACCAAAGATAAAATCCTACTATAATAAAAGGAATACTTAACCATTGACCTGTTGATAATAATCCTAATGATGATTCAAAACCACCCTGGCTTTCTTTTACGTATTCTACAACAAAACGTATCATCCATAAGAAAACCAAGAAAACGCCGAATATCTTTCCTAAATAATTACGAGCATCGGTTTTCCAATACATCAACATTAAAACGGCAAATAAAATTACGTATCCAAATGCTTCATATAATTGGGTTGGATGACGAAACGGAATGGCTTCTAAAATTGAGGCAAAACGTGGGTCGTTCTGAATTAAGCTGTATGCTTGATTTTTATCAGTTACTTGTGTAATTCCGAATAAATTGTTTGCTTGCCAAAATTCATCTTCGCGAATAAATTTAACGCCAAAAGGAAATGCTTTGTCTACAATATGACCGTAAATTTCAGAATTGAAAAAGTTACCAAATCGTACAAAAACACCACCAATGGTTACCGATAAAACCACACGGTCTAAAATCCATAAAAGAGGTTTTTTAATGATTTTTTTGCTGTAATAAAACATTACTAAAATAATAGCAATAGCAGCACCATGACTTGCTAAACCTGAAAAACCTGTGAATTCAAACTCTGGTGAAAATCTAAATGGTAATAAAATTTCTGATAGGTGATCTTTGTAATAATCCCAATCGTAAAAGAAAACGTGCCCTAAACGCGCACCCAAAAGTGTAGCAATAAAGGTGTAAAAGAAAAGTTTATCTAGTTCGTCTTGTGTTCTGTTTTCGCGTTCGTACACTTTTTTCATGATGTAATAGCCTAAACCAAAGGCTATAACAAACATTAAACTATAAAAGCGTAGGGTAAACCCGCCAATTGTAATTCCTTCTGATGGATTCCAAATCATGTTAAATTGTTTTTATTAGTATTTACGGAACAGGATCATAACCCGATTTTCCCCACGGATGACAACTTGCAATGCGTTTTATACCCAACCAACCACCTTTAAACAAGCCGTGTTTTTTTAATGCTTCTAAGGTATAGTGTGAACACGTTGGTGTAAACCTACACGAAGCAGGTGTAAAAGGCGATATACATAATTGGTAAAAACGTATAAGTACAACAAAAGGGAAAATGATGATTTTTTTGAGTTGTTCCATAGAATCAAAGATAAAAAAAGCTACTTGATTCAGTAGCTTTTTTTGTAAAATATTATAAGGTAAAAGTTGTGCCTTCTTTGCCGTCTTTTAAAACAATACCAACAGCAGCCAATTGATCACGAATTGCATCTGATTGAGCAAAATCTTTATTGGCACGTGCTTCATTGCGCATGTTGATTAAAAGGTTCACAACATCGTCTAATTTTGAATGATCTGCCGATGTAGTTTCATCTTTAAACAATCCTAAAACATCAAAAACAAAAGCGTTCATTAAATCTAATAAACTGTTTTTGTCAGCATCGCTAATGGTTTCTTTACCATCAACTACTAAATTGATTGTTTTAACTGCATCAAATAAATGCGCAATTAAAATAGGACTATTAAAATCATCGTTCATAGCATCGTAACATTTTTGTTTCCAGCTTTCTATTTGAAACGATGAAGTATTTGCCGATGTATTTAGGTTTTTAAGATTTTCTATAGCTTCCATTAATCTGGCAAAACCTTTTTCAGATGCTTGAATGGCATCATCAGAAAAATCTAAAATACTACGGTAATGTGCTTGCAATATGAAAAAACGAACAACAGCTGGATGATATGCTTTACTTAAAATGCTATTGTCGCCCGAAAATAATTCTTGTGGAAGAATGTTGTTTCCAGTAGATTTTGACATTTTTTTACCGTTTAAGGTTAACATATTAGCGTGCATCCAATAATTAACGGGCGTGTTGCCACATGAAGCTTCGTTTTGAGCAATTTCACATTCATGATGCGGGAATTTTAAATCCATTCCGCCACCGTGAATATCAAAATGATCACCTAAATATTTCGTGCTCATGGCAGTACATTCTAAATGCCAACCAGGAAAACCATCGCCCCAAGGAGAAGGCCAACGCATTACGTGTTCAGGTTCGGCTTTTTTCCACAAGGCAAAATCCAAAGGATTTCGTTTGTCTGATTGTCCATCTAAATCACGCGTATTGGCAATCATATCTTCAATGTTTCTGCCCGATAAAACGCCGTAATCGTATTTTTGATCGAATTTTTCAATATCAAAATAAACCGATCCGTTTACTTCGTATCCATAACCATTGTCAATGATTTTTTGAATCACCTGAATTTGTTCAATAATATGTCCTGTAGCAGTAGGTTCAATACTCGGCTCTAAATTATTGAATTGTTTTAGGGTATTGTGAAAGTTAACGGTGTATTTTTGCGCAACTTCCATTGGCTCAATTTGTTCTAAACGTGCTTTTTGCGCAATTTTGTCTTCGCCTGCATCTGCATCGTCAACAATATGACCAACATCGGTAATGTTACGCACATAACGAACTTGATATCCTAAATGTTTCAGATATCTAAAAACCAAATCAAAAGAAATAAACGTTCTACAATTACCTAAATGTACAAAATTATAAACAGTAGGGCCACACACATACATACCTACTTTACCTGAGTGAATAGGAGTGAAGGTTTCTTTTTGACCTGTAAGCGAATTGTAAATTTTTAGGTTGTTGTTAAGGTAAAACGTCATTTTTTATTGAAATTTAAAATTGAGTGTCTAATTTAATGTAATCTAGGAATTCTCTACGAGTGATTTCGTTTTTAAAAGCACCACCAAATTCTGCTGTAACAGTTGAGCTTTCAATATCGCGAATACCACGAGAATTTACACAAAGGTGTTTTGCGTCAATTACACAAGCAACATCTTCGGTTCCTAGTACACGTTTTAATTCTTCAACAATTTGAATAGTTAAACGTTCTTGAACCTGTGGACGTTTTGCGTAAAAATCTACAATACGGTTCATTTTTGATAAACCAACTACTTTTCCATTAGAAATATAAGCCACGTGTGCTCTACCTACAATAGGTAATAAGTGATGCTCACAAGTTGAGTAAACTACGATGTTTTTCTCAACCAACATTTCGTTGTACTTATATTTATTATCAAAGGTTGATGCTGAAGGTTTTTTTGCAGGGTTTAAACCACCAAAAATCTCTTTAACAAACATTTTAGCTACACGGTTTGGAGTACCTTTTAGACTATCGTCTGTTAAATCCATTCCTAAAGTAGTTAGTATGCTTTCAACATCTTTTTTTATCAATGCTATTTTTTCATCATCAGCCATATTAAAAGCATCAGCTCTTAAAGGTGTATGATCGTTAGTTGAAATGTGATCGTCTCCAATTTCATCGTGAAACGCGTCTGATTTACACATAATTTTTATATTTTTTTGACTACATTATAAGAGTGCAAATATAGTGAAATACAAAGAACAAAACAGTTATTCATATGAAAACAATTCGATTTATTTGTGATAAATAATAAGGAGCTAAGTGTTAAAATTTGATGCATTTGTTTTTTTTATGAAAAAAAAACTTAATGGTTTCTTAATTTTATGTAAATTTCGCTGTTTAAAAGGAAATGTGTTTTTATAACATATATCATAAAGTAATAAATTATAATTAACATACATATGAGAAATAAGTATTTAATAGTGCTTTTTTTATTATCTCTAATAGGGTATAGTCAGCAATATAGTTATTTAAAGGTTGATGATACTTATACACCTGATAAGTTGATAAAAGATGTTTTAGTAAGGTCTCAATGTGATTTGGTGTCGAATGTAAGATACCAAAACGGAGATGGTAGTCCTGCTGCTCAAGCAATAAATACATTGGGATATTTTCAGAAAAATGGATCTTTATTCGCCTATGAGGATGGTGTTGTTTTAAGTACAGATATATCTTCAGAAATCCCTGGACCGTTGAAAAATACTGGTTCAATAGGGGTTAATAGACATAGATGGGCAGGAGATAAAGATTTAAATGATGCTATTAATGATGCAGGGGGAGGTTCACAACCTACTTATAGGTCTACTCAATTAGAGTTTGATTTTATACCTGTTCAAAATACTGTTAGTTTTGAATACCTTTTTGCGTCTCATAGTTATCATACAAATTGTGGTGAGTGGTGTGAGAACGGAGCTATGTTTGCAGCTTGGTTAATTGATACCACTACAGGGATTGGTCAAAATTTGGCTAAAGTACCTGGAACTAATGATCCTATATCTATTAATACTGTTAGAGATGTTTCTAAATCAGGTGGAGCCTGTGCTAGTATTAATGCGCAATTTATGGGGGAGGTTTATAGAGCGCCAGGAACTGGAGTTCCTTTGTCTGCTCCATTTGCATATGTTGGAGGTACTGTTCCTATGCAATCTCTTGTTGCTAATGTAGTTGTAGGTCGTAAATACCGTATTAAACTAGCAGTTATGGATTTTTGTCCAAATGACAGTCATAGTAGTGCCGCTTTTTTCAAAGCAGGAAGTTTTGATATTGGTAATTTAGATTTAGGGAATCCTATCTTAATTGATGATGGAAAAGGTTTGTGTGTAGGAGATAGCCATACATTAAAATCAGGAATGGATCCAAATTTATTCACCTTTGAATGGTTCAAAGATGGAATAAAGATACCTGGGCAAACAGGAGCTAATTTGGTGGTTACAGAAACCGGAGACTATCATGTACGTGCACTTATACCTAATGTAGCAGGTTGTGTAATGGAATCAGCACCAGTTCGAATAGAGTTTTATAATTATGTTCGTATTAATGCGCCACAAAATTTACAGTTGTGTCCAACCAAAGGGTTAACCACACGTTTTGATTTAAAAGATGCAGTAGTTGGTACTACTACAAATCCTAATATATTATTCAAATTTTATACGAATAAGAAAGATGCGGAGGATGATAAGAATTCTATATCAGATTTATATGACTTAGCTAATAATGCTGCAGTTCCAGTAACACTATGGGTGCGTGCTTATGAGTTAAATAATCCATGTCCTTACATAGCATCATTTACATTAAGCTTTGTAAATTGTACTTTATATTTAAATCAGTTACCAAATTTAACATTATGTGAAGGTGATACTGTTCAAACATTTGATTTAACTGTCCAAACACCAGTAGTTTATAACAATGCGGCTGGTTATACAGTAACTTATCATATAAGTAAGGTAGACGCAGATGCTGGTCAAGGTGCTATACCAGTAGGTAATTTATCTACTTATAATGGAACACATGGAGAGCGCATATGGGTTCGTGTAACCAATGATACCAATGCACAAGCTTACGGAGTTACCTCTTTTTATTTATTTAGATATCGTTTGCCTCTAACACAAGCTACTATTTTACCTTTAACATCTTGTGAAATAAATAGTAGTGGATTAGCAACATTTGATTTAAATATGGCCTATAATTTAATACCACTTACTTCAGTTGGTGTTTCTTTAGAATACTATACAAATCAACAAGATGCAATATTAGGCAATACAGCCTTAATGTTACCAGCTAACTATACGGGACCTGCAGGTACTATTTATGTACGCGTTCGCAATTTAGATGGTGATTGTTTTAAAGTAGTTCCATTACAATTACAAATTGTAAACACCCCAACAGCAAATGCATTAGCGCCATTAACCTATTGTGATTTAAATAATGATGGTTTTGGAGAGTTTAATTTAGATGCAACGCGTGTGCTAATTGCGGGCAATCCAATGCCACAAAACGCAGTAGTTACATTCCATGAAACACAAGGAGAAGCAGATGCAAATGCAAATGCAATTGGTAATACTGGAGCTTATATTAATAAAGTAAAAGACCAACAAACCATTTATGTACGTGTAGGATTTACTAATTCTAGTTGTTATAATACAGTTCCTTTATTATTAAAAGTTAATAAAACCCCACCAATTAATCCAATTGGAAAAATTGTAGTTTGTGATGTTAATAATGATGCAGTAGAGGTTGTTAATTTAACTAGTAAAGAAGCAGAGTTGCTACAGGGGTTAAATGCTACCAATTATACAGTAACTTATCATATTAGTATAAGTGCAGCAATGTCAGGTACAGGTGCTATAGGTAACCCAACAAGTTTTTCAACAAGTGTGTCAAAAGTAATTTATGTACGTGTAGTAGATAAAACAACAGGTTGTTTTGCAGTAACACGTGTAGAATTAGAATTAGCAAGTATGCCAACAATAGCTAATCCTTTACCAACAGCTTATATGTGTGATACTGATGGAAATGGATTTGAGGTGTTTGATTTAGCAAGCATGAGAGCAAGTATTGTAGGGATTCAACAAGGATTAAGTGTAAGTTTTCATTACACCAATTCTGATGCACAATCAGGAGTTAGTCCATTACCAAATCAATACCAAAATGTATCACCAAATGTTCAAACCATTTATGTACGTGTGTTCAATGCCACAACAGGATGTTTTGTAGTAAGTACATTAAAATTAGAAGTAAAAGCCAATCCAGTAATCAATGTTCCAACTACACCTTATGTAATTTGTAGCGATTCAGGTTTTGGTAGAATCAATCTATATTTATATGGAAAAGATTTGGTAGATGCTACAGGTCATAACTATGGTTTTCAGTTTTTTGAAACCCAGTCAGATGCGGAGAATAATGTTGGTTTTATTGGTAACCCAGTAGCTTATGATAACTTAAAACCAGGTAATCCAACAGTATGGATACGAGTAGAGGATCCGGTTTCAAGATGTTTTTCAGTTTATCCAATTTCGTTCCAATTAGTAATTCCACCAAAGATACCAGCAACTTTACCAAAATTAGTAGAGTGTGATGTGTTAGGGAATACACAAGATCAATCAACATTATTTGATTTAACACAACAAGACGCTGCGTTATTGGCTGCTCAATCAGTTCAAGGAACCTATCAAATACGATATTTTACCACTAAGGCATTAGCAGATAGCAATACTAATTGGATTGTTACACCTAAACAATATCAAAATTCTAGTAATCCAGAAACAATTTGGGTTCGCATAGAAGATACTTCAAAACCAGGAGGATGTTCACGAGTAATGAGTTTTGAAATAGAAGTAGTAGCACCATTGGTATTACATCAACCGTTACCAATAGTAATGTGTGATACTGGTTTACCAAATGATGGACAAAGAGAAATAGATTTAACTATTAGAGAACGTGATATCCTAGGAGGTCAAATTTTTGGAGCAGTAGTTACCTACCACCTTACTAAGCAGGATGCAGAGAAAGGATGGAGCAAAATCCAAAATCCAAAACAATTTTACAACACAGTTAATCCGCAAACCATTTATGTATCAGTAGTAAATCAATACGGTTGTAGAAGTGTTATCACATTAACAGTTCGTGTATTGCCATTACCAGAGCCAAACATGACACCATTGCCATTAGAGATGTGTGAAAATGCATTTGGATCAGGATTTGCAACATTTGATTTAACAAAGGCAGAGCCAAATTTAAGTAATTTTGCACATTACGATTATAGTTACTTTGTAGATGCAGTTGGTGCACAAACCAATACAGGAGCTATTGCTACAAAAGATAATTATTTAAGTAATAGTTCAACCGTTTATGTACGTGTAGTAAACAGCTTTACAGATACAGACCAGCAATGTGTAGTAGTAGTTCCATTAGAGTTAATTGTTAACCCATGGCCAACTGTTGGTCCTATGACGCCATTAGCAGCTTGTATGGATACACCTGCCCCAACAACAACATTTAATTTACATGATAAAGATGCAGAAGCATTAGGTGCGCAACAAGCAGCAGCAGATTTTATAGTAACCTACCATGCAAGCCAATTAGATGCAGAAGGTGGTGTTAAACCATTACCTTATACCTATACAAATACAACAGTTACTCAACAAAGAATTTGGGTACGCGTAGAGAATAAGAAAACCAAATGTTTTAATGTTGGAGATTTCTTATTACAAATTGAACAAAATGTTTATGCATTTAGACCTGATGATGCAGAGTTTTGTGAAACAGATTATGTAAACGATGGTATTTCATTAGTAGATTTAACTACACTTGATGTTCAAGTTATAAGAACACAACCACAAACAGGATTGTTAGTACGTTATGAGCGATACAATGGAGATAAAATTCCAGATCCAGCAACTAGCGTACAAGTAAGAAATGGAGAAACATTAAGAGCCGTAGTTTATAATAATGATCCAACTATTGTGTGTACAGCTAATGTAGAATTTGTAGTTCACATAAAAGATGCACCAGAAGTAAAACCATTAGTAGACGGTATTATTTGTTATGAGAGCCGTGATGGGGATCAACTTATCAAAGGCCACACTTTAGATACAGGTATTCCATTAAATGTAGCTTATACTTTTGATTGGACTTATAATGGAGGTGCGGTAACACCAAATGTAGCCGATCTTGTTGATGGAGGACGTAAGTTATTTGCAAAAGCACCTGGTACTTATTCTGTAACTGTAACGGGTACCAACGGTTGTACAACAACACGTAGTGCAGTGGTACAGCAAGCAGCAAGTATTACTATAGACGAGGTTAAGTTAACCGATAGTTTTGGAGGTGCCAATGCTATAGAAGTATTAGCTTACGCAGGTGCAGGTATAGAGTTAGAGTATCGTTTAGATAACGGTCCGTGGCAAGATAATAACATCTTTTTAGATGTAACACCAGGTGAGCATATTGTTTATGTACGTACCAAAGTAGGTTTGTCATGTGAGGCAAGTAAAGTTATTACCACAATGGATTATCCAAAATTCTTTACCCCAAACAACGACGGACATAATGATACATGGAACATATGGGCATTAAAGAACCAACCAAAAGCTAAGATTTACATCTTTGATCGCTTTGGAAAACTAATCAAACAAATTAGTCCAGCAGGCGAAGGATGGGATGGAACCTTTAATGGCAAACCAATGCCATCAACCGATTACTGGTTCAAAGCAGAATACATAGATCCAAAAACAGGCTTACAAAAAGAAGTACAAGGTCACTTCTCATTAAAACGATAAAAGCCTAGAACTTTAAAACAAAAAACAGGAAGCAAACGCTTCCTGTTTTTTTATGTAAAAAAGTTTTAAAATTATCTTAAAAAAAAGTATATTGCGCAAAAAAGAAATAGGTTGGTTAAAGTTTTTACTTGTTTGTTTTTTGTTCTCAAATTTAAATAATGATTTTTTAGCTTTATATATGATGAAGAATACTTTTTTAAAGAGGATTAGTAATTTCTCTTTGTTATTTTTACTTGTCTGCTCAACAGGGTATAGTCAGCAGTACAGTTATGTTAAAGTAGATGATACATATACGCCAGAACGCCTTGTTAAGGAAGTATTGGTTAATTCATCATGCGATTTAGTATCTAATGTTAAATACCAAAATGGTGATGGTTCTCCTGCAACTAGAGACTTTTATACATTGGGGTATGTTCAAAAAAATACATCTTCATTTCCTTTTGATAGGGCTATACTTTTAGGAACAGGAGATCCTAAATTTACTCCAGGTCCAGCCAACGGCCCTATAGGACCAGGAAATGCTCATAGATGGACAGGAGATAAAGATTTAAATGACGCTATTAATGATGCAGGAGGTTGGCCAAATCAATCTGATATGCGCTCAACTACATTAGAGTTTGATTTTATACCTGTGCAGAGTACGGTGAATTTTGAATACTTATTTGCTAGTAATAGCTGGAGTAGTGGTTGTACATGGAGATGTGAGAATGGTGCTATGTTTGCAGCTTGGTTAATTGATACTACTACAGGTGTGGGGGAAAACTTAGCAAAGTTGCCAGGTACAAATACACCAATATCAATAAATACTGTAAGCGATTTAAATAAATCGCATTCTGTTAATGGAACCTTATGTAGAACAATTAATCCTGAATTTTTTGATAATTATTACGGAACAGCAGCAAATCAAGTACCTCCGTTATCAGCACCAATTAATTTTATAGGGCATACTGTACCTATGGTTTCTAGAATTGCTAATGTAGTTCCTGGCCGTAAATACCGTATTAAACTAGCAGTTATGGATTTTTGTCCAAATGCAGCGCATACATCAGCTGCTTATTTTAAAGCAGGAAGTTTTGATATTGGTAATTTAGATTTAGGGAATCCTATCTTAATTGATGATGGAAAAGGTTTGTGTGTAGGAGATAGCCATACATTAAAATCAGGAATGGATCCAAATTTATTCACCTTTGAATGGTTCAAAGATGGAATAAAGATACCTGGGCAAACAGGAGCTAATTTGGTGGTTACAGAAACCGGAGACTATCATGTACGTGCACTTATACCTAATGTAGCAGGTTGTGTAATGGAATCAGCACCAGTTCGAATAGAGTTTTATAATTATGTTCGTATTAATGCGCCACAAAATTTACAGTTGTGTCCAACCAAAGGGTTAACCACACGTTTTGATTTAAAAGATGCAGTAGTTGGTACTACTACAAATCCTAATATATTATTCAAATTTTATACGAATAAGAAAGATGCGGAGGATGATAAGAATTCTATATCAGATTTATATGACTTAGCTAATAATGCTGCAGTTCCAGTAACACTATGGGTGCGTGCTTATGAGTTAAATAATCCATGTCCTTACATAGCATCATTTACATTAAGCTTTGTAAATTGTACTTTATATTTAAATCAGTTACCAAATTTAACATTATGTGAAGGTGATACTGTTCAAACATTTGATTTAACTGTCCAAACACCAGTAGTTTATAACAATGCGGCTGGTTATACAGTAACTTATCATATAAGTAAGGTAGACGCAGATGCTGGTCAAGGTGCTATACCAGTAGGTAATTTATCTACTTATAATGGAACACATGGAGAGCGCATATGGGTTCGTGTAACCAATGATACCAATGCACAAGCTTACGGAGTTACCTCTTTTTATTTATTTAGATATCGTTTGCCTCTAACACAAGCTACTATTTTACCTTTAACATCTTGTGAAATAAATAGTAGTGGATTAGCAACATTTGATTTAAATATGGCCTATAATTTAATACCACTTACTTCAGTTGGTGTTTCTTTAGAATACTATACAAATCAACAAGATGCAATATTAGGCAATACAGCCTTAATGTTACCAGCTAACTATACGGGACCTGCAGGTACTATTTATGTACGCGTTCGCAATTTAGATGGTGATTGTTTTAAAGTAGTTCCATTACAATTACAAATTGTAAACACCCCAACAGCAAATGCATTAGCGCCATTAACCTATTGTGATTTAAATAATGATGGTTTTGGAGAGTTTAATTTAGATGCAACGCGTGTGCTAATTGCGGGCAATCCAATGCCACAAAACGCAGTAGTTACATTCCATGAAACACAAGGAGAAGCAGATGCAAATGCAAATGCAATTGGTAATACTGGAGCTTATATTAATAAAGTAAAAGACCAACAAACCATTTATGTACGTGTAGGATTTACTAATTCTAGTTGTTATAATACAGTTCCTTTATTATTAAAAGTTAATAAAACCCCACCAATTAATCCAATTGGAAAAATTGTAGTTTGTGATGTTAATAATGATGCAGTAGAGGTTGTTAATTTAACTAGTAAAGAAGCAGAGTTGCTACAGGGGTTAAATGCTACCAATTATACAGTAACTTATCATATTAGTATAAGTGCAGCAATGTCAGGTACAGGTGCTATAGGTAACCCAACAAGTTTTTCAACAAGTGTGTCAAAAGTAATTTATGTACGTGTAGTAGATAAAACAACAGGTTGTTTTGCAGTAACACGTGTAGAATTAGAATTAGCAAGTATGCCAACAATAGCTAATCCTTTACCAACAGCTTATATGTGTGATACTGATGGAAATGGATTTGAGGTGTTTGATTTAGCAAGCATGAGAGCAAGTATTGTAGGGATTCAACAAGGATTAAGTGTAAGTTTTCATTACACCAATTCTGATGCACAATCAGGAGTTAGTCCATTACCAAATCAATACCAAAATGTATCACCAAATGTTCAAACCATTTATGTACGTGTGTTCAATGCCACAACAGGATGTTTTGTAGTAAGTACATTAAAATTAGAAGTAAAAGCCAATCCAGTAATCAATGTTCCAACTACACCTTATGTAATTTGTAGCGATTCAGGTTTTGGTAGAATCAATCTATATTTATATGGAAAAGATTTGGTAGATGCTACAGGTCATAACTATGGTTTTCAGTTTTTTGAAACCCAGTCAGATGCGGAGAATAATGTTGGTTTTATTGGTAACCCAGTAGCTTATGATAACTTAAAACCAGGTAATCCAACAGTATGGATACGAGTAGAGGATCCGGTTTCAAGATGTTTTTCAGTTTATCCAATTTCGTTCCAATTAGTAATTCCACCAAAGATACCAGCAACTTTACCAAAATTAGTAGAGTGTGATGTGTTAGGGAATACACAAGATCAATCAACATTATTTGATTTAACACAACAAGACGCTGCGTTATTGGCTGCTCAATCAGTTCAAGGAACCTATCAAATACGATATTTTACCACTAAGGCATTAGCAGATAGCAATACTAATTGGATTGTTACACCTAAACAATATCAAAATTCTAGTAATCCAGAAACAATTTGGGTTCGCATAGAAGATACTTCAAAACCAGGAGGATGTTCACGAGTAATGAGTTTTGAAATAGAAGTAGTAGCACCATTGGTATTACATCAACCGTTACCAATAGTAATGTGTGATACTGGTTTACCAAATGATGGACAAAGAGAAATAGATTTAACTATTAGAGAACGTGATATCCTAGGAGGTCAAATTTTTGGAGCAGTAGTTACCTACCACCTTACTAAGCAGGATGCAGAGAAAGGATGGAGCAAAATCCAAAATCCAAAACAATTTTACAACACAGTTAATCCGCAAACCATTTATGTATCAGTAGTAAATCAATACGGTTGTAGAAGTGTTATCACATTAACAGTTCGTGTATTGCCATTACCAGAGCCAAACATGACACCATTGCCATTAGAGATGTGTGAAAATGCATTTGGATCAGGATTTGCAACATTTGATTTAACAAAGGCAGAGCCAAATTTAAGTAATTTTGCACATTACGATTATAGTTACTTTGTAGATGCAGTTGGTGCACAAACCAATACAGGAGCTATTGCTACAAAAGATAATTATTTAAGTAATAGTTCAACCGTTTATGTACGTGTAGTAAACAGCTTTACAGATACAGACCAGCAATGTGTAGTAGTAGTTCCATTAGAGTTAATTGTTAACCCATGGCCAACTGTTGGTCCTATGACGCCATTAGCAGCTTGTATGGATACACCTGCCCCAACAACAACATTTAATTTACATGATAAAGATGCAGAAGCATTAGGTGCGCAACAAGCAGCAGCAGATTTTATAGTAACCTACCATGCAAGCCAATTAGATGCAGAAGGTGGTGTTAAACCATTACCTTATACCTATACAAATACAACAGTTACTCAACAAAGAATTTGGGTACGCGTAGAGAATAAGAAAACCAAATGTTTTAATGTTGGAGATTTCTTATTACAAATTGAACAAAATGTTTATGCATTTAGACCTGATGATGCAGAGTTTTGTGAAACAGATTATGTAAACGATGGTATTTCATTAGTAGATTTAACTACACTTGATGTTCAAGTTATAAGAACACAACCACAAACAGGATTGTTAGTACGTTATGAGCGATACAATGGAGATAAAATTCCAGATCCAGCAACTAGCGTACAAGTAAGAAATGGAGAAACATTAAGAGCCGTAGTTTATAATAATGATCCAACTATTGTGTGTACAGCTAATGTAGAATTTGTAGTTCACATAAAAGATGCACCAGAAGTAAAACCATTAGTAGACGGTATTATTTGTTATGAGAGCCGTGATGGGGATCAACTTATCAAAGGCCACACTTTAGATACAGGTATTCCATTAAATGTAGCTTATACTTTTGATTGGACTTATAATGGAGGTGCGGTAACACCAAATGTAGCCGATCTTGTTGATGGAGGACGTAAGTTATTTGCAAAAGCACCTGGTACTTATTCTGTAACTGTAACGGGTACCAACGGTTGTACAACAACACGTAGTGCAGTGGTACAGCAAGCAGCAAGTATTACTATAGACGAGGTTAAGTTAACCGATAGTTTTGGAGGTGCCAATGCTATAGAAGTATTAGCTTACGCAGGTGCAGGTATAGAGTTAGAGTATCGTTTAGATAACGGTCCGTGGCAAGATAATAACATCTTTTTAGATGTAACACCAGGTGAGCATATTGTTTATGTACGTACCAAAGTAGGTTTGTCATGTGAGGCAAGTAAAGTTATTACCACAATGGATTATCCAAAATTCTTTACCCCAAACAACGACGGACATAATGATACATGGAACATATGGGCATTAAAGAACCAACCAAAAGCTAAGATTTACATCTTTGATCGCTTTGGAAAACTAATCAAACAAATTAGTCCAGCAGGCGAAGGATGGGATGGAACCTTTAATGGCAAACCAATGCCATCAACCGATTACTGGTTCAAAGCAGAATACATAGATCCAAAAACAGGCTTACAAAAAGAAGTACAAGGTCACTTCTCATTAAAACGATAAAAGCCTAGAACTTTAAAACAAAAAACAGGAAGCAAACGCTTCCTGTTTTTTTGTGTAAAAATGAGTTTCATATTTAAATCAATCTACTTTTATATACAAGCTAAAAGCTGTAACTTGCGCAGTTGAAATAAAATCAGTATGGAACAAAATATTTATACTCCAAAAAATAAAGTAAGAATAGTTACAGCAGCAGCTTTGTTTGATGGGCACGATGCAGCTATTAACATCATGCGTCGTATTATTCAAGCAACAGGTTGTGAGGTGATTCACTTAGGTCACGATAAATCGGTTGAAGATGTTGTGAATACAGCTATTCAAGAAGATGCAAATGCTATTGCTATGACCTCTTATCAAGGTGGTCATAACGAGTATTTCAAATATATGTACGATTTACTTCAAGAAAAAGGTGCGGGCCACATACGCATAGTTGGTGGCGGTGGCGGTGTAATCCTTCCTTCTGAGATTAAGGATTTAATGGAGCACGGCATCACGCGTATCTATTCACCGGATGATGGTCGTGAAATGGGGCTACAAGGTATGATTAATGATATGGTGGAGAAAGCAGATTATCCTACACCTAATTTACAATTACCTCAAGGAAAAGATATTTATCAATCCTTAAAAGATAAAGATGTAACTACAATTGCGCGTTTAATTTCGTTGGCTGAAAATAGAGAAGACGACTTCTTGAAGCTTTTCGACTTTGAAAAAGTAACAAACAAAACGGCACCTGTGTTGGGTATTACCGGTACGGGTGGTGCAGGTAAGTCATCAATGGTGGATGAGTTGGTGCGTCGTTTTTTAATTGATTTCCCAGAAAAGACCATTGCACTGGTTTCGGTAGATCCTTCTAAAAAGAAAACGGGCGGCGCTTTGCTTGGCGATCGTATCCGTATGAACTCTATCAACAATTCGCGTGTGTATATGCGTTCGTTGGCAACACGTCAGTCCAACTTGGCGTTGAGCAAATATGTGGAAGAAGCACTTCAGGTATTGAAAGCTGCCGAGTATGATTTAATCATCTTGGAAACTTCAGGTATTGGTCAGTCTGATACTGAAATCTTGGATCATTCGGATGCATCATTATACATCATGACACCTGAATTTGGTGCCGCTACGCAGCTTGAAAAGATTGATATGCTTGATTTTGCTGATATTGTAGCTATTAATAAATTTGACAAACGCGGAGCTTTGGATGCTTTGCGCGATGTGAAAAAACAATACCAACGCAACCACAACTTGTGGGATGCAAACCCGGAAACAATGCCTGTGTTTGGCACCATTGCATCTCAGTTCAACGATCCTGGAACCAACCAATTGTACAAATCCATTATGGATAAAGTAGTGGAGAAAACAGGGGCTGATTTGAAATCAAACTTCGAGATCACGAAAGAAATGAGTGAGAAGATTTTTGTGATTCCGCCATCACGTACGCGTTATTTATCAGAGATTGCAGAAAACAATCGTGGGTATGATAGCCGTGCTGTTGCACAAAAAGAGGTAGCACAAAAACTGTACGGTTTCTTTAAAACCATTGAAACTTTATCGGGCAAAATGCCAACCATCAATACCTATGGAATTGAGATTACAGGTACTCATAATGCTGATTTAAGCAAAGTATTATTGGCCGAGTTTGATAAATTAAAGATGAATTTAGACCCTTTCAACTGGGAAGTAATCACTACTTGGGATGAAAAGGTAAACAAATACAAAAATCCTGTGTACGCTTTCAAGGTACGCGATAAGGAAATTAAGATACAAACCCATTCAGAGTCGCTTTCACATTTGCAAATTCCTAAGATAGCGTTGCCTAAGTATGAGGCTTGGGGCGATATTTTGCGTTGGGTGTTGCAAGAAAATGTACCCGGAGAGTTTCCTTTTACATCGGGATTGTATCCGTTTAAGCGCGAGGGTGAAGACCCAACACGTATGTTTGCAGGAGAGGGTGGACCTGAAAGAACCAACCGTCGTTTCCACTACGTTTCTAAAGGAATGCCTGCAAAACGTTTGTCTACCGCGTTTGATTCGGTAACATTATATGGGAACGATCCAGGGCATCGTCCTGATATTTACGGAAAAATTGGAAATGCAGGAGTTTCTATTTGTTGTTTAGATGATGCAAAGAAACTGTATTCAGGATTCGATTTATCGCATGCAGCAACCTCAGTTTCGATGACCATCAACGGGCCAGCGCCTATGTTATTAGGCTTCTTTATGAATGCGGCTATCGATCAAAACTGCGAAAAATACATCAAAGAAAATGGATTAGAAGCAGAAGTTGAAGCTAAAATCGAAGCCATCTACAAGGAAAAAGGAGCTGAACGTCCGCGATATAACGGTGATTTACCTGAAGGAAACGATGGTTTAGGCTTGATGCTTTTAGGCGTTACAGGTGACCAAGTGTTGCCAGCCGATGTATATGCAGAAATTAAAAAGAACACGTTGGCGCAAGTGCGTGGTACGGTGCAAGCCGATATTCTAAAAGAAGATCAGGCTCAGAACACATGTATCTTCTCAACCGAGTTTGCATTGCGCTTGAT
The DNA here is from genome assembly GCF_013874595.1 of Flavobacterium sp. xlx-214. Taxonomy (GTDB): domain Bacteria; phylum Bacteroidota; class Bacteroidia; order Flavobacteriales; family Flavobacteriaceae; genus Flavobacterium. The sequence continues at coordinate 1,529,668 of NZ_CP059431.1, forward strand.
GGGTGATGTACAAGAGTACTTCATCAACCAAAATGTGCGTAATTTCTATTCGGTATCTATATCGGGGTATCACATTGCCGAAGCCGGCGCAAACCCAGTAACCCAGTTGGCGTTTACCTTGGCAAACGGTTTCACGTACGTAGAGTATTATTTATCGCGCGGAATGGACATCAATGCCTTTGGACCAAACTTGTCGTTCTTCTTCTCAAATGGTATCGATCCTGAGTACTCAGTAATTGGCCGTGTAGCAAGAAGAATCTGGGCAAAAGCCTTAAAGAATAAGTACGGTGCCAATGAACGTGCGCAAATGTTGAAGTACCACATCCAAACATCGGGTCGTTCGTTACACGCGCAAGAGATTGATTTCAATGACATTCGTACTACATTACAAGCCTTGTATGCTATTTACGATAACTGTAACTCATTGCACACAAATGCATACGACGAGGCGATTACTACGCCAACAGAGGAATCGGTACGTAGAGCCATGGCCATACAGTTGATTATCAACAAAGAGTTAGGTTTAGCTAAGAACGAAAACCCTATTCAAGGATCGTTTATTATTGAAGAACTGACCGACTTGGTTGAGGAAGCTGTTTTGGCAGAGTTTGACCGTATTACAGAACGTGGCGGTGTATTGGGTGCTATGGAAACCATGTATCAGCGTTCTAAAATTCAAGAAGAATCGTTGTATTACGAAACCTTGAAGCACAATGGTGATTTCCCTATTATCGGCGTAAACACCTTCTTGTCATCAAAAGGTTCACCAACTGTGGTGCCTAAAGAGGTGATACGTGCTACGGAAGAAGAAAAACAGTTCCAAATAAACACAAAAGAAAGCCTTAATGCACGCAATACAGATGCTGTAGCTAAAGCTTTAGAAGCCGTGCAAACCGCAGCAGTGAACAACAAGAATATATTTGAAGTATTGATGGATGCAAGCAAAGTATGCTCATTAGGACAAATAACTTCAGCGTTGTTTGAAGTAGGCGGACAGTACCGCAGAAATATGTAACAAGTAACTATAAACATAAACAAAGCCTTATCTAAATGATAAGGCTTTGTTGTTTTTAATGTACATTGTATGTTACTTTTTTTGCAAATGATAATACAAAAGCTCCTTGAAAAAGGAGCTTTTTAATGAAAGTGAAATTTTACTTTTTAATAATTTTAATAAATTGAGAGCCTTTAACGGTTTCAATTCGTACCATATAAGTTCCCATACTGTAAGGCGAAAAATCTACTTTTATTTCATTGCTGTTGAACTCTTTTTGCATGATGCGCTTTCCTAACACATCGTATACAGTAATCTTTTGAATTGGCTCGATGTACTGTATGGTTAAGATAGCATCAACAGGGTTAGGGTAATAGGTTAATGAAGCTAAATCAAAATCAGTTGTTCCAAGAACAATAACCACTTTAATACCTATTGGGTCACTAAAACATCCATTTGGACCTACTTGTACCGCATAATAGGTTGCTCCATCTTGTAAGATATGATTTTTAGAAAGAGCATTTGCATTATTCACAGCATTTACGTAGCTATCAAACCAAATTATATTGGTTTCATTCATTTGTAAATTGGCAACTGTTGCGTTATTCGTAAAGGTTTGTATGCTATTACCTGTTGGTATATTTGGTTTTGCATTGATGGTAATGTATACCTGCGCTCTGTTAGATATACAACCATTTTGACTATTGGCTACATAATACACCCCACTACTTAAAACATGGGTACCTTGCAAAGGTGTTGTCGTTGTATTATTTATGTACCAAATATATTGGCTAGGTGATGTTTGATTTGCTGGAATATCATTCACCGTTGCACCATTACACAATACTACGTTATTCATAATAGGTGCTGTTAGTGATATGACCCTAATTGCTACAGCTGTTCTTACAGAACTACACATACCTGCTTGTTGTTCTACGTAAAATGTACCGTTAGCTAATGGTGTATTCGGTGCTAATGGTTGTGTAGAAGTAAACGAGCTATACCATTTAATTACGGCACCAACTGTTGTCTGGGCTACTAAATCTTTCACTTCAGCTGCACCACAAAATGTTTGATTGCTTACAATAACTGGTGGTACTTGATTGATGATGGTAACCTGTACTAGTTTTCGATCAGACAAACAACCATTATTAGTATAAGTACTAACATAATAAGTACCTGCAGTAAGTATTGTAGTGGTGCTTAGTGGATTTGGTGAGGTTAAACTACTGTACCATTTTAATTCTCCCGCATTAAAAGTATCTATTTTAACCTGACCAATACTAGTACCAGCGCAAACAGTAATTGCTGATGATGTGATAGGAATTACATCATTCAATACGACTTTTACTGCAGTACGTAAGATACTTTCACAGCCATTCAATGTTTGTGTTGCATAATAGATAGTGTTGTTTGTTAATAGATCAGTGGCATTTAATAAACTACCTCCTACTGAAGCATTATACCATTTAACAGCAGTTCCTAGTGCAAGTAGATTACTAACGTTATTAACTTGATTACCACAAAATGATTGAGTTGCTATTGCTGTAGGTGCTGACGTGTTGTAAATGGTTACTTTAATCGGTGTACGCAATACACTTTCACATCCGTTTACTATTTGTGTAGCGTAATAAGTACCGTTTGTTAATACATCTGTAGGATTCAATGGTGTTGTGATGGTTGCGTTAGCATACCATTTAACATTAGTTCCTGTTACAACTAAATCAGCTACTTTTTTGTTTTCAGCAATACAAAATGCTTGATCTACGGCTGTTGGAGCTACTGTGTTGTGAATAGTTACTGTAATTGGCGTACGCAATACGCTTTCGCATCCATTTAATGTTTGGCTAGCATAGTAAGTACCGTTTGTTAATACATCGGTAGCATTTAATGGTGTGGTTGCTGCAGCACCGTTGTACCATTTAACATCGGTTCCTGTTACAACTAAATCGGCTACTTTTTTGTTTTCAGCAATACAATATGCTTGATCTACCGCTGTTGGAGCTGCTGTGTTGTGAATAGTCACTACAACCGGAGTACGCAATACACTTTCACATCCGTTTAAAGTTTGGCTAGCATAGTAAGTTCCGCTAACTAATACATCGGTAGTATTTAATGGTGTGGTTGCTGTAGCACCGTTGTACCATTTAACATCGGTACCTGTTACAACTAAATCAGCTACGGTTTTATTTTCAGCAATACAATACGCTTGATCTGCAGCTGTTGGTGCAGCTGTATTGTGAATGGTTACTACAACTGGCGTACGAGATACACTTTCGCATCCGTTTACTGTTTGCGTAGCGTAATAAGTACCGTTTGTTAATACATCTGTAAGATTCAATGGTGTTGTTGTGGTTGCGTTAGCATACCATTTAACATCAGTTCCTGTTACAACTAAATCAGCTACTTTTTTGTTTTCAGCAATACAATACGCTTGATCTGCGGCTGTTGGTGCAGCTGTATTGTGAATAGTTACTACAACTGGCGTACGAGATACACTTTCGCATCCGTTTACTGTTTGCGTAGCGTAATAAGTACCGTTTGTTAATACATCTGTAAGATTCAATGGTGTTGTGATGGTTGCGTTAGCATACCATTTAACATTGGTTCCTGTTACAACTAAATCGGCTACTTTTTTGTTTTCAGCAATACAATACGCTTGATCTGCGGCTGTTGGTGCAGGTGTATTGTGAATGGTTATTACAACTGGCGTACGAGATACACTTTCGCATCCGTTTAAAGTTTGGCTAGCATAATAAATTCCGCTAACTAATACATCTGTAGCGTTTAATGGTGTAGTTGCTGTAGCACTGTTGTACCATTTAACATCGGTTCCTGTTACAACTAAATCGGCTACTTTTTTGTTTTCAGCAATACAATACGCTTGATCTACCGCTGTTGGAGTCGCTGTATTGTGAATGGTTACTACAACCGGAGTACGAGATACACTTTCGCATCCGTTTAAAGTTTGGCTAGCATAATAAATTCCGCTAACTAATACATCGGTAGGATTCAATGATGTTGTGATGGTTGCGTTAGCATACCATTTAACATTGGTTCCTGTTACAACTAAATCAGCTACTTTTTTGTTTTCAGCGATACAATATGCTTGATCTACGGCTGTTGGAGCCGCTGTATTGTGAATGGTTACTACAATTGGCGTACGCAATACACTTTCGCATCCGTTTACTGTTTGCGTAGCATAATAAGTACTGTTTGTTAATACATCTGTAGGATTCAATGGTGTTGTGATGGTTGCGTTAGCATACCATTTAACATTGGTTCCTGTTACAACTAAATCAGCTACTTTTTTGTTTTCAGCAATACAATACGCTTGATCTGCGGCTGTTGGTGCAGGTGTATTGTGAATGGTTACTACAACTGGCGTACGAGATACACTTTCGCATCCGTTTACTGTTTGCGTAGCATAATAAGTACTGTTTGTTAATACATCTGTAGGATTCAATGGTGTTGTGATGGTTGCGTTAGCATACCATGTAACATTGGTTCCTGTTACAACTAAATCAGCTACGGTTTTATTTTCAGCAATACAATACGCTTGATCGGTAGCTGTTGGTGCAGGTGTATTGTGAATAGTCACTACAACTGGCGTACGAGATACACTTTCGCATCCGTTTACTGTTTGCGTAGCATAATAAGTACTGTTTGTTAATACATCTGTAGGATTCAATGGTGTTGTGATGGTTGCGTTAGCATACCATTTAACATTGGTTCCTGTTACAACTAAATCAGCTACGGTTTTATTTTCAGCAATACAATACGCTTGATCGGTAGCTGTTGGTGCAGCTGTATTGTGAATAGTTACTACAACTGGCGTACGAGATACACTTTCGCATCCGTTTACTGTTTGCGTAGCGTAATAAGTACCGTTTGTTAATACATCTGTAAGATTCAATGGTGTTGTGATGGTTGCGTTAGCATACCATTTAACATTGGTTCCTGTTACAACTAAATCAGCTACGGTTTTATTTTCAGCAATACAATACGCTTGATCTGCAGCTGTTGGTGCAGCTGTATTGTGAATGGTTACTACAACTGGCGTACGAGATACACTTTCGCATCCGTTTACTGTTTGCGTAGCATAATAAGTACTGTTTGTTAATACATCTGTAGGATTCAATGGTGTTGTGATGGTTGCGTTAGCATACCATTTAACATTGGTTCCTGTTACAACTAAATCAGCTACGGTTTTATTTTCAGCAATACAATACGCTTGATCTGCGGCTGTTGGTGCAGGTGTATTGTGAATGGTTACTACAACTGGCGTACGAGATACACTTTCGCATCCGTTTACTGTTTGCGTAGCATAATAAGTACTGTTTGTTAATACATCTGTAGGATTCAATGGTGTTGTGATGGTTGCGTTAGCATACCATTTAACATTGGTTCCTGTTACAACTAAATCAGCTACGGTTTTATTTTCAGCAATACAATACGCTTGATCTGCGGCTGTTGGTGCAGGTGTATTGTGAATGGTTACTACAACTGGCGTACGAGATACACTTTCGCATCCGTTTACTGTTTGCGTAGCATAATAAGTACTGTTTGTTAATACATCTGTAGGATTCAATGGTGTTGTGATGGTTGCGTTAGCATACCATTTGACATTGGTTCCTGTTACAACTAAATCAGCTACGGTTTTATTTTCAGCAATACAATACGCTTGATCTGCGGCTGTTGGTGCAGGTGTGTTTTTTAGGTGAATCAAAACGGCCCTTTTTAAGCTCTCACATCCATTTATTGTTTGGCTTACATAATAAATATTTTGATCAGTTGCTAAAGTAGTATTTGGTAATTGCGTTGTTGAGTTTACGCTATCGTACCATTTTAGATTAGCACCCGTTACAGATGCATCTGCGAGTGTAGCTGCTGTTGTACATAGACTTATTTCTTCAACGTGTTCTAAACTTACCGCCATGATATTTAAGATTCCGCCTGAAATATGTGTAAATGAGATATCAGCCACAGTTTTATTGTAATTTGACTTACTTAAACTAAGGGATGCTTTATAAAGTCTTGGATTTGTTGTGAAATTTTCTATTTTATTTGACCAAATTCTACCTACACCTTCAATTTCAGGATTTGCGCTATGGAACCAATCATTTAATGTTGTATTTGAAAAAGTTTCAGATGTACTATCTGTAAAATGTACGGTTGCATTAAATGTTGTATTACCACTACCGCCAGCACCTAACAAATGAATATCCTTAATATTAATAGACGGAGTAGCTAGCACCAAACTACCATTAGTAGTGCTGCTTGTAAGTTGCATGCTATTATTTTGGTTATAAGGCTGTAACTTGTATGTTAGGCCAATAATATTTTGACTTAATATTGTTCTATTCTGTGGTAAATATCGTGTTGGTTGAGATCCATTTAATTTAGCAGTATCAGCAATTAAATATCCTAAAACACCATCAAAGTCTTTTGTTACAGAAGTATAATCTATACCATCGTATACCACATCTGTATTGAATCCTGTAAAATTGCCTTCGGTGAATACAGTTGTACTTCCATTTACAGATGGAGGTGTAACAACATCTATTACAACATCAACAGGAGTTCTAACTATATTTTCACAACCATTTATAATTTGTGCTGCATAGTATTTTTTTGTTTGTAATACAGTAAACTCTAATAAAGGAGTTCCTCCTGTAGGTGTTTCATACCATACCATACTTGAGTTGGTAGGTGTTTGCAGTTGTTGGATACGTGTGCTACCGCAATAGTTTTGAGGGCTTACCATTGCAGGAGCCGCTACAATAGCAGGTTCTGTAATAATTACAGTTGCAGTTGCTGAACAACCTTTAGTATCAGTTACTGTTACTGTATAAGAGCCTGCAGTTAAACCGTTAGCTGTAGCAGCTGTACCACCACTTGGAGTCCACGAATAGGTATAAGATCCTATTCCACCTGTTGGCGTTACAGTTGCACTTCCATTAGATTCTCCATTGCAGCTTACATTCTTTTGCGATGTTGTTAAAGTTATTGCACTAACATTTACATTAACAGGTTTGCGTGGACTATAACAATCTATTATTTTATAATTGACTCTACCATTCCAAATTCTATCATTATAAATTTGATTGCCATTTGTAAAAGGATAATCCAAACCAATACCCGTTGCAAGTTGAATGTTAGCATCTGCATAAATGGTTGGTGTTAACCCATTAGTATAATTTAAAGAGACACTTGAGTTGGTTGATGTAATATACAAACCATATGTAGCTCCTGCAGGGATCTCTAAATTTCCTACATTGATAGTAACAGGACTACCAGTAAATATAACGGGAGCACTTCCTAGTAATGTCCAAGCAGAGGTATTAGATTCATAACCAACATAAGATCCTGTTTTATAATATACAGCTACTGTAGTATTACCCATTGGAGAAACATCAAATGAAGTAATCGTTAAGTTGGTTACAGCAGTAATATCCATCATATTACCTCTATGATTATTTCCGCCAGTAAAAACAGTTGGTAAATTTCTTGGTTGTGTAGCCTTACCTCCTTGAACATAGTACGTAGTATTGGAATTTAAAGCAGGAGTGGTAAAGCTATTCCCTACATAGGTTGGTGTAGGGTCAGTTACTTGGTTGTACCAATAATATTCATCGGCTCCACTAGCTGTTAAAATGGCCGAATTATTTGAGCAAATAGTAGCGCCTGTTGGAATAATATCTAAAGGAGATGGTTCTGTAATGGTAACCGATTTCGTTGTAGAACAACTGTTTGCATCGGTGATGGTTACTGTATACGTACCTGGTGAAAGTCCTGTAGCAGTTGCAGCTGTGCCACCATTTGGGGCCCAATTATAAGTATAGGGTAAAGTTCCACCATTTGGAGTTACTATAGCCGAACCATTGTTTGCTCCATTGCAAGAGACATTGGTTTGTGAAGTTGTTACTGTAATATTAGATACATTTACCTGTACCGGTACGCGGTTGTACCTTGTAGAGAGTGTAAGTTTGTACACCTTGTTTTGATTTAAAGAGCTAACTAGGAGTTCATTTGGGGTTAATGCTACTAAACCACCAAGGTATCCCAAACCGGAAGCTAAGGCAACTTGATTGCTCCCATCGGCATTGTATTGGTATACATATCCATTGGTAGTGGAAACCACGATCTTCCCATTGGGCAATTCCAGTATATCCAATGGATTTGCAATATTGGATATCAGTGTGATTTTGTTGGAACCATCGGCATCGCATTGCGTTATTTTACTTCCGCTCCATTCTGCTATCCATATTTTGCCCGAGCTGCTCTGTTTGATACCTACAGGGCCAGACAGTCCTGTTACTAAATTTGGAGCAATGATGCTCCCATTGGCATTGAGTTTTACAACTTTCCCTGCAGTTTCACTTGTGACTAATATATCTCCATTTCCTAGTTCTGCAAAGTCATTTGGAACAGAAATACCAGTAGCAAAAGTAGTAGGATTACTGCCATCTGCATTCGTTTTGATAATGGTTCCACCCTCTAATCCGATTAAAACACTACCGTTAGCCAATTGTTTGATTCCTTTTACTCTATCATTCGCAGTATAAAAGATGTTGAGCAAAGTACCTGTGTTGCTGTAGCGCTCTAATTTTTGAGCAGTATTACGTACCAAAACCGTCCCGTCTGTTAATCGCTCCATCATCCAAGGCAATCCAACAGAAGGAATGAATGTACTAATGGTAGGAGTAGTAATATCAGGCAGCGTTACGTAATAGGTACCCGAGTTTAAAGGGGTGTTGGCAGCTAGTGGGCTACCGCCTGTAGCTACATTGTACCACTGAGCTGCAGCACCTGCACTTGGCGTAGCTGCTAAATTACTTACCGTAGCAGTGCTACAAAACGTTTGGGTATTGGGACTGATAAACTTAACCGAAAGTGCCAAACGAGCACTTGCAACACCGTTTAGGGTTTGCTGGCCGTAATACGTAGTATTGTCCGTGAGTAACGTGCTAGTTGGTAAAGCAGTACCTCCCGTAGCAGTGGTGTACCACGATACATTGCTTTCGTTTACCTGCAAATTGACTACAGTAGCCGTACTTGGCGTGCTAAACAACTGCGTGGTGTAGTTGCTGGTGGGCACAGGAGTTTGTCCCCGTGAAATACCCGTAGCTATTAACAACAAATAAAAAATTAAGTAAAGTTTTTTCATATAGTATTCTAAATTTTGATAAACAACAAGTTTAAGTGTTTGAGTTAAAAACGATAAAGATTGTCGTTAATCAACAACAAATCCATAGTAAATGTATTACAATCAAGGAAATGGAATATGCGTAATTTTACCTGTTTTTTTTTCTAGGTATAATTACCGAAGTATAAAGGATGACTACTAATGTAAATTAGATTTTTGTAACTAATTGTTATGTATTTTTAGGTGTTGAATTATGAGAAGATTATATTTTATACACCAGTTTTTAGATTATCTATAAGGTATCTGAGATTAGATATTAATTTTAAAGAAGAATTGTATGTTTAAAACCGTAGTATTTATTGTTTTAGATTATGATTTTTGCATACTAAAAAGGAATACATTTACTAAAAATTTGGAATATGACAACAAGTAGATTAGAAGCTTTTAGTGATGGTGTGTTAGCCATTATTATAACCATTATGGTGCTTGATTTAAAAGTGCCTTTTGGAGACGATATTATGAGTTTAAAACCTTACATACCTAAGTTTTTAAACTATTTGTTTAGCTTTATTTATGTAGGTATTTATTGGAATAACCACCACCATTTGTTTCAGGCAATTAAAAAAGTAAACGGTGGCATTTTATGGAGTAATTTGCATTTGTTGTTTTGGTTGTCATTGTTACCCGTATCAACAGGTTGGATGGGTGAGAACTATGATGCTACTTTTCCGGTTGCTTTTTACGGTTTTGTACTTTTTATGAGCAGCATTTCTTTTGCTATTATTGAGAAAGTAGCAGTAAAACAAGAAGGAAAAGAATCGGTTATTGCACAGTCAATGCGCAAAAATGTAAAGGAAATATGTTCTAGTATCGCCTATATTTTGGGTATAGTAGCATCGTTCTTTATAACCGAAGTAGCTATAGCTATTTATGCAATTATAGCGTTGGTTTGGTTAATACCTGATAGAAGAATTGAAAAATCAATGCAAGAAGAATACTAATTATATAGTGGTAGATGGTTTTGTTTACACGTACCATCTACCAGCTATTTTATAACTTTTTTTGTGCTACACCTGTAGCCGATTTGTTGTACTGGCTACGATTACCTCCAAAAAAGAAAGCAATAATTAAGGTTAGTACTACAGCACCTACACCTAAAATACCAATAGTTGTATATGTTTTGGTTAGATATTGTGGGGTAAATAAGCTAATATCCCAAATTTGTAGTACAAAATAGGCTAGGGTTACCAATACTAAAAGGGTTAGTATAAAAGCAATTACATATTTCATAAGCTTATATATTTAGGTTGTTAAGCAATTGTTTTTTTAAAGCATCAAACTCTTCTTGGGTAATGATGTGCTCATCTAACAAGATTTTTAGTTTCTTTAATTTTTCAAAAGTATCGCTGTTTTCTTCGCTTATCTTGGTAGTTAGTTGGTTTTTTTCTAGTCCAAACATTTTTCCTATTTCCATACCAACACCCAATTGCGCGCCCATACCTGCCAAACCACCTTCGTTTTGAGCAGCATCACGCAAAGCTCGTAGCTTTTCCATTTCTACGTAGCTTAAACCAGCTTGCTGCGCAGCAGAGGTATCGGCTGTAATATCAGCAATGCGTCCAATGCGTTCTACTGTATCATCGTCAAAGTGTGTTCCGGTAATATTGTAGTTGGTAATTTGCAAGCCTAAACTTTCAAAATCGATATTTAATTGTTGCGCAACTTCTTGCGCAATGTTGGTAAGTTCGGCATCAATTACATTATACGCATACTTTTGTTGGGCAAACACGCTGCGTATTTTACTAATCATACGCTCTGTAATTACCTGTTTCATTTGGTCTGTTGAGTAATTGTCTTGGGCACCAATAACATCGCTAAACAAAAACAACGGTTGGTTTATTTTATAGGAAAAGTTACCGTTTAAACCTAGTTCAATAGGCAGGTTGTACGATGCATCGATGTATTTGATAGGCGATGCTGTGCCCCAGTACTGATTTACTACTTCTGCGGTACGAAAGAAATAGATTTTTAGCTTGTGCTCACTCCCAAAGTTCTGACGAATCTTAAGTAAAGTAGTAATAAACGGATGATTATCTGTTGCCAAATTATAGATGTTAGACTCGGTTAATACATCGGTAATTCTACCTTCGTAAACCAAAACACATCCTTGCCCTGGCGCAAGAATCAATTTGCTGGCATCTTTAATTTCATCGTGGGTTGATGGAAATTTATACAGCAACGCATTGATTTGTGGATTTTTCCACTCAATAACGCTGGCCAGCTGCTTATTGAAGAATTTTTTTAACATAGCATTTGTTTTTTATTGTGGTAACGGTTAATCTAAATTAAAAGGAATTTCGTCTATTTTAAAGCTTTTAACTAATTTTCCTTTGTTGTTGTAATATAAATAATCTTCGCAACAAGGCGAAAATAAAACGCCTTTTTCTTTGCTAATGGCACCACTTAAATCATATAAACCTGTAGCATCTAATGGGGCAGACCATAGTAAGTTGCCGTTATAATCAAGCCATTGTAAATGAAATTTATCGTTTTCACCGTTGTTGGTTTTAACGCCCAAGGCTACAATATCATCTCGAAAATCTAAGACCGTCATATCGTATACCTTGTTTTCTGTGTTTAATACTTTCATGTCAATTAAACGAGAAGCGGTTACCCAATAACTGCTGAATGATGCACTTACAAAGTTTTCATCGTCATCAAAAGCAACACCAATGTTAGGGTCAAAACAAAACGGATACCCCATACTGTAGGTTGCATTGTATTTTACTAAGAATGACGGCTCGCTATCTGTTTGAAAGAAAAACGTAGCAGGTTTGTCATTTGGATAGCTTTGTTTCTGGCGCGTTACATCAAAATTGTTGGTATTTGTAATTTTTGATATCGGAAAATACGCTACTTCTTTATTGGTATTTGAAACGATATCAAAGGCAGAAAATTTGTGCGATGAACGTTCAATTTTTTTAATACCGCTTTTTAATTCTTTTACATTAGCAATAATTTCTTCGTTTAACGATTGAACGTTTTTAGTTGTTACATCGTATTTAAACAGGATACTTTCGCCGTAAATAAGATACACATTGCCATCGTCAAATCTAAAACAACTTCCACCAAAAGCTATAGAATTGCTAGCGTAATCTACTTTTAATTGATTAATTTGATCGTAAGTGTTTTTTAATGGATCGTAAACAGCCCAGAAAACGGTATTGTCGTACTTTTTATTTTCGTAACTGCTGGCATTTGGTTTTCCAAAAACAAACACCTTTAAGCTTTTGCTGGCATCAATAAAAGGTACAGACCCCATTACATTAAAAGTATAGCCGCCTGCTTTTGTGTTTTCTTTGGCATCAAAACCATAATCATTATCGTTTTTAGAGCTAAACAACAACGGAATAATAAAAATGAAACTAAAAGCAGCTATTAATAGACCGACAATAAGTAAAATTTTAGAAGTTTTAATTGGCGTAACTGGCGTTTGCTGATTATTGTTGTATGTGTGTTTGTGTTTTACGGTAGTTTGATTGGTTTCAACATAAAAAGTGGTGTCACAATTTGTACATTGAAACATATTATCGTCTAAATATTTTACTTTTTTAGAACCACATTCGGGGCATTGTACTACTGTTTTGTTGTTGTTCATAACTATTTTTTTATATCAAAAGTAATATCCTCTATTTTTAAATCTTTCTTCAATTTTCCATTAGCATCAAACCATAAATATCTTCTGTTCACATCTATTACCGCTTCGTTTTTTGGAGAAAGATAACAACTTTCTTCAAACACATGGTTAAAATCTGATTTATAGCTCCATTTAATATTTCCATCACCATCTAACAATTGAAAGTGGTATTTTTCACCTTCCTGAATACTGTTTTTAAAGGCTGTTAAAACAGTGTTTTGATTATAGTCTAAAACTTGTAATTTGTATTGTCTGTTTTCAGTATTTAATATTTTGTATGATTTTATAAAGGAATGGTGATCTAAATTATGAGAACTAACTTTAGTAGGTTCATCGTTTGCATTAAATGAAACATTAAATGTTGGACGTGTGTATGTTGGGTATCCTGCTTTTCTTAAAGCTTCGTATTTAATAACATAACCAGGGTTTGATGAACTTTCAATATAACAAGTTTGCAATGTACCTTCTTTAAAATCGGTTGTAGGCTCATCATAAACTTTAAAATCTTGAAGATGTATTTTTGTGGAAGGAAAGTAAGTGATTTTTTTACCTGTGTTTGATGTTATTAATAAAGCATGTAAATAATTTTCAAACTCTATGGTACCAATACCTGCTCTTAATTGTGGAATGTTTTTTTCTAAATCGTCAGTAATGTTTGTAAACGAGTTTAATTGGGTATTGTAAACAAAAACTTTAGATTCTTTAACAATATAATAAATATTGCCGTCATCAAATTTTTCCATTTCAAAATCTAAACCAGAAAAAAAGCCTTGTGTTTGAATATCAGGAAATTGATTGATTTGATCCATTTTTCCCGATGCTACATCATACACGCCCCAATATAATTTACCTAAAACATCAGCATCACGTCCATTGCCTGATATATAATCAATATCGCCTGCGAAAAACATTTTCAGATTTCCGTTTTTATCAGCAAAAACTTTCGATTTTGTAGCGTTCTCCCAAGTGTATTTTTTACTAACAACAACATCTTTTATGGTCTTATCGGCCGTAGAAAACAACGATGTAATTAAAAAAATAAGCAAAGGCACCCCAATAACGGCACCAAAAATATAACCTAAAGCTTTGGTATTTACGGGTGGTGTTGGGGCGTTATTGTAGTTGTAATTGTGGTTAATATTAATATCTTCAGAGTCTATAATGTACTCAGTACCACAGTTTAAACACTGAAAATGTTCTTCGTCAATTGCTTTTTGTTTGGTGCTGCCACATTGCGGACATTTAATGGCTTTAATTTTTTTACTCATTTAAAATAGTTGATTTTTTTTTCACGATTTAAACTTACAAAAAATAAATGAATCTATATTTTATTGATTTATAATGCTTATGTAAAAGATATTTTTACATTTACATAAAAATGCTAAGAATGACAAAACACGAATTAAGGGTGCAAGAGGTAATGCACTTTTTTGACAATAAAGATATTTTGTTAGGTTTTCGTAAAATGCTTGATTGCGTTATAGATACCCAAGATATGAGTTTGTATCAAGAAGCCATTGCCTTAACCGATTGGAAAGAGAAAAACCCAACACAAACCGATGCTTTTATTACCAAAGCAAAAGAGTTACTAGTAAAAGTGGGTAAAGTAGCTGTTGCAGAAAACAACCATACTAGCTTTGTTTTGCAAGCAAAAGATATTACCAAAAGCTACGGATCGCAAAAGTTTTCATTAGGACCTATTTCACTTACTTTGTCTAAAGGGCAAGTATTTGGTTTGGTAGGCGAAAACGGTAATGGTAAAACTACGTTATTACGCATTTTAGCCAAAGAAATTGCGCAAACACAAGGTACACTAGATTATAGTTTTACCAACAAAGTAAACAATACGTATGATTTACGTACCAAACTTATTTACATACCGCAACGTACGGATAAATGGTACGGTAGTTTAATGGATAATTTGCGTTTTGTTTTAGCTAATTATGGCGAAAAACCAGAGGAAATTGAAACGCGTGTATTGTTAATGGTAGCAAGGTTAGGACTTTGGAACTACAAGCATTTAAAGTGGAGCGAATTATCATCAGGTTACAAAATGCGTTTTGAGTTAGCGCGCACATTACTACGTAAGCCTGAAATTTTATTGTTAGATGAGCCTTTGGCGAATTTAGATGTTTTGGCTCAGCAAATTATTTTAGAAGATTTAAAAGCCATTGCCAATTCTATAAATAATCCTATTGCGTTGATTTTAAGCTCACAGCAATTGTATGAGGTTGAAAAAATATCAGACAAAGTAATTTTTCTGAAAAACGGTAAATACAATGAAGCTGCCAATACGGTTGATGAAACTGAAGAAAAACCGTTGATTATTGAAATTGATACAGATGCTAATCGCGATGTATTGTTAAACATTCTTTCGCCTTATGCGTTAGATAAGTTAACGTATAATGGTGGTATTTACACAGCGTATTTTGCTACAAGTACTCGTTTTTCAAGCGTAATTATTGCATTAGGTCAAGCAGAAATCAACCTAATTTACATACGCGATATTTCTGCATCAACCCGTAGATTTTTTGTTAACTAAAAAACATCCTTATGAGCTTTATAAAAAATGTAAATAAATATCTTATAGAAAGATATCCAACTATTTGGAACACAAAAATTGTGTGGATGTTAAGCATTAGCTTACTGGTTCATGTTTTGTTTTTCATAATAGGTTATGTATCGCACAGCAATCCTTTATCGTTACAAAATAGTCGCGTTTTTGAAGACTATTATTCTAGCGGTATGATTATGGTACACATCATTATATCGTTGTTAATGTTAGTAGGCTGGATGGTTTTACTTTTTAAAAACAACGCCTTTAAAAACTTTTACCCAACAAGTAACCTAAAATTGTTTGGGCAGTTTGTAAGTTACATCGTTATTATTTTTGCTTCTATTACGTTTTATTTTTCGTACATGTTAGGTTTTCAATTGTATATAAAGAATGCCTATCCAGATGATCAATTAATTAAAGATGTTGCTATTATTAACAAGGCATATCCGTTTTTGTCGTTAGATTATCAAGAGTATAAGTTAAGTAAGCGTGCGTATCCAAAGCAATTTAAGGAACTATTTTGCGAAACAGATCATAACGAAATTGATTACAACAAAAAGTATTTTAAATTAAAAGATGATATTTTTCAGTTCAATACCACTTATTTAGTAAAAATTACGGAACGAGATGAGTATCGTGAATTTAAATATCCTGCTAAAGAATACAAAAACAGTACGCCTTTGGCATATAAATACATAAATGCAGATACTTGTTATTATTACTTTAAAAAAGAGGTTGTTGATGTATCGCCATTCGTCAAAACTACGGCGTTAACTTATTACAACTTTTCTAAAGTTTTTTATGAATTAAGTTTTGAGGATATTGCTTATTATGATAGATACAATGCATATTCTAGTAATTATCCTTACGCCGCTATTGAGGCAAGTGTGTATGATTATGAAGATGTTTCTAAGAATTATGAGTTTAACAAACAACTAGCAGAGATTTTAGATCGTAAAAATCCAGAAGAGTTTAAAAAAATCATGAACGATTTCTTAGAGGTTTCTGAAAAATACAAAATCAAACATAATTTAGATACCGATAAGTGGTTTCGAATGGTATATCATCCAGATGGTTTTGAGGTGAAGCGATTCATTAATACAAATGAAACAGGTGATTCTGAGTTGTATCCGCCGCAACCACCTATTATTGATTCTGTTACTGTTGCTACTGCTACAACCTATGATACCATTGCTGAGCCTGCAGTTAAAGGGCAACCTAATACAGATGATGCTGCGGCAATAGCGGCTGCTCAAAATGCAGCAGAACAAGTGGCAACCGTAGTGGCAACTAAGTATAAGGAAGATACTAACTACAATTACTACCAAAAAAATTTAAGCAAAAGCTATTATCAAATCAATAATTTAAAAGATTTATTGAACAGTGTAGAGTTAATGAAAAACAGCAATGTGTTTGATAATGTAATTCATTTTTATTTATGGATTGCTTTTGCGTTAGCTACTTTGTTGTTTAGTTTTAGAGTAACTAATTTACGCGCAGTTATTTTTACAGGCGTAACAATTGGTGTTTTAAGCTTAACTATTGGTTTGTGTGTATTGCTATATACAATGGGTGTTTCTGTAGACGAAGAATATTTTGCAGGCTATTTAGTACTATTTGTTGCAACACTCATATTACTGCTGCCAATACTTGCTATTAAAACTTTACCTAAACTATTGGGTGCTATTTTAATGAACATAAGTATCAATGGTTTTGTTTTGTATGTGTTCTTAATTCTAGGAATCATTAGCATGCACCAAAACGATGCTTGTTATGATATACATTATAATTACAACGCAAATTGCACAACTATTTTAGAGTTCTTAGATTTAAATACTAGTTATTTACTTTTTGCTCTTGGTTTATTATTTATGTTGTGCTACACCGTTATTATTAAAAAGTGGCGCGCTCAACCAGAATAAGATTACATCCTTTTTTATATAAACACAAAAGCCTTTCTGTTAAGAAAGGCTTTTGTGTTTATTAAATTGCTATTAGGTAGTTCAGGAAGAAGGATATTGTAATCATCCTTTTCTCTTAGCAATTTGTAAAGAAAACCAAACCACAATAAGCAATAATGCAGACATGATTAAATAGCGCCAAGTTAAATCTAACTGGGTGTTTACATGCCCAAAATTAGAAATGACATAACTGGTTATTGATGTTATTACATATACCAAACCGCCAAGCAATCCTCCTGCAATTCCTGCGTTATTAGGAAAATACAACATACTAGTGGTAAAGAAAATGGTATATAAAAAACCAGAGCATATATGTATGGCAAACGCAAAACCGACTAATAAATACAAGTTTTCGTAACCCAAACCAATACCTAATAAAATAGCAATCAATACAACTTGTAGTAATGCCGGAAATAGAATGCGCTTCTTAAAGCTATAATGCGCCAGTTTTTTACTTAGAATGCCACCTATCATCCACGAAAAACCTAAAATAAGTGTGCAATATCCAATAACAACCGAGTTTTGATGAAATGCATTTTCTATAATAAAAGGTCCGGTAATATTAAATACCATTACAACAGAGTATGCAATTCCTAATGTAATAATTCCTAAGATAAACATCGTATTGCCAAGCATACTTCGGTAAAGTGCGGTAACTTCTTTTAAATTGAATTTCTTTTTATTCATCAATGTTTCCCCACTAAAAATCAAATCCAATATCAATAAAATACTTCCATAAATAGCTAAAAAGTAAAAGTTGGCATGCCAAGTAAATAGTTTTTCTAAATAGCCACCTAAAAAAGGGGCAATAATAGGTCCGCATGACCAAACTATGGTAAAATAACTCAAGTAGTTTTTTAGTTTTTCACCTTGATACATGTCAACAAAAAAGGCTCTGTTAGCAACTACCATTAATGAAATGGCCACTCCTTGTACCATACGCAATAGCGATATAGCAGTAATAGAACTACTTAAACTAATGAAAATACTACAAAGAATTAAAACAACTAAAGCAATTAATTTTGGCTTATACCTACCAATACTATCTAAAATACTGCCTATAAATAGTTGCGATACACCATAACTCAATAAAAAAACAGTTAGTGTAAGCTGTACATCATGCTCAGGTACAGCTAAATCTTTTGCCATAGATGGAAAAGAGGGCAGGTAAATATCGGTCATGAAACCAGAAAGGGGTACAGAAGCAAACGCAATAATAGTCGCTATTTTTTTGCGTTTTTCTGATGTATGTTGAAGCATAAATAAACTTTTTTGTTGATTGATTTACAAAGGTAGGTTGATTTTGTTGAATATTTTAAAATGAAACGGTCAAAATAAGCTTTTTCAATGCGAATGTTTTAAAGTTTAAATACGGCCTTCATGTGCCCTTTTTGTAAAATAAAAACCAATAATTGCGAATAGTTTTATATAAAACGATGTTTTATTCTAAATGTGTATTTTTATTGTAGAAAAAGTATGTATTGTGTTTGTCTTATAAGGCAACCTCTTCTTTTTAACGTATCTAGGAGTGATTTTTAGAGTGACTTATTTTTATTTGTTAATTTAAGAGGATTGTTTTTGCAATTCCCTTATTGTTTTTTAAATAATTTGAAAATTTTATAAATAATTTAGAAATATGTTGTACATTTAGTGTGTCATGAAAGTGAAATAGGAATAGGTTTTCATAAATATGTGTTTTTTAAAGATTAAAAGAGAAAAGAGGTTGTTTTTATAACACCCTCTTTTTTTATATGTAAAAATCGTTTTTCTTGTAAGCATATAATTACAGTACACCTACCAATACTATTGCATGCAAAAGCAAACAGTAGTGATTTTAGAAAAATAACAAATTGTTTACATAACTTTTCTTAAATTTGTTTCATGAGATTTATAACAATGCTTTTAGCGCTTTTTTTTGCATTCCTCGTTACAATGCCTTGTACCGATGGTTCAGACCATGCAAATGAAACGGCACATACACATTGCAAAGCTCATAATCATTCTTCAGATGAACATGTAGATACTTGTTCTCCTTTCTGTAGTTGCGCATGTTGCGGAATACACTTAATGGTTGCCGATTATTCTATATACCATTTTAAAACAAATGTTAGTCCTACCTACGCAGAAATAGTAACCTACCAACCTCAAAATGAGCTTGGTATTGTGCATGGAATTTGGCAACCCCCTAAGATTTAATTTTTACCAAGAAATTTTTATAAATACATCATTGGCATAGGATATTTTCTATGTCCAATAGTGGTATATGTTCATTTTTTTTCAGTAAAAATTAAATAATCTATGTTAGATAGTATTATCAAATTTAGCATCAAGAACAAAATTGTCATTGGTATTATGACCTTGATGCTCATTATTTGGGGTACGTGGAGTGCCACCAAATTACCTATCGATGCCGTTCCCGACATCACCAATAATCAAGTTCAAATCATTACGGTTTGCCCTACTTTGGCAGGACAAGAGGTTGAGCAATTAGTAACTTTTCCTATAGAACAAAGCATCGCTAATATTCCTGATATTGAAGAAACCAGAAGTATTTCTCGTTTTGGATTATCCGTAATTACCGTTGTTTTTAAAGAAAAAGTTGATATTTATTTTGCTCGACAGTTAATTAACGAGCAATTAAAAAAAGCCGAAGAGCAAATACCCAAAGGCGTAGGAACGCCGGAGCTTGGTCCTGTTAGTACAGGTTTGGGCGAAGTGTATCAATACATTCTCCATCCTAAAAAAGGAAGCGAGAAAAAATATTCAACACAAGAATTGCGAACCATGCAAGATTGGATTGTTCGTAGGCAATTGAATGGAACGCCAGGCGTTGCCGAAGTGAATAGTTTTGGAGGCGAAGTAAAACAATATGAGGTCGCAATAGATCCAAACCGTCTTCGAGCGATGGGTGTTAGTATTTCGGAAATATTTGATTCCCTAGAAAAGAACAATGAAAACACGGGTGGTGCTTATATCGACAAAAAGCCAAATGCCTACTTTATTCGTGGAATTGGAATGATAACATCTTTAGACGATGTAAAAAATATCCCCGTGAAAAATGTTTCGGGCAGTGTTCCTATTTTCATTAAGGATGTTGCGGATGTTCGTTTTGGGCACGCCATTCGATACGGAGCAATGACCTATAACGGCGAAGTGGATGCTGTGGGCGGAATGGTGATGATGTTGAAAGGAGCCAATTCTAATGAAGTGGTGAATTTAGTGAAAGAGAAGCTGCCTACTATTCAAAAATCGTTGCCAGATGATGTGGTGATAGAACCCTTTTTGGACAGAACCAATTTGGTTGACAGAGCCATTGCTACCGTTGAAAAGAACCTTATTGAAGGTGCATTAATCGTTATTTTCGTACTGGTATTGTTCCTTGGAAACCTACGTGCAGGACTAATTGTCGCGTCAGCCATTCCACTTTCATTATTGTTTGCATTAGGAATGATGCATGTTTTTGGTGTAAGTGCCAATTTAATGAGTTTGGGAGCGATTGATTTCGGGCTGATTGTAGATGGCGCCGTTATTATTGTAGAAGCAACGTTACATCATTTAGGACTTCGAAAATCGAAGCAAAGACTAACGCAATCTGAAATGGATGAAGAAGTTTTTCTTTCTGCATCCAAAATTAGAAATAGCGCCGCTTTTGGTGAAATCATTATCCTTATCGTTTACATTCCTATTTTAACTTTAGTTGGTGTTGAAGGAAAAATGTTTACACCCATGGCTAAAACCGTAGGTTTTGCCATTCTTGGTGCCTTGATTCTTTCCTTAACCTATATTCCCATGATGAGTGCTTTGTTTTTATCTAAAAAACCAACGCATAAAGAGAATATTTCGGATAAGATGATGAACAAACTGCAAAAAGTCTATCAACCACTTTTAGAAAAAGCTTTGAAAATTAAGTATTGGCTGGTTGGTGGAACGGTTGCCTTGTTTGTTTTTAGTGTTATGATTTTTAACAGAATGGGTGGCGAATTTATTCCGCAATTGCAAGAAGGCGATTTTGCATTTCATTGTATTTTACCACAAGGAAGTTCTTTAACTCAAAGTATTGAAACATCCATGCAAGCTTCTCGAATTATCAAACAGTTTGACGAAGTAAAAATGGTGGTTGGTAAAACAGGTTCTGCAGAAGTTCCTACGGATCCAATGCCGCCTGAAGCGTCTGATATGATTATTGTTTTAAAGCCAAAAAGCGAGTGGAAAACCGATAAAACGTATGATGAATTAGGTGAAGAAATACTAGAGAAACTAGAAGTTATTCCAGGAATTTTCTTTGAGAAAAGTCAACCTATTCAAATGCGATTTAATGAGTTGATGACCGGCGTTCGTCAAGATGTTGCGGTAAAAATCTTTGGTGAAAATTTAGATTCCTTAGCTATTTATGCAGATAAAACTGCGAAGGTTATTCAGAAAGTTGAAGGTGCAACGCCACCTCAAGTGGAGCGTGTGAGCGGACTTCCACAAATCAACGTAGAATACGATCGTACCCGAATGGCGAATTACGGATTAACGATTGAAGACGTAAACACTGCAGTAAGTACCGCTTTTGCAGGACAAGTGGCAGGACAAGTTTTTGAAAATGAAAGACGTTTTGATTTGGTCGTTCGTTTGGATAGCCTTCATAGAAGCAGTATTGATGATGTGAATAATCTGATGATTTCAACTCCAACGGGAAGTCAAATTCCGTTGTCACAAGTTGCAAATGTTGATTATAAATTAGGTCCATCCCAAATCAGTCGTGAAGAAGGTAAACGAAGAATTGTAGTTGGTTTCAATGTAAAAGATCGCGATGTTGAAAGCGTGGTGAAAGACATTCAAACCCAGTTAGAAAAGGAAATCAAATTACCTTCTGGATATTATTTCACTTACGGCGGACAATTTGAAAACCTACAAGCTGCAAGTCAACGATTATTAATCGCCGTTCCGGCCGCATTGTTGTTGATCTTTATGTTGCTGTATTTTACCTTTAAATCTTTTAAACAAGCAATACTCATCTTCACTGCAATTCCAATGAGTGCCATTGGGGGTATTTTCGCATTGCTTATTCGTGATATGCCGTTTAGTATTAGTGCCGGCATCGGTTTTATTGCGTTGTTTGGTGTTGCCGTTTTGAATGGAATTGTCTTAATTGGAACATTCAATCAATTAGAAAAAGAAGGTGAAACCGATATTATAAAACGGGTGTTTGAAGGAACAAAAACACGACTACGTCCTGTATTAATGACTGCTACAGTAGCTTCGTTAGGGTTTTTACCTATGGCAATTTCAACAGGCGCGGGTGCAGAAGTTCAAAAGCCTTTAGCAACCGTAGTTATTGGCGGTTTGATTACGGCGACCTTCTTAACCTTATTTGTTTTACCTATGCTGTATTTAATATTCAATACCCAATTTTCAAAAGTTAAATTGAGTCCTAAAAATGCGCTTCCTTTCTTTATAGGAGCACTGTTTTTAACAACAACATTTTCACATGCGCAAACCTCAGTTATTACTATTGAGCAGGCGCAACAAATGGCAATAGAAAATAATAAGTTGTTAAAAGCAAATCAATTAAGTATATCGGCAAGCGAAGCCTTAAAACAAACGGCAAACGAGTTGCCTAAATTAAATATTGGTACAGAGTTAGGGCAGTACAACAGTCCTAAGTTTGATTATGGTTTTTCTATTTCGCAAAGTATTCCTTTTCCAACTCTTTTTAAACATCGAAAGGCTGTTTTAGCATCCGAAGTCAATGCTAAAAAAATGGAGAAAGAAATTACAACAA
This sequence comes from Flavobacterium sp. xlx-214, assembly GCF_013874595.1. GTDB lineage: Bacteria > Bacteroidota > Bacteroidia > Flavobacteriales > Flavobacteriaceae > Flavobacterium. The sequence goes on from NZ_CP059431.1 coordinate 1,552,796, forward strand.
ACGAGTTGCTAAAGCAAGTACGTACCTATTATTATCAAGTACAATACTTACAATACAATCAGGAGCAACTACAAGCGTTAAATGATTTGTATTTAGATTTTATTAGAATTGCAACTGTACGTTTTGAAGCAGGCGATATTAAGAAAATAGAGATTAATACCGCAGAAACACAACAAGGCGAAATTAATTTATTGCTCAAGCAAAACAACGTTTATTTAACCAATGCCTATAAAAGCTTACAGGTATTATTAAACACCAATGAAAATTTTGTTATTGCAAAGCAAGGCAATTATACCCCATTAACGTTGCAAACTATTTTAGAAAACAACACCATTGATAACAACCCTACTATAAAGGCATTGTATCAGCAAATAGAAATGAAAGAGCAAAACAAGCAAGTACTTAAAGCCGAAGGTTTGCCAGAGTTTTCTTTTGGTGTTAACAGTTTGTCTATGATTGGTATGCACGAAAAAAACGGAGTAGAAAGATATTACAATGGTCTTGATCGATTTACTTCGGTTAATTTGGGTATAGCCATTCCGCTTACCTTTGGTGCTACAAAAGCAAAAATAAAGGCGTTAGATTATGATAAACAAGCCTTGCAAGAAACCGTAAATTATCAAAAACAGCAATTAACAACACAGCTTGCCAATGAAACCGCGCAATACTTGCAAGATTTAGATCAGTATACGTATTATGTAAATCAGGCAATACCCAATGCAGAGAAAATTGTAAAAGCAGCGCAGTTGGGTTATAAAACCGGCGAAATATCGTACGTAGAATATCTTTTTGCTTTGCAAACGGCAACTAGTATTCAATTAAAATATTTAGAATCTATACAGCAAATCAATCAAACGGTTGTTACTATTAACGCTATTATCCATCAATAAAATGAAAAAAATAAATAATATCATTCTTAGCCTTTTAGCGCTAGTATTTCTGAGTAATTGTACAAAAGAAGTAAAAACAGAGCAACATACAGAAGAAAAAGAAGCCTTGCATGATGAAGCTCCTCAAACAATAGCCTCGCTTACAGAAGAGCAAATAAATGCGGTTGGGGTAACATTGGGTACTATTGAGCAAAAAGAGTTAACGGCTATGATAAAAGCAAACGGACTTTTAAATGTACCCAATAGCAATAGGGCAAGTGTAGCAGCTATGTTTGGTGGTGTAATACAAACACTGCCTATACAAGAGGGGGCTTATGTAAAAAAAGGACAAGTAATTGCCACTATTGCAAACCCAGAGTTTGTTGTAGCACAAGAGCAGTATTTAACGGTTTTAAGTAAAATAACCTATGCCAATCAAGAGTTTAAAAGACAAAAAGAATTGTTTGATAACGATGCCGGTGCTAAAAAGAATTATCAAAATGCTTCGGCTGAATTAAAAAACCTAAACGCACAAAAAGCATCATTAGCCAAGCAGTTACAAATGATGGGGATTAATCCATTAAAAGTAAGCAATCAAAATTTAAAAAACGGCATGGTTATTACGGCGCCTATTAGTGGTACGGTAAGTAAAATTATTGCACAAATAGGTAGTTATGTAGACGTGTCGGCACCCGTTGCCGAAATTATTGATAACAGTTCTATTCATTTAGATTTACAAGTTTTTGAAAAAGATGTACCTAAAATGAAAATAGGGCAGGTTATTCAGTTTGAAATTACAAACAACCCAGGTAAAACTTACGAGGCGGTTGTTTTTAGTATAGGCTCTACTTTTGAGAACGATAGCAAAACCATAGCCGTACACAGTAAGGTTACGGGCAATAAAGACGGTCTTATACACGGTATGAACATTACAGGTGCCGTAAGTTTAAGCAGTATTAAAACCCCTGCGGTACCTACCGAAGCTATTGTTGAGGCCGATGGTAAGTTTTACATTTTTGTAAAAACCAATCAAGCGGCTAGTGAACACCATCACGAAGAAGGAGCAGAGCACACAGAAGAAAAAGGTGCCGAACATCAACATGAAAAAACCGTGAATTTTGAAAAGGTAGAAATTGTAAAAGGTACATCAAATATGGGGTATACCGCTATTACTCCTGTAAAAGAAATACACGCCAATACACCAATTGTTGTAAAAGGGGCATTTTTTATAAATGCTAAATTAAGCAATACGGGCGGACACCAACACTAATAACGTAAGTGCATAAAAAAAGGATTACTTTAGTAATCCTTTTTTTATAAGAGTTCTTTAGTAAATTATAGTCATAGAGTTACGACAATTGTCGGACAAATCATTGGACAATTTTTAGTTGTGAGTTCCTTTCAAATTTTTGTAGATTTACAGTATAGAATTACAACAGAATAATCCTTATTGTGAATTACGCTATTGTGTCACAAATATTTACTAAATTTGTGACAACAGCAACAAGTGTAATTTAACAAAAATGTCTAAAAATCAAATAGAAACAAAGATTTTAAAATCATCACGTGGCGAATTATTTTTCGCAGATGACTTTTCAAAATATGGTTCGCCTGAGAATATTCGACAGGTGCTTTCTCGGTTGGAGAAGGAGGATGTTTTAGTACGGTTAGCACACGGCATTTACCTAAAACCTAAAATAGATCCGTTGTTGGGGAATATTTATCCTAATATCGAAGAAGTTGCAAAAGAAATTGCAAAACGAGACAAAGCTCGCATTGCACCAACTGGTGTTCTTGCTTTGTACTTATTAGGCCTTAGCACGCAAATTCCGCTTAAAGCAGTTTATCTTACGGATGGTTCGCAGCGAGAAATAAGAATCGGAAATCGAAGCATTAAGTTCAAGAAAACAGCACCCAAAAGCTTTGCTATAAAAGATGGTTTATTGCACTTAATTGTACAAGCTTTCAAAGAAAAAGGTCAAAAGGAAGTCAATGATGATTTTCTAAATCAACTGAAACCAACGATTTTGAAGCTGGATAAATCGGTTGTAGACACACAGCTTCGTTATGCTCCAGTTTGGATTCAGAAAGAAGTAAATAAAATCTATAAAGCCTAAAATCATGTGGATAAATCTCAATACAGAACAACGCATTCAGGTTTTAGAGCAAGTCGGCGCTTCAATGGGATTGCCCGCTTTTGTTATTGAAAAAGATTGGTGGGTGTGCATTATTTTGAAAGCTGTATTTCAGTCAAAATATAAGGAATCTATTATTTTCAAAGGCGGAACATCTTTGAGTAAAGCTTATCATTTAATCAATCGGTTTTCAGAGGATATTGATTTAATTATTGATCGTCATTTTTTAGGTTTTGATGATCTTGATTCAAATTCCAAAATCAAAAAACTCCGAAAAGCTTCTGGTTCGTTTATCATTAATGAGTTCAGGGAAGAGTTAATTGAGCAATTAACTCTATTAGGAATTCCAAAAGACGATTACGAAATCAAATACAACGATCATGTCGATGATACAAGTGATCCCAACACTTTAGAAATTTACTATGAATCGGTTGTTCCCATTACCAATGAATACATTCAACAACGTGTATTGCTCGAAATGGGAGCAAGATCGTTAACCGAACCTTCTGAGCCAAAACCCGTACAATCATTTATTGACGAACATTATCCAAATTTGGATTTTACAGATCCTGCTTTCGATGTTCAAGTTGTTGTACCAACACGGACTTTCATTGAAAAAACACTTTTGCTTCACGAAGAGTTTTCCAAGCCAGTTGATAAAATTAGAACCGATCGGCTAACGAGACACTTGTACGATTTGGACAAAATAATGGCTTCAAATTATGGAGAAAAAGCGCTTGCAGATGAAGAATTGTTTGCAATCATCGTACAACACAGAAAAACCATAACACCTTTACGCGGCATCAATTATGACAAACACGAAAAAGGAAGATTAAGTATTATTCCACCACCAGAAGTAATCAAAAATTGGGAGCAAGATTATAAAACAATGCAAGAAAACATGATTGTAGGTGATAGTCTCAATTGGGATGACTTATTGAAAAGGATTAAGAATATTGAAGACCGATTTAACCGAATCAAGCCTGAAAAGTAAGTTGAAAAAGTGAAGTATTAATACATTTTCAATGTTATTGATGGAGTAAACTGTTTTTAATTTTTTGTAGATTTACAGTATAGAATTACAACGAAGGTTTTTCAATCTATTCAGCACTTCGCGTTGTGAGTTCCTTTCAAATTTTTGTAGATTTACAGTATAGAATTACAACATTGCATGGAAAAAGCAAGGTTCTTTTGAGGTTGTGAGTTCCTTTCAAATTTTTGTAGATTTACAGTATAGAATTACAACCAAGATTAGACTTTAAAGACAACGCAGGTAGTTGTGAGTTCCTTTCAAATTTTTGTAGATTTACAGTATAGAATTACAACTTGATAGTTGAGTATTAGAATTTCCTGGTAGTTGTGAGTTCCTTTCAAATTTTTGTAGATTTACAGTATAGAATTACAACATAATGTTGTTTTTGATAGTTCTAGCGGTGGTTGTGAGTTCCTTTCAAATTTTTGTAGATTTACAGTATAGAATTACAACTCATAGAGATTTTAGAACAAACGGAAATGGGTTGTGAGTTCCTTTCAAATTTTTGTAGATTTACAGTATAGAATTACAACTGCGCTTAAAAACTACATGCTTACAGGTATGTTGTGAGTTCCTTTCAAATTTTTGTAGATTTACAGTATAGAATTACAACAAAGCATATGATTTTACTTTACTTCCTAACGTTGTGAGTTCCTTTCAAATTTTTGTAGATTTACAGTATAGAATTACAACCAATCGGTTCATAAAGTAAAAGCTCTATCCGTTGTGAGTTCCTTTCAAATTTTTGTAGATTTACAGTATAGAATTACAACAAACGCAACCGTCAAAGGAATTACCAAAGTGTTGTGAGTTCCTTTCAAATTTTTGTAGATTTACAGTATAGAATTACAACCTACTCTATTATACGGCCTAACTGTAACATGTTGTGAGTTCCTTTCAAATTTTTGTAGATTTACAGTATAGAATTACAACTAAAACAGTTTGTAAACACGCTCGATTTATGTTGTGAGTTCCTTTCAAATTTTTGTAGATTTACAGTATAGAATTACAACTCTTTTACAATTCTTAAAAACAAAAAAAGGGTTGTGAGTTCCTTTCAAATTTTTGTAGATTTACAGTATAGAATTACAACTTGCCCGCAAAATTGATAAAGACGAAACAGGTTGTGAGTTCCTTTCAAATTTTTGTAGATTTACAGTATAGAATTACAACAAATGGTTTCAAAATCGCGTTAATTCCATGGTTGTGAGTTCCTTTCAAATTTTTGTAGATTTACAGTATAGAATTACAACATCATTGTTTCAAAAAACAAAGCTTCCTTTGTTGTGAGTTCCTTTCAAATTTTTGTAGATTTACAGTATAGAATTACAACATATTTTATGCCAAGTTTCGCGCACCCAAAGTTGTGAGTTCCTTTCAAATTTTTGTAGATTTACAGTATAGAATTACAACAATCTACCGATGCAAAATTCTTTAATTCTAGTTGTGAGTTCCTTTCAAATTTTTGTAGATTTACAGTATAGAATTACAACTAGTAGGAAATTTATCCGATGCTCCCCACTGTTGTGAGTTCCTTTCAAATTTTTGTAGATTTACAGTATAGAATTACAACATGTTGACAAGGAGACTTTAGAGACTTATGGTTGTGAGTTCCTTTCAAATTTTTGTAGATTTACAGTATAGAATTACAACAACCCACGTACTTCGTTTCAACAAACGGGGGTTGTGAGTTCCTTTCAAATTTTTGTAGATTTACAGTATAGAATTACAACCTGGCAAAATCCAAATACAGTAGATTGTAAGTTGTGAGTTCCTTTCAAATTTTTGTAGATTTACAGTATAGAATTACAACAGGCACAATGCCGTATGTGGTAGATGGGTTGTTGTGAGTTCCTTTCAAATTTTTGTAGATTTACAGTATAGAATTACAACAGAATTAATATTTTAAACAAATTACTCAAAGTTGTGAGTTCCTTTCAAATTTTTGTAGATTTACAGTATAGAATTACAACGCTCGTTGAACTCCGGGCGGGGTTCCTCTTGTTGTGAGTTCCTTTCAAATTTTTGTAGATTTACAGTATAGAATTACAACGGAGGAGTTCGCACGAATTTAGTAAAACAAGTTGTGAGTTCCTTTCAAATTTTTGTAGATTTACAGTATAGAATTACAACTTGCAGAAAGTGAAACAGCCCAACAATTGGGTTGTGAGTTCCTTTCAAATTTTTGTAGATTTACAGTATAGAATTACAACATAAAAACAATCGGATTGCAAACCCCTTTGGTTGTGAGTTCCTTTCAAATTTTTGTAGATTTACAGTATAGAATTACAACTAAAACGTATGTTTTTCGTCCGTGTTCCTCGTTGTGAGTTCCTTTCAAATTTTTGTAGATTTACAGTATAGAATTACAACTACAAAATTCACGATTCAACGCAGGGGTATGTTGTGAGTTCCTTTCAAATTTTTGTAGATTTACAGTATAGAATTACAACATTTCACTTTTGCACCATTCGCAGTAGTTGGTTGTGAGTTCCTTTCAAATTTTTGTAGATTTACAGTATAGAATTACAACGAACTCCTTTTGCTCTTGCAAATCCAGATAGTTGTGAGTTCCTTTCAAATTTTTGTAGATTTACAGTATAGAATTACAACTTATTTATTTTTATTAACATAAGTATCAATGTTGTGAGTTCCTTTCAAATTTTTGTAGATTTACAGTATAGAATTACAACGTCCGAATGTTTCGGCGCAAACTACATTTGGTTGTGAGTTCCTTTCAAATTTTTGTAGATTTACAGTATAGAATTACAACTTATCTAAATAAAACTAACAACGTAAGTAAGTTGTGAGTTCCTTTCAAATTTTTGTAGATTTACAGTATAGAATTACAACCCTCGTTTTTTGTGTTTAGCTCTTTTACTAGTTGTGAGTTCCTTTCAAATTTTTGTAGATTTACAGTATAGAATTACAACTCATAACCGGAGCCAATAAACTGCTCGTAAGTTGTGAGTTCCTTTCAAATTTTTGTAGATTTACAGTATAGAATTACAACTTCTAGGCTCTACTTTTGGAGGCGTTCCGTGTTGTGAGTTCCTTTCAAATTTTTGTAGATTTACAGTATAGAATTACAACACAACAGCCGCTAACTATGTAGCAATCACCGTTGTGAGTTCCTTTCAAATTTTTGTAGATTTACAGTATAGAATTACAACCTCAGATAATCCCTTGTAAATAAAGGGGTTTAGCGTGTAAATCTCAAATTAAAAATGTAAAAAATGCTTGACTTGCTTTATCAAATCAAGCATTTTTATTTTTCTAGAACAATTCTAATTGTTGAGGTATATTGGGTAAATCAGTCTCTTTTTTGGCAAAGAATAGTTCCATTTGTCCAAATTGTTTATCAGTAACACATAAAATGCCTACTTTTCCTTCAGATGGTAAATTTTTCTTTGTTCGTTTTATATGCACTTCAGCATTCTCTTTACTAGGACAATGTCGTAAGTATATCGAAAACTGAAACATATTAAACCCATCATCAATTAACGATTTTCGAAACCGCGTGGCAACGCTGCGTTGTTTTTTGGTTTCGGTTGGTAAATCAAAAAAAACAAGTACCCACATAATTCTATACGCATTATACCTACTAAAACTCATACCATCATTGGGTAATGTATCACTCTACTTTCTCCTGTGAAGCATTTACACAACGAGCTGGTTGTAATGCTTAATGCGGTCACTAATGGGCGTTGTAACCCGTTGATGTATACATCTTTTGTAGCTAATTGTAACAAATGCGATTTGGCACTTTTATCTAAAATGTAACTTTGTTGTATTTGCATCCATTCAACAACCAACTCGTCAATATAAGGTCTGTAGGGTTCCATTACATCATCAGCCAAGCAATAAGCGTTGTATTTATTGCGATGAAAAATACCAATTGTTGGATTCAATCCCGAACTCACCAAGGCTCTGGCAACCATACTTCGTAAAACGGAGTATCCAAAATTCAAAAAGTTGTTGGGTGCATCGCCTTTGCGTTCTCTTGTAAAATCATCAAAAAGTGTTTTCCAATAATACTGTGCGGCAATTCCTTCCATATTGGTGGTGTCTCCCGATTTTACATCATTCATATACGTAATCATGGCATCGAAGGGTAAATTTTGCTTGCGTAATATCTCTTTCTGTTGATAAATTTTTGATTCAACGGTTTGTTTCCATAATTGCTTTCGCAAAGGTTCCGAAACGTTAATTTGATGTTTCAATCGTTCACTATGCTCTACGTGTCCACTCATTGGCAACATCAATCCCAAAGGCATATGACTTTCATCACAACTAATAATTGCCACATTATTTTGCTGCAACATCACAATTAGTTGATGACTAATAGTAATTTGATAATGATCCAACACCAAAAAACCTAAATCTTCAATCGGCACAGAACCTTTGATTTCTTTAGTTGTCGCATCTTCTATTTTCAATTGATTGTCTTTCAATTTTAAATAAGATGGATTGCCAATGTAAATGGTACGTTTTAGCATATGTTTACATTTTAATATTCGCCAATATGAATAATTTCTCCCAAATGATTAGTGCGGACTTTTATTATATTTTTTAAATTAGAAGTTGATTGAATAAAATAGTGAGTAACTCCTAACAATGATTTTTTATTTTTCAAAATTTCACCATCAATAGCTTTTGTTTCTAAATGATGAGTAAACATATAATTCTTTGTAGATATTTTCTGAACTCTAAATAAATGTTTACTTATTAAAGCTTGATTTTTTCTATCTAATAAATCAATCTCATTTGGATTAAAATCTTCTGATGGAAACAAAAACATTTCATTTTGTTTCATCGTAAATTTAAATTTCCAACCTAAGTGTGCATTGTAAACTTTGTCTACAATAGGTAAACCAGCATTTACTTGAGCTACAGCTTCATAAAAAGAAACCACCTTTTCTTGTAAATTGCCTTTTTCATCTTCATAAATAGCTACATGATGATTGTTTCCAGTGCTTACAAAATCAACTGGAATTTGATTTCCATTTTCATCCAAAACATCGTTTCCTAAATGATCTTTTTTAGTATGTAGAGCTTCGGCATTTTTAACTCCAGAAATAGTAACTCGTTTTATTGCAATTCCTTTTTCCTCGTTCAACCAAATAGGATTTTGTTCCAAATCAGAAAAAGCTTTTTTTGCATCTCCTTTAAATTGATTTAAACGAGTCTGTAAAATTCGTTTTACACCTTCGTCAATAACTTTATCAATTTTTAAATCAGGACCAACATCTTTACGAATGGTATAATCATCTTCTAACCACATTAATTTTACCTTTTCAGGTAATTCAGTTCCATCTTTTAATAAAATTGGATTTTTAGCTAAGGTATTTTTACCCGTAAAAGCTTTTTTAGGATCACTGTTATTTTCAACTAAGCGTTGCAATAAAAGTGCTCGGTATTGAGGATTTGAAACCATAGCAATTGTTGCTTCATCAAACTTGGCTGATACTTTCTCTTCTTTAAATGCATATTGTTTTACTTTTCCGTACACGGTTTCCTTATGCATTTGTCCACGAGGCGTTAAAGCAATCTGAACTTTATCGCTTCCTTTTATTTTATTAATATTTCTAGTAACAACTTTATTCTTCGCTTTATGAGAAACCAAAACGCCTTCTAAATGTTGTTTTGCTACTTCTCTGAAATTTGGAATTGGCTCATTAAATACACGTTTATAATTTCCTTTTTTATCGTGTACTTTATGCGTTTCTTTTTCTTCAATTCCTAAAGCATCTTTACTAGAAATTTTTAACCTATTGGTATCGATTGACTTCCTATCTTTAGCATTAGAAATACTGTCATACTCATCATTTCGACGCGCATTAAGATTGTTTAAATATTGAATAAAACTACGTTTTGTAAACGCAACCGTTAAAGCATCCATAGCGTGATGACGATGATCGTTACGTTTTGTCCAATCTTTAATTACTTCTTTTGGATTTCCATCTTTGGTCGTTTGCATTTCTGTTAATCCTGCTGAACGATATTTCTCCAAATTCAGTTCTTTCATTACATTAACCAAATCCCAATCCTCTCGCAAACGATCTGTTACCGAACCTGATGTAGAAAGCACCGATTTGGTAATTTGAAACAAAATTTCTTTTGCTTTCTTGGCAATGTATTGAGAGTCTCGCAAATCACGTTCAATAAAACCTTCGCCAATTTCGGCACTTTTCATTGTTAGTTTTTTGTATTTAGCTTTAGAAATCCCTTCTTCTTTTTGATTAAACAAAGCTTCTACACGCAACAAAAATTCATTTAATTTATCTTGTCCGAATGTATCAAAAATATAATCAGCGGCTGTTTTGTTTCCTTTATCTAAATTGATTTGGCGAGGAACTAATGTTTTATTCGAAAAACTATCGTCAAACAAACGAGATTGCGGAATAATATGCTCAATATCGTATTTCTTAGTAAAAACATCTTTGCGCTCGATATATTGATTGGTGTACAAATCTTTGTAACCATTATTTTTTAGTTCTTGATACAATTTATAACGAATAATATCATTACGAGTAGGAAACTTGATTCCATCTACTGATTGAAGAATTTTAACGATTTTCTCGTGTTCTAATTTACCTTGATTAACAGCTTTTGTTAGCTCTTCACGTTCTTTAGCATTCTTTTTTAGTTCACGAGCTAACTCAATGCGGATTTCGTCAAATTGAAAATCCCTTTCTTTTCCTGCTTTCTCTAATTTATCATTTTCTGAATCAATTAAGGTATTTACTACATTTACCATTTGATTCAGAATTTTCTCTACCACAGGATTGCGCAAACTATTTTTGGGAAGAATATCTAAACGAGATTTTAATTCACGATTTTCTAATTCTTCTTTGGTTAAAGAATGTTTTGAGTGTTTATAATTTGGTAAATTAAACTCAGCAGAAACATATTCACAAGCTTTACTAAATTCTAACTCTTTCAAATAAGGATAGATTTTTCTAATTGCTTTTGAGCTCAAACTGCCATAATCGTTATGAAAAGCAACTGCTCCAATTACTTTTGCTTGCTCTTTATTAAAACCAAACTTTTCCTCCAACAATCGATACAAAGTATCCATTCCTGTTGGTGAATTATCCTCTTCATACGCGTACAGCAGATGCCACAACTGAAAAGATAATTGTTCTTCAAAAGCTTTTCCTTCTATCTCTGCATTGAAATCTAAAATTTCAGTTTTAATTTCCAAATGACTAAAAATTGCACGAACCATTTCTTTAATTTCAGCAGCCGATTTATCAATATCCGCTAAAGTAATATCGTCTTTATTCAGTTTTAACTTCAATTCTTCACGAACATCATAACCTTCGTTATCCAAAATGGTTAAATAAGCATTGTAAAGTGCCTGATTGGTACGATTTCCTTCCAATTCAGAATAATTAGTGATTTCCCAGTCTTTTGGTTTATCAATTATTAATTTTAAAACTTCCGCAGCTGATAGATTTCCTTTTAAATTTAATTCATCGAATAAAAATTGTTTATCATCTTGATTTAAAGCTAAAACTTCTTTTGTTGTTTTATTTTTCAGCTTGACATTATGGAGAATTTGCCAAATTTTGAATTCTTGAAATAAAGGTGAGGATTTCGGAACAACACGTAAACCAACGGTTTTATTTTTACCATCTTTTACAATCTCTCTTTGTTCAAACTCACAAATTGAAATCAAACCTTTTTGAGATTTTAATTTTCGTTGATAAAATATAATGACGTCTCGAAGTTCTTCTTTTAAAATATTGGTAAAAACAGCTTCACGATTTTTGGCTTGGACCTCCCAAATTTTTTCAAACTCATCCATATAATCCTGACGATAAAATACTTGATTTTTCAATCGTGCATGTGGATTGTTTTGCAATTGAACATATTGATATTGCCCAACCGTTTGATTATTGAAATATAGTTCTTTACTTCTATCCGAAATTGCACCTAAATACCCAGAAGAACTCGTTAATTGTCCATTAATTTCTTGCAAAACGATGGCTAATTCTTCTAAACTCATTTGCTTTGTCAAAGCATCATTTCGCCATTGATAATTTTCTAGCTTTAATTCATCACGTTTCAAATTTCGTTTTATTCCCACCAAATTAAAAGGATCTTTTAAAACTGCCCAAGTTGCTTGAACTTTTTTTCCGTTTAGTTCTTCTTTTAAAGTATCTGTCAATAATTCGGGATAAAAAGATTTTTGAAAATTCCATATTTTATCAAATTCTGCTTGTAAATCCGATCGATAAAAATCAGGAACCTTTTTCTTTCCAGATTTTAATAAATCCAAAACAAATTGACCAGGCGTAATATTATCGTGATACAACTTTTTCGCAATATCCATCCCATCAATCAAAGTTCCTTCTTCTGTATTATTAACTTTACGAGAACTTTTATATCCTCGTTTCTTGTTAATCATTAACAGTACACGAGCTAAATATTGCAATTCTAAGGGTTGTTCAGCTGCTAAAGCACGTAATCGAAATGTTTCAAAAGTTGTTTTATTACCATTTTCAGCTAAAATACTTTCATTAGAAATCCAGTTTTGAGTTTTCAGAATTTGAATTAAATTCTCACGACGCAATTTAAAACGTTGTAAATTACGACGAGCCGAACGAGACAAAGTGCGACCAGCATTGGTAGTTATAGGTTTTCCTTTTTCAAAATTGGTTTGTTCATCGGTTGTAAGTGGATTGACACGAACACCAATTTTCTCGATTGAGGATTGTTCTGTACTATCCTGAGCTTCTTTTACAAAAGCCCAACCAATTGAGTTGGTTCCCAAATCCAGTCCTAGTATATTTTTAGCCATTTTTTTAATTTTCGTATTAAATTACATCAAAAAAAAATCGTAATATTACGGTTTTCCATATTTTTTATAAAAAAAAGAGAGATTATAAAATAATCTCTCAAAAATGAACAGGAACTCACAACTGATTTATATCAATATATAACATTTGATATTATAATATAAATCATTATATTTGTGGTGGAGGTAGCGGGAATCGAACCCGCATGAACGAATTTTCAGACCGACGCATTAGCCTTTATGCTATACCCCCTAAATAAAGTCATTATGAGATGGCTTTATTTTTTTTATAATGACAAATATAAGTTTTATAAGTTCTATTTTAGATATAAATCAAAATATTTTTAAAAATAATTTTATTAACAACTATAATATTCTTAGAGAAGAATGAGGGTTTCCGTAACAACATATAAATATTTTATCCCTATATTTGTTACCGAAAGGAACTCACAATAAGGATTATTCCGTTGTGAAAACATTTAGCGCCTCGACTATCTTCGGGGCTTTTTTATGTCTTATTATTAGTAGCTTATCATAAGCCATGTTAATTTAGCTTGATGACTAGAATAAAAAAAGACCATCTGTAAGAAATACAGACGGTCTTTTTTTGTTATTAAGTAACTTTTATTGTTACTCTTTTTTAGGAGGTAAATCAAACGCAACGGCATTATGCTCAAAATGACCTTTATGCGCACCATCGCAAAAAGGTTTGTTTTTAGACAATCCACATCTACAGATTGATAAAACCGTTCTGCCTTGCAAACCATAAGCATTGCCTTGTTTGTCTACTATTTCAAAATCTCCTTCAATTTTTACCGATCCATTATCATTAATGGTCAATTTTGTTGTTGCCATAGTTGTTGGGTATTTAGTTTAAAAACAAAACTAAGTATAAACTAGGTGTTTTTTATAGTACTACTGCAATTTAGAAACGTTCCTTTTAAGTGTTGTTTTGCATACAATATTTCCATTCTGAATAAAATATAAATAGAGTAGGAATGATTTAAAAAGTAAAGAATTACCTAAAAAGGGGCACCGAAAATTATTCTAAAATAGCTACTACTAGGATACTCCATAGATAAAGCATAGTAAAGGCATAGATAGTGCATGAGTAATGCATGCTAGAGAATGAGTGAAAAATAGAAAAATCGACTATCTTTTAAAAGAATAGCCGATTTTTTTTAATAATCAATTATATCATGAATACCTTACTTTTTTAGGAGTTGTTCCAAATAAGCAAGCTTTTCTTTTTCAGCAGCCAGCAAACGCTCATATAGCTTTTTATTTTCTTCATAAGCCTCTACCAATTTGTCTAAAGGATTAAAGGTAGGGTGGTAATTCACAGTATTACTGTAAAAAGGACTTTCGTGAAATGTATTATTAGATATTATATTAACCATTCGTTCATCCGAGTATTCTTTAATGGCTTGTGTTGGTACTTCTAAAGCAGCTGCTATAGGAGCCAATTTGGTATCGTCTAATTCTTCTGTGTTTTCAATTACCGACATTTTTTGCTGACTTATACCCAAAAGCTCTGCTAAGGTTTCTTGCTTCATACCTTTCATTTCTCTTATACGACTAATATTACGCCCTAAATGTCTTTTCATGGTAGTTTCCATATGCCACAGATTTTGTATTTCAAATATACACTTTTTTTGAATTACTACAAGGTATTTCAGCCGTATGTAATTACCCATCATCCAACATCCATCATCTATCACCAAGCATCTATCACCAAGCATCCATCACCTCACTACTCTTTTTATACCAATGTATTTTACCGCGTATTGGTGGTACAATACATAGTTTTATGGTGGTGTACCTAAAATCTGTTTTGCAATTTTGAGATATGTTTAATTGTAAATCAAAAAGTTATGAAAAGTGATAGAATTGTATTATTGCCCGAAAATTTACCTAACTCTATAAAGAATTTTGTTGGTAAAGCTATAGAAAATCCACAGGTACATTTAATAATATATACACATGTTAAAGAAAGTACACTAAACTTTTTAACCTTGATTCTTGCAAAAGATACCAATGAAAATGTTATGAATGCTTTGCAGGCAGAAGTATGCAACTTAAACGCTTTTTCAAAGTATCAAACACTAATTAGTATAAACACCTGTAATACATTAAGTAAAGAAAAATATGTTCATTTTAGTTTTTTACAACTTCATTTGCACCCCAAAGATGTAATTTATGCTGATAACTCTAAAAGATGGAACAGTTTGTTTCAAAACGATTACGCTACAAAAAAAGAAAATGCCCTAGCACGTTTCAAAAAACATACTCAAGAAGTTCAAGAAAAGGTGTTAGAAGCTATAACAAACTTTGTAAAGCCTTTAGCAGCAGAACAAGATTATGAAAATGCTCATAAAATGTTGCTTAATATGTTTTCGTATCATGTAGATGTACTTAAAAATATGTTGTTGCCAAAGGTGCTACACTATCATTTTAATGAGCAACAGTTTCGAGAATTAATCAGTAAGTACTATCCGCAGTTTTCAAGAACTTTAAAGCGTATAGATGTAATTAAAAAATCGCATTTTGTTAATGATGCTCATTGTTTGATTACACTGTCGCCAGAATTAACTTTTGATAAGTGGATACAAAGAGTAGTAGCATTGCAAACGCATTTTATGAAAAAGCTAAACGTGTTTTATCAACAAAAGTTAGAAGTGCCTATTGCAGAGGCTCCTGAAAGTGATACTGTTTTATTGCAAAAGCTAGCTCTTTTTCTCTCCAATTACTTAAAGTTAGATGCCGTATATATATTAGGAAAAAAAAGCAATAGTAACCCAGAGGTTCCCGGTTCTTGTTGTTTTAATATACTGCTTTTAAGTACTAAGGTTAAAGTACAGCAACATGATGTTATTGCTCGCCATGTGGCAATGCATTTTAAAGGAAAAATAGAAGTATGCTGTTTAATACACAATTCTTATTGGCTACAAAAGAACCAACAAACCATGCAAGGTTTTATAAGCGATTATTTAGTATCTAAAAACAGAATATACCTAAAGCAAGGTTGGGTGCATAACAATAAAGTATTTATTAGTCAAAGAAACGCCGATGTTTTACTTCAAAAAAACAACTACTCTCAAGAACGGCTAAATTACATTACACCTTGCTTTTTAGCTTTTCAACAGCCCAATTTGGTGTACCAAGTAGGACATGTAGTATTGTTAAAGAACATGTTTCAGCATTTAGTGTTGGCGTTGCTATACCAGCGTATGCATTATGTACCCGATATGTTTAGCTGTACATACCTTATGCAACTGTTAAAAGCCTTCTTACCAGAGGTGTATCAAAAATGCATAACTACAAACAATGTAAGAAACATACTAGCACTGTTAAGTATACCTATAATATATCTTCCTCAAAAAGAACAGGTAAGTGCTCATAATAACCAAGAAGTTTTTGCTCAGGCATTATGTTTTTGCGAAAAGCTATTTAATGAAATACAGATTACGAACAATTAAAACAATAGAATTATGAGTATTCAAGAAAAAAAATTCAGTAAAACAGTTCGTTTACCAGATCATCTGAACTGTAAATTAGAAAAAAGTATTAGTACTAATGAAATTCAAGCCATTTGGTTTGATAAAACCGCTCGAACAGATTACAGTATTTTATGGTTGAAAGTAAAAGATAAAAAAGAAATAGAAAAGACATTTCCCCAAAGTTTTCAAAATACAGTTGTAAAAGAAGGACAATTGCTATTAGACGATCCCACCTGTGCCTTAATAGATAAGTTTGTTACCACATTATTTTCCCAACTCCAATCTTCAAACGAATTTAAAAATTAGAAATCATGAAAAAAGAAAAGTTATATCTAAGAGCCGAGCTTTGGCATGGAAACAAAATTAAAGATCCATATAAACTAATTCAAGTGTTTTTTGAAACAGAATCGATGACTAAAATAAAGACAAATTTTAATCAACTATTAAAACATGCATTTGATGATAAATATGAAATCTACACAAACCCTTTTGAGTCTTTAAAGTTTTTCACTATGACAAATTCGTTAATTCGCGCATGTTTTAAAATTTTAAAGAAGATTGATAAATATGAAAACAAAAGAGAAACTAATGATACATTATACTTCCAGTATACTGCCTATGCTTCGGGATTAACTTACGAGCAATACTTAAATCCATACCTGATTATTAAACATGTTTTTAATGAACAAAGCTTTTTACAAATTGAATTAGATTTAGAAGATATTATGGAACATACTTTAGGTAGTTATGGCAGTTGTCCATCTGAAGATATTTGTATTTCATTTATCAATATCAATAGATTGTTAGATGCTTGTTGGTTAATTTATAATCGTGAAATTTATGATGAAAATGTGTGAGTTAACTTTAGAATCATATTACTGGACGAAAGATAAGGTAGAATGTCCGTATGAACTTTTACTTTTATTAAAAGAGCAAGCAGGTATGGATTATTTTCATCAACAATTAAATAATTATTGTCTGTACTCCTTAAGTGATGTAATGTATGATAAAAGAAGAGTTTCAGAGGTGATCTATGATGCAATTGTTTTTCAATCTATTTTTAAAATAGGGTATAAAATTTTTAAAAATCCAGAGGAATTTAAAAAAAGAAATCTTATAGATTATAAAGCATCCGAAAAATTGTTGTTAGAAATTAAATTTTTAAATAAAAAAGAGATTGAAAATCCATATCTAGTTTTCGAAAATATTTTTAAGAAGCATAGTTTAGAGAAGGTTAGTAAATCATTTCTTAATCTAATATTAGCCACGATGGCTGATGATACGTATGGAAAAGACTTTGATTGCAGTGTATCAGTACTTGAATATCATAAACTACTTGAAGCTTGTAAACTAATACAGCTACGAAGTTTAATGAGTGATAGATAGATTTTACACCAAATAAAATTTGATAACTTAAGATTAAAACGTTCGTTATTTCAGTCATTTTATGTATGTTTGTATGAAATAACAATCATTTAAAATGAAAAAGCAAGTTCTATTACCTAAGCATACTGCTCTTTTAGAACAAATGGGCGAGAACATAAAATTAGCCCGAAAGCGTAGAAAATTAACAGCAATACAGGTTGCCGAGCGTGCAGGTATTGCTCGTTCTACCTTGTATTTAGTGGAAAAAGGCGATAGCAGCGTGGCAATGGGCGCTTATTTTAATGTTTTAAGAGTGTTAGGCTTACAAGATGATTTCTTAAAATTAGCACTCGATGATGAATTAGGTAGAAAATTACAGGATTTAGATTTATTGTAAGATGGCAACAAACAAAACAGATATATATGTTTATGCGGACTGGATAGGATTGCCTCAACCAACATTAATTGGAATTTTGTCTGCACATCAAGCTAAAGGGCGAAAAGCTTTTAGTTTTGAATATGATAAAAAATGGTTAAAAACCAATGAGCAAAGACTAATTGATCCTGATATTCAATTTTATTCTGGCCAACAATTTCCTAATAATAAAGAAAATTTCGGAATTTTCTTAGATAGTATGCCTGATACTTGGGGACGAACGTTGATGAAACGTCGGGAGATTCAGTTAGCCAAAACAAAAGGCGAAAGCCCTAAAACGTTGTATGATATTGATTATTTATTGGGAGTTTTTGACGAAACAAGAATGGGAGCATTTCGATTTAAGTTGAATCCTCACGGAGATTTTTTAGATAATGATTCCGAAAAATCTACTCCGCCTTGGTCAACGGTTCGGGAATTGCAACAAGCAGTTTTTCATTACGAAAATGATGCGGATAACGAAGCAATAAATAAATGGCTAAAAGTATTAATTGCACCTGGCTCTTCCTTAGGTGGTGCAAGACCCAAAGCTAATATTTTAGATGACCATAATCAACTTTGGATTGCAAAATTTCCTTCTAAAAACGATACAATTGATAAAGCTGCTTGGGAATATTTAACCTACCAATTAGCGATAAATGCAGGAGTCGAAATGGCAGAATGTAAAATTGAAAAAGTGAATGGAACTTATCACACTTTTTTTACCAAACGCTTTGATCGAATGAATCAGAAAAGAATTCATTTTTCGTCGGCAATGACGATGACTGGAAATAATGAAGAAACGATTAAAACGCAACCAACAAGTTATTTAGATATAGTAGAATTTATTCAAAATTATGGGTGTAATATCAAAGAGAATTTACATCAGTTATGGCGAAGAATTGTTTTTAATATCACCGTTTCCAATACAGATGACCATCTACGCAATCATGGATTTATTTTGAAAGATGAAGGTTGGATGCTATCACCAGCTTATGATTTAAATCCTTCCATTGATAAAGATGGTTTGGCTTTAAATATTGATATGGACAACAATGCGTTAGACTTTGAATTAGCTAAGAGCGTAGGAGATTTTTTTCGATTAAATCATTCTGAAATGGATAACATATTGAATGAAGTTTTCACTTCTGTAAAACAATGGAAAGAAATCGCTCATAAAATAGGAATTTCACGAGCAGAACAAGAATTAATGCAAGCAGCTTTCAGATTTATTTAAGTTATAAACTTCATATTTCTTTTATTCTCATCGGCAAAAACTATTATTTAAAACTTAAAATCTATTGTAATATTTGCTGATAACGGCATCTTTATTCTATAGTTATAATCATATTTTGTTCCTTAATTTGCACCATGTACTCATAAATAACTGATAATCAAACGTAGTTGTTTTTAAAGAAGGTAAAATAACTTTTAAATCAACTGGATTTAAACAGTTTGTAAGACAAAAACCAATTTTTACGGATTCTCAAATATTGTCATTAGAAGATAGAAATGGAATTTCATTTAGCGAAAAGACATGTGATAAATAGGTTCAACCACTATATGGACAATAATTCCTTTAAATAATTGTGTATGAAAAGGATAATTTTTGTGTATACCCACGCTGGCGCAATCTTCACGCTCATATAAAATAATAAACAAAAAAAACATTATAAAAGCCGTGTACTACATGGCTTTTTGTTTTTATAAAATCTTTTGTATTTTTAGTTTCGCTAAAGATGATGTTAGCTATAATTTTATAAAAAAACCTAACAAACTACCATGAGGATAAGTTTACTAATCATGTTATTTCTAATTTTATCTTGTGGAAAAACTAAAAAAAGTGAAGTAACAGAAATAAATTCATCAAACAATATTTCTAATCTAACGAAAGCAAGTGCTGATGAGAAAAAGATAATTCAATTTACAAAATTTAAACCTGATAGTTCTTTCCTAAAAATTAATAGATTTTCTAGTAATACTGCATTTCAAATTAATGATAATTATATTTTAACGGGTTATTATGAATCTATAGATGGTAAAATTAGTTATCCAGACAAGGAAAACGATCATGGACATAGATTATTATTTGTGAACTCTAAAAAAGAAATTAAATACAAGTCTTTTGGAGTTTGTGACGTATATCTTTATCAGCCAAATTTTTATAAGAATGGTTTTGATGATCGAATCATTATTGTTTGTCAATTAGCATATGAATATTTTTTTGGAGGGGAAGCTTTTTTAATTGAGAAAAATAAAATTAAGTACCTTGGAAACATAGATATAGAAAGTAATGATATGGAAACAAATCTTGTTGAAATTCTGAAAATTAGAAATGAAAATGATAAATTAATATTTAGTTTTGATTCAGATTCTTTACTTTTAAAACCAGGAAGCGACGACATCATTGTTAAGAATAATAACATAAGATATGAATATGATGGTAAATCATTCAGACTAATTAAATAAAAACTACGACTAATATAACCCACGCTGGTACAATCGCCCCGTTCATATAAAATAACAAACAAAAAAACATTATAAAAGCTATGTATTACATGGCTTTTTGTATATTTAGTTTCGCTAAATAACAATGTTGTACGATACCGCTCCAAAGGTTTTTTGCAATAGAACTATTTGTCTTTTTTATCACTTTTTACTTTCTTGACGCTTAAAAAATTTACAGAAATTTTGTAAATAATATTTGATGTACAATGTGAAGTTTAACAATCCAGCGTTAATATTGGAGAAACAATTTGTCTTTTATTGACTATAGAACTTCTGATTGAATATTTGCCCTTACTTTATGAAAACTAATCGCTGTAAAATTCATAAAAGATTGTAAGAACTATTTCTCATCATAGAAATTTTTGTAATCTAGTTTTTGATAGCAAAGCTTTATTATGCGTGCTAAAATTTTGTTTTTCATAAGAACCGAAGTAATCATTGAACTTTTTGATTTTTAGCGTGTGGAATCTACAAAATAACGTGTCGCGGCATCGTACAACCTCGGTTTTGCAAAATGCGGGGTTATGGAACATAGATATTTTTGTCTTTTTTATCCGCAAAAATCCATTTTGTTTGGTCTTTTTTAGTAATTTAGTCCAAACGAAAATGGTTTGTGCTAATGCTGGTTTAAATATTACTTTTTCTCATATTTAGCCCGCACTTCGCAAAGCCGCCGCACGTTAGCTGTAACTTAATCAAAGTATGCCGTTGAAAAAAAGCTATAAGCTAATTTACTATTCATTTTCAATTTTTTTTGGAATTAGCATCATTCTGAATTGGAACGATTGGAAATTAGCTGGATATTTTACTGATAAAATTATTGCTTGGATTTGGATTTTTTTAACGCTATTTTTTATCATTATATTTTGGAAGAAAAAATATGTAAAAATTTATTTTTTTTCAATAGTTGCTTTATTATCCTTAAGCGTTCTACCAATGGCTATACCATTATTCGGAATTTATTTTTATCTCACAAAAGAGGGTGATTATCAACAAATAGAGATGAATAACAATTTTAGATTAGAAAGAACCAAACAACAAGCTCTATCCTTGCCCAGAATTTATATTTATGAAAAATATTTCGGCATTTTAGAAAAAAATATAAGCAGACCTAACTATTCTGAAATTTTACAAGAAATGTTTAAGGACTCTAATCTCAATGAAAAAGAAACAAATATTCAGAGTGCTAAATTTATATCCAAAAACAATGATAGTATTGGAATTGAATATGAAATTTTGAATACTAAAAAAACAATATATCACAAGTTAAACAATGAAGATGGTTATTAAAAAGCTACAGCTAACATTGTAATAACAAATGCGGAGTTAAATGTAAAGTAGAAAGCAAGGGAATATTTATCCCCCAAGCTGGCGCAATCTCCACGTTCATATAAAATAATAAACCATTATAAAAGCCATGTATTACAAGGCTTTTTATATTTATAAATCTTTTGTATTTTTAGTTTTACAAAAAATTATACAATTAGTAATTATACCAAAATAAGCCATATGAAATATTTAATAACGTTTTTTGTAATTCCAATTTTTCTAGTTTCCTGCAATAAGAATAGAGAAGGTAGTACATTTGAGAGTGGTTCTAATGCTACCCCAAGCACAATTGAAAATTTGAATATTCAAACTAAGGAGTTTTTTGAAATTGATTCCACAGGTGTTTTAATGTTTCCGTTAGAAATGGGCGAAAATAAAAACGAGGAAGGAAATTTTACGTATAAAGAAATGCCTTACAATGGATATTGGAATGTTTTATTTTTGAATAGTAATACAAATGAGTACAATCTTTTAACCGAAAGTAAAGTTTTAATTCTAGATTACAACTATAAGTATGGAAGTGAAGAAGGATTGAATATTTCAAAGAAAACAAATCATATTTTTTATAGTGTAAGAACGTTAGACTATAATAAAGATAAGCTGTTGAATCAAGTTGATCCCATATATTTGTTTGTATCGGATAAATTTGGAAAAAATTTCAGACAACTTTCGCCAAGTAATTATAGTGTACATTCTTGGAAATATATTCAGGCAAACAATAAAATTATTTTAACTGCTTACAAAGACAGCAATAAAAATAATGCATTTGATGAAAAAGATGAGATTGCTACTTTTGAAGTAATTTTAGATCAGAATGAAAAACCAAAAGAAGTTTTTTCAAGTAATTTAAAAGATAAATTGAAAACTCTTTATGACAAAGATTGGAAGCGAATAAAAGAATAAAAACTACATTATTGGCATAAACGTTACACTTGTACAAATGTAACTATGCAATAATAAGCTACTATAAAAACCGTGTACTACACGGTTTTTTGCTTTTTATACAACTTTTGTATATCTTAGTTATGCTAGATAACAATGTTAGCTGTAATGCTAAACAAAACTTAATTGAAAAAAATCTTTACAATAATATATTACCCCTTTGTTTTAATATTTTCAATATTTATTACTCTCTATATTATTATTAGAAGTTGTTTTTCATCAACAAAATTTTCACCTGAATATGAGCCAGCAACTATGGAAAGTTATAGTATATATTTTGAGAACAGCGAATTAAAAATATTTAGTATTTACGCTGGTGAAATTAGAATGGGTCCAATATTCTTGGGTTTTAAAAGCGAACCTAGAATACAAGATATTGAAACTGGAATTTATGGTGATTGGTTCTACAAAACTGATTCTGGAATTTATTTACAAAAATGGAACTCAACTAAGGAACCAAATGCAGATTTAATTTTTATTGATTTTAAAAACTTGAATGTACAAACTATCAAATCAAATATTACAAGTGTAAACTGGAAAATTGAAAATATTGCGGGAAATTTAGTATTCAATGATTTTTCTGGAAATGAGATAGCAATCGCTTAAAAAAATACTACATATAACGGCGGTTTGGCTCAATAGCAGGTTAAGTGATAAATTAAAAGTTTCGGCTATCTATGCTGTAAAACCTTTTTTTATAAATTTATTTAATAAATTGGTTTTTAATACGTGTTGCAATTGAAACTTTTCACTTCAATTTTTGCTGTTATTGTAAAACCTTGAAACGTTAGTCATAATTATATGAGAACAGTATTTTATAGTATTTGCGCATTAATTTTGACTCTTTCTTGTTCAAAGAAGAAAGATCATGAAAGTACTATTGAAACAAAAATTAAAGCAGATACCGTTCTGAAAACTGAATCGGAAACTGAATCTGATTGTGTATTTGATGATGATTATAAAAAAATAACAAAAGAATGGTTAAATGAAATTGGATTCAAAAAATATGTTTGGGACGAACAAAATAAGCAAGCAATTTTAAAATACAATAACGATACTTTAATAGTACGTAAAGGCGGGTGTAATCATTTTGTAAATTCGGTACAAATACGAACCAACATTTTACCTAATAAAATATTGGACAGTATTTTGATAAAAAAAATTACTGAAATAGCGTGTAAATTTAAATTTGAAAATTACTGCCAAAAGCTTACTGAAGGAAAATATAAAGAAATAATTGAAAGCAACTCTTCACTATTTTTAGAATTTGAAGATGAGGATCCGGATGATAATTTAATTTCTGAAGGAATTCAAATTTCAACAGATAATAAGAAAACAATAATTGAAATTTCGGAGTATTACAATTAAAACTACAACTAATAACAGTTTGCCAAAATAGCTGTTAAAGGAGAAATTGAAAGTTTTCCACGCTGGCGCAATCGTCACGCTTGTTCAAAACACCATTATATAAAAAGCTGTAAATAAGCAATTGCTTATTTATGGCTTTTTTTAACCTCGTTAATAAATTGTGATGGCGAAATACCTGTTTGGCTTTTAAAGATACTTGCAAATTGGCTATGTGTGTTGTAGCCGCACATATCAGAAAGTACCGCAATTTTATAATTCAATATTTTAGGATCGTTTTGTAAAAGCGTAATAATATAGTTAATTCTTTGAGTGTTAATGTAGGTATGAAAATCGGCATTTCGATGTTTTTTCAAAATATACGTTACATATTTAGGATTTGTTTTAAGTAGCGTTGCCATTTTTGAAACAGAAATAGATTTGGTTGTAAATTTATTGGCATTTTCAAACGCAAGTAAGTTTTTAAGAATTAAATGCTCTGTTTCGTTATTCTTAATCACTTCTTTGGGCTGTTGTTCTGTGTTTTCATCGTCAAGATTATTTTTAATCTCTCTGTTTTCAGTAATCGCTTTATTTTGGTTAATAGCATTTATAATATTTTGGTATTTTTCATGTATTAACTTGTTTCGTTTCTTATAAAAATAAATAATAAGAAACAGTACTAAAAGCAAAATACCAAGCCCAATTAATAAAATAAGGTTGTTATGGTGCTGCTCTTTTAAGTTTTGATTGTTTTTTGCAGTTTCATACTTTGTAATTTCTTTTGTATTTATGGTTTGATAATTGTTAATGGATAACAATTCTTCTAGTATTTTATTTTTTGAAGTAGGATCATTAAAAACACCACTTTCTTTCATTTCGTTTAAAATCTTTTGAAGCGCAAATTTGTTTTCGGTTTTTTTAACGCTTTCATACGATTTTAAAAACCAATCTTTGGCAGCTATAGAATCCTTGTTAATTAAAGAGATTAATGCTTTGTCTAAATAATAATGTTCTATATAATACGTTGGTTTGTTAGTGCCTAAAAAAGCATAAATACTATCGGCTTTTTCAATGTTTTGTAAAGCATCATTAATGTTGTTGCATTTTAAATTAAGGTAGCCAACATGAATGTTTGAAAAAATTAAAATGCTGTTTTTTTGGAATTCATTATCAAAAGCAACTTTACTTTGATAAAGAAGCAATTCTTTTTTTCTTAATACAAGGGCTTCGCAGAATTTTTTATCAATTTCAAGTGCCGTTGCATTAGCTTGTAATGCTTGGCTTAGTTGTGTGCCATTGTTTAAATTTGAAAGCTTGTAAACTTCTTTTAAAGCAGCGTCAGATTCTGTTGTTAAACCCGCATACCTATACGTGTACACTAATAATGATTTTATGGCAACTTGTATGTCGGTAGCTTTAGCTGCATACGCATATTGGTTAGCCTTTTCAAGATTTTCTATGGCAGTTAAATAATCGCCGTCTTTGTATTTACCATCACCCATTACATGGTAAGCTCTACTTTTTTCTTTATCTGTTTGGGCATATTGTAGCATGCTAACACCATTGCTATAAATAGTGGCAGCATTGGTTAAAATCTTTTTATCTAAAGAGTTGAAAATTTGTTGCTTTTTGGCATCTACATTATTTTGACAGAATGCAACATGGCAAAACAGAAAAAACAGGAAAATAAACAGTTTATTGTACATATCTTCTTAGACTTCTATTACAAAATAACGATTGTTTGTAGTTGAGCAAATGTAATTTTTTTAATGATAAAAAGAAAAGATAATTCAAAGCATTCAGCTTTCCTCTATATTCTTACTACATTAGTACAAAATACAACGCTAAAAATGAAAAAAACATATTACATTATTTTTATAGCACTAACCGTTATTATTTTAATAGTAATAGGCATAAATGTAGTACTTAGTGCTTTAAGTGGTATGGGCAACCCAACAGGAGGGCGCGGTCCCGACTATCCGTATTATATTACAACCAAGCCTACAATGGTAAAGAATATTTTGGTACCTAAAGGAACAAAATTAGTGTACGAAGAGCATTTTTTTAAAGAAGGACAGCAAGATGAACTAATGAATGAAAAAAAGCTTACAATGATTGCTTTTCCTGAAGAAAGTCTGGTAGAATGGGGTGGTGTTCCTGTATCTATGATTGTGAAATTCTTTAATTCTGATATGAGAGGATATACAGTTTATGCAGATTTTAATCATTTAACCGATGATAAAATCACCAAGTTTTCTACTTTATGGAAAAGTGAGGATAATCAATTAGGTATTGATGTAACCAATATAGAAGATTGGAGTTTTAATAAAGAAAATATTACAGATGTAGAAAGTTGTGGCGTAAACAATCAACGGTATTTTAAAGAAAGCAAAGAACAACAATTATTTTTAGATAACCTTTATAAAGCACTCAAAGAAGTGAAGTAAGCGGGCAGGCATCAGCAATCAGTTGTCAGTCATCTAACTTTTTTTAAAAGTTTAATGATATTATTTGGTCTGTTGCAGGATCTAAAAACTTAGCTGTCCTTGACATGAATGCTACTATGAAATATTTGGTAACAGGTATTCGCGTTGCAGACGGACAATGGTATACAGCAGATTATTTCAACGGAAAAAACATCAACAAAGTAATGTTTTCTTTAGACGGTGTACATCCTAATCCACGTGGTTATGCTTTTATTGCGAATGAAGTTATCAAGAAAATTAACGAACATTACAAAGCAAATTTACCATTATTGGTACCAGGAAATTATCCAGGAGTTACTATTAAAGCAACAAATAATTAAAATTATAAGCTATGAGAATTATTGTAAATCTAATCGTAACGGCCGTTATCGTATATTTATTGGCCAATTTTTTACCCGGTGTAACTGTTGATGGGTTTATGTCATCCATCATTGTAGTTATTGTATTAGCAATTTTAAACTTTTTAGTTAAACCAATACTGCAAATAATATCAATACCTATTACAATATTAACTTTAGGATTGTTTTTATTTGTAATAAACGCCTTAATAATTATGTTATGTAGTTATTTAATGGGATCAAAATTCCATGTAGATGGCTTTTGGTATGCCTTGTTATTTAGTTTGGTTTTATCAATAGTACAATCAATAGTTGGTGGTTTAATGACAGATGATGAATAATTTTACTAATAATTAAGTAACAGTTATTTAAAAATTTGATTGGCTTGTAAAAATAATGTATTTTTGCAAGCCAATTTTAGTTACAAAAACAAAATTTACAATGAATATCACAAGAAATAATGTAGATGCGCTTAATGCAATTATTACAGTTAACGTAGCAAAAGCTGATTTTGAAGGGAATGTAGAAAACGCTCTTAAAGATTACAGAAAAAATGCTAACATTCCTGGTTTTAGAAAAGGTCAGGTGCCAATGGCATTAGTAAAAAAACAATACGGCCAAGCTGTTATGTTAGATGAGGTTAATAAATTATTGCAAGATAGTTTAAATAACTATTTAAACGAGGAGAAGATTGATATTTTAGGAAATCCACTTCCTGTTGCTAAAGATATCGATTGGAATGCGGATACATTAAGCTTTGATTTTGAATTAGGTTTAGCACCTGAATTTAATGTAGATTTAAAAGCAGGTAAAAATGTTACCAAATATCAAATTGTTGCTGATGAAGATATGATCAACGAGCAAGTTGAGTATATTCAAAAACAATACGGTAAATTAGTTTCTAAAGAAAAATCAGAAGAAGGTGATGATATCCGTGTAAAAGTTGCAAACGAAGAAGAAGGTATTGAAAACGAAACAACGTTCAATATTAGCGATATCCGTACTAAAACAAACCAAAAGAAATTTATTGGTAAAAAAGTAGGCGATGTAGTTGCAATTTCTACTAAAGGTTTATTTGAAGACGAGCATAAGTTAATGGACGTTTTAAAAGTTGATCACGATAAAGCACATGGTTTAGATGTTGAAGTAACTTTTACAATTGAAGAAGTTTCTACACAAGAAAAAGCAGAATTAAACCAAGAGTTTTTTGATAAATTGTTTGGAGAAGGTAAAGTAACTTCTGAAGACGAATTAAAAGGTCGTATTAAAGAAGATGCTGAAAAGCAATTTGCGCAACAAGCAGATCAAAAATTCATGAACGATACAGTTGAAGCTTTAGTTGAAAATACAAAGTTTGATTTACCTAAAGAATTTTTAGTAAAATGGTTACAAACAGCTGGCGAAACTGAATTAACTGCTGCACAAGCTGAAGAAGAATACACAAAATCTGAAAGCGGTTTACGTTACCAATTAATCGAAGGAAAAATCATTACAGAAAATGATTTGCAAATTAAATTCGATGAAATTAAAGACTATACTTCAGGTTTAATCAAAGATCAAATGGCACAATTTGGTCAATTAGAGCCTTCAGAAGAAGATGTAACAAATATTGTTTCTCGCGTTTTATCAAACCAAGAAGAAGTAAAACGTATTTCTGAGCAATTAATGAACGAAAAAATGATGCAATTATTTGCTGATAAAGTAAGTGCAAAAACAAAAGAAGTTACATACAAAGATTTCGTTAAAGAAGTATACGGAGAATAATTTCTGCAAAATATTAAGTATATTTGAGCATCGAACTTTTTGTTTCGATGCTCATTTTTTTATAAATTTTTAGAAAAAATATTTTTATGAACTACGGTAAAGAATTTAAAAAATACGCTACTAAACATCATAAGGTGAACAACATGTACTACGATAAAATTGTTGCAGGTATGACACCAAGTAACAGCATGACACCTTATATTATTGAAGAACGACCAATGAATATTGCATCAATGGACGTTTTTTCGCGCTTAATGATGGATCGCATCATCTTTTTAGGTACAGGTGTTGATGATTATGTAGCAAACATTATTCAAGCACAATTATTGTTTTTAGAAAGTGTAGATGCTTCTAAAGATATTTCAATTTATATCAATTCTCCAGGAGGAAGCGTTTACGCAGGTTTGGGTATTTATGACACCATGCAGTTTGTAAAACCAGATGTTGCAACTATTTGTACAGGTATGGCAGCGTCAATGGGAGCCGTTTTATTATGTGCAGGTGCCGATGGTAAACGTTCTGCTCTACCACATTCTCGTGTTATGATTCATCAGCCATCGGGTGGCGCGCAAGGAGTTGCAACCGATATGGAAATTAACTTGAAAGAAATGTTAAAGTTAAAAGAAGAATTGTATCAAATCATTGCAAAACATTCAAAACAACCATACGATAAAGTTTTTAAAGATTCTGAGCGCGATTATTGGATGCGTGCCGATGAAGCTAAAGAATACGGTATGATTGATGAAGTTTTAGTAAGAGAATAGTTTTAGAAGAAGAAAAAATGAAAGAAGGGTACAATTGTTCGTTTTGCGGACGCCCAAAAGCAGAAACCAGTATTTTAATTGCAGGTCATGATGCACATATTTGTGATCATTGTGTAGAGCAAGCACATGGTATTGTTTTAGAAGAATTAAAATCGCAAAAAGGTTCGGGTTTGTCTGATGAGGTTTTGTTGAAAAAACCCATGGAAATTCGTGTTTTTTTAGATCAATATGTAATTGGACAAGATCAAACTAAGAAAGTTTTGTCTGTTGCCGTATACAATCATTACAAACGTTTATTACAGCAAGATTTAAAGAACGATGTTGAAATAGAAAAAAGTAACATTATTGTTGTAGGGCAAACCGGTACCGGTAAAACGTTAGTGGCTAAAACAATTGCACGCATGTTAAATGTGCCATTAGCAATTGTTGATGCAACTGTTTTAACTGAGGCTGGTTATGTTGGTGAGGATGTTGAAGGTATTTTAACTAAATTATTGCAAGCAGCCGATTATGATGTAGAAAAAGCGGAACGAGGTATTATTTTTATTGATGAAATTGATAAAATTGCTCGTAAAAGCGATAATCCTTCAATTACTCGTGATGTGAGTGGTGAAGGAGTTCAACAGGCACTTTTAAAGCTTTTAGAAGGATCGATTGTCAATGTGCCACCAAAAGGAGGTAGAAAACATCCCGATCAAAAATTTATTGAGGTAAATACACAAGATATTTTATTTATTGCAGGTGGTGCTTTTGATGGAATTGAACGTATTATTACCAAGCGATTGAATTTTCATGCGGTAGGTTTTGATTCTTCAAAAGATAAAGGAAAAGCTGATAGAAACAATTTGTTACAGTACATCATACCAAAAGATTTAAAGGATTTTGGATTGATTCCTGAAATTATTGGTCGTTTACCTGTTTTAACACACATGGATCCGTTAGATCGTGAAACACTACGATCAATTTTAACCGAACCTAAAAATGCTTTGATAAAGCAATACCAAAAGTTATTTGAAATGGATGGAGTAGAGCTAACTTTTACAGAAGATGCTTTATGGTATATTGTTGATAAAGCGTTAGAATACAAGTTAGGCGCACGTGGTTTAAGATCGTTATGTGAAGCTGTTTTAACCGATCCTATGTATGATTTCCCTGGTTCTGATGTAACCGAATTTGAAATTGATAAAGAGTTTGTTAAACACGCTTTAGATAAGAATTTAATGAAGCGTTTAGCTTTAACAGTATAAAAAAATAAAAGCCTTCCATTTGGAAGGCTTTTTATTTAAATGAATTACTTCACTTCGTGCATTAGTTTTCGAATAACAGGTGAAATTAAAATGATCAATACACCGGCTACTAATGAGTAAATAGCTAATTGTTGATATCCATCAGTGTAAGCCATTAATTTATCAACTAAAGATGCATCAGGACTAGGATCGCTCATTCCAGCGCCTAAAATTCCTGCTAAATACTGTCCGTAAGCACTTGCTAAGAACCATAATCCCATCATCATACCCGCTAAATGTTTAGGCGATAATTTGGTTACCATTGATAAACCAATTGGCGATAAACACAACTCTGCAATGGTTACTACAAAATAAGCCAAAGCAAAAATCTCTAAAGACGTCATTCCTTGTTCATTTGCAAAGAAACGTAATGAGTAGAAAATATAGTAAGCGCCTGCTAATAACAAGAACGCTAAACCAAATTTAACCACTGTATTAGGTTCAATTTTCTTTTTAGCCATCCAAATCCAAACCAATCCTAATAAAGGTGCAAAAGCAATTACATACAAAGAGTTGGCGCTGTTGTTTACAATGTTAGGATCTAAGTTCATACCAAATAAACTTGGTGTAACGTTGCTGTTTGCAAATAAGGCTAATGAACCACCTGCTTGTTCAAAAATAGCGAAGAACAAAATAGAAAAAGCAATCATAATGAAAGCAGCAATGAATTTTTGCTTACCTGATGATTCTTTGATTTTTGTTAATTGAACAATGTAATACAAAATAGCCAAAGGCCCAACGGTAAACATAAAGATGTCGGTGTATTTGGTGTTGTGAATCATAATGAAAATTAGCGGAATACAAAGTAAAGCACCTATGTACACCATAATTTCACGCGATTTTCTTTTAGCAGGTTCTAAATGAGCAATAGGCGAGTTTCCGATAGGACCTAATTCTTTGCGAATAGCTAAAAAGAAGATTACACCAATAACCATTACAGCTGCCGCAGCCAAGAAAGCGTAGTTCCACCCATGGTTTTTACCTAAATAAACACAAACAATACCTCCTAAAAGTGCTCCAATGTTGATACCCGAATAGAATAAACTAAAACCAGCATCGCGCCTTGGGTCGCCTTCGGCATATAATTCACCAACCATTGATGAGATATTAGGTTTAAAGAAACCCGTACCAATAATTGTTAACGAAATTCCGTAATAGAAAAAGTCGTGTGGATTAATTCCAATTAAAAGATTTCCGGCAATCATAACCAATCCACCAAAAACCAATGATTTTTTAAAACCTAAAATTTTATCGGCAAAAATACCTCCTACAAATGTAAAAGCGTACACAAATGCTTGTATGGCTCCGTATTTTAAATTCGATTCGGCATCTTTCAATCCTAATTGATCTACCATAAATAACGCTAAAACGCCGCGCATACCATAAAAACAGAAACGTTCCCACATTTCAACCATAAACAAATGCCATAGTTGTTTTGGGTATTTTCCTTCAAAATTATGAATAGCGTCTAACTGCTGTTCTTCGGTTGTTGTCATATTTTTTATTGTTTGTTCTTAAAAATGTGTTAAGTGTTTCAAATGTACTAAAATATTACAGTTTTTCTAAA
This sequence comes from Flavobacterium sp. xlx-214, assembly GCF_013874595.1. Classification (GTDB taxonomy): domain Bacteria; phylum Bacteroidota; class Bacteroidia; order Flavobacteriales; family Flavobacteriaceae; genus Flavobacterium. The sequence continues at coordinate 1,585,250 of NZ_CP059431.1, forward strand.
ATGTAGTTAGTGATTTTATTATACAATTGTTCACGTGTTTTTCCGCCATAAATTCCGTGGTTTTTATCAGGATAAATCAACCAATCAAAATTTTTGTTTTGGTTTACCAATTCATTAATCAACAACATACTGTTTTGTACATGCACATTGTCATCGGCTGTTCCATGAATTAACAAGAAGTTTCCTTTTAATTTTTTTGCATGAGTGATAGGCGAGTTTTCATCGTAACCCGTTGGGTTTTCTTGCGGAGTAGTCATAAAACGTTCAGTATAAACCGAATCGTAAAAACGCCACGACGTTACAGGTGCTACAGCTACAGCGGTTTTAAAAACATCGGGTGCTTGAAACAAACAATTACTGCTCATAAAGCCACCAAAACTCCAACCCCAAATACCAATTCGGTTAGCATCAACGTAGGTTTGTTTGGCTAAATGTTTGGCAACAAAAACTTGATCAGCAACTTCGTATTTACCTAATTCTTTTTGCGTTACTTTTTTAAATTCGGCACCTTTATAACCCGTTCCGCGCCCATCAACACTTACAACAATGTATCCTTTTTGGGTTAACATCATGTGAAAATAATCATCCGAACCAAACCATCTGTCGGCAACTTGTTGTGAACCCGGACCCGAATATTGATGCATTAAAACAGGATATTTTTTGTTAGGATCAAAATCTTTTGGTTTGTAAATAAAGGCGTTTAAATCGTTTCCTACCTCATTTTTAAAAGTTGTAAATTCTTTTTTAGGTAAGTTGTAGGCTTTTAATTTTTCTTCTAAAGCGCTGTTATTTAAAATTTCTTTCACCATTTTACCCGATGCCGTTTCGTGTAAACTTACCGATGGCGCTTTGGTACTTGATGAATGATTGTTGATGAAGTATTTATAATCGGGACTAAAAGTAGCCGAGTTGGTGCCCAATAATGAACTTAATTGCTTTTTGTTTTTTCCGTTTAAGTTGATGCTATACACATCACGCTTGGTTGATCCGTTTTCAATGGATTGATAATAAATGGTTTCATTGTTTTTATTGTATCCATAATAATTGGTTACCTCCCAAGAGCCCGATGTTACTTGTTTTTTTAACGATCCTTTGTCGTTGTAATGATAAATATGGTTGTAACCATCTTTCTCGCTTGTCCAAATAAAACTATTATCGTTTAAAAAAGTCAAATTATCAGTAACATCAACATACGCTTTGTCTTTTTCGGTTAAAATAGTATTTACTTTACTTGAGGTAACATCTACAAAATACAAATTCAATTGATTTTGATGACGATTCAACGTTTGTACACTCAATAAATTTGCATTGTTGGTAAACTTAATTCTTGGAATGTAATAATCTTTTGTAGCATCTAACGCAATGTTTTTGGTTTGTTTTGATGCCACATTGTAGGTGTGCAAACTTACCTTAGAATTGTTTTCGCCTGCTTTTGGATATTTAAAAACTTGCTGTGTTGGATACAAATCCTTTCCGTACACATCCATTGAAAAAGTAGGAACTTCCGATTCATCAAAACGAATAAAAGCCAATTCGGTTCCATCTTTATTCCAATCAAAAGCACGCACAAAAGCAAATTCTTCCTCATAAACCCAATCGGTAATACCATTAATTACAGCATTGTATTTACCATCGTTAGTAACTTGTGTAGTTTTGTTTTGCTTAACATCCCAAACATAAATATTGTTTTCAAAAACATACGCAATTTTACTTCCATCGGCAGTTAATAAAGGCTCCTGAATTGCTTTATCGCTCACTTTTGTTAATGTTTTCGATGCAATATCATACAAATAATAAACAGCTGTAAACGAATGACGATAAATAGGAGTGGAGTTGGTAGCAATTAAAATTTTATCATCGGTTTGATTAATGGTATAATCATCAATAGCCTTTAATTCCTTAAAATCTTTACTTTCAAACAAGGTTCTTGTTTTCTCTAAAGTAGTAAAATCATACGCATCAATTTTATAAACTGTTTCCTTACTAAGGGTAGCATCGTTTATAATATTATCAAAATTTAAAACACTGTATTCGTTTTTAGTATGTAAAGTATTTAAAGCATTTAATTGTTTGGTTCTAAAAGTGCCGTTCCAAATTTCGGCAACTTCTATGTTTTTTTGCGCTTGAATAGGCGCAATTGATGTTGCTGCAAAAGCAGTAAGAAGTACTAATTTCTTCATAAAAAGAGTATCTGATTTAAAGACAGGCAAATTACTCTTTTTTTTGATACTGTTCAAATATACAATTCTATCTTTTCCAATAAAAAAAATCCGCGCATCTATGGCAAATCAAAAAATCAAACCCAATACTAAAAGTTTTATCTTTGCAAAAAATAAAATTGCATTATGAGTATTATTAATGGTTTTTCTAAACTTACAAAGGAACAAAAGATCGATTGGTTGGTTGCACATTATTTTGGTAACAATGAGGCTACGCTTCAATTGTTAAAATCGTATTGGAACAGCGATGCAAAATTGCAAAAACTACACGATGAGTTTATAGAAAACACCATTACCAATTTTTACTTACCTATGGGTATTGCGCCCAACTTTATCATTAATGATAAAGTGTATACAGTGCCAATGGTGATCGAGGAAAGCTCGGTTGTAGCAGCAGCAGCTAATGCGGCTAAGTTTTGGAGTAAACGTGGCGGTTTTAAAGCAAGGGTTTTATCTACCGAAAAAATAGGAAACGTACACTTTATGTTTCAAGGTTCTAAAACCTCGTTGGTTACTTTTATTGAAAAATTACAACCTATTTTTAAAGCCCGAACAGCCGATATTACCAAAAATATGGAGAAACGGGGCGGTGGTATTTTAGCTATTGAGTTGGTTGATAAAACTGCCGAACTTGAAAATTACTACCAACTACATGCTACGTTTGATACCAAAGATAGTATGGGGGCTAACTTTATTAACTCGTGTTTAGAAGAGTTTGCTAACGTGTTACGCGAAGAGGTAGATGGTTTTGACGCCTTTACTACAGCAGAGAAAGATTCTTTGCAAGTGGTGATGTCTATTTTATCGAATTACGTACCTAATTGTTTGGTGCGTGCCGAGGTTTCTTGTAAAGTAGCTGATTTAAAATCGAAAGAAATAGAGAATCCGCAAGAATTTGCCGAGAAATTTGTGCAAGCAGTTCGCATAGCCGAAATTGAAACGTATCGAGCGGTTACCCATAATAAAGGAATTATGAACGGAGTGGACGCCGTGGTGTTGGCAACAGGTAATGATTTTAGAGCTATTGAAGCAGGTGTACACGCATTTGCTGCAAAAGGAGGAATGTACACGTCGTTATCGCACGCTGAAATTGTGAATGATGAGTTTCGCTTTTGGATGGATTTACCTTTGGCTTTAGGAACAGTGGGCGGTTTAACAAACTTGCATCCTATGGTGAAATTTGCGTTAGAGTTGTTAGAAAAACCAAATGCCAACGAGTTGATGCAGATTATTGCTGTGGCTGGTTTGGCGCAAAACTTTGCTGCAGTAAAATCGTTAACTACAACGGGTATTCAAAAAGGGCATATGAAAATGCACATTATGAATATTTTAAATCAGTTTCAGGCAACCAACGAAGAAAAACAAGCGGTTTTAAAACATTTTGAAGACAAAACGGTTTCGCACAGCGCGGTAGTTGATTTTATTGAAAACTTACGAAAATAATTTGTTGCTCAGGTGTTGCTTCTTTTAAAAGATGTAAATTAGTTAAAAGAAATAAAGATGATGCTTATAAATTTAGTGCTGTTTTTTAATTTACTTGGTTGTAATTTCAATTCTAAAATTGCTGTTTCAGAAGATAAAAAGGTAAATGATTTAGAAGTCAAATACAAGAAAAGTCAATTTGTAACAGATACTTTGCGAGTTTTACAAAATGATACAGCCATTTTTCGTAAAGAAGAAGTGATACTTCACCGCCCTTGTAGCAATCCAGAAATGGTTATTAAGTACGAATTAATTCAACCTAAACTTAATGCTTATTACTTTATATACAACCTACAGGAACAGTTGGTGTTAGAGGGGAAATATACAGAAGAGTATACTTATGAAGGTGCAACTGAGAAATTAGGGAATTTTTATAATTCTAAAAATTATACTTATAAAACCAATGGTAAATTGCAATCTGTTGTTTATATGGTTGATGGAAGACATTATAAAACTGAACTTTTTGACACTAAAGAAAAGCCGAAAGAAATTATTTATTTTGATAAAAAATCAGCAGAAAAAACAAAAATAGAACTATATAAAAAAGGAAAATTAAAAGAAACCCGCATATTTACAAGTTTTAATAACTATTATACAGTTAAAGCAACCTAATGGAAAAGGATTTTTATGAACAAATAAGAGATTATATTTCCAGTCAAGAATATGGTTATGAATGGTTTTGTATATTGTTGGGTGTTTTCTTTGTGTGTTCTGCAATTGGTAATTGGAACTGGGTTTTTGATCCACCTTATAATTCGGTGAAAAATCCAATTGGATATTGGTACGGAAGAACAGCATTTCGGGTAACAGTTTTTATATTTGGGATGATACTTATTGTGTTATCAGTATTTGTGATCTTAAAATGATAACAGCGCAAATGTAAAAATCGTTAATCATCTCATTGAACATATTTTAGAAGTAAAAATAATTATGGAATTTTACAGCAACGGTAAATTGTTTATTTTGGGCGAATATTATGTATTGCAAGGTGCTAAAGTATTTGCTTTGCCTACCAAATTTGGTCAGTATTTAAGCGTGTTTCCTATTCAATCAAAAGTGTTGAGTTGGAAAAGTTACGATGCTGATGGAAGTGTGTGGTATAATGATGATATTGTTATTGCCGATGTTTTAAGTAACAATCAAACTTCAACAGATAAAGTGCGCAATACTTTAATTGACATTTTACACCAAGCGCATCAGGCAAACTCTACTGTTTTAAGTAATGGCGGTTTTGTGGTTGAAACCAAGTTGACATTTCCGCGCAATTGGGGTTTGGGAACATCTTCTACCTTAATAAACAACATAGCGCAATGGTTTCAGATTGATGCTTTTCAATTGTTAGATAAATCGTTTGGAGGCAGTGGTTTTGATATTGCTTGTGCACAACACAATACGCCTGTTACGTATCAAAAAATAGATTCAAAGGTTATTGTTCAAGAAGTTCTTTTTAATCCAGCTTTTAAAGAAAATATCTATTTTGTGTATTTAAATCAAAAGCGTGATAGCAAAGATGCCATTGCGAATTTTAGAAAGAAACAAAAAAATCTTACTAATGAAATTGTAGAAGTTTCTAAAATGACAGATGATTTACTAACAATTACCGATTTAAATCATTTTATCAATTTCTTTAAAAAATACGAAAGTAATTTAGGTGGTATTTTAGAAGTACCTACCATTCAAGAACAATTGTTCCCTGATTTTAATGGATTGGTAAAAAGCCTTGGTGGTTGGGGTGGCGATTTTGTAATGGTGGCATCTGAAAATGATCCTACAGAATATTTTAAATCAAAAGGATATGCAACCATTATTTCGTACAACGATATGATTTTATAAAATAAAAAAGGCATCAAGAAATTGATGCCTTTTTCAGGTTGTTTGTTGTTAAAAATTAACGGTTAGATTGGTTTTATTTTTCAGGACGTAACTTGTCGCTATACGTTATTTTGTATGGTTTGTCTTCATCAGCATTACCTTTCATAACATAAATAAACTTGTGTTTACGTGCTTTATCTCCTTTTATATAAATCGTTTTTTTGGTTGATTTATCATAAATACTGGTTTCTTCCGTATTGTTAATACGCATATTTTTAGCCAAACCTGTTTTTTTGTTGGTTAAAACGCTTCCTTTAAAAATAGTTTCGTCATTGTTTTTCACTACAACATCGTCTCCATTAAAGCCTTGCGTAAAAAATAGAATAGAGTATTGTTTGTCGGTAGCTTTATAAGCTTCTAAAAATTTATACTGTGCATTTTCGGTAACAGCTCTAAAATCATTCTTTACTTGTTCAGTATAATAAACGGTATTGTCTTTTCGTACCAATTCTCTTTTTTCTTCTTTTTTGTCAGAAGAATTATCCTTAGTTGTTTTCGATGTTTTACATGAAACAAAGATTAAAGTAGCTACCAAAAACAATATTCTTTTATCTATAATAAATTTCATTGTGAAGTAAGTTGTTCGTTATCTTTGTAAAATTACAAATTCAAATTGCTTTTAAAACATCATAAACCGTTCCAATACGCTAAAGTATTAGAAATAAAGGGTTAAAAAATAGTTGTTGCAAAAGGATGTCCACAATTTGTAGAAAATTAATGTAGAAATATATGCACATTTTCGATGTTATTGTTATAGGTGGCGGGGCTTCGGGTTTTTTTACAGCGTTAAATTTGGCAGAACAAAGACCCAATTTGCGTATTGCTATTTTAGAAAGAGGAAAAGAAGTATTAGCAAAAGTAAAAATTTCAGGTGGCGGGCGCTGTAATGTTACCCACGCTTGTTTTGTACCTAATGTTTTAACCAAGTTTTATCCACGTGGCGAGCGTGAACTAAGAGGTCCTTTTAGTACTTTTTGTACAGGAGATGTAATGCAATGGTTTGATGATAGGGGAGTAGCTTTAAAAATTGAAGACGATGGTAGGGTTTTTCCCGAATCGGATAATTCACAAACCATTATTGATTGTTTTTTAGAAGAAGCGCAACAAGCCAATATTAAGATTAGTACACAAACAATTGTTCAAAATATTGTTAAGGCAGATGATGTTTGGCAAATTTCAACTTCTAAAGATGCCTATTCATGCAAACATTTGGTAATGGCTACCGGAAGTAATACTAAAATTTGGGATTTATGCACGTCTTTCGGGCATTCCATTGTAGCACCCGTACCTTCTTTGTTTACGTTTAATACCAAAGATGATCGCTTGCAAAACTTAATGGGTGTTTCGGCGCCAATGGTATCCTTAAAAGTTAAAAACAGCACCTTAAAAGCAAACGGACCTTTATTAATAACGCATTGGGGATTGAGCGGACCAGCTATTTTACGATTATCAGCTTGGGGCGCTCGTGAATTGTTTGATAAAAGTTATCAATTTGAATTAGTGGTAAACTGGACGAACGATTTTGTTTTTGATGAGGTTTTAGATGAATTAATGGAAAACAAAACAGAAAGTCCAAAGAAAACAATCGCTAAATATCCGCAATACAACCTTACACATCGTTTGTGGCAACAATTAGTTAAAGCTGCGGATATTTCAGAAACACTAACTTGGGCTGATGTTACAAAGAAACAATTGGTAAAATTAGCTGAACAATTAACGCAATGTACTTTTGCAATTAATGGAAAAAGCACGTTTAAAGAAGAGTTTGTTACTGCAGGAGGAATTGGATTAAAAGAAATTAATTTTAAAACGATGGAAAGCAAATTAATTGAAAATTTGTATTTTACAGGCGAAGTTTTAAATATTGATGCCATAACTGGCGGATTTAATTTTCAAAATGCTTGGACAACTGGATTTTTAGCTGCACAAAGCATTACAAACAAAGCATAATTTATGAACAACTTAGATATTTTTAAAACCACAACGTTTTCAAAATTAGAAAACAACGGTTTGTTTACCTTTTCAGCACCAAGTAATATTGCTTTGGTAAAATATTGGGGTAAAAAAGACAATCAAATACCAGCAAATCCTTCGTTGAGTTTTACGTTAAATAACTGTAAAACCATTACAACCTTAAAGTTTGAACCAAAGACAGAAAAAGGTATTTCGTTTGATTTATTGTTTGAAGGACAACCAAAAGAATCATTCCGACCAAAAATTCAGAAATACTTTGAGCGTATTCAAGATTTGTGTCCATATATTTTAGATTATCATTTTACCATTGATACTCAAAATACCTTTCCGCATAGTTCAGGAATTGCATCATCGGCATCGGGTATGGCTGCATTATCGGTAAACATCATTGCCTTAGAGAAATTAGTTGCCAACCAACAAACCGAAGAGTATTACGAACAAAAAGCATCTTTATTGGCTCGTTTAGGTTCAGGTAGCGCTTGCAGAAGCATCAAAGGAAATATTGTAGTTTGGGGACAAACAGCCAGTATTGAAAACAGTACCGATTTGTTTGGCGTTCCTTTTAATTATGAAGTACACGAAAACTTTCAAAATTACCAAGATTCTATTTTATTGGTTGATAAAGGTGAAAAACAAGTTTCAAGTACAGTTGGGCATGAGTTAATGCACAATCATCCGTTTGCTGAACAGCGTTTTGTACAAGCGCATACAAACATTGCACAGTTAAAAGATATTTTAAAATCGGGTAATTTAGAGCAGTTCATTGCTTTGGTTGAAAGTGAAGCATTGACTTTACACGCCATGATGATGACATCAATGCCGTATTTTATTTTAATGAAGCCTAATACGTTAGAAATCATTCAAAAAATTTGGAATTATCGTCGAGAAACTAATGTTCCCGTTTGTTTTACGCTTGATGCAGGTGCAAATGTACATGTATTGTATCCAAATAAATACAAAACCGAAGTGCAAGATTTTATTGCGAATCAACTAGCAGTTCATTGTCAAAATAAGCAATATATTCACGACGAAATGGGTTTTGGAACCCAACAATTATAAATTTAAGTTGAGTATAAAAATAAAAGTTCAGGTGTTAGCACCTGAACTTTTATTTTTTAATAATATTAAAAATTAGATGACTTGAGCACCTGCTACAGCTACAGCATGATCATCCTCAACAGTACTTCCGCTAACACCAACTGCTCCAATAATAGTTCCATTAGCATCTTTAATTACTACACCTCCTGGAAACGTAATTAAACCATTGTTAGAATGTTCAATATTGTATAAAGCACCACCTGGTTGTGATAATTGACCAATAGCACCTGTATCCATATTAAAAAAACGGGCAGTTCGTGCCTTTTTTTGCGAAATATCAATGGAACCTAACCAAGCATCATCCATTTTATTAAAAGCTACTAAATTAGTACCTGCATCAACTACTGCAATGTTCATTTTTACATTTAATTCTTCAGACTTTTTAATAGCCGCATCTATAACTTTTCTTGCTAATTCTAAAGTGATATTACTCATAGTATGAATTGTTTATATATTTGTTCTAACAAATGTATGTTTAAAATAAACACAGAGATAGTACTATAGTTTCATTAAGTAGTATTATAGTTTCAAAATATAAATTAACTTAGAAGGATTATCTGGCATTTATTTATGAGTAATAGAATTGATTTGCTTGCCATACAAACTCCTGAAAACCTTAGAAAGGGTCAAGAGCATCAAACACGCTTTCATTGTGGTGCGTTTGAAGTGCTCATATTTGAAACATTTAAATCGTCTACAAAGATTAAAATTTGCTATGAAGGTTTGTCTGTTTCAAGCATGATTCGTGGTTATAAAACTGTTTTTACTAAAGAAGGTGAAGTTTTTAAATTTAAACCAGGCACTTCGTTGATTTTAGCTGATAAAGAAACCATATTTGCTGATTTTCCTGAAGCAGATATTAAAAATCCTGTACAATGTGCTACTATATTAATCTCGAAAGATTCTCTTAATCAGCAATTACAGTTTCTTAATACTAATTATCCTTCCGATGAACAATGGTCTATAGATTTTTCTAATTTCCATTTTAACAATAATTCAGGATTGGTTCGTACTTTTAATGAATTGCTTCAAGTTGTTATTCAACAACAACCCAATCATGCATTAACAGATTTGTTGTTGAAATCATTGTTAATTAGAATTATTGAATCACAAAAAGAGCATCAAATACAAAAAAACAGTGTAGAGATTAATAATAAATTTCTTGAAATAAAAAGGTTTATTAGCGAAAATATAAGCTTAACTTTGAATACGGAAGAGCTTACTAAAGTTGGAAATTGTAGTAAAAGTACTTTACATAGAATGTTTGAAAACTATTGCGGTAAAACGCCAGGTGCTTATATTTTACAACAGCGTATGAATAGCGCCAGACATTTATTGTTACAAGCTAATTGCAATATTTCTGAGGTTGCTTATAAAGTAGGCTTTAGTTCTTTAAGTTATTTTGTGAAACAGTTTAAAATGTATCATAATTGTACACCGGGTGATTATATTAAAAAATTCAAACATTAAATATAGCACTTTAGTAAATCAAAAAATAGATTAATGCAACAAGTAAAATGCACCCATTGTCATAAACCTTTGGTTTGTAATGCCGATGATATTAAAAATTGCGATTGCCAAAAAATAGAATTGTTAGATGAAACGGTTGCTTTTTTGTACGAAAAAACGCAACACGATTGTTTGTGTAATGATTGTTTGTTGAAGTTTGATGAAATGATGAAGTTTGCACAAACCAATAAGTTTCCAAAACGTCCCACCGAAATGGTGGAAGGTTTGCATTTTTATATGGAAAACGGTTTTTTTGTTTTTACCGAAATGTATCATTTCTTAAAAGGAAGATGCTGTAAAAACGGTTGCCGTCATTGTGTGTATGGCATTCATAAATAAAACATTTTAACAATACAACATACCCTTATGAACAGTTTAGTTATTGTTATTATTGATGATGAACCTAAAGCCCGCGAGGTTTTAAAAAGCTACATCAATATTTTAATTCCTGATAATAAGTTTGAATATGTTTCGTGCAATTCGGTAAAAGAAGGAGCCGAAGCGATTGAAAAATATTACCCCGATTTGGTTTTTTTGGATATTGAAATGCCAGAAGCCAACGGTTTTGAATTGTTTGATAAGGTTAAAAAAGATAGTTTTGAAGTGGTTTTTGTAACTGCTTTTTCGCAGTATTTGGAAAAATCGGTGAATGATATTGGTTGTTTTGGGTATTTGTACAAACCTTTAGAGCGTGAAAAGTTACTGCGTATTTTTGAACGTTTCCAAGAAAAAGCCATCGAAAAAAAATACCTGAAGTTTATCAACAGTGCCCAAAACAAAAGGGTAATGATTGAATTAAACGATATTGTTTTTTGTAAAGCCTCTAATAATTATTGCGAATTATTTATGAAAGATGGCAAAAGCAAATATGTACTAAGTAAAACGCTAAAAAACATTGAAGCTGAATTACCTGAAACTAATTTTCTAAGAGTCCATAGAACGTTTTTAGTTAATACACATCATATTGTATCGTTTACAAAAGAAGACAATACCTTAGAGTTAAATCATTTTAATGAAGACTGGGATCAAAATATTCCAGTGTCCGAATCTTCTCGTAAAGTCCTACGCTCGTTGTTTTTATGAGATTTTTTTACATTATTATACTATTTCTTTTCAAGTTATCGGTTTATGCACAATACACCGATACCAAGATATTGAATGTAAATAATGGCTTGCTTTCAAACAACGTTCATGTAACTTTTGTTGATAACGACGGTAATTTACTTTTAGGATCGCGTGCAGGTTTGGCTGTAAGAAATGGTAATGTTTTTGAAACCAGCAAGCAAACAACAAAATATAAGTTTAACAATATTTACGATATTTTAGAAGATCCGAACGAAGGGAAGTGGATTGCAGGTTACGGGCAAGGAGTGCTTTATTTTAAGGATAATACCAATAAATTATTCAGCACTAAAAATAAATTGGCTCATAACACGGTGCGAACGTTGTTTTATTTTAAGGAAGAAATTTACGTAGGTACTTTAAACGGAATTTCTATTATTAATACAAAAAACTTCTCGGTTACCAACCCAACGTTTACGCAAAACAAAGACTATCTATTTACAGTTGCAAGTTTTTTTTCGGTGAATAATAAGGTGTATGCCACTACTTTAAACGATGGTATTTACGAAGTAACTCATACCAAGGTTCAAAAAATATCAGATCTTAAAAAAACATTTTCAAGTATTGTTTTTAACAACAAAATATATATATCAACTAACGATAAATTGCTGGTTTTAAATCCACAAAGTTTTAAAGTTGAAAAGGAATATCCTATAGGTAATATTTGGAAATTTTTAATAGTTGATGATTCTTTGTACTTTGTATCATCGGGTATTTTTGAAACCGATGGCGGACTTTATAAAATAGGCAACAATCATTTAGAAAATCTTACCACAACTTACAATTTACCTTATACCGATTTAAAAAGCATTGCTTATAACAAGCAAAATCAGATGCTGTATGTAGGCACACAAAATAATGGTTTAGTGCAGATAAACCTGAATGTACCTGTTGCCAATTATGAGCAAGATAAAATGGTTTATTGTTTAAATACGCAAAATAACCAACAGTTTGTGTTTCATAATAAAGGATTTACCTTGCTTGAAAATAACCAAGTCGTAAAAGAAGTTGCGTTAAGCACTTTTAAAAAATTTCAAGAAACACATCCTTCTAAATTTCAGCAAAAAGCAGTTATTCAAAATCATTTTTACCCGATTGATTATACCACAACAGCTTCTAAAATTATTTTTTACAGTTCTCAAATTCACAACAATAAACTTTGGGTGGCATCAAACATCGGTATGTTTTCAATGAGTTTGCAAGGCGGAATTTTAAAATATTACCCTATACATACGTATTATTTCACGTTTTTTAAAAATCAATTAGTAATGCCCGTTCCGTATGGTGGCGTACGTGTTTTTAAAGAGGTAGATGCTTTTTCGTATGATTATTTTCACGATTTTAATAATCCTTCCATTCCTGCCGAAATTGTATCAGTAGCACAAACCCATGATGCGGTTTATTTTGCATCGGCTTTAAGTGGTTTGTATCAGTATAAAAACGGCTTGTTTCAATCGTTTGCTGAAAATAAATCGTTTACTGAGCTTAAATTAAAAAGTATTTGTACCACAAGTTCGGGAAATTTAGTGGTTGTGACCGATTTTAACGATGTGTATGTTTTAGATGTTCATACATCAACTCCGAAAATAAAGCAGCAAATTGCGCATCAAAAAATTAAAGGAAGTACTACTTTTTTTGTGAACGAAATAAACGGAGTGCTTTACATTGGTACCAATTTAGGAATTAATGTTTTTAAAGGGAATGATTATTATTTTATTGATAAAGACCAAGGGTTTACCAATTACAATAGCACCAAAGCCGAGGTTTTTAACAACCAATTGTTTATAGGTACCAAGGCAGGGTATTTTGTTTTAAACAACAATTATTTTACCACCAAAAGAAGTTTTAACAACAAAGTGGTTGTTGAAACGGTTTACGTTAATAATACAGAACGAACGAATTTTTCTGATGTAAAAACGTTGACGGTACCTTATAATGAAAACACCATTCGATTGCTTTTTTCAGTACCGCAAGCAAAATATCCCAACAAGTTAAAATACAAATTTCGATTAAAAGAAACAGAGCCTTGGCAAGAGTTAACATCGGAAAATCAAATCGCACTGAACTATTTAAAAAGCGATGATTATACGGTGCAATTACAAATTACCGATGAAGATACAGGTACTATTGCACATCAAACTTTATTGTATTTAAAAGTTAAGCAACCGTTTTATTATACATTGCCTTTTCTTTTAACAAGTTTCCTTTTGGTAATAGGTGCTTTTTTTGCGGGATACAAGTTGCGTATAAACTATTTAAAGCAAAAACAGGCAAAAGATATGCAACTATTGATGTTGCAAAACGATCAAAAAACAAAAGAATTACTTTTTGATAAACAATTAGCCGATGTAAAGCTACAAGCATTAAAAAGTCAAATGAACTCGCACTTTTTGTTCAATGTGTTAAGTTCTATTCAGTATTTTATTATTTGTAAAGATGTTGATAATGCGTTGTATTACTTAGAACAGTTTTCAACATTAATTCGAACCACCTTAAATTATTCCGATAAAAAATCGATTACACTTTATGAAGAAATCAACTACTTAAAACAATACATAGAGATTGAAAATTTACGTACTGAGCATCCTATATTGTTTACAACCACCATTGACCAAACGTTAAACGCCGAGAAAATAAGTATTGTGCCGTTATTGTTGCAACCTTTTGTAGAAAATGCCATTGTACACGCGTTTCCGCCAAGTATTACACAACCACATATTCAATTATTAGTTGATAAAATAGGCGATGCGGTACAAATTACCATAGCAGACAATGGTATTGGTTATCAAGAAAAGAAAGCAACAGCGCATCAATCAAAAGGAATTTCCATTGTACAAACGCAATTACAACTTACCCAAGAAACGCTTAGTACACCTATACAAATTACTTCCTCATCGGCAGGTACAACTGTTGTTATTTTACTAAACAATTACTAAAAACCGCATTCACTAAAAAAAACACGGCATTCACCCAATTGTTTTAAGAAGGCAATAGGCAAAAGCTACTTTTGCATTACCAAAACCTTACAAACATTTACGAAACAAAGCCCTTAAAACATTATAAAAACCTATTTGTTTGTGCACTTTCAGTTACTTTTTGTGGCAAGGGCTTTATTTGTTTTTTTATATGAATGTCGAAATTATAATACAAACACTAAACGAGTTAGTACATCAAGAAGCTTTTTTATTAGCAGAGCATCTTATATTACAACATCCGCAACACCATCAAAACATTGAGTTTAATGATGTGTATGCCACCGTTTTATATTTCTTAGACAAACATACCCAAGCATTGGCAGTACTTGATTTTAATATCGAGCGTATTCTACACCATAAAGCCAATGAAAGTTGGTTAATAGCAAGTTATTTTCAAAAAGCCAATTGCTATTTAGCTCTTAACAATACCCCAAAAGCACATTATTACTTCCAAAAAGTTTTAGATACACAAGATGTTTCCTCTCCCTTGTATCAAGAAATTAACCAATTGTTGTTTGTTTAAGGCATTTACTCAAAAAAACAAGGCATTCACCCAAAAGTAGTTGCTACCTAATACCCATTCGTATATTTTTACTACTCTGCAGGTTTTCCTGAAAAAGCATTGAATTTCGTAGAAATACAAGAACGGAATATTAACAAGTAATAACACGAATTAACTTAAAACAAAAAACGATGGCACTATTTAAAGCAACTATTACAAGAACCGAACGTTTACCAGACGGTAACATTTTAGAAAAAGGCATGACCTTACAATACAGCTACATTGGCGTTTTTCCTTGGGATGGAAACGGGCCAGGAACCGAAGCTATTAATAATGCTTTCTTACGCGTTTTTGGTATTGATTTAAAAGCAAATTTTGCTTTACATTCTGGTATGGTGCATGTTGAAAAAATTGGATAATAATATTAATTTTTAAATTTTATAAAATATGAGAGATACGAATATACTTAAAACTATAGCAGAGGACTTAGGTCTTTCTGATATTACTCTTGAATTACAAGTGATTAAAGATAGATTTAGTAATACTAATTCAGAGATTATTATTCCTATTGTTGGAGAATTTAGTTCAGGAAAAACAACGCTGATAAACGCTATTACAGAAGGTAAAAAGTTGGAAACATCTTCAAAACCAACTACAGCTGTGATTTATGAAATTTTATTTGGGAATGAAAACGAAGGAGCTCAGCTATTTAAATCAAATGCTGAAGTTATAGAAATTGAAGATGTTTCAACAATCAAGAATGCTAATTTAGAAGAAGTAGAACGTGTTCGCATTTTTGATAAAGGAAATAATGTTGATAAAAATATAGTATTAGTAGATACTCCTGGATTGTCATCAAATGACCCTAAACATTTGGAAGTGTTGAGTAGCTATTTGCCAAATGCAGATGCCTTAATTTTGTGTATTGACGTAAATCAGCAAATTACTAATTCATTGTTAGAGTTTATTAAGTTCAATAATTTAGCCCATCTTCCTTTGTATTTAGTAATTACCAAGACGGATACAAAAACTTCTGATGAAATTGAAGAAGTGAAAAATTATATTTCTAGAAATATCAACATTCCTATAGATCGAATGATTGCAATTTCATCTACAAAAAATGAATTGACTGAGTTTTATTCATTGATTGAAAATATCCAGAAAAGTAAAAATGAAATTGTTAACAATGTTCTTTCTTTTAGATTAAATAAAACAAGAGAATATCTACAAGATCATATTAAAAGTCTTATTGAAAATACAACTTCAGACTCATCAATAGAGACCCAATTAAAACAACAACAAAGGCAGTTGGAAAAACTATTGAATGCTGTAAATAGATTAATTTCGGATTCAAGGTCTGAAGTTGAGGAAATTGAATATGAAATTGTTAAAGGTTTCTCAAGAGTAGTTTCGGATAAATTAGATAGTATTATTTCTAAAAACACAATTGATGCTGATCAACAAGCTATAAGCGCAATTAATAGTACTTGTAATTTAATGATGAGTGATTATCAGAATGAAGTTAGAAAGAAATTGTACATTTTAGCAAATGAAAGAAAAAACACAGAGCTTGGTATTCCTTTACGATCATTAGAAAGTATCAATGTTGATCAAATAAAAATGAATCCGTTGTCTTACGATATAGATTTATCTTCGGCTGGTCAAGAGCAAATTAAAAATATTTCTAGTGGAATAAAAGTGGTAGCAGCTATTGGTGCTGTTGTCGCAACTGCAGGTTTAGCTTCGGCAGCTGCTCCTGCTGTTGCAGGAGGTAGTGCTGTTGCTGGCGCTGCTAAGGCTATCGGTACAGCTGGTACAGTAGCAAGTGTTGCTGATACTGCAACTGATATTGCAAGTATTGCGTCTAATAGAAAGAATAGAAAAATAATGACGAGTCTTGTAAATATTAAACAACATTCTGAAAATTTTAAAAAAGGAATGAATGAGGTTAATCATTACAATTCTCAAGTTGGACAGATGGTAGCACCAAATCAAAATCAAGGTTTTGTTGAAAACATTGTTGGAAAAGTAGGCGATTCCGTTTTAGGAAAGCCACAGAGAAGAAAAATGATTAGTAACTATTTAGAAGATAGTTTACTTCCTGAGTTTAAAGCTAATTTAAAACAAATTACAAATAATTTATTACAAGATATTCAAAACAACTTAAATAATGAAGCACAATTAACTATTGGTCATTTTGAAAATAAATTAGAAGAAATGAAAGAGTTGTTTACAAAAGACAACGAATTATTTAAAGCAAAAATCGAAAGTTATAAAAATCATTTAACTCTTTTAAATCAATAATTATGAGTATGATATATTTAGGAATAGGTTTAGTTGCAGGAGCTGCTGTAACATATTATATGCAAAATAAAAGTACTATAGCCACAAACACTAATAACAATAGTGAAATTGATACTCTTACTAATCAAAACAGAAAACTGAAAGAAGAGCTTTCAGATACATCTAATGAGTTAGAAAAAACAAAAACAGATTTAAAAAAACTGCGAACTGAAAGAGATTCTTCAGAAGATCAAATCGATGATTTTGAACTAGAAGTGAATAAATTAAAAAAAACAAATTCAAATTTAGCTAAGGAAATTGAAAAGTTGAAATGCGAATTGAATGAATACGAAATGTTATACAATGCAAGAAAAGAAGAAATTGTAGAATTAAAGAAGCAGTTAGAAAATGGAAAGTAATATGATTATAGCAATTGTAGTTGGTTTAATTATAGGAGCATGTATGGTTTTTTTTATAAAATCTAAACCGAAAGATAATTCAGTTACAACTACAGATAATCAAGAAGTAAGTTTTTTAAAATCAAGTATTTATACTTTAGAAAACGAAAAACAAAAACTTCTGAAAAAACTAGCTGATAATGAATCACTTTTAAAAACAATTCAATCATCAGGAGATACTTCTTCTAATTCTAATGACTTATTAAAGGAAATTAATAAGTTAAAAGATGAAATTGAGGACATGGAAGATAGTATAGATGATTTAGAAGCTAAAAATAAAAAAATTCGCTCTGAAAAAAACGAAATAGAAGAAAATCTTAACAACATTGAAAAAGAGAATCGTGAATTATTAACAACAAAAGAAGACTTGTCTATAAAATTAGCCACGAAAGTAAGAGAAGCTGAAAAGGATAATAAGTCTTTAACCTTTGTCAATAGTATTTTAAATGCGAACAATGCTTCTGATAAAGATATGGAAGAATTAGATCGTAAAACTTGGGAGATATACTCATTTATCAGTAATTCAGTTTATGATTGTCTTAAAAATCACACAGATGAAGCTGAAAATTTAGGATATTATGCTTGGGACTGGCGAAATACCGAAAAAAAGACGTGGATTAAAAATAAAAAAGTAGTTGCTATTGTAGGGGAATTTTCAGCTGGAAAAACTTCTATTGTAAATCGAATCCTTTCACAAGATGATCCTGACGCACTTTTATTACCAACAAGTAGTAAAGAAACCACAGCCATTCCCACCTATATTTCTAAATCAAAAGACTTTAACTGTCAATTTTATTCACCAGATGGAGATTTAAGAACCATCAAAAAGGAGACTTTTGAAATGGTTACCAAATCGGTATTAGATAAGGTAAATGTTTCACATTTAATAAAATACTTTGTATTGTCATACAACAACAAACATTTAGACAATATAAGTATTTTAGACACCCCTGGTTTTGGCTCAAACAGTGATGAAATCATTAAAAGAACAACCGATGTTGTAAAAGAAGCGCACGCTCTTTTTTGGGTTATCGATATCAATGCCGGAGACCTTAACCAAACTTCTATCAAAGTAATGAAAGACCATTTGAATGGAGTGCCTTTGTATTTTATTATCAATAAAACTGATGGTAAGAGTCCCGATGATATTGAAAAAATGAAAGAACATATCAAAAAAACTGCATTTGATAATGATATTCAATTCAAAGATATTATCAGTTTTCATAAAGACGAAAAAGTCGAAGTTTTAATGAAATACATTAACGAAATTCAAATTGAAGAACAACCGCCACTTATGCGTTATATTCTCGATGAATTGAATTCTTGGATTAAAAAGAAAGAAAAAGAAAAAAATGATTTAAGAAAAGAAAGAAAAGAAATTGATGATACGATTGATATAAGAGATGATAATTTTAATTTTATTAAAAATGAAATATCTTCTTCAGCAGATACAATAGAAAGATTGGTTAAAATAAATTTTTGAGGAACTTATAAAATTGCTGACTCAGATTATGAAGGATTCATTGAAAAAATAAGAGGGATAATAGACCTATCATCTCAAATAAATGAACAAGTGGGATTTTATTCAGATGATATAGAAGATAAAATTAAAAATGACAATGACATTGCAGAAAATAAGTATCAATTAGCGGAACTTCATAAAGTAAAAAAAGAATTTGAAAAGTTAATCAAAGACTATAATCCCAATCTTTTAAATTAAAATATAATGAACGAACATAATTTTCTTAAAGACATACAAGATAAGCGTATGAATTTTAAAAAATACGCACAAAAGGCATTGCATAATCAATGGATAACCAAAGAACAATTTGATGAATTTATTTTTAAAATAGAAAACGATAAATTGGTTATTGGAGTTATTGGACAAATGAAAGCTGGAAAATCTACTTTTTTAAATGCTTTGATTTTTAAAGATGAGGTTTTACCTGCGGCAACAACCCCAATGACAGCATCTCTTTCTGTATTGACCTATGGAGAAGAAAAAAAATTAGAAGCCGAATTTTATACTTCACAAGAATGGGCAGAACTGAAACAATCCGCATCATTAGACGAATCAAGTTACGAAGGTGATAACAACCAACTATCTAAGATAAAAGTGGCTAAAGAAATTATTGCAAAATCAGTTATAATAGAAAATGAATTGCCACTATTGTTGGGTACAAAAAAAAACGATGTTTTTGAAAACCTGATTGAATATGTTGGTGCTGATGGAAAATACATTGCTATTACGAAATCGGTACGTATAGAATATCCAATGGAAGATTTAAAAGGTGTAGAGATTGTTGATACACCGGGTTTTAATGATCCCGTAGTTTCTCGTGAAGAACGCACAAAAGATTTTTTGAAAAAAGCCGATGTTGTAATAATGTTACTTTACGCAGGAAGAGCTTTTGATGCTACCGATAAAGATATTATTTTTAATAAAGTGCGTTCAGTGGGTGTTGGTAAATTGTTAGTAGGTGTTAATAAATACGATATCAACTATGCACAAGGTGAAACCGAAACGGAAATGGTAGCAAACGTTAAAGAACAACTTTTAAAAGCATGTGAAGAACATAGTAATAACTCAATCGCAACATTAGTAAAAGATCAAGACCCTTTATTGATTTCTGCAAATATGGCATTGATGTCTAAAATGGACTTAGCCAAAATAGGCCAAGACAAAGATTTGGATTTCTATTACAAAAAAGCATTAGATAATTTTGAAATCAGTACTCAGGCTCAGATGTACGAAAAAAGTTTAATGCCAGTATTTGAAGAAGCAATTCATGAAATCATTACAAAATCTAAAGAAGAAATTCTCATTCAAAAACCAATTAATTTAATAAAACAAATTGGTGAAGATCTTTTAGAAAAGTTGATAAAAAATAAGACACAATTTACTAACGAACTGGTTATTCTTAATAAACCAGATACAGATCTAGATGAGCTTTTAAATAAAACAAAAAAAGCTAAAAAAAGAATAGATAGAAAATTAAACATATTAGAAATTGAAATAGATGAATTGGTAGAAAAAGAGATAGAAAATTTAATTGATGAATTAGAGGAGTTTCTAGTTATAAATAAAAGAGAAATTAAAAGTGCAATTGATGAAAAATGGGCTTATAATCCAAATCTAGTAGATGAATTTGATCATAAATTAAACTTATTTAAAATTAAACTTAAAATAAAATTTAATGAAAGGAACAATAAATTAAAAGCTAATTTACAGCGTGAGATTAATTATTTTATTCAAGAAATAGAAGATGCTGTCGAAGAAAATTTAGAAGATTTTGATTATAATGATTATTTAAAACATTTTAAAATCTATTTTCAAAAAAAAATCATAGATATAAGTTACGATGATCTAATAATACCCTCTGATAAAGATGTTAATAATTGGTTTCAGGAAATGTTTTTTATTAAGGAAAGTATTAAAAGATTATTAGATGATTATTTTGAGTCTTTTAACTTGGACATTCTGAGACAAGGGATTATAGAGTTTATTGTTAATCTAAAGTTTAATATCAAAAAGAAGTTTAGCGATGATTTCATAGAAATAATAGTTGAAAAAATAGAAAAACTTGTTCAAAACAAAGATAACAAAGAGTTACAGATTAAAGATTTAGAAGCTAAGCTAGAAGCAATTAATATAAATGAGAATAATATTAAGATGCAAATAGAGGAAATGAAAGTTTTAGAATCTATATTTTAAACCCCAACCGCAAGCCCTTCGCTTGCGGTTTTTTTATTTTATAAATAAAACCTATTCATCACATTATACACTCACACAATTAATTTAACACAGCCGTATATCCTATTAAATAAATTAGTACATTTGTCTTAAAATCACAGCTATGAAAGGGCCATTATTTTACTCGAAAATCTTATTGTTTGGCGAATACGGAATCATCAAAGATTCTAAAGGATTGGCTATTCCGTATAATTTTTACAACGGAGCATTAAAAATTGATGAAAATCCGAGTGAAATTGCACAAAAATCAAACAAAAGTTTAAAAGCTTTTGCTACCTATTTAAACGAACTAACCTTAAACGAACCTGAATTGGTACAGTTTGATTTAGACGCTTTAAATACCGATGTTGATGCAGGTATGTACTTTGATTCTAGCATTCCACAAGGATACGGAGTAGGTAGTAGCGGTGCTTTGGTGGCGGCTATTTACGATAAATATGCCAGCAATAAAATTACGGTTTTAGAGAATTTAAATCGTGAGAAGTTATTAACCTTGAAAAAGATTTTTGGAAGAATGGAATCGTTTTTTCACGGTACTTCATCAGGTTTAGATCCGTTAAACTCATATTTAAGTTTACCTATTTTAATCAATTCTAAAGATCATATCGAGCCAACAGGAATTCCTTCTCAGAAAGAAGAGGGGCAAGGTGCCGTTTTCTTGATTGATTCTGAAATAGTAGGCGAAACAGCTCCAATGGTAAGCATTTTTATGGATAATTTAAAAAACGAAGGTTTCCGCAATATGATGAAATCGCAGTTTGCTAAATACACCGATGCTGCTGTTGAGAATTTCTTAAAAGGCGATTTTAAAACGCTTTATACCAATACAAAAGAGTTATCTAAAATAGCTTTAAGTCATTTTAAACCAATGATTCCAGAAAAATTTCACAATGTTTGGCAACAAGGAATTGATACCAACGATTATTACTTAAAATTGTGCGGTTCTGGTGGCGGAGGTTATATTTTAGGTTTTGCACCTGATTATGAAAAGGCTAAAGAAGCATTAAAAGATTACAAATTAGAATTGGTTTATAAGTTTTAAAATGGCAACATCGCGACAGCTTAAAAGAACATTATTAAAAATATTTAGTTTCTTTTCGGTAATTCGTGGGTACAACATTATTGTTGTTATTTTAGCACAATATTTTTCGGCAATATTCATATTTGGCTCTCATTTGAGGGCCATTACTGTTTTAAAAGATTTTAATCTGTTCTTAATTATTTTAAGTAGTGCTTTGGCTATTGCATCAGGCTACATCATTAATAATTTTTATGATACAGAGAAAGATTTAATAAACCGACCCAACAAATCGCAATTAGATAAATTAGTAAGTAAAAACACACAGTTGCGTACCTATTTTGCCTTAAACTTTACCAGTGCCTGTTTGGCTTGGTTAGTATCGTGGCGGGCAGTTGCTTTTTACGCGGTGTATATTTTCTTGCTTTGGTTTTATTCACATAAAATAAAAAAGAACTATCCTATTGTAGGAAACATTACCGCATCATTGTTGGTTTTGTTGCCTTTCTTTGGAATTTTAATGCACTTTGCTAATTTTAGCTGGGGTATTTTTGCGCACGCTTTTTACTTGTATTTAATTTTACTGATTCGTGAGTTTGTGAAAGATTTGGAAAACATTAAAGGCGATTTTGCAAACAATTATCAAACGGTACCTGTGCGTTTTGGCGCAAAAACATCTAAATACATCATTAGTTTTTTAACCTTACTTACTTTAGTACCTGCTTATTTGTTAATTTGGTATTACGAAGTAGGGTATATGCAGTATTATTTTTATGTAAGTAGCGGCTTGTTGCTGGCTTTTGTGATTTTTTTGTTTGATGCACAAACGCAAACCGATTTTAAAAAACTGCACATTCTACTAAAACTCATTATTATATTAGGAGTACTTTCTATTGTGTTGATTGATCCGAATGTGATCATCAATGGAAAAAAATTAGTAACTCCTTATTTATAAAAAATCCTGAATCGTTTTGATTCAGGATTTTCTTTTATAAGTTCGATGTAGTTTCAATCGTCTCTTTTGGTGTGTTTTCAATAGTGATTGGTTTTGGTTTTACCCTTGCAAAGAAAAAGTACAAACACGTAATAAACCATCCCGCCCAAAATAAATAGCCACCTGCATGAAACTGACTGTTCATGTATTTATGACTGGTTTGAGTAAAATCGTAAAAAGTATAAATCAGCCCAAGCAATCCTAAAATGATTAAAATTAAATTAACCAAACTAAAGTTTTTGTACGATGTGATGCGTTTTACAATCCATAAAATAGCAATCAACAATAACTGAATGGCTAAAACAGTAGCAAAACCTTTGTACCAATGTTTCATAAAACCATATTCGGTATAAACGGTAGAAACACCAATTCTGCCAATTAACGACATTTTTGATAGTAAAATACCCGATACCAAACTGATAATTACTTGTATAAGTACTAAAACAGTCCATTTATTTTTTAACATAGCAAGTCAAATTTTAATTGTAATGTAAAGATGCTAAATATTCTCTTATCTTTGTAGAAATTTTTTTGAAATGAACACGCGAGGCGGAAATAACAGCAACAGAAATAATAAAAAGTCATCTTTTTCAAAAGGAGGTACGAACGATAGAAACAGACCAGGAGGCTATAAAACGAACAAGCCTTTTAAAAAGGATGAAAATAAACCATTTAAAAAGGAAGATAACAAGCCTTTTAAAAAATGGGATAAGCCTGTAAAAGCCGATAAGCCTGCTGTTTTGAAAGATGATACCATTCGTTTAAATAAATATATTGCCAATTCTGGAGTATGTTCGCGCCGTGATGCCGATTTGTATATTCAATCGGGTAATGTTACTGTAAACGGTGAGGTGATTACAGAAATGGGTTATAAAGTAAAACCTAAAGATAAAGTTGTTTTTGATGGTGTGTTATTAAATCCTGAGAAAAAAGTATACGTTTTATTAAACAAACCAAAAGGATTTAGTGCTTCTGAAGACGAAGAATTATCAAATGCTTATGAATTGGTTCGCAATGCTTCTACCTCGTATTTAAAACCGGTTGGGCGTATGGATAAAACCACAGTTGGTTTGGTTTTGTATACCAATGATAACGATATGATTCAGAAATTTACCAATGCAGCACAGCATTCTTCTAAATTGTACCACGTTTCTTTAGATAAAAACTTGAAGTACGAGGATTTAGAGAAAATTCAAGCAGGTGTTTATGTAAACGATCATAAAGTTTGGGTAGAAGAAGTTTCGTATGTAGAAAATCAACCTAAAAGTGAAATTGGTATTAAACTAAAATCATCTAACGTAAAAATGGTTCGTATGGTTTTTGAAAAATTAAATTACAACGTTATTAAGTTAGATAGAGTAATGTTTGCGGGGTTAACCAAATGGGGCGTAACTCGTGGTAACTGGCGTTTCTTAACAGAGCAAGAGGTAATCAACTTAAAGAATTTAAAATAAAAAAAGCGTTTCAATTTGAAACGCTTTTTTGTTATTGATGATATCTTTTTTTGGTGAGATCTATTAAGTAATCGGTTAAATCTTTCTTTAAAAATGGAATTTCTTTCTTTAAATTAAAACGTTTTGTAGCAGTAATCATTATTTTGGTGTTCAATAAATTTGATTGTTGCGCATCAGAATAATTCATAAACAAAGCATTTATAGGTGTAGCCATGGCAATTGTCCAATTATTATCAGAATATCCTAAAGAAAATTTACTTTGTATTTGAGGAGTTAAAATAAATTTTGAATCGTTAGTTAAAAGATTTTTTTCAAAATTTCCGTTAACTCCAACCAATGCAGATATTCCTGTAAAATAATGTCTAAAAAAAACAAAGTTATAACCATACCCAATGGTAGGTCCAAAACTTACCAAACGTTTATCGTAATCTTTAATATCTGAATAAAAAGAAGGAATATTCTTGGTTTTTGAATAGAAAATATTGGCTCCTAGTAAAAAACTACCTGCCGATTTCAATTGAATTTTATTGAAAGAGTTGGTTGCTGCAAACGAATATTTTTTGTGATTAAAAACATAATGTGCAGAAACACCATATAAACCAAGTTGTAAATCGGGAAATGCTTCGTAACTTTTTGTGTTTTCATTAAGTAGGTAAAAGGACTTGTATTTCTGTAAATACACATCTACAAGAAAACGTTCCCCATAATAATTGTATTTAAAATCAAAGGTTTTGGATCTTCTTCTAGATCGATCGCCTAAAAAATTAAAACTTTGACTATAACTTAATTCTGAATTTTTCCATAAAAAACCAAGACCAATACTTGCAGGTTTGTTAGGTTCAAAAGCCCGATTGTTAAGTTCTTTGGTTGTATAATTTAAGGTTAAGCTTTCTTTTGTAAAATAAAGTTTAGTGCCATACATTTTTTTAGATTTTCCTATATAAGTACTATCAATTTGTGCTGATGATTTTAAAAAGCACAAAGAAAAAAGCAGGAAAAAAGCCAATGTTTTCAAACGATTATTACAATTGATATTGATAAACAAATCCCAATCAATTTGATTGGGATTTTAGATTTATTAATTTAAACCACGTTTTTTCAGCAATGGTTCAATTTTAGGATCAGCTCCGCGGAATTTTCTGTATAAAACCGCAGGATCTTCGGTTCCGCCTTTTTCTAATACATTTTCACGGAACAATTTCGCTTTTTCTGGGTTGAATAACGATGTTTCTTTAAAGGCTTGGAACGCATCTGTATCTAAAACAGCACTCCAAATGTAGCTGTAATATCCAGCAGAATATCCGCCTGCAAAAATATGACTGAAATAAGTAGAACGGTAACGAGGTATAATAGCATCAATTAAGCCTACTTTTTTCATGGCATTCAATTCAAATGTATTAATATCGTCTTTAATTTCAGTTGTAGCGGTGTGGTATTGCATATCTAATAAAGAGGCAGCTAAGTATTCAGTCGTTGCAAAACCTTGATCAAAAGTACCTGCCGCTTTCATTTTTTCGATTAATGTATCCGGAATTACTTCACCTGTTTTATAATGTTTTGCATACATTTTTAAAACTTCTGGTTCTGCCGCCCAGTTTTCCATTACTTGCGATGGAAGTTCTACAAAATCTCTTGGAACATTAGTACCTGCTAAGCTTTTATAGTTTACGTTTGATAACAAACCGTGTAACGCATGACCAAATTCATGGAAAAAGGTTGTGGTTTCATCAAAAGTTAATAACGATGGAGTGGTAGCTGTAGGTTTTGTGAAATTACATACAATAGAAATTACAGGAACTTTGCGTTTGCCGTTTTCCATTTGTTGATCGCGGAAAGAGGTCATCCAAGCGCCACCACGTTTTGATGCACGCGGATGCATATCCATATACAACAAACCTAAGGTTTTTTTGTTGGCATCAAAAACTTCCCAAACCGTTACATCTTCATGATATTTAGGAACGTTTTTTAATTCTTTATAGGTTAATCCCCAAAGTTTATTGGTTACATCAAAAATACCTTTACGTACATTTTCTAAGCTAAAGTAAGGTTTTAGCTCTTGTTCATCTAAATTGTAACGCTCTTTACGAATTTTCTCTGTGTAATAACGCCAATCTGCAGGAGTAACATCTTCATTAATGCCTTCTTTGCGCATCATTTCTTGAATATCGGTTGCTTCTTTTTTAGCCTTTTCTAATGCTGGTGTCCACAATTTCATTAAAATGTTGTTTACCGCATCTGGGTTTTTAGCCATACTTTCTTCTAACACATACTCGGCATGGTTTTTATAACCCAACAATTGTGCTTTTAGCATGCGTAAATTAACAAGTTTTAAAGTGATTTCTTTGTTGTCATTACCATTGTTTTGGTTGCCACGCATTTGGTACGCGTTTAACATCGTTTCGCGTAGTTTTCTATTGCTGGCATATTGTAAAAAAGGCATTACGCTTGAATTGCTTAAAGTAAATACCCATTTACCATCTTTACCTTTTGCTTTTGCATCGGCAGAAGCTGCATCAATTAACTCTTGCGGTAAGCCTGCTAAATTTTCTTTATTATCAATTACTAATTCGTAATTGTTTGTTTCGTTCAATAAATTATCACCATATTTTAATGAAAGAACGGATAATTCACTGTTGTATTTTTTTAATTTTTCTTTGTTTTCTTGTGATAAGTTAGCGCCGCTTCTTACAAAACGTTTGTATGTTTCATTTAAAAGCATTTGCTGCTCTGTTGTTAATTGTAAGGTTTCAGGTTTGGCAATTTGATACTGATCATACACGGCTTTTACTTTTTTAAACAAAGCATCGTTTAAATAAATATTATCGTTGTGCTCTGATAAAGTAGGTGCCATTTCCTGAGCTAACTTTTGTAAAGTATCGTTGGTGTTTGCACTTGTTAAATTATAAAGTACCGTAGTAACTTTGCTTAAAACATCGCCAGAATTATCTAATGCTACAATAACATTTTCAAACGTAGGCGCATCTTTTGCATCAACAATAGCTTTAATATCTTTTTCATGATCTTTAATACCTTCTAAAATAGCAGGTTTAAAATCTTCGTTTTTTATTTTATCGAAAGGAGGAACTTCAAAAGGAGTATTCCACTCGGCAATTAAAGGGTTTTCATTTCCAGAAATCATGGCAGTATTTTCTTTTTTACAAGACTGAGTAGTAATACCCAATATTGTAGTTAAAATTAAAAGGGTTTTGCGGTTCATATGGTTTAATTTTTCGCAATTTACTAAATCTTAAGGCATAAAAAAAGTACAATCTGTTGAAAGATTGTACTTTACAAAAACAATTATAATTAACTGATTATTTTTGTTCTACTAGCTGAATTTCAGCATTTAATTTAATGTCTTCGCCTACTAAAACACCACCCGTTTCTAAAGCTGCGTTGTATGTTAAGCCAAAATCTTTACGATTAATTTTACCATCAAGGTTTAAACCAACTTTAGTGTTACCCCAAGGATCGGTCATTAAACCACTGAATTCTGCATTTAATTTAATAGGTTTTGTAACACCTTTAATGGTTAAATCACCTGAAATTTCATACTCGTTGCCTTGACCTTTAATTTCTGTAGATTTAAAGTTTAATGTAGGAAATTGCTCTACATCAAAAAAGTCTGCGCTTTTTAAATGGTTATCTCTATCAGCATTGTTTGTGAAGATAGAATTTACTTTAGCTTCAAACTCTAAATTAGCATCTTTTAAATCTTCGTTAAAATCGATGTTTGCAGAATAATCATTAAAATTACCTTTTACGTTTGTAAACATCATGTGCTTTACTTTAAATCCAATTTCGCTGTGCGTTGGATCAATGTTCCATTTTTTCATTTTCAATTTTTTTTAATTAGTTTAAATTCATTGGAACTTCTATGATAAGAAATTCACTGTTATCGTTTGTTTTAATATTTACTTTATCGGTTTCCCAAACACCGATTGCATCGCGTGTTTCTAATTTTTTGCCATCAACTTCTATCGATCCATTTAAAAGAAATATATAAATTCCGTTGTTTTTAGGATCTTCAACTTCTAATGAAAACTCCTTGTTAGCATCATACTTAGCTAGTTTAAACCAAGCATTTTGTTGCAAACGTAAAGTGCCTTCTTGCGTTTCTGGTTGTATCAGCGTTTTTACCTCGTTGTTGTTAACTTCGTACGTCATTTGTCCGTAACGTGGGGTAATGTTTATTTTATTAGGAATGATCCAGATCTGAAGAAACTTTACTGCTTCTGTACTACTTCCGTTCATTTCGCTGTGTACAACACCTGTACCTGCACTCATAAACTGAATTTCACCTTTTTCGATAACTCCTTTAGAGCCCGTACTGTCTTCATGACTTAATTTTCCTTCTAATGGAATGGAAACTATTTCCATGTTTTCATGCGGATGTTTTCCAAAACCCATTCCTGCCGCTACATAATCATCGTTTAAAACACGTAAAGCTCCAAAATGAATACGTTCTGGGTTTTGATATCCTGCAAACGAAAAGGTGTGATATGATTTTAACCAACCGTGATCTGCATGTCCTCTAGAATTTGCTGTATCAATAATATATTTTGCCATAATTTTATCTTTTTCTAATTTTATATTACAAAGTTATGTAGCTTTTGTTTATTCAACGTTAATCTAAATTAAGAAATAAAAAAACAGCTTAGAAATGTTTACTAAGCTGTTTGTGTTATTTTTTTCTTAAGAATTTGCTTTTCATTTTACTAAAAAACTCTGGCGTTACTCCAATATAAGATGCAATGTACTTTTGCGGCAAGCAATTTATAATATCAGGGTACTTTTTAGAGAACTTTTCATAGCGTTCTTCAGCCGTTAAAGCCATTTTGTCTAAAACACGTTGCTGATTGGCAATTAAGTTGTTTTCTGTAAGAATTCTAAAAAAGCGTTCAAGTTTAGGTACTTTTTCGTACAATATTTCAATATCGCTTTTGTGTAATATAAACACATCACAATCTTCCATTACATCAATATACATAATGGCTTTTTTTTGTGTTAAGAAACTGTACATGTCCGTTACCCACCAACCTGGCACCGCAAAACTTAAAATGTGTGCATTACCATTATCATCAACTGTGTAACTACGTAAAATACCTTTTAAAACAAAATATGTAAAATGAGCTTCATCGCCAGGTTTAATTAAAACCGTTTTTGCTTTGTAACTTTCTTGCGTGCAATATTGTTCAATTATAGCCTCTTCTTGGCTGGTTAACTGTACATGTTTAGCTATATTTTGAAATAAAAGATTTTTCATTTATAAAGAATATGTAAAATGTAAAGTTAGCATTATTTTTAATAGATAAAAAGTACTTGTTTATAGATGTTTAAATGTAGAAAATAAGTATATTGTTTAAAAAATAAATAGAAAGCATGTTATCGTTTAAACAAATAAAAATAGAGGAAGTTATTCAAATTCGTCATACTGTATTACGTAAAGATTTACCTATTGAAACGTGTCATTTTGAAGGCGATTTAGATGAAGGAACTAAGCATTTTGGCGCTTTTTTAAATAATGAATTGGTTGGGGTTGCTACTATGATGCTAAAAAAAACCGATACATTTAAAGTACATCCTGTTTATAGATTAACGGGGTTGTCTGTTTTAGAAAATCATCAAAAACACCACATTGGTAGTAGATTATTGCATTTTGCAGAGGAAAATATATCAAGAAAAGGCAGTGTTATGATTTGGTGTTTTGCCCGCACTACTGCAATCTCTTTTTATAAACGTAACGGTTACCAATTAAACGTGCAAGAAGTTATTCTTCCTAAGATTGGTTCTCATAGAATTATGTTTAAATTTGTACCGAAAGAAGAATAGTTGTTAGGAAAAATGAATTTGAAGAAGATTGTTGTTTTTGGGGTTATGTTGTTGGCGGCTTGTACAAACTCAGATAAAAAGCAGAATTTAAGTAATGCTGAGCGCGTTTTTAGAATAGAAAAACAACAGTTTTTTGGAGCTAAAACTAGTGTGATTGATTTTTATACCAAAGGCGATTTTAAAACAGTTTGGCAAGATAGTATTAATCGTAGTGAATTGATTTCGGCTATAATTGATAGTCAATATGATGGTGTTTATATAGAGAAATATCCGGTAAAAAAATTGATAAAAGCACATAAAAATTACAATCTTTTATCTCCTTACGAAGTAAAATCAGTTGATTTAGAGTTTAGCGATGTTTTTTTTAAAATAGCCAATCAATTATCATCAGGAAAAGTGAATCCTAAAAAGTTGTATGGCGATTGGGAACCTTATATTGCCGATGTTGATTTTGTAGCGTTGTTGCAAAAATCGTTAGAAGAAAAAGCACTTTATAAAAATCTAGAAGATACCAAGCCTAAAGGTAGATTGTACGCCATGTACAAAAAGGCTTTTGAGAAATATGTACCTATGACATCAGTAAAAGATACGGTTACTTCTAAAGGATATATGCAGAAAAAGGTTTGGGTAAATTTTGAACGTACTAAATGGTTACAGCCCAATTTAGGCGAAAATTATGTGTGGATAAACTTACCAGAATACCAATTACAAGTGGTTCAAAATGATGAAATTATTAAAACGCATAAAGTTATTATAGGAAAAAACAGTCGTAAAACACCTATACTTTCTTCGGCTTTTAACGGAATTATCATTAATCCTAAATGGACCGTTCCACCTACTATTCTTAAAAACGATTTGGTTCCTAAAGCATCGGCAAATCGTGGTTATTTTGCATCAAATAGATTGACAATTTTTGATAAAAAAACAGGAAAAGAAGTAAGTCCTGACAATTGGAATCCTGCAAATTACGGATCATATCGATATGTACAAAAAACGGGTAGGTTAAATTCGTTAGGGCAAATTAAGTTCGATTTTCCTAATAAACATATGGTGTATTTACATGATACCAATAATCGTTCTCGTTTTGTAGAAAGCAATCGTGCGTTAAGTTCGGGCTGCGTACGTGTAGAATATCCGTTTGATTTAGCCGAAACCATTTTGGGTTTAGAAGGAATTGAAATGAAACGTGATAAAATTGATACTTTAGTTGTAAAAGAAGTAACTAAAAATATTAAATTAAATAAAAAAGTAAACGTTCATCAAGTGTATCTTACAGCTGTAATTGATTCAACTAATAACATACATATTCTTAACGACGTTTACTCTTTAGATTCTAAATTGTATAAACGATTAATTCAATAATTTAGATTTAGAAAGATAATCTTTTTTATCTGCGTGGTAAATAAACAAACAACTTTCATCTTTAATTAGGTTGATTATTTTATGAGCCACCTCAATTGGTAAAGCTGGGCAACCTAAGCTTCTACCTAAATATCCTTGGTTTTTACCCATTGCTTCGTTTGCATAATCAGCCGCATGAATAACAATATCGCGTGCGCGTGCGTTGCTGTTAATACCACTTTCTAAACCATCTAAGCGTAATGATAATCCGTGTTGACCAGAATATGTTTCAGCAGTAGCATAAAAACCTAAACTGCTTTTGAATGATTCTGGTGTGTTAGAAAAATCATTCGCAAATTCTTTTCCACTATTTCTTCCATGTGAAACCACTGTTTGATGAAGAATTTCGTGTTTGTTCATGTCAATTACCCACATTCTACGCTCTGTAGACGATTTGGTAAAATCTATGATGGTAAGGATGTCTTTTTTAATTTTACCTTCCTCCTTTAATTTGTAATAACCTTTAAAAGCCGCTTTAAAACTTTCAATTTCGGGCTTGTCAAAGTTTTTTTCATTTAAATCTAAGTATTCCGATAAAACCAACTTATCAAACGTACTTAAGTTACTTTCTGTATTCGATTTTAAATTTTTAGTAGTTACAGCAGCAATCTCTTTAGATTTAAGTGTTGACGATTTTGTAATAACTGTAACTTTTTTACCGTTTCCATTTCCATTGTTGTCTCCGTTTGTGTCGCTAATTGTCATCGGTTTAAAAGACAATAAACCCACCATCATAATAGGCAATAATTTAAAATTCATCCGTTCTTATATATTAAGTTTTTAATTCTCTAACGTAAATATAACAACTTTATTACAAAGAAGTTGCCAATTTCATGTAAAGTAGTCATTTTTAACATTTGTTTTTAATAAAATGTTAAAAAATAAGGCTGTTTTCTAAATATGTATGATTAAATTTGAACTCCATTTTTAATGATATGAATAAGAAAGTTTTATTAATGATTTTAGATGGTTGGGGAAACTCTCCTGACCCTAAAGTATCCGCAATTGATCAAGCAAATACACCATTTATTGATAGTTTATATACTAAATATCCGCACGCGCAATTAAGAACCGATGGTTTAAATGTAGGATTACCTGAAGGACAAATGGGAAATTCTGAAGTAGGGCATATGAATTTAGGTGCTGGTAGAATTGTTTATCAAGATTTAGCTAAGATTAATTTAGCTGTTCAAAACCAAACATTAAGTGCAGAACCTGTTTTACAAGAAGCTTTTAATTATGCAAAAGTGAACAACAAAGCCGTCCATTTTCTAGGCTTGTTGTCTGATGGTGGCGTGCATTCTCATATTAATCATTTATTTGGATTGTTAGATGCAACAAAGAAATACAATTTAGAGAATGTTTTTGTGCATGCGTTTACTGATGGACGAGATGTGGATCCAAAATCAGGCGTTGATCATGTAAACAATTTGGTGAAACATATTGAAGGTTCTCATGTAAAATTAGCCTCGGTTATTGGTCGATATTATGCTATGGATCGTGATAAACGTTGGGAACGAGTTAAAAAAGCTTACGATTTATTGGTAAAAGGTATTGGAATGCCATCACATAACGCAGTTTTAAGTATTACCGATAGTTATATTAAAGAGGTTACTGATGAATTTATTGAGCCAATTGTAATGGTTGATATTGAAAATCAACCTATAGCAACAATAAAAGAAGGTGATGTGGTTGTGTTTTTTAATTTTAGAACCGATAGAGGAAGACAATTAACCGAAGTTTTATCACAAGTGAATATGCCTGAGTTTGGTATGGAAAAACTTGGTTTATATTATGTAACGTTAACTAATTACGATGATAATTATGAAAACGTTCATGTAGTTTATAATAAGGATAATATTACCAATACATTAGGTGAAGTTTTGGAAGCTGCTGGGAAAAAACAAATTCGCATGGCAGAAACTGAGAAATATCCACATGTAACTTTTTTCTTTTCAGGAGGAAGAGAAGAACCTTTTGTAGGTGAGTCTCGTATTTTATGTCCATCGCCAAAAGTAGCAACCTACGATTTAAAACCCGAAATGAGTGCTTACGATTTAAAAGATGCTTTAATACCAGAATTAAATAAAAAGGAAGCCGATTTTATTGTGATAAATTTTGCAAACGGAGATATGGTAGGGCATACAGGAAGTATGGAAGCAGCCATTAAAGCGTGTGAAACAGTAGATATTTGCACCCAACAAGTAGTAGAAGCTGCAATTGCAAATGATTATTCTGTGATTATTTTAGCAGATCACGGTAATTGTGAAACTATGTATAATGAAGATGGTAGCCCTAATACAGCTCATACAACCAATCCTGTACCTGTTATTTTAATTGATAAAGAGATAAAGCAAATTAACAACGGTGTTTTAGGAGATATTGCACCCACTGTTTTAAAATTAATAGGAGTAAACCAACCAAATGTAATGACCGGTAAAAATTTAATATAATTTTTTTGTTATTTTTATTAGTATATAAAAAAAAGAAGTATATTTATCTCAAAATTTAATACAACAATTTAATAAATAATAAATTATGAAAAAACTTTTACTTTCTGCAGCATTTGTGTGTGTTGCAACAATTAGTGCAAATGCGCAACAATTATTATCAGATAATTTTGATTCTTATACTGTAGGTAATGTAGGTACAGATCTTACTGGGGCAACACCTGGTCAGGGGGATTGGTATACACTTGTACCTGCTGGAGGTTCTAATAGTAACTTTCAATTTGTAGCTGAAACGGGACGAGGAAATGTTTTTACAATCGAAAGTACAAATCAACCTCCTGCTGCTACAGGGCAGCCTGGTAACTACAGGTTAGCTAGTAAAATTGGATTTGATAATGCTATGTGGAACACTAAAGCAACAGGTAATAATATTTTAAAAGTTGAATATGAATTTTATACCGGGGCTGCAACTACTAGTAAAGCAACGCACAGAATGTCTGTTTCGTCTGCTAATAGAACAATTGGAGGTTTTACGTACGTACCTGAAACTAGAATGTTACACGGTTTAGCATATGCAAACCCGCAAGGTGGTTCAGGTGCTGGTTTATATAATATTAATTTAGCAACAGGAGGGTTAGTTTTAGATGCTAATACTTGGTACAAGGTTACTTTCTTTGTGGATTTTTCTACAAGCAAAGCTACTTGGCAAATTCCTGCTAAAAATATTAATGGAACTTTTGATTTGGTTTCTGTGGCTAGTGAGGCTCCAGCAGATATTTCTTTTGTTGCTATTGCTGGTGCAAATAATGCAGCAGCTTCAACTATTAAATATGATAACTATCTTGTTTCTGCAGTGAATACTACAACTGCAACTGTAAATGATATTGTATCAACTAAATTTAATGTGTATCCTAACCCAGCTACAGATGTAATAACTATTACAAATACTGAGAGTATAGGTATTGATAAAATTACTGTAACAGACATTAATGGAAGAATTGTTAAAACAAACAATTACAGCCAACAAGCCGAAATTCAATTAAATGTTTCAGATTTAAATGCAGGAGTTTATATTTTGAATGTTTCAACTAAAGAAGGAACAGCAACTAAAAAAATTATCAAAAAATAATTGTAAAGTATTTTGATAAAGGCTCGAAAGTAATTTCGAGCTTTTTTTATTTTAAAGAATTGAGTTGAAGCAAAGTGTTTTTTTTATTTTGAAAAGTATTTTTTTATGTTTATTTTAGTTAAAACTTTAAAAAATAAATTTTATGAATAAAAAATTATCTTTATTAGCTATTTTAGGATTTTTAAATTTTAATAGCTTATCAGCTCAAATGCAGACAATATCTTTTGAATCATCAGAAGGATTTACTTTAGGTAATGTTAATGGTCAAAATGGGTGGACAGTTACAGGAGCAGGAGCAGGAGTATTTATTGCGAATCAAGAAATATCTGCTGCCAAGGCTAATCATGGTACACAATCTTTAAAAATTGCTGAGGATCTTACTTATGCTCCACAACAACAATTAATAATGGGCGCTTATTATAATTTTCCTACAGCTTTGAATTCTACTCATTATTCTGTTTCAGCAGATATTAATTTTGATTATGTATCTGGAACAGATGAGTCTGCTTTTTTATTTGCACTAGGAGGTAGTACAAATTTTTTAGCACAATTTATCTTTGATTATACAGGAGATATGTTGGTGACTACTTTAGATAATACAGGAGTAGAAACAGCAGAGCAAGTAGCGGGGAAAACGTGGGCGGGAAATCAATGGTATAATATAAAAATCGAAATTGACGGAACTCAAATGAAGTATTATTTGAATAATAATCTTGAATTTACAGGTACTATAACAGCAAATGAGCAGTTTAAACACTTACGTTTTGTTCATGACAATTGGGGAGGTTCAGGTTACCTTGATAATATTGTTGTAACTGACTTAACTACATCAAGTAATAAAAGTTTTGAAATTAATGATTTTTCATTCTATCCAAATCCAAGTACAGATGTTCTTAATGTAACGTTAGTTGATAAAAATATTCAAAGTGTACATGTTACTGATTTAAATGGTAGAACAGTTAAAACTTTCAATATTTCAGGCACAAACCAAGCACAGTTAGATGTTTCTGGTTTATCAAGTGGTGTTTATTTGTTAAATGTAAAATCAGATGGTATTACTGTTGCTAAAAAATTCATTAAAAAATAATTAAAAACATATAGTTTTAAAAGCTCGAAAGTAATTTCGAGCTTTTTTTATATAATAAAGTAAGGTTGGTGTAAAAATTCGTAAATTTGCATCACAAAATTTTAAAGAAATGATTGTAATTAAAACTAGAGAAGAAATTGAAATTATGCGCTCTGCTGCATTATTGGTTTCTAAAACTTTAGGTATGTTAGCTACAGAGATTAAACCAGGTGTTACTACATTACATTTAGATAAATTGGCAGAACAATATATTCGTGATCATGGTGGCACACCAGGATTTTTAGGTTTGTATGGTTGTCCTGCAACTTTGTTAACTTCGGTTAACGAGCAAATTGTGCACGGTTTACCAACCAATCGTCCGTTAGAGGATGGCGATGTGGTTTCTTGCGATTTAGGTGCTATTGTGAATGAATATTATGGCGACCATTGTTATACTTTTGAAGTAGGAACTGTTGCCGAAGAAACCAAAAAGTTACTTCAGGTAACTAAAGAATCGTTATATGTTGGCATTCGTGAGTTTAAAGCAGGAAATAGAGTAGAAGATGTAGGTTCTGCTATTCAAAAATATGCTGAGAATCATGGGTATTCTATTGTGCGTGAGTTGGTAGGTCATGGTTTAGGAAAAAAAATGCACGAAGGACCTGAAATGCCTAATTATGGTAAAAAAGGTCGTGGAAAAATGTTTGCAGAAGGTATGACAGTTGCTATTGAGCCAATGGTGAATATGGGAACCAAAAACATAAAACAGCTAAAAGATGGCTGGACGATTGTTACGCGCGATGGAAAACCATCTGCTCATTTTGAACACGATGTTGCCTTGGTTGATGGAAAACCAGAGTTGTTATCAACTTTTGCTTATATTTATCAAGCTTTAGGCATTCAATCTAATGAAGAAGATGAATTTCGTCAACAACCTTTGGTTTTATAATGATTAAACAAGTTTTTAAAACGATATTAAATACCATACCTCGCCCCATATTAATTAGGGCGAGTTATTTTGTTAAACCCGTTTTAGAATTCGCTTTAAAAGGAATTGCTTTTACCGATCCTATTGATGGAAAATCGTTTAGAACCTTTTTGCCTTATGGTTATGGTACGCAAAGAAACAATGTGCTTTCACCTAGTACTTTATCGTTAGAACGTCACAGATTGCTTTGGTTGTATTTGCAAAATGAAACCGATTTTTTTAAAAAGCCTTTAAAAGTATTGCATTTTGCTCCTGAACAAGCATTTTATAAGCGATTTAAAAAGCAAGCCAATTTAGATTATACTACAACCGATTTAGAATCGCCATTGGCTGATGTAAAAGCTGATATTTGTAATCTTCCGTTTGAAAATGATTGCTATGATGTTATTTTATGTAATCACGTTTTAGAGCATATACCTGATGATACTAGGGCAATGCAAGAGTTGTATCGCGTTTTAAAACCAGGAGGAATGGCTGTTTTGCAGATTCCTCAAGATTTAAACAGAGCGGTTACTTTTGAGGATAATTCCATTACAGATAAAGCAGAACGAGCTAAAATATTTGGTCAATATGATCACGTTCGTGTTTATGGTCGTGATTATTTTGATAAACTAAGAAGTATTGGTTTTAAGGTTGATGAGGTTGATTATACCACTCATTTTACTTCAGAAGA
Organism: Flavobacterium sp. xlx-214; assembly: GCF_013874595.1. Taxonomy (GTDB): domain Bacteria; phylum Bacteroidota; class Bacteroidia; order Flavobacteriales; family Flavobacteriaceae; genus Flavobacterium. The sequence continues at coordinate 1,623,503 of NZ_CP059431.1, forward strand.
AATAGAGAAATATTGTTTAGCAAAAGGAGAAATTATTCCTGTTTGTTATAAATAAAAAAACTCCGATTGCTGAACAATCGGAGTTTTTTTATTTTAATGTGCGTGTTTTTTCTTTAAAATTCCACCAGCCGTTTCTTTAATAGAACTCGAAAAAATAAATGCTTTTTCATCAATTTCATGAATGGCACTTTTTAGCTTTCTAACTTCTAATCGGGTAACAACGGTGTACACAATATCGGTTTCAGTACTAACTTCAAAACTATCTTTCATAAAACCACGTTCACCTTTATAAACTGTAATTCCTTTGCCCATTTGTAAAACTAAAAACTGTTTTACTTCTTCACTTTTAGATGAAATAATGGTAACGCCCGTAAATTCTTCAAAACCTTCTACTACATAATCAATTGTTTTTGATGCCACAAAATAAGTTAACATCGAATAAAAAGCTGCTTCTAATCCAAAGAAAATCCCTGCAATAAGAAAAATTAAGATGTTAATCCCTAAAATGATTTCACTCATTGAAAAGCCTACTTTTTTACCTGTATAAACCGCCAAAACTTCAATTCCGTCTAAAGCAATACCGCTTTTCATACCAAAGCCAACACCTAAGCCTATAAAGAATCCGCCAAAAACAGATACAATTAATTTGTCGTGACTTACTTCGGGAAAAGGTATAAACTGTAAACACAAACCTAAAATAATGACGCCAATAATTGATTTTATGGCAAACGATTTGTTTATTAATTTGCCTCCTAAAAGTAAAAACGGAATGTTTAAAGCAATGAAAATTAAGGCTATATTTATGTGGTATTTTTTGTATAAAAGTAAGGCTATACCTGTTACACCACCATCAAAAAATTTGTTAGGCATTAATAAACTTTTAAGTGCAAAAGCAATACACAAGATTCCGATTAACATAAAAAGGTAATCTTTGAAACTTTCTTTAAATAGTATTTTTTTCATTGTTGTTTACAACTAAAGCAGTTGTTTTTTTATTAGTTCTAAATTTTGTTGTTTTTTATCATTTCTTAATCGTTTTGCCGATTCTGTAAAGTAACTGTGTTTTTCAAAAAAGGATACTTGAATTTTGTTCCACGTATTTAAATCAGTCACTTTGTTTTCTGCTTTTAGCTCTTCAAACAATCCATTAGAAATTTCTTCAAAATCATCTCTACCTAAATAATCTAAATCGGCATCGGCTAAAATTTGTTCTAAATGATTGGTAGGACTTTGAGGAATTTTAGTAGCCATAATCATTCCTTTTATTTTTTCAATCTGCACTGCATCGTATCCAAAATTAGGTAAAAATTCCTCAGCAAATTCACATGAAATTAACTCGTGACCATCGGCTTTTACAATAAAACCAGAATCGTGAAAAAGAGCAGCCGTTTCTAATAGTTCGGTATTTTCGGTACTTATTCCTTCTAATTTTGCATAGTTAATTACCGCATTGTGCACATCAAGAATATGATTAATGTTATGATAATGCAAATGTTTTGGCAGTTCTTGCTTTTGTTTTTCAACAATAAATTCTTTTACCTTTTTTAGAGCCACATTTTTTTCTTTAGGTTCTGCAAAGTACATATTTACATCGGAATCTTGCAATTTTTCAGTGCGTAATTCTGTATCAAAATTGTCTTTAACCAAGTTAAAAGTGTTTTGACTGATGTTTACTTTGCCAATAGCACCGTGAACTTCCATTTCCGAAGCAAGGTTTACAGCGCTTCCCCAAACATCATAAGCAAACTTTTTAATACCTACAATTCCTGCAACAACTTCACCAGAATTAATACCAATACGCATTTCAAAAAACGATTTGTTTTCATTTATACGTTTTTGTTTGTATTGTTCCATAAAATCGCGAATTTCTAAAGAAGCATTTACCATTTTTAAGGCGTGATTTTCATCCTTTTTAGGCAAACCACTTACCGCCATGTATGCATCGCCAATGGTTTTTATTTTTTCGATACCGTATTTACTAATGATTCGGTCAAATTCTTTAAAACAATAATTTAATTCTTCAATCAATTCTGTAGAAGAAACTTTTTCTGTAAGCTTGGTGAAATCTTTAAAATCGGTAAATAAAATGGTTACACTGTCAAAGAATTTTGATTGCGTGTTTCCTTTTTCTTTTAATTCTAAAGCAACCTCTTCAGGAAGAATATTTAAAAGTAAAGCTTCAGATTTACGTTTTTCGTTTGCTAGAACTTTGTTTTGTAATTCAATTTCGGTTTGTTGTAATTCAATTTCATTTTTACGTTTTTCAATTCATTATTGATATTTTCAATAAGTGATTGTTTGTCTTTTTCTTGATTTATTTTTTGCTGCGTTAATTCTTCTACTTCGGTTACTTTTAATTCGTTTTCATTGTTAATATGAGAAAAATACCAAGCCAAATAAGCCGACATTGAAAAAGGAATACTAAAAACAGATAAAATCATTCCAAAGGCAATAATTGATAAAGTTATCATGGCAATTTTATCATCATCGTCTACAGTAATACCGTCTTTATTTGCAACTAAAATTAAAAAAATAACAAGAGCAATGGTAAAAAATAAAGTAAGTAATATACCGCTTGCTAAAATTCGGGCTCCTTTTACTTTTTTAATAATGGCTTTTATTAAAAGAATGGTAGCTTCTGCAAACGAATAAATTAAACCTAATAGTAAAAATAGTTGATTTTCATCCCAAGCGATAGAGATAATTAAACCAATAACACAGATAATTGAAAAGATTTTAAAGCGTTTTTTATTTTTAGCGAATAACGAGTTTACCAAACCACTTAATGCAAAAATAGAAATGTACGTTAAAGCAATCACTGCTATACCTGTAATATTGAAAGTGTTTAAAGATGGACCTTTTAAGAGCATATAAATGATTACAAAAAAGGTGGCGCCCATACTAAAATTAAACAAACTAAAATATAGGTTAGGTATAAACGATCTAAAAAACACGTACAATATTAAGTGGAAAACACAAAGTGTCATAAAAATAGAACCTAAAACCACAAAGATGCTTGTTGCGTTTCTAATTCCATTAGCTTCTGCAAGGGCATCTTGTTGTTTCATTACCTCTACTTTTAGGTTCAGAAAATCAGCTGTTTTGGTAATTTTTGAATCTTGATATTCAATAACAATGTTTTGTTTGCCTGTTTTTGTAAAAATAACATCAACAAAATCTAATTCTATTGGGATATTTCTGGTATGGCGTACTTCTGGCTCGTTGTTGTTTTTTAACTTACCAAAAGTTTTATAAAAAGTACCATTAATGTAAACCGAAAAAACACCAGGATCCATTGTAATATCTAAACTTAAAGGAACACCAACTAAGGTAGAATCAATTTCAAAGTTATTTCTTAAAGTAGCTTTTCCTTTAAAATTGATTTCTTTTTTAACGATATTACCAGCAGTATCTCTTTTTACTTCGTACCAATCCGCATCGTTAAAATCAGGATTTCTATAATCTGCATTAATTGCGTCTTTAAATTTCCAATGATCTTTAAGCAAAGACGTAATTTGGTTTTCTGTATGTTTTTTGTTGTTTTTTCTTTTAAGTATAACGTTTGTTTGAGCCAATGAAATAAACGATACTAATAACAAGCTTATGTATAATAACTTTTTCATATTAAATCGTTTTATCTTCTACAAAATACATTTTTGTTAACCCTTTTCCTTTAATTTCAAGTTCGCCTCTGTATTCAAAAGCAAAGAAATCTTTGGTTTGAGTGTAAGTTGTATGCCCAACATTAATTTTTCCGTTTTCACTTATGCCTTTCATTCGTGCAGCTGTGTTTACCGCATCGCCCCAAATATCATAGGCAAACTTTTTAATACCCACAATTCCAGCAACTACTTCGCCAGAATTTATACCAATTTTAATTTCAAAGAAAGGTTTGTTTGTTTGTTTTCTTTCTGTTTGATATTCTTCTATAAAGTTTCGCATTTCTAAAGCAACATCAATCATTCTTTTTGCGTGATTTTCATTTTCTAAAGGCAAACCACTAACCGCCATATATGAATAACTGATTGTTTTAATTTTTTCGATTTGATGTTTGGTTGTAATGTTATCAAAAGCTTTAAAACAATGATTTAATTCATCTAAAAGTTCTTGAGAATTTAATTGTTTTGAAACCAAATCTAAATTGGTAAAATCGGAAAATAAAATAGAAACATCTTTAAATTGCTTTACTTTACTTTCTCCGTTTTCTTTTAATTCATCAGCAATATCTTTTGGTAAGATATTTAAAAGCAAATCTTCTGATTTTTGTTTCTCTAAAAGTAATTCGGTTTGCTGTTGTTCAATTTGTTGTTTTTGAGTTTCTTTTTCTTTGGTACGTTCTTTAACTTCTTCTTCTAAGAAATTCATTTTATTTTCTAAAAGTGCTTTGCGTTCTTGTTCTTGTTTGATGTTTTCTTCTGATAGTTTTTCTATTTGAAGTAACTGCAATTGTAGTTTTTTACTTACCGAAGCAAAATTTGATGCTAAGTATGCAGACATTGCAAAAGGAGTGCTAAATAAAGATAACATTATTAAAGTAGAGGTTAATGCAACTTGTGTAATGGTTAAATTATTGGCGTTAATCATGAAAATACCAGCAGAAAAACCTAAAATTAATGCAAAACCAAAGCTAAAAATAAGACCTAAAGCAATAATTTTTGCACCAGGTTTTTTATTTATAGCTGCAATTAAAACTACAATTATGGCTTCTAGAAAAACTAGTGAAGTGAAAGTTGAGCTTAAGAACAGAAAATCTTTTGAAACAAAAATAACAAGCAGTAAACTTAAAGAAATTAAAACAGTTGTTATGTAGAAAGATATTTTGTTTTTGTTGAATAAAAAATTCACAGTACCACTAAGTGCAATACTACCAATGGCAGAAAATATAACAGAATTTTCATCAATCATACTTGCAAAAGCCAAAGATTCAATACCCTGTTTTAGAATTTTGGTATAACCAAATAAAATACTTAAACCCGAACAAAAATTGAATAATCCAAAAAATAAATTAGCAATAAACTTTCTGTAAAAACCAAACAAAATAAAATGTATAACACCTAAGGTGATAAAAATAAAACCTATTGCATTAATTGCAAGCCATAAATAATGGTTTATTGTTGTTTTTTCTTGATATGTTGCAGGTGTTACCAAAGAAACCTTAAAGCCATTTGTACTAAATAATGAAGCTTTTTCTGTAGAAGCTTCTTTATAAAATACTGATAAAACGTGAGGATCTGTATTGTTTAGAGCAAATACAACAGGGTGGTTTATTTCAGCATTGGGAGTATTGATAAAATCTGTTTTGCCAAAAGTTCCTAATAATTTGCCATCTAAATAAACAGCAGCATCAGCTTTTGATGTTACCATTAATGAAATGGGTTTATTAATTAAAGTAGAATCTACAGCAAACTGCTTACGAAACCAAAAATCTTTTTGGTTTTCTTTGTCGCCCGTTTTTAAAAATGTAGTTGTACTTTCTTTCCAATCAATATCATTGTAATCAATATTTTTATATTGCGAGTTATTTCCAACTTTGTATTTCCAAGTAGTATTCAGCTTAATTTCTTTTTCAAGATCTTGCTTAGAATACTTTTTTATTTGAATACTGTCTTGCGCAAAGCCAAAATTCACAATAAAAAAGAGTAGTAATAGTATTTTTTTTTTCACTAAAGTGTTGTTGTTTAATAGATGTTAAAATATTTATAAAAGTAAAAAAATATGCTAAAATTAAACGCTATTACCTAAAAAATAATACTTGATTTTTTAAACTATTAAGAAGAAAAATAAATACCATAAAAAAAACTCCGATTGTATAACAATCGGAGTTTTTTGTTGGTTGAAACCAAACTAAATTATTTTTTAGCAGATTCTGGTTTTAAAACAGCAATTACGCGGTTTTTGTTTAAATATTTCTTAGCTACTTCTTGGATATCTTTTGCTGTTAAAGCTTTTAAATTCTTTTCAAATTCTAAAGCTTTTTCTGGGTTTTCTTGATCTGTATAAGCATCAGATAAAACATCTAACCAATAATTGTTTTCTTTTAAAGATTTGGTGTAATCTGTCATTTCACCTTCTTTAAATTTATCTAAATCTTTAGCTTCAGGTCCATTTTGTTGAATTTTTTCTACTTCTTTCAACGTTAATTCAATCAATTTATCAGCACTAGCTGGGTTGGTTGGGTAACCAATGCTAAAGCTATATGAACCGTAAGGTAATTTGTTTAAACTACCACGAGCGCTAGCTCCGTAAACGCCTCCTTCTTTTTCTCTTAATTCTTCAATTAATTTAATAGTTAAGATTTCGCCTAAAGCCTGCATAGCTAAGTTCTCTTTTGCAGAATAAGTAGTTTCACCAGTGTATGAAATTCTTACAGTTGCTTTATCATCATTTCCTTTAAAAACTTCTTTTTTGTGAACACCTGTTTTAGCACGTGAACCTGTGTCTTTAAACGTTTCTTTTCTGTTTAAAGCTGGTAGAGAAGCTAAATATTTCTCAGAGAAATTCTTTATTTGCTCATCGGTTACATTACCAACAAAGAAAAATTCAAAATCACTTGCATCCGCAAAACGCTCTTTAAACAATTCGTACGCTTTTTTGTAGCTTGTAGCATCCCAGTCTTTATCGTTTGGAGGGAATGATACATAACGCTCATTATGACCGTACATGAAATCAGAAACTTCTTTTTGGAAGAACATTTCTGGTTGGGACATCATGTTAGCATAGAACGATTTTGATTTGCTTTTTTCTGATTCGTATGCTTTTTCATCATAATTTAAATCAGTAAAATAAGCATGGATAGATTGGAATAAGAATTCTAAATCTTTAGGAGTAGAATTTCCGTACATACCTTCTGTCATTCCACCAACATAAGGAGAAACTCTGTAAAGTTTACCTGTGTTAAATTTAGTCAATGCATTTTGATCCATACCTGCAATACCTGCTTGTGGAACTGCACTTGTAGCTAAATTAATAGATTTGTAGGTTTTAGTGTCTAATGCGTTAAAACCACCAAAACTAGCTGCGCTGAATAAAATTTCATCGTTTTTAAAGTCGGTTTTCTTGTACGTTACTTTAGCACCGTTTGATAATTCAAGAGTTGTAGTTCCTAATTTATCGTTTTTAGTTGTTTTTGAAATTTTACCAGATTTAACTTCGTTACGAATTAATGATTCTGCAACAACAGCATCTTGGTAAGGAGTAATATCTACTTTTGAAACATCTAAAGCAGCTAAAACTTCTTTTTCTGTAGGTGTTTTTAAACCTTCTTTCTCAGGACCCGTTAAAATAATAACTCGGTTTTCATCTTTAATGTAAGATTGAATTAAGTTATTGGTTTCTTTTAACGAAATGGTTGGTAATAATTCTTTAACTGTTTTGTACTCAAATTCAATTGAAGGAATAGCTTCGCCTTTTAAGAAATGTGTTTGATATCTTCCTAAATATGCTGATGAGTTATTTTTATCACGGTCATTATACGCTTTTTCATAGTAAGCTAAATATTCATTTTTAGCACGATCTAATTCAGATTGTGTAAAACCATATTTACGCGCACGTTCATTTTCAATAGCTAAAACTTTTAATGCTTCTAATTGTTTGTCTTCAGCTGTCATAGCTCTAGATTGAAACGCTTCTTTGCCACGCCCCATCATACTTCCATGATAACTTCCTGCATAAACAAAAGGAGGAGTAGCATTGTTAGTATATTCTTCTAAACGTGCATTTAACATTTGTGAGAACAAGCCTTCAATTAAATCTTGTTTCATATCGCCAATTGTTGTAGTTGGCTTAGGTGTACCTTGATCTTTATAGAAAATTTGAACATTTGCCGATGTAGCTTCTTTGTCTGAATTTACTGATACAAATGTTTCTTTGTGATTAGGAATTTCGAATGATTTACGATCTAATTGTTTGCTTGGATTCTTGTATTTTCCGAAATGACTTTTTACTTTCGCTTCCATTTCGTTCACATCAATATCACCAACAACAATAACTGCCATTAAATTAGGACGGTACCAATCTTTATAAAACTGACGAATTTCTTCGTGCTTAAATGTTTCTAAATTTTCTTTTGTACCAATTGGTAAACGGTTTGCATACAAAGAGTTGTGTAACATTTTAGGAAGATAATTCCTCATCATACGCTCACTTGCACCTAAACGTGTACGGTATTCTTCAATAACAACGCCACGCTCATCATCAATATCTTTTCCTTCTAAATTAGCATTAAAAGCCCAATCTTCAAGAATTTGGAAACCTTTGTCTAATTTAACTGGATCATCAGATGGAATTGGTAAAAAGTAAACCGTTTCGTCAAAACTTGTGTAAGCATTTAAATGCTGACCAAATTTCACACCTATACTTTGTAAGTAGTTGATTAACTCGTTTTTAGGAAACGTTTTGGTTCCGTTAAAAACCATATGCTCTAAAAAGTGTGCTAAACCAACCTGTTTGTCAGTTTCTAAAATAGATCCTGCGTTTAAAACCAAACGTAAATCTACTTTTTTCTCTGGTTTAGCATTTTTGCGGATGTAATATGTTAAACCGTTTTCAAGTTTACCAATGCGTACATCAGGATCGTTAGGAATGGTTTGATTTAAATCAGCAACTTGCGCCCATAAAGAAGCAGGCAAAACAAGTAATGCAAGTGTAATTTTTTTAAAATTCATAATTGCTGTTTGTAAGTTTAGCGTAAAAATAGCATATTTATTGTATTATTTAACTTACTATACTATAATATACTGTTAAAATATGAAAAAGCGTTTTTTATGTTACTAAAAAACGCTCAAAAACATTTAATAATGATAATTTTATTATTTGCGAGTAAACAAATAATTATTCATAGTGTTTAAGTAAATAAGTAATAATATCTGTAGTAGTTACAATGCCTACAAGTTGATTTTCATAAGTAACAGGTAATGCTCTAAAATCATTTTGAGCAAAAATTTCTGCTACTTCTTTTACACTAGCAAAACTTACAACTGTTGTTATGTTTTTTGTCATAACTTGTTCTAGTGTAAACATGTTATACAATGTTGTTGTTATTTGTGTTTCATCATCGCTATAATCAGCTAACGAAGCTTTTAGCAAATCAGAATCACTTATAATACCTACAACATTTTTACCTGAAACAATAGGTATATGACGAATTTTATGTTTTTTAAAAAGATCTTCGGCCTTAGATAATGAATCATTTATGTTTAATACAACAACATTTTTTGTCATTATAGTTGAAACAGGAACAATTGGTTTCATGATGAATTATTTTTAGTAAAGATACAAGTGTAGATTAAGGTATGTTATGATATTTATCAGTTAAACAAAAAAGACTTTCTTGAGAGAAAGTCTTTTTTTATTATAATAAATTTAAACCGTTGGTAATAAGATGTGCTATTTCAGGGCGATTGTTTTTTACTTCTAAAAGATGATGCGCGGCTTTTTCATAAAATGGTAATGAATTAATTTTTGCCAATTCTACTATTTCTAATGAAAGCAACCAATCTGTAGGATGATTTTTTATTAAATCGTCTAAAATCGATTCTAAATGATCAAACGATTTATTGGTTCTGATATCTCTAACTTGTGCATAAAGTTTTTCCAGAGCAATTCTTTCATCTGTTTTTTTAGCTTTGATGGTTTTTGTTGTAGGAACGTGAGAAATCATATCAAAACTATTAATATCAGCAGGACCTGAGAAAGCAGCTACTACTTTTTTACCCACAGCCATATCATAAATACCCCATTCTGGTTGAAAAAGAATAGTATCTTTATGAGTTACAGTACAATTTTTAAAGCTGATTAAAATAATTTCGCCTTGTAAGTTTCTTGATCCCGTAATAATTTCACCAGATACTTTAATGTCTCCTTCAAATTCTAATTCTACAAGTTTGCCTTCATATATGTTATAGGCTTGTAAATCACGCGGACTCATGTCCTCAATGGCTAAATTGATGTTTTTTAATCGACCAATTGGGCTTCCAAAACCTTCAGAGTGATATTCAATACCATGATTTACCAATTCTTTTTCACGATAAGCCAAAGCTGTTTTACCTGTAGTTTGAATATAAACAGGTTTGTTTTCGTTTTCAATTACATTGGTAAAAACACCAGAAACCTGTAATCCTGTAGAAAGTTCAATAGTTCCTAAAGCTTTTGAGTTTATCAGTTTTTGAATACCTTGTAAACCGCCCGTGCGCAAAGCCATTTTATTAGCAAACTCTTCTAAAACCATGTTTAAATGAGCAAAATCTTGCGTAACATATAATTGAGGTTGTGGTTTGGTAATATCAAAACCTTGATATGCAGCCTCAATACTATAAGGTAGTTTTTTAACTTTATCAGTCATACACCATTCACTTTCTCCAATAGACGATAATAATCCTGCGCCATAAATTTTAGGATTTTCAACAGTACTAATCAAACCATACTCAACAGTCCACCAATGTAGATTTCTAATTAAAGCCATTTCCGAAGGCTCGGTTGGTTTTGCTTGTAAATCATCAACAGTTTTGCGAATACGAATAAGCTCTGATTCAGGTGTATCTTCAGCTTCTTCTAAAATAGATAATTCACGAATGGCCTCGTAAATTTCATAATCATGAGCCGATGAAATGGCTTTACAGCCAATTTCGCCAAATCTACGAAGGTATTCAGCATATTCTGGATTAGCGATAATTGGAGCATGACCCGCGCCTTCATGAATAATATCTGGAGCAGGTGTGTACTCAATATTTTCTAACTGACGGATATCTGATGCAATAACTAAAACGTTATACGCTTGAAATTCCATGAAAGCATTTGGTGGAATAAAACCATCAACCGCTACTGCGGCCCAACCAATTTCTTTTAGAATACGATTCATACCATACATACTAGGTATGTTTTCAATAGAAATTCCCGTTTTTTGCAAACCGTCTATATAAGATGAATGAGCTACTTTTGATAAATAATCGACATTTTTACGCATTACATAACGCCACACTGCTTGATTAATAGGTGTGTAATCATCGTAATTTTGAGGTTTAATAAATTGTTTTAAATGTTTAGGTAAACGATTTAATAAAGGATTGCTTTCAAAATGCTCGCTCATAATTATAATAAGGTTTAATGCTGATAATTGTTTTTCAAAAATACACGAATTTTATGAGTTTTCAAGAAAATAGTAAAATACTCAATATTGTTAAAAGTTATTTTTTTTACTCAATTCTTGTTTTTTAAAAATTAATTCCTAAATTAGCATTTATAATTTAACAATAAAATAATATAAATCTATTATGAAAAAAGTAATTTTCTCTTTAAAATCAATTGCTTTAGTAGCAATGGCTTCAATGGCAATGGTATCTTGTGGTGATGATGAAAAACCAGCGCCACCTCCACCAGCACCAGATACAGAATTAACTGAAAATTTTATTCAAGTAAATAATGATCAAGAAGAAATAGTTTATTCTATTTATGCAGTACATACTGACGGAGCGGGTAATGATGCACCAATTAAAGAATATACTCTTAAGGATGGTACTGTTGTAATTGCTTTTGAATTTATTTCACACAATGGTACTTCTGCTGGAGCTGTTAATTCTGCAACTGCAAATACATTCACAACTATTTTAACAAAAGTTAATGTTGACGCAACAGGTGATGATAGATATGAGATGCCGTTTGGTGAAGATGAATCAAAAACTTTATTGGGAGGTTTTAGTACAAAAATGAATGATACTAGTTATACCTATGCAAATGGAGCTTCTTTTAAACCTACTGCATTGACTTACGCTACCAAAGAAGCAGCGGGTAATATGACTTATACACTTGAAGGTACTGATAAAGATGATACATCAATAACTTTAAAAACTAATTTGAATGGCGAAATAGCTGGTTTGTATAGCTTAAATGCTTCTCAAAGTAAAGGTTTAAATACAGTTTCTAAAAATGTACAACTTTCTAAAAGAAGTTCTTTATAGTAATAAATTAAAACAAAAAAAAACTCTGATTAATCAGAGTTTTTTTTTGTTTTAATTTATTTAAAGACCAGTTCTTTTTTTCAAAGGAGCTTCAGTTTCTTCTACTGCTTTTTTACCAGCGTCTTGAATTTCAGATTTTGTTTTTACAACCTCTTTTTTAACCTCTTCTTTAGCTTTTTCAGTTTTCTTAGCTGTAGTAGTTCCTGTTTTCTTAGCAGTTTCACCAGCTTTTTTAGCAGCAGCGGTAGCTTCTTCTTTAACTTCTTCTACAGTAGAAATAGCTTCACCTTTTAATGTTGCTAAAGCAGCTTTTGCTTCATTTAATTTTTTAGTAGCAGCTTGTTTTTCTTCTACAGTTACTGCTTTGTCTAATTCAGCTTGTGCTTCTTTAATTTTAGCCTCTAATGTAGGAACTGTCTCAGCTACTTCTTCTTTAATTTCTTGTAAAGTGTCTTTAACCTCGTCTGTGATTGAGTCTAATTTAGTTTCTAAATTCTCTTGTGTAGCGTCTTTTTTGCAAGAAGTGAATACTAATCCACCGATTATTGCTAATGATAAAACGATTTTTTTCATAATAAAAATTTTATTTAATTAAGATGCAAAATAAAACAATTTTATTGAGTGTTTTTAAGTTTTTGAAAAAAATGTTTTTAAATTGAGGTTTTTGCAAATCATTAGTATCTTTACAATAAAGCATTCTTGTATATGAAAAAGTTTCTGTTTCTTTTTTTAGTTTTTTTCTGTTCTAGTAAAATTATGGCAGCTAATGATCCTTATTATATAAAATCGGTTGCGTTTCATCAAAATGGAGAATCGTTGGTGCCTATTTTTAAGTTAGGCGAGAATTTTCAATTTAGTTTTGATGATTTAATAGGAGATGAATCAGACTATTATTTTAAAATTGTTCACTGCACTAGAGATTGGAATGTTTCTGATTTAAAAGTAACCGAGTATTTAAGCGGAATGCAAAATACACGTATTGCATCTTATCAAACTTCGTTCAATACATTACAATCGTTTGTTCATTATACATTATCTTTCCCTAATCGTAATGCACGTATATTAATATCAGGAAATTATATTATAGAGATTTACAATGTTGATAATGAAAAAGTTTTTGATAGAAGATTTGTTTTGTATGAAGATACGGTTCCTGTTGGTGTTGAAATTAAGAAAACTAGAAACTTAGATGTAGCTCCTTTTAAGCAAAACGTATATTTAAATATTGATTTTGGCTCTATGGTTTTACAAAATCCTAAGAAAAATGTGAATGTTGTGATGCTTCAAAACGGACAATGGTTTAACGCCAAAACAAATATTAAACCGCAATATGTTTTAGGTTCTCAATTTAAATATCAGTATGATACCGAAACAAATTTTTTTGCTGGAAACGAATACTTGTTTTTTGACACAAGTGATATCAGACAAGTAAATAATAATGTAATAAAAATTACGCAAACCGATTTGTACGATGTTTTTTTATATCCAAAATCGCCATTAAAAGAAAGTAAGTCGTATAGTTTTACGCAAGATGTAAATGGAGCCTTTAAACCTAGAAATAAATTTAGAGAAAATCCTGATACAGAAGCAGATTATACTTGGGCTTATTTTACGTATACTTTGGATAAATTACCTGCCAATCAAAAACTATTTGTAGTTGGTATGTTTAATAACTACCAATTAGGAAACGATTTTGAGTTGAAATACGATGATGATCTTAAAGCCTATAAAGCGGCTGTTTTAATAAAGCAAGGATTTACCAATTATAAATATGTAATTGCTAAAAATGATGGAACTATTTTGGAAGATTTAAACCCAGATGGTAATTTTTACGAAACCGAAAATGTTTATCATGTATTGGTTTACTATAAAAATGATGCCGATAGATATGAAAGAATTATTGGTTTAGGTAAAGCCGATAGCAAACTTATTACAAATTAAAAATTAATTCGTAAATTTGAGTAAATTATTGAAAAAATGGTTTCACAGATAACAAGAGGAATAAAAATTACTGTAAAAGTTAAGCACTTAGGTAGTAAAAAACATTTAAGTAATCTTGTGAATATTTTTAATTATGAAATAAGTATCGAAAATCATAGTAACGATGTAGTGCAATTACTGCGTCGTTCTTGGTTAATAAAAGATTCTTTAAATCACAATGAAGTGGTAGAAGGTGAGGGGGTTATAGGCAAAAAGCCCATTGTAAATCCAAACGAAACTTTTCATTATGAATCTGGTTCTTTTATAAGAGGATACGCTGGTAGTATGCAAGGATTTTTTACAATGGTAAACTTTTCAACATCGCAGATATTTCATGTTAAAATTCCGTTATTCAATTTAAATGTTCCTTATTTATTCAATTAAAAAATATACAATAAATTTAACTTATGTCTACAGGTTTTTTTAACGTTCCGGCAGCTGTAAACGAGCCCGTTAAAACGTATGCTCCTGGATCTCCAGAGCGTGAACAAGTGCAACAAGCATTCAAAGAATTATACAACACTACAGTTGATATTCCATTATACATTGGGAAAGAAGAAGTAAGAACAGGTAATACCAAAAATTTATTTCCTCCGTTTGATCATCAACATCATTTAGGAGTTTACCATTTAGCAGACCAAGCTTTGGTTAATAAAGCGATCGAAACTGCTATGGAAGCACGTAAAAAGTGGTCGCAAATGGCTTGGGAACACCGTGCATCAATCTTTTTAAAAGCAGCAGAACTTTTAGCAGGTCCTTACCGCGCAAAAATTAATGCAGCTACAATGATTGCTCAAGGAAAAACAGTTCATCAAGCAGAAATTGATTCAGCTTGTGAATTGATTGACTTTTTACGTTTTAACGTACAATACATGACAGAAATCTACAAACAACAACCTATTTCTTCAAAAGGAATTTGGAATAGAGTAGAGCAACGTCCGTTAGAAGGTTTTATTTACGCAATTACTCCGTTTAACTTTACAGCTATTTCAGGAAACTTACCTTCTTGTGTTGCTATGATGGGTAATGTTGTGGTTTGGAAACCAGCAGCTACACAGGTTTTTTCGGCAAACGTAATTGTTGAAGTATTTAAAAAAGCAGGTTTACCAGATGGTGTTATTAATGTAGTTTATGGCGATTCTGCGATGGTAACGAATACTATTTTAGAGTCAGCAGATTTTGGAGGAATTCACTTTACAGGTTCAACAGGAGTTTTTAACGATTTCTGGAAAACAATTGGTAACAACATTCACAAATACAAAACATATCCACGTATTGTTGGTGAAACAGGTGGTAAAGATTTTGTTTGGGCACATCCTTCATCAAATGCTAAAGAGGTAGCAACAGCTTTATCTCGTGGTGCGTTTGAATACCAAGGCCAAAAATGTTCGGCAGCTTCACGTGCTTACATTCCAGCATCGTTATGGGAAGAAGTGAAAAATTATGTAATTGCAGATGTTAACTCATTTAAGATGGGATCTCCTGAGGATATGAGTAACTTTATATCAGCTGTTATTTCTGAATCTTCATTTGATAAATTAGCAAAAGCAATTGATGATGCAAAAGCATCAAACGAAGCTGAAATTGTAGTAGGTGGTGGATACGATAAATCAAAAGGATGGTTTATTCAACCAACTGTAATTGTTACAACTAATCCTAAATACGATACCATGCAACGTGAATTGTTTGGACCTGTGTTAACGGTTTACGTTTACGAAGATGCTAAATGGGAAGAAACGTTAACTTTGGTTGATCAAACTTCTGAATATGCATTAACAGGAGCTATTTTCTCTGGTTGCCGTTATGCAATTGAAACAGCTACCAAAGCTTTAGAAAATGCGGCGGGTAACTTTTATATTAACGATAAGCCAACAGGTGCTGTTGTAGGTCAACAACCATTTGGTGGTGCAAGAGGATCAGGAACTAACGATAAAGCAGGTTCTATGATTAACTTATTGCGTTGGGTTTCTCCTCGTACTATTAAAGAAACATTTGTACCAGATACAGATTATAGATATCCTTTCTTAGGATAATTCATAAAAAAACCAGCTGTAAAGCTGGTTTTTTGTTTTTTACTTTTGTTGAAAATATACTTCTTCGTAAGGTTGAATTAATACCCAGCCTTCGCCTTGAAACATCATTTGAAATTCTTCGCCACTACCGCGTCCTAATAAACTTTTAAAAGACACATTGGTTTTTAATTCAGGTTTTAAATTTCCAGACCAAGCTACCGTTGCGTTTGGATCTGTAAAAACAGGTTCTCCTGGTTTTACCAATAATGTTAATGGATCGCCGTGTGTAGAAATAGCTACGTGACCATTTCCTGTTAAACGAACTT
The DNA here is from genome assembly GCF_013874595.1 of Flavobacterium sp. xlx-214. Lineage (GTDB taxonomy): Bacteria > Bacteroidota > Bacteroidia > Flavobacteriales > Flavobacteriaceae > Flavobacterium. The sequence continues at coordinate 1,639,772 of NZ_CP059431.1, forward strand.
GAAATAAACCACCAGACATCATACCTGCAATGCTTTTTAACATGGTAATTTCGTTTTTAATGCTTTGGTCGTGCGCTAAAATATCGTTACCATTTACACAGATTGATTCACCTTGTAATTCTAAAATCTGTACTTTTTTACCAGAATCAGCTACATATAAACGACCTGTTCCACTTGCCTTCATTAATTTTGCGCCTTCGCCAGTTAAGGTTTTCTTTAATAAATTACCTAAACCACCTGATAACATTCCTTCGCGTTCAAATTTAATGTTACCAACATAAGCAACCATACTTCCGTTTTTTGTCCAAACAAATTGGTTGTTTAAGTTAATTTCTAACATTTGAGGTTTTTCAATCTCAAAATAGTCGTGCTCTCTTTCGTTTTGTCTTGTTTTTTCGATAAAAGATGCAATTGTGTATTCTCCCATAGTTGTAATTTTTTACTAAAATATAAAAAAAGAAGATATATAAAACAAAAAGAGAAAGTTTTTAGCTTTCTCTAATGTTATTAAATTGCAATTGTTATAATTGTTATAGATGATTGTCGTCTTCTTGCCAATCTTTTATTTCTTGTTCAATGTCTTCTTTTGTTCTTCCTGTTTTTTCTTGAATTCGTCCTAAGTACTCATCAAATTTTCCTTCAGCAAACGTTTTGTCGTCATCAAACCATTCACCATATTTTTGTTTAACTGCGCCTTTTATTTTGTTCCATTTTCCTTCTAATTCTAATCTGTCCATAGCTTAACAATTTTATTGATTAATAACTAAAATTACTTTTTTTGATTGTAAAGTGTTGTTAATGAAATAATAAAAAAAACGACCCGAAGGTCGTTTTTAAAATATATGAATGAAGATTAATCCTTTTTAGGTCCCATTTCATCAATGAAATTTTCGTTTTCTTCATATTCAGCTGTCATTAACTCAGCGTAATTTAGTTTTTGTTTTTTACCAAATCGTCTTCCAATTCCATCAAAAATAGAATAAACAACTGGTACAATTATAAGCGTTAAGAATAACGATGATAATAAACCACCAATAATTACAATGGCAATACCACGGTTCATATCGGCACCATCACCTTGCGCCATTGCAATAGGCACCATACCAATAACCATTGCAATAGTGGTCATTAAAATTGGACGGAAACGCGCATGGTTGGCAGCAATTAAGGCATCGTACGTATTGAAACCAGCTTCTTTTTTGTGGTTGGCAAAATCGACTAACATAATAGCATTCTTAGCCACCAAACCAATTAACATAATAATACCTAAAATGGTAAAGATGTTTAAGGTTTGATTTGTTAATGCCAATGCAATTAAAGCTCCAATAAACGATAACGGAATTGAGAACAATACTACTAACGGGCGTGAGAAACTATCATATAAAGCAACCATTACAAAGTACATTAATACAATAGCTGCTAATAATGCAAAACCTAATGTACCAAAACCTTCTTGTTGGTTTTCCATATTACCACCCCATTTAAATGATACACCTGGTTTTAGTTGTAATTTACTAAACTCAGCTTCCCATTCTTGAGCAATTGTACCTGCTGGTTTACCTACAACTTGAGATTGTACCGATACCGAAGGTGATTTATCTCTACGTTCTAATAATGTTGGTCCTGAACCAAATTCAATATCAGCAAATTGTTCTAACGCAATTGATTGCCCTTGTTGGTTGATGAATTTTAAGTTTTTAACATCTTCAATACTTCCTCTTCCAAATTCATCGTAACGAATGTTAATATCATACTCAGTATCACCTCCACGGTATTTTGTATCGGTGTTTCCGGCAAAAGCTGTTTGCATGGTCATACCCACTGTTGCAACATTTAAGCCTAATGAGTTCATTTTATCACGATCTAATTTTACGTTGATTTCTGGGTTACCATCTTCAGAAGTTAATTTTACCTCAGATGAGCCTGGAATTTTACGTAATAAATCGGCTGCTTTGTTTGCATATTCTAATGCATCTTCTGTTGATGAAGCAATAACGGTTAAGTTTAGCGGAGCTTGTTCAGCACCCATTAAACCAATTTGCACGGTTTTAACTTTTGCTCCAACTAAAACTTTTTCCATTTCGCGTTTTAGTTTTGCAGAATATACTTTGGTAGGTTCAACCTTATTAAAGCCTTCTTTTAAATAAATCTGCATTTCAGACTTATACTTCGTACCCGAAGTAGCCATCATACCATCAGAAGCTTGACCAACTGTAGTAATAACATGTTCAATTTCTGGGCGACCTGCTAAGTACGATTCAGCCTTTTGCGTCATAAAGTTGGTTTCTTCAATAGAAGCGTCTTTGTTCATTTCTAATTGTAAGTAAAACTCACCTTTATCGTTTCCTGGGAAGAAATCAGAACCAATGTATCCCTTTACTAATAACATTACCGATGCTACTAATAATACAATAGTAATACCTAATGATGCTAATTTGTTTTTCTTGTTTTTTAAAGCCCATTCTAAGATACCAGAAATCCAGTTGGTGATTTTTGATAAACCTGCTTCAAAACCATATAAAATTTTTCCGAAGAACGAATGTTTTGAAATGTGTGATAATTTACCGTAACGTGAGTACAACCAAGGTACTACTGTAAACGATACAATTAACGATAACAATGTAGCAACTACTACCGTAACACAGAATTGACGTAAAATATCAGATACTAAACCAGATGACATTGCAATTGGTAAGAATACCACCACAATTACCATGGTAATAGCAACTACGGTAAAACCAATTTCGGCAGCACCATCATAGGCAGCACGTACTTTGTTTTTCCCCATTTCCATGTGGCGGTGAATGTTTTCAATTACCACAATAGCATCATCCACCAAAATACCAACTACTAATGAAAGACCTAATAACGACATTAAGTTTAATGTGTAGCCCATTAAGTACAAACCAATAAAGGTTGCAATTAATGATAACGGAATAGCAACTACCGCAATAAAGGCATCACGTAAACTGTGTAAGAAGAACAACATAATGAAACCTACCAAGGCAACTGCAATCATTAAATCGTGCATTACGTTGTTTGCAGAGTTTATGGTATATTCTGTTGAGTCACTTGCTACTTGAATGTCAATTTTTTGTTCTTTATAATCTTTTTGAACAACTTCAATTGTTTTTTTAACCAATTCAGAAACTTCTACCGCGTTTGCATCCGATTGTTTGAAAACCTGCATTAAGATGGTGTTTTTCTGATTGATACGAGAAATTTTATCGATATCTTTAATACCATCTTGAATATCAGCAACATCGCTTAAACGAATAGACGTTCCACTAGGTGTTGTGATAGGTAAATTACGCATTTGATCAAGCGATGTAAATTTACCTGATAAACGAATAGTAGTTTGGTTACCACGTGTTTTAACGTTACCTGTAGGGAAATCTAAGTTAGACGCTGCTAAAGTTTGTTGAATTTGACTAATAGTTAAGCCGTAACCTTGTAATTTTTCAGGGTTAACACTTACTTGAATTTCACGTTGTTCACCACCTACTAAATCTACTTTTGCTACACCTGTAATACGTGCAAAAACAGGTTGTATTTTTTGATCTAATAAATCGTATAGTTCTTTTTCTGATAAACTAGAAGTAACCGAAAGGTTCATAATTGGTACATCGTCTAAAGAGAACTTATTCAAAGAAGGTGTTTTGGCATCTTCAGGTAAATCGTTTATTACTGCATTAATTTTACGTTGCGCATCGGTAAGCAAAAAGTTTACATCGGCACCCGTATTCAACGTAATCATTACTACAGAAACACTTTCCATAGATTTTGTTTCTATTTTTTTTACGTTTTCCAATGAAGAAACCGCATCTTCAATTACTTTAGAAACAGATGTTTCTACTTCATTAGGTGCAGCACCTGGGTAAACGGTTTGAACTGTAATTACGTTTACATCGAATTTAGGAACTAACTCGTATCCTAAACTAAAATAAGAGGCAATACCACCAAAAATAAGTAATAAGAATACTACAATGATGATACTTGGTCTTTTTATTGATATTTCAGATATTTTCATGTATCGTTTTATCTTTATTATTTAATAATTTCAACAGCAGTACCGTCTAATAAATTGATTTGTCCTGTTGTAATAACTTGCATTCCTTTTGTAATTCCTGAAATAATTTCGATGTTTTCACCAAAAATTCTACCCGAAACTACTTTTGTTAAAACCGCTTTGCCTTCTTTTACAATGAAAACTTGGTTAGAACTTACACTACCAACAAAGGCACTACGTGGTATTACCAATGCATTTGCAGATTGTTCACTTCCAAAAAATGCAGTACCGTACATACCTGCTTTTAAATCTTTGTTTGCGTTGTTTTTAATTTCTAACTCAACTGGAAAGTTTAAACTAGCATCTGCTTTTGGAGCGATAAAAGATACGCGCCCTTCAAAAGTTTGATCTGCTAAAACCGCTGATTCAACTTTAATTGATTGACCCATTTTTACGAAGCCAATGTTTTTTTCGTCAACATTTACTTTTAATTTTAAAGTAGAAACATTTACTACTTCAAAAAGCTCCATACCTGGGTTTACGTATGAACCTGGTTCGATATTTTTCTTATTTACAATTCCTGAAAACGATGCTTTAACAACAACATCGCCAGCAGTAATTTGTGCGCTTTTTAAATTGTTTTTAGCGTTTTCTAATTGTAATTTAACCTGATCTAACTGTTGTTTTGTAACACCACCTGTTGCGTAAGCACCCTCAAAACGGGTAACTTCTGCTTTAGCGTTATTGTAAACTGCTTGCGCGTTTGATACGCCTACATTTTGTTGATCAGCTTTAATGATTGCCAATGTTTGACCAGCACCTACAACCGATCCTTCTTTAACCAAAACACGAGAAACCAAACCTGGAGTTTCTGCAGATATTTTTACCTCTTGGTTAGGAGCAAAAGTACCGTTGGTTATATATTGTGCATTTACATCTTTAAAATCGGCTACTTCTGCACGCACTGCAACTGCTGCATTTTTTTGACCTACAATAGCTGTTTGTTCTTCGTTAACCGCTTTGTTTTTGTTTAAAACGTACATAATTCCTGCTAAAGCTGCAATTACTACAATTCCTGTTATGATTATTTTTTTCATATTTTGAGTGATCTTAGTTTAATTTTCTGTTTGTGTTAACGTTTTTAAATCTCCTTTAGCTTTAATTAATTGTATTTCAGCTAATTTATAGTCTAATAATGCGTTGGTGTAACTGTTTTGAGCATCAGCAAAAGATGTTTCAGCATCTAATAAATCGGTTAATGATGCCAAACCATGTTTGTAATTGTTTTCAACATTGGTTAGTACTTCTTGTGCTAAATTCACATTTTCTTTTTGTGTATTTAAGGTAATTAACGAGTTGTTGATTTGCGTTACTGCATTTTTTAAAGATAAATCTAAAGCTAGGCGTACATCTTTTTTATCAACTTCTAAACGGTCAATATCAATTTGTGCTTGTTTGATTCTTGCTTTATTTGATCCTCCATTAAAAATAGGAATAGATAAGTTTAAACCAATTGATGAGAAATCAGACCAATAAGCTCCTGGATATGATTGAAACCAAGGAAATTTATCACCAATTCCTAAATAACCGTAATTAGCAGATAAGCTTAAAGTAGGTAAACCTTGTGCTTCTGTAGCTTTTTTGTTTAAAGCTAAAAGCTCGCTTTGTTTTTCTAATAACTTAATTTCGGTTCTGTTTTCAATGTTGGTAGTATCGTCAACTAATGCATGTTTTGTAACTTCAAAAGAATTTTCAGGCAATTCAATTGGTGCGTTAATATCCATACCAATTAAATATTTCAATGCGTTTTCTTGTAATTCTAAAGCATTTACTAATTGTTGACGTGTACTTTTAATATTGTTTAATGCAACGTTAGTACGGTCTAAATCAATTCTTTTAGCCAAACCGTTGTCAAACAAACTTTTAATTACATCGCGTACACGGGTTGTGTTTGTAATTGTTTTGTCAATAGTTGTAATTTGCGATTTGGTTTTGTAAACCTCATAATAACTATTAGCTACTTTTTCAATTACTTGTTCTTCTGTTAATTGCGCGTTTATTTTGTAAAACTCACGAGTAGATTTTGCTGCTTTTAAACCTGTAAAAACCGCTTGGTTAAATAATTGCTGATTTAAAGAAACTACCGCTGTAGACTGCCATGGTTTTCCCATTTTAATTACCATACTTTGGCCCATGAAATCCATTGCTGTTTCTTGCAAAATAGCATTGTATGTTAAACCTCCAGTAGCGTTAATTTGTGGTAAAGCATTTGCGCGAACCTCGTCAATCATGTATTCGCTATTTTGCACATCTAAACGTGCTTTTACGGCTTCGGCTTTATTTTCCAAAGCGTAATTTACAGCCTGTGTTAAGGTTAGCTTTTCTTGTGCTTGTGCAAAGAAACCTAAAAAGGCTAATAAGACAGAAATTCTATATTTCATTTGTTGTATGGGGTTTTAATAATTGTTCAAGTATTTCTAAACCTTTAGTGGTTACAATTCCTCTTAAATGGTATTCTAAGAATTTGTAGTTTAGTTCATCTATAGATTGTGTGTTTTGCATGTTAATAAAGCTTTCATCGTTAAAAAAAGCGGTAGAGCTTGAGAAAAACACTTTACCTACAAAATCAATATCTATTTCTTTTCTATAATATCCGTTTTTAACACCATCTTTTAAATTTCTAAGAATGGTTAAATCATAATCGTCATGGCGTTTTTGCTGAATTCGCTCTGCTAATTTTGGATAGTATTTATTAAACTGATATACAGTTGATGCCTGTATATTGTATCCAAAAAGCTCTCCAACACAGTTTTTCATTGCAAAATGTTCATGAATAGGAGTTTCGCACTTGCCTATTAACGCTTTCATTTTGTTAGTGGCTGCCTCAAATACATAATCAACAGTAGCTTTAACCAATTCATTTTTCGATGCAAAATGCTGGTAAATTGTTTTTTTAGAAATTCCCAACTCTTTTGCAATGTCATCCATTGTAATTGATTTAAAACCATGCTGAGTAAATAATAGTAACGATTTTTTTAAAATTGTTTCTTTCATTTGGTTTTAAAATTTCGATGCAAAGATAAAACGGAAACTTTAAATACCAATAAAGTTTCCAAAGTTTTTTTTAAAATTTTAATTAAACAATTAATTAGTTTACATTTGTATTCTTGAAACGAAGTGTATCCCTTTTATGAACAATTTCATTGATTACAAAAACGCTGTAGCCGATTATATAAATAATATTAATTTTTCTAAACAGCCAAAAGAGCTTTATGAACCAATTGGATATATTGCTAACCTTGGCGGAAAAAGATTAAGACCTTTACTAACGCTTTTTGCTGCCGAAGTTTTTGGTGCACCTACAAATAAAGCTATTCACGCAGCAGTTGCTATTGAGCTTTTTCATAACTTTTCATTAATACATGATGATATTATGGACGAAGCTCCTTTAAGAAGAGGTGAAAAAACGGTTCATGAAAAGTGGAATTTAAACACAGGTATTTTGTCTGGTGATGCCATGTTGATTTTAGCTTATCAGTATTTTGAGAATTATGAACCAATGGTTTTTAAAGATTTAGCTAAGTTATTTAGTAAAACAGCTTTAGAAGTTTGTGAAGGACAACAATTGGATATTAATTTTGAAACGCGTGATGATGTAACCATTCCGGAATACATTAAAATGATAGAGTATAAAACAGCTGTTTTAGTTGGCGCTGCTTTAGAAATGGGAGCGATTGTTGCACAAACAAGTGATGCTAATAAAAGAGGAATTTATAATTTTGGTAGAGATTTAGGTATTGCTTTTCAATTGCAAGACGATTATTTAGATGCTTTTGGAGAAACAGCATCGTTTGGAAAACAAATAGGAGGTGATATTTTAGAAAACAAAAAAACCTATTTGTATTTAAAAGCTTTGCAAAATGCTTCTGCAGAAGACAAAGAAAGTTTAGAAAAATGGTTTGCATCTAAAACAGGCGGACAAGAAAAAATTGAAGCCGTGAAAGCATTGTTTGAAAAAACAAAAGCTACACATGATACCCAAGTCTTAATTGAAGAATTTACTGAAAAAGGATTAAAACAATTAGATACCTTAGATATTCCACTTCATTATAAAGAAGAATTAAAAGAGTTTGCTGTTTCTTTAATGAGCAGAACAGTATAAAAAAGAACCCGATTGAATTTCAATCGGGTTCTTTTTTAAAAATATACTCTAATAAAAGGCATCCAAGCCTGACTGTAAACTAAATTATCATCTTTATACAAAACATTGTAACGTACACCAAGGGTAACATTTCCTTCGGTATAACCAGCACCTAAAAACAAAGCTGTGTTCCAAAAATTTTCTTTTACAGCATTTGTTGCGGCAAAGTTTGTAAACCATGTGTTGTTAACGCGCAATTGTTCTAATTCTGCTGAAAGTTGAATCATTGGCGCAGGGCTGTAAATACCTATTAAATTAGCTCCATAGGAAGTACTTTCATAAAAACCTTTTGACTTTAAGTAGTTAAATTGCAAACCAACCCCAGCAGAAAGCTGCTCTGTAATTGGTTTAATAGCACTTGGCGATACAGCAATGTTGGTAAAACCACTTCCAAAACCTAAACCTAAGCCACCACCAATTTTTACATCGCTCCAAAAATTAGTTGTTCTTGGTGTGTAAAAATCATCATTTTGCTGAGCAAATAAAGTTGTTGATACAAAAAAACTGCTTAAAGCAATAAAAATATTTTTTTTCATAAAAATGAATTTTTGCGAAGATATTAATTATTAAGTTAAGAGTATCTTAATATAAAATACAATATTAATTGTGTGATAAATACTGTATTTTTTTGTTTTAAATATGTGTAAAAAAATAGAATAATATTTACGAAATACTAAAAATATCCGTCAAAAAAAAGCCTATTAAGATAGTATTGTTAAAATGTAGTTTTAAATTGTTAATTTTAAATTTTGTAGGTTTCTTTCTAACTGAAATTAAAATCATAAAACTATACAAAATATTATATTATTAATTGAAACTATCGTATTTTTGTGAAAATTTTTTAACGAAAAAAGAGTCATTAGACAAATATTATGGATAGGTTTTCCTTTTTAAACGCTGCACATACTCAATTTTTTGCAGATTTATACGATCAGTACCTAACAAGCCCTGATAGTGTTGAACCAAGTTGGAGAAGTTTTTTTCAAGGGTTCGATTTCGCAAATGAGTACAACGGCAGCCCGGTAGAACAATTATCAAATGCTTATTCTAATTCTAACGAATCTTCTGTTGCTGCAGAAGGTTTAAAAAAAGAGTTTGCTGTTTTAAAATTGATCGATGCATATAGAACGCACGGTCATTTGTTAACAAAATCAAATCCTTTAAAAGAGCAAACCGACGATATTCCTGATTTTTCTTTAGAAAAGTTTGGTTTAACTCAGGCCGATTTAAACGTTACTTTTGATGCTGCTCAAAGCATACACTTACCAAAAAGTACGTTACAACAAATTATTGATCATTTAGTTGCTACCTACTGTACCACAATTGGTATTGAATTTATGTACATTCCTAATGAGGAAAAAGTACAATGGATTGCTAAGTATGTAGAATCTAAAGTTTCTGATTTAACGGTAGATCAACAAAAACACATTTTAGAAAAATTAGTTCAGGCAGCCGCTTTTGAAAACTTTTTCCACACAAAATATGTAGGGCAAAAACGTTTCTCTTTAGAAGGTTTAGAAGCTACAATTCCTGCATTAGATGCTATGATTGAAGCAGCCGCTAAAGTAGGAGTAGAAGATGTTGTAATTGGTATGGCACACCGCGGACGTTTAAATATTTTGGCTAACATTATGCAAAAGCCTGCGCAAAATATTTTTACAGAGTTTGATGGTAAAGATTATGCCGATGTTGCTGATACTTTTGACGGTGATGTAAAATACCATTTAGGATATACGTCTGAACGCGAAACAACTTCAGGAAATAAAATTGTATTGAATTTAGCACCTAATCCTTCGCACTTAGAAACTGTAGGTGCTGTTATAGAAGGTGTTGTGCGTTCTAAACAAGACAAAACATATCCAACTAATTTTTCAAAAGTATTACCAATTGCTTTGCATGGTGATGCTGCAGTAGCTGGTCAGGGTATTGTATATGAAATTGTTCAAATGAGCAAATTACGTGCCTACGAAACAGCAGGTACTATTCATATGGTTTTAAACAACCAAGTAGGTTTTACAACCAGCCCTAAAGACGCTCGTTCTGGTGTTTATTGTACCGATGTTGCTAAAGTGGTAGCAGCACCAGTTGTACACGTAAATGCCGATGATACCGAAGCTGCTGTAAAAGCAATGTTGTTTGCCTTGTCTTACCGTATGGAGTTTAAAGAAGATGTTTTTGTTGATTTAGTAGGATATCGTAAATACGGTCATAACGAAGGAGATGAGCCGCGTTTTACACAACCTATTCTTTATAAATTAATATCAAAACATCAAAACGCGCGTAACATTTACAACGCACGCTTGATTGAAAATAAAATTATTGACGATGTTTTTGTTGGATCTTTAGAAGACAAGTACAAAGCCATTTTAGAAGATAATTTAACGGCTGCTAAAGCTACAGAAAAAGCAACCGTTATTCCTTTTATGCAAAAAGAGTGGGAGGGATATCATATTGCTGATAAAACACGTATGTTACAAACATATGATACAAAGGTATCACGTGAATTATTAGATGATATTGCACCTGCAATTACTACATTACCAGCAGATAAAAAATTCATTAGTAAAGTATCAAAACTAATCAAAGATCGTTATACAATGTATTACGAAACTAATAGATTAGATTGGGCTATGGGCGAATTATTAGCATACGGAACCTTAATTTCTGAAGGTTTTGATGTACGTTTTTCTGGTCAAGATGTACAGCGCGGTACTTTCTCACACCGCCACGCTGTTGTTAAAGTAGAAGAAACCGAAGAAGAATATGTACCTTTAAACAATATCAAATCGCAAAACGGTCAAATGCGTATTTACAACTCGCATTTATCAGAATATGCTGTTTTAGGTTTTGAATACGGTTATGCAATGGCAAATCCTAAGGCATTAACTATTTGGGAAGCTCAGTTTGGAGATTTTTCTAATGGTGCGCAAATTATGATTGACCAATACATTGCAGCAGGTGAAGATAAATGGGGCAACCAAAACGGTATTGTAATGTTGTTGCCACACGGGTATGAGCATCAAGGGGCAGAACACTCATCGGCACGTTTAGAGCGTTATTTACAATTATGTGCAAATCATAATATGTATGTAGCAAACTGTACTACTCCGGCAAACCATTTTCATATGTTACGCCGCCAAATGGTAACCGATTTTAGAAAACCATTAGTAGTTATGTCGCCAAAATCATTGTTGCGTCATCCAGAAGCTACATCAACAATAGAAGAATTAACTTCGGAGTCATTCCAAGCAATTATTGATGATCCTAAAACAGAAGATAAAGCACTAGTAAAAACCTTGGTTTTTGTATCAGGTAAATTTTACTACGATTTGCAAGCAGAAAAAGCGAATTTAGGAAGAAACGATGTTGCTTTTGTGCGTGTAGAACAATTATTTCCATTAGATACAGACAAGTTGCAAGAAATTATTGCATCGTATCCAAATGTTGATGATTATGTATGGGCGCAAGAAGAGCCTCAAAATATGGGGGCTTACGGTTATATGCTAATGAATTTTGATTTAGTAAAATTCCGTGTAGCAGCACCAGCACCAGCGGCAGCACCAGCGGCAGGGTCATCTGTGAGATCTAAAGCAAGATATGCACATGCAATTGCTAAAGTTTTCAATAAAAATTTATAATTTTAGAACGTATTTTTAAATAACAACAATATTAAATTAATATACTCATGAGTATCTTAGAAATGAAAGTTCCTTCGCCAGGAGAATCAATTACAGAAGTAGAAATTGCAACTTGGTTAGTAAAAGACGGCGATTATGTAGAAAAAGACCAAGCAATTGCTGAGGTTGATTCGGATAAAGCAACTTTAGAATTACCTGCTGAAGCAAGTGGTATTATTACTTTAAAAGCAGAAGAAGGTGATGCTGTAGCTGTGGGTCAGGTAGTTTGTTTAATCGATACAAGTGCTGCAAAACCATCAGGTGGAGCTGCGCCAGTTGCTGAAGCTCCAAAAGCTGAAGAGAAAAAAGAAGAAGTAAAAGCGGCTCCTGCGCCAGCTGCAGCTCCTGCAGCAACATACGCTACAGGATCGGCATCGCCAGCTGCTAAAAAAATATTAGACGAGAAAAGCATTGATGCAGCATCTGTTCAAGGTACTGGTAAAGATGGTCGTGTAACAAAAGAAGATGCTTTAAACGCAACACCATCAATGGGTACACCAACAGGCGGACCTCGTGGAACAGAGCGTAAAAAAATGTCTATGTTACGTAGAAAAGTAGCAGAACGTTTGGTTGAAGCTAAAAACACAACGGCTATGTTGACTACTTTTAATGAAGTTAACTTAACTGAGGTAAATAAATTGCGTTCTGAATTTAAAGATGCTTTCAAAGCAAAACACAATGTAGGTTTAGGATTTATGTCGTTCTTTACAAAAGCAGTTACACGCGCTTTAGAATTATTCCCAGATGTAAACTCAATGATTGATGGTCAAGATCAAATTAAATTTGATTTTGCTGATATTTCAATTGCAGTTTCGGGTCCTAAAGGATTAATGGTTCCTGTTGTTCGCAATGCAGAATTATTATCTTTCCGTGGTGTTGAAGCTGAAATTAAACGTTTAGCAACAAGAGCTCGCGACGGACAAATTACAGTTGATGAAATGACAGGTGGTACCTTTACAATTACCAATGGTGGTGTATTTGGATCGATGTTATCAACACCAATCATCAACCCTCCGCAATCGGGTATTTTAGGAATGCACAATATTATTGAGCGCCCTGTGGCTGTAAACGGTCAAGTGGTTATTGCGCCAATGATGTACATTGCATTATCGTACGATCACAGAATTATCGACGGTCGCGAGTCTGTTGGTTTCTTAGTAGCTGTTAAAGAAGCTTTAGAAAACCCAATGGAATTGTTAATGAACAACGATCCTAAAAAAGCGTTAGAATTATAGTATTTTATTGTTTTTATATTGCTAAAAGTCTTTCCGTTATGGAAAGACTTTTTTATTTTTTATCTATTTTCTTGTCCGTTAATACTAGTGCTTTTTTCGTAGCTTTGTTTTTCTAATTTCAAAAAAATATGAGTTCAAAAAAATCAGCTGCCATTGGTTTTATTTTCATTACCATGTTAATTGATATTATAGGTATTGGAATCATAATTCCGGTTATTCCTAAATTGCTTCAAGAATTAAATCATTCTGATATTAGTGAAGCAGCGCAATTAGGTGGTTGGTTAGCCTTTGCTTATGCCTTTACACAGTTTTTATGTGCCCCTTTAATGGGCAGTTTGTCTGATAAATACGGTCGCAGACCTGTTTTATTAATATCGCTTTTAGCCTTTGCAATCGATTATTTAGTTTTGGCATTAGCACCAAGTGTGCCTTGGTTGTTTGTGGGTAGAATTATAGCTGGTGTTACAGGCGCAAGTATTTCAACTGCTATGGCGTATATTTCAGATGTTAGTACACCTGAAAACAAAGCCAAAAACTTTGGTTTGGTGGGTGCTGCTTTTGGTATAGGCTTTATTATTGGTCCTGTAATAGGTGGTTTGTTAGGGCAATATGGTTCTAGAGTGCCTTTTTATGCAGCAGCGGCTTTGTGTTTTGTTAATTTTATTTACGGATATTTTGTATTACCAGAATCGTTAAAACCAGAAAAGCGTCGTGCTTTTGAGTGGAAAGCAGCAAACCCAATTGGCGCATTAACGCGTTTAAAAAAATTTCCTACCATTATTAGTTTAGTGGCAGCTATGTTTTTTATGTATTTTGCATCGCATGCTGTGAATGGCAACTGGAGTTTTTACACTATGTATCGTTACCATTGGGATGAGCGTATGGTTGGTATTTCGCTTGGTGTTGTAGGTGTTTTAGTAGCATTAGTACAAGGTGTTTTAGTGCGTTACATCAATCCTAAAATAGGTAATGGTAAAAGCATCTTAATTGGTTTTGCTTTAAATGCCATTGGGCAGTTTTTAATTGCAATGGCTGTACAAGAATGGATGGTTTTCTTGTTTTTAATACCTTATTGTTTGGGTGGTTTGGCAGGTCCGGCTATTCAATCAGAAATTACCAATCATGTACCTGCGAACGAACAAGGACAAATTCAAGGAACTTTAGCAAGTTTAAACAGTGCAACCGCAACGTTTGGACCTTTGGTAATGACAAGTATCTTTTATTACTTTACACACGATAGTGCACCTTTTAAATTTCCAGGAGCTCCTTTTATACTAGCATCCCTTTTAATGATCGTTGCATTGTTTATGGCATATAAAGGTTTAAAAAACACACAATCAATTTAAATGAGTAATTTTTATTATATCGATAGAAGTAAGGTTTCGTTTGAAGACTTCATCGCATCGCCCGAAATTAAAAGTCATTTAATGGCTTTTTTACACGAACAACAGTTTAAACATTTGTTTGATGAATATAAAATTCCTGTTTCAAATAAGTTATTGTTGTATGGTGATAGCGGTTGCGGTAAAACAATGACAGCTAAAGTAATTGCACATCATTTAAATAAAAAATTAATGATTGTAAATTTAGCAACCATCATTTCATCAAAATTAGGCGAAACAGCTAAAAACCTTGATTTACTTTTTAAAGAATCGCAGTACGAAAGTATGGTTTTGTTGTTGGATGAGTTTGATTCGTTAGGACAAATTCGCGACTACGATAACAAAGATAATTCGGAAATGAAAAGGGTAGTAAACGCGATTATTCAGTTAATGGATTATTTTCCACAAAAATCTATTTTAATTGCAGCCACCAATCAAGTGCATATGATTGATGAAGCGTTAAAAAGAAGATTTGAATGGCAAATTTCGTACGAAAAACCATCGAATGATTTGTTAGATGATTTGTATGACACCTTACAAATTCCAATTCCTGAAAAATATCTTCCAAAAGAAAGAAAATATCAAGTTTCGTATGCCGAAGCAAAAGATTTTTTCTATAAACAAGTAAAGCAAAACATTATAAACGAACAATTGTCTTAAATAAAATGTCACAAAATAGTATGAACTGGCCTCAGCTTTTATCTTTAAAAAAGTACGGCGATGTGCACAAACGCGAACGTAAAAAAGAAAATCCTTCACGCGTTGGTTTTGAGGTTGATTATGATCGTATCATTTTCTCTAATCCGTTTCGTAGCTTGCAAGACAAAACACAGGTTATTCCGCATTCAAAAACTGATTTTGTACATACACGTTTAACGCATAGTTTAGAAGTTTCAGTAGTTGGGCGCTCTATTGGTCGTTTGGCTGGTGAACAAATTGTTCAAAAATATCCCGAGTTGCTCGATTTAGGCTATACCATTAACGATTTCGGCGCTATTGTTGCGGCAGCTTGTTTGTGTCATGATATAGGAAATCCACCTTTTGGACATTCTGGTGAAAAAGCCATTGGCGATTTCTTTAAGCACGGCGCAGGAGAGCAGTTTCGATTGGATTTAGAACCCGCTCAATGGCAAGATTTAATTGATTTTGAAGGTAATGCAAATGGTTTTCATATTTTAACCGATTCACGTCCTGGAGCCGAAGGCGGTTTGCGTATTTCCTATGCTACTTTAGGGGCTTTTATGAAATATCCCAAAGAGAGTTTGCCTAAAAAACCAACGCATGATATATCTGATAAAAAGTATGGATTCTTTCAGGCAGATAAAGTCGATTTTTTAGATGTAGCTACTAATTTAGGATTGATAAAGCGCGAAGGTGAAGGGGTTAGATACTTACGTCATCCGTTAACCTATTTGGTAGAAGCCGCTGATGATATTTGTTACACCATTATTGATTTTGAAGATGGTATTAATTTAGGATGGATTGCCGAAGAACATGCCTTAGAGTTTTTAATTAAGATTGTAAAAAACAATATTAATTCTGAAAAATACGCACAACTGCAAACAAAAGCAGAACGGGTAAGCTATTTGCGTGCTTTGGCTATTGGTAGCTTAATAAACGATGTGGTGCGCGTATTTATGGAGCATGAAGAAGCTATTTTACAAGGCAATTTTCCATATGCATTAACCGATAAATGTGCGTATGTTGCTCAAATTAGAGATATTATAAATATCAGCATCTCTAATGTGTACAATAGCAAAGAGGTAATTGAAAAAGAAGTTGTAGGTTATAAAGTGTTACACACGTTACTTGATAAATTCATAGTTGCAACCAATAATAAATACAACGGTACTACCACACATTACGATGAGTTAATTTTAAAAATGCTACCAGAGCAATATCAAGATGATAACGATAGTTTGTATTTACGATTGTTAAATGTTTGCAGGTTTATTTCCTTGTTAACCGATGGTAAAGCTTTAGAATTGTATCATTCTATTGTAGGAAAATAAATAATATTTATAATATCAATATGATGTTAAGCATTGCGTATTTTAGAAGGTGTTGAAGGTATTGGCTTTGTGTTTTTAGATGATAAAGATATTGTACGCCACCGTTTGGTTAAGAAAATTGTGGAAGCTTACAAAAAAGTGGAAACAGCAAACGAATTTGCATCACACCAAAATTATTATAACAATACCAACAGAGGTAATGAAACAGAAAATCCGACAAGCTAGTCGGATTTTTTATTTCAAAAAAATATTTTTTCAATATCATCTAAATTTTGATATTATAAACATAGATAGCATTAATAATACTGTTGAAATTATATCATATATAGAATAAACAGTTATTTTATATTTTGGTTTCCTTTCAATAATTTTTAATCGTTCTTCTCTAGTTAATACTTTATAAAAAAAGTAACAATTTAATATTGCAAATAAAACAATTGGTGAAAACAACAATACAAAACTTAGTTTTATCTTAAAAAGAAAATGTAATATTAAGGAAGAAATAGTATTGAAATTAACTGCCTGAGTAAAAGACAAGTGTAATAATGTGCTAGTTGGTGTTTCATAGCTAGCATTTTTCATTAACCTGTTATGGTAAGTAGCAAAAAAATCTAACCAGAAACCTTTTATAAAAACGATAATTTTCATCAATCAACTATGATATTTTATAGATGATGAACTAAAACATTCGCATCAATACCTTCGTGCGATTCATTATAAACCACGCCTCCATTTTTAATCAACAAAATTTGTGGTGATTGATGCTGTACCTGAAAAGTTTCTGCAATTTCGTTTGAAATATTTCTGTGAGCAATTAAATCCAAATAGTAAGCATCAATGGTATCTTCTAAATTAAAATCGCTTTCAAAATTCTTTAACGCCATTTTACTAATAATACATCGTGTGCTGTGTTTAAAAATTAATTGAAGCTTACTAAACGATGCATCTTTAATAACCTTAATTTGATCTATATGTTCTAATGTTTTCCAATTCATTTTTGTAAATTTAAATATCAAATATAAGACATTATTGCATTTAAAAAACAGTAAAAAACCACGCGAAATGACAATTTGTCATTGTTTATTATTTAAAAACACTTGATTTCAGACAAAATGTCTTGTTTTTAAATTTGGAATACGTTTTGAAAATGAATCATTAAACAATTGATAAATAAAATTACAATATATGAACTTAAATAATTTTACAATAAAATCGCAAGAAGTACTACAACAAGCTCAGGTTTTGGTACAAACGTTCGGTCAGCAACAAATTGAAAACGAACACTTGCTAAAAGCCATTTTAGAGATAGATGAAAACGTAACACCTTTTATTTTAAAGAAAGTTGGTGTTAATATTGAGCAGTTAAAAACACAGAACGATCAAATTATAGAGTCATTTCCTCGTGTAGAAGGTGCTCAAATAGGCTTATCACGTATTGCAGGAAACACGTTGAACGAAGCGCAGGTAATTGCTAAAAAAATGAACGACGAATACGTTTCTATTGAACATTTATTCTTAGCCATTTTTAAATCGAGTAGTAAAATTGCAGCGTTTTTAAAATCGGGCGGTGTTACTGAAAAGCAAATTGAAGCGGCTATTAACGAGTTACGTAAAGGCGAGCGTGTAACATCAGCTTCGGCAGAAGATAATTACAATTCGCTAAACAAATACGCCAAAAACCTAAATCAATTGGCAAGTGATGGTAAGTTAGATCCGGTTATTGGTCGTGATGAAGAAATTCGTCGTGTGTTACAAATATTAACCCGCCGTTCTAAAAACAACCCAATGCTTATTGGTGAACCTGGAGTTGGTAAAACTGCTATTGCCGAAGGTTTGGCACACCGAATTGTTCAAGGCGATGTACCTGAAAACTTAAAGGATAAATTGGTTTTTTCTTTAGATATGGGTGCTTTAATTGCGGGTGCTAAGTATAAAGGTGAGTTTGAAGAGCGTTTAAAATCGGTGGTTAAAGAGGTAACTTCATCAGACGGAAACATTATTTTATTCATAGATGAAATTCATACCTTGGTTGGTGCTGGTGGCGGTGAAGGTGCTATGGATGCAGCAAATATCTTAAAACCTGCGTTGGCGCGTGGTGAATTAAGAGCTATTGGAGCGACTACTTTAGATGAGTATCAAAAATATTTTGAGAAGGATAAAGCGTTAGAACGTCGTTTTCAAAAAGTAATGATTGAAGAACCTGATACCGAAAGTGCCATTTCCATACTTCGTGGTGTTAAAGAAAAATATGAAACACACCATAAAGTACGTATTAAAGACGAGGCTATTATTGGCGCGGTAGAATTGTCGCAACGTTACATCAGCAACCGTTTTTTACCAGACAAAGCAATTGATTTAATGGATGAAGCGGCATCGAAATTACGTATGGAAATCAATTCAAAGCCAGAAGAATTAGATGTTTTAGACCGCAAAATCATGCAGCTTGAAATTGAAATTGAAGCTATTAAACGCGAAAACGATGAATCGAAATTAAAAGCTTTAGGAATTGATTTAGCGAATTTAAAAGAAGAACGCAATCAAATTTTTTCTAAATGGAAATCGGAAAAAGATGTGGTGGATAACATTCAAAACATCAAATCGGATATCGAAGAATTTAAGCTAGAAGCCGAACGTGCCGAACGCAATGGTGATTATGGTAAAGTTGCCGAAATTCGTTACGGAAAAATTCAAGACGCCGAAGCAAAATTGGTTGAATTTCAAAAGCAATTAGAAGAAAATCAAAAAGGACATTCTTTAATTAAAGAAGAGGTTACTTATGAAGATATTGCCGATGTTGTTGCTAAATGGACAGGTGTTCCAGTTACTAAAATGCTACAAACCGACCGAGAAAAATTATTGAACTTAGAAGCCGAATTACACAAACGTGTGGTGGGTCAGGAAGAAGCTATTGAAGCCATTTCGGATGCTGTTCGTAGAAGTCGTTCGGGTTTACAAGATCCTAAAAAACCAATTGGCTCATTTTTATTCTTAGGAACAACAGGTGTAGGTAAAACCGAGTTGGCAAAAGCGTTGGCTGAGTATTTGTTTGATGACGAAAATGCCATGACGCGTATTGATATGAGTGAATATTCGGAACGTCATAGCGTAAGTAGATTAGTTGGTGCGCCTCCTGGATATGTAGGTTATGATGAAGGCGGACAATTAACCGAGGCGGTTAGAAGAAGACCTTATTCGGTAATTTTGTTAGATGAAATTGAAAAAGCACACCCTGACACCTTTAATATCTTATTACAGGTTTTAGATGAAGGTCGATTAACAGATAACAAAGGAAGATTAGCCGATTTTAAAAACACCATCATTATTATGACATCAAACATGGGAAGTTCGATAATTCAAGAACAGTTTGATAATAATCCTATTGATGTTGCCATTGAAAATGCTAAAGATGAAGTGTTAAACCAATTAAAAACAATGGTTCGTCCGGAGTTTTTAAACCGTATTGATGAAATCATTATGTTTACACCTTTATCAGCTGGAAACATTGAACAAATTGTTGCTATTCAATTAAAAAGTGTTTTCAAAATGTTAGCACAACAACACATTACTATGGATGCAACACCAGAAGCAGTTCGTTATTTAGCAACCAAAGGATTTGATCCCCATTTTGGTGCCAGACCAGTAAAACGTGTTATTCAACGTGAGGTATTGAATCAATTATCAAAAGAAATATTATCAGGTACAATTAAAACAGATAGCATTATTCTTTTAGATAGTTTTGAAGATAAATTGGTTTTTAGAAACCAAGAATAAAAAAATAAAGCACTTTGGTTCAACTAAAGTGCTTTTTTTGTATCTTGAAAATAAAAAATTATGGAACATCATGTAGAAATATTTGCCGGAAGTGCAATAATGGCAATGGCTGTAAAAAATGCTTTAGAAAATAACGCTATTAAATATATAGAACGTAACGATATTAATTCTGCCATTACCGCAGGATTTGGTTCAGCTGATAAAGCGGTGCATATTTTTGTTTTTGAAGAAGATGAAGAAAAAGCACGTTACGCCTTAGTAGATGTAAATTTTGATGATTTAGATGAGGTTGGAGATGAAATTGTAGATGAATAAAAACAAAAAAACAGCCACTCATTGAGTGGCTGTTTTTTATTAATTTACTTTTTTACGATTGTCGTTAGAATCTCGGTCTATTAATTTGTTATAAGGATCAACGCCCACTTCAAACGGTTTTTCATTTACAATAATACTTACTTTATTATTTATTTTATCAATCAAGTATTTTTTATTGTACAACTCGTTTTCATATTCGTGTTTGCCTTTTACTTTTTTAGCGCCAAAAACACCAACTTCAACATAATCTTTTAACGGATATGATTTTACATCATCTTTACCTATTTTGGTAGTTAATGTTTTCCCTTGAGCATCTTTATATACTTGTTCTCCTTTAGAAGATGTTTTGTACTTAGACACATTAAAAGTAATATCTACTTGATATTTACCACCACTTAAAGGCTTAACTACTACATTTTCTACTTTATTATCGTATAAAGTAATGGTTTCAAACATATCGTTAACTAAATATTGTAAACTATCTGGCGTATGTGATTTTAAATGGTTTACAAATTCAATTGAATTAGTATAAGGAGCATCTTGAAACTTAACTTTAGAAACAAACTCTTTTAACATGTTATTAAAGTTTTTCTCACCTAAATAGTCGCTCATTGCATATAATACCAAAGAACCTTTTTTGTAATGAATGTACTGTTGGTTTTCGTTGTACATTAAAGGATTCTCTTCTTTCCATTCTCTTGTTCTTCCTTTTAAATATCCTTCTAAAGCATCTTTCAAGAATTTACGCATTTGGAATTTACCATATTCTTTTTCTAAAACTTTTAAAGAACTGTATTCAGATAAAGATTCTGAAAGTAATGTTGCTCCTTTTACATTAGCGCCAATTACTTGATGCGCCCACCATTGATGCGCCATTTCGTGCGATACAACCGAGAAAGGATAATCTACTCCGTTTGGATCATCTTCATCTACATCGGCAATAAAACCAATAGCTTCAGAGAAAGGCATTGTGTTTGCAAATGCTTGAGCAAAGGTTCCCATGGTATTAGGAAACTCAATGATACGCGCTTGCTTGTGCTGATATGGACCAAAGTTTTCAGAATAATAAGCCAATGATTTCTTTAAAGCTTCCATCATGCGGTCTAAATTGTATTCGTGACCTTTTTGATAGTAGATTTCTAAATTAAGATTGTTCCATTTTTCACGTTTTATTTCATAACGAGCCGAATTGAATGCATAGAAATTCAACATTTTTTGATCCATTTTATAATGGAAGTAATTTCTACCATCCTTTTGCCATTGTTTTTGTAAATATCCTGGTGCAATAGCGGTTTGATCACCTGCTGTACTTACAGTTGTTTCAAACGTAATCCAATCGGCATCGCTTGATATATATGTGTTTTTACGAGCTTCAGGATCATTTGGTTCTGGCATACGTTCACGATCTGGTAAGTTGTATTTTTTACGAATATCGTTGTCTTGTAACTCTATATCTTCATTATATCCAAACGAAGGAAACATACTGTTATTTACAAATGTTCCGTTTTGAATAATAGGCGAACGATCTTTTAACCAAGTATTTGATTGATTTTCAACAACCATTTGTACTTTTAAAGAATCACCAGGATTTAATGGATTATTTAATCGATAAATATCAAAATCCATCACAGTATCCTTAGAAACTAATTGATAATCACGGTTAAATTTAATTGCTTTAAAGCTTTTACCGTAGTTTAAGAACAATGAATCAATTGCTTTGTCTGATTTATTTACCATTACATAATCAACAACTGCTTTGTAATTACGCTCATAAGGATAAATATCCATTGCTACTTTTACATCAACAATACGAGGTTGCGCATATTTTCCGAATTTTTTATATTTTTTCTCAAAATCAACACTTTGTTGCTCGTATTCTTGCGATGTATAATAAGGTTCTAATTTTGTTTCTTGATAGTACAAACCGTAACCTAAACCAAAAAAGGCTAATAAAATAACTACTAATGGTATTGCAATAGGTGCTTTAAAACGTTTTGCAAATATCTGTAAACGTTCTTTTGCGCCTGATAATATACCGCGTCTCCAGAAAAGTAAGGTTAAGCCATATACGAAGAAACCAAAAAGTAACCAGTATAATTTGTAGTAAAAATAACCACGTACAATTCCAAAGCCATCCATATCAGAATAACTATAACCAGGTCCTGAGCCAAAGTGGAAAACATCTTGTTCAATTCCTAATTTATTTAAAGCTAAAGGAATAAATTGTACAATTAAAATAACAAAGAAACCAATAAAGTAATTTCTAAAGAATCCTTGAATAAATAAGGCTAAAAGAATAACTATAATGTATTCAATTAATTGGAAACCAAAGAAATCTGTAAAGTATTGACCTAGTTCGAAATTGTAATAACCTAAGTATGATTGAATTGCGATGCCTGATAAAATTCCAATTAAGAAAACAACAGCAACCATTTCTACTAAAGCAATAAATTTTGACAATAGTAAACTCCAGTTAGGTACAGGTGTAGAATCAATTAATAAATTCATTCTAGATGTGGATGCATTATTCAATAAAACACCCGCAAATAAATAAATAAGGATTGATAAGAAGAAACTAATATTGCCTTTTACTAATTGAAGTACTTTCCAAGTAACAGGATACGTTTTGGTACCGTACATTTCACCTAAACTATAGCTTGATATTAAGATGAAAATTACCAAAATAATGATGAAAGTAATGAAAATCCAATTCTTTACAATTGATTGAAATTCAAACTTAGATAAATTAAATGCTGTTTTTAAGTTAGCTACAAATGAATAATTATGCGCAACTTTAGGAAGATTGATTTTTACAATACTACCAAAATTGTTTTTTGTAATACGATCTCCTTTTTTCTTAAAGCCAAATGAAATTGGTGATTGCGAAAAAGAAAAAGAGAAATAAGTAGCTACCAAAGCTAAAATACCTACACCAATCCAAATTAAACGGTTGTAAATAATAACTTTATCTAACGGAATTAATAAGGTGTTTTGTTCATTTATTGTCCAATATTGGGTAACATATCTTAGAGCATGATTACCAAAAGGTTCAAATAATGCGTATACAAATTTATCGTCTACATTTTTAGATATACTGCTAATAATAGCAGGAATAAACAATAAAACAACAACAAAAATGAAGCCTACATATTGATTACGCGTTAAAGTAACCATCATAAAAATTAAAGCACCAATAAAGAATATATTGGGTAAAACAAATACAAGGTAACTTTGAAAATAAGCTAATAAATTAATAGGGCCTAATAAATCTGGATTTGCAAATGGTAAAACCGATGCAATTAAAAAACCTAAACCAATAGAAAAAGTAATGATAAAGGTTACTAAAAAACCACTAAAAAACTTACCTGTTAAGTATTGAAATTTGTTAAATGGATAAGCATACAACAAGGTATGTGTATTGTATTTAAAATCTCTATAAACCGTTGCACCAATTATGGTGGGAATAATGAAATTTAAAAAAGTGGTAATACCTCCCATTAAACTATTAATAGCAATAGGCGAGTTTACATAAGTAACGGATGATGTTGTAACAGTGAAACTATCAAAATATCCCGATGCTCCTGCCATAATTCCAAATGACAAAGCAAAGAATATAAAAAAGTACAAGTAAAACTGCCAGTTTTTGAACCAGCGTTTTGTTTCGAAATTAAAAATGGTTCCAAACATTATTTATCGCCTTTTAATGAAACAAAATAAACGTCTTCTAAAATAGGTTTTGCCTGTATAAACGTTTCGTTTGGCTGCACATCACTATGTACACGTATATTTAATGTATTGTCTGGATTAAAATTAGACGATATAATGTTGTGAATTTTGTTGTATTCATCAAACTCATTACGTTCAATTGTTCTGCGCCAAATTTTTCCATCTAATAATTCTTCGCCACTTGTAGGAGTTCCTTCAAACAAAATTTTACCTCCGTTTAAAATTGCAATATTGTTACATAATTCACGAACATCATCCACAATATGTGTTGAGAAAATTACAGTATGGTTGGCACCAATTTCACGTAGAACATTTAAGAAACGATGACGCTCTGCAGGATCTAAACCAGCAGTTGGCTCATCAACAATAATTAATTGCGGATTGTTTAAAAGTAATTGCGCAATACCAAAACGCTGTTTCATACCGCCAGAGTAGCCACTTACACTTTTATTACGTACATCGTACAAATTGGTAAGTTCTAAAACCTCTTTAATAATTTTTTTACGATCTGCCGTATTGGTAATACCTTTTAATTGTGCAAAATAATTTAATAACGTTTCTGCAGACATGTTAGGGTACACACCAAATTCTTGAGGTAAGTAACCTAGAATTTTTCTTAAACCGTTTTTATCTTCTAAAACATTAATATCATTAAAAGTAATTGATCCGCTGTTTGGTGTTTGTAGTGTAGCAATGGTACGCATTAATGATGATTTACCTGCACCATTAGGACCAAGTAAGCCAAACATACCTTTACCAATTTCTAAATTTACATTGTCTAATGCTTTAACCCCGTTTTTGTAGGTTTTGGTTAAGCCTGAAATTTTTAAGCTCATAACTTTATCGTTTTTTTAATAAGTATTCATTAGGAACGATATGTTACACTTAAGCATAAAAAAAAGAGAAGATTACTTCTCTTTTTTATTATTTAATATATTCTATTTGATTTTGTGCTACTTTTTGATTGTCAAAAAAGCCTTGTTCACGCATCCAGTCATCGCTGTAAATTTTACTCATATAACGTGATCCGTGATCAGGAAAAATCACTACTACATTACTGTCTGATGTAAATTCTCCTTCTGCATTAAATTGACGTACTGCTTGAAAAGCGGCTCCTGATGTATATCCAACAAAAAGACCTTCTGTTTTAGAAATTTCTCTAGCGGTGTGTGCTGCATCTTCATCGGTTACTTTTACAAATTGATCGATAACTGAAAAATCGGTAGCGGTAGGGATTAAATTTTTTCCCATTCCTTCAATTCGGTAAGGATAAATTTCTTTAGGATCAAATTCATGCGTTTCATGAAATTTCTTTAAAACCGACCCAAAAGCATCAACTCCTAAAATACGAATGTTAGTATTTTGCTCTTTTAAAAATCGAGCCGTTCCTGAAATAGTTCCGCCTGTACCAGAACAAGCAACTAAATGCGTTATTTTTCCATTGGTTTGTTTCCAAATTTCAGGACCTGTGGTTTTATAATGAGCATCGATATTTAATTCGTTAAAATACTGATTAATATAAACAGAACCAGCCGTTTCTTGATGAATACGTTTTGCAACACTGTAATAAGAGCGTGGATCGTCTGCTGATACATTCGCTGGGCAAACATATACTTTGGCTCCCATTGCTTTTAACATATCAATTTTATCTGGCGACGATTTTGATGAAACAGCCAAAATACATTCGTACCCTTTAATAATACTTACCATAGCAATGCTAAAGCCTGTGTTACCCGATGTTGTTTCAACAATAATACTACCCGGTTTTAAAATGCCTTTGCGCTCTGCTTCTTCAATAATATGTAATGCAATACGGTCTTTAGATGAGTGCCCCGGATTAAAAGCTTCCACTTTAGCATAAAAGTTACCTGTTAATCCCTGAGAAATTTTATTTAGTTTAATAAGTGGCGTGTTGCCAACAAAATCTAAAATATTCTCATGAGCTTGGATCTCTTCTTTCATTTTTTTTCTTTGTTTTTAAAGCATTTTTTATTGCTTTATTTCACGTTGCAAAAATACTACTTTTTTTGCAATTATTTATTGATTCCTTCTAAATCTAAAAGAAACGCATATTCTTTAGCAACTTCTTTCAATGCTTCAAACCTGCCCGATGCGCCACCATGGCCAGCATCCATATTGGTGTCTAAAAATAATAAATTTTTATTGGTTCTTAGGGTGCGCAACTTAGCAATCCATTTTGCAGGTTCCCAATATTGTACTTGTGAATCGTGAAAACCTGTAGAAATGTATAAATTAGGATAATCTTGCGCTTTTACGTTATCATATGGTGAGTATGATTTCATATAATCGTAATACTCTTTTTCGTTAGGATTGCCCCATTCATCGTATTCACCAGTGGTTAACGGAATAGAATCATCAAGCATAGTAGTAACCACATCAACAAAAGGTACTTGTGCAATTACGCCGTTGTATAATTCAGGAGCCTCATTTAAAACAACACCCATTAACAAACCGCCAGCAGAACCACCTTCGGCATACAAATGTTGTGGTGAGGTATATTTTTCATTGATTAAAAATTGAGAGCAATCAATAAAATCGGTAAAAGTATTTTTCTTGTGTAATAATTTACCGTTTTCATACCAATCTCTGCCTAAATCTTCGCCACCGCGTATATGAGCAATAGCGTAAATAAAACCACGATCTAATAAACTTAAACGGATACTTGAAAAATAAGGTTCCATGGTTGAACCGTACGATCCATAAGCATATTGAAGTAGGGGATTAGTTCCGTCCTTTTTTAAATCTTTTTTGTAAACTAACGAAATTGGAATTTTAGTACCATCATTCGCAGTAGCCCAAACACGTTCTTCAGTATAATTGTTTTTATCAAACGTGCCGCCTAATACCTGTTGTTCTTTTTTGATTTCTTTTTCTTGCGTACGCATGTTGAAATCAATAATTGACGAAGGCGTTGCTAATGATTGGTAACCGTAACGTAAAATTTCGGTGTCAAAATCAACATTTGTGGTAGTATAAGCCGAAAACGTTTCACTATTAAAAGGTAAATAATAAGCAGCTTCAGGATTTTGCCATGGTTGAATTTTAATATGCGATAAACCATTAAAACGTTCAGAAATAACCAAATAATCTTTAAAAATATCAATACCTTCTAATAAAACATCTTCTCTGTGCGGAATTAAATCTTTCCAGTTTTCTTTAGCTGTTTTATCTTCTTGGGTAACCATCAATTTAAAGTTCGTAGCTTCGTCTTTATTCGTAACAATGTAAAAATGATTGTTGTAATGCGAAACAGAATACTCTAAACCACGCGTACGTTTTTGAAATATTTTAAAAGTACCTTCGGGATTTGTAGCTTCTAAAATTTGATATTCTGATGTTAAGGTGCTTTCTGAACCAATAATTAAATACTTTTTTGATTTTGAACGGTAAATGTAGGTAGAAAAAGTTTCGTCTTTTTCCGTAAAAATAAGGGTATCATTGGTAACATTGGTTCCTACAATATGCTTAAAAATACGATCGGCACGTAATGTTTGTTCGTCTTTTCTAGAATAGAACAACGATTTATTATCGGCAGCCCAAGTACTACTTCCCGTTGTTTTTTCAATTTTTTCAGGTAAAATTTCACCCGTTTCTAAATTTTTAATTTGGATAGTGTATTCTCTGCGCGAAACAGTATCAACTCCAAAAGCGGCTAAAGTATTGTCATCACTAATATTTAAACCACCTAATTGAAAATACGAATGTCCTTTAGCCATTTCGTTACAATCAAATAAAATTTCTTCTGCAGCCTCTAAACTTCCTTTTTTACGTGTGTAAATAGGATAATCTTTTCCGGTTTCAAAACGCGTTAAATACCAATAACCATTGTAGAAATACGGAACCGAAGAATCGTCTTCTTTAATTCGGGCTTTCATTTCATCAAACAAATTTTTCTGAAAATCTTTCGTATGCGCAGTTAACTCTTGGTAATACTTGTTTTCTTCCTCTAAGTAGGCAATTACTTCTTTGTTTTCGCGTTCGTTTAACCAATAGTAATTATCGGTACGTATATCGTTATGTTTGGTAAGCTCTGTTGGTATAATCTTAGCAACAGGTTCTTGAATATTTTTGCTCATATTTATTATTCACTAAAAAGGTGTCGACAAAAATACAACAAAAACAAACGATAAAATAAGGAATGGTTTCCTAATGATTCATTAGCAATTTTAATGAAAATTGATATTTTTGTACTTTATTAAAAAAGAAACATATGTTTGGAGATTTAATGGGCATGATGGGGAAACTTCAAGAAGCTCAAAAAAAAGTAGAAGAAACAAAGCAAAGATTAAATACCGTTTTAATTGACGAGCAAAGTGCCGATGGTTTATTGAAAGTAACTGTTACAGCAAATAGAGAAATTAGATCTTTAGAGGTAAGCGATGAATTATTAAGCGATAAAGAACAGTTAGAAGATTATTTAATTTTAACATTAAACAAAGCTTTAGAAAAAGCGGGCGCAATAAACGAAGCTGAATTAGCTGCTGCTGCCAAAGATGGTATGCCTAATATTCCTGGAATGGATTTATTTAAGTAAAATGAAAAAGATATTTTATATAGGTTTAGTTGCTGCTTTTGGATTTGTTTCTTGTAATAAGGATACTAAAAGTGGTAATACACACATTACAGGTGAAATTAAAGGATTAAAACAAGGTACCTTGTACATACAACAAGTAAACGATAGTACATTGGTTACTTTGGATAGTATTGTTTTAAACGGAAAATCGACTTTTGAGAGTAGTTTTGATTTAAAAGAGCCCGAAGTTTTGTATTTAGGTTTAAATAGAGGAACATCGCAATCTGTAGATAATTTGATTTTGTTTTTTGCAGAACCAGGAAATTTAAAAATAAACAGTTCATTAGATAATTTTTCTAGTGGAGCTACTGTTGAAGGTTCTAAAAATCAAGAATTATTCACTAAATATTTAAAAGCAAAAGCAGTAATTACCAACAAGCAAAACGTTTTAATTAAAGAAATGCTTTTAGCTCAAAAAAGCAAACTTACTGTTAAAGCTGATAGTTTAGATAAGGCAATACAGCGTACAACAAGTCGAGTTTATTTAAATGCAGTGAATTTTGCTTTAAAAAACAATAAAAACGAAGTAGCTCCTTATGTTACTTTAACTGATGTTGCAACTATAAATAACAAATACCTAGACACTATTTACGGAAATTTAACGCCAGAAGTTGCTAAAAGTAAATACGGTGTTATTTTAAAAGATTATTTAGAGTTGATTAAGAAGCAATAATCGGAAGAAAACAGTAATAAAAAAACTCCAATCAATTGATTGGAGTTTTTTATGATCTTAATTAAAAGATTACTTTCTACGTAATTCTTTAATTTTAGCTTTTTTACCAGTAAGTTCTCTGAAGTAGAAAATACGAGCTCTACGAACTTTACCTCTTTGGTTCAACTCAACTTTTTGTAAAGCTGGCATGTTAATAGGGAAGATACGCTCTACACCAACGTTACCAGACATTTTACGAATAGTAAAAGTTTCAGTGCTTCCGCTACCTCTTCTTTGAATAACTACTCCTTTAAAGAACTGAGTTCTAGTTTTGTCACCCTCTTTAATTTCGTAGTAAACAGTAATAGTGTCACCCGCTTTAAAATCAGGGAAATCTTTTTTTGTAACGAATTCGTCTTGTACGAATTTTACTAAATCTAAAGACATTGTAAATATTTTTTAAGTTAATTCAAACCAACATGCACGGTTTTCGCCAGAGGTTAATCCAAAAGTGGGGCAAATATAAGTATTTATTAAAATACAAAACAAATATTTTTTGTATAATTTGCTAAATATTTACTTGTTTAACTAACTGTAACAAAGCAATTTATTGTATGTTGATAGGTTTTACAGTGTATCCTTTTTCTTTTAATAGTTTTAAAACACCATGATTACCACCTAAATGCGCTGCACCTACAGCAAAAAACACCGATTCGGTTTGCATCATTTCGGGCATTTCATTAATCCATTTATGATTGCGTTTTGTAAGCATTTCGTTATATACATAATCTGTCATATAACTGCTTTTCTTCATATAATCATACAAACCGTTAATGTTTTGAGATTTGTAAAGTTCAACCATTTTTTTGGTGCTTTCAAATCCTTCTTTCTTCATGTCTTGTAACATTTGTATTACAGCATCGGTTCCTAATGATTTAGACATGATTTCCAATTGTTCTTCAACTGTTTCCAAACCACCTAATTTCTTTTGTTGCGCCATTGCTGATTGAAGAAACTCCATTTCGTACATCCTAAAATCGGTACAAGTAAAAGCTTTAACACTAACCATACTAACTATTGCCGATTCTGAAAAATTTTCTAGTTGAGCAATATCTATATCAACAACTTCTTTAAGTAATTGCTTTAATTCATTATATTTATCAGCAGTTAAACGCTTAGAAAGAGGCACGTTGCTCATCATTGCTTGTTGAAGTACTGCCATTGCGTTAGGATCGCCAAAATTAATTTCAGCATAATAAGCATCTACATTTTTCAACGTGTTTTGAATTTTATCAGTCATGATGTAGTCATCATTACAAATCATATGGATGGTTCCAAAAACGTACGATGGCTTTTTTAAACCGTTACCTGAAATTTCCCATAACAAACTATTTTCTGTTTGTGCATTTCCAAGAAAAGAACACATTGTTAGGGCGCATACAGCAATACTTTTAAATATATTTTTCATGTCAATTGTTTTTAAAGGTAAGTAAGTATCCTCTGTTGATTGTTACAAAAAAATCCAACTTTAACAGTTGGATTAATTATCTTCTAATAAATCAGGGCGTCTATTTTGTGTATGCTCGTATGCTTTTTCTTCGCGCCACTTTTCAATTTCAGGAAAATTTCCACTTAACAAAATATCAGGCACTTTCCATCCTTTGTATTCAGCCGGACGTGTATAAATGGGCGGAGCTAGTAAATTATCTTGAAAACTATCTGTTAAAGCCGAAGTTTCGTTTGATAAAACCCCCGGAATTAAACGAATGATTGTATCGCATAAAATGGCAGCTCCTAATTCACCACCCGATAAAACATAATCGCCGATAGAAATTTCTTTCGTAATAAAATGATCGCGAACGCGTTGATCAACTCCTTTATAATGCCCACAAAGAATAATAATGTTTTCTAGCATAGACATGTTATTTGCCATAGATTGATTTAGTGTAGCACCATCAGGCGTCATGTAAATAACTTCGTCATAAGTACGCTCATTTTTTAGCTGGCTAATACATTTATCAATGGGTTCTATACTCATTACCATACCTGCACCACCACCAAATTGATAATCATCAACATTTTTATGTTTGTTAGTGCTATAATCTCTTAAGTTATGAAAGTGTACTTCAACCAATCCTTTTGCAATAGCCCTTTTTAAAATGGATGCTTCAAACGGACTTTTTATTAATTCTGGTAAAACGGTAATTATATCAATTCTCATTAATAAAGTATTTGGTGCAAAATTACAATTTCTTTATCAGTTAATCCTTTAGAATTAGCTTATATTTGTAGTTTCAATATAAAAACATAGAAATTAGATATGGAAAACGGAATTTATGCAAAGTTTACTACTCCAAAAGGTGAAATTTTAGTTAAATTAACTCATGATAAAACACCTGGAACTGTAGGTAATTTTGTTGCTTTAGCAGAAGGAAATTTAGAAAATAAGGCTCGTGTACAAGGAAAACCGTATTACGATGGATTAACTTTTCACCGTGTTATAAATGATTTTATGATTCAAGGTGGATGTCCTCAAGGTTCTGGTACGGGTGATCCAGGTTATAAATTTGACGATGAGTTCCATCCTGAATTAAAACACGATACACCAGGCGTGCTTTCAATGGCAAATGCAGGGCCAGGAACCAACGGTTCTCAGTTTTTTATTACACATATTGCAACACCTTGGTTAGATAATAACCATACTGTTTTTGGACATGTAGTTGAAGGACAAGATGTTGTTGATGCTGTTGAACCAGGTGATACAATGGACAAAGTAGAAATTATTAGAGTAGGAGATGAGGCGCAAAAATGGAATGCGGTTGAGGCTTTTAGAACTTTTGAAGGATCGCGTATGAAAAGATTAGAAGCTGAAAAAGCAGCTATGGCAGCAGAATTAGATAAAGTTGCAGCAGGTTTTGAAAGTACTGAAAGTGGTTTACGTTACCAATTTATTCAGCGTGGTTCTGGCAACCGTGCTACAAAAGGAAGTAAAGTATCGGTTCATTACAAAGGACAATTATTAAACGGTACTGAGTTTGATAATTCTTATAAACGTAAAAAGCCAATTGATTTTACTGTAGGAGTTGGTCAAGTAATTGAAGGATGGGATGAAGGAATTATGTTATTAAACGTTGGCGATAAAGCTCGTTTTGTAATTCCGTCTCAATTAGGATATGGTTCACGTGGTGCAGGTGGCGTTATTCCACCAAATGCAACTTTAATTTTTGATGTTGAATTAGTAGACGTTAAATAGTAATAAAAAAAGGAGTACATAATTTTGTACTCCTTTTTTAATAAAGCTTTTTGGGATGTAATGTTTTTTTTAAAAGTGCTGTACTCCATTTCAGGTTGCACATTCATTTCTATATCTTCCTCATAAATCGTATGAGATACTTCTTTTTTACAAGAAATAAAGGCAATAAGACCAATTAAAACAACTGTTTTTAGTTTTGCATTAGTTATTTGTATCAATGGAATCTTTGTATAATTTTTCAAAATCAATAGTGTCAAATTCAAATTCTTGTTGTTTGTGAACATCACATCGGTTTACAATTAAAGGTACTTTCTTAATTTTTGTAACATCAATCATTACATACTCTATTAAATCGTTGCCGTTTTGTTCTTTAAAAATAGCAATTCCTTTTTCTTGATTAATCAATTTAATAGTTAAAATTCTATTGGTACCAAACACACCGTTTAAATGGAATTTGTAGGTATTATTATTTATCTTTTTTTGTGACACTATTTTATTTGCAATTGGACCTTCGCCTGCATAATCAATATAAACCGAATCGGTTATTGACACTTGATAGTGATTAAAAAAGTCGCATGGTTTATAAGCATACAGTTTGTTTTTATACTGATGTAAAATAATCTATTTTTTTATAGGTAGAATGATTTTTTGCTTTGTGATTTTTACATTGCTTTCTCTTAAATAATCGAAAGAAGATTGATATGATTGCTCATCGAATTCATCAAAATCAAAATTCGAAATTTCATTATATGCTTCGCTGTTTTCATTAGTATCAAAATAAACACTTTGCAAACTGCCTTCTTTAGCACTTTTTTCTAGAAAAAGGGTATCGTTCTTACTTTCTTGTGCGCTTAAGAAGATTGGAAAAATCAAAAAAGCACTTAAAATTATCTTGTAAAGCATTTGAGAAAAGTATTTTTATTAAATGAAATTAGCTTTTTTATTTATACAATAATAAAAAAACCGTCTTAAAAAGACGGTTTAATAGCTTTATTTACTTTTTTAAATGTTTATCTAAAAACTGTTC
This sequence comes from Flavobacterium sp. xlx-214, assembly GCF_013874595.1. Taxonomy (GTDB): domain Bacteria; phylum Bacteroidota; class Bacteroidia; order Flavobacteriales; family Flavobacteriaceae; genus Flavobacterium. The sequence goes on from NZ_CP059431.1 coordinate 1,673,626, forward strand.
TTGTTCCCAAAGCAAATGTAAAATGTTTTCTTTAGCCACATAGCTATGACTTTCTTTTGGTAAAATGACCATACGTACAGGTGCGCCTAAACCTTTTAACGCTTGGTAATAACGCTCGGTTTGTAAAGTAAACGTACCAGGGTTATTATCGGCTTCACCGTGAACTAATAACATAGGTGTTTTCATTTTTTCGGCGTTCATAAAAGGCGACATACCATTGTAAACATTTGGTACTTCCCAATAATTACGTTGCTCACTTTGAAAACCAAACGGTGTTAATGTTCTATTATAAGCACCCGAACGTGCAATACCACAAGCAAATAAGTTGGTATGCGATAATAAGTTAGCTGTCATAAAAGCTCCGTATGAATGTCCGCCAACACCAACACGTGTTCTGTCAATGTAACCTAATTTATCCACAGCATCAATAGCAGCTTCCGCATTCATAGCTAATTGCTCAATAAACGTATCATTTGGTTCTTGATCACCTTCGCCAATAATTGGGAAAGCAGCATCGTCTAACACTGCATATCCTTTAGCAGCCCAATAAACAAAAGATCCGTAGTAAGGAAACGTAAATTCGTTAGGGTTTGCCGATGATTGTCCTGCACTGTTTTTATCTTTATACTCAGCAGGATATGCCCAAATTAATAAAGGTAATTTTTGTTTAGGATTTTTTCGATCAAAACCTGCTGGTAAATACAAAGTTCCCGATAATTCTACACCGTCTTTACGTTTGTATTTAATCACTTCTTTATGAACATCTTTAATACTTTCAAACGGATTTTTATTATGTGTTATTTGTTGTAATCCTTTTTTAGATTTGATGTTACGGAAATAATAGTTTGGATAATCGTTTTTAGATTGAATGTTTACTAAAATTTCACCTTTTTTAGCATCGATGATTTCAGAAATGGATTCGATTTGATCTTTTGCGTTTGATTGATACAAACGTTCTGTTTTCAAAGAATTCAAATCAAACTGATCAATGAAAGGAAATTGACCTTCTTTGGTGTGTCCTTCACCAATTAAAAATAATTTGCCATTGTCTTTTTGTAAAGTGTAACGACCGTATTGATTTTTCTTGGTTTGAAAATCACCTGGATCGCTGTAGATATCTTGATAGTTACGATCCCAAATTGTTTTTAATTCCGATTTTTTCGAAGGATTAAATAAATAGGTTTTCATGTTACGGGTATCGTACCATTGATCGTACACAATTGCCGTTTCATCATCGCCCCAAAAAATACCTCCAAAACGTTGTGGTGTTTTAGTAAGCAATTCAGGTGCATTGTTAAAAGGTGCATCCCAAGTATATAAAGCATCGCGATGTTCTACTTTGGTTGCAGGATCACCACCATCTAAAGCTTCAACAAAAAATAACGACGCAGGTTTATCAGCTCTCCAACTCATACTGCGTTTACCTTCGCGTACCGCCATAAAACCTTTTGGCATAATTTCGCTTAAAGGCACATCATTTACCAAAGCAATTTCTTTACCGCTTGTATTATAAGCAACAGTTTTCATAGGAAAACGACTTAAAGGCACCAAATACGAAAAAGGTTTTTGAATGGTAGTTAATAAAATATAGTTTCCGTCTGGCGAAAAAGTTTCACCTGCATACAAATTAGCAGGTTTAAAAAGCTTTTTGTTTCCTTTTAAATCAATCGTGTATAATTCTGAAGTTACAATGTTTTCAAAATTAGTTTCGTCGGTTTTGTTTTTTAATAAATCTTGATAGGTTCTGTTTTGCGAAACAACTCCTTCTTGCGATTCTGATACAATAGGTCCTTTAGGAATTGCTTTAGAAGCGTCAATAATAGCCGCTTTGTTAGCAGGAATTACCTTAATTAACAATTCGTTTCCGTTTTTGTACCAGGTAATAGGGTTGCCTAAATTGGCATTTAAAACAGCATCGGTTAATTTGGTTGCAGTTGCAGTTTGTAACTCAACAATCCATAATTCGTTACCTGTTGCTGTGGTATTGGTAAAAGCTAATTTGGTTTCATCAGGAGACCAAGTTAAATTACTTATCAAAGCATTTGCAGGTAATCCTTTAACTTGCGTATCGTTTTTATCGCTTACTTTTTTAACTTTTAAATTGTTAATAAAGGTAGTTGTACTTGCTATATTAGTGTTAGGATCAATACGTAAACCTCCTAAACGTAATTCGTCTTTATTTAATTCATCTAACGATTTATAAGTGTTTCTATAAGTAAGAAGCATCCAATCTTTTTTAGAGTTCATAGAAACCGATGGTGCTCTTTCAAAATCGGCTAACTGCAAAATCTCTTTTGATGGTTTTTGATAGGTTACATTTTCTTGTCCTAGCATAGTTGTTGTGGCTAAAATTAGTGCAAAAAGGGTAAGTTTAATTTTTTTCATGTTTTAATATTGATTTCTACAAAAATAACCAAATAGGCTATACTTTAACAAGACTTTGTATTTTTAAGACTTTTTTAAGTTTTAGTTTGATTGTATTTAAAGGTAAGAGATAAAATAAAAAAAACCTGAATTTTTCAATTCAGGTTTTTTTGTACTCAAGGCGGGACTTGAACCCGCACGAACATTACTGCTCACTGGATTTTAAGTCCAGCGTGTCTACCAATTCCACCACTCGAGCGAGTGAAAATCTATTTAAAAGCTTTTAATGACCATGAGTCTTTGTACTCAAGGCGGGACTTGAACCCGCACGAGCATTACTGCTCACTGGATTTTAAGTCCAGCGTGTCTACCAATTCCACCACTCGAGCAGATAAATAGATTTTGAGCGAAAAACGGGGTTCGAACCCGCGACCTCAACCTTGGCAAGGTTGCGCTCTACCAACTGAGCTATTTTCGCATAATTTTTAAAAGAACTTGTTTTTTTGTACTCAAGGCGGGACTTGAACCCGCACGAACATTACTGTTCACTGGATTTTAAGTCCAGCGTGTCTACCAATTCCACCACTCGAGCAATAATTGTGTTTTAGAGCGAAAAACGGGGTTCGAACCCGCGACCTCAACCTTGGCAAGGTTGCGCTCTACCAACTGAGCTATTTTCGCATTGCATTTTTTTAAAGAACTTTTTTTTGTACTCAAGGCGGGACTTGAACCCGCACGAGCATTACTGCTCACTGGATTTTAAGTCCAGCGTGTCTACCAATTCCACCACTCGAGCAATTTTCATTGCTTACATGAACGTAGCAATACTGCTGTATTGCGAGTGCAAATATAGTATGTTTATTTTATTGTACAAGGTTTTTTAAAAACTAATTTTTAATTATTTTTTAATTTTCTGATAATGTTGCAACTAGCAAATGGTAAATTTTAGTTTCTACTTTACTTTGTATGCTAAATAAAATAGGGAAAGAAAAAAAGCATTGCTACTGCAATGCTTTTTAAATTATCTTAAAGACTGATTTAAAACTAAATCAATATAAAGGTTTACTTTATCTTTTAATTGTTTTCTATGAACAACAAAGTCTAAGAAACCGTGTTCTAATAAAAATTCAGATGTTTGAAAACCATCAGGTAAATCTTTTCCTGTAGTATCTTTTACAATACGTGGACCTGCAAAACCAATTAAAGCACCTGGCTCTGCAATATTAATATCGCCTAACATTGCATAAGAAGCTGTAGTACCACCAGTGGTAGGATCTGTACATAATGATATGTATGGAATTTTAGCATCGGCAAGTAAAGCTAACTTAGCTGATGTTTTAGCCATTTGCATTAATGAAAAAGCAGCTTCCATCATACGTGCACCTCCTGATTTAGAAATCATCATAAAAGGTATTTTATGTTTGATAGAATAATCAATACCACGGGCAATTTTTTCACCTACTACAGAACCCATTGATCCACCAATAAAAGCAAAATCCATACAAGCAACAACTAAATCATTACCTTTTGATTTTCCTACTGCTACACGAACAGCATCTTTTAGCTTGGTTTTATCTTTTGCTTCTTTTAAACGATCGCTGTATTTTTTTGTATCAACAAATTTTAAAGGATCTTTTGATGTAATAGAACCAAATAATTCTTTAAACTGATTGTCATCAAATAAAATTTCAAAATATTCTTTGCTACCTATTCTTACGTGATAATCATCTTCTGGACTAATCCATAGGTTTTTTGCTAATTCTTCTGATTCTACAATTTTACCTGTTGGCGATTTGTACCATAAACCTTTTGGAATATCTTTTTTATCTTCGGTAGCTGTAGTAATACCTTTTTCTTTTCTTTTAAACCAAGCCATATCTTAGCGTTTAATAGTTTTATAATGTGTTAACATTGTTTAAATCGGCAAAAGCTTGCTCTAAACGTTTGTTAAAAGTTAATTCTGCTTCACGCAACCATTTACGTGGATCGTAATATTTTTTGTTAGGGATTTCTTCTCCTTCTGGATTTCCAATTTGCGTCATCAAATAATCTTTTTTAGATAAGATATAATCACGAGCACCTTCTGTAAAAGCAAATTGTAAATCGGTATCTAAATTCATTTTGATAACTCCGTAAGAAATAGCTTCACGAATTTCTTCTAATGTAGAACCTGATCCTCCGTGGAAAACAAAATCAACAGGATTGTTTTTTGTATTGAATTTTTCTTGAACGAATTTCTGAGAATTGTCTAAGATTTTTGGCGTTAATTTTACGTTTCCTGGTTTGTAAACTCCGTGAACATTTCCAAAAGCAGCTGCAATAGTGAAACGAGGTGAAATTTTCATTAACTCTTCATAAGCATACGCAACTTCTTCTGGTTGTGTGTATAATTTAGAAGAATCAACATGAGAGTTATCAACACCATCTTCTTCACCGCCAGTAATACCTAATTCAATTTCTAATGTCATACCCATTTTGCTCATACGCTCAAGGTATTTTTTAGAAATTTCTAAGTTTTCTTCAATTGGTTCTTCAGATAAATCAATCATGTGCGAAGAAAACAACGGTTTTCCTGTTTCTGCATAAAACTTTTCGCTAGCATCTAACAAACCATCAATCCAAGGTAATAATTTTTTAGCACAGTGGTCTGTGTGTATAATTACAGTTGCACCGTATAATTCTGCTAATTCATGTATTTGTTTAGCACCTGCAATACTACCTGCAATGGCTGCTTTTTCATTATCGTTATTTAAGCCTTTACCTGCCATAAATAAACCACCACCATTAGAAAACTGAATGATAACAGGTGCGTTTAATTTAGCTGCCGTTTCCATTACACCATTAATAGTGCTTGATGAAGTAACGTTGATTGCTGGTAAAGCAAAGCCTTTTTCTTTTGCGTAATTAAATATTTCTTGAACTTGATCTCCTGTTGCAACTCCAGGTTTAATGTTATGTGCCATAATAGTATGTTGTGTTTTTTATTCAGTATAAAAATAGTTTAGCTTACAAAAGTAATAATTTTATTAAAACGGATAGTTAATTCCGACATTTAAAACCGTTTTACTTAAATTCCATTCTTTAAACCATTGTCTGTCTTTTTCATTGGCTGGGTTGTAGGTTTTAAAACCTAAATCGCATCGTATCACAAAAAAGCTAAAATCATATCGTATACCAAGACCAGTTCCTAATGCAATATCTTGTAAAGATTTTAATCCATTAAAAGTCATTCTTTCATCAGTTTCGTTGTCTAGCGTATTCCAAATGTTACCAGCATCGGCAAAAATAGCCATATTCCAAGGGCCTGAAACATTAAAACGATATTCTACATTAAAGGCTAATTTCATATTGGCTTCGTTAAAATCGTTGATGCCACCAGAACGTCCTGGTCCTAAACGATACGATTGCCATGCACGGTTATCATTAGAACCACCAGCAAAATAACTTCGAGAAAAAGGAATGTAATTACTGTTTCCAAAAGGTATTGCAATACCACCAAAGGCGCGTAAGGCTAAAACATTTTTATTACCTAAATCAAAATACTTTATAAAATCAAGCTCGCCTTTAAAATATTGAGAATAAGCCACATCTAAAACAGTACGTTTTTTACCTGTTACATCGTAATTATCGGTTGATGATTTTGCTATAGCATTTAGTAAATTTCCTGCCGATTCTATCTTTGTTTTAAAAATAAAAAACTCTTGGTCTTTAATATTAAAGCGGTTAGAGTAGGTGTACACAATGTTACTTGCTAATATCAAGTTGTTCTCGGTTAAACGCTGTTTACGTTCAGAAATGCTTCGTACAGAATTGTATTGATTGGCATTAGCATTTGTGTTTCCTGCTAAAACATCAGAAATGAAAGCATCGGCACCACCATCGGCAATAGTTAAATTACCGTTTTCATCTAAATAAGATGGGTTGGTAGTTACGTTATCAGAAATCGTATTAAGTGTGTTGTATGATGAGCGGTAAACTTTAAAATAGTTACCAGGATTCATATTACGAACAAACTGTAGATTAAAAACATCTAAACTTATTGTGTTTCTACGCTTGTAAGACCAACTGTAATTAAATACGCCTGTAAGATTTTGTTTGTCTAAACCAATGTTTTGTTGATTGAAAAAACCAATACTTAAAGCGGTGTTAGGGAACGAAGTACGGTCGATAATTTTATCAATTTGATTTGAAAAGAATAAAAAGCGAGGGAAAGTTAACTTAATATCGGCACCATATTCTAAAATATCAAAAAAGGTATTTTGATCATTGCGGTATTTTGAAGCCGATGAACCAATGTTTCCTCTAAAACCAATATCTAAAATTTCGGCACCTTTAAAAAGATTTCTGAAAACAAAACCAATATTTCCTTCAATACCAAAATCTTGAATGTTAGAATGATTTAAGTCAATAGATGGATTAAAAGTAAAGCGTTTTTTAGGATTTAATGTAATGTTGGCAATTAACGATTTTCCTAAACTGTCTCTAGAATCGGGAATATATTCAATGGTTGGATAATTAAAAACCTTTAAATTACTTAAAGAACGTGATGTAATTAAACGGCGCATGTCTGAAAAATAACCATCTTTATCAATAAAAATAGCGTTTTTTAAAGTTTTAGGTTTGTAACTTAACGGACCTTTACTATAAATATTGATGTTTTTGTATTGAACAGAATCGGTTATTGATGTTTCGGTACTTGATGTATTACTTGTGAAAACATTTACCTGACTAATTTTATATAATTTAAACGGTTCTGCGCGTAAAGTATCGCCTTCTTTAATGTTTTTATTGTCAATATTTAAAACAATATTGGCAGTATAATTGTTTTGCAGCGTATCAATTTCATAGGTAATATACGTTTTCTGAAAATCGTAAGCGCCATTATTTCTAAAATAAGTCGTAATGCGGTCGCGCTCTTCATCTAGTTTTTTTGAATTGTATTGATCTCCTTTTTTTATCAATGCAGCGCGTTTGTTTTTAGCAAATAAAGTATCTAATTCTTGTGATTGAATGATAGTTGCAATACTATCGTAATAATACGGTTTATCAGTATTTACAGTGTATTTAGCGGTGATTTTTTTTGTTTTTAAAGAATCTAACGCGTACGAAACTTTTGTGTTAAAATACCCTTGATTAAAATAATGGTTTTTTAAACGAATTGCCGATTTTTTAGTACGCTCATTATCATAAATAACAGGTGCTTCGCCCAAATTTTTTAAAGTTCTACCTAAGCCCGAAACAAAAAATGAAGTTCCCAAACGATCTACTTGTTTTGCCGATAAAAAATTGGTTAAAAAACGTTCGTTTTTAGGATGTCTATCTAACCACGCTTGGTACGTAGAATCGGGGTTTACCTTTGCCATATTGTACATTTGCAAACGCAAACGATATCCTAAAATATTACTATTAGGTTGCTGGTAAATTTGTTGGGTTATATTTTCATTAGTTTCTTTTTTACCGTTTACCAACAAAATGTTCTCCATAAGCAAGCGTTCATCATCATCAACGCGTTTTGTTAAAGAACAAGCTAAAAAAAAGCTGGTAATTACGGTAATAAGTACTAATTTTGATACATTATTTTTCAATTTCATAACAATTTCAAACGGTAAAATTACAATTTTTTACGACATGCTTAGTAAGAACCAAATCAAATATATAACGCAATTAAAGCAAAAAAAATACCGCGATTTACATAAAATTTTCATTGCCGAAGGTTTTAAGGTAATTGAAGAGCTGTTAAATTCGTCTTTAGAGCTTGTTCATATATATAGTACATCGTATATTGATTTCAAAGTTTCCAATAATCAGTTAACACTTATTTCATTAGACGAGCTTAAGAAAATATCAAATTTAAGCACACCTAATCAGTGTTTGGCGCTTTTTAAAATGAAGGATATTCAGTTGCCTGTGAATAAGGGATTAAAAGTTGCTTTAGATGATGTGCGCGATCCTGGAAATTTAGGAACCATTATACGTTTGTGCGATTGGTTTGGTATTGAGGATTTAATTTGTAGTCATGAATCGGTTGATGTATATAATCCAAAAGTGGTTCAAGCAACTATGGGATCTTTAACCCGTGTGAATGTTTTTTATACCGATTTGGTTGCTTATTTAAAAGAATATAACCATGATATTTATGGCACTTTTATGGATGGTGCCAATGTTTATAAAGAAACATTAGCCGATAATGGTATTATTGTTATGGGTAATGAAGCTAATGGAATTTCTAACGAAATAGAGCAAATGGTTACCAAGAAAATTGCCATACCTCGTTTTGGTACTCTTCAAGAAACCGAAAGTTTAAATGTTGCAACAGCTACCGCTATTATTTTAAGCGAGTTTAAAAGAAGCAATTCTGTATCCAAATAATAAATTAATCGCTATGAAAAAAATATTGTATTTTGTTTTATTCAATTTAATAACAACTCCTTTTGTTTTTTGCCAGAAAATTCAGTTTCCTGAAAGTTTTAAGTACGATGCTAGTATTTTACCCGAAATGAAGTTAGCTAAAATAACAAAAGAAACACGTGATGTAGGAATTTTTGAAAACCCAACGGTACTTTTACAAAAAGAGCAAATGCAAGCTGTTATCTATAATTATGACATTACCCATGTAAATAGAGTTTATATTGAATGCTACCAAGAAGTGAAACAAGATGATAATGATGCAGGTGTTGTTGTTTCTGAATTTAATACGATACAAGATTTAGAAAATATATTGCCAACACTTTATTCGCAAAGTAATTATGCTTTTTTAACAGTAGATAAATATCTTATTACCATTTGGAATGATGGTAATGAAACAGCAGCTAAACTTAAAAAATCGGTAGCTTATTATAAAAAAAAATTAAGAGCTAAAGAATTTGTAGCTCTAAGTGATGGTTCTTTTTCTAATGAATACGAAACTACTGTTACAGGTGACGATAATGCTTATGCGGTTGCCGAAGTTGCTTATGGTACAACAGTACCAATGGGATTTGGTTATGTAGATTCAGCTATTTTTATATCTGAAGAAATAAACAAGCTAGCAAATTATATTACAAAGTTTGAAATGAATTATGGTATAGAAGTGGCTGTGCAGAATGTAGGAAATCAAAATATGACTCCTGATATGATGGAGCCTTACGCATCACATTTAGTGTTTAATGATGAAGAAAGAATAAAAAATAACATTGTTATTTTGTTTGATGAAGTTGAAAATAAGTCGTTTGTTTATTTTGGCACCGAAAATGGAAAAATATTGAGTAAATTACCTTTACAGCAACTAAAAAACAAGTTGAATCAATCCTTAAAAAAGAAAGAAGTGTACAAAGGCTTATACGAAATATTGATGCAATTTGAAATAGCTTTAGTAGAAGCATCGGGTCAGCAAGTTAAAATGCCCGAATAAATAAGCAATATCATAAAAAAATCCTGCAATGTTAATTTGCAGGATTTTTTTGTATGTAAAATTTTATGCTTTTTTAATGAAACGTGAAGTTAACAAATATTCCACGAGATTTCATTGATTCTATATCACCTGTCCACGGACTATTAGCAGCACGGTCTCTAACCAATTCGTCTTGTAATCCAAAAACACCTCTAATTGATGGTGAAAATTTAAAGTGCTCAAAGTACAAATCAATTCCCAAACCTAATTCGTAATTCGCTGTCCATTTACGCATTCTAAATCTTCCTGCATAATTATCCTCTTTAGCTGTTTCATTACTACTTAAATTTAACGATTCTGAAAGACCTGCCAATATATACGGGCGTACATTTCCGGCGCGTAAAGCAGAGAATTTTAATAATAAAGGAAAGTGAATGTATGTTGAAGTAACATCGCGCATATTTTGATCAGGATTTGCAATGTGTGGATAAAAAAGCTTACGTTTGGTGTAATACAAACCTGGTTCAAAACGCAAATCTAAATACTCCATAATACGTAAATTACCAACCAAACCAACATTAAAACCTGTAGATGGTGTTACTAATATTTCATTGCTTCCGTTTTTTTCATGAAAGCTTTTAGCATAATCAAATTTAAAATTATACGAACTAAAACCTAAAAAATAACCATAATGCAAACGTTGCTTGTCCCATTCTTGTTGATTTCGGTACGGGTTTTTTCCAAATATTCCTTGTGAAAAAGAAGAAATACTTAATAGCAAACAGGTTATAACAAGTAGTTTTTTCATATTTTTATTTTGATGCTGAATAAATGGTTGCAACGCCCATTGTTTGTGGGTTATGCTTTACATTTTTAAAACCAACCTTTTGTAAAATACCATTTAGTTTTTCACCGTAAGGAAAGTTTTTTGCCGATTCTGATAAATATTTGTACGCTTTTTGATCTTTAGAAAACATTTTTCCCATTAAAGGCATAAAGGTTTTCATGTAAAAATTGTAGCCTTGTTTAAAAGGAAATTTTGTTGGAACCGAGGTTTCTAAGATAACAAAAATTCCGTTTGGTTTTAATACTCGTAAAATTTCTGACAAACCTTTTTCTAAAGTTTCAAAGTTACGTACACCAAATGCAACGGTAATAGCATCAAAAGTATTGTCTTGAAAAGGTAAATTTTCAGAATCGCCTTGAATCATTTCAATTTTATTTTGTAAACCTAAAGCTTTTACTTTCTCTTTACCAACTTCTAACATACCTGCCGATAAATCTAAACCAACAATGCGTTTAGCGTTTGATTTTGATAATAAAATAGCCAAATCACCTGTGCCTGTTGCAATATCTAAAATAGATTCAGGATTGGTGTCTGATACCATTTTTAAGACATTTCGTCTCCATCCTTGATCTGTTCCTAAAGAAATCATTCGGTTTAAACTATCATAATTTCCCGAAATAGTGTCAAACATTTGTTCAACTTGTTGTTTTTTACCTAGGTTAGAATCTTTATAAGGATTGATTTGATCAGCCATTTTTAATTGAAATTTTTACAAATATAATTATAATAAAAATAGTAAAGTAGTGTGTGGATTTAATTAATTATATTGGGAAGTATTGAAAAAAAGGTATTTTTAGATTCTGTTTTAAATAAGGAAGTAATATGAGGTTAAAAATGAATAAAATTTCTCTTTGGATAGTTCATTTATCAGTACTGTTAAATATTTTGTTCTTAATAGTTGATTTTACTTTTCCCAAAAGTGAAGAAGAAATTTTTCTTGAACATGTTTATACAAAAGGCTTTGATAGTAGAAGAAGTAAGAAGCAAGTGATAATTGAGTTTGATACATTTACAATATATGGAAACAATGATGTTTCAAAAATTCTTGATAAAAATCCTGAAAACAAGTATTACTTACAGAAGAATGTTTTTTTTAATAATAGAGCTTTTATTAAGGTTTTTAATGAAGATAGTTTTTATACTAATAAAGTATTTATTGGTTACCATTGCTATAACCCTTATTTTATTTATTTACTTTTTGTTGCTGTAATGAGCTATTGTTATTTGTTTTATAATTCTACAAAAAAGGATTTCTTTAAACTTATTCCTTATTTTGCTATACCTACAGCCATTGTTTTTTTAATAAATATAATAGTACAGTTTTAAATAAAAAAATCCAGAACTTAAGTTCTGGATTTATAATTATCTTATGCTAAAAGATTTTTGTTTTTCAACAGGTAATTGTGCAAAACGCTCTTGACATTCTTTAATCATAGCAATTGCAGCTGCTTTATCACCAAAACCATTTGTTTCAACTTTTTTCTTTTCTAAATCTTTGTAAGTTTGGAAAAAATGCTCAATTTCTTTGATAAGGTGTTTGTTAATATCACCTAAATCGTTCAATTCGCGCATTAAAGGATCGCCTGTAGGAACACAAATGATTTTTTCATCGTTACCTTTATCATCAGCCATATAGAAAACACCAATTGGTTTTACTTCCATTAACAAACCTGGAATAGTAGGTTCTGTTGTTAATACTAAAACATCTAACGGATCATTATCTAAAGCCATAGTTTCTGGAATGAAACCGTAATCTGTAGGGTATTTCATTGATGAGAATAATAAACGATCAAATCTCATCATTTTTAAATCAAAATCAAACTCGTATTTATTTCTGCTTCCTGCAGGTATTTCGATGAATACATCGAATTGTTCAACATTTGTCATATTACTATTTTTCTTTATTTCGAAATTGAGTGCAAAAGTACGCTAAAATTCAATTTCTTACAAATTTAAAAATGGAAACCAAAAACTGCTTTTACGCCTATTTTTCGTGCATCAGGATTTTCAAGGTAATTACCTCGCCAAGTAACATCAATTCGTAGACATTTAAATAGGTTGCCAACACCAACAAAATACTCGTAATAAATTTTATCTTTTGGTGCCACGTAAGGAATATTTGAAGCGTTTATAGCAATGTTTTTCTGAGATACGTCGCCCCAAACACCACGAATTCCTACAAACTCTCTAATTCCTAATTTGCGAATACCTGGAATTCTTGAAAAAATGCGACCGTTAAAGTTGTGTTCTAGATGCAACGCAATATACTCATCTGTAATAAATTCATAATAATTTAGTTGACTAAAAGCGTTATCTATGATAAAATACGATTGATTTCCTGGAATTACACTCATTAAACCTAAAGGAACAGTACCAAAGGTTTTACCGGCTTCTAACGTAGGTGTTAATCTGCCAAAACCACCAACTAAAATAGGATGGCGGTACAAAAGCTGTACTTTTTTGTAATCAAAATCGCTACCCAACATTCCTTTTACTCCTAAAGAATAATTAAAGAAAAGGCGCGCATAATTATAATCAACATCGGTACGGTCTACACCAAAGCCAACGGTTTTTCTTCTTGGAGTATAATCTACAGAAAGATTAATTTCCGATTGTTTTAAATCGTTTTGTATTGTGCCAGCTTCATCAAAATAGCCTAATGAAAAAGTAGGAGAGGCTGATTTTAATGTTTTGTAATTAAATGATGCCGCAAATTTCAAGTTCTTTAAAGGTTCAATTTCTAAACCTGCTGAACTTAAGTTAATGTTTGATAATTTAGAATTATCGCCACTTGCTAGCAAAGCACTTGATGCAAAACTACGACCTAAAACATCGGTAATAGGTGATAGGGTAGCGGCAATTTGCTCAACATCTCTACGGTTTCCGGCAAAGAAAATAAAGCGCGAATCTTTATCTAACATAAAGCGCCCAGAAATACCGTATTTAAACTTATCATCTTTAAAACCATAAGCGGTGTAACCTTCTAAACGCCACATATCGTTTTGTCCAAAATAAGTACGTCCGCCCATTCTTAAACGAAAACCTTCAATGTCGTTAAATCCAAAAGAAGAGAAAATAGGTCCGTAATCAAAATTGCCAATTTGTACGTAATCACTTGCTAAAATAGTTGCTAAGTTTACGTAGGTTTGAAAACGCTTGTTTTGCTGTAACTGGTCTAGCATGGTGTAAATGCCTTTTTCTTCTTGCGATAAAGGTTCAAAACGATATCCTTCCCAAAACTCATCTGGGCGGTTCATTAAGGCTTCGTTATAACTGTTAACTTCGCTTTTGTAAAAATTAACGGGTTTCTTTTTATTGAAATCAAAATTTTTAAAGTACGTGGTTCGTTTACCATACATACCTTTTGATTTTTCGTTTTGACGGATACTAAAATCGGTCATTAAATGATCTTTGGTTAACAAGAAAACAGAATCATTTAAAACATCGTATTCTTGTTCAATGTAAATATCGCGAACCCAGTTAATGTTGGCATCTTTGCTAATTGCCATGTTAATTTTCTTAATAGCCCAAGTACCATCGTTTACCCAAAAATCGCCTTTAAAAGTTAATTCACCTTTTCTGCGTGGATAATACACAATGTTGTAGCATTTTTTACCGTCTATATCAGCAGTATCGTTTAGCACATAATTATACACATTAATACCCGTGCGCGATAATGGCGAAACAAAATCTTTATCGTATAATTTTAGGTAATTATCGTAAATATCGTATTCAACATATAAGTCTTTTAAGAAAGCCATGATATGCTGGTTGTTTTCAAAGCCAGAGTTTTTATTGCCTGAAATAATCTCCTTTTTTAGTTTTGCAACATTATCTCCATAAACATTAGATGCTTGCTCATTTATAAAAATGGGTAAATACGTTTTGCCTGTGATTTTAGAAGTATCTACTTTATCAAAAACAAACTCCATACCTTTAAACAAGCGACTTTTCATATAAGCACTATCAATAGAATTTAAATCGAATTCTATTTTTTCGTATTTCTGATAGGTGTATTGGTCAAATTTATGCAAACCATTTTTTCTACGGTTTTCCCATATTTTTCTTAGAATATCTAAAGCAGGATTATCTTTTTTAGATGTTTTACCAGAGTAGATTTTAATCTCGTCTAGTAAATTATCTTCTTTTAAAATGATTTTTAGATCGAGAAGTGTGTTTTTTGTTATTGGAATTACAACATCATCATACCCCGTAAAAGAGGCAATTAAAGTATCTTGCTTGGTTGCCGATTCTAAATAAAAGGAACCATTCTCATTTGTAATAACTCCTTCTGTGGTGTTTTTAAAATACACACTAACATAGGATACAGGTTGTTGTTTTTCATCAATAACAATACCGCTAACCTTTGTTTGCGCAAAGGTATAGATATAGAAAAGCGAGAAAGCTATGCTTAGAAAATTTTTCATAACAAAAAACTCCAATCGATAGGATTGGAGTTACAAATTTAGTTTAAATTTTTGTTAATTTTTATAAAGTACCTTTTTTACTGCTTTAATTACATCTTGAGCGTTTGGCAACCATTCTTTTAATAAAGCTGGTGAGTAAGGTGCAGGTGTATCAGCAGTTGTAATACGTTGTACTGGTGCATCTAAATAATCAAAAGCACGCTCTTGAACCATATATGTTATTTCTGAAGCAACCGATGCAAATGGCCAAGCTTCTTCTAAAACTACCAAACGGTTCGTTTTTTGAACCGATTTAATAATAGCGTCGTAATCCATAGGACGAACGGTACGTAAATCGATAATTTCACAAGAAATGTTTTCTTTTGCTAATTCGTCAGCAGCTAAGTAAGCTTCTTTAATAATTTTACCAAATGATACAATAGTAACATCAGTACCTTCGCGTTTAATATCAGCAACCCCTAATGGAATGGTATATTCGCCTTCAGGAACTTCCATTTTATCACCATACATTTGTTCTGATTCCATGAAAATAACAGGGTCGTTATCACGAATTGCCGATTTTAATAATCCTTTTGCATCATATGGGTTTGATGGTACTACTACTTTTAAACCTGGAGTGTTAGCAAACCAGTTTTCAAAAGCTTGTGAGTGTGTTGCTGCTAACTGACCAGCAGAAGCTGTTGGACCACGAAAAACGATTGGCATAGTAAATTGCCCGCCACTCATTTGACGCATTTTAGCTGCATTGTTTATAATTTGGTCAATACCAACCAATGAAAAGTTAAAGGTCATAAATTCTACAATAGGGCGTAAGCCGTTCATAGCAGAACCTACTGCAATACCTGCAAAACCTAATTCGGCAATTGGAGTGTCAATAACACGTTTTGCACCAAATTCATCTAACATTCCTTTACTGGCTTTGTAAGCTCCGTTGTATTCGGCAACTTCTTCACCCATTAAATATATTTTGTCATCGCGGCGCATTTCTTCGCTCATTGCTTCGCAAATAGCCTCTCTAAATTGAATTGTTCTCATAATATCATAATTGATAGGTGCACAAAAATATAAAATTATATTCTGATTTTGATTTAAAAACTCAAGAATGTGAATTTATTATTCAAAAGAATATTCTGTAAAATCAACATTTTCTGTTTTTAGTAGATACATAATTGTTCCATTATTTTGAATAAGTAAAGTGTCTTTTGTTTCACCAAACTTGTAAGGTAATTGAAACTCTTGTAATATTTCTGTATTTTGGTAAGAGTAATTTTCTTTGTAAACAGATTTTATGAAGTTGTTTTCATTGTACCAATAAAACCGATGTTTACTATTTGTACTATATGTATTTCCATGATTTACTTTATTTAAAAAACGTAAATACAGGTTGTCAAAATACAAAAATTCATCATAACCAATTCTTGCAACACCACCGTTGCTAATTGAAAGATCAGAAAGAGATTGAGGATTTTTTGATTTATAAAAACCAGAAAGTTTCCAAAAACCTTTTAAATCCTCGGATCTTGGTTTGTTTTTATATTCGTTTACTTTATCATCAATTTCATCTTTATCACAACTTACACAAAGTAAAATAGTTAGAAGTAAAACAAGTTTTTTCATATTTTTAGTGTTATGAAGCAAAGATAAGATTATAATTTGTTAGCCTTTATTTTATGAATAAAAAAATAGCAAGATTTGTCTTAACCAAACAAAGTGTTTAATTTTTCACTGTTAAAAAGTATTTGACCCAATTTTAAATCAGAAAACCCTTTTTTTAGTTCATATGTGAATTGCGGATGATTATCCTTTATTAAACATTCTAAATAATAAGGCTGAATAGTTTGCTGTTTTTCTACTACCTGTTTTAATTGATGAATGTGTGAAGAAATAATAAATAAACTAGTATTAAATTTTACCAATCCATTCAAGGTGGTTTGTGAAATTGCAAAAGCATCTTCAAAGTTGGTTCCTTTAAAAAGTTCGTCAAAAATAGCAAAGCAAGTTTCATTATTACTACATCTTACAACAACTTCTTTTAAATTTAAAATTTCCTGCATAAAGTAGCTGTAACCACTATTTAAATCATCGTTATTATTTAAAAAAATATAAATGTGATTGTAAAAAGGTATTTGCGCTTTGGTTGCAGGAATGGGTAATCCTAAATGATGTAAATACACACATAAGCCAATGCTTTTTAATAAGGTTGATTTACCTGCCATATTTGCACCTGTTAACAAAAGAACACCATTGCTATTTACAAGTGTGTTTTTAACAGGTTTTGTTAGTTTTGGATGATAAAAATTGTCTATAAATACTTGCGATTCACTTGTTTCTGCAAAACAAAAGTTATAAAGTATGCTTTGATTGGTAATTGCTATAAATGCTTCAAACTCAAAAAAGAAATCAATAAAAATTTGCTGTTGCTTATTTTTATAGTGAGTTTCCATGATTTTAACAACTTCTAAGGTTTCTTTTAAATGAAACTTTTTATCAATGATTCTCTTTTTTTGTTCTTCTAAGTTGAATGAATTTAGATACGATACAAATTGTTGATATTTACTTTTATACAAATCTGGAAATTGAGAAGAGTCAAAACTTCTTAAATACGTTTGATAGTAAAAATCAAAGAAGTGAATAAACTGAATTGCTTTTCCTTTTAAATCTTGCGCTAGTTGTTTGTTACTGTTTAGTTTTTTTAAAGGGTTTTCAAAAGATAATATGTTGGTAAACTTGTTTTGTTCTAAGTTAAGAAAAACTTCACGTTGATGTATTAAAGGATAGTGGTATTGCTTAAATAACACATAATTTATTCTAAAACATTTTAAAATTTGTTGTCTTTCTTGAATAGCTTCATTACTGCTTAATTTAGTTTTAAAAATAGATTGCAAACTGTTTTTGGCACTTACATTTAAAGTAACATCAAAAATATCCAAAGCATCTTTTATTAAACCGATATCTATTTTTAACATTACTCTATTCCTTTATAAATAAACAAATCCTCATTCCATTCATAAATCAAATTTTTGGTGGTAACATTTTGGTTATCATCAACCAAAGCAATTTTAAGAATATTGTTGTTAAATGTAATTAATTCTACAGGACGTTCAGGACGATCTACAACACTGAAAAAATCATAATCGACCGCTATTTTGTCTAGCGTTTTGGTTTTGGTTTTAAAAACAGGTGTTTTTATTAGGTTTTCAGTTCCAATTTTATAAGCATCAACATACTGAACTGAATATCTACCCGAAAGAATACTGTTTGAAATTACTAAATAAATGGTCTCTTTTTTATTGTTTTGAACCGAATAGATCTTTGAAAAATACGATTGCGAATCATTAGAAGCCAAGCTAACATTTAAAGTAATATTTCCGTTAGCATTAAACTGATACATTTGATTAAAAAAACGCATACTTCCACCAGAATTAGTATCCCAACTGTAAACACGTAGCTTTTTGTCAGCCGATGTTGCCATTTTTAATGCGTTTTCTTTTTGAAGTAAATCAAAAGGATAATTTATAGTGTTGTTATTGTTTTTAATCAAATACGTTAACGAATCAGTAAATTGTTGACTACTAATAGCAAGTAAACTATCGTTTCTAACATTACCCATTGAAATTGTAATGTTGTCGTGAATTTTAAGTAATTTTTTTTCTTCCTCTAATAAATTAGAAGTATCGGTTGCTTCAACTCTTTCTTTGTTTTCGATTGATGTATAAGTTGAAGTGTTGTTTTTAATAGCTTCCTGTTTTTTAGTACAAGCAAAAGCCACTAAAGATATAAATATGTAATATAATTTTTTCATTAGCGATAGCCCATTCGTTTAAGTTCTTTTTTAACATCATCAGCCGTTTTAAATTTACTTTTCCAATGCTCTTCGGCTTTAAAACCTTCAAAATTATCCTGAAAGCGTTCTAAGTTTTTCCTGTAAATAGGTTTTAGTTCTGTTGGAATTTTATCAGATGAAAAATCATCGTAAAAATAAACACCATATTCGATGCCTTCGTATAAATATTGTAAACGATGTACGTTTGAGGTTAATATAATTAATTCTTTAGCAGGATCATTATCCGCATTCGCAAAAAATACACTTAAAATTTCTGTATCTACATTATCATCTTCATAAACATCAATTTGTACTTTTTTATATTGATTTCCTTCAGGAATCAACAAATACCCCGTTACTTTGTTATGTTCGTAAGTGGTTTCTTTATATTGATGATATACAGGTATTTGATAAAAAGCAATAACCACATTTTTAATTCCCCATAAGTTTGTAACAATAGGCGGATGTGCTGTAGTATGATTTTTAGGTTGATACTTTTCCGCCACTTTTTCAGGATTTATTTGACTAAAAACTGCTGGGTGATACAATACCAAGAATAAAAACAAAAAAACGACTTTCATTTAGAAAAATTTTGCAAACAAAAATTTAGATTTCAACTATTAAATTATTTTAAATATAGCTAGTTTAAGAACAAAAAATGTATTAAAATCTTAAAAAAGATATAAAGTTTAAAAAATCAGTAAAAAATAGTATGCATGCATAGTAAAAAGTTTCGAAAAAATTTTTATCTTCGTTTTTTTAATTAAGAATTTATCAAAAAGTTATATAGATGAAAATATTAGTTTGCATCAGCCATGTGCCTGATACTACTGCAAAGATTAATTTCACCAATGGTGATACAGAGTTTGATACAAACGGAGTACAATTTGTGATCAATCCTAACGATGAATTTGGTTTAACACGTGCTATTTGGTTTAAAGAAAAGCAAGGTGCGCACGTTACAGTTGTAAATGTTGGTGGTGCTGATACCGAAGCTACTATTCGTAAAGCTTTAGCAATTGGTGCTGATGAGGCAATTCGTGTAAACGCTAACCCAACAGATGGTTTTTTTGTTGCAAAACAATTGGCTGAGGTTGTAAAAGCAGGTAATTATGATGTAGTTATTTGTGGAAAAGAATCATTAGATTATAACGGAGGAATGGTTCCTGGAATGTTAGCATCTTTATTAAACTATAATTTTGTGAACTCTTGTGTTGGTGCTGAAATTGACGGTACAAAAGCAACTTTGGTTCGTGAAATTGATGGTGGTAAAGAAACATTAACTACCGATTTACCTTTAGTAATTGGTGGGCAAAAAGGAATTGTTGAAGAGAAAGATTTACGTATTCCTAATATGCGTGGTATTATGACAGCGCGTACAAAAGCGTTAAATGTTATGGAGCCAGTTGCTGCAGATGCAAAATCTAAAGCAGTTAAGTTTGAAAAACCAGCACCTAAATCAGCTGTAAAATTAATCAGCCCAGATAATTTAGATGAGTTAATCAACTTATTACATAACGAAGCTAAAGTAATCTAAATTTTAATCGATTGTCATTTCGAGCTTGTCAAGAAATCTTTAAAAGATTCTTCCTTCGTCAGAATGACAAAAGAATAAGCCTCAATTATAATTAAAAAATAAACGAAAATGTCAGTTTTAATATATACAGAGTTTTCTGAAGGAAAATTTAAAAAAGTAGCATTAGAATTAGCTTCTTATGCAAAAAAAGTAGCAGAATCATTAGGAACAACTGTTACAGCAGTAGCAATTAACGCAGGTGATGTATCTGAATTAGGAAAATACGGCGTAGATAAAGTATTAAAAGTTACCGATGCTAAGTTGGATAAATTTAACGCAAAAGCGTATGCAGATGTTGTAAAGCAAGCTGCTCAAAAAGAAGGCGCTAAAGTGGTGATTTTATCATCAACAACCGATTCTTTATACTTAGCACCAATTGTTGCTGTAGGTTTAGATGCAGGATATGCTTCTAACGTTGTAGCTTTACCAGTTTCAACAAGCCCTTTCCAAGTAAAACGTAATGCTTTTTCAAGTAAAGGTTTTAATATTACTGAGTTAACATCAGACGTTAAAGTACTTGCTTTAGCTAAAAATTCATTTGGTTTGGCTGAAGCTTCAGGAGCAGCAGCTACAGAAGATTTCGCTGTATCATTAAACGATGCTGATTTTAATATCCATATTCAAAACCAAGAAAAAGCTTCAGGAAAAGTAACAATTGCTGATGCTGAAATCGTGGTTTCTGGAGGTCGTGGTTTAAAAGGACCAGAAAATTGGGGAATGATTGAAGAGTTAGCAAGTGTTTTAGGAGCAGCAACAGCTTGTTCTAAACCAGTTTCTGATTTAGATTGGAGACCTCACGAAGAACACGTGGGTCAAACAGGTAAACCAGTAGCGTCTAACTTATACATTGCAGTAGGTATTTCAGGAGCAATCCAACATATTGCAGGTATCAACGCTTCTAAAGTTAAAGTGGTAATTAATACAGATCCAGAAGCACCTTTCTTTAAAGTAGCAGATTACGGTATTGTAGGAGATGCTTTTCAAGTGGTTCCAGAATTAATCAATAAATTAAAAGAATTTAAAGCAAACAACAACTAATTCTTTGTTTTAAAATATATTTTCAAAAACAGTCGTGATTATTTCACGACTGTTTTTTTGTATATTCGAAAGAAAATATATTATGATAAAGAGAAGTGTTTATTTATATATTACATTTTTGTTATGCCAAGTGATAATAATTTCATGTTGTCCATCTACTAAAGTTTTTAATTTTAAGTTAAATACTTTAACAATAAAAAATGCAGATTTAACTAATGAGGTCTTAGAAAATGGTATTGTAAATAAAAATAATTATAGAATAAAGTGTATAATGGATGTTAATGCTATACAAATAGCATCTTTTAATGCAAATACAATAGTTTCTTCTGCTTATGCGTTTACTTGTGATAGTGATGCATATAAAGGGTTAGAATCCCCTATTGTGAAGTTTGAAATAAAATGTAGTCAAAGTTTATTTGGTATTCCAGCAAATGTACCACTTGATCTTAATAATTTTCAAGTTTATAAGATTGGTTTTAATACCGATTCAAAAAATATTAGATATTCTGTTGACGATTGGCTAAAAATATTGAATGAGGGTAAGTTTAACATTGCTTTTGAATGGTACTTTGAATGTAAAAAGCCTATTACTACTGAAGATAATTTACAATTTTATATGACTCTTGAATTAGAAAATGGTCAGATTTTCCAAGCAAATACGAAACCCATTAAGTTACAGTAAAGTGATTTAATTTTGATAGAAAATAGAAGCAATCTTTCCAAGTAAATAACAACTAGAGCGAGTCATTCTGAACTTGATTCAGAATCTTCATCTAATGATATAAACAGTCGTGATTATTTCACGGCTGTTTTTTTGTTCATTACTATTGATTTTGTTATATTTAAAATAAAAAAGGTTATGAATTTAGAAACGTATAAACAAAAGTTTACAGAAGATGATGCTGTAGGCTGGTTGGCTATTGATGAGAAAGTAAATGAAATATATGGCAGTCAAGAGCCGCAACACTTTGGTACCATAATAAAGTATATGTTGGGTGGTAAAGATCCGCTTGATGGTATAAGTGTTTATGAAAGTCAAAAACAAGAAGATCATTACCATTTTGTTTCGTACGGACTGTCAGAGTTGTATTATGATGAAGAAAGCGCTGGAAAAGAATTCAGTAAATATGGATTTGAATTTACTTTTAGACTAAAAAAGAAAGAAGGCGATGATTTTAATTGGGCAATGAACTTAATGCAAAATTTAGCGCGATATGTTTTTGAAACCGGAAATTGGTTTGAAGAGTTTCATTTTATTCCAACAAACAGTCCTATTCGTTTAGATTACGATACGCAATTAACGGCAATAGCCTTTGTTTTAGATCCTGAATTAGGTAAAATTCAAACGCCTCACGGTGAAGTTCAGTTTTTACAAATGGTTGGTTTAACTACAGATGAGTATGAACTACTAAAACAAAATCCTAAAACGTACGAAACCGAAAAACTTTTAAATAAATTAAAAGATAAAAATCCACTTTTAATTACAGATTTAGATAGAACGGAGTAAATTTAATTATCAAAGAAGTAA
This sequence comes from Flavobacterium sp. xlx-214, assembly GCF_013874595.1. Lineage (GTDB taxonomy): Bacteria > Bacteroidota > Bacteroidia > Flavobacteriales > Flavobacteriaceae > Flavobacterium. Next base: position 1,696,598 of record NZ_CP059431.1, read on the forward strand.
AATCACAATCAAAATAAATTAACCTAAATCAAGGCTATTAAATTTAAAAGATACTATCTTTGTTTAATAGCCTTTTTTGGCTATTTTTATATTTATGAGTTTAGTACAATTAACAATAAAAGGCATATCGTATAGCCATACCCAAAACGGAGCTTATGCTTTGATTTTAAACGAAGTAGATGGCGAACGTAAGTTGCCCATTGTCATAGGTGCTTTTGAAGCACAAGCTATTGCTATTGCTATTGAGGAAGATTTAAAACCGCCACGCCCTTTAACGCATGATTTGTTTAAAACATTTTGCGACAGGTTTGATATTGTGGTTAAAAAAGTCATCATTCATAAATTGGTTGATGGTGTTTTCTTTTCAAGCATTATTTGTGAGCGCGATGGTATTGAGGAAATTATTGATGCACGTACTTCTGATGCTATTTCATTGGCATTGCGTTTTGATGCGCCTATTTTTACCTACAAAAACATTTTGGATAAAGCAGGTATTTATCTTCGCGAGCAAGAGTTGGGGGATATGGATGATGAAAGCAACGATTATGATGACGATGCAGAATTTGATGACGATGAAAAAGAAGAACCAATTGGTAATGTCATTGATGAGTTTTTAAAAATGCCTCTTCAAGAAAAAGCAAATGAATTTGCAGAATATTCGGTACAAGAATTAAATGATATGTTAGAGTTAGCCGTTCTTAATGAAGATTACGAAAAGGCAGCTCGATTAAGAGATGAATTATCTAAACGAAATCTGTAATAATGAAACAATATTTAGATTTAGTACAACACGTTTTAGATAACGGCGTACAAAAAGGCGATAGAACCGGAACGGGAACAAAAAGTGTTTTTGGTTATCAAATGCGTTTTGATTTAGCTGAAGGTTTCCCAATGGTTACAACCAAAAAATTACATTTAAAATCAATTATTCATGAATTGCTTTGGTTTTTAAAAGGCGAAACAAATATTGCTTATTTAAAAGAAAATGGAGTACGTATTTGGGATGAATGGGCTAATGAAAATGGCGATTTAGGACCTGTTTATGGTTATCAATGGCGCAATTGGAACGGAGAAGAAATAGATCAAATTAAAGAATTGGTTGATACTTTAAAGAATAATCCAAACAGCCGCAGAATGTTAATCTCAGCTTGGAACCCTTCGGTTTTGCCTGATACCTCAGTTTCTTTTGAAGAAAACGTAGCTAATGGTAAAGTTGCGTTGCCACCTTGCCATGCCTTTTTTCAATTTTATGTAGCCGATGGTAAATTATCGTGCCAATTGTATCAACGTTCGGCAGATATTTTCTTAGGTGTGCCTTTTAATATTGCCTCTTATGCTTTATTAACTATGATGATTGCTCAGGTTTGTGATTTAGGTTATGGTGATTTTATTCATACATTTGGCGATGCCCATATTTATAACAATCATTTTGAACAGTTGGAATTACAATTGTCTCGTGAGCCTAAACCGTTGCCAAAAATGATGTTGAATCCTGAAGTAAAAAATATTTTCGATTTTACTTTTGACGATTTTACATTGGTTGATTATGATCCGCATCCCGCAATTAAAGGTCAAGTTTCGGTATAATGAAAGTAAGTTTAGTTGCAGCCATAGCAAAAAACAATGCGATAGGTAAAAATAATGAGTTGCTTTGGCATTTACCTGCCGATTTTAAGCATTTCAAAGAAACCACAAGCGGTCATTATATTTTAATGGGGCGTAAAACATTTGAATCGTTTCCCAAACCATTACCTAACAGAACGCATTTAATTATTTCGCGACAAGAAAATTATAACGTTCCCGAAAATTGTTTTGTTTTTTCTACTATTGAAAAAGCTTTGCAATTTGCAAAAAGTCAAAATCAAGAGGTGGTTTATGTAATTGGTGGCGGTGAAATTTATAATCAAACCATTTCACAAGCAACCGAATTAATCATTACACATGTTGAAGCATCATTTTATGATGCAGATGCTTTTTTTCCTGAAATAACTTCAGAATGGAAAGCCGTTTCGGAAGAATTTCATCCTTCAAACGAAAAAAACACCATCGATTTTACGATAAAAATCTATCAAAAATGATTAAAAAATTAAGCGTAGCTTTTGTGATATTAACTGCATTCTCGGTAAATGCACAAATAGCTTCGTTTAAAAAAGAACTTCAGCGCCCAGCTTCGTTAACATATTATGCCATTAATCACTTGGGCGATACATCTTCTATTGTTGATAACGAAATTGCAAAAGAAACTGTATTAAAAACCTATACCTTTAAAGATCCTTTTTTAGGAACTATTTCAGAATACGATGAAAGAAATCCGTTGCAACAATTGGTTTTCTACAGAAATACGCAACAGTTAGTACTTTTAGATAACCAGTTAAGCATAAAAGATAAAATAATTTTATCTGAAAAATTTCCTGAGCTCGATGCCGCTTACGCATCACTTACAGCGCAATCTACCTTATGGGTTTTTGATGATGCTAGTAAACGTTGGTGTATTTTAAACACCTTGCAAGATCGACCAAATTTTATGAGCAACCCCTTAATTAACTACGATTTTTTAACATCGTACGGTAATTATGCCTATTGGCAAAGCGGTAACACAGTTTACGGAATTGATGTTTATGGTAAATTAATACAAGAACAAATTTTACCAACACAAGCCAAATTGTTAGCAATTAATGGCAATAAAATGTTGTATCAATTAAACAATACTGTATTTTTGTTTAATACCGAAACGCAAGATACCGAAGTTTTAAATGAGGTTACTGCAACTGTAAAAAAGGCCTTTTTTAATGGTAAAAGTTTAAGCGTTTTAACAAGTAATAAATTGTTTTTGTATAATATAAATTAAAATTCATGCAGGTAGCCATTGCAGGAAATATAGGGGCCGGAAAAACTACTTTAACCCAATTGTTGGCAAAACATTATAAATGGGAACCTCATTATGAAGATGTTGTTGATAATCCGTATTTAGACGATTTTTATCATTCAATGGATCGTTGGTCGTTTAATCTACAAATTTACTTTTTAAACAGTCGTTTTCGTCAAGTTTTAAAGATGAAACAAAGCGGAAAAAACACCATTCAAGACAGAACCATTTACGAAGATGCTCATATTTTTGCGCCTAATTTACACGGAATGGGATTGATGAGCAACCGCGATTATGAAAATTATAGTCAGTTGTTTGAATTGATGGAAGGTTTAGTTGGCGCCCCCGATTTGTTGATTTATTTACGCAGTTCTATTCCAAACTTGGTAGGGCAAATTCACAAACGTGGTCGTGAGTATGAAAATTCCATATCAATTGATTATCTGAATAAATTAAACGAACGGTACGAAGAATGGATTAAAGGCTATACCAAAGGAAAATTGTTAATTATTGATGTAGATCCTATTAATTTTGTTGATAATCCTGAAGATTTAGGAATGATTATTAACAGGATTGATGCTGAAATAAACGGACTGTTCTAAATATGATTTTTTGTAATGTAACGCGTGGTTTTTGCAAACAAGCCGTAGTAGCTTGTTTTTTTTTAGTAAGTGCTTTTAGTGTAAAAGCTCAAGAAAACTGGAGCTTTACTGCACAATATTACCAAGGATCTATTTTGCCGCACAGCAAAAATATTTCGCATTTAATTACCAATAAGCCAACGGGCTTTTTATTATCTTTTAATCACAGAACAACTGGCGACAAAGAGTGGCATCATATGTATCGTTTTCCCGAGGTTGGTTTTTCTATTCATACACAAAACAATCATAATGAAACTTTAGGAAATTTGTACGGCTTTTACGGACATTATAATTTTTACTTTTTAAACAGAAAATTACAATTACGCATAGCACAAGGTGTGGCTTATGCCGATAATCCCTACAACAAAGAAACCAATTTTAGAAATGTGGCTTATGGTTCTAAATTGATGCCTTCAACGTATTTTATGATATGTTACGATCAACCCAGAATTTGGCAAAATATTGGTGTAAATGCAGGTTTTTCATTTGTACATCACTCCAATGCAACCATAAAATCGCCCAATACAAGTACCAACACTTTAGCTTTTAATGTAGGTTTAAGTTATCATTTTTCTGATGAAGATGTTGTGAATAAACCATCGTCATTTGCGCAACACCCCATGCAAATGCGTTATAACTTGTTGTTTAGAACAGGAGTAAATGAGAGTCATATTATTGGTATGGGGCAAAAGCCTTTCTATCATATAACTGCTATTGCTGAAAAACCTTTGAATGATTATGGCGCTGCACAAATAGGGGCAGATCTTTTTTTATCGAATTCTTTAAAAGAGCTAATTCCGTTTTTAGCTACATCATTTCCTGAAGAGAATATGCATGCTGATACCGATTGGAAAAGGGTTGGAGTTTTTGTTGGTTACGAGTGGTATTTAAATAAATTAACAGCTGAAGCCAACGTAGGTTATTACATACATGATGAATATAAAAAAAACGGATCGTTGTATCAAAGATTAGGAATGCGTTATTATGTTACGCCTAATGTTTTTGGGGTAATGTCGTTAAAAACTCATTTTGCAAAAGCCGAAGCGTTTGAGGTTGGTGTTGGATATAAATTGTGATTATGAAAAAGAGTATCGTTTTTTTAATGTTCCTTATTTTTGGATGTTCTAGTGAAGATGGTTGTTTTTCAAAAAAAGGAGATGCTGTAACTAAGATAGAAACTTTAGCAGGGTTTCATACCATTGATATTCCTATGAATGTTTCGGTAGAAATTATTCCAAATAACGAGTCTAAATTAGAAATTCATTCTTTTGAAAATAGAATTTCAGCTCTTTCTTTTTCTGTAAAAGATTCGGTGTTGATTATAACAAATGAGGTAAGTTGTGAAATGCTTAAAAGTTATGAAACAGCAGTTTTAAAAATTCATACACCTACTTTAAAAAGAATTAACTCGCACACGCAATTTAATGTTTACTCAAACGATACCTTAAGATATCCAAGCTTGTATCTTTTAACAAGCGTACCTAATGAAAGTGGTGCTTCAACGCATTTTAATTTAAAATTAAACAGTCAAAAAATAACGGTTGAAGACAATCAGGTTGGTTATTTTGAGTTGAAAGGAAAAGTAAATGAGTTAGATGTAAAACTGTACGGAGGTAATGGAACTGTTGATGCTAAACAGTTAAGAGCAAAATATGTAAATATCTATCATAGAAGTAATCAAAACATACATCTTTTTCCAATAAATAAGTTAGAAGGAATTATAGCTTCTGTAGGAAATGTTTATTTATACAATAAACCCGATACTGTTAGTATCGAACGTTTGTATACAGGGAATGTGTTTTATAAATAGCTCATTTTGTCATTCTGACGAAGGAAGAATCTCTTAATATTTTGAGAGATTCTTCGTTACATTTCATTTCACTCAGAATGACATTTTAATTTAAATTTTATGATGTTTTTTCTCTAAAAATAGTTTCTAAGTTTTTGTTTTTTAGTTGCATTGATAAAATTTTGACATCCATTTCTTTAGCAAAATCAAAAAGAGTAGGGCGCATATCTTTATCACTGTTAAAAACTAATTCCCATTGCATATCGTGAATGTTTTTAAACGATTTTATTTGAGGTAAACGTTTAATAAACTCTTCTTCAATTTTATGATCAAATTCAATTTCAATTACTTGATCGTTTTCATTACTAAAAATTTGTTCTAATTTATTATCCGTTACAATTTGTCCTTGTTTAATAATAATTACACGGTCGCAAATAGCTTCTACTTCTTGCATAATGTGTGTAGAAAGAAAAACGGTTTTATTTTTTCCAATGTTTTTAATCAATTCTCTAATTTCAGCTAACTGATTAGGATCTAAACCTGTTGTTGGTTCATCTAAAATCAACACTTCAGGATCGTGTAATAAAGCAGTCGCCAAACCAACACGCTGACGGTATCCTTTAGAAAGTTGACCAATTTTTTTATGCGCTTCTGGCGTTAAACCTGTAAGTTGTATTACTTCTTCGATACGTTTTTTGTCAACCTTATAAACATCGGCATTAAAAGCCAAATATTCGCGCACATATAAATCTAAATACAACGGATTGTGCTCTGGCAAGTAACCAATTGATTTTTGTACCTCTTTTAATTGCGTTTTTACATTAAATCCATTTACGGTAGCAGTACCTTGATCTGCTTCAATATAAGTAGTTAAAATTTTCATTAAGGTTGATTTTCCAGCTCCGTTTGGACCTAAAAAACCTACAATTTCACCTTTATTTATTGAAAAAGAAACCGAATTTAACGCTTTTTGCGTTCCGTAGTTTTTAGAGATATTTTGTACTTCTATCGACATAGAATTTTATGTTTTACACAAAAGTAAGTATTTTTTATATTACTTGGCTATATCTGTAAAACTATACCATATTTTGTTTAAATATCTGTAAATTTGTGCTATGACAAAAGTGAACGAAAAAGCTTTGTGGTTTAAAGAATTAACAAACAATAAACCGTTGGTTATTGCAGGACCTTGTAGTGCCGAAACACCGCAGCAGGTTTTAGATATTGCGCATAGTATAAAAGAAACGGCAACAATTTATCGTGCCGGAATTTGGAAACCAAGAACGCGCCCTGGTGGTTTTGAAGGGGTAGGTGCCATTGGTTTAAATTGGTTGCAACAAGTTAAAAACGAAACAGGTATGCTTTTGGCTACCGAGGTTGCTACTGCTGAACACGTTGATTTGGCTTTAAAGCATGATATTGATGTACTTTGGATTGGTGCACGTACAACAGTGAATCCGTTTGCAGTGCAAGAAATTGCCGATGCTTTAAAAGGAACTGATAAAATTGTTTTTATAAAAAACCCCGTAAATCCCGATTTAAGTTTATGGATTGGTGGTTTTGAACGTTTACAGAATGCAGGAATTGAAAAATTAGGCTTTATACATCGTGGTTTTTCAAGTTATGAGAAAATAGAATATAGAAACAAACCTGAATGGCAAATTCCAATCGATTTACAAATTCGTTTTCCTGAAATTCCACTGATTAATGATCCGTCACATATCACAGGAAATAGAGAGTTGATTCAACAAGTAGCTCAAAAGGCTTTGGATTTGAATTTTGATGGATTGATGATTGAAACGCATACTACTCCAGATACAGCATGGAGTGATGCTGCACAACAAGTTACGCCTCAAAAATTAAAAGATATTATAGACCATTTGGTTATTCGTGATGTATTCAATCATGAAGATTCGTACCTTCATGAAATGCAGTTGTATCGAACAAGAATTGATGAAATTGATACCCGAATTCTAAAATTATTAAACGATAGAATGCAAATTGCTGATGAAATTGGCTTGCTTAAAAAAGCAAAAAACGTATCGGTTTTGCAACCCGAAAGATGGCAAGAAGTATTGCTTAAAATGAAACGCGAAGGCAAAGAAAATAAATTAGGCGAAGCTTTTATAACATCATTATTTAAGGCTATTCACGATGAAAGTATTACACGTCAAGATCACATAATCAACAGAAAAGACAACTAAATGATTGGAATTGTTTATAAATCTACAGGAAGTTGGTACACAGTAAAAAATACTGAAGGTACTTTTTATGAATGTAGAATAAAAGGTAAGTTTAGAATAAAAGGTATAAAAAGTACCAATCCAATTGCTGTTGGCGATGTAGTTGATTTTGAGTTGGATCATAGTGCCGATATTGTTACGGGCGTTATAACCAATATTCACAACCGTAAAAATTATTTAATTCGTAAATCGGTTAACTTATCAAAACAAGTACACATTATTGCGGCTAATATCGATTTGCTTTTTATTTTGGTTACCATTGACAATCCTGTTACAACTACCAGTTTTATTGATCGTTTGTTGGTTACTGCAGAAGCATACAGTATTTTACCTATTTTGGTTTTTAATAAAGTAGATACGTTTTCAGAAGAAACATTGAATGATCAGTTATACCTGCAATACGTTTATGAAACCATAGGTTATCAATGTTTGCGCGTTTCGGCGGCCGAAGGTAAAGGTTTAGACAAGTTAAAAGAATTAATGCACAATAAAGTATCGATGTTTGCAGGGCATTCTGGCGTAGGAAAATCAACTTTAGTGAATGCGTTAGAGCCAAGTTTAAACTTAAAAACCAAAGAAATATCAGAACAACATCAACAAGGACAGCACACTACTACCTTTGCCGAAATGTACGATTTAAGTTTTGATGCAAAAATTATAGATACTCCCGGAATTCGTGGTTTTGGTATTGTAGATATGGAACCGCAAGAAGTGGGCGATTATTTCCCTGAATTTTTTAAATTAAAAGAGCAATGTAAATTTAATAATTGTTTGCATCGAGAAGAGCCTCATTGTGCCGTTAAAGATGCCTTAGATGCCGATGAAATTACGTGGTCGCGTTACAAAAGTTATATACAAATTTTAGACGGTGATGAAGAAAATTACCGTACTGATGTATATAATAACGGAAAAAATCAAGAAGAATAATGAAAGTAGTTTTACAGCGTGTTTTAGAAGCATCGGTAACCGTAAATAACGAAAAAGTAGCTGATATTCAGCAAGGTTTATTGATTTTATTAGGTATTGAAGATGCCGATACCGAAGAAGATATTAAATGGTTAACGTCTAAAATAGGTAACCTACGTATTTTTAATGATGCCGATGGTGTTATGAATATTTCGGTAAAAGATATGCAAGGAGATGTTATTGTAGTAAGTCAGTTTACATTACATGCATCCACTAAAAAAGGAAATCGACCTTCTTATATAAAAGCCTCAAAACCCAATATTGCCATTCCTTTGTACGAAAATTTCATCACACAATTTGAAATTGATTTAGGTAAGAAAATTCAAACAGGTGTTTTTGGTGCTGATATGAAGGTTGCCTTAGTAAACGATGGACCCGTTACCATTGTAATAGACAGTAAGAATAAAGAGTAAAATTCTTATATTTATTACAACCAAAAAAAAGAAACTTATGATAAAAAAAATACTTTGTGTTGTTGTTTTTGCAACATCAATAAATAATTACAGTCAAAAAAAAATAGATTATTCTGTAGCTAGTTTACCTCAGACCTTTATAGAGAATGCTGATAGAGTTGTGGTTAATCGGAAAGAAAATCATCAAATTTTATCGCAAACAGTAATCAAACAAAATTTTTCCGAAATTAATTTTGTTAAGAATGAAGACGGTTTAAGTGAAGTAGATCGATCAATTGTTTATGATAAACTATCAAAAGTAAAGAATTTAGAGTTTAAGATTTATAATGCACAAGGTGAACTTGTTAAGACTTATAAAGAAAAAGATTTTACAGATACAAGTTTAGCTGATGGTTTTTCTATTCTAACAGATAATAGAATGAAAAATTTAAATCTAAATTATTTTAATTATCCTTTTTTTACAAAGTTTGATTATGAAACAGAAGAAGCTAACACCATTGCACTGCCTTCATTTATACCTTTAAAATCTCCTGAAGAGAAGTTGTTATCTGCTTCTTATCAACTTCATTATCCAGCAGGATTTACCATTAATAAAAACGAAACAAATTTAAAGGAGTATAATATTGCTAAAACGGAAACAGCAAATACTATTTCTTATGAAGTTTCAAATGTTTCAGCTCCAGAGTACGAAGATTTAAATATTGATTACATAAATGTATTACCAATTGTACGTTTTTCTAACAATACTTTTGCTTTAGGAAATGTGAAAGGAGTAGCAAATAATTGGAATGAATTTGGAGTTTGGTATCATGAAAATTTTCTAAAAGGATTAAATCAGTTATCAGAAGCTACCGTTGTTAAAATGAAAGGGCTTACAAAAGAAGCTAAAACAGATATTGATAAAGCTCGAATCATTTTTGATTATGTACAAAATAATACACGCTACATTTCAATTCAAGTTGGTATTGGCGGATGGAAACCTTTTCCTGCAAAAGAAGTAGACCGTTTAGGTTATGGCGATTGTAAAGCCTTAACAAATTATACAAAAAGTTTGTTAGAAGCTGTTGGTGTAACGTCTTATTATACCATTATTCACGCATCAGATAAAATTGTAAATATTGAAGAAAAGAATATTTCGTTACAAGGAAATCATATTATTTTAACAGTACCCACAAAAGAGGGAAATATCTTTTTAGAATGTACCAGTCAAAAAATACCTTTTGGTCATTTAAGTACTTCAACCGATAACAGAAAAGCATTGGCAATAAAACCTGATGGAGCTTTTTTTGTTAACACAAATTCTAATAATGAAAATGAAAACGTGTTAGAAGCTAGTTTTAAGGTAAATTTAAACAATATGCAACGTGTAAAAACCAATGTTTCATTTACCAATAAAGGGTCTTTTTATAACAATATTTACTATTTAAATACGAATGATAAAGATGAGGTTGCTAAATATTTAAAAGACTTTTTTACAACATTAAAAAACTTATCTATTGTTGATTATCAAGCAAAAAATAATAAAGAGAATTATGTTTTCTCAGAAGAAATTCAGCTTGATTCAGATTTTGTTGGCGCAAAAACAGGTAATGATTATTTAATTAGTGTAAATCCGTTTTTTAGTATTGCTCGCGTTCCTCAAAAGTATTCAAATAGAAAAACGGGGTTCACAATAAACAGAGGGAAATCATATAATATTACAACTGAATTTACAATTCCCGAAGGATATACCATATCTTTTAAACCCGAAATTAAAAAATTAGATACCAAGTTTGGTTCTTATGTGGTAGAAATGTTTCAAGAGGGTAAAAACTTAAAAGTTAATCAAAAGTTTGTTGTAAAATCGGGCAAATATTTAAAAGAAGATTATAATGCCTACTATCAATTCTTAATGGATGTTTCATTAAATAATAGTTCAAAATTTATCGTATCAAAAACCAATTAAATGCTTAAAAAAATACTTATACCTATATTTACACTTGCAGTTACACTTGTACATGCGCAAGAGTATAAAATTGAAAAGATAACAAAAAATGATTTTCAAGAAAAAATTTATGCAAATGACTCTACTGCCGTAGCAGTAATTGATTATAAAATTGGATCAACTTATTTTGTTGTTGCAGGAAATACTTATAATGTAGTTACTGAAACTAAAACCAGACTTACAATTTTAAAAAAAGAAGGTTATGATTTTGCCACTGTAAAAATACCTTTATATAGAAAGCTATCAGATAGAGAAACATTAAATGTTTCAAATGCATTTACGTATAATTTAGTAAATGGAGAGGTTGAAAAAACAAAGTTAAAAGGCGATGGTGAGTTTTTTGAAAAAGTTGAAGGAAACCATTATTTAGCAAGTTTTACTATGCCAAATGTGAAAGAAGGTAGTATTATTGAATACACAACTAAAATTTCATCTCCTTTTTTTACTTATATACCTGAATGGTATTTTCAGTACGGTATTCCTGTAAAATTTAGTGAGTTTTCATTAAAAATTCCGGAAGGATTATTTTTCTACAAATACATAAAAGGAAGCGAGAAAATAAATCAGCTTACCATTGGCGATAAATATGTTTTTAAAGCAAAAGATATTCCTGCTTTAAAGGCAGAAGGATATGTATCTAATTTAAATAATTATCGATCATCCATTACACACTCGTTTAGCGGTTATCGCCAAAAAGATGGATCTGCCAAAATGTACGCAGGTTCTTGGGAAGATGTAATAAAGCAAATTAATGATAGAGAAACTTTTGGTCCTCATTTAAAGAAAGCCGATTTTGAAAAAGAGTTTGTTAATACTTTAATAGGCGATAAAAAAAGTCAGGATGATAAAACAAAAGTAATTGTTGATTACGTAAAAAATAATTTCAATTGGAACGAAGAAATAGGTATTAGTGCAGAAAAAAGCTTAAAAGAAATTTTTAAAGCAAAATCGGGTAATGCTGCCGAAATTAATTTGTTAACAATTGCTATGTTACGTAGTGCAAATGTTCAGGCATATCCTGTCCTTTTAGCAACTCGTTCAAAAGGTATTTCATATATGCCGCATCCAGAAGCTTTTAATAATGTTATCATTGGTGTTGAAGATGGTTCTAAAACGTATTTGTACGATGCAACTGATAAATTATCAAATAAAGATATTTTACCAATGCATAATCTAAATTGGATTGGGCGAATGGTTCGAAACGATGGATCTTCTAAAGATGTTTTATTAGAACCTAAAATAGAATCTAAATACAATGTAAATGCTTATCTTGATTTAAATCCCGAATCTGGAATAATAACAGGAACATTAAGAAGAAATTATAATAATTACGAAGCGTATTTCTTTAGAAATAAATTCAAAAATCTAAACAACGATAAAATTTCAGAAAAATTAGCTGAAATGTATAAAATTCAAGTTGACTCTTTGAATATTAATAATTTAACTGATGTAGATGCTAATATTGAAGAATATATAAAATTTACAAGAGAGAATGCTTTTGATAAAATTGGCGATAAAATTTACATTACTCCAGGTTTTATTTTTAGTATGCGCGAAAATCCATTTAAATTAGATAAACGTACCTATCCAATCGATTTTTTATATCCTAATAAAAATAGTTACACCTTAACATTTAATATTCCTGCGGGATATGCTGTAGATTTTGTTCCAAAAGCAAGAAAGGTTCAAACGGGTTCTAATTCAGTTAATGCTCGTTGGGTTATTAATCAAGACGATAAAAGAATACAAGTAAAATGGAATTTAGATTATAATACAGCTTATGCTGATGCTAATGAATACCAAGATATAAAAGCAGTTTTTGAAGAACTAGTTAAGTTTATGGATGAGAAAATTGTTTTAAAGAAAATTTAATTCATTTTAAAATGCTTAAAAAAATAATATTATACACCCTAATTTACATTATTGTTACTTTTTTAATGAGCTACAATGAAGTGCAATGTGCATTTAGTGGCGAAGAATTGTGTTGGTATAATTTAATTGGTAAGTATTTTATTTTTTTATTTTTAATTATAATTTACAATAAAGTAATCCGACCAAAAATTTTTAAACAAACAAAAGAATAAAGAAAATGAACATAAAAAATGCACAATTAGACGTTGATAATTGGATAAAAGAACACGGAGTTCGTTATTTTAACGAGTTAACCAATATGGCGCAACTTACAGAAGAAGTAGGAGAGGTGGCTCGAATAATTGCTCGTAGATATGGTGAACAGTCTGAAAAAGAAAGCGATAAAAACAAAGATTTAGGTGAAGAATTAGCCGATGTTGTTTTTGTAGTATTATGTTTAGCAAATCAAACAGGAATTGATCTGCAAGCTGCTTTTGATAAAAAAATGGATGTAAAAACCAATCGCGATCACGATCGTCATCATAACAACAATAAGTTAAAGTAAAACAATGGATATAGCGTTAAAAAAAAGCATTCTAAAAAACAATCAAAGCATTGCAATTTCTGGCTCAAAATCAGAAACCAATCGATTGTTGTTGTTGCAAAAGTTATATCCAAACTTAGAAATAATAAACGCCTCTTTTTCTGATGATAGTAAAGTTATGATGAATGCTTTAACATCAAAACAAACAATTATTGATGTTCATCATGCAGGCACAGCAATGCGGTTTCTTACAGCGTATTATGCAATTGACAGTTCATTAAATGAAACCATTTTAACAGGCTCTTCGCGAATGAAAGAACGACCAATTAAAATTTTAGTCGATGCATTAAAGCAATTAGATGTTACTGTTTCATATTTAGAAAAAGAAGGTTTTCCACCAATTAAGATAAAAGGACAGGAAATTGTGAAAAATAAAGTTAACATACCTGCAAATGTTAGTAGTCAATACATTTCTGCCTTAATTTTAATTGCTCCCAAACTACAAAATGGATTAGAAATTGAACTAATTGGCAAAATTACATCGTTACCTTATCTAGAAATGACATTGGCTATTTTACAAGATTTTGGAATCGAGACTCATTTTAAAGACAACATCATTACAATTAAATCGACTTCTGAACTTAAAAAAACAAGCTTTACTGTTGAATCGGATTGGTCATCTGCTTCTTATTTCTTTTCTTTTATTGCTTTAAGTGCAATTGGTTCTAAATTATCGTTGTCGTCTTTCAAAAAAAATAGTTTGCAAGGAGATGCTGTTTTAATTGATATTTACAAGAATTTTGGTGTGCAAACCACTTTTGAAAAGGATGTTTTGGTTCTTGAAAAGATTGAAAAACATACAGTTCAATTTCTTAACTTGAACTTAAACAATGCCCCTGATATCGCTCAAACTATTGCTGTTACTTGTTTAGGATTAAATGTGCAGTGTAATTTAAAAGGGTTACACACTTTGAAAATAAAGGAAACAGATAGATTACAAGCTTTGAAAAACGAATTAGAAAAATTTGGAGCAATTGTAGAAATCACAGATGATTCTTTAAAAATAAACAATACAGTTGATTTTATTTACGAAGATATTCAAATAGAAACGTATCAAGATCATCGCATGGCAATGGCTTTTGCACCTTTGGCTTTAAAACAATCAATTATTATTAAGGATAGCGAAGTTGTTTCAAAATCGTATCCCGCTTTTTGGGAAGATCTTGATACAATTAATATTTGTTAAGTTGTTGATTGTCAATGTTTAATTTGTGAGCTATTAAAATAAACAGCCATTTACTTGACAACCCCTATTTGCAAGTTGTATATTTGCAAACTTGAAATAATCAAGTGTAACATCCTAAACGATTTATTATCAGTATGAAGTTATCAAATTTTAATTTTAATTTACCCAATGAATTATTAGCAGAATTTCCTGCTGAAAACCGCGACGAATCTCGTTTAATGGTTGTTAACCGCAAAGAAGGAACTATTGAACATAAGCTTTTCAAAGATATTATTGATTATTTTGATGAAGGCGATGTAATGGTTTTAAACAATACTAAGGTTTTTCCTGCGCGTTTATATGGTAATAAAGAAAAAACAGGTGCAAGAATTGAGGTTTTTTTATTAAGAGAATTAAACGCAGAACAACGTTTGTGGGACGTTTTGGTTGATCCTGCTCGTAAAATTCGTATCGGTAATAAGTTGTATTTTGGAAACGATGATTCATTAGTTGCCGAAGTTATTGATAACACTACTTCTCGCGGACGTACATTACGTTTCTTATACGATGGATCTTACGAAGAATTTCGTTTAAAATTACGTGAGTTAGGCGAAACGCCAATTCCTAAATATATTAACCGTGAGGTTACACCAGAAGATGAAGAGCGTTACCAAACCATTTATGCTACCGAAGAAGGAGCTGTAGCGGCACCAACTGCAGGTTTGCATTTTTCTAAGCATTTATTAAAGCGTTTAGAAATTAAAGGTGTTGATTTTGCTAAAATTACGTTACATATTGGTTTAGGAACTTTTAACCCGGTTGAGGTTGAAGATTTATCTAAACACAAAATGGATTCTGAAGAGTTAATCATTACACAAGAAGCTTGTGATGTTGTAAATAATGCAAAAGAGAAAAAACGTAGAATTTGTGCTGTTGGTACAACGTCTATGCGTGCATTAGAAAGTTCAGTTTCATCAAGCCATACTTTAAACCCATATCAAGGTTGGACCAATAAATTTATTTTTCCACCTTATGATTTTAGTATTGCAGATTGTATGATTACTAATTTTCACATGCCAAAATCTACATTGTTAATGATGATTTCTGCTTTTACAGGTCACGATTTAATGATGAAAGCATATGATGAAGCTGTAAAAGAAGGATACAAGTTTTATTCGTACGGCGATGCAATGTTGATAATATAATTTTAGTTATATATTTTAAAAAAAAAACTCATCCTTTATGGATGAGTTTTTTTATGCCGATTTCTTTTTAATTTCTTCTAAAATAGTATGCATAAGTTCGGTTTGTACTTTCTGAATTTCCATTAACTCTTGTTGCTGATGCATCATTAAATGATCTAATTTTTCATGAAGAATTCTTATTTCTAATTCAGATTTTAAGTTAACCATGTAATCATTCTTTGCACGTTCACGATCTTTGGTTTCTTGTCTGTTTTGCGACATCATAATAATTGGCGCTTGTAATGCGGCAACACATGATAAAATTAAATTCAATAAAATAAAAGGATAAGGATCAAAACCTTTGTTCATAAAAATAAAAGCATTTACAACTATCCATAGCAGTAAAAAACAAATGAATGATAAAATAAAGGTCCAGCTGCCACCAAAATCGGCAACTTTATCAGCAACTTTGTTTCCAAACGATTCTTTTTTTAAATCGTCTTTATAAGATTCATCTGTAATTAATTCAGATTTTGAAATAGAAGCAACTACTTGTTTCTTTAAATCATTTAACTCGCCAATTTCTTGCACTAATTTTTCGGAAATAAACTTTTGTCGATAAAAGTTTAACTCGTCTATTGAAAGTTTTGATTCTTCATCAAACAAAGGATGTTCTTTTTTAATTAAATCAAAAATAGATTTTCTTAAAGAACTCGCTTTTACAGCTTCGCTTACTGCAAATTCTGTACCCGATACGGCACTTGTAAAGGTTTTCATTTAATCAATTTTGTAAACAAGTTTCATGGTAATTGTTGCAGTTTTGTTTTTTGCAGCTGTATTAAATGAACCGCCCCAAGAATACTCTTCAGATGAATTTTGAGCTACAATTTGAAATACACCCATGTCTGATTTTTTTAAATCGCCAAGTGATGAACCTGCATTTTTTGCAATTTTTTCGGCTCTTAATCTGGCATCTTTTGTAGCTTCGGCAATCATTTCTAATTTTAAAGCTGCTAATTTTGTATAGTAATATTCGGGTGTGTTAGAATATAACTCAACACCAGAATTGATTAATTCCGAAACAGATCGTGATACATTTTCAATTTTTTCCACATCCTTACTTTCTATTTGTACACTTTGAGTTAATGAATAGCCATTAAACGTTTGTGAGCGTACATTAGAGTTTTCATCATACGTTGTAGCAAATTCTTTGCTAATACTTACAGATGAAAAAATAAGTTCATTTTCTTTAACACCTTTTGATAGTAAATAATTTTTAATAGCATTTCTGTCAGTTTCTAATGAGGCATATGCTTCTTTTAATTCAAAACTTTTTTTAGAAAAGCTACTGTTCCACACAATTAAATCAGAAACAAAATCTTTTGAGCCTAACCCCGTAACACTAATTGTATCATCTGCTCTGTTGCGGTTTTTAAAAGCATTTGCTAAAAAAGCAGTAGATATTATTAAACCTAATGCTACAATAGCTGCTGTGATGTAATTTTTCATATCTTTTTTATTTAAAGATACAAAAAAAGCCTACTCTTTTAAAAAAAATCTAAAAACGTAGGCTTTAAAAGTATATGTTTATTTCTTTATAAAATGATGAGTAACGTTATTTACATTTAAAATGTAGTTTCCACTTGATAAATCTGAAACATTTATTTGGATGTTTGAATCAGACGATTTTATAGATTTTACCAGTTTTCCAGATACAGAATATATTTGTATTTCTTTATGGTCATAATTATCTGAAGTAACATTCAAAAAATTGGAAACCGGATTTGGATAAATAGTGTATTTTTCCTTTTCAAATTCATCAGAGCTTAAATTTTTAATAAAGATAAGCCCATAATCTTCTACATCGCCCATGTTAAATTGAGACGAACAATTGATTTTTGAATTATTCAATAAGGCTTTTTCACTAACAATGCGCATTCGGTATATTTTTTCAGTTTTTATTGTAGCAGGAGCTGAAAAAGTAAACGAGTATTTTTTACTATAAGTTGATGGAGGTACAATTTGATTAAAAATAGTTTCACTTTGTTCAAATGATCCATTTTCATTAAAATCGATAAATCCTTGCATGATCATGTTGTCTGAAATTGTTGGGTTATAATTTGATGCAGTGATGTCAATTTTATTAGGAGCAGTTGAAGAAGCTTGAGTTATATGTACACAACTAAAATCTGTATAACCATTGTTTACACCTACAGCTGTACTGTTGTTTAAGTAGTTAATACTTACATTGTCAATTGCTAATGCATAATAACCTTTGTTTAATGATGTTGGCGTGCAATAGTTTATGGTGTTTTTAGATATAATTTCAATAATATTATTTTTGGTTATGCTATTAGAACCTATGTTGTTTGTTGATGTTAAGGTAATGCTATATGTTCCAGTTTGGGTTAGTACAATGTTTGGGTTAGGTTCTGTTGAGGTTAAAATAGTTTGACCATTTTTTGTAACTACCCATTTACTACTATAATTGGTTAAAGAAGTATCGTTAAAAGTGTTTAAAAAACAGGTCGATGTATTTTTTAATGAAATACTAGTACCTACACAAAAGTATTGTTTTGCACCTGAGCTTTTATAATTTACTAAAAATTGTGCATTTGGAGCTTGTGTCATTGTAAAAACACTGTTTTTTGATGGTAATAGAGATGAACGATAAAAGTTAATTGCACTTTGCATACGTGCAATTTGTTGAGGAGTAAATACTCTTCGATACTCATTTTGCGTATACGTCATGTAGT
Source organism: Flavobacterium sp. xlx-214 (assembly GCF_013874595.1). GTDB lineage: Bacteria > Bacteroidota > Bacteroidia > Flavobacteriales > Flavobacteriaceae > Flavobacterium. The sequence goes on from NZ_CP059431.1 coordinate 1,715,060, forward strand.
TGTTTTTAAATGATGAATCGTTATTTCCAGAACATGAATTTGGAGCACCAAGTAATAAATCAGTTACATGATTTTTTATATGCGGAGGCGTATCGGCTACACAATCACCATCTGTACCACAACCGTTAATTTGTGCAGGACAATTACTTCCTATAGATCCCTGAAATGTATGGTGTAAGTTTAAACTATGGCCTATTTCATGAGTAAGTATTTCACTAACATCACCATTTACAAATTGTGCAGAAATAACAGTTCCATCATAGATTTTTCCGTGAGAGGACGCTAAATAAGCATATGCTGCAACACTTGATGTAGAAGTTATCTTATTTACTACCCAAACATTATAATATTTGTTTGTATCCCAAGTTGATAAGGCTCTAATGTTAGCAGGGTCAACTCCGCTATCTGTGCTTGTATATTGAGTTCCATGTTGTACATAAGTGCTGTTTGTTCCATAGTTTATACGATTAATACCTGTAGAGCAGCTACCATTTGGTGCTTTTGTTGCTAAAACAAACTGAATATTTGTATTAGAATTATTTTGATGTTTATGATTGTTTTTTAGATGATTATTCATGCCTTCTAGTACTTGATAGATATTGGAATCAGAAACGTTTGATTCTGTACCTAAAGGCTCACCAATGTGAATAATATGAAAAACAACAGGAATGTTATAAGCAACAGGATTTTTTGCTTTATTATTAATTTGTCTTTGATAGTAATTTTCAAATTCTTCATTAAAAATTTTATTTTCTAATAAATCATCAGTTCCACAATTATCAAAAGTTATTTTAGATTGGGCAAAATTTGCTGAAGTAATAAAAAAAAGTAGGAGAGTAATTATTTGTTTCATGTTTTTATTTGTTTTGTTTGACAAATTAAATAAAACAATTCTATATCTTTATATTTCTGTTTGTTTTTTTTATAAAAAAATAAATATTTGTTATTTTAGTAAAGCCTATACCCACGCAAAAAAGGTTGCCCAACCAGATGATATGATCTATATAGGAGGAAGTACTTTTGTGGTTGCAGAGATTGTTTAGGTTAAAATGCGTTATGTAACCCCTTGCCCAAAAGCCATTTAAAAAAAAGAATAAAAAAAGGGTGTGAAATATTAGGAATCTATTTAAAAAAGGGGGTATCTTTGCACTCGCATTACAGAAATAACGTTCATTTAAAGATTTGGTAACACAATAAAAATTTAGAAAATAAATTTGGATTGTAAATAAAAAAGGTTGTAGCTTTGCAATCCGATTCCGAAAGGAGTTTTGTAAAAGTTCATAATTTTTTAAGGTTAAAAAAATCGTTTAAAAATTTTTTCAAAAAAAATTTGCGAGATTAAAAAAGAGTTACTACTTTTGCAACCGCTTTAAGAAACAAGGCGAGAGAATAAGAAGATACGTTCATAGACATATTGGATTAACAGAGAATAAAGAGTAAGAGCTTTTAGGTAACTAAGAGGTCTTGAACAACACATCAAAAATATAAAAAATATACGATGAAGAGTTTGATCCTGGCTCAGGATGAACGCTAGCGGCAGGCCTAACACATGCAAGTCGAGGGGTAGAGGCAGCTTGCTGCTTTGAGACCGGCGCACGGGTGCGTAACGCGTATGCAATCTACCTTATACTAAGGGATAGCCCAGAGAAATTTGGATTAATACCTTATGGTTAATAGAATTGGCATCGATTTTATTATAAAGATTTATTGGTATAAGATGAGCATGCGTCCCATTAGTTAGTTGGTAAGGTAACGGCTTACCAAGACGATGATGGGTAGGGGTCCTGAGAGGGAGATCCCCCACACTGGTACTGAGACACGGACCAGACTCCTACGGGAGGCAGCAGTGAGGAATATTGGTCAATGGAGGCAACTCTGAACCAGCCATGCCGCGTGCAGGATGACGGTCCTATGGATTGTAAACTGCTTTTGTACAGGAAGAAAAAGAGTTACGTGTAGCTTATTGACGGTACTGTAAGAATAAGGATCGGCTAACTCCGTGCCAGCAGCCGCGGTAATACGGAGGATCCAAGCGTTATCCGGAATCATTGGGTTTAAAGGGTCCGTAGGCGGGGTATTAAGTCAGCGGTGAAAGTTTTCAGCTTAACTGAAAAATTGCCGTTGATACTGGTATTCTTGAATGATTGTGAAGTAACTAGAATATGTAGTGTAGCGGTGAAATGCTTAGATATTACATGGAATACCAATTGCGAAGGCAGGTTACTAACAATTTATTGACGCTGATGGACGAAAGCGTGGGTAGCGAACAGGATTAGATACCCTGGTAGTCCACGCCGTAAACGATGGATACTAGCTGTTTGGACTTCGGTTTGAGTGGCTAAGCGAAAGTGATAAGTATCCCACCTGGGGAGTACGGTCGCAAGACTGAAACTCAAAGGAATTGACGGGGGCCCGCACAAGCGGTGGAGCATGTGGTTTAATTCGATGATACGCGAGGAACCTTACCAGGGCTTAAATGTAGTTTGACAGATTTGGAAACAGATTTTTCTTCGGACAAATTACAAGGTGCTGCATGGTTGTCGTCAGCTCGTGCCGTGAGGTGTCAGGTTAAGTCCTATAACGAGCGCAACCCCTGTTGTTAGTTGCCAGCACGTAATGGTGGGAACTCTAGCAAGACTGCCAGTGTAAACTGTGAGGAAGGTGGGGATGACGTCAAATCATCACGGCCCTTACGTCCTGGGCCACACACGTGCTACAATGGCCGGTACAGAGAGCAGCCACTTAGCGATAAGGAGCGAATCTATAAAGCCGGTCACAGTTCGGATCGGAGTCTGCAACTCGACTCCGTGAAGCTGGAATCGCTAGTAATCGGATATCAGCCATGATCCGGTGAATACGTTCCCGGGCCTTGTACACACCGCCCGTCAAGCCATGGAAGCTGGGGGTACCTGAAGTCGGTGACCGCAAGGAGCTGCCTAGGGTAAAACTAGTAACTAGGGCTAAGTCGTAACAAGGTAGCCGTACCGGAAGGTGCGGCTGGAACACCTCCTTTCTAGAGATGGTTCAAGCATCTTTTACTCTTTAACTGTTGGTTCAAAAAACAAGAATAATTAAAATACAGAGTCTCGTAGCTCAGCTGGTTAGAGTACTACACTGATAATGTAGGGGTCGGCAGTTCGAGTCTGCCCGGGACTACTATTTAAGTTATTTAAAAGGAAATTTTAGAAGTTGAGTTATCAACAATCCGCTGAAAGCTAACGGCTGATAACTGCAAGCTAAAAACACGGGGGATTAGCTCAGCTGGCTAGAGCGCCTGCCTTGCACGCAGGAGGTCATCGGTTCGACTCCGATATTCTCCACTATCTTAAGAAGATAGAGAATAGAAAAGAGAAAATAGACTTAGTCTGTTATCTATCATCTATACTCTATTATCTAAAGAAAAAGTTCATTGACATATTGAGATACATTTAAAAAGTAGAAAAATATTATAGTAAAATAATATAAAGCACATTTTTAATCTTTTGAGATTAAAAAGTAGAGCACAATAAGCAAAATAAGGGCGTATGGGGAATGCCTAGGCTCTCAGAGGCGAAGAAGGACGTGATAAGCTGCGAAAAGCTACGGGGATTGGCACACACGAATTGATCCGTAGATATCCGAATGGGGCAACCCGGCATGTTGAAGACATGTCACATCGATAGATGAGCAAACCCGCTGAACTGAAACATCTAAGTAGGCGGAGGAGAAGAAAACAAAAGTGATTCCGTAAGTAGTGGCGAGCGAACGCGGAATAGCCCAAACCAAAGTTGTTACGGCAATTTTGGGGTTGTAGGACCACGACATTGTATGCAAAGCGAATAAGAATCATCTGGAAAGATGAACCGCAGAGGGTGATAGTCCCGTATTGGTAAGCAATGTAATGCATAGTGGTATCCTGAGTAGGTCGGGGCACGTGAAACCTTGATTGAAACTGGCGGGACCATCCGCTAAGGCTAAATACTCCTGAGAGACCGATAGTGAACCAGTACCGTGAGGGAAAGGTGAAAAGAACCGTGAATAACGGAGTGAAAAAGATCCTGAAACCATACGCCTACAAGCGGTCGGAGCCCATTCGTTGGGTGACGGCGTGCCTTTTGCATAATGAGCCTACGAGTTACCGTTGCTGGCAAGGTTAAGTACTTCAGGTACGCAGCCGAAGCGAAAGCGAGTCTGAATAGGGCGCATTAGTCAGTAATGGTAGACGCGAAACCGTGTGATCTACCCATGGACAGGTTGAAGTTTGGGTAACACCAAATGGAGGACCGAACCCGTTGACGTTGAAAAGTCTTGGGATGATCTGTGGGTAGGGGTGAAAGGCCAATCAAACTCGGAAATAGCTCGTACTCCCCGAAATGCATTTAGGTGCAGCGCTATTATAGTTTATTAGAGGTAGAGCTACTGATTGGATGCGGGGGCTTCACCGCCTACCAATTCCTGACAAACTCCGAATGCTAATAAATGATTACTAGTAGTGAGGGCATGGGTGCTAAGGTCCATGTCCGAGAGGGAAAGAACCCAGACCATCAGCTAAGGTCCCCAAATGTATGCTAAGTTGAACAAACGCGGTTTGATTGCCCCGACAGCTAGGATGTTGGCTTGGAAGCAGCCATTCATTTAAAGAGTGCGTAACAGCTCACTAGTCGAGCGATCGAGCATGGATAATAATCGGGCATAAGTATACTACCGAAGCTATGGATTTGTATTATATACAAGTGGTAGGGGAGCATTCTAAACTGGGTAGAAGGTGATTTGTGAGAATTGCTGGACTGTTTAGAAAAGAAAATGTAGGCATAAGTAACGATAATGCGGGCGAGAAACCCGCACACCGTAAGACCAAGGTTTCCACAGCTATGCTAATCAGCTGTGGGTTAGTCGGGACCTAAGGCACACCCGAAGGGGGACGTCGATGGCCAACGGGTTAATATTCCCGTACTTGTAATAGTTGTGATGGAGTGACACAGTGGTGAAAGTACCGCGAACTGACGGAATAGTTCGTTAAAGCACGTACCTATAGATCTTATAGTAAAATGCGTAGGATTTGGAGAAATGCGATAGTACACGGAGCCTTCGGGCAAAGTGATAGTGTACCTAAAGGCTGTCAAGAAAAGCTTCTAAACTTAGATTATTACAACCCGTACCGCAAACCGACACAGGTGGTCGAGGAGAGTATCCTCAGGTGCTCGAGAGATTCATGGCTAAGGAATTAGGCAAAATAGACCTGTAACTTCGGGAGAAAGGTCGCCAGCAGCAATGCTGGCCGCAGTGAAAAGGTCCAGGCGACTGTTTATCAAAAACACAGGGCTCTGCCAAATCGTAAGATGAAGTATAGGGCCTGACACCTGCCCGGTGCTGGAAGGTTAAGAGGAGATGTTATCTTCGGAGAAGCATTGAATTGAAGCCCCAGTAAACGGCGGCCGTAACTATAACGGTCCTAAGGTAGCGAAATTCCTTGTCGGGTAAGTTCCGACCTGCACGAATGGTGTAACGATCTGGACACTGTCTCAGCCATGAGCTCGGTGAAATTGTAGTATCGGTGAAGATGCCGATTACCCGCAGTGGGACGAAAAGACCCTGTGCACCTTTACTATAGCTTAGTATTGTTCTTGGATAAGTGATGTGTAGGATAGGTGGGAGACTTCGATCCTGCGTCGCCAGGCGTAGGTTAGTCATTGTTGAAATACCACCCTTTGCTTATCTGAGATCTAACTCGACGACGTTGAGGACATTGCTTGGTGGGTAGTTTGACTGGGGTGGTCGCCTCCAAAAGAGTAACGGAGGCTTCTAAAGGTTCCCTCAGCACGCTTGGTAACCGTGCGTAGAGTGCAATGGCAAAAGGGAGCTTGACTGAGAGACCAACAAGTCGATCAGGTACGAAAGTAGAGCATAGTGATCCGGTGGTTCCGCATGGAAGGGCCATCGCTCAAAGGATAAAAGGTACGCCGGGGATAACAGGCTGATCTCCCCCAAGAGCTCATATCGACGGGGGGGTTTGGCACCTCGATGTCGGCTCGTCACATCCTGGGGCTGGAGAAGGTCCCAAGGGTTGGGCTGTTCGCCCATTAAAGTGGCACGCGAGCTGGGTTCAGAACGTCGTGAGACAGTTCGGTCTCTATCTACTGTGGGCGTTAGAAATTTGAGTGGATCTGATTCTAGTACGAGAGGACCGAATTGGACTAACCTCTGGTGTATCAGTTGTGCCGCCAGGTGCATTGCTGAGTAGCTACGTTGGGAAGGGATAAGCGCTGAAAGCATATAAGCGCGAAACCCACCACAAGATGAGATTTCTTTAAAGGGTCGTAGAAGATGACTACGTTGATAGGTTACAGATGTAAAGGCAGTAATGTCATAGTCAAGTAATACTAATAGCCCGTAAGCTTATGTGCTCTAGGGATTGCTTTATAAATTATAGTATTAAGATTTTAGAATTAAGTATTAAGACTAAAATAGCTACAGAATAGTATCAAAAATATGTTAACAATATTGCAGCAAAGCTGCGTTTAAAGTTCCAAGTTTAAAGTTAAAGGTTGCAAACCTTAAACAAAAAAAAACGTGAAACCTTAAACAAAAACTTAGGGTGGTTATAGCGTTGGGGCTCACCTCTTCCCATCTCGAACAGAGAAGTTAAGCCCAATTGCGCAGATGGTACTGCATATTAATGTGGGAGAGTATGTCACCGCCTTTTTTTAGAGACCCCTTCACGTAAGTGAAGGGGTTTTCTTTTTAGAATCCTTATCAGAAACGAGCGCAGCGAACTGACAAAGTAAATGATGAGGATTTTTTGTTTTGATAATTAATGGTGTTTATAATAAGGTTTGGACTGTTTTTAGTAGTTGATTATAGATGCGGTTGAAGGGTTTTATATTTTGAGAGAGTATTTCATAATTATAAAATTTGATTTAACAATTAAAAATCAAAAGCAGGTTAGGAATTATTTTTTTATAACTTATTTAATTCCTTCAAAAACACCTAAACCAAATAAAGCGAAATCGTATTTCACTGGATCATTTGGGTCAAAATTTCGTAATGATTCATCTAATTCGGCTAGTGCTTTGGCATCATTTTGTTTTCGATTTAAAATTCCTAATGCTCGTGCAACATTTCCAGAGTGTACATCAAGTGGGCATGATAATTCTGATGGAGAAATAGATTTCCATAAGCCAAAATCAACTCCGTTATGATCATTACGTACAAGCCATCTTAAGTACATATTAATTCTTTTAGACGAAGAACCTTTTAACGGATCCGAAATATGCTTGGTAGAGCGCAAAGGATGTTCAATCTCAAAAAAGGTTGCTTTAAAGTTTGAAATTCTATGCTGTAAGTTTAAAGTAGGATTATGAGCAAATACTTTTTCTAAACCTCCATGCTGATTGTAAATATTGCGAAGGGATTTGATAAAGAATCGAAAATCTTCTGAATTAAAAGTTCTATGAACAATATTATCAATGCTATTTATTTGATTTTCTGTAGCATGCATTACAAAGTCATACGGACTATTACCTAATGCCTGCATCATTTTGGTAGCACTGTTAATAATCATTTTTCTATTTCCCCAAGCAATTGTAGCAGCTAAGAAACCGCTAATTTCAATATCTTCTTTAACCTGATATCTGTGCGGAATTTGAATTGGGTCAGACTCGATAAAATTCGGATTATTGTATTGATCTGATTTGTAATCTAAAAAATCTTTTAATTCATCAAAATTCATAGCTCAAAAGAACGATTATAGAATGTTTGTAAACTTTTTTCTCTTGCTTATAAAATAGCTATATACAATATTTTTTGTGTAAAAGTAGTTTGTTTTTGGCAACGAAATTTGTTTACTTTTTAGTTGATTTAAATGTGCATAGTAACTAAAATGTGCTTTTATAATTGCAAAAGTGTGTAAGGGTTGTAACGATAAAAACAACTTTGCACCAGCAATACCGTCTAAACATAATCGTTTAAAAATAATTGAAAATCGATTTTCTCTAGGTAGATTTTTGTACAACATGAAAAGCGAGTTCCTAAAATTCAAAAATGTTTTTTTAGGGTTCGATTTTTTTAAAGTAGCTCCACCAACGTGATATACTTTAGATTCGTTACAATAATAGGTTGTAATGTTAGCATTAAAAGCACGCCAGCATAAATCTATTTCTTCTTGATGTGCAAAAAAAGCATCATCAAAACCATTTAATTGTTTAAAAACACTGTTTCTAATGAAAAAACAAGCTCCCGATGCCCAAAAAATTTCTTGTGAAGCATACTGATTTTCGTCTTTTTCAATAGTATCAAAAATTCTTCCTCTGCAAAAAGGAAAACCATAAGCATCAATAAATCCACCTGCAGCACCAGCGTACTCAAAGTGTGTTTTGTTTTTATAATCTAAAATTTTAGGTTGAATAATACCAATGTTAGTATTAGTTTCAAACAAATTTAAGATAGGCTGCAACCAGTTTTCAGTAACTTCAACATCGGTATTTAGTAAGCAAAGAATGTCTTCGTTAACAAATTTTAACGCTTCATTATATCCTTTTGCAAAGCCAAAATTTTCTGAAAGTTGAATCCATTTTACTGAAGGATAATTTGCAGATACAAAGTTTTTTGAATCATCAGTTGAAGCGTTATCTGCAATGTAAATTTGCGCATTAGACGAATATTTTACAACTGTTGGTAAAAACTTTTGTAATAAACCTAATCCGTTCCAATTTAATAAAACTATAGCTACGGTTTGCATTACTTAATTTTATCGGCAATGGTTTTTTTAGTAAACTCTTTAAGGTCTACATAAAATACTTCTGCAGTGAAATTACGATCGTTTTCATAAAAATGTTTCATGAAAGCTTTGGTAATTTCGGCAGAAATTAATTTAGGATTCTTTTTTACAAATGAAATATATTCTTGTTCATTTTCCATATGCAATTTTTTGGTTGATATTTCAAAAGTAGCTTGATTGGCGCTACCAAATAAATACAACATCATATTATCTGCATATGATTTTTTTGCAATGTCTATGAATTTAAAATCTTTATAAGTAGTGATGAATTTTTCCCACTTAATATTTAAATCACGTAATTCTTCTAGAGAAATTTTTTCGTTTTTAATTTGTAAATCGTAAGCCAATTTATGCTCATCATATCTTAACTTTAAAAACTGTTCGTATTCTCTTGATACTTTTTTATGAAATAAATTGTAGTAAAATCCTGGTTTTATTCTAAAATCGTAGTTGTTAGAATCTATTTTTCTAAAGTATAAATTTACTTTACCGTACGTATTTTCTTTTCTTAAAATAGAATCGGGTTTGTTTTGTTTTAAAGAATGATAGGTACTTAAGGTGTTTACTTCTGCAGTATTTATAGAATCTACAATAACGCCTAACCTTTTGTAATAATCAATGTATAAAGCCTCAGCTTCTTTTTTATTGGCTTTTTTTAATTTTTTCTTTAAATCGGTTTGTTCACTTTCTAAATGCTCAACTAATTCTTGCGCATTTTTGTTTGCAAGCACGTAATCAGGATCGTTAGAATACGTAATTTCGGTTATTGTATCTGTTTCAGATATATCACTATCAAACTTTTTATCTTTCTGACATGAAAAGAAGATAGATGTAATAAGAAAACTTAAATATATTATATTTTTATTCATGTAATTTCATTAAGGTAAATCAGTTAAAAACTGATAATTTTTATTTTCATAATCTAATTTACAATAATAATGATTTAAACCATTTGTTACCATTAAAAACTGTGCATTTAAATTACTATTGTAACGCGCAATTTGATCAAAAACCTTTTGAGTAATGGGTACATTAGGTTCTTTACATTCTACTAAAAGAAAAATTTCGCCTTTTGGGTTAAAAACAACAACATCGTAACGTTTGTTCATATTGTTAATTTTAACTACTTTTTCTACATTAATATACGATTTTGGATATCCCTTAACCAAAATTAAATAGTGAACCACATGTTGCCTTACCCATTCTTCAGGTGTAAGATAAACATACTTTTTCCTGATATCATCAAAAATGAACAGTTTATTTTCACTATTTTTGAATCGAAATTGAAATTTAGGGAAATTTAAATCACGCATCTTGCAAATTTATCCAATCTCTTTAGAATAACGGTAAAAATCACAGAAAGTTTATGAACGAGCTAAAAAAATTATTAGCAGCTTTTAAAAAAAACGATTATAAATCGGTTTATTTTTTAATGGGTGATGAACCTTTCTATATTGACTATATTGCTCATTATCTGCAACAAAATGTTATTTCCGAGGAGGAAAAAGATTTTAACCAAACCATTGTTTATGGAAAAGATGTTTCGGTAAACGATATTATGTCGCAAGCACGCCAATATCCTTTTATGGGCGATAAAATGTTACTTATTGTTAAAGAAGCGCAAGATTTAGTAAAAACAATTGATCAATTTGCCGATTATTTTAAAGCCATACAACCAACAACAATTGTAGTTTTTTGCTATAAATACAAAAGCTTGGATAAGAGAAAAGCTTTGTATAAAGCAATTGAAAAATCAGAACATGCTGAGATTTTTGAAAGTAATAAATTAAAAGATTATCAGGTAGAAGCTTGGGTGAAAAATTATGTTAGCGATCAAAATTTAGAAATTGAACCCAAAGCTGTAGCTATGATTGTTGAGTTTTTAGGAAACGATTTGAACAAAATTGTCAACGAGCTTGAGAAAATCAAGATTATTTTAAAAGACACTTTGATAACAGCTCAAATTGTTGAAGATAATATTGGTATTAGCAAAGAGTATAATAATTTTGAATTGATTAATGCTATTACGCATAAAAACGAGGCAAAGGCATTTACAATTGCCAAACATTTTGCTTTAAATACAAAGAACAATCCTTTTGTTGTAACAACGGCTTTGTTGTATAATTTTTTTTCAAAATTATTGCAATATCACGGGGCTGTTTATAAAAATGCATCTGCTAATAGTAATGATGTTGCTAAAAGTATTGGTGTAAATCCGTATGCACTTAAAGATTATCAAATAGCTAGTAAAAACTATCCTATGAAAAAAGTAAGTGAAAATATAGCGGTTATTAGGCAAATTGATTTAAAAAGTAAAGGAGTTAATGCAAATGCTTTATCGCATGATGATTTGTTAAAAGAATTACTTATTAAATTATTTAGATAAAAGTGAGATATTTGTAAAAAAGAAATGATGGGATTAAACAAAAATAAAATTCTAGGCTACGCAACTGTTATTATGATTATAATGGGTTTGATTTTAATATGCTTAGGGATATTTAAATATAGTGAAATATCTGGTTGGGGATTTGTAACCGTAGGTATTGGCTTTTTAGCAAACGCTTGGGTTTTTAATGCTTTAAAAGGTAGGGTATAAAAAAGCTGTTTCATAAAAAAAAATCCCGAAACTTAGTTTCGGGATTTTTTTATTACTTAATACTTTCAAAATTTCGTTTAACAAAATCGGTAAGTTCTTCTCCTTTTAATAAACCTTGAGCTAACTTAGCTAAATCTAATGCTTGTTTAATTAAAGTTGTTTTAATTTCGTCGTTTGATTCATTTACAATTTTAGAAGCAATATCAGAATTTGTATTAACCACTAAATTGTAAGAATCAGGGAAGTTTCCAAACATTGTATTACCACCCATTGCTTGCATTTCTTTCATTCTACGCATAAATTCTGGCTGAGTAATCATAAACGGAGCCGCATTACTGTCTAAAGCTTCGGTTTGAATTTGATATGTTGTAGTTGGAATTACTTTTTCTAAAACCTCTTTCAACTTTGTAGTTTCGTATTCAGATAATTTAGAAATAATGTTTTCATCCTTTTTAATTAAATTATCAATAGAATCAGCATCAACACGTGTAAAAGTTACATCTTGATTGTCCATTTCTAATTTCTGAATCAAATGCGAAACAATTGGCGAATCTAAAAGTAAAATTTCGTAATTTTTTGCTTTAGCTTCAGCAATATAGCTATGTTGAGCATCTTTATTTGAAGCATATAAAACTACCAATTTACCTTCTTTATTGGTTTGGTTTGGTTTGATTTTTTCTTTCAGCTCTTCAAAAGTAAAATACGAATTGTTAACAGTTGGATACAAAGCAAAGTCTTTCGCTTTTTCGTAGAATTTGTCCTCACTTAACATTCCGTACTCTAAAACAATCTTAATATCGTTCCATTTCTCCTCAAAAGCTTTTCTGTCTTCATTAAACAATCCTTTTAATTTATCAGCAACTTTACGAGTAATGTAGTTTGATATTTTCTTAACATTACCATCGGCTTGCAAGTAAGAACGCGATACGTTTAACGGAATATCCGGAGAATCAACAACACCTTTCAGCATCATTAAAAATTCAGGAACAATTCCTTCTACATTATCGGTTACAAAAACTTGATTTTGATAAAGCTGAATTTTATCTTTTTGAATGTTTAAATCGCCCGATAATTTAGGGAAATACAAAATTCCAGTTAAATTAAAAGGATGATCAACATTTAAATGAATATGAAATAAGGGATCCTCAAACTGCATTGGATACAATTCTCGATAAAAATTCTTGTAATCTTCATCAGTTAAATCACTTGGTTTTTTAGTCCATGCAGGATTTGGGTTGTTGATAATGTTATCAACTTCAACCTCATTTTCGCCTTCTTTTTCCGTTTTAGTGCCAAATTTAATTGGAATAGGCATGAATTTGTTGTACTTGCTTAATAATTCACGAATTTTAAAATCTTCTAAAAATTCAGTAGAATCATCCGCAATATGTAAAATGATTTCCGTTCCTCTGTTGGTTTTATCAGATGGTTCTAAAGTAAATTCTGGCGATCCATCACATGTCCAATGCACAGCTGGTTCATCTTTGTATGATTTTGTAATGATTTCCACTTTATTAGCAACCATAAACGCAGAGTAGAAGCCCAAACCAAAATGACCAATAATACCTGAATCTTTAGCAGAATCTTTGTATTTCTCTAAAAACTCTTCGGCACCAGAAAACGCCACTTGGTTGATGTATTTTTCAACCTCTTCTGATGTCATTCCAATTCCTTGATCAGTAATATGAAGTGTTTTGTTGTCTTTGTCAATTTTTACTTCAATTTTAGGATTTCCATACTCAACAGTTGCTTCACCTATTGATGTAAGATGTTTTAATTTTAAAGTAGCATCGGTAGCATTACTAATTAATTCTCGAAGAAAAATTTCGTGATCACTGTATAAGAATTTTTTTATTAACGGAAATATGTTTTCAACCGTTACATTTATTTTTCCTGTTGTCATATTTATATCTGTTTTTTTAATGATAAATTTGTACTCTATGCTAGTCAAAATGAGTACCATTTAAAAAAAGATGACAAAAAGACATAAAAAAAAAGTGTGAAAATTAATTTGAGGCATAAAATTTGTTAATTTTGAAAATAAAATAGAATAATTATGAAAAAAATCTTAGCATTAGGAATTTTATCTGTGGCTATGTTTTCATGTAAAACGGCTACTAATACTAAAAACGATGTTCCTACTCAAATTAAATTAAAAGGAGAGTGGACGTTAGTTGATGTTAAATATCCCTCAGGATATAAAGTTACTTCGTTTCATGTTGCTGATGCAAAATGTTTTGAAGGTAGCCAATGGAAATTTGTTTCTAACAATAACTCGGGTACTGTTACGTTAAACAATGCTTCAAGTAATTGTCCGTCATTTAATTCAAGAATTATTTGGAACATTAAACAAGATGGTTCATTTAATTTAAAGTTTATTGGTGATGAAAAAGCAAAACATGTAACTACTGGTTATAATTTAACAGCTTCAAATATTACGGATAGCACATTTGAATTAATTGATAATTCAACAGAAGCAACAATTGTATACTCATTTGTAAAAAATAATAAATAAGAAAAGTTATGAGAAAATTAAATGTATATGTTTTAACTACTGCTATGTTGGCAGGAACTTTTTTAACAAGTTGTAATACGGTTAAAAATGCAAATAACACACAAAAAGGAGCAGCAGCTGGAGCAGCAGCTGGAGCAGTAATTGGCGGTGTTTTAGGTAATAACGTAGGTAGTAAAAACAACAGTGCTTTAGGAGCTGTTTTAGGTGGTGTAATTGGTGGTACAGCTGGTGCTATTATTGGAAAAGGTATGGATAAGCAAGCACAAGAAATTGAAACTGCTTTACCTGGAGCTGAAGTTGAACGTGTAGGAGAAGGTATTAAAGTGGTTTTAAATGAAAGTACAGTTAATTTTAATTTTGATTCAGCTGAATTAACACCTACAGCACAAGCAAATCTTGATAAAATTGTAAAAGTATTCAAACAAAACCCTAAAACCATGATTACTATTTATGGTTATACAGATAGTGTAGGTAAAGATGAATACAACATGAAATTATCTCGTAGCCGTGCAAATGCGGTTAGAGCATATATGGGGACTAAAGGTATTGGTTCTAAAAGAATTACTGCTCAAGGTATGGGAGAAGCGGATCCAATTGCTTCAAATGATACTAAGGATGGTCAAGCAAAAAACCGCCGTGTTGAGTTTGGTATTGTAGCAAACGAAGACATGATTCAAGATGCAAGAAAAGAAGCTGCAAAGTATTAGTTTTCAACAACTTGAAGGTAAAAATCGAAGTGCTTAAAAAAGTATTTCGATTTTTTTTAATTTTTTTTAAAAAAACATGTAACAATTTCTTAACTCTTACGACATATAGTTACAATCAATCTATAAAAAATGAAAAAGAATTTCAATCAACTTAAAAAAGTATTTGGAGGGTTTGTTCTAGGAACTGTCCTTTTGTTTAATTTTAATGGTACTATTTTAGCAGCCAATGTTCCAACTATTTCAATAGATTCTAGAGAGTTACCTAAACCTCAATTTCAAAATAATTTAGGAACTTTTTCTGTTGAACTTTTCAATTATAATGTAAGTAGAACGGCTTTGGTTAATGAATTGAACAGCTACTTTAATTTAAATGATAAAAATTCTTTTAAGTTAGAGGGTGAACATTCAGATAATTTAGGTAATACATATTTTAAATATCAACATTATTTTAATGATATTAAAATTGAAGGAGATATTGTTTTTATTCAGGTAAAGAATGATAAAGTACAATATATTAGTGGGCAAGTAGTAAATACAAAAGATTTAAATACCAGTGAAAAGGTGTCTAATGAGGATGTAAAAAAGGCAGCCTATGATCATTTTGGGACTAAGGAAAATGTTACTGAAGGAAAAATTGAAACTACTTTTTTCAAATTTGAAGGTAACGAAGCTGTTGAAGTAAAATTAGTAAAAGTAATCAGCTTATTTGGGTCGGCTCCTGTAAAGGCAGAGGATGTTTATGTTGATGCTCAGACAGGAAAGGTTTTATTTGCTAATAAAAAAATATATCATGCTGATACACCATCAACAAGTGCAACTTATTACAGAGGAAATCAATCTATAACTGTAGATTCTTATAGTGGTGGTTTTCGCTTAAAAGATAATGCTCGAAATATACATACTAGAAACGGTGCTGGTTGGGATGGTAGCGCAAACACAGCTACTGGAGAATTGACAGGTAATATTACTGAATATTCTAATTCAACAGCAAATTTTACTGGAGCAGCTACCAAACCTGCAGTTGAAGTACATTGGGGAATGAGTAAAACATACGATTATTATAAAAACATTCACAGTAGAAATGGTTTTGATGGACAAGGCTCTATTATACGTAATTACTATAATCCACCGAGTAAATATTTTGATGGTGGAAATGCAGCAGCTTTTGACCAACAAGGGATTGTAGGTATGGTTTATGGAGATGGTAAGACGAATGTACAAGGCCAAATGGTGCAAGTATTTAATCCTATGGTTGGTTTAGATGTTGCCGGACATGAGTATTCTCATTTAATAATTAGTAGAACTGCGAATTTAAAATATCTAAATGAGTCTGGAGCGTTGAATGAATCTTTTGCTGATATGTTTGGTGCAGCTATTGAGTTTTATGCTAATGTAAATCCTAATTGGACAATTGGTGAGGGATTAATTAATATGACTAATGTTATTTCTCCTAATTATTTAAGAAGCATGTCTAATCCTAATTCTGGCCCTTCAGCACTTGCTTCACAGCAACCAGATACCTACAAAGGAACTTATTGGGTGCCAACCTTAGCTCCTGGACAAGCTGGAAATGCTCAAAATGATTATGGTGGAGTTCATACAAATAGTGGAGTTGGTAATTTTTGGTTTTATTTATTAAGTGTTGGTGGTTCTGGAACAAATGATATTGGAAAGAAATATGATGTGGTTGGAATAACCATCCAGAAAGCCGAAAAAATTGCTTATAAAACATTGACTAGCTTAACTTCTACAGCAACTTATATGGATGCTTATAACGCGAGTAAAAATGCGGCAGCAACTTTATATGGTGCTAACTCTGAAGAATGGAAACAAGTTGTGAACGCATGGTATGCTGTTGGTATTGGAAATGCACCTGCATCTAATCAAAATGTAGAAATGGAAACTAAGTTAAATGTGTATCCAAACCCTGCAACTGGTGATGAAGTTACTATTGAGTCAAGTTTAGAGGAAGCTACAACAGTTGAAATGTATGATTTATCTGGTAAGCAAGTAATGGCACCTAGAACTTTAGAATATAGAACTACATTAAATGTGGCAAATTTTGCAACAGGTATGTATATTTTAAAATTCAAATCAAACTTAGGTCAATATTCTCATAAATTAATGATAAAATAATCATTTTTTAATACATTTATGTTTTTAAAAGGTTAGTGTTTTTACTAACCTTTTTTTAATATATTATGATATGGATTTTTCGGTAGTAAACGATCATTGGGAAATATTAGACCTTATTAAGGCTATTTGTTCTTTAATTGTAGGGATGATTTTAGGAGCAGAGAGAGAGTTAAAGGATAAAGCTGCAGGCCTTAGAACAATCACTTTAATTTGTTTAGGAAGTACGTTATTTACATTACTTTCTTATAAAATAGGTATGGGATCAACTGAAGATGCTACACGTATTGCATCTTATGTAGTTAGTGGAATTGGTTTTTTAGGTGCTGGTGTTATTTTTAAGGATGGTATTTCAATTAATGGTTTAACAACGGCAAGTATTATTTGGGTAGCTGCTGCTATTGGAATGAGTATTGGTTTTGGCGAGTTTTTTATGGCTTTAACATTCCTTGGTAGTTGTTTAATTATTATTCATTTTGGTGGATTTATTAATAAAAAACTACTTTCTCATGTCATGTTAAAAAATCTTCAAATAGAAATCTTAAAAAAGGATTTTGAAGAAAAATATAAAATTGAAGACGAAATTAAAACATTTTCAAAAAGAATTGAATTACGCAAACTAGAAGAAAATAGTGAATTTATTATCTTAACTTATGAATGTAAAATATTTACCAATAAAGTAGATGATTTAGAACGTTTTTTAGTTTATCACCCTTCAATACTTGGGTTTAAAATTTAAATTTTATTTAAATAAAGGATTGTTTATTTTGTTTTTTAGCATTTCTTTTACCGTTTCGCTCCATTCATTTGCTAAAATACTTAATACCATAGTATCTCTTCTTTGACCTGTTTTTGGGCATAAAGCGTTGCTTCTTAAAACACCATCAATAGTGCAACCAATACTTAATAAAGCATTTATACTGCGTAGATTTTCTGTGTACGCTCTAAATTCAACACGTTGCATGTTCATTTGTTCAAAAGCAAACTCTAACAAAAGCCATTTGCAATGTTTATTTACTCCAGAACCTTGATGATGCTTACCATACCAAGTATAGCCCATTTGCAAACGATTACTATCTAAAAAAATATCGCAATAACGAGTTGCACCTACATATTTGTTTTTTCTTTTATCAAATACTACAAAAGTGTACTCTTTTTCGTCAATACGTTTTTGAATTGCAATGCCAATATATTTATTTAAGTTATCAGGTGTATCACACTTAACCATTGAATATTCCCAAATTTCAGGTTCGTTTAAAGTGTACTCTAATAATTCTTCGTAATGCTTGGCAGATAAAGGTTCTAACCTTACAACATCATTTTCTAAAATATAATCTTCGTTGAAATTAAAGTTTATCATTAATTTAATTGGTAGTGTTTTGAATTAAGTTTTTGAAAAATGAAGTACTGAGTTGATCAAAATCAGTATTTTTTAATAACTCAAAAGTAAGGGTGCTTATTTTTTTGTAATCATTTTTTGTTATTTGATTTTCAAACAAATCATTATAAACATTACTAATGATACCAAAAACACCGTTTAACTCCTCAGGTTTTAATTCTTTATTTTTTGCAAATATAACTCTAAAAAAGTTTGCTGCAACATAAGCAGCAATTTCAATAGCATCGTTAACAGTAACTTTACCTTTTAGACTTTTATAATGTAAGAATGTTTCTAAATCGGTTTTAATTAGATTTTCTATATTCTTTGAATTCATAATTATTAAAGATGAAAAAACCTGTATAAAACAGGCTTTTTTGTTAGTGACAATTTTTGTCTAAATGTTTTTTAACGGATCCGCCTTGACAATTTGGTATTTCATCAAAAGGATATAGTTTTTTTACCGTTTCTCCATTTTCTTGTGTGGTGTAGGTAATTTCTTCTTTGGTAGTGTATCCATCGCCATCATCATCTAAATCTAAAAAATTAGGTTTTCCGTCGCCATCTGTATCATCATCCCATAAATTACCATTGTTATTCACATCTTCGTATTTGTCTAAAATACCATCATTATCATGATCAACTTCTTTTAAAGCTATTGATTTAATATCAAAAATAAGAGGAGCATAACCTGAAATATTTGTTCTTGAAGTGTTAAAGTAAGCTAAACCAGAAGGAATAAATACCACAACTCTACCAGGATTTTCATAAGTGTATGTTCCGTCTCCATTATCTGTAACACCACTAGCAGTGTTTATTTGTTGAAGGATTTGACGGTAACCTGAAATAATTTCGGTAGCAGCACCTAAGCTTGGGTAACTTGACCAAAATCCGAAAGGAAAAGTATCAAATGATGTTTTATCTAAATTATATCCTGCATAAGAAGTAAAAACATTGTCATGTTTATATGGTTTTTCACCACCGCCTTCGTTAATTATTAAATAATATACTTTGTATTCAACATTATCAACTTCTTTTTCGTACTTTCCTGTTTTTTGAGATAAGTTATAAGTATCGTTTTTTAAAGTAATCGATTTCAATTCATACTCGGTTTGTTTCCAAATAGAATTTGAAGCTTCATTAGCAACTGTTTCAAAAGTAACACCATCTTCTAAAACTTCCATTTTATTGGTTTTTAAAAACTCCTCAATTTTTTGAATGTTGTCATTAAAAACCTCTTGTCTATCACGAATTACAGTTTCTTTACCGTTGTCATCGTTTTTTTTACAGTTGATTACCAACAGTGAACAACCTAAAACGATTGCTGATGTTAAAAATCTTTTCATTTATCGTAAATTAATGGCGCAAGATACAATTTTCCTTTATTTTTGTTTCATAATTAACCCAAATTTATAAAATAAACATGCGAATAGATAAGTATTTATGGTGTATTAGGGTTTTTAAAACGCGTAGTATTGCTACGGAAGCTGTTAAAAAAGGTCAAATATCTGTAAATAATCAACAAGCTAAGGCATCAAGAGATGTTTTTGCCGGCGATAAAGTTACGGTACGTAAAGATCAAATTAATTATCAATACACTATTTTAGATATTCCTCAGGGTAGGTTAGGGGCCAAGCTGGTTGATATGTATCGTAAAGATGAAACACCACCTGAAGCTTTTGAACATTTAGAACTATTGAAATTAGCTAAGGAACATTATAGATCAAAAGGAGAAGGACGTCCTACCAAAAAAGATCGAAGAGATATTGAAGGATATTTAGATGATGATAATTTAGAAGAAGAAAACAATGAAACTATCTAAAAATTACTGGTCTAGCAGATACCAAGAAGCTGATATTCCGTGGGATACTGGTGCTGTAACTACACCAATTAAAGCATATATTGATAAATTAACTAATAAAGATATTAAAATTTTAGTACCGGGTGTTGGTAATGGTTACGAATTGGCTTATTTGTTTAATAATGGTTTTAAAAATGTGTACGGTTTAGATATTTCTAAAGAGCCTTTGCAGAATTTTAAAAATCAAAACTGCAATTTTCCTTCAGATCAGTTAATTGAGGATGATTTTTTTAATTTTGAAGACACTTTTGATTTGATTATTGAACAAACTTTTTTTTGCGCACTTTCACCAGAATTAAGACCTTTGTATGCAGCAAAAATGGATAGTTTATTAAAGCCAAACGGAAAATTAGCAGGTGTTTTATTTTCATTTCCGTTAACAACTCAAGGTCCTCCTTTTGGAGGAAGCAAAGAAGAATATCAAAAACTGTTTTCAAATACATTTGATATTAAAACTTTAGAACCTTGCTACAATTCAATTAAACCAAGAATGAACAACGAATATTTCATCATCTTAAAAAAGTAAAAAATGAAACAAAATATAATTTTAAATCAACACCAAATTGACCAAATTGTAAAGCGAATTGCGTATCAAATTTATGAAACTTTTGTAGATGAAACTGAAGTTGTAATTGCTGGAATTGCAAATAGTGGATATGTTTTTGCTCAGAAAATTGCCGATGAGGTTATGAAAGTTTCCGATTTGAAAGTGATTTTAGGTAGAGTGGAAATAAACAAGCAAAATCCTTTATTAGAGGTAAAAACCGATTTGCAAACTTCAGAATATCAGGATAAATCTTTGATTTTAGTTGATGATGTTATGAATTCTGGCGCTACTTTAATTTATGGTGTTAAGTATTTTTTAGATGTACCACTTAAAAAATTCAAAACAGCGGTTTTAATTGATAGAAATCATAAAAAATTTCCTGTAAAGGCTGATTTTAAAGGAATTTCATTATCAACATCAAGTTTAGAACACATACAAGTTGTTTTTAATGAAACAGAAGAATATGCTTATTTAAGTTAAACAAAAAAAGCAATCTAGAAATAGATTGCTTTTTTGTACTTAATATTATCTTGTAAACAATAACTCTCTGTATTTAGTTAAGGTCCATAATTCATTATCAACCATTAATTCTAATTTATCGGCATGGTAACGAATTTCATCAAAATAAGGTTTTACGTTATTACAATATGCATGTGCCATAGCTTCAGCAGATGTTTGTGAATTAGCATCTTTACGAGCATCTTGCATTGCGTGAATTTTAGAGTTTAACTCGTTTACGTGCATTGAAATCTTCTTTAAAATTAAGATTTGTTCTGCAGCATATTGTTCAAAATCTTTCCCAAAAATTTCTTTTAATCCTTTAATGTTTTCAATCAATAAATTTTGATATCTAAACGCAGTAGGAATAATATGGTTACGAACAATATCACCTAAAACACGACCTTCAATTTGTACTTTTTTGCAGTATTCTTCTAATTCAATTTCGTAACGCGATTCAACCTCTGTATGATTCATCACGTTTAATTCACTAAATAAATCAAAAGCTTTTTGTGAAACCTTAGCTTTTAAAGCAGCTGGAGTTGTTTTGTGGTTTGATAATCCGCGTTTTGCAGCTTCTTCTTCCCATTCTTTGCTATATCCATCACCTTCAAACAAAATATGCTTGGTTTCTTTAATGTACTCACGTAACACATTAAAAATAGCCTCATCTTTCTTTAAACCATCTTTTTCAACCAAAGTATCCACTTGTTTTCTGAAATCGATTAATTGTTTTGCAACAATTGTGTTTAACGTAGTCATTGATGTAGCACAGTTAGCTGTAGAACCAACTGCACGGAACTCAAACTTATTACCTGTAAAAGCAAATGGCGATGTACGGTTACGATCGGTATTATCTAACAAAACATCTGGAATTTTACCAACAACGTTTAATTTTAAATCGGTTTTTTCTTCAGGCGATAATTTTCCGTTAGAAACACCTTCTAATTCTTCTAAAACTTTGGTTAATTGTTGCCCAATGAAAATAGAAATAATTGCTGGTGGCGCTTCGTTTGCTCCTAAACGATGATCGTTTGATGCTGATGCAATAGAAGCTCTTAACAATTCTTCATATTCAGAAACCGCTTTTATGGTATTGATAAAGAAAGTTAAAAATTGTAAATTACTTGTTGGCGTTTTTCCAGGAGCTAATAAATTAACACCTGTATCTGTTGCTAACGACCAGTTGTTGTGTTTACCAGAACCGTTAACGCCTTTAAATGGTTTTTCGTGAAATAATACTTTGAAATGATGACGTTCTGCAACTTTTTGCATTACATCCATTAATAATGAGTTATGATCTACTGCTAAATTGGTTTCCTCAAAAATAGGCGCTAACTCAAATTGATTTGGAGCAACTTCGTTATGGCGTGTTTTTACAGGAATTCCTAACAACATGCATTCATTTTCTAAATCGCGCATGTAGTTTAAAACACGTGTTGGAATCGATCCAAAATAATGATCTTCTAATTGTTGTCCTTTTGCAGAAACGTGTCCTAATAATGTTCTACCTGTTTGTAAAATATCAGGACGTGATGCTGCTAAAGCATCATCAATTAAGAAATATTCTTGCTCCCAACCTAAAGTAGGTGTTACTTTTTTTACGTTTTTGTCGAAGAATTTAGCCACTTCAGTAGCCGCTTCATCAATAGCAGACAATGCGCGTAACAAAGGTGCTTTGTTGTCTAAAGCTTCACCTGTATACGAAACAAAAACGGTAGGAATACATAAAGTAGTACCAAAAATGAAAGCTGGCGAAGTAGGATCCCAAGCAGAATACCCACGAGCTTCGAATGTATTACGAATACCTCCATTTGGAAAAGAAGAAGCATCTGGTTCTTGTTGAGATAGTGCTGTTCCTCCAAATTTCTCAACAGGATCTTCACCATCAAAAGAAGTTTCAAAGAAAGCATCGTGCTTTTCAGCAGTTGTTCCCGTTAAAGGCTGAAACCAGTGTGTATAATGTGTAACACCTTTGCTCATAGCCCATTCTTTCATACCTAAAGCTACATAATCTGCAATTTTACGATCAATTTTTACACCATGATCAATTGCTGAACGTACTGCTTTATACGCTTCTGATGTTAAATGTTGGCGCATTGCTTTATCATTAAAAACATTGCTACCAAAAATTTCTGATTTTTTACCTAAGTCCGCCACTTCAACTATTGGACGATTACTTGCTGCTTTTAAAGCTTCAAAACGAAAAGATGCCATATTACTTTCTTTGTATTGATTTACACAGCAAAATTAAATAAAAAATCAATTCAAAATAAAAACACCCCTAAAAATTTAGGGGTGTATGTAAAAATAGTATTATTTTTTCTTTAACTGAAGTGTTTTAACAGGGGTGTTTTCTAAACCTAACGCTTTTATAGTGGCATTGTAATCACTATAATTCATTTTTTGTTGAAATCCGCCTGGCACTACAACAACTCTAAAAGTTTGACGGTATACAAATTCATTATACTCTGCATCAGACAATTCGTTCACTGGGAAATTAGCAGAGAAATAAACTTTCACATCGTAACGTGTAAAGTCGTAATCGTATTTTACCATATCACTACCACCTAAAGGATAAGATACTGGAATTAATGTCCAAGAGTTTCCTTGCCAACGGTACACTAAAACATTATCACTATCATATAAAGGTGTTGTAAAATCCCAAGTAGCAGATAATGTATACGCATCTTCTTGCTTACTTAAAGTTTCATTTGGTAATTCAAAAACTTGAGAGTAGGTACCATTATCCTCATAATACTCATCAATTGTACAACTTTGTAATGTTGCAAATCCTGCCAACATAAATACAAGTAAAGCTATCTTTTTCATAATATGTAATTTTAAAATGTTTGTAAATTTATTTTTATATTATGTTACATATCATATATCGTGCCAAGATTTGTTATTTTATTTTAAATCCCTCTGTAGGAATTTGAATATTGTAGGTTTTTCCTGTATATACAAGTAAGGATGTATCAATAAGCCACGGATTGTACAATTTTAAAAGCTTGTAATTTATACCTTGGTCTAATGCCCATTTTTGTAAATCATCAATATTTGTAGAGACAGGAACTGTTTTAGTTTTAACAGGTTTGTAAAGTTCATCTTTAGAGAAAACAAATCCATATTTGTCTGAATTTTTCATGATTTCTTTTAACGCTAAAATTCTAAAAACATAGCGCGAAGTTTCTTCATTCAAATACAAATCATAATAATCGGTCACTCCTTGAGCTGTTTGCTGACGCTCAATTCCTGCCATTCCTCGGTTATAAGCAGCTGCAACTAATGTCCAATTTCCAAACTTAGTATAAGCTTTTTTTAAGTAAGAGCAAGCCGCTTCGGTAGCTTTTATAACATCGTAACGTTCGTCAACAGTACTGCTAACTTCTAAATTATATTCTTTTGCTGTTTCGGGCATAAATTGCCAAAAGCCTTTAGCACCAGCAGCTGATGTAGCATTTGTAAGTGAACTTTCAATTACACATAAGTACTTAAAATCATCAGGAATACCATTTTTTTTCAAAATAGGTTCAATGTCCGAAAAATACCTATTGGCTCTTTTAATAATAAGCGTTGTGGCAGAATGTAAGTTGATATTCACGACCATTTCACGGTCTAATCGTTCTTTTACATCAATAATTTCAACGGGCACACGCTCTCCGCAAAAGTCTAAGTCTTTTAATGCATAATTTGTTGAACTGTTTTCTTTTACAGGTTCAGAATTAATAGGTTTAAATTGATAAAACAAGGAACTTGCACTAACAATTCCTATTAAGAAAATACTTTTTCTATAATTAATTTTCATAGCTATTTTTCTAAAATTTCTTCTAATTTTTTGTTGATCCACTTGGCATTAACTAAGACCATAATGTGAGTTCCATTTTCTAAAAAGTAGGCGTTTTCTACCTTTTTTGCAGGAAAAATATGATCTTTTGTGCCATGTAAATGAAAAACGTTTTCAACAGGATTTTTATTTTCCCATATAATAACATTTTTAAAAGCCCAATCTAAATAATTTTTTGACCGAACAGATAAGTACTTTTGATACATATCAATACGGTGTTTTATTTTTTTTGAATATACTACTTTTTTGGTAACGTTCTCAATTAAATTTACATACGATGTTGGAAAAAAATGATACAACCTCCATTTTCTTGCCCAAAATATTCTTGAAGGAAATTCAGACGGACTTTTTACACTTGAAATTATAATAACTTTTTCAACTTTAATCAATTTTGCTAATTCCTGAACAATTATTCCACCAAAAGATACACCTATCAAAATAGGGTTTTCATGTTTAATGATGGAGAGTAATCTAGTACAGTAAGTAGTTAAGCTTTCTTTTTTATCGGGCTCTAACCATTCAATAAAATGTAATTGGTATTTTTCTTTGTCTAATTTAATATTTTCAAAAATTTGACAATTTGCAGCCATACCAGGCATTAGATATATATTTTTCACGTGACTCTAACTATTGGTTACTAGATATTTTTGCATTATTGAAAATAATTTGTTTATTTTGCAATTAATGTAATTAAGAAATTAAGGTTTAATTTTTAATAATGCTTTTTTTGTTATTGTTTATTAATGATGTCATTTCTTAAAATTGGGTAATTTACTATAAAAGTAGAAAAAAATTGTATTTATGGAATTTAAAAACAACGAATTGTTAAGACAATTTGAATGTAGATGTGGCGAACGATTTGTAATTATTGAATATTCTATTCAAGAGCGCAAACTTTTTTTAACTAAGTTAAATCCTAATGGTTGCGATGACGAGGTGTTAATTAATAATTTTATCAGAAGTATTTTAGATAAAGCCGAAGAAAAGAGATTAAGAGTTGTACCTGTAAGTAGTGCTATTGTAGCTTTCTTTAAGAAAAATCCAAGTTACCGTGAATTATTAGCGGCAGGTATCAAAATATAAATAAAACCAACAACCAAAACTATAAAAACGAAAAACGTGCTTTAATTTAAAGCACGTTTTTTAATTATTTGTCAGTTGAAAGCATGTTTTTAGGACTAATCCCAAATTTTAATAATTGATTGGTTTGATTTAATACATTGCCTTTACCTTCTTTTAATTGATTTTGCGCTTTGTTGTAATTATCCTGAAGTTGTTCTATTTGTTTTCCAACTTGGTCAAATGTTTTGCTAAAAAGGACCATTTTATCGTACATTCTTTCGGCTTGTTTAACAATTTTTTCTGCCGATTTGTCTTGCTTATCTCTATTCCATAAATCAACAATAAGCTTTAAACAGGCAATTAAATTAGTTGGACTTATTAATAAAATGCGTTTTTTATAGGCATCATTCCATAAATTAGTATCATTTTGCATTGCTAATAAATATGCGGGTTCAATAGGTACAAAAAGCATTGTGAAATCTAAACCGTTTACTTGTTTGTGATAATCTTTAGCACTTAAATCGTCAATATGAAAACGGATTGCTTTTAAATGATTTGCTAAATGTATTTTTTGTTCATCTGCATTTTCAACCGTGCAAAATTGTTCATAAGCATTTAAAGAAACTTTTGAGTCAATGATAATTGATCTATTATTGGGTAAATCAACAATAATATCTGGTCGCAAATTTTTTCCTTCATTGGTAACCAAATTGCTTTGTACTCTGTATTCTCGATCCTTAATTAAGCCCGATTTTTGTAAAATGCTTTCCAAAATCATTTCGCCCCAATCGCCTTGTTTTTTATGACTATTCTTTAATGCATTAGCCAAATTATTGGCTTCAGTACTAATTTTTGTGGTTTGATTCATCAGTTCTTTTATACGTTCATCTAACGAAAATCGAATTTTGGATTCTTTATCATAAGTATCTTCTACCTGCTTTTTAAACTGATGAATATTTTCGTTTAAAGGTTTTAAAATAGCTTCAATATTTAGTTGGTTTACTTGAGTAAATTTGCTTGATTTTTCTTCTAACAATTTCTGAGCAATATTTTCAAACTGTAAAGTAGTATTTTCATGCATCTTTTTTAATTCATTTTGTTGAAATATCAATTTGTCTTCTAAAGCATTATTTTTTCCATCTAAATGTAATTTTTCTTTTAATAAAGCGTCATTTTTATCATTTGAAACGATTAAATTATTTTTCAATTCAATGTTTAGTTGAGATGATAATTCAAGCCGAGTTGCAATTTCTTGTCGTTCTAAAATTAATTGACTATATTGTTGTTGAAGGTTATCTAATACTTTTTTAGTAGTATTTACCTTTATAACATAATAAATTACAATACTTAAAAGCAAAATGATGATAATTATAAAAAATGAAATTGATGACATAAATAGAGATTTTTAGTAAAAATACTTTAACACAGCGACAATTAATGACGATTTTAAAAATAAATGATTCGTAAATACCTAAATTTAGGTATGGTTAAGTAATATATTCTTAGTAAATTAGCTAAAAAATAAAAGCTTAATGTTATGAAAAAAGTATTAGTATTAGCAGCATTAGTGTTGGGGTTGAATACATATGCCCAAGACTATAAAAACTCTATTGGTATCCGTTTAGGATCAGGTTATTATGATTTAGTAAGTGCTTCTTACAAAACATTTATTACCCAGCCAGGAGCTTTAGAATTTAATTTAGGTATAAAACCTAGTTCACATTATAATTATGATTGGACGAGCGTTTCAGTATCGGGTGCTTATCAACACCATTTTCCAATTGGAAATATTGATGGTTTTAAATGGTATGTTGGTGGTGGTTTAGTAGCCTCAAATAGTTTTTCTGATTATGATAACTATTCTGGTTTTAGTTTAGGTATCTTTCCTACGGGTGGTGTAGATTTTAAACTTAAAAATGCTCCTTTTGCATTTTCAGTAGATGTAAGACCAACTATACATGTTGTAGAAGGTTTTGATTATTATAATGGATTTTACTTTAATGGGGGTGTAACTGCACGTTATACTTTTTAATAATATATGATATGTTAATAAAAGGTTGCTTAATTTAAGCAACCTTTTTATTTTGAAAACTAATTTTAACAAAAAAATTTGGTAATCGTTTTATTTTTTATATATTTCGAAAAAATAAACTATGAAAACAAAATTTGACAAAGAATACCCTATAAATGCTTCACCACAGTTGCTGTTTCAGTATATTTCAAGCCCTTCTGGGTTAACTGAATGGTTTGCTGATAATGTAAATTCAAGAGGTGAAATCTTTACATTTATATGGGATGGAAGTGAAGAGAAAGCGAAGTTGGTTGCTAATAAAACCGAAGAAAAAATTAAATTTCGTTGGTTAGATGAAAATGAAAAGGATACAGAATACTATTTTGAATTAAAAATTGTTCTAGATGAACTTACCAAAGATGTAACATTGGTTGTTACCGATTTTGCTGAAGAAGATGATTTAAAAGACCATCAACAGTTGTGGGATAATCAAATTGCCGACTTAAAAAAGATTTTAGGTTCTGCTTAATTAATGGGAAAGCCTTATATTTGCTCTGAATTTTCAGAGCTTTTTTTATGATTAATTTCAACGGTACCTTAGTATCTCATTCAAACGAAAATATTGAAAAAAATAGAGGTTTTTTATACGGCGATGCCGTTTTTGAAACACTTAAAATATTCGAAAATAAAATTCTTTTTTCAGAAGACCATTATTTTAGACTTATGGCTTCTATGCGTATTCTAAGAATGGAAATTCCTATGGAGTTTAATTTAGAATTCATGGAAAACGAAATTTTAAAACTAACCAATCATCTAAATTTAAGTCATGCACGTGTTAGGCTTACCGTTTTTAGAACAGGAACGGGTAGGTATTTACCTAAGCAGCGCACAACTGGTTTTTTAATTACAGCAGAGAGCACTCAAAACATGTATGCTATTTCTGAAGGTAAATATGAAATTGAGATTTATAAAGATTTTCATATCAGTAAAAATTTGCTAAATACGCTAAAAACAACCAATCGTTTGGTAAATATTACAGCTAGTATTTTTGCTGAGGAAAATAGTTACGAAAATTGCTTGTTGATTAATGAGGATAAAAATATTATTGAAGCTATTAACGGAAATGTTTTTGTTGTTAAAGATCAAACAATTGTTACACCACCTGTATCTGATGGTTGCATTAATGGTATTCTAAGAAAAAAACTTATCGATATTATTGTAAAGGATGCTTCTTATACTTTTGAAGAACGTTCAATTTCACCTTTTGAATTGCAAAAAGCCGATGAGATTTTCATAACCAATTGTATACAAGGAATTCAATCGGTTACAAAATACCGCAAAAAAGATTTTACAAATGAAATTGCATCTAAGCTTTTAGTAAAATTGAACGCTCAAATTCGATTTAATTCATAACAGGATCTTCTGGTGCATTGGCCCAGATAATAAATTCATCTCCTAACTCAATCATTAACTCTTTCCATAATTTGGAAGGAGTTTTTTCTAATAAATGATTGGTAAATTGGTTTTCTACACAAGTCCAAGAGTTTTTTTCAATTTCTTCATCTAACTGACCATCTTCCCAACCTGAATATCCTAAAAAGAAACGAACTTCTTTTTGTGTTACCTTGTTTTCTTTTAAAAGATCAAAAAGTACTTCATAATCGCCTCCCCAAAAAATACCGTCTTTAATTTCAATACTATTTGGAATTAAAAGAGGAATGGTGTGTATAAAATACAAATTGTCTTGTTCTACTGGGCCGCCACTATAAATTCTGAAATTAATAAAGGCATCAGGAACAATATCTTGCAAAGAAATGTCTAATGGTCTATTAAGAATAAAACCAATGCTGCCTTTTGGGTTGTGTTCTGCTAATAATAAAACGCTTCTACTAAAAGCAGAGTCTATTAATATAGAAGGATCTGATATTAACAGTTTTCCTTTTGATGGTTTTAACTGTTTCATAACTTTTTTTAATTAAAAGTAAAAAAAAATATAAAAAAAACCACGCATTTGCGTGGTTTTATTATCATAAAAAAGAAAATTATTTTTTCTTTTTAGCTGCAGCTTTAACAGGTGTGTTTACAGAACCATCTAAATCAGCACCAGCTTTAAATTTAACTACTTTTTTAGCAGCAATTTTAATAGCTTTTCCTGTTTGAGGGTTTCTACCTTCTCTTTCAGCTCTTTCAGAAACAGACCAAGATCCAAATCCTACTAAAGAAACTTTATCACCTTTTTTTAAAGTACCTTCAACATTTTTTAAAAATGATTCTAAAGCTAATTTTGCAGCAGCTTTAGTAATTCCTGCATCTTCTGCAATTGCGTCAACTAATTGTGTTTTGTTCATAATAATTTTTTTATTGAGTTAATCATTAACATATACAAATTTAAAAGTTAAATTCAATTGTGCAACTTTTTTTTAATAAAAAGTGTAAAAATATCAATAAAAATCCCCTTTTATGGTTAAATGCAGTGTGCTTTATCTGAAAATTGAATGCCATTTAACAATTCGCTTGCTTTCATTTTCTTTTTTCCAGGAAATTGCAGCGAGTTAATTTGAATAAAACCATCGATTGTAGCAATTGAAATTTCTTTTTTTGAGGTGATGAATTTACCTGGTGTTAATTCGTGCTTTTCAATAATATAAGTTACATCATGAATTTTCACATTCCATTCCATATCATTATCTACTACAATGGTATATGCTGATGGGTACGGATTTAAACCTCTAATATGATTGTAAACTGCTTTACTGTTTTGATTAAAGTTGATTTTGCAATTTTCTTTGTTTAATTTGTAAGCAGTTTTGGTTTCTTCGGCAGGTTGTGTTTGTGTTGTAACAGTTCCCTTTTCAATCATTTTAACGGTCTCTAAAACTGTCGATGCGCCTAAAACCATTAAACGGTCGTGTAATTCGCCGGCTGTTTCGGTAGGTTCAATATTGGTTTCTTTTTTAAGAATAATGGCACCTGTATCAATTTTTTCATCAATAAAAAAAGTAGAAACGCCTGTTTTTTCTTCTCCGTTAATAATAGCCCAGTTTATTGGCGCAGCACCTCTGTAATCGGGTAATAAAGAAGCGTGTAGGTTAAAAGTGCCTAAAATTGGCATGTTCCAAACTACTTTAGGTAACATTCTAAAAGCTACAACTATTTGTAAATTTGCGTTAAGTGCTTTTAATTCTTCTAAAAATTCTTCAGATTTTAAATTGGTTGGCTGTAATACTTTTAAGTTTTTTTCTAAAGCGTATAATTTAACAGCCGATTGATTTAATTTTTGACCACGTCCTGCGGGTTTATCAGGTGCGGTTATAACTCCTGCAATTGTGTAGTTATTTGTATAAAGAGCGTCTAAAATTCCCACCGCAAAATCAGGTGTTCCCATAAAAACGATTCGTAAATTTTCCATTATATTCTTATATAAGTTGCATTTTGGTAAAGGTATTGATTTTCTTCAATCAATTCTTGTAAAGCCTGCGTTAAAGAAGGAATTTTATCAAAATAAAGTTCCTTTAAATTAAAAAGTGATAAGGTGTGGTTTTTAGGATGTTGCAATAAGGTTTCCTTGATAATTTTTACCGTGTTAACTTGCTGCGATTTGTTTTGAATACAAGTAGAACATTTACCACAGTTTTTATTATAGTTTTCATCAAAATAGTTTAAAAGCAAGATGTTTTTGCATGTTTGCGTGTTGGTAACATAGTGCATTATGGCTTTAAATTGTTGCTTTTTTATAGCGTTGTGTTGTATTAAATTTTTAGCCACTCTGTTTATGGTAATATCGTCTTCACGTACCTCATAAAGAACAACAGTAGTATCATTTGGAGCCTGAGAAAAAGTACATACCCCTTGTAATACCCAACTTTGTATGGTTTCTATAATTTTAGTTTCGGGCATTTTAGTGTGCTTTGATAGTTTTGTAATATCAATTGCTGTTTCTATTTCATGTATTCCTTGATAATGGTGTAATATGCTTAAAAATAAAATTTCATCTAAAGAATGATTTGAAAAATAGGCAATAGCACTTTCTGATGATATAATAAAATGTAAATAGCTTTTGTATTGAAACGATTGCTGAAACGAAATGATGGATTGACGATCTAAAAATTCAAATGCTTGAAAGGTTTTGCTTACAGGTAGATTGTATTTTTCGCAAAAATCTTTAAAATTAAAGCGTATGGTTTCATTAAAACCTTCGCCATAAGCAATTTGATGATGGTTTACAAAACGTTTGTAAATTAGCTTGATAAAATCGACATCTAAAATGTTTTGCTCGTGAAAATTAGTTGTTTCATTTATACTTTGCTGATTTAGTAATAAGGTTGCAAACGCTTTTTCACCATCACGACCCGCTCTTCCTGCTTCTTGATAATAACTTTCTAAATTATCTGGTATATGTAAATGAATTACGTTGCGTACATTGGGTTTGTCAATTCCCATTCCAAAAGCATTTGTAGCAACCATAATAGTGGTATCATCATTTATCCAAGCATTTAACTTGTCTTTCTTAGATTTGTAATCTAAACCACCATGAAAAAAATCGGCAGATAAACCGTACGATTTTAAATTTTTAGCTACATCAACAGTCGCTTTTCTACTCTTTACATAAATAATGGCAGGTGCTGTGTTTTTTTTAACTATTTGATATAGAATTTCTTCTGTGTTTTGTTTGAAATAAACACCGTAATAAAGCTCATCTCTTACAAATGATTTTTTTAATATTTTGGGTTGATTTAAATGGCAAAGTGTAATAATATCTTCTTGTACGCGGTTGTTGGCAGAAGCTGTTAAAGCAATGAACGGTACAGTAGGCAGCCATTCTTTTAACGAACCAATTTGCAAATAGGCTGGTCTAAAATCGTGTCCCCATTGCGATACACAATGTGCTTCGTCAATAGCTACTAAATTAATAGGAAGTTGTATTAATCTGCTAATAATCCATTCGTTTTTTAATCGCTCTGGAGCTAGGTAAAGAAATTTGTAATTACCATACAAACAATTATCAAACAAGTTAGAAATTTCATCAACTGATAGGTTTCCTGTTATAGCAAGCGCTTTAATATTGCGGTCTTTTAACTGATTAACCTGATCTTCAATTAAGGCAATTAAAGGCGATATTACCAAACAAATACCATTGTTTAGCAAAGCAGGAATTTGAAAACAAATACTTTTACCGCCACCTGTAGGCAATAATGCTAAAGTATCATTGCCTTGTAAAACCGATTCTATTATTTGCTCTTGAGGATGTTTAAAAGCATCGTGCCCCCAATATTTTTTTAAAATGTGCTGTGCCTCAAACAAAACGTAGTTTTTTGTTCTAATTTAAAGAAAAATTAAATATTATTCAAAATAAATTGAATTCTATTTTCTAAGTTTTCTTTAGGTACTTCAAACAAAGTGTACCCATAATTTTGATACGTTTCTACTAAATGGTTGTGTATTAGTTTTGCTTGTTCAAAGTTTTCATAACGCTCATTATCACTTACATAAATGTCTTGCCAGGGTGGCATAATAAAAATTTTGGTGTAAATGTGTTTTTTACAAGCATCATCAAAAGCAGTAGGGTAGGTGTCGCCAATATAATGCATATATGCTAAAACATCTGGTATGCCACGGTCTAAAAAAACCAAAGCGCTATCATCATTTATAGCATCGGTAAATTGTTTTACGCGCCCTTCTAAAAGTAATTCGCTAAATAATAATGGTTCTTTTAAAAATAACTGATCAACGCCTCTTTTCTGTGCTTCTAAAGTAACTTGTCTAGATATTTCTGGGTAACACGTATATCCTTTATTTGCTAAACCTTCTATAACAGTGGTTTTACCAGAACCTGGTCCACCAATCAGTAAAATTATTTTTTTATCCACTTTTTAAAATCAAAATGCAAATTTAAAAAATATATCAAAAACTAAGCTTTAATTAACAAACGATTATATGTATATTTATGCAATTGTAATGTATATTTGTACTAATTTTTTTAAGTTATGAATCAGAAATCAGAAGAATTTTATACGCGTTTAAAAACCGAACTAGAAAACACAACTAAAGTATGGCCTGCAGAGTATTTATATAAATTTATTGTACCTGCTGATGAGGCTAAAGTTGCCCAAGTAGAGAAAACTTTTAACAATTTGGGAGCAATTATTAGCACAAAAAAATCTAAAAACGGAAACTTTACTAGTATTTCAATAAATGTTGTAATGAAAGATGCAGATGCAATTATTGATAAATACAAAGAGGTTTCAACTATAGAAGGAATTATTTCCTTATAATTACCAAAATTTATGAATTTTAAACCACACGAGGCTATTAGTCAGTTAGAATATAACACCGATCGTAAAGATTTGGTCATACCTGAATATGGCAGGCATTTGCAAAAATTAATAGATCAAGTTATTGTAATTAAAGATAGAGACGAGCGTAATAAAGCGGCGCGTAATGTAATTGATATTATGGGTACTATTAACCCACATTTACGTGATGTGCTTGATTTTCAACATAAATTATGGGATCAGCTTTTTAAAATGTCTCGTTTTGAATTAGATGTTGATTCGCCTTATCCTAAGCCAAATCCCGATTTAAACAAAAACGCACCTATTTTAATTACTTATCCTGCCAACAATCACAAATATCGTTTTTACGGTACCAACATTGTTGATATGATTCACGAAGCTATTTCTTGGGAAGAAGGGGAGAAAAAAGATGCTTTAATTATGGTTATTGCCAACCATATGAAAAAAAGTTATTTAAATTGGAATAAAGATACGGTTGATGATGAGGTTATTTTTAATCATTTATTAGAATTATCAAACGGAAAAATTAATTTGTTAAAGAAGGATGAAGAACTGAACTCTAGAAACAATTTAATGAAACAAAATTCAACTAATAAGAATAATTCGTTTCAAAATCGTCCTAACAACAATAACCAACAAAAAAACAATTCTTTTCAAAATCGCAATAATAACAATGCGTCCAATAATAATGGCAATAGCCAAAAAAGCAATGCATCGTCTAATCAAAACAACAATCAAAAGCGTTTTGTAAAAAAGAATAACAATAATAATCCTAATAACGGAAACGGAAATAATAATTTACCTAAAAACCAAAATAGAAAAACAAATTAATGGGAATTTTTAAAATAGAAGGCGGACATCCATTAAAAGGTGATGTGCAACCGCAAGGTGCTAAAAATGAAGCATTACAGATTTTATGTGCAGTTCTGCTTACCGATGAAAAAGTAACAATAGCCAATATTCCCGATATTATTGATGTAAACAAATTAATATGTTTGTTGGGTAATTTAGGTGTTGCAATAGAGAAAATTAATCGTAATACTTATACGTTTCAATCAAACAAACTTAATTTATCTTATTTAGAATCAGAGCAATTTCGTGAAGAAGGAAAATCATTACGTGGTTCTATTATGATTGTTGGACCTTTATTGGCGCGTTTTGGTAAAGGATACATTCCTAAACCAGGTGGCGATAAAATTGGTCGTAGACGTTTAGATACACACTTTGAAGGTTTCATTAATTTGGGAGCTAAATTTAGATACAACCGCGAAGAATATTTTTATGGTGTTGAAGCTCCAAACGGTTTAACAGGTGCTTATATGTTATTAGATGAAGCATCGGTAACAGGTACAGCTAACATTGTTATGGCAGCCGTTTTGGCAAAAGGCACCACTACTATTTACAATGCAGCTTGTGAGCCTTATTTACAGCAGCTTTGTAAAATGTTAAATGCTATGGGCGCTAAAATTTCTGGTGTAGGATCAAACCTTTTAACTATTGAAGGAGTTGAAGTTTTACATGGTTGTGAGCATACTATTTTACCTGATATGATTGAAATTGGTTCTTGGATTGGTCTTGCAGCTATGACAAGAAGTGAAATTACTATTAAAAATGTAAGTTGGGAGAATTTAGGATTAATACCATCGGCTTTTAGAAAATTAGGAATTACTATTGAAAAAGTAAACGATGATATTTACATTCCTGCGCACACCAATGGTTATGAAATAAAAAACGATATTGATGGTTCTATTTTAACTATTGCAGATGCGCCTTGGCCAGGTTTAACGCCTGATTTGTTGAGTATTTTCTTAGTTGTTGCGGCACAAGCACGTGGAGAAGTATTGATTCATCAAAAAATGTTTGAATCGCGTTTGTTTTTCGTAGATAAATTAATTGATATGGGTGCTAAAATTATTCTTTGTGATCCGCACAGAGCCGTAATTATAGGTCACGATTTTAAATCGCAATTAAAAGCAACCAAAATGTCATCTCCAGATATTCGTGCTGGTATTTCATTATTAATAGCTGCTTTATCTGCAAAAGGAACCAGCGTGATACAAAATATTGATCAAATTGATCGTGGATATGAAAATATTGATGAACGTTTAAGAGCTTTAGGAGCCAAAATTGAGCGTGTTGAATCATAAAAATAGAAAGAGTCTTATAAAAAAAGACTCTTTTTTTGTTTTTAACCTCTTGAAAATGAGTTTTGGTGCAAAAATTATTACGAGGGATTAAAAATTTCGTTTGCTAATTAAAAATTAATGTAGATATTTGCACTCGCAAAGAACAAATGAACTCTTGTGTTTATAGAGTTTAATTTTTTTTAAAAATACCTTGCAGTATTAAAATAAAAATGTAATTTTGCAACCGCTTAAGTAAAGCATTTGGTCCGTTCGTCTAGGGGTTAGGACGCCAGGTTTTCATCCTGGTAACAGGGGTTCGATTCCCCTACGGACTACAAGGTTTCCATCAAACCTAAAAAACGATGGCCCGTTCGTCTATCGGTTAGGACGCCAGGTTTTCATCCTGGTAAGAAGGGTTCGATTCCCTTACGGGCTACAAGGTTTCCATCAAACCTAAAAAGCGATGGCCCGTTCGTCTATCGGTTAGGACGCCAGGTTTTCATCCTGGTAAGAAGGGTTCGATTCCCTTACGGGCTACAAGGTTTCCATCAAACCTAAAAAACGATGGCCCGTTCGTCTATCGGTTAGGACGCCAGGTTTTCATCCTGGTAAGAAGGGTTCGATTCCCTTACGGGCTACTATTAGTTGTAAATTAGTTTTATAAAATACGGGTTAGTGTCTCAATCTTTATTTTATTAGTTAAAACCAAAGTGATTTTATAAATTGTGGGAGGTTTTTCTTTTTTAACTAAAAGTTTTATAATAATTATACAATTAAAAAGATTAAAAAATGGCAAATCACAAGTCAGCTTTAAAAAGAATTAGAAGCAACGAAAAAAAGAGAGTGTTAAACAAATATCAACACAAAACAACACGTAACGCAATTAAAGCATTACGTTTGATTGAAGAGAAAACAGAAGCTGCTGCAAAATTAGTAGTTGTTAGCTCAATGATTGATAAGTTAGCAAAAAAGAATATTATTCACTCTAACAAAGCAGCTAATTTAAAATCTAAATTAACAAAACACGTTAACGCACTTTAATTCGTTAATGTTTAGATAATAGAACACTTAAGCTCTCCTTAACGAGGGCTTTTTGTGGTTTTTACTGTTATCTATACATATAAGAAACCATATTTTATGTCAGAAATTAGAAACATCGCAATTATTGCGCACGTTGACCACGGTAAAACTACTATGGTTGACAAAATTATGTACCACTGTCAGTTGTTCAGAGAGAACGAAAATACAGGAGATTTAATACTTGATAATAACGATATTGAGCGTGAACGTGGTATTACCATTGTATCAAAAAACGTTTCAGTACAATATAAAGGAACAAAAATTAACATTATTGATACTCCTGGGCACGCGGATTTTGGTGGAGAAGTAGAACGCGTTTTAAATATGGCCGATGGTGTTTTATTAATTGTAGATGCTTTTGAAGGACCAATGCCTCAAACGCGTTTCGTATTACAAAAAGCAATTGAATTAGGTTTAAAACCATGTGTGGTTATTAATAAAGTTGATAAAGAAAACTGTACCCCAGACGAAGTTCACGAAAAAGTTTTTGACTTGATGTTTGAATTAGGTGCTGAAGAGTGGCAATTAGATTTCCCTGCTGTTTATGGTTCCGCTAAAAATAACTGGATGTCTACAGATTGGAAAAATCAAACCGATTCAATGGAAGCATTGTTAGAAATGGTAATTGATCATATTCCAGCTGCTGAACAAAAAGTAGGTACACCTCAAATGTTAATTACTTCTTTAGATTTCTCTTCATTCACAGGTCGTATCGCAATTGGTCGTTTACACCGTGGTGTTTTACGTGAAGGTATGCAAGTATCTTTAATTAAACGTGAAGGTGGTATTGTAAAATCTAAAATTAAAGAACTTTATACTTTTGAAGGTTTAGGCCGTATGAAGGTTGAAGAAGTTAAAGCAGGAGATATTTGTGCTGTTGTTGGTTTAGAAGGTTTTGAAATTGGTGATTGTATTGCTGATATCGAAAATCCTGAAGGATTACAAACCATCACAATTGATGAGCCTACTATGAGTATGTTATTTACTATTAACGATTCGCCTTTCTTTGGTAAAGAGGGTAAATTTGTAACATCTCGTCATATTAAAGATCGTTTAACAAAAGAATTAGAAAAGAACTTAGCATTACGTGTTAATGAAACTGATTCTGCTGATAAATTCATGGTTTTTGGTCGTGGGGTTCTTCACTTGTCTGTTTTAATTGAAACAATGCGTCGTGAAGGATATGAATTGCAAATTGGTCAACCACAAGTTATCATCAAAGAAATCGATGGTAAGAAATGTGAGCCAATTGAGGAATTAACAATTGATATTCCTGAAAACTTATCTGGGCGTGCTGTTGAATTTGTAACCTTACGTAAAGGTGAAATGTTATCAATGGAACCAAAAGGTGAGCGTATGATTATTAAATTTAATATCCCATCGCGTGGTATTATTGGTTTACGTAATCAATTATTAACTGCTACAGCTGGTGAGGCAATTATGGCACACCGTTTCTTAGAATATCAACCATATAAAGGCGAAATTGCTGGACGTAACAATGGTTCTTTAATTTCTATGGAAAACGGTAAAGCAATTCCTTATTCTATTGATAAATTACAAGATCGTGGTAAATTCTTTGTTGATCCTAATGAGGATATTTACGAAGGACAGGTTATTGGAGAGAACACACGTTCTGATGATATGACTGTTAACGTTACTAAAACGAAAAAATTATCAAACGTACGTTCTTCAGGAGCTGATGATAAAGCAAGAATTATTCCTGCTATTAAATTCTCTTTAGAAGAAGCGTTAGAATACATTCAAAAAGATGAGTATGTTGAGGTAACACCAAAATCATTACGTTTACGTAAAATCTATTTGAACGAAACAGATAGAAAGCGTTTCAAAAACGATTAATCATAAAAAATCCCGAAACTTAGTTTCGGGATTTTTTATTACTTAATACTTTCAAAATTTCGTTTAACAAAAATGATAGTGTTTTTTTGTTAAGAAGAGTGATGCTAATTATAGAAAAGTATCAATAAAAAAAACGAGTCATTTTGAAAATGACCCGTTAAGGGTGAGAGACGGGTCTCGAACCCGCGACCTTCGGAACCACAATCCGACGCTCTAACCAACTGAGCTACAATCACCGTTTGTGAGTTTTATTTAAAAAGCCAACTCTGAGCTTTTGGGTGAAAGACGGGTCTCGAACCCGCGACCTTCGGAACCACAATCCGACGCTCTAACCAACTGAGCTACAATCACCGTGTTTGATTAACGAGTGCAAATATACAGCTATTTCAGTGCTTCGCAAACATTTTTTTTATTTTTTTACTTCAAATCTCCTAAGCTATTGACAGCCACATATCTTTCAACTGTAAATCCTTCAGCATAATCCGCAAAAACCAATCTACCTAAGTCTTTTGCGCGGTATTCAATGCTCTCAGTAAAGTTCTTTGTTGCTATTGGAGATACAGGTTCGTTTGAATTTGGATCATAAAACTGAGAACTATATGCCATTACAGCATCTATTTTTTGTTGCATAAAATCAGACACATCTACTACAAAATCAGGTTCAATATTTTTCCACTGAATGTAATGATAAACTAATTTTGGTCGCCAAGCTTCTTGACTTACTCCATCTAATGAAGTTTCGATTCTTCTTAAACCTGATAAAAAACAAGCGTCAGAAACCAACTTGCTTCCCTTACCGTGATCAATATGACGGTCATCAATAGCATTACATAATACTATTTCGGGTTGGTATTTACGAATCATTTTGATGATTTCTAATTGATGCTTATCATCATTTGTAAAAAAACCATCTCTAAAAGCTAAGTTTTCACGAGCCGAAACTCCTAATATTTTAGCTGCAGCTGCTGCCTCTTGATCTCTAATT
Source organism: Flavobacterium sp. xlx-214 (assembly GCF_013874595.1). GTDB lineage: Bacteria > Bacteroidota > Bacteroidia > Flavobacteriales > Flavobacteriaceae > Flavobacterium. The sequence goes on from NZ_CP059431.1 coordinate 1,755,311, forward strand.
TCAGCTGAACCACGTGTACCTAATTCACCACGAGTTAAATCAATGATTCCTACTTTTTTTCCTAACGAAATTTCTTTTGCTATTGTTGCTCCGCATCCTAATTCAACATCGTCTGGATGTGCGCCAAAAGCCAATATATCTAATTTCATAAAATACTTTTTACCGTTTTACTTTTGTTTACTGTTTCATAATACTCGCTTTCGGGATCACTGTCTTTATTCACTCCGCCCCCCAAAAACAAAAATGCTTTGTTATTTGAAATCTTCATACAACGCAAATTTACAAACAGATCGGTTTTATTTGCATAATCTAGATTATCTATTTGCCATTCTCCTAAATAACCTCCATAATATTCTCTAGCATAGCCTTCATTTTCAACTATAAACTTTCTTGCTTCATCTTTTGGAAAACCGCACAATGCAGGAGTAGGATGCAAAGCATCAACCACTTTATATTTAGAACTTTCGTCTAATAATTCAGCTTCAATATCTGTTTTAATATGTAATAAAGTACCTGCTTTAAAGGTATAAGGTTTTGATTGATGTATTTCTTTACATAAACCACTTAATCCATTGACAATAAAAAGAGTAACTATATTTTGCTCTTCTATTTCTTTAAGTCCCCAAGTTGCCGTATTTAGATCGTTATTATCAGCTACCATAGTGCCTGCTAAAGCAACTGTTTGTACTTTATTATTGTTTATTTTAAGCAATTGTTCTGGTGTAGCACCCATCCACATTCCTACTTTAGGATGAAACCACCAATAAACAAATGCAGTAGGATATTTTTTTAGAAAACGATTAAAATAAGTTTCATAAAGTTGCGCATCAATTGTAACTTCTTCCTTGCGCGACAATACTATTTTTTGAATAACACCTTCATTTATTGTATCAATTCCTTTTTGAACCAATTGTATATGAAAATCTTTATTAACCGTTTTGCTTTCTAACTTTATTTCTTGCGATGAAAATGAAACATCTGTACTAAAATCTTCTTGAAACAAGTCACAATTTTCAGGATAAAAAACTACTTTATCCTCACCAACAAAAGGAGCAAATACAAAACACGATTTATTTAATACAGAACTAACATCTAATGTATTTGTTTTTTGAAACCAACCGTTTACTAAAGTTTCATTCGGTTTTCTGTACAAAACAAAGGGCAATTGTTCTTTTAAGGCTTTTTGTAGAAATGTTTTGATCACAATTTTGGTAAAATCATATTAGACAATTTACATAACGAAATAAGTTTTCCTTCTTCGTCGGTAATTTTAATTTCCCACAAATGCAAACGACTTCCTTTATGAATGATTTTAGCGGTAGCAAAAACTTCCCCCTCTTTTTTACTTCTTAAATGATTAGCCGAAATTTCAATACCGCGTACTTCAAATTGTTTTAAATCAACAAAAAGCATAGAAGCAGCACTACCCACACTTTCTGCTAATGCCACCGATGCGCCACCGTGTAACAAGCCCATTGGTTGATGTACTTTACTATTAACGGGCATTTTGGCTGTTAAAAAATCATCTCCAACATCAATGTACTCAATATTTAAAGTTTCCATTAATGTATTTTTACTCATATTTTTACACAGTTCTAAAATTTCTGCTTTGCTCATATTTTTAATTTTGATCTAAAATTACCAAATATCCTGCTATAAAAGCTTAATTATTTACAAGTTTTATGAAAACAAAACAAGCAGCTTTCCATATATAATTTGTAATTTTGTGTACTTTAAAAATTTTTATGGAAGATATAAATAAGGAAGTTTTTGAGGCTTACGAAGTTATAAAAAACGGCGGAATCATTTTATATCCAACCGATACCGTTTGGGGATTGGGTTGCGATGCTACTAATGAAGAAGCTGTAAAAAAAATATATGCATTAAAAAAACGTGCAGAAAGTAAAAGCATGATTTGTTTGGTAAATGGCGATAGATTGCTGTATCAAGTGTTTCGTAACATTCCGCAAGTTGCATTTGATATTTTAGATTGTTCTGAAAAACCAACTACTTTGGTATTAGATAATCCGCAAAATGTAGCTAAAAATTTAATTTCAGAAGATAATTCATTGGGAATTCGTATTGTTAATACTCCTTTCGTATTCAAATTAATCGAGCGTATGAAACGTCCTTTGGTATCTACATCGGCTAATATTAGTGGCGCACCTACACCAACACAGTTTTCTGAAATAGATCAAGAAATCATTAACGGAGTTGATTATATAGTAAAGTTAGATCAAACCAAAGTTTCCAAAAAATCATCAACGGTTATCAAATTAACAACCGATTCACAAGTAACCATTTTAAGAAAGTAATGATTGTATCTCCTAATTATAAAGACGCTTTACACCTACCTATTTTCGATATTATTTCTAAGGCTGCAGCCTTATTAAATGTTGAAGTTTATGTAATTGGTGGCTATGTTAGAGATTTTATTTTAGAGCGTGGCACAAAAAAAGATATTGATGTGGTAGCTGTTGGTAGTGGTATTGATTTGGCTTTAAAAGTGTCTGAGTTAATTCCGCATCATCCAAAAGTTCAAGTTTTTAAAAATTACGGAACAGCTATGTTGCGTTTTGATGATATGGATATTGAATTTGTTGGTGCACGTAAAGAATCGTATCGCCAAGAAAGTAGAAATCCGTTGGTTGAAGACGGCACTTTACAAGACGATCAAAACCGAAGAGATTTTACCATAAACGCAATGGCTTTTTCGTTAAACGAACAAAATTTTGGTGATTTAGTTGATCCTTTTGATGGAATGGTTGATTTAGAAAATAAATTAATCCGTACACCTCTTGATCCAGACATTACCTATTCTGACGATCCGTTGCGTATGATGCGTGCCATTCGATTTGCTAATCAATTAAATTTTACAATTGAAGAAAAGTCATTAGAAGCCATTAGTAGAAATGCAGAACGCATCAAAATTATTTCAGGTGAACGCATTGTTGAAGAATTAAATAAAATTTTAGAAACCTCAAAGCCTTCTATTGGTTTTCTATTGTTATACAAAACAGGTTTGTTAACTATTATTCTACCAGAATTAACTGCTTTAAATAATGTTGAAGAAGTAGAAGGGCATACACATAAAAATAATTTTTATCATACGTTAGAAGTAGTTGATAATATTTGCCCAAACACCGATGATTTATGGTTGCGATGGTCTGCTTTGTTACACGATATAGGTAAAGCACCTACAAAAAAATTCCACAAAAAAAATGGATGGACTTTTCACGGGCACGAGTTTTTAGGCGGAAAAATGGTAAAACGTATTTTTCAACGCTTACACATGCCTTTAAATCATAAGATGCGTTTTGTTCAAAAAATGGTAAGTATGAGTTCGCGCCCAATTGTAATTGCAGAAGATAAAGTTACTGATTCTGCTGTGCGCCGTTTGGTATTTGATGCAGGTGAAGATGTAGAGAATCTTTTAACATTATGTGAAGCAGATATTACAACAAAAAACGCAAAGAAATTTAAAAAATACCACAATAACTTTAAAATTGTTCGAACTAAAATTGTTGAAGTTGAAGAGCGCGATCATGTACGTAATTTTCAACCTCCAATAACAGGAGAAGAAGTTATGGAAATTTTTAATTTACCTCCTTCTCGTGAAATCGGACAAATAAAAGATGCTATAAAAGAAGCCATATTAGAAGGTGAAATTCCTAACGAATATAGCGCTGCTTATGACTTTATGGTTAAAAAAGCAGCTTCATTGGGTTTATCGCCTGTAAAATCCTAAATTATAAAACATGGAAAACAAATCATTTATTCGTTGGGCAAAAATCACTTTAGTATTAATTTACTTGGTAATTATTGCAGGTGCAACCGTGCGTATGACAGGATCTGGAATGGGATGCCCCGATTGGCCGAAATGTTTTGGATATTATGTACCACCAACCAACGTACAAGAGTTACTATGGGAGCCTAATCATGCCTATGAAAAAGGACAAGTAATTATTAAAGACGAAAAATTGTGGGTAGCTAATAAAGATTTTACTTCAAAAGACGTATATCAAAATACCAATTGGGATGCTTACACCAAACACGACTATGCTGTTTTTAACGTTTACCATACTTGGGTTGAATATATCAATAGATTATGTGGTGCTTTGGCTGGTTTGGCTTGTTTGGTTTTATTTTTCAAGTCTTTTAGCTATTGGAAAACAAAAAAGTCTATTGTACTATGGTCTGGTATTGTATTGTTTTTATTAATGTTTAATGCTTGGTTAGGTGCAACGGTTGTTTATTCGGTATTAAATCCTATAAAAATAACTACCCATATGATTGCTGCCTTATTAAATGTAGCAGCATTATTGTATTTAATTCATTTAGTCAAAACAAAGGATGTTTACACAACCAATTATGATACACCATTTAAAGTATTTTCATGGGTTGCAATGATTTTTACTTTAATACAAATTGGCTTAGGAACACAAGTAAGACAATTTATTGATGAACAAACCCAAAGCGGTATTACTGATGTATCTTTATGGTTACAAAACCCTGATGTTACTTTTTATATACACAGAACATTTTCTTTTGTGATATTTTTTGTAAATCTTTATCTTTTTTTAAGAAATAAACGTCTTAATTTAGGCAATAAAAAAATAAACTGGGTTTTATTGTTACTTATTGTAGAGGTAGTTACGGGTATTTTAATGTATTATATTCATTTTCCTTTTGGCACACAAGCAGCACATTTGATTTTAGCAGCTACAATGTTTGGTTTACAGTTTAGTATTTTATTTGAAATGAAAAAGAATGATCGTTAAAACTTACAACATATAATCATCATAAAATAGCTGTATTCTTTTTTAGAATGCAGCTATTATTAGTTAATAAACATATGAAAAAAATTACTCTTGTATTAATATCGTTATTTTTAACAACTAATTTATGGGCTAATTCACCTCCTTTAGGCGGATGGTACATGTATTTTGGAAATACAACATTTAAAGATTCTAAGTGGAAAGCCAATTATGATGTACAATATCGAAATCACGAATTAGCATCTGATTTAAACCAATTGGTTGTTCGTACTTCTGCTCAATATCAGGTTATGAATAACTTAAATGTTGCTCTTGGTTATGCTTATGTACATTCAGAACATATCAATACTCCTGATTTACCTTATTATGAGAACAGAATATTTCAAGATGTATCAACACAACAAAATTATGGCGCTTCTGTATTGAAGCATCGTTTTAGATTAGAGCAACGTTTTATTGAAAACCAAGATTATAAATCTCGAATTCGTTATCAACTAGGAATTGAAATACCTGTTTATAAGAATGAAGAAAAAAATCAATCAATATATACCACAGCTTACAATGAAGTTTTTATGAATCTTGATAAGGCATCTAGAAGTAAAAATGCTTTTGATAGAAACAGATTGTACTTAGGCGCAGGTTACAAGTTTAACAAAGATGTAAGCATGCAAATTGGCTGGATGAATCAAATGTTACAAAAACAATCTTATCAACAACTAATGATTTCTTTACATCATAGTTTATCTATAAAATAAAAGTTAACGTTTTGTACCTATGTTAGAAGATAAGAATTAAACAGGTTTGTTATATTTGTTTAAACAAACAAATATAACAAACCTGTTTATTCATTTTTTATTCCTGCTTTTCTTTTTTTGTTTGTATGGATAAATTCGTTTATTGGAACTACTGATTATACAAATTGGTGAATAGAAAATATTCTTAATTTTTTAACTGTTATTGCTTTATTGGTAAGTTATAAATACTACAAATTTTCTGCGATAAGTTATGTTTTAATGTTTCTATTTTTGGCAATGCATGTTTACGGTTCAAAATATACCTATGCTGATAATTTATTTGGTTATTGGTGCAAAGAAACACTGCAATTAAAAAGAAATCCGTACGATAGAATGGTTCATTTTGCATTTGGATTTTTATTGTACTTTCCTTTAAAAGAGCTTTTTATTACTGTTTTTAAATATCCCAAAAATTTAGCCTTTTACTTGCCAATTGTTTTAATTTTAGCTTTAGCTGGAGGATTTGAAGTGATAGAATGGTTGGTTGCCGATGTTTTCTTTAAAGAACATGGTGAAAGTTACTTAGGAACGCAAGGTGATATTTGGGACGCACAAAAAGATATTGCGCTTGCATTTGTTGGTAGTGTGCTAGCAGCAATTATATTTATAAAAAAAAGTGCCTTTAAATAGGCACTTTTTTATTTAGTTTAATGTAGCTAAACGTTCATTAACTTTATTCCAATCTATTAAATTCCAGTAGCTATCAATATATTTAGGTCGCTCATTTTTATATTTTAAATAATAAGCATGCTCCCAAACATCTAAATTCATTACAGGAAATCCTTTAACTTCGGCATTTGGCATTAATGGATTGTCTTGATTAACCGATGTTGTAATTTTTAATTTTCCACTTGCATCAGAAATTAGCCAAACCCATCCTGAACCAAATAAATTTTTACCTGCATCGGTAAATTGTGTTTTAAAAACATCAAAACTACCAAAGTCTCTAGTGATTAATTCGGCAATTTTACCTGTAGGATTTCCGCCTGCTTTAGGACCAATAATCTCCCAAAAAATATTGTGGTTGTAGTAGCCTCCTGCATTGTTTCTTAAAGCTCCGTTTTTTAAATCAACATTTTTTAAGATGTCTTCAATGCTCATTTTTTCCATAGGTGTACCTTTAATAGCAGTATTTAATTTGTTGCAGTACCCTAAATGATGCTTGCTGTAATGTGTTTCTACGGTTGCACCATCCATGTAAGGATCTAAATCGTTGTAACCATAATTTAATCCTTTCATTTGAAAAGTACCTGGATCTGCCGTAACTGTTTTAGGATCTGCTGTAGAAGTGTTTGATGCTACTTCTTCTGTCTGTTTTTTTTCTATTGTTGTTGTACTAACTTCTTTTTTTTCAGTACAGCTTGTAAATAGAACAAGCGCTAAACCTAAAGTGATTACAATTTTATTCATGATATATAATTTTGCTTTTTTTAAAATTACAAAAAATATATTTGGTTCTCCTTGTTTTCTATATTAATTTTAGAATAGATATTTTGTACTAAATGGTATCTTAATGTTAAACATTTTTAAACGAGTGATTTAAAAAAGAAAACATTGTTTTAATTTTACATAAATAAATTAAGCGGTAGTAAAGGTTTTGAAGATGAAGTATATATTTTTGACCGTTTTTATTGTAATTGGAGGTGTTTTGCTATTCTTTACAGCAGTTCCAAATAATAAATTAACAAAACTAAAGAAAATGACTAGAGAGAATCAATATAAAGAAATTTATTTTGCAGGAGGATGTTTTTGGGGAACCGAACATTTTTTTAAGCAAGTAAAAGGAGTTGTTTCAACTAAAGTTGGCTATGCTAATGGCTTGGTTGATAACCCTACATATCAAATGGTTACAACAGGCACAACAGGTTTTGCTGAAACGGTAAAAGTGGTATATAATCCTGAAGTTGTATCGTTGGCTTTTTTAATTGATTTGTTTTTTAAAACAATTGATCCTACGAGTTTAAATCAACAAGGAAATGATATAGGTACACAATACAGAACGGGTATTTATTATGTTGAAAAAGAGGACGAAGCTATTATTAAAACAAAGTTGCAAAGTTTTGCAAAGTTTTATCCAAAAAGCATTGTAGTAGAAGCAATTGTACTAGAAAATTTTTATGATGCTGAAAATTACCATCAAGATTATTTAGATAAAAATCCATCAGGGTATTGCCACATCAATCCTAGTCTTTTTGAATATGCTAAAAAAGCTGTAGACTCATCAAAGGTCAATAATTAGGTGTTTTTTTGTATAAACAAGGTAGTTTTAGAAATAAGTTCTTGAATTTTAGTACTATCAATATTTTTAAAACCGTGATTCCCTTTTTTTACTTTAACAAAAGAGGTTTCTATGTTATTAGCTTCGAATACCTTTTTAAGTTTTTTTGATTGTTTAATAGGTACAACAAAATCTCTTGTTCCATGTAAAATAAGCAAAGGCGTTTTTTGGTTAGGTAATAAATTGTGTATAGGTGAATATTCTTTAGCAACAGCAATGGCTTGCTCTTTATTACTATCAATAGGGTAAGTGGTTATGGCATGAATTAATTTTTTACGAACATCATATAATTCTGGCAATACCAATTTGTATAGTGCTTTGGTAACGAAGCTGGCTTTTGTTTTTAAAACCTTGTTTAAATCGGTAGGACCAAAGTTATCTACAACATATTTTATTTTTATAGCATCGTCTTCAATGGTTTTATTTTTATTGGTATAAGTTAAAAGCAAAGCCAAATGTGCACCTGCCGACTCGCCACATAAACCAATATTATCCGTATCTAAATTATAAGTAGTTGCATTGTTTTTAATCCATTGCAAAGCATCTCTACAATCGGTTACTTGATCTGCAATATTAATTGTTTTAGTAACCAAACGATAATTTATTGTAGCAACCGCATAGCCTTTACTTCTTAAAGTATCACGCAAACTACGCATATAGTAAAGATGTTCTATATGTTTATCACCTTTTGCCCAAGCACCTCCGTGAATAAAAACTACAACTGGATTTTTTTCATAAAGCTTTTTAGTAGGTTGAAACAAATCTAACTTAACAGAATCGTTATTTGTAGCTATTTTGTAGGTTATATCATAAATATCATTATTGCCCTGGGCAAAGACAACTATATTAAACAGAAAAAGAATTGATGTAAGAAAAATAAGGCGCATAGGTAGGTAATTAAAAAAGGTTGTATTTATCAATGTAATTACAACCTTTTATTCAACTAATGTGATTACTGACGATTCAAATAAAAATAAGTTGTTCTTGTGTATTTTTCGCCATTTTCTTCAAACTCTTCAGGTCCGTATTGTACTTTCATATTTGAATTTGAAATATTGTTTATTTTAACAACTTTAGTTTCGTTATTTAATGTGAAAGTAAGTATATTACCATTAATAGAGTAAACACCTGTTTGATTAATAACCTCTGCATTAGAATCGTCTAGATTTTTTAAATAGTAGGTCATCGTTTTGTCTGCTTTAAAATTAAGAAGCATATCAGCATGTTCATGAGCTTGGTACCCTATATTTTCTGTTATTAATGTATTGTTTTGGTAAACATGAGTGTCTAATACCATAACCTTCCAGTTTCCTACAATTAATTCATTATTATTTTGAGGAACTTTATCATCATCTTTGCTACAACTGCTTAAACCTAACAAAACAGTTAAGAATAAACCTAATAAAAACATCTTTTTCATAGTCAAATCATTTTATTATTTAATTAAAAATACTAAAAAAACCACTCATTTGAGTGGTTTTTAACTTTTTTTATTTCTTTTACAAGTGAATCACTTCATCATTAGCAGCTGCAACAGCTTCCATAACAGCTTCACTCATAGTAGGGTGTGGGTGCACTGCTTTTAAAATTTCGTGACCTGTAGTTTCTAATTTACAATACCGTATTGAATGCCTGCTTTAGAAAATTGTTCTTTTAATAGGTATAATTTTTCTCCGCAATTATTATTTAAATCAATTTTTTCATTGCTTGTTCTGTAGTTATTGCATTCAAAACAAATTTCTACAAACTCAATTAATTTATTATTATCACCAAAAAATAAAATAGCATTTCTTGGCATATAACATTTTGCGCCAGAAACATATATATTATTACCTACATTAAAAATCAAATCAGTTAATTCGTTTTTTTGATTTTCGGATAATTCAACTTTTTCTTCAAAATGATCTGGATTGAATTTTGATGGCCTTTTTTTAAGGATATCAAAATAGATCTGCATTATTTGTCCTTCAACATACAGGGCTCTTTCTCCATCATAATCTTTACTTCTTTTATTTTTTGGAAGTTTGCTTTCATCTCCTTTAAATGAAGCAAAAACAATTTTGGTAGCTTTATTAAAAGGGTATTTTTGATTGCGTTGTTCAATAGAGAAATTATCAACTCTAACACATTGAGATTCTTCATCTTGAGCAGAAGTGCTAATAAACGAAATCAATAAAAAGAAAGTAATTAAAAAACGGAAAGTCATAAGTGTATTTTAAAAAGTAAACATACAAAAAAACCTCAAAAAGATTATTCTTTTAAGGTTTATGTTATAATGTAATAATATTGTTACAAGTGAATCACTTCATCGTAAGCAGCTGCAACAGCTTCCATAACCGCTTCACTCATAGTAGGGTGTGGGTGCACTGCTTTTAAAATTTCGTGACCTGTAGTTTCTAATTTACGGGCAACAACTGCTTCAGCAATCATATCGGTAACGCCAGCACCAATCATATGGCAACCTAACCATTCGCCATATTTTGCATCAAAAATTACTTTTACAAAACCGTCTGGCGTACCAGCAGCTTTTGCTTTTCCTGAAGCTGAGAACGGGAATTTACCAACTTTAATGTCGTAACCTGCTTCTTTTGCTTTTTTCTCTGTCATACCAACAGATGCAATTTCTGGAGTTGCATACGTACAACCAGGAATGTTTCCGTAATCTAAAGGCTCAACATGTAAACCTGCGATTTTTTCAACACATAAAATTCCTTCAGCCGAAGCAACGTGAGCCAAAGCCTGACCTGGAACTACATCTCCAATTGCGTAATAACCTGGAATGTTTGTTTGGTAAAAATTGTTTACTAAGATTTTGTCTCTATCAGTAGCAATACCAGTTTCTTCTAAACCAATATTTTCGATGTTTGATTTAATTCCAACTGCAGAAAGTAAAACATCAGCTTCTATGATTTCTTCTCCTTTTGCTGTTTTTACGGTAGCTTTAACTCCTTCGCCTGAAGTATCCACTTTTTCAACAGAAGAATTCGTCATGATGTTAATGCCCGATTTTTTCAAAGAACGCTCCATTTGTTTAGAGATATCTTCGTCTTCAACAGGAACAATATTTGGCATAAACTCTACAATAGTAACATCAGTTCCCATAGAGTTGTAGAAATGTGCAAACTCAACACCAATAGCGCCCGAACCAACTACAATCATTTTTTTTGGTTGTGTAGGTAACGTCATTGCTTGGCGGTAACCAATTACTTTTGTACCATCTTGCGGTAAGTTTGGTAATTCACGAGAACGAGCACCAGTAGCAATAATAATATGATCTGCAGAAATTTCGGTTACTTTACCATCTTTATCTGTTACATCTACTTTTTTGCCTGGTTTTACTTTACCAAAACCATCAATAACTTCAATTTTATTTTTCTTCATTAAGAATTGAACCCCTTTACTCATTCCATCGGCAACACCGCGAGAACGAGCAATAACAGCGTTAAAATCTTTATCTACTTCACCATTAATAGTTAAACCGTAATCAGCAGCATGTTTTAAATAATCGAAAACTTGTGCCGATTTTAACAATGCTTTTGTAGGAATACATCCCCAGTTTAAACAAATACCACCTAAATTTTCTTTTTCTACAACCGCAACTTTAAAACCTAATTGCGATGCTCTAATTGCTGTAACGTAACCTCCTGGTCCGCTACCTAAGATGATAATATCGTATTTCATAAAAATTAATTTTCTTGTATTTTTGAGTTGACTAAAATAAGCAAATATTTTGTTTGTTGAAAGTTTGCTAATGAAAACTTATGAATGGGTTATTAATAATTAAATTTTGTTAAAAACAGCTGCTTAAATTATTAATTTGCTAATTGATGGATGCACTTGCGTATTGCGATTCGTACAAACTTTTGTAAGCACCGTTTTCTTTGGCTAATAATTGATGATGGGTACCCGTTTCAACAATATTTCCTTGATCCATAACTACAATTAAATCGGCATTTACAATAGTTGCTAATCTGTGTGCAATAATAATAGATGTTTGATTTTTGGTGATGATTTCAACGGCATTTTGCAATAATTCTTCAGAATAAGTATCGATAGATGAAGTAGCCTCGTCTAAAATCAAAATACTTGGTCGACTCATATATGCACGTAAAAACGCAATTAATTGTCGTTGACCCGATGAAAGCATTACACCACGTTCTTTTACATTGTAATCGTATCCGCCGGGTAATTTTTCAATAAAATCATTAATACCAATTTTTTTCGCAGCAGCAATTACTTCTTCTTTAGTAAGTTTATCGGCATCTAAAATAATATTGTTTAAAATAGAGTCTGAAAAAAGGAAAACATCTTGTAAAACCACCGCAATTTGTCTGCGCAGACTGCTTAAAGTGAAATCGTTGATGTTCATTCCGTCAATCGTAATTTCACCTGATTCGATGTCATAAAAGCGACTCAATAAATTAATAATAGTTGATTTTCCTGCTCCCGATGAACCAACAATTGCTACTGTTTGCCCAGGTTTTATGGAAAGATTTATTTCGTTTAAAACTCGTTTTCCGTTGCTGTAACTAAAAGCTACGTTTCTAAATTCAATAGCTCCTTTAAAAACAGGCGCTGTTATTTTGCCTTCTTCTTGTATTAAATCATCGCGATCAATAATTTCAAAAACACGATCAGCAGCTACAATTCCCATTTGCATTACATTGAATTTATCAGCAATTTGACGCAACGGGTTAAAAAGCATCGAAATCATCATGGTATATCCAAATAAATCTCCCGTTGTGGTAATGTTATCGCCGTGAACAATACTAAATCCACCGTAAATAATAACGCAACCTAAGGTTACCGAAGAAACAATATCGGCAATTGGAAAGAAAATAGAGTTATACAAAATATTTTTTTGCCAAGCATCGTTGTGTTTTTGATTGATTTTTTTGAAATTTTCGTACTCAATCTTTTCTCTATTGAATAATTGTACAATTTTCATACCGGTTAAACGCTCTTGAATAAAGGTGTTTAAATTGGCAACTTGCAAACGCACTTCTTCAAAAGCTGTTTTCATGTGTTTTTGAAAAATACGTGTTGCAAATAATAAAACGGGCATGGCAATTAGTACAATAACTGTAAGTTTCCAGTTCATCCACAACATAATACCTAAAACGACCACCATTTTAAGTACATCGCCAATAATCATGAACAAACCTTGACTAAAAATGCTGGCAATGTTTTCTATATCTGATACTGTTCTTGTAATTAATCTTCCTACAGGTTCGTTATCAAAATAAGTCAGTTTAAATTTCATTATTTTGTTAAAAAGCTCTGTACGAATGTCTTTAATGATGTTTTGTCCTAACCAATTGGCTATGTAGGTAAAAAAGAATTGCGAAAACACTTCTAATAAAAGTACAACCGCCATTAATATAATGTACGTAAGTAAGCCTTTATTATCTTTAGCTTCTACATAAACATCAACTACATTTTTAACCATGTAAGGTCTTAAAGCAGCAAATATGGCCAATGTAATTACGCTAACCAAAACCCAAAACATTTTGCCTTGGTAAGGTTGCGCATAATGCATTACTTTTTTTAAGGTTGAAGTTTTAGTTGTTTTCATTAATATAAGGATATACTACTTTTGTTAAATACAAACCATGTGCGGGTACTGAAAAACCTGCTTTGCCACGATTTTTACTTTCTATAATTTTTTTAAAATCTTCTACTGATATTTTATGCAAACCTACATCAATAAGTGTACCTACTATGGCACGTACCATATTTCGTAAAAAACGGTTTGCCGAAATATGAAAAACCAATCGATCCTTTTTTTGCTCCCAAAAAGCTTCTGTAATGGTACAATTAAAAGTAAAAACATCGGTATGTGTTTTACTAAAACACTCAAAATCTTCGTATTCTAATAAAATTTTTGCTGCTTCGTTCATTCGGTTAACATCAAGTGCTTTAAAATGATAAAAGCTTAAATCTTTTAAGAAACTATTTTTAAAGGTATGTATATGGTATTCATAAGAACGAGAAGTGGCATCAAAACGGGCGTGAGCTTCATCATCTACTTTAAAAAAACGAAAAACGGTAATGTTCTCTGGCAAATACGAATTTAATTTTTTAGTCATTGCTTCAAAATTAAAATTAACATTTGTATCAAAATGTGCATACATACATTGTGCATGTACACCCGCATCTGTTCTGCCAGCGCCTACCAATTCAAAATCATCTCTAAAAAGTGTGTTTAACGCTTTGGTTAATACCTCCTGAACACTTATTGCATTAGGTTGTAGCTGCCATCCGTGATAATTTGTTCCGTTGTAAGAAAACTGAATAAAATACCTCAATTCTAAAAAATTTAATCTTACAAAGATAGTTTAATTACGGCTAATGATGGTATTAACAAAAAACTAAATATTTTTGTAAAAACATAATTTATGCGCTTTACTTATTGTATCCTTTTTTTAGTTGTTGGTTTTTTTGCCAATGCACAACAGTTTAATGATTTTTTTATTGATAAAACCCTTCGTTTGGATTATATTTTTGGAGGAAATGCCAATCAGCAGAATATTTATTTAAATGAAATGATTCAGTTAGATAAATGGCATGGACGCGTTGATAATTTGGCTGTTACACCTATACAAGGCAACGGACAAATTAAAGTATACGACGAAGCTACCAACAAACTTATTTATGTTTTGCCATTTAGTAGTTTGTTTCAAGAATGGTTAACTTTAGATCAGGCAAAATATCAGTTTAAAAGTTTTGAAAATACGTTTTTAATTCCATATCCTAAAAAATCGGTTAGGATAGATGTCTCTTTTTACAATGCAAAAAACGAAGAAAAGATTTTAGCACAACAACTGATTGATCCAACGGATGTTTTAATTCGAAAAAGCACACAAATTAGCAATCAATACGAGGTAATTCACAAAGCAAAAATTAAAAATCCTATAAAAATTGCATTAGTTGCTGAAGGATATTCAGAAAGCGATATGGATGCTTTTATGGAATATGCTCAAAAAACAAAAGAAAATCTATTTAAGCACAAAATTTTTAATAAATACCAAGATTCCTTTGAAATTGTAGCTGTTAAAACCGTTTCAAAAGAATCAGGCATAAGCATACCGTCTAAAAATATTTGGTTAAATACTGCTGTGCAATCCAATTTTGATACCTTTTATTCCAACAGATATTTAACAACGTTACATACAAAGTTGCTTCATAATCAATTAGAAAGCATTCCGTATCAACACATTATTATTTTAGCAAATACCGATTTTTATGGTGGCGGAGGTATTTTAAATTCGTACAGTTTAACTACAACCAAAAATAAGGAGTTTGCGCCTGTTGTGGTACACGAATTTGGTCATAGTTTTGCGGGTTTAGCCGATGAATATTTTTATGCGCAAGATGTTTTTGAAAATAAAGCAAGTTTAAATACAGAGCCTTGGGAGAAAAACATTACTTCTTTGGTTGATTTTTCTTCAAAATGGAAAAGTTTAGTCGATGAAAACACTGTTGTTCCTACACCAAACGAATTAAGTAAAGAGGTTAAAATTGGCGTTTTTGAAGGCTTAAAAGGCAATGGTTTATATATACCTACGCTTACTTGCCGTATGAAAATTAACAATACCGAAGATTTTTGTCCGGTTTGTAACAATGCCATTGAAGAAATGATTTTGTTTTACACACAAAAGAAAGTAAAAAAATGAAGAAAATTCTGTTGCTTTCAGACACACACAGTTATATAGATGATCGCATAGTACATTATGCAGAACAGGCAGACGAAGTTTGGCATGCGGGTGATATAGGTGATTTAAAGGTAACCGATACGTTAAAAAAAATAAAACCCTTACAGGCTGTTTATGGAAACATTGATGACGCAAAAGCAAGAACCGAATTTCCTTTAAACAATATATTTAATTGTGAGGGAATGAAAATTTGGATGACACACATTGGTGGTTACCCAGGTAAATATTCAACAAGAATAAAGGAAGGTTTTTTAGAATTTAAACCAGATATTTTTATTTGCGGACATTCGCACATATTAAAAGTGCAATTTGATAAACAATACAATTGTTTAACTATGAATCCTGGAGCTGCTGGTACACACGGGTTTCATCAAATGCGAACCATGTTGCGATTTGAAATTAATCAAGGAAAAATTCAAAATTTAGAAGTCATTGAACTTGGGAAAAGAGGATGATATTATTTGTTGAATACTCCGAAAATAATAGTAATTTTAAAATAAAAAATGGAAAAGAAAGTTTTAGATTTTTTAAAAAAATTAGAGAAAAATAATAACCGAGAATGGTTTCAAGATAATAAAACGATATTTGAAGATTCAAAACAAAGTGCTGATGTTGCTTTTCAAGAGGTTTACAAAAAGCTAAGTAGTAGTGATGAATTGAGTCCTTTAAAAATTTACCGTATTTATAGAGATGTCCGTTTTTCAACAGATAAAACACCTTATAAGAATCATTTTTCGATGTATGTTGGTAGACAACAGCCAGATAATAGAGGTGGATATTACTTGCATATTCAACCAGGCGAATCGTTTATTGGTGTCGGTTTTTTTGGACCAAATAAAGAAGATTTATTAAGGATTCGCAAAGAAATTGAACTTGACGATGAGTTGCAGCAAATACTTCAATCAAAAGAAATAAAAAAAACGTTTGGTGATTTAGTAGGCGAGGAGGTTAAAACCGCACCTAAAGGTTTTAATAAAGAGCATGAACGTATTAATCTTATTAAGAAAAAACAATTTTTACTCATTCATAAATTATCTGATGAAGATGTTTTAAGTAAAGATTTTACTGATAAAGTAGTTACTGTTTTTAAGGCTTCAAGACCTTTTGTTAATTATATAACGGATGTTTTGTTAACCAATTTAAATGGAGAAAAGATATAAAAAAAGAGGCATTTGCCTCTTTTTTTAGAATTTTCTATTTGCTGTTATTTCAGCAATTTTTACAATAACTTGTGTTGCTTTTAAAATACTTTCAACAGGCACATATTCGTATTTTCCATGGAAATTATGACCGCCAGCAAAAATATTCGGACAAGGTAAGCCCATATATGATAATTGAGAACCATCGGTACCACCACGAATTGGTTTAATGATTGGTTTAATATCCAATTCTTTCATTGCTTGTTCGGCAATATCTACAATATACATTACAGGTTCTACCTTTTCTTTCATATTGTAATATTGGTCTTTGATTTCGCATTCAACAATTTTATCGCCAAATTTTTCAGCGTATTTTTTGTTCATTTTTGAAACTAAATCACGAATTGTTTTTTTACGCTTTTTGAATTTCTTCATGTCGTGATCACGAATAATTAAATGAACCTCTGTTTCTTCAATAGATCCAGAAATATCGTTTACATGAAAAAAGCCTTCGTAACCTGTTGTTTTTTCAGGAACTTCTTTTAAAGGTAATTTAGAGATAAACTTGTTTGCCAATAGCATAGAGTTGATCATTTTTCCTTTTGCATAACCTGGGTGTACGCTTTTTCCTTTAAAAATCAATTTAACTCCAGCTGCATTAAAGTTCTCGTATTCTAACTCACCAATTTGACTTCCATCCATTGTGTATGCCCAATCAGCTCCAAATTTTTCAACATCAAATTTATGCGCGCCACGTCCAATTTCTTCATCAGGCGTAAAACCAATTCTAATTTTACCGTGTTTAATTTCGGGATGTTGAATTAAATATTCCATTGCCGAAACTATTTCACAAATACCTGCTTTATCATCAGCGCCAAGCAATGTTGTTCCGTCAGTAGTAATTAATGTTTGACCTTTGTACTGTAATAAATCATCAAAATAACTTGGAGATAATACAATATTTTGCTCTTTGTTTAGCATGATATCACCGCCATCGTAATTTTCAACAATTTGAGGCTTTACATTTGCCCCTGTGAAATCTGGAGAAGTATCAAAATGTGAAACAAAACCAATTGTTGGTACTTCATGATCTACATTACTAGGTAAAGTTGCCATTATGTAAGCATTTTCATCAATAGTAACTTCTTGTAAACCAATTTTTTTAAGTTCTTCAACTAATTTATTAGCTAAATCCCATTGCTTTTTTGTAGAAGGTGTTGTTTCTGAGTTTGGATCTGATTCAGTATCTACTGTTACATAGCTAATAAAACGATCAATAATATGCTGTTTATTTTCCATTTTTTATGTAAAAATTATATCTAACAAATTTATTAAAATCTTACAACTTTAAGAGTTAAATTTTATTCTTAAATAAGATCAATATTCAATTCTTTTAATTTAAATCCAATTAGTTTTTGAATGTTTTTTAAATCGGTTTGTTCTTCAGTGCTACAAAATGAAATAGCAATACCTTCTTTGCCTGCTCTACCAGTTCTTCCAATTCTGTGTACATACGTTTCTGCAACATTTGGTAATTCATAATTAATAACACAAGGCAATTCAGAAATATCAATACCTCTGGCAGCAATATCTGTTGCAATTAAAATTTTAATTTTATCATTTTTAAAATTTTCTAGTGCATTTTGTCTAGCGTTTTGCGATTTATTCCCATGAATTGCAACAGAATCAATACCATTCTTTTTTAAGAATTTAACCAATTTATCAGCACCATATTTTGTTCTTGTAAAAACAATGAACTTATCTTGTTCTATATTTTGTAAAATATGTAACAAAGCTTGCGGTTTTTTAGGTTTTTCTACAAAACAAACCTTTTGCTCAATAATTTCTACAGTTGAAGATACTTTATTAGCAATAACTTCTTTAGGGTTGTATAAAATACTGTTGGCAAACTTCTTAATTTCTGTAGGCATTGTTGCAGAAAAAAACAATGTTTGTCTTTTTGTTGGAATGTTTTTAAGAATTTTCTTGATATCGTTTACAAATCCCATATCCAACATTTGATCGGCTTCATCTAAAACCAAAATTTCAATTTCTCTAAGATCAATTATTTTTTGATTTGTTAAATCTATTAATCTACCAGGAGTTGCTACTAAAATTTCACATCCTTTCTTTAATTTATCAATTTGAGGAACTGCAGAAACACCACCAAAAATAGTAGCGTAAGAGCTATTTAAAAAAATACTGTACGTTTTTAAATTATCGCTAATCTGCAAAGCTAATTCTCTTGTTGGAGTTAAAACTAAGGCTCTAGGTTTTTTAGATTGCTTTTTACGAATACTTAAATTTTGAAGAATTGGTAATATAAACGCAGCCGTTTTACCTGTACCAGTTTGCGCACACCCCATAACATCATTTCCTTTTAAGATTAAAGGAATAGTTTGCTGTTGGATGGAAGTTGGAACTTTGTAATTAGCTTTTTCAATAGCTTTTAATAGCGGATCTATTAATTGTAAATCTTTGAAAGTCAAAATGTATGCTTGTTTGGTGAAATAAAAACTATTTTTTCTTACGTTTTTCGTTGCGTTTACGTTCTACGGCACGGTTTCTTGGGGCTGATTTTCTAGGTGTTCTTTTTCCTGGACCACCCAAGTTTACCTTTTTATTCTTCTCTTTTTTCTCATGAAAAGCTTCGCCACGTTCTGCATCAATCTTACGTTTATTAGTCGCTAATTTTACACGATCTTTCTCAAACTCAAGCTTTTGTTCTTCAATTTTAACGGTTTCAGGAATAGCAAGCATTGGAATTTCATAATTCATCAATTCTTCAATCTCTAATTGTGCTTCTTCTTCTTCTTTAGGAGAAATAAAACTAATTGCTTTTCCATCTTTATCAGCTCTACCCGTTCTACCAATTCTATGAATATATTGCTCCGGAATTTCAGGTAATTGCATGTTAAAGACGTGTGTAATATCTGTAATATCTAACCCGCGAGCCATAACATCTGTAGTTACCAAACCACGCAATTCACCATTTTGAAACAATTCCATGGTATTTAAACGGTAATTTTGGGTTTTATTAGAATGAATTACACCAAACTCGTTAGGAAATTCTTCTTCTAAATGTTCTAACACATAATCAGCTAAACGTTTGTTGTTTACAAAAAGTAAAACTCGTGTTGCAGTTTCATCGGTATTTAAAATTTCTTTTAAGATGTTTAACTTAGTTAAGAAATTTGGGACTGCGTAAGCACTTTGTTCTATTTTTTCAAGAGGAGTACCTGATGGAGCTAATGAAATTTCTTTGGGAAAATTAAAATAATCTTCAAGAATTTCATCCACTTCCTCTGTCATGGTTGCCGAAAATAAAATATTTTGCTTTCTTTCTTTCATCATGGAAAGAATGGCAGTTAGTTGAATGCGAAATCCTAAATTTAAAATTTCGTCAAATTCATCAATTACCAACTTTTGTAAATTATCAAATCTTAAAACATTGTCTAAAGCCAAATCCATTAACCTACCAGGTGTTGCTACTACAATATCAACGCCATCGTAAACCGACTTTTTTTGGGTATTGATATTAACTCCACCATAAATTCCTAAAACACGAATTGACATGTATTTGGTTAGTTTTTCAACTTCTTCAACAACCTGAACCACTAATTCACGCGTTGGTACTAAAATAACAACTCTAGGCGCATCGGTTTCTTGAAATTTCCATTGTTTTAAAATAGGAAGTAAATAGGCAAATGTTTTTCCGGTACCTGTTTGGGCAATTCCCATAATATCTTTACCTGAAAGAATTACGTTAAACGATTTTTCTTGTATAGGAGTTGGTTGTACAAAACCTAATTCGTCTATTGCTTTTTGTAAAGATTTAGGTAGATTGAATTGCTCAAATGTTGCCATAAAAAAATATTTTAGGCAAAGATAAGCATTCTGTAAGCAAATGAAGAGTTGCTGTTAAATGATTTTTTTAATCACACGTAATTTATGTGTATGACGACCAGAATCGATATTTAAAATACCTAAATGATCCAAACGATCAATTCTAACCTTGCCATGAGCATGTATGATGTAGTTGTTTTCCATAATAATGCCTACATGTACAATGTTGCCTTCATCGTTATCAAAAAAAGCCAAATCGCCTACTTCACTTTCTTCTATAAAACTTAAGGCTTCACCAATTCTTGCTTGTTGCGATGCATCTCTAGGAATACTATAACCATTTAAACGATACACCATTTGAGTAAAACCAGAGCAGTCTATACCAAAAGGCGTTTTACCACCCCACAAATAAGGAGCATTTAAATACAAAAAAGCAGTTTGCAATAAATTTGTTTTGGGTTGGGTACCTGTAATGGCTTTTCCTTCAAAAACTAGTTGATCTTTGTTGATTTCAGAAAGCGATAAAAAAGATAAATTGCTTCCTAATGATATTGGTAAAAGTGTATTGGTTCCAGTTACATAATCAATTAAATCGGCACAATAAAACTTTGGATTTTGTTTTATTTGATTGAATTGATCTACTGAAATTTCTGTATACTGTTTGTTGTCTATCCAACCCTCGTATTCATCGGCTGTTAACTGTATTTTTGACCATTTTTCACGCTTTTCTAAAATAGTAAAAGTTTCTCCAAAAAGAACTTGCGAAACCATTTCACTTCTGTCTGAAGGTTCAAAACGTAAGGGTACAATAGCTAAATGACAAATTGCAAACATATTCAGGTATTAAAAGTAAATGAGAAGGTGTTTTATACCTTCTCATTTATAAAAAGTAATTTATTTTGTTATATTTTTTCAATTACAATAGCAGATGCACCACCACCACCATTACAAATAGCAGCAGCACCAACTTTAGCATTGTTTTGATCTAATACATTTAATAATGTTACTACAATACGTGCACCAGAACATCCTAGAGGATGACCTAATGATACAGCACCACCATTAACGTTTACTTTTGCAGGATCAATATTTAAAATATTTGTGTTTGCAATACCTACCACAGAGAAAGCTTCGTTAAATTCAAAGAAATCAACATCGGCAATAGAAACACCTGCTTTATTTAATGCTTTAGGTAACGCTTTTGCAGGTGCAGTTGTAAACCATTTTGGCTCTTGTGCAGCATCAGCAAAACCTTTAATATAAGCTAACGGTTTTAAACCTAATTCGTTTGCTTTTTCTTCGCTCATTAAAACTACAGCAGCAGCACCATCATTAATAGTTGAAGCATTAGCAGCAGTAACAGTTCCTTCTTTAGTAAAAGCTGGATTTAAAGCTGGAATTTTGTCTAATTTTACATTAGAATATTCCTCATCTTTGGTAACCATAATAGGATCACCTTTACGTTGAGGAACAGCAACAGGAACTATTTCACTATCAAATTTACCAGCGTCCCATGCAGCAGCCGATTTTTTGTATGAATTAATAGCAAACTCGTCTTGTTGTTCTCTAGAAATATTGTATTCAGTTGCAGTAGCATCAGCGTAAACTCCCATTGCTTGGTTTTCATATGCGTCAGATAAACCATCTCTTTGCATACCATCAACAAAAGCAGTACCACCAAATTTAACACCTGTTCTTAAGTTAGCATAATGAGGAATCATACTCATGTTTTCCATACCACCAGCAACAATAATATCAGCATCGCCATTTGCAATTGCTTGCGCACCTTGCATAATAGCTTTCATTCCAGATGCACATACTTTATTAACTGTAGTACATGGTACTTCATTAGATAAACCTGCAAGTAATGCTGCTTGACGTGCAGGAGCCTGACCTGTACCAGCTTGCACTACATTACCCATTAAAACTTCTTCAACTTTATTTGGATCTAAATTGATTTTCTCTAAAGCACCTTTAATTGCCGCTGCACCTAATTTAGGAGCTGGAACAGTTGATAACGCTCCCATAAAACTACCAATTGGAGTTCTTGCTGCAGATACAATAACCACTTTTTTATTCATAAAAGATATCGTTTTGTTATACTGCGAATTTACTAAAAGAATCTATTTTTTCCAACTTAATTTTAGAATTGAAAATATTCCCTCAATATTGTTAAGAAAATATAAATTTAAAGTATGTTTTATGTTATTGATTTTTAGCGAAATGCTTATTTATGGGCATTTTTTTTCAAAAAAAGACAAGAAATATTTGCAAACTAATAAATCTCGTTATACATTTGCAACCGCTTAACCATAGGAAAATATGGTTTTGCTGGAGAGGTGCCGGAGTGGTAACGGAGCAGATTGCTAATCTGTCGACGGGTGACTGTCGCCAGGGTTCGAGTCCCTGTCTCTCCGCAAAAAAAAGATAACCTTCGGGGTGTAGCGTAGCCCGGTTATCGCGCCTGCTTTGGGAGCAGGAGGCCGCAGGTTCGAATCCTGCCACCCCGACAAAATAACTTAAATGTTAGGTTAGGCCCAATAGCTCAGCTGGATAGAGCAACTGCCTTCTAAGCAGTAGGTCTCAGGTTCGAATCCTGATTGGGTCACAAATTACCAATATAAACTTTTTAAAAGTTTAAGACTCGATAGCTCAGTTGGTAGAGCACAACACTTTTAATGTTGGGGTCCTGGGTTCGAGCCCCAGTCGGGTCACAAAGGCTAATGGCCGTGTGGAGGAATTGGTAGACTCGCCATCTTGAGGGGGTGGTGTCCATAAGACGTGTCAGTTCGAATCTGATCACGGTCACACTAAAAAAATATTGACTCGATAGCTCAGTTGGTAGAGCACAACACTTTTAATGTTGGGGTCCTGGGTTCGAGCCCCAGTCGGGTCACTTCTAGGGACAAATCTAAAAAAGATAGATTTGTCCCTTTTTTATTTACTTTCAATTCGTTTTTTTAGGAAGATAAGCGATACTGGTGTTCAATCAACCATAATTAATATAAGTGTAGACTTTAAAATCTCATACTATATCTTTTTAAATTTAGTAGAGAAATACAATATCTTTATTATAATGAAGGAGAATAAATGTAATTCTTATTAATTTAATTGATTTTAAAAATAAACAAACTTTAATGAATTTATTAAATCATCTTATTTGATGTGAAGGTTCTTAAATCTTGTAATAATAAGTCCAAGCTTTTTCTCAACTGGTTTATAAAGGAAAAGATCTATTTATTTTTTTTTTAAAACAAAACCTACCATTTGGTAGGTTTTGTTAATCGTTATCAGGTATAAATTCTAAAATATCGCCTGGCTGGCAATTAAGCTCTTTACAAATAGCTTCTAATGTAGAGAACCGTATGGCTTTGGCTTTACCTGTTTTTAATATAGAAAGGTTAACGGTGGTAATGCCAATTTTATCGGCTAACTCTTGCGATTGCATTTTGCGTTTTGCTAACATTACATCAAGGTTTACTATTATGGGCATACGCTAAATGGTTAAATCGTTTTCTTGTTTTAGTTCTACGTTTTCTTCTTTTTGTTGTTTCGCAATTTGAAATGCTTTACTTAGAATTAAAAAAAATAAACCTATAATAAAACCATTTATTGGGTATTCTAAAAAAGTATCGAATCCATTGGAAGAATTTTTAAAAAAAGTAAAACTTTTCATATCTATAATTGGCTTTAAACTATATATTAATAAATATCCAATAGCAAAGATGTACCCCATTTGTTTTAGATAAATAACAACCTTTTCATCAAATATTTTACTTTTCTTAAACTGTTTTATTACTTTATAAAAAAGTAAAAGTGCGTAAGCATTTGCAATAAAAACAATAACATAAATTAAAAGCGATATGAATAAGGGGTATGGATTGTTGGTGGTTAAAACTTCTTGTTTAAATAGTAAATAACTCGGTATTTCTGTTTCAATATTTGCTATTGTATATCCTACAATCCAAATGAGTACAGGTACCATAATGATAAAAGCAAGCAATATTATGTAAAGAATGAAGCTTAGAATGTTTAGTGTTTTCATAATTAAATGGTTAAATCGTTTTCTTGTTTTAATGTAATGTTTTCTTCTTTCTGTTGTTTAGCCAATTGAAATACTTTGCTTAAGACAATAAAGAATAAGCTGATGATTAAACCATTAAAAGGGTTTAAAAATAAATTGGTAAAACTAAAGTTAATAGGAACTGATTTTTGCAGATTTGCTTTTTCGATGATTTCAAAATATTTAAATAAACAATTAACTACAAATCCTATCAAAAAAATATAACCAATTGTTTTAAAGTTTTTAATGATGGTATTTTCAAAGAATTTCATTTCCATAAATAAATCCAAACATTTTCTAAAAAGATAAAGAGCATAAATATAACTTACAGCATAAATAAGCACCATAATTCCTATAACGATGATTAAGAAATTACTTAAAGGTGTATTTATATTGGAGCTAAACCTAGTAAGGAAATTAAATCCTAAATTAATATTAAAAGCATACAGCAAAAAGGAAATAGTTATAAAACTTGTAAGTAGAACTAAAAAGCCAAAGATGATACGTATGACAATGTTTAAAAAGGTTATTGTTCTCATAAAGATCGTTATTTGATTATTTTATATCGACAAAGATATATAAATTATCGAAAAACAATAATTAAATATGTAAAAAAAATCACTCGATAATGAGTGATTTTTAAATTATATGTGTAATTGCTTAACTTTCAAAAGATTGTAAAGAAACTAATTTAGCGTATGTTCCGTTTTTAGCAATTAGTTCGTCGTGTGTACCTTGTTCGGCAATTTCACCACGATGCATTACAACAATAACATCAGCTTTTTGTATGGTAGATAAACGGTGCGCAATAACAACCGATGTACGGTTAGCCATCATTTTTTCAAGGGCGTCTTGTACCAAACGTTCGCTTTCGGTATCTAAGGCAGATGTTGCTTCGTCTAAAACCATAATAGGCGGATTCTTTAATACAGCACGCGCAATAGAAATACGTTGTTTTTGTCCGCCTGATAATTTTCCTCCAGCATCACCAATATTCGTGTTGATTCCTTCGGGTAAATTTTGAACAAACTCGTAAGCATTGGCAATTTTTAAAGCATCTACAACTTCATCATCGGTTGCGTTTAATTTTCCAATTCTAACATTATCAGCAATACTTCCATTAAACATAATGCTATCTTGGGTAACCAAACCTAATTGATTGCGTAAAGAAAATAATTGAATGTCTTTAATATTAGTGCTATCAATTGCAATGGTGCCATTTTCTACATCGTAAAAACGCATTAATAAATTGGCAATAGTACTTTTACCAGAACCTGACTGACCAACCAATGCAACGGTTTTTCCTTTAGGAATGTCTAAGTTAAAATTCTTTAAAACATTTCGCTCTCCATCATAAGAAAAGGTAATATCTTTTAAAGAAATTTTATCATTGAAAGAGGTGATTTTAAGAGATTCATCTGTATCACGAATTACGTTTGGCGTTTCTAGAATTTCAAAAACACGTTCAGCAGCAGCAGATCCGTTCTTAACTTGATAAGATGCTTTAGAAATAGCCTTTGCAGGTGTTAAAATATTATATGCCATACCAATATAACCAATAAATGCGCCACCTGTTAACGAACCATCTTGAAGAACTAATGTTCCTCCGTAAATTAATAAAACGGCAATGGTAGCAATACCTAAGAACTCAGACATAGGCGATGCTAAGTTGTTTTTTTTACCAATTTTATTTGTAAGAATGTATAAACGATTAACCGATTCATTAAAAATCCTTTTGAAATAACCTTCTGCGTTGTAACCTTTTACTACTTTTAAACCTGATAACGTTTCTTCTACAACCGAAATCATATAACCGTTTTCTTGCTGTGCACGAGTAGATTGAGATTTTAACGATTTACCAATTTGCGAAATAATCAACCCTGAAATAGGTATGAAAATAAACACAAACAAAGTAAGTTCCCAACTTATCGAAAACATAGCAATAAGTGTTAAAATAATGGTAAGAGGTTCTTTTACAATAAGTTCTAAAACAGCAAAAAACGAATTTTGTACTTCGCTTACATCACCTAACATGCGCGCCATAACATCGCCTTTACGTTTTTCGGAATAAAATGATACAGGTAAATCAACAATTTTTGCATACATTTTTTCTCTAAAATCACGTAAAACACCCGTTTTTAGTTTCATTAAATGCTGTAATCCTAAAAATCCAAAGAGGTTCTTTAGTAAGAAAATAATAATGATAATACTAATAATGAGGTATAAAGCATATTGAGCACCTTTAACCTCGGTAAGATGATTAATATGATAGTATAAAGTATCACTTAGAAAATCTTTAAGTTCCCAAATATTTGTAAAAGTAGGTAGTTTGATAACTTTTTCTTTTTCTCCAAATAATACATTCATTACAGGAATAATCATAACCATACCCAATGTGCTAAAAAGCGCATATAGTACATTAAAAATAACATTCCAGACAATGTTTTTCTTGTAAAATAAAGCGTAAGGCAGTATTTTTTTTATATTATTGTCCATTAGTTTAATTTCATATCATTAATGATTTGGTCGATTTTTTGCTGTAAATAATCGTCTGCATCTTTAAGTTCATCAACCGATTCTATCATGGTATTGGTACTAAAATAGAATTTAATCTTTGGCTCGGTACCACTTGGACGCGCGCAGATTTTAGATCCATCTTCTAAATAGTAAATCAACACATTTGATTTTGGTAAATACAAAGGTTCTGTTTCATTTGAAAATAAATTCGTTGCCACAGCACTTTGATAATCTTCAATGAAAACAACGCGTTCACCAGCAATTTCTTTCAGCGGATTGTTACGTAATTCGGTCATCATGTTTGCAATTTCCTCAGCACCATCTTTCCCTTTTTTGGTAATCGAAATTAAATGTTCTTTGTAATAGCCGTAATCAACATATAAATTCAATAATTCTTGGTATAGTGATGAACCCGCAGCTTTTGCTATAGCCGCAATTTCGCAAACCAATAGGGTAGAAGCCACAGCATCTTTATCACGCACGGCATCGCCTACCATAAATCCAAAACTTTCTTCGCCACCGCCAATAAATTCTTGTTCAGGGAAATCTTTAATAAACTTCGCAATCCATTTAAAACCTGTTAAACCTACTTTACAATCAACATCATACGCTTCTGCCAAAGCCAACATCATAGGAGTTGATACAATGGTTGAACCAATAAATTGTTTGCGATCTTTAATTTTTCCTGCACGTTTCCATTGTTCTAACAAAAACGCTGTCATGACAATCATGGATTGATTTCCGTTTAATAAAATCATTTCGCCTTCTTTGTTACGAACCGCAACACCTAAACGATCAGAATCGGGATCGGTACCAATAACAATATCTGCATTAATTTCGTTAGCTAAATCTAAAGCCATTTGTAAAGCAGCCGGTTCTTCTGGGTTGGGTGATTTTACGGTTGGAAAATCGCCATTAGGCTCAGCTTGCTCTTTTACAATATTTACATCGGTATATCCTGCTTTTGCTAAAACCTGCGGAATGGATTTAATAGATGTTCCGTGTAAAGAAGTGTATACAATTTTTAATTGATTTTTAGCTTCTTGCGGAATATTAAAACTCGCATTTTCTACAGCCGATTGTACAAAAACTTCGTCAATTTCCGCACCGATGTACTCAATTAATGATGGATTAGAATCGAACAAAATGTCCGAATAATCCAAACTGTCAATTACTTGAATGATTTCTTTGTCTTGTGGTGGTACTAATTGTCCGCCATCTTGCCAATATACTTTGTATCCGTTGTATTCTGGTGGATTGTGAGATGCCGTTAAAACAATTCCTGCATGACATTTTAAATAACGTACCGCAAACGATAATTCTGGTGTAGGACGTAATTCTTCAAACAAAAACACTTTAATTCCATTAGCAGAAAATACATCGGCAACTACTTTTGCCAACGTATCACTGTTGTGACGGCAATCGTACGCAATAGCTACTTTAATTTCTTCGTTAGGAAACGATTTTTTTAAGTATTGCGATAAACCTTGTGTGTTTTTACCTAACGTGTATTTATTAATGCGGTTAGTACCAACGCCCATAATACCACGCATACCGCCTGTACCAAATTCTAGATTTTTGTAAAAAGCATCTTCTAATTCTTTAGGAGATGAGGATACTAAATCGGTAACTTTTTCTTGCGTTTCTGTATCAAAAGGAGCTTGTGTCCAAGCATTTGCTTTTTCTAATATATTTTTAGGAATATCCATGATATTTTTTAATTAAGAGTTAAGTTTTGAAGCAATTTTGTATCGAGCTTCGTTGTTTTTGGTTCTCAGGATGATTTCGCCCAAGAAACCAGCTAAAAATAGTTGCGTACCTAAAATCATGGCTGTTAAAGCAATGTAAAACCAAGGATTTTTAGTGACTAATAAAGCAGGTTCGCCAACCGATAATTTGTATATTTTGTAAACGCCTATAAACAAAGCGCTGCAAAATCCAATAACAAACATAAAAGCGCCCATAGCACCAAATAAATGCATAGGACGTTTGCCAAATTTTGATAAAAACCAAATGGTTATTAAATCTAGAAAGCCATTAATAAAACGACTCATGCCAAATTTTGAAGTTCCGTATTTGCGTGCTTGGTGTTGTACTACTTTTTCGCCAATTTTAGAAAATCCAGCGTTTTTTGCTAAAACAGGTATATAACGATGCATTTCGCCATAAACATCAATGTTTTTTACTACTTTATTATTGTACGCTTTTAAGCCACAATTAAAATCGTTTAGTTGAACGCCCGATGTTCTTCGCGCAGCCCAATTGAATAATTTTGAGGGTAAATTTTTGGCAAAAACGGCATCGTAACGTTTCTTTTTCCAACCCGAAACTAAATCAAACTTTTGTGATGTAATCATTTGATATAATTCAGGAATTTCATCAGGACTGTCTTGTAAATCAGCATCCATGGTAATAACAACATCACCTTGCGCCATATCAAAACCAGCGTGTAAAGCTTGCGATTTTCCGTAATTTTTCTGAAAACGAATCCCTTTTACATTGACATCAGCAACTTGTAATTTTAAAATTTCATTCCACGATTCATCCGTACTTCCATCATCAATAAAAATAACTTCATACGTAAAATTATTTTCACGCATTACTTTTTCAATCCAAGTGTGTAACTCAGGTAATGATTCAGCCTCGTTTAATAAAGGAATTAAAATCGATAGATTCATTAGGTTGTTTTTGGAGTTGAAAATTCTGATTTATTTCTAAAAGTTAAAGATATTAATAAGCCAGCAATTGATGCGCCTAATAAACTTTGAGCCAATGAGAAAATTAATGAACTAAAAGAAAAGTTATCATCTGGATTATTGCGAATAAATTCCATTTGTTTTTCTAATTCTTCCTTTGGTAAGCTTAATTCTTTTGCTATGTTTTGAGCCATTTCAATCATAATTTTATTGTTAGCTTCTTTAGCAGCAGGATCAACAAAATTAAACAATACAAATTGCAACAGCATATTGGTAACAAAACCAATAATTATCATGATGAAAAAAGCAGAAAAACCTTCTTTAAAAGTTATAAAATTGCCTAATCGTTTTTTAGTAATCCATACACAAGAAATAGCCAATACTAAAACAACAATCATGTTTACAATACCAAAATAAGGTTTAGCAAAAAGGGTATAATCAGCAAAAAAAACAATAACGTTTGCAAGTAAATAGTAAAAGGCTAGAATAAGACCAAAAGATATTCCTGTTTTTTTACTTATAGGGTTCATATAAATTAGTATTTTGATAAAATCTTACAAATATACAAAATTAGCTTTTAGAAAAATTTGATATTAGCTTTTAAAAAAACGAAAGATATGTTTGATATTTAAAAATATGTAGTAAATTTGCAATCTGAAAATAAACAATTTTTACAAACAAAAAGCTATTGGTTTGTTTATACCTTTTAGAAATATAAAAGCATCAGAGCAAAAAATAGCCATTTAATTTAAAACAGATTTATCATGAAAAAAGGTATTCACCCAGAAAATTACAGATTAGTAGCGTTTAAAGATATGTCTAACGAAGACGTATTCATCACAAAATCAACAGTTGAAACAAAAGAAACAATTGAAGTTGATGGAGTAGAGTACCCAGTTTATAAAATGGAGATTTCTCGTACATCTCACCCATTCTATACAGGTAAATCTAAATTAATTGATACTGCAGGACGTATCGATAAATTCAAAACTAAATACGCTAAATTCAAAAAATAGTTTTTGGAGTTTTAAAATAGAAAAAAGCCTCACAATTTGTGAGGCTTTTTTTATTGTAATTTGTAAATTTCATCGTATGTAATATAATTGTCTCTAGAAATAGTGTACAAAGGCTCACCAGATTCTAAAGAAATAATAGCCACTTTGGTATTATCTACAACCGGAAACAAAATTTGATACGTTCTACCATCATCTAACTTAATACCGTAAGATTTAACTCCGTTTGAAATTTTTACAGCATTCTGAGAATAATTATACGTTGTTAATTTACCTGCGGTATCTTTAACATCAAACTTATTCTTATCAAAGGTTATGTCAAATTTATTACCTTGATTATCTGTAGCTTTCCACGTACCTAAATACATATCAGAACCACTGCAACCTACCAATATAAATGTGGTAATTACACTAAAAAGAAATACTAACTTTTTCATTTTTTCTTTTAAAGATATTATTTTTTAAATTAAGAATACAATTTTCAATCAAACTTTGTACCTTTAAATCTTTAACATAAACTACAAAATGAATTATATTTTATACGATGGTACTGTTCGTAATGCTTTGTTACCATTTACATTTACACGACCTGTTGCTGATATTCGTGTTGGAATTTTAACAATACGTGAGAAATGGGAAAAGTATTTAGGAGTTACCACCACTACTGTAACAGAGGAATATTTGTCTGAAAAGTATCCTATGGTTGAAATGGAGGAAAACGTAATGATTAATGCATCATTTTGTCCTAATGAAGTGTTGGTTGAAATGATTAGTTTTTTACAACCTAAACAAGCTATTGTTAAAAACGATGAAATTATTGCTTTTTTTGCAACAGATGATCAAGATGAGATTGATTTTGATGATTATGAATTGATTGCGATTGATGAAGATTGCTTACAAATACAATATTCTTGGGATATTTTTCAAAAAAATGATCAGGCTATTCGAGAAGATTTTGAATTACTTACTCAAGATCGTAGATCGCAGTCTATTCCTAATACAGTTCAAGTACTTGGAGCAGAAAATATTTTTATTGAAGAAGGTGCTGTATTGAATTTTTGTACCTTAAATGCAACTACAGGTCCTATTTATATAGGAAAAGATAGTGAAATTATGGAAGGTTCTGTAATTAGAGGTCCTTTTGCTTTGTGTGATCATGCGCAAGTAAAATTGGCAACAAAAATTTACGGAGCTACAACAGTTGGACCTCATTGTAGAGTGGGTGGCGAAATAAATAATTCTGTTTTGTTTGCTTATTCTAACAAAGGACATGATGGTTTTTTAGGAAATGCAGTTTTAGGTGAATGGTGTAATATTGGAGCCGATTCTAACAATTCTAACTTGAAAAATAATTACGAAGCAGTTAAATTGTGGGATTATGAAACAGAACGATTTGTAAATACTGGTTTACAATTTTGCGGGTTAATGATGGGCGATCATAGTAAATGTGGAATTAATACCATGTTTAATACAGGTACAGTTGTTGGAGTTTCGGCTAATATTTTTGGAGCAGGTTTTCCACGTAATTACATTGCAAATTTTACTTGGGGTGGTGCACAAGGCACACAAGCCTATTTACCTAAAAAAGCGTTTGAAACTGCAAAAATTGTAATGAGTCGTAGAAATATTGAATTTTCTGAGTTAGATGAAGATATTTTAACGCACGTTTTTAATGAAACAAAAGAATGGCAATAAATAAAAGCAATGTGAAAACATTGCTTTTATTTATTAATTGCATATAAAACGGCTGCTTTTTCATCCATCAGAATGTTTTTTTCAAAAGAAAGTCCAATCTTTTCTAAGACTTTAATTGAAGCTTTGTTTTCTACCATTGCTTTACCAACAATTCTACTCAAAGCTAATTTGTTAAAGCCATAATTTAAACAAGCAGTAGCGCTTTCAGTTGCAAAGCCTTTATTCCAATATTCTTCAAAGAAGCGAAAGCCAATATCCGTTTCGTTTTGATTTTTATCATATTTTAAACCACACCAACCTATAAATGTGTTAGTATCTTTTGTAATGCAAGCCCATCTTCCGTAACCATTATCTACATAATCTTTGTAATTTTCAAGAAATATTTTTGCATCTTCAATAGAATCAAATGGTTTATCGCCTGTATATTGAATATTTTTTGGATTTAGATTCAACTGATAAAACGATGAAGCATCAGTAATGTTTAATTCCCTTAATATAAGTCGATTGGTTTCTAAAATACATTTCATAAGTAAACAAATTTATTGATAAGGAACAACTTCTGGTTTGCCATAATCAAACTGTTGTAAATTAAAATTAGTATTTCTTAAGTTGTTGGTTTTAAAAATATTACGACCGTTTCCTGGGATATTTGGATAAAAAGCAAGTGATAATTGAAATTTACTAAAAACCAAATAATCGTTACTTATTACTACACCTAAACCTATTTTACTGTACATTTCTTTGGTTACAAAAGTATTGTGATTATCGCCCATAAAACCAATAGAAGCATTAAAAAATGGACTAAAACGAAAGCCTAAAAACTCATTAGGTGCATAAGATTGTAATTGAAAATTAAACAATACCTTTTTGGTTCCACGTAATTCATAACTATCAAAACCATCAATTCCGTAAGCGCCATTTAAAGTTATTTTATCCATAGCATAATCCCATCGGTTCAGTCCAATAACAATTTCTGGGTTAAAAAAGTGTCTGAACTTCCAGCTTCCTAAATGATATAATTTAGAAAAATACAATCCTTCTGCTCTAAAAACGCCTTCTTCAAAACGTTTGTTATTTATGTAAGAACCCCATTGAATTTCGCCACCAAAATAGCCCGATGAAGTATATTTTCCAAGTGCAAATTGGGCGCCAACATACGTTCTGTTGATTCCGTTTTTATGTTGCGTTCCTGCAGTAAGCATAAAAGTTTTTCCCACGGCTATATCCTCAATCATGTCATAGTAAAAAATATATTTGTCTTGCACATAATTTACAGATGCTAACCCCACAGTTGCTAAATACATTTTTTGATCAGTGTATAATAAGTAAGGATCGTATTCACCTGTTGGATTTTCTACATAATTTCTTGAATAATATCGAGCCGATGTAATTAAATTGGTTTGTACTTTGTGTAAATTATTGTATCGATAATAAACAGGAGTTGAATGTCCTAACCAAGTATCAAAATCGTTTGATTTAAAACTTTGTAGTTTTCGAATGTTTTCATTATTAGGAACAGAATCTCTTGTTGATGTTTGGTATAAAGTTACACCACCTGCCCAACGTGTTAAAGGCGAATAAAAAGTACGATTTACATAGGCTTGTTTGACGTAATTCTCTGCTAAATCTATATTATAATAAACACCCGCATTTACATAACTTTGCATGATATTATTTATTTGATATTGCATGCGGTAAGCATTTCTTCCTTCTTTAAATCGGGTGCGATATTGATTGGAAAAGTAATGACCTAATCCTGCAAAATTGCGATTGGTTAAATTTAAACGACCGCCAGAAGTTGATATAGAGCCTGATGGATACCAGCTCCAAGCATCTAAAACTTTAATCTGCACATCAACAGAATCTGTTGAGCTTTCAACTGCAATTGGTTTAACAGAAACTCTTCTTATAAAGCGTTGTGTACGTAATAAACGCTCGGTTTCTTTTAATTTAAGAGAATCTAAAGGTTGGTTTTTTTTAAAAAGCAACAAGCTACGTACTGTAAATTGCTTGGTTTTTAAATGCATTTTGTTACCTATAACTTCTAGCTTTTTTTTAGGAACACGAGTAGAATCGTAGATAGAAAACCCAAACGGATCATAGGTTTCAATTTTAATATGCCGAATAATTTTTCCTTGAAATTTTTCAAAGTTATACACCAAATCGGGCTGTTTAATAGCCTGTACATTGGTGTTTACATTAGATGCTTTTTTTCTAAAGAGTAGTTTATGTACTTGTTTGGTAAATTTTCCTTTTTTTGAAAAATCTTCAATTTTTTGCATTTGTTGTTGTGTTGTAGAAATACTGTCTGTTTCTTGTGCAAACGTATTTATACAACAACTAAAAAATAAAAGAATAACAACTACAATGCAATTTTTCAAGTTATAGCTAATTTTGTGGTAAATTACTAAAACTTTTTAAAAAGTAAAGCCTTTAGGTGTTAATTTCTAAATCTCTTATATAATCTTCGTATTCATAGAAAAACAGCTCAAATTGAGTCATTTTATCAGCAAAAAAATCATAAATAGTATTCCAACTATTTGTATTATTTACACTTACTTTTTGGTCAATATCAATCCAAATTCTGCTGATGCATTTGCCGTTTGGTAAAAAAAAGTTTCGTTCAAAAATAGCATCAGGTAAAAACTCTTCTTGCAATATGGTTTTTAAAGATTCTACTTTTTCAAAATATATTTTACGTTTTTCTTCATCTTTTGGCTCAATTTCTAAAGCCACTTGTGCTGTTTTATTATCAACAAAGAATTTAAAAGTAACATCTTTAATTTTAGTATTATGCAATAACCATTTTCTAGGATAAGCATCTGCAAAGCCAATCCAAAAATCTTTTTTTAATTTAAGCGCTTCTTCTTTACTAAACATTAAGTATCTTTATATGTATTTTACAACTATTTTATGCAGTTTGAACATTTTTTAAATAAGCTAGATGCCATTTCTACACAGCCCTTGTTTGCTTTAGATGCCCATTTAAAAATGGCACCTTTAGAACGTGTTCAATATCTTCAAAATTACGATTATTCTTTACATAATCCTAAAGCGTCGGCTGTTTTAAGTTTGTTCTATCCAAAAGATGAAAAAGCGCATGTTTTATTAATTGTTCGCTCTTCTTATCCGGGTGTGCATTCTTCGCAAATTGCTTTTCCTGGTGGTAAACAAGAGCTTACCGATATTGATTTGCAAGAAACGGCGCTGCGTGAAACGCACGAAGAAGTTGGCGTAAACCCCAATAAAGTTACAGTTATAAAACAATGGAGCGATATTTACATTCCGCCAAGTAATTTTATTGTTTCTTCTTTTATGGGAATTACAAATAAAACGCCCGAATTTGTATTGCAACCCGATGAAGTTAATTCAATAATTGAATTACCCATAACTGAATTATTAAACGATAATTTGGTTCAAAATGTACGCATGACTACTTCTTACGCGCAAGATATTATGGTACCCGCTTTTGTTATTGAGGATCATATTGTATGGGGCGCAACGGCCATGATTTTAAGTGAAATAAAAGAAACATTGAAAAGTGTATTTTAGAAATTCATTTGTACTTTTGTCAATTAAGTAAAGTAAAACTATGGGGTTGTTTAAAAAAGATCCTTTTGGACATATAATTTTTATTAAAAAATGGTTAATTAGGCTTTTTGGCTTCATTACCCACCGTCGTTACCATGGTTTTAATGAGTTGTTAATTGATGGTTCTGAAATCATTAAAGGCTTACCAGATACAAATGTACTTTTCATATCAAACCATCAAACATATTTTGCCGATGTAGTGGCTATGTTTCATGTATTTAATGCTAGTTTAAAAGGTAGAATTGACAACATAAATAATGTATTTTACATTTGGAATCCTAAGTTGAATTTATATTATGTAAGCGCCAAAGAAACAATGGAGGCAGGTATTTTACCAAGAATTATGGGCTATACAGGCGCCATTACTGTTGAGCGTACTTGGAGACAAAAGGGAAAAGATGTTTCTGAAGCTGAAAAAAAGGCTGTAAACCCAAATGACACCGAAAATATTAAACGCGCCTTACAAGATGGTTGGGTAATTACGTTTCCGCAAGGAACTACAAAATCGTTTAAACCTGTACGTAAAGGTACGGCACATATTATTAAAGAACACAAACCTATTGTGGTGCCTATTGTGATTGATGGATTTCGTAGATCGTTTGATAAAAAAGGGTTGTGGCTAAAAAAGAAAGGAATTTTACAAACGTTTACCATAAAAGAACCTTTACAAATTGATTACGATAATGAAACCATTGATGAAATTGTTGAGAAAATAGAATTTGCTATAGAACAACATCCATCATTTTTAAAGGTAATTCCTACTGAAATTATTGAAAACGATAAAAAATTAAACAAAGACCGTCGTTTTCCGTTTGATTATTAAAAAAGTAATGAATAAAAAGATTATTTACTTATTAACTATTATTTTATTTACAATGATTTCTTGTAATGATAAAATAATTTATTTAGATGATGATAGTTCCTTTAAATATTCAGAAGGTTTTCATTTGAATGATGTTATTACTTTTAGTGTTAACGATTATTATTTGCAAAATGACACGATTTATCAAAACCAAAAGCCTGTCGCTTTATTAATTAAAATAGAGCAACGTTATTTAATTGGTGATATAGTTTTACATATTAAAGATCTACAAAGTAACAATATAGGAAGATATATTGAAAAGTAGTATTAAAAAGCATTTAACGGAATATTAAATCCTAACGAAAAAGTAAATCCTTTAATAGGTTTTAAGCCTTCTTTTATTTTAGTATCAAAACCATAACCTACCGCAATATCCATAATAGTAGCAAAAGTCAAACCTACTTTAGGTGTTACCGTATAGGGTGTTAATTCGCCTTCTACAAAGGGTAAAATTAAATTATCAAAAGTAGGGTAAAATGTAACACTTCCTTCGGGGATCACTCTAAAAGCATCTCTAAAATAGGCAAATTGTGCATTAGCTTCTAGTTTTAATCCAAAAGAATCTCCTGCCATTGGTTGTAAATAGTAACCACCAACTTTTAAAAGATTTCCTGCTTGCGATTGATACGATATGGTTGGACCAACTAAAAAGTCTTGAGCATTAGCATTAAAACCTAATAATAAAATAGCGACTATAATTATCTTTTTCATCTTTATTTTTTGATAAAATAATATTTGGTTTAGAAAAAAGTGTCTTGGTTTTATTTAAACCAAGACACTTTTTTTAAATAGCGTTTATAATAGCTGTAAAATCGGCAACATTTAAGGCAGCGCCACCAATTAAACCTCCGTCAACATCGGGTTGTGCAAAAATAGTTTGCGCATTGTCTGGTTTTACACTACCACCGTATAAAATAGTTACGTTGTTTGCTAAATTACCATACTGATGTGCAATTTGCTCACGAATGAATTGATGCATTTCTTGTGCTTGCTCTGGCGTTGCAGTTTCACCCGTACCAATTGCCCAAACAGGCTCATAAGCAATAACGATATTTTCCCAAGCTTCTTTTGGAAGATGGAACAACGAATCTTTTAATTGATAATACACCACATTCTGAAATTGCTTGCTTTGACGATCTTTTAATTCTTCGCCTACACAAAAAATAACACGCATTTTATGACGTAAAGCTGTGTTAACTTTATCTGCCAAAACCGCAGGTGTTTCTTTAAAATAAAGTCTGCGCTCAGAATGTCCTAAAATAACCGTTTGTACACCAATACTTGTTAACATATCAGCAGAAATTTCTCCTGTAAATGCACCTCCTTCTGCTTGATGCATTGTTTGCGCAGCTACTGTTATATTAATATCTTCTAAAATTTGAGATGCTAACATTAAGTTGGTGAATGATGGAGCCACCATTACTTCAACTTCTTTTCCTGTTGGCATGTTGTTTACCAAATCGTTTAAAAAGGTTGTGGTTTCAGGAGCATTTTTATGCATTTTCCAGTTACCAGCTACTATTTTATGTCTCATAATTAAGGTTGTAATTTGTCTAAAGTTTTTAATAAAAGGGTATCGTTTGCTACAATTGCTTTTTTAAGGGCGATGTTACCTTCTGCGTCTACTAGAATATAACGAGGTATCCAATCTAATTCAATTGATTTACCAAATTCATCCTTCATTTTTTCATTTAAATAGTAATGATTTCCTTTTAAATCATATTTTTTAATAGATTCCTTCCATTTATCAGTTGTTTTATCTAACGATAAAAATACAAACGATGTTTTTGGATATTTTTCTTGTACTTTCTTTAATTCAGGAAACCCTTTAATACAATCAGGGCACCACGATGCCCAAACATCAATAAGAACAGGCGTACCTTTATGTTTGGCAATTAAATCCTTAAAGGTAATTTTATTTCCTTGTAAATCTTCAAACTGTTTGTTTAAGGTAACATCGGCAAATTGTTCATTATGAACATAAACGGTGTCTTTTTTAAGATCTAAAGTATCTTTTAATTCTTTAATTTCTGATGATATTTTTTCATCTACTTTTTTAGTATCGCAACTTATGGTAATAAACCCCAAAGCAAAAAGGGTAACAAAAATTTTTTTCATAGCTATTTCAATTTTATTCGTGGATCTAAATAGGCGTAGATGATATCTACTAAAATGGTGATAATTACAAAAGTGGTTGCAATAACAATAACCGACCCCATAATTACAGGTAAATCTAAATTGTTCAAAGCATCAACTATTTCTTTACCTAAACCGTTCCATCCAAAAATATATTCAACAAAAACCGCACCAGCCAACATAGAAGCAAACCAACCCGATATAGCTGTTACCACAGGATTCAACGCATTTTTTAACGCGTGCTTGGTAATGATTTTATAGGTTGATAAACCTTTTGCCTTTGCTGTACGTATGTATTCTTGGTTTAATACTTCTAATAGAGAATTACGCATTAATTGAATTACCACACCCAACGGACGTATTCCTAAAACAATGGCAGGTAAAATGGCATTTTTTAATGATAAATAAGTTCCTTCGCCAAAATCATCAACTTCGTACATACTACCAGTCATGTTTAAATGCGTGTAATTGTGTAGCAGATACCCAAATATCCAAGCAAACAATATGGCACTAAAAAACGATGGTACACTCATACCCAAGGTACTTACAAACGCAATAAATCGATCAAAAAAACTATTGGCATATAAAGCCGATAAAATTCCTAAAAATACGCCAATAACTACTGCAATAATGATAGATACAACAGCTAACAAAACCGTACTTGGCAATGTGTGCATAATAATATCGGTTACTTTTTTACCATTTTTCTGAAAACTTTCACGTAAATAAGGTGTTTTTAAAACAACGGTATTGTTTGTGGTTTTAAAAAGTTCTGTTCCACCGTATTTTTCTTTGGTGTAAAAAGTATAATGACTTTCGTTGTTTTGATGGATTGATATAGGTGATAAATCGTTTAAATAATACAAATACTGGTTAAAAATAGGTTGATCAAAGCCGTACTTTTTTTTGATTAAAGCCAATTGTTCTGAGTTTTCGTTTTGATCTAACATCATTCTAGCAGGATCGCCAGGTAAAATGTTGAATAAAATGAATACAATAGTGATTACACCAAAAAGTGTAAAAAACGAATAGCCTAATTTATTTAAAAAATACGAAAGCACTATTTTTTAATTTCAGAGTATTTTTTCTTTAAAATAGATTGTAATTCAGAACCAACGAATTTTTTATCATTAATTCCGTCCCATTCTTTCATTTTGTTTCCATTCCAAAAATAAATGATTCCAGGTGTATCTTTATTGTTTCCTAACAATTTCCAGAAAGGAATTACTTCAATAATTTTATAAGGATAATTTGCGCCTGCAAAAGAGAAGAAATCAGGAATTTTCTCAGGTTCTTCGTTCATGAAAACTACTTGTACTTGAGGGAAATTTTTATTCTTTGCCTTCATTTGTGTCAATTCCTTAGCTACATCTCTACAATGCTCGCAACCCGGTACAAATAAAGCGAATATCTTTTTACCTTGATCAATATTTGAAAAATACTGCGCATAGCCCGATTTTACCTGAGCTGGCTCATCAATTACTTCTTTTGCTACTTCTGTAGCAGGTGTTTCATTAGTAACTGTTGTTTCTGTAGGAGCAACCGTAATTGGTTCTGTAGCAGGTGTTTCTATAGTTTCATTCACTTCAAGTGGCGTTTCTATTTCTTCATCAACCACTTCTGTTGCTTTCGGTTGAATAGGCGCCATCATAAACAATGCTAATATTGAAGCAAAAGTAATGGTTGTTAATACCCAAAAGTTACTTTTCTCATCAATAGTTTTTGGAGCAATGTATAAATAAATGATTAGTAATATGATAGCAAATACGTTTTTAATAATTGCTTCAATAGGTGTCATTGGTAAAAGGCTACCAAAACATCCACAATTACCAGAATTCCCTCCTGTTTGAATGGTATCTATTGTTAAATGAACCGTAAAAACAACCAACATTAACATAGTTGCAGGAATGACAATGCGTCTTAAAAAATTATTTTGAAGTAATAAAATACCCAAAGCTAATTCAATTCCTATCAAAATTCTTGAGAAAAATACAGCTGCATCTTCTGAGAATCCCATCGGATATAATTGTTTTACTTCAAAAGTAGAAATGGCGAAATATGGACTTGGGTATAATTTAGCAACAGCAGAAATCAAGAATAAAACCGAAATAATGATTCTGATTGTCCACGGTAAATATTTTTTTAAGTTTTCCATTTTTTAAATTGTTTCTAAAAATAGGGTTAATAATTTATTTTGTAAGGATTTATTGAGCAAAACCCATTAAAATTAATGCAAAAACGGCATAGTTAATCATATCTTGATAATTAGCATCTAAACCTTCTGAAACGATGGTTTTTCCTTGATTATCTTCAATTTGTTTTACACGTAATAATTTTTGAAGAATAATATCAGTATGCGATGAAATGCGCATATCACGCCAAGCCTCGCCATAATCGTGGTTCTTATTCATCATCAATTCTTTAGTAATCGCTATGTGTTTATCATAAAGATCAACAGCTTCTTGGTTTGATAAATCGGGCTGACTTGCAATACCTTTATCCAACTGAATCAAAGCCATAATGCTGTAATTGATAATACCAATAAATTCAGAACTCTCATCTTCATCAATTTTACGCACTTCATTTTCCTGTAACGAACGAATGCGACACGCTTTAATATAAATTTGATCGGTTAGCGATGGTAAACGTAAAATACGCCACGCACAGCCATAATCTTGTAATTTGTTACTATATAATTGACGGCAAATAGCAATAATTTTATCGTATTGTTCCGATGTAGTCAGCATATTCAAGTATCTTTGTATAAATTTTATCAAAAATAACAATCTGTTTGCAGAATAAAAATAAAAGCACGCATTTATTCCAATAAATCATGAAATCTATTAATTGTAAAGGAAAACTGATTGATTTTTCTAGCCCAAAACTAATGGGAATTTTAAATGTTACTCCCAATTCTTTTTTTGATGGTGGAAAATACAATGCTGTTGATAAGCTGGAAGAACAAGTTGAAAAAATGTTGCAAGAAGGTGCTGCTATAATTGATTTAGGCGCCTATTCAACCCAGCCTAATGCTCCTTTTGTTAGTGAGGAAGAAGAATTAGAGCGCATGATTCCGGTTGTTAAGCATTTGGTTGCGCGTTTTCCTGATATTATTTTATCGATTGATACTTTTAGATCCGAAGTTGCCAAGCAAGCGTTAGAAAATGGTGCTGCTATGATAAACGATGTATCAGCAGGTTTTTTAGATGACAAAATGATGCAAGTTGTTGGCGCATTTAAAGTGCCTTATATTATGATGCATATGAAAGGTACGCCGCAAAATATGCAGCAATTTACCGATTATGATGATGTTATACACGATATGATTTATTATTTTTCGGAACGTATTGCAAAGGCAAAAAGCTATGGAATTGTTGATGTAATTATAGATCCTGGATTTGGTTTTTCTAAAACATTAGATCAAAATTACGAAGTGCTTCATAAGTTAGAATTACTGCAAAATTTAGATGTTCCTGTACTTTCTGCACTTTCAAGAAAATCAATGATTTATAAATATTTTCAAACAACACCACAAGAAGCCCTAAACGGAACCACTGTATTAAATACCATTTCTTTAATAAAAGGAGCTCATTTATTGCGTGTGCACGATGTTAAAGAAGCGGTAGAATGTGTAAAACTATATATGAAAACCTATGAAAACTAATTTTTTTATAGCAGCTTTAAGCGTTTTGCTATTTTCATCTTGCGAACAAAAAGAAATGAAAATTAGTCAATCTGATTATTCTGTAGTAGCCGAATTGAATGATGTAAGTCCTGCTTATATTTTAAAAAACGATGAGGGCAAAGTTGAACTTAAAAAAAACAGTTTAATTGGCAATACGCATTGGGTACTTTCGGTTGAGAGAAATTTAACTTTGGAAGATATTGCACCATCTTTACAAAAATTGACCGAAAAAAAGTTTAAAGTCGGTGGTATG
Organism: Flavobacterium sp. xlx-214; assembly: GCF_013874595.1. GTDB lineage: Bacteria > Bacteroidota > Bacteroidia > Flavobacteriales > Flavobacteriaceae > Flavobacterium. The sequence continues at coordinate 1,798,372 of NZ_CP059431.1, forward strand.
CATGAAGACACTAAAGATATTTATTTAGTTTACAGTGATACTGTTCATAAACAAAATGCCTATGTAAAAATACCTTTTACAAGCATTGCTACAGATGAACCACCTGTGTATGAATTAGCTGCAGGAGTTCAAAGTTTGCATTTAAGTACTATAGATGAAGCTAAAAGTGTTTCAAATTCAAATGCAGTACATACGTATTTACTTAGCTTAGATAAAAAAATGAGTACAGCTACTTTTGCTAATATTTTAATTGAATTAGAAAAAAAGCAAATTGCTAAAAATATTAATGGAGAGGTTTATGTTTATTGATGATGATACGGTTCATTCTTTAAAATAGTAAAGCCTCTATAAATTTGCTCAATCACAAATAAACGTACCATTTGATGCGAAAAAGTCATAGCGGAAAGAGAAATCTTTCCGTTTGCTTTTTTATAAACATCATCAGAAAAACCATACGGTCCGCCAATTACAAAAACAAGTGTTTTAATACCCGCATTCATTTTCTTTTGAAGTTCATCGGCAAAGGCAACACTGCTAAATGTTTTTCCGTTTTCATCCAATAAAACTAAATGATCAGTTGCAGAAAGTTTACTCAGAATTAATTCGCCTTCTTTTTGTTTTTGCTGTGCCTCAGATAAGTTTTTTACGTTTTTAATATCCGCAATAATTTCTAAATCAAACTTAATATAAAAACCTAAACGCTTGGTATATTCATCAATTAATGCTTGTAAGTTTTTATTATCGGTTTTACCAATTGCTAAAAGTTTGATGTTCATAGAAATTTGTTTTTACAAAAATACTTTGGTTTTAACCAATAGGCAAACCATTTTTAGCAGCTTTATTTGTAGTTAATAAAGTAACTTCTTTGTTTTCGCCAACAGCACCCATTACAAGACATTCGCTCATGAAATCAGCAATTTGTTTTGGAGGAAAATTTACAATAGCAATAACTTGTTTTCCAACCAACTCGTTTAAATCATATAAAATGGTAATTTGTGCTGATGTTTTTTTAATACCAATTTCTTCGCCAAAATCAATCCAAAGTTTATAAGCAGGATTTTTAGCTTTTTCAAATATTTGTGCTTCAATAATAGTTCCTACACGAATATCTATTTTTTCAAAGTCGTTCCAAGTAATTTCAGGTTTCATAGTGTTAATTATGTATATTAGATAATATAAAAATTTAATACGCTTTTTTCAATCTATCTAAGTTGATTTTATTATCGCGGTCTTTGATTGTTTCACGTTTATCGTATAGTTTTTTACCTTTTGCTAAAGCAATTTCAACTTTTGCTAAACCTTTTTCATTGGTAAATAGGCGTAACGGTACTATGGTTAAACCTTTATTTTGGACTTCTTTTAGAAGTGATTTTAATTCTTTTTTATTCAGTAATAATTTACGCTCACTTTTAGCTTTGTGATTGTAATGAGTACCAAACGAATATTCTTCAACATGAGAATTAATCATGAATAATTCTCCATTTTGAAATTCACAAAAACTGTCTGCTATTGAAGCTTTTCCTAAACGAATCGATTTAATTTCGGTTCCTGCTAATACAATTCCAGCAGTATATTTATCAATAAATTCAAATTCGAATTTAGCTCGTTTGTTTAATATGTTTACATTTTTTTGCATATACAAATGTAGTAAAACTTATGTTATTTATCTTTTTTCCAAATAGAATATATAATGGCAATGCCCAAAATGCCTGAAATTAAAAAGCCTAATAAGCCTAAAAAAGAATTTCCAAAAAATAAAGGAGGTATTTTTGCCATCATTAAGATGGAAGATCCTATAGATAATGCTGCAATAATGATAGCATAAGTTAAACGATTGGATGCATTTTGTAGCGTTTTCCTTACATCTTCTAAACCTTCTACTTCAAAATTGACTTTTAATTTATCATCCTTTATTTTTTCTAATAAAACGGTTAAATCATCTGGTAAATTTTGCAAGTTTGAAGCTAATATTTTTATATGCTTTAATGATTTTTGAGCAATTTGTTTGGGTCCGTATTTTTTTAAAGCAAGCTCATTGGCATACGGACGCATGCTTTCCATTACGTTTAATTCGGGGTCTAATTGTTTACCAATTCCTTCAATAATCGATATTCCACGCATCAGTAAATAAATAAACTCGGGCATTAAAACATGATTACTTGCCATGATTGATTTCACTTTCATTACAATATCATTTACGTTGATTTCATTTAAAGCAGTATGCTCTAGCATATGAAAAATATCGTAAATATCACGTTCTAGCTTTTTCTCATCTTCTATATGATATTCTATTGCCAAACGTTTGATTAAGCGAATGATTTTCTTGGCATCTTGTAACAAGAAGTTCTCTATAATGCCTTCTAAAAGTTCCATATCGCTTTTCATTATTTGACCCATAGAGCCAAAATCAATAAAGCAAACCTTTTGGTTGTTCATAATGAAAACATTACCCGGATGAGGATCGGCATGAAAAAAACCATCTTCTAACACCATTTTCATAAATAAAACAATGCCTAATTGAGCAACTTCTGGCGGTTTCATACCAATTTCGATGATTTTTTCTTTGTTGTTCACTTTAAAACCATCGATAAATTCCATAGTTAAAATGGCGTTGTTAGATAGTTCTTTGTAAGTGGTTGGTACGTAAACCTGATTGCGCTTTTCAAAGTTTTTTCGAAACTTTTCAATATTATGAAATTCGTTGGTAAGCGATAATTCTCGATACATATTGTTTTCAAAAGAATTAATCAATTGATTAAGGCTCATTTTTCTCGCTGTATCGTAATTTTTTTCGAGAATTTTTGCTAAATCCTTCATGATCATAATATCTGATCGAATAATTTCATCAATAGTTGCTCTTTTAACTTTAACAACTACTTTTTCACCATTGATCAATCGTCCCACATATACTTGCGAAATAGAGGCAGAGGCAATAGGTTCTGGATTGATGTATTCAAAATATTCTTTAGGATCAATTAAAAGCTCATCGGCAATTTTTTGATAGATATCTAAAGGTTCTGGTGGAACATTGTCTTGTAATTCTGCTAATTCAGCAATCATTTCAGGAGGTAAAATGTCTTCACGATTACTAAACATTTGACCCAATTTTACGTATGTAGGTCCTAATTCTTCTAAAGCCAAGCGTACGCGTTTGTAAACACCTAACTTAAAAATTTCTTCGCCTCGTTTAGATCGAACGAAACCTTTGGGTAAAAACTTTTCTGCACTTGTGCGGGCAATAATATCATCAAAACCGTATTTAGATAAAATACTGAGTACGTTACCAATACGCTTTATTTTCTTGATTTGATTCATAACTTCTTAGCTTGATTAAAAGATATAAAAAAAGTAGCAAGATTTATCTTACTACTTTCTTAAACTTACTTTAAATTATTCTTTAATCGAAGTATTTGTTTTTTTAGTGGTTACTTTTAACTCATCTTTATCTTTGGCTTTATCCATAACTAAAACATCGTTTTCATGAATATTACCATTAATAATTTCTTCGGCTAATAAATCTTCCACATATTTTTGAATAGCACGTTTTAACGGACGCGCACCATATTGTTTATCAAAACCTTTATCAGCAATAAAATCAAGTGCTTTTGATGTTAACTCTAAATTGTAACCTAAAGCTTTTACGCGTTGATATAATTTTTCAATTTCAATATGAATAATTTTGTGAATGTCTTCTTTTTCAAGCGTGTTAAACACAATAACATCATCAATTCTATTCAAAAATTCTGGTGCAAAGGCTTTCTTTAAAGCATTTTCAATAACCGATTTTGTTAAATCGTCTTGCTGATCTTGTTTTGATTTTGTTCCAAAACCAACGCCTGTACCAAAATCTTTTAATTGACGTGCACCTACGTTAGATGTCATAATGATGATGGTATTTCTAAAGTCGATTTTTCTACCTAAACTATCCGTTAAATGCCCATCATCTAAAACTTGTAATAGCATATTAAAGACATCAGGATGTGCTTTTTCAACCTCATCTAACAAAATAACAGAATACGGTTTTCTACGAACTTTCTCGGTTAATTGACCACCTTCTTCATAACCAACATATCCTGGAGGTGCACCTACTAAACGCGAAATAGCAAATTTCTCCATGTATTCGCTCATATCAATTCGAATCAAAGCATCCTCAGAATCAAAAATTTCTTTAGCAATAACTTTTGCTAATTGTGTTTTACCAACACCTGTTTGACCTAAAAATATAAACGAACCAATAGGTTTATTAGGATCTTTTAACCCAGCACGGTTACGTTGAATTGATTTTGCAATTTTGGCAACAGCCTCATCTTGACCAATTACTTTGCCTTTGATAGCATCTGGTAATTTGGCTAATTTTTTGCTTTCTGCTTGCGCAATTTTATTAACAGGAATACCGGTCATCATAGAAACAACATCAGCAACATGTTCTTCGGTTACTGTAATTTTGTTGTTTTTAGATTCTTCTTCCCAACGTTCTTGTGCAACTGCTAAATCTTTTTCAATACGCTTTTCATCATCACGTAAAGCTGCCGCTTCTTCGTATTTCTGACGTTTAACAGAATCACTTTTCTTTTCACGAACTTCTTCTAATTCTTTTTCAAGTTTTAAAATATCTTCGGGAACTTCAATATTGGTAATGTGTACACGTGAACCTGCCTCGTCTAACGCATCAATCGCCTTGTCTGGTAAAAAACGATCGGTCATATAACGATTGGTTAATTTTACACAAGCTTCTATAGCTTCTGGCGTATAAATTACATTATGATGATCTTCGTATTTAGGTTTGATGTTGTTTAGAATAATTAAAGTTTCGTCTACCGAAGTAGGTTCTACAATAACTTTTTGAAAACGACGTTCTAACGCACCATCTTTTTCGATGTACTGACGGTATTCATCTAAGGTTGTTGCACCAACACATTGAATTTCACCACGTGCCAATGCTGGTTTAAACATGTTAGAGGCATCTAAAGAACCTGTTGCGCCACCAGCACCTACAATGGTATGAATTTCATCAATAAATAAAATGATATCATCGTTTTTCTCTAATTCATTCATTACCGCTTTCATGCGTTCTTCAAATTGCCCACGGTATTTGGTACCTGCTACTAAACTTGCTAAATCTAACGTTACTACACGTTTGTTAAACAAAATTCTAGATACTTTTTTCTGAATAATTCTTAAAGCCAAACCTTCTGCAATTGCCGATTTACCAACACCTGGTTCACCAATTAACAACGGATTGTTTTTCTTACGACGCGAAAGAATTTGTGAAACACGTTCTATTTCTTTTTCACGCCCTACAACAGGATCTAATTTTCCTTGTTCAGCCATTTCAGTTAAATCACGACCAAAATTATCCAAAACGGGTGTTTTAGATTTTTTGCCTGCTTTGTTTTGAGCTGATGGATTATTAAAACTATCTGACATATTGTCACCTCTGTCTTCATCATCAAAAGAACTGTTACGTGGTTGCTCACTTAACGATTCTGAATTAGACAATAAACTAACAAATTCTTCTTTTGCACTATCATAATCTACTTTACAACGATTTAGTAAAATAGTAGAAGGATCTTCTGAATTTCTTAGTATAGACATAAGGATATGACCTGTGTTAATAACTTCGGTTTTATATAATTTTTTTTCTAGAAAAGCACGTTTTAATGCGTTTTCTGCTTGTTTTGTAAGATGAATGTTCTTTTTTTCGGCATTTATCATCTTGTTTGGATTTTCTGGAATCAATGCTTCAAATCGATTGCGCAAGAAATCTAAATCAATAGATAAGTTTTGCAATATGGTGATCGCTTCTCCTTGACTTTCACGTAGAATGCCAAGCATTATGTGTTCTGTACCAATATAGTCGTGCCCTAAACGTAAAGCTTCATCTCTACTAAAGGTAATTACTTCCTTTACTCTTGGTGAAAAATTGTCGTCCATTTTGATTAAATATTTAGGGATTTGTAATAACAATATCAAAATTCATACCTCAAAAATAAGTGTGACAGTTTTGATAGGTGCTACATCTAAAGTAGAAAAGTAATTTTAAATATCCTACAAAAATTTTAGGTATAAAAAAAGATAGCTTAATTGCTATCTTCATTTATTGAGTTAATGATGGAACGACCTTCTTCTGGTGTGTCATCAATTGGTTCTGCTCCTGGATCGCCTTCTTCTTCATAGTAGCTACCTTCTTCATTCATTGATTTGATTTCCTCGTCTGAATATTGATAATATGAGTTGAATTTTTTAGCCTTTTTATCGTAAACCAAAGCATACTTATTATAATCGGTCTTTACAATTATACCACCACATGGCGCAGGTACAAGCTTTGTATCGTTCATATAAATTTTAGAACCTACTTTAAAAGCATTAATAACAGGTAATTCATTGTTATAATCATTAATATACAAACCTTCGCCTTTGTGGTTAAAAATAACCAATTTGCTGCTTTTGTAATCATTGTTTTCAAATAACACTGCTAAATCATCTTCATCGTTATCATCACTTGTAAAATCGCCAAATGCGTAAACCGATTTTGCTCTGTCTGAAATTTTAGTTAAGAAGTAAGTTCCATCTAAAAAGTTATTGTATTCTAAGAAATTGTAGATAAACTCACGGTAATTTTGTGGAATATTATCATACTGTGCAACCGAAAATACATTGTTAATAGCATTGGCACGCTCTTCACTATATTGCTCATTTTCTTGTAAATTTTTCTCTTTAATTTTGTAATCAAAAAAGAAATAGGCACCTACACATAATAAGATAATTCCTAAAAATACTACTAATATGTACAACCAAGTTTTAGATTTCTTTGGTTGTTGGTTGTATGGCTGTGTTATTGAAGCTTCTGGTTGTGAAAGATTTGGGTCTTTTTGAACTGTGCTATCTTTTTGTTCTTGATTTTCCATAGATTTTTTTTTCAAATGTAAAAAAGTTATACATAAGGTGGTATGTTTTTTTATAATATTAAATAAAAATCAATATTTTAGTAAAAATAAATTTAAGAGTTATATGATAAGAGACTTTACAAAAATATTTTTTGTAATATTTGTTAATTCTAATGCAATTTCGCAAGAATTACCTTTTAAAAAAAATTATGTAACGTTTGATATAGTTAGTGCCCTTCCTATTACAAGATATACTTTTGGATATGAAAGACAATTAAATAAGCATTTAATTTTGGGTGCTGGCTTTGGATTTAATGAAACTGATAGAGATGGAAGAGATGAACAAAATACTCATTTTTATTTTAGAGAATATAAGTTTGAAACAAAACTAATCTTAACACCAAATTCTAAAGGAAAACATTTTTTGTCATTAGAATATCAATATATTTATCATAAAGAAACATTATACCATGGTAAATTTACAGGTAAAATTAACTTGATAAATAATTATGACACCTGGTTTTACGAGAAAGGTAATTACAAACGTATGCAAAACACTTTTAATTTAGGTTATGGTGTTTTAATACCTTTTGGTGCTAAAGAGCGTTGGGGTATTATACCCAAATTTAGTGTAGGTTACAAATTTAGAAACACAAAATTAACAAATGCTGTTGGTGTTGTAAAAGTGAAAGAAGCTTCACAAGAAATTCAAGACGAATTTAAAACAGGAGCGTATAATTTTGGACTTTACCGTCCGGTTTATGAGCAAAGTACCCGAAAAGTACCCAATTTAGATTTAAGTGTAAAAATATATTATCATTTCTAAAACCAAAAAACATGAAAAAAATATTGATTACCAGTTTATTGTGTTTGTCTCTTTTTCAAGCACAAGCACAAGAGCAACAAATAGAAAATAAAAACATGATTTATTTTGATATAGCTCCATTGATTGTAAAACCTTCAAGGGTTACATTTGGTTATATGCGAAATATAAACGATCGTATTTTTTTAGGTGGTGAAATAGGATATTCGTTATTTGATGGCTTAGGTAGGATGAATGAAAAGTCTGAAGGTTATGAACAAATACAATATCGTTTTGAAGTAGGCTATATTTTATCTCCAACTTGGAGGGTGCATCATTTTATGTCGTTAGATTTTCAGCACATCAATCATACAGAAACTTTATACGATGGTTATTTTGAAGGTGAAAATAAAAATCAGAATGGTGGAGAAGTTTATTATGATTATGATAGGGTAAACTACGCTAGACTAAAAAATACGTTTAATATTAATTATGGTGTTTTTGTGTATTTTAATGAAAACAAGAGTGTAGGGGTTGCACCTAAAATTGGTTTGGGGGTTAAAATTGTTGATGTTGAATTTACTGAAGCAGTTAATTTACGTGAAAACTCTAATAATGGTTGGGATATTTTTAATTTTGGTAATCGATATGAGAGAGAGGGCTCTGATGTTTTACCCAATGTAAATTTTCAAGTTCGATTCTTCTTTAAATTTTAATAAAAAAATCCGTTTCAAAACTGAAACGGATTTTTTAACAAATAAACGTAACTAACTATTAAAAACAATATTTGTTTTCGGCTATTACCTTTGCAGCAATAGTTTCTCTTAATTCAATAACATTAGGTTGGTTATCGTATTTTGTAAATCTACGTAAGCCCATTAACATCATACGTTGTTCATCTTCTTGCGCGTACGAAACAATACCTTCTTTACCTTTAGTGTAAATAATATCTACGGCGTTGTACAAATACAATTTAGCCATTGCAATTTGCTCTTTTACATTTGTTTCGCCTTGTGTAGCCGCTAATTTTTCGGTACGTAAAATAGTAGATTCTGCCATGTAAATTTCAATCAACATATCCGATGCACACATTAACAATTGCTGGTTTTCTTCTAACTCTGTTCCATATTTTTGTACAGCAGAACCTGCAACCATTAAAAAGGCTTTTTTCAATTTTGCAATCAATGCTTTTTCTTCAGCAAATAATGTTGAGTAATCAGGCATATCAAAATCAGGAATACCCATTAATTCTTCACCCACTTTCATTGCTGGACCTAGTAAATCAACATGACCTTTCATTGCCTTTTTAATCAACATACCCACAGATAACATACGGTTAATTTCGTTGGTACCTTCATAAATACGGGTGATGCGTGCATCTCTCCAAGCACTTTCCATTGGTGTATCTTCAGAAAAGCCCATTCCACCAAAAATTTGAATTCCTTCATCAGCACAACTTTGCGCATCTTCAGAAACCGCCACTTTTAAAACAGAACATTCAATAGCAAATTCTTCTACACCTTTTAATTCTGCTTCTTGGTGCGAATTACCTTCTGCCAAACGAGCATTTACACGTTTTTCAATATCGCCTGCAGCTCTGTAACTAGCCGATTCGCCTGCGTACATGCTTGTTGTCATTTCAGCAATTTTTTTACGAATAGCTCCAAAATTTGCAATAGGTGTTTTAAACTGAATACGTTCATTAGCATATTCTACTGCTTTTGAAATAATGCGACGTTGTGAATCTAAACATGCAGCAGCTAATTTAATACGCCCCACGTTTAAAGCATTCATAGCAATTTTAAAGCCTTCGCCACGACCCGCCAACATATTTTCTACAGGCACTAACGTGTCGTTAAAAAATACCTGACGCGTAGAGCTTGCTCTAATACCTAATTTGTGCTCTTCTTCGCCTAACGTAATTCCGTTAGGGTTTGCAGGATCATAATCAATAATAAATCCTGTAATATTTTTATCGTCTTCTATACGTGCAAAAACAATCATTACGTGACAAAAACCTGCGTTTGATATCCACATTTTTTGTCCATTAATTTTGTAATGCGTACCATCAGCAGTTAATTCGGCTTTGGTTTTTCCTGAATTAGCATCAGATCCTGCACCTGGTTCTGTTAAACAATACGATCCAAACCATTCACCAGAAGCCAATTTAGGAACGTATTTTAATTTTTGCTCTTCATTACCATACAACGTAATAGGCATAGTACCAATACCAGTATGTGCCCCAAAAGCTGTTGAAAAAGAACCTGATGCCCCTGAAATATAATCGCACGTTAATAATGTTGAAACAAAGCCCATACCTAAACCTCCGTAAGCCTCAGGAACAGCTACTCCTAAAAAGCCTAACTCACCCGCTTTACGCATTGTTTCTTCTGTAAAGGCATAATCTTTTTTCTCAAAACGTTCTTTATTAGGCCATAATTCTCTGTCGACAAATTCTTTAACAGAATCGCGCATCATTTTTTGCTCCTCGCTAAAATCTTCAGGTGTAAATATATTTTGAGCTAAAGTTTCTTTAACTAAAAATTGCCCGCCTCTAGTGATATCTTCCATTGTTTATGTTTTTTAGAGAAAAGAAAATAGATGATAGACTATTTCAAATTGTTTTGAAAAGCCATTGTCATGCGTTGAAATTCTTCTATTTTATTTTCAAGTTGATTAAAAAGTTCTTGATTTATATAATTTCTATGTTGTGTAATATGTAATTGAGTAAGTAATTCAAAAGATGATCCTAAAGAAACATCTAAAAAATGACTAAACGATTTATCTGTTCTTGCAGAACCTTCTGCAATATTCGATGGGATAGAAATAGAACAACGGCTAATTTGTGAATTAAGGCTGTATTTTTCGTGCATAGGAAAATTTAATAAGATATCAGAAATATTATTAGCTATCTCTAATGCTAATTGCCAAATCTTTAAATTCTTATAATTATGTCGTTTCCCAATACTCATAACAATCTATTTTCTGTCCTCTATTATCTATACCTCTTAATTAAAGTAATTCATATATTCCAGCAGAACCTTGTCCGGTACCAACGCACATGGTAACCATACCGTATTTATTACCACGTAACTTCATTTCGTTTAATAACTGTACGGTTAATTTTGCCCCAGTACAACCTAATGGATGTCCTAAAGCAATGGCACCTCCGTTTACGTTTACAATATCAGGATTTAGTCCTAATTCACGCACTACAGCTAATGATTGAGATGAAAATGCTTCGTTTAACTCAATTAAATCGATATCTTTTTGCTGTAAACCTGCTTGTTTTAATGCTTTTGGAATAGCTTTTACAGGACCAATACCCATAATACGAGGTTCAACTCCTGCCGATGCAAAGGATACTAAACGGGCAATAGGCTCTAAATTTAATTCTTTGACCATTTCTTCAGACATCACCAAAACAAAAGCGGCACCGTCTGACATTTGAGATGAATTTCCTGCAGTTACAGAACCATCAGCAGCAAATACAGGTCGTAATTTTGCTAATGCTTCAATAGAAGTATCTGCTCTAGGACCTTCGTCTTTTGTTACTGTATAACTTTTGGTTTCTTTTTTACCATTAGCGTTTACAAACGTTTCTTCAACGGTAATAGGAACAATTTGCGAATCGAATTTACCTTCAGCTTGTGCTTTAATTGCTTTTTGATGAGACTCATAAGCAAACTTGTCTTGATCTTCACGCGAAACATTAAATTGTTTAGCTACTGCTTCTGCTGTTAAGCCCATTCCCCAATAATAATCTTCGTGACCTTCTTTGGCTACTTTATAGTCGGGTGTAGGTTTAAAACCACCCATAGGAATGTAACTCATTGATTCTGCGCCACCTGCAATAATACAATCGGCCATACCGCTTTGAATTTTTGCTGTTGCCATACCAATGGTTTCAATACCCGATGCGCAATAACGATTAACGGTAACCCCAGGAACATCGGTAATTTTTAAGCCCATTAAAGAAATTAATCGACCCATATTTAAACCTTGTTCAGCTTCGGGCATAGCGTTACCAACCATTACGTCATCAATACGTGTTTTGTCTAACTGCGGTACTTCATTCATCATCCACTCAATGGTTTCTGCAGCTAGCTCATCAGGTCTTTTAAATCGAAACAAACCTTTAGGGGCTTTCCCAACGGCTGTTCTGTATGCTTTTACTATATATGCTGTTTTCATTTGTTAAAGTATTAAGATTGGAGTATTAAGTATTAAGACTTTTTTCCAATCGATATTATTATTGGTTAGTATTTAAGGTTTTCTGAAAAGAAAAATTCATATTTGAGATCTCGACTAATTGATTTATTATTGGCTGAATAGTTTCTTCATCAATTAATTTTAATCTTTTTGCAAGTATTAACTGTGTTATTAATTCAAAAGTAGAACCATTTGCTATTCCTAAAAACTGAATAAACTCTTTATTGTGATTTCTACCTGCACCTTCAGTTATATTAGAAGGTATAGAAACTGCACATTTTTTTATTTGATGAATTAAATTGAACTTTTCATCATTTGGTAAAATCAATGAAATCTCATAAACTTTAATTGCAATATCCATTGCTTTTTGCCAAATTTTTAGTTTCTCAAAATTGTGCATATTCGGTTCTATTTTTGTCTTAGTACTTAATACTAACGTCTTAATACTAATTTCTCAATGGTTTTCCTTTAGTTAACATAAACTGAATACGCTCTAATGTTTTACGTTCGGTTGTCAACGAAAGAAAGGCTTCACGTTCTAAATCTAAAAGGTATTGTTCTGTAACTAATGTTGGTTCAGACAAGTCGCCACCTGCCATAACATACGCTAATTTATTAGCAATTTTACGGTCGTGTTCTGAGATGTAATGTCCTGCCATCATACCATCAGTTCCTACTAAGAATGCACCTAAGGCTTGCTTACCTAAAGCTAAAACATCTTTTCTGCGTACAGGTTGTGTATAACCTGCTTCGGCTAATAAAAGGGCTTGTTTTTTAGCTTCGGCTATTTGGCGGTCTTTGTTTACTACAATGGTATCTCTACCTTTTAATAAGTAACCTAAATCATAAGCTTCGTATGCCGATGTAGATACTTTTGCAGTTCCTACATTTAAGAAATATTCTTGCAAGATGTTTAGTTTTACATCGTTTTTCTTGTATAAATCAGAAGCACGTAATGCCATTTCTTTAGAGCCACCGCCACCAGGAATAACCCCAACACCAAACTCTACCAAACCAATATAACTTTCTGCAGCTACAACAGCTTTATCGGCGTGCATGGTTAATTCGCAACCACCACCTAAGGTCATACCGTGAGAAGCTGCAATAACAGGAATTGCCGAATAACGTAAACGCATCATGGTATCTTGAAACGATTTTATGGCAAAATTTAACTCGTCGTATTCCTGTTCAACTGCCATCATAAAAATCATTCCTAAATTGGCACCAACTGAAAAATTAGCTCCTTGATTACCAATAACCAAACCGTTGAATTCTTTTTCGGCTAATTCTATTGATTTGTTAATACCATTGATAACACCGCCGCCTAATGAATTCATTTTTGAATGAAATTCTAAGTTTAAGATGCCATCGCCTAAATCAAATAAAGTACTGTCGCTATTGCCCCAAACTTTTTTATTAGCGCGTATATTGTCTAAAATAATAAAGGCGTCTTGTCCTGGAATTTTCTTTTGTTGTTTTGAAGGAATGTCGTAATAAAACGTGGTACCTTCTTTTACAGTATAAAAAGAATTGTTGCCCGATGCTAACATATCGGTAACCCAAGCAGCAGCTTTTTCACCTTCTTGATTGATCATATCTAAACCAGCTTGTACACCAATAGCATCCCAAATTTGGAAAGGACCAAATTCCCAACCAAAACCTGCTTTCATGGCATCATCAATTTTATACAAATCGTCTGTAATTTCTGGAATTCTGTTTGATACATACGCAAACAAACCAGCAAACGATTTACGGTAAAAATCGCCTGCTTTGTCTTTACCTTTAACCAATACTTTAAAACGATCGATTACTTTCTCAATGGTTTTGGTTAGCTCTAAGGTTTGAAAAGATGCTTTTTTAGCTTCGCGGTATTCTAAAGTATTTAAATCGAGTGATAAAATATCTTTATCTACTTTTTTATAAAAACCTTGTTTTGTTTTACTACCCAACCATTTGTTTTCCATCATGGTATTAATGAAATCGGGTAATTTAAACAAATTATGTGCTTCATCGTTTGGACAATTTTCATACAAACCATTGGCAACGTGCACTAAGGTATCTAAACCAACGACATCAACTGTACGGAAAGTTGCCGATTTAGGACGACCAATTACTGGCCCGGTTAGTTTATCAACTTCTTCAATGGTTAAATCTAAATCTTTTACCAAATGAAAAATACTCATAATACCATAAATACCAATGCGGTTACCAATAAAGGCAGGTGTATCTTTGGCTATAACCGAAGTTTTTCCCAAAAACTGTTCGCCGTAATTGTTTAAAAAGTCTAAAACTTCTGGTTTTGTTTTTGGACCAGGAATGATTTCAAACAATTTTAAATAACGCACTGGGTTAAAGAAGTGCGTTCCGCAGAAATGCTCTTGAAAATCTTCGCTTCTGCCTTCGCTCATAAAGTGAATTGGAATTCCAGAGGTATTAGACGTAATTAAAGTACCTGGCTTGCGGTATTTTTCAATTTGCTCATACACTGCTTTTTTAATATCCAAACGCTCTACAACAACTTCAATAATCCAATCGTAATCTTTTATTTTAGAAAGATCATCGGTTGTGTTACCTGTTGTAATTCTTTCGGCAAATTTCTTATCGTAGATAGGAGAGGGACTCGATTTTAAAGCAGCCGCTAAATTTTCGTTTACAATACGATTGCGCACCGCTTTACTTTCTAATGTTAATCCTTTTTTCTCTTCGATTTCATTTAATTGATTTGGAACAATATCCAAAAGCAATACTTCTACACCAATATTGGCAAAATGGCAGGCAATACCAGATCCCATAATACCAGATCCGATAACGACTACTTTTTTAATTCTTCTTTTCATTATTATATGAAGTTTGATGGTTCTTAATATATTTCTTTGGCAGCTATTAGCTCTTGAATTTTCTCTGACATACCTATAAAAGTAGCTATTTCTTGTTGCGAAAAGGTTTCTAAAAGTTTATCATTAAACTTTAATACCGTTTCTTTAGAAAGGGCTCTTTTTTCTACACCTAAAGGCGTTAGATAAATATTTACGCCTCTGCCATCTGTAGGATTTTTCTTTTTATAGATCAATCCTTTTTCTTCCATTGTTTTAAGGGTACGCGTTAGGCTAGTAGCTTCCATACCTAAGCGTGGTGCCAAAGCAGTTGAAGGCGTACCTTCTTTATCAATATTTAACAAAGCATAACCCAAAGCCATAGTTGCGCCATATTTTGAAGCTTCTTCATTATACATACGTGCAATAGCTTGCCAAGTTGCTTTTATAACCGAATCGGTTGTGATGCTTTTCATCTCAAAATAAGTTATTATACCAAATATAATAAAAAAATAGTATGCATGCATACTATTTTAGATTTATTTTTTTGTTAAAATATTTTTTAGAATCTTTTCCAGAATTGCCACCATCTTTTTTTTACATATTCAATTGCTACTTCGCCTGTAAAAGCTAATTGTTCGTCTTCTTTAAGGTATAAATTTTTTTTAATATGCCAATCAATTTTGTAAGCACGAACACTCAACTTTTCAAAACCAAGATACTCTACTAAAATTGTAATATAATCTTCTGAAATATCTTCAGAAAGTGTAAAGGAAAAATTTCCATCTGAATCAGTTTTTGTTTTTAAGTTTAACTCTTTAATAAAAACTTCAACACCTGGAATAGAATCCTCAAAATCAGTTAAAACTTGCCCTGTTATAGTATTTTTTAAAGTATCAGTTTTGATTTGTTTTAAATCGAGTCTTTTGAAATTTGTATTGCTTTTAGAAACGCTAACACTTTTTGTTTTTTCTGATAAAGGAATTGCGAAAAGACTACCCGTTGATCCTAATAAAAAAACAGCTGCTAATGTTTTAACTATTTTAAAGTTATTTTTTTTAGAAGGAATTTCTATTGGTTTATTTAGCTGATGTGTAGACAATCTACCACAGAAACTACCTTTAGAACTTTCAATAATCTCAACAATTTCTTTATTACTGCGTTTTGTAAAATCAATCACTTCTTTAGAACATTGCATACAAAATTTACCTCTATGTTGAGGTTGCATTGCATTCCAATTTTCACTGCAAGGTTCTTGAATATTTAATTGATAACTTGTTTTCAACACAAATAACTATGAATACATTTTATCATACAACTCTTTGTACTTTTCTAAAATAATTTTTCGTTTTAGTTTTAAGGTTGGGGTTAACTCGCCCGAATCGATACTCCAAACGCTTGGGGTTAAAGCAAACTTTTTAATTTGTTCCCACTTACCAAATTGCGGATTAATGGTTTCAATTTCTTTTTGAATACGCTCTTTAACCAATTCGTTATTTACCACTTCTTCTAAAGTAAAACCGACATTTACTTTGTTGCGGTTTGCCCATTCTTTAATAAAATCGAAGCTTGGTTGAATAATAGCAGCAGGCATTTTTTGTCCTTCACCAACTACCATAATTTGTTCTATAAAACGTGATTGTTTCATAGCGTTTTCAATCATTTGGGGTGCTACATACTTACCGCCACTTGTTTTAAACATTTCCTTTTTACGATCGGTAATAAATAGAAAACCATCTGTATCAACCATTCCAATATCGCCTGTATGAAACCAACCATCGATAAAAGCTTCTTTGGTTTTTTCATCGTCTTTAAAATATCCTTGCGAAATAGAAGGTCCTTGACAAAGAATTTCACCATCTTCGGCAATTTTCACGGTTACATTATCCAATACTCTTCCAACCGAACCAATTTTCCAGCCAAAATTTCGCGCATCGTTTACAGCAATTACAGGAGAAGTTTCGGTTAAACCATAACCTTCCATAACGGCAATATCAGCACCACCAAAAATACGCGCTAAACGAGGTGAAAGTGGGGCAGAACCCGATACCAATAATTCTAAATTACCTCCCAAAGCGGCTTGCCATTTAGAGAAAATAAGTTTGCGTGCTATGTTCAATTTAAACTCATAAAAGGCTCCGTTGGCTTTATACGGTTTAAAGTTTTCTGCCAAGCGCAATGCCCAAAAGAACAATCCTTTTTTAATACCCGAAAGCTCAGATCCTTTTGCATAAATTTTATCGAAAACTTTTTCTAATACTCTAGGTACAACCGTCATAACTTGTGGTTTGACTTCTTGTAAATTATCAGAAATTTTATCGATTGATTCGGCAAAATAAATAGATACACCTAAATATTGGTATAGGTATAAAATCATGCGTTCAAAAATATGACAACATGGTAAAAAACTTAAAGCGGTGTATTTTCCTTTTTCAAACGGAACTCTATTTTCAGACCCCAAAACATTACTAATGATGTTTTCATGTGTTAACAAAACACCTTTTGGCGTACCTGTTGTACCTGAAGTGTAAATAATAGAAGCTAAATCGTTAGGATGTACATTTGCTTTTGCTGTTTCTAATTCTTGATGGTTTAAAGCTTCTTTCCCCGCTGTTACCACTTGTTGCCAATTTGCACAACCTGGAATTTCATCAAAAGAATAAATACCTCTTAATTTAGGAATATTAAATTTTACAGCATCTAATTTTTTCAACACTTCATTGTCTGATACAAATACATACAAGCTTTCAGAATGTTTAATAATGTATTCGTAATCGTGTTCTGAAATGGTTGGATATATTGGTACTGTAACGGCACCTGTTTGCAAAATACCAATATCCATAATGTTCCATTCGGTTCTATTGGTAGATGTAATCAATGCAATTTTATCGCCTTTTTTTATGCCCATAGCCAATAAGGCTTTTGAGACAAAATTTGCCTGATCTATATATTCTTGTGTACTTGTTGATTGCCAATTACCATGATACTTTGTTGTAAAAGCCTTTTGTAAAGGATAATTTTGAAGCTGGTAATAAGGAATATCAAATAATCTACCAATTTGAGACATAGGTTTGTTGTTTTAAGGGATAAGGTATTGCAAAATATTGTTTTTTTAACAAAAATGCAAACTATTTGTTTAATTGTTTAGTTGAGGAGCTTGTTTATTTTTATCTAAACCTTCTTGATGAATTGCTACTGATGGAAAATCTTTATTCTCAGCTTCAGGATTCATCAATGTTCCGTCTTTGTAAAAATAATCGGCGTAACGCAGCAATTTATTAGCGTTGTTAGCATCGGTTTCTTCAATAATGCACGCTATGATTTTATTTTCTTTAAAATAAAATACTTTGCGTAAAGTGGTTTTATCAAAAACAGTGTAAATTATAGAAAAAGTTTCGTTGTTAGGTAATATATAATAGGCTAAATCGTATAAAATACCATTTTCTAAAGTACCACTATTGTTAATTGGATCAAACCATTCGCTTTGTGAGGTAGTTTGAATATAGTTTTGTATTTGCTTAATTTCAGTATCATTAGTTTGTGCAAAACTAAGAGTTACAAATACTAAACATATAAAAGAAAAAAGATTTTTTTTCATTATTGTTTTAATTTAATTCGTTCGTTTCTATTAGCTAATTCCCAAGCTGTTACAAAAATTAACTGGGTGCGTTTTAGCATTTGGTCAAAATCAATTTTATCAACTGTATCTGTTGGTTTATGATAATCTGCGTGCTCACCACTATAATAAAAAATTACAGGAATATTAAATTTTGCAAAGTTGTAATGATCTGATCTGTAATAAATCATTTCGGGGTGTTTTTCTGCATTATAAGTATAATCTAGTGTTAAATTGGTGTATTTCTTATTCATAGCTTCCGAAATATCGTGCAATTCAGTACTTAGTTTATCACTACCAACTAAATAAATATAATCCTTTTTATTTTTTTCGTACACAAAATCTCGTCTTCCTATCATATCAACGTTTAAATCGGCAACAATATTTTCTAACGGAATTATTTTAGAATTTACAAAATAACGCGAACCATGTAAACCATACTCTTCACCAGTACAGTGTAAAAAAACAATTGATCGTTTTGGTTTGTTACCATTCTTATAAGCTATTTGCAACATACGTGCCATTTCTAATAAGGCGGTTGTACCCGTGCCATTATCATCGGCGCCGTTGTATATTTCGCCGTTAGTAACACCCACATGATCGTAATGAGCCGAAATAACAATGTATTCATCAGGTTTTTCACTTCCTTTAATATAAGCCACCACATTTTCGCTATCGTTTAACTTCGGGCTAAACATACGCTTCATAGCTTCTGAGGGTACTTTCTGAAAATAGTTGTCTGTACCTGGTAAGGCTTCAATTTCTAGCTTTTTATAAAAGTTACGAAGGTAATTTGCTGCCATTTTTTGTCCAGCTTCGCCTGTTTTTCTACCTTCCATTTCATCACCTGCAATAATGGTTAAATGCTTTATCAATTCATCTTTAGATAAATTTTCTATCATTTCTTTTACACGATCTTTACTTTTTTGTGCAGACGCAGATATGCTTCCTAAACATAATAAAAAGGAAAATAGATATAGTTGCTTTCTTAGTTTCATTTTTTTGAATTTGATTGTAGCACCTTAAAAATACTACTTTTACAAATAGCTATTGTATATTTGCTTAAAATATTTAGTAATGAGTAAAGTTGTGTTGATAACCGGAGGATCATCGGGCATAGGAAAAACAGTTGGAATTTATTTACAGAAAAAAGGATACATTGTTTACGGCAGTAGCAGAAATCCGGAAAGTATTAAAAACACACCTTTTCCTTTAGTTGCTATTGATGTTCGAAATTCAACAATAATTAAAACTGCTGTAAATGAGATCATTACAAAAGAAGGTAAAATTGATGTATTGATTAACAATGCAGGTGTTGGTATTACAGGACCCATTGAAGAAATTCCGTTAGAAGAAATTCAAAACAATTTTCACATCAATGTTTTTGGACCAATAGAAACCATGAAGGCAGTTTTACCTGCAATGCGTGCACAAAAATCGGGTCTTATTATTAACATTACTTCTATTGCGGGGTATATGGGCTTGCCTTATAGAGGTATTTACTCGGCATCAAAAGGAGCTTTAGAATTGATTACCGAAGCAATTAGAATGGAAGTTAAGCCTTTTAATATTAAGGTAACCAATGTAGCACCAGGCGATTTTGCTACTGATATAGCTGCTCGACGTTTTCACGCACCTGTTATAGAGAATTCGCCTTATAAAAATACATACAGTGAACAATTAGCTACTATAAATGAACATGTAAATGATGGTGGCGATCCTATAGAAATGGCTAAAGCAATTGATAAAATTATTCAAAGCAATCAACCAAAGGTTCATTACAAAGTAGGTGCGTTTATGCAAAAATTTTCTATCTTTCTAAAAAAGATATTGCCTGATACTATGTATGAGAAAATGTTGATGAATCATTATAAAATAAAGTAATATCTTACTAACTTTAAGAACTTAATACAAAAACAAATATGAAATTTTTTATAGACACAGCAAATCTTGATCAAATTAAAGAGGCGCAGGCTTTAGGCGTTTTAGACGGCGTAACAACCAACCCATCGCTAATGGCGAAAGAAGGCATTACAGGAAAAGACAATATTTTAAAACATTATGTAAATATTTGTAAACTTGTTGAAGGTGATGTAAGTGCTGAAGTAATTGCTACCGATTATGAAGGAATGATTAGAGAAGGTGAAGAGTTAGCTGAATTAAACGAGCAAATAGTAGTTAAAATTCCGATGACTAAAGAAGGAATTATGGCTTGTAAGTATTTCTCTGATAAAGGAATTAAAACAAATGTAACCTTGGTTTTTTCTGCCGGACAAGCTTTATTGGCTGCAAAGGCAGGTGCAACCTATGTATCGCCCTTTATTGGTAGATTGGATGATATTTCAACAGACGGTTTGAATTTAATTGATGAAATTAGAATGATTTACGATAATTATGCTTTTGAAACCCAAATTTTAGCAGCTTCGGTTCGTAATACTATGCATATTGTTAATTGTGCTAAAATAGGTGCCGATGTAATGACAGGTCCGTTAAGCTCAATTTTAGGATTGTTAAAACATCCGTTAACCGATTTAGGTTTAGAACAATTTTTAGCTGATTACGCAAAGGGGAATAAGTAAAAAAAGGAACAATTTTGTTCCTTTTTTTATTATTTTTTAATCAATGATAAACGATAGTCTACTTTACTCCAATCTACAATTTGCCAGTAGTTTTCAACATATTTAGCACGTTCGTTTTTATATTTTAAATAATAAGCATGTTCCCAAACATCTAAATTTAGTAAAGGGTATCCTTTAACTTCGGCATTTGGCATTAATGGATTGTCTTGATTAATGGTTGTTGAAATTTTTAAAGTTCCATCATTCATATATACCAACCAAACCCAGCCTGAACCAAATAAGTTTTTACCAACATCAGAAAACTGTGTTTTAAAAGCATCAAAGCTTCCAAAATTTGCATCAATTAATTCTGCTATAATTCCTTTAGGGCGTCCACCTGCTTTTGGTCCTAAGATTTCCCAAAAAATATTGTGATTATAATAACCTCCGGCATTATTTCTTAAAGGAAAATTTTTAACATCTAAACCACGTAAAATTTCTTCTATAGACATGGTTTCCATAGGTGTACCTTTAATAGCATCGTTTAGTTTATTACAATAGCCCACATGATGTTTTCCATAATGCGTTTCTATTGTTAAACCATCCATATAAGGCTCTAAATCATTATAACCATAGCTTAAGCCTTTCATTTGAAAAGCACCTTGATTAGCTACCACAGATTTAGGATCTCCTTTTGCAGGAATTGAATCTGTGAAACTTGCATTAGGAATTTGAACTTCAATTTGTTCATTTTTATCTTTACATGACATTGCCATTAATGAAGCAATACAGGTTGCTAATACAATGCTTTTTTTCATAACTATAAATTTAATGAATTGATAAGATCAATATAAAGTTGTTTGGCTTGGTCTTGTGTTAAGTGATTAACTTGTTTCCATGCATTAAATTTAAAGGCACGAACTAAATCAATCTCTTGAAATTCAAAGTAATGCGTTGCATCAAAAGTTGCTTGTTTGTAATAAGCATAAATGCGTAACATAACATCTGGCGGAAGTTTTTGCTTGGTTGTTGAAGCTTTTAAATAGGCTTCATTAAATAATTGATCTAAAGAAGATGTCATTTACTTGTTGGCAATTACGGTTTTGTTTCCTTTTGCTTTTTGATTTAAAGTAACGTTTACATTGGTACCTAGCGGAAGGTACAAATCTACACGAGAACCAAATTTAATAAAGCCAGCATCATCTCCTTGATTTACACGATGACCAACTTTAGCGTAGTTTACAATACGTTTTGCTAATGCACCTGCTATTTGACGATACATTACTTCTCCGTAAATAGGATTGTCAATCACAACAGTTGTTCTTTCATTTTCTTCACTTGCTTTAGGGTGCCAAGCTACTAGGTATTTTCCAGGATGGTATTTGCTGTAATTAACAACTCCGTTTAAAGCATAACGCGTTACATGAACATTAATAGGCGACATGAAGATTGACACCATTAAACGTTTATCTTTAAAGTATTCTGGTTCATAAACCTCTTCAATTACAACCACTTTTCCATCAACAGGAGCTAATATTAAATGATCTGCAATATTATCAAGAGATCTGTTTGGATTTCTAAAAAATTGTAAAACAATAATTAAGAATACCAAAGCTAGTAATTGAATTACTTTTATAAGCCAAGGGTAGGGAATACCCACATACTCAATTCCAATGATTACCAAAACAGCAATGATTACTGAAATTAAAATTATTTTAGCGCCTTCTTTATGAAACATTACATTACAATTTTATAAATTAAAAATAAAAATGGTGCAGCAAATAAAATACTATCTAATCGATCTAAAATTCCACCATGACCAGGCATAATGGCACCGCTGTCTTTTATATTTGCTTGTCTTTTATATTTTGATTCTACTAAGTCGCCAATTGTACCTAAAACACTTATTGCAAAAGCAATACAAATCCAAAACAATAACGATGATTGAATGGTTGTAAACTTGTAAATAACAATTGCAGCAATTTGTGTAAATACTAAACCTCCTATGAAACCTTCGATTGTTTTTTTAGGAGAAATTTTTTCGTATAATTTATGCTTTCCTAGTAATTTACCGCAAATATAAGCAAAAGTGTCGTTACACCATATCATTACAAAAATACTTACCAATAAAGCTGGTGTATAAATGTAATTGTTAAAAGGCAACTGAGATATTATTAAGAAAGGCAAAACTACATAACCAACTAAATGAATTATTTTAGAAATAAGGGTGGTTTGTTGCTTTACGGGTTTGTTCTGAAATAAATCAATAATTAAATAAATACTAAACGGAAGTACAATTAAATAAAGGTAATTTAAAGCAGTATTGTTTAAAAAATAAAAACTTAAACTAACAATGGCAGCAAGTAAGTATCCTACTGTAAAATTAATTTTAAACAGTTTACAAAACTCGTATACAGCAATTACCAAGAAAAAGCTAAAAAGTATTAAAAAAGTGGTATTAGAAAACAAAATTGCACTAATTAAAAGTGCAATATATATGATACCAGAAAGGGTTCTTTTAACTACTTCGTTCATTTTAAAAATCTTCTAAAAGCATCAAATAAAAGTTCTTTGTTTGTATGCCGTATTGTAAAAAATCGTCTGTTGTAGAACTATCCTTAAAATGTTGCATAGTGGTAATATTGGTAGGTATTTCATTGGCATACCTCATTTTAATATTACGTAAACCATCGCTTTTAGAACGGGTAATTTGACTTGCTTTGGCAATCACAACAATATTCTTAGGTAAATCGTTTGCTTTGTAATGTAATAATTGTTTTGATGAAAATAATATGGAACCATCTTGGGCAATTAATCCTTCGCAATTAGTTAATAAAAACATAGGATTTGATGGGTTTTTAAACGATAATTTATTTTCTATAAGATAATGTTGTAAGTCTTTTTCAAAAGTTAAAGCTTCTACTTCAAACCAATCATTTTCTTGAAGAATACTTATAAAGTTTTCTTCTAACTCTTCTTCATTTTCGCAATACAAAAATTTACCCCCATTTACTTTAAAGTTATGAGTGAACTGCTCATCTACAGGTATTTCTTTTTCAGGCAGATATTTACTTTCTTCTTGATCATTATTTTGTCTAGAAGAAGTAAAACTGCTTAAAATTTTTTTAAATATATTCATTTTCTATTTAAAACTAGATAAGGGGCTTTCTAATTTCAAAGATAAAAAAAAACTTGATTTAACTGTAGGTTAAATCAAGTTTTTGTATTTTAAAGCTAACTATTTAATACTAAATAGCTTCAGTCTGATTTTCTGCTGTAACATCTATTTCAAGTACTTTTTCAAACGGACGTTTACCAAAGATATCTTCTAAATCTTCTCTAAAGATTACTTCTTTTTCACAAAGTAAATCAGCTAGTTGAACTAATTTATCTTTATTATCGGTTAATAACTGAATAGCACGTTGGTATTGTCCTTCAATTAATTCTGATATTTCCTTGTCAATTAATTTTGCTGTTTCTTCAGAATAAGGCTTAGAGAAATTATATTCGCTTTGACCCGATGAATCATAATAGGTAATGTTTCCTAACGAATCGTTTAAACCATAGATAGTAACCATAGCACGTGCCTGTTTGTTCACTTTTTCAAGATCGCTTAAAGCACCTGTTGATATTTTATCAAAAATTACTTTCTCAGCAGCTCTACCACCCATAGTAGCACACATTTCATCTAACATTTGTTCTGTGCGTACAATTTGGCGTTCTTCTGGTAAATACCAAGCAGCACCCAAACTCATACCACGTGGTACAATAGTTACTTTAACCAAAGGTGCAGCGTGTTCTGTTAACCAAGAAACGGTTGCATGACCAGCCTCATGAATAGCAATTGCATATTTTTCTTCTGGTGTTATAATTTTATTTTTCTTCTCTAAACCACCTACAATACGATCTACAGCATCTAAGAAATCTTGCTTATCAACTTCTTTCTTGTTTTTACGTGCGGCAGTTAAAGCTGCTTCGTTACAAACATTTGCAATATCAGCACCTGAAAAACCTGGTGTTTGCTTTGCTAAGAATTCAATGTCTAAATTATCTACTTTTTTGATTTTCTTTAAATGAACTTGGAAAATAGCTTTACGTTCATTAACGTCTGGCAAATCAACATAAATTTGTCTGTCAAAACGTCCGGCACGCATTAAAGCTTTATCTAAAATTTCAGCTCGGTTGGTAGCAGCTAATACAATTACGTTTGTATTGGTACCAAAACCATCCATTTCTGTTAATAATTGATTTAATGTATTTTCACGTTCATCATTTGATCCAGAAAAGTTTGATTTTCCACGTGCTCTACCAATTGCATCAATTTCATCGATGAAGATAATAGCAGGCGATTTTTCTTTTGCTTGTTTAAATAGATCACGTACACGTGATGCACCCACACCTACAAACATTTCAACAAAATCAGATCCTGATAAAGAAAAGAAAGGTACTTGTGCCTCACCAGCAACTGCTTTAGCAAGTAATGTTTTACCTGTTCCTGGAGGGCCAACTAACAAGGCTCCTTTCGGAATTTTACCACCAATGGAAGTATATTTTTCTGGGTTTTTTAAGAATTCTACAATTTCTTGAATTTCTTCTTTAGCTCCTTCTAAACCTGCAACATCGTTAAATGTAACACGAGTATCATTTTTTTCATCGAATAAACGCGCTTTTGATTTTCCGATAGAAAAAATTTGACCACCGCCACCGCCACCAGCGCCGCCACTCATTTTTCTCATCATGAAAATCCAAACAACCGGAATTAAGATAATTGGTAATAATGAAAATAATATACCACCCCAGTTGCTTTCTTTTTCAGAATCGAATTCTTTTAATTGACCAGCCTCACGTGCTTGGTTAAGTTTTGTTTCAAACAAATCTTTATTAGCTACATCTACCGTATATTCTGGTGTATTAGACATAGAACTTAACAAAGTAGGTTTGTTGTTTTTTTGATGCTCAGCCGTTTTTAAAGCATCTTCTGTTAAATATACTTTTGCTGTAGAATTATTAAAAACAACTTTGCTTATTTCACCTTTTTCAAGATATTCATAAAATTTAGACAGGCCAATTGTTTTTCCATCTCCAAAACTACCGCCACCTGTTGTTAACGATATTGCAAAAATGATAAAAATAATACCTGCATAAAGCAGCCAAGAATTGTATTTTGGCTTACTATTAATTGGATTTGCCATGTTTTTTTACTGAATTGGTTGGTTAGAAGTTACTTGAGTAATTTTAGCATCACCCCAAAGATCTTCTATGTTATAGTATTCGCGAGTTTCTTTTTGGAAAACATGAACAACAATGTTAATATAATCCATTAAAACCCAATTTGCCTGTTCTGTACCTTCTACATGCCATGGTTTGTCATGCATTTCTTTAGATACAGTTCTTTGTATAGAACCTGCAATGGCGTTTACTTGTGTGTTTGAGTTTCCATCACAAATGATAAAATAATCACAAGCTGTATTGTCAATATCTCTTAAATCTAATATAGTAATGTTTTCTCCTTTTACGTTTTCTATTCCTTCGATAATTAAAGCTAATAAAGCTTCATTTTTTTTTTTGTTTTCGTTCATGTATGTATTTTGTACTTATATTATTGCAAATTTATTAAATTGTAATTTGTTAAGTGTTATTTTTGTTCTAAAGTTCTTAAAGATAATATATATAATGCATTTAATCAAACTCAGTGCCACATCTTCAACAAACGATTTTCTAAAACAACTGTCAGTTTCTCAAGAATTAGCACCTTTTACTGTAGTATGGGCTAAAGAGCAAACACAAGGACGTGGACAGATGGGGGCAAGTTGGGTAACCGAAACATCTAAAAATCTTACATTTAGCATTTTTTTAAAAGACGATGCTATACAAATTAATACTTTATTTGGGCTGAATGTAATGATTGCAAATAGTATAGTTAAGGCTTTACAACATTTTAATTTAACGAATATTTATGTAAAATGGCCAAACGACATTTTGTCATACAACAAAAAAATAGCAGGTGTTTTAATTGAAAATAATGTAAAAACTGACGGTTCTATACAATCTATTGTTGGAATTGGCTTAAATACTATGCAAACAAATTTTGATGGTTTTCCAAATGCGTCATCTGTTTTTAATCAATATAATATAGAATTAAATCATGAAGATGTAATTACTGAAATTGTAAAAAATATAAAGGCATCATTAAGTGATTTTTCAAACATTGTTGATTTGGAGTGGGATCAGTATCATCACCATCTTTTTAGAAAAGATGTAGTAAGTACACTTGAATTACCTAATGGTACTAAAATAGTAGGTATTATAAAAGAAGTAAATCGTCAAGGTCAATTGGTTGTACAATTAGAAAATGACGATTTAAAAAGTTTTAATTTGAAAGAAATAAAATTGTTGTATTAGTTTTCGGGTATAAATTTTAAAGAAATTGAATTCATACAATAACGATTGCCTGTGGTGTCTTTAGGACCATCTTCAAAAACATGACCTAAATGGCCGTCACATTTGGCGCAAGTTACTTCAACACGAACCATTCCATGAGATGTGTCTTTGGTGTATTTTACAGAACCTTCTATAGCTTCATCAAAAGAAGGCCATCCACAAGAAGAATTGTATTTGGTTGTTGATTCAAATAACTTATTACCACATGCGGCACAAACATAATATCCTTTTTCAAAAAAATCGTTGTATTTGCCTGTAAAAGGTCGTTCGGTTCCTTTTTCTCTTAAAATATAATATTCTTCGTCGCTTAATTTTTCTTTCCAATCTTTATCAGTCATAACTTTATTGTTTTGCGCGTTAGCGGTTTGCTCTTTACAACTTAATAATTGTAAACTCAAAAATATCCAAAATAGTTTAATTAAGAATAAATTCTTTAATGGTTTCGATAACTTTTGCATCGCCTAAAATTTTTCTATGTCCTAATCCTTTAGTTAAAAACAATTGATGGTTTTTTAAATTATCTGTAATTCCAATTGCTGCAGTATAAGGTACATCCTTATCGTTTTGATCATGAATAACTAGTACAGGCGTTTCCGTTTTCTTGGCTTGTTGGTCTACGTCATAATTACTCATTTTGTCTTGGTATTTTTGTTCAAAAAGCTGAATTAATAACGGACTAATTTTAACATTCATGCCAATGGTTAGTAAAAAATCGTCGGTAATATCTTTGGTTTTATTACCAGCGCCAATGGTTACAGTCTTGGTTGTTTTTAAACCTCTACCCAAACTATTAATAATACTCATACCACCTAATGAATGCCCTACAATAACATCAAAACCATTGTATTTTTTATCTAACTCAAAAATAGCCTCGATAAAATCTTTCATGTTGGTAGTTGCTTTGGGGCTTCTTCCATGACCAGGCGCATCAAAACTAATAATATTGTAGTTTAATTCTTTAAACATTTTGGCAATAGAGACCAACTGAGTTCCCCTACCATTCCATCCGTGTACCAAAAGCACTTTTTTAGGTCCAAAATTGTTTTCGTAAACAATAATTTCCTTTTTACATATAGGTAATGTAATTTTTGATTTATGCGAAACCTCAAACATTTTCTGCTCGCGCTTTGGTAATGTATATTTTATAGGTGTTTCAAATAGTTTTAAGGCAAATGCTGCAGCCATTTTTTTGTTTAGTGCTGATAAAACTTTTGATGTGTTTCTAATGTAACTAGGAACTTCTAAAACTTTTGATTGTTTTTGTGCCATGTTTTATAATTTTGTACACAAATTTAAAAGGTATTCATTGAATATTTTATACTTTTATAAAAAATTAAGAAAAGAAATCTATGAAAAAAGTATTTGTTCTATGTAGTATCGCTGCATTAGCCATAGCATGTGCAACGAATCCGTTAACTGGTAAGAAAGGTATTGCACTTACCAATGAAAATGAACAGCTTATACCTGCTGCTTATCAACAATATTCAACTTTTTTAAAAGAAAATAAAGTGATTTCTGGAACAGCAGATGCCCAGAAAGTGCAAACAGTAGGAGCTAAAATTAAAGCTGCTGCGGAGCAATGGATGACATCGAGAGGATTTGGAAGCCAAATTGCTAATTATAAGTGGGAGTATAAATTGGTCGACAGTAAAGAGATAAATGCTTGGTGTATGCCAGGTGGAAAAATTGCTGTTTATTCTGGAATTATGCCTGTAACAAAAGATGAAGCTGGTTTAGCAACTGTAATGGGGCACGAGGTTGCACATGCTTTGCTAAGTCATAGTCGTAAACGTATGGATAAAGCTTTAATACAAGCAGGTGTTGGTGAAGGTTTAGGACAATTAACATCGGGTAGTTCAGGAAATTTACAAAAAGCTTTAGGTTTAGCTTATGGTGTAGGATCTAATTTGGCTATGTTATCTTATAGCAGAGGCGATGAATCAGAAGCCGATCGTTTAGGTTTGATTTTAATGGCAATTGCCGGATATAACCCAGATACTGCTATCAATTTTTGGGAACGTATGTCTGCACAAGGTGGTGGTAAAACGCCAGAATTGTTAAGTACGCACCCAAGTGATAAAACACGTATTGCCGATATTCAAAAATTAATTCCCGAAGCCAAAGCTGAGGCAGCAAAATTCGGAAAAAAATTCTAATATAACTTAAACACAAAAGGTAGTCCTTTACTTATTATGGGACTACTTTTTTTATGCAGTAAATTATGAAAACATTTGTAAAAGGAGATAAAAAAGTACTGAATGCTTGGGCGTTTTATGATTGGGCTAACTCGGTTTACGCGCTGGTTATTTCGTCATCTATTTTTCCTTTGTTCTACGGAGCTCTTTTTCGATTAGAAAATAAAACATCAACCTCTTTTTTAGGTATTGATACGCCTAGTGAATCCATTATAAGTTATGTAACAGCTATAGGGTTTTTAATTATTGCTTTCATATCGCCTTTACTTTCAGGAATTGCCGATTATTTAGGAAACAAGAAATTCTTTTTAAAACTTTTTTGCTTTATTGGGTCGGTTTCTTGTATGATGCTTTATTTTTTCGATTTAAATAATCTATACCTAGGCTTGTTATTTTATATGATGGCTCTTATTGGTTTTTGGGGAAGTTTAGTGTTTTATAATTCATATTTACCAGATATTGCATTGCCAGAACAGCAAGACGGTATTTCGGCAAAAGGCTATTCTTTAGGATATATAGGATCGGTTGTTTTATTACTGATTAATTTAGCCATGATTATGAAAAGCGAATGGTTTGGTTTTAGTAGTCCTTTAGAAGCCATGAAATGTTCATTTGTTTTAGTGGGTATTTGGTGGTTAGGATTTAGTCAAATTGCATACAGAAGATTGCCTAATTTTAGAAACGATAACAAAATTACAAGTTCATTGTTTTTCTCTGGATTTAGAGAATTAAAAAGAATTTTTCAAGAACTTAAGCAGTATCCCGTTTTAAAGGCTTACTTATCTGCATTTTTTGTTTACAGTATGGCTGTACAAACTGTAATGATTATTGCTGCTTATTTTGGCGAAAAAGAAGTGCAATGGGTTGACGATGATCAACGCCAAATGGGACTCATAGTTAGTATTTTATTAATTCAGATTATTGCTGTTGTAGGAGCTATTTTAACATCTAAATTATCAAAAAAAATAGGGAATCTTAAAGCTTTAATAGGTATAAACGCTGCTTGGGTTTTAATATGTATCTGTGCGTATTTTGTGGTAAAACCAGTAGAGTTTTATGTAGTAGCTGCAATGGTAGGTTTGGTAATGGGCGGAATTCAGTCATTATCAAGATCAACTTATTCAAAATTATTACCTGAAACAAAAGATACGACATCGTTTTTTAGTTTTTATGATGTTACAGAGAAAATTGGTATCGTTATCGGAATGTTAATTTATGGCGTTATTGCGCAGGTAACAGGTAAAATGCAAAACTCAATTTTATTTTTAGTTGTATTCTTTGTAATAGGTATTGTACTTCTTATAAAAGCTAGGAAAAAGCAAGTTAATAGTTAAAATCACGAATATTTTAGTAAATATTTTCTCTGTAAAAAAAATAATTTTATATTTGGATAAATTTAACATTTTGAAAATCGTATGAAAAGATTAAAATATATTGTAGCAACTGTTGTTTTAGCAATGGGATTTGCATCATGTGAAACAGAAGCTGTTGATGAAAAGTTAAAAGATGATACTTTAACAGCTAAACCTATTTTGCGTTTTGAATTGAATGATAAGCAAACAATAGTAGCAGACAGTGTTAAAGTTTTATGGGATAGTGGTCAATTTGTTATTGAATCACGTTTGTCAATTTTAAATGTTGATGATACAACAAATCCTGAAACACGTTATAAGCCTGGTTATTTACATATAAGCTGTAGTACTTTAGCGTTAGGTAATTTTCCAACAGGGTTAAGTTTAGAAAATCCAAGCAATAACTTAAGTTCGGCTGATTTAGCAATTATGGAAATGGTTCCTGATGATGATGGTGTTTTACAAAAAGTTTGGACGTATTATTCTACTGATAATGCGGAAGAAAATCAAAATGCTGGATATACAAATATTTCGGTTATAAATGACAAAGCTAAATATTTTGATGGTAATTTTGAATATATTTTATTTCCTGATCCTGATTCTGAATTAAAACCTCAGAGAGCCACAAAAGGTAATTTTAATTATGTAAAATATTAGTTTTAATAAAAACATAAAAATAAACCCAAAAAAATATATTTTTTTGGGTTTATTTTTGAAAAAAGAGGAATGTATTAAGATCGTGATTGAAGGTTTACATACGCATTTTTGTTATATGTTTTTTCAATTCCAGAACATCTTAATCAGCTCATTAAAATTGTATAATGAATTATGGTAACTTTTAGGATGTAATTTGTTTTTTGAATCTTTCATTCAGTTTTCAACATTCGTTTACGTTGTAAAATTAAAAAAGCCTTAAAATAAATTAAGGCTTTTAATATATTATTCCCACTCAATAGTTGCTGGTGGTTTAGAGCTAATATCGTAAGCAACACGATTAATACCTTTTACCTCATTAATGATTCGGTTAGAAACTAATTCTAAAAATTCATAAGGTAATTTAGACCAAGTTGCTGTCATAAAATCAATTGTATTTGCAGAACGTACAACAGCTGTATATTCATACGTACGCTCGTCGCCCATTACACCAACCGATTTTACTGGTAATAAAACCACAAAAGCTTGTGAAACTTCGTCGTATAAATTGTGTGCATAAAGCTCGTCAATAAAAATTTGATCGGCTTCTTGTAAAATACGTACTTTTTCTTCGTCAACTTCACCTAAAACACGAATACCTAAACCTGGTCCTGGAAATGGATGACGGTAAACTAATTCACGAGGAATTCCTAATTCAACTCCAACTTTACGTACTTCGTCTTTAAACAACTCACGTAACGGTTCTAATAATTGAAGTTTCATA
The DNA here is from genome assembly GCF_013874595.1 of Flavobacterium sp. xlx-214. GTDB lineage: Bacteria > Bacteroidota > Bacteroidia > Flavobacteriales > Flavobacteriaceae > Flavobacterium. Next base: position 1,830,665 of record NZ_CP059431.1, read on the forward strand.
TCTTCTGGTAATCCACCTACATTGTGATGTGATTTGATTGTTGCAGAAGGTCCTTTTACTGATTGCGATTCAATTACATCAGGATAAATAGTTCCTTGCGCTAAGAAAGAGGCATCGCCAAACTTTTTAGACTCTTCATCAAAAACAGCCACAAAATCACGACCAATTGCTTTACGTTTAGCTTCTGGCTCATCAATACCTTTTAAACTAGTTAAGAAACGTTCAGAGGCATCAACCATTTTAATGTTCATATTAAAATGCTTGCCGTAATTTTCCATTACTTTTTTACCTTCGTCTTTACGTAGCAAACCTGTATCAACAAAAATACATGTTAACTGATCGCCAATTGCACGGTGAATTAACACAGCAGCAACAGAAGAATCAACACCGCCTGAAAGTCCTAAAATAACTTTTTTAGTACCAACTACTTCTTTGATTCGAGCAATTTCTGTTTCGATAAAATCTTTTAAAACCCAGTTCTTTTCGGCTTGACAAATATTAAAAACAAAGTTGTTTAATATTTGCGAACCAAATTCTGTATGGGTAACTTCTGGATGAAATTGAACTGCAAATATCTTATCATTTTCATTAGAAATGGCAGCAATATCGATGTTTGATTTTCCTGCAATTGTAAATCCTTTTGGAGCCGTCATTACTTCATCAAAGTGACTCATCCAAACAATAGATTTTTCAGGAATACCTGCTAATAAACTATTTTGAGATAAGATAGTTAACTCTGATTTGCCGTATTCACCTTTCTCACCTTTTTTAACTTCGCCACCTAATAAATGTGAAATTAATTGCATTCCGTAACAAATTCCTAAAACAGGAATTCCTAATTCAAACAATTCTTTTTCAACTAAAGCAGCTTCACTACCAAAAACAGACGATGGACCGCCTGATAAAATAATTCCTTTTGGTTGATGTTTTTTAATAGCTTCAATAGAAGTATTGTAAGGGATAATTTCTGTGTAAACTCCAAATTCTCGAATTCTACGCGCAATTAATTGATTGTATTGCGAACCAAAATCCAAAATGATAATTCCGTTTGTCATTGTGCTGTTTGTTTATGCAAAAGTAAATTAAATATAGCATTTTTAAAAATAGCAACGTTTTTTTTAATGTTTTTTTTGCTTTCCTAAAAAATGGAACTATTTTTGTTAAACACTTTAATATTTAGATAAACATTCTTTGCTATGAAAAGTATTCATAATTTACTTGTGGCTACTGCTATTGTTGGGTTTATTGGCTGTTCTAAAAAAGACAAAAATGATGCACCAATTGTAATACAACAAGCACTTTTAGACACTATTTATAGTAGTACATATGAAGGCATCATTCCGTGCCCAGATTGTCCTGGTATTGAAACTAGCATTCGTATTTATAATGATAGTACTATTTCTAGAACGATTTACTATCAAGACAAAAATGAACTTCCGGTTACTAAAGTTGGAACTTGGAAATTAAAAGATTCTGTATTTCAGGCAACTTTTGATAGAGAAAAATTATTTTACAAAATAAAAGGGACTGATAAAATTTTACGTGTTGGAAGTGATTTAAAAGAAGTAACTGGTGAATTAGCTAAAGATTATGTTTTACATAAATCAACCCTTTTTAAATCTAAAAACATTGAATGTGAATATGTTGCTGGAGATACTTTAAATTTATACAATAAAATAAAAATTACCCATTCTAAGAAAGATCATTTTAATGTACAATTTACCCATTATAACAAATTAGATTCTTTAACAAATTGTACTACTAAATTGGATGCCGTATTAGATAAAGGACATCATTTAAATATTCCTTTAAACAAGGAAAAAGGTAATTTACGCATTATTTTCACCAAAAAAGAAGCACATGTTTTATTTGAAAATATTAGTAAAGACTCTATAAAGTTTAATTGTAATGATAGTTTACGATTTTTACCTTTAGAAGGATCTTATAGAAAATTAAAAAGCACTCTTTAAAAGAGTGCTTTTTTATATTTAAACTAGATTATTGTTGTGCTTCCATGACAACCACATTAGCTTCGGCTACTTTTTTTTGTAGAAAGTAAAAAAAATATTATTTATAAAAGTTAACCAAGCACAATATACTTGGTTTTTCTATTTTTGTATAAATCATAAAAAAATATAAATGAACAGGATTACTTTTTTATTCAACATAAAATATCCAATTATTCAAGGCGGAATGATATGGAACAGTGGTTATAAATTAGCATCGGCAGTAAGTAATGCAGGCGGTTTAGGTTTAATAGGCGCAGGTTCTATGTATCCAGAAGTTTTAAGAGAACACATTCAGAAATGTAAAAAAGCAACCAATAAGCCTTTTGGCGTGAATGTTCCTATGTTGTATCCAAACGTGGAAGAAATTATGAACATTATTGTTGATGAAGGTGTTAAGATTGTCTTTACATCAGCAGGAAATCCTAAAACGTGGACCAATTGGTTAAAAGAACGTGGTATTACAGTTGTACATGTAGTTAGTTCTTCAAAATTTGCTTTAAAAGCGCAAGAGGCTGGGGTAGATGCAGTGGTTGCAGAGGGTTTTGAAGCAGGCGGACACAACGGTCGTGAAGAAACTACCACTTTAACTTTAATACCAATGGTTAAAAAGCAAATTCAAATTCCATTAATTGCTGCAGGTGGTATTGCAACAGGTAAGGCTATGCATGCAGCTATGATTTTAGGTGCCGATGGTGTACAAATGGGAACTCGTTTTGCTATGACGTTTGAAAGTTCTGCTCATCAAGCTTTTAAAGATACTTTAGTCGCTTCACAAGAAGGCGATACATATTTAACATTGAAAGAGTTGGCACCTGTACGTTTAATTAAAAACGACTTTTTTAATCAAGTACAAAGTGCTTATGAAAAATGTGCTACTAAAGAAGATTTAATAACATTATTAGGGCGTGCACGAGCAAAAAAGGGAATGTTTGAAGGCGATTTAGTTGAAGGCGAATTAGAAATTGGTCAAATTGTAGGTTTAATTGATCAAATACAATCTGTTGATGAAGTGGTTACCGAAATTATGAATGATTTCAATCAATCACTTAAAACAACTTTTGATTTTTAAGTATTTTTTTACAATCGTTAAAGGATATTTAAGTAAATTTAAAAACGTTTAGTAAAATTAAATTTATGAGCTACTATAAAATTGCAGATTTAGAACAATATTTCAAACATTATAAAAAAGCAGTACGCGAGCCTAGAAAATTTTGGAGCAAAATAGCCGAAGAAAATTTTGTTTGGTACCAAGCTTGGGATAAAGTGTTTGAATTTGATATGTCTAAAGGAGATATTAAATGGTTTGTTGATGGCAAATTAAACATTACAAAAAATTGTATCGATCGTCATTTATCAAAACGTGGTACTAAAACAGCTATTATTTTTGAACCAAATAATCCGCAGGAAGAAGCTCAAATTATAACGTATAATGATTTGTATACGCGCGTTGCAAAAACCGCTAATATGCTTAAATCGTTAGGAGTACAAAAAGGTGATCGCGTGTGTATTTATTTACCCATGATACCAGAATTAGCTGTAACTATGTTGGCTTGTGCCCGTATTGGTGCCATACACTCGGTTATTTTTGCTGGATTTTCTGATGCAGCTGTACGTAGTAGAGTAGAAGATTGTGGAGCTAAAGTTGTTGTAACATCTGATGGAGGTTTCCGTGGCGAAAAAAGCATCAAAATTAAAGAAGTTGTAGACAAAGCTTTGCAAGGCAATACTACTGTTCAAAAGGTTTTAGTAGTAAAACGTACCAATGAAGCTGTAGCTTTTAATACAGAGAAAGATGTTTGGTATCATGAATTATACGAACAAGCCGAAGCAACAAATATTGCAGAGATAATGGATTCTGAAGATCCTTTGTTTATTTTGTATACATCGGGTTCTACAGGTAAGCCTAAAGGAATGGTACATACAACGGCTGGTTATATGATACAAACAGCCTATACTTTTCAAAATGTTTTTGATTATAAAGACGATGATATTTTTTGGTGTACTGCCGATTTAGGTTGGATTACAGGACATTCTTACATATTGTATGGTTCTTTATTAAATGGTGCCACAACCGTTATGTTTGAAGGTGTACCAACGTATCCAAACCCTTCTCGTTTTTGGGATATTATCGATAAATACAAAGTTACGCAGTTTTATACCGCTCCAACAGCTATTCGTTCTTTAATGACATTTGATTATTCGTATGTAACCAGTCACGATTTATCGTCATTGCGTATCTTAGGATCGGTAGGCGAGCCTATTAATGAAGAAGCTTGGCATTGGTTTAACGATTTTGTAGGTAAAAAACGTTGCCCAATTGTTGATACTTGGTGGCAAACAGAAACGGGTTCTATCATGATATCACCATTGGCTTGCATAACACCTACAAAACCAACGTATGCAACATTGCCATTGCCAGGTATACAAACGGTTTTAATGGACGAAAAAAACAACGAAATTACAGGCAACCAAGTAATGGGTAGTTTGTGCGTTAAGTTTCCTTGGCCATCAATTGCTAGAACCATTTGGGGCGATCACAAACGATTTGTAGATACTTATTTTACTGATTTTCCTGGAACGTATTTTACAGGCGATAATGCGTTACGAGACGAAGTTGGTTATTACAGAATTACAGGTCGTGCAGATGATGTTGTAATTGTATCAGGACATAATTTAGGAACGGCGCCTATAGAAGATGCTATAAACCAGCATCCTGCAGTAGCAGAGTCGGCGGTTGTAGGTTTTCCACATAATATCAAAGGAAATGCGCTTTATGCTTATATTTCGTTGAAAAAAGAGGGAGTATCTCGTGATCGAGAGAATTTAAAGAAAGAAATCAATCAATTAATTACCGATCATTACGGACCAATAGGTAAGTTAGATAAAATTCAGTTTGTTGATGATTTACCTAAAACGCGCTCTGGTAAAATTTTAAGAAGATTGCTTCGTTCAATAGCTGCCAATCAGTTAGATAATTTTGGCGATACTTCTACCATGATTAATCCAGAAGTTGTGCAACAAATCATCGAAAATCGATTGTAAATAAAGAATAATAAAAGTTTTAGTATAAAAACCCGATTGATTAAATTCAATCGGGTTTCTAATTGCATAAAAGTATCAAGTTAAATTTTTTATTAGCGTACCTTTACAAAAAAATAGAACATGTCTTTTGAATCACTTGGATTATCACGCAATATCATAAAATCGGTCAATAAACTAGGTTTTTTAAAACCATTTCCTATTCAAGAACAATCAATTCCTGTTGTTTTATCAGGAAAAGATTTAATGGGAATTGCTCAAACAGGATCAGGAAAAACTGCAAGTTTTGTAATGCCAATTTTAGAGAAATTACAAAACGAAGAAGTTAAGAAAGATCGAAATGTTCAAGTCTTAGTTTTGGTGCCAACACGTGAATTAGCTGTTCAAATTGAAGAAGTTTTTAAAGTGTTTACCGAGAATTTAAAGCGTGATATCAAAGCAATGGCTGTTTATGGTGGTGTTTCAATCAATCCGCAAATGAAGGCGTTGTATGGTGCAGAAGTAGTTATTGCTACACCAGGAAGACTTTTAGATTTAATTAATCAAAATGCTTTAAGCGTTTCTAAAGTTAAATATTTGGTTGTTGATGAAGCTGATAAAATGTTTCAATTAGGATTTGATGATGAAATGAATCAAATTTTTAAAATGTTACCAGCAAATAAGCAAACATTACTTTTTTCGGCAACCTTAAATGAAAAAGTCGAAGAAATAAAGAAGCGATTAACCATCAATCCTACTTTAGTTGAAATTCAAAAAGAAGAAGTCAATCTAGAAAATATTACACAAATAGCTTATTTGGTTGATGCTTCTTCAAAAGGTCCTTTTTTAAGGTATTTAATTAAAGAACAAAAAATGAGTAAAGTGCTTATTTTTGCTTCTTCAACCAGAAATGTTGATAATTTAGTTGAAAAATTAACCAAAAATAAAATTTTGGCAACTGCTATTCACGGTAAAAAATCGCAAGGAGCCAGAACAGGAAATTTACGTGATTTTAAAGATAACGAGGTAGACATTTTAGTTGCGACTGATTTAATTGGACGAGGTATTCATATTGATCATTTAGATTTTGTCATTAATTACGAATTGCCAAGATCTCCATTAGATTTTGTTCACAGAATTGGTAGAACGGGTAGAGCCAATGAAAAGGGAACAGCTATTACCATTTTAACGCAGGACGATTTACAACATTTTAGAGTCATTCAAAAGAAAATGGGTAAAAAAATAGAACTTACAAGAGTTGAAGATATCAATTTACATGGATATTAAAATTATTTTTGATTAGTTTTATAGAGTTAAATAATTTCAATAAAAGAGTGTTTATGTTTGAAAATCAAACGGTTTCAATTAATGATATTCCTAAATATGCAGAGGTTGCGTTACAAACGCTTCATGCTAATTATAAGAAAATAGTTTTTTTAAACAGCGCCATTGTTTTTGTCATTGGCTTGGCATTATCTATAGGATTATTTTTCCTTTTTGATGCCGAAGATGGTGTGTACACATTTTTTTATATTCCTTTTGTAATAACTTCATTAATAGTAGTTTATTCTTTGTTGGCTTATAAAAACAAAAAGTATGCTTTTAGGCAACACGATGTTATGTTTCAAAAAGGTTTAATAAGTAAAACAGTGCATATCATACCTTATATTCGCATACAACACATCATTGTTAAGCAAGGTTGGTTTGCTAAGAAATTAAATTTAGCTACCTTAAAATTACATACTGCAGCTAATGATAATGTTGATGTAAGTATTCCCGGACTTACTTTGGAGGATGCTGAACGATGGAAAGTTTATGTTTTAAATAGAATGGAAATTTTAGATAATGAATCAGAAGGATAATTTCGATTTTTCTCAACCTAATTCATTAAACCCTAAAGCATTTTGGCTTTCGGTTGCTAAATCTATGTGGACTGTTGGCAAAAGTTTTTTCCCTATTTTAATTGTTTTAGGTATTAACCGCGATTTTAGTAGCAAAAATTGGTGGGTTTACTTATTACCCGTTTTTTTAATATTAATTAGTGTGTTTAGCGCATTTATCAAGTATCGTTTTTTTAAATTTCAAGTCGAAAATGACGAGTTAATTCTTAAAACAGGCTGGTTAAATAAAGAACAAACAGTTGTAAAGTTTGATAAAATTCACGAGGTTAATTTAAATCAAAAGTTTTTGCATAAAATTTTAGGTTTGTATAACGTAAGCATTGATACAGCTGGAAGCGCAACTACAGAAATTGAAATTAATGGTATTAGTTTTCAAAAAGCATTGACTTTAAAAGATGTATTAACACAGAAAAGAAGTGTTGTTTTTGAAAACGATGTTAATGAAACCCCTTTACATGCTACTGAAGAAGAAATTGAAACCAAAACCATAAAAATTGGTTTATCAAGCTTAATAAAAATTGGTTTAACTAGAAATTATCTGCAAACTTTTGGATTGTTAATTGCCTTTGGATATCAAATTGCAGATCAATTACAAAGTATTTTCTATAAAAATGAAGAATCAATTTATGATGATATCTATAGTAAAGCCTCAGAATATTATGTAGGATTGTTATGGATTGTTTTAATTTTAGTAATTATTGTGGTGGTTGTTTTGTTCAATCTGGTAAGAACCTTATTAATGTATTACAATTACCATATTCAATTAAAGAACAATCAATTATTAGTATCGTTTGGTTTAACAGATTCTCATATTATTTCAGTACCATCAAACAAAGTACAATTGTTTCAATTTCAACAAAATTACTTTCAAAAAGTAATGAATTTGTTTGAGGTAAAAATCAAGCAAGTTGAAAGTAATGAAAACAATAAAAAGAAAAAAGGATTAATTGTTCCTGGAGCTAATTGGTTTGAATTAAATGAGTTATTTAAGGTTATTTATAGTAAAGATTTAGATATAAATAAAACGTTTATAAAGCCTCATATTAGGTCGTTATATCTAAAGTTAGTTGCTTGGGCTTTTGTTTTTTCGTTGTTTTTTATTGCCTTATTTATACAAAAACAATACAATTATTTGCTAACACCTGTGTTGGTGTATTTAGCAATTGCTGTGCTTTTGTTTGTTGGTTATAAGAATAAGAAATTATATATAGAAAATGATTTTATTGTTCTGAAACAAGGTATTTGGGATGTAACAACAACGTATTTAGATGTTAGTAAAGTGCAACAAATTATGGTTTCGCAAAGTGTTTTTCAAAAGAAAAGACAGCTTGGCTCTGTAACGTTGTCTACAGCTGGTGGCAGCATTTCATTAAATTATTATCATTATCCAACACTTCAAAAATTAGCCAACGAATGGCTGTATCAAATCGAAAAAAATAAATACAAGTGGATGTAATTCAGACAATAGAAGATAACATAATTATTAACACTACAGCCATTTATTATAAAAAATGGATGGTTAATAATCCTAAAAGTACCTTAGTTTTGCTTCACGATTCTTTAGGATGTACTGTTTTATGGCGTGAATGGCCTGAAGATTTAGCCAAAGCATTGCAATGTAATGTTATTAGTTATGATAGAAGAGGTTACGGTAAATCGGATAATTATACGGTAAAACGACCAATTAATTATTTAGAGCAAGAAGCTGAAATTTTAGATCAATTAATGAATCATTGGCAAATAAGCAAACCTATTTTATTTGGCTTTAGCGATGGCGCTTCGGTTGCAACTATTTATGCAGGAATGTTTCCAAAAAAAATTAGCGGATTAATTGTAGAAGGAGTTCACGTTTTAATTGAAAAAGAAACGTTACAAGGTGTTCGTGATGCCCAAACAACATTAGAAACTACTCAAATAGCAAGAGTTTTAGAGAAATACCACGGAAATAAAGTGTTTGATTTGTATTATGCTTGGACAAAAACGTGGCTTTCAGAACAACATCAAAGTTGGAATATTGAGCATTTTATTACCAAAATTGAAGTCCCTATTTTAGTTATTCAAGGTGAGTTTGATGAGTTTGGAACAATGAAGCAAGTAGATGCGTTTGATGTTGCCAAAGGATCGGTTCAAAAATTACTGGTTCCACAAGCAGGTCATACAGCACACAAAGAAAATAAACCTTTGGTTTTTGATAAAGTTGTTATTTTTGCAAATCAAATAGTAGAAAATGAAAAAATGGATTAAAGCTGCACGATTACGTACATTGCCCTTATCTGTATCGGGAATATTAGTAGGAAGCGCAGTAGCTTATCAACAATATCATACCCAAGAAAATTACTATTGCATTATTGTTTTGTGTGTATTAACAACGCTTTTTTTTCAGGTTTTGTCAAATTATGCCAACGATTATGGTGATGCCGTAAAAGGAACCGATAATGAAAATAGAGTAGGACCCAAACGTGCAGTACAAAGTGGTGAAATTACGGCTCAACAAATGAAAAAGGCAATTATTATAACTTCTGTTTTGTCTTTAATTTCTTCAATTGGCGTTATTTATTTGTCGTTTGGTAGCCAAAATTTTCTTCAAGCCATTCTTTATTTTGTATTAGCAATTGCGTGTGTAGGTGCCGCAATTAAGTATACAGTTGGTAATTCAGCGTATGGTTATAAAGGGTTCGGAGATGTTTTTGTCTTTATATTCTTTGGTTTGGTTAGCACATTGGGAACATACTATTTGTTCGGACATACAATGGATTATAAAGTTATTTTTCCAGCAATTACAATAGGTTTGTTAAGCATGGCGGTTTTAAATATGAACAACATGCGCGATGTAGAGAATGATACTGCAGTAGGAAAAAATACATTGGTAGTAAAAATGGGATTTCAAAAAGCGAAGAATTATCACTTTTTCTTAATTCTAATAGCTGTAATCTTTATCAATACTTTTGCAATGAATTCATTCTCAAAATGGTATCAATACATTTATGTAATAACATTTATTCCCTTGCTTAAAAACCTGACTGTAGTTACAAAAACAACAAATCCCAGGTTGTTAGATCCAGAATTAAAACGCTTGTCGTTAAGTACATTTTTCCTATCTTTATTAGTCTCAATAGCATTAATTTTAAACGCATATTTATGAAAATAACATACCTTGGTCACGCTTCTTTAGCAATTGAAGTTAACGGAAAAATACTTATTGTAGATCCGTTTATTAGTGCAAATGAATTAGCAAAACATATTGATGTAAATTCGTTAAAAGCCGATTATATTTTAATTACACATGCACACGGCGACCATATTTTAGATGTAGAAACCATAGCAAAAAATACAGGAGCAATTATTGTATCAAACGCTGAAATTGCAGGGTATTACGAAGCTAAAGGTTTTAAAACACATCCAATGAACCATGGTGGAACTTGGGAATTTGATTTTGGTAAAGTAAAATACGTAAATGCTATACATTCAAGCAGTTTTCCCGATGGAAGTAACGGCGGGCAACCAGGTGGTTTTGTAATTGAAGCGGAAAACAAGAATGTTTACATTGCTGGCGATACCGCTTTAACATACGATATGAAGTTAATTCCTATGCGTAACCCTTTAGATTTAGCTATTTTGCCTATAGGAAGTAATTTTACAATGGATGTTGATGATGCAACAATTGCCGCAGAATTTTTAAACGTAAAAACGGTTTTAGGGTATCATTTTGATACGTTTGGGTATATTAAAATTGACCATGAAGTGGCAAAACAAAAATTTGAAAGTAAAAATAAAGAACTAATTCTTTTAGAGATTGGATCTTCAATAGAACTATAATTCTAAACTCTGCTTTGTCAGAGTTTTTTTATTAATTACAGTAATGAAAGCATATTTTAAAAAATATATTCTACAGTTTAAAAATCCGTCTGGAACTTCAAGAGGAATGATGACAGAAAAAGAGACCTACTTTTTAATTATTGAACATAACGGTAAGAAAGGAATAGGAGAGTGCGGATTGTTTAGAGGATTATCGCATGATGATAAATTGGATTATTCAGACAAATTACAATGGGTTTGTGATAATATTAATTTAGGAAAAGATGTACTTTGGGAAATGCTTCGCGATTGGCCTTCTATTCAATTTGGAATAGAACAAGCGTTTTTATCTGTTGAAAGTTCAGATCCTTTTATTTTGTTTCCTAGCAGATTTACTGATGGTCAAAAAGCAATATCCATAAACGGTTTGGTTTGGATGGGTAATCCGGAATTTATGAAACAACAAATTGATGATAAAATAGCGCAAGGTTTTAACTGTATAAAATTAAAAATTGGGGCTATAGATTTTGATCAAGAATTGGCTTTACTGGCTCATATTCGTGCACATTTTCCTGAAGAAGTTATCGAAATTAGGGTGGATGCTAATGGTGGTTTCGATAAAACTAACGCTTTAGATAGAATGTTACAACTTGCTGAATATAAATTACATAGTATTGAACAACCGATTAAACAAAATCAAACTGACAGTATGGCAGATTTGTGTTTAAAAGCGCCATTGCCCATTGCTTTAGATGAAGAATTAATTGGAGTTGTAAATTACAGTGATAAAGAAAATCTATTGCAAAAAATCAAACCACAATACATCATTTTAAAGCCTAGTTTGGTAGGCGGATTTAAAGGTTCAGCAGAATGGATTGAAATTGCCAATAAATTTGGCATCGGTTGGTGGATTACATCTGCATTAGAAAGTAATATTGGATTAAATGCAATTGCTCAATGGACTTTTACTTTAGAAAGTAATATGCCTCAAGGTTTGGGAACGGGTGGTTTGTTTACTAATAATTTTAATTGTCCTTTAGTTGTTAAAAACGGACATTTATGGTGTAATGTGAATTCTGATTTATGGGATGAAAATCAGTTGTTAAACATTCATTTATAAATGTTTATTTATTAAATATAATTTCAATTATAATTCCTGTTTCTGTTTGTTTTTCAATTGAATAATTTAACGATCTATCTTTTAAAAAAGTGACTAAATCATATCCTAATTCAATTTCTTTATTTAAATATATTTTATAATAATTAAGTTGATCTTTTTTGTAAATAGATATAAAACAGTTGATGTTTTCTTTGTATTTAATTTTATTAAGCAGTTTATGTGAAAAAAGTAGAATTCTTAGTAACGATTTAAAGCCTAAATCATTCAAAACAATAGAGGCATCAATAAACACTTCAATATTTAAATATGCAATGTATTGTTTCTTAATATCGTTTAAAAAGTATTCAATATCAACAGCTTTGTATTCGCTTGAAGAAATAATGTGCGATATTTTGCGCGATTCGTCTTCAACTTCTTTAATATTTTGTTGTAATTGTTCAATATCAATTTCAGATTGAGAAAACTGATCTAGAATTACATCAATTTTTGCAATGGTATTGGTGTATATTAAAGTTTTAATATTGGTGTTTTCTTTTAGTATGTTAATATCCATACGTTCTTTAATATCAATAAGATAGCGATACATTTTGGCTTTTTCATCTAAATACTCTTGATGTTTTTTTGCCAGTTTGTTCTTTTGTTTGTTTCTGATAATAAAAAAGTAAAGAATAATTGAAAAAAACACAACAAAAACTAAAAACAATGCTATAAAATTGTTCTTTTTAATTGCTTTTTGTTCTGATTTTAACTCAAAAAACTTTGAATTAGTAGAGAAAATAAAATCATCTATATAACTTTTATAGGTAAGTAAAGAATCGTTTATTTTAATAAAACTAGCCATGTTTTCCTTTGATTCTTTTTTCTGTGAAATCAATAACGACTTTAAAATATCACGTTCATATATAAAATTGCCCGTTTTTTTACTAATATCCAATGCTTTTAGATAGTATACATTGGCAGAGTCTGTATTTTTTTTGGTTTCAAAATATCTTGCTTTTTGAACATAAAACAAAGCTTCAGTTTCTTTGGTAAATACATCTTTTATATGTTTTTCAAACAGTTTAAAATCATCCTGTATAGTGTTATCATTTAAATAGGTTTTGGCTACAATAACATAATACAAATTAGTAAAGAAACGGTCTTCTTTTGTTTTGTTTTCTTGTTGCAATTCTTTTAAACGTTTTGAAGAACGCTCTAATATCTTTGTAAATTCTTTGTTTTCTTGTAAATATTTGTTTGTTTGATTGGTAGCGTAATTTTCTAGAAAACGATATTTCTTTAATTTATTGTGAGTGTTTTGATCAAAATTTAATACAGTATTTATACTTTTTTTATATAAAGCTGAATCTTTTTCTTCTTGTATAGGTAATGAAAAAATTAATTGATATAGTTTTTTAAGTTTTTGATCTTTAATATTTAACTTGATGTTCTTTTCAAATTCAATTTCACTTTGTGTTAAAAGACCAATTCTATTTGTAAGATATATCTTTTTAAAACTATTTAAAAACAGTTTTGTTGTATCATTTTTAAAGAAACCATCGGCTAATTTCAAATAATAATAAGCACTATCATATTTTGTATTACGCACCAAATAATCACTATATAATTGATTATTTAAACCAATTATTATGCTATCTTTTGATGTTTCGTAATGTTTGTAAACACTTTTTAAATTACTACTGTTTAAAAAATACATGCTATCATATTCTTTACGCATAGCAATGCTATCTTCTTTAAAATGAGTATTTTGGAGCTTTTTGTCTTTTGTGCATCCTAAAGCAGATAACAAAATTAAAGTAAGCGCTATGTTTCTTTGTATCTGCATTTTGCTAAACATGAAGACTAATAATTACTTGGGTACCTTTGGTTGAATGAACTTCTAAATGAGCTTTAATTTCATTAATTCGCTCATTAATATTTGTTAAGCCAATACCATTTTTTGTATTTTTAGTATACCCTTTTCCATTATCTGAAATAACTAATTTTATGATGGATGCTTTTTTAATAATTGTAACATCTGCCTTTGTGGCTAAAGAGTGTTTGTGAATGTTTTGCAATAATTCTTGAATGATACGATAAAGATTAAAGCGAATTCTAGGGTTTAATTTAGACCAATCAATAGTTTTGTCAAAGTTATAAGTAAAAGAAATTAAATGATTTGGCTGGCTTACAATAAGTTCAGAAAGCATTTTTTCAAACGATTCTTTCTCAAATAAATTATTGATGTTGTCATAATTATCACAAATCTCAATAAGACTTTTTTTAACTTCTTCTATTGCTGTTTGCGCCTTTTGTAAACTATCAGACTTGATAAAATCCTTATGAACCAAGAAACGTACACCAAAAAGCTTATTTACAATATTATCGTGTAACTCCATAAACATTTGCTTTTTGTTGTTACTTAATTTTTCTTCAATATTGTTTTTATAATCTAATGTTATTTCAAAAGCTTTAGCATCTTGCTCTAAATAATCGTTTCTTAGTTGTAGTTTTTTTAAATTACTTTTTTGAATAATGTTTAAAATTGTAAAGAAAATAATGATTGAAATACCTATGATTAAGCCTACTACTAAGTAGGTTTCTTGTTTAAGTTTGTTGTTTTCATAGATCAATTCTCTACTTTTAAAGGCTATTTTTTGATTTGTTTTAAACTTGTCATCACTTTCTTTTTCAATTGAATCTAAAACATTTAAGTAGTTGCGGTACAAATTGTTTGAAAACGAATCGGTTTCTGTTATTAATTGTTCGTAAATTTTCTTTTCTAAGTAAATGTTTTTGTATATCGTTTGATTCTCTTTTAATAGATCTTTTTGAATTTTTTTGGCTGCAAGTGTATCTTTTTTTACTTTTAAATAATATGTTGGTACTTCAGCAAATTTTAATTGTATTTGAGGACTTGTGTTAATATTGGTTTTAATTTTTTCAAATTCATTTAAATAAAACTCAATACTATCAGCGTCGTTATTTTTAACTTTATATTTAAAAATATTAAAAGCGGTGTTGCTTTTGTGTATGTAATTGTCTTGATTTTCAAGTAGTTTAAAAGATTTGTGGAAATAATCAATCCCTTGTTTTGAATCGATTTTTCCAACCAAATTTCCAATTACAGCCATATTGTTGTAATACAAACTTTTTAAAAGTTTTATACGTTCTTGCGAAAACAATTGTTCATCAAAATGCTTATTATATCTTTCATAAGTAATAACCATATCATAACACTCTATAATTTTTTTCTGCTTAAACAGAATATTTGATGCAGTCATAGAAGCCAACGATTTTTCGTAAGCATATTCATGATCATTGTATTCTAAGTTTTCTAAAGTGTTGAAAATGTAATTTTCAGCTAATTTGTAGTATTGTAACCCCAAATAATACTCGGCTGTTATGTAATTGGTATAAAAGGCATCGTATTTTAAATTATTATCATTAAAATATTCAATCGACTTTAAAACCAGAGAAAATCGATTATCACTAAGATCAATTGTTGGATCTGAAGTTATAAATAAATAATTTGATCTGTAAATGTGTAACGTGTCTTTTTGGTTTTTTGCTGATTTTTCGTAGAAATCTAGTTTCTTGGAAAGAAGTGAATCGGGTTCGGCAAACGAAATTTGATTTAGTAAATCAAAATAAAGCTCATCTAACGACCATTTTGTAAAATCTGTTTGGGCTGTTTTTTCCTTATTTTCTTTTATTAATGCGTATACATTATCATTTCTTTTACAAGAGTAAAAAAGCAATGATATAAGAGCTAAAAAAAAAACTAATTTTTTAAACACAATTAGATAATTAAAGCGCTAAATTAGGAATAAGTTGTTAAAAAATAAAGGTTTTATTTATTTTCGTTAAAAGAATTTGGAATTATTTCGGGTAATAATTTTATTAAAATCGGCAATAATAAACTACCACCAGGAATTAAAAAAATAGCAAATGCAGGAACCGTTTTACCTAATTCAATAAACTGATTTTTTAATTGCTTTTTTTCTTTGCTTGATAAAGAACTGAAGGTTGATTTTGCAATTAATTGCATTAATATTTTGTTGTTTTCTAGTTCTTTAACTATGCTTTTTTTGTTTCTTTTTATAAGTAAGGCTACAGATTGATGGGTGCCTTTGTATAATTTCTTAATAGGATGCGAAAATTGAAAATAAGGAATATCTTTTCGATTTACTTGAATAAAACCAACCATGTTTTGTAATGATTTTTTTGTGTAATCTTTCGATAATCCTAAAAGAGATTGTAATTTTAAGATGTATTTAAACTCCTTTGCATCAATTTTTTCATCGTTCCATAAAACCATTAAAGCAATATCATACAAGTATGCTTTACCGTAAAAAGTTTTAATATTTGATAAATCTAGGTCTTTTAATTGAGTAGAAAAATCTTTTAAAGAGGTATGTTGTAGTGACCTTTGTAAAACTTCTTGTAGCTTAATATCATACTTTGAAACATTTTGTTTTTGATGAAAACTAATCATTACTAAGTGCGAAAGTGTTTCTTCTAAATATTTGTAATAATTGATGATTTCATTTTCTTTTAAAAGAAAACGTTTAAAACACAAAACATCTGTAAATATCAAAAAATTTGATAAATGATGCGAAAAAGTTCGATCGATATAATTGGAAGAACGATTGGTTCTTTCTGATATTATTTTCTCTAAAGAAGCAAAATCTTTCTTAGAATCAAATTTTATGAACGAAAAATATGAATCGGTTTTTGCCGTACTCATTTTTTTATAATAATCTTCAGCTGTTTTTGTAAATAGTTGAATATCGGTTTGTTGCGTGGTTAAAATAAACGTGCCATAAAGCGCTTCAAGTAAAACAATTTTACTTAATTCTTCTGAAGTTAAATCAAACGAATTAAAATTAGGTTGCATTGTTTTGGTAATATAACCGTATACAAAGCCTGTATTACGAATGTTTTCGTAAAAAGTTTCTTCAGTTTGATGTATAAAAAAAGATGGATTACTTAATTTAAAAAATTTAGTAATCCATAACTCTTTAGATGGGTTCATAAATTATTTTAGTTCAAAAACAACATTTACGTTTGTTGATATTTCAATTTCGCCTGCAGCTAATGTTTGTCCCATTCCATTTGCATCAGCTTCAGCTGTTTTCATCATGTAAACTCTAGGATTGTTAACTACAGATTGATCGCTGATTATTAATGCTTTACCAATAGTTTGATTTAAAGCGCCTGCATAATCTTGCGCTTTTTTCTTAGCATCTAAAACAGCTTTTCCTCTAATTTCAGTTGCATACTTTTCTGTTTGCGTAGATTTAAATTCAACGCCGTTTATAGTATTTGCACCCGCATCTAACAAATCACTCATTAACTTTTCGTACTGATCTAAATTACGAAGTGTAACTGTAATGGTTTGATTTGCTACAAAATAATCTTTTTTTTCTTGATATTCTCTTGTTTTGTAAAGATTTACACGTTGTGTTTGATAATCTTTCTCAGCAACATTACTTTTTTTGATTACTTGAATCATTTTTGAGATAATGGCATCATTTTGTTTTTTTGCTTTGGCAGAATCCGCATCTTTAATTTCTGAACCAATGGTAATGATTGCAAAATCTGGTTTGATTTTTACTGAACCTTCTCCGCTAACATTAACTTGAGGTGTAATTGTGTTGTTGTTTTGTGCCATAGCTGTAAATGATAAAAATACGACAGTAAATAAATAAAAAATTTTTTTCATGTTTTTTCTTATTAGAATTGTTATTTGTTAAGCCATTTAAAATTCTTTTCAATAGCTTTTATCATTTCCCCTGCAATATCCTTGCCAGTTGCACCTTCAATTCCTTCTAATCCAGGAGAAGAATTTACTTCTAAAAGCAAAGGTCCTTTAGATGAGCGTATTATGTCAACACCAGCAACTTTTAAATTCATTGCTTTTGCTGCTTTTATTGCAATTTTTTTCTCTTCGGCAGTAATTTTTACAATAGATGCCTTACCACCTAAGTGAATATTTGCTCTAAATTCTCCTGGCAAAGCTTCACGTTGCATAGCGGCAACTACTTTTCCGTCAACAACAAATAAACGTAAATCTTTTCCGTTTGCTTCTTTTATGAATTCTTGAACCAAGATATTGGCACCAACACTTTTGAAAGCATTAATAACTGATTCTGCTGCTTTTTTAGTTTCGGCTAAAACCACTCCTTTTCCTTGTGTACCTTCTAATAACTTTACAATTAATGGAGAACCACCAACCATATTTATTAAATCGTTGGTATCTAAAGGCGAATTAGCAAAACCTGTTGTAGGAATATCTACACCATGACTTAATAACATTTGTAAAGAGAACAATTTATCTCTTGACTGGGTTATTGATGCTGCGTTGTTTAAACTAAATACTTTTAACGATTCAAAATGACGAATTAGAGAACAACCATAATAGGTCATACTTGGTCTAATTCTAGGGATGATTGCATCAAAATCATTTAAAATGCGTCCGCCTCTATAATGAATTTCAGGTTGATGTGCATCAAGCTTCATGTAACAATGCTTAATGTTTAAAAAATGCATTTCATGACCTAATAACTCACCTGCTTCAATAATTCGTTTATTTGAATATAAATCAGGATTGCTTGCTAATAAACCAATACGTAATCCTTTTTTCTCGCTGTGCCCTTCGGAATAATATTCTTTTAACTTTTCCGGAGTAACAATACCTAAGTTAAAATGCTCATCAGGATCAACAATAATTTTACCAATCATTGCTTCTCTACCCAACAACATTCTAAAACCCATAGAATCTCTATTGGTTAAAGTTAACTCAATATTCCAAGATTGCTCGCCTAAAGAAATTTCTGTATTAATAACATATCTACTTTCTCTAGTACCGCTTGAACTTTTTACAATTCGTTTATCAATAACTTTAGATTCACAAGCAATACTACTTTTGGTATTACGTTGAATAGGGTGGATGATAAATTTTACCCATTGCTCACCATTTTTCTCAAAAGTGATAATTTGCTCAGCATGTAAAGCAGATGTTTTTGCACCTGAATCAACACGTACTTTAATAGCCGGAACTTTAAGGTCTGGTAATGAACACCATTCTTCACTACCAACAATAACTTTTTCAGTCATAAATGAATACTTTTTCCTAAAACTAATATAGACAAAAAATGACAAATTTGTATCTTTTGAAAAAAATAAAAGCTACTATTAAAAAAATTAACAGTAGCTTAAAATAGTGATATTTACAAACTCTTAAATATGAAAAGCTTTTTTGATTTTTTCTACCTGATTTAATTTTTCCCAAGTAAATAATTCAACATCCATGGTTTTTTCTTCACCATTTGGTGTTTTAAAAGTTTTGGTAACAATTTCATTTTTACGTCCCATGTGTCCATACGCAGCGGTTTCACTATAAATAGGCTGACGTAATTTTAAAGATTGTTCAATAAAATAAGGTCTTAAATCAAATAATTCTTGAATTTTAGTAGCTATTTCGCCATCGCTCATTGAAACTTTAGAGGTTCCATAAGTTTTTACAAAAACACCCATAGGCTCTGCAATACCAATTGCATATGAAACTTGTACTAGTAACTCATCAGCAACACCTGCCGCAACCAAATTTTTAGCAATATGACGAGCTGCATAAGCAGCAGAACGATCTACTTTACTTGGGTCTTTACCAGAAAAAGCACCACCACCATGCGCGCCTTTACCACCATAAGTATCAACAATAATCTTTCTACCAGTTAAACCTGTATCTCCATGAGGACCACCAATAATAAAAACACCCGTAGGGTTTATGTGGTAGGTAATGTCATTATTAAAATACGGCTGATATTGCGGATATTTACGTAATAAACGTGGAATTAAAATAGAAATAATATCCTTTTTAATTTGTTCTTGCATTTGCTTTTCAGCCGTTTTTTTAGCTTCAAGTGATGCATTTTCGTTCTTTACAAAATCATCATGTTGCGTTGATAATACAATGGTAACCACACGGGTAGGCTTGTTGTTATCATCATACTCTAAAGTGACTTGAGATTTTGCATCAGGACGTAAATAAGTTATTTCGTTGTTTTCTCTACGTAATTCAGCTAATTCTTGTAATAATTTATGCGATAAATCTAATGCTAAAGGCATGTAATCTTCTGTTTCAGTAGTTGCATACCCAAACATAATACCTTGATCTCCGGCACCTTGCTCTTCTTTGTTTGATTTATCTACTCCTTGATTAATATCTGCCGATTGTTCATGAATGGCAGATAAAATACCACATGAATTAGCATCAAACATATACTCGCTTTTAGTATATCCAATTTTTTTAATTACATCTCTTGCAATTTGTTGAACATCTAAATACGTTTTAGATTTTACTTCGCCTGCCAAAATTACTTGCCCAGTAGTTACCAAAGTTTCACATGCAACCTTTGAATCTTCATCAAAAGCCATGAAATTATCTATTAATGCATCAGATATTTGATCTGCAATTTTATCAGGATGTCCTTCACTAACCGATTCTGATGTGAAAAAATACGCCATAATTTAGTTTATATTAAGAAAAAAAAGAAAACCAAATTGCAAACAACGTAATAATACTAAAGTAGTTTCTGCTTTAGCATTTTTTTAATGAGGTTGCAATCAGTCAAATTTTTCCTCAGATTTTAGATATGCAAATGTACAACTATCTTACAATTATTAAACTATATTTTGATAATTTTAATTTATAACGATATTGTATTTTGTTTATTTCTAACAAAAATGATGTTATGTTTAGTTTGTAAATGATTTTAAGGTTGTTCTTGTAGTAAAAAATATAAAATGTTTAAAAATTATTTTTTTATAAACTTAAAACTTTTGTGAGTATCATGAATATTTAACTCAAGAAAATACATACCTTTTGATAAGGTGCTAACATCAATTTTTTCTTTGTAAATGCCTTGTTGAATTATTCTACCAGTTAAATCAATAATAGTAAAAGTAGCCTGAGTATCTAAAGTAATACCAGCAATGTTAAGATGGCTTTCTGTTTGTGTAGGATAAACAGCAATGTTTTCAAAGTAAGGAGACTCTGTATTTAAACTTTGCCACTTATTTTCCGCAGCAGGACCATTCCAAATTAATGTAGCTAAATAAGGATTGTCAATAAAAGGGTTTCTGTTTCCTTGCGCTTGAAAAATTTTCTCATTCCTGTTTATTTCATGAGTTGATACAGGATCTTCAGCATTCCACTGCAAAAAAATGTTTGGCATATCTCCATTTACAGAGTAAGAGGTAGAACCATATCCAACATTTATTGGTTGACAACGTAGATTATATCTTACATACATATACATAATCATGCGTGCAACATCACCTTTCCATTCATCTCCTGGGTAAAAATAGTCAGTTCCGTTTTGTTGAATGATTCTAGAGTAGGTGATATAACTAGTTGGATTTGCAATAAACTTAAAATTACTTCTCAAAGAATTTCGATCATAATCAATAGCATGTAAATGATGCGCATCTGAACCAGGACCTTCAAATTCTAAGTTAGGTGTTCCTTTAGATCTAGGAAAAACATGTTCACGTACCCATTTATTGTCACAATTTGATGTATGGCAACTTGCATTTTTATCTCTTGATTTGTCGTTGTTTTTAGTTGCATCCGTATCATTCCAACCATAAAGCAATAAAACTTTATCATTATTGTTAGGATCAACATCGGCTTGTTTTAAAACATTCCAAACATCTGGTGTATAAGTAAGTTCTGTAGAATGTGTACTAGTAATAAGGTTAGAAAGTTGGTTTTTTAAACTTTCTCCTTGTACATTTAAGTTAATCGATTGATAATAATTAGGTACCTGACTATTTGCAATGCTAACTGTTAATAAGAAAAATAATTTGTAAGCTAATTTCATGTGAAAATAAAATGCAAAATTACAAAATACTTTCTGTTTGAATGTTTTAAATAAACTTTACTTATTGTTAGAATTAGATTTTATATTTTTGAAAAAAAAAAGAAAAATGAAATACATATTACTTTTTCTATTTGTAAATGTTTTTTCGGTACAATCTCAAAGCTATTTAGATTATTATTTTAAAGCGAATAGTATTGATGGAGCTATAGTAATTTATAACGAAAATAAAGATGAATGGATTTTTAGTACTGAATCTGAACCATTTTTAAACACGCCAATTGCCTCTCATTTTCATTTATGGCAAGCATTAACGGGATTACAAGAAAAAGTTTTCAGTATAAATAGTAACGAAAAAATTCAGTGGGATGGTGTAAAACGTTCTTTTTTTGAAAAAAGAAAGCCTGAGTGGAATAAAGATATGAATTTGGCAGAAGCCTTGCAGTTTCAAAACGATTGGTATTTTGATCAATTAAAATACAGGTTGCCAGATAATTTGTATACTAATAATATAAAAAGTAGCTCAATTCTTAAGGATGTTAAAAATAGTGAAATAGACTTTTTTTGGAATTTTACAGGATATACAAATCCAAATACAATGATTTTATTTTTAAAAGATTTATGCGAAGGTAAATTGCCTTTTGAAAAGAAAAATCAACAATATCTAATGCAACAATTAAAAATTGATTCAAACTTAGCCATTCATACTAGTACAACAAGTTATTTAGGTCAAAAAATAGATTGGACAGTAGGGGTTTATTTTAAGCAATCTAAACCTATCTATTTTTCATTAAGAACAACAAAATCATTAGAAAGTCCTACGTTAGTAGATTACGATAAAAGAAGAAATTTAGTATTAACTCAAATTTTTGAAGTACTTAATTATTAAATGTAGATTCTTTTTGATATTTAAAGTTAATATTATTAATTCTTAAAAAAAATGCTCCTTAATATTAAGGAGCATTTTTTTAATTAAGTTATTATGCTAATTGAGCAACAATATTATTTAATGTCTCTGATGGGCGCATAGCTGCAGAAGTTAAAGTAGCATCTGGTTGATAATAACCTTTAATTTCTTGAGCCTTTCCTTGAGAAGCAATTAATTCTTCGTTAATTTTAGCTTCGTTAGCTTTCATTGCTTCTGCAATAGGAGCAAATTTTGCGGCTAATTCAGCATCTTTTGTTTGTGCTGCCAAAGCTTCAGCCCAGTACATAGCTAAATAAAAGTGAGAACCACGGTTGTCAATTGTTCCTAATTTTCTACCAGGTGATTTGTCAGTATCCAAAAATTTATCATTTGCTTCATCTAAAGTGTCTGCTAACACTTGAGCTTTTGTGTTTCCTTGAGTTTGAGCCACATGTTCTAAAGAAGCTTGTAACGCTAAAAATTCACCTAAAGAATCCCAACGTAAGTATCCTTCTTCTTTAAATTGTTCAATGTGTTTTGGAGCAGATCCACCAGCACCAGTTTCAAATAAACCGCCACCATTCATTAACGGAACAATAGATAACATTTTTGCAGATGTACCTACTTCTAAAATAGGGAATAAATCGGTTAAATAATCACGTAAAACGTTTCCTGTAACCGAAATAGTATCTTCACCTTTACGAATTCTTTCAATGGTAAATTTACAAGCATCAATTGGAGCCAAAATACGAATGTCTAAACCTGTAGTGTCAAATTCTTGTAAGTATTTGTTTACTTTAGCAATAATTTCTCTATCGTGCGCACGGTTTTCATCTAACCAAAATACGGCTGGAGTAGAAGATAAGCGAGATCTGTTAACAGCTAATTTAACCCAGTCTTTAATAGGAGCATCTTTTGTTTGACACATACGGAAAATATCACCCGTTTCAACAACTTGTTCCATATAAACCGTTCCGTTAGCGTCAACTACACGAATGGTACCTGCTGCATCTGCTTGGAATGTTTTATCGTGAGAACCATATTCTTCAGCCTTTTGAGCCATTAAACCAACGTTTGGTACAGAACCCATTGTAGTAGGATCGTAAGCTCCATTTGCTTTACAATCATCAATTACAGCAGTATAAATTCCTGCATAGTTACGGTCTGGAATTAAAGCAAAAGTATCTTGTTGTTTTCCTTCTTTGTTCCACATTTGTCCTGAAGTACGAATCATTGCTGGCATAGAAGCATCAACAATAACGTCTGAAGGAACATGTAAGTTAGTAATTCCTTTATCAGAATTTACCATTGCCAAAGCTGGTCCGTTTGCAATAGCAGCATCAATAGCCGCTTTTACTTCAGCTTCTTGAGCATTACCTGCAATTTTAGCATATAATTCACCTAAACCGTTGTTAGGGTTAATACCTAATTCAGCAAATAAAGTAGTGAATTTTGTAAAAACATCTTCAAAGTAAACCGAAACAATAGCACCAAAAATAATAGGGTCAGAAACCTTCATCATGGTAGCTTTTAAGTGTGCAGATAATAAAACACCTGCAGCTTTAGCTTCTTCTTTAACTTGAGAAACAAATGCTTTTAAAGCAGCTAAGTTCATAACCGATGTATCAATAACTTCGCCTGCTTTTAAAGGAGCTAATCCTTTTAATTCTTTAACCGATCCGTCATTTCCAACGAATTCAATTTTGTATTGAGTATCATTAGCAATAGTAACCGATTTTTCAGTTCCGTAGAAATCACCAGATTCCATATGAGCTACTTTTGTTTTAGAATCTGCAGACCAAGCACCCATTGAATGTGGATGTTTTTTAGCATAATTCTTAACAGCTTTTGGAGCACGACGGTCAGAGTTTCCTTCACGTAATACTGGATTTACAGCAGAACCTAAAATTTTAGCATATTTAGCTTTAATTGATTTATCTTCTTCTGTAGCTGCATCTGCTGGATAGTTTGGTACAGCAAAACCATGTGCTTGTAATTCAGCAATAGCCTCTGTTAATTGAGGAATAGAAGCTGAAATGTTTGGTAATTTAATGATGTTTGCTTCAGGTGTGTTTGCTAACTGACCTAATTCTGCTAAAGCATCACCTATTTTTTGATCTTCCTTTAAAAATTCTGGAAAGTTTGCTAAAATTCTTCCTGCTAATGAAATATCACGAGTTTCCATTTCAATACCTGCTGGCGCAGTAAAAGCTTTAACAATTGGTAAAAAAGAATAAGTAGCCAACATTGGCGCCTCATCTGTTAATGTGTAGATAATCTTAGATTTTGACATTATGATTAAGATTTATTTTGATCATTAATTTATTGATACAAATATACTAAATAGCGACTAAATATTTAAGGATAACAAGTTTATAGTTTAAAGATTTACCAATTTAATAATACCAAAACCTACAAACAACGAAACTTAAATAAAACAGCTAAAAAACAGCTAAAATGATAATTTTTGAACTAAATTATTAAAAAAGGATATAAAAAAACCACTTATGTTAATAAGTGGTTTTTAGTTTTATTATGTAGTTAACTATTCTTCAACTACTTTTCCTTTAATGTATAACGCTACAGTTCCTCCATCAATGTTTTTTGCATTAGATTCAACTGTAATAGTCTTAGAAATGGTTCCAGGATTCATGTTGTACTTAACTTCAATTTTATCCGATTTACCTGGTAAAATAGGAGCTTCTGGTTTTGAAGGTACTGTACATCCACAAGATGAACGCACATTTGTAATTACTAAAGGCTCATCACCAGTATTAGTAAATTCAAAAGTTCTTACACCACTATCTTTTCCTTTAACAACTGTACCATAATCAATGGTATTATTCTCAGCTTTAAACTCAATTTTTGGACCAGTTTGTGCGTATGAAGCAGCTCCAACCAATGTCATCGCTACTATTCCTAAAATTTTTTTCATTGTTTTTTAAATTATTTAATTATGTAAATTTAATTAGTTTATAATGAAATCCAAACATTTATGTTTTTTTTTACATTTTGTTATGATGATTTCAAAACTCGTGCCAAATTTATTATTTTATAACTTTTTATAGATGTAAAGATTATTGTATTTTTGTGACTATTTTTAAGATTTAATTTACTAGATATATGATAATTCCAGCACAATTTGATGCAAAACAAGCTGAAGCTAAATGGTACGATTACTGGATGAAAAATAATTATTTTCGTTCAACACCTGATCACAGAACCCCTTATACAATTGTAATTCCACCACCAAACGTCACAGGTGTCTTACATATGGGGCATATGTTGAATAATACCATTCAGGATGTCTTAATTCGTCGTGCACGTTTAAAAGGTTTAAACGCTTGTTGGGTGCCTGGAACCGATCATGCTTCTATTGCAACCGAAGCTAAAGTTGTAGCTAAATTAAAAGCTGAAGGAATTAATAAAGAAGATTTAACGCGTGAAGAATTTTTGAAACACGCTTGGGAATGGACTGATAAATACGGCGGAACTATTCTAGATCAGCTTAAAAAATTAGGTGCTTCTTGTGATTGGGAACGCACCAAATTTACGTTAGATCCTGATATGTACGCGGCTGTAATTAAATCTTTTGTTGATTTATACAATAAAGGAATGATTTATCGTGGGTACCGAATGGTAAACTGGGATCCAGAAGCAAAAACTACTTTATCTGATGAAGAGGTTATTTACGAAGAGCGTCAAGGAAAATTGTATCATTTAAAATATCAAATTGAAGGTACAAATGATTTTCTGACCATTGCAACAACGCGTCCGGAAACTATTTTAGGAGATACCGCAATTTGTATCAATCCAAACGACGAACGTTACACACATTTGCGTGGTAAAAACGCCATTGTACCTATTGCAAACAGAGTTATTCCGATTATTTTCGACGAATATGTGGATATG
Source organism: Flavobacterium sp. xlx-214 (assembly GCF_013874595.1). Lineage (GTDB taxonomy): Bacteria > Bacteroidota > Bacteroidia > Flavobacteriales > Flavobacteriaceae > Flavobacterium. Next base: position 1,857,193 of record NZ_CP059431.1, read on the forward strand.
GAATTTGGTACAGGTTGTTTGAAAGTTACACCTGCACACGATGTAAATGATAAAGATTTAGGAGAGCGTCACAATTTAGAAATCATTGATATTTTTAATGAAGATGCTACTTTAAACGATTTAGGTTTACATTATAAAGGAAAAGACAGATTTGTAGTTCGTGATGAAATCACAGAAGAATTAAAAACAATTGGTGCTTTAGAAAAAGTAGAAAATCATTTAAATAATGTAGGAACTTCTGAACGTACCAAAGCCGTTATTGAACCACGATTATCCGATCAATGGTTCCTTAAAATGGAAGAATTGGCAAAACCTGCAATAAAAGCAGTTTTAGAGTCGGATGAAATTAAGTTATATCCAAACCGATTTAACAATACATACCGTCATTGGATGGAGAACATTCGCGATTGGAACATTTCGCGTCAGTTATGGTGGGGGCATCAAATTCCTGCTTATTATTATGGTAGTGGAAAAGAAGATTTTGTAGTTGCTGAAACGATTGAAAAAGCAGTTGAATTAGCCAAAACAAAAACAGGAAATACGAATTTAACCGTTGCAGATTTAACGCAAGATAAAGACGCGTTGGACACTTGGTTCTCGTCTTGGTTATGGCCAATGGCGGTTTTTGATGGAGTTGTAAACCCTGAAAACGAAGAATTTAAATATTACTATCCTACCAACGATTTGGTTACCGGACCCGATATTTTATTTTTCTGGGTGGCACGTATGATTATGTCTGGATACGAATTTGCTGATAAAAAACCATTTACCAATGTGTATTTAACGGGTATTGTTCGTGATGCACAGCGTAGAAAAATGTCTAAATCGTTAGGAAATTCACCAGATCCGTTAGATTTAATTGAAAAATTTGGAGCAGATGGTGTTCGTTGCGGTTTGTTGTTATCGGCTGCGGCAGGTAATGATATTTTGTTTGATGAAGAATTATGCAACCAAGGTAAGTCATTTACCAACAAAATTTGGAATGCTTTCCGATTGATTAAAGGTTGGGAAGTTTCGGATGCTATTCCTCAGCCCGAAGCATCTAAAGTTGCCGTGGCTTGGTATGAAGCGAAGTTGCAAAAAACATTAGTTGAAATTGAAGATCATTTTGAAAAATACAGAATTTCAGATGCTTTAATGGCTATTTATAAATTAGTTTGGGACGATTTCTGTTCTTGGTTTTTGGAAATGATCAAGCCTGGTTATCAACAACCTATTGATGCCGTTACGTTTAAAGCGGCTATCGAAATGTTAGAGGCAAACTTAAAACTATTGCATCCTTATATGCCGTTTTTAACGGAAGAAATTTGGCAACATATAGCAGAGCGTTCTGCGGAAGATGCTTTGATCGTTTCGGTTTGGCCAGAAATAAAATCGTATAATGAGCAACTAATTACCGATTTTGATTTTGCTTCTGAAGTTATTTCGGGTATTCGTACCATTCGTAAAGACAAAAATATTTCGTTTAAAGAAACCATCGATTTAAAAGTGTTGAACAAAGAAAATGCGGCAATTACTTTTGATTCGGTAATTATGAAACTTGGAAATATTGAGAGTTTAGAATATGTTTCTGAGCAAGTTTCGGGAGCATTATCATACCGCGTAAATTCTAACGAATATTTCATCCCAATTTCGGGTTCTGTGAATGTGGAAGAGGAGATTCAGAAACTAGAAGAAGAATTAAAATACTTGCAAGGCTTCTTACGATCGGTTCAAGGAAAACTTTCAAATGAGAAGTTTGTGAACGGAGCGCCCGAGCAAGTAATTGCAAACGAGCGAAAAAAGGAAGCGGATGCTTTATCGAAAATAGCAACTATTGAGCAATCATTAGCTGGTTTGAAATAAATTACTAACAAAAAAAGTCTTTTCATTTGAAAAGACTTTTTTTGTTTTAAAAACAATTTGTATATTTAAAACAAAAAACAATGGGAAAATTTATTATTTCTACAAGAAAAAATGATGAATTTCAATTCAATTTGAAAGCATCAAATGGTCAAGTAATTCTTTCAAGCGAAGGTTATACAACAAAAGCTGCATGCTCAAATGGTATTGAGTCTGTTAAGAAAAATAGTCAAGAAGAAAAAAGATTTGAAAGCTTAGAAGCTAAAAACGGAAAGTTTTATTTTAACTTAAAAGCAACAAACGGACAAATAATTGGTACTAGCCAAATGTACGAATCTGCTGCTGGGTGTCAAAACGGAATTGAATCTGTTATGAAAAATGCTCCTGAAGCTGAAATTGTAGATGAAACTTTAAGTTAATATTCTCAATAAAAAAGCCCTCCAAATTTGGAAGGCTTTTTTTTAATTTGATCTTCTACGTTTTAATTCTTTACTAAGTAAGTCTAATTCTCTATTGGTTTGTCCAGCAACTGATGTGTTTTCATTTGCTCTACGTATTAAATAAGGCACTACATCGTAAACTGGTCCAAAAGGTAAATATTTTGCCACATTGTAATTTTGATGGGCTAGATTATAGCTAATATTATCACTCATGCCGTATAATTGTCCAAACCAAATACGAACATCATTATGAGCTAAATTGTTTTTTGATAACAATTCCATTAACATATAGCTGCTTTCTTCATTGTGAGTTCCTGCAAACAAAGCCATTTTATTGTCAATATTTTCAACCATGTAAGTTACTGTTTTATTAAAGGTAGCATCGGTTTGAGCTTTTGTAGCGCAAATAGGCGATGGGTATCCTTTTTCTTCTGCACGTGCACGTTCTTTTTCCATATAAGCACCGCGTACAACTTTAAATCCTACATGAAAACCTTCTCTTAGACCAATTGCATGTGTATTTTTTACAAAATCAAAACGATCCCAACGATAGGTTTGAGCGGTATTAAAAACAATACATTTTTCTTTATTGTATTTGCGCATCATTTCCAAAACCAAATCATCGGCTGCATCTTGCATCCAACTTTCTTCAGCATCAACCAAAAGTAAAACATCTTTTTCGTAAGCTGTTCTGCAAATAATGTCAAAACGTTCTACAATACGGTTCCATTCGGTTTGTTCAGCATCGGTAAAAGGTAAATTATCTCCTTTTTTTTCAAATAAGAAAAATCTACCAACACCTGTTGGTTTAAAAACAGCAAACGGAATTGCAATACGCTCTTTAGCAAACTCAATTGTTTTTAACGTCATTTCTAAAGCATGATCAAACTGTTCTTGGGTTTCTTTTCCTTCAACAGAATAATCCAATACCGATGAAACGCCTTTGGTATACATTTTATCTACCACTTGTAAGCAATCTTCTTCAGTTACGCCACCACAAAAATGATCAAATACAGTTGATTTGATTAATCCCTTTACTGGTAATTTACTATTAATGGCAAAATTTGTTAATGAAGTACCCACTTTAACCATTGTATTGCTGCTTATTAATTTAAACAAATAATAAGCTTTGTTTAATTCAGTGTTGTTTTTAAGGGCAAAAGCAACTGCTGTATTGTCAAATATTTTTTCCATTTGGCTTTAAAGTAATGATGCAAAGATACAATAGTTATAAAAAATGCATTATTTTTACATCAAATTTTTTCAATATAATGCAAATTCAATCTACTAGCTACCCGGTTTTATTTGGCAATACTTCTTATGAGGCTTTATCACAGCTTATTAATGAAAAAAAGTACTCTAAAATTATTGTTTTGGTAGACGATAATACCTCAAAATTTTGCTTAAATATCGTTTTACAATGGCTTGCTATATCGGTTGATTTTGAAATAATTGAAATTGAGCACGGCGAAGAAAGCAAAACAATTCATTCTTGTAACGAAATTTGGCAAAGTTTAATTGATTTACAAATTGACAGAAAAGCTTTGTTATTAAATGTTGGAGGCGGAGTTGTGTGCGATTTAGGTGGATTTATTGCTGCAACATATAAGCGCGGAATTGATTTTGTAAATATTCCTACAACTTTGTTGGCAATGGTAGATGCATCGGTAGGCAATAAAACAGCTATTAATTTTGGTGGTTTAAAAAACATGATTGGTAGTTTTTACGAACCAAAAATGGTACTTATTGATGTGAATTTCTTAGAAACTTTGCCGTCAAATCACATGCGTTCTGGTTTGGCAGAAATGTTTAAGCATGGTTTAATTGCTGATGTAAGCTATTGGAATCAGTTAAAAAACATGAGTGAATTGACAGTAGAAGATTTAGAATTACTGATATATCATTCGGTATCCATTAAAAACGAAATTGTTTTACAAGATCCTCATGAAGAAAATGTCCGTAAATTATTAAATTTTGGTCATACTTTGGGGCACGTTTTAGAAACTCAAAGCATGGTAAGCAATACTATGCAACCTCTTTTACATGGTGAAGCTGTTGCAGTTGGAATGGTTTTAGAAGCATTTATTTCATACCAAAAAGGTTTGTTAACAAAAAATTCATACTTAGAAATAAAAGAAACTTTAAATTTGATGTTTGAAGGTATTGTTTTAACCAAAAATGATATTGAAATTTGCACATCGTTATTAGTACACGATAAGAAAAATGAACAAGGAGTTATTCAATTTACTTTGTTAAACGAAATTGGTGAAGGTGTATTTAATCAATTAGTTGATAATGAAATAATTGAAAAAGCCTTTCAAGAATATTTAAGTTAAATATCTATTAACAATTATTAGGTTTGTAAGTGAACAAAAAAGGCACTACTAATATAAATAAGGTACATTTACCTTTGGTATTGAAAATCAAACGTATAGTTAAACTAAACTTACCTTTGCATTTAAGACAATTGTACAGGGTAGTTTTGTTTACAAATATTTACAGTGATAAATTATCCATTGCTTTTGCAAATATTAGAGTTTGAAAATAATTTATAATTCGTTGTAAAACATTTTTTAATTTTTAAGCAATTTATATGAATACTAAATATTTCGATCTAATAAATCAAACTTTTTATTTTCCTCAAGAAGAGTTTTCTTTAAATAAAGACAACCTAATGTTCCATAATATCGATTTAATGAAATTGGTAGAACAATATGGCACACCTTTAAAGTTTACCTATCTTCCACAAATTTCTAATAACATTAACAAAGCAAAAACTTGGTTTAATAAAGCAATAGAAAAACATAAGTACGAGGGTAAATATTACTACTGTTACTGTACAAAAAGCTCTCATTTTGAATATGTTATGAATGAAGCTTTTAAAAACGATATTCACATTGAAACTTCTTCTGCGTTTGATATTAACATTGTTGAGCATTTATTGGCAAAAGGAAAAATCAATAAAAATACCTTTGTTGTTTGTAATGGATTTAAACGCGATCAATACATTGAAAACATTGCACGTTTAATTAATAACGGACATAAAAAAACAATTCCTGTTCTTGATAATTATGAAGAATTAGAATTGCTTCAAAATAATATTAAGGGCAAATTCCAGATTGGAATTAGGATTGCTTCTGAGGAAGAACCAAAATTTGAGTTTTATACTTCTCGTTTAGGAATTGGATATAAAAATATTGTTCCTTTTTACAGAAAAAATTTAGCCGAAAACACAAATGTAGAGGTTAAAATGCTTCATTTCTTTATTAATACAGGTATCCGTGATACTTCGTATTATTGGAATGAGTTAAGCAAATGTTTAAAAGTGTACACCAGCCTTAAAAAGGAATGTCCTTCATTAGATAGTTTAAATATCGGTGGTGGATTTCCTATTAAAAATTCGTTAGCATTTGATTATGATTATGCATATATGGTTGATGAAATCATCAATCAAATAAAAATGGCTTGTGAAGAGGCAGATGTTGATGTGCCTAATATTTTTACTGAATTTGGATCGTTTACAGTGGGTGAATCGGGTGGTGCTATTTACAAAGTATTGTATCAAAAACAACAAAATGATCGTGAAAAATGGAACATGATTGATTCATCTTTCATTACAACGTTGCCAGATACTTGGGCAATTAACAAACGTTTTGTTATGTTAGCGGTAAATCGTTGGAACGATTCATATGAACGAGTATTTTTAGGAGGTTTAACGTGTGATTCTGATGACTATTACAATTCAGAGCAAAACTTAAACGCTATTTATTTGCCTAAATTCAATAAAGAAAAACCGTTGTATATTGGTTTCTTTAACACAGGGGCGTATCAAGAGCAAATAAGTGGTCAGGGAGGTATTCATCACTGTTTAATTCCGCAGCCAAAACATATTTTAATTGATAGAGATGAAAACGGAATTTTAGCAACAGAAGTGTTCTCTGAACAACAAACTTCGGATGATGTACTTAAGATTTTAGGATATTCAAAAGATAAAAAATAATAATATAACAGTAAGAAATAGAATTATGAAAGGACCAATTTCTCAATTTATTGAGCACAATTATAGACATTTTAATGCAGCAGCTTTAGTAGATGCAGCTAAAGGGTATGAAAAGCATTTATTAGAAGGCGGTAAAATGTTAATTTCTATGGGAGGTGCTATGTCTACTGCAGAATTAGGTGTTTCTTTAGCAGAAATGATTCGTCAAGATAAAGTACATTTCATTTCTTGTACAGGAGCTAATTTAGAAGAAGATGTAATGAATTTAGTTGCACATTCTCACTACAAAAGAATTCCAAATTGGAGAGATTTAACTCCAGAACAAGAGCGTGAATTATTAGATCAGCATTACAACCGTGTAACCGATACTTGTATTCCTGAAGAAGAAGCATTCCGCCGTTTACAACAACATTTAGAAGATGTTTGGCATGCTGCTGAAGCTAAAGGCGAGCGTTATTTACCACACGAATTTTTATATCAAGTAGTAAATTCAGGTGTTTTAGAGCAATACTATGAAATTGATCCTAAAGATTCTTGGATTGTTGCAGCAGCTCAGAAAAATTTACCAATTGTTTGTCCAGGATGGGAAGATTCTACAACAGGAAACATCTTTGCTTCAAACGTAATTAAAGGAAATTTAAAAGCGTCAACAGTAAAATCAGGAATTGAGTATATGATTTACTTAACAGAATGGTATCGTGCAAATTCAGGCGGTAGAGGTGTAGGTTTCTTCCAAATTGCAGGTGGTATTTCTGGAGATTTCCCAATTTGTGTTGTACCAATGATGTATCAAGATTTAGAGTGGACAGATGTTCCTTTCTGGGCATATTTCTGTCAAATTTCAGATTCAACAACATCTTATGGTTCTTACTCTGGTGCGGTGCCAAATGAGAAAATTACATGGGGTAAATTAGATGTAGATACACCTTCTTTCATTATAGAAAGTGATGCTACTATAGTTGCACCATTAGTATTTGCTTATATTTTAGGTAATTAAAAAAAACTAAAAAAAAGTTTCGATTAATTTGCAAAATACGTACTAGCTATAGTATTTTTGAAACATCATACAAGCATAATAATAATGAAGAGAATAATTGTTGATTACGCGAAATTAACAAACGAAATTTTAACTCTATTAGTTGAAAAGTTTCCTGATGGATATGATGATACAGACATCATTCAGTTCACTAATGCCAAAGGAGAGTTAATTGAGGCTGTAGAGGTAAGAACAACCGATACTATTTACTTAGTTAAGGTAAGTACTAAATTACAAGACAGAATTGAAAATTACGATGAAGATGAAGAAGACATCACATCAGTAGATTCAATTAACGTTAAAGATTTAGACATGGATGAAGACCAAGAGGATGATAAGCCTAAGAAATCTTCAAAAAAGAAAAAGGTTACCAAATCTGATGACGAGGAAGATAGTGAAGAAGAGGATGACGACGATGATTCTGACTATGACGATGAGGACGAAGACGACGATTCTGACTATGATGATGAAGATGAAGACGACGAGGACGATGATAGATAAAAAAAATCTCAAGCTATAGCTTGAGATTTTTTTTTTTACTTTTTCCAGAATTCTGCGTTTTTAATTCCTACTTCATCCGCGTTAAAAGTAATATCTTTTATACCTGCCTTGCGTTTGTTCTTGTAATCATTCCAAACTTTTAGTGCAACATTACTTAAAAGTAAAATGGCAATAATGTTTACCCAAGCCATTAAACCAACTCCTAAATCGCCAATTGCCCAAGCTGTTTTGGCTTCTTTAATCGTACCAAAATAAGTTGCAAATAAAAATAAAACACGTAATGCCCAAACATAAACAATGCGTTTATTTTTATCTCTAATAATATAAGCAATGTTTGTTTCTGCATAGTAATAATAAGCCATAATGGTAGTGAAAGCAAAGAAAAATAAGGCTATTGCTACAAATTCATTTCCAATAGAAGGAAAATGATGTGCAACCGCTGCTTGTGTAAAACCAGTATAATCAACTCCTTTAATATGTTCTACAATTAAACTTCCATTTTTTTCATCAAGAACATTGTATTGATTGGTAAACAAAATCATAAAAGCAGTAGCAGTACATACAAAAAGCGTATCAATATAAACTGAAAAAGCTTGTACCAAACCTTGTTCTGCTGGATGTTTCACTTCTGATGCAGCTGCAGCATGTGGCGCTGTACCCTGACCAGCTTCATTTGAATAAATGCCTCGTTTAATTCCCCAAGCAATAGCACTACCCATAATACCACCAAAAGTAGCATTCATATTAAAAGCAGAAGTTAAAATCAATTCCAAAACAGCTGGAATTTGTTTAAAATTCATTCCAATAATTATTAAAGCCATTAAAATGTATATTCCAGCCATAAAAGGCACAATAATTTCAGAAGCTTTTCCTAAACGTTTAACACCGCCAAAAATGATTAATCCTAATAAAAAAACAACAATAAGTCCCATATAGTTAATAGGAATGGAACCCAAATAACTAATAGGTACATTAAAAGCATTACTCATAGCAGATGCAATACTGTTACTTTGTACACCTGGCAACAACAAACCACAGCTTATAATGGTAATAAAAGCAAACAATAGGGCATACCATTTTATTCCTAAACCTTTTTCAATGTAATAAGCAGGTCCACCACGATATTCGCCATCAATTTCTTGTTTGTAAATTTGTCCTAATGTAGATTCTATAAACGCCGATGCTGCTCCTAAAATAGCAATAAACCACATCCAAAATACCGCTCCAGGACCTCCCATAGCAATTGCTGTAGCTACACCAACAATATTTCCCGTTCCAACTCTACCAGAAATAGCAAGAGAAAACGCTTGAAAAGGAGAAATTCCTTTTTCTGATTTTTCACCCGTAAATAAAAGTTGAACCATTAGTTTAATGTATCTAAACTGAACAAAACCTGTTCTAATAGTAAAATAAATACCTGTAATGGCGCATAATATAATCAAAGCATTAGACCAAACAATGCTGTTGATAAACTCTAAAGTTTTATCCATAAATATTTTAACAATTTGAAATACTATTTTTTAAAAGTAAACTAAAATGTTGAAAAATAAAGTCATTTTAGAATAAAGTTATCCAAAGCGGTATTGTAATAAAAAAGTATCTTTTTTATATAATAACTTGTCATAATATTGTAATTTTACAACCAAACAACACTTCGCTATGAGTTCAAAAATATTATTAACTTCTAAAGAGGTTAATATCATCTTACATCGTTTAGCGTGTCAGTTAATTGAAAAGCACAACGATTTTTCTAATACGGTTCTAATAGGAATTCAGCCTAGAGGTAAATTCTTAGCAGAGCGAATTTCTTCTATTTTAACAAACGATTACAATATACCACATATTGATTTAGGTTTCTTGGATATTACTTTTTTTAGAGACGATTTTAGAAGAAATGATAAACCTTTAGAGGCTAATAAAACACAAATCGACTTCTTAGTGGAAGATAAAAACGTGGTTTTTATAGACGATGTTTTGTATACAGGTCGTAGTATTCGTTCGGCTTTAACGGCAGTTCAATCATTTGGTCGCCCTAAAGAAATAGAGTTATTGGTCTTGATTGACCGTAGATTTAGTCGTCATTTGCCTATACAACCCGATTATCGTGGCAGACAAGTAGATGCCTTTAACGATGAAAAAGTAAAAGTTCACTGGAAAGATGTTGATGCAACCGAAGACGAGGTGTATTTAATATCAAATCCTTCTTAAATTATATAATAACACAGCCAATTCAAAATGAAAGAATTAAGCGTTAACCATTTATTAGGAATAAAATACATCAACAAAAATGATATTGATTTAATTTTTGAAACCGCTGATCATTTTAAAGAAGTAATTAACCGCCCAATAAAGAAAGTTCCTTCGTTACGTGATATAACCATAGCTAATATATTTTTCGAAAACAGTACTCGTACCAAATTATCGTTTGAATTAGCTCAAAAACGTTTATCTGCAGACGTAATTAGCTTTTCAGCTGCTCAATCATCCGTAAAAAAAGGCGAAACTTTAATTGATACTGTAAACAACATTTTATCAATGAAAGTTGATATGGTTGTTATGCGTCATAGCAACCCAGGTGCAGCACATTTTCTATCAAGAAACGTAAAGGCAAGTATTGTAAATGCAGGAGATGGCGCTCATGAGCATCCAACACAAGCGCTTTTAGATAGTTTTTCAATACGTGAGCGTTTAGGAGAAGTTGCAGGTAAAAAAGTGGTTATTGTAGGCGATGTTTTACACTCGCGCGTGGCATTATCAAACATTTTTGCTTTACAAATGCAAGGTGCTGAGGTTATGGTTTGCGGACCAAAAACGTTAATACCAAGATACATTACAGATTTAGGTGTAAAATACGAACCTAATTTGCGTAAAGCCCTTGAGTGGTGCGATGTTGCCAATATGTTGCGTGTGCAAAATGAGCGTTTAGATGTAAATTATTTTCCTTCAACACGTGAATACGCACAACAATATGGTGTTGATAAAGCGTTATTAGATTCTTTAAATAAAGAAATTATTATTATGCACCCCGGACCAATTAATCGCGGTGTAGAAATAACATCAGATGTAGCTGATTCTCAGCAATCAGTCATTTTAGATCAGGTTGAAAACGGTGTTGCCGTACGTATGGCTGTTATTTATTTACTTGCATCTAAAATAAAATAGTTTTATATTTAAAAGAAAAAATGAAGGTTAAAGAAAAAAATAACACGGTTGTTTTTAAAAAAAGTAGTGATGATTTTTCTGAATTTATAGAGAAAATTATTGAGCAACCAAACCTATTTAAAAATAAGAACATTTTGATTGATTTGGAAGAAATAGCGTTGCGACCTTCACAAATTATTTCTTTTGAACCATTAGCTGTTCTACAAAAAAAACAAAAAAAATCTTTTGTAATTGTTGCTGATATCGATTTTGACGAAGTTTCTGAAGAAATCATAGTAGTACCAACCTTGCAAGAAGGTTTTGACATTATAGAAATGGAAGAAATAGAAAGAGATTTGGGTTTTTAACAAATCTCTTTTTTATTATTTAAATATGAAATTACACATTTTAGGCTGTTACTCTGCTACGCCACGCACCATTACCAATCCAACATCGCAAGTTTTAGAACTTAATAATCAAATGTTTTTAATTGATTGCGGCGAGGGTACACAAGTGCAATTACGCAAACACAAAATTAAGTTTTCAAGAATAAACCACGTTTTTATTTCTCATTTACACGGCGATCATTTTTTCGGATTAATTGGTTTAATCTCTACATTTTCACTACTTAATCGTCAAAACGATTTACATATTTACGGTCCAAAAGGTATAAAAGATATTATTTTACTTCAAATTAAGTTAAGTAAATCGTACACAAGCTACGAACTGTATTTTCACGAATTAGAATCAAAAGAATCAGAAGTTATTTTTGAAGATGATAAAGTATCGGTTACAACCATTCCTTTAAAACACAGAGTGTATACCAATGGTTACTTATTTCAGGAAAAACCTGGTTTACGTAGAATTGATATCAACGCAGCCGAAGAAAAAGGAATTGAAGTTTGTTATTTTAATAAATTGAAACAAGGAAGTGATTTAAAAGCAGAAGATGGATCTATTATAAAGAATGAAACCGTTACTTTTGATCCACTACCCACGCAATCGTATGCGTTTTGTTCGGATACTTTGTATAACGAAGATATTATCTCCATTATTAAAAATGTAGATGTGTTGTACCACGAAAGTACTTTTTTAGAACAAGATGTTGAAAAGTGCATTCCAACTGGGCATTCATCTGCCAAACAAGCCGCAACTATTGCTTTAAAAGCAAATGTAAAAAAACTAATTTTAGGTCATTATTCAACACGATACGCTAATATTGAACTTTTTAAAGAAGAGGCGCAAACTATTTTTCCATCTGTTTTTTTAGCGGACGATGGTAAAGTATTTAATTTTAATTAGATAATTATGAACGATTTAGGAAATTATAGGAAATCATACAACAAAAGTGAATTGTTAGAAAGTATGATTGATGAAAATCCAATGATGCAATTTCAAAAATGGTTTTACGAAACCGAGGAATTTGGTGGAGTGGATGAAGTAAATGCCATGACCGTTTCAACCATTGGTTTAGATGGATTTCCAAAATCGCGTATTGTTCTATTAAAAAAATACGATGAAAACGGATTTACATTTGTAACAAATTACGATTCTGAAAAAGGAAAAGCACTTTTACAAAATCCAAAGGTGTGTTTGTCTTTTTTTTGGCCATCTATTGAACGACAAGTAATAATAAAGGGAATGGCAGAAAAACAATCAAGTGCTTACTCGGAAGGTTATTTTCATTCGCGTCCAACAGGAAGTCAATTAGGTGCTATTGTTTCTCCGCAAAGTGAGGTAATTCCAAATCGACAGTTTTTAGAAGATTCATTACAAAATTTAGAACAAGAATGGGAAGGAAAAGAAATTCCTCGCCCAGAAAATTGGGGAGGAATTTTAGTAAAACCTGTTTCTATTGAGTTTTGGCAAGGCAGACCTAATCGTTTGCACGATAGGTTGCGCTATACTTTATTGCCTTCAGGTGATTGGAAAATAGAACGATTAGCGCCTTAATTAAGCTAAATCACCAAATTTACCCGCATTAAAATCATTAAAAGCTTCTATAAGTTCTTGTTCTGTGTTCATCACAAATGGACCATAAGCTGCAATTGGTTCATTTATTGGTTGGCCACTTAATACTAAAACAAGAGCATCTTCAGTTGCTTTTATTTTAAACTCTTCGCCTTCATTTTTAAATAAAACTAATTGATTTGTAGTAGCTTTTTCGTTGTTTACTTTAACTGATCCTTCAACTATTAAAAGTAATGTATTATAGTTTGAAGGAAATTCAAAACTAGCTTCTCCATCTTTGTTTAATTTAGCATTCATCATATGAACAGGCGTAAATGTGCTAGCTGGACCTTGAACATTTTGATACGTTCCGGCAATAACTTCCACAGTACCCGCATTGTTTTCTAAAGGTACAATAGTGATATCATTTTTTGTAATAGCCTGATATTTTGGATTGCTTAATTTATCTTTAGCTGGTAAATTAACCCAAAGTTGCACCATTTGAAATTCGCCACCCGTTTTACTCCATTCCGTTTCGTGAAACTCTTTGTGTAAAATTCCAGAAGCAGCTGTCATCCACTGTACATCACCTTCGCCAATAACGCCGCCACCGCCACTACTGTCACCATGTTCAACTCGCCCTTTGTAAGCAATTGTAACTGTTTCAAAACCTTTATGAGGGTGTACGCCAACTCCTTTAGGCGTATTACTTGGCGGAAAAGTGAATTTTGAATTATAGTCAAGCATAATAAATGGATCCATACGTTGCATAGACATTTTGCCTGGAATAAAATTGTGAACTCTAAAACCATCTCCAACAAAATGAGCAGGAGCAGGGTTAAAAATTGTTTCTATACTTTTAGTTTTCATGATTTTACATTTTTGTATAGCAAATTTACAACACTTTGAGTGAGTATTACTTAACCTAAATTAATAAGTAATTTAATGACTAATTGGCTTATTCTATTTTTAAAATTGAATTCTAATTGGTATCTTTAAAAAATGATTTTGAAATACATATTTAAACGCTCCATGATTAAGAATTGGTGCCAATTACTTTTAATAGTTTTTGCACTAATGCCGTGTTCTGTGAAAAATATGTATTTTCAGGATGGAGGAAGTTTGTTTTCTAAATCTTTAAATGCAACTAAAGTTGTACCTGCATCAAGTAGTTGTTTTTATACATTTTCGCAAAGTAAGGAGCATATAAGTTCTCAGAAAAAAGAAGACTTATTTTCAATAAAATGGTTGTCTAGTAAAATAGATTATACTTATTTGTCTAATTTAATTGAAAAACGAGAAGTAGTTGTATATCAATCAAATGCACCTCCTTTTTATATTCTTTACAATCGATTAAAAGTTGATGTTTTATTATCCTAAGTGATGCAAAACAATTAATAACTTTTAACAAAAAATCATGAATCAACATACAGAAAAATCAAACTATAAAGTGTTTGGTTTGATAACTTTTGCCTTACGAATTGTAGTTGGGTGGACTTATTTTTCGGCATTTTGGCGTCGATTAATTTTAGAAAATAAACTTATTGAAAACGAAGCAGGTTATATTGGTGAAAAATTCAACCATTTTTTACCCAATGCTTTAGGAATAAAACCTTTAATTGAATATTTAGTAAGCAACCTAGAGAGTCTTTGGTGGGCTATGGTTATTTTCACAATTGTAGAAGGAATTGTGGGGTTACTTTTAATGTTAGGCGTTTTTACACGTTTAGTGAGTATTGGCGTTGTTCAGCTGGCTCTTGGTATCTTATTAGGATCGGGCTGGTTAGGAACTACCTGTTTAGATGAATGGCAAATAGGTGTTTTAGGTGTAGCAGGCGGATTTGTTTTATTTTTATCGGGTAGTGGTTATTTCTCACTTGACCATTATTTTATTTCAAAAAACAAAAACTTTACCTCTAAAAAATGGTTTTTATGGCTAGGTTCTGGAAGCTTAAACTTAGAGCATTACAGAAAATATATAATGCTAATTGGCTTAGCTATTTTTGGATTGACTTTATTTACCAACCAGTTTTTTCATGGTGGTGTTTATGGGAAATTACATAATAAATCAGTAAAACCTAAACTCGAAATTACAAATGCACGTTTTAATAAAGAAATAGAATTTGATGTAATGAGGATAGAAGGTGCTGATGTTTATGGATCATTTTTAATTGCTATTCAGTTGTTAGAAAACGGAAAAGTAGTTAAAACATGGAATCAAGAACATTTAGCGAATTTTGATACCAACAAAATTGATAATTACTACGTTGCTAAAATTAAACCTGGTAAGCATAGTCTTATTTTACCTTTGGGAGCTAAAGCAAAGATACATTTAAACGTTGACAATGTATCTATTTCTAAAGAAAGTAATCTTTCAATTAATTTAATTGATATTAGTGGTGCCTCATGGCAAAGTAAAGTGGAATAAAAAAGAGGTCGTTTAGACCTCTTTTTTACTTAAAACTAACTTTTACAATACGTAATTAATCAGTATCAATTATATTGTTGCTATTAAAGTCTGTTAAAAAAACAAAGTACAATGTTTGATTTTGTATTCTTTCAATTGGATAATCTTTTTCATTTATATAAAAACGATTTACATTCCATTTAAATGTTCCAATAGTTCCTTTTTTTGATACAAATTCTATCGATTTGTTATTTTCATTTTCATATAATAAATAATGATGTCCATAACTATTTACAATAACAGAAGAGTATAATCCATTTTCATCTGCAGAAAAACCACTACCGTTTTCAAAATAAGGAATTAAGTGAATAGGCATTTCTTCTTCAATATTTTGTAAATCATTTACATTATCAATAACAGCAACTTGTAAAGCATTTAACAACTCTTTTTTAGTGTTGTAAAACGTGTTTTCAAACATTACAGAAAAAGGAAGTTTCTTTAACGCTAACGAAGTGTTTTCAGTAGTTATAGAGTGTTGAACATCTTCTTGAACAAAATTAATTTTGTTTAGAAATTGTTGCGCATTTGCTTTGCAATACAAAAATAGTACAATGAAAATAAAGAAGTTTTTTGTCATTTAATTAAATGTATTCTTAAAAAAGGTTCTTGCACAAATGTATAAAAAAGCGTGAATTAATAATAGTTGATATTTAATCTATATTAAGTATTTTTAGTAAAAAAGTAACGAAATTTGAAATAAAATTGAAGCAATGCAAGATTTAAAAAATTATACCGATTCTTTTAAAATTCGTGAAAAGCTGCAACCTGTTTTTTTTATGGGACATGGATCACCTATGAACGGAATTGAGCAAAATATTTTCTCTACTAAATGGCAAGAAATTGGAAAAAGGATTGATTTACCCTGTGCTGTTTTAGTTATTTCTGCTCATTGGTTAACAAAAGGTACCCATGTTACAGCTATGTCTGAACCTAAAACAATTCACGATTTTGGAGGGTTTCCACAAGAACTTTTCAATGTGCAATATCCAGCTCCGGGTAGTCCGTTTTTAGCAGAAGAAACAGCCAAACTAATTACATCAACAAATGTAGGTTTAGATCATGATTGGGGTTTAGATCACGGTACATGGTCGGTAGTGCGTCATATGTTTCCAGAAGCTAATGTGCCCGTTTTACAGTTAAGTATCGATTATAACCAACCAGCACAGTACCATTACAATTTAGCAAAAGAGTTATTTGGTTTGCGTAAAAGAGGAGTTTTGATTATTGGCAGCGGAAATATGATTCATAATTTACGAATGGTTGATTGGAAACAGTTAGATAATTATGGATTTGGATACGATTGGGCAAAGTCACTCAATGAAAATTTTAAAAAGAAAATCCTTTCTAAAGATCATAAAGATTTAATTTATTATGAAAACTTTGGAGAGGCAGCAAAACTAGCTATTCCTACACCAGATCATTATTATCCAATGTTATACGCCTTGGCTTTAATGAGTAATAATGACGATATTGCTATTTTTAACGATGAATATGTAGGTGGATCCTTATCTATGACTTCTTTCCGTTTAGGATAAATACATTATATTTGCTTAAAAAGAAAAAATGCGGTTTTTTAAAGTAATTTTAGTTTTAATTTCAATGAATGCTTTGGCTCAGCCTAAAGCTGTACTTAATAAAACAACTTATCAATTTTGGTTAAATGAACCTAAAGAGATTAAAGAAAAAATGCCGCTCATTGTTTTTTTGCACGGAAAAAGTTTATCAGGTACTAATATCGATCGTGTAAAAAGATACGGTGCTTTAAAAGGAGTTGAAAAAGGATTAGATATTCCTGCTTATTTAGTTGCGCCTCAATTACCATCAGGACCTTGGAATTCTGATAAAGTAGATGAAATTGTAGCTTATATGATTAAAACTTACAAGATTGATGAAGATAGAATTTATGTTACAGGAATGAGTTTGGGATCGTACGGCACAATGAAATATGTAGGTGAGTACCCTAACAGAGTTGCAGCTGCCATATCTATTTGTGGAGGAGGAGATGTAAGTGATGCGTGTAATTTAGCACAAGTTCCTATTAAAGTAATTCATGGCGATAAAGATTTTATAGTTCCACTAACTGAATCACAAAAGATAGTATCAGCAGTAAAAAAGTGCAATAAAAAAGCACCTATTGAACTAGAAGTTGTTAAAGGTGGAAATCACGGTAGTGTGGAGGATTTATACCGCCACCAAGAGCTATACGATTGGCTGTTAAAACATACAAAAAGTAATAATAATTCATTATAAAGATTAAAAATGAGCAATATTAAATGGGAAAAAGTCATTGACTTTGAAGATATCACGTACAAAAAGTATAATGGCGTTGCACGTATAGCTTTTAATAGACCAGAAGTAAGAAATGCTTTCAGACCTAAAACTACTTCAGAATTATTAAGAGCTTTTCAAGATGCACATGAAGACACTTCTATCGGTGTAATTTTATTATCCTCTGAAGGACCTTCTCCTAAAGATGGCGTTTATTCATTTTGTAGTGGAGGAGATCAAAGAGCAAGAGGATATCAAGGTTATGTAGGTGATGATGGTTACCATCGATTGAATATTTTAGAAGTACAACGTTTAATTCGTTTTACACCTAAGGTTGTTATTGCAGTTGTAAATGGTTGGGCTGTAGGTGGCGGACATTCTTTACATGTTGTTTGCGATTTAACTTTAGCAAGTAAAGAGCATGCAATTTTTAAGCAAACCGATGCAGATGTTACTAGCTTTGATGCCGGTTATGGCTCTGCTTATTTAGCAAAAATGGTAGGTCAGAAAAAAGCGAGAGAGATTTTCTTTCTAGGTAGAAATTATTCCGCGCAAGATGCCTACGAAATGGGAATGGTAAATGCCGTTATTCCTCATGATGAATTAGAAGAAACAGCTTATAATTGGGCACAAGAAATATTAGAAAAGTCGCCTATTTCTATCAAAATGTTGAAATTTGCTATGAATTTAACAGATGATGGAATGGTAGGACAGCAAGTTTTCGCTGGTGAAGCAACTCGTTTGGCTTATATGAGTGATGAAGCTATTGAAGGTAGAAATGCCTTTTTAGAAAAACGCAAACCAAATTTCGAAAAGAAGTATATTCCTTAAAATAAAAAATCGACCAATTGGTCGATTTTTTATTCAAGTATATGAGGTATAAACCTACTTTTATCTGTGGTGATTGGATAATCACTTTCTCTAAAAGTAATTCCACTAGGTTGCTGACCAATAATCCAACTACCTATAATACTGTAACCTGAACTTTCTTTATGCAATTGTGCTAATTCTTGATATATAAAACCTTCGGCACCATATTCTCCTTCTGTTTCAAAAATGGTTCTATCATTATAAACCATGCTAATGTTTGCACCTTCTCTTGATAATAAAGGCTTTTTAACATAGGAAATCATGCTTTTAGGATTGTTAAAATAGCTTTCTAATAACAGCGGATGGTTGGGATACAACTCCCAAAGTATAGGTAAAATAGCTTTGTTAGATAAAATCATCTTCCAAGAAGGCTCAACCCATTGTGCTTCTAAAACATCGTTTACTATATGAAAACCAAATTCTTCGTTCACCATCCATTCCCAAGGATATAACTTAAAAATAGATGTAATTTCTTGTTCTTCTAAATCTGTAAAACATTGTCCGTTCCAACCAATTTCATCAATATATAACAACTTAGTGTTAATGCCAGCTTGTATGGCAGTATCGCGTAAATACTCAACATTGGTTAAATCCTCTAAACTTTCTCTAACGCAAGTAAAATGAAGAATTGATCCTTTTAAATAAGGTTTTAAATCTTTCCATGATTGAATTAACTGATCATGAACATTGTTGAATTGATCTTTACTCTTTTTAAAAAAATGTTCTTTCCAGAACCATTGCACAACGCCGCATTCAAATAAAGATGTTGGTGTATCTGCATTGAATTCTAGCATTTTTAACTGATCTTTTATTGAATCATAAGCAAAATCAAATCGACCATAAATACTTGGAACATCATTTTCCCAACTTTTTTCGATATGATGTTGAATAAAATTTGGAATGTGAAACAAATCGTATTTTTTATGCGTAATTACATGTTCCACCGCTTGTAAACACATGTCCCAAAGTTCTTCAGTAGCATGATAAATTTTATCTGCAAATTGTTCTGAAATAGCATAATAATAATGATCTACCCAATACGGGTTTTCTCCATCAGTATGATATCCATAACCAATTTCTTCAACACGCTTAATCCAATTTGGATCTTTAGTAAGATGTTTTATTTTCATTATGAAGAAACTCTTGAATTAGAGTTATATGCTGATTTGCCAAAACCACCACGAGTTGTAGTTTTTGAATAAGCATTTGCTTTTGCAGTATTTTTACCAACAACAGAATTTGGGTTTAAGCCTGAACTAGCATAGCCCATACCACCACCTAAATGACGAAATGCCATGTACCATAACAAAGTATTGCCCATACCACCTGTATGACTTGATTGATGGTATTGTTGCGTTACATTGGTGTATTGTGCAGTAGAATCGGCACGCATAAATACTTTTTGTTGCGGCTGATTCTCTTGCTTAGCAACTGGTTTATTACATGATGCCAAAACAGATGAAATAAGAAATAATTGTATTGCTTTAGATGATCGTTTTTTCATTATTGAACCGTTACGTAAATTGGAATTTGATTTAATTTCATTGAAGTAGTATCAGCTCCCCAACTGTTTTCTTGCAACTTAGTAGTTAGTGTGTCAACTTTATCAGCAATTTTTTCTCCATTGATCCAAATAGTTTGCTTGGTTAAATGGTATACGGTATCACCTTCGGTTACAGTAGTTAATGTTACTTCTCTAGATGATTTTTTATCTAAATTTTCTAAAGCTTGATCATTATTTGTATTACCACAACTTGATAACATAATAAGACCTAAGAAAAAAAATGTCTTTTTCATTGTTTATGCATTGATTTACAAAGATGGTAATTTTTTATCATTTTGCATCTTTAACAAAAAAGTAATTATTCATAATATTTTACTAATTTTAAAAATAAAAAGTATTTTTATGAAATTCCATACACGAAAATGGGTAAAGCCTGAAGATTTAAATCCAAATAAAACATTATTTGGAGGTAAACTATTAGCTTGGATTGATGAAGAAGCAGCTTTGTATAGCATTGTTCAATTAGAAAATCCTCATGTAGTTACCAAATTTATGTCTGAAATTAACTTTATGTCTGCTTCTAAAGAAGGTGATATCATTGAGATTGGCTTAGAGGTTGTAAAATTTGGTAATTCTTCATTGGTATTGAAATGTGAAGTACGCAATAAAATGACTCATGAAACAATTATTACAGTAGATAAAATTACCATGGTAAATTTAGATGCGGAAGGCACTCCAAAACCACATGGAAAAACTCAAGTAGAATATGTACATGATAAATTATCAAAAAATAAATAAAACATGGAGCATCTTCAAGTAAAAAAACAATCTGGTGATTTTGCTTCCTTTTCAAAAGAAAGATTAATTAAATCATTATTAAACTCAGGCGCTAATAAAGATGATGCTGAAAAGGTGTATAACATAATAGAAAAAAGTCTATATAATGGCATACCAACTAAAGATTTATATGAAAAAGCGTTTGCTACTTTAAAGAATATAAAATCATCAATTGCAGCGAAATATAGCTTAAAGAGAGCATTACAAAAACTTGGTCCAGACGGTTTTTATTTTGAAAAATGGGTAGCTAAAATTTTTGAAACTCAAGGTTATCAAGCAATAACAGGTCAAACTTTAGAAGGAAAATCAACAGTTACGCATGAAGTAGATGTTGTAGCAACTAATAAAAAAGACTTTTTAATATGTGAATGCAAATTTAGAAATGATATTGATGCTAAAATAAGTGTTACTACACCCATGTACTTTTTAGCTCGTTTTGAAGATTTAAAAGATAAAAAGTTCTCCTTTTTCAATGATAACTTTGTTGCTACAAAAGGTTTCTTAATAACTAATGCTTTTTTTACTAGCGATAGTATTAATTTTTCTAATTACTATCATATTAATTTAATTAGTTGGAATTATCCTGAGAATAATAGTCTAAAGAAAATTACTGATGATTACGCTCTGTATCCTATTACTTGTTTAACTTGTTTACCCGAAGAAAATATAAAAGAAATACTAGACAAGGAGTGTATTTTGGTTTCTCAACTTGCTCAAAATCCTACAGTATTAAACGCTTTAAATCTTGACCAAAATCATAAAAAAGAAATTATAAAAGAAGCTTTAGAAATTATTGGGAAAAACTTGTAATTGTTCTTCCCAATTTTTTTATTGAATCTCAGCACTTAAACCAGCATCTAATAATGCAGAGCACATAGGTACTAGTTCTTTTAATGCTCCTGTTTTAACATCACATTTACCTTTATAATGTACCAACATAGCACATTGTTCTGCCTGTAAAGGTTCATGTTTACAAACAGCAACCAAAGTATCTATAACATGATCAAAAGTATTTACATCATCATTAAATAGAACAATTACATTTTCATTACCAAGTAATTCTTCAATTTTTACTTCTTTTAAAACTTTTTCTTTTGTACTCATTACTTTTTTATAAATTTTAATGATGCCCAATTATTTCTGGTTAATGTATCTACCAAAAATAATTGATTTTTATTAGCTTCTTGCTCTATTGCAGCAATATCTTCAGTATAAAAACCACTAAATAAAATAGTACCGTTTTGTTTTAATGTTTTGGCATAAGCTTCCATATCATTTAACAAAATATTACGGTTAATGTTAGCTATAACAAGATCATAAGTATCTATTTTATTGTTTAAAAGAGCCGCATCTCCTTCAAAAACCGAAATATTGATAATGTTGTTGCGTTCTGCATTTTCAATAGAATTTAAATAACACCAATTGTCAATGTCAATAGCATCAGCATGTTTTGCGCCTTTCATTAAAGCTAAAATAGCCAAAATAGCAGTTCCACAGCCCATATCTAAAACTTCTTTATTAGTAACATCCATATTTAAAATATGTTTCATCATCATAAAAGTAGTTTCATGGTGACCTGTACCAAAACTCATTTTAGGTTCTATAACAATTTCGTATTCTGCATTTTTACTTTCGTGGAAAGGAGCGCGCACATAACAAATTCCATCAACATCAATAGGGTCAAAGTTTTTTTCCCATTCTTCGTTCCAATTTATTTGCTCAATTTCTTCTATTTTGTAAGAAATGGTAAATTCATCATTTTGCAAAATATAGATATCGTTTAAAATATCATCTGTGTGCTCATGTTCTTGAATATAAGCTGATAATCCTTCTTCGGTTTCAACAAAACTGTCAAAAGCCAACTCTCCTAATTCTGCTAATAGTATTTCGGTTCCTGGCTCTTTAGGTGCTACACTAAAATGATAGGCTATGTATTTAGATTCCATTTACAATTCCTTAACGTTTATTTAATATTACATTTCTATTCGCTACAAAATTACTCATACTTTTGCAGAAATCTTTAAATTGACGTATGAAAAAGGTTATTTTTTTGTTAACTGTTTTAATGAATGTGGTTGCTTTTGCACAAGTAGATCATAAAAAAGAAATCGAAGAGTTTAAAATTTCTGCTTTACCTTATTATAGTTATGGTAAAGGATTAGGAATGACATCGGCAGATAGTTTGTTTCAATTGAACATTCGATTTAGAATGCAAAACAGAGTTACTTACTATGATTATGAAGACAAAGAGTCTAATTACGATGCTCAAATTCGTAGATTACGCCTTCGTTTTGATGGTTATGTAGGAAATCCAAAATTTCAATATGCTTTGCAATTATCATTTGCACCAGGTGATGTGGGTGAAATTGAAGAAGGTAAAAATTTAAATATTATTCGCGATGCGGCGGTAAGTTATAATCCTAACAAACATTGGAGTTTCTTATTTGGACAAACCAAATTACCAGGAAACCGTCAGCGTGTAAATTCATCGGGGTCTTTACAATTAACCGATCGTTCTATAAATAATGCGCAATTTAATATTGACCGTGATTTTGGATTTCAAGCCAATTATTACGAGCAAAATAAAGACCAATTTTCTTACAACGTAAAAACAGCTGTGTCATCTGGAAATGGTAGAAATTGGAGTGGAAAAGACAATAATGTTGCGCTTACCGGAAAATTAGAAGTGTTACCTTTCGGTACTTTTAAAAAAGGAGGTGATTATTTTGAAGGAGATATTCAGCGTGAAGAAAAACCTAAATTAATGGTTTCTGGGGTGTTTCATAAAAATTTTGATGCCAATGCAGCTCGTGGTCAGCAAGGTGATGAATTGTATGAAACGCGTAATTTACAATCGGTTTTTATTGATGCAATTGCTAAATATAACGGTTGGGCAGGTATGGTTTCTTACATGAATCGTACAACCAACAACCCATTAACAATAGGCAAAAATAGCGAAGGTTTACCAGAAACACGTTATGTATTTGCAGGTGAAGGTATGGATTATCAGGTAAGTTATACTTTTCCTATGTCTCATTACGAATTAATAGGTCGATTTTCTACTCAAAATGTAAACGATGCTATTTATAGATTAAATGTACCTAATCAAAAACAATATAGTTTTGGTGTTACTAAATACATTTGGGAACATGCTTTTAAAGTACAAGCCGAAGTTACTTATGACGATTTAAAATATTACTCAGGCAAGCAAAAAAATAATTGGTATGTACGTTTTCAAATAGAAATTGGAATTTAAATTTTTTGTATTTTAAACATAGTAAAAAAGGATTAGAAATTTTTTTAATCCTTTTTTAATTTTTTAGATGAGTTGAGATTACAAAATAAAGGCGTTTTAAGTTATGTTGAAAATAGAGATAATTAAATTAATTTTATCAATTGTATTCTTTTAAATATTAAAAACACATTAGAATTTTAAAGTACTTATAAGCAGTAATTTAAAATGTTTAATTTTGTGTTTTCATTTTAGGTATGCAAATATTAGTTGTTGAAGACGATAAAAGAATAAGCGATTTTCTAATTAAAGGATTAGAAGAAAACAATCATTTGGTTACATTGTGTAAATCTGCCGAAGATGTAATTCAACATTATACCACCATTCATTGGGATATTATTATTTGCGATATTATGTTACCTCAAATGGACGGCATGCAACTGGTACAAACCCTGCGTTTTAAAAAGGTATTTGCACCTATTTTAATGTTGAGTGCCTTAAGCGCGGTACAAGATAAAGTGGCGGCTTTAGATTTTGGTGCGGATGATTACATTACCAAACCGTTTCATTTTGATGAATTGCTTTCGCGTATCAATGCGCTAACTCGAAGAAACAATTATTCACAACGTGAACAACCTGAAAATGCTGTTGAATTTGGAACATTACGTATTGATTATGATCAGCATAAAGTGTTTATTGCTCAGGAACCTATAGAACTTTCTCCTCGCGAATTCAAATTACTTTCTTATTTGGTTGAAAATAAAGAAAAAGGAGTAACGCGAATTCAAATTTTAAATGCAGTTTGGGGCATTACATTTGATAATCATACCAATGTGGTAGATGTGTATATTTCGTATTTGCGTAATAAAATCGAGTTGAATTCTAAGTTTATCTACACAATTAAAGGGGTGGGCTATATGTTTAAATACGAGTAATATGAAATTAAAACATCGTTTATCGCTTTATTCTTTAATCATTTTTAGTGTTGTAATTGTTGTTATATCGGCTATTATCTACTTTTCGTTTTACAATACAATGGAACGAAAAGAGTTAAAATCGTTAGAAAGTAAATCGGTTTTGGCAGCTATCTTTTACTTAGATCAAGACGAATTGTCAAGTATGGAGCATGAAGATATCAGAGCGCAATTGGCTAAAAATATCTCAAGAAAAAATATTGCTGTTTATAGTGTTGATGGAAAACAAGTAAACGGAAAGTTGACTCATGATATTAATATTTCTTCAGTTTTTTTAAGCGATGTACAGCAAAAGAAGATTAGTAGTTTTGCTACAAATGACTTTTTTTATAACGGTATTTTTTACAAAGACAATCAAGGTGATTTTGTTGTAGTTACCAGAGAATCAAAGACAGAATTTAATGATCAACTCAATTCGTTGTTACAAATTCTAACAATCGTTTCTATTGCAAGTTTGGTTTTGATTTATTTTTTTAGTCAGTTTTTGGGATACATTGCCTATCAACCTATCAACAACATTATCAATCAAATAAAGAAGAGAAATACTACTAATTTTCAAGAACCTTTGCAATTAAAAAAATCGTATGCTGAGGTGGATGATTTAATAAAAACCTACAATCAGTTTATCGATCAAATTGCGCAGACTTTTTCGATACAAAAGAATTTTATTGATTATGTTTCGCACGAACTTCGTACACCCATTACTGCTTTAATAGGTACTTTAGAAGTTACCAAAAACAAACAACGCACTAGCCAAGAGTATGAACAAACCTTGTTGGCGTTAAACCAATATACAAATGATTTACAAGAATCGTTAGATCAAATGATGTTACTTTCGGGCGCAAAAACAAGCTTTGAACTAACTATGATTCGGATTGATGAAATTGTTTGGAAAGTTATTGAAAATGCCACATTGTACCATCAGGCAAAAATTGATGTCGATTTTCAGGTGCAAAACATCCATACTTTTAATTATCAGGGTAACGAAAAGTTATTAGAATTGGCGTTGAACAATATTTTATTTAATGCTATTAAATATTCTGATAATAAGCTAGTTAAGATTACTTTGTTTGAAGAAGATGGAAAGCTACAGTTACATATTGCCGATCAAGGAATTGGCATTTTAGAAGATGATTTAGAACATATTAAACAGAACTTCTTTCGAGGACAAAATACAAAACAGTATCAAGGCAAAGGAATTGGACTTTCTATGGCGCATATCATTTTTAAACTACATCAGATCGATTTGCAAATTGTTCCAAATAAACCTGTTGGAACGCTTGTTAAACTAAAGTTTAAGCATTTCTAATCTAATTCTAATCTACTTTAAAACCCACCTTAATCTTACACTTCTAATTTTGACATTGTAAAATTTTTAGAAGTGAAATCTTTTTTTATTCCCATTTTAGTGCTCAGTATTTGCGCATCGGTACAAGCGCAAACCGTTAATTTACAAGAATTAGAAGCACATTTTTTAGTAAATAATAGCCAATTAATAGCATCTAAATATGCTATTGATAGGGCTGATGCGCTTATAGTTCAAGAAAAATTATGGCAAAATCCTACTTTGTCTGTTTCCGAAGTCAATCTTTGGAAAACATATCGTGTTGAAGAACAACCTTATTTATTTGGTACTTATGGTAAAAATCAACAAATATCTGTTGAGTTAGAGCAGGTTATTGAAACGGCAGGCAAGCGAAAAAAAAGAGTAGCACTTAAACGTTTAGAGAAGCAAAGTGCTGTTTTAGAATACGAAGAGTTAATGCGAGAGCTTAAAAAAGAGTTGCGTTTGTCTTACCATCGTTTAAACAGAATCAAGCAAGAAGAAGTACAGTTATTAAATTCATTGTCGCTTTTTTCGCAGTTAAATGAAAAGTATGAAAAACAAGCCAAGGCGCAAAATATTGCTACTGCTGATTTTTATAGAGTGCAAACTGAGTTGGTTGATTTACAAAAAGAGCAAGTTATTTTAGAAAACGAAAAATGGGAAGCTTTAAATAGTTTACGCATCTTAACACACTTGCCAAATTTACAGCTTAATGAAATTGCGTTTTCTACGAATCAAATTCAGAAGCATTCATTACCCTTAGATGTTCTTAACGATGTTGGTCTGCAAAATATAGGCGTGAAACGTCAAGCAAATGAAATTAAAATAGCTGAAAGTCAATTGCTTTTAGAAAAAGCAGAGCGCGCACCCAATTTAACTTTACAAATGAATTATGATAGAGGCGGCAACATTATGCGCGATTTTATTGGTTTTGGTGTAAGTGTTGATTTGCCCATTTTTAACAACAACAAAGGCAATATCAAAGCTTCTGATGCCATGGTAAAACAGCAACAATCTACTTTGTTTTCTATGGAACATTCGGTGAAACAAACAGTTGTCAATTTGCATGAACAGTTAAATCGTTTAAGTACAACTTTAAATAATTGGCCGTCAAAAGATACTGAAGGTCAGCTTCAAATCTTAGAAAACTATAAAAAGCATTTACAAAATAAACAAATCACTTTGTTAGAGTTTATCGATTTTACACAAGCATATCGTCAGGCAAATCAAGCATTTTTTCAACTGCAAGAAACATACAATACAACATTAGAAGAGCTACAATACACCGTAGGTAAAGATTTATAGAATGAGAAAAACAATATATTTTTTAACTGCAATAGGAATTTTAGCAGTTAGTTGTCAATCAAAAAACGAAAATCAAACAGAAGCAGCAACAGAAAAACGCTTTTGTTTGAATGAGCAATTAAAGAAAACAACGTTGATATCAGAAGTGAAAGAACAACCTATTTATGAGCAATTAACGCTTTCTGGAAAGGTTGAATACAATGAAAATGATTTGGTTGCTTTTAAAAGTTTGTTGCAAGGTGTGGTGAGCAAGGTACATTTTGAATTAGGCGATTATGTAAAGCAAGGACAAGTCTTGGCCGTTGTAAATTCTACCGAAGTTCAAGGATTGGTACAAGAAAAAAGAAACTACCAAAATCAAATCGATTTACTACGAAAACAAATAAAGGCTAAGAAAGAATTGTTACAAGATGGTATGGCATCTTTACCCGAAGTTTCAGAATTAGAGCATCAGTTGCAATCAAATCAAATAGAAGTCGATAAAGTAAACGCTACTTTGTCTATGTACAAGGCAATTGGCAATGGCGCATTTCAAATTTTGGCACCTAAAAATGGCTACATCGTTCAAAAAAATATCAGTACAGGGCAATCTGTTTCTAGTGATATGGAAGATGCTTTGTTTTCTGTTTCTAATTTAAAGCAGGTGTGGGTTATGGTCAATATTTACGCGAACAATTTACAACATGTAAAAGTAGGTGATGCGGTTAAAGTGAAAACGGTTGCTTTTCCAGACAGACTTTATGCTGGTAAAATTGATAAAATATACAATGTTTTTGATGATAATGAGCATGTTATAAAAGCTAGAGTTGTGTTAGAAAATCAAGACCTTAATTTAATGCCAGGTTTAAGTGCCGATATTATTATAGACAAACAAAATGTAATTGGTAATGCTTTTGCTATTCCTAATAATGCAAAAATATTTGAGAATAATAAAGAATACATCGTGGTTTATAAAGACGATTGTTCAATGGAGGTGCGCAAAATAACACCAATTGCAGCAAACACAGAAAATACATTTGTGAAAGAAAAATTCACGAAAAACGAAAAAGTAATTGCCTCTAATGCCTTGCTTTTATATGCCGAACTAAATAAATAACAAATGAAAAAGTTAGTACAAACAGTCGTGACTTTTTCGTTACGAAACACCGTATTTATAATTTTTGCAACATTTGCACTGCTTTTTGCAGGTTTGTATGCATTGAAACACACGCCAATTGAAGCATTTCCTGATGTAACGAATACAAGAGCCCGCATTATAACGCAATGGTCAGGAAGAAGTGCCGAAGAAATGGAAAAACTAGTAACATTACCAGTTTCTAAAGTAATGAATAGTATTCCGCATAAATCTAATATTCGTTCCATTTCTCTTTTCGGATTATCGGTTGTAACTGTTCAGTTTGAAGATGGTGTAGATGATTTTTACGCACAGCAATACGTATCTAATAAGTTAAGTGGCGTTAATTTACCAGAAGGCGCTGATGCCGATATTGAACCGCCATCTGGTGCTACAGGTGAAATTTTTCGTTACGTTATAAAAAGCGATTTACCTATTAAGGAAGTAACCGCAATTCAAGATTGGGTGATAGAACGCGAATTACTTTCTGTATCTGGAGTAGCTGATGTGGTTAGTTTTGGAGGAGAAGAAAAAACGTATGAAATTAAAATCAATCCAACAGAATTAAAAAATTATGATTTATCGCCTTTGGATGTTTATGAAGCAGTTTCTAAATCAAACATTAATGTTGGTGGAGATGTTATTCAGCAAGGCGATCAAGCGTATGTTGTAAGAGGAGTAGGTTTGCTAGATAAAATAGAAGATATCGGTAACATCACCGTTAAATTAAATGGTTCTACACCAATCCTTATCAAAAATGTAGCAGATGTTGTTATTTCAAACAAACCTAGATTAGGACAAGTTGGTTATAACGAAAATGATGATATGGTTCAAGGTATTGTTATTATGTTACGTGGCGAAAATCCATCAGAAGTAATAGAAAACCTTAAAGTAAAAATTGAAGAGCTAAATAGTAGAACTTTACCTGATCATGTAAAAATTGAAACTGTTGTTGATCGTACCAAATTGGTTGATAACACTGTACATACCGTTTCTAAAAATATTGTAGAAGGTATTTTACTGGTTTCCTTAATCGTTTTTATATTTTTATATAATTGGAAATCAACCTTTATTGTAGCATCTGTTATTCCGCTTTCGTTTTTATTTGCTATTATCATGCTCAAAATTCAAGGCTTGCCCGCCAATTTAATATCCATGGGCTCATTGGATTTTGGACTGTTGTTAGAAGGAACCTTAGTTATTGTAGAAACCGTCTTTGTTGCCTTAGCCTCCATGCAGCACAAAGTAGGAGCAGAGCGCTTTGCTAAGATGAGCAAAATGGGCGTTATTAAGAAAAGTGCAGGCAGTGTAGCTTCTTATATTTTCTTTGCTTTAATCATTCTAATTGTAGCGTTATTACCAATTTTTTCATTTCAAAAGGTCGAGGGTAAAATGTTTTCGCCTTTAGCATTTACATTAGGCTATGCCTTGTTAGGTTCTTTAATATTAAGTTTAACTTATGTGCCTGCTATGTGTAAATTGCTGTTTAAGAAAAACATGGAAGAGAAAGAAAACTTTGTTACACGCTTTTTTCAAAAAACTATTTTTGGATTGTATGAAACGGCGTTTCGTTATAAAAAAGCTACAATAGGAATCTTTTTAGGCATTTTAGCTCTTTGTTTGTTTAAATTCTCGCACTACGGATCAGAATTCCTTCCAAAATTGAACGAGGGCGCTATTTATGTGCGCGCCACCTTACCCAACAGTATTAATTTGGAAGAATCAACCAAATTAACCAAAGAAATGAAGCAATTATTGCAAAAAGATTGCGAAGAAATCGATTTCATTTTAACACAAACGGGTCGACCAAATGATGGAACAGATCCAACCGGATTTTTTAATATCGAATTTAACATCCAATTGAAAGATGAGGCAGAGTGGAAGAGAAGTGTTTCTAAAGATGAAATCATTCAAGAAATGAGAGAAAAATTAGGCAAATACCCAGGTATTAATTTTGGATTCTCTCAGCCCATACAAGACAATGTAGAAGAATATGTAGCAGGAGTGAAGAGTTCTTTGGTGATCAAAATTTTTGGTGATGATTTGTACGATTTAGAAAAATACGCCAATAAAGTAGCTACCTCAATTGAAAAAGTAAACGGTATAACCGATATCAATGTTTACAAAAATATTGGATTACCAGAGCTTAGGATTGAATTAAGCGATACAAAGATGGCTAAATACGGCATTAGTACTGCTGATGTACAGGCTGTTATTGAGATGACAATTGGAGGACAAGCGGCTACTAAGTTTTATGAAAACGATAGACAATTTGATGTTATTCTTCGTTTTCAGGAAGCATATCGTGATACACCTGATAAAATTGGAAACATTTTGATACCTACCAGTAACGGTCAAAACGTTCCTTTGCAAGAAATTGCTAAGATTGGGTACCAAACAGGTCCCGCATTTATTTATCGTGAAGGTAACAGCCGATATATTGGGGTTGGTTTTAGTATTGAAGGTCGTGATTTAGGTAGCACAATTCAAGAAGCTAAAAAAGTGGTTGCGCAGGATGTTAAGTTACCAAAAGAGAATTTTATGGAATGGGCAGGTGAGTTTGAAAGCAAAGAACGCGCAGCAAATCAATTAATGTTAGTGGTACCTGTTTCATTAGTGCTTATTTTACTATTGCTGTACACCAATTTTGGAAACATTAAAGACACAGCCATTGCAGCATTAACCTTACCTTTTGCTTTTATTGGAGGATTTATCTCACTTTGGGCAACGGGAACTATTTTTGGAATATCTGCCGGTATTGGTTTTATCATTCTTTTTGGTGTAGCTACTATTGATGGAATTGTATTAATTGGAGTGATTAGTGATAATTTAAAACATAAGATGAAATTGAAAGAAGCTATCATCAATGGTGTAAAAACAAGGATACGCCCAGTTGTTATGATTGCTTTAATGGGATCTATGGGATTGTTACCTGCAGCCCTTTCAACAGGTATGGGATCAGAAATTCAACGACCTTTAGCCATTATGATTGTAGGTGGATTGATTATTTGTTTGATACTTTCTTTTACCGTTTTGCCCACTGTTTTTTATTGGGCATATAAAAAGGAAGAAAAATAATTTTTGTTTGTTAAGTGTTAGTTCTAAAATCGAGGTCAATTGATCTCGATTTTTTTATTTTGATTTAATAAAAATCAGTAACTTCATTAAAAACTTTATCCTTAAAAAATGAAAAATAGAATAAACATTCAAAACTTAGAACCCGATGCTTACAAAGCAATGTTTGCTTTAGAAAAATACCTTTCAACATCCATATTGACTATAAAACAGAAAGAGTTAATCAAAATTAGGGCTTCTCAAATTAATGGTTGCGCTTATTGTATTGACATGCATACAGAAGAAGCAATGAAAAATGGAGAAACAAACAGACGCATTTTTGCTATTAGTGCTTGGTGGGAATCGCCGCTTTTTGATGATTTAGAAAAAGTAATCCTGAAAATGACAGATGAGGTTACTTTAATTGCCAATCATGGGTTGACAGATGAAACATTTGAAAAGGCTAAAAAACACTTTAATGATAATGAAATTGCTCAAATCATCATGCAAATTGTTACCATAAATGCTTGGAACAGAATTGCTGTTTCAACACAAATGTTTCATGAGAAGTAATATATGTTATTGGGTATGTTTAAAAATTACTTTTTGTACGTACCCAATATTCTATCCCAAATAGATGTATAAAAGCCAAAGTTTTTTTGATTATTTAGGTGATGTTGATTATGAAATTTAGATGTGCCAATATATATTTTCTGAGCCCAATTTGGAAAGAATTCCCTATTTAAATGTCCAATTGTTCCCCAAATAAGGTTTAAAATTAAATAGGTAATAATCGAAATCATTGAGAAAGGATATGTTATAAAAACCAATAACATGAGTGTCCCAAAACCAAAAGTTTCAAAAGGGTGTAATACAAATAGGCTAAGTTGGTTTGTACTAATATGTTCATGATGTTTTTGATGAATTATTTTGTAAATCAGAGGAATATGAGCCAGATAATGAAAAAAATACATAAGTAAATCCATTACAAGTGTAATGATAACTATTTCTAATATGATTGTTATAATAGATTTATTATTGTTTAGTTGAATTAATTGAAATTTCCATAAAAAAACACCAATAAGCATTACAAGTGCATTTATAAAAACGGTTATAAAGCTTAAATACAAATCAGATTTGCTAAAGGGGTGATCTTTCTCTTGAATTTTATCTTTAGAACAAGTTTTATCAATGAAAAGGTATAATCCAATCGAGAAAAGATATAAAAACACATTACTGATCAAACTCAATAATAGCGATTCTAACCAAGATATTTTTTCTAAATAATACATCCAATTCATTTATTAAAAGTACACATTTCAAATGAAACAAAGTGTAAAAAGAGTGAACAACAAGAGGTTAAAATATTGTTTTCTTAATTAATTTTATAATTTTTGCTATGCCAACATACCTCGGAATATTCACCAATAAAACAGGAAGTTATAACGTTGAAGTTATCAATGATTTTGATGAGTTTCACATGCAAATTGGAGCTTTCAAATTCAGTGGTTCTGACTTAGATTCCTTTGAATTAGAAAACATAAATGAGTTCACAGAACAGGAATTAATTGATTTTGGTGTTGTTATCCATCGTCAAAATTATAATGAACTAAAAAATTATCAGCTTTCTTTAAAAATCCCTCAAATTTTGATTGATATGTCTTCTAAAAAGGAAATTAAAGTAACTATGGATGTACAATTAGAGCTGAAAGATAATTTTGAACAAGCAACGGTTTCATTTCAGATAGATGATGAGCATTATGAAGGAAAGCATGATTTCATGGAGTTGATTTTTGATGAAATACAACGTCAATTCAACGGTAAATATCGCTTTAAAAATTGTTATGGCTGTCTCTATGCTGATTATTCCGTTTATGGTCAAGGTTTTATGAGCTCTGTTTTATGTTTTAAGAACCAAAAAGAAGCTTACTTACAAGTCCATAATAAAAATGAATACATGATGAATTTAGAGCTACACGATTCGCAACAGCAAGAGATTTATTGTTGTGTTGAATACGAAATCAGAGATAAATCAGTTGGATATAGAGGAACTGTTTTGTAATTATGTCTTGAGCTAAAACGTTAATAAATTAACTCATTAAACACCAACAATGATAAAATCAATTTTATACAGCTTTGTACTTCTTTTTATATTTTGCAATTGTCAGTCAAAAACAGAAACTGCATTATCAAAAGAAAACAGCAACCAAAATACCTCAAAGGATACTTTGGTTTACGACACTTCTATTCAAACGGCTCATATTTTTGTAGCACTTTGCGATAATAAATATCAAGGTATTGTTCCTGTGCCTAGTAAAATAGGTAATGGTCAAGATCCTGCAAACAATTTGTATTGGGGGGCAATGTATGGTATAAAAACCTACTTTAAAAATAGTAAAGATTGGAAATTAGTGAAATCTTCCAAACAAAATGATTTTGTATTAGAACGATTGGTTTTTAAACACAAAACCCAAAATTTCTACTTAATTGCAGATGCTTATGATGGCAAAGAAATCAAAAAAGCGACCTCTGATTTTCTTTACAGTAGTTCCGGACAACAAAAGGATACAATTCAAATTAAAGGTAAAACCATTGGTATTAAAGGAAATGCAAAGTTATTAAGTTACATAGGTCATGATGGTTTGATGGATTTTCAATTAACAGATGATTTCAAAAACACTGATGAAAAACAGCGCGATATTATTGTATTAGCTTGTTATAGCAAGCGCTTTTTTGG
Source organism: Flavobacterium sp. xlx-214 (assembly GCF_013874595.1). Lineage (GTDB taxonomy): Bacteria > Bacteroidota > Bacteroidia > Flavobacteriales > Flavobacteriaceae > Flavobacterium. Next base: position 1,891,792 of record NZ_CP059431.1, read on the forward strand.
ACCACATCTGGAAGATGCAAAAGTTAACCCATTGGTATGGACAAGTAACTTAATGGCGCCTGAAGCTTATATTCTGCACGATGCTTTAAGCGGATATCTGGATAAAGAATCAAACACATCCATTCAAACTCGAGCTGCTACTGCTTATTCTAAGTATCAAAAATGTTCTATAAAAGCGGCAAAGAACTTACTGGTAACAGGTTGGTAATAAGCTATTTTAATTTATTTTTATTCAAAGGAAATTCCAAAAGATTTGTAAACAGAAGCGCGTTTTTTGTTTGCTTTAAAGCTTTATTTGATAAATTCTAGATTCTTCTTCCCAAGGATGATAACCATTTCCAATATATTCAAAACCATATTTTTCATAGAAACCAACAAGTTCCGTGCAAAGATTTAAATGTTTGAAACCAAAATGTTTACTGTCTTCTTTTGCCTTTTCAATTAATAAGCTACTGTAATGGTTGCCTCTGTGTTTTTCATCAATAAAAAGGGCGCAAAGCCACGGATATAAATCCATTCTACTAATAAAATCGTTTGTTATTAATCCAGCGCAACCAATAAGCACATCGTTTTTTTCTAATAAATACCATTGAGGCAATTCTTGCTTAGCAGTTATACAATTTGTTATGCAATCTTCATAAATAATAGGTAATACTTCAGACCAACTTTCTTGTAAATATTGTATTGCTTTTTCTTTGTATTCGGGTGTATTTCTAACAGAAATTATTTTTAACATGGTAAATAAGTTTAAACAGTTTTTTCTAGGTTTATGCGTTCCATAATTTTTTCAACAATCTTTTGATTTTGCTGTACACGCTTTTCTAAAGTAATTTCTAAGAAATAAGCAATAATACTAGCTCCAAGCATTTCCATTGCAACAGAAAATAATACATTGGTAAGCAAATCATTCAAAACGGTGTAATGAGAAAGCATTTCAGTGTATTCAGCAATTTTTGCAATTACCACCATAAAAACACTAACAGCAGCCAAGCGAAAAATATATTTTTTCTTAATAAAACTGGTATCTGAAAGTTTTGCAAGAAGTCTTGGATTTTTCTGCAAAAAATCAAGTTCGTTATTGGTTAGATTAAGCGATTTGTCCAACAAATCATTATCTACCATTTTATCAACAATCTTGTTAAATTCATTTTTTGCCATCAGCCTCAGTTCTTAATTATGTAACTAACTTTCTTCAAATTTAAACAATCTATCTATAAAATCAATTAATTAAATATGCACATAAAAAAGGAATTTATTCTGAACAGAAAAGAGTATGTTTTGTATTTTAGAGAACCGATTTTTTACATCAATCTACATGAAAACAAAAAGTTTAATCAACAGCTTTTGCATCAACAATCTTTTTGAACTGAATAATCCTTTTTATTATGTTTTATTAATTGAAAGCAAAGCGCAGTTTTCTATTGATATGATCGATTATGAAATTGATCAAAAAAGTTGTGTCTTTTTAAGCCCTTATCAATATTTTCAAATGAAAAATAATTCAGAACAAAGTGTTCAAATTCTTTCTTTTCATGGCGATTTTTATTGTATTGAATATCATAAAAAAGAGGTGGCGTGCAACGGTATTTTGTTTAATAATATTTACGATACTCCATATATACTTCTTAATGAGGAGCAGTTTGATGAAATAGCGCGACTTTTTTACAAAATAAAAGAGCTACAAAACCAAACAGAATCGTATGAAATTGCATTAATGAAGGCGTATCTTCAGGTAATATTAGCTATTTGCAGTAAAGAAAAACAATTGACCTTGCATCAAACGAATTCGCAACAATACAATGAATTTAGTTCTTTTAGAGAGTTAATTGAAAAACACTTTTTAATAGAGAAATCAATTGCCTTTTATGCGAATCATTATAGTGTTTCCAACGAAGCTTTGAGTAAAAAAGTAAAAGCACTTTATGGCAAACCTCCAACTGTTTTAATACGAGAGCGATGGGTTTTGGAAGCTAAAAAACAATTGCATTTAACATATAAAAACATAAACGAAATAGCTTTTGAATTAGGGTTTGATGATGAATTTTATTTTAGTAAATATTTTAAAAAAGAAGTAGGGGTATCGCCAAAAAAATATAGAGAACAAGTAGGAATTTCAATAGTAGCAAAATAGTACATGTTTCAAACAAAAAAAGCCATTTTGCAATAGAAATTGAATTGTGATATTTGATGTTTAAAAACAACAGGATGATTCAAATATTTAGATTGCTTTCAAAAGCACAGCAAAAGTTTATTTATTTCTTAAATATTGCCATTTTTATAGTAATGGTTTGGATAGGAGGGCTTAAAGCGTTTCAATATGAGGCCGATGGTATTGTTCCTTTTGTAAGCAATAGTCCACTTATGAGTTTTTTCTACAAGCACTCCAACCAGACAGAAGTTAACGAAGAAGGAAAGAAAGTTGTGGCTTACACTTTATATAAAAATCCAGAAGGCAAAGTTGTACAAAAGCATATTGATTGGCATAAAGAAAACGGAACTTATTTGTTTTCTTATGGATTGGGAATTGTAATTGTTTTAATAGGAATTTTGGTTTTATTGGGCATTTGGTTTCCAAAAATAGGAGTTTTAGGTGGATTGCTAACCTTTTGTATGTCAATAGTTACACTTTCGTTTCTAATTACTACACCTGAAACATTTGTACCGAATTTAGGAGGCGATTATCCTACGCCAAACTACGGTTTCCCTTATTTAGCAGTAGCTGGACGATTAGTAATTAAAGATATCATCATGATGGCTGGTGGATTAATTATCGCGTCAAATGCGGCTTCAACTTATTTAAAAAAGAAACAGAAATAACATTTTTTACTACATGATTTCAAAATAAGGATCTTCAATATGCTTATTTGGTTTTATGTACACCACTTGGTTTTCCATATCAAAAATCCAATTAAATCTTTTCAAAACATCTGCACCAAGGTAATTAAAGGTTTGGTTTTTAATAGATCCAATAAAAAAACCTGCCGATACATCTTTAAGAGTAATTGAACCAATTTCTAAAATGGGTAAAACACCTTGCTTAGTTGTAATACTTTGGTTAGCAGCATTTTTTAAGGTTCTTTCTCCTGTAGTTTTTAGCTTTGCATCTAAGTTGTTGTTATCTGTAAATGCGTTACTGTAAAGCAATCCTCCTGAATATCCTGATTGCAATAAAAAATCGGCGCTATAGGTTTCATTTCCTATCGTACTTTTACAAGTAATAAATATTTGTCCGTATTCATTTTGGGTAAACGGCAATTTTGTATAATCGTTAATAGCGGGTAAATTATCGTAAATTTCGAATTGATTTAAATCGTAATCAATTTTAAAACTTTTCCCTTTAAAAAGTACGGTTCCTATTTTTCCATCAGTTCCATGTCCCGCAAGTTCATTATCGTAAAATTTTATATTCTCCCAATTGAGGTTGCCAATTTTTAAAGCATTTTGGTTGCTAACATCATCTTTAAATACAACACTTTCTGCTTTGTTAACTCTTTGTGGGGATAGAGCTCCATCTTTCATCGCAATTTGAAACATCAATTTAACTGAATCCTTTTCATTCACAAAACCATCTAAAATAATTGAATTGTATTTGGTTAATTTAAACGGAATGATTTCTTGCGCGTTGCTTAAATTAGAAATGAAAAAACTAAGTATCAAGAAGCAAAATGTTTTTACATGACTATTTAGGCTATGGTTGGATGTGTATTTTTTCATAAAAAAATTTTCTGCTAAGCTATTGATTTTACACTACAAATAATCAACTGTTTTTGATTTGTTCAAAAAATACGGTTTGAAATTAGACCTAAATCTATTTATTTCTCAAAAAATCACTTGGCCTGTATTGCATTACATTCATAAAGCTATTGGTAAATGCCTGTACACTTTTATAACCAACTTTAAAAGCTATTTCAGAAATCGTCCATTCTTTGGAACTCAATAATTCTAAACTTTTAATAATACGCAGCATTTGTTGGTATCTACTCAATGTTAAACCTGTTTCTTTTTTAAAAATTCGTTCTAAACTACGTAAAGATAAAGTGGCTGAATAACTTAATTCTTCCATCTTCATATCTTCGGCATAATGCAAATTCAGATAATCTACCGCTTTTTTTAGTCGCAAATCTTTTGGCAGACTCATACAAATTTGCAAAGAATTAGCAACTAGCTGAGGCAATTCATTTAATAAAGCATGTAAAAAAACACGTTCATCTTCATTCTCTTCTTTGTTTTGCGACCACTTTTCTGCATATTTTATCATCTCTTTTAGTAAGGGAGGAACCGAGAAAATATGTACTTGATGATAAAAATCTTCAGCTTCAGGTGCATCAAAGAATATAATCATCAATTTTATCTTTTCAGAATGTGAATTCGTTTTGTGAATGGCATTTGATGGAATCCAAGCGGCGTGATTTTGAGGCAATAAATAAATTTTTTCATTAACCGTAAGGTATTGAAAACCGCTTTCTACATAAACCAATTGCGCTTTTTTATGATAATGTAATTCATCTTCGTGCGTCCAATTATCTTCAAACCAAACAAAATAAGGTTTTTCAATTTCGTCAACTAACGTAGAATTTTCAATAACACACATGTCGTTTTAGATTAACAATATGACAAATATAAATTAAATACCCTTAGTAATTTTGTTTTCAAATATTTATTACATGAAAACTGAAACAAATAATACATCTGTATATTTATTAGCAACGCTTAATGTTCTTATAGTTATTTTGATATCAAGTACGCTTCGTTCACCAATTACATCGGTAGGTCCCGTACTTAGTGAAATCAGCAATTCGCTTCAACTAGATCATTTACAAGGCAGTCTTTTAACATCCATTCCCTTATTGATGTTTGCTAGTTGTTCTGTGTTGGTGAGTCGTTTTTCAACAAAATTCAGTATGAATCAATTGCTTTTGTATGCGTTGATTATTCTAAGTTTTGGATTATTTCTTCGCGTTTTTGGAAACATAGAAACACTATTTGTTGGATCAATTTTCATAGGATTGGGCATTTGCGTTGGTAATGTGATTACACCAGGATTTATAAAAACCAATTTCCCCAAACATATAGGATTGATGACAGGCATATTTGCTGTTGCAATGAATCTTACTGCTGCATTAGCGTCGGGTTATAGCGTAAGTATTGGTGAATGGACAGGCTTTGGCTGGCGAGGATCATTGGGTATTTGGTTGATTATTGCAATTTTAGGATTGTTTGTTTTGCTGATTGAATTGATTTTCAACAAAAAAAACTCTACTAAAAGTGACAGTTTGGTAAAAGCTGAAAAAAGTAATTTTAATATTTTTAAATCGGCACAAGCTTGGAATATCAGTGTTTTTATGGGCTTGCAATCTGCTGTTTATTATAGTTTGATCTCTTGGTTGCCAGCTGTTTTAAGAGATTATGGAATGATTGGAAATCAACCCGGATGGATTTTATTCACCATTCAAATCGCAATGATTCCTATTACATTTGTAGGTCCAATTATTGCTAACCGAATGAAAAATCAAAAACCGATGATGCTTTTTATTTGTGTTATGATGTTTGTGAGTATGTTGATGTTTGCTTGGCTAAAAACCGATTACATTTATGCTACAGCCATTTTATTGGGTTTGTCAAACGGATTATCTTTTAGTTTATCAATTTTATTTTTCTCCTTGCGTACAAAATCCAGCGTTAACGCCATTAAGATTTCTGGAATGGCTCAATCTATAGGGTACTTAATTGCAGCTTTTGGCCCTCCTATTTTTGGCAAATTACACGATTGGGATATCTCTTGGCAAACTTCGTTTTACTTTATTGCCTTGCTCATCATTATTATGTTTTTCTTTGGTTGGAAAGCTTCTCAAGACAGATTTATAGAAGATAAGTAGATATTTGAGTACTTTTGTATTTTATTTTTGAGATAATGAAACAGCAAAAACATTGGTCTATTGTAGAATATTTGCATCAAACGGTAACCAATCCCAATATTCATATTAAAGGCACAACAAGTTATTACAGCAATGCTTGGAGTGGTACATTTGAGGAAAGTGTTGTCCGCTATTTGTATGGTGATGCTTTTAGTTTGGAGAATTGGGAGCCAGCTTGGAAAATCGATCAATTATACATCGGATCTTATGTTTGTATTGCAGCTGAAGCTGTTATATTAATGGGTGGCAACAACACACATCGTACCGATTGGTTTAGTCTTTATCCTTTTGAAGATAAAATTACAGAAGCTTATCAAGGTAAGAGCGATACTATTATTAGCGATGGCGTTTGGATTGGAATGCGAGCAATGATAATGCCTGGAATTAAAATTGGTGAAGGTGCTATTATTGCATCGGGTGCTGTTGTAACAAAAGATGTTCCTCCTTACACTATGGTTGCTGGAAATCCTGCTAAAGAAATTAAAAAACGATTTGATACAGTATCGATTGAGACCTTATTGAAACTGAAAATATACGATTGGGATGTTGTCAAGTTTAATGAGCTGAAAGATTACATTTGTTCTGATAACATTGACAACTTAGTGCTACAAAGTCAGTTGTACGAAATTAAAAATACTTAACGATTTATGATTAGAAAAATTGAACCGAAAGATTATCAAGATTTAATACCAATTTGGGAAAGTGCAGTCTTAAATACTCACGATTTTTTGAAAAAAGAAGATTTCGAATTTTATAAAGAACAAATGCCCTTATATTTTGAGCACGTCGATTTATTTGGCTTTGAAGAAAATGGGAAATTAGTTGGTTTTATGGGGATTGCAAATGAAAGCCTTGAAATGTTATTTATTCATAATGATGTGCGTGGAAAAGGAATCGGCAAACAATTATTAGAATACAGCATTGCTAATTGTAAAGTTACAAAGGTAGATGTTAACGAACAAAATAGCCAAGCTGTCGGTTTTTATGAACATATGGGTTTTCGAGTATTAAACCGCTCTGAACTTGACGGACAAGGAAAAGAATATCCTATTTTGCATATGAGTTTGTAAATTTTACAAGCTCATACTTTATTATTAGCAACTTATATAAATTAAGCAATTCTTTTACCTAATATTTTTAAACCTTTTTCTTCTCCATCAAGTAAAGCAATATTTGGAAGGGTTGTCACTAACCCAACCAATAATCTCATTTTTATTATTTGTAATTCTCTTTCTAGCTTTACTTAAGTCTACAACTTTAATTTTAAATTATATAATGTAACGTATGTCTTTTCTATTCATAAATTACAAAGATATGCACTTAAAGAAATAAATTCATTTTGTCTAAGTCGGTGTTGGTAGCTCAAAAAAACTTGTTAAACAAAAGATGGAGGAGAAACACCTTATTTTTTAGAAGCTTTTATGATTTATACAAAAATAGAAAAACCAAGCATATTGTGCTTGGTTAACTTTTATAATATTTTTTACATTTTTGATATAACACCAGAACCTAAAAGCTCTTCGTTTTGATGCCACGATACAAATTGACCTTCGGTTATACCTGACTGCGGATTTTCAAATCGTACAAAAAGACCTAATTCTGTTTTATACAAAGTAGCTTTTTCTAATGGTTGACGGTAACGAATACGCGCCATAACTTCCATTTCTTGTCCGTTTTGTAGTTTTAAATCTTCTCTTATCCAATGTATTTCCTCTGGTTTTACCCATAACGTTTTGGCAAATAATCCTAAATGATGACTTCCTTGCCCTGTATAAATGGTATTTTCTTTTACATTGGTACCAATAATAAACAATGGTTCTTGTGTACCCCCAATATTTAAACCTTTACGCTGACCAATAGTAAAATAATGTGCTCCATTATGCTCACCTACTTTTTTACCCATTTCTGGTGTAAAATGAATTGCTGTACTTTCACTTATTAACTGCTCTAAAAAGTTTTCCTTTTCTGGTTTTGGTTGAAAAATAATATGGTCATTTTCAATTTCATACACTAAACCCTTTTTAGGCTTTAATTGCTGTTGTAAAAACTCAGGCAAACGAACTTTACCAATAAAACATAAACCTTGTGAATCCTTTTTTTCTGCCGTAACTAAATTGTGTTTAGCTGCAATTTCTCGCACTTCAGGCTTAAGATATTCGCCAATTGGAAATAATGCTTTTGCTAATTGTTCTTGTGATAGCTGACATAAAAAATACGATTGGTCTTTGTTAGGATCTTTACCTGCTAACAATTTATAAACCGTTTTTCCATCAATTTGTTCTTCTGCTTTTCTACAATAATGACCTGTAGCAACAAAATCGGCACCCAATTCTAATGCAATTTTCATAAAAACATCGAATTTAATTTCGCGATTACACAAGACGTCAGGATTAGGTGTACGACCGTTTTCATACTCCTTAAACATATAATCTACAATACGCTCTTTGTATTGCTCGCTTAAATCGACTGTTTGAAATGGAATTCCTAATTTTTCGGCAACAAGTAACGCATCGTTACTGTCTTCTAGCCAAGGGCATTCATCGGAAATGGTTACAGAATCGTCGTGCCAATTTTTCATAAATAACCCAATTACTTCGTAACCTTGATCTAATAATAATTGTGCAGCAACGCTAGAATCAACTCCTCCAGAAAGACCTACTACTACTCTTTTTTTCATGATGTAAAATCTGAAATGCAAATTTACAACAATTGCTTGAGTTGTTTTTTACTTAGTAGCTTTTTTAGGTAGAATTAAGTTTCCGTTAACATATTTTGCTTCGTCGGTAATTTTTCCAGTATCATCACGAATAATGATTTTACCGTCTAAAATGCCATTTTTGTTCTGGGTTTCTTTAATTTTCACTCCGTTTTCAGCATATTGATACGCAATTCCATCTGCAATTCCGTTTTTGTATTCAATTTCCTCAGAAAGTTTTCCTGAAGGATAATAAACCTTTTTAATTCCGTTCAATTTATCATTCTTATAAGGTTCATCTGCCATAACCTGAACACCATCAAAATGATAGGTTTTCCAAACACCTTCTTTTAATTTATTGATGTAAATACCTTCGGACATTTTCTTTTTGCCGTTATAATAAATAGTATAAACAGATCCATCCGCTTTAAACTCTTTTGAAGCAATTAGCTTTTTGTTAGGTTCATCGGCATAAAATTTAAAAGTACCAACTTCTTTTCCGTTCTTAAAAGTACCTTCATACTTTACCATTTTAGAATTAGGATAATACCCAATCCAACTACCTTCTTTATTGCCTTGTGCGTTTGTTTTGTTTACATCTTGTGCAAAAGTTGCCGTTATAGTTGTTAAAAACAAAAATGCTGTAACGATATATTTTTTCATAATTATTAATATTAATAGTATTCTGTAATCAAAAACTTGACCAAAAAAAAGCATCCTTCTAAAAGGATGCTAAATGTAAATATTTAAAATGAATTACTTTTTGTTTTGATTCATTTTTTGTTGTTGCTGAGCCTGCTCCATCATTTGATCCATTTTTTGTTGGAATTTAGATTTAGGCTTGTCTTTTGATTTATTGGTTTCAATAATTGCTTTTACCTTATCTTCTGTAACAATTTTGTTCTTAATTACATACATAATACCAATGGTAATTAAATTCGAAATAAAGTAATACAATGATAAACCAGAAGCGTAATTATTAAAGAAGAACAACATCATAAGTGGCGAAATGTAAATCATTACCTTCATAATTTTGCTCATATCAGGCATACCTTCTTGTTGCGGAGTCATTGCTGCTTGATCGCCTGTTGTCATTTTCATATAAACAAAAGTTGCTAAAGCTGCCAAAATTGGGAACAAAGCTACGTGATTTCCATAAAAAGGAATTTTGAAAGGTAACGTAAAAACGCTATCGTATGATGATAAATCATCAGCCCAAAGGAATGCTTTTTGTCTTAAATCGAAAGCTGATGGAAAAAAGCTAAACAACGCATAGAAAACAGGCAACTGAATTAACATTGGTATACAACCAGCCATTGGATTTACCCCCGCTTTGTTGTACAACTTCATGGTTTCTTGTTGCTTTTTCATTGGATCTTTAGCATACTTTTCGTTTAATTCATTCACTTCTGGACGAATTACTTTCATTTTTGCTTGAGAAACGTACGATTTGTACTGAATTGGCGACATTATTAAACGAATTACCACTGTAAACAATACAATTGCAATTCCGTGTGGAATTAAATGCGTTAATAATGTAAACAAAGGAATAATGGCAATACGGTTTAACCAACCAAAAATACCCCAACCTAATGGTACAATTTCATCTAAATTTTTGTCATATTTTTTTAAGATGTTGTAATCAGATGGTCCCATGTATAAATTCATATTATACGTTAACTCACCACCTTTATATTCTAATGGTAATTTAGCTTCAAAATCTTTTAAGAAACCAGCATTATCATCTTCATCCTTCACTAAATTTTCTTGAGAAACCGTTGCACTTTTAATAGCTGTATCAGTTAATAAAACCGATGTAAATAAATGCTGTTTAAAAGCTACGTAAGTTAAATCCTTCACCTCGTCTGAAGTAGTTTTAGCAGGATTTAAATAATCATCTTTACCATCTTCATACTCAAAAACAACTTCAGCATAACGATTCTCATAAGTGATTGATTTCTCATTACGTGTAGCTTTTAATTGCCAATCTAAAACAGCTGGTTTAGAACCATCAATTACATTGCTTAAACCAACCGTTTTTACACTTAAGTCTAACATATAATCGTTTGGTTTTAACACATAACGATATTCTAAGTAAGCTGCTTCAGAAGTTTTTAACTTCATAGAAACAACCGTATTTTCACCTTCTTTTGACACAGTTGGTTCAAACAACAAATCTTTTGTATCAAAAGTTCTACGATCTTTGGTTACAAACTGTAAATTAAGTTTAGAGTTATTATCTTTAATAATCTTAACTAAATCTTCATTTTTGCTTGAAATACGTTTTTGATTATTAACTGTTGCTTCTTTAATAAAACCACCTTTATTTGAAAAAACTAATGTTAAAACACCATTAGAAACTTCAATATCTTTAGCGTTTGCAACACTTGGCAAAGCAGCACCATAAGCAAAAGGACCTAAAGCAGCTTTAAGTTGTTCATTTACAACTGTATCATTAGCAGCATTAGCAGCTAATTTTTCAATATTATTAGAAGCAGCAACTTCGGTTTTTGGTTTTTCGGCAGATTTTTCATCTTTTTTATCTGAAAACATATTTCCAGACATCATCCAGATTAATAAACCTGTAATTAAAGCCATTCCAATTAGGCTACTCTTGTCTAATTTTTTTTCTTCCATCTTGAAAATTTATAACTTCTTAAAAAACGTAACTCTATAACTATTACGCATTAAGCTTTTTATCTACTGCAGCTTTAACAAAAGCTTTAAATAACGGATGTGGGTTTGCTACAGTACTTTTGTACTCTGGGTGGTACTGTGCAGCTACGAAAAACGGATGATTTGGTAATTCAATAATTTCAACCAACTTGGTTTCTGGGTTTACACCAGATAACACCATTCCTGATTTTTCAAAAGCCTCTGTATAATAATTATTAAACTCATAACGGTGACGGTGACGCTCGTTAATCAAAGTACTTTCGTAAATATCATAAGCTTTGGTACCTTCTTTAATTTCGCAATCCCATCCGCCTAAACGCATTGTTCCACCTTTATCGGTAATTGTTTTTTGCTCTTCCATAAACGTAATAACCGGATGTGGTGTACTATCGTTCATTTCTGTTGAATTGGCATTTTCGTATCTTAAAACGTTTCTAGCATACTCAATAACAGCCATTTGCATACCCAAACAAATCCCCATAAACGGAATGTTGTTTTCACGAGCATAACGAATTGCATCAATTTTTCCTTCAATACCACGAGATCCAAATCCTGGAGCAACCAAAACACCGTCAAGTGTTTTCATTTTATCAGCTACATTTTTAGTAGTTAAATATTCAGAATGAATACTTACCACGTTAACTTTAGCATAGTTTGAAGCACCTGCGTGAACAAAAGCTTCTAAAATTGATTTGTACGAATCTTGCAATTCTACATACTTACCAATTAAACCAATATTTATTGTATGTTTTGGATTTTTTAAACGGTGTAAGAAATCGTTCCATTTTGTTAAATCTGGTAACCCTTTTTCAGGTAAATCTAACTTTTTCAAGGTAACAATATCCAAACCTTCTTCCAACATATTATTTGGAACTTCATAAATTGTTGAAGCGTCAATAGACTGAATAACAGACTCTTGCGAAACATTACAAAATGCAGCTAATTTTCTGCGAATGTCTGAAGATAATTCATGCTCTGTTCTACAAACCAAAATATCAGCCTTAATACCGCTTTCCATTAATGTTTTAACAGAGTGTTGTGTAGGCTTTGTTTTTAGCTCACCAGCAGCAGCTAAATAAGGTACTAAGGTTAAATGAACTACTACTGAATTGTTTTCGCCTAAATCCCAAACTAACTGACGAACCGACTCAATATAAGGTAACGATTCAATATCACCTACAGTTCCACCAATCTCTGTAATTACGATATCATAATCACCCGATTTGCCCAACAACTGCATACGTTCTTTAATTTCATTGGTGATATGAGGAACTACCTGAACGGTTTTTCCTAAAAACTCACCACGACGTTCTTTTTCGATAACCGATAAATAAACGCGCCCTGTTGTTACATTATTTGCTTGCGATGTAGGAACGTTTAAAAAACGCTCGTAATGACCTAAATCTAAATCGGTTTCAGCACCATCATTTGTTACAAAACATTCTCCGTGCTCATACGGATTTAACGTTCCTGGATCCACATTAATATACGGATCAAACTTTTGAATGGTTGTTCTGTATCCTCTTGCTTGTAGCAATTTTGCTAAAGAAGCTGCTATAATTCCTTTTCCAAGTGATGAAGTTACACCACCTGTTACGAAAATATATTTACATTGTTTCATGATGATATTGTTGTGTTGCGTTGTTGTATTTTAAACCGAGCAAAATTACAATTATAATTTGGGTTTTGAAAGTAGAAAAATACATTTTGAGTAATCACTCTAAAGTATTTTTAAAAATAAAATCTGTAAAATATTTTGCAACTTAAAAAAAAGTATTAATTTAGTATTATACTAATTGTTTAATACTAAAGAATTAATAATGAAAAATGAAGATGTACTTAATGAATTGCTACTTTCTTGGGAAGAAACATACAAAAAAGGACAATTAACGCTTTGGATTTTCCTTTCATTAAAAGAAAGTTCAAAGTATGTAGACGAGATACGTCAGTTTATTGTTGAAAAATCTAATGGAACAATGAGCTGTGAAGAACAAAGTTTGTATAGAATTCTACGAAAATTTGAACATATAGGTGTTTTAGAATTTGAGGCAAGAAAAGGAAACAAAGGTCCAGAACGTAAATATTATAAGTTAACCCTTTTAGGTTTTCAGCTTTTTGATGAATTTGTACAAAGAAATATTAATTTATTTTATAGAGAAGAAATTAAAGAACTTTTAAACACATCATTATGAAATCAATCACCCCACAATTAGTTAAGTTTGCTGTAGCAGCAATCTTACTTACAATAATTTTCAGGTTTTGTTTATCATACGGAATTGAAAACCAAAACTATATCATTATACTAACATCATCTATACTATATGGTGGCTTAATGTTTAGTTTTGGGTGGTATTTAGGCAAAAAAGATGGTGAATACTTACCTATTTACGATGTAGGATTTCGCTTCCATTTTACAACTTTTTTAGTACATAATATAATATCATTACTTTGGTTTGCCTTTGGATTTGAATCAAAATACGAAAAGATAAATGTTGTTTATTTAACTATTTTAATCTGGATACCTATTTTATTATTTCACCTATATTTTTATCTAAAAGCACAAAAAAAATCAATTAACGGCTTAAATAAAGATGATTTATTTGAATAACTAAGGTTTTGGGTATTTGTTTTTAATATTTCGAATTAAAACTTCTAATCCATTTAACTTTATTTCGTACATCATAGCCAATTGTTGGCCTAATTTACCCGCAGGAAAGCCTTTATTTTTATACCAAACATAATAAGGCTCTGGTATATCAACTAAAAAACGCCCTTGGAATTTTCCGTAGGGCATTTTTGTATATGCTAGTTCTAATAATTGTTTGTTTTGATCTTCCATATTTTGTGCCATAAATGCACCTTTTAAATTTTAAAATACTACTTTAAATATTTAGTATAATTATTCTCTTTTTAAAATAAAGGTATCCTCATCTACTTCATCTACAAAGCTATCGTAGCTTTCTCCTAAATTAGGATTTATTCTAAATTTTATACTATTAGCATTAATGTATTGATAAACGCCACTCATAGTAACAGTTGGGTAAGCACCAGACAAATCCGTTAAAATGTAAGTTAGCTTATGAGGCGTTTGGGATAAATCTGTTTCGTACTTCATTGATACAGTAATACCATTAACATCAAAATTTTTTCCTCCAACTTCAAGACCATCTGATGACATGGTAATATATCCTTCGGTATCAAAAATAAATTTAATTTCTGTTCCCTGAGAATCATTTCCTTTCCAGGTGCCTACTAATTTTTTATCTTGAGCAAATGATAAACTACTTATTAAAATTAAAATAAATAGTACAAATCCTTTTTTCATCGTTTTTAAATTACTTCCAATTAAAAGTCACTGTTTTTTTAATATCAGGATGCAAGCTTAAAAACACAGGGCATGTCATGGCAGCACGTTCTAAAATTGTTCTTGATTTATCATCAGCAACGCCAACCATTTCAATAGCAACAATAATTTCGCTTATTTTTCTTGGTTCAGCTTGCATAATTTTAGTCACATCAGCAGTTGATTCTGAAATATCAAGATCCATTTGTTTGGCTTTAATGCCCATAATACTAAACATGCACGTTGCTAATGAATTGGCTACCATATCTGTAGGCGAAAAAGCTTCACCTTTACCATGATTATCCTTTGGCGCATCGGTTACAATAACGCTACCTGACTGTAAATGAGTTGATTCTGTTCTTAAATCGCCTTTATATATAACTTTACTTGTAATCATTACTTTGCTTCTTTAATGGTTAAATCTTTATCATAATACAAAATGTAAACGGCATTGTTGTAAACGCCTCCATTCTCATTTATATAGGCAAATTTATTTTCAACTTGCTGTGAACCGTAATCAAATATATTTGAATTTTCATCAGATTCAAACATACGCGTAATTACATCATAAGTTACATCATAACCACGTGTTGCAAATCTGCTTGGATTTTTGCCGTATATTTTTTTGTAATCTTTAGAAAACTGCTGCTTTTTATTAGAATCAGTATCGTTGGTTACAGATGGAAATGTGTATTTTAAAGTTATTAAATCATTGATATCAACATCTGACGATTCTAAAACATCTAATTTTTCAAGCGATACTAATTGTATTTTATAATCTTTCTTTAATGTTTTTAATAAATTAATCAGTTCAACACTTGATGTTAGTGAAGTGGCATCAAATACAATATAGTTAACCAAATCTGCATCTAGCAAATTCTTTAAAATGGTTGGACTCACTTTTTCATCATTTGCAATAGCTATGGTACTAACATTTGGGTAATTGGTTGAAAAATAGCTAGCTGACGTTTTTTTACCATCGGTAATTGCAACGATGCGTTGTTGTTTAGAAACCAAATACTCCATCATTTCCTTTTTCACAATATCGCTATTGGGCATGGTGTGAACTTGGCGTGGATATGGTTTACCTTTATCTGTAGACAATGGCGAAACAATAATGGTTTGCTGATTTTTGAACGATTCTGAAACGGCATCTACATTTTTTTGAAAAAACGGACCAATAATTACATCCGTTGAATCAAAATTAAAGTCGTTTTTCAAAGTACTCACATCTAAAGATCGATTGGTTTCTTTAGAATCAACAAACTTTATATTTAAATTGTAATTTTTACTTTTTAAATCATCAATAGCCAACTTAGCACCCGAATAAAAATCCAATGTCATGTTTAAAAAAACATCTTCTTTTATGGTTTGATTGATGGACGGGTTTTGAAAATTATTCTTAGAAATATTAAAAGGCAACAACATAACTAAATCTTTAGCAGAACCATCATTAACTAATGATAAATGAATTCCTTTTTTAACTTCTTCTAATTTAGGAGCGCTAGGTTTTGTTGTTGTATCAACTGCTGAATTTATATCATTTCCGTACCCAACAATTAACACACTTCCTTCTTTCAAACCATTCTTTAAATCGGTATTCCATTGCAATAATTGTTCTTGTGTAACATTATTTGCTTTGGCAATACTATAAATAGTTGCTTTAGGCTGTACTGTAATTGTTTTGGCTGTTTTTTGAAACTGTACACTGCTTGGCGGAAGCGGTTTTTCTTCCTCAACAGCTACAACTTGTTGTTTACTTACAGGTACATTTAAAGGTTGCCCCACTTTTAAACCATTTTCTAACAAACCAGGGTTTAACTCGTAAAGTGTAGAAACAGTTGTGTTGTTTTTAACAGCAATACCATAAATAGTTTCGCCTTTTTCAACAATCATGGTTGTTAAAGCATTTTTATTTGTAGTATTAGAAGTTGTAGCGTTTGTATTATTTACAGAAGTGTTGGTTAAATTTAAATATTGCCCAACTTTTAAGCCATTTTCTTTTAAACCTGGATTTAAATCATATAATTTTTCAATGGCAATATTATATTGCTTGGCAATACCATAAACAGTTTCTTTTGCAATAACCTGGTGTTGAATTTCTGAAGTTGTAGGAATTTTTAGTACTTGGTTTTCACTAACACCATCAACAGCTTCAGGGTTTAACAAAAACAGAATGTTATTGGTAGTATTATACTTTTTTGCAATTTGAGTAATGTTTTCACCTTTAGCTACCACGTGTGTTTTGGTAGCTGTTTGCGCAAATGAATATCCTGCACAAATTAAAGCTGATATTGTAAAAATTATTTTCTTCATAGTAACAAATATAAAAACAAAAACTGTCGTATTTACAACGACAGTTTAATATATTTTATTTCTAAACACATTTATAAAAGAGGAATTAGTTAAAATTTCCAAACCAAAATGCGGCTTTTTTTATTGCCTTGAGACATCTCAATAGTTCTAAAAACCGCTTTTAAACGTTTTAATTCTTTAAAGCATACTTTTAAGTTATCTTCATTAGAAACCAAACTTGTAAACCAACCTACTTGATTTTTAAATAATTGACTTTCTTGTATGTAATTTAATAAAAACGATAATTCACCTCCGTTGCACCATAGCTCATTATACAAACCCGAAAAATTAGGAACAACCTTTGGGGCTTTATTTTTTGTTAACCCTTTTATCTTTCGTTGTGTTTGAAAGGCAGCTTCTTTTTCAGATTTAAAAAAAGGAGGATTACAGATTATCGCATCAAAATAATCGGTTTCTGTAATAATTTCTTTTAAAATGTTTTTTTTGTTTAATTGTAATCTTAAAGTCACTTTTTCCTTTAATCGGTCATTATTAGCTATAATAAGCGCAGCATTTTCTAAAGATTTTGGTTCGATATCAGTAGCAATAAAATGCCAATTATAAACCGCACTACCAATAATAGGATAAATTAAACTGGCACCTGTACCTATGTCTAATATTTTTTTTGATTCGATATTAGTTGAAGTATCACGAAGTAAATCAGCTATATAATGAATATAATCAGCTCTACCCGGAACAGGAGGAATTAGATTTTCCTTAGGAATATCCCAAAAAGACAAATCGTAATAATGTAACAAAAGTGCTTTATTCAATAAATAAACTACTTCAGGATTTGAAAAGTTAACTGTATCAATTCCGTCTGGATTTTTGATTATAAACTTTTTCAATTCCGGAACATCTATAATCAGCTCATTAAAATTGTATAATGAATTGTGGTGACTTTTAGGATGTAATTTGTTTTTTGAATCTTTCATTCAGTTTTCAACATTCGATTGACAAAATTACTAAATTCGGTTATTTGAGATAAGAACTTTTTATCAATAAATTATTAAAACGGAATATGTCAATATTATTATTAAGTAAATTGAAAAGATATTGATGCCGCCTGCGGACAATTAGCTAATAAATCATAAATAATACATCCTGTACTTTTGCTGCAGGATTTTTTGTTTCTACATCTTTCCTAATTATAAAACGTACAAACTCTTGTTTAGTTATGTTTTAATATTTGCATTTTTTGTACTATTAATAGTAAAACAAAATTAAATACACCTAAAACAATGTTTACGGGAAAGAAAATAATACTTCCCATTAATCCCATAAAAGTGCTGGCTGCTAGTAATTGACTTATATCATTAGTACCAGGTGTTTCGGCAAAACCTTCTTGTATTATGGTGCCAATCACAGCTAGTAAAACACCTAGTAAAAGGATACACATACAGTTTAAAATAGAAACACCCAATAGTTTAATGGTACTATAGTTTTCAAAACGGAAAAAACGAAAAAACAAACTATAAATAACAATGCATGATATTGACATGCATATCATTAATAAATAAAAATCACTGTTGGCTATGTAAAAAATACCATTGCCTATAAGTAAGTTGCATAAAATAGTGAAAAAGGTAATTTTGATTCTCATAGTTTTGTAACTTGTGTTTACTGTTTAAAACAACAACATCCTTTTTTTAAGAAAGATACTCATTTTTTGATTTACCAATATAAAATCTTCAGGATGAATTTAAGAAAGTGAACACAGTAGGTGGTTCTTTTGTTGATTTATGTCCATTTCTAGGTTTTGGATATCCTTTTTTGTAATTTCCAATGTTGGTTTTGTCTTTTTCAATGTTGGTTTTTTATTTCTCGATGTTCAGTTTTTGATTTTGGAATTCCATTTTAGAATTTCCAATATTGTTTTTTTATTTTCCGATGTCCAGTTTTTAATTTTGGACATTCATTTTTAAGATTTGGAATTCCATTTTGTAATTTCCAATGTTCAGATCTTAGTTTTGGATATCCATTTTATAATTCCCAATGTTGGTTTTGTATTTCTCAATGTTCATTTTTAGGATTTGCATATGCAAATGATTCTTTTTAAGTATCGATAATTAAAAATAAATGTAGAAAAATGATTTTTTTTGTTTGTAACAATGGTTTTTTAAAAGCATCGTTAACAAATAAACATACATTACAAATCAATTTATATCCTTTTTTAGGACATGATAGTGATATCACTTCAAATGTTTATGAGTAAACTTTCATGAAAACCTCTTTTTTTGTAACTTAACCAAAATAAAAATCAACTATAATAATGAGTGCCCAAATACAAGTAATCGATTTAAATTTTCAAAATACAAAAGAATCCATAGGGTCTTTTTTAATCAAAACTGCAAAAGGTCCTGTATTAATTGAATCGGGTCCAGCGTCTACCTTTCATCAATTAGAAAAAGGTATTATTCAGGCAGGTTATAAGGTAACTGATATTTACGCGGTGCTGCTTACCCACATACATTTTGATCATGCGGGGGCGGCTTGGATGTTTGCAAAAAACGGAACCAAGGTTTATGTACATGAAATGGGATTACCTCATTTGGCAAATCCTGAGAAATTATGGAATTCGGCTGCACAAATTTACGGCGATGATATGGACAGGCTTTGGGGCACTATGGAACCTATTGATGAGACCTTATTAATTGCGGCAAACGATGGCGATGTGATTGATTTTGGCGATGTACAGTTTAAAGTAATATACACGCCAGGGCATGCAGTGCATCATAACGCGTATCAGTTAAACGATGTGGTTTTTACGGGCGATGTCGCGGGGTGTAAAATAGAGAATGGTCCGGTTGTACCTCCGTGTCCGCCGCCTGATATTAATATTGAGTTGTGGAAACAATCGTTGCAAAAACTACGCAACACCAATGCCAAGGCTTTGTATTTAACACATTTTGCCAAACATGAAAATCCTACGGAACTACTTAATGAGTTAGAAGAAGCATTAGATAATTGGGCAAATTTTATAAAACCTTTTTATGATGCACATACACCAGTGTCAGAAATTATTCCAAAATTCATGAAATATACAGCCGATGCTTTTAAGTTAAAAGGATTATCAACTGAAGAAATTCAAACCTATGAATACGCCAATCCAAGTTGGATGTCGGTAAACGGTTTACTACGTTATTGGAAACTTAAAGAACAAGGAAGAATTTAAAGGTAAAGCAACGAAACTTCGTTGCTTTTTTTATTGAATGTAATTTTTTTTAAAAAAATAATTTCTCTTTCCAACCTTTTCAACTTCTTTTGCGTCTATATAATAAAGCACTCAAATTTGAATTTAGTTATCAATTTTTCCGAGCGAAAGTTAATCGAACAAGTTGTAAGCCAAGATAGATTGGCTCAAAAGCAACTGTTCGAAAAATTTTCGCCCAAAATGTTAAGCATTTGCAGGCAGTACATTAAAGATGTACACGATGCCGAAGATATGATGCTGCATGCGTTTATGAAAGTTTTTCAGAACATCAATCAATATAAAAACGAAGGAAGTTTTGAAGGATGGATACGTAAAATCATGATTCGCGAATGTTTATCGTTCTTAAGAGCCAAAAAACAGTTGATTTTTATTGAAGATACACATCAAAAAGATTTAGCCGACTATTCTGTAAAGCAAGATGCCAGTTATGATTATCAAAAATTAATAGATGCATTGCCAAAAGGCTGTAAATATGTTTTTGTTTTAAGCGTAATAGAAGGATATAAGCACCAAGAAATAGCAGAATTGTTAGAAATATCAGTAGGTACATCAAAATCGCAGTTGGCTTACGCAAAAAAGTTACTTAAACAACAAATTGAATTAATAAGATAGAATGATGGAGGATTTTGAGAAAAATATAAAAGATTATTTTCAAGAGCGTGAAATAAAACCCTCTGAAAATGCTTGGGAACGAATGGAACATCTTTTAAATGAAGAAAAACCAGTTTCTAAAAAACAAAAACGAACCGTTTATTGGTTGCCTATAGCGGCATCGGTTGCTTTGTTAATAGGTGTTTGGGCGTTTTTTAATACAAAGGATACTACTGTTATAGATAAACAACCTGTTGAAAAGTATGTAAAAGTAGATAAGGTTGACAATTTGGTAAAACAACCAGCAACTAACAATAAAACAAATGTGGTGCCTAAAAAAGTAAATGAAGCGCTTGTTACTAGCAATAAAAAAGAACCGTTGAAAAAAAGTACTATTGTTTTAGATGAAGAACCGCAAGAAACATATGTTGAAAAAACAACAGTGCCTACTATAAAGGAAGCAGTTGAAAGTAAACCTAGAGAAAGCATAGCTGTTGTTGAAAAAAACAAGGTTGAAATTTATGTAAACCCTAATAAATTATTGCGTGTTGCCGAAATGGAGCGTCAAATTGATAACACAGCCACCGGAGGTCAAAACTTTTGGCGCAAAGTAAAAGAAGTAAATACCGTTGTAGAAAATTATAAATAAATAACCCTTATGAAAAAACTATTTTTAAACACCGCTTTTTGTATGTTTTGTATGATGAACGTGCAAGCTCAAGAATTTTTCACTGATAAACGTCCGGTGCAATCGGCAAATGAGTTTACCAGAAAAGTGAATGATATATCATACGATATTGATGTTGTCATTAAAAAAAATAAAGACTTATTAAAGGAAGAACTAAATGAAATTGACAAAAAAGTAGAGGCAAATACCTTAACTAGTGCAGAAGCAGATGTGTTACGTAAAGAAAAAGCCGAATTTTATGCCAAGGAAATTGAAAATGCAACCAAACTGCAAGAAGATAAAATAAAAACACTGATTAATAATAAAATAGAATACAATATTAACTTTAGTAGCGATATGAGTGCGTATCAAAAACAGTTAATTGAAAATAAATCTTTGTTTTATGTGAAATATGCCCTTAGTAAAAATATTATGTTGGTAGAAAATGACCAAGATTATTACAAAAAAGATGGTGCGGTTACAGGTTTTGGCGCTGGCTTTGGTTTAAAAACAAGATTAGGTAAAGATTTATCACGTGTGTATTGGAATTCTACTTTAGAGATGTATTATCAAACATATAAGTTAAATAATAATAAAACCATAGAAAGTGTAAATGGTACCACAAATTTGGTAGATATTGGTTTTCCTGCAAAAAAATCAAATCTAGTAATGGGCGAATTTCGTTTAGGAAACTATATTGAATATGATTTTTCAAAAAGAAAAGCCGATGAATTTGGAAATACTATCGTAAAATCGCGTCAATCATTCTTTGTTGGTGCTGGTGGTTTTATCGGATACACAGGAATGACAAAAGCTTTACAATATGAAAAAAATGGTGAGCTATACAGAGAAAATACACAAGCAAAATACAATGTAAATAACTTCACTTACGGTATTGGTGGGTATTTAGGATATAAATTTGTAAATATTGAAGTAAGTTATAATTTAAATCAAGTGTTTAAAAAGTCATTTGCTAATCAAAATACATTAAATGTAAGTTTGGTATTTAATTTAATGTAGATTGTTAGGTATGTATATCACAAAACAATGTTAAAATGGCACAGCGTTTGTTTATAGCTTGTAACAAACGCTGCGTTTGTTGTACTTATTAGACAATTAAAAACAAAACAATTTATGAAAAAATTACTTTGCTTTGCACTTGTTGCAATGAGCTTTACAGTAAATGCTCAAGAAATTGATGCAACATCTATTATTAGTAATAACCAGGTTCTAAAAACGGCTTACGAAAGTGAAACCTTATCATTAAAAGATAAGATTGAAGTAGTAAATCAGCAAGTTGAAGAAGGAAATGTTTCAGAAAAAGAGGCATATAAGGTTATTGCAAAATTCTCTGATCAAGAAAATGTTGTAGAAGTAGTAGAAGAGTCGCCAGTAAATTACGATTACAATTGGGGCAAAGAAGAGAATGCTTTTGATTACGCAATGGGCGTTCAATTGGATACTGTGGTTCGATACGATTCTAAAATCACACCTTATTTAGCAGTAGGTGTTGGTAATGTTGCTACCAATGGTGCTTTTGCAAATTCAGAATTTGGATATTTACGTTCTAATTATGTAGAGTGGGGGGTGGCAGTGCGTACGCCTTTTAGTAAAACAAATAATAAATGGGGTATTCGTTACGGTTTAGGTTTTAAATACAATGGCTTGGCTACAACTCAGAACAGACTTTTTGCTATGAGTGGAAATGGAACTGTTACAAGACCTGCTCCTTTAAATTTGCGTAAAAATTATGCTTATTTAAGAAATACATATATTACCGTTCCTGTTTCGTTTGATTTTTCAACATCAGAAAAGAAATACAATGAAGCTAACCGACGTTTTGTTACAACAGAAGGATATAATTTTGGGGTAGGTGGATATTTAGGATACAATATTAATTCTAAACAACACTTACGATATGATGTGGGAGATGATAAAATTTATGAACAACAAAAAGGAGATTGGGGTGTAAACGATTTTCAATATGGTTTAATGGCTTATTTTGGTAAGGATCATGCTAAAATTGTGATAAAGTACGATTTAAATCCAGTCTTTAAAAACAATGCAATAGATCAAAATTATTGGAGTATAGGCTTACAATTAGGCTTATAAATAAAAAAACCAGCTTTTAAAGCTGGTTTTTTTATGCACGGGTGGAGGGATTCGAACCCCCATCAACGGTTTTGGAGACCGCTATTCTACCCTTGAACTACACCCGTAGGCTGTTTTGTTCGGTTGCAAATATACTTTCAAATCCCACGTAAATCCTAATTTTTTTAAGAAATTCAAGTAATATATTTTTAACAATTTGATTTTCAGTATTATTTAATCAAATATTCTGTTTTTACTATGTAATATATATAGTACTTGTTCTAAAGTACCTTATTATATGAATAATTGAATTTTCAACTTTAAGGCGAATAAACCATAATAAAAAGATATTCCCTCCAACTCTATATTTCAAAGTATAATTATTTAGATACCCCACTCGCTAACTCCTTGCGCAAAAGCTATTTAAAAAAAAGATAAAAAAAAGATAAAAAATATTAGGAAAAAGGAAATAAAAGGGGGTATCTTTGCACTCGCATTACAGAAATAACGTTCATTTAAAGATTTGGTAACACAATAAAAATTTAGAAAATAAATTTGGATTGTAAATAAAAAAGGTTGTAGCTTTGCAATCCGATTCCGAAAGGAGTTTTGTAAAAGTTCATAATTTTTTAAGGTTAAAAAAATCGTTTAAAAATTTTTTCAAAAAAAATTTGCGAGATTAAAAAAGAGTTACTACTTTTGCAACCGCTTTAAGAAACAAGGCGAGAGAATAAGAAGATACGTTCATAGACATATTGGATTAACAGAGAATAAAGAGTAAGAGCTTTTAGGTAACTAAGAGGTCTTGAACAACACATCAAAAATATAAAAAATATACGATGAAGAGTTTGATCCTGGCTCAGGATGAACGCTAGCGGCAGGCCTAACACATGCAAGTCGAGGGGTAGAGGCAGCTTGCTGCTTTGAGACCGGCGCACGGGTGCGTAACGCGTATGCAATCTACCTTATACTAAGGGATAGCCCAGAGAAATTTGGATTAATACCTTATGGTTAATAGAATTGGCATCGATTTTATTATAAAGATTTATTGGTATAAGATGAGCATGCGTCCCATTAGTTAGTTGGTAAGGTAACGGCTTACCAAGACGATGATGGGTAGGGGTCCTGAGAGGGAGATCCCCCACACTGGTACTGAGACACGGACCAGACTCCTACGGGAGGCAGCAGTGAGGAATATTGGTCAATGGAGGCAACTCTGAACCAGCCATGCCGCGTGCAGGATGACGGTCCTATGGATTGTAAACTGCTTTTGTACAGGAAGAAAAAGAGTTACGTGTAGCTTATTGACGGTACTGTAAGAATAAGGATCGGCTAACTCCGTGCCAGCAGCCGCGGTAATACGGAGGATCCAAGCGTTATCCGGAATCATTGGGTTTAAAGGGTCCGTAGGCGGGGTATTAAGTCAGCGGTGAAAGTTTTCAGCTTAACTGAAAAATTGCCGTTGATACTGGTATTCTTGAATGATTGTGAAGTAACTAGAATATGTAGTGTAGCGGTGAAATGCTTAGATATTACATGGAATACCAATTGCGAAGGCAGGTTACTAACAATTTATTGACGCTGATGGACGAAAGCGTGGGTAGCGAACAGGATTAGATACCCTGGTAGTCCACGCCGTAAACGATGGATACTAGCTGTTTGGACTTCGGTTTGAGTGGCTAAGCGAAAGTGATAAGTATCCCACCTGGGGAGTACGGTCGCAAGACTGAAACTCAAAGGAATTGACGGGGGCCCGCACAAGCGGTGGAGCATGTGGTTTAATTCGATGATACGCGAGGAACCTTACCAGGGCTTAAATGTAGTTTGACAGATTTGGAAACAGATTTTTCTTCGGACAAATTACAAGGTGCTGCATGGTTGTCGTCAGCTCGTGCCGTGAGGTGTCAGGTTAAGTCCTATAACGAGCGCAACCCCTGTTGTTAGTTGCCAGCACGTAATGGTGGGAACTCTAGCAAGACTGCCAGTGTAAACTGTGAGGAAGGTGGGGATGACGTCAAATCATCACGGCCCTTACGTCCTGGGCCACACACGTGCTACAATGGCCGGTACAGAGAGCAGCCACTTAGCGATAAGGAGCGAATCTATAAAGCCGGTCACAGTTCGGATCGGAGTCTGCAACTCGACTCCGTGAAGCTGGAATCGCTAGTAATCGGATATCAGCCATGATCCGGTGAATACGTTCCCGGGCCTTGTACACACCGCCCGTCAAGCCATGGAAGCTGGGGGTACCTGAAGTCGGTGACCGCAAGGAGCTGCCTAGGGTAAAACTAGTAACTAGGGCTAAGTCGTAACAAGGTAGCCGTACCGGAAGGTGCGGCTGGAACACCTCCTTTCTAGAGATGGTTCAAGCATCTTTTACTCTTTAACTGTTGGTTCAAAAAACAAGAATAATTAAAATACAGAGTCTCGTAGCTCAGCTGGTTAGAGTACTACACTGATAATGTAGGGGTCGGCAGTTCGAGTCTGCCCGGGACTACTATTTAAGTTATTTAAAAGGAAATTTTAGAAGTTGAGTTATCAACAATCCGCTGAAAGCTAACGGCTGATAACTGCAAGCTAAAAACACGGGGGATTAGCTCAGCTGGCTAGAGCGCCTGCCTTGCACGCAGGAGGTCATCGGTTCGACTCCGATATTCTCCACTATCTTAAGAAGATAGAGAATAGAAAAGAGAAAATAGACTTAGTCTGTTATCTATCATCTATACTCTATTATCTAAAGGAAAAGTTCATTGACATATTGAGATACATTTAAAAAGTAGAAAAATATTATAGTAAAATAATATAAAGCACATTTTTAATCTTTTGAGATTAAAAAGTAGAGCACAATAAGCAAAATAAGGGCGTATGGGGAATGCCTAGGCTCTCAGAGGCGAAGAAGGACGTGATAAGCTGCGAAAAGCTACGGGGATTGGCACACACGAATTGATCCGTAGATATCCGAATGGGGCAACCCGGCATGTTGAAGACATGTCACATCGATAGATGAGCAAACCCGCTGAACTGAAACATCTAAGTAGGCGGAGGAGAAGAAAACAAAAGTGATTCCGTAAGTAGTGGCGAGCGAACGCGGAATAGCCCAAACCAAAGTTGTTACGGCAATTTTGGGGTTGTAGGACCACGACATTGTATGCAAAGCGAATAAGAATCATCTGGAAAGATGAACCGCAGAGGGTGATAGTCCCGTATTGGTAAGCAATGTAATGCATAGTGGTATCCTGAGTAGGTCGGGGCACGTGAAACCTTGATTGAAACTGGCGGGACCATCCGCTAAGGCTAAATACTCCTGAGAGACCGATAGTGAACCAGTACCGTGAGGGAAAGGTGAAAAGAACCGTGAATAACGGAGTGAAAAAGATCCTGAAACCATACGCCTACAAGCGGTCGGAGCCCATTCGTTGGGTGACGGCGTGCCTTTTGCATAATGAGCCTACGAGTTACCGTTGCTGGCAAGGTTAAGTACTTCAGGTACGCAGCCGAAGCGAAAGCGAGTCTGAATAGGGCGCATTAGTCAGTAATGGTAGACGCGAAACCGTGTGATCTACCCATGGACAGGTTGAAGTTTGGGTAACACCAAATGGAGGACCGAACCCGTTGACGTTGAAAAGTCTTGGGATGATCTGTGGGTAGGGGTGAAAGGCCAATCAAACTCGGAAATAGCTCGTACTCCCCGAAATGCATTTAGGTGCAGCGCTATTATAGTTTATTAGAGGTAGAGCTACTGATTGGATGCGGGGGCTTCACCGCCTACCAATTCCTGACAAACTCCGAATGCTAATAAATGATTACTAGTAGTGAGGGCATGGGTGCTAAGGTCCATGTCCGAGAGGGAAAGAACCCAGACCATCAGCTAAGGTCCCCAAATGTATGCTAAGTTGAACAAACGCGGTTTGATTGCCCCGACAGCTAGGATGTTGGCTTGGAAGCAGCCATTCATTTAAAGAGTGCGTAACAGCTCACTAGTCGAGCGATCGAGCATGGATAATAATCGGGCATAAGTATACTACCGAAGCTATGGATTTGTATTATATACAAGTGGTAGGGGAGCATTCTAAACTGGGTAGAAGGTGATTTGTGAGAATTGCTGGACTGTTTAGAAAAGAAAATGTAGGCATAAGTAACGATAATGCGGGCGAGAAACCCGCACACCGTAAGACCAAGGTTTCCACAGCTATGCTAATCAGCTGTGGGTTAGTCGGGACCTAAGGCACACCCGAAGGGGGACGTCGATGGCCAACGGGTTAATATTCCCGTACTTGTAATAGTTGTGATGGAGTGACACAGTGGTGAAAGTACCGCGAACTGACGGAATAGTTCGTTAAAGCACGTACCTATAGATCTTATAGTAAAATGCGTAGGATTTGGAGAAATGCGATAGTACACGGAGCCTTCGGGCAAAGTGATAGTGTACCTAAAGGCTGTCAAGAAAAGCTTCTAAACTTAGATTATTACAACCCGTACCGCAAACCGACACAGGTGGTCGAGGAGAGTATCCTCAGGTGCTCGAGAGATTCATGGCTAAGGAATTAGGCAAAATAGACCTGTAACTTCGGGAGAAAGGTCGCCAGCAGCAATGCTGGCCGCAGTGAAAAGGTCCAGGCGACTGTTTATCAAAAACACAGGGCTCTGCCAAATCGTAAGATGAAGTATAGGGCCTGACACCTGCCCGGTGCTGGAAGGTTAAGAGGAGATGTTATCTTCGGAGAAGCATTGAATTGAAGCCCCAGTAAACGGCGGCCGTAACTATAACGGTCCTAAGGTAGCGAAATTCCTTGTCGGGTAAGTTCCGACCTGCACGAATGGTGTAACGATCTGGACACTGTCTCAGCCATGAGCTCGGTGAAATTGTAGTATCGGTGAAGATGCCGATTACCCGCAGTGGGACGAAAAGACCCTGTGCACCTTTACTATAGCTTAGTATTGTTCTTGGATAAGTGATGTGTAGGATAGGTGGGAGACTTCGATCCTGCGTCGCCAGGCGTAGGTTAGTCATTGTTGAAATACCACCCTTTGCTTATCTGAGATCTAACTCGACGACGTTGAGGACATTGCTTGGTGGGTAGTTTGACTGGGGTGGTCGCCTCCAAAAGAGTAACGGAGGCTTCTAAAGGTTCCCTCAGCACGCTTGGTAACCGTGCGTAGAGTGCAATGGCAAAAGGGAGCTTGACTGAGAGACCAACAAGTCGATCAGGTACGAAAGTAGAGCATAGTGATCCGGTGGTTCCGCATGGAAGGGCCATCGCTCAAAGGATAAAAGGTACGCCGGGGATAACAGGCTGATCTCCCCCAAGAGCTCATATCGACGGGGGGGTTTGGCACCTCGATGTCGGCTCGTCACATCCTGGGGCTGGAGAAGGTCCCAAGGGTTGGGCTGTTCGCCCATTAAAGTGGCACGCGAGCTGGGTTCAGAACGTCGTGAGACAGTTCGGTCTCTATCTACTGTGGGCGTTAGAAATTTGAGTGGATCTGATTCTAGTACGAGAGGACCGAATTGGACTAACCTCTGGTGTATCAGTTGTGCCGCCAGGTGCATCGCTGAGTAGCTACGTTGGGAAGGGATAAGCGCTGAAAGCATATAAGCGCGAAACCCACCACAAGATGAGATTTCTTTAAAGGGTCGTAGAAGATGACTACGTTGATAGGTTACAGATGTAAAGGCAGTAATGTCATAGTCAAGTAATACTAATAGCCCGTAAGCTTATGTGCTCTAGGGATTGCTTTATAAATTATAGTATTAAGATTTTAGAATTAAGTATTAAGACTAAAATAGCTACAGAATAGTATCAAAAATATGTTAACAATATTGCAGCAAAGCTGCGTTTAAAGTTCCAAGTTTAAAGTTAAAGGTTGCAAACCTTAAACAAAAAAAAACGTGAAACCTTAAACAAAAACTTAGGGTGGTTATAGCGTTGGGGCTCACCTCTTCCCATCTCGAACAGAGAAGTTAAGCCCAATTGCGCAGATGGTACTGCATATTAATGTGGGAGAGTATGTCACCGCCTTTTTTTAGAATCCTCATCAGTAATGATGGGGATTTTTTGTTTTGGATAATTAAATGGTGTTTTTTTGCTGTTGAATTGATGATTTTGAATGATCTAGTTGTATACTCATCTATTTAATTCTTTATTCAGTCATTAAAAAAGACATCAGGATAGACAACTGTTCCTTGAATATCTTTTAAAGAATTAGTTGTTAATTCAATAAGCATGCAGTTGCCTGCTGGAGCCTCAAAAGGCAAATTTATTCTGTATTTTTCCATTGTTTTGTATCCAAATCTAGGATAGTAATTCTCATGACCTAATAAAATAATCGATCTGTAGTGTAATGAACGCGCTATTTCATGCGCTTTTAGGATGAGTAGTTCGCCAATGCCTTTTCCTTGATGTATTGGAGCAACTGCAACAGGAGCTAATGCTAATGATGGTGTTTCTTGACCTTTTTTTTACACAATTTTTATTTTTGTTAGCAAAATGTATCCTACAATAATATCACTGATAACAGCTACTAAAGACAATTCTGGAATAAAGGAAGCCGATTTACGCAATCTTTCTACTAGAAATTGTTCTTTATGATCACTGTATTCTACATCTTTAAAAGCATCTTCTATGAGTTGGAATACCTCTTGATGGTCTTTTGCTTCTTCTTGTCTTATGTACATAGATGGAATTATAATATGATAATTTTATTACATCTAAAATTAAGAAATAAATGTAAATATTTAGCGTAAAAAATCAGCACATCATATATTGGTTGTAATTATAGCAAATACAATTAAAAAGTCTATCATATTTGATAGACTTTTTAATAATATACTTCTACTAAATATCATTTAAAGCTTTCATAAATGCAATGAGTGCTTTTTGTTCTGCTTCTGTTAAGTCTAAAGCATCAGTGGGTAAAGTTTGGTTATCTACTTTTAAACCAAAACCGGCCCCACCGCCTTTGTTATAAAATGTCACTACTTCTTCTAATGTTGCAAAAACACCATTGTGCATATACGGAGCTGTTTTTTCAATGTTGCGAACAGTAACTGTTTTAAACGAGTTTTTAAGTTGATGCAAATCCATATTAAAAATTTGTCTCCCTAAATCGGTGTCTAATTTTGTAACGGCAGCATTGCTTGGTATTCCTAAAACTTCTTGTTCTGATGATGAAAATCGGGGAGGAACCGTACCATTAAATAAAGGGATGAAATGACATGTAGCACATTTTCCTTTTCCTACAAAAACATTAAACCCTTGCTTTTCTTCAGCTGTTAATGCATTTTTGTTACCTTGCATGTACGCATCAAATTTTGACGAAAAAGTACTTAACGATCGTACATAGCTTGCTAACGCATTTTGAACCTGCCAACCTTCTACTTTTTTAGTATCATATATCGATTTAAAGCTTTTTGAGTAAGCAGCATCATTCTGAACCAGAGCAATAATGGTTTTCATATCGCCGTGCATTTCGTCTTTGTTTTCAATGACACTGGTGGTTAATGATTCAATATCCATTTGACGCATATCCCAAAACTGACCGTGATAAAAACCTGCATAGTTTAAAGATGGCGTGTTGCGTAATAACGGACTACCTACCAAATCTGTAGCAACTTTTAAACCATCGGTAAATGCTTTTTCAGGATTGTGGCAACTTGCACAGCTTCTATCATTGTTTTTAGAAAGTTGGGTATCGTAAAAAAGTTTTTTCCCTAAGGCAATTTTATCAGTTGACGATTGGTATTTAACATCTGGAGCTACTGCGTCTAAATCAAAAGCGTCTTTCGCGAAAATCGACGCTGCTTCGGGTTTTAGCATACTAATGCGTTTTACAAAAGGAATGTTGGCTTCAACTTGTAAACTGTGTAAGGTAACCGAAATAGGATCTAAATAAGTTGTTATGAAACTTAAATAATCAAACGTGTTTTTTTGAGGATTCTGAGCTAACTTTAATTGCGCTTTGCTTAGTAAATCGGTGGTTTTGATAAATGATTTTTGTTCTTGAAATGATGATTTATACAAATTTAAAACATCTTGAATTCCTTTTAAGGCTTCTTTTGATTCTGGAAAAAGCAAATTGCTCACAGGGGTATCGAAACCTGTAATACCTAAAGTTGTAATTTTATACATACCTAAACGTAAGGCATCAAAAATTTGAGAATCGGTTAAAGTTGATACTTCTATATTGGTTATTCCTGCGCGAATTAAATTATCAATGATACGAATTTGTTTGATCATTTCCTGTTTTTCATTAATCGCTACTTCAGGATATAAATATTCTTCAAGTACCTGAAATCCCTCAGCATCTAAAAACTTATTTTCGTCTAAATCTAACTGATCTAAAGGCGGACCATTTAATGATTTTGATGATTTTGGTAGATAATATTCTGTTGCCCATTCGGTGTTTTTAAACAATAATCTGCATTTTAAAAACTGATCTTGTAATTGTTTAGGCGTACTTCCTTTGTTGATTAAAACTTCAAATTGGTTTAATTCTTTAGATAAATCTTGAAGATTTAAAACAATATGCTCTTTGACTTTTGCTGTGGTGTTGTTTTGATATTGGGTGTTTTCTTTACACTGTGTAAATAATACGGAAAGTATAAATAAGAAAGAAAAGTATTTCATTTTATAAAATAAAGAAAACACTGGTAAAAACCAGTGTTTTGCTATTAACGTTGTACATTTTTAATTAAAACAATTTGGCCGCCTTCTTTATTAGTTTGGGTTCCAGACCCATCGGCGTTTGCAAATTCAGGTTTTTGCCAAGTGTGCGGATGTATGTTTACAGCAAAAGTTCCTGGTATTCCAACTAAGTCAGATACGTCAACCATTGCGCCATACTCCCAAGAACCAAACTTGTTTAAGTTACCTGATTGATCAAACATTTGAGACCATTCTGTATTTCCACGGTTATGTTTCATGTTTAACCAAGGTTTGTAGCTTTTAGTAGCCATACTATATTGCCAAATGTATGAATCGTGATTAGCACCTGCGTAGTAAGAATCGCCATCTTCTTGTATGTAAACATAGTTTTCGGTTACACATAAGTTATCAGGGTTAATTAAATCATTTCCTGGGTTACTATCTCCTTCAGCAATTATTTCTAATTTACCAGTAAACATATTGTTTTTATCTAAAGCTAATTTGTAAACGCGTCCCCACATAGTATAGCCATCTACAGGTGCACCACCACTAGCTTGACCAGTTGCTGTAAAATAGATTTCGTTTCCGTTACCTTTTCCTTTTCTGTAATCAACGTCTTCAACACGAGAAAAGCGTAAAGCTTTGTTTGCAATGTTGGCTGCATTAATTTCGGCACCTGTTAAGTTTTTAGCATTAGGTATTTCAACAAATTCTACATCGTAAGTGTTGTTTTTTGTCATGCTACCTTCTGTAAGGGTATTGTCTTTGCGTTTTAAAGCATATAATTTACCATTTTCTAAATCGCCACGATTAGGAGAGTAGTACATAATTAACTGCCCAGCACTTTGGTGACTTGTACTATATCCTTGATCTTCACCAATTAAAATATAGGTTCCGTTTCCAGATACATCAGCAGGTAGTGGCACAGCATTTTCCATACTTGCTTTTCCTAATGCAGGTTTAACTCGGTCTGTACGAGATCTATCGTTAACAAATCCCATTGGATCAATAGCGTGTACCATACTTTCTTCACCCGATTCACCTGCTGTTAAAAATACTGGACCAAAACCGTGTACTTTTGGTTCTACTAATGTTGCAGAGCATAAACGCGTCATACCTCCAATTCCATCAACAATATATTCTCCTTTAATTGGTTTAAAGTTTTTGTCTAAATATACACGTGAAACCGATTGTAAAATTTCATGGTTGGTAATCATAATGTAACCATCACCATTAGGGTTGCGCATAATACCACTACCATCTGGTTGTGCACCAAATACAAAGTTTGGAGATTGTTCTAATTTATCTGATGATGAAATTAACGTGAAAATTTCTAACTTATCAAAACCAGGCATACCATACACTAAGGCAGGAATGTTTGAGTGGTTTTTTAATTCAATAGCAGGTTGTGGTGTTTCTGGTGTTGGTGTTTGATCATCTACTTTTGGCTCATTAATATCATCCTGACAAGAAGTCATTAATGCCGCAGTTAATGCAAATAAAGCAATTTTGGTTGTTACATTTTTTTTCATTGTTGGCTTATTTTGTATGGTACAAACATAAAACCAACCTTGTATACTAATGTTTATGCAAATATTATGTTAAGCCTACTTTTTGTTTAACATAAAGTTAACTACGTTAATTTAAAACTACGGTAAAAAGCAGTTTTAGTTAAAGACAAGCTTTAAAAAAAGCTATTTTTGCAAAAAGATATTTTATATAACAATTATTAATAAAATTAAGCGTTATAAAAATGTATATTATTTAATATATTTGGTACACAAAAAAAATAGTTGAAATGCGAAAATCCAATCATTTTCTATATTTATCGTTTTTGTTAGGATCTTTATCTGTACAAGCGCAACAATCTCATATATATACACAAGAGAATAAAGATTTTTACGATGCCGTTAATCTTTACAATGAACAACAATATGCAGTTGCACAAATTTTGTTTGATAAAGTAAAAATCAAAAATACACATGATGAAATTCAGGCAGAAAGTGCTTATTACAGTGCTAATTGCGCTATACGTTTAGGGCAAGCGGGTGCTGAACAAAAAATCAATCAGTTTATTTATGATTATCCTACAAGTGCAAAACAATCGCAAGCATACGTAGATGTTAGTAATTTTTACTTTTTACAAGGCGATTATGAGCAATCATTAGTTTATGCTGAAAAAATTAATGAAGAAATTTTAAGTCCGGCAAATAAAGACCGATATAATTTCCAAAAAGGATATGCTTATTTTTCTAAAAAGGATATTGCTAAAGCCAATACGTTCTTGCAAAAAGTAGATTTAGAGGGAACATATGGTAATCAAGCAAAATATTATTTAGGATATTTATCGTATGAAAATAACGATTACGAACAAGCAAATGAATACTTTTCTGAGGTAGAATCGGTTGATAAATACCAAGAACGTATGGGCTACTACAAAGCCGATATGCAGTTTAAAGGAGGTAATTTTGAAAAAGCGATTGAAGAAGGTTTAGCGCAAATGCCAAAATCGTCTGAAGCAGAAAAATCAGAATTATCTAAAATTATTGGCGAAAGTTACTTTAACTTAAAGCAATATGATAAAGCTTTACCATATTTATTAGCTTATCAAGGAAAAGAGGGAAAATGGAGTAATACCGATTTTTATCAATTAGGATATTCTTACTACCAACAAAAACAATATGATAAAGCAGTATCAGAATTCAATAAAATTATAGGTGGTAAAGATGCCGTTGCACAAAACGCGTATTATCATTTAGGAGAAAGTTATTTGAATTTAAATCAAAAAACGCAGGCATTAAACGCGTTTAAAAATGCTTCTGAAATGAATTTTTCTGCTAAGATTCAAGAAGATGCCTTTGCTAATTATGCTAAACTTAGTTATGAGATTGGAAATCCGTACAAAAGCACACCTGCCGTTATTACTGATTTCTTAGAGAAATATCCAGAAACACCTTACAAACAAGAGCTTAATGATTTGTTGATTGATTCTTATATTTCTACAAAAAACTATCAAGCAGCTTTAGATGTTTTAGAGTCTAACAAAACAACGTTGAACAAACCAGCGTACCAAAAAGTAACATTTTACCGCGGTTTAGAATATTTTAACGATGGCAAATACAGTTTAGCAAACGGTATGTTTAACAAATCAATTGCTGAAAGACAAGACAATAAATTTGTGGCAAGAGCTACTTATTGGCGTGGTGAAAGTGAATATGCTTTGAATAAGTTTAATGACGCATATCAAACTTTTACAACCTTTAAACAATTACCTCAGGCACAAAATACACCCGAGTTTAAAAACGTAGAATACAATTTAGGATATGCTGCTTATAAATTAAAAAATTACAGCAATGCCAATACCCATTTCAAAAGTTTTTTAACCGTTGTTAAAGATGATGCAAAGAAAACCGATGCTACTTTACGTTTAGCCGATGGTTATTTTGTAACCAAGCAATACTGGCCAGCAATGGAAATGTATAATTCTATACTTAAATCTAATTCGGCTTATAAAGATTATGCGGCTTATCAAAAAGCAATAGCATACGGTTTTGTTGATAAAAACACGACAAAAGTAGACGAATTACAAAAATTCATCAGTGCATATCCATCGTCAAATTTAGTTGATGATGCATATTATGAATTAGGAAGTACTTATGCTAATGAAAAACAATCGGGTAAAGCTTTAGAATCATTCAATAAATTAATCAACAATTATCCGCAATCAAACTTAATTTCAAAAGCTATTTTAAGACAAGGTTTGGTGTATGTAAATGATAATCAGGAAGAAAAAGGTATTGAGCGTTTTAAAAAGGTTGTAACTGATTATCCTGGTTCTCAAGATGCTATAGAAGCGGTTCAAAACGCACGCGCAGCTTATATTGAAATAGGTAAATCGGCTGAGTTTGTTGCATGGGTTAAAAACTTAGATTTTGTTGATATTTCTACTGCCGAATTAGAGAATGATGTGTATACATCAGCAGAAAATCAAATGGCACAAAATAATAACGATAGTGCTATTAAAGGATTAAAAGAATATGTAAGCAATTATCCTAATGGTTTGCATGCAACAAAATCGTACTTTAATTTGGCTGAAATTTATTTTTCAAAAGACAATACTGCTGAAGCCAAAGCTAATTATGAAAATGTATTAAAACGAGGCAAGTCTGAATATACAGAACAATCGTTAATGCGTTTGTCTAATATGTATTTAGCTGAGAAAGATCAAACTAATGCAAAACGTGTTTTAGCGCAGTTAGAAGGCGAAGCTAGTAACGATGCTAATAAATTGTTTGCACAAGCCAATTTAATGAAAATAGCTTATGATGCTAATGATATTACAACAGCAGCTAAATATGCTAACGCTTTAAACGGAAATGCAAAAGTTGATAAACGCATTAAAGCAGATGCTACTGCAATTAGCGCACGCGTTGCTATAAAAAATGGCGATACTGCCAATGCACGTAAATTATACGAACAATTAAATACCTTAGCAACAGGTGAATTAAAAGCCGAAGCTTTGTACTACGATGCTTATTTTAAACATGTTGATAAAAAGTACGATGCTTCTAATAAAATAGTCGAAAAAGTAGTAAAAGACTATTCTGCCTACAAATATTACAATGCCAAAAGTTTGGTTTTATTGGCTAAAAACTTCTATCAATTAAAAGATAGTTATCAGGCTACCTATGTTTTAGAAAACGTAATTTCTAATGCAACCGATTTTTCAGATGTTGTAACAGAAGCTAAAGCCGAATTAGCAAAAATAAAATCAGAAGAGGCAAAACGTAATTCATCTGTAAAATAAATTGGTTATGAAAAAGTACTTATATAGTATCACAATAGTTGCAGCTTTATTTGCGCAACAAACAAATGCACAAGAAGACAAGAATAAAAAGAAAGATACGGTAGGAACCGAGGTTGTAAATGTAACATCAGATTATCAAGCTACTTTAAATGATGCTTTTAAAATAAATGATAATCCTTTGGTTGATGATGAAGAAACCAATCAGAAAAAAGCAGTTAAATACACTATTTTTTCAGTTCCTGTGGCATCTACATTTGCTCCTGCAAAAGGAGAGGCTGCTAAAGTAGATAATGATTCATTGGCTAATTTTTACCGCAATTACGCCTTGTTTGGGTACGGTAATTACAATACCATTCGTGGTGAGTTGGGTATCGTAGAGCAAATTGGGTCTAATAACATGTACGTTGGCGGTTTGTTGAAACACATTTCTTCTGGTGGAGGAATTAGCGATGTAAAATTAGATGATGCTTACAGCAAATCAAATTTAGATTTTACTTTTGGTCAGCGTAATGAAAACAATCAATGGAATGCTCAGTTTGGTGCTATGACATCTAAATACAACTGGTACGGTACACCAGAAGATTTTTACGTGTCTAATTTTAATTTTGATTTGGTAGATCCGCTTCAAAAATACAACGATGTTCATGTATCAGCAGGTTATGAAAGTTATATTGGAGCTTTAGAAAAGGTAGATATATCTTACAAAAATTTCTGGGATGATTACAGTTCAAAAGAAAGTCGATTCATATTTGCGCCAAAGTTTAATATCGAATTGCCAAATCAAACAGTTCATGTAAATTTTGAAGCCGATTATTTAAACACTCAGTTTGCAAATAATGGTATTGATAATGTGCAAGATAAATACAGTTATTTAAATTTATCAGTTAACCCAAGTATTAAATTTTTTGATAGCAATTACTCATTAGAACTTGGTGCTGGTTTAACATACATTATGGGTAAAGACAAAGGAGTAGAAGATAACTCGGTGTTTATTTATCCGCAAGTAAAAGGTAATGTAGATTTAGTTCCAGGTATTGTGCAAGCGTATGCGGGTGCAGTTGGTGGTGTAACGCAAAACTCATATGCTGATTTAGCCGAAGAAAATCCGTTTATTGCACCAACATTAGAATTAAGACCAACCAAAACGTTGTTTGATTTGTATGCCGGATTAAAAGGTAAATTGTATCATAATATGTCTTACAACATTCGTGCAAGTTATAAAACGCAAGATGATAAGGCTATGTTTACCATCAATCCGTATGACATCAGTTTAGAAAATAAACAAGGATATCAATACGGAAACTCGTTTGGTTTGTTGTATGATAAAGTAAATACTTTAAATTTCTTTGGTGAGCTACGTTTTGATTTTGGTGAAACAGTTAAACTTGGTTTATCAGGAGAATACAATAATTACAGTGGCGAAATTTATAAAAATGCCTACCATTTACCGCAAGGGAAATTAAGTGCTAATATTTTATACAATATTAACAAGCAATGGTTTGCAGACGTTAATGTAGCTTACGTAGGACAGCGTTTTGAGTATGTTGCTGATAAAGTTGTAAACGGAGTTACAACCGTTTTTGATGATAAAGAAATTGGTGATTATACTGATTTAAATGCAACAGTAGGTTTTAGACCAACAGCTCAATGGACTGTTTTCTTAAAAGGTAACAACTTGTTAAATAAAAACTATTACCGCTTTAACCAATACCAAGTACAAGGCATTCAAGTATTAGGTGGTGCAATGTATAAGTTCGATTTTTAGTTTTAAATAAATAACTATTTTATAAAAGCTCTTTAATTAGAGCTTTTTTTAATTTCATGAACAGAAAAGAAGTAAAACAAAAGGCAGTAGATTATTTAACCAATCAAATACAAATCACTCAAAAACATATTACTGATTTAGCCACTGATGCTCAAAACGATGCTAAAAGTTCTGCTGGTGATAAGCACGAAACAGGTTTGGCAATGATGCATTTAGAGCAGGAAAAATTAAACGTGAAGCTGTCTGAATTGATTAACATGTTACAACAAGCACAAAAACTGCCCGAAGTAAAACAAATGGATAAAGTAACACTAGGATCCGTTATAAAAACAGACAAAGCAATTTTTTATGTAAGTGTTGCAATTCCTGCTTTAAAAGTTCAAAATCAAACAGTTATTTGCATTTCTCCTGTAGCACCTTTAATGCAAGTTTTACAAAATGGCAAACAAGGAGATGAAATAGTGTTTAATAAAATTTCCTATCAAATTCAGCAAATTTTCTAGTTTTTCAACGCTAAAGTGTTAATAACTTAAAACGGAATAAAGCGGTTTAAACTAGCTAATTTCGGTTAAAATTCGTATATTTGTAGTTTAAGATAATATTTAGGTTAATTATTATTATGAGTGAAGAAGTAAAGAAAAGTTCGTATTCTGCCGATAGTATTCAGGCATTAGAAGGGATGGAGCATGTGCGCATGCGTCCTTCAATGTATATTGGCGATGTTGGTGTACGTGGTTTACACCATTTGGTATACGAAGTTGTAGATAACTCTATTGATGAGGCATTGGCTGGTTACTGTGATTCTATTCAAGTAATCATCAATCAAGATAATTCTATTTCTGTACAAGATAATGGTCGTGGTATTCCTGTAGATATGCACAAAAAAGAAGGTGTTTCTGCGTTAGAGGTAGTAATGACTAAAATTGGTGCAGGTGGTAAATTTGATAAAGATTCTTACAAAGTATCTGGTGGTTTACACGGGGTAGGTGTATCGTGTGTAAATGCATTATCAGATCATTTACGTGCAGAAGTTCACCGCGATGGTAAAATTTGGGAACAAGAATATGAGCGTGGTAAACCAGTTTATCCTGCACGCCCAATTGGCGAAACAAATATTAGTGGTACCAAAGTAACTTTTAGACCTGATGCTAGTATTTTTACACAAACTTTAGAGTATTCTTATGATACGTTAGCGTCTCGTTTACGTGAATTATCGTTCTTAAATAAAGGAATTACCATTACTTTGACTGATTTACGTGTTGTAGATGAAAATGGTCAAGCAAAGAATGAAGTTTTCCATTCAACAGAAGGTTTAAAAGAATACATCCGTTTCTTAGATGGTAACCGTGTGCCTATTATTAGCCACGTTATCAGCATGGAAAATGAAAAAGGAGAAATTCCTGTTGAAGTAGCTTTAATTTACAACGATAGTTATTCTGAGAATATTTTTTCGTACGTAAATAACATCAACACACACGAAGGAGGAACGCATTTACAAGGTTTCCGTATGGGGTTAACACGTACGTTGAAAAAATATGCCGACGCTTCAGGATTGTTAGATAAATTAAAATTTGAAATTGCTGGGGATGATTTCCGCGAAGGTTTAACCGCTATTGTTTCAGTTAAAGTGATGGAACCTCAGTTTGAAGGACAAACCAAAACCAAATTAGGTAACCGTGAGGTAGTTTCTCCAGTATCGCAAGCTGTTGCAGATATGCTAGAGGCGTATTTGGAAGAAAATCCAAACGATGCTAAAATCATCATTCAAAAGGTAATTTTAGCTGCTCAGGCGCGTCATGCTGCTAAAAAGGCTCGTGAAATGGTGCAACGTAAAACGGTAATGAGTGGTGGTGGTTTGCCAGGTAAATTGTCAGATTGTTCTGAACAAGATCCTGAAAAATGTGAGATTTTCTTTGTCGAGGGAGACTCGGCGGGTGGAACTGCTAAACAAGGTCGCGATCGTAACTTTCAAGCCATTATGCCTTTACGTGGAAAGATTTTGAACGTTGAAAAAGCAATGGGACACAAAGTTTTTGAAAACGAAGAAATTAGAAATATCTTCACAGCTTTAGGAGTAACCGTTGGTACAGAGGAAGATAGTAAAGCATTAAATTTAACTAAATTACGTTATCATAAAGTAGTTATTATGTGTGATGCCGATGTTGATGGTAGCCACATTGCCACTTTAATTCTTACATTCTTGTTCCGTTATATGCGTGCTTTAATTGAAAATGGATATGTTTATATTGCCACACCACCTTTATATATGGTGAAAAAAGGTACTAAAAAACAATATGCTTGGAACGATGAAGAACGTTTGTCATTAATGGAACAAATGGGACAAGGAGCTTCGGTACAACGTTATAAAGGTTTAGGAGAAATGAATGCAGAACAATTATGGGAAACAACCATGAATCCTGAGCATAGAACATTACGTCAAATTACCATTGATAGCTTGCCAGAAGCAGATAGAGTTTTCTCTATGTTAATGGGTGATGAAGTGCCACCACGAAGAGAATTCATTGAGAAAAATGCCGTTTACGCAAAAATCGATGCTTAATTATAAAAAACGTCCAAATACATATTTGGACGTTTTTATTTTAACTAAACATGAAAGTAATTATTCAATGTATTTTGGCTTTAGATCTTTATAACAATTATCTATAATTTTTTTTAACCTTTTCTGTGTATTTGATCTTCTAACCCAAACAGGATATTGCTTTAAATCCATTTGTTTAACTTTAGAGATAATTTGTTCAAAAGAGTATTGTTTCATAAAACATTCTTTTAAAAAATTGCTGATTAATATATTCCACTCTGCTTTATTTCCCCAATAATGTCCCACTACATTTGTTGAAGGTAATAGCTTAGAAAAATTATTTAAAGAAATTGAAAAAGCAAATTGTTCTATAAGTCGTCTGGTTACGTTATTGGCACATAATTCGTCATTTACATCCAAAGTTAGTTTTAAACATTGCAAATGTTTATTTGAAATACCTATTAAACCAGCATTCCACATACAAGTATTTTCATCTATTTTAATACCTGAATATGTTTTTTTCTTCATTTGATTCCACATCAATTTTTCTGTCTTTGTGGTTAATTTAGATAATTTACCTTCATTTACATGCATATAATTTTCACCTTGCAGCAAACCTTTTTTTAATATTTCAATACTGTTATAAAAGAAAGTATCACCATCTAAATACAAAATAGAATCGGATGGATATTTTTGAGCAATTAATTCTAACGCTTTAATTTTTACACGCCAAAAAAACTGATATTTTCCTTCCCATTCTTTAATTATAGCTCTATTTATTGATATTACTTCTATTTTATCTCCAAAAAAATCGAATAATGAAGTGTTTTCTGCAATAACTATAATTTTATCATCATTTGTTTTATGTAAAAATGCTGTATATATAGAAAAATATACTTGTTGATAATTATCTAAATTATCTCCAAAAACCAAATACACTATATTCATAATATCTATTTGTAAGCGAAATATAAATCTTAAAATAATAGTCAAAAATACTGATAATTTAGTCATTTACTTAAATAGAGTTCTGTGTTCATTCAAAATTTATGTAGATAACTCTGTTAAAAGAAAAAGATTTTTTTATTGTTAAATCTTTTGTGAAGTTATATATTTGTCCGTTTTATAAATTTTTAACTTCATTAGTATCTTAAAAATGAGTAAACAACATCATTTAAAAACTATTAATTTTTTTCAAAATGCAGAATAAAGGACTCGTTAAGTTTATTGCGATTATTTTTGCGTTGGTAAGTATTTACCAATTGTCCTTTACGTTTGTAACAAATCATTACGAGAATAAAGCAAAGGAATTTGCTAAAGGTGATTTAACCAAAGAAGCTCGTTATTTAGATTCAATTGCAAACGAAAAGGTTTATTTAGGTCAAACTTTTGCTGAAGTTCGTTCGAAACAAGTTCAAAAAGGTTTAGATCTAGAAGGAGGTGTTAACGTAATGCTTCAGATATCTGTAAAAGATATTTTAAAAGGATTGTCTAATAACTCTAGAAATGCAGTTTTTAATCAGGCATTAGCTGAGGCTGAAACAAAGCGCGATGGTAATCAAACGTATTTAGAATCGTTTTATGAATCATTTGATCGTTTATCTGCTGGTAAAGTAAAATTGGCTTCATCTGAAATTTTTGCAAATAGAAATTTACAAGAAGTAAATGCTTCTATGACCAATGATCAGGTTAAGAATGTTTTAAACAAAAAGGTAAAAGAATCTGTTGAAAGTGCTTACAAAGTTATTGGTGAGCGTATTGACCAATTTGGTGTTGTATCTCCAACAATTCAAATGGTAGGTGAGTCTGGTAGAATTTTAGTTGAATTACCAGGAGCAAAAGATATCGATCGTATTAAAAACTTATTACAATCTACAGCGCAATTAGAGTTCTGGGAAACATATAAGTTTGAAGAAGTTGGTAACTTTTTATATGCAGCTAACGAAGCTTTAAAGAATCAAAAGAATGAACCTGTTGCTGAGGTTAAAAAAGATACAGTTGCTAAAGCAGAATCTAAAACAGATGTTGATAAATTATTAACAGGTGTTGCTAAAGATTCTACAGCAAAAGCAACCAAGCAAGATGTTGGTCCTATTGTTGCTTTAATGCAAGGGCAAGGTTTTCAAGGTTCTCCTATTTTAGGCTTTTTTGCTACAAAAGATACTGCTAAAATAAATGGTTACTTAAAAGATCCGCATGTTCGTAGTTTATTAAGTGGTGAATTACGTCATGTTAAATTTGCTTGGGGTAAAGCTAAAAAAGGTGCTAACATTGTAGAATTATATGCATTAAAAGGTAACGCTCAAAATGTAGCTCCACTTTCAGGTGCTGTTGTTACTGAAGCACGTGATGATTACGATCAAACTACAGGTAAACCAGTTGTTTCTATGCAAATGAATGCTAAAGGAGCAAAAGATTGGGAAACCTTAACAGGGAAAGCATACAATCAGCAATCAAATATTGCTATTGTTTTAGATAATATTGTATACTCTGCTCCGGGTGTTACTACAGGTCCAATTTCAGGCGGTAGTTCAAGTATCTCTGGTGATTTTACAGTACAAGAAACAAAAGATTTAGCTAATATCTTAAAAGCAGGTAAATTACCAGCGTCTGCAGATATTGTTTCTTCAGAAGTAGTAGGGCCATCATTAGGACAAGCAGCAATTGATGCTGGTATGATGTCTTTTGTAGTTGGTATTTTAATCATTGCAGGATGGATGGTTTTCTTCTACGGAAAAGCAGGTTGGTTTGCTAATATTGCTTTACTTGTAAACTTGTTGTTTATGTTTGGTATTTTAGCAAGTATTGGTGCTGTATTAACTTTAGCGGGTATTGCAGGTATTGTTTTAACAATTGGTACAGCAGTAGATTCCAACATTCTTATTTATGAACGAGCGAAGGAATCGCTTAGAGAAGGGCACTCTTCTAAAGAAGCTATTAAACATGCGTTTTCATGGAATGGTGCTATGTCTGCTATTACCGATGCTAACGTTACAACAGCTTTAACAGGTATTGTATTACTTATTTTTGGTACAGGACCAATTAAAGGTTTTGCAACTACATTATTAATTGGTATTGCAACATCATTATTTACTTCAATTGTAATTACAAGAATTTTAGTAGATATGGCAGAATCTAGAGATTCAAAATTATCTTTCAGTACTAAATTAACTAAGAATTGGTTTACAAACATGAACTTTGATTTCTTAGGTAAAAAGAAAA
The DNA here is from genome assembly GCF_013874595.1 of Flavobacterium sp. xlx-214. Classification (GTDB taxonomy): domain Bacteria; phylum Bacteroidota; class Bacteroidia; order Flavobacteriales; family Flavobacteriaceae; genus Flavobacterium. Next base: position 1,936,317 of record NZ_CP059431.1, read on the forward strand.
TTGCATACATTTTTACTACTATTGTAATGATTGCTTGTTTTGCAACTTTATCAATAAAAGGCTTAAATTATGGTACCGATTTTACAGGAGGTAGAACATTCCAAGTTCAATTTGATAATGTTGTTGATGCTTCTGAAGTATCTAATAAATTATCGCAAGAATTTGATAGTAATGTAGAAGCAAAAGTATTTGGTAAAGATGATAAATTAAAAATCACAACTAAATATCGTGTAGAAGAAGAAGGTGTAAAAGTAGACCAAGAAGTAAATGAAATTCTTTACAAAAACTTAAAACCTTTCTTTAAAACAAACTTAACTTATGAGCAGTTTACACATCCAGATGCTAATGGCTTTGGTATTGTTCAAGCATCAAAAGTAGGACCAACAGTAGCAAAAGATGTTAAAACAGATGCGTATTGGGCAGTTGGTGGTTCGTTGTTAATTGTGTTTGTTTACTTAGCAATTTCGTTCCGTAAATGGCAATATTCATTAGGGGCTGTTGCAGCTGTTGCACACGATGTGATTTTTGTATTAGGAGTTTATTCATTCTTCTACGCATTTGCGCCTTTCAACATGGAAGTTGATCAATCATTGGTAGCTGCTTTGTTAACTGTAATTGGATATTCGTTAAACGATACCGTAATTGTATTTGACCGCGTACGCGATTACATTAAAGGTGATACAGAAGGATCGTTTGAAGAAGTAGTAAATAAATCTATTAATACTACATTATCACGTACTTTTAATACATCGGCAACCGTTATTGTTGTATTGTTAATCATGTTTATCTTTGGTGGTGAATCAATCCGTGGATTTGTATTTGCAATGTTATTAGGTATTGGTGTAGGTACTTACTCATCATTATTTATTTCAACGCCAATTTTGGTTGATACAATTAAAGGTTCAGCTCAACGTGAACGTGATGAAGCTTTAAAAGCACGTCAAGAAGCAGAAAATACAAGCGAAACAGTTTAATATTTCTGATATAAACACTACAAAAGTCACCCATTTGGGTGACTTTTGTGTTTTACATATACGCTAATAAAAAGACGATTTTCTAGTTTTGTTTTTTAAATAAATTAGTTTTTTATCTATTAATTGCTTAAATTCGTAAATTATTCAACAAAATTCAAACAGTTACAATATATTATGAATCAAGCAGCTACAAAGGAAGCTTTAACTTTTGAAGATTTTAAAAAAGAAGTTTTAAATGATTATATAACAGCTCGCATTTCTCGTGAATGTAGTTTGTTAGGTCGTAGAGAAGTTTTAACAGGAAAAGCTAAATTCGGTATTTTTGGCGATGGAAAAGAAGTGCCGCAATTAGCAATGGCTAAAGCTTTTAAAAATGGTGATTTTCGTTCAGGTTATTACCGCGATCAAACGTTTATGATGGCAATTGGCGCATTAAATATTCAACAGTTTTTTGCTGGTTTGTACGGTCATGCAGATATTAATCAAGATCCAATGTCAGGCGGAAGACAAATGGGCGGGCACTTTGCAACGCACAGTTTAGATGAAAATGGTCATTGGAAAAACTTAACCCAACAAAAAAATTCAAGCTCAGATATTTCTCCTACAGCAGGGCAAATGCCTCGTTTATTAGGTTTGGCACAAGCTTCTAAGATTTATCGCGAATTTCCAAATGCAGATAAAGAAGGTAAGTTTTCTGTAAGCGGAAACGAAGTAGCTTGGGGAACTATTGGTAATGCATCAACTTCTGAAGGTTTGTTTTTTGAAACCATTAATGCAGCAGGTGTTTTACAAGTGCCAATGGTTATGAGTGTTTGGGATGATATGTATGGAATTTCGGTTCATGCACGTCATCAAACAACAAAAGAAAGTATTTCTGAAATCTTAAAAGGTTTTCAAAAAGAAGAAGATACCAACGGTTATGAAATATTAACAGTAAAAGGATGGGATTATCCTTCGTTAATTGATACATATGCTAAAGCTGCATCTATTGCGCGTACGCAACATGTTCCGGTTTTAATTCACGTTAAAGAATTAACACAACCACAAGGTCACTCAACTTCTGGTTCTCATGAGCGTTATAAATCTGCAGAACGTTTACAGTGGGAAAGTGAATTTGACTGTCTTACTAAATTACGTACTTGGGTTTTAGAAAATAATTTTGCTACTGCAGAAGAGTTAGATCAATTAGATGCTGACTTGAAAAAACAAGTACTTGAAGGTAAAAAAGCAGCTTGGGAGGCTTACTTAAACCCAATTAAGGAAGAAAGAGCATCTTTAATAGCTGTGTTAAATACGGTTGCTGCTTCATCAGCAAATAAAGTATTTATTGAAAAAATGATTGCTGATTTACAATCAATTAAAGAGCCTATTCGCAAAGATAGTTTAATAACAGCACGTAAAGTATTACGTATGGTTGTGGGCGAAGCGGGTCAGGCAACTTTAGCATCATGGATTCAAAATTACACGAATGATGTGCAACCAAAATTCAGCTCTAACTTAATGTCGCAATCATCAAGCAAAGCAGATGGAATTCAAGAAGTTCTTCCTGTTTACGATGAAGTAGCTGCCGAAGTAGACGCTCGTTTGGTTATCCGTGATAATTTTGATAAAATTTTTGAAAAATATCCTGAAGCATTAATTTTTGGAGAAGATTCTGGTAATATTGGTGATGTTAACCAAGGATTAGAAGGTTTACAGGAAAAATATGGTGAAACACGTATTTCTGATGCAGGTATTCGTGAGGCAACCATTTTAGGTCAAGGTATTGGTATGGCAATGCGCGGATTACGTCCTATTGCTGAAATTCAATATTTAGATTATTTATTGTACGCTATACAAATTATGAGCGATGATTTAGCAACCTTACAATACCGTACGGTTGGTAAACAAAAAGCACCGCTTATTGTGCGTACACGCGGACACCGTTTAGAAGGTATTTGGCATTCGGGATCGCCAATGGGTATGATTATTAACGCAGTACGCGGTATGCATGTTTTGGTTCCTAGAAGCATGACAAAAGCGGCAGGTTTCTATAATACATTGTTAGAAGGTGATGAGCCTGCTTTGGTGATTGAATGTTTGAATGGATATCGTTTAAAAGAAAAAATGCCTACTAATTTAGGTGAATTTAAAACACCTATTGGCGTTGTAGAAACAGTAAAACAAGGTAACGATATTACCATTGTATCATATGGTTCTACTTTACGTGTTGTAGAGCAAGCTGCTAAGGATTTATTGGAAACAGGTATTGATGTTGAAATTATTGATGCACAATCATTATTACCTTTTGATAAAAATCACGATTGTGTAAAATCACTTCAAAAAACAAATCGTTTATTAGTAGTAGATGAGGATGTGCCAGGTGGTGCATCGGCATATATTTTACAGCAAATTGTTGATGTTCAAGAAGGATACAAGTTTTTAGATAGCAAACCAGAAACATTAGCTTCTAAAGCACACCGTCCGGCTTATGGAACAGATGGTGATTATTTCTCAAAACCATCAGCAGAAGATATTTATGAAAAGGTTTATGCTATTATGCATGAAGCCAATCCAACAAAATATCCTAGTTTATACTAAAATCAATGAAAAGCATCTTTATAAGATGCTTTTTCTTTATCTTTAGCTAAATTTTAGTTATGAAGAAACTCACGCCATATCGAGTAGCATTGTTGGTGTTGTTAATTATAATTATAGCGTTAAACAGTGTACGCTTGTTTTTATATGGTTTTATCATAAGTTTTATGATTGTAATTTTAGATAGAGCTTTCTTTAATAAACGTAAAAAAAGCGATTATCAGTTTTACAATTTGTTTGTGGTAATTACTTTTGCATTGTCTCTTTTTTATACATTCTCGCCTGTTTTTAGGTATTGGGAGTTTAAAATTTCGCATCCTAAATGGAAAGATTTAGAAATTGTATCAGTGCAAGCACAACCATTTCATGTTAAACAAATTGATCAGCAAATATCAAGCATTACATCACCAATTGTAGTTACTTATAAAGATAGTAAGCAAACACAAAAAACGATTCAAGACTCGCTAAGTCATTATAGCTTGTACATCCCTTTTTCTTTAGGATACGAACAAACTCTTAAAGACGAACTTCTTTTTATTCATAATAGATCATTAGATAATATGGTGAAAAAGAAAGAAATTCATTTGTTTGAAAATCCTAGAAATCATACTATTAAAACGTTTTACGGAAGCGATGTTTTTGCTTTAAGACATTCAAGATGGTTTCATTTTGCTTTGTATTTATTGTTTGGCTTGTTTGTTTTTACCTTTTTAAACCTTGTTTTTAGATTTAAAACAATTATGGGTAATTTAAAAGATGCCAATGAGTACAAACGTTTTGGAGGTATTATATACATTAGTCTTTTTTTACTTACTTTAGTATTGAATGTATTATTGGTAGTACATTATTTAAGATTTTAATTCATTAATAATTAAAAGATTATCCCTTTTTTAATTGCAGTAAAATAAAATTATTTTTAGTAAAAAATTAGTACCTTTGCAAGGTTTTTAAAAGACAAATAAAATGGTTAAAGATTTATTTGAAAGAATTCATGATAATAAAGGTCCGTTAGGAAAATGGGCTTCACAAGCAGAAGGTTATTTCGTATTTCCTAAATTAGAAGGAAAGTTAGGACCACGTATGCAATTTCAAGGAAAAGAAGTTTTAAACTGGTCAATTAACGACTATTTAGGTTTAGCTACACACCCAGAAGTAATGAAAGCTGATGCTGACGCTGCTGCTGAGTTTGGTGCTGCTTACCCAATGGGTGCACGTATGATGTCTGGTCATACAGATTGGCATGAACAATTACAAAATGAATTAGCTGCTTTTGTACATAAAGAGGCTGCATACTTATTAAACTTTGGTTACCAAGGTATGGTATCAACAATTGATGCATTGGTAACTAAAAATGATGTTATTGTTTACGATGTAGATTCTCACGCTTGTATTATTGATGGTGTGCGTTTACACATGGGAAAACGTTTTACTTACAAACATAACGATGTTGAATCTTTAGAGAAAAACTTACAGCGTGCTACTAAAATGGCCGAAGAACAAAACGGTGGTATCTTAGTTATTACCGAAGGTGTTTTTGGTATGCGTGGTCAACAAGGAAAATTAAAAGAAATTGTTGCTTTAAAAGAAAAATACAATTTCCGCTTGTTGGTTGATGATGCACATGGCTTTGGTACTTTAGGTAAAACAGGAGCAGGAGCAGGTGAGGAGCAAGGCATTCAAGATGGTATTGATGTGTACTTTTCTACTTTTGCTAAATCAATGGCTTCAATTGGTGCTTTTATTGCTGCAGATAAAGACATTATTGATTACTTAAAATACAACTTACGTTCGCAAATGTTTGCTAAAGCATTACCAATGATTTTAGTAAAAGGAGCTTTAAAACGTTTAGAGTTGTTACGTAATAACCCAGGTTTAAAAGATAAATTATGGGAAAATGTAAATCGTTTACAAAATGGTTTAAAAGATAGAGGTTTCAATATTGGTGATACAAACACATGTGTAACTCCGGTATATTTAGAAGGATCTATTCCAGAAGCTATGATTATGGTGAATGATTTACGTGAAAATTACGGAATCTTTTTATCAATTGTAGTATATCCTGTTATTCCTAAAGGAATCATTTTATTACGTGTTATTCCTACAGCATCTCATACTTTTGAAGATATCGATCAAACATTATCTTCTTTTGAGGCTATTCGTACAAAATTAGTGGATGGTACTTACAAAAAAGTAGCCGAAGCTAATGTAGTTGACATGGAAGCGCAACAATAAAATAATCTAGTTTAAATATAAAAAAAGCACTCTTTAAAAGAGTGCTTTTTTATTTCATTTCAATTGGAGGAAAAGACCAATGAAAACGTACAGCCAAAATACGAATGGCTATAATGGTGCCTGCAGTAATAATGTAAATAAAATCATCGTTTAAATGAAAGTACTTTAAAATAAAAAACATGACTCCACCTATTAAACATGCGGTTGCATAAATTTCTTTTCTAAAAATAACAGGAATTTCGTTACATAAAATATCACGAGTTACACCACCAAAACAAGCCGCTGTTGTACCCAGAATAATACAAACAATAGGACTTAAATGAATAGATAGTCCTTTTTCTATACCAATTATAGTAAAAATACCGATACCAATGGTATCAAACAAAAATAAAGAGGTTCTAAAAACACCCAATTTTTGTCTAAAAACAATAGCAACAATGGTGCTTAAAATAACAATATAAAAGGTTTCTAAATTTTGAAGCCACGCTACGGGTGTATTTCCTATTAATAAATCGCGTAAGGTACCTCCTCCTATTGATGTAACCAAAGCAATAATAAAAACGCCAAAAAAATCCAATCTTTTTTCAATTCCTGCCAATGCTCCTGAAATGGCAAATGCAACTGTTCCTAAAATTCCTAATATAGAAAAAATCATTATTTACTAGTTAAATGATTAAAATCGTTGATGATTGTTTGAATAAATTGATGCGCCGTTTGTTCTTGATTTTTAATGGTAGTAACCTCTTCAATTTTTAAAACAAGACGGTTAATCATACTTTGATCATTTTCCATAATAGCTGTGTTATAAGCTTTCTTAATAATATTCATATCATTATCAGATAAACGTACAACTGTAGGAAATGTAACAATGTATTCATTTGATAAATCGTTTAAAAAACGATGATTTAAAGTTACTTTTGATTTTAATGATATCACTGTTGCATCGGTAACAATATCTCCTAATCGTTGCCCTTTATCCGAAAAAATAATACACAACATAGCGGGTAATCCCATAGAAATGTTAATATCAATTAATCTGCAAACCCATCTGCTAAAATAATCTGAAAACCGTGCTTGATATCCTTCTAATTTCACAACTCTAATTTTCATTACTTTTTTTCCAGGTGTTTGTCCGTTTGTCCAACTTTCAAATACAAGAGAATAGAAAATGATGGGTGAAAAAAGCAAAAACATTACAACACCACCTTCCCAAGAATCAAGAGAATCTGCAAACGAAGCAAAATTTAAAAGATCAAAAACAAAATAGTATATTGCTATTACATAGGCTATTTTTATAGCCATATCAATTGCAAAAGCAAGAATTCTTTCGCCTAAAGAAGCAGCTGTAAAATTTATTGCAACATTTTGCGCAGTGTCTATCGTTATTTCGGTCATTATTTTTATTTTAGCATTTATGAGAGAAATTGCCTTTATAAAACAAAATAAAGAAAAATGGTTAAATATTGAGCAACAATTATCAGTAAAAAATAAAATTTCTGCTGATGATTGGTCGCAAATGTATATTCAACTAAGTAATGATTTGGCTTTTTCACAAACCTACTACCCTAAAAGTGATGTTACTACTTATTTAAATAACCTTGCAAGTACCGTTCATCAAAAGGTTTATACCAATTATAAATATGAAAAAAACGTACTTAGTAAATTCTTTTTTTACGAAGTGCCCCATATAGCCTATGAATATAGAAAAGTACTGTATTTTTCTTTAGTTCTTTTTTTAGTTTTTGTAAGTATTGGAGTGATTTCAGCAGCAAATGACGACCGCTTTGTCCGTTTAATTTTAGGCGATGCCTATGTAAATGCTACTTTAGATAATATTGCTAAAGGAGATCCTATGGCAGTTTATAAAGGAAGTTCAAACTGGGGAAGCGCTATTGGCATTACACTAAACAACTTGTATGTAGGAATACGATGTTATATTTATGGAATATTTGGAGGTTTAGGTACTTTTTATATCATGTTTCAAAATGCTATTATGTTAGGAAGCTTTCAGTACTTTTTCTATGATAAAGGTGTTTTTAATGAAAGTATAAGAGGCATTTGGTTACATGGATCTATGGAAATTATGGCTATTGTAATTGAGGTATGTGCAGGATTTATTCTAGGAGCAAGTATTTTGTTTCCAGGTACATATACTAGATTACAATCTTTAAAAATAGGGTTTAAAAAAAGCTTTAAATTATTTATTAGTACTATGCCTTTTACCATTTTTGCTGGGTTAATTGAAGGTTATGTAACACGTTATGCTAAAGAAATGCCTAATGTTTTAAACTATATTATTATTTTTGGTACCTTAAGTTTAATTACCTTTTATTATTTTATTTATCCTTTAATGGTGCATAAAAAAACACTTAAAAAATAAATTATTTATGTTTCAGTTATTTCAAATTCGTGGTTTTGGAGAATTTATTTCAGATACTTTTCAATTTTTAAAAAATTACGGTAAAAACTATTTTAAAAACTACTTAAAGCATGCCTTTGTAGCTTTACTACTATTAATGGTTTCAATGGCTTTAATAGGTACTTTTTACTATCGTGTATTAATAACCACAGTTGGTTTTACAGGAACCGAAACATACGATAATGCTTTTGTAACAGAGAATGTTGTATTGCTTATTGTAGGAATGATTGCCATAGTAATTATTTCCTTGTATTTAGCTTTATTAAACTACTCATACCCTGTATACTATTTACGATTGGTTGGTGAAAACCCTAACAAAATGCCTGAACTACAATCAATTAAAACATTGGTTAAGAATGATTTTGGTCGTTTACTTCTATTTGGCTTGTTAAGCGTTATTGTTTTTTCAATTATTGGTATTGTTGCTTTTTCAATAGCGGCTATTTTAAGTTTTGTTATCATTGGTATTTTTATATTTATATTATTAATGCCAACCTTTATCACTTGGTATTCACTTACCTTGTATTATTATTTAAATAAAAATCAATCTTTTTTTGATGCTTTAAAATATGCTTTTTATACCATTACCAATAATTTTTGGAACATTATTGGTGCCAATTTATGCATGCTTATTATTGTTTATGTGTTAAGTATGGCGGTAACCATGATACCTTATATGATTATGATGATTACCATGGTTTTAGGTATGGAAGGAATTGAATCATCGCAAAGTATGAACAGTTCAAATATTTCAATATTCTTAGTTGTAATGGTTATTGTGTATTGCTTTTCAATATTAGTTAGCATGTTGCTTAATCACTTATTGTTAATTCAAACTGGTTTGGTTTACTATTCTGAACGCGAAAAATTAGAACAAAACACGATGCGTCAATCAATTGACGAAATTGGTAAACATGAATAAATTTATTTTCATTTTTTTTACTTTTCTAAGTATCAATTTGTTGGCTCAAAATAATGCGTCAACAGATTCTTTGCAGCCAGTTGTTAAAACGGTTATTGAAGACGATGTACTTACAGAAGAAAAAGTAGTGCAAGATTCTATCAACAGTACATTGGTACCCTTGCATTCTGAAAATATAACTCTTAAAACGCTTCCTAAAGACTTTCAACAAAAATACTCGGATGCCGAATTTCAATACGATGTTAAAAAAGAAAGTGGTTTATTATCGCTTATTCGTAAATGGTGGCGTGCAATTGTTGATTGGTTTAGCATTGAAACATCTAATTCTAACCTTGTAATTGATGAAATTGTAAACATTGTTTTGGTTATCTTGGGTATTATTGCCTTTGGATTTTTATTGTATTATTTAAACAAAAAAGGATTTATCAAGTTGTTTTCAAAAAAATCCGAAGTTGTAATTAATGAAAAATACATCGAAGAAAATATTGAAAAAATTGATTTTGAAGCTTTAACGCAAACAGCAAAAGAAGAAAACAATTTACGTAAAGCAATTCGTTATTATTATTTGTGGATGCTTAAAAATTGGTCCCAAAACAATTTAATTAATTACGAACCTAATAAAACAACAAAAAAATATGTAAGTGAGCTAACCAATACCAGCAATAAAACATCTTTTCAATACATTTCTTACATATATGATAATGTTTGGTATGGCTATCACGATATATCAGCTAGCGATTTTTTAAAAATTGAACAGCAGTTTCTTGAACTAATTCAAAAAAAATCATGAAAAGCGAATATATAAAATACGGCATTTACTTTATATTGGCTGCATTATTTGTAATGCTTGTTCAATTATATTTTCCTAATCCTATTAATTGGGACAAAAATTTTGATACCCAAAACAAAGATCCTTATGGTTTGTATGTTTTTAATAAAGAATTGCCGCAATTATTACAAAATCAAGAAATTACAAAAACGGCTTTAAGTCCGTACGAGTTTTTTGAAGATGGAAAAAAAATAAACGATGCTCAAACCACTTTTCTATTAATTGAAAACGCTCGTTATTTTGACCCAATGTCAGCTAAAAAAGTACTTGAAAAAGTAAAAAACGGTGCCGATCTTGTTATATCAAACGAATATTTTAACAGTGGAAATGGTTTGGTATTAGATACTTTACAACTAAAAATTTACAATGTTCTTCAAAGTAAAATTCATTTTGTAAACAACAATTTAGCACAAGATACATTAACTATTAAAGATAATTACAGCAACATTTTTTTGGTTAAAAAACCTGAAAATCATTTGGCAATAGCAAAAATGAATCACGAATTAGCTTTTGTGGCAACTAAATTTGGAAAAGGAACCATTTATTTAAATACAACTCCTATTTTGCTTACCAACTATTATTTGTTGAATAAAAAAGAGCAATCAAGTAGTTTTACAGAAGGTTTTGCATCAATCATTCAAAAGAAAAACGTTATTTGGTTTGATCCTCATTACCAATCAAATGAGCGTGATAACGATCAATCTATTTTTAGAGTACTTTTTAAACATCAAACTTTGCGTTTTGCGTGGTATACTTTAATTTTTGGACTTTTATTGTTTATCATTTTTTACGGAAAACGCAAACAACGCATTGTTCCAATTATTGAACCTGTTAAAAACACAACAGTTGAATATGTTGAAACGGTTGGTAACTTGTATTATCAAGAAAATGATATAACACAGCTTTTAAACAAGCAAATTCAATACGCCTTGTATTTTATTCGAAACGATTGGAAAATCCCAACTCAAAACTTAGATAACGATTTTAAAGAACGATTACAACAAAAAACAGTTGCTTTAACTAATGAAATTGATGAATTTGTACACTTTGTAAAATCGTTTAATAACAACCAAACGTATACGCAACAGCAATTAATACAGTTTAACCAATTAATGGAAAAATTAAATATTAACTATGGAAAATTTAGAAAATAACGAAATATCTTTTAACAGTCGTATTCCTTTAAACGATTTAAAAGAGCAAATACAAAGCATAAAAACAGAGCTTCAAAAAGTAATTGTTGGTCAGGAAGAACTAATTGATCTTTTATTGGTTTCGTTACTTTCAAACGGACATGTTTTAATTGAAGGAGTTCCTGGTTTGGCAAAAACATTAACCGCAAAATTGCTTGCAAAAACAATTCAAACGCAGTTTTCTCGCATCCAATTTACTCCAGATTTAATGCCTTCGGATATTTTAGGAACTTCTATTTTTAATAATCAAACCAATGCATTTGAGTTTAAATCAGGACCTGTTTTTTCAAATTTTGTATTGATTGATGAAATTAATAGAGCGCCTGCTAAAACGCAATCGGCTTTATTTGAAGTGATGGAAGAGCGCCAAATTACTATTGATGGTAACACCTATCAAATGGAAAAACCATTTATTGTTTTGGCTACTCAAAATCCTATTGAACAAGAAGGAACTTACTCTTTACCAGAAGCGCAATTAGATCGTTTTTTAATGAAAATAACCATTGATTATCCTACTTTAGAGCAGGAAATTCAGTTATTAAATTTAGAACAAGCAAATGAAAATGTTGTAAAAACTAGTTTAATTAACCCTGCAATTACAGCATCTCAATTAATTGAATTTCAACAACTAGCATTAAAAGTAATGGTTGAACCTAATTTAATTCAGTTTATTGCGCAAATTGTAAATAATACCAGAAATCATAATTTCTTGTATTTAGGTGCTTCGCCACGTGCTTCCATTGCTATTTTAAACGCAAGTAAATCGTTTGCTTTAATAAATGGTCGTGATTTTGTTACACCAGATGATATTAAATATGTGGCTTATTATGTTTTAAATCACCGTTTAATTTTGGCACCTGAACGTGAAATGGAAGGTATCACCATTAAAGATGTTGTTAAACAAATTGTAGATACTGTAGAAATTCCTCGATAAATTATAATGAAACTTTTGTATTTAAATACACGTTTTTATTTGGCATTACTTGTGGTAATGTTAGCTTTTATTGTGGGCTTTTTTGTACCTTTTTTTTATTACGTAGCGCTACTATTGTTACTTGTATTTGTAGGCTTAGTAGGCACAGAACTTTTCATGCTTTTTCATTTAAAAAAAGGGATTGATGTAGAACGAATACTTCCCGAACGATTTTCTAATGGCGATGCAAATGAAGTTGTTTTAACCATACAAAATCATTATGCTTTTTCTTGTCATTTAAATATTATTGATGAGTTGCCTTTTCAGTTTCAAGAAAGATCTTTTGCTATAAAAGATACTATTGATCGTTATTCAAAAAAGCAAATTTTGTATAATGTAACTCCAAAACAACGAGGTGTTTATGAATTTGGTGCTGCAAATGTTTACGTAAGTATTTTCACAAAATTTATAAATAAACGATACAAATTTACTGTTAATCAAAATGTTGCGGTGTATCCTAGTTTTTTAAATTTACGTAAGTATGAATTGTTAGCTTCTAAGACTGCTTTATTGCCTAATGGCGTAAAACGAACCCGAAAAATTGGTCAATCTGCAGAATTTGAACAAATTAAAGACTATGTTTTAGGCGATGATTTGCGACATGTTAATTGGAAAGCAACAGCCAAAAAGCAACATATAATGGTAAATCATTATCAAGAAGAAAAAGCGCAAAATGTGTATTTACTAATTGATAAAGGCAGAACCATGAAAATGCCTTTCAACGGTATGTCTTTATTAGATTATGCTATAAATGCGGCACTTATGTTGGCAAATATTTCCGTAAAAAAGCAAGACAAAGCTGGTATTTGGATTTTTGAAAAGAAAACCGATGTTTTTATAAAAGCGGATAACAAACCTTTACAAGTACGTAGAATTATTGATGCACTTTACAATTGTAGTACCGATTATAAAGAATCAAACTATGAATATATTTTATCAAACAGTTTAAAGAAAATTCAAAAACGTAGTTTGTTAATTCTTTTCACCAATTTTGAAACCGTAGATGCCTTAAAACGTCAGTTACCTTATTTAAGAGCTTTGGCAAAAAAGCATGTGGTCTTAACCATTATTTTTGAAAATACTTTGTTAGATAATATTTATTCTAGAAAAATAAAGTCAACAAAAGATATCTATATTCAAACAATTGCATCTAAATTTGTGCATGAAAAACAGCTAATTCTGCAAGAATTACAATTACACGGAATTAAAACGGTGTATACAAAACCTGCCGATTTATCTGTTAATCTGTTAAACAAATACTTAGAAATAAAACAACAAGAAATAATTTAAATGAAGCAAATTACCAGCATACAAAATCCATTTATTAAAAGTATTGTTCAATTACAAGAAAAAAGCAAAGCTCGAAAAAAAGAGCAGCAATTTGTGATTGAAGGTGTGCGAGAAATTGAATTTGCTTTAAAAAATGATTATAAAATAGAGCAACTTTTGGTTTGTTCAGATTTTCTAACCAATCTTCGTATTAAAACATTATTAGAGAATACGCCAAATACAACGGAAAAGATAGAAATCTCGAAAGAAGTTTATCAAAAAATTGCTTATCGTGAAAGTACCGAAGGTATAATTGCCATATCGCAAACAAAAGATCACAGTTTAGAAAGCATCCAATTACCTAAAAATCCGTTAATTGTTGTTTTAGAATCGTTAGAAAAACCAGGTAATATTGGCGCTATTTTAAGAACTGCCGATGCTGCTAAAATTGATGCGTTGTTTATTGCCGATCCCAAAACCGATTTGTATAATCCTAATATTGTGCGCTCTAGCGTTGGGGCTCTTTTTACCAATCAGGTTGCTGTGGCATCATCGCAAGAGATTATTAACTATTTAAAAACCAACAACATTGCAATATACAGTGCTATTTTGCAAGAAGCGGTTCCGTATTTTTCTGTTGATTTTTCGCAAGGATCTGCAATTGTTATGGGTACCGAAGCGACAGGTTTATCCAATATTTGGAGAACATCGTCTCAAAACAACATCATTATTCCCATGGAAGGGCAAATTGATTCAATGAATGTTTCTGTTGCCGCTGCGGTTTTAATTTTTGAAGCAAAGCGACAAAGAATGAGCTAACGTTTATTTATTAAAAATTTTAATTATATTTATAAAAAATTTAAGACTTTATGAAAAAAACTATATTAAAAGCTTTCTTAGGATTGGCCTTATTGGTTGGTGTTCAAGCACAATCGCAAGTAATTCATAAATATGAGCGTTATGTTAAAGATTACAAATGGAAAGTAGGCGCTAGTTATAACATGATGGATTTTAACTTTAACCATTCTGATTTACCTGAAGGAACAAGCGCTAGTATGATTTCTGGTGGTATTCCTGCAAAAGTAATGTTGGGTTATGAGTTTGCAAAAAACTTATCGGTTGAGGCTGATTTTTCAATGAACGAAATGATGAAAGATGATGTAATGAATGGCGATATTGTTTCTGAAGACATTACTATTATTTCATTTAACGGTTCATTAGCTTATAGTTTAGGCGGTTTGTTTAACTTACCAGTTGTAGATCCTTACATTAAAGCAGGTATTGGCCATTTACGTTTAAACGAGGTTGATTTAACTATGGCAAGTGCTGGTGGTGGTATCAATTTTTGGATTGCCGATATTCCTGCTACAAAAAGCTCTCGTTATCATCATGATAAAATCTACCGTCGTTTAGGTATCAATGTAGAAGCTATGGGAAGATCTAATATTTCAACCAACGGACCTGGTTCTCATGCACAATATTCTGCAGGTATTTTCTATATGTTCTAACATATTTTAAACATATAATTTTAAAGGAGCAATAATGCTCCTTTTTTTTATGAAAAACACTTAACAAATAAAGATTTTCACTATATTTAGATAGAAAATCAAGGGCAATTATATGACACAAGAAGAAATAGAAAAAGAAAACAAAGAAATAGCACGTGAATATAAAGAGCTTTTAAGTATTAGTTACCAAACTTTATCTGATGAAGATAAAAAATTAATACGCAAAGCCTTTGATGTGGCGGTTGAAGCACATAAAGACCAACGAAGAAAATCGGGCGAAGCTTATATTTTCCATCCTATTGCGGTGGCTAAAATTGTGGCTTCTGAAATTGGTTTGGGTCCAACTTCTATTGCTGCTGCTTTAATGCATGATGTTGTAGAAGATACTGAAATTACAGTTGAAGATATTGAGCGCATGTTTAATCCTAAAATTGCTAAAATTGTTGAAGGATTAACAAAGATTTCTAGAATGGAACCCGATCCAGATATCTCACTACAAGCTGAAAATTATCGTAAAATGTTACTTACGTTGAATGATGATGTGCGTGTAATTCTGATAAAAATTGCCGATAGATTGCATAATATGCAAACTATGGAAAGCATGGCGCCGTATAAACAGGCAAAAATCGCCTCTGAAACCTTATACATTTATGCTCCTTTAGCACATAGATTGGGTTTGTTCAACATTAAAACAAAACTAGAAGATTTAGGTTTAAAATACACTGAACCAGATGTTTATAATGATATTTTAAGCAAAACAAAAGAAAGTAAAGAAGAACAAACGGCTTATATTGAAAGCATTACATCGGTTTTAAAAGAAGCGCTTGATAAAGAAAATATTGATTTTGCAATAAAAGGTCGACCAAAATCAATTTATTCTATTGTAAGAAAAATGAAAGCGCAAGGCGTAACTTTTGATCAAGTTTACGACAAGTTTGCTATTAGAATTATTTACAATTCTGATACTCATGATGAAAAATTTGTGGCTTGGAAGATTTATTCTGTAGTAACTGATCATTACCGTCCATCGCCAAGTAGATTGCGTGATTGGATTTCATCACCAAAATCTACAGGTTATGAAGCTTTACACATAACGGTTATGGGACCAAAAGGTCGTTGGGTTGAAGTACAAATTCGAAGCGAACGTATGGACGAAATTGCTGAGAAAGGATACGCTGCCCATTACAAATACAAACAAGGCGTTACCGAAGAAAACAGTTTGGATAAATGGTTGAATTTACTAAAAGAAACTTTAGAAAGTCAAGAATCTAATGCAGTTGATTTTGTTGAGGATTTTAAACTGAATTTATACGCTAAGGAAATTTATATTTTCACCCCAAAAGGTGAAATTAAATCGTTGCCAAAAGGCGCAACAGCTTTAGATTTTGCTTTTAGTATTCATACCGATATTGGTTTAAAAACGCGTGGTACAAAAGTAAACGGTAAGTTGGTTCCGTTAAATTATGAATTAAATTCTGGCGATCAGGTTGAAATTATTACATCAGCAAATCAAAAACCAAGCTCGCATTGGTTAGAATATGTAACTACTGCACGTGCTAAAAATAAAATTAAGAATGTTTTAAATGAAGATACTAAACGAATTTCTGACGAAGGAAAAGAAGTTTTAACGCGTAAACTAAAACATTTAAAAATTACACTTGATGAAAAAACAGTTAATGAACTAGTAAATTTCTTTAAACTAAAAACAAGTCAAGAATTATTTTATCGTGTAGGTTCAGGAAAAATCGAAAATCAACAATTAAAAGATTTTGCAAGCCACAAAAACAGCAACGCTTTCTTAAATTTCTTTAAGAAAACCATTCGTAAAGATGCACCTGAACAAAAACAAGAAACCAAATTAGATTTACTTGTTTTTGGTAAAGATGATGAAAAGCTAGATTATAAATTAGCATCATGTTGTAACCCTATTCCAGGCGATAATGTTTTTGGTTTTGTAACCATTAATGAAGGCATTAAAGTACATAAAATTGATTGTCCAAATGCAATTAGTTTACAATCAAACTACGCTTATCGTATTTTACCAGCAAAATGGATTGACTCTTCAATACAAGAATTCAATGCTACTTTACTTATTAAAGGAATTGATGGTTTAGGTTTAACAAACGAGCTTACAAGAGTGATTTCCAATCAAATGACCGTAAATATCCAAAGTATTTCTTTAAGTTCAAACGCAGGTATATTTAATGGTCAAATTACAGTTATAGTGCCCAATAATCAAGTGTTAAATAAATTAATTGAGAATATACAATCTATAGACGGTGTTGAAAAAATAACCCGAGTTTTTGGAGCTGCATAATTTAGATGCTTTTTAATTTTCAGTATCAATAATAAAGATTTATATTTGTGTCGTTAAAAAATACCATGAAAGAAGATAAAAATCAAGAGATTGTAAAAAATGTTTTTATCAAATATTTAGAAGAAAAAGGTCATAGAAAAACACCTGAGCGCTACGCTATTCTTCAAGAAATATATGATAGCGAAGAGCATTTTGATATAGAATCGCTTTACATTAAAATGAAAAACAAGAACTATCGTGTAAGTAGAGCAACGCTTTATAATACGATTGAGTTGTTATTGGAATGTGGTTTGGTACGTCGTCATCAATTCGGTCAAAACCAATCGCATTACGAAAAGTCGTATTTTGATAAACAACACGATCACATCATTTTAACGGATACTGGCGAAGTAATTGAATTTTGCGATCCTAGAATTCAAACCATAAAACAAACAATTGAAGAAATTTTTGGTGTTAAAATCAACAATCACTCTTTATATTTTTACGGTACTAAAGAAAACAAAGACACAACTAAATAATTAAAAACAGACTAACATACACAGCATTATGACAGTAGATTTGCTACTTGGTCTTCAATGGGGAGATGAAGGAAAAGGGAAAATTGTAGATGTTCTTACTTCAAAATACGACATTATTGCGCGTTTTCAAGGTGGTCCAAACGCAGGACACACTTTAGAATTTGATGGAATTAAACACGTTTTAAGAACTATTCCTTCAGGAATTTTCCACAAAAAATCAATCAACATTATTGGTAACGGGGTTGTTATAGATCCAGTTGTTTTTCAAAAAGAAATTGAAGGTTTACAACAATTTGATATTGATGTACAATCACGTTTATTAATTTCAAGAAAAGCACATTTAATTTTACCAACGCACCGTTTACTAGATGCTGCTTCAGAAGCATCAAAAGGTAAAGCAAAAATTGGTTCTACATTAAAAGGTATTGGTCCTACTTATATGGATAAAACTGGTAGAAATGGTTTGCGTGTGGGTGATATTGAATTAGCCGATTTTAAAGAGCGTTACAATACATTAGCTGAAAAACATATTGATATGATTAAATTCTACAATGTAGATTTACAATATGATTTAGCTGAAATGGAAGCTGAATTCTTTGCTGCTGTTGAAGAATTAAAAAAATTAACTTTTATTGATTCTGAATTCTATTTAAACAATGCTTTAAAAGAAGGAAAATCAATTTTGGCAGAAGGTGCTCAAGGTTCATTATTAGATATCGATTTTGGTACGTATCCTTTTGTAACATCTTCAAACACAACTGCTGCAGGTGCTTGTACAGGTTTAGGTGTTGCGCCTAATAAAGTAAAAGATGTTTTTGGTATTTTCAAAGCATATACTACACGTGTTGGATCGGGTCCATTCCCTACCGAATTATTTGATGAAGTAGGACAAACAATGGCAAAAGTGGGTAATGAATTTGGATCGGTTACGGGGCGTGCACGTCGTTGTGGCTGGTTAGATTTAGTTGCTTTAAAATATGCTGTTGAAGTAAACGGTGTTACAGCACTTTACATGATGAAAGGTGATGTTTTATCAGGTTTTGATACTTTAAAAGTATGTACTGCATATACTTATAAAGGACAAGAAATTGATCATTTACCTTACAATATTGAAGAAGAAAATGTACAACCTGTTTTTGTTGAGAAAAAAGGTTGGAAACAAGATTTAACGGGTTTAACATCTTATGATGCATTACCTGCCGAATTAAAAGAATACATTACATTTATTGAAGAATACGTGGGTGTGCCAATTAAAGTTGTTTCTGTTGGTCCAGATCGTAAGCAAACAATAATGAAGTAATTTTTTACTTCTTGCAACAATAAAAAATCCTGTAATTGAAAGATTATAGGATTTTTTATTTTAATTTAAACTGTTACTTTTACCCCGTATCTAACAAAAAAGTTATGAATAGTTTTAATGCTGAAGTTTTTGAAGCGTTTCAAAATAAATTAAAAGTTGGCAACCGCCGTGGCGTGCATTTAAACGCTATTCCGGGTAGTTCTCGTTATAAATTTGATGTTGCTCGATTAGCCACTATTTTTCAAAGTTTACCCGAACGTTTTATACTTGATTTACTAACGCAACGTACACTCAATTTTAAATTTTCTGTTCATGACACCGCTTCATCTACAAGTGTAAAAAATGATGAAGAAAACTTTGAAATAACCGAAAATGAGTCGATCACAACTTCAACTATAAGTAGTGAAACTCTTTCAGACAGAGAAAAACAATTGCAACAACTTGCTTTAAGCTTTGATAATTTGATTTTTCAAAATGATGTGATCAAATCTGAAAAAGGGGTAAATACTTTGGGCTTTGGTTTTCCTATTTTAGTTCGAAAAGATATGAATGATGGACAAATTACAGCCTCGCCTATCCTTATTTGGTCAGTAAACATCAAACAATCCAACGAAATGAACACGTGGGAAATTTCCAGAACCGAAGATGATCCCATTTATTTAAACGAGGTTTTAATCAATCATTTACAAAGTGATTCTGGTGTTGTTTTAAAGCCAATTTCAGCTGAAATGTTAGAAGATGATAAAATCGACAAACCTGAATTACATACTATTTGTACTGACATTTTAACACAACTTAAAGTAAATCAAAACATTGACTTCTTGTTAAATAATTACGAACGCATTTTGCCTATAAAAACCAAGGCAACTTATAATACTCAGTTAGAAAATCGTGGTGATGCTTTTATTGAAAAATGTGGACTTTTTTCCTTGTTCGAAGTTCAAAAGCAAAACATTATAAACGATTATGAATCATTAAAAAAATCGTTTACAAATGAGGATTTTGTAAATGAATCTTTTCAAAATATTACATCTGTAGAAACAGATCCATCACAGCAAAATGTTTTAGAAACCTTAAAAACGCAGTCAAAAATACTTATTCAAGGTCCGCCAGGAACGGGAAAAAGTCAAACTTTAACCGCCGTTTTATTAAATGCGTTAGAAAACAAGCAAAAAACCATAGTAGTTTGTGAAAAACAAACGGCGTTAGAAGTGCTTTACAATGCCTTAAACAAATTGGGCTTGGGTAAATATTGCATGCTTATTAAAGATAGTTCTTTAGACAGACGGTTGGTTGTTGATGCTGTTAGAAATACCATTGATAGTACCGATTTTAAGAAAACAAATGCTTTATTTGATGTACAGATTTTAAAACAAGCAATTGATTCAATAGAAGTTTCAAAAGAATTGATAAATGGTATCCACAATGCTTTAAACGCGAAAGTTATTGATGATTTATTGTATACAGATGTTGTTGCAAAAGTATTGCATTTTAGAACAACAAGCCAAAAAGTAGATGTAACTGACTTGCATTTTGAATTTACAAACGAAGAATTTTCGCAAATAAAAGATGTTTTCAATCAAGCTGAGAATTTATATAAAACCTTTCAACCTTTTGAAAACAATTTTATTTACAACAATGATCAAATAATAGCTGACAATCCTTTATTGCTGCAACAACATGTAAATGATGTTTTTGCAGTTTATCATGATAAATGGTTGCATATCAACAAAAATGTTGGTTTGTATGAAACCTACTATTATACCAAGAAGAGAGAATTATTTGCGCAACAATTTGATTTAGCTACTAAATTAATAAACGAAACCGAAGTTATTACAGCTACAATTGGTGCTAACGCAGATGAGTTTAACGAAGAGAAAACAAGTGGATTTTTCTATAAATTGATGGCTTTATTTTCTGGTTCCAAGAAAAAATCGTTACAAAATCAAAAAAGATTAAAAGAAATTGGTCAACAATTAAAAGAAATAAGTCTTAACAATCATTTTGAAACCTTAAATATCTCAAACAATTTATGGCAAAACAAAACGGAAATTATTGCTTATAAAGAAAAAATAGCAACAACAAAAAATAGTTTTGAAGAAAACATAAAAACAGATTTTACTCAAATTGATTTTTTAAACTTCTTTGATAAAAACATTACTAATGAAACATCAAATGCTATTGTTGCCGATATTCGAAATTTACAAAATCAAATAAAACAAGATGCTTATTTAAAAGACAGTGCTTTTGGTAATTCTTTAAACGATTTTAAAAATTACCTCTCAAATATTTTTCAACAACATGAAACCAATCAAAGTAATGATTCTTTGCTTTTAGGCTACAATTGGTATGCTTTTTATGAAAAACTTTCATCATTCCAAAAGAAATGTGTTGCAAAATTGTATTCACATAATCAGTGGCAAACAACTTTTTTGTATGCTTATTTTTATGAATTATTAGTAGAAAAAGCAGCAAATGTTCCAAATTTCAATGAAGCTACTTATAATGAATTACAACTAAAAACGAAAGATTTTGGCGTATTACAAAAAAACTTCATTCAAAATTATTGGGATGTATCACAACAAACCTCTGTTAAAATATTTGAGCAAAATAATAAGGATATAACAGTTGCAAATTTGTACAACAAACGAAAAAGTCCTCAACATAACAGATTGCCATTAAGACAAATTGCAATGATGGATACAGATTTGTTTACTACTTTTTTCCCTATTATTTTAACAACTCCCGATGTTTGCAGTAATTTATTTGAAGGTAAAAACTACTATTTTGACAATGTTGTGTTTGATGAGGCTTCGCAATTAAAACTAGAAGATAATTTGCCCGCTTTGCTAAAAGGTAAAAATATTATTATTGCGGGAGATGAGCATCAAATGCCGCCTTCAAATTATTTTAGTAAAGTTTTTGATGGAAATATTGAAGATGAAGACGATTTAGAAGATGAGGAAATCATCACCTTTAAAAACGCTATTTTAAATATTGAATCTTTATTAGATTATGCTTTAGAATATCAATTTGATAAAAATCACTTAGATTTTCATTATCGTTCAAAACATCCATATTTAATTGATTTTTCAAATCATGCCTTTTACAATGCTCGTTTAAAACCGTTACCAAGTAATAACAATGAAAAACCGATTGAATTTTATGAAGTTAACGGAACTTTTGATGAGCATATTAATAAAGAAGAAGCCGATAAAGTTGTAGAAATTTTAGAAAAAATAGAAGCAAAATCAGATGGAACGTATCCATCGGTTGGTATTGCTACCTTTAATATTACACAACGCAATTACATCCGTAGAAAAATCATTCAAAAACAAAGCGAAGAAGGTAATAGCGCTTTTAAAGAAAAACTTACGGCTTTAGAAAACGCGGGCTTGTTTGTGAAGAATTTAGAAAATATTCAAGGAGATGAACGTGATATCATCATTATATCAACCACTTACGGTAAAAAGAAAGACGGTAAATTCTTGCAAAGTTTTGGTCCCATTAATCATACCAAAGGATACAAATTGTTAAACGTAATCATTACCAGAGCCAAAGAGAAAATTTACATTTGCAATTCTATTCCTTCAGAATATTACAATTCTTATAAAACAGCTTTAGCTCAAGAAGGTGCCAATAATCGTAGAGCTGTATTTTATGCTTATTTAGCTTATTGTAAAGCTGTAAGCGATGAAAATGAGCAAACCAGACAAGAAATTTTAAACGAATTAGATCTTTATGGCTCTAAGAAAAATGAAACACTTGAACAAGAAAACGATACTTTTAGAAAAGAAGTATATCAATTTTTAAAAGCAAAATATCCTTTAGAAACCATTACTTTAAATTACAGTTTTGGCGGATATACTTTGGATATTTTAATTCAATCAAAAAATCAAAAGCCAATAGCAATTGAATGTTTAACTAAGAAGCAATATCAAGGAAATTTAGCCTATTTAGAAGATCTTCATAAAGCAAAAATATTACAAAATGCAGGTTATGAATACATTCGTATTTGGAGTCATCTTTCTTGGCAAGAAAATAAAAATTTCAGCAGCGAAATAGATAAAATATTGAGCAAAAACACTATTTTAAAATAGTGTAAAACCTTTAAAAAGGGTACAATTTGATTAACAAAAGTTTAGTTAACTTATCAGTATATTTACGTAATTTTGTAAAAAATATTTTTCGATTGAAAACCACATTTTTATACCTATTTTTCATATTATTCTGCATAACAGGAGTAAGTTCGCAAACACCAGAACCATCGGGCAAAATAATTAAATTATTAGCTTCTGAGTTTACAGATATAAATGAATTTGAAGTTCCGGGAGCAAAAATTTTAACGGGTAATGTACAAATGCAGCATGACAGCATGTATATTTATTGTAACAAAGCCTATTTTTTTGAAAAAGAAAATTATGTAAAACTTTTTGGAAACGTAAAGTTAATTCAAGATGATACGCTACAAATGGTTAGTAAATATGCAGAATACAATGGAGTTGATAAAATTGCATATGCTTCTGGAAATGTTGTAATGACATCGCCTGATTCTTCTTTAAAATCAGAAAAAGTGTATTACGATAGAAATACCGGAATTGCTTATTATGATAATTTCGCTACTATTACCAACAAACAAAATACGTTAAAATCTAAAGCGGGCAAATATTATTCGCATGAATTAAAATACGAGTTTAGAACGCAAGTAGTTATTACAAATCCTGAAACGGTCATCAAATCAAACCATTTAGATTATTACGAAGATTCAGGGCATGCATATCTCTTTGGTCCGTCAACTATTGATAATAAAGGAAATCATATTTATACTGAAAACGGTTTTTATGATACGCGTTTAAACGAAGGAAAAATGATTGATAAATCGTTTATTTTGTATGATAACAAGCGTATTGAAGCCGATGAAATGTATTATGATGAAAAGAAAGGCTATGCAAAAGGAATTAACAATGTAAAAGTTACCGATACCATAAACAACATGATTGCTACAAGTCATTTTGCAGAGGTTTTTAGAGGAAACGATTCAATTTACATGACCAAAAAGCCTTTAATTGAATACCATACTCCAAAAGATACTTCGTATTATCATGCTAAAAACCTTCATATTGTAGGGCCAGATAAACAGCGAGTTATTTATGGATATCCAAATGCACGTTTATTGCGCACACCTGATATGAGTGCCAAAGGCGATTCGTTGCATTACGATCAAAAAACAGGTTTAATGCAATTGATTGGAACACCTGTTGTTTTTAAAGGCGAAAGTCAATTAACTGGAGATATCATTCACCTAATAAATAATGTTACAACAGAAAAATTAGATTCCTTAAAAGTCCTCAACAATGCCTTTGTGGTAGAGCGCGATACCTTGGGTACAGGGTATAATCAGGCAAAAGGAATCAATTTATATGGAAAATTTGTTGATGATAAAATAAAGCAAATTGATTTGGTTCAAAACGCTGAAATGGTTTATTATTTATACGATGAAGGCGAACTAAAAGGTATTGATAAAGGTATTTGCAGCAAAATTGTGTTAGAATTAGAAGATAACAAAATTACCACTGCAACACGTATGATAAATCCTGAAGGAACGACCTATCCTCCAGAGCAATTTCCAGAAAATGCTCGACTCTTAAAAGGATTTCATTGGCGGGGCGATGAACGAATATATACAGTTGATGAGTTGTTTATAGATGAAGAATTGAAGCACGATGAAACAGCTGCAAAAGAAGTCCTTAAAAACGATAAAATCAATGAAAAACCAATGGAAGTTCAAGACAAAACATTGAATTTTAAACGAACTTCAAGATCACAAAACGTTATAAAAAAACGAGGACAATAAAATGAAAACTGATTTTTTTAAATACCAAGCACAAACCTCATTATATCCTTTAGAAGTAGAAATTTCACATGCCCAAGGCAGTTATATTTATAGTACCGATGGTAAAAAACATTTAGATTTTGTTGCAGGTGTATCGGCCTGTACCTTAGGCCATAAGCATCCGCGTGTTGTTAACGCTATCAAAGATCAGTTAGACAAGTATTTACATGTAATGGTTTATGGAGAATACATTCAAAAACCGGCTGTTGATTTCTGTAAATTATTAGCGCAAAACCTACCTGCTTCTTTAAACAAAACGTACTTGGTAAATTCGGGTACCGAAGCTGTTGAAGGAGCATTAAAACTTGCAAAAAGAGTTACAGGGCGTTCGCAAATCATTTCTTGTACAAATGCTTATCATGGCAATACGCAAGGTTCTATGAGCATTTTAGGAAACGAAGAGCGAAAACGTGCTTTTAGACCTTTGTTACCAGATGTGCTTTTTGTAGATTTTAACAATGAAGAACAACTACAACAAATAACACATAAAACGGCTGCTATTATTTTAGAAACCATTCAAGGTAGTGCAGGGTTTGTTGCGCCAGAGAATAATTATTTAACTAAGGTAAGAAATCGTTGTAATGAAACGGGAACTATGCTTATTTTAGATGAAATTCAACCAGGTTTTGGGCGTACAGGCAAACTTTTTGGCTTTCAAAACTACGATGCTGTTCCTGATATTTTAGTTATGGGTAAAGGCATGGGTGGCGGTATGCCTGTTGGTGCTTTCACTGCAAACGAAAAACACATGGATTTATTAGCACACGATCCTAAATGTGGACACATTACAACTTTTGGTGGAAATCCTGTAATTGCAGCAGCTTCGTTAGCAACCTTACAAGAATTGCTAGAAACCAATTTAATGGAACAAACATTGGTAAAAGAACAATTGTTTAGATCGCTTTTAAAACATCCTTTAATAACAGATATTCATGGTATTGGATTAATGTTAGCGCCCATGACACCTTCTGAGGAAATTACAAACAAAGTAATTTTAAAATGCAAAGACAAAGGTTTGGTATTATTTTGGTTGATGTTTGAAGGAAAAGCCATTCGCATTACGCCTCCGTTAACCATTTCAGAAGAAGAAATTAAAGAAGGTTGTGCTATTTTGTTAGAAGCCTTAGATGAAGTTCAGGCTGAACTTTGTTAATTAAAATGTTAATAATATAGGCAAAAAGCAATTATTTAAATGACTTTTTAGCACTATATTTAATAATAAAACCAGTCGATTATGTTTACAAACGACGAAGAAGAATATTTTAGAATGTCTATCTCTAAATTCGAGAATATGCTAAAAACAAACAAAATTTGTTTTTTTGATTCAGAAGAATTTGAGAACATCATATTGCATTATTTAGATTCAGGTAAAGTAAATCTGTCTAAAAAAGCACTAAAATTAGGATTAGAGCAAC
The DNA here is from genome assembly GCF_013874595.1 of Flavobacterium sp. xlx-214. Classification (GTDB taxonomy): domain Bacteria; phylum Bacteroidota; class Bacteroidia; order Flavobacteriales; family Flavobacteriaceae; genus Flavobacterium. Next base: position 1,962,656 of record NZ_CP059431.1, read on the forward strand.
ATCCCAATTCTATAGGTTTAAAATTGGTTCAGGTTGAATTGCTTGTTTTTGAAAATAAATTAGACAAAGCTGAAAAACTACTGAACGAATTGCAAGCAATTGATCCTTCTAATGATGAAATATACATACAACGTGCTAATATTTTATCTAAACAAGGAGAACACGCTAAGGCAATTGATAGTTTAAACATTGCCTTACAACACACAGAAGATTTTGCAGATGTTTATTCCCTTTTAGGAATGGAATATCTTTATATTGATGAATTACAGCAAGCAAAAGAATCTTTTATTAAATGTTTAAAATACGATTCTGAAGATCAATCGTCTTTATACAACGTGGTTTATTGTTTTGATTTTATGGATCAACATCAAGAAGCCATTGTTTTTTTAGATGAATTTATTGATGAAAACCCTTATTCTGAAGTAGCTTGGCATCAGCTAGGAAAACAGTATTACGCTATTAAAGATTACAAAAAAGCAGTTGAATCGTTTGATTTTGCTTGTGTTATTGATGAAAACTTTATTGGTGCTTACATTGAAAAAGGAAAATCGTATGAAAAGTTAAAAATGTATCAAGCTGCCATAGATTGTTATAAAACAACCTTGCAAATTGATGATGCTTCGGCTTACGTTTTACAAAGAATAGGAAGTTGTTTTGAAAATTTAAAACAGTTAGATAAGGCTTTAAAGTATTATTTAAAATCGGTTCATGAAGATCCTTTAATGGATAAAACATGGATTGCCATTGCAGATTTGTACATTAAGAAAGACAACTTTAAAAAGGCATTGCATTTTGTTAGTAAAGCACTTGAAATTGATGAACATAATTTTTTGTATTGGAGAAGATTTGCTATTATTAACAAAGAACTAACCTTTTTTGAAGAAGCCGAACTTGGTTTTAGAAAAGCAATTGAAAATGGCGATGATTTTATTGATTCTTGGTTATTTATGGCCGATTCTTTACATGCGCTTAATGAAGATGATGCTGCAATTTTAAAGTTATTAAAAGCACGCGATATTTTTAATGATGAATATGAAATTGAATATCGTTTAGCAGGTTTGTATTTTTTGGTTAATGAAAAAGAAAAGGCGCAATATCATTTAACAAATGCCTTAACTTTAAATTTCAAAAACAACACAATACTTGAAGAACTTTTTCCAACGGTTTGGCAAAATGACTTCATTCAACAATATATTTCTAAATTTAACTCTGATGAATCGTTATGAAAATAACGATTTTTTATTTATGAAAACATACGGTTTAATTGGTAAGAATATAGATTATTCTTTTTCAAGAAATTACTTCAATAATAAGTTTAAAAACGAATTAAATTTAAACTCTCAATACGTTAATTTTGATATAGATAGCGTTAATCATGTAACTAATTTGTTTAATCAAAATTACGATGGCTTTAATGTAACTATTCCCTATAAAGAAGTCATTATTCCCTTTCTAAATTCATTAGATTTTCATGCACAACAAATTGGCGCTGTAAATACCATTAAAGTAAAAAACAAAGAGGTAATTGGTTATAATACAGATTGGATTGGTTTTAAAAAATCAATTGAACATTTGCTAAAATCGCATAATAAAAAAGCATTAATTTTAGGAACAGGCGGTGCAAGTAAAGCAATTATTTATGCGTTAAAACAGTTAAATATTGCAACCGTTACAGTTTCAAGAACTTTAGGTGATTATACCTACACTGATTTAACTAAAGAAATTATTTTAGATTGTGGTATAATTGTGAATTGTACGCCTTTAGGTACTTTTCCTAATACAGAATTATTTCCGGATATTCCTTATGAATATATAACGCCTAATCATTTAGCTTACGATTTAATTTACAACCCAGAAAAGACAACTTTCTTACAAAAATGTGAATCTCAAGGTGCCTTAATTAAAAATGGACTAGAAATGCTTGAAATTCAAGCGGAAGAAGCTTTTAAAATTTGGAATCTTTAAAGAGATTTTTTTACTGCAGGATTTGAATTTCTCAAGATTTTTTTTATCTTTCAACAATATTTGTTAAACTTAAACATTCATATAATGTTAGAAGAAAAGAATGATAACCTGCAAAATGCAGACGGAATGAATCCTGAAATAGTTGAAAATACTATTGTTGATGCTATAAATAGCACAAATGCTGAACACAGCGAAGAAACTACAATAACAGAAAGTAAAGAAATTCCTTTATTAAATTACGATGATTTAAGTTTAGACGCACTTAATACAGAATTAGACTCTTTGCTTAAAAATCATAAAATCACAGTTATACGTGATCATGTAGAAGCAATAAAACGTAGTTTTTTACATAAATATCATGAAATTTTAGACGAAAAAAGAAAGCTATTCTTAGAAGAGAATCCTGAAGCTTTTGCGTCTGATTTTCAATATGATATGCCAGCCAAACATCAATTTGATACATTATATCAAGCATATAAAGAACAAAGAAATACGCATTATAAATCAATTCAAGATCAATTAAAAAAGAACTTAGTAGCTCGTAACCAAATCATTACCGAGTTAAAAGAATTAGTTGATCATACTGAAAATTACAATGCTGCTTTAAAGGATATTCAACAAATGCGTGAGCGTTGGAGAGAAATTGGTGCAATACCAAAAGATAATTACAACCACGTTTGGAATAACTTCCATTTTCATTTAGAACGTTTTTATGATCAATTACATTTAGATCGTGAAGCACGTGATAACGACTTTAAACACAATTTAGAGCAAAAGCAAAAATTAATAGATAGAGCCAAAAATCTTATTAATGAACCTGATATTCGCAAAGCTTTTAGAGAGTTACAAACTTTACACCGAGTTTGGAAAGAAGAAATTGGGCCAGTAGCTAAAGATATTAGAGAAACTATTTGGGAAGAATTTAGTGGCATTACCAAACAATTGCATGATAAGCGTGAAGCTTTACAAAACGAATTCAGAGAAAAAGAAGAAGAAAATCTTGCAAAGAAAAATGAGGTAATAAAGGCAATTCAAGAATTTGCTGATACAAAAATAGTTGCTCATAATGATTGGCAAAACAGTATTAAAAAAGTAGAAGAATTACGTCAACAGTTTTTTAATTTGGGTAGAGTTCCTAATGAACAAAATGAAGAAACTTGGGTTGCTTTTAAAGATGCAACACGTAATTTTAATGCTTTAAAAAATAATTTTTACAAAGACATTAAGAAAGAGCAGCAAGATAATTTGTTAAAAAAGCAAGAGCTTATTGCTAAAGCAAAGTCATTAAATGAAAGTGATGATTTTGCTAATGTTACACCAATAATGAAGAAAATTCAAGAAGAATGGAAACATATTGGGCATGTTCCTCGTAAATATTCAGACGAACTATGGAAAGAGTTTAAAGCTGCTTGCAACAGTTATTTTGATAAATTACATTCGGTTAAAAACCAAGAGATTGAGGCTGAAATGGGGAATTTTGAAAAAAAGAAAGAATATTTAGAATCGTTAAAAGAATTTCAGTTACAAGGAAGTCATAAAGAAGATTTAGATGCTATAAAAGCACATATTGAAACATGGAAATCTTTTGGACCCGTACCACAAACACGTAGACATATTGAAGGTAAATTCAATAAAATTTTAGATGCTTTATTTGACAAATTAAGCTTAACAAAGAAAGAAGCTGAATTGGTTAAGTTTAACAACAAAATAGAGCAGTTAATTGAAAACAATGACAATAAACGAATTCAAAATGAAACTGTTTTTGTTCAACGAAAAGTAGAAGAAATTCAGCATGAAATCTTTCAATTAGAAAACAATGTTCAGTTTATTTCAAATGCAAAAGCTGATAATCCTTTGGTAAAAGAAATTAATAAAAATATTGAGCGCCAAAGAGATGAATTAAATATGTGGAAAGAAAAATTAACACAATTAAAAAATGTTAACTCTAGAAACTAAAAAAGATAAAAACCGGCTTGTACCGGTTTTTTTCATTTCAAGAATTTTAATGATTTTTGCTGTATGTTTATTTTTAGGTTCGTGTAAATCAAAAACCGATTGGCGCGATAATTACAACAAAAATAAAACATCAAGTAAAAATACGGTCAAAAAAACGGTTGTTGAAAAGCCTAATTCAATAAACGATTTTGCTAAATTATTAGATACCGATATTAGTGTGTTAGAAAACAAAAAGCTTTACCAGTTTATCATTAATTGGTACGGAACACCTTATCAATATGGTGGACAAACATCAGATGGTATTGATTGTTCTGCATTTACAAATGTACTTTATAAAGAAATTTACAAAAAACAACTTCCAAGATCATCAAAAGATATTGCAGAAGAAACCAACCGCAAATATGCAAAAGATTTACAAGAAGGCGATCTAGTTTTTTTTGCTTTCGGTAAGTCAAGAACAATTAACCATGTAGGTGTTTATTTACACAATAATAAATTTGTACATGCATCTACTTCTAAAGGAGTTATTATATCAGACCTAACAGAACCATGGTATAATGATTATTTGGTAAAGTGTGGTAGTTTAAAATAAACAGCAAAGATGTGTTATTTATTGTCTAAAAAGAGTTAATAAGTTTATTATTCAGATACTTTTCCTTCACATTCCCATTTATAAGAAAGAATAGTGTCTTTTTTATAAATGCTAAAAATTAGTTTTCCTTTTCTTTTTATAACCGTATCTCCACGCTCTATATAATCTCTATATGTAGACCACCATCTTTAATTTTCACTTGAAACTGTATATTTACCATCTACTAAGCTAAAACCTTTTATTGACATTGTAGTAGTTGTATTGGGTGATAATTCATCTACAATTATTTAGCATTCATGCATTTTATATTGTTTTTTTCGAAGAAGGTGAAAGATAAACAGAACAGTTGATTGAAAAATATCCTGAAATAGAACAATACAAAAAGAATTTAGAGTTCTATTTATAGTCTTAAGTTAATGGAACAAAAAAGCTCCAAGTAAATTGGAGCTTTTTTTATTATTAATAATAATTACTTACTTAAATACATTTTTCTACGAGCGTATAAATCGTAAAAAGCATCATCTTTTAAGCTATCAATGAAAAGAATACTTTCACCTGTTGATTTCATTTCTGGTCCTAAAGCTTTGTTTACTTTTGGAAACTTATTGAAAGAGAAAACAGGTTGTTTTATAGCATAACCTTTTAGTTGAGGATTAAATGTAAAATCAGTTACTTTTGCTCCTAACATTACTTTGGTTGCATAATTTACATAAGGTTCACCGTATGCTTTTGCAATAAAAGGAACAGTACGAGAAGCACGTGGATTAGCTTCAATAATATAAACCGTATCGTCTTTAACAGCAAACTGTATGTTGATTAAACCTTTTGTTTTTAAAGCAACTGCAATTTTTTTAGTGTGATCTTTAATTTGTTGTAACACAAACTCACCTAAATTGAAAGGAGGTAAGGTAGCGTTTGAATCTCCAGAGTGAACTCCGCAAGGCTCAATATGCTCCATAATACCAATAATGTAAACATTTTCGCCATCGCAAATAGCATCAGCTTCAGCTTCAACAGCACCTGATAAATAGTGGTCTAAAAGTAGTTTATTTCCAGGAATCGATTTTAATAAATCAATTACGTGTTCTTCTAATTCTTTTTTGTTGATAACAATTTTCATTCCCTGACCTCCTAATACATAAGAAGGACGTACTAGTAATGGAAAATCTAAATCATCTGCCAAAGCCGAAGCTTCATCAGCTGTTGTTGCAACACCAAATTTAGGGAAAGGAATGTGTAAGTCGGTTAATAATTCAGAGAAACGTCCGCGATCTTCAGCTAAATCCAAAGCTTCGTAGCTAGTTCCAATGATATTGATTCCGTATTTATCTAATTTTTCTGCTAATTTTAAAGCCGTTTGTCCACCTAATTGTACAATAACACCTTCTGGTTTTTCATGACGAATAATATCGTAAATATGTTCCCAATAAACAGGTTCAAAATACAATTTATCTGCCGTATCAAAATCGGTTGAAACTGTTTCAGGATTACAGTTAATCATAATGGTTTCATAACCACACTCTGCAGCAGCTAATACTCCATGCACACAAGAATAGTCAAATTCAATTCCTTGACCAATACGGTTTGGACCTGAACCTAAAACTACAATTTTCTTTTTATCGGTACGAACTGACTCGTTTGCTGAATAAACAGTTCCATCAGCTTTTTCAATATCAGCTTCAAAAGTAGAGTAGAAGTAAGGTGTTTGCGCAACAAATTCTGCCGCACAAGTATCAACCAATTTGTATACACGATTAATATTCATTTGCTCGCGTAAGGTATGAACTTCACTTTCTAAACAACGCAACATATGTGCAATTTGTCTGTCTGCAAAACCTTTTTGTTTTGCTTCAAGCAACAAATCTTTTGGCAAATTGTTTAAATTGTATTTCTGAACTTCCTGTTCTAAAGCATACATTTCTTCGTATTGCTTTAAGAACCACATATCAATTTTAGTGATTTCGTGAATAGTGCTTAACGGAATTCCTAAGGCAATTGCATCATAAATTACAAACACACGATCCCAAGAAGCGAATTTTAACTTCTCTAATATTTGATCATAATTTGTGTATCCTTTACCATCTGCACCAATTCCGTTACGTTTAATCTCTAACGACTGGGTTGCTTTTTGTAATGCTTCTTGGAACGAACGACCAATACCCATTACTTCACCAACCGATTTCATTTGTAATCCTAACGTACGATCGGCACCTTCAAATTTATCAAAGTTCCAACGAGGTATTTTTACAATTACATAATCTAAAGTAGGCTCAAATAAAGCAGATGTAGATTTAGTGATTTGATTTTGTAATTCATCTAAAGTATATCCTAAAGCTAATTTTGTAGCAATTTTTGCAATTGGATATCCTGTAGCTTTTGAAGCTAATGCAGAAGAACGAGAAACACGAGGATTGATTTCAATAGCAACGATGTCTTCTTTTTCGTCAGGAGAAACAGCAAACTGTACGTTACATCCTCCGGCAAAGTTGCCAATAGAACGCATCATTAATATAGCCATATCGCGCATACGTTGGAACGTACGGTCTGATAATGTCATTGCAGGAGCTACCGTGATAGAATCGCCCGTATGAATTCCCATAGGGTCCATATTTTCAATAGTACAGATAATTACAACATTATCGTTTTTATCACGTAACAATTCTAACTCATATTCTTTCCATCCTAATAAAGCTTTGTCAATTAAAACTTCATGAATAGGCGATGCTTCTAAACCACGTGTAAGTAGCGCATCAAAATCTTCTTCTTTATGCACAAAAGCTGCACCTGTACCCCCTAAAGTAAATGATGGGCGAATTACCAAAGGAAAGCCAAATTCTTGTGCAATTTCTTTACCTTCTAAGAAAGATGTAGCTGTTTTTGCAGGTGCAAAAGGAATCTCGATTTTGCTTAATAATTGTTTAAATTGCTCACGATCTTCAGTTACATTAATGGCATTAATATCTACACCAATTAATTTAACATCAAAATCTTGCCAAATACCTTTTTCGTCAGCTTCTAAACAAAGGTTTAAAGCCGTTTGGCCACCCATTGTTGGTAAAACAGCATCAATTTCAGGATGAGCAGTTAAGATTTCAATAATCGATTTTGTAGTTAACGGCTTTAAATATACATGATCTGCCATTGAAGGATCGGTCATGATAGTTGCCGGATTTGAATTGATTAAGATTACTTTGATTCCTTCTTCGCGTAATGAACGTGCAGATTGTGATCCAGAATAGTCAAACTCACAAGCCTGACCAATAATGATAGGTCCAGAACCAATAATTAAAACCGTTTTAATAGAATTATCTTTAGGCATTTTATATAAAAGGTGTTGTTATTTAATAGATTATAAATTTACTTAAAATAGCTATATGAACACTAAAAAAAAGTAAAAACAAAAAGGGTATAAAAAAAGGCGGTACACTTAAAGTAACGCCTTTATTTATGATTAACAAATCATTATTTTTTATGTCTTGGCTCGCAAGAAACAGTTAATTTGTGTCTTCCTTTAGCTCTTCTTCTAGCTAATACTTTTCTACCGTTAGCGCTAGCCATTCTGTCCATGAAACCGTGTTTGTTTCTTCTTTTTCTTTTCGATGGTTGAAACGTTCTTTTACTCATTGCTTCTTATCTTTTAAATCTATAAATTTTACAAAGGTTCAGCTTTGAAAAAGTATCATTTCAAAACCGAGTGCAAATATACAAAACCTTTTCTTTCTCACAAATGCTTTTTAAAAAATATTTAATATTTCGTAAACATTCTAGTTTGATTAAAAAACGAGTTTTGTACCTCGCAGTATTTTACTACATTTGCAAAATTAAAATATTTTTTGAAATGATTAATAAAAATATAAAAATTGTAGTCATAGTTGTTTTATTAGCAACTGCAATTTGGCAGTTTACTGAAAATAATATTGGAAACGGAATTTTTCTACTACTTTTAATGTTAATAATAGTGCTTATTTATTTTAAAAACGAAATGTTAATCATGACGTTGTTTAAATTTAGAAAGCAAGATATGGAAGGTGCTAAGAAGATTTTAGATAAAATTAATCCAGATACCGCTTTAATTAAAAATCAACAAGGATATTACTATTATTTAAGTGGAATTATTGATGCACAAAACAATTTAAATCAGGCTGAAAAGCATTTTAGAAAAGCAATTGATTTAGGTTTAAATCAAAAAGAAGATTTAGCTGTAGCAAAGTTGCAATTAGCTGGTATTTCTATGAGTAAAAACCGTCCTGCTGAGGCTCAGAAATTAATGGCAGAAGCTAAGCAACACGATACCAAAGGAATGTTAAAAGAACAAATTGGTATGATGGAAGCTCAAATGAAACAAGTAAAAGGTCAAAAAGTGCCTATGTGGTACAATCATAGTAAAAAAAGAGGGTTTTAAATTTTTTTAATTTAAGAATGTCGTTTTAATTAACGGCATTTTTTATTTATTGAAATATTTGTTTCATTGTTTCTTAATAGAATTATCTTATGCGATTTTTATACCTTTTTTTAGTTTGCATTGTCTTAGGATGTAGCAAACACGCTAACAATCAAATAAATTTTGATTTTTCAAAAGACCAAGATTTTAGAATTGTATCTGTTTTTAATGAACAAAAGTACAACGAATTAAAAGAGCATTTACCTAATCAAATAAAAGCGAATACAGAAAGCGAAGAATCGTATCGATTCTATTCTTATTTGTCTTTAAAACCTAATAAGGAGTTTACTTTTTTAATAGGAAATAGCTTTATGTATGGAAATTATGAAGTAATTTCTAAAGACGAAATTTTGTTGAAATCGGTAGATTTTGGTTCTATTTCTTTGAAAATTATGCAACAAAAAGGAGATTATATTCAAGTTTATGGCGATTTTAAAAACTATAAAAGTGATATGATGGTTGAATTGGATGGTAACACCCATTATTTTCTTAATTTAGATACCAATTTAAAGAAGTTAAATAAAGAAAATGATATCCGTTCTTTGGCTTTTAATCAGTGGCGTTTTCCTCCTATAAAAGAAGAAACTGATGTAGAAATCAGAAATCGTTTAATTCAAAACCTAAAATACATTACTGCATATATGCGTGTTCATATGTATGGTGGCTATAGTGAAATTCATACGGCAGGTATTTATTCACCGTTTCTTTATGCAAAAAATGGACTGTTTTTATACGAATGGCAACGTGTAGATTATTTCTGGAAACACATATTTTATAATGAAAAAGATGCTGAAAAGGCTTACAATATGCTAAAAAACACATTTTATGTTATTGAAGCACCAGCGTTTATTGATAATTGGTTCGTTTACAATGAAAGTTGTATTCAAAAATTAATTATTCAGTTAGAAAATGAGTGATAACTGTTAATAAATAAAAAAACATTCCAATTTGGAATGTTTTTTTTATTAAGCCATTGTAGTATAAACATTTTGTACATCGTCATCTTCTTCAATCTTTTCTAACAATTTTTCAACATCGGCAATCTGCTCTTCTGTTAATTCTTTTGTTACTTGAGGAATACGATCAAAACCTGATGATAAAATTTCCATATTACGTTCTTCTAGCTCTTTTTGAATCGCGCCAAAACTATTGAATGGTGCGTAGATTAAAATTCCATCTTCGTCTTCAAAAATCTCATCAACACCAGCATCAATTAATTCTAATTCAAATTCTTCTAAATCTAAACCCTCCACTTTAGCAATTCTAAAGTTACATGTATGATCAAACATAAAATCTACAGAACCTTGGGTTCCCATAGTTCCATTACATTTATTAAAATACGAACGAATATTAGCTACAGTTCTATTATTATTATCAGTTGCAGTTTCAATTAAGACAGCAATACCATGTGGTGCATAACCTTCAAATAAAACTTCTTTATAGTTTGCTGTATCTTTATCAGATGCTTTTTTAATAGCGCGTTCTACGTTTTCCTTAGGCATATTTGCAGCTTTTGCATTTTGCATTACCGCACGTAAACGGGCATTGGTTTCTGGGCTAGGTCCGCCTTCTTTAACAGCCATTACGATATCTTTACCAATACGTGTAAACGTTTTTGCCATTGCAGACCAACGTTTCATTTTTCTAGCCTTTCTAAATTCAAACGCTCTTCCCATTTCTGATTACTTTTTTTATTAATTTTACGCAAAATTATAGAAAAGTTATTCTTTAATAAAAAAAAACACTAATTATTTTAACTTCAAAACAAAATGAAAAATACACTTTTTATTGCTTTATTAACATCTTTCATAACCAATGCTCAGGTGAGAGAAAAAGGATCCGTTGAAATTCAACCTTATGCTGGCTTCTCTACTTCTAAACTTTATAGTGATGGAGGAGCAACTTATAAAAGCATTGTTTCTCCATCTTTTGGAGTTGATTTTGAATTTTACTTCAGTAGTAAATGGTCTTTAAAATCAGGAATAGAGTTTTTAGAGATAGGTTTAAAGAACCCAACTTTTTATGACCCGTATTCTGTAAGAAATGAACCTAAATATGAAGAAAGATTATCAAATATTGCTGTTCCCATTCACGCAGCTGTTCATTTTGGAAAAAAACGCAATCTTTACTTAAATTTTGGACCAACACTTATTTATGGTATAAGGTATAAAACAACAGATGGGTTTGGGACTGATATTAATGATATTGAAGATCGTTTTTATGGAGGATTAGGTATTGGTGTAGGATATAAACTTCCAATAAATGAGACTTTTTCTCTTGCTTTAGATTATCAGAGTTTTACGAGAATTCCTGAATTTATTACATATGGTAGTGAAACGCATTTTTACTTTTACGGAAGTTCAGCTTTAAACGTTAAAGCTATTATTAATTTAAGTTCAAATAAAGAAAGTAAATAAGCAATGAAGAAGATTTTATTATTTTCATTACTATTTGTACCTTCTATGAATGCTCAAGTAAGAGAAAAAAATGATTTTGAGATTGCCCCAACAATTGGCTACGGACTTTCTGCTTTTTATGGAACTGAAGATAATTACATTCCTAAAGAATACAAAGAAAGCAGTAATTTATCATCGATAAATTTTGGAGTTGGGGTTGATATTTATTTTTCCAATAGAATTAGTTTGCGCTCTGGAATTTACTTCATTAGAATGGGAACTGAAGGTTTTCAATATGAAAATCCATTTAATGGACGCGGAACTTACGTTTCACAAAAGATAAATTACGTTACAGTTCCTGCGCATTTTAATTATCATTTTGGTGTGCAACGTAATTGGAACTTTTATTTAGGACCATCTTTTGGTATCCTAGGAAAAGCTACAAATAATGATATAGATATAAAATACTATGTAAACGAGTATCAAGTTGGTGCTGGTTATGGTGTAGGGTATAAATACATACTAACAGATAGAATAGGTATTGGGGTAAACCTTGATAATTTTATAGGATTAACTTACGTGCCTAAAAATGTAATTTCTGATGATGGTTATGGAAACAAAACAGAAACACAGCAGAAAATTAAAAACCTTCAGGGAAGTATTAATTTTAAATTTATTTATTTGTTGAAATAAAAAAACCGAAGCAAATGCTTCGGTTTTTTTTTTAAAATATATATAGAAATATTTAAAAAGTTTTTAGTCACAATCATTATACATGTTAACAATATCTTCAAGTGAAAGATCTTTAGTTTCTATATTTTTAAGCTTTTCACAGTCATTTAAATAACCTTCAATTAAATTTTTAATTAAGGGTAATTTTGGACCAATTTTAATAGCCATATATTCTTCATTAGCAAGAATCATGATTTTATCATCTTTCTTTTTTAACATGTGCATTATCATTGGTGGATCACCTACAGCTTTAACTACCAAATCACCTTTTTTAGATATATTAAACCAAGTGCTTGTTACAAAATATTCTAAACGATCTCCTTTTATGTTATTCACTTTTAAAAACCAATAATATCGATCAAATTCTTTATACTTATTAGATTTATACTTTGCATAATTGCTGTAAACAAAACTATATGGAATATTGTTTATATTAACATTTACAAGAGAAATTTGTTCACCAGCAATTTTATCACCATTAAAGACAATTACTTTTGAAGCGCATCTTAAAGGGACCTCAATTTTTCCAATTTTATAAGTTCCATCTTTAAAAAAAAATGGTTCCATCAAATTCTTGAGCATGAAAAAAATTTGGTAAAAGACAGATAATGATCAATATAAATATTTGCTTCATTTGAATAATGTGTTTGTTTTAATTTAACTCAATTACTGTTAATAATTAAAATTTGAAAACAAATTAATTGTTTTTTACTTTAAAAATCAAATTTAAATCATAACTTTTTATAATAATCAAGATAATAAATACCAAAGTAATAAACGCATATAGTAATAACCGAAAAGCAATAAAAAAACCGAAGCATTTGCTTCGGTTTTTCTTATCAAGAATATAGTGATTATTTTTTGTAAAAAGGTGTTTTAACAACTTGTGCTTTTACATCATTCTTACGGATACGGATAAAAATTTCTGATCCTTCTTTTGCAAATTCTTTATTTACATACCCCATTCCAATTCCTTTGTTCAATGAAGGTGATTGTGTGCCCGATGTTACATGACCAATTACATTTCCTTCTGCATCAACAATTTCGTAATCGTGACGTGGAATTCCTCTATCAATCAACTCAAAACCAATTAATTTTGTTGCCACACCGTTTTCTTTATCTGCTTTAATAGCTTCAGCATTTACAAAATCTTTAGTAAATTTTGTTACCCATCCTAAACCAGCAGCGATTGGTGATGTAGTATCGTTAATTTCGTTTCCATATAAACAATACCCCATTTCTAAACGTAACGTATCACGAGCAGCCAAACCAATTGGTTTAATTCCATAGGCTTTACCAGCTTCTAAAACGGCATTCCAAATATCAACAATGTCTTCGTTTTTAGCGTAAATTTCAATTCCACCAGAACCTGTATATCCTGTTGCAGAAACAATTACGTTTTCTTTACCAGCAAAAGTTCCTGTTTCAAACGAATAGAATTTTAAATTAGCCAAATCAACATTTGTAATTGCCTGCATAGCTTCGTTTGCTTTAGGACCTTGAATAGCCAATAAACAGTAAGCATCAGATAAATTTTCAAAAGCTGCATTCATTGAGTTATGAGAAGCAATCCATTCAAAATCTTTATCAATGTTTGATGCATTTACAACCATATAATAATCGTTATCGGCAACTTTATAGGTAATAATATCATCAACAATTCCACCTTTATCATTTGGTAAATAGCTGTATTGTGCTTTTCCGTTTACTAAAACCGATGCATCGTTTGAAGTAACTTTTTGAATTAAATCTAAAGCGTTTTCGCCCGAAATTTTAAATAATCCCATGTGCGATACATCAAAAACACCAACTCCGTTTCTTACCGTATCGTGTTCTATATTAACGCCTTCGTATTGAACCGGCATATTGTATCCTGCAAAAGGAACCATTTTTGCGCCTAAAGCTACGTGAACGTCATTTAAAGGTACTTGTTTCATAATTGTTGACTGATAAATATTTTTAAACGAAGCGAAAATACGCTAATTTTAAAAGATTAACAATTTTAAAGCTTTTATAATTTTACATTTCGTAAGCGAAGGGCATTTGCAATAACCGAAACCGAACTTAAACACATTGCTAATGCTGCAACCATAGGTGATAATAACATGCCTGTAGCGTAATAAAATACACCTGCTGCTACAACAACCCCAATGGTATTATAAATAAAGGCAAAGAATAGGTTTTGTTTGATGTTTTTCATTACATTTTCGCTTAAACCAATGGCCTTTTTTACGTTTGAGAAAGCATTGTTTAACAAGGTAATTTTAGAAAAATCTTGTGCTAAATCAGATCCGCTTCCCATGGCAATACCAATATCAGCTTTAGCTAAAGCGGGTGCATCGTTAATTCCGTCGCCAACCATGGTAATGATTTTACCTTCTTTTTGGATGGATTCAATCATCTTTAATTTATCTTCGGGTAATTGTTGTGCAAGCACTTTATCAATGCCAATTTGTTTAGCAATTGCATTTGCCGTATGTTGATGATCGCCTGTTAACATCACCACTTCAATACCTTTGGTATGTAAATAATCAATGGTTTCTTTTACATCAGGTTTAATAGCATCGTGAATAACAGCTAAACCAACAATTTCATTATCAATGGCTACATACGAAACTGTTTTTCCTTGACTTTGAATAGCTGCTACTTGATTTAAAACATTTTCTGAAATAATTATCTTATTTTGTTCTAACAAAGCAGCATTTCCTAACAATACTTTTTTATTGTTTACCATACCTTGCATACCTTTTCCGGCAATATTAGCCACCATTTTATTAGGTTGAAAAGAAATATTTAATGATTTTGCTTTTTCTTGAAAGGCGTGTGCAATAGGATGCTCACTGCTTGCATTCATATCAGCGGTAATCTTAATTAATTCGTTTTCTGAAAAAGATTGTAAAACAACTATTTGTTCTAAACTTGGTTTACCTTCGGTTAAGGTTCCTGTTTTATCGGTAATAACCACGTTTGTTTTTTGTAACAATTCTAAGGCTTCGGCTTTTTTAATTAAGATACCATATTCGGCTCCTTTTCCAATTCCCATCGAAATGGATACTGGTGTTGCCAATCCTAAGGCACACGGACATGCAATAATTAACACTGCAATGGCATTTTGTAAACCAAACAATAACGAAGCTTCGCTTGATAAATAACCCCAATAAACAAAGGTGATTAGGGCAATAGCTACTACAATTGGTACAAAATATCCTGAAATAGTATCGGCTAAACGTTGAATTGGCGCTCGTGATAAACTTGCTTTATTTACCATTTCGATGATTTGTGCAATAGTAGTTGTTTGTCCAACACGTGATGCTTTCATGGTAAATTGCTGATCGGTGTTGATACTTCCTGCCAAAACTTCATCGTTTACTGTTTTTTCAACCGGCAAAGGTTCACCTGTTAACAAGGCTTCGTTAATAGAAGTACTTCCTGAAAGAATAACGCCGTCAACAGGTACTTTTTCTCCGGGTTTTACTAAAATTTCGTCGTTAATTTGTACATCATCAATCGCTTTTTCTGTCGGATTTCCATCAATTAAAACAGTCGCATTTTGTGGTACTAAATTCAATAAATGTTCTAAAGACGATTTGGTTTTTTGATGTGCACGTGCTTCTAACCATTGACCTAAAATCATCAACGTAAAAATAACAGCTACACTTTCAAAATAAATAGGCAAGTGCTCTGACGTATGAAACGCGTGTGGATTAAGCAATACATAAAACGAAAATAAATATGCCGCAATAGCTCCTAAGCCAATTAAGCTAAACATATTTAAGTGCCAAGTTTTAAATGAAACCCAAGCGCGCTTTAAATAGTTTTTACCAATATATAAAACAGCCGTTGCACCAATAAACTGCAACCACAATGCTACATTAAAAGGTATAAGTTTATATATAAAACTATCATGGCTCATTCCAAACATGGCAATAATGAATACCGGAATGGTTACAGCTAATGATTGATAAAATAGTTTTTTTAAATGATTAACTTCCTCATTATCAGATGCACTTCCACCAATTTTAATCAAATCCATACCACAAACGGGGCAACCTACGTTGCTATCGTACACTTTATCGCCTTCACAAAGCATCGGACAATAATATTTGCCCGCTAAATGCTCTAAATTTTTAGGTGGTTGATTGTGTGCATCGTGACTATGAACTGCGTGATGTGCAATTTCAGATACCGTTTCGCTACCATCAACATTTTCTGTGATTTCTTGTATTGTATAAGGTCCTTTGTGCGATAAAGCGTGTTGCAAATCGTCTAAAGGAATCTTCTTTTTCGATTCAATAATTGCTTCCGCTGGTTGTAAACTTACTGTTACATTCTCGGCAAGTGGTTGTAATGCTTCGGTAACCTTAGCCTGACAACCACTACACGTCATTTCATTTATTTTATACCTTGTTTTCATACCCATTTTATTTAGATAGTACTTCTATTTCTTCAATTTGATAAGCGCCTTTTAAAGATAAAGCTTCTTGTAAAACTGCAATTGGAATTTTTTGTTCAGAAGTTATAATTGCTTCTGAAGGATTCAAAGTTACCGTTACATTTTCTGTAACTGTTTGTAAAGCCGATGTTACGTTTGCTAAACATCCACCACATGTCATTTTGCTGATTTTATATCTTGTTGTCATAATTCATTATTTTTATTAGTACAAAGATACTTTGGGATGAATGGTTAGCGCTTACATAATTTCTGAAATGATTTATATAATTTATAAAAAAAACCGACAATCAGTCGGTTTTATAGTTGATTTATTTCTTAATAATTTTGAATGATGTGCTACTACTATCTTTTGTAATACGAATAAAATAAATACCTGCCGCAATATTCTTCAGATCAATTGTATAAAAAAGGCTGCCATTAATTACTTTATTAGGAATATTTTTTCCATTGATATCCCAAACCGAAATTTCATCATAACCAAGATTTGTTATTTGAACATAATCAGTTGTTGGGTTAGGAAATACTTGTATTTTAGACAAATCAAAACCATCGTTTGATAAAGTTGAAATTGTAATCTGTTTTGTTTTTGTATATACTTTTCCGCAAACTGTTAAGGTTAAAGTTACTGTATAACTACCATTTGTAGCAAAATTGTGTGACGGTTTTTGTTGGGTAGAAGTAGTACCATCGCCAAAATTCCAACTTACATTGGCGGGATTTAGAGAAGTGTTTGTAAATTGTACATTATTGCCTGAAATAATATTCGCATTAAAGTTTGCAAAATTGTCATTTACATCAATCAAGTAATCTTCTTTGTTATTAAACACAACAGTTTTTACTGCATTTTTTAAAATAGCAGCTGTTGCGGCAGGTAATGTTGCATCAAAACTTACTAAAGTAGGATCTTTCTTATAAATAACTACATAAAAAGTATAAGCAGCTGCCATAGACCCTGCTAATGATGGATGAGATTCATCCGCATCGTACAGTTCAATTGTTGGATGATTAGCTCTTAAATAACGCCAAACTTGAGCTACGGGTGAAATAACTCCTGCGTTATTTTCAGCCATAGTACGGTATCTTTTCTGCAGCAAATCGTCCATGCCAACATAGGTACATAAAGCCGGTTGAGATGCACAGTTTTGTGCATCGCCATTTTTTCTTCCCCATGTTGTATAAAATAATGGAACGCTACAGCTATAATTTTGCTTTATTAACGAAACCAATTGCGTTGCATAGGGAAAAACATTTTGATTTACATAGTTTATGGGAAACGAAGGCATTTGACTTTGTTCTTGCAATACAACATAATCCCATTGGTTAGCATTTATTTTAGTTAAAGTAGTTTGATTGGTAACATGATCCATAAAACGATGCCCGCCAGGAGTACTGCTATCTTGAATTAAAACATCATTTGTAGAAGCAGCCATTTGTTGCACTAAAGAAGGAAGATTATTATAATGTGTATAGCTATTACCTATAAAAAGTACTTTTTTAGTTTGTTGCGCCCAAACAATGAAAGATAATAGGGTAAAAAGTAATAAAAAGTAGTTTTTTTTCATAAAAAATAAATATTTGTTGATTTTGTGTAGTTGTTTACAAATATATTCAAATTTTAATACTACAAAAAAACACGCTGTTTATTCAGCGTGTTTTTTATTTTCTAAAACTTCTTCTTTATTGAGTTTTACTTCTTTAAAATGAGTTGGACTTAAACCCGTTATTTTTTTAAACTGACTGCTTAAATGCGCAGCCGAACTGTAATTCATTTTGTAAGCAATTTCATTTAAATTCAATTCATCATAAACCAAAAGTTCTTTTACTTTTTCAATCTTTTGAAGAATGTAAAATTGCTCAATAGTTTGCGATTCTTGATTAGAAAACAAAGTACTTAGAGCATTATACTCGGTTTGAAGTTTACTTGATAAGTATTCTGAAAGCGTAATTGTTAAATCGTTCAAATCTTTAGAAACAAGTTCAATTATCTGATTTTTAATACGTTCAACAGTCTGACTTTTTTTATCTTCTAAAATTTCAAAACCAAGTTTTACTAATTTAGCTTCAATTTTATTACGATCATCCAAAGTAATCGGCTCGTGAAATTCAACCAATCCAAGCTCTACATCATTTACATCAAATCCCAAATCTTCCATAGTTTTTTCCACAGCCATAATGCATCGTGGGCAAACCATGTTTTTAATGCGTAGGGTTTTCATAGATTTTTTTATTTTGATTTTTTCAAATATATCATAAACCCTTTGTTTACAAAAATTATTTTGGGTTTATTTCTGCTCGTAATCGTAATTAATCATCCAATTAATACCAAATTGATCAATAAACATTCCAAAATAAGCACCCCAAAATGTTTTTTCCATAGGCATAGTTACAGTACCGTTTTTTGATAATTTAGCAAATAAATCATCAGCCTCAGCTTCAGATTGTGTATTGATTGATAACGAAATATTATTACCTACAGTTGGTAAAGCGCCGTACATTTCATTAGCATCGCTACCCATAATAATTGTTTCATCACTTATAGGAAGTGAAACGTGCATAATTTTGTTGCCTATTGCTTCAGGGATTGATTGTTCAGACGGAACATCTTTAAATCGACCAATAAATTGAAATTCTTTTCCAAAAGCTTCCTTGTAAAAGGTAAAAGCTTCTTCACAATTTCCGTTAAAAGTTACGTATGCATTTACTTGTGCCATAATTGATAGTTTTTAAAAAATCGAAAATAATCTATTTCTTTCATTTTATAAAGATTTACCAAATATTTGACACAAATTTAATTTTGAAGCCGTAGCTTTGAGTAAAACTTATTATAATGAAAGTACAAATTTGGAGCGATGTAATGTGCCCGTTCTGTTATATTGGCAAGAAAAACTTTGAAGCCGCTTTAGAAAAACTTCCTTTTAAAGAGATTGTTGAAATTGAATGGAAAAGTTATCAATTAGACCCTGATTTAAATGAAAGTTCTAATACTTTAACAATAAACGATTATTTGGCTCAAAGAAAAGGAATGCCTGTGCAACAAATTGAGCAAATGCAACAGCATATTAAAGAAATGGGTAATGCTGTTGGAATTGATTTTCAAATGAATAAAGCCATTGTAGCCAATACCATGTTGGCACATAAACTAATTCATTTTGCAGCTAAAAGTAATAAGGCAAACGAAGCTGAAGAATTGTTGTTTAAACTACATTTTACTGATGGTAAAAACATTGCCGATGTTACTACTTTGGTTAATGCTGCTGAAGAGTTAGGTTTAGATACTGACCAAGCTCAATATATTTTAACAAGTGATTCTTTTGATTACGAAGTAAAGCAAGATATTTTAGAAGCCAGAAATATTGGTGTTTCAGGAGTGCCGTTTTTTGTTTTAAACAACAAATATGCAGTTTCTGGTGCGCAACCAATAGATGCTTTTATAGAAGCGCTTACACAAACGTATAATGAAACAGTAATTAACAAAACCATAGTAGAAGGAGATTCTTGCGGAATTGACGGCTGCGAATAATTTACTTTAACAAAACTTGATTACCTTGTAGTAGGTATTCAAGTTTTGTTGTTCATAATAACTTTTTTTTATCGGTAAAGAAGTAATTAAAAAGGCATAATTACTTTTCTTTGTTTAAAAATTCCTTTTTCAAATACAAATAAGCAATAATAAGCGCCTGCACCATCAGAATTTAAAGAAATTAGGTACAATTCTTCTGTTTTAGCATCAAAATAAGCTGTAGTTTGACCAATACTTACATTAAACAAATTTTCGATAATTTTTGCGGGTAAAACCGTTTTGCTTTTATTATAGGTTACTTCAATGCTTTTATAATGTGATTTTGGAATAGTAAAATCGGTACCCCAAACCAACTGATTGTTATAAAACTCTTCTACATAATCCACTTTTTTATTTTTTACTTTTTTAAATTTTGCTTTGTTTTTTTTATAATCAAAAGGTTCTCCTTTAACTACAATTTTAATGTTTTTGGTTGTTAAATGCACTTCATTATCAGAAATGAAATCTTGCTTTAAAGCCAAAAAATTTTCTAATAAAACCACGCGCGATTTATGGATATTTCCGTGTAAACTTTCTGTATCTGTTTTGGGATAATCAACCATGAACCAATTAGCGTCGGCATCATCAAAAACATACACAAATTCATTTGATTTTATAGTACCCACAATTTTGCTGTTTGCATTGGGGTTTTCTCGCAAATTCACAAAAAATTGCTTTGCAGAATGCAGAACTTCAAATAAAATCTTTAAATATACTGATTTTCGTTGTAAGCGAACAATTGAAAATTGATGTTATAAAAAGTATGGTGTCAAGCAGTTTTAAAAATACAAAGAGTGTAGTCCTTAATTAAAATAGCTGTTTTATGTGGATTTTTTGGCAAAACTAGACACGTAAATTATGATTTTTTTTGGCATAAAGAAAGTAATTTAATTGATGAAGATATTTACTTCAAGAAGTAATTGCAATTGAAAAAGGACTTTCGCAAGTTATTGCAATAGAGTGTATTAGATTTTGATTAGACAAAGATTAAAGTTAAAATAGTATTAAATCACATAATGAATTGTGGCTATATGCAAGTTGTGATTATTTAATTTCAAATGCTGTACACTTATAATCAGAAAAATTAAAGAAAAGATGGAAAAACTATAATAGAAGTTTTAATTACCAACACTCCCTTATATAGTAAGATTAAGATCGATTGGGGTATAATTATAATAGGATTTATTTAAAAACATGTATAGTTATTTTAGAGGGATCAGTTACAGTTTTTCTCTTTGGGAGGTAGAAATCCTTACAACTTAGCAATCATTTCTTCTAAACTAGTACGCCAATTGGGTACTTGTACGCTGTATGTATCTTTTATTTTGGTTTTATCTAATAACGAAAAATTTGGTCTTTTTGCTGGTGTTGGGAAAGCATCACTAGCAATAGCATTCATTTTGGTGGTATAGCCGTTTATTTCTTTAATAGCTACTGCAAAATCATACCAAGATATTTTACCTTCATTGCTGTAATGGTAAATTCCTTGAACAAAATTTTGTGCGCTGATTACATCCATAATAGCTTGTGCTAAATCACGAGCATACGTAGGTGTACCTATCTGATCCGCTACAACGCCTAATTCTTCACGTTCGTTCATTAAACGCATCATGGTTTTTACAAAGTTGGCTCCGTAAGTAGAGTATACCCAAGCTGTACGAATGATTACATACACAGCTCCTGAAGTTTGTAACGCTTCTTCGCCTTTTAATTTTGTTAAACCGTACACATTAATAGGGTCCGGAGTGTCGGTTTCTTTCAATGGTGTTTCACTGTTTCCATCAAACACATAATCGGTTGAGATATGAACAACTTTCACCTTGTTTTTTGCAGCCCAATCACCGATTGTTTTAACAGCAAGGTGATTAATAGCGTCGCATAATTGTTGATCGCTTTCTGCTTTATCAACAGCTGTATACGCACCTGCGCTAACAATTACGTTTGGTTGCTCTTTATCTAAAACTTCGATAATTTGATCTGCATTACTTAAATCCATTTCTTCTCTATCTACAAATACTATTTGGTATTGCGGATAGTTGGCTTGTAAATCGTGTAATTCGGATCCTAATTGACCGTAACGTCCTGTGATTAGTATTTTCATTTTAAAGGTGATATGGTTAAAGTTGTGTTATAAAACTTAAAATCAGATAATTAAATTGGTTGTCTAACTCTGTTCAGTTAGATTTTATCCACAAGTGATGATGTTATCACTATCTTTCAAATAAACGATTCAATGAATAAACAGTTTACAATTTTACATTAAAAAACTCGTTAAATGTTGGTAGAACAATGTCTTTTTCTGACACGATTTCTATTCCTACTGAAATTCCCCAATCGATATTTAAGTCAGGTGAATTGTACAATATTCCTTGTTCTGATTCTTTGTTATAAAAGTTATCGCATTTATAGAAAAACACTGCTTCATCACTTAATACCGAAAAACCATGTAAAAAGCCTCTTGGTACAAATAATTGCTTGTTGTTTTCTGCTGTTAAATGAATGGCAACGTGTTGACCAAATGTAGGTGAACCTGGACGTGCATCTACTGCAACGTCAATTACTTCTCCTTTTAGTACTCGAACTAATTTTGCCTGCGCATGTTCTCCTCCTTGAGCATGCAATCCGCGAATTACTCCTTTTTTAGAATAACTTTGATTGTCTTGTACAAAATGGGTATTGGTTTGCGTTAAATCATTAAATGTTTTTTCATTAAAACTTTCAAAGAAATAACCTCTTTCATCTTCAAACTTGCGTGGTTCTACGATGAAACATCCTTTTATATGGGTTTCTGTAGCAGTCATTTATTATTTATATTGTGTATCGTAATATTTCTGATAATCACCTGAAGTTACATTATTTAACCATTCTTGGTTGTCCATAAACCAATCAATCGTTTTTGCTAAACCTTGTTCAAAGGTAACACTTGGGTACCAACCTAATTCTTTATTTACTTTATTAGCATCAATAGCATAACGTAAATCATGCCCTGGACGGTCTTTTACAAAGGTGATTAATTGCGCTGATGTACCAACTTCACGACCTAACTTTGCATCCATTTGTTTGCATAGTTCTTTTACAAGGTCAATGTTTTGCCATTCGTTAAAACCGCCTACATTGTAAGAATCTCCGTTTTTACCTTGATGGAACACCAAATCGATTGCTTTGGCATGATCAATTACAAACAACCAATCGCGGGTGTATTTACCATCACCATAAATAGGCAGTGGTTTGTTATTAATAATATTATGAATACAAAGCGGAATTAATTTTTCAGGAAAATGATTAGGACCGTAGTTGTTAGAGCAATTGGTTAACACAATAGGCAAACCATAGGTATCATGATAAGCACGTACAAAATGATCAGAAGCCGCTTTAGACGCTGAATAAGGCGAATGTGGATCATAGCTTGTTTCTTCAGTAAAGAAACCTTCGCTGCTTAATGCTCCAAAAACTTCATCGGTAGATACATGATGGAAACGTTTGCCTTCAAAAGTATCTTTCCAAATTTCACGAGCCGCATTTAATAAATTAACGGTACCAATAACGTTTGTCATAACAAAAGCCGAAGGATCAGCAATAGAACGATCTACATGCGACTCTGCCGCTAAATGAATAACACCCGTTGGTTGGTGTTTTCTAAACACTTCTAAAACAGCTGAAGCATCGCATATATCAACCTTTTCAAAAATGTAATTAGGCAATTGATCGATATCTTTCAAATTCTCTAAATTACCTGCGTATGTTAAGGCATCTAAGTTTACAATGGTATACTCTGGATACTTGGTTACAAATTCACGTACTACGTGAGAACCGATGAATCCGGCTCCGCCGGTAATAAGAATAATCTGTTTCATTGAGTTTAAAACTTTTTTTCAAAGATACAATTTTTACCTTTTTTCTAACCGCAATGTTTCTTAAAAGGTATGTAATTAAAAAGATGCTTGAATTTTGAGTCACTAGTTACTTTATCACCTGTCCTTCAGTTATTAAATTTCTTCTTTTTCAGTAACTAAGGCTCTTTAATTCAATAGTTACCAAATCTCTGTAATGTTGGCATCATTTATAAAATGTAGCTTATTAAAGTCATGTTTTGTAATAAATAGTATGAATGTATTTACTTAATTTTAATTCTTGAAGAGTTTTACAATCTATGTTGAACTAAGTTAACTACTCTCAATGACTACAATGTGGTTTAAAGTGAATATTTTTTTAGGGGGACTTATACATGTTGATTTAAAATATTACTCGGGCAATCAAAAAAATAATTGGTATGTTCGTTTTCAAATAGAAATTGGAATCTAAAATTTTTTAAGTTCTTTGTTAAATGATAAAAAAATCCCAATCTTTTGATTGGGATTTTTTTTATGATTCTTGTTTTTTCTTATTAAATAAAAATTGTAATACAAAAGCAAGTAAAATTACCATTACTACACCTAATGGATTCAGCCAAATGTAACTAATTAATTTTGGTTTGTAGATGTACTGAAAATACACAAAAATGATAAAAACTTGGGTAATTAAGGCTGCCCAAAAAGTTGCTTTTGCTTTAATGTATTTAAAAAAGAAAGCTATTAAGAAAATACCTAAAACGGTTCCGTAAAAGATGGAACCTATGATGTTTACAAGCTGAATTAAATTTTCAAATAAGGTAATAATGCAAGCTGCCAAAATGCAAATAATGCCCCAAAATACGACCAAGTATTTAGTTGCTTTTAAATAATGCGCTTCGGTTTGATTTGGTCTGTACGTTTTGTATAAATCGATTGCCGAACTTGATGCCACTGCATACAAACCTGATGCTGATGATGACATTGCCGCAGAAAAAATCATTGCTAATAAAAAACCAATAATACCGTGTGGTAAATAGTTCAGAATAAAGTAAATAAATACATAATCTTTATCATTGGTTTCTGCTTTAGTGTCTACTTTTTTAATGATATCTTTTGCATCATCTCGTAATTTTGTCTCACTTTCATTAAGCAATACCAGTTTTTCTTCTAACATTTCGTTTTCATATCCCTGGTTTAATTGCCCTGTATAAATTTGAGTAATTTCCTTTTTTTCGCTTAAAACATTTTTTAACTCAATTTCTAAGTTTCGATATTGATCTTGATATTCAGATTGAAGTACTTTTTCAGTATTTACAGGATTAAAATGCAATGGAGATTGATAAAAGTGAAAAAAGATAAAAACCATAATTCCCACTAAAAGGATAAAAAACTGCATGGGTACTTTTAAAACGCCATTCATTAATAGTCCCATTTGGGTTTCTTTGATGCTTTTTCCTGAAAGATATCTTCCTACTTGAGATTGATCGGTTCCAAAATAAGCCAACATTAAAAAGAAACCAGCTGTTAAACCATTCCAAATAGTGTATGTTTCATTAAAATCGGTCGAAAAATTAAGCAAATCAAATTTACCGCTCACTTTAGCTACATCAAAAACATTACTAAAATTTACTTCTTGAGGCAAGCGAAATAAGATAATAAAAAAGGTTAAAAACATACCCGCCATAATTACAAAGGCTTGTTGTTTTTGTGTAATATTTAAAGCTTTAGTTCCGCCAAAATAAGTGTAAAAAATAATGACAATACCAATAGAAACAATAATGAATGTTAAATCCCAATTAAGGATAGAAGATAAAATGATGGCTGGCGCATAAATGGTAATTCCGGTACCAATGCTTCGCTGAATTAAAAAGATGACTGACGCTAATGTGCGTGTTTTTAAATCGAAACGATTCTCTAAAAACTCATAAGCCGTAAACACTTTTAAGCGATGAAAAACGGGAATGAAAACCATGCAAATAACTACCATGGCTAACGGCAAGCCAAAGTAGAACTGTACAAACCCCATACCGTCATGATACGCTTGCCCAGGGGTTGATAAAAAAGTAATGGCACTTGCCTGTGTAGCCATTACCGATAAACCAACTGTAAACCAATTAGTTGATTGGTTGGCTAAAATATATTCTTCAATATTTTTACTGCCTTTGGTTTTATAGGTACCGTATAATACTATAAATAAAAGGGTGGTTAGTAAAATAATCCAATCTAATAATTCCATACTATCCAAAAAAATGCATTAAAAAATAAAAAAGTAGGAGGTAAATAAGATTTACCAATAAAACAAGCGTATAACTTTTGCGCCACTTAATCCATTTAAAATCACTCATTTTTCAATTCTATTAAATTAATAAATAGTTCTAATGCTCCAACATTGCCAATAGGTAATTGTCTAAAAAAGCTTAGACCTGTATAAACGTAATGTCCTTTACCATATTTGGCAATTATTAAGGCTCCATTTGTACTTTTCTCATCAAAATCATGTGACGAAAAAACGGGCTGAAACTCATTACTAAATGCATCAGCATAGTACAAACCTTGTTCTTGTACCCAATTTTTAAAGCTTTCTTGCGTAATTTTAAAAGGTTTATTTAAAACAGCTTCATTTGGGTTTATAAAATGTACCACCGCATTTTCATCAGTAACTCTAGTTTTACCAATGGTTAATTTGTAGGGTGCAACTTCTTCGGTTTGTAAATTGGTATTGGTTTGATATTGCACAATAACCGTTCCGCCATTTTTGGTATAATCAAACAATAATTTGTTCTTTGTTTTTAAAGATGATTCTGTGTTAAAAGCCCTGATACCTACAATAATAGTTTCGTATTTTGATAGTTCATCAGGCTTAATGGTTTCTAAATTTATTAATTCAACTTGATAACCAACATCTTTTAAAATAGGAGCAATTTCATCTCCAGCTCCCATGATGTATCCTATTTTTTTCTTTTTTAGTACCGATGAATTAAAGCTTACAATTGTAGTTTCGGCAGGTTTAAAATAATAATTTAAAGGAATATGTTGATAATCAATCCATTTTACTTCTTGAGAATAAGTTTGACCTGCTGTTTTAAAATACGCTGAATAGGTACCACTTTCTTGTAGGTTGTCAACTAAAACTTCTTTGTTTTTTTCATTTCCTTGTAATGAAACAGGTAAAGCAATTACTTCTTTGTTTTTGCTGTTTAACACTACCAAAGTTCCATTCAAATTTTTAGCAGCATAATTAGTTAATAAAACAGTTGCTTTACTTTTTGCACTATTTTGAATATAAGTAGTTTGTTGGAATTGAACCGAAACTTCAGGAACAATATGAAATGGCTTATAAATTTCACCTTTAACAACATCTTTATAGTGATATTGTATAGGCAATGTGTAAGTAAGATCTACATTAAAAATGTTTACAGAAATTTGCGCAACAGCTTGTTCTTTAAACTGATTTTTAAAATCATTAAACGAATTTAAAAAGGTAAAATTTGTCTCCTCATTTTTATTTAGTAAAACATTAAAGTAATCATAAAATACTTCTTGATTTTTTAGTTCTTTTTGTACGATGTTAGAAGTATTTAAAATGTTTATAGTATTGATTTTTAGCGAAGTATTGCTTCTGTTAGCAATTTCTACTTTAATAGATGTTTTTTCATTAGGCGTTGCGTAAAGTACATCTGTAGTAACATCTAAAAACAAACCAGCACAATTTTTTATTAACTCTTTAACTTCGTTTTGTTTGCGAGTTTTCCAAATAGTTTCTGGTAATTTATCAATTTCAGAGTAGATTTTTGTTAATAAAAGGATTGATTTTGAAGGGTCTTTAAAATCATATTCTTTTATTAATTGAGTTACAAGAGGCTGAACATTCTTACCGCCTTCAATTCTATTCCAACTTGTATCAATTCCCTCAAATAAATTTGATGATGATACTTTTGAACCATCAACCAATTCTACATAATCAATTTCTTCACCTCTTGAAGATATATCGCCAAAACCTTGTGATTGATGCTGGCTGCGACTTAATGAAGCAATTTCTTGATTGTTTTTTCCTAATTGATTATAAAAAACACCAATATTTAAAGGAATGTATTTAGATTTATCGGCTTTATCAAAGGCTTGCTTACTGCCAAAAAAGAACCAAGAAACATTAAAAAACAAGCGCTTTGGTTGCCATGTTTTGATATCTTCTTTACTTAGATTTTTATAGTTTTGATCACTTGCTAATGCAAATGCTAATTTTGATAATTGTGCTGAAGCGGTGTGATGACCATGTGTGTTTCCTTCAGTTCTATGGTCAAATCTATTAACAATAACATCCGGTTGTTCTTTGCGAATTAAATAGACCATTTGTTGCAGCAACAATTCTTTGTCCCATTTTTCAAAAGCTTCTTTAGGATGTTTGGAAAACCCAAAATCGTTAGCAGTTGAGAAAAACTGTTTTCCACCATCAATTTTGCGTGCATTCCACAATTCATTCGTTCTAATTACACCTAAATCGGTACCTAATTCATTGCTAATAAGGTTTTGACCACCATTACCACGCGTTAATGATAAATAATTGGTGTATGCTTTTTCATGATGCGTTAAATACGTAATTAAGCGTGTGTTTTCATCATCGGGATGTGCCGCAATATAGAGCGCACTTGCCAAAACATTCAACTGCTCCATCTTAAAATAAATTTCGGATGGAGTAGGAGTTTGAGGTTTTTGGGCAATACTATTTTGAAATGCTATTAAAAAGCATAGTAATAAACTGATTTTAAGTTTCATTTTTATAAAATTACAACAGCTTTTTGTAAGAATAAATTATTAGGATACGATATACGTTCTGCTTCGGCAGTAATTAATATGGTATGAAAAGCTTTAATATCATCAATTTCTGCTTCAATAGGAAAATCCTTATCTTGAATACGAATACGATCACCAATTTTAAACGGAAAAGCAAAAAACATGATAACACCTGCCGTAAAGTTGCTTAAAACCGACCATTGCGCAAACAAAGCAACCCCAATAAATGTAAAAGCTGCGCCTACAAAACTAAATAGGTTGGTATAATCAACTCCCCAAACAATTATTAAGAAAATAACAAAAAGAATATTGAGAAAAGTATTGAAATATTTAATGATTAATTTACTACGATTATCCGTTTTTACTGAATAAGTAGTGAATTTTTGAACAAGCTTACTTATAATTAGCCTAAGAATATAGACTAAAATTAATAAAATAATGGTTCCTATAATTTTGCCATAATAATCTGATAATTGAAAGTGCTCAAACATACTACAACAAATTTAAATGATGATACAATTTCTCCATAGGCATACCCACTACATTGGTGTAAGATCCATCGATTTTTTCAATACCTATTAAACCAATCCATTCTTGAATTCCGTATGCACCTGCTTTATCAAAAGGTTGATAATTAGTAACGTAATAGCGAATGTCATCATTTGATAATTCATTGAATGTTACTAAAGTGCTATCGAAAAAAAGCTGATTTTGAGTTGCCGTTTTTAAACAAACAGCACTAATAACTTCATGGGTTGTACCAGATAAAGCCTGTAACATTTTTATGGCATCCTTTTCATCTTCAGGTTTACCTAAAGCTTGGTTGTTTAACCAAACAATTGTATCACAGGTGATTATAAGGTCGTTTGGTTGCGGATTTTCAAAAGCAGCCGCTTTTAATGATGCTATATGTAATGCAATATCTTTATCTTTTAAATGCAAAGGATATTCTTCATTAACATTTGCGGGTTGTATGTTAAAAGTTAAACCTAAATCGGTTAAAAATTGTTTTCTTCTGGGTGAATTTGATGCTAAAATGATGTTGTAAGAAGCTAACTTATTTTTTAAATTCATTATATTTTAAATTGAAAAAATAAAACTACAATAGAAAATATAGTTAACCAAATGATTATGTTTAAAATATTATTTACACTGTTAAAATCTTCTGTTGATTTTGCTTTCCAAAGTTTAGACAAATAAAACAAATAAGGCAAAATAACGGCTACAGCTACATAGCCTACTAAGTAGCTTAAGTTTAAATGAATTAAACAAAAAACGATTATTAAAACTAAAGGAATTAAGGATAAAAAAGTTGTACGTTTAGCACCAATTTCGCGCCCATGTAAAGTAGCTAATGACTTACGTTTGTGCTTGATATCCAACTCCATAAACTTTAAATCAATCAAAATGGTTTTTACAAAATACAATAACCACAACAAACCACTTATTTGTAGCGATATATTTAAAAGAATACTTTTTAAATCATTTTGATCACGTACTTCTATTGTTTGTAATGAAGGCATCAAATCGGCCATTACTAACATAAAAAAGGGAAAAGAAATAATTAAAGCATATACAACATTATCAAAAACCAATATTTTACGCCATTGAGTAATGTATAAATATATAATGGCTGCCAATGCTAAAAAGAATCCAAAATAATAGGTTTTTTCAATTCCGCTTGAAACAAAGAAACTTATCACAATACCAACAACATTTACTCCTAAATAAGAATAGTATGCTTTCTCAGTGTTTTTTTGAATATGTTTGTCAGGAAACTCCTCTTGTAAAACAATTCGATACAAGAGAACGCCTCCGTACATAATAACAGCTAATGCAATAAGATATAAGAAAAAATTAAGCTTAGAAAGTCCTAAATCGTTTACAAGTGTTTCAAACAATACAAAACGAAAAAGTAATGTGGCTACTAGTACTTGTAGCATTATTTGTACCTGATCTTTCTTTAAAACGTTCATAAGCTATGTATTTAATTGTTAATCAAACTTTGCCTCAAAGTGCTCTAGCCATTTGCCTTGCACTTTCATTACTTGTTCAATTACATCTCGTACGGCTCCTTTGCCTCCTTTAATGTGCGAAATGTATTTGCTTAATTTTTTTATTTCTGGAACAGCATCTTGCGGGCATGTAGGTAAACCTACTTTTTGCATTACCCAATAATCGGGTAAATCATCTCCCATATACAAAACTTGTTCTGGTTTAATTCCGTTTACGTCTATATATTCTTGGTAAACAGCTACTTTATCTGAAACTCCTAAATGAATATCATATAAGCCTAAATTTCTAAGTCGTGTTCTTACTCCTTCACTTGATCCTCCCGAAATAACACAAACATTGTATCCTTTTTCAATGGCTGCTTTCATAGCAAAACCATCTCTAATATTCATATTTCTTAATAATTCTCCATTTTGCAATACATGGATGGTACCATCGGTTAACACACCATCAACATCAAAAACAAAGGTGTTGATATTGTTCATTAACTCTTTATAACTTTTAGACATTTTTAATTGATTCGGTAATTAGTTGATATATTTTTTTAAAGGTTTCATTTGTTAAAGCAGCCTCATGCGCTTTTATTGTTTTTTCATCTCTACGGATTGCCGGTCCTGTTTGTGCTTCTTTTGGACTTAAATATTGTATTTTTTGAGCGGTTTCCTCAATTAAAGGATGTAAAATTTCAAAAGGTACTTTATTTTCATCGCAAATTGCATTGCCAATTGTATACATATGATTGACAAAATTACTGACAAAAACGGCAGAAACGTGTAAACTTTTTCTTTGTTCTGATGATATTTCATACACATTGTTAGAAAGTTCATTTGCTAATTCTTTTAGCAAAAGCATGTCATCTTTGCTTTCGGTTTCTAAACATAACGGAACTTTTGTAAAATCGATTTGCTTTTGTTTGGAAAAAGTTTGCAAAGGATAAAACACGCCTTTCTTATTTTTGTTACTTAAAACTTGCATGTTTGTAGTACCAGAGGTATGCACCACTAAAGAATTTGTATAGGTAATTTGTTCCGATACATGTTCAATGGCATCATCAGAAACCGAAATAATAGTAATATCAACAGGTTGCAATGCAGCAATGCTGGTTACCATTAAATCATTTGTTATAAATTCCTGATTTTTCTCTTTAGAACGTACCGCAACATTCATTAGTTTAAAATGTGTAGAATGTTGTATTTTTTTAATTAAATGGTAAGCTACGTTGCCAGAACCAATGATGTTTATTGTTTTCATAACACCAAAATTAAAATAACATCCTGTTTTAAACTAATTTTATTTTAGCTAAATTTAATAAAATTTTAAGACTTTAATGCGTTTTTTTATTTTTTAATTATTAAAATTTTATAAATGATAAAAAGCATCTTTTATATTACCATTTGGATGCAGTAAAATAAAGCGATTTAAATTAAAAACACCCCATTTATCTGCTACTTCATTAAAATTTGTAGTTTGTAAATACGTTACATTTATATCATTAGTTGAAATGTATTTTTTCCAATTTGGAGTATTATCGATATTTACTGCATAATAATGGATTTTTTTATGTGTATTTTCTTTAATATACTTCATCATTTTATTGTAAAAAGGTATATTATGTACAGACCAAAAGAAAATAATACTTGGAGCACTGTTTTTAAAACTAGTTACTGTGTTTCCGTCAATAGTTGTTAGTTTTATTTGAGGTAATTGTTGTGTTTTCTTTAAACGGTCAATTTGAATTTGTACGCTCTCAATATTCTTTTTTTGCTCTGTATCAGTATTTATTCTCTTAAATGTATTGACTAACTTTTCGTTTGAATTATTCTTAGGATTTCCTACAAAAAAATCATACATCATTTTTGCTGATACATGGTTTTTTATACTTTCATTTTTTGATATGGAATCTAGAATGTTTAATTTAAGGATTTCTTTCTCCTCTATATTTTTAAAAACCGATTTTTTTGCCTGAACATCTAAAAAAGTAATAAAGTAATTTTTATAGGAATTAAAGTAAATTAAATCATTTTTATTAAGGTCGGTTTTATTTCTAAACGAAAAATAATCATTAGGTAAACTATCTTTTGAAATTAATGTAAACTGTTCTAAATAAGAAAAATAAGTGTAATCAATTAAAGCTTGAGGATACGTATCAAAATCTTTACTCCAACCTAATTCAGTTTTCTTTCTTAAATAATAAGCCCTACGATTATCGCGAATAGAATCAGCACTTGTTTTAAAAGCAGTACGTTTTTTTTGATAAATAAAGTTACAATCCATTTTTAAAGTGTCTTCTAATTGCTTTAAAAAAACATTTTTTTCACTTCCTTTTCCTGTAAAAGAAATAGTTGATTGAAACGGATGTTTGTTTAAATGAATGTTTAAACTATCGTTTTTATCAATAAATACTGTGTATACATCTTTGTTTATTTTTAAGGCATATAAACCAGCGTTTAGTAAATCGAATTTTTTACCAAAAACACCATTATTTATAGGTAGAGTGTCTATTATTTTATCATTTTTTAATAAAAAAACGTGTTTGTAAAGTGTATCGTTTAAGGTGCCGCCAAGAAAAGCACTAAAATTATTTGCTGTTTTTTGTGTTTCTTTCTTACAAGAAATCAATAAAGCTAAGCCTATAAAAAAAATCAAGTATTTTGAGCAAAAAATCTTCATCAAAATTAAGTTACGTTATTTCAAATTTAGTATTTTATTAAATAGGTACGCAGTTAGTTTCCGCTTAAATTAGATAAATATTTCGTAAATTTGCAATTCATAAAAAAATATAATTATGTTAACAGTTTCAAATTTATCTGTTCAATTTGGAAAACGCATTTTGTTTGATGAAGTAAATGCTACTTTCACACAAGGAAATTGCTACGGAATTATTGGTGCAAATGGGGCAGGAAAATCTACTTTTTTAAAGATTATTGCTGGTGATATCGATCCTACTTCTGGTCATGTAATTTTAGAACCAGGTAAGCGTATGTCGGTTTTAAACCAGAACCACAATATGTTTGATGAGCATACTGTTTTAGAAACTGTTTTAATGGGAAATAAAGTGCTGTTTGCTGTTAAAAAGGAAATGGACGATTTATATGCTGATTATTCTGATGAAAATGCAGATAGAATTGGTGAATTACAGTTACAATTTGATGAAATGAACGGTTGGAATGC
The DNA here is from genome assembly GCF_013874595.1 of Flavobacterium sp. xlx-214. Lineage (GTDB taxonomy): Bacteria > Bacteroidota > Bacteroidia > Flavobacteriales > Flavobacteriaceae > Flavobacterium. The sequence goes on from NZ_CP059431.1 coordinate 1,996,555, forward strand.
CGATTCTGATGCTGCTTCTATGTTATCAAACTTAGGAATTTCTGAAGATTTGCATTATACGTTGATGAGTGAGGTAGAGCCTAAATTAAAAGTACGTGTGTTATTAGCGCAGGCTTTATTTGGTAACCCTGATGTGTTAGTAATGGATGAGCCTACCAACGACTTGGATTTTGAAACCATTGGTTGGTTAGAGAACTTTTTGGCGAATTATGAAAATACGGTTTTGGTTGTATCGCATGACCGTCACTTTTTAGATGCTGTTTGTACACATATATCAGATATCGATTTTGGAAAAATCAACCATTTCTCAGGAAACTATACGTTTTGGTATGAATCTTCTCAATTAGCAGCTAAACAACGTGCACAACAAAACAAAAAAGCCGAAGAGAAAAAAGCCGAATTAGAAGAATTTATTCGTCGTTTCTCTGCCAACGTTGCAAAATCAAAACAAGCAACTTCTCGTAAAAAAATGATCGAGAAATTAAACGTGAACGAAATTAAACCATCTTCTCGTCGTTATCCAGCTATTATTTTTGAGCAAGAGCGTGAGGCAGGTGATCAAATTTTAAATATTAAAGATTTGGCAGCGTCTGTTGAAGGAGATGTTCTTTTTAAAGATGTTGATTTCAATATGGCAAAAGGAGATAAAGTTGTTATTTTCTCTAAAGATTCTCGTGCAACAACTGCTTTTTACGAAATTTTGAATGATAATTTAAAAGCCGATAATGGAACGTTTGAGTGGGGAATTACAACCAACCAATCGTATTTACCAGCAGATAATCACAGTTTCTTTACAGAAGATTTAACTTTGGTTGATTGGTTACGCCAATGGGCAAAAACGGAAGAAGAACGTGACGAAGTTTATGTTCGTGGTTTCTTAGGCAAAATGATTTTTTCAGGCGAAGAAGCATTGAAAAAAGGTTCGGTTTTATCAGGAGGTGAAAAAGTACGTTGTATGTTATCACGTATGATGATGATTCGTGCTAATGTTTTAATGTTAGATGAACCAACAAACCACTTAGACTTAGAATCGATCACTGCATTCAACAACTCGTTAAAAAACTTTAAAGGTTCGGTATTGTTTACAACACACGATCACGAGTTTGCACAAACCGTTGGTAACCGTATTTTAGAATTAACACCAAATGGAGTTATTGATCGTTACATGACGTTTGATGAATATTTAGATGATCCCAAAATTAAAGAATTACGCACAAAAATGTATTCTTAATAAATATTTTGTTAAAATATCAAAGCAGTTTCTGAAAAGAAGCTGCTTTTTTTATTATATTTATTTTTTACTTAATAAACACCTATTATGAATAAAAAAATACTTTTCTTTTTATTAATTTCTTCTCTAGGATTCAGCCAAGTACAAATTGGGCAGGATATTGAGGGAGAAGTAGCAAATGGAGAATGCGGTCATAGTGTATTTTTTTCGGCTAATGGTAAAATTATTGCTATTGGAGAACCTCTGAACAGTATTGGTGTTGGGAAAAATTCAGGACAGGTGCGTGTTTATCAAAATAAAACTGGATTTTGGGAACCTATAGGAAATAGATTATTTGGTGATAATATTGATGATAAATGTGGTTATAGTGTAGCACTTTCTTTTGATGGAAGTATTATAGCTACTGGGGCTATAGGAGTAAAAACTAAATTGAATGGAAACGATTTTAATGGAGCAGGGCAAGTGCGTGTATACCAAAATAAAAATTTTTCAATTTTTTCAGCTTGGAATCAAATAGGACAAGATATAAAAGGAAAAATAGTTAAGCATCAAAGTTTATGGGTGAATGAAAGTCTTGGAACAAGTTTAGCTTTATCGAATGATGGTAATGTATTAGCAATCGGTATACCAAATGGTAATGGGAGTAACTATGGAGAGGGGAATGTACGAATATATCAAAATATATCAGGAGTTTGGGTGCAACAAGGTATAGATATTAACGGAGAAGCTACAAATGATCGCAGTGGAAGCGAAAATAGTATTTCATTATCTGCAGACGGTAAAGTTGTTGCTATTGGGTCCAAGTTTAATAGCACAAATGGTGTTAATTCTGGACATGTAAGAATATTTAAAAATGTATCAGGTATTTGGACACAAATAGGAAATGATATTGAAGGAGTTTCAAATGATCTTTCTGGTAGCAGTGTATCTTTATCTGCAGATGGAAGTATTATTGCAATTGGGTCACCAGGTAATGGTTCTGGTCATGTACGTATATTTAAGAATATTTCAGGAGTGTGGGTACAACAGGGAAAGGATATTTTAGGTGAAGATATAGGGGAAAGAAGTGGGTTTAGCATATCTTTATCTGCTAATGGTAGTGTTGTAGCAATTGGAGCTCCTTATAATAAAGATGCTAATGGTGTAGCTTCAGGTCATGTTAGGATATACCAAAATATATCAGGAGTATGGATACAGCAAGGAAAAGATATTAAAGGAGAAGCAGAATATGATCAATTTGGTCATAGTATTTCTCTTTCAGGTGATGGAAAAAAAATAGTAATTGGAGCACCAGGTAATGATGGATTTGATAATAATTCAGGTCACGTACGTGTGTATGATCTTTCAGGAGTTTTATCAAATAATGAATTTGTTCAGCAAAACTTCAACATTTATCCAAACCCAACCTCAGATATACTAAACATTGGTTTAGAAAATAATTTGGTTTTAGAGCAAGTAACTGTTTATAACAATTTAGGTCAGGTAGTTAAAACGACAAGTGAAGATGTTATTGATGTAAGTCAGCTCGCAAAAGGGTTGTACTTTGTAGAGGTTATCACCAATCAAGGCAAAGCTACTAAAAAAGTTGTTATAAAGTAAAAAATATAAATATTTCAAATTTTAATAAAGAACAAAAAAGTATTTTGGGTAATGCTCATATTTACTTTCTATTCATATATTTTTTTAAATGTAAAAGATGATTTAATCAATTTCTATTTTTAAAAAGAGGTATAAAACGGAGCGTTTTTTGTATATTTACTAGAAACATTACTTTAAAAATGAATACACAAAAAATAAAGAAAATTGCTGTGCTTACTTCGGGTGGTGATGCACCAGGTATGAACGCAGCAATTAGGGCTGTAGTACGTGCTTGTACTTTTTACGAAGTTACTTGTTTTGGTGTGTTTCGTGGATTTCAGGGTTTAATTGAAAATGATATGAAAGATATGGGGCCCCGAGATGTAAAGTACATCATTAGTAAAGGTGGTACCATTTTGAAATCGGCTCGTTCTAAAGAATTTGAAACCAAAGATGGACGTGAAAAAGCGTATCAAAATATTAAACAGCAAAACATTGATGCCTTAATTGTTATTGGCGGCGATGGTAGTTTTAGAGGTGCTTTAGCATTGTCAAATGAATTTGGAGTGCCTGTTATTGGTATTCCGGGTACTATTGATAATGATATTTTTGGCACATCGCATACGCTGGGTTATGATACCGCATTAAACACGGTTATTGATGCAGTTGATAAAATTCGCGATACAGCTACATCTCACAAGCGTATTTTCTTTGTTGAAGTAATGGGACGCGATGCTGGTTTTATTGCGTTGAATTCTGGTATTGGTGCTGGTGCCGAGGAAATTTTAATTCCAGAAGAAAACATCGGTTTACCTAAATTATTAGAAAAATTAAAGCGCAGTAAATCTTCCGGAAAATCAAGTTGTATTGTTATTGTTGCTGAAGGAGAAAAGTCGGGCAAAAATGTTTTTGAGTTAAGTGATTATGTAGAAGAAAATTTACCTGAGTACGATGTACGTGTATCGGTTATAGGGCACATTCAGCGTGGCGGTTCACCAAGTTGTTTTGATCGCGTTTTAGCTAGTCAGTCTGGTGTAGCAGCTGTTGAAGCCTTACTTAAAGGTCATAAAAATGTAATGATAGGTATGCAAAATGATACAATGGCGTACACACCTTTAGAAAAAGCAGTTAAAGGTAAAGCAAAAATTGACGAAGAATTAATTAGAATATCAGATATATTATCGATTTAAATTATGGAAAAAGTAAAAATAGGAATTAACGGTTTTGGTAGAATAGGTAGATTGGTATTACGCGAAGCTGTTGATAGAAACGATATTGAAGTAGTAGCAATAAACGATTTAATGGAGATTGATTTATTAGCCTATCTTTTAAAATACGATTCGGTTCATGGAACGTTTAAAAAAGAAATCAGTATTGATGGAAATTTTTTAGTAATTGATGGAAAAAAGATCAGAGTAACATCTGAAAAAGATCCATCACAATTAAAATGGAACGAAGTAGGCGCAACAATTGTTGCAGATTGTTCAGGCGTTTTTAAAACAATGGATAAAGCCGCGTTACATATACAAGGTGGTGCTAAAAAAGTGGTTATTTCATCTCCTTCTGATGATATTCCTATGTTTGTTATGGGTGTAAACGAAGAAAAAATCACCAAGGAAGATCATATTTTATCAAATGCTTCTTGTACAACTAATTGTTTGGCGCCTATTGCTAAAATCTTGAATGATGAATTTGGTATTGTTGAAGGATTAATGACAACAGTTCATGCGGCAACTGCTTCGCAATTAGTGGTTGATGGTGCTTCTAAAAAAGATTTTCGTGGTGGTCGTTCGGCTTTAAATAACATTATTCCAGCAAGTACAGGAGCAGCAAAAGCGGTAACAAAAGTAATTCCTGAGCTAGAAGGAAAACTAACCGGAATGGCATTTCGTATTCCAACTCCAAACGTATCAGTGGTTGATTTAACCGTAAAATTAGCTAAACCAACTACTTATGATCATTTGATGCAAGTGTTTAAAAAAGCATCTGAAACAACTTATAAAGGAATTTTAGGTTTTACAACAGAGCCAGTAGTTTCACAGGATTTTTTATCAGATACACGCACATCCATCATCGATGCCGAAGCAGGAATCGCTTTAAATGATACTTTTTTTAAAATTGTTTCGTGGTATGATAATGAATATGGTTATTCCGTTAAACTTTTAGACTTAATTGTTCATATAAATAATTTAAAATAACGTATTTTGTGTCCGGATTTAATTCGGACATTTTTTATGAAGTTTGTAGTAGATAGCGGTTCAACAAAAGCAGATTGGTTGCTTTTTGATAAGAAACATAATTTAGGCATATATAACACTTTAGGTTTAAATCCCGAAGTTTTAGATGCCAGTGTTTTAATAGAAAGAATATTAGCAAATGAGGAAATTGCTAATTTACGTACATCCATTACCGAAATTTATTTTTACGGTTCAGGTTGTAGCACCAAGCATTCCAAAGAAATTATGAAAACGGCATTACAAAATGTTTTTCTTAATGCTACTTTTTTTGAGATTTTAGAAGATACATACGCGGCTGTTTACGCTACTTGTCAAGATTTACAACCCGGAATAGTTTGTATAAATGGTACAGGCTCAAATTGTAGTTATTTTAATGGAACGGAAGTAATACAAGCAGTTAATTCATTAGGATATTTAGCAATGGATGATTGTTGTGGTGTTGATTTTGGTCGACAATTAATAAGAGCTTATTATTTTAATGATATGCCTGCCGATTTAAAAAGTCATTTTGAAAAGGCTTATAATTTAGATGCTGATTATATTAAAGAGAATTTTTATAAAAAACCGAATCCTAATGCATTTCTTGCATCTTTTTTACCGTTTTTAATAACACATAAAAATCACAGCTATTTACAGGTTATGATTAAAGAACGAATTCAGTTTTTTATTGATTTTTACATTAAACAATACAAAAATTATCAAGAAGTACCTGTTCATTTTATAGGATCAACCGCCTATTTATTACAAGATGAATTTAAAGAGTTATTGATTCAGAATCAATTAATAGTAGGTGTGTTCTACCAAAAACCATTAGATGGATTGTTAGAGTTTCATCAAAAATAAAAACGGAATCTTTTAAGATTCCGTTTTGTTAATTAAAATTTAAATCGAGCACCTAATCCAAAATCAGGTCCAAAATTGTTATCATTATAATCTGTTAAATAAACTTCAGGTCTAAAATCAACGAATACTTGTAATGGAAAATCAAAATTATATTCCAATCCTATATTTCCATCAACAGCAAATATAGCTCCAGAATCATTATATTTACCATAGTTATGTTTCCAAGAACCAACGGAAGCACCTACACCAGCATACCAATAAAAACCTCCTTCTATATTCCACAACCATTGATATAGACCTGTCAACTTAAAAGCATCAACATGTTTGCTTTGTCTCCAACCTAAATCAAGCTCTAATCTATTGGTGTCATTTAATAATCTTTGATAAGATACTTCTGGGCCAACACCATCATTGTAACTAAAACGAATTCCAATTGTATTGTTAGATACTGATTCTTGAGCTTGCATATTTGTTATACCAGTAATAATACAAAATGCTAATAATAATTTCTTTTTCATTTGTAAATTTTTATACAAAAATAGAGTTAATAATCTACTTTGTAAAGTTTAAGAAATTAAAATATTCAAGATTTTTTCTCTTTTAAAACTAAAACAGGAACATCAGCATGATAAGATAATTGTTTACTTAGACTAGTTGCAAAAATTTTCTCAAAGAAATTCAGATGGCGTTTTACAATACACATTACGTCAATTAATTGGTCATCAATAAAAAAGAAAACACTATCGTCTAAACGCTCATTTAAAACAGTATGAAATGTAACATTAGGATAATTAAATTGATTTTTCCATTCTTCAAGAGTTTCAAGAGTTTTAGAATTTTCCTGACGCATAACATGCAAAACTTTAACATCAGCGTTTAAAGCTGATGCAATTTTTATTATTTGATTTAACCCAGCCTTATCTGTTTCTCTTAACATAGTAGCAAAGCCAAAGTTATTTAAACGCTTAAATGTAGCTTTACCAGGAATGCTTAATATAGGTATCTCTATATTTTCAATTACATGAACTGTATTTGATCCAAGTAGTTTTTTTTCAAAGCCAGAATTTCCATTAGTGCCCATTACAATAAAATCAATATTTTCTTCATGAATTATTTTTCGTAATATTGACAACATTATACCTTCTTCAAATAAAAATGTAAGCTTTATATTTGAATAATTTAATTTTTCAGCAATGGCTCTTAATTTAGGAACTTCATTTTTGAAACTTTCAAAATGGTTTAATTCAATACTAGTATACACATTTTGTATAAGTTCGGGCTGACCTGCTGAAGTTGTAGAAATAACAGGCATCTCAAATGTATGTAACACATAAATTTCAGCATCAATACTTTTTGCTAAATTTAATGCATATATAAAAGCATTATTTGCTGTAGTAGAAAAATCTGTTGGAAATAATATTTTTTTCATAAAGATGACTATTTTATGTAGTCAATTTACAAAAATAATCCGATGCAACAAAACATATAAGTATTAAAAACATATTTTTAATTTTAAAAAAGATTATGCAACAATGAAACAAACAATCTCTTTTTTTGCTTTACTATTTGTATTAACAGCGTGTAATAACAAAACATCAAATACAGAAACAAAGGTTGAAAAGCAGTTGGTGAAAAAAGATTCTTTACCCAAAGTAGAAAAAGTAACCGATTTACATAAAGTATCAAAAGATTGCATAGAAATGGTCTTTGAACTCATTAAAAGTTCTGAACATTTTAAAGAGTTAACGGATGGTTTAAATGAAAACATAATTGCAAACGGAGGTACAGGTTTTGGCTTTACGGTAGAGACTTCTCCTAATCCTAACTTAGATAATGCAAATGAAAAAGGTGATTATTATGAAATTTCTGTTCATGAGAGCTATCCTGATCACATGACAAATATTGCACATTATCGTTTTGATCGTCATCAAAAAATGCTATTTGTTTTAAATATTGTAACTGCTGAATACGAGGAAATTAATTTTAACCATCAATTAATTGCCGATTTTAATTTGGCATGTAAAGAATAATCATCTTTTTTATTATTGCAGAAGATTGTACTTTTGTTAAAAGCCTTAAAAATGAAATACGCTAGACTTTCTAAAGAACAGTTAGAAGAATTGAATGTAGAATTTGCCAATTTTTTGGCATCGCAACAAATTGATAAATCAGAATGGGATTTATTAAAAGTAAATAAACCTGAAATTGCTGAACAAGAAATCGATATTTTTTCGGATTTAGTTTGGGAAGGAGTTTTAAAATCAGCAAAATACATCGAACATTTTTCTAAAAATCATATCTTTTTATTTCAGTTTGATGATCTTGATATTGATACAATTGTTATAAAAACTTCGCTTGAAGATGTCGACTTTTTACAGAAAGAAGGTTTACAATGGTTAAGTAATCATTTGTTAGATGAATCAGTTGAGATTAGATACGGGGCAAAGAAGTTTGGAAATGACCGAAACGGAGAATTGTTTGATATTATTCAACAAGGAGGTATTTTAAGTCAGGGTGAATTGTATCACCAAATAAAATCAATTTTAAACAAATAATTGTTCATATATGGATGTTTTAGAACAAATTTTAGCATTACGTACAGCATTAAATCAACATAATTATGATTATTATGTGTTGGACAATGCCACTATTTCTGATTTTGAGTTTGATCAAAAGCTCAAACAGTTACAAGAGTTAGAACTAAAACATCCAGAATATTTTGATGAAGATTCGCCAACACAACGAGTAGGAGGTGCCATAACCAAGAATTTTAACACTATTGCACACGAAAACCGTATGTATTCTTTAGAAAATTCTTATTCTAAAGAAGATTTGATTGAATGGGAAAAACGCATACAAAAAGTTTTGGGCAATATGCCGTTAGAATATGTATGTGAGTTAAAATACGATGGTGCTTCTATATCAATTACTTACGAAAACGGAAAATTAGTAAAAGCAGTTACAAGAGGCGATGGTTTTCAGGGTGATGATGTAACCAATAATATCAAAACTATAAAATCAATTCCTTTAAAATTAAAAGGAGATTTTCCTGACAAGTTTGATATACGTGGTGAAATTATTTTGCCTTTTGCTGGTTTTGAAAAAATGAATCAAGAGTTGATTGATATTGGTGAAACACCTTACAGCAACCCTCGTAATACAGCTTCGGGTAGTTTAAAATTACAAGATAGTGCAGAAGTTGCTAAGCGTCCGTTAGAGTGTTTGCTTTATAATATTGTTGGCGCAAATCGTTTTTTTAAAACACAACATCATGTTTTAGAAACTGCTAGATCTTTTGGCTTTAAAGTACCTACGCAATCAAAAAAAGTAACTTCTTTGGAAGAAGTTTTTGCATTTATTTCTTATTGGGATGTGCACAGACATACGCTGCCTTATGAAACTGATGGTGTGGTTATAAAAGTAAATGATTTAGATCAGCAGGATGAATTAGGATATACAGCCAAAAATCCACGTTGGGCAATTGCATACAAGTTTAAAGCAGAGCAAGTTGTTACGCAATTAGAAAGCATTAGTTATCAGGTGGGAAGAACAGGTGCTATTACGCCTGTGGCAAATTTACAACCAGTACAATTGGCGGGAACAGTGGTTAAGAGGGCTTCGTTACACAATGCTGATCAAATTGAAAAATTAGACATTCGTGTTAACGATATGGTTTTTGTTGAAAAAGGAGGGGAGATTATTCCTAAAATTATTGGTGTTGATTTTAATCAAAGAGCTGATGGTTCTGAACCTACAAAATACATCACTCATTGCCCAGAATGTGCTACTTTATTGGTTAGAAAAGAAGGCGAAGCTCAACATTATTGTCCTAATTTTTACGTATGTCCTCCGCAAATTATTGGTAGAATTGAACACTTTATTAGTAGAAAAGCAATGAATATTGATGGATTAGGAGGAGAAACGGTTGCATTGCTTTATAAAAATGGACTTGTGACGAATTATGCTGATTTATACGACCTTACCAAAGAACAAATTTTGCCTTTAGAGCGTATGGCTGAAAAATCGGCAGATAATTTAATTAATGGTATTGCGCAGTCTAAGACAATTGCTTTTGAAAGAGTTTTGTTTGCTTTAGGAATTCGATTTGTTGGAGAAACGGTTGCTAAAAAACTAGCGCAACATTATCAATCAATTGATCAATTAATGCAAGCCGATTACAATGAATTAGTAAATGTAGACGAGATTGGAGATAAAATTGCATTAAGCGTTCGCTCATTTTTTAAGAACGAAGGGAATTTAATGTTAATCAATCGCTTAAAAGCAGTTGGTTTACAATTTGAAGTTGTGCATAAAGAAAGCACGCAAGTATCTGATAAATTTTCAGGAATGACTATGGTTGTTTCGGGTAAGTTTGAACAATTTTCACGAGACGAAATCAAACAAAAAATTGAAGATTACGGTGGTAAAAATGGTAGTTCTATAACAGGAAAAACATCGGTTGTTGTAGCTGGTGCCGATATGGGACCTGCAAAATTAGAGAAAGCAACAAAACTTGGAATTCCTATTTGGACTGAAGAAGATTTTGTAAATCAACTAAATCATTAAAAATTCTTCAAAAAATAGATTAATAATTACTTAAACTTTAAACAATATTCAAATAATGTAACTGCTGTAGTTTTGTATTGTAAAAATAAAAAAACAATATGAAATCTATTGAAATGAGTCCGGTTCTTAAAGGAGTAATGTGTTTGTTAGCCTATCTTGGTTTAATGTTGATAGTGTTTTCAAGCATTTAAGGGTTTTTTAGGTACAGCCTAAGCTTACAATCATAATGATTATTTTATAATAATCATTTTAAATTTGAATTAGTTAGTTAGAATATAAAAACGTTCGGTGTTAAGCCGAACGTTTTTTTGTATTTAAGTGTTAAATTGGGTTAGAATTTATAAAATCCGTTGGTAGCAATACCTGCTGTAAACTCTTTTAGTTTTGTACCATCTTCTTTAAATAAAGTAATTGTGCTATTGTTTGTAAAACCATTAGCATCAGCAGTAAAAATAGTTCCGTTTATTACATTGAAACCATAAAATAAAGAATATTGATCAGTTGAAGTAACATCAAATAACTTAGTACCAGCGCTGCTTAAAGAGTTGTTTAATTTATAAATACCTGTTGCTGCAGTGTAATAAATGGTTGATCCATCAATTACAATATTACGCGCACTAGCTTGTGTTAATGCTACCGATGTTCCTATTGTACTACCTTGAACTTGAGATATTTTACTTGCTGTATCATTACTTTCTAAAACATACACAAATTGTCCGTTTGTTGTAATACCACTTACTGCATTGTCAAATGCTAAATCTTTAGTGTTTGTATCGGTTTTAGGATCAATAACTTCAACTAATTTTCCTGTAGAATAGAAACCGTTTGCTGCATAAACATAATCATTAGTAGCAACAATATTTTCTGCTGTATAATCTAAATCAATTGCTTTTACAAAAGCAAAAGTTTCCGCATTGTATACATTTACTTTTGCATCTTTTAAACTAGTTACATATAACTTATTGTTCTTAATTACCGCGTAACGAGGCGAGTTTAAGTTTTGAGAAATAGTGTAAACACTTTTAAATGTTTTTTTGTTAACTACTTCTATAGTGTTAGAGTTATTAACCACTACAAAAACATATTTATCTGTAACAACCATAGATTGTGCTACATCGCCCAAACCTTTACCATTTACTGTTTTAAAAATATCGTTGGTAATGGTACTTAAATCACCATTAATGTGCGATACTGATGCGTTTGATTTTGTAAAGCCACCTTCATTAGAAACAAATACGCCGTTTAAATATTTTTCATCAGGATTTGTGATAACAGAATTGTCATCAGAATTGCTACAGCTGTACAAACTAGCAATGGCAAGAACGGGAATAATTAATTTTTTCATGTGTTAAAATTTTTTAATAAATTGAATATGATAATTTCTACCAGGCATTAAACGTTCTGGCATTGATGTATACACGGTGTTGGTAATGTTTTTGACTTTTAAACTAACTGTAAACGGAAATTTCTTAGAACAAAATTGTTGCTGAATATCTAAATCTACAATTCCGTAAGCACCCATTGCACTGTTTTCATCATTAGCATCAGTCGTATAAATTTTGTCTACAAATAAAAACGATGGGTTAATGCTGAAATTTTTAAACTGATACACAATTTGCGTGTTTAATTTATGCAAAGGGGTATAAGTTAATTGTTTTTTAGTATGCTCATTGATTGATTGGGTGTATCCGTAATTTAACGATGCTTGTACAGAATGCTTTTGCCAATATTTTATTGCTTTTAAAGTTAATTCTGCTCCGTAAACCGATACTTTATTGGTATTGTTTGCTTCCCAAAAACCTGTACTTGTAGGTATCCATCTAATCATGTCTTGAATGGCAATGTAATAAACCGAAGCATTTGCTGTGAAAAATTTAGATACAAAACCATTGTTTATATCAAATTGATAACTACTTTCAGGCTTTAAGTTTAAATTTCCGCCAGGTTGCCAATACAAATCATTAAAAGTGGGAATGCGATAATTTTTTGAAGTGTTTATTTTTAACTGATACTTTTCAGTATTCAAATAATATCCTGCCGAAAATAAAAAAGGATTTTGATAATCTTTAGCCATTTCGTTTTTTAAACCTAATTCAAATCCACTATTATTAAAATCATAAGATCCTAAAATACTAACCGATGCTATTTCTTGATTAGAATAAGGCAAACTAGATTGAACACCTTCGCCAGTTGTTTTTTGATATTCTAAAAGTCCCGATATTTTTAATTGCTGTGTAATTAGGTAATAACTTTCGTTCTTTAAATACCACATATTAGCTTTTCCACCAGATTGTGAATTGGTAGGAAGCTGATCAAAATAAGTATACGCTTCTTGAATATTTGCTGCATAAAATGTGTTTAAAAAACGGTGCGTTTTATAATGCCATTTTACTAAATTTCTGTAATAAGTGTTGTTATATTTTGTTTTGGTTTGATAAGGTGTAAGCAGCGAAAAGTGTCTTTCATCATTATAAGTTGATGAGTAAAATTCAACCGTATTTTTAGTATTGATTTTATAACCTATTTCGGCTCCAAAATCAACATTGTAAAAAGCGCCATTTATATTTTTTCTATCCTTGTCAATCCATTCATAGTCATTATCGCTTTTGTTATAACCTGTATGTGCGTTTATTGCCCATTTTTCATTTCCAGCAGCAACTTTATAATGAGCACCTTGCGTGTTAAAACTTCCATAATTTAGCTGAAATTCATTTTCCAATTCTTTGTTAAAATGCAACTGATTGTTTAAATGAATGGTTCCACCAATAGCACCACTGCCATACAAAACACTGCCACCTCCTGGTTTAACTACCAAATTATCATAACTTTTAAAAGCAGTTGAATTAAAATCGGTCTGACCTAAAAGAGAGGAGTTGATTTTAATACCATTCCATAACACATTGGTTTGCTGTGCGGTTGTTCCTCTAAACGATGGCGAACTAACCATACCATACCCATTTTCTTTGAAATAAAGTGTTGTGTTTTTTTGAAGAAAATCAGTAAAAGATCCAACTGCATGGGTAATCAAAGAATCGTTTAAAACGTGATTTGTTTGCGATTTTGATTGATTGGAAATTTTATGTTGCTCAATAATCAACACATCTAACTGCGTAGACGCAATATCTTGGGCAAAAGATAGTACCGAAAGTTGAATGCAAAAAAGCGAGAAATATATTTTTTGTTTGCCCATTAGTCTACCTTTTTTCCCGAAGGTGAAAATAATTAATACTCATTAGGCAGGTCTCCTGGCTTGCTTTGCGTTTTTGCCTTCCCAAAAAAATCAGTGGCTTAAAAAACAATTGTTACTAGTAACAAAAAGCTTACAGTTGCGGGAACAGCATAGGAATTGAAAAAATCGTACCTATTTCCCTATTAATGCATTATATTGCAACCTAAAACAGTGCAAATGTAGTTTAAATTATCAATTTAGCAAATTAAAGTTCTGTTGGGTTTTGTGAATTTTAAGGAATATCTATTACTTTTGCCTCAAATCTATCATTATGAAAACACCTTTTTATTGTATTGTATTCTTTGTATTATTTTTTGTTGGATGTAAAAAAAATGAGGAAACCAAAGTTGTTAAGGCTCATAATGAAGTAAGTTTTGCTAATGGATTGGAAATTCATAATTACGGTACTTTTACTGTAATGAAGGTTACAAAACCTTGGCCAGAGGCTACAAAAGGATTTACTTATGTTTGTGCAAATTCTAAAGAAAATATTCCTGATAGTTTGCAACAGTTTACTTTCATTAAAACGCCTATTCAAAATGTAGTGGTTACCTCAACAACCCATATATCATCAATAGTTTCATTGAGTGAAAGTGATAAAATTAAAGGTTTCCCTAATTTAAATTATATATCATCACCTGTTGTTCGTAATTTAATTGATAACGGAAAAATTAAAGAATTGAACGATAATGAAAGTTTGAATTTTGAAAAAACAATTGATTTAAAACCAGATGTTATTGTTGGTTTAAGTATTAATAATGAAACAGCTAAATTCAATCAGTTTGAAAAAGCAGGAATTCCTGTACTTTATAATGCAGATTGGGTTGAAAATTCGCCTTTAGGAAAAGCAGAGTGGATTAAGTTTTTTGGCGTTTTGTTCAATAAACAAAAAGAGGCAACTGCTTTTTTTGATAATATAGTGAAAGAATACAACAATGCTAAAAGTGCTGTTGCTCATGTTTCTGATGTTCCAACTGTTTTAAGTGGAGCTATTTTTCAGGATGTGTGGTATGCGCCTCAAGGTGAAAGTTGGATGGCCGATTTTATTACAGATGCTAAAGGACAATATATTTGGAAAGACTCTAAAGGAACAGGAAGTTTGTCATTATCATTAGAATCTGTTCTAGATAAAGGAATTCAAGCAGATGTTTGGATAGGACCAGGGCAATTTACATCTTACGCAGAAATGCTTGCGGCTAATCAACATTACAAACAATTTGAAGCTTTTAAGCAAAAAAGAATTTTTTCATATTCATTAAAAAAAGGAACAACTGGTGGCATTATTTTTTACGAAGATGCTACAAACAGACCCGATTTAGTGTTAAAAGATTTAATTTCTATTTTGCATCCAACTATTTTAAAAGGATATCAGCCTACTTTTATAGCTCCGTTACAATAAATTGTGCTTACTAAATATTCTCAATATCATCTTTTGTTTTTTGCAGCATTGCTTGTAGCAGCATTGCTAAACTTATTGGTGGGCTCTGTTCAAATTCCGGTAAAGGATGTTTTAGCTATTTTAACCAATCAATTTGCGGGGAAAGAAAGTTGGTCTTATATTGTTTTAGAATATAGATTACCTAAGTTAATTGTTGCTTTTTTTGTAGGAATTTCCTTATCAATAGCAGGCATGATGATGCAAACATTGTTTCAAAACTACATGGCAGAACCTTATATTTTAGGAGTTAGTTCTGGCGCTAGTTTAGGAGTTGCAATATGTATTTTAGGTGCAAGTTTATTGCCCGTTGGTTTACAAAGTTTGGTTACAAATCAATCAGCAGTTATTGCATCAGCTTTAATCGGTAGTACTTTGGTAATGCTTATTGTTTTAACAATTTCCCAACGTTTAAAACAATCGGCAACTTTACTTATAGCAGGTTTAATGTTTAGTAGTTTTACTAGTGCTTTTGTAAGTGTATTAGCTTATTTGTCTACCGCAGAAGAACTTCAAAAATTTACATTTTGGAATTTAGGTAGTTTAGGTAATGTACCTTATAACCAAATTGTTATTATAGTTCCTGTTTTAATGATTGGGTTAACAATTGCCTTCATAATGAACAAGCCTTTAAATAGTTTGTTATTAGGTGAAAACTATGCAAAAACAGTGGGAGTTAATATTAAAAAAGTAAAGTTTTTAATTATTTTTTCTACTTGTATTTTGGTAGCTGTTTGTACCGCTTTTGTTGGTCCTATTGCTTTTGTAGGTTTAGCCGTACCACATATAACACGTATGGTATACAAAACAACCAATCATTTTGTACTTTTTGTTGGAAATTTGCTAATTGGTGCATTAATTTTAATATTATGCGATATTATTTGTCAAATACCTGGTGATCAATTAATGCTTCCTATTAATGCAGTTACTTCCATTTTAGGAGCTCCTTTGGTTATTTATTTGTTGTTAAAAAGGCAATAATAAAAAAGGTTTCTTAATTTATTAAGAAACCTTTTTTATTGTTTTAAAATCCATTTATTGTTTTACGTATAGCGACTAATTTTTCCATTAAAGGTTCAAAATAATCTAAATGCAACATATTGGCTCCATCACTTTTAGCATGTGCAGGATCAAAATGGGTTTCAATAAAAATACCATCAACACCTACAGCAATACCTGCTTTTGCAACCGTTTCAATTAAATCGGGTCTACCGCCCGTAACACCACTTGCTTGGTTAGGTTGTTGTAATGAATGAGTAATATCTAAAACGGTTGTTGCATAATTTTGCATGGTTGGTATTCCACGATAATCAACAATCATGTCTTGATAGCCAAACATCGTTCCACGATCGGTAACCATAACATTTTCATTATGACAATCTAAAACTTTTTGAACGGCATGTTTCATGCTTTCAGGACTCATAAATTGACCCTTCTTAAGATTTACGGTTTTACCTGTATTGGCAGCTGCAACTACTAAATCGGTTTGACGAACTAAAAAAGCAGGAATCTGTAATACATCAACATAAGCAGCAGCCATTTCAGCATCGTTATTTTCGTGAATATCGGTAACTGTTGGTACATTAAATTCTTTTGAAACTTTTTCTAATATTTTTAAAGCTTTTTCGTCGCCAATTCCAGTAAAAGAATCAATTCTTGAACGATTAGCTTTTTTAAATGATCCTTTAAAAACAAAAGGTATTTGTAAACGATTGGTTACTTCAACCAAACGTTCAGCAATTCTAAAAGCCATTTCTTCGCCTTCAATAGCACATGGCCCAGCCAATAAAAAAAAGTTATTACTTTCTAAATGTTTAATATTTGGGATGTTTTGTAAATTCATAGCTATTTCTTTTTAGGATGAATGGTGTTTTTTTTGATTTCATTCTTTTTTATATCTGCTTTTTTGGTTTTAAAAACCCAAGCATATAAAGCGGTATAGATTACACCAAGCGATAAAGTGTTCATAACACCTTGGCGAATAGTGAAATTCATATTATGTATTAATTCTAAAGCTTCTCTTGTTTGTTTTCCTTTTGCTAATTGATATTCAATTACATTATTAAAATAATCGGGTGAAATAGTGTTATATATAATGTATTGCGCAATAGGGTTTAAAATGGTAAGTAATCCTGTTAAAAACAAGCCAAATTTAAAAGCATCTTTAAACTCCCAAACTGCATTTTTGCCTAATGATTTCTTTTTATCAATAAAAGCAAATGCCCATAAAAAAGTTAATAAAATATAAAACAAGAAAGCCATCATTAAAATATTACTAAAATCTTTATGATAACCTAATGATTTTTCTAAGCTAGCCCATAAACAGGTAAATGTTGTAATAATTGCAGCCCATTTAAGTTCTATTCCAATTTTGTTCATGAAAAATTAAGTTTATACAAAAATACTTAATATCCAATCACAAAAAAAATGCTAAATGATAAAAAATACTTAATCATTTTTTTCTATATTTAATAAAAAAGAATTTTAAGAAACAAAATCTGAAAATTTGTATGGCTATGAAAAAATTGATTTTAGTAAGGCATGGAAAATCTTCTTGGGAAATGCCGCTTGAAGATCATGAAAGACCTTTAACAAATAAAGGAATTTCTAATTCAAATAAAATTTTTGAAAGTATTACGCAGAACTTGCCCGATAGATTTTTAATATGGTCTAGCACAGCTAAAAGAGCTCACGATACAGCTAAAATATTTAATGAAGCGTTTAATATTCCGCAAGAATTAACCATTCTTAAACCAGAACTTTATACGTTTGATGCTTCTAATTTAACCAAATTGATAAGAAATTGTGAAGATACTGTTCCTAATTTAATAATTTTTGGTCATAACAATGCCATTACAGATTTTGTTAATACATTTGGAAACAAATACATTGAAAACGTGCCTACTTCTGGTGTGGTTGTTCTTGAATTTGATGATGAACAATGGAGTACCATACAAAAAGGCAACGTTACAAAAACACTTTTTCCAAAAGATTTAAATAATGCAATTAGGACATAATAGATACATAGATCGTGAAAAAAGCTGGTTGGCCTTTAACGAACGTGTTTTACAAGAGGCTGCAGATCATACCGTGCCTTTACTTGATAGATTACGATTTTTAGGAATTTTTTCTAATAATTTAGACGAGTTTTTTAGGGTACGATATGCAGCAATTCGCAGAATTTCTATTTCAAAAAACGGCAATAAAAAGTTGGTTAATGGTGTAAATGCAAAATCGCTTTTGCAAGAAATTACCAATATTGTAATTAAATTACAAGCAAAAAGTTTAGAGATTTTAACCGAAATTGAACACGAGCTAGAAGGCGAAGGAATTTTTATCTTAAACGAAAAACAGTTAGATGAAGAGCAAAGAAAATACATTCAAGAGTTTTTTATTCATAAAGTATCACCTGTTTTAGTAACTATTGTATTAAATGATTTATCAGAATTTCCTCATTTGCGTGATTCTTATGGTTATTTAGCAGTAAAATTAGTTAAGAAAGATTCGGAAGAAGGCACAAAATCAATTCGTAAAAGAACACGCTATGCGTTAATAGAAATGCCTTCGCAAATCAATCGTTTTGTAGAGCTTCCTGAAAAAAACGGAAACCAATACATTATGCTTTTAGATGATGTTATTCGTTTTAATCTCGATTATATTTTCTCGATTTTTGATTTCGAAAGTATATCAGCTCACATGATTAAGATTACACGTGATGCTGAGCTTGATTTTGATTCTGACTTACATAAATCATTTTTAGAAAAAATTTCCAATTCTGTACGTGATCGTAGAGTAGGAGAAGTGGTTCGATTTGTTTATGATAGCGAAATTGAAAAAGATACATTGGATTTCTTTTTGGATAAAATGGATATTGAATCAGTTGATAGTATCATTCCAGGAGGTAGGTATCACAACCGTCGTGATTACATGAATTTCCCTAATTTAGGTCGAAACGATTTAACGGCTGGAAAAGTGCAACCCTTGCCAGTTAGCGGCTTAAGTTTGCAAGGAAGTATTATTCAACAAATCAAACATCGCGATTTTTTAGTACATACACCTTTTCAATCATTTAATTATTTAGTGAAATTTTTGCGCGAAGCTGCTTTAGACCCTAAAGTTACAAGTATAAAAATCACTTTGTATCGCTTAGCAAAAAACTCTCAAATTATTTCATCTTTAATAAATGCTGCAAAAAACGGCAAGCAAGTTACAGTGCAAATTGAACTACAAGCACGTTTTGATGAAACCAGTAATATTAATTATGCTGAGATAATGCAAGCCGAAGGCATCAAATTAATTTTTGGAGTTAAAGGTTTAAAAGTACATAGTAAAATTTGCGTGGTTGAGCGCATGGAGAATAAGAAAATTAAACGCTACGGTTTTGTTTCAACGGGTAATTTTAATGAAAGTACTTCTGCTATTTATACCGATGTTACTTTACTAACTTCAAACAGTGGTATTATGAAGGAGGTAAGAAAGGTGTTTGAATTTTTTGAAGTAAATTATAAAATTTATCGCTACAAAGATTTAATCGTATCTCCTCATTACACACGCAACAAATTTGTGAAGCTAATTGATAATGAAATTGAGAAAGCGTTAAATGATAAACCTGCAATGATTCGTTTAAAAATGAATAGCTTGTCTGATTATAAAATGATTGATAAGTTATACGATGCAAGCAGAGCTGGTGTAAAAGTTCAATTAATTGTACGTGGTATTTGCTGTTTAATTCCGGGAATTCCTGGTATGAGTGATAATATTGAAGCCATAAGTATTGTTGATAATTTATTAGAACACTCTAGAATTTATATTTTTGGAGTTGATAAAGAGGCACAGGTTTACATTTCATCTGCCGATTTTATGACTCGAAATATTGATGAGCGTGTAGAAGTAACGTGTCCTATTTATGATGATGCCATAAAGAATGAGTTAATTGAAACATTTCATATTTATTGGAACGGAAACGTAAAAATACGCTTACACTCTGAACGATTAGAAAATAGATACAAACGTACAGGTACTGAAAGATTTAGAGCGCAAGAAGAAATTTACAATTATTACAGAAACAAAATTGATGTTATTTTAGATTAATGATTAAGATAAAAAAATATGCGGCTATAGACATTGGTTCCAACGCAATGCGTATCCTTATAGCTAATGTAATTGAAGAGGAAAACAAACCCACACAATTTAATAAAAGCCATTTAATTCGTGTGCCTATTCGTTTGGGGCAAGATGCTTTTACAGTAGGTGAAATTACCGAAGAAAATGCTGAACGCATGGTAAAGGCAATGAAGGCTTTTAAACTCTTAATGGAAGTTTATCAGGTTGAAAAATATGCAGCTTGTGCTACATCAGCCATGAGAGAGGCATATAATGGCCAAGAATTAGCTCAATTAATTGCCAAAAAAACAGGAATTAAGATTGATATTATCGATGGTAAAACAGAGGCAGCTATTATTGCTAATTCTGATTTAGCTTCGTATATTAAAAAAGAAGGACATTATTTATATGTTGATGTTGGTGGAGGAAGTACCGAGTTTACTCTTTTCTCTAATGGAAAACAAACAGTATCAAAGTCGTTTAAAAACGGAACTGTTCGTTTGTTAAATAATATGGTTACAGATAGTGTTTGGACAGAAATTGAAAAATGGATTAAGACACATACACAAGATTTAGATGTTGTAGATATTATTGGTTCTGGTGGTAACATAAATAAAATTTTTAAAATGTCTGGCAAAACCAATGATAAACCTTTAACGCAATTGTATTTAAATCAACAGTTTAAATATTTAAGTACACTTTCTTATGAGGATAGAATTTATATGTTAGGTTTAAATACAGATCGAGCCGATGTAATTATACCCGCAATCAAAATTTATGTCAACGCTATGAAATGGAGCAATGCCAAGCATATTTATGTCCCAAAAATAGGACTTTCAGATGGTATTGTAAAAGCCATGTATTTTGAAAACACCAAAATAAAAGTTCATAAGATATCATAGATTATAATTTAAAATCATATAAGCCATTTTAAACCTGTTTTAAAATGGCTTTTTCAGTAATAATAACTAAATTTGATACATAAAATTTAAACAATGAGTCAAGATATTCGCAATTTAGAACCGTTACCACTTTGGAATCATTTCGCTGATCTAAATGCAGTCCCTCGTCCTTCAAAAAAAGAAGAACGCGTTATAGCATTTATGAAAAAGTTTGGAGAAGATTTGGGGTTGGAAACTAAGGTAGATGAAGTAGGAAATGTAATTATAAAAAAAGCCGCTACTAAAGGGATGGAGAACCGTAAAACTATTGTTTTGCAATCTCATTTAGATATGGTACATCAAAAAAACAACGATACTGTATTTGATTTTGATGCACAAGGTATTGAAATGTATGTTGATGAAGATTGGGTTCGTGCAAAAGGAACTACTTTAGGCGCAGACAATGGTATTGGTGTTGCTACAATTATGGCTATTTTGGCTTCTAAAGAAATTGAACATCCAGCAATAGAAGCTCTTTTTACCATAGATGAAGAAACCGGAATGACAGGTGCTATGGGGTTAAAAGGTGGTTTATTAGAAGGTGAAATACTTCTTAATTTAGACACCGAAGAAGATAATGAAATTGATATAGGTTGTGCTGGTGGTGTTGATGTAACTGCTAGAGCCGAATATGATGAAGAAGATACTCCTGATGGTTCTGTTGCTTACACCGTAACTGTAAAAGGTTTAAAAGGAGGTCACTCTGGAATGGATATCCACAAAGGGTTAGGTAATGCAAACAAAATGATGAACCGTTTGTTATTTAATGGTTTTGATAGTTTTGGTTTACAAGTAGCATCAATAAATGGTGGTAGTTTACGTAATGCTATTCCTCGTGAAAGTGTTGCAGAAGTTATCATTGCAAATGTATATGATGAAGCTTTTGTTTTTGATATGCAGCAAATTGTTAAAGACATTAAAGCAGAATATGCAACAACAGAGCCTAATTTGGAGATTATTTTTGAAAAGAAAGAACAACTTCCTACCAAAGTAATGCCACCAATGGCACAATTTTATTTAGTACGCGCCTTGTATGCAGCTCATAATGGAGTGTACAAAATGAGTGCTGATTTTGAAGATTTAGTAGAAACTTCAAATAATATTGCCAAAGTAACAGTTGGTAACGGCAAATTACAAATTCAATGCTTAACGCGTTCATCAGTAGAATCATCAAAATTTGATTTAGCTAATGCTCTAAGATCTGCATTTGAATTAATGGGATGCGAAGTTGAATTTTCAGGATCATATCCTGGCTGGACTCCTAATCCTAATTCTGAGATTTTAGAAGTACTTTCTGGATTATATGAGAAAATGAATGGTCATAAAGCTGATGTTATTGCTTGTCATGCAGGTTTAGAATGTGGTATATTAGGAACTAATTACCCTGATATGGAAATGATTTCATTTGGTCCAACAATTCGTGGAGCGCATTCTCCAGAGGAACGCGTTTCAATAACATCTGTTCAAAAATATTGGAAATTTGTTTTAGAAATTTTAAAGAATATTCCTTTAAAAAAATAATTCATTATAAAAAAGACTGATTTTTAATCAGTCTTTTTTTGTATCTTTAAAATAAAGATTCAGTAAAAATACATCAAAGATTAGAAACAGGCAAAACGGTTGTAAATAAAGACTTTACAACCGTTTTATGATTTTTTTTGAATGAGGTAAAAAGCAGTAAAAAGCGAGGTTTGGCAAAAGTAAGGTTACTAAAACGTTACTCTTGGGAAATATAAAAAATATATTTTAATACACTGTAATTCACTTATTTGCATTATTTTTCATATTGTTCCGTAGCTCACATAGGTTTAATTTTATCATTAAGAATTGTGAGTATGGAAACGACAAAAAAATCAACATTTAAGGTATTATTCTATCTTAAAAAGAATGCACCGAAAAAAAATGGAATGGTACCTATTATGTGCAGAATTACTATAAATGGTAGTCAATCTGCTTTCAGTACCAAACTGGATATTTCGGTATCAAACTGGGATCTGAAATATGGAAGAGTTTTAGGGAAAAGTAGAGAAGCACAAAACATAAACGGTAAGTTGGACAAAATCCGTTTGAATATGGAAGAATGTTATTCCAAAATTCTGAAAAATGAGGGGAACGTGAATAGCATCAAATTAAAAAATGTATATCTTGGGTTAGGAAATGGAGAACTGACCTTTTTCAAGTTCTGTGAAAAGTTTTTATTAGATTTTGAAAAGAAAGTTGATAACGGATTACGTTCCAAAGGAACGCTGGGTAAGTACAATATTTTATTTACGCATCTAAAAGGTTTTGCCCTTTCTAAATATGGTTATTCTGATGTACATTTTAATGATCTAACCTACGAATTTGTACAGGAGTTTGATTATTATCTTCGTGACGAACAAAGCTTGGAACATAACACGATCTGGCTTTATATGATCGGTTTTACCATAATCTGCCGATTAGCAATAAGCAGAAAGCATCTTGCATTTAATCCGTTCAGCGAGTATAAGAACACCAAAAAGGATAAAGATCGTGGCTATCTGTTACGGAATGAGTTGGAACAGCTTGTAACATTCAACTGCGAAAAAAAGAAAGACGAATTGGTCAAAGATCTGTTTGTTTTCAGTTGCTTTACAGGGCTGTCTTATTCGGATATGAAAGGATTAAAAAATAGTAATATTCAGGACTTTTTTGACGGTAACAAGTGGATAATTGTTCGCAGAAAGAAAACGGCTACATCGTCAAACGTGATGTTGTTGGATATTCCAAATATGATTATTGAAAAATATGCAGGAATAGCAAAACAGGATAAGGTATTCCCTGTACCATCAAACACCACCTGCAATGACAGTTTGATGCGTATATCCCAACAGATTGACTGCCTTAAAGAAAAGAAAGTAACTTTTCATTTGGCTCGACACACTTTTGCTACTTTGTTTTTAAGCGAGGGCGTTCCATTGGAAAGTTTAAGCAAAATGTTAGGGCATAAAAATATTGCCACTACACAGATTTACGCCAAGATACTTAACGAAAAAGTTGGAAAGGATATGCAAAAGGTATCACATAAATTTAAGGGTATGGAGCAGTCTTTTGTGACAAGCCTTTAACATTATATAACAATTCATTAAAAACAATACAGCCCACTGCTTAAAACGGTGGACTGTTTCTTTAATTGATCGATAAGGTTACAGTTTCAAACAAACGGTTAACGTTGATAGTTATCTTCCAACACCTTGATAATATCGCTTTCACGAAAAAGAATTTTCCGTTCGAGTTTAATAAAAGGTATCAGTCCGTCATCTCTGTACTGTTGCAATGTCCGTTTGCTGATATGTAGCATCTCGCAAACCTGTTCGCCTGACAGGTAGATTTCCCCTTTTAAAAGTGGGTGGAAATATTCCCTGATATACAGCAGTTCATTTTTGATACCTACCACAGCTTCGAGCAGGGCAAGCATATCTTCGTTTGAATTTCCAATCTGTTTCATTTCTTTTGCTTTTTTAATGGTCGCTTTCCCTGCATCAGTGATACCACTTCGGATAATCTGAAATATGTTTTCCGATTGATTTGCGTTGCCCCAAGAATGCCTTTTGCCCTATACGTCTGCAACGTTCTTTTGCTGATATTAAGCAATTGGCAGGCTTCCTGTTGGTCAAGCCATTTCGTTGCCTGTTGCAATGCTTTGTAGGGTGCAGTCATTTCCCCAATCAATAGAGAAACTTCCTTTACTTCCCTGTGCAATGCTTTCAAAATCTGAATGTCTAAAACCGTTATTTCCATATCACGTCATTAAGAGCCCTAAAAGTAAAAGACAAAGTCTTACATAAATGTAGGGTTGCCGTCAAAGGTTATGTTTGGCGGTCATTGGCGGTATGAATGGAATTTTAAATCCTAAAAACACTTTATTTTCCCTGCACCTATTACCATTTCACATAAAGAGTTTTGTACGGATATGAGAAAGCATAACAAAAACATCCAACACTTTGTTGGTAAATATTTTCGATATCCTTTCTGTGGCTCTGTCAGCCACAAGAGTTTTAAAAGTAAATAATCCGCTTTTCATAAGCGGAAGTATTAGGATTAACAGTTTTCCAAATCAAACAGATAAAAAGGCAGCTAAGTTGGAAAGAACAGCCCACGCACCAGCCAGCCAAAAGCTTACGGCATAATGAAAAATAAAAAAGAACAACTAGCGTTAAATTCTTTTTTATTTCTCACCCTTCGGGACTTATTCCATTTCCTTTTGGCATTGGAATGTCCTTTCCGTTTATCTGCTTTCTTTTTTTCTGTTTTTTGTTTTGGAAAATATTTTTTGAGAGGGAGTTTAACGGATATTGAATCGGGTTAGGATGTAGATACTACTTGTTTTCCTGACAGGCGCTTATTGTAGGACGCTTTATCTGTTAAATTATAGGTGTTAAAAATTTGTCTTTTTCTGCTTTGGAAATTTTATTCAAATAGATATACCTGATTTTATATTTTACCGCTTTTATTGTTTTAAGTTTTTAAAACCTAATGCTTTTACAACCGCATTTCTTACCACTTGCTTTACAAGTTTTCCGCCCTGTTTTATCCGTCCTGTCCCGCATGATCCATGCGTTCGGATTTTATAAGGTGGTAGCATTTGGCTTTCAGAGGTAGTATTTGGCACTGTGTTGTATTACAATAATTTGAGTTACACTCCTTTACTTTGCAGATACACTTATGAGGTGGTTCATTGATGAAAACATCAAAGAACAGATAAAAATCGGAAGCAGCTTCGGGCTGCTTTTTTCGGCTAATTCCAACCCGTCTGCAAAACGGATTTTCTGAACCCGTGTTCAGAGCAAGATACTATTATGAGAAGTAAGTTATTTTGAGGTTTTTTTAAAAATAAAATATAGGAACAATGAGAATATTCAGGGTACATACAAATGTTTTGGAAAAAAGCAAGCGGGAGTTGGGCAGAGCCCTACTCGCTTGCCTCTTTACTGGCGTTGCAGAGGATTTTGGTATACCAGAGGTATACCTGTAGCCATTCAGGCTGCATATAAAAGCAAAAAAGGTATACCACAGGGTATACTACCATTTAGAAAAAGATTGATGTGCGTTTAGAAAACAAGTGGTTATGAAACAGAGAGATACCAACAGTATCCGTTACCCCAAAGAAACGGATGATAAGATAGAAAAGCTGGCTAACAGTCTTGGACGGAGCAAGAAAGAACTATTTTGCCAGATGGTGGACTATTTTTACCGTAGCAAAAAAGATCCCGATGACCCCAACGATGAAATCCTAAAACGAGAACTTTCTTCAGGTATTAACCGTATTTTGTCCTTTATACGCCAACAGGAAAAGGACTTTCTGTTGCCTTTATTTACAGATTCCGATGTATTAAAAAAAATTTCTTTAAGACAAAAGGACTTTTTGGAAGGGATAGGAAAACATCTTTTAACCGAAAGTGAGCAAACTTCTATTGTTGCCAAACGCAGTGAACAGATCCTGAATGGATTGAAACACTTGGTTTCAAAACAGAAAGAAAAAGAGGTTTTGAAGGAACAGTTTGCTCAATTGCTGGATTATTACATCAACCAACGGGAAGAAATGGGTTGGACAACCTTAGGAGTAAAGAAAGAAGAGCTTATTGCCCATGTAAGACAATCGCTCAAAAATCTGTAAAATCATGTTTATAAACATAACGGATTCCGAGACGGGAAATAACAAAGCAAGCTCAGGACAATTGGTGGGTTATCTAGAAAAAGAAAAACGTACCGCACTTGAAGAAAGCAGAGAAAATGAACTATGGTTCAATAACCTGAACAAGAATATCACTCCGCAGGAAGTACGGGTGAAAATTGATAACAACATCGCCAAATTAAGCAGGAACGATGCAAAGTTTTTTTTGATCAATATCAGCCCCAGTGAAAAAGAAATCATTTACCTCAAAGAACAGTTTGGTGAGAAAACAGCAGAAGAAAAGCTAAAAGAGTATGCTACCTGTGTAATGGATGCATACGCACGTAATTTTAAACGCTCAGGAATAGAAAGTGGAAAAGACTTATTGTGGTACGGCAAATTAGAACGTCACCGTTACTATCATCATACCGATGAAGAAGTAAAAAAAGGTACTGTAAAAACAGGACAACCTAAAGAAGGTGAACAAATGCACGTACAGATTATTGTCAGCAGAAAGGATATTAAAAATAAAATAAAACTCAGTCCGATGAATAATTCCCGGGGACGTAATGAGCAACATTCTTCTAAGCTTGGTCAGTTTGACCGAGTAGCTTTTAAAGAATCAGGCGAATTACTTTTTGACCAGATGTTCGATTACAACCGCTCTTTAAAAGATTCAGTGAGCTATGCACTCACAATGAAAAATGGCAATGCCGAGCAAAAAAGAGCTATTCATTTGCTGGAGCAACTTGAAAGTAAATTGACTGATACAGAAAGGCAAAACGTTCCTGATACTGCAAAGGATATTTACCAAAATAACAATACGGATTTAGCCCAACTCATAGACACCATTGGTAATTCTACGGTAAGTATTTTGGGTACTCTATTCTCTTCCGAACCGTTGGCATATGAGCATGCGGATGATCAGGTTCCTCATTTTAAGAAGAAGAAAAAAAGAAAAAGACGCCCTGGGGGAATATAAGTATGTATTTACAATCCCGTCAAAAATAATTAGATTTACCTTTCATAGACAGAGACCATCTACCGTAGTCCGCAAAAGCGGGCCACTTACTTTCTATGGACCAGGATTTATTCCGATCTGCTGCAATGCCATTAGAAGAAATAAAAGGCGAACGTAACGGAGAGCCTGTACACAGATTGGTATATTTTGCTTTGAACGATAAAGAAGAAAAAGTAAGCAATCCATTTAAAGCATCTCTGTTTGGCAAACACTCAGGGTTGAACGGTTTACAACAACATTTTGAGATTTCTAAAGAGAGAATGAAAAATAACCCAGCAAAAGCCATTCTTAAAAATGCAATTGAATTGGCAATACATATCACAAACAGTGAAACGGAATTTAAAAAGCAACTTGTACAGCAAGGCGTTAATACAGTTGTGAGACGTAATAATGAAGGACGGATTTACGGAATGACTTTTATCGACCACGAAAGGGTAGAAGGATTTGTTTTTTATTTAAACTTTAAAACATATTAAAAGCTACAGTTATAAATATTTAAGACAAAAAAGAAGGTGTCTAAAAAGGTAGATGAGTCGCCTGAGAATTGAATGTTCGAGTACCTTGACTGTAGGGGGAGGGTACGAATAAAAATGACAAAAAATGTAAGAGGCTGACCTTTTTAGACAGCCTCTTTTATCGTTAAATTATAATCTATTTACCACAATTGGTGTTGTAATCCGTTAATATTTCCATTGCCATTTTCTGAACTTTTTCACCACTCAACTCCATCTCACTCTTCAGCAAGCTTCCCATTTTGGAACGTTCTTTTTCCTCTTTTTCAGGATTATAACTTGCATATTCTTTGTTAAGCATCTTGGAACGAACAAATTCACAGTCTTCCGTTAATTTTTTCATATCCTTACTGTCCAGTTCTTCAATTTTACCGCCATTCTTAGATACAAGAATTCGTGGTTTTGTTCGGATACGTTTTAAGTCTTCTTCCATCTCCTGTACCTGTTTGTTACCGACGGCAACCGAAGTAGGTAAACCATATAGACGGTATACTGTAATAGGTCCCTTTATCATAGTTTCTGCCATATAGTTACTGTTCGATAAGTTCTTTATCATCTTGAGATTCCCTCCAAGTCCGCCACTGGCAGCTGAAGATTCACGGACATTGGTATATTTAATCAGTTCAAATTCACGCAGTACATCGCCGTCATATGCTGCGTAACCTTTTAGATCGTCTGTATCAAGTACCTTGAATTTCTGTTTCTTTTTACTCATATCAATATCCTTCTTCGCAATGAATTTTACTTTTTGCTGGTTTACCCATGGAGAATCTTCAGATCCCATCAGGCGTACCACGCCTTCGATCTTGTTTCCCTTTTTGTCTATAATCCATCCTTCTTTTTCATTGGCTCTTAATTCATAATCGGTATCATTTTCCTGCGCAAACGAACAAATAGGCATCAGCGCAACTGATGCCATTAATAAGAAATTTTTAATCATAAAAAATTAATATATAATAGGTTAATAAAAATTTGATGTATTGGTCTATCGGTAAAACTATGCCATTTTTATGCTCTATATAAAACTTTAACAATGATTTCACTATCGTAATTTTAACGTTAAAAATTAATATCTTTTACCTATAAAATGTCCCTTTTGTTCTATATAGTTCAAAAACTATGTGTGAATAAAAATGTAATCTATCTATTATTACTTATAAATCAGATTCTTTATCGGCAAGTATATCAAATTTCAGTCCGCTGTTGCCTTCACCACGACCACCTTTAACGGTTCTACCAAGCCACGTAAATACTTTTCCGTCGTACCAGCGTGCCCGTTGAAAATTGGATGTAATGACAAATCCTGATCGACCAACTATTTCCTCATTAATGAAGTATGGTTGATTTTCAGTCACACCTATAGATAAAATATCTGTTCTTGGGCGTATAACCTCATTAGTATAGTTGTCATCTACATAACGAAGCATCGCACCACGTTGGACAAGAACGTCTCTGCGTTGATGATCATCAATTTTTTGTTTAGTTGTAATAAAAGGAATCCAATTTTCAGGCACCGAATTAGATAGTCTAAATCTATGCAATGCACTATTAGCAATGTACTCTGGTGAAGTAACTGCTTGTGGTAATGTATCGTTTAAGTAAGCTAATAGTTGTAGATAAGTATTTTTCCCATCCATACCTCTAAAAAGCTCATCTGGTACAACTTCTTCTACCCCCCATATCATATTTGCCATCTCATCGCGTAAAAACATTACTTTTTCAATCGGCTCACTCTCCATCCTGTTTTTAATTCTCGGAATTGAAACTAGCTTTCCAAAAGTTTCTCTAACTTCGCTTTGCTTTTTACTAATATTATACATATCCCAACGATACCACTCTTGTTCCTTATTGGTACCGGCTCTATTTATTGAAAAATTACGACCGAAAACATCCGTCACGACCAAACCATTAATCGCAGTTACTGAGCTATCTGGAATAGAATGTGGAATTATAAACCAATCATTTGAATAGATCAGACCAAACTCCATAACGACCATTTTAGATATATCACCTTGTTGAGTTAGCATTTTAGAAAAATCTGTATTACGATCTTCAAATTCCCACCATTTATTTTTAGGCATGCCTTTAAATTCTATATTTGTAGGAATATAGGAATAGGTTTCTGGTTCTAGAAGTGCACGGGAATCATCTATCTCAATACCCTCTTCTTTCAGCTTAAAAGAAGGATCAGACTCTAAGTCAAAAGAGTACCAGTCAAGATCTCCACGTTTATATCTATCAGCACTGAAAACATTTTGATTACTTTCCTGATTGAGATTAAGCGGTGCTGATACACTACATTGATATTCCAAGACTTCTTCAGACCAAGAATTTTGCTTTGTTGTTTCTGGAAGAAAATAAGTATTTTCTACCCATTTCAAAAAATGAACCATCTGATCATCCATTTGCGGAAAACTAGGCAAAAAATCTGAAGCAAAACCACCTGTCTTAAAGTATTTATATAATCTTATACCGTCAACTGCTCGTCTAGTTACTAAATTTCTAATTCGCATACCCATTAGATTACTATTTCTAGCAGGATCGTCTCCTACTGCATCTATCTGAAAATTTTCTAATGTTAATAAAAGTATTTCATTTAAATCATCAGCATAAATTTTAGAGGCAAGTTTAATCCAAATACGTCCAAACTCTAAACGAGTTCCTAGATCTTCTTTCAATGGTAATCTTTCTATTTTTGCCTCCAAGGGCACCTCGTCATTTAACAATTCTACTTCTCCATACCTACTTTGAAATCTGTTAAGTTTATTAGACTGCGTCTGAATTCTGGCCTTCATTGGTGAACCTGCATCTTCAGCCAAAAATTCTCCAACACGGAACTGCTGAGTAAGTATCCATACAGCATCATGCACAGCAGCTTTAATTGTTGGCTTTAAGTCTTTTGTAACCGTCCTTGGTTCTACACGTAGGTAGCTAATTATATCTGGTTGATTTATATTAATTAATGGCATAAGATTAGTTTTTTGAATTTAAGACATGTTTTTCTGAAAGTCCAATGGCATTCCCTGTTTTAGTGAATGGCATTATCATTCCTGGTAGTTGACCAACCGCAGTCTTTGATATGACTTCATAATCAATTCCACGTTTTTTAGCGAGATCTAGTGTTTCTTCTAACATATCTGTTATGTCCTGCCATCTCCATCTACCAGTAATCTGAGGGGATATTCCCAATATCAGACACTGAGGTGCCTTTGCATTGGGTTGGTCATATTGAAAACCTATACCTGAAGCTACTTCTTTAGAGGGTATTACATCAATCCATTCTTCTATCATTAAACCTGCCTGAGGCTCGTATACCGAATATTTTTCAGCAACAGATGCACCTATCACAGTTCTCCCTTCCTTTATGTTTTGCGGATCGGACACAGAAGCTCCCAACCATCTTTCTGCCCCGTCATTTTGATAAGGAAGCTGCATAGGAATAACAGATCTTCTCAAGGTAGAAGTAGGATTAATAACATCTGTAAGTATAGATAGAATTTCGTAGTTTGAAGCATTTTTTCTTACCTTAGCAATTGATGTAACCCATTCTTCTGTCAGAAGTTGATTCTCGATATGATCTTCAGTTAGTTTAGTTTTACCGTGCACCATAGATTCAATCGCATCTAAGTCGTCAACTCTGATTCCAAATAATGGAACTGCTGAAAAATTAGGATCAAATATTTTCTTGAACGACTCCAATATCTGATCTATATATTTTGTAGGATCGGTCCCAGCACTTGGAAATGGTTCTGTCATTTGCGCTTTTGAAAGTTTTTCATTCGCAACTTGTATTACTAAATCAGCCTGCTGTTTCAAAAGCTGCTCTTCATTCAGTTCTGGCGCGACAGTATATTCGTAAACAGTTTGTTCGATGCCAAAAAAACTTAGGGCAAACAGGGCATTAACAATAGAATCTTTATTGTAAGGAATTATACTAATAACTTGTTCCAAATTATTTATTGCTGCTAAAAGTGCATTTTCTGCATTATCGTGACGTAAGGAAATATTTTCGAGATCATACTGTTTGATATACCCCTCAATATCACTTGAACGCATATAATCATGCGTGTTCAAATGGCGCGAACTATTCAATATTTTTTGAGCATACAATAAAACGGGATGTATTTCTAAAATTGAATACGTTTCTTCACTGTCTTTTTCATGATATTCAACCGCCAGATCAACCGATCGGTCAAAACCGTACAACGTACGTATGTATTTTTTAATATTCAATGATAGTAAGTCATCTCCGTCTTTAAGCTCCTCACCGATTAGGTAGAGCAGGTCTATCGGATGTAGATTAAGTTGAGCCATATTAAACCAGTATCCCGTTCCAGTATTTCTAATCTGAACGTAACAGGTTATCATGGTAGGATCAGGCAAAATAGATGCCAGCCATTTATTAATATATGGTTCTGCATAAATCCTGTTTGAAACATTATCTATTATATTCCAGCCATTAGCAACATCTAAAGGCTCATTCGTTTCGAAATGCATGGTAAAACGCTGCGGTATTTCAAGTCCGTTTTTGATTGAAGGTACAACATCTGGTTCATTTAGAAATCGCCCCTTTGCAACTGCATTAGCACTAGATCCTCCTTTAATTGTATTACCTTGAACAATCTGAAAAATTCCTTCTGTAATACTTATATCAGCAACTGCATCTGCGAGATTCCATATCCAATTTACAGCTTTAACTAATGCTTCCCTTAAATCATCTTTAACTCCACTTGAAATTATAATTTCCTGAATTTTGCCCTTCTTCATAAGTTCAATTAGTTTGTCACCATTGACTACACTCCTTGAAGATATTTTTTCAACTGTTTCTGGATCTGGAGAAACCTCTACAACGAACTTATCTAGTGGATAAGATTTTCTTAAGTTATATATCGGCTGATTTACATAAAATTGATTATTTGTTATCTCTCTAAATTTTCTCTCAAATTCATAACCCAATAATACTCCCAGATTTTGACCGTTTCGGACCCCCTCCATTAGATCAAGGGCTCCACGAACTCTTTCAGAGGAAAGGTTCACTGATAACGGATCTTCTGTCTCCTTTTGTGCACGTTGTGAATAACCACTCAGCATTACTGCACCTGTAACAGCCTGATTCATGGATGGAGCATGGATATACCCCTTATTTGTTTTCGTATGCCATACTTCTTGTGGAAACTGTCCATCTTCAGTTGGAGGATCCACTCTTTCAATATCCCTACGTCGGGTAAGGTTTTCAACCCAACCGTACGCACCAAGGTATAATCCCATTGTCCGATCAAGACTACCATTTTGGATACCCCTTAAATCATTCATACGCTGATTAACCAAAGAAAGCCTCCAAGTATCCAAACGGAAAGTAACTCCGTCAATTCCTTCACGTATCAACAGTGAAAGGTCTTTAACTTTCACATGTGCTAGATCTCTTAGAGATATTTTTGATTGAATAAGGTTTTCGGCCTCTGGAAACTCATGAACTTCCTCTGAACTTAGTACCTGGCTTATCGTACGACCTCGAAAAGGCGTATTCATAATCGCTAAACGACTTGGTCCTATACTTAAATTACCCATAGGTCCTACGTTTGGAATTTCTGGTGGACGTTCACCTCCCTGATTGATAAATTCGTTCTCACCACGAAGTTCAGGACGGATTTGCAAGATATCACATGCTGCTTCGAAGTATTCTAACATAATCGATTGTCTTGAAAATCGATATAAAATACTTGAATTAAATTCCTTATCTACAATTTCCTGTGGTACGCCCAACTTTTCGTAATCTTCATCACGCAACTGATCAAAACTAGCTGTAGCCATGATATCCAACATGTTTCCGACGTCGCTCAATTTCGGAAGAGGTTCTTCTTCATTCACTCCTTCGATAACTGTAGCAATATCCATGTTTGACTGTTTCTCTAGATAATTAATCTGCAATCCTTTATAATTATATTCTAATGGCAATCCCAGTTCCCCGATAGTATTATCCATCCTGCCCATCTGCATATTTTGCCATTCACGGTAGTGGGGATATTCCAAGGCGGCATATTCTATATTGTTCCAGACATATCCGGCTCCGACACCTACGCGCTGTATATATTCGGTTGAAACTGCATTCTTTGACAATACATCGGTAAGTTTTTGTCCAGGCTTCTGTATCGTGTCATAGTGATCCATGACTTTCGTCCATTGCAAGTCAAGAGAATTACTGTACTGCTGGATATTACTAAAAAGTTCGTTATCTGGATGACTTTTCCAGTCAAGTCTTGAAAATACGCTTGTAGGTAATATTCCATATGGTTGGTTTCCGCTCCTTATGGAAGGCAAGGCGCCACGACTTCTCATATAGTTCGCTGCAAACGATCTGAACTTGCTGTTAATTGTCACCCTGTTTCCAAAAAACGGAAGTAGTTCTGTCACTGTATATCCCAACATTGACTGAAAATTTGCACTATTGTAATTAATAACATCCTTGATGTCAGTTCCATTACTTCTGTAAATGTGGAACATGGAATCATAATTTATACCCAGAGCCTCACACAGGAACTGGCCGTCGGTTTTATCTTTGTTTATCGGAGTAGGATTGAATAAAGGATCTAGTCGTTCTGTTTGATACGTAACCTTATTTCCAAATTCGATAGATTGAAAACCTGAATATTCTTCATCTGTGTTATTTGTGTTGCTGCCTTGCTTTAAAATACTGAAACCATCAGTAAAACGGTGATTACTCAAAAGTTGCTCTACCCTGTCTTGAGATCTCTCAATAGATAAGGTAGATTTTACACCGACTACCATGATTCTTTTAAATCCTTGTTCATACTGTCCGTGTGTTATATCTATTCTAGCTGCCATGCCCTGACCAATTGCTGCATCAAAATCGACCATCCAGTTCACGGTTTCGTCTGCGATAATCTCATTCTGGAACCCATTTACTTCTCTTTGGTCAAATGAACCCATTTGATTAGGATTATCTTCATCTGGTCCAATAGTAGGATCAATCCCCATCTTTAGATCATCGGGAACCGGCTTCAGTTCATAAGTAAGTCTGCTTCCATCATTACCATACGCCTGTACTGTAAATGAATCCGGCATAACATAGGTGTGCGGTTGTTTACTCCAAGTGTCAATTTGCGTATCTAAAGATGGAAATTCTAATTGTTCGCTGCTAGAAACTGATCCAAGGTTTGTAGGTGTAGTCATTAAAGCAATGTAAGCTGCTCTCGGTGCACTGAAACTACGGCAAAGCAAATCCCACGCATGTATGTTTTCTTCCTCATTTATGCTGTCTGTAAACTGAATCCAATAATTTTTTCCTTCATCAAATTCAGTTTCACTCAATGTTTCCTCATGTGTATCAACTGCTATTTCATCAGGAAATATTCTAATCCATAACTGTTTAGGTTCTTCATTAAACACAGTTTCAATTCTTACTGGAAAAAACAGGATGGGATAGCGGTCATTCATATTCTCAGCCAAGCGCGCAAAACCACCAGATGACGATGCTACCTCAGAAAGTATTTCTGATTCCTTGTTTCTGATATCTATAAGCTGCTGTTCCAGCGAATTAGTACTTTTCTTTAAATTAAGAAAATGACCTGTTGCATCATTTTTGAGTTTTTTTTGGGTTACTTGCTGTATATTTCTACCGGCTTTTTTAAGTTGCTGTTTTCCCGAAAGCAGCTCCTTTTCCAACTCGGCTTTCTTTGTTCTTAAATCTGTAATCTCACGAACTATCGTACTATATTCTTTTGGCATATCTGTATCGTGTTTATAAGGTTATTTATTGTATACTTTGATTGTCTGGCACCAGATCCTGTGCATGGACATTGAGTTTAACTGGTGACTGATGAAGGGCATAAGCAATGGTTGCTCCGTTCCAGTTCCACACAATTCCATCCGGGTTGGCAGAACTGGTTATTTGTTTTGCAAGATTAATAAACCCGTCACTATTAGGATTATCCTTAATATCTTTCCAACTTAGTTCATCCCAAGTCGATATGTTTGTACTGACAGGTGCATCCGATTCGTCGGCACCAAAACGTATTTCTGTTGATCTTTCCTGAAACACTACAAAATAACCTTCATTTCCTGTTCCATAGCCGGTGCCCTTAATATCATCGCCGTTAATAGGAAATCCTAATAGCACGATATCCGGCTCTATTTTTCCTGAAAACAAAGGATAAACTTCTGTTCCTGGCATTGCTTTTCGAGGTTGATCCGGTCCAAGATACTGTGCTTTTTGCAGATAAATGATCGTTCCTGGATACTTGCGAAGAAGCTCTGCACGGATTGTCATAACCAATAACGGAGGTCCCGCAGTTCTCGCACTGTTTGACCCCAGTTTGGTAAGTGGAGAAGTAATAAAGTTTGGATCTACACGCCATTTATGTATGTCTTCTATATCCCTGTAATTATTCAGGTTGTATATCTGTTCGTTATCATTCGTTATTTGAAGATTCTTGATAGAACTGTCATATCCCCAGAAAAAAGAAAAATATGTACCCCTTTGATCCGTCGGATATCCTCGCCACATCAGTTCACGTCCCATTTCATAATTTAAGCCAAGCATATAGGCTTCTAAATATTTCTGATTTACATTCAATAAGTTGATAGAATTCATTTCAATACTTCCCAATCCGGGCATAATCCAATCCGGTGACAGTTTTGCCAACTCTTTATACATGGGTGTACTAATTTTAGGTGCTGCCATTATAGTGTTTGTATTCAATATCTGTACGGGAATACCTTGAACATCATTTAGTTTGATGAAGTTATTTGCAATAGCCAGCGCATTAGATATAGGTTCTGTTCTTGTAAGGATAATATTTCTCATCTGATTCATCGACAACATCGGACTTTGTGGAAAACTATAATCCGGAAGCTGCTGTATGATGTCATGAAGAGATGCTATAGATTCTACCATAGTCCTTACAGGTTGCGAAATTGGTCCTGGAGCAGGGTTTGAAATAATGGTTCCAGGATTTGAAAACTGGAATCCTGCATTTTGCGGAAGAGAAAATGTAAATGCGGGTGTCAACTGTGCAGGAGACCATATGTTATAAGGTATCTGCCCCGCCGGTGCCTGATAAGGCATAGCAATTTGCACATTTCCGTTATTGATTTCACTGATAAGTTCTGCTGTCCCTATTTCACCGCTTGTTAGTGAGACAGCTCTTGTCAGGGTACTATTTGCTCTTGTAATTCTTCTAAAAGCCCCAGATAATACCGAAACGGGAATTCTACTGTTATCAACTTCTCCAAAAACTGTCAACTGTCTCGGCATATTGATCATTCTGGTATGAGCAGGTGCTGAGATGTTCAAAAGTAATTCATCTCTTAAAGACACCAAATGTCGGTCATAGATTGCCTGATTTGTAATTTTAGTTAGTTTCAGCTGGTTCATTTTACGGTTTGCTTCCAGTACATCACCGATCTGTTCCCAAGCCGTATTCATGTAATCTTCCTGATTCCGTCTTATTGTTTCCACACCCGCACCCGCAAATATTCGATACCTCGGATCAAGGTTGACTTCTTGAAGCCAGTTGGCATCTGAGGAACCAACTTCTGGTACTTCATCCTGTGCAGCATGCCATCTGCCATAAATTGGCGGAGCTATAATCGGGTCACCAATCTGTTCCTTTTTAAGAATTTTGGTAGGCTCATTAATAATACCTCTCAATTCTTTAGTATACAAGTTGTTGTCGCTGAGATCCCAAGGTTCAACAGTGTTAGCATTAAGTGGTTCTACAATACCTCTCATTTTAATAACAGGTATTGGTGCTTCCACACTTTCCAGTCGGGGATTGTTGCTTTTTTGCAAGTCAACTTCCCTTGTACCTACGCTTTGTGGTAAGATGCGCGGCTTAACAAGACGCACCAGTGTTTCGAAATCACCCGACCCTCCGGTTTTAAAATACCAATGATGATAAACCGGGAATTCCGTATCAACGGGTGTGCTGGCATTCCAAGCACCTTGCTGTTCCTGTACGCTCGAACCACTGAAAGGATCCATACCCATTCCTACTCGTCTACCCGTTTCAAAAGTTGGGATTACGAATGCAGTATATCCTGTATCAGGCATCAATCGGCGAGGTGATACTAATCGAGAAATTACCTTTTCAGGATTTCGTTTTAAAACAGTATTTTTAAGCTTCGCTACAGCTTGTGCAATAGCAGCATCGTTATTTCCAATTGCTCCGTCACCAACCGCTAAATTTTCATTTACGTGAACATGTGCCCACGCCCACAAACTTTCTTGAGATGGAAATAAATCGCTTGCGGGTTTCTTTATTTTAATGTACGGTTTCCCTTCAGGAGTTGTAAGCAACTCGAACTCGTCATCCATCAGTACAACCAAGGTCATCCAGGGACGCAAACGGTATTCAAACTGAGATGAAGTTCCATCTTTACGAAACTTTGCAGGAGTATACCTCCAACAGAAATCTTCATCGTAAAATTCTATAAACGGGAGATAGTTCGGTTCAAAATTAGTTACCCAGTTTTCTGGACTTACTTTAACGATTTCGTTTTTATTGATTCCGATTACATCACCTGGCCCCTTAAGGGCAAAATCTTTAGATATAGTGGTATTCTGGGTTCCTCCACTTACAGCTGTCGCCTCTAAACCGATACTTAAGCTAAAACTGCTGCGCTGTGTAGGCGAGTTGCCGTTAGGTAAATCGTCAACAGTAAGAAAGTTGCTTAGTCCGTTTCTTATATATGGTAAAAAAGAATAGTATGCGTTCATAGTTTACAGAATATATCGTTCATAAAATGTTTAATAGTTATCAAGCCAGTTCGTATCGGTTGGCAATAATCCAATGCTCTACGGTTGAAGGCGACAGTACTTTCTGCTGCTGCAAATATCTTTCTGCGTCCATTGAGTTTGCAAAAGAAATTCCTCCACCTACCTGCTGCAGGTTGTTACGGTTTGCCAGTACAAACTCACCCTCTTTTATAGAAAGCTTAATCTTTGCCGGACCAACGCTTGTGGTACGAAGCCTTGCTCTTGAAAGACCTGTACGGGTTGTATAACCACGGAAACTGTCAATTTTCAGTCTTTCTTCGCTTATTGCGAATTTGGTATCTTCCTTACGTCGGTATCCGCTATCCATGGTGATTTCTTCAAAAGTACTATGTTTGTGGACAGCATATTGAGAAGACTGATTCTCATTCGAGCCTACAAGTACACCGCTATCAAATAGTTCGTAACCATCACGTGACAATTTTTCTTCGTCAGTCATATTACTGAACTCACTTCTGGCAAAATAATCTTGTACCCTCTCAGCAGGTACAATCATGTTTTCTATCCTAACGCTAGTAGTATTGATTTTATACTGGTTAAAGTCGCTGATCGCGGCAGAGCCAAATTTATGCATTACGGTATTAAGTGGCATCACGCGCTGGCTGATCTTAATAGCACCTGATGGGTCAACAGACTGTACTTCAGTTTCTGCTTCTTTTCGCCAGGCAACCATCTGGTTATTTTGATAGGGAAGTAATGCTTCCCAATTATCCTGCAACATTAATGCTTCTTTAATCTTATCATCTACTTTTACTGCCTCGATAGCTTCTGCACGCTGGCGACCAAAGGTCGCATCGAAACGAACTTTAACTTTAACAAGCAATATCTTGAATGCAGCCTGACCTTGCGCACGCCAAGGATCCGGACCTTCCAGCATCAATGCAACATAGATCCCTAGTAAGGTTTTGCTTCCCATTTTAATAGCAAACTTAACTCCCATATCCGCGGCAAAATAGAAAGGAGAGAACTGAAACAGTACATTAAACCAAAGTTCCCCCTCCGCAATTATCTTCCAGGCTTTTGCCATTGCATAGACTCGGGCTCCAAACTGTGCTGAGTTGGATGTAACGGCAAAATAAGACTCCACTGATATTTTTAAGTTCTTCTCATCTGCCAATACAATGGTTAAACGCTGCATTGAAGGAAGATTTAATGGTGGTGGCGTATAAGATGGGTGGAATCCTCCAACCGACAATAAGAAATTTGGTCGGTCTCCCCAATTCAGGCGCAGTGCCATATCTCCAAAAAGACCAAACGTAAGAATCTTGGAGTCATACAATGTGGCATCAAACGACAAATACTTTTCTTTAAAATCTATAATACCCAAGAAATTAACCTGTATCTGTAAAATAGGATTTTGTGCACTTGGCAATTGAGCTCGAAGTATTCCTAAAATAATTAAGCGAACAGGATCAGGAAGTTCAATCACAATTCCTATGTCAATGGTAAGCAAAGTTGGTGTACCCCAACCTATTTTAGCCATTGGTCCAAGCATAAACTGATCTTTGCGAGCAGGAAATGCCTGACCTAAATTACTGATAATGGTATTCGCGTTTTGAACAATATTTTTTGGAAAAAGGATATGATCCAACGTATTGTATCTGATTCCCGCACGAAGAACATCGGGGTTTGATGTTCGGTGTAATCCGAGCAATCCACCAATACCGTTGATGGTGAATCCCATACCGATTTGTAGAGGTGTGAACTCGACAGATACTATAACCAGTAAGGAGTAACCTTTTTCACCTCCTGGTAATTTAGTACTGATAATACCTATTGCGGAGAATGATATTTTGGAGAATTGCAATTCCAATCCTCCTGTATAGGTGGATGTTGCCTGATCATAGTTCAAGAAACCACCGCCTTTTACCGGTGGGGCATCGATCTCTAAAGCTACGCCATCGGGAAATTTGAAACCTAAATTAAAATCCAGATTATTAAAAATTCCTTTTCCGTTAGAGCCTTCTTTATCACTCAAACGTAACTTTAATCCTATGTTTCGTACACTTGCTTTTACAACAGAAAGATTAAGATTAAAATCAAGACCCAAATTTAAATCAGTGTTCTCTCCATTTGTAGCAAATGCTATTCGTAATGTTTCCAATTGTATTGGAGTTGAAGAATCTTTATTTTTTCGTTGATCTTTTAGAGGTATCTCAATTGAAAAACTTGTATTTCCTTCAAATCCAAAACCAAATTTAGAAGACCATCGTAGTGCGCCACCAAGAGCCAATGAAAAAGGATTTGCACCAATAATCTTTTGAATGAAATTATCTGCGTTACTCGGTTCAAATGTGAAATTTAAAAAAGGAACATTGACATGTTTTCCGTTACCAATTTTAATGATAAACTCAGGATTATTATATTCTCCTAATACTGAGAGCGAAAAATCAACTCCCATAAACTCTAACCTGCTTGTAGCTCTTGTTCCGAACAATAATACTGACGGCTGTGGAAGGTAGGTAAAGTTAAACTCCGTGTTAAAATCTAACGCTGAGAAATTTGTTAAAAATTGAGTACTATCAGGCAGAACTTTAAGTAACAAATAGTCGGATTTACCTAACTTACTATCAATCGATGTGTAAAATGAAGGAGATAACATAAAAGTGCTTTCGTAAGCTCCTGCTCTTGCTAATTGCAATGCAAGACCATCAATAGTTTGGCTTAAATCACTTTTAGGAACGGGGATAATATTTAACTTTAGTTCTTTGTAGTTGTTAATGAATGGTTCCCAATATTGTAAAATATTTATATTTAATTGCTCAACACCAAAATCCGATAAGTGGGTATTATGTAAATAAAAACGTTCATGGTTACTTTTATCAATTAATATTCTCTCCGAATTGCCACCAAAAAGATTTATGGCGGTATTCAGTTTCGAAAACACTTTATCATAGTTTAGTCCTGAAGGATCGTCCCAATTGTATGCTGTATTTATTAGATTTTGGGGTTTGGTAACAAGTATCCCTAATTGAGACCAGTTAATCTTATATTTTATATACGGTATACGTTTGTCACCTACAGGATAATATGTAGTTTCAGTAATTATATCTGATAAATAAAGAACAGAAAATAAAACTTTAGATTCTATTTTTAAATACTTCGAAAAAAAAGTATCAAACAAATTCGCCCCAAACTCAGTCCAAAAATTAGGCTGATTAAATGGAAAAAATGAAAATGAATTGGAAGAAACATTAACAATATTATCAATTATTTGATAAGTATTTTGAATAATTGGAAATATCTGATCCCACAAATTGTTAAAATTATCCTTACTTGACTTAATTTGTGCCAATAGATCCTTTATTTGCTGAACAGAATCAGAAATATTAATAGTATTTCGGACTAACTCTAATTGTGATACAGAGATGTTATCCACTACCCAACCATTTTTATTTAATAGGTACTGAAAATCATCTATATTATTAAGTGATTGCTCAAAATCATCAATAATTCTTCCTGCTACAAATATGATGGGTTTAAATGCTGCTATCATAATTTTTCCATTGAAGGTTCAGTTACACTTGGGTGGTA
Organism: Flavobacterium sp. xlx-214; assembly: GCF_013874595.1. Lineage (GTDB taxonomy): Bacteria > Bacteroidota > Bacteroidia > Flavobacteriales > Flavobacteriaceae > Flavobacterium. The sequence continues at coordinate 2,039,212 of NZ_CP059431.1, forward strand.
ATTCCCGTTAGGAACTTGATTAACATCAGAAAGTTGAGGCTCCCAATTAAAAAATCTCATTAATCGATAAACAACTTCAAACATATCGGGTGTTTCCATATGATTTAAAACTTCTGCTAAAAAGTTAACTACTACTGGTGGTATCACCGGAGGTACGCCTGGTGGGAAAACAGTAGCTTGATACCTCATGACGTTTATTATCGTTCTAACGGTTTTGTAAATTCTTTCCGCTTGTGGATTATATCTAAACGCATAACCGGCACCTTGTTCAAATACTAAATGTCCTGTTTGACTTCTAATAGGATAATCAAGCAAATCAACAGAATACCATACTGTTTTGATATTGCTGTTCAGCTCTTCCGGAGTAGCCGTAGGATTCAACACTGAATCTCTGCCAAAAGGTGTTTTATTTTCATTTGTTACAGCTATCTTCAAAGACTGATTAGGCGGAATCAACGGTAAACCATATCCATCTCCTTTTTTTTTACCTGATGTTTCCCAACCGTTAAACCTATTAGGGCTTCCTCCAGCAGTAGCTAGTCTTGTCATACTCATTGCATTTAAGTTATAATTTAGTTGCGACCAACGCCAGTGTAAATGAAAGCAACAATATCCACAAATTGGAGCATGGATGACAGGTTGATTATTATCCGCATATTTCCCCATATAACCGTGAAAATGAATATTGTCATATTCCGCTTGTCTTGCCTTTTTAATTAATGTAATCGTTTTGTTGCCAGGATTTGAATTTTGGGGCCATCCATATGTCTTTTTTCTTGCATTCTCAAAAACTTCTGGTTTCAATACTCGATCTTGCATACCATATACTGCCTGAATCTCGTGTTCTTCTGTTAAGTTAGGCTTCAAGTAATCAAAAATATAAGCCCAGGTAGGCGGAGCTACGGCGCCATATAGATGATAAAACGGAAATTTTCTTATATTATATTTATCATCATCTTCCGAACCGTTACTGTCTGTAAAAAAACTTGGCATATTAGAAGTTAGCAAAGAAAGATCAAAATACTTTTCGAATAACTTCGGTATTGAGATCCCTTCATCTCTTGCATATCTAAAATGATTATAGTCGATATTATTCCCTGAGCCATCATCTCTTACGTCGACATGATGCATACTATTATTATTTGCAGTCATTTTGACACGTGCTTTGTAACCGTCAACATTACAACTATCTATGTCTATATCTGCCGGTAATCCTGATAAAGTGAGCAGGTTAAAACGGTTGTCATTTTCTGGATAAACTACAAAAGCATTAAAATTAGGCAGGAGATCAGGATCATCTTTTCGTTTAGAATCGAAAGAAAACTTTATTTGAGGGAAAAATTTAACCGCATCGATGACTCCCATCGGTTCAAAATCATTTCCATGGTACAATAAAACAATTGATATTTGAACTTTGACTCCGATATATCTGTTACCAATTTTCAAATAGTAATAGAAGAGCTGCGCAAGTCCCATTTGATAATCATTTTTATTTCCTCCTATAGTTCCTTCGGTTCCTATACAAGCACTGTAATTGGTGGGGGCATTTAATGGTATAAAGTGATTGTAGGTGGATCCATCATTTCTGTTAAAAACGAGTTTGAGTTCTATATCTTGGAATGAAATATTTTTAAGTACAGTATGTTTATGTGTTACACCTAACATATTTGTCAGTAGGTTCAAATTATCTATAGCCAAAAAATTGTTATGTGTAACATTTAGAGTTCCATCCCAATGAGGCTTTTGTACAGGTATATCCTCACCATATTCATTCCTATACATAACAGATAATTTTCTACTGTTTGCGTTTAATGTATGGAAATAATTATTGCCGGGTCTCATTGTATGATCTACTATTCTGTCTTCAAAATCAAAAATCATAGGTTTATAAAGCTGAACAACTTTGATCTGTTCATTAGGAGATAAAGGGGTAGTATTACTCCACGAAACTTTATTATATAAGGATTCTTCTCTTCCCATATAATCAACATCATCTTGAAATAAATTTTTTTCAGCCATAACAATCATTTTATTATTAAAAAACTACTCAGTAACTCTCTGCAAATAGGACAAAATGCAACTTTATGATCCTTAAGAGGCAATGTATTATCTCCAATTTTTCTTCGCATTATACAATCAGGTGCTGAACGATATACATCTGTTCGGAAACCTCCACCGCCTTCCCAGAGTTCTATATCCGTGTAGCTGACATTATACAAAGGAAGATCCCTATTAACATTAGCAGGTGCCGTATTTTTAAAAATAGGGATAGACGAATTATAGTTTTTATCAAAGCCCCATCTCCAGGGAAAATCATCATTAATAGTTGGATTAGGTCCAATAGTAATATTTGGAGCGTAAAATAAATTTGGAAATCTTGATAGAATAAAATCCCCCTGTATATCGACCGGTTTCAAATAGTCAGCACCTGGAAGGTCAAATTCATCTGCGAGGCCTAAAATTCGCCCCGTAGCTTTCTGGATTATTTGTTCCGAATGATTATCTACTGAAGTAAGAATGGAGTAATAAGTATCAATATCGTCAACCTCTAGCTCAATATCTGTTCGGTTTGCTTCTGGTAATAGGATAAAAACTAACTTATTTTGCTCAAAGGTTGGTAGCCCTTCGACTTGAAAAGTTATTCCTTTCGGTATAGAATTTTTAACGAAAAAGGGGGCATTCCCTTGACTACCTGTATATATAAGGTCATCAATGTAACTGTTTATTTTGGTATGGTTTACATGTAATTTTCCATTTTCAAAATAGGTTTCAAAAACCGTTCTACCAACTGCTTCCTGCTGAGAGTTTGCATATCCATATTGGACACTGGGGGAAAAAGAAACAAACACAGAAAACATATAACGGTTACCATTTCCTTTCAGGCAGGAAAATGGAAATGAATTCTCCAATTTATTTAGAAGATCATATACGTCTCTATAAAACAAAGATTCGTCAGATTCGCTATACCCTTCCGCTAAAAAAATAAGGCTGCGGGAATTGGCGTAAGATGCTCTAAAGATATCTGTCTGTATTTGGATGAGTTCTTTCATAATCGAATGATTTTTTTTCCGTGAGATTCTAATTGTAATGTTTCTCCTTCTGAAATTGGATAGCTTATAGGAGATATATCCTCAATTTGTACTTTCTGATTATTTAATATCGTTATTCTAATATGAAAAGGACTGCGGGGTTCAATATCTTTACCAGTAATAAATATAGTATCTTTATTACGGCTGATATATCCTGTTATAGGATCCTCTTCACTACGATTTTCTCCAAATGTTGTACCGTAGTAACTACCTATATTTGCAACGTCTTTTTCGAAACATAGTAATTTCTTTTTAAACACAAAAGCTTCTCTACAGTCTTCACTTTTATAGATATATAAATTCTTATATACATGTTGTTCCCCATAAGCACGATCCTTTGGAAAAACAAAACAACCAAGTCCATAACCAAAACCTAAGGTTATTCCTCCAAGAAAAAAAATAATAACGAAGGATGCAATTGGTACTCCTATTAACAAAAGCCTCACAGGATAATATATATTTTGTAATCTATGTGAATATTGCTCTTTAACAATTATTACATAATCAAAACAGATGCATAAAATGAGTACTAAAACTGCCTCAAAACACCAATTTAATTGCCACCCGAATATGAACTTTATTAAATAATATCCAACTGCAAATAGTATGATATTTCTAATTAGTTTTTCATGACGCCCAACTGTTTTTTTGTTATTCTTTACTTTTCTTACAATAAAGGCTGTAATAAATGAAAAAAGACTAATGCCAATGAAGATTAGATAAGGTACATAAAGCGTCATATTTTACATTTTTACTTGTTGATTTTAAATCTCACCATCTACAGGTATACGTGTCTAATTCCTTTCAAGAAAGAAAATACAATCCCTAGCACATGTAAAACACGCACTAATATAAATATGATAAAAGCCTTGCTTTTAGTGTTTATTTGCCAGCATTGCTACAATACCGGATTTGGTTATCTACGAAAGAGAAATGAATTTACTGTTCAATGTAGTTTCGGAGTCATGTCACCATTAAAATTCTCTTCCTCAGATAAATGACATTATAAAAATACTCTTTTAAAAAGTTTAACTGCTATAAAAAATAGATAATTTTTTAATTTTTATGAAAAAAAAAGAAAACCCCTGTTTTCTTTAAATAATCTTCAAAAAAAACAGCAGGTTAACTAATTTTTTTTAAAATAAAAATTCGATATAATAACTAATATTCAGTATTTTATAGTACAATTAGATATTTTTTATTAAAAAATGGCAGAATTATTGGTTCTGCCGTTGTATATATAAATATTGTTTAACTAATGTGATGGTTTTATTTCAGTATAACTTTCTTAGAAGCTTTCCCTTTATTGCTTATAACCTCAACATGGTATAAGCTTTTTGCAAATGAACTAATGTTAATTGTTTTGCCTTTTGTAGTTTTTACGATTTGTCCCAAATTATTGTAAATGATTACTTTTTCCAAAAACAATTCGTTTTCTAACGTAATGTTTAATATTTCTGATGCAGGGTTGGGATAAACATTAAAACTAGCTTTTATGAAACTGTCAGACGATAATACAGTTACTAAATCATACACTTTTGTGTAACCTTTATTAGAATTGTTCAAAGTAGCAGTTCCTACAGCCAATTTACTCCCGTCTGCTGACAAAGAGATACTTCCGCCAAACTGATCTGAGGCCGCTTCTCCGTTGACACTTTGCCCAATTTGTGTCCATACTCCAGAATTATTCCTAAATACCCTCACATAACTGGAGCTCATTCCGTTTGCATCGTTGTTCTGTGCACTAATCGCTACAATATTGTCATTTGCTGACAGTGATACTCTGCCACCTGTTCCTTCTGGTTCATCTTGAACAGAATCTTGCGTTGGAACATCTTCAATATCTAATTGCTTGTCCATGATAATTTTCGCTAAACTTCCTTTTCTGCAAAGAGGGAGGTCAGGATATAGTACATATTGATCACCACGACGAAGAGTACGATGACCGGGAAATCGTGGCGTAAGAATCCGCTGTCAAAAATATTCGTGTTTAAAAAATAAAAGTAAACAGAGATCAGAATGAAATCGATCATAAGTGGAAATACCACCCCAAATGTGAATTGGGCAATGGAACGTTTTAGACTCTCTTGAGCCCAATCGTATTTCTTATCAAGCCAATGATGGATATAGTCAATTACATTGACAAGAAGAAGTGCTTCGAGAAAACTAACAGTAAATGCAATATAAAAATTTGGGTCTTGCAGGGAGTGGAGCAAATTAACGTTTCTGCCGTGAAATACAATATAGAGTGAGCCAACAACAGAAATAAAGAGTTTAAGCCCCCTGTTATCAAGCACATATGTTTTTTTCATAACATGGTGTATATTATTGGATTTCTAAAAATAAAAAAATATATTTAATTTTTGAAACAAATACGTTCGAAATCCTAACCATATAAATTATATAATTATGACTTTATATCGATTTACTCCAAAAGGTGTTGAAGATAAATTAGAATCACTTTACAATCTTGAAAATGAACTGTTGCTAATTGAGGCTGACTCCATTGAACTTGATTTTGTAGGTTGGATGGAAACTAACTTTAACTTGAATCCACTGCAGAAAGCATATTTAAACGGTATTAAAGAAGAAGTCATAAACTATTATGGTTCCCAATGTGCCCTCTGCTTTAGACATAGATTAGATATCGTACTTATATATCCGACACCTATACCAGGGTACGCAAAATATCCGGAAACAAGCAATACAATCAAAGTGATCTCGGATGATCAGGGAAATATCGAGGTAACAGGTTCGCTAATGTTTACAATGATTTACCGTCCATAGATTATGTTTATAATAAAAAATTGCAAGATGACGTTATTAAAAATTTGCTTGCTATCATTATTTTTCGTTTTTTCATCTTGCTTAGGACAGTCAAACGAAGCATCAAGCAATTGGAGGACAGTAGCAAATAATAATCAGCGAAGTGGGTATGTTAATGCAAAAGTAATGAAAAACAAGCCAGAGATTAAAGTGAAGAAACAGGCTTTATATTATCCTGTTGTCGCAAAAGGAATTGCATACTATTTTGAAGGAGCAGGGACCATATATGCCTTTGATATTGCAAAAGAAAAAGATCTATGGAGTTTGGATATTGACTTCCATGTTAACAAATTGGCTATTGATGGTGATATTTTATATCTGGCAGGATCTAAAAATTTAACAGCAGTTAATGTCACAACTCAAAAGAAAATATGGCAAATTGAGACCCCACCAAACCTGGTTTCTGGAATCACAATTGATAAAGGTATTATTTATGTGGGTGGCAACACACTTTCTGCTTATGATACCAAGTATGGAAATTTACTTTGGAATTTTAAAGCAACACTGCTGAGCGGAAAAGGAGAAAACTTTCTAGGTCTACCAGCCATATATAATAACAAAGTGTACATTGGCGGCAATAAATCTTACTTTTATGCTTTGGACGCTAAAACAGGTACAGAAGTTTGGAAAGTAGCCAAAGGAATTACGGGAAATCCAAGCATTGGAGCAGGTAAAGTTTTTATATCAGACGTTGATGGTTCTTTGCACGCTCTTGATCTTGAAAATGGCAAGGATATTTGGACTTTTAAAATAGAAAGTGTTGGATATTCTCCTGTAGTTGCAAAAGAATATGTGTATGTTGCCAGTTTGGAGTCCGGTGATGTTCTTAATATTTATGGAGTTGATATAGAAACGGGAAAAGAAAAATGGAAGAGCCAATTTAAAGGTGCTGCAAGTAACTTAATTGTGGCTAATGATGTCCTAATTTTTGGGAATACAAAAGTTTCAGACTCAATGACTTTTTCTGGAACATTGTATGCATTAGAAGCAAAAAATGGCAAAGAAATATGGAAGATGGAAACAAATTCGTCCTTTACACAAGGAATTGTTGCGGTGGAAGATGTTATCCTATATACAGGGACAGAATTACCTCCCGTAGAGAGTGGTGATTTTGGCAATTCTACAGATCATCTCTATTTCGTAAAATAGTAAACAATGTAGAATAATGTATTATTTATAGTTTATTAAAGTTAAGGATTTTTAAATCCCTCATTTGTTTTTGTTTAATTGTCATTCTTTATTTATATCTGAACGTCACATCTAATGGTTTAGGCGAATCGCATAGGACGACTGCATCTTCGATAACATCTTCTTTTCCATTTCCCCTCTTGTTCTTGTGGGGTAATGGAAAGAAGAATCTTTCTGTCGATGGCAGGCTGTTCCCTTTTTCAATGGATTTATGGTTTCTGCCCAGCAAACCGTAGGAACGCCACTTAACGGAACGGTGAAAATAGATGGCTGTTTCCTAAAACCGATTACTTCGCACAGTGTACGTAAGCATTATAAAAATCGATATGAACGGAAATATGACAGCTGTATGGCAGGACACTTTTGCGACTACAAAAGCCGTAGATCAGGATTTTACCTTGCCCCAAACGGTAGAAAATGGCGAAAGGTTTGTATTTAAAGTGGCTTCACAGTCAAATATCGATTGGAAAACATTATCATTGACACCTCGTTTATACTATATCTACCTATCTGGCGATGACCGTGGTAACCAATCCAGACGGTTCGCCGATGTTGGAGTTTTTACCAGCGATACATTAGGTTAAAAAAACAATACTTTTGATCTACTCATAATTACCTAAGTGAATTTGAACGGTTTTTAGTATATTTGCTATTGAGCGAACGGAAACGTATTGAAAAGCAAAGCAATAAGCACCGTTACCAAATCGTTACCTGACTTTTTTGATAATCTTTATAAAAGCTTAGTATTCAGACGATACAGCTTTTTCCTGAAAACTTTAAAATAAAAATGGAAGTACACGAATATACAAACGGAGAAGTTACTATTTTATGGAAACCAAATTTATGCGCACACGCAGGTGTTTGTGTAAAAATGTTGCCTAACGTTTACAATCCAAAAAATAGACCTTGGATAGTTCCTGAAAATGCAACCTCAAATCAAATAATAGAGCAAGTAAATAAATGTCCTAGTGGTGCTTTAAGTATAAAATAACAACTATTTTACTTTATTGTTTTTCTTCCACTGTTTAATATAATCAAACACTTTATTGTATGAAAATTCACCATAATAGGTATTGTAATCTCCATTAGGAAAAATAATTACAAAGCTGGCATACCAATAATGATATTCAGCAAAAAAACGTTTTTCTATTTCCCCTTTTGGATCTTTTTTCCATGGCATGTATTCATGATTTTTATACACGTTCCTAGATTCTTTTTTGTACAAAAATAAAGTTTGTCCTTCTATTGTTTTGTTCAACTTATCTTCAAAAGCATCGGTTTCTTCTTTGAAAATTTTAGGACCATTAGGATTTGGGTTTTTAGAAGTATTTGCTGCATCAGGTCCTGGATAATAATAAATAAACAACGGTTTTTCGGAACTTAAATTTGTAGATAATGAACCGTTTAAGCTATTTATTAGTTCTTTATAATCTTTAATTTTTCCTTTACTTTCACGTTCTTTAATAAGTTTAAAGGTAGTTCCTTCTTCATTTTGTCCAACCAAAACACCTTTGCTTTGAATTTCGTTGAATTTACTATAGCTAATTTCTTTTCCATCAAAATTGAAATATTTTTTCTGAGTTTGAGATGTTGCTAATAAAGGCAAAAAAGTAAGTAACAAAAGAACTGTTTTTTTCATAAGAGGTTATTTTTTTATAAATATACTTTTTAAAATGTATAAATCAAACTGTTAAGTAATATCGAAAAAATTCAATAAAAAAAGATATATTTGCAACTTCAAAAATCGACATAATAATACATATATATGAAAGCAGGAATTGTAGGATTACCAAATGTAGGAAAATCAACGTTATTTAACTGTTTATCAAATGCTAAAGCGCAAAGTGCTAACTTTCCGTTTTGTACTATAGAACCTAATGTTGGTGTGGTAAATGTACCCGATCCAAGAATCAATAAGTTAGAAGAATTGGTAAAACCAGAGCGCGTGCAAATGGCAACTGTTGAAATAGTTGATATTGCTGGTTTGGTTAAAGGTGCAAGTAAAGGCGAAGGTTTAGGAAATCAATTTTTAGGAAATATACGCGAGTGTAACGCTATTATTCACGTTTTGCGTTGTTTTGATAATGATAATATTGTGCACGTTGATGGTAGTGTTGATCCTATTCGCGATAAAGAAACCATTGATATTGAATTACAATTAAAAGATTTAGAAACGGTTGAAAAGCGCTTAGAAAAAGTAAAAAAAGCAGCAAAAACAGGAAACAAAGAAGCACAAGTTGAGGCAGCTTTGTTAGAGCGTATTCGCGAAGCTTTATTACAAGCAAAATCAGCACGTACTATTACTCCTCAAAGTCAAGAAGAAGAAGCTTTATTTGATGCTTTTCAATTAATTACTGCAAAACCTGTTCTTTATGTTTGTAATGTAAATGAGGATGCAGCAGTAAATGGAAACGTTTATGTTGATAAAGTAAAAGAATTGGTTAAGGATGAAGATGCTGAAGTAATTATTTTATCGGTTGGTGCAGAGGCTGATATTACTGAGTTGGAAAGTTATGAAGAACGTCAGGTTTTCTTAGAAGATATGGGATTATCAGAACCAGGGTCGGCTGTTTTAATTCGTGCAGCTTATAAGTTACTTAACTTGCAAACATATTTTACAGCAGGTGTAAAAGAAGTGCGTGCGTGGACCATTAATGTAGGTGATACAGCACCTAAAGCGGCAGGCGTTATTCATACCGATTTTGAAAAAGGATTTATTCGTGCTGAAGTAATTGCTTTTAATGATTACGAATCTTACGGATCTGAAGCTAAAGTGAAAGAAGCAGGAAAACTTCGTGTTGAAGGTAAAGAATATATAGTGAAAGATGGTGATGTAATGCATTTCCGTTTTAACGTTTAAATAAAAAGTCGAATTTTAAAATTCGACTTTTTTTTATCCTTTTTTTTTCTACTTTTGGTAAAAACCAAAAAACATGAAAAAACTATTATTCTTTAGCTCAATGCTTTGTATTTTATTGAGTATCACGTCTTGTGCTACTTTTTTAAATGATAATTACAAGCATGTAACCGTTTACTCAAATATAAAAAATGCTACTATTATTTTAAACGATAGTTTGTATACTTCACCAGCATCTATAAAAGTAAAACGCGATAATAAACCTTTAAAGTTTACATTAAAAAGCGATAGTTTAAATCTTTCAAAAGAGTTTCTTATAAAATCTAAAAGTAAGGGTGCTTTTGTGTGGGGAAATTTACCTATGACTATAGCTGCTCCCGTTGGTTTATTGATTGATGTAACCAATGAAAAACGATTTGAATATCCATCGATCATTCATCTTAATTATTTTGATGAAAACTTAACGGTAAAGGAAATGAGAGCGGCGCGTCATAAATATTTTACAGAGAATGAAGATTATATGGAAGATTATGCGCAAGAACTTCGTAGAGAAGAGCGCGCAAAAGCTTTTGAAAAAAATAAGTTAAGAACCAAAGGAGATATTATTCATAATTACATTTTGCCAGGTTTAACTGTTTTTAATGCTAGACCAGAAGGACCTAAAATGAATACCGCAGGATTAATGAAAGTAGGATACGGAATGGATTATCTTTATAAGGATAACATGTTTGTAAATGCCGATGTTATTTTGAAAACTAATTTTTTTGATCCAATTTTTTCAACAATTTTTTTAAAAACGAGGATTGCTAATCCAGAATTAAGTATTACAAATAATCACAGATTGAATCGTTTTGAAGTAGGTTATGGATTGTCTTTCCAATATTTCTTTTATTTTACGTCTGTTAGATGTATAGGATGTAGTAGTGAGAGACCTGAATTTGCAGGAGATTTGATCACAGAACAAAAGCCTAATATCAAAGAAGGTTATTTTACCCTGAGTCCAAAAATTAAAACGGCTTATCAATTAAATAGAAGATTGTATGTTGGTGCGTTTTATCAACCTTCTTTGTTAAAATTCAGTAGTTCTAGTAATAATACAGGTGTTGATCATATCTTTGGTATCGATTTTCGTTTCAAAGCAAAATCTTCTAAAAAATTCAACCAATAAAAACCAAAATGAAACACTTTTTTACAGCTTGCATTATTTTATGTGCGCTTATTTTTACATCATGCAGCACTATTTTAGGAACAAAAAATCAACGATTGTATGTTTTTTCTAATGCAGAATCAGCTCAAGTAACCGTAAATGATTCTGTTTATAATTTGCCTGCCAACATTTATGTAAAGCGTAGTAAAAATCCTTTAAAAATGTCTTATCAATCCAATACAAAACAAGTTGATACCTTATTAAAGGCAAGACACGGCGCTTTGTTTGTTTTAGGAAATGTTTTAAACGCACCTGCTTTTGGTGCTGGCTATATTGTAGATTTAACCAATCATAAGCGCTTTAGATATAAGAAAAACATTTTTTTTAACGATAAAGATAGTTTGCAAACTTATGAGTTAAATGCTGAACGATATTTAGCAAAACGCAATATTGTTGACGAAGCTCAAAAAGACTCTGTACATCAGAAATTTAAAACTAGTTTCTTTGCTGCCGATGCTAAAAGAAAAATTAGTGAAGCCAAAGAATTTAAGAAATTTAATCCTACCGAAGGTACTCTTAGGTTTAATTTACAGCCACCTACTTTATTTTTAATAGGTTTATCTAAAGAAAATCAAAAAATAAATCGTTTTACTAATACAGTAGGGGGTGTTGGTTTAGGTTTAGGTTTTGATTATTATTATAAAAATGACCGCTTTTTCTCTTTTGAAACTTCGGTAAAAGGAAATGTTTTCGATATTATGTGGTGGACATCAAACGATAGAGAGTCTTATAAATATGATGTTTCTTTGCGTAATGGGCATCGTTGGAAACGATTTGAGGTTAGTTATGGCGCCTCTTTTACTTATTCTGAGTATAATTACAAGGTATTTAGACAACCAAACTATGGTAATGTTGTACCTATGTTTTCTGACGATGATGATTATTCAACTAAATTCTATACAAATTATCAAACGTTTGGGTTTTCTACATTGTTTCATTATCAATTAACATCAGTTATGTTTGTTGGTATTCGTTATAATCCATCTATTTACAGTACTAGACAAACAGGAAGTGGTTTTAATTATGAACATGTTTTAGGCTTTGATTACCGCATAAAATTTTAATATGTACAATCGTTTTAATTTTTACAAACATACTTTTGCCATTTTTAATAAGGTTGCGGCACCTGATAATTTCGAAAAAGCACAATATATAAGCAAGCATGGCAGTCAATATTTTTTTACTACTAACGGAGTTTATCGTTATTCAAATCATTGGGGCAGAGTAGGAAATTGTAGATGGCGCTTAAATGGGATTGATTTTAAACAGCAAACCTCTTTTTGGGGATATTGCCCTTGGACCAATTTTTATAAGAACAATGATTCTGAAGCTTTATTTTTTATTGAAAATGTAGGTGCCGATAAATTTTCTTATAATCATATAAATAACACAGATAAAGCAAATGTAACTGTAAGATCTGCAACAGAAACGGCTAGAGTTTTAAAAAAAATAAGTGAAATTTTAACCGATGAATCTTGGGCTAAACATTTGTTATTTGATGATTATCAAGTAGTACAGCAACATTTTATCTATCAGTTAATTCAAACTAAAAAAAGTTTTCTTCAAATAAAACAAGAATATATTGCCATAAAAAAGTAAAAAAAGGTACTTTTCTTATCAAATTTCGTATTTTTAAATAAAAATAGAATTGTGAAAATAGTTAAGAAAATTATTGGTTATCTTTTTATAGGGCTTGGTGTTTTGGTAGTTTATGCCATTATTGCTACGCTGTTGTCTTATGTTCCCGTAAATTCAGATCAATCTGATAATAAGGATCAAAATACTTCAATTTATATTTTAACAAATGGAGTGCATACAGATATTGTGGTTCCGTATTTTAACGAAACGTATGATTGGCGTACTTATTTAGATACTTCTTTAACTCCTGGGAAAAGAACTTCTGCTGAATGGGTTGGTTTTGGTTGGGGCGATAAAGGCTTTTATTTACAAACACCTGAATGGAAAGATTTAAAAGCGTCTGTTGCTTTTAATGCTGCTTTTGGTTTGAGTGAATCTGCCATGCATGTTACTTATCATGATAAATTAATTGCAGGTGAAGATTGTGTAGAAATTAAACTGAACAAAGATCAGTACAAAGCTTTATGCAATTTTATTTTAGAACGTTTTGATCAAAAGAATGATAAATTTGTAATGATAAATACAGACCAAAATTATGGTTTAAATGATGTTTTTTACGAAGCAAAAGGTAAGTACAGTTTGTTTTATACTTGTAATTCTTGGGCAAACGGAGCCTTAAAATCTGCAGGATTAAAGGCAAGTTTATTCACACTTTGGGATAAAGGAATTTTTTATCAATACAAGAAATAATTATGGTAAAAGATAAATTTAAAGGCATATTTAATTTATTTAAGGTTTCGGTAAACGAGTTTATCGATGATAACTGTATGAAATTAAGTGCTTCACTTTCTTATTATACCATATTTTCTATACCGCCATTAGCTATTTTAATTATTTCGTTAGCAGGTTATTTTTTTGGAGAAGAGGCGGTGACTGGCGAGTTTTTTGGTCAAATTCAAAATTTAGTTGGTGATAAAGCTGCATTTCAAATTCAAGAAGCCATTAAAAACATCAAACTATCTAATAATTTAAGCATTGCAACTATTATTGGGGTTATAACTTTGTTATTTTCAGCATCAGGAATTTTTGCCGAAATACAAAGTTCAATCAATTATATTTGGGAGCTTAAGCCCAAACCTAAAAAAGGATTCATTCGTTTTATTGTTAATAGATTGCTTTCTTTTTCAATGGTTGGTGCCTTAGGATTTATCCTTTTAGTCAGTTTAATTGTAAATACGGTAATTGATTATTTATACGATTATTTAAGTGGATTGTTTCACAGCGATACAGTAGCTCTAGCTTCGTGGATAAATACAGGCATTGTGGCATTAATTATTACTGTTATTTTTGGATTTATTTTTAAAACGTTACCCGATGGTAAATTAGGTTGGAAAGAAACTATTGTAGGTTCTAGCTTTACTGCTATTTTATTTATGATTGGTAAATGGGGAATTGGTTTGTATTTAGGTAATTCTGATAAAATGGATTTATACGGTGCTGCGGGTTCTATCTTAATAATTTTGGTTTGGGTGTATTATTCTGCCATTATTCTTTATTTTGGTGCGGTTTTTACCAAAAATTACTCCGAAATGTACGGAAAACCTATTCAACCCAATGCGTATACAATGCGAGTTATTTTTAAAGAAGAAGAAGTAAAGTTTGCTAAAACCGATCAAGAAATTAATGAGAAATTAGCTTCAAATCAAAAGTAAATACTTTTAAATCTGCTTAAAAATCTGTATTTTTACAGAAAATCACTACTTTTTTATGCAACAAGAATCTCAGTATACTGAAGATAATATCCGATCACTCGATTGGAAAGAACATATTCGTACACGCCCTGGAATGTATATTGGTAAATTAGGTGATGGATCATCGCCCGATGATGGTATTTACATTCTTATAAAAGAGGTACTGGATAACTGTATCGACGAATTTGTAATGGGAGCTGGAAAAACCATCGAAGTTACTGTGAAAGATCGCACTGTATCAGTACGCGATTACGGTCGTGGTATTCCTTTGGGTAAAGTTGTTGAAGTAGTGTCAAGAATGAATACCGGTGGTAAGTACGATTCAAAAGCCTTTAAAAAATCAGTAGGTTTAAATGGGGTAGGTACAAAAGCCGTTAATGCGTTATCGTCTTTTTTTCGTGTAGAATCTGTACGTGATAATCAGCAAAAAGCAGCCGAATTTAGTGCGGGTAATTTAACTTTAGAAGAAGATTTAGTTGAGACCACAAAGCGTAAAGGAACAAAAGTTACTTTCACTGCTGATGATACCATCTTTAAAAACTATAAATTCCGTAACGATTATATTGTTCGGATGCTTAAAAACTACTGTTATTTAAATAAAGGATTAACCATTATTTATAACGGTGAAAAGTTTTTCTCTGAAAACGGATTAAAAGATTTACTTCAAGAAACCATTACCGAAGATGATATGATTTACCCAATTATTCATTTGGAAGGAAATGATATCGAAATTGCTTTAACACATAGCAAATCACAGTATTCTGAAGAGTATTATTCGTTTGTTAACGGTCAAAATACAACGCAAGGGGGTACACATTTAGCAGCTTTTAAAGAGGCGGTTGTACGTACTTTAAAAGAGTTTTATAATAAAAATTTCGAAGCATCTGATATTCGTAAATCCATTGTTTCTGCAATTTCGTTAAAGGTTGAAGAACCTGTTTTTGAGTCGCAAACCAAAACCAAGTTAGGATCAACTGATATGGGACCTAATTTGCCTACAGTGCGTACTTTTGTAAATGATTTTATCAAAACAAAACTTGATAATTTCTTGCATAAAAACCCAGAAGTAGCCGATGCTTTATTACGTAAAATTCTTCAAGCCGAACGCGAGCGTAAAGAACTTTCTGGTATCAGGAAATTAGCTAAAGATCGTGCTAAAAAAGCATCTTTACACAATAAAAAATTACGTGATTGCCGTGTGCACTTAACCGATGCTAAAAATCCGCGCAGTTTAGAAAGTACCTTGTTTATTACAGAGGGTAATTCGGCTTCGGGGTCTATTACCAAATCACGCGATGTTAATACGCAAGCCGTTTTTAGCTTACGAGGAAAACCTTTGAATACGTATGGAATGACCAAAAAAATTGTATACGAAAATGAGGAGTTTAACTTACTGCAAGCTGCTTTAAACATCGAAGAAGATTATGAAGATTTACGTTACAACAACATTGTTTTAGCAACCGATGCTGATGTTGATGGTATGCACATTCGTTTGCTAATGATTACGTTTTTCTTACAATTTTTCCCCGAATTAATTAAAGAAGGACATTTGTATATTTTGCAAACACCCTTGTTTCGTGTGCGTAATAAAAAGAAAACCATTTATTGTTATACCGATCAGGAAAGAATTGACGCCATTGAAGAGTTAAAACCAAAACCTGAAATTACCCGATTTAAAGGTTTGGGTGAAATTTCACCAGACGAGTTTAAAAATTTTATTGGCCAAGACATTCGTTTAGAGCCTGTAATGTTAGATAAAGCATCGTCTATAGAAAAATTGTTAGAGTTTTATATGGGTAAAAATACACCAGATAGGCAAGAGTTTATCATAGATAATTTAAAAGTTGAATTGGATAAAGTAGAAGCATAGCTTTTTAATAATGACAGAAGAAGAATTAAATAATTTGAACGAAGATTCTGAATTAAACAATCACGAACCAGAATTAGATCACGATCATTTAGAAAGTACAGAAGCCGAAACAATTAAAAAGGTTTCTGGAATGTACGAGGATTGGTTTTTAGAATATGCTTCCTACGTTATTTTAGAACGTGCGGTACCTGCAATTGAAGATGGTTTTAAACCAGTTCAACGTAGAATTATGCACTCCATGAAAGAGTTAGACGATGGACGTTACAACAAAGTAGCAAACATTGTGGGGCACACTATGCAGTATCATCCGCATGGTGATGCCAGTATTGGCGATGCTATGGTGCAAGTTGGACAGAAAGATTTGCTAATTGACACACAAGGTAACTGGGGAAATATTTTAACGGGTGATGAAGCAGCAGCTTCGCGTTATATTGAAGCACGTTTAAGTAAATTTGCCTTGGATGTTTTGTATTCTCCAAAAATTACACCTTGGCAGCTTTCATATGATGGACGTAGAAACGAACCGATTAATTTACCTGCAAAATTTCCTATTTTATTAGCGCAAGGTGGCGAAGGTATTGCTGTAGGATTATCGACTAAAATTTTACCGCATAATTTTTTAGAGTTAATTGATGCATCCATCAAAATTTTAAAAGGAAAAACGTTTATCTTATATCCCGATTTTGCAACAGCCGGAATTGCAGATGTATCTAATTATAACGATGGTGCTCGTGGTGGTAGAGTTCGTGTTCGTGCAAGAATTTCTCAACTCGATAAAAACACTTTAGTAGTTAAAGAAATACCTTTCTCAACCACAACTACTAATTTGATTGACAGTATTTTAAAAGCAAACGAAAAAGGTAAAATTAAAATTAAAAAGGTAGAAGATAATACATCTTCTGATGTTGAAATTTTAATTCATTTACCACCAGGTGTTTCGCCAGATAAAACCATTGATGCTTTATACGCTTTCACAAATTGCGAGGTTTCTATTGCGCCTTTAGGCTGTGTTATTCAAAATAACAAACCTTTGTTTACAGGGGTTTCTGATATGTTAAAACAATCAACAGATCGTACTGTTGATTTGTTAAAACAAGAGCTTATTATTGAACTTGGTGAGTTAGAAGAACAATGGCATTTTTCATCTTTAGAACGAATTTTTATCGAAAATCGCATCTATCGTAGAATTGAGGAAGAAGAAACTTGGGAAGGAGTTATAAAAGCTATTGACGAAGGTTTAAAACCATTCACTAAACATTTAAAACGCGCAGTAACTACGGATGATATTGTACGTTTAACTGAAATTAAAATTAAACGTATTTCTCGTTTCGATTTAGATAAAGCACAAGAAAAGTTAGATGCTTTAGAAGGTGATATTGAGAAAGTTAAATATAATATTGAGCATATAATTGATTTTACTATTTCGTTTTTTACCACTTTAAAAGAGAAGTACGGTAAAGGTAGAGAGCGTAAAACTGAGTTACGAAATTTTGATAATATCGAAGCTACAAAGGTAGTTTTACGTAATCAAAAATTATATGTAAACAAAGAAGAAGGCTTTATTGGTACCAGTTTGCGTAAAGATGAATACGTGGGCGATTGTTCTGATATTGACGATGTTATTGTTTTTCTACGAGATGGAAGCATGATTGTTTCTAAAATTGAAGAAAAGAAATTTGTGGGCAAAGACATTATTCATGTTGCCATTTTTAACAAAAATGATAAACGTACCATTTACAATATGATTTATCGAGACGGAAAAGCGGGAAGCTCTTATGTAAAACGTTTTAATGTTTCGGGTGTTACACGTGATAAAGTGTACGATTTAACACAAGAAAAACCAGGTTCGCAAGTTCTTTATTTTTCAAGTAATCCTAACGGAGAAGCCGAAGTTGTAACCATTTTACTGCGACAGCTAAGCAATATAAAGAAACTAAAATTCGACTTAGATTTTGCCGAACTTTTAATCAAAGGACGTGTTTCTAAAGGTAATATCGTAACAAAATATCCAATCAAAAAAATTGAATTAAAAGAGAAAGGAATATCAACCTTACGTCCTCGAAAAATTTGGTTCGATGATACGGTACATCGTTTAAATGTTGATGGAAGAGGTGAGTTGTTAGGTGAATTTAAGCCCGAAGATCGTTTGTTAATTATCACACAAAGCGGAAGAGCTAAAACAATTATACCTGAATTAACCACGCATTTTGAGGATGATATTATTGTTTTAGAAAAATGGATTACAACAAAACCTATTTCTGCCATTTATTTTGATCCAGAAAAAGATAAATATTTTGTAAAGCGCTTTTTAATTGAATCTGTAACAAAAGAAGAATCGTTCATTTCAGAACATCCACATTCAAAATTAGAAATAGTTTCAACAGATTATCGACCAATGGCTGAAATTTTGTTTGCTAAAAATAAAGGCATTGAAAAAGAACCTATTACGTTAAATTTTGAAGAGTTTATTTCGGTAAAAGGCATAAAAGCACAAGGAAATCAGTTAACCAGCGATAAAATCAAAATGATTAATTTGTTAGAATCGTTGCCTTATGATGATTTAATTGAGCAAGAAGAAACACCTAAGGATTTTATTGACACAGTAGATGAAAACTCTTTAACTGTTGAAGAAGACGGGCAAATTGGGTTTAATTTAGAGTAGTTTTGCTAATACAAATCTAGTATTTGTTTTAACAATTGTTTTTTTTATGTATTTTTGTTTATCAGTTCTGTTCAAATGCAAAATACCTGAACTGAAAATAAAACAAAACAACAAAAAACCTATGAATTTTGTCCTTATTGATGACCATCCTTTCATTTTAGAAGGGTATGGTAATGTTATATGTCAATATTATCCCGAAAGTAAAATAAAAAAATTAACTTCGTGTAAAGATACTTTTGATTATTTTGTGAATACATCTGAATCAAAAAAGACTGATGTTGCTATTATTGATTATAATATTCCCTCTTTTGATGAAGAAAATTTAAAAAATGGTATTGATCTTTGTAATTTGGTTCGCAAAGTAATTCCTTATTGTAAAGTAATTTTATTAACTGCCCATACAGAGAAAATTTTTATACTTGATATTATTAAAAATGCCAAGCCAAATGGTTTTGCTACTAAAGGTGAGGTTACTCCTGATAGTCTTAAGATGATAATTGAGAATGTGGTAAATAATGATAAATATTACAGCGATTATGTAAAATCAACACTAAATGATTCTTTAGATGATAAATCATTAATTGATGATTATAACCGACAAATTTTGTATCTTTTATCAAAAGGATATAAAATTATAGAGTTAAATAAAATTATTCCAATATCTTATAGTGCTATTCAAAAACGTATTGCAAAAATGAAGCAAATGATGGATGTACAAGATGATAAAGGACTTGTAAAAGCTGCAATAGAAAGAGGTTATCTTTCGTAAAATAATAGAGTAAGCATTTTGCTCATATTTTGTTAAGTTTTTACATCAATTTAGGAAATATTTAAAACCTAGCATACATTTGTAAAGCATTTGAACAACTATTTTAAAATTATTGGGCAAAAATAATTAGGGAATATTAAGGTTGTACGTTTTTAGTTTATAGGTTAGATTATTTAGTTTGAAACGTATTTGTTGTTTTGTTGATTACTTAAGGTTCAAATGAGATTATATATAGAAAGTCCTGCTTTTATATGCAGGATTTTTTTATTACATTTGCATTCACTTTTTGGGGCCGATCGGTTTTGACAGCAGGTGGAATTGAATAGTAAGCACGTCGAGCGCTGGAACACAGCTCGTTAATATCATGATTCAAACTTTTTACACGGCGAAAATAACTACGCTTTAGCTGCTTAATCTGAATTATAGTAAGATTGCCTAGTTCCTATTAGATAGGAAAGCTAGATTCCTCTAAAAAGCCTTGGTTTATGGCGTTTTGTTAAGGGGAACCGTAAAAATAAACCTAGAATAATTAGTATCTCGGATATTATTTGAAAACTAAGAGGTTAAGTAAAAAGTGGTTGTTTTTGACCTAGCTTTTTATCGAAAATTTAATCAAAAACTAAACATGTAGAAAGCTATTGGATTGCTTGTTTGGACCAGGGTTCGATTCCCTGCGGCTCCACCTTTGGGGACAAATCTAAAAAAGATAGATTTGTCCCCTTTTTTTTGCCTCTTAACTTGTTGCTATTCTGGTATATAAGTGTAATTGCTTCGTTTAGTCTTTGAGTTCGATGTTGGGTTCCGTCAAACTCCAAATTTTCGGGAAACATCGAACTTATTATAATTCTCTTTTCTTCAATGGTACCATTTTCATAGCGTTCTGATAGATTTGATATCTTATTAAAACTTGTTTTCATCAAGTCTTTTATTTCTACATCTACATTTGAGAGGTTGTTAAGTTCGTCTTCTAATTTTTCAATGCTTTTTTTTGTTATTTTTTTTAGTTCTAAAAAATCTTGATCATCCATAATACCATCTGCATTTTTAATTAATGCTTTTGTATGGCGATCATTTAGTTGCCTAATTTTTTCTAATATGTTTTTTCTTTCTCTATTCTGAGTTTTTGTTTCTACTTCATAATTGTAAATGAAAGAGTCAAGAAAAATATCAATCATTTCCTTTCTAGGGGAAAGTTCTTTTAGCTGGCTGGTAAATGTTTCATTTACTAGTTCTGCTTTATATCTAACCCCACAATCTGTAGAGCAATGGTAGTAATTATAATATACACCCATTTTTCCTTTTGATGAGCTTCCAGTTAACATTCTGTTACAATTGGGACATTTCAAAAAACCTCGTAAGGGAAGATTTTCTGCGGATACTATTTTTGGTTTTATTTGTTTTTTTCTTCCATCTAAAATTGATTGAACTTCATTAAAGTCATGAACACTAATTAGTGGTTCATGTTGACCTAATACAAAAAAACCTTCTTCTTCTTTGTATGGTGGTATGAAGATTTTTCCACAGTATAAAGGATTTCTTAATGCTATCCAGAAATTATTTTTACTAAATCTACCTTTTCCTTTACATTTTTGCCATAATTGTTTCCAAATTTGATCAGTATTAAAATTATTTGCAAGTATCTGTTCAAATGCCCATTTTAATAATGGACCTTCATAAGCATCTATACCAATATATTTTTTCTTATCTTCTGTTATACGGTTAACATAGCCTAAAGGTGCTGTCCCCATATATCTACCTTCTTTTTTTGCTCGTCTCATTCCATGAAAAATATTTAATGCACGTCTATCATTCTCTACTTCAGGAGAAGCAAGATAGAATGCAAGCATAATTTTATTTTCAGGTATAGATAAGTCGAGGGGTTGTTCTATCGCCCCAGGTTCAACTCCAAAACTTCTTAGAATATTAAGCATTTGATAAGCATCACCTGCATTTCGGCTAAATCTGTCCCATTTTGTGAAAAGAAGTATAGTCGAATTTTTATTGTTTTTTATCTTTCTTAAGGTAGAAAGGTATTTTTGCCATTGTGGTCTATTAAAAGATTTGGCTGAGTGATCTTCTATAAATATATATCTAACAGAAATTTCCTTTAATTCGCAGTATTTGCGCAGTCTTTCTTCCTGATCTCTTTGTGAATATCCTTTATCAGCTTGTTCTTCTGTTGAAACCCTGATATACAAGTCTGCTTGTCTCATAAGTCAAAAGTTTTAGTATTAAAATCTTTTGCTAAGGTATTGAATAACTGCTAGCTGCGCAATTTTGTTAATAAATTTTGATATAATTGCGGCTTCATTTATTGTCACAGTTGATCCTTTTTTTTGTAGCAGAACTTTAATTCTTTCTGGTGTAAGTTCTTTATATTTAGTATCTCTCATATTATAGTTTTAAGACAAACTTATAATTGATGATTATCAAGATTTTGTTACTGACATTATAGGACGCTCTTTGTCCATTTTTAAACTTTAAAAGTTGCTGAGAATTTGTAAGTAACTAATGTAATGCAAGCATTTTTACTCTAACTATCGTTTTTTGTAAAAAAACTTTTATTACTTTATAACAGAAAATTGAAAATTCCCTATTCTGTCATTTTCAAATATCTGCCATAGGCTTTCAAAGCCTCTTGTTTTTTATGAAATAGTTGAAGTAATATTTCAAAATCAACCGATAAAAAGGCAGCTAATTTATAGTGGTCTTCCCTTGCCACTTCCTAACCAAAAGACTACGGCATAAACGGTTTCCACCCTAAAAGGTAACCCTCCAATTATTCCGTTTCCTTTTGGTTGTTCTTCATAGACCACTTTGTTTATCTGCTTTCTTTTTTCCGGTTTTTCTTTTGGAAATATTTCAAAAAAAAATAAAAAGTGAGAATTGAAATACGAGCAGAGTTTTAATCATTTAAACAATACTATTATGAACATTATTGGAAGATTGACAAAGAATGCGGAAGTACGCACTTTGTCTAATGAAAAACAGGTAGTGAATTTTTCAATTGCTACTAATGAGTACTTTAAAAATAAACTTGGAGAGCGAGTAGAACAGACAACTTATTTTGATTGTAGTTATTGGATTTCTACAAGGGTAGCTAGTTTACTTACAAAAGGTACTTTGGTGGAACTTATAGGGAGGGTAAGCACAAGGGCGTGGGTAAACAAGGATGGCGAAGCAAGAGCGGGTCTTAATTTTCATACCTCACAAATCAAATTGCACAGTAGTGGTAAAAATAACTATAACCAATCAAATGCCATTTCAGAAAATAAGAATAGTAACCATGAACAAAAAGAAGATGATTTGCCTTTTTAAAGTAACGGATTTACATGGGTGCGAAATTGAAATAACCAATTTGAATGAAGCCATCAAAATTGCTAAAATGTATAAAGGATATAGGCATAAGAAAAAAAACTTATCGGAGTTTGATGGAAGGCAAAATGCGTATTGGTCAGATATGTACGAGAAACTTAAAGCAATCAAAAATCACAATCAATAAATTAAAATTCTTGAATAATGAATACTAATTTTTTTAATCAAATAGCAAAGTTAAGCATTACGGGAGTACTGCAACTGAGTATTGTCAAAGGAACCAAAGACAACCTTATCGTATCGGTTATTCTACAAAACGAAGGTTGCGGAGATACTGCTAAAAACCTTATTCCACCTCTTAATCTACGAGGAACATCAGATGAACTTGACGAGGAATTTTTTCAGCAGATAGCCATGCCTATACAAACTGCATCGGGTTTAATGGTAGATATGGAAGCTTTTATGAAACAATTGGAAGAAGCCAAAAAACAATCAGCGATTGAAAAAGATAAAACGGAAAAGGCTAAAAAGGAGAAGGAAACCAAAGACAAAAAGTTTAAAGACGGTATGACAAAAGCTGATGAATTAGAGAAAGAGGGAAAGTTCCGTGATGCATGGATGAAAGTACCTGATATTACTGAGTTTCCCGAAAAAGCAGACGAGATACGCAAACGTAAAACGGCATTATCTGCAAAGTTTGAAACACCAAGTCTTTTTGAAACGTCTGAAACAACTGAAGAAAAACATTCTAATAGTAAAGCTTTATACCCAACGCATCCAAATGATGATTTGGAATTAGATAATGAAGAAGAACAAGAATAGTAACCCTAAAAAAGAAGAGATATGTTAGTAACAACACAATTAGAACGAGTATTCGTACTCAAAGATAAAGGACAAGAAATTAGACTGACCGACCCAGAACCACGTTGGAGCATAGAAGCCGTAATGAATTTTTATGCTAATATGTATCCGATACTTACAACAGCTAAAGTATCTGGTCCACTGATAAAGGATGATGCTGTGGAGTACAGATTTGAAAGTGTAATGGGAACGAAAGGTTAAACTAAATAGTTAAATGAGATGAATTATGAACAAACATATTCTATCGGGAATTATCACGATACCCGAACAGCAACAACAAAGGCAGTTGCACCGTCAGTTAAACGAGTTCGCCAATTGGATGCAAAAGCCGAAAGATACAAGCGAGGTTTTAAAAGACAAACGCAATTCTGTACCAATTCAGATGCTACCAATGGTTTTCTAAAAAGCACATTTTTACCTAAGTTGCAAGAAACGAAATTTGTACAAACTCGCAGAAAATTGAATAAAACGGAAAGGGATTTTTTTCAATCTCTTTCCGAACTATCTAAGTATTATAATATTGAGCCATTACCATCCAACGAATTTTCTTTTCCTTATAATATGATGCTTGCGCTGAATGATGTAGAAGAAAAGTTGAAGAATAAGGTTTTGAATTGGAACCAAATCCGTTTGATTCAAACCAATAGAAAAATCTATATTTTAAGTAATGAACACTATAATACAGGAGCAACACTTTTTTACATTCCTATTGTGCCCTTATATCGCCTTTTATGTGATAAAAAGAGAAAAAAGAATGCACATTTATTACTGTCTGTATGCACTTATTTATATCACATAGTTAACATTCCATATTACAGAAGTGAAACAAGCTACCTCTATTGGATTTACGAAATGATGAATGATTGGCTTGAACAAGACGATTATTCAGAAGAAACGAAAAGGCATTTATCTGAGTTAAAGCAAGCTGAGTTTATTGGGGATTTTATGGAGCAACGTATTTACAATTATATCAATTTAAATGTCTTTGAAATGCGTATTTCCAAGTTCAAAATTAAGAATGATTTTGATAGTGAATGTTTAACTATAGCAAAAGAAGCCTTTGCTTTGTATCAAACATACCCTAATGAAAACGTATTTAGAAATGCGAAAATCCAAGAAGAGGTATGCGAAGAGGATTTAGAAAATATGATAGGAATGGAAAAATATATTTCATTTTACGCCGATCATAAAGGCTGGCTCAATGAAATGCTTATTCAATCGGTCAATAGCGAGTTTCAAGAATGCTCTATAATTGAAGAGCCTACTATAAGTAAGCGATTTGACGGTACTGATATTTCTAACAACAATTTATGCTTTGAAAATAAGCTATTTGAACTGCTACAGAAACTAAGCAATATTTTGAATCAATTATAAATATAAGAGTATGGAAACGATAAATGACATAACACAAGATTTTGGAACATTGTATTATCCTAAATCTGCTTTGGTGTTTTATGAAACTAAAGGACAAATAAAAGACGTATATGTGGAGCATTTTGATATAGATAAGAATGGTAATCCTATCAACGCTCATCCTTTAACCGTACGAGAAGCAAAAGCTTTGACAAAGGCACTGCGTATTGAAAACGAAATAGATAAAGCTTTTCTAAAATCAAGTGGAATTTTGCCAACAAACATTTTATACATTAACCCAAGCAGTGAAAAAGGCACGGTAATTTGGTACACCAAAGCACAGCAAAAGAAGTTGTTTTTTGTAGATGCACTGGAAATATCAAACGGCGAAGCTTGTGTACCACCAATGGTTTGGAAAGCAACAAAAAACACCCTCAACATTTTTGCCCTTATGAGTGAAAGAAGACCTAACGATAAAACCAAACTGTATCATGCTCCATTTTTTAATGTGTATGAAGATGGAAAAGTCTGCATGGGAACCGTAAGTATTGATATAAAGAAATCTGCTTCGGTTGAAGAATTTATTCATGCTTGGGAAGACTATTTTTTTAATAGTTATTTCAGTCATTCATTATGCGAAAACGTAACCAAAACAAATATTGAAAGTCTTTGGAAAGACCTTGTTGATACTGCTAAACCTTTTCCAAAATCCATTTTAAAAGAAAATGATAAAACCCTTAAAAATTTATTGTAATGAATACAGATAAAACCAAAGTACATTTTACGGATAATTCTTTTTTGAATCCACCAAACCCTATTGAAGTAAATATAATAGGAGCGGGGGGAACAGGTTCAAAAGTACTTACTGCTTTAATGGAAATGAGCCATAGTTTACAAGAATTAGGTCATCCAGGATTGCTAGTGCGTTTGTGGGATGATGATGTTATTACAAACGCCAATTTGGGTAGACAGCGTTTTGCACCAAGTGAAATAGGCTTGTTTAAATCAGTAGCTTTGATAAACCGAGTGAATCGATTTATGGGAACTAATTGGAAAGCAGAGATACAAAAATTTGAGAAAGACTGTTTGGGTAAATTACCTCCTAATGCAAACGCAACAATAACCATTACATGTGTAGACAATGTGAAAGCAAGGTTTGATGTTGCTGAAATTTTAGAAGAGCTAAATAATCAAAGAAATTATGGTAGAGATAAACCAAAATATTGGTTGGATTTTGGTAATAGCCAATATACAGGTCAAGTATTATTATCAACTATCGGGGAAATTAAGCAACCTAAATCAGAAAAATATCAAACGGTTGCAAGTTTGCCTTTTGTTACCGAGGAATTTGAAGAATTGTTAAAAGAGTCAGAGAAAATAGATTATACGCCAAGTTGTAGTTTGGCTGAAGCATTGGAAAAACAAGATTTGTACATTAATGGAACATTGGCTCAAATAGGTTGTTCATTGTTGTGGAATATGTTTCGCAATGGAATGACTGAAACCAGAGGTTTTTTTATTAATCTCAAAAATTGTAGAATGCAACCTATTAAAGTGGAGGAAGCATAAAAATGAGGCAAAAATGCAATTCCTTCCTGTGGTCGGAAACGCATTTTTGCCTCAGATAAGGTGTAACTATTTTGACAAAGGATAAATCCTATTTTGTCAAAGAAGTTACTAGAATTTGTGCGGGATATTCGGTATCCCTTTTTTACTACTCCTACTTTCTTTCAAGAGTTAAACGGGAAAGAAAGTAGCAAAGAAAGCAATTACTATTGTATTTAGAGTTTAACAACTTTAACTGTTGCGCTACTACCTTGTTGGGTGGTTACTTTAATAAAATACGTACCTGCGGTTACACCGTGTAGGTTTATTTGGTTGTTGCTGTTAAATAAACCTTTTTGTAGTTGTTGCCCTAATACATTGTATACCTCATAGCTTTGCAAGGTTTCTTGGGTTTCTATATTTATGATATCATTGGTTGGGTTGGGGTAAACCTTAAGGTTAAGTTTGGTAAAATCTTGGGTACTTGCTCCAGAGCCACACGCACTTGCAGCTAATTTGGCCACAAAGAAATCTGCTTGCCCAGTGCTTACTAAAGGGGTAATGCCCAGTGTGTTGTTCATAAATAAATTCGCCTGAAAAGTACCAGCAGTTATATAGTTACCATCGTTATCAGTAGCTACGGCAGTCATTCTTTGGTTGCCACCCGAGTCGCCATAAATATCGTGTACTGCTATTACATTACCTGTTTGTTTGTTAAATCGTACTAAAATGGGGTCAGGTTGAAAACCTGTTAATGGACGTACTATTTCTATGGCATCCCAAAATTCATTGGCTCCTTGTGCACCAAAAGCAACCTCGTTTCCGTTTAACGCAATGCCTTTTCCTTGTCTTGGACCTGGAGGGGGAGCACCTGGACTACTTGCTGAAGTTGCCTGTACCCACTGTACGGTACCGCTGCTGTTAAGTTTAACTATCATTGGTATGGTATAATCTGCACCAGGTGTAAATAAATAGGGTTGTACGTTTGTATTGGTAGGGTCGTAGAACTTTACATTTTGATCATTAGAATCGATCCATAAATTACCACCAATATAAATATCCGAATTTGTATCTGTTTTTAAAGAATTAAAACGGTTATTTGCTAACTGATTGTATAAAGGGTTAGAATAAAGTTCTCTACGCCATACTTCGTTACCATTACTGCCGTTTAGTGCTAAAATAAACGATTTGTTTACGGTAGCTTTGCTATTATATACAATTTGCCCAGAATTCTGTACTTCGCCTGCTAAATAATACCTGTTTAAAGTTTTATCATAGGCAAAACGAGTTTTACCATTTTCAATTACCGATGTATCGCTAATGGGCAATACCATACTGTTAACATAGTTTAAATTGGTATTGTATTGTACCAAAAGATACTGAAAGTGATACGTCCACGTACTTGGATCATACACATATTGCGATGGTACAGTTACCTGATTATCTAAATGCGTACCGTTTAATAAACCTACAATAAAGTGTAATTTATTCTGGCTGTCCATCACAAGGTCTAATATTTGTGCTTCCCGATTTGTTGAACTGACCGTTCCCTGCAATGCTTTTTTACCTTGAAACACACCATTGCTGTCATATTTAACCAAATAAATACGCTTATGTGCGTCTGGATTAGCAGGTAGCGGCATAATATCGTCTGCGGGATTAGGGCTAAAATGAATATTATAATTGCTGTCACTGGTTATGTAAGCCCCTACATATACATTATTGTTACTATCTAATACTAAATTATAAGCTCGGTCATCATGTTCACCACCAATTGCTTGGCTCCAACGTATGGTACCATCGCAGGTGGTTGAGAATAAAAAGATATCATTACCTCCCATTGATGAATTATAAACAGTTACTGTTTGTCCGTTTAATTGTGGGCTTTGGTTGCCTATCATGGTACCTATAAAATAATAGTTGCCATCGGTACCTACTTTTACATCGTAAATTTGTTCTTCGTCTGTTCCACCTATACTACCACCGCCTTTCATAGCCCATTTCCAGTTGTAGGTTTGGGCTTGTGAGAAGAAAGAGGAAAGAAAAAAGAGAATAGATAGAATTTGCAAATTTAGAAATTTGGAAATTTGGAAAGTAAGTATTTTGTTTATTGAGACTCCTACGGAGTGACAAACTGGATGAGATACTGACCCGAGTTTGTCGAAAACTTTATGTTGGCATCTCGACAGGCTCGATGTGACGGTATTTACTTTATACTTCTGTACGGGATGACATGTTGTGGTGTGTAGTTTATTTTTCATAATTTTTGGTTTTAGGTTGTTGTTAAGTTGTTGGTTATTATAAAAATAGTGAAAATAAATGAAAATAACTCCAACAGTGTCTTAAACACTGTTGGAGTTTGCTTATAGCTTACTGCTTAAAGCTTACAACTATAAGGTTATTTTTTAATTAATTTTTGTGTGGCAATAAGCTGTCCATCGGCTTGTAGGCTTATTACATAAGTGCCCGGTGCCAAATGGCTTACGTTAAAGGTAACTTCACCTTTAGTACCGTTTACTTTTTGTTGGTAACGTTGTATACCTGTTAAATCATAAACGGTAATGCTTTGTGCATTTTGGTACTCAGCACCAATAGTATAGCTTACCACTGTGGTTTCAATTGCAGGGTTTGGTGCTGCTTCTAAGGTAGGTGCTTGTACTACCGCTGGTTTGCCCCAATAAACTTCGCCTAATTGAACAGTTACTGTATCTGCACAATTTGTACCTGTTATTACAAATATATCGTTTGCACCAGGGGTAAACGTACCGTTAACGTAAAAGTACACCATAAAGGTATTAGTACCTGGGTTTAATATATGTGTAGCAGGTGAAAAAGTACCGTATCCGTAAAAACTACTTAAGCTTATTGCTTGTGGAACCGATAAAGGATTTACTATGGTTACATAATACATAAAGCCTCCTTGTACTGTTTCTGCCAATTTAAAACTTACTTTAAATTTACATGGATTTGGTGGGCAGTTTTTAATATCAGGTACAATATTAGGTATGTTGCTGCCAAAAGTACAGCCCATTTGGGTTAAGAACAATTGGTAAGTACCACCTGCTATTATTGGTTGGTTAGGTACCATACCACCACCACTTTGCGAGGTTGTACCGTTTATTTGCCATTCATAATTTTGGTACATACCTAAAGGTCCTAATAAATACGAATCTTTACAAACCGTGTAACAGCCACTTGGTACTATCCATAAAGCACGTTCTGGGTTGTGCGGTGCTTGTATATAACCAGTAGCACTACAGCCAGTAGTTTCTGTATAGGTAACGCTATATGCCCCACCGTGTGTTACATAAATGGTTTGCCCTGTTGCACCGTTACTCCAGTTATAAGTACCCGTAGTTGGGCCGCTTGCTGTTAACTGTAACGTGTACGGATTGCAACTGTATACGCTGTAACTTACACTTGGTGCTGTTACCTGTGGGTGTACGGTTACTGTTGCAGTAAAGCTACCTGTACAAGTAGGGTCGCTGGTTAAACGGGTTTCAAAGGTGTAATTATAGGTACCAGGTGTTAAACTGTTCAGGTTTAAAACCATATTAGCGTTGCCACTTACCCAGTTGTTGTACCCTGCTGGTAAGCCACTACCTGTCCATCTATGTTGTAAGGCAGGGCTTGGGTCGGTTGTTATGCCGTAAAGTATACCGCTGTCTCCGTAACACAAGCTGGTAGTGCCGCTAATGCTGGCAAAAGGTGGTTGGCGCAATACATAACTGCGTGCAAATCCTGCCATTATATAGCTTTTACAGCCGTTACCATCTACCAATACCGGCCAGTAACTGCCGCTTTGGGTTGGTAAATAGCTGCTGCCTGTACCTACCTGTACGTTGTCTTTCATCCATATTAAACCACTTAAAGTACTGGTTCCACCCGCTGGATTATACGTTAAAGGCACTGTACTGCCTACACAGAAATCGGCAGGATTAGGGCTGATAGTTCCCGGATTAAAGTTAGCTTTGTTAATTTTTACAGTCACATTATTAGATTCATAAGAACAACCATAAGGGGTCTCTATTCTTAGCTTAATAGGGTAATCACCGGCATCCTGAAACTGGATTTGTGTAACAGGCCCGTTGGCTATATACCAAGTGTTGTTAAAGCCCCACCAGTACTCATACGCAGGGTTGTAACCTGGTACGTTTAAAGTAATTGCCTCGTCTGCACAATAAATAAGTGGTGTAAGCGCAAAATTAGGGTTTGGTATTGGGTCTAAGGTTACTGGTATGGTAACTTGGCAATCAGGGTACCCTGGTGAGCTTAACGTTAAGGTATAGCTGTACGTGCCCGGTGCCATATTGGTAACAGTAAAGCTTTGCCCTGTTGTATTTGCAGGAACACCTGGCCCCGCATAGGTATAGGTAATAGGCACGTTACCATGTATGCGCGAATTGTTTAACAGCGTTATGTTGTACGTATTATTGGCATTACAGGTAATGGCAGTTTTTAGTATAGGTTCGTAGTATTTCTCTATTTCTACACTTCTTATTACTACACAACCGTTGTAGTTTAAATATACCGTAGCAATATGTACCCCAGGTACCGTAGTAGTAAATACGGCATTAGGCGTATTTATGGTAAGGGGATCTATAGTAAGATGCTGGCTACCCTGCCATGTAATAACCGGACTGCCGGTATAGGTAACATTGGCATTTATTCTTGTGCAGTTGGTAGGATCCCAGTTACCGTTAATGGTTATAGTAGGCGTAGGTGTAATGGTACAGCCGGTGCTACCGCCACAATTTTCTACCACCACTACTTTTTGCGATTGTACCAAGCAGGTGTTTAAATCGCTCACTTCTACATAATACTCGCCACCTGGGTTTGGTCCCGTTATGCTGTATGAAGATAAATTTCCTATAGACATTGGATTACCAACCTTATACCATGCAAAAGTGGTAGAGGCTGTAATACCTGTTGATACGGTGGCATTTAACGTAATAGGCGCGTAGCTGCTTGGGCAAACTACAAAAGCATAACCAGGTGTAATGCTAACTTTTGTTAAAGGATATACCGTAACTGTTTGCGATGCATTGGCACTGTAGTTACACAAGCCTTGTAAATAAACTGTAATGGTTTGTGAAACATTACCGCTGGTATTGTTTACAAAGGCATTAGGTATGTTAGCCGATACATTGGTACCGCTACCTGTTACAGTATAAGGGCCTACTGGTGTAGCACCGTTAAAACTTACCTTTATTTGCTGCCCGCTTGGTAATGAAACAGAGCTTGATATATTTAAAGTGATATTTGTATTACCAGGGCAAATGCCTGCTAATGGTGCCAGCGTAAGTACGGGTTGTGGTATTAAATTTATAGTGAACGTTTTAGTTTCTGTTTTACCACATTTGGTCACTTTTACCGTTAAAATACCTGTTGCAGAGCTGCTTATTTCATTAAAACCAACAGTAACAGTAGCGCTGTTAATACCATTAATAATACTACCAAAATTGGTGTTACCTGTAGTACTGCTTGCAATACTCCATTCAATATGATCTGGTGTAAAACCAGGTGTGCTTACTGAAAATGTTGTCGTACTACTTGGGCAAAATTGGGTTAAACCACTGTTGTTTATAATAACTGGATTGTTTACAATTTGTGTTACAGCAAAAGATACAGGATCTGAACTGCATATTTTACCATTTTTAACAGCTTGTTTTACCACACTAACACTACCAGAGCCTGTAAAAATTGCGGTTACTTGTTGCCCGGTATTGTTACCCGAAATAGTACCACCAGTGGCACTCCAAACATATATAAAACCAGCTTCGTTTTCACTTAAGGTGTATACATAAGGTGTATTAGGGCACACGTTAACCGTACCACTAATGGTACCTGTTAATACCGGTTTTGCTATAACATCTACTACTACAGGATCTGTAATACATCCGTTGTAATCTCCTGTTACAATATAAGACCCTGGATTAGGGAAGTTATAATTAGTGCTACTGCTATAAGCAGAGTGAACTACTGTACCACCTAACAATATTTGCCACTGTACAGCTACACCGTTGTGGGTACTGAATGTTTTGCTTGTATTTGGACAAATGGTTAATTCAGGGTCGGTTATAATCTGCGGACGTTCTTCTACCGAAAATTTCATTTCAGCATATCCTTCACATTTACCAAAATCAATAAGCGTGTTGCGGTAACGCACACTTAGGGTATAGGTTCCTGGGTTACTTCCATCTACTACAATTTCATTGCGGAATTCTGTTTTCACCAACATTGGGTGATTAGGATCTCCGTCAATCATCCATTCAAATTCGGTTGTTGGCCATTGCGGTAAGATATATCTGCCTTGAGCATTTTGGCAAACTACTTCAGGTCCTTTAATTTTAGCATTTCGTAATATAACAGGTATTTTAACTGTTGTCCAGAAAGGACAAGAACAATTAGAGCGATAACTAACGTAACCAAAACCATCTGAAGGGTCTACTTGGTTCCATTCTACTTCAATCCATGTTCCGTTATTAGCCACAATATCTCCGCCAATAACTTTCCACTCGCCACCACAACCATCGTTTACGCTGTAGGTTTCACGGCTGTTTTCACAGGTAATGCTTGCACAGGTAATTTCAAAAGCTTTTGCATCTTTTACGTATATATCCATTTCGTATACCGAAGCACAATTACAACTGTTGGTAACTGTTAGTTTTACAGTATAAGCTCCTTCGGTTGTGTATGTATGCGTAGGTTCAAAGGTGCTAGAAGTGGTTCCATCGCCAAAGTCCCATAAGTAATTAACAATAGCTGTTCCGTTATTTTCTGTAGAAAGATTATCAAAAGAAATCGGCATATTGGTACAAAACTCTTTTTGCCAAGGGTCAAGACCATCAATTTGGAATGCTGCTTTAGGGCTTATAATTTTTTCTACACAAATAGTCAGCGATTCTACCGTATTATTGGTATAGGTTATTGTTAATGTAATAGCACCACTACCACTGGCACCCCATGTTATGGCTGCACCAGTATTGCTGCTACTTTGAACGGTGCCTCCTGGGGCATTCCAAGCAACATTTTGTACATTGTTGGCTGTAAAACTATAATTTACTGTAGTGCCTTCACAAAAACGTAAACAGGCACCTGCTTCAATGTACTCGATAAGGTTCACATAGTCTCGTTCTCCTTTGTCGTCGTACTCAATACAACCTACTTCCTGATCCCAGGTAAGTACAGGATTGTTTGCAGTTTGGGCCTTTAATCCTAAAGACCACAGGAGCATTAGTATAATGCCCAATGCCCTAATGGGCGGTCTGGTAATGTTTTTCATACATTTAAAATTTAAATTAATAAAATTTATTGATAGTATGCTACCGATACCTAAACCGATAGTTTAAAGGTTAGTAATTGATTTTTTGTTATCTTATTTCCCTATCATTATATAGAGTATAGATTTTGTTGTAAGTTTTTTTTTTAAAAAAAACTTGAATATTAGTTAAAAATTAAGGTTAGATGTTAATTAAAGTGAACTTTAATTAGTTATTTTACTAAATTAAGTAAACGTTAACAAATGATTGCTGTAGCAACGCTACCCAAAAAGTTAAAGTTTGAGTATGATTTTGGAAAACAGAAAGTGTTTGAATTGTAAAAAGTAAGGCTTTTTTAAAACAGCCTTACTTTTTTAATTGGTAGTGTTAAATTTAAATTTTAGATGCTTTTCATTTCCAAAATGATCTACAATCCAAATCTCAAAAGCTTGTGTGACGGAAGAGGTTGAGGTGTAATACAGTCTAAATTGCTTTTCTGGTAGTGGGTATAAGTCATTAGGAACATAGGGTGGTTCATCGTAATACTGCAAAGTACCCTGTCCATCAAATTGAAAATAACGGAGGTAGTAGCTGGTATTTTGATACAAACCACTCGGTTGTATTGTTAGGCGTATTTCTACTGTTTTTCCATTGGCTATGTCTTTGGGTACAGGCAGTACTTGAACTTCAAATGGGAAATTGTCTTGTATTTCAAGTTGATCCTCTTTATTACAAGAAGTACAAAAGATTATTAGTAGTAATAAAATTAAAGATCTTGAAAATGATCTTATCGTAGATTGAGCATATGGTATATTCATTGGTTTTTTTCTTTAAAAGTTAATTCTTAATCCTAAGCCAGCTGATGGACGAATTTGTTGTAAATCAGTTCCCCATAAGATTTTTGATCTTCCTTGAAGCAAGAATACCAACCGGTCTGATAAATAGGTTTCAAATGTTAGTCGTCCTCCAACTCCATAGATGAAATGATCTTTGCTTATTAATTTTACTCCATCTTGCAGTTGGTCTTTACCTCGGTTAATACTTTCGTATCCTCCAACTCCTGTTATTCCAAAATTCAACGTAATGTTTCTTTGAGTATCGCCTAAGAGAAAAAAACTATAGCCTCCTTCAGCGGTATAGGTTTCTTGTGGAATACGAATGTTATTGTAGAAATGGTTTTTATAGGTGTATTCAATTCCCCAAATATGATAGTTACCATTTTTAGTGTTTACTGTTATGGCAAGGTTGATGAAATAGCTGTTTTCTATTTTGCCTTTGTCTGTTATGCCTGTCTTTATTTCTAATCCTTTTTGATTGGGTAACAGACGTTGAGCATGTAATTTAGGGGTGTTTAAGATGAGCAATAATAGTGTGAAAATATAATAGTTCATATGTAATCGTTTTATAATATTAAGTGCATTTGATCAATTAATGTCGCTTTTGCTAAATCTGTATTTTCTACTTGAAAAGATTGATGACGACCACCATTTTTCTCAAAGAGCTCTATAATTAATACTTTGTCATCTGCAATCGTAAATGCTTCCAATAGAAAAATATTTCGATCAATACTTTGTGAAGGTATTTCTGTTAGCGGCTTGTAGATGGTTTTTGGGATGATTGTTTTTTCTTGTATTGCAGTTCGTTTGGCTATTTTTTTATCTACTTTTTTAAATGTCATAAAGTCAATTTGAAATGGTACACTGGTTTTGTTTTTACTTTCTAAATGAACATAGTAGTTTCCGTTGTGTATGTATAATCCTTTCATTGTAAATTGAATGCCAAAGCTTTTAGAACCTAAGTGCTTAATGGTGCGTTTGTTATTTTTGTAAATGGTTTCTAATAGTAAATGAACTAAAGAAGGGGAATTGGTACCTAATTCTTCAAACAAAATGGGATTGTTTTCCGTTTTATCTTTTGTTTTTTGCAACTTATTTAAATCATAACTCAAGGCTTCTGGTTCATCGTTGTAAATAACATTGAAATTATAAAAGCAACCTTCTTTTGTAATGACTGAGAAATTGGTTTCTGCTTCAAAATCTCTTGTAGTGGCTTTTATTCGCAATACGTTTTCTGCATCTTCTGCTTTACTGGCAATAAGATATTCACTGCCTAAATCAACATAGCGAATTGAGGAGGGAAAGATGAGATGTGTGGTTTTATCATAAGTCACTTCTAATTTATAGGGCTCAATTTTACCTAGAATGAGTGGAAAGTTAAGAGTATCTTGAGCATATGAAGCTGTTGAAAATAGCAGTGTAATGACAAATGCCCAGAAGGTTTTAATGATGTTTTGCATAGTTTTGATTTTTAAAATGTTACGGTATTATTTTTTTGATACAAGAAATACCTGATGTCCTGCTTTTAGGGTAATCTTTGGTGTACGGACTTTTTTCGCAAAGTATCCTGAAATACCTTGGAGGGCACTTTTGCTTAAGTCAGAAGTAAGTTGTTGACCTGTGGAGGAGCTCATACTAAAACTAGATCCTGTAACATTACCCATATTTGCTATAATATCTGTTGCAGCATTTCGTTCTAGAGAAAAGGGTATCAATAAACCTGCTTGTCCGTCTAAATCATAAATGGTTAGCTCTACAGGGATAATCGTACCGTTTATTTCAAAGGTGTTGACTTTTAATTGTAATCTCCCTTCTTGAAATTTTGTGATAGCTGTTAAAAGGCTGCCTTTTGGAATGATGTGACTGGCTATTTGTGCATCTTCTAATAGTCTCAACTGAACACTTGAATGATCGATTACTGTTTGTGTAACATGTATGCAAGCGTTAATACTGTTTTTAGGTTGTACAGATTTTAAGGAATCATCTATCCCATAAAAATGACGATTTTTGATTTGGTTCCAATCGGATATAAAGGCGCTATCGGATGGTTCTCTATATAACGCAGAAACCGTTTGCTTTTTTGCTGAGGTGATTGCTACCAAATTTTCTTTTTGGTTTCTAATAATGGGAGCAGAAGTATTACTTGGAATGGTCTCTTTTGTTTCGGAAGAAGATGGCTGCGTTTGGTTGTTTTGTGGAAGGTATTTTGCAGCCATTTGATAAGATTTTTCCATTAATGTGAGTTGATCATCTATAGTGACGGTTTTAGGAACTTCTTGTTCATTTAATTGATTTTTTAAATCTTCTATTTCTCTTCGAAGTTTTTGTGTTTCAGTATCATCATTTTTGTAAAAAGAGTCTAACGTGCTTTGTGCATTACGGTAACTATCCAATGCAGGGTTTTTATTTTGTTGTGTATCGCTTTCAAGTGGACTGTCTTTTTTATTGCTTTGAGTAAATAAAGGAATAGTTTCTTGTTGATCTTCGAAGTGCCAATAATCTGCAAGAGTGGTAAAGGCATTGTTTTTTTCTACTGATTTTTGTGATAGTAATTCCTCTTCATATGCTTTGCCTTTATCAGTTGGCATTCCAATGTTAGTGGCTTGTGGCACAACAGGATTTAAACCAATTAGTTCTTTCTTTGTGTCGTCAGTTGTGGGTTTAAAAATCAAATACATGCATCCTAAAAAAACGAGGAACATCAAACTAAATAGCAATGGTTTTTTGAATTTTTCTATTTTATGTTTAGGCTCTTGAAACAAAGCACCTTCTTTATTGGCGTGGTTCTCTGTTACCCGAACCACTGATTTTTTTTGATTATTTTCAGACATAGTTTTTGTTTTTTGAAAAGTTTACTAATGAATTCATTGCTTTTGACTGATTTTTGATTGCTATCGGAATAGGATTTTCAAATTGCTCCAAGGCTATTTCCTTGTACGTTCCCGCATCAAACCATATTTTACAAATCAATCCTGCTGTCAAAATGAGATAGATAATGAATATATAAAGGGTGTAATGTTGTTGTTTTTGAATAGGTAAGGATTTCCAATGAGTGTTTAACTGATCAAAATACTGACTTACTTTTGTTCTTATTTCTTTCATCTTTTTTAAGTTTTAACGTTCTATGATTTCCATATCCTTGTTTTCGATTACTGTAAATTTTTCCATTGTAAAACCTTGAGGATTGTTGTCTGATCTTACGGAGTTAACCAAAAAGCAGGTAGAAATAAGGTTGCGTTTAGTTACATTACTAGAGCGAATGATGTACTGTTTTGCATAGGTGCGTACTGAATAAGGATACTGATCAAAATTGCATACAACGCTGTCTACTTCTGTACGCTGTTGTACGTTACCTGAAATAATGCGGTTGTAATAGCCTTTTTCTGCGAGGTCTTTGTAGTAATCAAAAGCACTTTTATCTGCTAAATGAAAGGCTCGTTTCATATTGCTTTCAATTGCGTTTTTATCGGGAGCTAAAGTAAAGAACAGTTCATGAAAGCGCCTAACATGTTCTCTGGCTTCTACTGGGCGGTTGATGCTTGTATCTTGTGAAAGAGCAACCATGAGTGATTTTCCGTTGTCTAAAACGTAGACTTTTTGACGCTGTTGCTCTGCAAAGTGGTAGGATTTCCAAACGGAAAATCCTACCACAATAACGCAAAGCGTGGCAAATACAAGGGCATACAATCTAATTTGTTTAAAACTGTTTTCTATATTTCTTAATGTTTTAAATTCCATGTTGCTATTTTTTAGTTTTATTTGAGTAATTGACCTCCAATATTTCCTGCTACGGCACCAGCTCCTGCACTGGATACATTTGCTGCTTTTGTAGCTGTTTGAGAAATGTTTCGCATAAAGTTGCCACCGCCACCAGCTTGAATAATCCAGCCTGTTACTGTGGGTATGGTAAAGTAGCCAACAATACCAATTATCATAAAGATGATGTAAATGGTGTTGCTGGTATCGGGGATATAGGTTGGGTCTACTAGCATGGCTATGTCTCGTTCTAAAATCAAGGTTTGTATTCTTGCTAACATAGAACTGAATAAATCGGAAACGGGTAGCCATAAATACACACTTACGTACCTTGTGAACCACTGCGTGAGTGTCGTTTGAAAACCGTCCCAGACGGAAATGGCAAACGCAATAGGACCGAGTATAGACAAGACAATTAGAAAAAAGGTACGTATGGTATCAATGACTAAAGCGGCAGCTTGAAACAAAACTTCTAATAAATTACGAAACCAGTCTTTCATCGCTTTTTCTATTTGGTAAGCTTGTCTGTCCATATACATACCTGCCATCGTACCAATGTCTGAAGGAGACCAACCGAGTTCTTCTAATTTTTTGTCAAATTGTTCGTCAGAAACCATATATGCTGTTTCGGGATTTCGAACCATTGCCTCATATTCCAATTGGTCTTTTTGTTGTTGCAGTTTGTTTAAGTCCAACACTTGATTTTCAAGAATACTATGGGTTCCTGTAACTATAGGTCTCAAAATAGCATTGATAGACCCCAAAACAATGGTGGGAAAAAACATGATGCATAGTCCTAATGCAAAGGGACGCAAGAGGGGATAGACATCAATTGGCTCTGCTCTGCTTATAGCCTGCCAGACTCTTAAAGCAACATAAAACAAGGCACCCAATCCTGCCAAACCTTTGGCTACAGCTGCCATTGCACCTGCAAGGGGCATCATATCATCGTACAACGAACGCAGTACTTCATGTAGGTTGTTCCATTCCATTGTTACCAGTATTTTTGGTTGCTTGTTCCATAAAGTTCTAATACTCGTTTGCCATCGTTTTTCTTTTTTGCTCTTAGATAGCTAACCGATATGTTTTTATTGGTGTAATACCGAACTAAGCTGTGGTAGTTTTTAACTTCATTATACACACGATCAACAACATCCATACGTTCTTTATCGTTCAATGAAAGATTGGTTGCGCTCACAATTTGTTTTAGTTCTTTTAGTAATTCTGTACTTTCATTTAACAAGGAGGTGTATCCATTACCTATTGCAACTAATTCTTGTGGTGTGAAATTGGGATCGTTCAGCATTTTGTTAAAATTTTGTACATACATTTCTGATACATCTCCAACCAGTAGTACGGTCTGTTGTACTTTTCTGGCATCTTTAACTAAATTGGTTACGGCTTTGAGTTTGTCATAGTACTCTTTACCTTGTTTATATACCTTTTCAACTTCTTTAAAGTTTTTCACTACGTTGCTTACGGTAGAAGAGGTTTGTATGATTTCGTTTGCTGAATTTAGGATGCCTGAAGCCAAATTTGCTGGATCTGCAACGATCATTTGAGCATGCGCAGTTGGTGATTGGACTAAGAAAAGTGCCATTACCACCGTAAAAATTATTTTTTTCATTTTATTAAAGTTTAAATAGTTATTTGATGTTTTCGCGTTTCAACATAGCAATGTGTTTGATAGCTAGTGCTATATCTCCTCCTAGCTCTGAGGCAACTTTCATTACTTCTATTTTTTCTGTTTCTTCAGTTGTATAGGCTAAGTACTCCTCTGTGGACACCTCGGTTGCGTAAACAGCTGAGTGCGTTCCTCCTAAACCAATCCATACTTCTTTGTACAATCGGTTTGGATCGTTGTTCATATTAATAGAAAGGATTTGTGCTTTTTCTTTTTCGGTTAATCCTAGCATGGTCTGTATAGCATCAAATTTGTTCATATACTTGCGTTGATCAAGCAGAATTTTGCAGTCGGAATTATTGATAATGCTTTCTTTTACAATAGGGGATTGTATAATGTCATCTACTTCTTGTGTTACAACAATAGCTTCTCCAAAGAATTTACGAACTGTTTTAAACAAATATTTGATGTACTCTGCCATGCCTTCCTTTGCAATGGCTTTCCATGCCTCTTCAATTAAAATAAGCTTTCGGATGCCTTTTAGTCTTCTCATTTTATTAATGAAAACCTCCATAATGATAATGGTGACAATAGGAAACAGGATTTTGTGGTCTTTAATGGCATCAATCTCAAATACGATAAATCGCTTGGAAAGCAGATCGAGCTCTTGATCTGAATTGAGCAAATAATCATACTCGCCACCTTTGTAGTAAGGTTCTAAAACGTTGAGGAAATTAGCAATGTCAAAGTCCTTTTCTCGTACTTGCTTTTCGTTCAGTAGGTTTCTATAGTCGTTTTGTACATACTCATAAAAACCATTGAAAGAAGCTACTTCATGCTGTTGTTTAATACGTTCTATGTAGCCACTTACTGCATTTGATAAGGCTACTTCTTCTGAACGACTAGGAGGTTCGTCATCTCGCTTCCATAGGGTGAGGATTAGAGTCTTAATACTTTCTCTTTTCTCGATGTCAAAAATGCCGTCTTCTGTGTAAAAGGGGTTAAAAGCAATGGGATGTTCTTCTGTGTAGGTGAAATACACACCATCGTCGCCCTTGGTTTTACTTTTTATGAGTTCGCATAATCCTTGATAGGAGTTTCCTGTATCTACCAATAAAACATGGGCTCCTTGTTCGTAATACTGGCGTACCATATGGTTGGTAAAGAATGATTTTCCACTACCAGAAGGACCTAATATAAACTTGTTTCTATTAGTAATAATTCCTCGTTTCATTGGTAAATCTGAAATGTCCAAATGAATGGGTTTCCCAGTCAGGCGATCCGCCATTTTAATACCGAAAGGCGAAGGAGAGTTGTGGTAATTGGTTTCTTCTGTGAAAAAGCATAAAGCAGGTTCCATAAAGGTGTAAAAACTCTCTTCGCTTGGAAAATCACCTGCATTACCTGGTATGCCAGCCCAGTACAAAGTAGCAACATCTGTTGTATTGTGTCTCGGCTTGCACTCCATAAGTGCTAGTGCGCTACCGCAATCATTCTTTAACTGTTTTAACTCTAGAGGATCTTCCGCCCATGCCATTACATTGAAGTGTGCTCGAATAGAGGAGAAACCAAAACTATGTGCTTCATTTAAGTATTTTTCTATCCATTCTTTATTGATCTGATTGGCTCGGCTGTATCTAGCCAAAGAATGCATGTTGCGTGCGGATTTTTCAAATTTTTGGAGGTTACTTTCACTATTGTCTAAGAACAAATATTGGTTGTAGATGTGATTGCAATTAAGGAGTAATCCTACAGGTGAAGCAAAGGATAAGCGGCAATCGCTTCTATCAGTGGATAGTTTTTCATAACGGCTATCCGCAGATACGCTTGCTGGTAAATCATCGGTATCGGATAGGGTATGTAAACACAACCTTTTATTGCCAATTCTCATTTCTTCTGAACCTAAAGTAATGTCTTGCAGTGGCGTGTTTTGATCTCTTGATAAACTGAAGTATTGAGATAACAAACCCTGCTTAGTTTCATTTCCCATAATATCCTCTTCATCTAGTCGTTCCAGTTTTATATAACTACTGTCGTTGATGATGCGTTCAAATTGGGATACAGCTTCCATAAATCGATGGATTGTTTCTTTGTCTTGCATCTCTTTTGGTATGAGCTTACCCTTGCAAAGCGATGAAAAATTGCTTTGCATCCGCATGCGTTCTTTGGTTGTTTTTGTTAAAAAGAGATAGCAATAATGGTTTAGAAACGGACGTTCGTTAAAATGTTGTTGATACGATTTTGACAAAAAACTTTGATTCTCTTCTGCTAAATCAGCAACATAGTTTTCCTTGATGTACCAATCTTGTTTGTGTACAATCGTATAATCGGGCAGGGTTTTAATGGCTTTAAACCAAGCAGCATGTATGGCTTCATATTCCGAAGAAGTTACTGTAAATAGTTCAGGTAAGTACACTTTGAAACAGGCGGTTATATCGGCTTCTTTTGAAACAATACAATTGTTTTCTAAAGCTAACAGAGGAAACTTACTTTCAAGTGTTGTAATTTTAGCTGTATTTCTCATACTGTTTATTTTTAAGAGTGTACCTTAAATGCTTGCGAACGTCTTTTCGAGAAATGATGTATTGCGGATGTTTTTTTCTTGCACCTAACTTCATGATTCCATGTTCTCCGTACTTTTTGTTAAGTGAAAATGTTTGCCATACAATCAATGTAGCACTTCCTACACCAAGGATGAGGCAGATGTAGGAGTTTAAACCTGCCATGTATAAGATCATTACCAGGATAAGTGTACCAAGCAATCCACCAGCAAAAATGAACAGGTACTGTGCTTTCAGACCTTTAAACTCTACTGTTCTTCCAATACCTTTGTTGATGTCGTAGTTCATAAGGCGAAGTTTAAAGAAAGAAGGAGCGTAGGATTGTAGCTGCTACAATTAAGAAAATACAGGCACCAAACCAAGAAGCGGCTGTTTTGCTTGTATCTGGATCTCCTGAACTGAATTTGTTGTACACTTTTACACCTCCAATCAATCCAACCACTGCACCAATGGCGTAGATTAATTGGGTGGCAGGATCAAAATAGGAGGTAACCATTTGTGTCGCTTCGTTGATTCCTGCGCTTCCATTTCCTTGACCAAATGTGGTCAGTGTTGCAAACATAAAGACTACTAAAGCCGCTTGCATTTTTCTTTGTTTTTTCATCATTTTTAGATTAATTAGTTATTGTTTATCCCGCTCTTTACAGGCTTTCGGAACAAAGATGTGATTGAAATGCAAGGAATAGGGTACATTGGCAGTTAATGGAAGAACTTGAGTTTAAGTGTCTTGTTAAAGGGTGCTTTGGAAAACATTTATGTAATCTTGATTTTAAAGTGGCTTGTATTGAAACTTGAACTATTTCATAGATAGGTTGCTGTGATAGGTAAGGAGATAAAAAAACGATATTTAAAAAGCTTCATTTTTAAATATCGTTTCAATAAGGATGTTCGGATGCAGTTCTTTTTGAAGAGGGTCTAGAGAAATTCTTCAATATCGAAATCGCTAAGAGGGATGTTTTCTTGTTTTGTAGGACTACTATTAATGGGTTCAGATGCCAGTGTGTTATCTAATAGTTGTGCAATTTTGGTAGATACATTTTCAATTGAGTTTTCTAATAGATCAAATAGTTCTGTACCTTGTATTTTATGAACAATGGAAATTACTTCATCCTCTTGACCTTTCTTTAAAGCATCATTTTGAAGAAAGGTACTTACCATACCTAATTCTTCAAAAGTAACGCCTTGTGCAAAACCTGGATCTACTGTAGATAAATGATGTTGATACCATTCTTCTTCCTCTTCTTCTAGATCAATAACATTTGTGCCTTCTTTGTCTTGCTCTTTTTTTGAAATTGGATGGTACAATGTTTCATTTTCATCGTATTCAATTTCTAAATCATTTGGGTCAATAGGAGGTTTTTCTGGTATGCTTTCTACTTGTGATGGTTTTCGGATGGGTTGCAATTTAGGTTTTCCCATAATGTCGGGTAGATGTGGATTTGTTTTCTTCTCGTCAAAGGTTTTATGAGAGGGTGATTTAAAAATCGTTCGATCATATAAAAGGATTACGATGATGAGAATCAAACAGACGATGATGATTTTTTCCATAGTTTAGAGAATGGGTTTGAAATGGTGGTTGAAGTAATTCGTTATATCATCTCCAAATTCTTTGAAATGATGTTCCAAAATGTTGTCTATGTAGGCATACAGCGTTGTTTTTTCTTCTTTGGTAAGTTGTACCATGCGTAATAGCCTTTCGTGGTATTCAGGACGTATATAAACCACTTTTCCACTCCTTGCGGAATGGTAATGATTCACTAAAAAAGTTTCTTCGTAGTTGATTTTTTTACTTGAACTTACTTTAGTTTTTTCTCTTGACTTTACTTTTTCTTGATTTTTATTTTCAACTACATGATTATCTTGTGGTTCTAAAATTGTTTCATCGCCACTTATAATGTTCATTAGGTAATCCTCGTCAACAT
Source organism: Flavobacterium sp. xlx-214 (assembly GCF_013874595.1). Classification (GTDB taxonomy): domain Bacteria; phylum Bacteroidota; class Bacteroidia; order Flavobacteriales; family Flavobacteriaceae; genus Flavobacterium. The sequence continues at coordinate 2,084,044 of NZ_CP059431.1, forward strand.
TTGGCTTTTTAAGTTTATTATTTTTATTTTCTGAGTTCATAGATTCATTGGTTTTAGAGATGTGTTATTTTTAAAAATTCATAAATAAACAAATTCATTCGTGTGGCTTTAAGCAAGTTTACTTCAGCGGGTAAAAGACTTGATCGAAATATGTAGTTTTCTGTTCCATCTGTTTCTTTTCTAAAACGTTTACTGTCTCTAATCTTGGTCTGCATCAAAGGGATTTTTAGTGCTTCGATTACATTTTGATAGGCTGCATACAGTTCTGTTTTTTCTCTTCCATCTACTTGATTCCAAAATAACCACAGTTCTTGCTTTTCGTTTCCTTCTACGGTCTTAGGTAATTCAAGGAAGGCTTTACTAAAACTCAATGAACTTTCTACTACTAAACGGTCAGCCGTGATAGGAGAGAAGATGAAGTCCATCATTTTCAAAGTTGTAAGTACTCCAGTGGTATTTGCGGTTCCTGGTAGGTCAAAAAAAATAACATCGGGTGTTACAGGTGATTTTTCTTCATATTCTGCGGCTTTGTCTAAAGCATATTGCGACTTGGTTTTAATGATGGGGTAGGCTTTTTTGTTGATGTTATGAAACTGCTTCATAGCAGCTTTTTTATGATACTCGTTCTGGATGATGTTGTTTTTGTCTCGCTCCCGCATATGGGTAAGGCTGTGCTGCGGAAAATCGCAATCTATAACTACTACATTGTAACCTAAACGGTAATGCAACACACTTGCGACTAGTGTTGTCAGGGTAGATTTTCCAACACCTCCTTTCTGTGTAGAGAAACTAATTTTTAAAGGTTTTTTGCTTGTTTTCATTTCTTAAAAATTTAGGGTTATTTGTTTTGTTTTGTGTGAATAGTACGAAACATCTTTTTTGAAATTTTTGTTTGAATTTGTATTTCGATAGGCTCATTTTCCTGTATTCTTGGTGATTTTTATGTAATTGTTGGCTTAGGGTTTTATGTGCTTAATGGTCATTGTGTGTGTTGCTTTTTTTATGCTTTTACGCTTTTAAAACTTTACGTTTTTACATGCTGTTATTTGTGTTTTTACAGGTTTTTCTTACTTGATTTCTTTCTTATTGTGCAACTATATGTGACACATTACAGCAAATAAAGGGTATGTGTACCTGCCAAAATTTTTTGTGGAATTGTTTGGCTTCGATAGTCGTAACTTGGTTTTATAGCGTAAAGTGTGTATTGCTTGAAGGGGCTTTTCTTTGTATAAAGTTTAATTTAAGAGTGATGCTAGAGTGTAACGATCAAATGGATTTTAGATTTAAGGGCGTTAAGCCCTATTTCTCTTTTACATGCAATCCTTCCCGAAGGGAGGATTTTTGTGTTCTCAAGAACACGGCAAGTTGTGTTTTGAGCATCTAGAAAAGATTTCTGATGCGCAAAACAACTTGCCCTTTGCAGGGGGCTGAAAAACCTCCGAAGTCTGTTTTTATAATGTATTTAAAGTGGTTTAATTATGAATGATTTTAATAAAAATATAAGGAAAAAGACGGGGAGACCTCCAAAAAAAGATCCTGTGAAATTTCGATATACCATTTCTTTTAACGAGGAAGAACATGCTCGTTTTCTAGGGTTATTTGATCAATCGGGAATGCACATTAAAGCGCATTTTATAACTTCTTGCATTTTTGAAAAGACGGTAAAAACAATTCAGATGGATAAAGGGACTTTAGATTTTTATATGCGTTTAACTTCTTTTCATAGCCAGTTTCGTTCGGTTGGTGTAAACTATAATCAAATTGTAAAGTTGTTGTATCGTCATTTTTCGGAAAAAAAAGCAGCGGCTTTCCTTTTTAAACTTGAAAAGCAGACCGCTGAATTAGCAATTTTGTGTAAAAAGGTTGTTTTGTTAGCTGAGGAGTTTGATGAAAAACACTTGAAAAAAGAGGAGGATAAATGATTGCTAAAATAGGTAAAAGTGGAAATCTTTATGGGGCATTAGCGTATAATAATATTAAAGTTGCAAACGAAAATGGAAAAATATTGATGGTAAGCAAAATGATGGAAACAAGGAATGGTAAGTATACTGTAGCGCAATTGGCTCGATCTTTTGAGCCTTATCTCGTGGCAAATCGAAATACTGAAAAACATACGTTGCATATTTCTCTTAATCCTGATCCTAAAGACAAGGTAAGTGATGAAAATTTTTGCGAATTGGCAGAGCGGTATATGCAACAAATGGGCTATGGTGAACAGCCTTATGTTGTCTTTAAACATACAGATATTGACCGTACGCACATACATATTGTATCAGTTTGTGTGGATGAATTGGGTAAAAAGATTTCGGATAAATTTGAGAAAATACGGTCCATGAAAATCTGTCGTGAATTGGAAAAGCAATATGGATTGATACCTGCAACTGATAAGGAACGCGCAGAGAGCAATATGATTTTTCACCCGGTGAATTATAAGGCTGGTAACGTAAAAAAACAAATCGCTTCTGTAATACAAACGTTACCCAATCATTATAAATTTCAAACTTTGGGCGAATACAATGCTTTGTTATCGTTATTTAATATTACCTGCGAAAAAATAGAAAGCGAATTGCCTGAAACTTCACTACGTGGTTTAATCTACTTTTCTTTAAATGAAAAATCGGAGAAAGTTGGAAATCCGTTCAAAGCTTCTCTTTTTGGCAAAAACAAGGGGATTATTGATTTAGAAACGCATTTTAATAAAAGTAAGTTGGGTGTGAAAGACCATCTTAGTAAGCAAACCTTAAAAGCGATAATAGATGATGTTTTAAAAACAACAAACGATGAGATTGGCTTTAAAAAGCATTTAATTCAGCAAGGAATCAATGTGGTGGTGCGTAGAAATGATGCTGATAGATTGTATGGTATTACTTTCATAGACCATAATACCAAAATGGTATGGAATGGTTCTAGGCTAGGTAAAGAATATGCTGCGAATGTTTTTAATGATTTATGGAATTGTAATACACAACGTGTACATGCTGTATCAAATAATACGTCTTCATTAGTAAGATTTTCAAATGATATAGAGGATGTTCTTTTGGAGAAAGCACATGCATTGTTTGATTTTTTGAATAGTGATATTAAGGAATACAATACTATCGAAACACTAGGAGGACTGCTACCTGAAACACTGGGCGAAGATTATGAAGAATTGGATTTTGCTCAGAAGATGAAAAAGAGGAAATACAAAAAGAGATAGCGTACGAATTTAGCTACAGATTTGGAGAAACTTTAAATCTGTAGCCACCGTTTATGATGCATTAATTAAAAATGTTAAGCATCTGGAATATTGGGTTCGACCAATTTTTTAAGTTTATCTAAACTTTCTTGCCAACCTAAATAACACATTTCAGTAGGAATAGAATCTGGAATTCCTTCTTGCGTAGCTGTGATTTCAGTTCCAGATAGTACTTTTTTAAATGTAATCGTGGTAATCATTTCTCCAGGTAGGTTTGGATCATCAAAGCGGTCGGTATATTTCAATAGCATATCTTGAATAATTTCTAAATACTCACCACCAAAAGAATGGCTGTTGCCTGTTGAAAAATTGGTAAACGACATTTTATAAGTACCGCCTACTTTAAAATCCATTTGATAAACTTTGGCTGTAAAACCATATGGTGGCAGCCAAGAAGCTATTGCATCGGCATTTGAAAAGGCTTTGAATACTTTTTCAGGACTTGCTGTTAGTATTCTGTGTAAGGTTACTTTGCTAGGCATACTGAATATTTTTAAGATTTTTTAAATTTAGTTTTTTTAGCGTTGTAAGTTTCAATGCTTTTATTCTACGTTAATTAGTTCTACATTTTTTGCAAGGGTTTTAAATCGTACATTATTTTCTTGCTTTACTGTAATAGTGAAATGACCTGTTTTGGATGCTTTTAAATCTTGAATAATGCCCTGCTTTCCTTTATGGGCACCAGATATTACTTTACAATAATCACCATCTTTTAGTTCAATTAAATTATGTTCCATTTTGGTAGTTTCAAATAGTTTATATTCAAATTTAATAATTATTAGGTTTTGGATGTTCAAATTCTAAATTAAAAAATGCCTGCATTTATAGTTAATTGATCATTTTAATACCAAAGACGGTCAAGTGATGCCGTAAACAGCTACAATCCTATAATCACTATTTTACCGTCTTTAAATTAAGTCCGAACATTTAAAATTTAAAAAAATGCAAGGAGAAGACGATTTAAGAGGACTTGCCAAGATTATGGCTTTTATGCGGGCAGTTAGTATTCTATTACTACTGATGCATCTGTATTGGTTTTGCTATGTTTTTTTTATGGAACGTGGTTGGGTATTGGAAATTCTTAATAAAATACTAAGCAATTTTCAACGAACTGCTGGTTTGTTTTCGCATGTACTGTATACCAAAGTTTTTGCTTTGGTTTTGTTGGCTTTGAGTTGTTTGGGAACGAAAGGTGTAAAGAATGAGAAAATCACCTGGCGTAAAATATATGGGGTGTTGATTACGGGATTTTTATTGTTTTTTTTAAATACACCGTTGCTAAAGCTTTCTTCTGTAGTTGGTCATTTTCTGTACATCATAACACTTTCTTTAGGATACATTGCTTTGCTTATGGCAGGGTTATGGATGAGTCGTTTGCTTCGTACAAATTTAATGCATGATGTTTTCAATAATGAAAATGAAAGCTTTCTGCAAGAAACCAAATTAAAGGAAAATGAATACTCTGTTAACCTTCCTACTAAATTTTACTATAAAGGCAAGTGGAATAATGGTTGGATTAATATTGTAAATCCTTTTAGAGCAACGATAGTACTCGGAACACCCGGTTCTGGCAAATCATATGCTGTTGTAAATAACCTTATTAAACAACAGATTGAGAAAGGCTTTTCTATGTATTTATATGATTTTAAATTTGATGATCTTTCTACAATTGCTTACAATCACTTATTAAAACATCAAGATAAATATACGGTTGCTCCTAAATTTTATGTAATCAATTTTGATAATCCACGTAAGAGCCACCGCTGCAATCCACTAAATCCAAGTTTTATGACGGATATCTCTGATGCCTATGAAGCTGCATACACCATTATGCTGAATTTGAACAGATCATGGATACAGAAACAAGGTGATTTCTTTGTGGAAAGCCCAATTATTTTATTGGCAGCCATTATTTGGTATCTGAAAATCTATGATAACGGCAAGTATTGCACTTTTCCACATGCTATTGAATTGTTGAATAAAAAATATGAAGATGTTTTTACTATTTTGACTTCTTACACTGAATTGGAAAATTATCTTTCTCCTTTTATGGATGCTTGGAAGGGTGGTGCACAAGATCAATTGCAAGGTCAAATAGCGTCTGCTAAAATTCCTTTGTCTCGAATGATTTCGCCTCAATTGTATTGGGTAATGACGGGTAATGATTTTTCTTTAGATATTAATAATCCTAAAGAGCCTAAGATTTTATGTATGGGAAATAATCCTGATAGGCAAAATATTTATTCAGCAGCTTTAGGATTGTATAATTCAAGAATTGTCAAACTAATTAATAAGAAAGGGCAGCTTAAAAGTTCGGTTATCATAGATGAATTACCTACCATTTATTTTCGAGGATTAGATAATTTAATTGCAACAGCAAGAAGTAATAAAGTAGCTGTTTGCTTAGGCTTCCAAGATTTTTCTCAATTAACAAGGGATTATGGTGATAAAGAAAGTAAAGTAATACAAAACACAGTAGGTAATATTTTTAGCGGACAAGTAGTAGGTGAAACTGCTAAAAGTTTATCAGAACGTTTTGGGAAAGTCCTGCAAAAACGCCAGAGTTTGTCTATTAATAGAAATGATACGTCAACATCAATTTCTACTCAGTTGGATAGCTTGATACCAGCTTCCAAAATTTCAACGCTTACTCAAGGTATGTTCGTTGGTGCTGTTTCTGATAATTTTAATGAACGCATTGAACAAAAGATTTTCCATGCGGAAATTGTAGTTGATAATGAGAAAGTAAGTGCTGAGACTAGTCGATATAATATAATTCCAGAAATACGTTCTTTTAAAGATGAACAGGGTAATGATAGGATGAAGAAGGAAATAGAGATGAACTATACTATGATAAAGTCAGATATTCTACATATAGTTGAAAATGAGTTGGAACGTATCAAGAACGATCCTGATTTACAACATTTGATTTAAAGTATTGGTTTAGAAGCTGGTTTTGTTTAGTAAAGATTAACAAAATGGGTAGTGTTGCTACCTTTTTATTTGAAAGAAATCTTTTTCCTTTGTAAGGTAAAGGATTTTTTAAGTTTTCTATACAGATGAATATATTATTGCTTGATGATCATGAATTGATTGTAGAAGGTTATATTGCTATATTAGATGATACTTCTAATAACTTTACTAAATTGTATTCTTGTAAACAATTATACCATACTTTGCTAGAAGGATTTAAGCCAGATATTGCTATTCTTGACTATAATGTACCATCTTACCCTGAACAGAATATGTACTCAGGAGCGGATTGCGCTGTTTTTATAAAAGAATATGTACCAAGATGCAAAATTATATTGATTACGGCACAAGAAGAAGCTACCGTTCTTTATAAAATTTATAAAAAAACAAATGCTGATGCACTTATTACTAAGTCTGATTTTAAATCTGAAGATTTAAGGAATATTGTAAACGAAATTATTCCAACTCCTTATTTAAGCACTAGAGTACTTAATGCTTTGAATGAAATTAGAGGTAAAAACTCTTTACTAAGCGTAACAAATATGGAAATATTAATGTATTTAGCACAAGGTTTTAAGGTTAACCAAATTAGTGATTTTGTTGAATTAAGTACACCTGCTATTCAAAAGAGGGTTAATAAAATGTTACAAGAATTTGAAGTTGCTGACTCGCAAAAATTAGTGTTGTTTTGTAAACAACAGAACTTACTTTAAATGGTTTTTTTAACATTTGGTATTTATGTAGAACCTGAAATTATAATTTTGATATGAAAATTTTTACCTGAATTAATTTTAGCATACGTTTGAAATGAAAACTTTAAAATATTGAAAGATTCAAGTGCACATGATTCAAGTACATAGCAAGTTTTCAAATAATAATTGTTTAATGAAATTTTTTTAATTATGAAAGAATCATTTATGAATTTAGAAGGTATTAAATCTCTATCTAACCAAGAACAAAAAAATATATTTGGTGGAACTGATAGGGTATGGACTTTAACTTGCAAAGATGGAACTCAGTTTTGCTTAAACCCTAATGGAGTGTCACAACAAACTATGGTTAATATGTGTAGTAATTATGGGGGATATTTAAAACAATCTATGGAGCCTGTTGCAAATTCAGTTGGTTTAATGCCAAATCCTTAATTTTTTTGAGAACTCTGTCAAGCAGGGTTCTCGTTTTTACAAAATGTTTTTTATCTATTAAATGAAAACAATAAAAAAAATTGTTCAAGTATTTTTCTTTTTTTATTTCCTTTTTAATTATACATATTCACATAGCCAAATAATTGATCCAGTAAATTGGAATTGCGAAGTAAAAGTAATTGACAAAAAAAATGTTAAACTTATTTTCAATGTTGAATTAGAAGAAGGATGGCACTTGTATACAACAAAAAGTGAAATAGGTGGAGGTGAACCATTAAAATTATCATTTGAAAATTTAGAGAACAACTATAAGTTAAATGGTGATATTGTTGAATTGAACACCCAAAGTGAATTTAGTGATATTTTTGAGGTCACTGAAATTTTTTTTTCCACAAATGGAACCATTGAACAGTCCGTTATACTAGAAAATGATAATTTAGAAACTATACAAGTAGCAATAAATTATCAAGTATGCAAAGATGCTTGTATTCAAGATTTAAAATTATTTGAATTTAATCTTAAAAATAGATCTGTAAAAATAGTATCCCAATTCTCACAAGATAAAGCAAAAATAAAAAAAGTAGAAGAAAACATCAATAGCAAACCTAGACGTTTTTTTTTGTTAGAATTGGTATTCATTGTTTTATTATTAATAACCTATTCTTTTAATTGCTTTTCAGATAAAAGGAATATTTTTAAACTATTTGTATTTGTAGCCATAAATGCATTGGTGATTTTTTTGAATTTTAAGTTGCAAGTTTCATTAGTTTTCGTTATAATTACAATAATTATAGTAACCTTTATTTTAATATTTCATATTATACTTTTGATAAAATATAATAAAAAAGTTTTGGATAAAGGTGATGCTTTTTTTATTGGTGGAATAGTCATAATAATGACTGTTTCTAATTCAATTTATGAAACAGGTAGATTTGGATGGTTAGAGTCTTTTTATTATTTTGTACCATTGGTATTTTCTACTATTTTAGGAAAATTTTTGTCTAGTAAAAAATATATTTTAGATAAAAGAACTCAGGTAATTATAACTGTTTTTTTATACATAGTATTATTACTTTATATTTTGAAATTATTGAATATTTTCATGCCAAATATGAGTTTAGACAACAAGCAGATTATCAATTCGTTATTAATAGTTTCTCTTTTATTTGCTGTTTCAATTGTACTTAATTTCGTAAAATTAGTTAATACTGATGAAAATAGAGTTAGAGTAAGTGAACTATTCTTAGCTCTTATTTTACTAATATTTGCAATATATTTGTTACCAAGCTTATGGGGAGCACCTGTTACTAAATTTAATTTTTTATTGAACTAAGAAAGTAAATAAAAATTATTAAATTAATGTTAATGGAGAACCTTGTAATTAAATACTTACAAAACAATAATTATCATCAGAATGTTATTAATAACTTCAAAGAAAATTATTTTTCTCATCCAAACTATCCAAGTTTATTCTCAGTTACTGACAGTTTAGGATTTTTAGGTATTGAAAATTTTGCAGTTTCTGTACCAAAAGAACATTTTAGAAAACTGCCTGAAATATTTATAGCTTCTGTTCTTTTAGATAATAAAACAGAGTTTGTTTTGATTAAAAAAAAGGAAAAAGACATCTCATATGAAAATCAAAATGGACAAATATTAAACATATCTTTTGATGAGTTTAAGATTTTTTGGGACGGAGTTATTTTGGTTATTGAAGAGAATGAAACAAAAGAAAATTCTGATTCTTCATTTAGAAGAAATAAAATGATTCGCTTTATAATTCCTTTGATTTTATTATTCTTTGTGGGATTTTTGAATCTGATAGATACACAAATGCTTTTTTTGAATTACATAACATTTTTGTTACTTTCAATGATAGGGCTTATGTTATCATTTTTTATAATTCAAGAATCTTTGGGAGAAGTAAATCCTTTTGTTTCTAAAATCTGTAATAGTTCAAATAAAAATATAGCTTGTGATTTTGTTGTAAAATCAAAAGAAAGTAAGTTTTTTTTCGCGATCAATTTTTCTGATTTACCAATTGTTTTCTTTCTTTCAAATTTGTTACTGATTTCTTTAAAACCATCTTTTTTTATACAGATAGGTTTTTCCTCTCTTCTGTCTGTGCCTGTAATTATATATTCTATTTATTTGCAGAAATTCAAAGTAAGAAAATGGTGTGTTTTATGCTTAGGAGTATCCGTTATTTTATTATTACAAGCAATGTTTTTTCTTATTTCATACAAACAAATAACTTGGAATATTTATAATTACTCGCAGTATTTTATAATTACTATTATAATTTGGTTGATATGGAAAGCAGTTGAAAAAGCTCTTGTCAATAAAAATAAAATGGTTTCAAAAAACACAATATTATCCCGATTCAAACGAAAATTCGAGGTATTTGAATTTCTATTAAATAATAATTCCGTTAGTGAAGACATTCAAACATTGAATGGAATTATTATAAACAAGCAACTAAACCCGATTAAGCTAAGATTATTTCTAAGTCCGAGTTGCGGACATTGTTACACAATTTATAAAGAAGGAATAAAACTTGCAAAAAAATACCCTGAAAAAATTACTATAGAGATATTGTTCAATGTAAATATCCAAAATACAGAAAATCCTTTTATCTCTGTCGTTGAAAGTTTACATGAAATATTCATATCTAAAAAAGAAGACATTTTAAATACTCTTGACGATTGGTATCTTAAAGAAATGACATTAGAAAATTGGCTTAGAAAATGGAAACAAACACAAATTTCAACAACAACAAGAACAGAATTAGAAAAGCAACATCTATTTTGTGTTGAAAATGATTTAAGATATACTCCTATAATTATTTTAGGAAAAAATATGTATCCAGATGATTTTGTGTTGGAAGAACTAAAATATTTTATTTCAGATTTGGAAGAAAAAAATGGCTAAAAAGTTTCCTCATTATAAGCAAGCGGACGTTAAAGACTGTGGACCGACTTGTCTTAAAATAATAACTAAACATTATAATAAAAGTTTAAATATTCAAACCTTGCGAGAATTATCAGAGACTACTCGTGAAGGGAGTAATCTTTTGACTTTAAGTGAAGCGGCAGAAAAAATAGGCTTCCGTACATTAGGTGTTAAGCTATCTTTAGAAAAACTTCTAGAGGCTCCTTTTCCTTGCATTCTCCATTGGAACAAAAATCATTATGTGGTTTTATATAAAATTAAAAGCCGAAAATCGAAAATTGAAAAGCTTTATATTTCTGATCCTGCTTTTGGTTTATTGGAGTATACACAAGAAGAATTTTTAAAATTTTGGATAGGTAATAATGCAGATGAAAATACAGAAGAAGGTATCGCTCTATTGTTAGAACCAACACCAGTATTTTACAAACAAGATTCTTACAATGAAGAAAAGAAAGAATATAGTATAATTTATCTATCCAAATATTTAATACGTTATAAATCTTTTATTGCACAATTGGTTATTGGTTTGTTGGCTGGAAGTATTTTGCAGTTAATCTTTCCGTTTCTAACCCAGAGCATTGTAGATGTGGGTATTCAGAACCAAAATATTCACTTTATTTGGTTAGTGCTTATCGCACAGCTTTTTTTATTTTTTGGAAAAACAGCTTTAGAGTTTTTTAGGAGCTGGATTATGTTACATCTTTCGACACGAATTAACATCTCATTAATTTCAGATTTCTTTATTAAATTGATGAACCTTCCTATTTCATTTTTCGATGTGCGAATGACAGGGGATATTATGCAACGAATTAATGACCATAGCCGGATAGAAAGGATCTTGACTACTTCTTCGTTGAATGTTTTATTTTCGTTTGTGAATATGCTCATCATGGGAGGAATTCTAGCATATTATAATTTGCAAATATTTACTGTTTTTTTTATAGGAAGCTTCCTATATTTTGGTTGGATACTGATTTTTCTTAAGCGCAGGGAAACATTGGATTATAAGCGATTCTCTGAAATAAGTCAGGAACAAAGCAAAGTAATGGAGCTGATCAACGGAATGCAGGAAATTAAGCTTCATAATGCAGAAAAACAAAAACGCTGGGGTTGGGAATATGTACAGGCACGATTGTTTAAAGTTTCTATGCAAGGATTGGTTTTGGAGCAAACCCAAAGTATAGGTTCTAATTTCATAAATGAATTAAAAAATATACTCATTGTTTTTCTATCAGCAAAACTAGTTATAGATGGTGAAATTACCTTAGGGATGATGATGGCAATATCATCTATTGTAGGAAACCTGAACGGTCCAATAATTCAATTGATTGAATTTGTAAGAGAATTACAAGATGCTAAAATATCGTTAGCTCGCTTGGGAGAGATTCACGACAAAGAAGATGAAGTACAAAACGAAGATGAAACAATTAAAGACATTCCTAAAAAAGCAAACATTACTCTTAAAAATATATCTTTTCGATACACTGGTTCTGATCAAATTGTATTAAAAGACTTGAATTTAACCATTCCTGCTAACAAAATTACAGCAATAGTAGGTACTAGTGGTAGTGGAAAAACCACTCTTATGAAAATGCTCTTAAAATTTTACGAACCGATTGAAGGAATTGTTAATTATGACCAATTAGACTTAAAAAATATCTCGCAAAAAACTTGGAGGGCTCATATTGGTTCAGTAATGCAAGAAGGCTACATATTTAACGATACTCTGGCAAATAATATTGCTATTGGTGTTGATATAATTGATAAAGAACGATTACGATATGCTTCAGATGTAGCTAATATAAAAGATTATGTAGACAGTCTGCCTTTAGGCTTTAATACAAAAATTGGAATGGAGGGAATAGGAATGAGTACTGGGCAAAAGCAACGTCTTTTAATTGCAAGAGCAGTTTATAAAAACCCTGAAATGTTATTTTTTGACGAGGCAACTAGTGCTTTAGATGCCAATAACGAAAAAGAAATTATGGAAAAACTAAATGTTTTTTATAAAAACAAAACGGTTGTGGTAATTGCACATAGGTTAAGTACTGTAATGAATGCAGACCAAATTGTTGTTTTAGATAAAGGAAAAATAATAGAACAGGGAACACATATGGAATTAGTAGCTTTAAAAGGGAATTATTACGAATTGGTTAAAAATCAACTACAATTGGGAAATTAATATGTCAGACGAAAGAGAAATAGAGCTAAGAAGCGAAGAAGTACAAGATATATTAACCCGTGTCCCTCATTGGATGATTCGTTGGGGAAATGTCATCATTCTTATTATAATATTGTTTATTTTATTTTTTTCTTGGTTCATTAAATATCCCGATATTGTTAGTACTCAAGTAACAATAACAACACAAATTCCTCCTGAAAAATTGGTAGCAAAAAGTTCAGGAAGAATTGAAAAGATATTTATTAAAGATAGAGATTCGGTTGCTAATAATACTCCTTTAGCTGTAATAGAGAATCCTGCCAGTTATAAAGATGTATTTTTTTTAAAGGAACTTATTGATAGTATTAATACAACTAATGAAACCTTTGTTTTTTCTATAGATGAGTTACCACCTTTAAATCTCGGTTCTATTGAAAGTGCTTATAGTGTTTTTGAAAAAGATTATATGGCTTATAGATTAAATAAGGATTTGGATCCTTATCAAATTGATATAAATGCTAACAATGTTGAAAGCTCTCATCAAAATGAAAGGTTAGTTTTATTAGTAGAGCAAAAGGAAATAGGACAAAAAGAATTACTATTAAAAAAACAAGAACTTGACAGAAATAAAAAGCTTTATGATAAGGGAGTGATTTCAACACAAGAATGGGAGCTAAAAAATATTGAATATTTACAACAAGAAAAGAATATAAATAGTCTGAACTCTCAAATTTCACAGTTGCGCTCTTCGTCAAATGATTTAAATCGGAACAAAAGAAGTAATTTAGTCAATAAATCTAAAGATGATGTTAGTTTGTTGCGAAATGTAATACTTTCCTTTAATCAACTAAAAAAAGCAATAACAGAATGGGAACTGGCTTATGTACTTCGCTCTTCTATTTCTGGGCAAGTATCTTTTATGCAGATTTGGACTGAAAATCAAACTATAAATGCAGGTGAAAATGCTTTTGTAATATTACCTAAAATCCAATCTGATTTTTTAGGTAAAATTAAAGCTCCTATTTTAAACTCTGGAAAAATTAAAGTGGGGCAAGCCAGTTAACATCCGCTTAATAAATTATCCAGATCGTGAATTTGGACTTTTAAAAGGAAAAATTAAATCTATTTCGCTGACACCTGATAAGGAAAATAATTTACTAATAGATGTTATTTTACCTGAAGGATTGCAAACATCCTACAAAAAACAAATTGTATTTCAACAAGAAATGTCAGGTACAGCAGATATTATTACTGAGGATTTAAGATTAATAGAGCGTTTGTTATATCAATTTAGAGATCTATTTAGTAGACAAACCGATAGTAAAAGATTATAAATTTAGCTATCAAAATGTTTTTACAATAGATTATCCTTTTTCAAGATTTGTATTAGCTCATGATAGTCATTTACATTAAAGTCTTGAAGCATTTTAGTTATTTTCTTCTGAATTCCACTTTGGCTTAAATTAATGAATTGAGACAACTGACTTGATTTGAAACCTTGTGACAAGTACAAAAGTATTTCTCTGCTATTACTATCTAGTAGCGTATTTTTTCTAGTTATTTTTGTAAAGGCTTCTTTTACTTTTGGTGAATAATAAGGTGCTTTTGTAGCAGTATTCAGTAATTCATTAATTAGTTCTTGATTAAAGTCTATTTTTGAAATAATAGCATACGGATTTACTTTCTTATTCATTTCATAAAGAAAAACAGCTTCATCATGAGCAGTAACTAAAATAATCTTACAATTAGGTTGTGCTTGTTGAAGTAAAAGAGCACAATCAGAACCATTAAACAAACTTGCAGCATTGTACGGTGGCAAATTATAATCTATTAAAGCAATGTCTACAAGAGTATCAGTAAATAACCAGTTGTAGAACTCTTCACAGTTTGAAACTTTATAAAAACTGTTCATTTCTGGCTGAAGATACAAAGCATACCCATCAAGTGTCATTAAATGATCGTCAAGTAGTAATATATTCATACTAGTTTAAGCAAAAGATAATTTATTCTGCAACTAATTTAGCGAAAAATAATTTAACAAAGTGGGTACCTACGCTACACGGTTAATATTTTTAAAGTATATAATTTTGATGAGTCTATATTTTAGGGGTGCAATATTCTTTTGTTGTTATTGGAAATCAAGAAGTTGAAGGGCTGAGGTTAGAGGAGATTTCTTCTTTTTATCCTCAATATCGTTATTATGGTACTTTTCCAAATGAAAAGAAAACAATTGAGAGTATTTTAAAATTGAAGCCTCACTTGGTTTTTTTTAATGTGGCTTCAGAATATGCTGATAATGCCATAACATTTACTGTTTTAAGTGAAATGTTGCAATATTTGAAATGTGTCCCTTATTTTATCGCATTACACAATAGTCCAATTTATTCTTTAGAAGCAATCCAAAGCGGGTTCTCAGATTACTTAGTCTGTACTGACATACATTCTTTGAGTTTATCGTTGGCGAAGTTTGAAAAAAGAATGCCAATTCCAATTCAGCAGAGTTTATGCATTAGATCTTATAGTGATTACCAGATTTTAAAGTTTAATGATATCGTTTATTTAAAAGCAGATAATAACAGTACAGACTTTAAAATGATTAATGGTAAAACGATAACTGCATACAAAACATTGAAATACTACGAAGAAACACTTCCTGTTAATTTTGTCCGAATACACAAAAGCTATATTGTAAATATTCATTACGTTTCGAGGATCGTTTTTAGTAAATCAAAATGTTTTTTAAATTTTAATGAACAACTTCCCTTTTCGAACTCTTATCGAGTAATAGTTGAAAATATTCTTGTTCAGAATGGAATCGAACTATAGATAAGATTAGTGATATTCAAATATGAAATTTCTCCATTTTTACAAAATTCTACCAATATTCGAATTTGAGATTTTAAAAATACGGCTTTTCACCATGTAAATTATTCTTAATCCTAACAGACTAAGGTTGTCCACATGATATACCTTTAAAATCACTGTTAAGTAGTTGTTTTTCAATTTCTTTGTTAAACACAAAAGGTAGTAATTCAAAGTAGTTATTACTAAAAAAAATAAGAAGTTCAAGAAAGAACATTTTTTGTTGTGTATGAATCATGCATGGTTCAAACTTGCTTGTAGAAACTGCAGATATACAGGCTTTTCCAACATTTAATTTATTTAAAAATGAAAAAGCAATTTTTTGTAATGGCATTATTATGCCTATCTGCAACATTTGTTTCATGTTCTAACGACGATGAAACTAAATATGAAATCGAAAAACAAGAGGAATTTCAAATAAAGCAATTACAAGCTCAGAAAGATACACCTCAAACAAAGTCTACATCTTCTACAAATAGTGATGATCCTGAATCAGGAGGAGAAAATCCAAATGAAGACGAAAATAATCCAGAAAGCGGAATTGATCCTGGAAGTGGTACAAATCCGGGGACGGGAGTGGGTATTACTCCAGGAACTGGAACTGGAACAACACCAAATACAGGAATAGGTACAACACCAGGTACTGGTAATGGAGATGATGATGATGTTCATATAAAACCTACTAAACCGATAAAACCTTAAGTTAAAAAGAAACCTTAAAAAAAAGGTTTCTTTTTTTATGTTTTAAGATATAGTTCGTTAATTTGTTTCGCAAGGGATTGTTATTTTTAGATACCGTTAAAATTTTTTTTTAAATGAAATTTTTATTTTTTTTAATATTATTAGGTTCTCTGTTAATTGGATGTAGCAAAAAATCTGATCAAAATAGTTTAAAAGGTTTCTGGGATAGTTTCGAAATGGCAACTGATAAGGATAAATGGTTAGATCATTATTATTCAAATTTACAAGAAAATGTAAATAAGAAAGACTATACTACAGAGCTTTTAAATGTTGCATTAGCATATAAAGAGCTTGGTAATGTTCAAAAAAATTACAATATACTTCACAAGGTCAATAAATTAGCTAAAAAACAAGGAAATCTAAGCCAATTAGGACTTGTTAATAGGTATTTAGGTGATTATTTTGAATCAATTGAAGTATTAGATAGTTCTTTTTATTATTATACCAAGGCCGAGAAATATTATAGTGATATTGAGTCTGAGCGAGTTGAATTTGCTAGAGTAATTTTATATAAAGCAGATGTTTTGTATGATATGGGCATTACAACAGAAAGTGAGGTGGAAACAGTAAGAGCATTGTCTATTTTATCACAAAATAAGGATCATAGATTGACATATGAAGCTACTGTAAAAATGACTTTAATTCTTAAAGAACTAAATGGCTTTGCTAGTGCAAAAAAATATTATGATAAAATTCCAGAACTTTTAAGTATTCTTGAACAAGAGGGATATGATAAAGAAAATATTGATAGGGACTGGTTATCTTATTACAATAACATTGGTGGGTATTATGATAAAATGGAAGATTTTGAAAAAGCACAATCTTATTATAAGTTAGCTTTACAAAAGCCATATGTTGAAAACCATGCAAAGCTTCATGCAATGATTCTAAATAACTATGCAAATAGTTTGATTAATAGTAATGTAGATGATTTAAAAATTGATTCTTTATTAAAGAAATCGCTACTAATTAGAGAAGAACTAAATCATCAACAAGGAATAATTGCCAGTAGGGTACGTATGTCGGAATATTATTTAAAGAAAAAAGATACCGTACAATCGTTAAGAAATATGAAGCAGGCATATAAATTAGCTGTTGAAACAAATAGTAATTCAGATGTATTGAGGATTTTGAAATTTTTAGCAGAAAATGAAAAAGAAGAGAAAAATTATTATTTAAATAAATACGTTATAGTAAAGGATAGTTTGTATGAAGTAGAAAAGTCAACTCGAAACAAATTTGCTCGAATTGCTTATGAAACAGACGAAATTGAAAAAGAAAATACTATTTTGATTAAACGAACACTTTATTATGGGGTAAGTGCTATTATCTTTTTGTTACTTATACTTATATTATTTATTATCTACCGTTTAAAACTTCGAAATAGAAAGTTAGAGTATCAAAAGAAAGAGCAAGATAATGTACAAAGAATTCAAGAATTACTTTTTGAACAACAGATTGCCTCAGAGCATGCTAAAAATGAAGAAAGAGCTAGAATAGCAAGAGATTTACACGATTCTGTTGTAAACCGAATTTTCACAACGCGTCTTAATCTTGAAAAAATAGCTACAGAAGATATTGAATCCAAAAGTAAAGTAATAAATGAACTACTAAAAAGCGAGCAACAAATTAGAGATATATCTCACGATATACATGATAATCTATTTCATCAAAAACAAAGTTTTTCCTCTGTTTTAGAAGAATTGGTACTTTCTCAATCCAATAGTTTTAACACCGTTTTTAAATGTTCGGTTGATGCTCAGATTGATTGGTCTGTGTTAACAATTCAGCAAAAAACACAACTATTTTTAATTTTACAAGAATTGTTACAAAATGTAAATAAGCATTCTAAGGCTTCAAATTGTTTTGTTTTTTTTATTAAAAATGAAGAAGGCATCCTTTTGAAAGTTCATGATGATGGAGTTGGTTTCAATTTTAATGTAAAGCCTAATGGTTTAGGTTTAAAAAGCATTCAAATAAGAACAAAAAAATTGGAAGGTATTTTTGAAATAAAGAGATTAAATAATGTGACTATATCAATTTTACAGATTCCATTTAAAATAATTAATTAATTATTTAACATTTCGGGTAGCTCAGCTACCTAAAATCATAAATGTTAGTGAGAAATTTTTATTTTTGTTATTGAACTCTTACTTTTGATACCAATCAAGATAAATATTTACGAATTAGCTTCAAAAGTAATTGAGCAATTGCTATGAAAAACCTAGAAAGTACTCTTTCTAGGTTTTTTTGGATTGAATTAGAATAAGTTTTTGAAAATGTTTATCTTTGAATTTAAGTGTTTTTTTTGGTTATATAAGGGTGTTTTCTTTTAAGAAAATGCTCTTATTTTTTATAGATGTAATACTTTTATTAATTATAATTATAGCCTTACTTCATAAAAGCTTTCACTTAAGATAATAACTTATTTCTATAACTTTCGGGAAGCCTCATTCTGTTACTGATATGCTATTTGTTGTAGATTTTTTATTGTTTTTCATAACTAAAAATAAGTTTTGGTTTGTGTATAAACCAAATCCTTATAAATTTTTCGGATATTCATCTTTTGGATTGTTAGATTCTATATGTGATTTTTTAGTTAAGTTGTGAATAAAATATGTTTTTACATTGTATTAATTAAAAGCGCTGAGTAAAGAAGTAGTTTACGATTTAATTATTTTCTAATCTTTTGAATTAACATACTTAAAATTTTCGTTTTATACTTATAATTTGGTTTTTACTTTCTTCTTTTGCCATAATACCGTTCATTTGAGGTTCGGTGTAGGGGTTTGTTTTGATTATTTGGGGTAAAGTTTCAGCTGTTTTTTTATTTGTTTGTTTTGCGTCTTCATCACTAGTTTTTTGACTATCATTAGGAGTAATTGAGAGCTGTATTTTTCGGTCTATGGCAGCAAGTTCGGTTTTAAGTTCGCTTAATTTCTTTTCTTTAGTCCAAATACTTGTGACCACTTCTTCAAGTACGGGGATGTCTTTTTGGAAAGCTTCTATATGTTCTTGTTCTTTTTCGATATAACTAGGTATTTTTTCTAATGCTCTTAAAAAATTCATTGAAGCTGTTTCTGGATCTTTGGCTAGTATACCATTATTAAACGTGTATTTGATGGTTCCTTCTCCTTGTACAAAGAAGCGGTTTAGTCGTATGTCCAGCTCGTCTTTTTTAGACAGCTCCGTTTTTACTAAAAGCTGAAAACCGTAAAGGGTTCCAATTTCTTCGTAATCTCCTCCTGTACGAGCTTTATCTGCCAGATCATTAAGTTTGGTACCCAATTGTTTTGGATTTGCATTTGTTTTTAAATCGGTTAATTGTAATGCATTGATAATAGAGCCATCTTGTTTTTTTTGAATACGTCCTTGAAAATTGTTCCAATCAATGTTCATTCGATCAAAACGAGATCGAGCTTTAGCTAATTCAGCTTTAAAATCTTCCAATTTGTATTTAGCACTTAATTTTGAACGATTAAAAGCTTGTTTTTCACTTTCCAGTCCTGCAATCTGTTTTTCTACTTTTGCCTTATCTAAAAGGTCGGTATTTCCTGAAAGGATTGCTACATATTCTGAGAAATTCATACCTGATTTTTCATCCATACTACCTTCGTCTATTGTTCGTTTGCCTAACTTGTTGGATTTTAGCTGGTCAATAAAAAGCTGTTTGTTAAATAATAAATTGAATTTGTAACTATCCAGAGATTTCTCAACTGCATAGATGATCACGTCTAGTTTGTTATCGGCAAAATGCTTGGCTATTTCATTACCTTTACGTATGCCTCTTCCGTCCCGTTGTGCTAAATCACTTGGACGCCATGGGGTATCTAAATGATGAATAGCAACAGCTCTTTTCTGTGCGTTTACTCCCGTACCAAGCATGCTTGTTGAACCAAACAGTACACGAATCTTGCCTTGGTTCATATCGGTAATAAGTTCTTTGCGTTGCTTGTCTGTTTTGGCTTCTTGTATAAACCGTATTTCATGAGCTGGGATTTGATGATCTTCTACAAGTTTGCGTTTTATTTCAGAATACACATTCCATTCGTTTGGCTTGTAAGTTCCCAAATCAGAGAATACAAACTGTGTTCCTTTTTGTGCATTGAATTTGTTATAGTATTGTGCAATAGTATGGGCACAATGGGAAGCTTTACTGTCTGGATGGTCTTGGTAAACTTCACTTATCATGCGCATATCCAATGACATTTTACGGGCGTAATCGGTAGCAATGAGCATTTTTGCTTTTTCTTCGGACGGGGACAATGGCGCTCTTCCAAGCAAGGTGGCATTTCCTGTTTTAGCAAACTCCATTAAGTTCTTTATAAAAACTTCTTGGTCAGGAGTAGGAGGAATGTTGTAAAGGATCTCGTTTTTTGTTGGTCGGTCTATACCAATATCCTTTGCGGTTCGGTAGTCTGTGATTTCAGAATAGAATTGGGCAAGTTCTGGTACTTTGATAAAGTATCGAAATCGTTCTTTTGCCACGATATTATTGGCAACCGAAAATTCATAGTCTGTTGTTTTACGTGCATAGATGGCTGCCCATGCATCAAAACAGTTAATACCCTGCTTTTCCAATGCTTTAGGTCTTAGGTATTTAAAAAGCAGGTACAACTCGGTTAATGAGTTACTAATGGTTGTCCCCGACAGAAAAGTAGCTCCCATATCTGAATCTATGCGTTTTTGTATTGTTCTGATGGCAAATAATAGGTTTAATGCTTTTTGACTACCGTCTGCATTTCCTAAACCTGCTACACGACTATGTCGGGTGTTAAACATCAGGTTTTTGAATTGGTGGCTCTCATCAACAAACAAATGATCTATACCCATCATTTTAAAATCGACCACATCATCTTTGCGGTTTGCAATATCATGTTGTAAGGTTTTTAATTTTACTTCAAGGTTTTCTTTTCTTTTGATAGCCCCTGCAAGCATACCTCTGGTTATTTCAGTTCCTTGAGATTGCATTGCATCAAGGTTTTGTTCTACATTATCCAATTCAATTTCAAGAATCTCTTTTTGAATTTCGGGTGATTGCGGTATCATTCCAAATTGATCATGCGTTAAAATTACACAATCCCAATCGTTGTTTTTAATGTCTCCAAAAATGCGTAAACGTTTCTGTGGGGTAAAATCTGCTTTGCCTGGAAAAAGTATTTTAGCATGTGGATAAGCAGTTCTGTAGGCTTCGGCAATTTCATGTACATTGCTTTTTAAGCCGATAAACATAGGTTTGTGAGCCAAACCTAAGCGTTTCATTTCTTGTGCTGCTGTACACATAATGAGTGTTTTTCCTGCACCTACTTCATGATCACAGATAGCGCCATTATTTAATTTTATCATTAATACGGCATCTTTTTGACTTCCATACAGGTCTTCTATCCCTAAAGCAGTTCGATCTAAACCTGGAAACTCTTGGTGACTTCCATCATAATTTGGACGAACAAAACAGTTAAATTTATCGTTGTATTGTTTACTTAGTTGGTGTTTAAGGTCATCGCTCTGTGCATGAAGCCAATCAGTAAATGCGGTTCTGATTTCGTCAATTTTATTGTTAGCCATTTGTATCGCCTCCATATCTTTTACCTTGACTTCTTGGTCGTTAACCATGACTTTTTTGGTAATATTTGGTGTGGTATTTACAAGTGCGTGTTTAAGCAGTGCCACGCCATCAAAGGTTCTGCTTTCAGCTTTAACGGCGTATTTTACCCAAATATTCTGATTACCTTGCTTACAGATTACCGAAAAATCATCTGAACTGTTTGAATAATGTATGGTTATATTTGTATCAAATAGATCAGAAGCAAATTGTGCATATAGCTCAGTAGGTATCCAGCGCTCTCCTAGATTAAAGTCTAATTCTTCAAATTCAATGCGTCTTGGTCGTGCTTCTTCTAACACCGCAAGACTTTGTTTTGCTTCTGGGTCTTCTGGATTGTTTGCTACGTATGTTTCTATTTCTTTTGCTTTTTCTACTACATTACCCGCAATCCATCGCTCAGCTATTTCGTAAGTTTCTTGAAGGGGATTGTAAAAAATACGTCCATGCAATGCATTTTTTAAATCTGCGATAGTCATTTTGCTTATTTCAGACATATAGTCTAAATCTACACTTCCGTACTTGTTAAGCGAGGATGCTAAAGCTTCTTCGGGATTATCGGTTGTTAGTGTTTTTGTAGAGAAACTTACAGGATGATTAAATATGTCTGCTTTATGAATAATACCGCCTTTTACACGTTCCAAATAAGGGATTTCTTTACCAGAGCTATCTGTTTTAATGAGTTTGATATTTTCGGCACTATTCAAATGACCATATTTCTTTACAAAGGCATCATAGAGAAGATTAAGTTTTTGTCTTTGTTCTTTATGTTCGGTATGATGTTTTGCTTCTTTCTGATAAAGATCCAAATAGGTATCTCGTAAAACAATATAAGCTTCTGCTCTTACTTTCTGTAAGGTTGGTAACTGTAACGGATGGAATTGGGCTGTATCTTGTTCTTTGTTCACTTTTTGTAAATATCCAACATTGCCTTTATCAAATACAAGACAATCGTTGCGATGAAAGGATTGGATTTTAGTACTATAAGGGGATGGTTCTAAATGGGTAGAGGAGATGCTCTGGGAAATAACGGGTTGGATTATAGGAACATCTCGATCGAATTGTGAAAACAAGTCATGGGTTGTTTCTTGTTTACTTGTAATTGGTTCTCTGGCTTTGTTTATTGCTTCATTAGTAGATACAGTAGCATTGGTTTGGTGCTGTGTAGTCTGAAATAGGTTTGTTTGGTAATTGTTGTTTGTTCTATTTTTTTTTCGAATTGGTTTTTTGGACGGAACAATCAAGGGTATGGCTTCTTCTGTGTTTTCAAAAAGATCAAAAATACTGAGTTGTTGTAATTCTTGTTTTGGGATAGATGCTGTGTGTTGTGGTTGATCTTGCGCAACCATTTTATCGTGAGTTAGTGAAGGTGCAGCGGTGGTTTGTGATGAAGTTGGTGCAATAGATTCCAATTTTCTATTGCTTTGATATAGTTCTCTGTCAAGATAAAGTGAAAAATCTGTTGATAACAGTTGTTTCAGCTCTTTTGCAATGCCTTCAATTCCGTCTTTATGTTCATAAATCAATGCTGGCTTGCCATAAGGATTGGTGCCTAAACGTACTTTGGTATGAACGGCTAAAGCGGGGTTATCAAGTAAGACATTCGTTGTAATGCCGTTTTGGGTTGTTTGTGTAGTGCAAAAAAGGAGTTCTCGTTGTGATAAAGACTTTTTTTCGATATTTTTCTGTAGAATAATCAAATCGCTTCCAACTTCTGTCCCCGCATATTCTGTAAAAAGATTGTTGGGTAATCGAACAGCTGAAACCAATGTATGTTCTTTCATCAAGGCTTCGCGTATAAGTTGGTTGCTAGGGCTGTTAAGCACTCCTTGCGATGTTATAAAGGCTAATACGCCGCCATTACGTAACATATCGGTTCCCTTTAAAAAGAAATAATTATGAATGCTACGTGCGGCTTGAATTTTTGCTGCCTCATTGCTTCGTGAATAAGAAAGATCAAATACTGCGGTACCACCAAAAGGGATGTTACTTGCAATAACATCGTAACTGTTTTGTTGGTTACCTAGTATTTCTTCAAATCCTTTTACATGAATGCTGTTTTCTGGATATAGTTGTTTGAGGATTTTACCTGTTAGTTCATCTTTTTCGTAAGCGGTTACGTGGGTGTGATTATCTGCAAATGAATGAATAAATGACCCAATACCAGCGGATGGTTCTAGCAAATTTTCAATTACTAGATCGTTGTCTTTCATTATTTGTGAAATAGCATCAATAACTAGCGGTGGTGTATAAAAAGCAGTAAGTACCGAGGTTTTCATACGGTCTACATAAAGCCTGTACTGTTTTTCATCTATGGCATTTTCTCTTAGTAAATGATATAGTTGCTGTGTACTATTAAAAAGATCTTGTTCGCTTTGTTTCCAATAGTTAATATCTGTTTCTTTTGATATGGGATTAAGAATGAATTTTAGACCACCAAATCCGCTGTATTGCATCATAAGCTGCCTTTCGGCACTAGTAGCGCTACGGTTTTCTTTTTCTAGTTGAAAAGCAATTTTTAAAGCGTCTATGTTCTGCTGGAGGTGTTGTTTCTTACTGAAGCCCATTTTCTTGTATCCAACTAGCTATAGTTCCTGTTATTTCGGTATAAAGAGCATCAAACGCATAGGTATATGCAAAATCATCGGTTAATGTGTAGTTGGAGAAAACAGGCTCGCATAGAGCAAACATTTTAAGGGCAAAAGGGCGCAACTCTTCATCTGCCATTAGGGTATCAAATTCTTGACAAACTACTTGAAAAATGGTATCAAATTTAGAAAAGTGCAATCCTTCAAAGAGTATGTAGTTGGCAATTTCATTGCATTGGTCTATGGTATTTCCTGCTATAAAGGCACCTTCATATGCATGAGCTGCTCTTGATGAGCGTTGGTCTATAAATTTTCGGTTGTGTGCTTTTTCAGGAAAGCTGTTGTTTAGGTGTTCTTGTAATTGTAAACGGAAATACGATAGGTCTTTTTGTTTTGTGCTCATGGTTTTTAGATTTTTAATGAAAACCTAAAAGTAGAAGTGGTTTTATGAGCTTTTACTGAAATGGCAGTAATAGGAATTGATAGGGGAGGGTTGGCTTTTTTAGTTGTATTGACAGAATATTTTGTCTAGTTTTTTTACTGTAGAGAACGATATTTAAGAATGAAAAAACATTGTGATAAACCGTGACTTAAAGTGTTTTTCAAGTTGTGAATTCAAAAATAGGATAAAATTCGCAAGATTAATTCAAAAAAGGTAACAAGAATCTACGGAGGAATTAGGTGGAGAATCTGCAAAAATTGACCGCCTGATTCTGGCAATAGCAAGAGAGGTTTTATTTTTTTTGGTCTACATTTTACTTCAATTATACTAACTTAATTTTTATTTAAGTAAGAATGGTAACGGGGTGTTTTTAATATAGATGACCGTTAATTCCTAAAAATTTTGTACTTTTAATTATAAACTATAAATCTATATGCTATGGAACCAAACATTGGAATCACAAAGAAAAATTTAAAAGAAGTATGTTCAATTTTAAACAATTGTCTTGCAGATGCACACATTCTCTACTTTAAGTTACGGAAATATCATTGGAATGTGCAAGGGGATAATTTTATGGAATTACATAAGCTTTTCGAAAACCATTATGAGCAAGTTCAAGCAGCAATTGATGAAATTGCAGAGCGCGTAAGTCAATTAGGAGGTATGGCAATTGGAACTACAAGTGAATTCGCTAAAGGCTCTTCCTTAAAAGAAACACCCGGTAAAAATCCAGTAAACAATCTAGATATGATAAAAGAATTACTGGCAGACCACGAAACAATTATACGAAATTTAAGAGTAGGAGTAGAAGAATCAGAAGAAAAGTACAGTGACCAAGGAACTTCAGATTTTCTTACAGGATTGATGCAAAAACATGAAATGATGGCATGGACTCTGAGAAGGTATCTATAATAATAACAAAGCCTTAAATTTTTTAAGGCTTTGTTATTATGTATACAAACTAAAAACTTTTAATAAGACATATTATAAAGATGGATTTCATTATTTTCTTTTAATATTACTAGAAATAAGCCATTCATTTTTGTTGCAACGAGGACAATGGCAGTTGGTTTCTTCTAAAAAATTCAAAGTAAAACCACAGAATAAGCAAGAATAAAACGCTCCTGAAGATGGTTTATAAACTATTTTGGTCTCGTAATCAGGTAATACAGGTAAACCGTATTTAATTTCCTCGTCATCAAAATAATAAACACTAATTTCTCCAGATATTTCCAAAATAGCACATGAAACTTGTCCCAAATGATAAATTCCCTTAAGTCTTAATTCCATAAAGAATTCATCTTTACTTAAAGTTTCTTTTTTAAAATTATCGATTTCAAATAATCCATTATTAATGATCGTAATAGGCTTGCCCTCGACCAAATACTCCATGGGTTTATATCTAAATACTATATTTGTTAGAATTTTATAACATATAAGAATTATGACAAAAGCTGTTAAAGTAGTTATGACACCAATTTCTTTATAGATCATAGGATCTCCGGCTGCCGATCCAAGCCCTATAATTACGACAAGTTCAAATACAGAGAGTTGTTTTATGCCTCTTTTTCCAATTAACCTCAAAAAAACAAGAATTATTAGGAACATGATAGTAGTTCTTATCACAATTTCTGGCAGAAAATGTATACCATTTTCACCATAAAAGAATTTTTCTATTTCCATAAACAAATGATTAGCGTTTTTCTTCTTTTAAAAAGTGTAATTATAAAGGAGTTATTTGGATTAAGAAAATGTAGTATAATGTTTTCCGTCAAAAGAAGAAAAAGTCATTGTTGGATGTGATTCGTAATAAAAAATATTACCGAAATGATCTATTGATATAGCTCCTGCAAAGCCATCGATAGACGATAACTCTTTGAAGGATTTTTTAAAAGCTTCCTCAATGGGCATTCCGTCTGTGACGCGAGTGACAATTTTACTTGCTAACGCAACGCGAACAATATCTTCTCCCACACCCGTAGTACTGACACCACAAAACGAATTAGCGTAAGTTCCTGCAACAGTAGCAGAGTCAGATATCCTTCCAACGGTTTCGAATCCTTTTCCTCCTGTAGAAGTTGCCGCTGCAATTTGACCATTTACATCAAAACAAACGCATCCAACCGTACTTGTAGGTTTATTTTTTATTTTTTCTTGATATTCTTTTTTTCTTTCAAATGTTTCTGGATCATAAAATTCAAAACCTTTCTTTCGAGCGAATAAGGTAGCTCCAAAATCACACAAAACTTTATCCTGTAGCGGAAGTAACAGTTCAGCTACTCTTATAGGATTTTTCACTTTCTGAATATTCATAACTCCCGCAAAATTTAAATTTTGTCCATCTGCTATCGCTGCACTCATTCTTATGGATCCATCTGATTGAATTTGTGAACCTGTTCCAGCATTAAATAAAGGATCATCTTCCAAAAGTCCCACAGTGTAAATCACCGTTTCTAAAGCTGTATGGTCGTGCATAAAATTAAAACCCTTTGTTACGATCTCTTTTAGAGCAACTTGTTTTTGAATCTTTGTTGCGTGATTTGTTGTTGATTCAGAAAAAAAACCACCGTGTATGATAATTTTCATGATGTTTCGTTTTTTTGTTTATACTGCGAATCTTTAATTACAATCTTATTTTCATCTAAATAAAAAATGTCGTTTCGTGTCATTACATGCGATATTAGGTGGCTGATTGAAATAGGTTGCCCAATAGCTACTTGCGTAAGACTAGTATCTAGTATCTCCCGTCCGTCAACTAGAATAACATTACCAGATCCGATTGCTGTCATCTTATTATTGTTTTCAATTAACAAGCCGGTATCTTCACCTAATCCAATTCCTATCTTCATTGGATTTCCTACCACAGCTTGAAAAAGGCGACCTATTCTTCCTCTATGCATAAAATGTGTATCTACAATAATGGAATCAATTAGTCCCAAACCACTATTAATTTCAACAGAGCCTTTCAATAGAGCATTGGAACTTTCGCCCTCATAAATCATGCTAGAAGAAGCTGCTGCGGCACCAGCAGATGTCCCAGCATAGATGAATTCTTCATGGTAATACTTTTGTAGCAGAGTTTGATGAAATAAGGTACCACCTAAGGTTGAGGTTAATCTAAGTTGATCTCCACCAGTAAACAAAACTACATCTGCTGATTGAAGCCTTTTTATATGATCGGAATCAATTGCATCTTTTCTATTTTCAATTGGAAGGTGAGATACATTTTTTGCACCAAGCAACGAAAATGCATTTATATAGGTCTCTGCGGCTTCAGTTGGCATTTGGGATGCTGTGGTAATAATTTCAATTCGCGACTGTTGCCCCAGTTTAGAAGCCTCTACTATTCTTTTAAGAATTCCATTTTCAAAAAAGAAATCTTGGCTGGTACTTTTCATTCCGGAGGGACTTATAGCATTTTCTCTAATATTAATAGCGCCGCCAACAATAATTAATTTTCCTTTTATACTCATAGTTTTTTATTCATGTAAATTACAAAAAAAACAAATTGAATTCAATAATAGTTGAGTATTAATAAGTTAAAAATATTGTCAGCGCAGTAAATTATTAGTAAATTCAAAATAAAAATATGAAAATTGAAAAAACCAACGTTTTAAGAGGCCCAAATATTTGGAGTATTCGCAGACAATTTTTAATTCATATGATTCTTGATTTAGAGGAAATGGAGCATTTTCCGACAAATAAAATTAGTGGATTTTTTGAAAGAATAAAACAGCTTTTACCCAGTTTGTATTCTCATCGATGTTCTGAAGGAGTTCCAGGTGGCTTTTTCACAAGAATACAAGAAGGGACATGGATGGGACACGTGATTGAACATATTGCTTTGGAAATTCAAACTTTAGCAGGAATGGATACCGGATTTGGAAGAACACGTGAAACAAACAAAAAAGGAGTCTATCAGGTTGTATTTAGTTATATAGATGAAGAGGTAGGTGTATATGCAGCAAAAACAGCCGTAAAAATTGCTGAGGCATTAATAGAAGGAAAGCACTACAATTTAGAACCTGACTTAATACAAATGAGGCGATTATATGAAAACAATCGGTTTGGCCCTTCCACTCAAAGTATAGTAGATGCTGCAATAAAAAGAGAGATTCCATTTTATAGAAAAAACAATCGATCTCTTGTACAATTAGGATATGGCGCTAACCAGAAAGTCATAGAAGCAACAATCACAAACAATACAGGATACATAGCAGTAAAGTCCGCTGGGAACAAACAAATTACAAAAGAAATTCTTCAAAACGCTTCTATTCCCGTTCCATTTGGTATATGTTGTACATCATTTGAAGGAATCGAACATGCAATAAGTGAAGTAGGATTTCCGATGGCTGTAAAACCTTTAGATGGACATCAGGGAAAAGGTGCATGTGTAAATTTAAAAACAAGACAAGAAGTGGAATCAGCTTTCGTAAAAGCTCAAGAATACAGCAAAGATGTTATATTCGAGCGTTTTATTGAAGGTGCAGATTATAGAATTCTTATTATTGATCATAAAGTAGTAGCAGCTGCTAAAAGAATTCCTGCACATATTGTCGGGGACGGTATTCACACAGTGATAGAATTAGTAGAATTCATAAATACTGATCCATTAAGAGGAACCGGTCATGAAAAAATGCTTACCAAAATAAAAATCGACGAAGAATCGGTTTACTTACTTTCAAAAGAAGGACTTTCACTGAATTCAATTCCTGAGAAAGACAAGTACATTTTCCTTAAATCAGGAGCCAATTTAAGTACGGGAGGGACTGCAATTGATGTAACTGATGTTATACACTCCGATGTTAAATTTATAGCTGAAAGAATTTCTCATGTAATGGGAATGGATATATGTGGTGTCGATCTTATATCAACTGATATAACAAAATCATTAAAAGAAACTGGAGGTGCCGTTTTGGAAGTTAATGCAGCGCCTGGATTCAGAATGCACTTGTCACCAACAATAGGATCCAAACGTAATGTAGGTGAAGCTGTTGTAAAAATGCTTTTTCCTGAAGAGAATCAATTTTCAATTCCTATAATTGCTGTGACCGGAACAAATGGTAAAACTACTACTTCAAGATTAATAGCTTTTATTGCAGAAAAAGCAGGTTTCCAGGTAGGTCTTACAACATCAGATGGAATATATATACAAGGCAAAATGTTGGAAAAAGGAGACACCACCGGGCCGTTGAGCGCTAAATATGTTCTAAAAGACCCAACAGTAAATTTCGCTGTATTAGAAACAGCAAGAGGCGGTATTATAAGAGAAGGCCTCGGTTTTAAAAAATGTGATATTGGAATCATAACCAATATTACCAATGATCATTTAGGAATGAATGAAATTAATACACTAGAAGATCTTTCAAAAGTTAAAGCGGTAGTTGTAGAAAGTGTTAAAAAAAGTGGATGGGCGATTCTAAATGCAGAAGATCCCTACTGCATGAAAGTAGCTAAGCAGTTACATGGTAATAAAGCTTTTTTTTTCCTTAACCAAAACCTAATCATTGAAAACGAACTAACTTTTGTAGATGCAGTATTAGCTTTTTGTGAAAATGGATATTTAACTATAAGAGATAAAGGAAAAAACATAAGAATAAGCAAAATAAAAGATATTCCTTTATCTATTGATGGTACTGCTTCTTTTATGGTACAAAATATTTTAGCTGCAGTATTAGCTTGTTACTTGCAAGGTATATCTGTCGAAATAATTCAATCGGCTGTAAAACAGTTTGTTCCTGGTCCAGATCTTACTCCTGGAAGGATAAATATTTTTGAATTTCAAAATTTCAAAGTTATGATAGATTTTGCACACAATCCCGCAGGATATAAAGCAATCGGTCAAATGTTGAAACACGTGAAAGCTAATCGTAAAATTGGCATTATTGCAGGAGTAGGAGATCGCCGTAATGAAGATATTATAAAATGTGGAGAATTAGCCTCGGAAATGTTTGATCATATTATCATTAGACAGGAGCGCCATTTACGTGGACGTACAGCCTCTGAAATTGTAGAGCTTTTATTAAGGGGAATGCACCAGGTGAAAAAAGAAGTGTCTTTTGAAGTAATACCTAAAGAAGTTGAAGCTATAAAGCATGCTATAGATATTGCAGGTAATAATGATTTTATCGTCGCTCTTACTGATGTAGTTGAAAATGCTATTGAAATCGTCCAACAATATAAAGAAAATGAAATAGCTGATAATAAATTCAATTAAATCAAATGAATAAAGATATGATGCTTTTGTTAAGGGTAATCTCTTTTTTTAAATATCAGAAAATAGAAATTTAATAAGTAGAGTAGTTTTGTTATTATTTCATTTAAAAAATTTAGTTGACATCATCAAAATTAATTTTATTTAGATGCTCTATTAAATTGTTCTTAATACTTGTATTGCTAGAATCTATATGTATATGAGCTGCAAAAAAGTTCTGATGCTATATCTAAATTATCTTGTCTCAAAGCTCTGCTAATCATTTATTAGAAGAAGGTGTAAATATTCTGTGAATTTAGAAAGTGTTGAGATAAGAACACGTTGGCTCCTAGGTCCATTTATATAAAAAAACTCTTGGATTTGTGAAGTTGTAACCGTTTTATAAGAATTATTTATTAGCAAAAAAGGGGTGGCTGTTGTTTCAATCAAGTTAAATGATATTCCCTAGAATAAGGTTGTTAGCGTTGTTCATGCGAAAATCATTAAAACCTTAGAATACTTTAAAAAAAATATTGTATGCAACTACCTAATATAATATTAAGTATAAATGCATTTCTATTTCTGTTTTTTTTTAAACGCAAAATAGCATACCAACAAGGTAGCGTTCAAAACAACTGAGAAAGCATTCGAGATAATAATAGGCCATTCGTTTTTCATAAAACCGTAAATAACCCACAAACTCACACCACATAATAGAACAACTAACATAACAACAGATATATTTTCAACATCACGTTGTTTTACAACTTTAAAAAGCTGCGGTAACATCGATACAGAAGTTAAAATTCCTGCAACTGTTCCTAAAATATTTTCTATTAGCATTTCATAGTTTCAAGTTAATGTTGTTTTAATTTCTTTTTTTTGCAAAATTTAAATTTAGGTTATTTATATATAAAAAAACATACGCTTCAAAAGTAAAGCGTATGTTTTCCATTAAGGTTTGTTACCTGTAATCAATCTATATAAAATAGCAATAACAGCAAATACCAATAAAATGTGAATAAAACTGCCTACTGCTTCTCCAAAACCAAAATAGCCTACCGCCCATAAAATAATCAGTACCACGGCTATTAACCAAATTAAATCTCTCATAACTACAAAATTTTAAGTTTCACATTTCTTTATTAAAGTAGAATTTAAAAATGTTTTTCATCTCTTTTTAATCTACTATAATTTATTTTTTCTTTAATTCAGCTAACTTACGTTCTAATGAAGAAATAATGTCTTCTTTTTTATGTTCAGTTTTATGAACTAATTCATCAAAATTATTCTCAAAAGTTCCTTTTTTATCTGCAACCAAATGCAGCACCATTTCCTTTAAACCTTCAAATGAACTCATAAAGCTATTGCTGCCACATTTTAAGCCTTTACCTAATTTATTTCTGATTTGTTTTCCTTCTTCTGGAGCTAATAATGCACAAACTGCTGCTCCAACTACTGCTCCTGCTACTATTATAGCAATACTTTTTTTTGATTTTATCATGACAAAATATTTAAATTATTAATATTAATATGTAATTTTTTATTAACCTTATAAACCTAGAATTTCAATATTCAAACAAAAACCAATATCTCAAGTTGAGTCATTTTCAGTTGTGGTATGCCTCACCTTTAAAAATACTTTAAGCTATCTTTCTTTCCTTTACTTATTACATAACAAAGATTATTATCAAATTTTAAGGCTCCAATCATAATTGAGAAGAAACAGGTAAAGAAGCAAAATTTTAAACAGTTGGGATATCTAATGCCTATATTTCTTATGGTTAAAGAGTATTTAAATTCTATTTTATATATTGTAATTTTTAATTTTATTTTTTTTCAATTAATCACAAACCACTTGCATAAAGTATCAAACAAATTCCACCTAAAATTATAAGCAAAATGGCAACACTGTAATCATTTATTTTTTTTCTCATATTTCCTTATATATTTTTACTTTTATTAATTACTACATCAATTAAAAAGTAAAACAAAATGTAAATTGCTATTATTAAAGAAGTGGGGGTTCTCTAGCAACATTTTATAATTTTTTATCTAATATAGCGTCATTTTCAGTAGTACATTATTTGTAAATTTTTAGCAACCTATTTTAAAAATGGATATATAATTACATTAGTCGTGCTTTTAATCTCTTACAAAATAATTCTCTAGCAACTAAGTATTATAACCAATTTGTAATTTCAGGTAATGCATTTTCAAATAAAGCAGTACTTACTTACAGTTTTACAGTTGCAACCTTTATTATATATTATAACTATTTTTAAAAAAACATTTGCCTTAACGGTGCAGTATTAGTACAATACAATTATTAAAATATAAAAAAGTGGCGTGTTTTAAAGAATAATTAATAATATTCAAATAAAATGCCAGTTTGTTTAATTAGGATAAATACTACATTATTATTAGCACTAACCATTTTTATACGTTACACATTGTGGTTTAAATAGACATTTTGTGAAATAAATGTAGTATTTAATATTTTTTTGTGTAAAAAGTTATATAAACTAAGTTTTGCTTATAAAATTTAGTTTTTTTGTTTGTGTTTTAACAAACAGAAGTAGGAATGTGCTGTTGAATCGTTGAAAAGATAACTTATAGCCGTTTTTTGACTATAAATACTGTTTTTTTCTTTTTTCTACCATTGTAAGTACTATGCAGCCTATATGTTTCCATGGAATTTTAAAAATATTACATTAAAAAGTGAAGAGTAAAATTTATGAAAAGTAAAATGCAGTAAGTTTTTTTTTAATAATATACTTGGTTAAAAAATTATTTAAATTAGGTTAGTACAATACCTTTAATCAAATTAGCGTAAGTAGAAAAAGTAAAATAAAAATAATTACTTTTTTATGATATTAAAAGAAGTAAGTCTAAATAATATCATTTTTATAGGAATAAATAAGATGGTTAAAAAAACAAAAGGCGGTTCTACCATAGGTGATGCTACTATAATTATTGGAGCACAAAAAGTAGAACATTGTCAAATTGCCATCTAGGGAGTATTAGTACAAATAGCCATTACTCTAAAAAAATGAAAAAGTAGCCTATTTATTAGAAACTACATTAGAAGAAGAAGAGGATACAGATGCATTATTAACAGAAATTGCAGAAGAGTACATAAATTTTGAAGCTGAAAAGGAATAAAAATCATATCTTTTGGAGAGGTATCCAATATAACAGATAAACTAAAAATGTTTAAGCATATAATGATAAATTTTTACTAAATAGTTGTATATTTATGCTTGTTAATCTAGTAGAGTTTATAAGACATTCACTCTAAATGTTTAATATTTAAATTTAATAGTTTGTTTTAAAATTTCTATTTAAAGTTAAAGACCAGCCTGCTCACAGCTGGTCTTTATGTTTTTTTAATTTAGTAATTTTTTATGTAAAAAAATAGTATATTTATAAGGCAATAGATTCTTTACTATACTATTTTATCTCACACTTAGTTAACCTTCATATTATGCCACTAGAAAAAGCCATAAGAGTATACATTACCCACGGAGAAACCTCTGAAATTGTAGAAAGACTAAAACAATTGAATATTTGTTTGGAAAGTTTTTTTAATACCGTTCAAGTTTTAAAAGAAAAACATAAGTCAAAAATTTTTTTAAAAGATATTTTCAAAGCCAATGAATTTGGCTCTTTTGATACATCAGGTAATCTTACTGATGGTGAAGAGGGTTCAAAAATAAAAATAATTTATAGCTATTTTAATAATTCTAATTTAGAAGAATTTGAATTTATTTTATTGTAACAATTAAAGCTGTTCATTGTTTGTCTTTTTTGAATAGTGTTGTTTTACTTACTTTCATTCAACAACTATTCTTCATTTCAATCCTCAATGGGCTCAATTATGTATTTTATTTAGTAACATAATTATGTATTTTTAATAAAAATAAACAAAGTTATATATGAAAAAGTTAATCATTTTCTTTGTATTTGGTTCTTTGGTTTTTACATCATGTAAAAAGGAAGAAAACAAAATACATGAACCAATGGCAAATCCGCCAATTGAGAACAGTACAGAAGTAGTTAATACAAATACTGCTGAAGATGTACAGGTTCAAAGTATTCCCACTTTTAAATATGCTGAAGCCGATAAATTTGTAAAGGAATACAACACTTTTATTACAAATTATAAAGTTGCTACTGCAAATAAGGATGATAAAGCCTTAAAAGAGTTGGGACCTAAGCTAAACGACTTTCAAAAACGCGGTGTTGAATTAGCTAAACGCATTCCTGCTGAAGAAGCAGTTGCTTTTCAAGATTTTTTAAACAAAATTGAACAAGAAATTAAATAACACAAAGAGGTTGTGCACAAGCATAGCCTCTTTGTTTATTTTGAAGGATTAATTAGAAGGAAATAATATTTGAAAAAGTGCCATAGTTGGTATTATTGTTAACTTAGTAAATCTGTAGTTACAAACTTTGATATAAAATAGAGTCATTTGGTAATTCACTTTATAATTCAGTGTTTATGCTATTTGCTCGTTAAGAAAACAATCGGCTTCTTTCGTAATTTTTCATTTACATAATTTCTTTTTGCTCTAGAGATCCGTTTTCGATGTATTTGGTTATTTGATTACTCATGATTATAATTTCTATTTTTGTTCACCTTTTTATAAATTTCTCTTCTTGCTTTCAATTGCAATGAAATCCGGTAAATATTCTGGTGTACAACCTTTTGAAACCATTTTCCCTTTATAAAGTCCCGTCTTTTCACCAATTGCTATACAACGGTCTCGATACGTTTTTTCATATACACCAATCCAACCTGTCATAAAGTTCATAGCCCATTGTACCTCGGGTTGTTCTTTTTCAATTTTTTGCTCAATTTTATTAAGTAATAATTCGCTGTAAGCTTGGGGTTTCCCCATCCAACGCAATCTACCTTGATAATACCAAAAAGTTCTTCTTTGCAGCGATGAAGAACTGTTTTCCCAACTTTCTATTAACGCAATCAATTTTTTGTCTTTTGCAAGTTGATTTGCAAAAAGCCAATCCATAAGTTGTAGCTTTTCAGATTCGTTATGTTGTTGAATGTCTTTGTCTAGTTTATTAATAATCTCTTGTGACAATTGTTTTTTGTCCATAATAAGAATAGCTAATTGGCGTGCAAGAAACCGTTCTGTTGACCAAAGTTCTAAGGCCAATTCATGATCCTTTTTAATTTCGTTAGCAATTTTCCGCAAATCACCTAGTTTTGTATTCGCGTTGCTTATTTGAGTTAGAATTGATTCGGTTTGTTTTGATATTTTCATTTTATTAAGAGTCAATTTTTATTTGATTGAGTCACGCCTTACCATTACACATAATCAAAAACCATCAGCGAAATCGAAGGTTCGACGAAGGCAATTGCAGGCTTAATTTAAACGAATGTTCAACTGTAGCAATAATTATCCAAGTAGTTTGTAAGATTCGTCTATAATATTTGTAGGGAAATTATACATTTCTAAAATTCTAATGGCATTTGTTTTCGTATTTAAACCTTTATTTATTTTATAGGTAAATTTAATTTCATTTGCGTGAACAGTTTCAGAAAAATAGTAAAGCTGGTAGCCATAATTTTCTAAGAAACTCGCAATTTCTAGGTCATGACTTGTTACAAATACTATATTTTTTTCACTATTTAAATTTTTTAATACAGATTTGCTAATTGCTATTCTTTCTCTTGTATTAGTTCCTTTGAAAATTTCATCAATCAATATAAGTTTGAAATCAGGCGAAATTTCGAGAAAATTTTTAATTCTTAGTACTTCGTCCAAGTAATAACTTTTATTATCATAAATATCATCCTGAATTGAAATTGATGTGAAAATTTTCATGAATGGTGCTTTGTAAACGTCAGCAAAACAAAAACCTAATGACTGAGCAAAAATTGTATTGATTGCAACAACTCTCATGAATGAAGTTTTTCCGGACATATTTGAGCCAGTTATGACTATACTACTCTTAATTATTTTTAGATTATTTCTTATACAATCATCAAGGAGCGGATGATAAATTGCTTCCAATTGCATTTCTTTTAATTCTGTAAAAATGGGCTCCGTTGTTTTATATTCTTTCTTAATTTTTGAAATAGAATTAGCTGTATCAATTTTTCCTATAAATTCAAAAACGGATAAAAGTTCTTTTTTTGAAGAATTCAAAATCGTAACTTTTTTAGCAAAACCAAATATTTCAAGATTAAATGCAATCCTACTAAGCTCAAGAATAAGCCAAAATACAATTAGAAATTCATTTTTTGCTAATTGTTCAGTAGCGTTACTTGTCCAAAAGGAATTACGCAATTTTTTGATATTTATTTGCTTATATTCATTTTCAAATGCTTTGGTTTTACTAATGTTTTCACTAACAGCAAGCATCTTATGAAGTCGTGAAATTATTAAATTATAGTATTCAACATAATTTTTGTTTAAGTAGTGATAATAAGCATTTACAAGGAAAAGTGGAATAAGTAGAAATAGAATTTGCGTTACAAAAAAGCTACAAAATAATATTACACACAAAAAAACAAGAGATAATTTTGCATAGTTTAAGAATTTTTGATTTATGAAAATATCATTTTCTATAAGTTCAATTATTTCGAAGTCTCTATTTCGATTTAATTTATCTAATTCAATTTCAACATTTGTCAAACAATTTTTATCAAAGTAATCTTGGTATTCATTAAATAATGAATTTTTCTCGTTTGTAATAATTCGAAATTTTGAATAAAAATATTGTTTCCCAATCTTTGAAATTGTTCTATCAACTTTTAAGAAAAGTAGGTCTAAATTTAAATCATCAGCAATTTCATCAGAAATAATTTGAAAAGCATTAGTATTCTTACTTTTATATTTAAAATATTTTTTAATTAAACTAAAGTCCATTTTCTTTTAATTAAACGTATTAATGGCAAAATGGTTCCAGCTAATGGTTCGGGGCTTTGCAAAGTACCAAAAACGAGCAAATCTAAAGGACGTGTCAAAATCGAAAATAAAAATCTCAATTTATACAACACACAGCAAAAACCAATTCATTAAATAAATTTAAGAAAAAAAGCCAGTGGAAATTCAAACATTCACGAATTCCTTAATCAAAAAAATAAAACTTATACATAATTGGCTTTTTTTCGGAATAATAAAAAGAAACTTTCAATAAATCATATAACCCGCCATTGCTCCATCTCCTGAAAGCGAACAGCACAAAGTAAATATTATGTTACACTTAGTTTTTATTTACTTTCAATATCAATTAATTTTTTTCCGTTTTCACCTAAATAATGAATTAAAAGAGGATTAAAAATTTTATAACCAACAGTAGAATTCGTAAAAATTAAAATTCCGTTTTTTGTTTTTGTAAATAGAAATGTAATACATTGCGTTCCCAAGTCGGAACCTCCGTGTGAAATTGCCATTTCTCCATTTCCTAAATCATACATTTCAAAACCCAGTCCAAAATATTTGTTATCTTTTGTTTTTACTTGTTTTTTCAACATTTCCAGATAAACATTTTCTGAAAGGTTTCCTCCATTCAAAATATTAACGAGAAAATTTCCGTAATCTTTAATTGTAGTGTGCAAATCATCGGCTGCATTTGCTGTTGTATTTTTAATAGTTTGGTATGGATTTCCGTTTTCATCATAACCTATTGCAAATCGTGATTCATCAGTGTTTTTTGTCCAGATAAGATCGGAATCTTTCATTTTTAAAGGTTGAAAAACCAATTCTTCAGCAAGTTTTTCTAAAGGTTTTTTGAATTTCTTTTCAATAGCTTTTCTTAAATATTCAAAACCTTCTCCAGAATATCCATATTTTGTTCCAGGTTCAAAAAGGAACTGTAATTTTTTGTTTTCGGTTTCACTTCTCCAATTTGGAAATCCTGTTTGATGACTCAAAATAAGTCTTGTGGTGAGTTTTTTATTTCTCGGATCTTTTGCAATATCTGCATCGGTAAAATAGTTGTAAATAGGTTCATCCAGATTCCACTTTCCTTCACTTACCAATTTCAATGCAACCATTGTTGTAATTGGTTTTGTAAGAGATGCTACATTGAAAATTGTGTTGTATGGCGCAGAATTTCCTTTTGAAATTTCTCCAAAAACTTTTACTTGTTTTAGTTTTCCATTTTCAATAATTCCAAGTCCTAGAGTTTTGATTTTATTTTCTAATAACCAATTTTCAATGGCAGAATTATTGTCGAAAATATTCGCAGTTTTTTGTGCTTCTGAAATGGGTTGATGATCAAAACTAAAAGATTCTTTCAATTTCCATTCTCCGTTTTCCAGTTCCCAAAGATTAGTAAATTTTGCAATTCCAGCTTGATTTTCTCTTTTTTCAGAAAAAGAATGTTCTCCATTTTGAACCGCTCCGTAAAGTTCTCCATTTTTGTAAAGTGGAAAAATTTCGGTTTTGTCCCTTATCAAAAATCGTTTTACTTGTCGATTTTCAAGGTTGTCGCAAATGCCTTTTTTTAAATCAGCTATAAATTTTGCTTTGTCTGAAATTCCATCTTTGTCATGATAAAATTTTAGATTTTCACTCAACAGATTTTCGAATTGAGTGATGTTGCATTGATTAAAACCAACTTCAAAAAGCAGACTGTCTTTTGATAAAATTGTTTTATAAAGAGTGGTAGGGTTTTCAGTTTGAGCAAAGATTTTATTTGAGCAAATAATAAGAAATAGAATTCCGAAACTGATTTTACTAGACATTGTTTTAATTTTCAACAAAGGTTACATTTAAAACAAAATATAGCAAAAATTCACCCCGACAAAAACCCGACAATTCCCCGTCAAAGATTATATCATGTTGAAATTCAATTGATAACGTAGTTTTTTGTTTTTGTCAATTTCTGCAAGATTTCGCAATATCAAGAAAACGTTAGATAACACAATAATGATTAAAATCACAATTGTAAATGAACGTCCAAGTTTCAATAAAATCCCCAACATGAAAAATATCGGAGCTAAAATTGTCCAAAGAATTTGTAGCGAAATTATTTGTTTAGACAAATTATTTTTCTGTTTTAGGGCGTAAGACAAAATAAGAGGAGCCAATATATTAAGGGGCGGAATCAAAATAAATAGGATAGAAGAGAGGTTAATGAGTTTGATTTTTTGATAGTCAACTCCACTTTTGGGTTCTATAAATTCGATTGGTTTTTCAAGAGATTCTTCAATTGAATCTTCTACTAATTTTTTAGTTAATTCATTTTCCGAAATGTCCAACGATTTAGATAGTGCTTTTAAAGTATGACCTTTTGGTTCGGTTCCCGATTCAATTCTTTGTATTGTTCTTACAGAAATTCCAGATTTTTCGGATAATTCTTCTTGCGTTAGATTTTGTTGTTCTCTAATCTGCTTTAATTTGGACATAAAGTTTTAATAAAATTACATATAATGTGCCGCAGCTTAGTGACTGTGTAGGATTAAATTGAGCAACTGTTCAATTCAGACCCGAACGAAACTAAAGCTGTTCCATTATTTGTAAACTTACAAAAAATACAAATATGGACAGATTTTGGTTGATAAGGAAGCAAAAACTCTCAATTTATCACTTAACCCGCTTTTGTCCACCCGATCGCAGCGAACTGTAGGAAGTAAATATGATGTTAGCGGTAGTTTTTATTAGCTCAATATGATTTCCTTTTCTTTAAGTTTTTTTAAAGTCCTTGTTTTTTTAATTATTTCAATAACTTTTTTACTAAAATCATTGTGATTGCTAATATTATTTTCAAGAAGATTTACTCTGCTTTTCAGTTCACTCAACCACTCATAAGTTTCATTATTGTCAAGTATTTTTTGATAATATTCATTTTTCTTAGCATACTCATTTGTTAAACCACAAATTGTTCCTTTGTGATAACTTCCCCATATTTCTTCGCTGGTAAATGTATTATTTAAAATACTTAATTTTGCATTATCTAAATTTTTAAATTTTTCACGAAATTCTAATATTTTGTTCAGGGCCAAATGACAAAGTTTTTCTATTTCTTCTGAAAACATATCTTCATTTCCGTCATAATCTACAAAGTCAATATCCTGTCTGTAGCCGATGTCAAATGAAAAATACTCTTCCTCATACCAATTAAAGTTTACGCCAATATTTAAAGTTGTTCCTTGTCTTCCATGGAATGGTTGAAATTCGATAACAGTTACAAACCAACCATTATCATCAAGCCAAATTCGAGATTGTCCTTTTTGAGTTATTCCATGTGAGCTTAAAATTTTTTTTGCTACTTTATTGATAATTTTTTTGTGGTCAGTGTGTGACATGGGATTGTTTTAAAATTATAGCTAACAGTTTGGGGCTTTGCGATAGTGGCGGATTAGAAAGACTAAACTTTCAATTATGCACTAACTTGAGCAATGGTTTTTTATGTTTACTAAAGTAAAGAAAAAACAATATGAAACACACAGTTCATCAAAACAAATAATTAGATAAAAGCAGAGGCGGATAAATATTTCTACTTTACATTCCTGCACTGAGAAGTGTAGAAGTGTAATCTTATTATTTGACTTCGTCAAACCACTTCGTTAGGTTTTACCACCATATTAACTAGAACTGTATGAAGTAAATAAAGAGTGTTACCTATAGGTGTTATTTTGTATCCACCCTACAAACTACATATTTAAATTCTTGAAATTTTGAGGATAAAGGTCCTTTAAGTTTTTATGGTTTATAGACGCTATGTTTTGCAAGGTATGCTTCAACCATTTAAATGGATTTACCTCATGCTTTTTGCAGATGGTAAAGAACGAGTAGATCATTGCAGCACGCTGTGCAGCTTCATGGCTTCCTGCGAAGAGGTAATTTTTTCGTCCTAGTGCAACTGGTCTAATTGCATTCTCTACTAAATTGTTATCAATATGTAAGTTTCCATCGTATAAATAAGCTGATAAGGCATCCCATCTTGTGTATGCATAGGTCATTGCTTTGCCAATTTGACTTTTAGGTAGTGTATTTTTTATTTCCTTAAAAATCCATTGTCCAAACTCATTGATTATTGGCAATGATTCTGTTAAGCGTAAAGTTTTTATTTGAGAAGAATCTAGATTACTTTCTTTGATTAATCGTTCTATTGCGTAGAGTTTTTGAATGATTAGCAATGCTTTTTCAGCTCTTGCTTTATTATTTTCTAACGCTTTTTCAAACTCACGGCGCGCATGTGCCCAACAAGCCAAATGCGTTATTTCTTTCATTTTACCATACTTTTCGTACACTGCATAACCATCGGTTTGTAAGTATCCTTTAAAATTTTTAAGCATAGGCGCAGGTGCACTACTGCCGCGAGTGGGGCTATAGTCAAATAATACGGTTCCCTCTAACGGAGCATGATATACCCAATAGTAGCCTTGATGGGTAGCGCCTTTTTTGTCGCTATCCAACACTTTTATAGGTGTTTCATCTACCTGAAGATATCCTTGTTTTTTGGTATCAAAAACAAGCTGTTCGTATAGTGGTTCAAGCTTTTCGAGTGCTTGCTTGGTCCAACCTTCAATGGTGGATGAGGGTATTTGAATGTTTTCTCTGGCAAAACGTTGCTTTTGGCGATATAATGGTAAATGATCTACGTATTTATCGGTTAAAATCATGGCTAAAACGCCAGCTCCCGGAATTCCTTTGTCAATCACACGTTCAGGAAGTTCGCCAATTAAAACACCTTCACCATTTTTAGCAGCGTATTTGTAACGAATGTATCTTTTGATGTAAAATTTTGCAGGCTCGCATTCCAATTCCTCGGTAATTTCTTTGCCAATGCAAATCATTTGCGATAAATCACCTTCAGGGTGGATCTTAATTTCTTTTACCTCAAGATGCTCTGGCAACTTAGCACGACCTTTATGGTTAGGGCGTTTGCGTGTATACTCTATTTTTTCTTTAATGATTTCTTCTTGCGCTTCTATTTCAAAAGGTTCGGCTTCAAAAGGAAGCGTCGCTTGATTAGGATCGCCTTCAAAGCGCTCGCGCTTTTGCCCGAATTGCATGCGCTTAAGCATTTCTACTTGTGCTTTTAAATAATCGCGTTCTTGTGAAAGATGGTCACGTTCTTGAGATATTGATTTTATTTGCTCATTTTTATCTGAAAGCAAATCAAGTTGACTAGAAATAACCTTTAAAAGGTCATCTTTCGATAAATTTTCTAGTGCTTTTTCCATACAGTAAATATACTAAAAAGCAGCGCTTTTCCAATAAAAATAATAACTTTATGGTAAATAAAAGCGTTTTTTTTGAATGCTTTTTACCACTTGTATTCCTTCAATCATCAAAATTAAATCATGCCATTGCAGTTCGCAGCTTAAGCTGCTTGGTTTGGAAAAAGTACCCAACTCAAGTCTTTTATAATACAACACAAAGCCTCCATTTTCCCAATGCAAAAGTTTAATATGGGTGCGGTTTCGGTTTAAAAACACAAATACTTCGCCACTTGTAGCGCTGCGCTGCATGCCTGATGAAATCAACCCACAAAGTCCATCAAATGATTTTCTCATATCGCAAGGTTCCTGATAAAGGAAAAATCGATGCGAAGATCCTAATGAAAACATCCTAAAATAAGTGGATTAATTTTTTAATTAACGAGAAATCGCCGTTAGTGCTGATTTTTACACCGTTTGGGTAAATGATATCTAAGGTTTTTGAAGGCGGAATTTCGCGCGAAATTTCGATAAAGCTATTTGACTTTTTTTGTTTATTTGAAAGATCAATCCAATAGTTTAACTTGTGGATGCTGATTGAATTTGCTGCACTAAATTCTTTTTTTGGCCGACCAGAAGCGCGCCACAGATTAACCAAGTTAAGCATAGACGCTCGTTTTGTTTCATTTGTATTCATTAAGCAAATTTCAATGCTTATTTTTTATTATGAAAGATGTACTTGGTGGGGTGGATACGTTATTTTTGTTCTAATAACCAATTTATTAGTTCTTCATTATCTACAATACTCCAAGAATGCGGATGTCGTTTATTTTCATATTTTCTAAAACCTTTATTTTCTGTTGTAATTAATAGTGCATTTTCATTTCCTAACTTGTTAAGTTCATTAATCATTGCCGAACATTCCGTAGCATTCATAGTTGTAAAGTCTGCTCCACGTTCTTTCAACCACCAATTTATATCAGGCTCGGTGTAAATTCTTATGGGCATATTTTCCAGTTTTTTAATTGCTGTTTGAGAGCTGTCTGAAAATGAGTATGGTGAAAGTTTATAATATTCCGCAAGATTCGTTGTCGGATTTCCACCTGTTTCTTTCTCAAGTCTTTCTATCATGTAAATGTTTTCTTGATTTGCCTCTCCGTTTTTTGAAAGTCTAATATCTCTTTTTGCAGAATTATAAAATCTTTCAAAATCAAGCGGCGGGTCTA
The DNA here is from genome assembly GCF_013874595.1 of Flavobacterium sp. xlx-214. Taxonomy (GTDB): domain Bacteria; phylum Bacteroidota; class Bacteroidia; order Flavobacteriales; family Flavobacteriaceae; genus Flavobacterium. The sequence goes on from NZ_CP059431.1 coordinate 2,128,312, forward strand.
TCGCAAAAACTGCTGTTGGTTTAACTAATGTATTTTCAGCATATTTTATGGCAGCACTTCCACCAATAGAAAATCCACCAACATAAAAATTTTGGTCAATGAGCTTGTGCTTTGAAGTTACATCTTTAAGAATTTTATGAAAGGTTTCTTGACTCAAATTATCAACTCCAAAAGACAAAACACCATCTTGAAAAGTAGGAATAACAGTCAAAAAACCATTTTTAGCTAATTCGTTTGGCAAGTTGGTTTGTTGTAAAACATTTTCTGCTGTTTCCCCAAACCCTGGAATTAAAAAAACATACCCTTTCCAAGGAAGTTTTGAGGGATAAATGATCGTGTAACAGTTTTTTGTTTTATCATTTTTGTCAAGGTAAATTTTTTCAATTTTTTGATTCGATTCTTTCTGTCCAAAACAATGAACATTAAAAAAAATGAAAGTAAAAATTAAGAAAACAAGTGTTTTCATAAATGTATGTTTTTTGTTCAAGGTATCTCGTTTTACGTTTAAAGGTAACATAGTTAATTAGTAAAACTTAAAAATACAAAAGTTTCGTAAAACTACTTCTATATACTAGATTTCATTAAAGTGAGTTAAACAAAAAAATTATACAAAACGGATAGTTTATTGATATCAATAGGAAAGAATAAATAAAGATAAAAGTAGCAAAGTGTAAATTTTACTATTATAGATTAACCCGCATTAGACTTCGTCGAACCACTTCATTAGGTTTTACCACCCAATCACAGCGAACTGTACTAGGCAAATACAATGTTAATGGAAGTGTTTATTTCCATCCAACTTTTTGTCGCCATAAAATATACTCATGGTTTTCATTTTCAAGTTGTTCTATTTTGTCTATGTTCGGAATTTTTTCAATTTCTAGATCAGATAATTTATATAAATTGTATTTTTCTCTTTCATTATTTAGGTTTTCTTTACTTTCTACTGGATAAATTGTTCCATCTGAATTTAATTGTGTACCAAATTTTTGTGGCTTTCCTTTAAAAAATTGAATTCTATCATATAAAAAAGCAATGTTTTTCAGATTTATATCGGTCTGATTTTCTAGCATTAATTTGTATGAGTTTTCCATGAAAATTGGTTCAGAAATGGCATGCTGTATAATTAACCAAGCTGCATCACTTGCTTTTCTGCCAACTTTAGAAATTGTGGGGAATCCTATTTTATCAATAATTTCTCTTAATCGTTTGGCATTTGATTGATGCACATTTTCCATTTCCAAATCATAGCCAGAAGTGAGTTTATTTTCTTTTAATAATTTTTCTCTTACATGTAAATCATGTTTTTCCATTTGTATTAATTCTATTGAATATTCATTTTTCATGTTGTCGAAATTTTATTATGGAACACAGTTTTATAAGATAGCACATAATGGTTCGGGACTTTCCTAGTGAGCAGATTTTTAACACTACCTTAGATACGAAGTACAAATATTCAAATTTGCGAAAAGTTTCATATGAAGCACTTCATCCGTATTTGACTTCGTTGAACCACTTCATTAGGTTTTACCATCCAAAAGAAGCGAACTGTACAAAGTAAAACCCTTATTAGCGATGATTTTTTTTCTTTTTCTTTTTAACAGTTGAATGAGTTCCATTAGGATTTACAATTGTCATTGTTGTTCCGTTGTCAATTACAGTTGAATGAGTTCCATCAGCATTTACAATTGTCTTTGTTGTCCCGTTGTCAATTACAGTTGAATGAGTTCCATCAGCATTTACAATTGTCTTGGTTGTTCCGTTGTCAATTACAGTTGAATGAGTTCCATCAGCATTTACAATTACAGATTGTGCGCATGTTGCATAACTTATAAAAGTGATGACGAGAAAAGTCATTATTTGTTTCATTTTATTTTTTGTTTAGGTATGTCTTGGGAAAATTACTGTTAACGTTCCGGCAATTGGCGAAGTGCGGGGTTGAATTGAGCGAAAGTTCAATTTAGGCAGAAACTGAGCCAAAGCTGTAAACCTTTTGATAAATTTAATAAAAAAACAAAAACAAACAGCTTTTGGCGGATAAATAGGGCGGAAGTTCAATTAGCACTTAATCCTACATCTCGCCACCCAAGCTAGGCGAACTATATGAAGTAAAACCGATATTATAGCTGTATTTTTTTACTTCAGTTTTGTTAGTGCTTTGGAATTCCTTAATAAAAAAACATACTGAAAATAATCTGTTGTAAAAGTGTTTTTTTGAGGAACAATATTTTCTCCAAAAACGTTCGATTTTACACTAATTAAGTGTTGAGATTTTAAAAAAGGAGTGTTCTTGGAGTTTAACTTAAAGAGAGTTATTGAATTAGCTTTACTTAATTCCTTTAAGTCATTGATTCCCTTAACAAGTTGCAATGGACCATCTGCATTAATCCAATCCACTTTTTCATTTTCAGGTGTAGGAAATTGGGAGTTTTTAGGAAGATACACTTCGCTATCTAATGTATAACTAACAAAACTCGTGGTTTTTATACCTGATTTTTTTAGTTCAGAAGCGAATGTTTCCTTTCCATTTTCCATTTTATTTTGCAATACGTGGAAATAACCAAAAAGGCCATAGAATTTTTCATTTTCAAGTTTCAATTTTTTGATTGAATTTTTAAAATTAATTACCATAGCTAAATCTCTTGAACCTTTTGAATTATCATCAAAATTCTTATCAATTCCAATTACTGTTATTTTTAATGAATCTGTTAGTTTTTGGTTATAATCATAAATGTCGTTCCATTTGTCAAATAGTTCTTGACTTGATTGTTGTGGAATTCTTTCTTTAATTGCTAAAACTACCTCTTTCAAAGTTTCTTGATTTTTCGAACTATTTGATAAGAAGTTATTAAGATTTTTAGCCGTTAAACTATCCATCTCTGCTATATAGTATTTAACACCTATTTTTTTATTTAAGAAAAATAGTAACTCTTTGTCCAATTTCTGATTATCTGCATACCCGTGAATTTCTCCTAAAAGGAAAACCTTTGACTTATAAAATTCTTCGCCAAACAATTTGTCATTAATAGCATTTGTGATTTCAGTATTATTTTTGGTTAAATAAGCTATATTATTTTCATTTTTAGATTCTAAAAATATTTTATTACTAATAAAAAAGTATAAGAAAAATAGTGTGCAAATACTTAAAATGGCTATAAATGATAATTTAATAATTTTTAAAAGTTTCTTCATTGTCTATTTACTTAATTGTTTTGCTTCAAAAGTATTGTCAATAAAAAGAATATTCGAAAAATAATTACTGAGTTGTTGTTTTTTTATGATGAACCGTATTTAAATTGTAATGTTGGCTAAAATGCCTAATTGTTCACAGACGCAAGTCGAAGCCCAGTTCACCAGTTAAACACATCAACTACTTAAGCGCCCTGTCACATCGCACTTGATGCGATGTCTCACAAGTAGCTAAGAAACTTGATGTAGTCTGTGATAGATAATAAATCTCGACTTATCAGTTCATCAGTTCATCAGTTCATCAGTTCATCAGTTCATCAGTTCATCAGTTCATCAGTTCATCAGTTCATCAGTTCATCAGTTCATCAGTTCATCAGTTCATCAGTTCATCAGTTCATCAGTTCATCAGTTCATCAATTCATCAGTTCATCAGTTCATCAGTTCATCAATTCACCAGTTCATCAGTTCACCAGTTCAACAGTTCAACAGTTCAACAATTCAACAATTCAACAGTTCACCAGTTCACCAGTTCACCAGTTCAACGATTCACCAGTTAAACGCATCAACATAAAACCTATAACCAAACAGCCATTTCACTTCGTTACTCGTGACTACGTGGCTGAGCATTCTAAGATAAAAGCAAATTTTTAAGTAGTTAATTTCACAAAAGGCTCTTCTCTTTTTACGACAGCAAATATTCTAAGTACAATTTTGTTTGCTACTGCATTAAGAGCGGTTAGTTTATGTTTCCCTTTTTCAATTTTATCGAGATAATAGTTTCTTAATTGAGGATCGTGTTGTATAGCAGATCCTGCTGCATTAAACAGAATAGTCTTAAGGGTTTTATCTCTGAGAAAATGTGTTTTAGTCCGACCTTTTATGCTGCTTCCTGATTGATATGGAAACGGTGCTAACCCACAATGACAATTGAATTTACGCGCATCAGTAAACTTCATAAAATTATCTGTTTCAATAATGCATTTCAATGCTGTAATGGGACCTACACCAATTATCCTAGTAATTTTTTTGTATGAAAGCTGTAATTCATCTATCGATTTTAGGATATCCATCATTTCTTTTTCTAAAGCTTTGATTGTTTTTTCAATGACATTTAATTGTTGATTTTCAAGCGTAATTAGCTTTTTTATATCCACTTTCGTTGCTAAAATCTCTTCGGCTTTCAAACTGTTTTTAATCTGTACAGCAATTTTCACATAACGTTCTCTAGCTGTCATTAAGACTTTTAATTTCCTCAAACCTTCACTTGGGAGTTTAAATGGGCTTAGCTTATGTTTATTCCCAATGGTATACTCTGCGATTCTGTAAGCATCAACAACATCAGATTTTCCACGTTGAATACCCAACGAACGCTGGAGATCTAAAGGATTGATTATATAATACACAAATTTTGAATCTTCCAAAACCCAAGCTAATAGGGCTCCGTAGTGACCTGTGTGTTCAAAACTGATTATTGTATTTTCAACATCAAACTCTCGTAACCACTTCAGAATAGCTTTTTCTTCATTAGCAATGGTTCCTTTACCAATTTTTGAATGATTTTCTACATCTAAGATGCAATAATCAAGTGTATCTTTGGATACGTCAACACCAATTACATTTTTTTTCATAATTTTAGATTTAGGAAAATAACTCTGGCAACCAATTGGTTTTATTGCTAACGCTATTAATAAGCCTTGATGCTTAACATTCTAAATGGTACTATAAACCAAAGAGGAAAATAGGACTAATGCTCAGTATAAACCTACTGTTTAAGAGTCGAACTAGTTCTCCTATTCCCTCTGGTTGTTCAGATTTATTTTCTTTGTTACTACTTAAAGTTATTGAATACAAATCTAATAGCTGCGTCGAAACCCAGTTCAACAATAAATCCAACTATTTACAAGTAATACAATTGCGCCATTGGTATCAAATTGACAGTTAAATTGTTGAAGCAAGCGTAAATTAATCGGTTGGTCGGTGAGCCTGCCGAACCGCGATTAGTTAGCTTGTAAGACATTATTTAATCGATTTTATACCGAGGCAAGATAAAAAAGAAAAAATTTTTGCTTCTTTTCATCCGAAATTGAAGATTAACTTCGTTCAGTCGCTTCGCTCGAGTCACGACTTCCAAGCTCTAAAATAAAGCCTGGGCGTAAAAGAAGAGAAAAACCGAGATAGATCTCTTACTGCAATTGAGATTTCAAAGCTGGATCTTCCTATTTGTACTCAGGTGACACTAGAATTAATTACTATTTGAGTGGTCTAATATAATATCGGTCAGTTTAATTTTGATATAGTAGTGATCAGCTTCCGTCAAAAAACCTAAAGGCGCATAATTTATATATCGGGTTCGGTATCTGTCATACAATTCCCCGCTGAACAACATAAGTAATTCATATCTGCGTCTGTACAGATACATATTCAAATCTTCAAATGATGACATTGTTGCCGAGTAAGCAAAGCCCAATAATTCATTTGTTCCTTCTAAAAACCATAATAGCAATTCATCTTTTTCATCGTCTATCGGAGAAAATAAAAAATCGTCAAGAGAGTAAAGTATAATAAAATCCGTTCCGAATCTTTCATTGAAATCCAAAAGGTTTTCAGAAATTATAAGCATGTTATGCCTGTGAATCGCTTCACTCTCTATATCAAAATCCAAATCTAAACATACAACGTTTTCAATTGCTCCCATGTTTAAAGGTAGCTATTATTTTACACTGATTCTGATAATTTAGTGGTAAAAATTTGATAGGGTAGTATGAAGAAGGAAAAACTTACGCTAAAAATCATCTCGCTGTTTGTTTTCACAATATACTTAGCTGAATTTTTCTTAATACCAGATATCCGTATTTGTATAATAGTGGCGTTTGAACAATAAGAACTTGTACTAAATGATCTTTAATTTAGAGAATTTTGAACAGTATATATATGGCTAATTATTAGGAAAGTCAACTAAATTATTGTACTTTTGAGAAAGTAGCTCACTGAAACACCTCTGCATTGATTTGGGCCTTCACATGCAAATTTCTATTATATATCTGTTATTATACAGTAAGTATATAAAACTGCGACTAAAAAACATTTACAGAATTTCCAAATTAAAATCTAGCAGGTAAATTTATTTCTGCTTTATAAAACAGATTAAACTACAACTATTCTGAATAAGTCTTAATTTAAGATTGACTTTTTGAGTACTGTAGAACTTTTTTAATTTAATAAAATGAAAATTTATGACAAACAGGAAAAAATTAAACGATCAGCTTTTAGCTATTTTAATATTAATAATTGGCGGAGTATCTATAACTATTTACGTTAAAAGTTTTTGGATCAATTAAAACAATTATTTAATATATAATTTTCTGTCCTAAATGATAGAAAGTACCGCACTTTAATCGATAATGCCTTCGTTTTTATTTAGATAAGGTGGTAAACAGAAATATTCTGTTCCACCTTATTTTTTATTTTACTTAATTTAAAGCTGTAAATCTCAACATTATTTTAAAAGAAGCAGTAAATTTAAATACTAACTCTAGACTATCAGGTTTTATGTTTCAAAAGTTATTAAAATAATATCATATTTAATCTGTTTTCAAGAACGGCAACTTGAGATTAAAAATTATAAAAATAAAAAAGGCATATAAGTAATTATATGCCTTTATTTTGAACAACTGTTGTTGTTACTTTCTTTTAACATTTACAGCCATAAGCCCTTTTTGTCCGCGCTCAATGTCAAATGTAACCGTATCATTCTCACGGACTTTATCTAATAATCCTGAATTGTGAACAAATACATCTTCATTACCATTTGTTTGCGAAATAAAACCAAATCCTTTAGTTTCATTAAAAAATTTAACTGTGCCTTCTTGCATCTCGTTGTTTATTTAAATTAATTATTCTGTTATTTTTTAACTTCAACTGCCTGATATCCTTTCGGTGTCAGTTCTTTTTTGTAGGTTACTTTATTGTGTTTTTCAACAGTCTGCGTTGTCTGACCTACATGAAAGAATACGTTTTCTCCGGTTTCGTCTTCCGTAATAAAACCAAAGCCTTTTTCACTCATATAATTTACTATTCCAGTAAAATCAGCATCTGGATCTGCCGAGGTTTGCTGTGCTTTTATTGCTCTGGCCAGATCTGCATCTCTGTTCTGCATATGTGGAGGAACCTCTGTAAAGTGACCGTTAACATCCACATAAACGATCATGTCGTCTAGGGTTTTACCCTTATTGTTGTTATCTTTTCGATCATCTCTACGCAGCTGTTTATCTTGTAATCTTTTGGTTTTTTTTTTGTTGTTTTCCTTCTTTGTAAAAGAATCTGCCATAATTTATATTTTAAATTAATAATTAGGCTTACTGTAGTGCGACCGCCATATTAAAGCCTATGAGTTTCTGTATATTAACAAGTTCCTTTTTTTCTTCGCGGTCGCAAAAAGAAACTGCCGTGCCTTCATAACCTGCACGTCCGGTTCTACCTATTCTGTGAACGTACGTTTCGGGTACATTAGGCAGTTCGTAATTTATTACATGCGGAAGTTCATCTATATCAATACCCCTTGCGGCAATATCTGTTGCGATAAGAACCCTTATTTTTGAATTTTTAAAATCGTCTAATGCCCTTTGTCTGGCGTTTTGCGATTTGTTGCCATGTATTGCAGCTGCATGTATGCCCGATTTAAGAAGGTTTTTTACCAGCTTGTCTGCACCGTGTTTTGTTCTTGCAAAAACCAGTGACCTGTTAATGGTTTGATCGTCCAGAATATGAACAAGCAGATCGAACTTTTCATTCTTTTCAACAAAATATACCGACTGTTTTACCGTCTCTGCTGTTGATGATACCGGAGTAACATTTACTTCTTTCGGGTTGTTTAGTATAGAATGTGCAAACTTTCTTATTTCCTGCGGCATGGTAGCCGAGAAAAACAATGTTTGTCTTTTCGCCGGAACTTTTGCAAGGATTTTTTTAACATCGTTTACAAAGCCCATATCCAACATACGATCGGCTTCATCGAGTACCAGTATTTCAATCTGAGACAACTTTATTGCGCCTTGCGATACAAGATCTAAAAGTCTGCCCGGAGTTGCAATCAATATGTCCACACCTCTGTTCAGTGCAGCTACCTGTTTCCCCTGTGGTACACCTCCATAAATTGCCAGATGTTTCAGATTTAGAAACATCCCGTATGTTCTAAAATTCTCACTTATCTGTACTGCCAGTTCCCTGGTTGGTGTTAGTATCAGCGCACGGATACCTTTTACTTTTTCTTTGTTTTTATCTAACAACTGCAAAACAGGTATGGCAAATGATGCTGTTTTTCCTGTTCCCGTCTGTGCGCAACCAATTACATCGTTTCCGTTAAGTATGTGCGGTATGGTTTGGTGCTGTATTTCAGTTGCCTTAGTATATCCGGCTTCTGTGACCGCCTTCATGATAGGCGATATAATGTTTAATTCTTTAAAATTCATAATCTTATGTACCGGAATACCGGTTTCATTTCGATTTTCCCAACTGCCGTCTGCGGTCAAAATTATCGGGTTTGCTAAAAAAAGCAGTTCCTCTTTTACAACAGCAAACAGCGGTTTACCGTTAAGTACATACTTTTTTAATGCGTCACTACTATAGTGACTGCTTATTGATTTACAATTTCCGGAATAAGGCACAGTTACGTGGCTTCTTTTTTGAAATCCTTTAAAAGCTTTTTTAAGCAGCTTAATGGATAAACGGAAATGTGCAATGATTTTACTGTTGTTATTTTACCTGTGGAAAAACTATAATCCTTATATATGTTTTTGCTAGAGACATATTTCAGATCTGCCAATGAAATCTTTTTTAAAAATAAAAGTGGCAACTGAGGGGAGTCAAGACTGAGAGAGAAAAATTGATGGTTAAACTTTTTCAGAAGAGGCAGATACAAAAGCCTGTTAATAAATTCTCTACAAAGCTACAATAAAATTTTAATTTAAACATTATTTTATAATAAAAAATTAAAATAATTAATTTTTGTATAAAAAATATTATAAAATCGCTGTTTTTATTAGAACTTTTATACTAAACAATCCTACACTTTATTTCAATAATTTTCTGAAGATCCTGTATTTGTATAAGGAAATTTTTAATGTTCCGGAGTTGAAAGTTTAAAGATTCTTTTTTCTGTACCTGAATATTTTCTGCAGCTTTTAGGCTTAATAGGTACGAAATGTACAAAAGTTCTGTGAGTTGCTGCAGTTCTTCCAAACCATTCTCATTACCGCCTGTACCTGAATTCAAATAATCACTATTATTATTTTGCATGATTTTAATTATTTATATTACTAAAACGTATTTATATAGTGAACAAAGCTGTGAAATACTTTTCTACTTGTTTTAAAAGTACCAAGTATTATCGTAAAGCATCCTGTTATAGGTGAGTAACCAGATGCAGGACAGCTTAACATATCACACAACAATTTACAAAACAAATAGTTAACTGCTACAAATTAATCTAAAAATATTTTATTTATGCGCCTATTGAACCCCAATATGCGATAATATTGATGTAAAGACACAATTGTGTACAGGATGTGTTTTATAGAGAAGTAACCGTTGTTATAGTATATAAAACTATAAATTGCCAATTAACCTAAGCCGAAAACTTAGATCGTGGACATTCTGTAACTGCAAAAAACTTTAAAAGGCGGTAATGAGAAGAGAGTGCATGAAAAAACGTTGGATTCTCAATGTAAGGCAAACCATATTCTGCCGCTGTCTGTTTTACAATTAAACTTAAATCTCTGTAGTGTACATGACAAACCCCAGGAAACAAGTGATGCTCAATCTGCCTGTTAAGACCTCCTAGAAAAAAAGTAACTACGCTGCTTTGTCCCGAGAAATTTGCAGTAGTGCGCATCTGATGTTCTGCCCATGCTTCTTCCATAGCGCCGTTAATGCCCACTTTTGGAAATGCAGTATCTTCCACAACATGTGCCAGCTGGAAAACCAGACCCATGGTAAAGCCCTGAGCAATGTGCATAACCACAAAACCAACACATAACTGCCACCATTTAATATTTAAGACAATTAGCGGAAGCAGGATGAACAGAAAACAATAAATTAATTTAGAACCAAATAAATAAACATACTGTTTTAAGGGATGCCTAACAGCCACCTGACCTATTTTTGGGCGGAATATCTTAATAAAATCTTTCCTGAACACCCATGAAATGCTTGCCAGTCCATAAAGAGGATATGCATACCAATGCTGATAGCGCTGTATTTTACGTACAGGATCACTTTCTTCGATCCTAATAAGACCGGGTGCTACCACCAAATCGTCGTCGTGACCCGGTATGTTTGTAAAAGTATGGTGAACGGCGTTGTGTGAAATCTTCCAGATATAGGGACTTGCGCCCAATAAATTAAACAGCATACCAAAGAACCTGTTTACTTTTTTATTTGATGACAAAGCACCGTGCAATGCATCGTGACAAATATTGAAACCTACAAAAGCTTTGCACATTCCTAGCAAAAATGCTAATCCAAGCATTGCAGCCCACGATAAATTACCTGAAATGATCAGGGCATAGCACGTTAAAAAAGTGCTAAGAAAGAAAACTACCTTAAACCACATAGCAGCATTTGCATGTTTTTGTTTTCCGCTGTTTAAGAAGTATTGGTCTACCCTATACCTTACAGTTTTAAAAAATTCTGACTTAAGGGGAAATTTCAATTGTTTTTTCATAATATGATTGTAACACCAACATTACTTTTAGATAACAGTATTGTTTGTGGAAATTATTAAATAGTATGAGCTTATAAATTCTTGGAAAGTTTTCTATATAAAGTGATTACAATCAAGTACGTTTGTTCTGAATTTGCTTATTATACAATTAAAGCAAAACAAATCTTTAAAGCAGTTATAATAATGTACTTTATATTTTAAAGAAATTATTAAGATGTAAATATACTGCTTGAAAAATTAGTTGATCATATTTTTAAGTTAAATTAAAATTGTAAATAAAACACAGTAAAAATAGTACTACCATATTTTTAATAGTATCTTTACTAATATGACAGAATTTATAAAGTATCTGGCCATCTTTGCCGGAAGTGCCGTTGGGGCTGCTACCTTGTTAATAACTATCCAAGAATTTACAAACATATACCTTGATAAAAAGCAGAAGACACCTTAACGCTTCTAACAGATATGGACTAGATTGCAAATTCCAGTGATATTGACCACCCAATTCCAATTTAAAGTGAGCAGTTAATTCCAATTCAAAATGACCATGTAATTCCAATTCAAAATGACCATGTAATTCCAGTTGAAATTGACCACCAAAAATTTTACTAAAAACTACTTTTTTCTGTTGTTAAGATAAATTCAAATATAATTAAAAATTATTCGTTGTTTTTGCTTCTTTTTTTGCGCATTGATTCACCTTGTAATTCAATTCTATGTGCGTTATGAATAAGTCGATCTAAAATGGTATCTGCTATTGTTTTTTCACCAATCATATCGTACCATCCTTGCACTGGTATTTGTGATGTAACGATTATAGAACCGTTATTATGTCTGTCTTCGATTATTTCTAATAGCGTAATTCTGTTTTGACTATCTAATGCTTGAAGTCCAAAATCATCTAATATAATTACATCTTGCCGTTCTAATTTAGCCAATTCTTTTAAATACGATCCATCTGCTTTTGCCATTTTTAGTTTAGCAAATAACTTCGAAGTATTAAAGTAACTTACTTTATAGCCTTCAATATAAGCTTGATAACCTAAGGCTGTTCCTAAATAACTTTTACCCACACCTGTACTTCCTGTTATTAATACATTTTGATTTTTGTTTACAAATTCACAATCAGCTAAACGTAAAATTTGAGTTCTATCAAGACTTCTAGAAGAATCAAAATTTAAACTTTCAATATTAGCTTTGTAATGAAATTTTGCGTTTTTAATACTTCGTTCTATTCGTCTGTTGTACCGTTCATTCCACTCGGAATCGATGAGCATTGACACGAACTGATCAATGGTGTAATGATCTGTTTTACCGCTTTCAAAGGCTGTTTTAAAGGCGCTACTCATACCGTTTAGGTTCATCTGTTTCATTTTTGAAACTACAACTTCATTCATATTAACTAATTTTAAATTTTATTTATAGTAATTTTTTCCGCGGATATTCTGATGTTGAGGCAATTGTAAATCGAATTCTGGTTCTGAATCAATTTGATCCAACTTGTTTTCTAAAATGTTATGTATCGCTTTATAGCTGTATATTTTATAATCCAAAGCACGTTTACAGGCATTTATTAACCGTTGCTTTCCTACCTTTTTTTCAAAAGATAAAATGCCTAAACAGGATTTATAAGCTTGTTCGGGATGATTTTTACTGTCAATGATCTTAGTGATTAATTCAGCAACACTAGGATCTACACTACTTGCCCAATCGATAAATTTAGAAGCACTCCAATCTGCCACAAATTGATGAGAACTAGCCATATGTTCTGCAGTGGTTGTATATACGTAGGGCTCGTGATGTCTTGGATGTGTTGCAATACGGTTGTATTTATAATAAATTTCAACGGTTGTTTTACTATAAAGTAATTTGACTTTTTTGCGTAAATATTGATAAGGAACACTGTAATAGTTTTTATCTGCACCTAAAAGTACATGTCCATTTTGCATCACTGTAGCAAAAGATTGATGTTTAATTTCGTAACGCTCTAAAGGAAGAGGTGCCAATTCATTTTTCTCGTCTTCGGTAAATAATTCCAGTCTAGAATATGGTCGTGCAGTAAGTTTCTTTTTGTTATGCACATCAAGTAACTTCCATATTTTTTCATTAAGTTGCTCAATACTACAGAAATCTTGCTCTTTTAAGTGTACATAAATTCTTTGATACAGTATTTTTACGGCACCTTCAACTAACGATTTATCCTTAGGTTTATAAGCTCTGGCAGGTAATATGGTGGTTTGATAATACTCTGCAAAATTAGCTAAAGTTTCATTTATAGTAGGCTCAAAACGGCTGCTTTTTATAACGGCCGATTTTAGATTATCAGGAACGATGGCAGCAGGGGTACCTCCGAAAAAGCGGATGGCATTTTCTATAGAGTTTACAAAATCTTCTTTTTGCTGGCTCATCGAAGCTTCAGCATAAGTGTATTGGCTGGCTCCTAATATGGCTACAAAGAATTGAACCTCTTTAATTTCACCGGTATCTTTGTCAATGACAGAAAGTGTTTTTCCAGCATAATCTACATACATTTTGTCACCTGCTTTGTGATTCATATGCATCACTGGATTCACACGATTACTCCATATCCTGAAATGATATCTGAATTGTGAACTCTTTAAACCATCGGGGTTTTCTTTGTAGTACGATTCCCATAGATGCTGCACCGTCATGCCCACCTTTTTAAGATCACGCTCCATTTTAGGGAAATAACTGTAAAGCTTCTCTAAGGTAGGATTTGAGGTTTCTACTGTAGTTTGAGAGAATAAAGTTTCTAATTCAGCATCTGTTTTTTGTGCAATATCTTCAAGATTCATCCCAAAAGTATCGAACAAACTGATGTATTTCTTCACGGTATTTCTGGAAAGCGACAGATAATTGCTGATAAAGAGCTTGCTCTTACCAGTTAAATGGTATTTAATTACTTTTCTAATTTTACTCATGTCTGTTAACTTGTTTGCCATAAATCCGCCATTTTTTTAACGAATTTAAGGTCTAACAACATGGGAAAAAGTAGTTTTTTTTAGGTGGTCAATTTGCACTGGAATTAGGTGGTCAATTTGACCGTTTTTTCCAGTTAGTATAGTATTAAAGGCTTTTAAATAGTATTTACAGAAGCTTTAAATGGTATTTAAATAGTAATTAAAAGTAGATAATGGTTAATTCAAATATTTATTTATTTCAACCTTTTTTTGTTCAAACCCCTAATTTTATTGAACTTTTCGACCTTTTTAGGTTTAAGAGTATTGTACATTTCATTTATACCCCCTTAGTAATGTGTTTAAAATAAAATTTCAGTTTTATTGAGAAATCTGGATTAAGCAAACATTGTAAATATCATATATTCTTTTTCTTTCACTTTACTGGAAAGGTGTGATTGAAATCATGAACCTCCAGCTCCAACGATTAAATCTATTATACCAAAGAATGCTTCGTTCATGATAATATATTAATGTATTTCATAAAGTAGCTTTATATAAACCAATTTATTTTATTAAAATCATTTAATAATTTTTCACTTGCTTTTCTATCAATAGAATGTATAAAACAAATATGACCATAAAGCCAATCATGAAATTTTAGAGAATTGTAATAAGGAAATTTTTTTTTGTTTCTAGATAAATGTTCTTCAACACCATACCTTCTGCAAAAATGAATATGCCTTTCAATTTCTTTACGATATCTTTTTGAAGTATGTACACCATTTGCGACAGTTAATCCTGTTACATATTGCTTACTCCCTTTGTACATATAAGAAATTTTATTTTCATTAATGTAAAAGTTCTCATCACTTATAATCTCTCTAATTAATTTTAGATTAGGTAATCTACCTTCATCTTTGATCGAAAAAGTTAAATCGTCAGCATATCTCGAGTACGAGAAATTCATTTTTTTAGCTAGTGCATCAAATCGCTTGTCCATTTTTGTTGCTACTATATTTGCTAGAGTGGGACTACTTGGAGCACCTTGTGGTAATATTGAAGGTCGCTCTTTATATAGTTCTGTAAGAGTTTGTTTGTCACTGTAAGAGAAATCTAGCCAATACTTGTCATGATGTTTAGCTGTACATAGTTTAGCTAATGAATATGAAAGATTTTTAGCATATCCCATTTTTTCAAAAACCCCAAATACTCTTCTTTCGGTAATTGTATCATAGAATTTTAACAAATCAACTTTTAAAACAACTTTTGCATCCGAATGAACTAATGCATTGTCCCTTATTGAAATCCCCTTGCGAAAACCTTTACATGAATCTGTTAATGGATACTTGGAAAGAACATTAAAAAGTAACCATTTTTGGATGTATTTAAGGTCTTTATGAGGAGCCATAATTTCTCTGAATCCCTTATTTCTCTTTTTAATAAAAAAGTGGTTATACTTTTTTATTTTAAAACCTTCATTACTTTGTAATATATAGCGAATATCTTTGCTTTCTCCAATTAAAGCTTTTAAGAAGTCAGATTGTACACCCATCACTATTGCTAAATGAGGCAATGCAAATATTACGGGATAATTATTGCTTTCTAATTTTTCAGCATACTTTACGCAAGCATCAATAAATTTTTCTGATCTGTTTTCTTCTCTTGCGTTCTGGATAAATTGTTCAAATGGAAACGACATAAGGTTACTCTAACTTGAATGTTTAATATATTATATTAAAATAAATATTTAAAAATTGATAAAATCAACAGCACGAATAATATCATTTATTAAATGTGAAATATTTATTTTACAATAGGATCTGTATATACTACTGAATTTACGTAATCTTTTTAATAAAGTATCCTTTATTGATCTCGATACACGGCACCGAGATTACCTGTTGCCAGATAACATAGCTAACCTTAAGTATTTCCATTGAACAACTGGGGCAAATATAGCGTGTTTTTAATTAATAAATTGGTTTCGTTTTCGTTTCTAATCCTTTCTTTGAAATATTCTTTTTTTAATTTTTTAAGAATTAAAATTGCCTTATTGGTTAATGTTATATAATTCTTTTCAATACATTTTTTTCTTAAAAGCACTAGATATATATTTAATAACTCTTCTCTAGAAAGGCCTAATATTTGGCATAAAAAAATGTTTTCATATCCTTTTCCTTTTAAGAAGAGAACAGCTAACTCGTCAGGACTTAGAATGGATAAAATATTTCTATTATAAATATTAATATTAAGCCTTGTACAAATTCCGATAGAATATGCAATTTCCTTTTTTAATTTTATAGCATCTTTCATTCGTACTGCTGCACTTCTTGGGAATAATGGCGTCCAATGGTGATGACCATAAATTATCGGTAAAGTATTATTTGGTGTACCGTGAAAAAAAGAAACTAAGCTTTCGCTATTATCATAACCTAAATGAGGTAAATAAATGCTTTTTTTATAATCTGCAGGTATATTTTTTCCATATTTAGTATTGAAATTTTGCATTTTGATCAGAGTGTCTTTTTCAAAAGCAACAAAAGGGGAGTGTGTTTTATTAAACACTTTATGTCTTTCATCAGCAAATATTTTTATCGTGGGATACCTAGATTCAATTTTTTGTTTTCCTTCGGTCATAATTATAACAGACAAAATGAATAAACTTTGAATGTTATTAGCCATAATGAAATTTTGAATAGCTGGTAATGTAAATTCTGTTAAAAATGTGTTTCCGCTGCCAATAAAATCATCTAAAAATATAATATGCTTATAAGTAAAAGGATCTTCTATATTTTGTAAGTCATGTGTTAAACAAATTTGAGATTCTCTGGATTTATATGCTTTAGTGTTTCTTAGGGGATAAGTTACTAATGTTCCACTTTTACCTACTTTCCCAAAAGGTATGATTATGATTTTATCATTTATTGGTATCAGGCGTAGAAGTTCTTTTAAATGTGAATCTAATCGATACATAAATTCAGCAAAAGGTACGTATTCAAATACTTGTAAAATATCCATGGCGTGAATTCTATCCTCGTCATCAAAATTTTCAAGCCATTTAACGATTTTTGTAGGTAAAACTGAATATTTCAAACGAGGGACTAAATACTCTATTTGTCTTACAGAGTTTTCATTGTAAACAAAGTCATTTTTCATTCATTAATTTTTCTTTTTCATAATAAATTTTGTAAAACTTTTACCAGTTTCGTAAATCCCTTTTTCAATTAATTCACGTTTTTCGTGAATGTAAGATGAAAGTTTTTATCAAGTTTAAATAAGGTTTTAAAAAGTGTTTTTTTAATATAACATAATTATATATATTCTATGTTATATTAAGTTTATCAAATAATATCTTATTTCTTTCTTTGGCATTTTTTATAACTTTTTTAAATGGAATAACTTCTACATAAGCTTTATATGGTAATTCATCAGAAGTATAAAATCTAAAATACCCAATTCCGTCTGGCATTTTATTAAACATTTCTTCTCTTAAAATATATTCAAGTGATGATGTAATATCAGCAACAATGTAACAGTAAAATGGAGAACTTTTGCTAGCCTCAATACTGCGGCCGTCTTTCTTTATCTTCTTATCAATAATTTCATTAATGTATTTTCTGACTTGTCTTACAGGATCTTTTTTGGGATCACCAAAGACGTAATCATTTCTATAAGGTCTTTTAAATTCTACGATTGTAAAAGACTCATAGGGGAATTTATCTTCTGAAAACAACGTTGCTTTATCAAAAATTTCTTCTTGTCGAATTATTAAATCCATTCTATCTCCTGACTTTGATTCAAGTTCGGTAATTTGCTTAAAAGTCTTATCTGACGCCAAAAGGCTATTAAATGTTAATCGTTCATCTAGTAGCCATAAGTTTTGCTTTTCATGGACGACAGTGCCTTTTTCTTCTTTTATTGGAAAAAATAAACTGTGCAATATATCTTCGTTATAAAATTCTTGATTGGAATCCCACTTAATTAATTTCTCAAGTAGATCAATAACAGAGCGGCGATGGATAACATATCTTGCTAAATCTGTTTTTCCTACTTCGTTAAACTCAGACCAAAATTTATCATATAGTACATTATAATCAACTAATGATGTTATATCTTTTTTTTCATCAAGTAATTTTATAGCATCTTTTTTTACTTCGATTTTCCATTCGCTTTCAATCTCATAAAGTTTAATATCTAATTCTTTTGAAGTCAAACCTGCCGGTATTTTTTCAACTTTTTCTCTGTTAAACTCTATAACACTTGAGTAATTCGGAAATTCTCTTTGGATAATAGGAATGTATTGTTCTACTTTTTCCTTTCTTGTTTTACTTAAAAAAACACTTAAAAGCTCTTCTACTTTGTTTAAAGTATTTCGTCTTATATTTGCTAATGTAATTTCATCAGTATCATTGTCTTCGTTATCATCTTCAGAAAAATGAAAATTAGTTCTTTCTTCATTTACTCTTTCATCTAAAAATTTACTTAAGACAAAAACTTGATAATGATATCCAAGAATTGAATCATTCTCTTTTATCATATATCTTAAATCTTCAATATATTTGGATAAACCTTCATCTTTTACAGTGCGTTCATGAGCACAATACAAAATTTTGTGACTTAGAGAATTGTAAGATTTTGTTATATAAACTTTGAATTCATATCCCCCAATTACAAAAGTATCATCTAGAATTTCTGATTCAAATTCGGTATTGAAAAGGTTTGTTAAATTTATTTCTTCACCATTTTGGTTTGTTATCCTAATCTCAGGTATAATTTTTTCAATGAAATATAATTGAAAATGTGTAATAATTTGTCTTGCTATCTCTAGAATATCTTTTGGGGCTTTTTTTTGATATTCTTCTTCAAAACCATCTAGTAGAACTGTAGTTTTTGAACTCGTTTTATTTGTTAATTCATTTTGATATTTATCAAAACCTTCTTTAGATGTCCTTTTATATTCAAAATTTCTCACATAAAATTCATCCCCTTCTTGATAAATACTTTTGACAACTAATTTTGAAAAAAGTTTTAAACACACTAATCTTCCAATTCCTTTACCTCCAATTTTTGCTTTTTTTTCAGAATCAAATTCTTTAAAAGAAATAAAATTTTCATCATTTAAACCAATACCATTGTCAATTACTTCAATAGATTTTATTGGATATTTATCATTGTTTTCTGTCTCCTTCAATGTTTCAATTGCTCCAACTCTTACTAAATTGATCTCAATTTTACCTTCAAAATTGTGGTCAATTTCTTTCTTCTCAAAGATTGCATGAATACTATTACTTAATACTTCAAAAAGAGGAAGCATTGCTTTTGTTTTAGGTATATAAAGTTTGCTAACTCTACTACGTAAGTTTGTAATGTTAGAGATTATAGCTGGGTTAATTATTTTTGTGTTCATCAGTGATTTAATACTTGTTCTATAGATTTATGTGTTTATTACTACCATTTTAATATCATGTAAATAATAAGTGCAGGTGCAATTATTAAAAAATGATATAAAAATTTTGTTTTGAAATAGTACTCACACTGAATTTTAAAAACTTTTAATCTTGATAATTTAAAGTAATCATTTTTAGAAGTTTTAAAATATTCAAAATCTATAGGCTCATGATTTTCATATTTTTTTAATACATTGCCATATTCTATAGAAAGTTCCTCTGCAAGACTATTTATTTCTTGTTCATTTTTAAAGTTTGTTTTTAAGTAACGGAGCTTATTATATAGTTCGCCAATTTCTAACGCACAGTTATGGAATTTATCAGCTTTTAATGCATAATCATTTGCACTCTCAAGTTGGCTAAATACCAAAATCAGTATTGATAAACCAGTTGTAATAAATCCTAACTGATTACTTGGAATTAATTGATCATTATTTAATTTAAATACACTTAATAATCCTATAATGATCATATAGCCAGAAAGAAATCCAATAGAGTATGATGATAATCGATTGATTTTTTTTAATCTTGAACTAGCAGTAAATCTTGCTCCTTTTGTTGTCCAAAATTTATAATTAAGCTCAACGCTGAAGTCTTTATTTAGGTATAATTGACCTGATGTGGTTTCTGTAGTACTTTTTGTCATAATTTATATCATGGATACTCTATAATAGTTTATTTTTTTATTCCAACTAATTATTCAACCTCATTTTTATATATTTTTAATTTCCAATAAAGTTGAATTTAATATCGAAGGTATTCTTGTATTAATCATTTCATGATAAGTCACACTTGAAGCATTATAAGTGTCAATCGCGATGCAGTATTGTTGAGAAATTGAATATTCACCAGAATATTTGTCAAACAAAAACTTATAAAGTATTTCACAGAAAAGTCCCAGCTCTGTCTTTGTAAAACCATTAAGTTGAGGTACTAGTATTATTCCTCCAATGGTTTCAGTTCCATTCTCTTCAAAAATAAATACCAAATTTGGATTAATATATATGGGTAAGTTTTGTAGCGAAATTATTTTAGATGTTCTTTCAACTGTTTCAAAATTGATTATATGATCTGGTCTTAAACTTAAAATATCTAATTCTTTGAAGTTCCTAAGAATATCTAAATTTCTCTCATACATTGTCTTGTCTTTCAGAGAAGTAGTTTTACTATATTTGTCTGTTACCTCATCAATTTTTTCGTCATAAAATTCATCCTTTCCCCGTTTGAAGGTGTTATAAATAGAACTATTGCTAATACTCCAATAGTTACCACCACTTTTATCCTCACTATCTTTGACCTTAGCTTTCCTTGTTTTAAGTTTTAAAGCAAAATTTCTTTTTGTTTTTTCAGAACCTTTTTTTCTGAATTCAATTAATTCTTTAATTGTAATTTTTTCCATGTTTCATAAGTGTTTTTTAATGATTTTTTATTTGTTTTCTTTAATCTTCTTTGAAAATTCTTCATAAGTTTCAGATGATTCACCTTTCCACGAAGTTGGTTCTATTAAGTCATGTATATTAACACGTAGTAGTTTTGCAATTTCGAA
This sequence comes from Flavobacterium sp. xlx-214, assembly GCF_013874595.1. Taxonomy (GTDB): domain Bacteria; phylum Bacteroidota; class Bacteroidia; order Flavobacteriales; family Flavobacteriaceae; genus Flavobacterium. Next base: position 2,149,135 of record NZ_CP059431.1, read on the forward strand.
AAGTTCATCAAGTGAAGGTTGGCGTTTATTATTTCTCCACTTAGAAATTGTTGATTCATCTTTATCAAAATACCTAGCAAGTACTCTATTTTGAATTTTTTTCTCTTTAAAAACGATTCCCAATTTATTAATTTTCATAAATATTAAAATATTTTTAAAAAAAAGTTTGGCGTTTAACGTCCAACTTTATATATTTGTATTAGTTTAATGCGACATAAAACGTTAAGAATGTAAATCTTAACATTAGATGTCTCTCTATTCGGGAAATAATCCGGTAAATTAAAGCCCTAGAGAGAAACCAAGGTCGCCCTCAATGATCTGGAATTATCTTATATTTGCGATATTCCAGCGGGCGGTCTATGCGTTTGTACTTCAATGGGCAAGAGTTAATCTCTTAGGTTTTCTTACCGGATTTCCGCACGATATTGAAGGAGCTTAGATCGTCTGTTGGATTTTTTATACTCTTCCATTTTTTAAATAGATTGACATCGTTCTATAACCATAAATAGTAATACCTATGAGAACGAAAACAGAACAAACCCAAAAATTTCCACCATAACAACAATTTAGTTGGTGTACCTAATGGTTGCTTCATCCTTAAAAAAGGGTGGTGTTTTTTAAAGCATAAACGGCAAGTAGTCAATACTTTGGTTTTATGCCTTAATACCACGTACCCCATAGCCAACTACCCATCTAAAACAAAGGCATCGTATTTTTATTTTCGCACCTTAAAAATAGATTCTTTTTTTAGATAAAACAAATAATATGTTAAAGTAGTACGCATGGTGAAGCAACTTTTTTTAAAAACGCCTATTTTATTGAAAAAGTAATAGGTGTATAGCTATGGTAGTATTTACCTAAAAATAGGTATAGTTATTCTAGGATTAAGCGAAAACCACCAACCGAAAAATATTCTAAAATAGCAACTAGGGGGATGCTCCATAGATAAAGCATACTAAAGGCATGGATAGTGCATGAGTAGAGCGTTAATCAAAAACGGCAAAAAGTGGATTTTTTTTCTAAAATACATAGAAAACCTAGAAAATACATAAGTATCTAACAAAGGTTTTTTCACTAAGAAGTAGTTAAAGATACAAAATTGTTTGTAAATGACAAGGAAATTAAGTGACGAGTAACCAAGGAATTAAAGTAAATAAGTAAAATACGTTCTTTAACATATTGATTCAATTGATTTTATTTCAAATAAGTAGTGAACTCAAGCTCAATGAAAAATTAGAAAGTTAAGTTTTGAATCTTACTTTTAACTTTTGTCTTGATACAAATCGAAGATTCATCGATTCATAAATGTAAAAATGATAAGGTAGAGGTAAAAGTTACAAAAGATCAAGACTCTATTTTTTTAACGGTCAAAATGAGTTTCCTTTCCTAAAAGAAATAAACTTGCTTCGCTTCGGACAGCATTTCTTTTCACGGAAAGTTCAACTTTTTGACACTCGTTAAAAAACTAATGTCGGCTTTTTTAATTGTGATGAATAGTCCAATTTGGGCTAGAAGGATGGTGAAATAGTTTATTAAGTAGAATTAAAAGCGCCATTGGCATCAAATCGAACGTTAAATCGTTGAAACAAGCGTAAACGAATCGGGTAGCTCTGCTACGATTCGATTCGTTAGATTGTGAAACGCAATTTAACCGATTTCAGGCCGCGGCAAGATTAAAAAAAAGAAACTTTGCTTCTTTAGTTATAAACCTTTAGGTTCACGACTTCCAAACTGTTAAATAATGACTTGGACGTAAAGAAGAGGAGAAAGAAATGTTCTTTTTTAAGAAATCGGGATTGTACAAAATAAATCTCCTTATGAAAGAAAAAAAGATGATAATTGAAAATTATAGTTTTTAATTTATCTTTTACCTTTTGTCTTGATACAAATCGAAGATTCATCGATTCATAAATGTAAAAATGATAAGGTAGAGATAAAAGTTACAAAAAATCAAGACTCTATTTTTTTAACGGTCAAAATGAGTTTCCTTTCCTAAAAGAAATAAACTACTCACCGTTTTTATTTTGTTTTAGTGTTCGTGAATCTTCGATTTCACTCCATTTCATTGCGTTCAGACAGCATTTCTTTTCACGGAAAGTTCAACTTTTTGACACTCGTTAAAAAACTAATGTCGGCTTTTTTAATTGTGATGAATAGTCCAATTTGGGCTAGAAGGATGGTGAAATAGTTTATTAAGTAGAATTAAAAGCGCCATTGGCATCAAATCGAACGTTAAATCGTTGAAACAAGCGTAAACGAATCGGGTAGCTCTGCTACGATTCGATTCGTTAGATTGTGAAACGCAATTTAACCGATTACAGGCCGCGGCAAGAATAAAAAGAAAAGAAACTTTGCTTCTTTAGTTATAAACCTTTAGGTTCACGACTTCCAAGCTGTTAAATAATGACTTGGACGTAAAGAAGAGAAAATCCATAATCTTGAAGTCATTAACAATAGAGATTAGGAATTGAAAAAGATCTTTCACTTCTTTCAAGATGACAAACTGTACGCAAAAATAGGATGTGATACCGCATGCTTGTCTCGCTTTAGCGGATGCGGTATGAAAGACAACCTCAACAACATAAAAGAAAATTGCCCAATAAGCAAAAGCCAAGCACATAACCAATTTCAAAATCATAATACAAAACAGGTAATAGGTTTTAAACACATTGTTAATTTATAGTTAGTTTACCCTGAAAGGAAGTTATGTGCCCATGCTTGCGCGAAAAAATAGAAGTAAAAATCAAAAAAATAAATCTTACAGCTATAGCAGCAACCATAAAATAAAAAGATAGTTTGTAAGTTAGGAGCATACACATAGCTACGTTAAAAAATTTAAAGTATTTAAAACAGGTGTTTGATTGGTAGTTAAAAATAAAGCCTAAACAAAGTTATGTGTAACGCCTTCCTAAAAAGTAATAAAAAATATAAACCCAAAGCCCTTTTGGGCTTTGTGGAGAAGCCCCTTTAGCTTTGGGTTTATTTTAAATTCTTGTTTTAGAATCAATTAGAATCAAAAGAAAATTGACTATTTACCAGAATCAAAAGCGCCATTTGCAAGTAAACGAGTGTTGCTACACTGAATTGTCACCCTGAACTCGTTTAACTTCGTTCCGTTCGCAAGCTCGGGTCAGGGTCTCACAAAAAACTAAAAAACGAGATGCGATGCCAAAACAAGTTTGGCATGACAAAGGGTAAATAGTTTTTTAAGGAACATCAAAAGCGCCATTGGCATCAAATCGAACGTTAAATCGTTGAAACAAGCGTAAACGAATCGGGTAGCTCTGCTACAATTCGATTCGTTAGATTGTGAAACGTAATTTAACCGATTTCAGGCCGTGGCAAGATTAAAGAAAAGGGACTTTTGCAACTTTTTGTCCATAAAAAGTTGAATGAAAAGTCTATTAACAAAACAAGGAGCTTTATAAACCTTAAAAAGTAATTAGAACAAAAACATATATCTACAAGGTTTCCAAAACCTTGCAGAATAAAAAAAATCCCCCTTGAACAAAGTTTGGCGACGATATCAAGAGAGATGAATATTAATTAAACCAATTATTAACTAACACCACAAAAGTATGAAAAAAATTACTTTTGCAGCACTTGTTGTACCCCTTATGTGGGTGCTGCTACTAGTATTACTGTTACTAAGCAACAACAAACTATACGCACAAGAACGCACTGTTCTTAGTGGCGTAGTAAAAAGTGTAAACGGTACCCCGTTAGAAGGGGTAACCGTATGGCAACCCGAAACCAATGAAGGTACCCAAACCAACGCACAAGGTTTCTACAGCTTAGAAATAACCCCAAACACAACCGTTACTTTTGAATACCTAGGGTATGTAACCCAAAAGGTAAAAGCTAGCAGCAAAGTGCTCAACGTTACCCTAACAGAAGACAATGATGTGCTCGATGAGGTAGTCATCAATGCCGGGTATTACAGCGTAAAGGATAAGGAACGAACAGGAAGCATTTCTAAAATCACCAGTAAGGAAATCGGTCAACAGCCAGTTGCCAACCCGCTGGCCGCAATGCAGGGACGTATGGCAGGGGTGAACATTACGCAGAGCAGCGGTACCCCCGGCGGCGGCTTCGATATACAGATCAGGGGGCGTAATAGTTTACGAACCGAGGGAAATGCGCCCCTGTATATCGTTGATGGTGTGCCGTATAGTTCAGATTCGGCTTCAGATAGAAATTTAACACTTACAATATTACCTGGAGGTAATGTTAGTCCATTAAACAGCATTAACCCGAATGATATTGAAAGTATTGAGGTGTTAAAAGACGCAGATGCCACGGCCATATATGGTTCGCGCGGTTCAAATGGGGTAGTATTGATTACTACCAAGAAAGGAACTTCTGATAAAACAACTTTTGCTGTTCAATCAACTACTTCTGTAAGTACAGTCGCAAAGTTTATGGATTTAATGAATACAGAACAATATTTACAAGTGCGTCATGATGCTTTTAAAAATGACGGAATTACAGAATATCCAAAAAATGCTTATGATGTAAACGGTACTTGGGATCAGAACCGCTATACTAATTGGCAAAAAGAGTTTATTGGTGGTAAGGCAGTATCTCAAAACACACAGTTTTCTGTAGGTGGTGGTTTTGGTAAAACAAATTATTTATTCAGTGCTTCACATCGAAAAGATGGCACCGTTTTTCCTGGAGATTTTGGATATAAAAGAACTAGTTTTTTACTAAATGCTAGTCACCAATCAAAAGATGAACGGTTTAAGTTTTTTGTGTCTGCTCAAAAAAGTGATCAAAAGAACAAATTAATGGCTACTGATTTAACTTCAAAAATATTTTTAGCACCTAATGCACCTTCACTTTATACGTCTTCAGGAGAAATAAATTGGGAAAATAACACTTTTGAAAATCCAATTGCAGCACTACAATCAAAATATATATCAGAGATTAATAATACACTTTTCAATGTTATTTTTAATTATGATATTACCAAAAGTCTTTCTGTTCAATTAAAATCAGGTACTACTTATTTTGATACAGATGAAACAAAAACAATCCCTCATACTATTTTTAATCCCTCACTTAAGAGAACAAGTGAGAACTCTTCAACGTTAAAGACTATTAATAGTAGAAATTCGTGGATTGTTGAGCCTATAATTAGCTGGAAAAAAGAATTAAAAAATTCAACATTTGATATTCTTATAGGTGGGACTCTAGAGCAACGCCAACAAAATATTTTTGGTATAGAGGCTAGTAATTTTACTTCAGATTCTTTTATAAACAACATTGCAAGTGGTGCTGTTCAAAAAATACTGTTTGATAAGGAGAACGTTTATAAATATGCGGCTTTTTATGGACGATTAAATTATAATTTAAATAGGAAGTACATTTTGAATATTACAGGTCGTAGAGATGGATCAAGTCGCTTTGGACCCAATAATCGCTTTGGAAATTTCGGAGCCATTGGAGGTGCTTGGTTGTTTAGTAGGGAAAAGCTTTTTGACAATAATAGTTGGTTAAGCTTTGGTAAGATTCGTGCAAGTTATGGTATAGCAGGTAGTGATTTAATTGGGGATTACCAGTTTTTAAATACATACGGAATTAGTAGACTAAAATATGATGATCATATTGGTTTAGAACCTATTCGTTTATATAATCCTGATTTTAGTTGGGAAACTAACAAAAAAATAGAAGGAGCTTTAGAGTTAGAGTTTTTTAATGGGCGCATAGCAACAAGTGTTTCTTATTTTCGAAATCGCTCTTCCAATCAATTGGTAGGGATACCTTTACCTTCAACCACTGGTTTTAATAGTGTTCAAGCAAATTTAAATGCTACTGTGGAAAATTCTGGAATGGAGATTACGTTTAATTCTGTAAATATTTTAAAAAAGAAATTTAAATGGACAACTAGTGTAAATATGAGTTTTCCTAAAAATAAATTGATTTCTTTTCCAAACTTAGAAGATTCTTCCTATGCTACTCAATATGAAATTGGTCAACCTACTACTATTAGAAAGATGTATGGTTATAAAGGGATTGATAAAGAAACAGGTCTATACATATTTGAGGATGTAAATGGAGATGGGATAATTAATCTAGAAGATAGAAAGAGTGTTGTTAACACTGGTGTTAAGTTTTTTGGTGGCATTCACAATCAAATAACATATAAACGGTGGTCACTAGATTTTATGATCCAATATGTTCAACAACAAGGTTTTTCTCCAGACTATTACAGTACTTATTTAGGTAGTATGAATAATAGATCAAACAACGAGCTTAATTACTATTCAATGGAGAATAAAGAGGGATATTACCAGATTCCAACCGCAGGTAATAACACTAAAGCCTTGCAATCATTTCAAAATTTTAGAAATAGTGATGCTGTAGTTACAGATGCTTCTTTTTTAAGACTAAAATCTTTACAAATTGTATATAATGTGCCTACCTCTTTTATCAAAAATACCAATTGTAGTATGTTTTTTCAAGGTTATAATCTAATTACTCTAACAAAGTATTGGGGTGCTGACCCAGAAACAATTGGAACTTTTTTACCAGCTCTAAGAACCTTGTCTTTTGGTTTTAATATAAATTTTTAAAAAGGAAATTATGAAAATCATTAAAATAATAACAAGTTTAGTCTTGTGCCTTATAATTTTAGGGTGTGAAGAGTTTTTAGAAATAGAAACTCCCAAAGATCAAATAGATCAAAACGTCATTTTTGATGATGAAAAAATGGCAGTGGCAGCAATTTCAAATGTATATACACAATTGAGAAGCAATGGTTTTTTTGTTGGTAATCGTTTAGGAAGCGGTTATTTATTGGGGTGTTATACTGATGAATTAGAAGTTGTTAATCCGCAAATAAGTAATCACAAAAGCTTTTATGAAAATACAGTTTTAAGTAATAATGCAGCTGTAAATGATTTATGGACTGCAAGCTATCAACAAATTTTTTCTGTAAATAGCATTTTGGAAGGTCTTTCTCGTTCTTCAAATCTTTCAACAGAAACAAAAAATCAAATAAGAGGAGAGGCATTGGCTATTAGAGGAATGCTGCATTTTTATCTTACTAATACTTTTGGTTCAGTTCCATATATAAGCACAACTGATTATAATGCTAATAAAATAACTACGAAAATGCTTGTGGATGAAGTAATAAAAAATGTGCTAAATGATTTATTAGAGGCTGAAGGCTTACTAACTGTAAATTATCCATCTACAGAGAAAATCAGATTAAATCAAATAGCTGTAAAAGCTTTATTAGCTCGCGTTTATCTGTATAAGAATGATTGGGTTAGTGCTAAAAAATATGCAGATGATGTAATAAGTATAAAAAATAATGAACTTGAGCAAATAGATTCTGTATTTCTCAAGGATAGTAAAAGTGCTATTTGGCAACTTAAAGCGGAAAATAGTACTAAAAACACTTTAGAAGCTATTGAGTATATTTTTCAAACAATACCAGCTCCTCAATCAAAAATTACAGAAGTGCTAATAAATAGTTTTGAAAAAGGTGATTTAAGAAAGAAAAACTGGTTGAAATTTATTGGTGATAGTGATAGTTATGCATGTGCTTATAAGTATAAAGTACTTGGTAATAGTTCTCCCTCTAAAGAATATTCCGTCATTTTGAGAGTTGAAGAAATGTATTTAGTTAGTGCAGAAAGTGCCGCAGAAATGTTAGATTTTGAAACAGGTAATAATTTATTGAATATAATTAGAAGTAGAGCTGGTCTTAGTAGTATTCATTTGCAAAGTAAAGAAGAATTAATTGAAGCAATTTTACATGAGAGGAGACTAGAGTTTTTTTGTGAATTTGGACATCGTTTCTTTGATCTTAAAAGAAGAAATCTATTAAATAATTTGTCACATATTAAGCAAAACTGGAAACCATTTCATCAACTTTTACCCCTTCCCGAAAGTGAACTTCTTTTAAATAACAATCTAGCTCCTCAAAACGCTGGGTATTAAAAAAAATGCTCATGAAACATAGCTTGTTAAACATAATATTAATTTTTTCCTCTTTAACATGTAGCATGTTTGCACAGGTTAAAGATTCTCAAAATGAAAGGCTTGTAAACGATTTAATTAGTGAAAATGGTACAATTTTATCTTATTATTCTATTTACAAGAATGAACCATTACGCTATACTTTAGTAGACACAAAAGCTGATGTAAAATATACTTTGTTGAATGTTGTAAATGTACATTTAACAAACGACCTTTTCATAGGACAAAATAATAAGAGAAAAGAGATTTATATTGTTAATTTTGAGAAGAAAGCAATTGACACTCTTTGTAATGTAGAAAAATACATGTTCTTAAGTAATAAGAAAAACACCTTGATTGTTTCAACTACACTTAAAAATGTTCAAATTACCAATGCTTTGAATAGAACAGATTTGGTAAAATATGAAAATGTTTCTGATTTCTATTTTTCAGATGACCTTCAATTATTACTTTTGAAGTGTAAGAAGAATGATATACTTGTTGACTTTAATTATCCTATTCCTAAAGAAACAGTAGTTCCTTTGAGGAATCTTTTTAATTTCAAAAAAGTGATTGGAAATAATAATAATGAGGTTTATCTATTAGGGAATTCGAAAGACTCTATATGCATATTAAAAAAGGAAATCAATAATTTTAAAACGGTATACAAAAGTCCTTTATTGTTAAATAAGGGAAATGCAATAGATACATTGTTTACAGCTGTAAACTTGCTAAAAAGTAACATTATTTTAGGAACAATACCTAAAACTAAAAATCAGGATGTGAATTCTAATGTTGAAATATGGCGGGGCAGTGAAAGGGGTATTACTAAAAATATTGAAAAACAGTACCTTAAACAAAAACCTTTGGTATTAATAGACATAAATAATCAGAAATTAATAAACTTTTATGATGATCAAAAATTACTTGATTTTAAGGTAAATTATCAGGATGAATTAATTTATGAGTATGAAATAAATGAACATAATGATTATACTAAACAGTTTTCTGATATTACTGTTTATAGTAGAAGCAGATTAAATAATTGGGAAAGACAACTTTTGAGAACTTTTAATGGGGCTCCTTCTGGTGTTTTTAATTTTATTTCGAAACCGCAATTATTTTATTTTCATAATAAAAATTGGTATTATATTGATAATGAAATAGAAAAGAAAATTACTTATTTAGACAGTGTTGTATTTTATAAAAAAGAATATGTTCATTTAAATACAGATGCATTTCTTAAAAGACCTGTGTTGTATAATGAAAATTATCTTTTGTTAAAAGCAATCGATGATGTTTATTTGTATAATCTAAAAACTCAAAAGCTTAAAAAGCTAACTATAAATTCTAAAAAGAATCGTAATTATGATTTTATATCAAGTAGTATAAAATTTATCAACGAACCTTGGTTATTTGCAACTGATTGGACTATAGAAAATAAAAGGATAATCCTGAAATGGAATGATCATAACTATAAAAGAGAAGGAATTTCAATTTTCGATCAAAATTTTGAACAAACCGACTTATTAGAGATAAATGGGAAAATATCACAAGTTAAAAGTTCTAAGGATATAATAACTTATATAACAGAGTCATATGATAAACCTCCTGCTATTTTCAAAATGAATTTAAAAAGTAAAAAAATAACAAAGCTTTATCAAAGTAATTCATGGGATGATAATGTTAATGTACACTCAGAGCAATTAGATTGGATAAGTAATCATGGAAATCTTAGAAAATTAACTATTAGATATCCTAAGGAGTTAATTGCAGGAAAAAAATATCCCGTTATATTATCAATTTACGAAAAAAAAATACACGAATTCAATCAGTATCAATCTCCTTCTCAAATAATGAGTAGTAATATTAACTATAGAAATTATGTTGACGATGGTTATATAGTAATTGAGCCTGATATTTATTATGATGATTCAGGCCCTGGTATTTCGGCAGTTAAATGTATTGAAGATGTAATAGAAAAGATGAAAAGTATTGATGCAGTAGACATGGATAACATTGGTTTAATCGGACATTCTTTTGGTGGATATGAAACCAACTTTATCATAACACAAACAAATAAATTTAAAGTAGCTGTTTCAAGTGCAGGTGTCGCTGATTTGAAGGCATACTATTTTACAGTAAACTGGAATACTCTAGAACCTGACATGTGGAGGATGGAAACTCAACAGTGGCGAATGGGTGGAAGTATCTATAATTTACAAGATAAATATCAAAATAATTCTCCTATAAATTTTGCTGAAAATGTAAGTACTCCATTATTGTTGTTAGCAGGTACAGCTGATTATAAAATCAATTGGAATCAGTCTGTAATGTTTTATGTAGCTTTACAAAAATTAAAAAAAGATGTAACATTATTACTTTATCAAAATGAAGATCATGAAATATTAAATGAAGATAAGAAATTAGATGCTTCAAAAAAGATCAAAGATTGGTTTGACTACTTTTTAAAAAATAGGGAGAAACCTGATTGGATGTAAAGGTAAGAAAGGCTGGTTATCCAGCCTTTCCTTTTTTAATGTTTGATTAAGGATTAATTCTAGTTAACAATTCTGTACAACCAGTATCTGTTTCTGCATCAAACTTCCATAAATGTGAGCCATTTACATTTGTACAGATATAATCTCCCTGATTATCACATTCAACATCTACCATAACACAACGCGTTCCTGAGGGAAGATTTGTGTCATAGATGTAGCCCTTTGTAACAGGTGCATTGATAGCATCACTCTGTTTCGCTGCATTTGTTGCAAATGCTGCTGCTGCGCCAAAAACCATTACCGCCAATGGTACTAAGGCTTGTTTAAAATTTTTTTTCATTTTGATAATTTATTGGATGGTTTACTCTTTTATACAGGTTTTCAACCGTTAGTCCTGCCTATTGGCCAATAGTATTTAGGGTAGAGGAAAGGAAGCGGTACGAAAACAATTGTCACCCCCATATGAATCCGTTTTTTACTTCCTTGCCTCATGTTTTATTTTTGTTCATTCAATTCATATCTCACCAATGAATTCCCTACTAATCCAAAAAAATATTGGTCGTTTATAGCAAATTCTTTGATCTTGTCTTTTTGGTGGTCGTAGGCATAAAAGCTATATTGGTATTCGTTTTTGTTGTAATCATACACGTCTATTATACTAGCTTGTTGCCACATGCTTTTGGGTTCGTTTTTGCCTAACAGTTCCGATTTTATGTATAGTTTACCATTATAGACGTATGTTTTGGCATTGACTTTATGGGGTGGTGCACTCATTTTCTTTTCGCCGTTTGCTAATTGGGTAACCTTAATTTTTGCTAGGGTAGTGGTGTCTATGGTTTTACCCTGGGTAAATTGGTTGGATTGGACTTGGTATACCAAATATTGGTTGCGGTAATAGTAGGTATACAATGCTTGATTGGTTTTACTATCGGTTACCAATTGCCCGTCGGTATCAAATACGCCGTCTATCTGTTTTTGTAAAGCAGTTGGGTATAGTTCAAATGTGGTAGTGTCTTTTACATTCAGTATGCCTAGTATATGTTCTCCGTTTTTTGCTTGCTGACTACGAAATGCAAATGCATTTTCATGTAAAGGCTGTAGTAATGAGAAGTATACTTTTGCTTGCATGTATTTATGCGCGCTCCAATTCTGGGTATTTCCTTTATAAATAATGGGTACAGTACCGTCGCTCACAAAGAATTCGTTGTTGTGCACTTGCACACTTAAGCTACGAAACGATCGTTGGGTTTCATCAAGTTTTATTTGATGCTCTACCTTTGCTGTAAGATCTTTTGATACAGCCGTGATTAATAACGGAGCCGTATAATTGCCTAAATAAACAGTATCATTCGTCAATCCTGCTATGTAATAAGAATTCACCTCCAAATCCAAATACTTCGCTTTGTCAATATGATGCGGTAAAAACCTACGTACAAAAGGGTTTTCTTTCTTCATCAAATGCTCTGATGTAAAGAATAAACCAACCACCACAGCAGTTGCAGTTACTAGCGTTAAAAGAATATAAAGTATTTTTCGTTTCATGATTTCTAGGTTTTAGGGTGTATGTTGTGGGGTGTATGTTGTGGGGTGTAAGGTTAAGTGGATGTATGCTTGATTTTAATTGAAATGATGTAACTAATTCACCCTTTGAGGGTAGGGGACTTTTCATCAATTCATCAGTATAACACTGAATCAAACTATTTACAACAATCTCAACTGAGCATTCACAGCGGAATGAGTGTCGATTCATTGAACACAGCGTGAAATCAAATGCTGTTTGAGAGCTTGCTCGAGTTTATTTGATTTAGCTGTGAAAATGCAAATTGACCATGAGCAGTGACGCTCAGGAGTTTTGTTTCTTTTGCGACCAAAAGAAAAATGATGTGTAATTGTCTGAACAACTAAAAAGCATTATGATGCTTATTATACAGATAAAGCTATTAAACCACAAATGTTCCCACCATCCCATCCTTTCAAGAATACCTCCACATGAACAGGGTACAAACGGACTGTAATGTAAAATGAGGTATATATATACGGTAAAGGCGGTCATGAATCCTAAAAATAAATAAAGCCCTAACGCTCTGGTTGTTTGAAAACAAAGCAATAGGGCAATAATCAATTCACCAACTACTACGCCGTATGCAATAGGCGTAGCAAAGGCACTTAATAAAGGGGATTGGGCTACTTGTACTTGAAAATTTTCAAAGTCAATTAACTTGCTTATGGCTGCATATACAAATAGTAATACAAATGCATATACCAGCAGTTCTTTTATTATTTTTTTTGTTTTGTACATAACTGTTTGATTTCGTGTTATGTAAAATTGAAAAATAAATAATAGAATAAGTTACTGAATTGGGATTAAAAGTTAGTATATATGTTGGCTTGTGTGTTTATTTTGGGCTTTTTATATGTTATTTTGCTGCTTTTTTCGTAAGGTTCGGGGTCTTATTTGAAAGGTTTTTAGGAACTGGGTACTAAATGTTGGGTACTGTGAATAGCCTACCATTTGTGATAGTTCTTTTAATGAAATGGTACTGGTTTCTACTAGTAGATGGGCGTGCTTCATTCGTAAGGTTAGGAAGTAATCGTATGGACAACATTGGTAAAGCTCTTGAAATCCTTTCTTTAGTTGAAAGCTGTTAATTCCAAAGCTTTTGCATATTTGCTTTAATTGTAGTCTTTCTGAAAGTGGTAGCTGGTCTATGTGTTCTTTTATTTCTTCTATAATGTCTCTGTAACGTTTTCTTTGTTCTAACTTAATCATCTCGGTAGACTCGCTTGCAAGTCCTTTGCTGAAGTATTTGGTATCTAAATGGATTTGATAGAGATTTAATATATAGTTTTTTCCTGAGCTAAGTTTTTTGATACTGTATAAGTAGGAATTTCCTAATACGGTAATGGATGGGGTCTCAGGATGAAAATTTACGGAATAGTTGAGTTGATTGATATAGTGCTCAAGTGAGTTTTGATCTTCTTCTTCTAAAAGCTGGGTGATTTTTTTGTTGAGAATATTTTTGATATCAATGGTTGAGTCTAAGGGAAATTGTTGATCAACATCCAAAATTTGCAGATTTTTATTTAATAATAATTGGTAATGATGTATGAATTTGTGTGTTTCAGGTTTGTTAAAGGGCATTTGTAAAACACGTTGTTTCCATTCATCTATAACCATGTTTAAAAGCACTTCTATGCTTTCTAAATCATCGTTTAGATACTTTACTTTGATTTTTTTACTAAGATTCCCTTGTGCTAATGTTAGTAAACTTTCTTGTAAATTGTTCCAACGCTCTTGCGAAAAGATAATGTTTTTTTTCATCATAGCGATTGTATATAGTGTTCTGCTTCTGACATCGTATCAAAGACACGGGTTGGAATTTTAGGTTTGTTGATCGCTACAAAATAGGTGGCCATATGTTTTAAGGTACTGCCTGTGGATATAAGTGCTACTGATTTTATTAAAGCGGAACCAAAGGTGGCTAAGTAATCTCTTGCTTCTGTGCTGATGTCTTCTACTGATGTAATATCACAAAGAATGTTTAAAGATTTGTAAGATTGTATGCGCAGTCGGTCTTTTACAATGGCTTGGGCTGCCGCGTAATCAATGTACTTACCTCCTTTATAGATTATTTTTAAATAGGAGTTGGTAAGTTCGTAATGGGCGTATTTGTTTTCAAATGTGGTTGTATTCATAATAGTGCGTGTTTTGTTTTGTTGTAAGGTTTATAAAATTAGTACTAATTTTTTTTAATATTTATTTTTTTTATCGGAGAAATTAGTAAATAGGTATAAAAAAATAGGGAATAGGTATAAAATTTAGGCTATTTATCAGTTGGCTTTTTAATTTTTAGCAACTTTAAGCAAACGAAATTTTTATGGCTAAAATTAATCACAACGACATCATGGATACCATTGATGTAAGCATTGAAAATGCAAAAGATAATAAGGTACTGCATCTTTATGCTCAAAATAAATTTTTAAGAGGTGGACATTTAAAAATTGATAGATTTGAATTGAAGCATTTTGCTAATACAGGATATCTCGGTTTGGAACAAGATATGCGCTTAAAACAGGCTGCGGTAACTGCTATTTATAATTTTGGTACGCAGTTTCCTTTGTCAAAGACCTATATTTCACATCCTTTATACTCTGAATTGGAAAAACATTTGGATATCATCTTTAACAGGCAACCGCTTGTAGTGACTAAAAACAGTACGTTGGCGCATATTGGTACCATTCCACATGCTGTAAGTTACGATGATATGGTAATTTTAGATCATCAGGTGCACTGGAGTGTTCAAAATGCATGTCTTGTTTTGAAAACAAAGGACGTTCCCATCCGTTTGATCCGTCATAATGATATGAAGCAACTAGAGGACTACTTAAAAAAGTATGCTAATAAGTACAGCAAAATATGGTATATGGCAGATGGCATTTATTCTATGTATGGGGACACGCTTCCTGTATCGGATTTGAAACATCTTATGAAGAAGTATAAAAATCTTAATTTGTATCTGGATGATGTACATGGAATGAGCTGGATGGGGATCAATGGAAGTGGTTTTGTAAAAAGCCATTGGCCTTTTCTTGATTCTCGAATAGTACTGGTAAGTACATTGAGTAAAACTTTTGGCGCGAGTGGTTCGGTTGTTGTAAGTGGTGATGCTTCACTGATAAATAAGGTTAGAAACTTTGGTGGTCCTTTGACTTTTTCCGCACAACTAGAACCTGCGTCTGTTGCAGCTGCTATTGCTTCTGCTAAAATTCATTTAAGCCCTGAAATTTATCAATTGCAAGAACAGCTATTGCTTCGCATTCATGTTTTTCAAGAGGCGCTTGTCAAGGCAAAGATTCCTTTAATGTCTACAGGCGAAACACCTGTCTTTTTTGTTGCTACTGGTATGCCTACCACGGCTTATGTACTTGCTCAAAAATTAAATATGGAAAGGTTTTATGTAAGTGTGGCTGTTTTTCCAGCGGTTCCTGTAAACAATGCGGGACTTCGCATTACGGTTTGTAATCATAATAAAATAGAAGATATTATCTATTTGGCTCGTATTCTTGAAAAAGAATATCCTAGAGCTTTGGTTGCCACGGGTAATAGTTATGAGAAGGTGGGGCGTGCTTTTAAGCGCCATTTTGTGGGCCCCGAGATTAAGGAACATGCAAGCCGTGCTTTTTTCTCTAGTTTTACATATGATAAGATTGATGCTGTAAAGAAAGAGGAATGGAATGTATATTTAAAGGATCATGCGCTTGATTATGATGGCTTTTCTTTTGTTGAAAAATACTTTTCTAGTTTGGATGTTAAAGATCCCAATTTTATGGAGTTCAAGTATCATTTGGTTCGAAACTTAGAAGGAGAAGCTTTAACACAAACGTCTATTTCGCTGTGGAAGGAGGATATGTTGTCAAAAGAGGCTGTTTCAAAGAAAATTGAAGAGATTCGGGTGTCTAATCCTTTGTTCTTAACGGAAAAGGTACATAGCACAGGATCTGTTTTTACGGAAGGAAATCATGTGTACATTAATAAAAAAGCTAAGCATTTTAACTGGTTGCAACGGGCATTTTTTGATTCAATGGAGGAGGTGTTTGAGCATTCGGTATGTGGCAAACTGGTTATTAGAGATTTTCGTAGAAAAAGCTTTATGTATCATATGACTCATGAAAGAGGCTATGTTACGGTAGAAATGCCTGACTCTGCTGTGTTTTCAAATTTTGAATGGAACGATCTTCTTGGTTTTGAACAATCGTTATCTAAAAGGTCTAGAAGGCATTTTAGAGCAGAGGTATTGCCTTTTATAGATACCTACGATGTTTCGGTAGTGGATACGCTCTCAACTAGTGATCTGGAAAAAGCATATGAACTGTACTTGAATGTTAAAGCAAATAATATTGCGATTAATAATTTTAGTTACAACTACGATTTGTTTCAGGCAATGAATGCAAGTAATTTATGGAAGTTTCTCATCCTTAAACAAAAAGGAAGTAATGATATAGAGGGTGTCATGTTTTGTTATGTAAATAAAACGAATAATTCATTTAATCCTATTCTTGTGGGTATGAGTAATAATGAGCCACAGCGTTTAGTATTGTACCGTCAGCTTTTGTTTCAAACAATTCTTTTTGCGAAACAACAATCGTTTTCTAAAATCTATTTGGGTGTGTCTGCCATTTTTGAAAAGCGCAAGCTAGGTGCTGAAATATTTTATAGATCAGCCTATGCGCGTATGAAAGATACATATAACAGCGATTTACTACAGACATTTGAGTAGGAAGTTGTTTACTTCTTTCTTTGATGATACATCCGGCAGGTCCGGATGTTTTTTTTCTGAGCGTTATAGGAAGTGTAAATTCATTATTTGCATTTTCTATAGCACTAAAAACTATGGTTTTTAGGTATTTTTTTGGAAAAGATCCACCCCCTTTGAAACTAATCTAAATTTAATACTTCATGGAACAACGTATTTATGAGGACGTGCTTTCTCGGCTAATAACTAAGGAGCAGCGTATCCTACTAAATTCATCTTCTATTATTGAAGAGTCTTATCAAATGACCTTGTTTCTCAAAGAAATGCTAGGTGATTTAAAACAGATTATAATGGTTAATGGTTTTACAAGTGAAAAAGATGAAATTACATTCTTTAAACAGGTAAAACCTCAAATTTTAGGTAAATTAATTTTTTATAACAAACTCTACCGCATCGAAACTTCTTGTCCTGCTTCAAATGGTAAGTTGTTTGTAAAATATTTTTCTTCTCAGATTGATAAGCTACTGCGTAATTGTAAGGAATATACAGAGAGATCTGAATTTTATCGTTATTACAAATCGGGGCGTACTGATCGAGATGCTTATTTCTTTAAATTGGGAAATATTGATTTTTATGAAGGCTTAAACAGCGTTGTTTTTGAAATTGATCCGCTTTTTTCTACTTACTACGATTACAAAATTGCCCGATTTGTTTCAGATGATTTGCTTTATAATTACTTAATGACCAGATTGCAACCTGATGATTATAATAATACGCTTTGTGAGAATCAATTGCAAACGATTCCAAAAGATTTGCTTTGGACTAATTCTAAAAGTGCCCTAATAGAATTGGTATATGCCTTGCATGCCTCTGGTGCTATTTCGAATGGTAGAATTGGTATATCTAAAATTGCTTTGCTTTTTGAAGCGATGTTCAGTATTAAATTAGGTGATTTACACCATTCGTTTCATAGAATGAAGGATCGATCTGGAAGTAAAACTTCTTTTCTAGACCAACTAACAACCAATTTAGAAAAATACATGCACAAAGATTTGGATTGATTTTTTTGTATTTAATATATGCCTCTAGAACTGTTTTTTTATATTGTTTTTCTAGGGGCATTTTTGTTGGTTTTAAGTTTTTGATTTCATTTTTAGGGTACTTTTTGTGCATTTTCTTTCTTTTTTTTGATTTTTATTTGACTTTTATGGGTACTTCTTGGCATCTACTTGGCGAATTACACTTTTTCTTATGCTCAATTTTGCTCTGTGAAACAATACCATCTGTTGTAATTTTTGTATGATTTTATCGTGTACTTGTTCTAGGATGGTTTTAAATAATTACGATGAATATAGACAGAACTGAATTTATTGCATGGATGAAACGCATCATGCAACGCTTTGACATCTTGGACGAAGTGTGTAAAACAAAAAATAATCGTCTTGAAGTAGTAGACGGTGAAGAATTACTGGATAATCAAGATCTTTTGCTTTTGCTTAAAATAAGCAACCGCTCTTTACAACGCTACCGCTCTAATGGTAAATTACCTTACTACAGTATTAGTGGAAAGATTTACTACAAACGCTCAGACGTGGAACAGGTAATACGCGAAAGCTATTCTCGATCGGTGGGTGACCGAAAGAAAAATAAGGAAGGCTAAGGTCTTGTACTGCCAAATTATGATGGTTGAATAGGTTAAGTGGTTAGTTTGGGTGTTATTTTAAAATAGGTACTCATGAATGATGAAACAATTGCGAACCAACCTACTGCAAATGATAACGACGTTTTGCTGGTGCAACAGAAGCAAGATAAAGATGTTCAAGCAGTAAAAGGAGTGGATGCAGATGGTAATCTTAAAACTGTTAAGCCACTTAAGAAAAATCAAAACCAATTTATGCGTGTTGATAAACACGGGGATGTTTTTTCAAATTTCTTTTCCAACTTTTTAAGCCAGCTTAAAGATCCCTCTTCTTTTTCCTTTTTTAGAGTACCAGTAGAACAAGCTACTACTATTCCAAATAGAAAGAAAGAAGGAGAAGAGGAATTGTTTCAGAAGGAAATGGAAAAGTACGCCGTAACATCTCAGAATAACAGAAATAGTATAAGTAATCAAAATTCAAATAATATGGAAAATACACAGAAAACAGCAGAAAGTGGTACAACTACACAGTACCGTTATGATCCTAAAAAAATTGATTGGGAAATGATGTCGGATATTGGGCTAAGTGAAAGGGAACTAGTAGAAAGAAAGATGCTTGATCCTTTGTTAAAAGGCTACAAAACAAATGAATTGGTGCCACTGGTATTGCGCTTGGGTGCAACGGAAGCTAGAATGGATGCCCGTTTGTCTCTTAAAACAAATGAAGTGGGCGATGTTGTAATTGCTATTCACGGCATCAGAAAAGAACCTAATCTGAAATACCCTTTGTTTGGTCATGAGTTTACTAGTGAGGATAAAAAGAATCTTTTGCAAACAGGAAATATGGGAAGGGTGGTAGATATGATACATCCAAGGTCTGGAGCGGTAATTCCTTCTATTGTTAGTGTTGACCGTCTAACGAATGAAGTGGTGGCACTGGCGGTTGATAAAATCAAAATTCCTGAAGAAATTAAAGGGGTAAAACTAGATGATGCTCAAAAACAAACGTTGTCAGAGGGCAAACCTCTCTATTTGGAAGGCATGATTTCTAAGAAAGGTACTGCATTTGATGCTACTGTACAGTTCAATGCAGATAAAAGATATGTGGAATTTTTGTTTGATAAAGGGGTATCTAATAAGCAAACAGTTACTGAAGTAGTAGCTGCAAAAAATGAGGAGAAACTAGCTCCTCAGATGTTTAGAGGTAAAGAACTTAGTAAGGAACAGTATGATAAATTCAAAGCTGGTGAAACGGTATATGTAGATGGTCTTGTAGATAAGAAAGGACAAACCTATCAGGGGTACATCACTTTTAATCAGGATACGGGAAAAACCGAATTTGCTTTTCCTGGTCAGTTGAAGGAAAGAGCCAAGCCTGCAGAAGATTTTAAAACGCAGGTTGCTGTTAATTCGGATGGAAACACTAATGAAAAAACTAAAAAAATGAAGGAACCACTACAATCTTCTCAGGATGGTCCTAAAAATCAGGTGCAAAAATCGATGCAAGAAACCCAGAAAGGGTCTGATGATAAGTTAAAAGTAGAGAAGAAAAGAGGTAGAAAAATCTAAGTTATGAAGACGGTAATAGCTGAAAAACCAAGTGTGGCAAGGGAGATTGCTTCACTATTAGGTGCTGAAACAAAAAATGAAGGGTACTTCTCAGGAAATGGTTTTTTTGTAACGTGGGCATTTGGGCATTTGGTGGGTTTGGCAATGCCTGATGATTATGGCATCGCAGGCTTTAGTAAAGAGGTACTTCCTATTCTTCCAAATCCTTTTGTTTTAACGCAAAGAAGGATAAAACAAGGAAAGGAGTGGATCCCTGATAAGAATGCTATTAGACAATTAAAGGTTATTAAAAGTCTTTTTGAAAAGAGTTCTGATATCATTGTTGCAACAGACGCTGGTAGGGAAGGAGAACTTATCTTTCGATACATTTATGAGTTTGTTGGTAGTAATAAACCTTTTCAACGTTTATGGATCAGTTCTCTTACAGAAAAAGCAATTAAAAAGGGCTTTGAGAATCTTATCGACGGTTCCGAATTTAATGGTTTGTATCACGCTGCAAGAGCCAGAAGCCGTGCAGACTGGTTAATTGGTATTAATGCTTCACAGGCACTTAGTGTTGCAGCGGGTAATGGAATTTATTCGCTAGGTCGTGTACAAACGCCTACTTTGGCTTTGGTTTGTAAGCGGTTTTTAGAACATCAAAACTTTGTTGTAAAGCCTTATTTTCAAGTGGAACTTCTATTTAATAAAGAATTTATCTCGTTTAAAAGTGTTTCCAAGAATAAGTGGGAAACTAAAAAGGATGCGCAACAAGCGTGGAACTCAATCGAAAGAAATGGATCAGCGGAAGTGGTAAATGTAGATTCTCGTATGGTTACAGAACAACCACCTTTGCTTTTTGATTTAACGTGTTTACAGAAGGAAGCTAGTAAACTACTGAATTTGTCTGCCGATGAAACCCTTAAGATAGCCCAACTACTTTATGAAAAACAGTTTATTACCTATCCTAGAACAGGTAGCAGGTACATACCAGAAGATGTTTGGGAGGAGATACCAAAGTTAGTCAATGGATTAGGTGTGCGTAAAGAGTATGCTGAGGTTATTACTTCATTAAAGTTAGGGAGATTGAATAAACGAATAGTAAATGACTTACGTGTTACAGATCATCATGGATTACTCATTACAGATAAAATTCCGTCTGCTTTATCAGCTAAAGAAAATGCAGTATATCATTTAATTGCTTCTAGATTATTGGAAGCGGTTTCGGAAGTTTGTGTGAAACAAATAACAGATGTTTCTTTGGAGGCACTACACTATGAGTTTGGTTTAAGAGCAAGTAAAATAATTGAAACAGGATGGCGTGCTGTTAAAGGATCTTTTGATGAAAGCGACTCGGATGCTCATCTAATGGAACTACCGGTATTGAAAATAGGTGATGTTCTTCGAATCAAATCAGGAAGCATCTTAGAAAAGCAAACAAAGCCACCAGCTCTTTACACAGAAGCCTCTCTTTTATCAGCAATGGAACAAGCGGGCAGAGATGTTGAAAATTTGGAAGAACGTGCTGCTTTGAAAGAAATTGGTATAGGAACTCCCGCTACTAGGGCTACCATTATTGAAACTTTGTTTTCACGTGCCTATATTGTGAGAGATAAAAAAGCACTGATTCCTACAGATAAAGGATTAGAGGTATACCAATTGGTTAAAGAGTTTAAAATTGCAGATATAGGAATGACAGCTAAATGGGAGGTTGCACTTCAAAGAATTGAAAATAATGAAATAGATGATGTTCGTTTTTTAAAAGAGATGGAAGAAGATACTTTGTTGATTACAAAAGAATTGCTAGATCTTAAATTTGAAAGAGAAAAATTACCCCATCTAATATGCCCAAAATGTAAGTGTAGTTCTGTAGTAATTCAAGACAAAATAGTTAAGTGTACCGATTTATCTTGTTCGTGGATACAATATAGGTTGGTATGTGGTGTTACGTTAAGTATTGCTGATATTGAAAGCCTTATTAATTCAGGAAAAACTTGTTTGATTAAAGGGATGAAAAGTAAATCAGGCAAAAGTTTTGAGGCTTATATTGTTTTAGATGAAAATGGGAAAAGTTCATTTAAGTTTGTTAATAATTGAAGTGTAGGGTATTTTGAATATTTTTTTTAACATTTGCTGTAGCTACACTACCTTAAAGGTTAAAGTTCAAAAAAACATGTGTTTTTATTACCTTTTTTGTTAATATTACTATATCAAATCATTGCGCAAGATGTGGTAGTAGGCAAAATTTGTAACAGCTACTTAAAATACACTGTAAACAAATTCAAACCAAATTAATTTAATTATTATGAAAAAATTTATTTTTAGTGCATTAGCTTGCGTAGCTTTTGCAGGAAGTAGTTTTGCTTCGAATGAAATTGTTAATTGCAAACAGTTAAATAGTGTTGAATTGCAACTTAACTCAGAAGATATTAACTTAGTAAATGAGAATTTTATTATTAAAGAACAGTTAGTAGTTAATAATGGACTTTGTGAGATTGTAATTTTAGTATTTGATAGAGGTGGAAATTTAATCGATGCTGTAAGTAGAAAAAGTGCTAATGTATCGGCAGATTGGTGTGCTAACTCATACAATAGAATGTTGGATATGATGAAACAAGATTATAGTATAGAGGATTATGATTTTAAAGCTGGATATGGTCATACTGCTTACTAATTTTACCATCATTAAATGAAAGCAAATAAATTTTATTTACTATTAGTACTTGTAAATTTAATTTCATATACATCCATTTCGCAAGATATGGATGTATATTATACATGTTACTATGACACAGGAATGCCAAAAATTATGCCTGCAACATTACAAATTAAAGACCACATATCAATATTTGAGGAACATTTTGATGAAAGCAAAGAATGGAACAATGGTAAGGATATATTTAAAAACTTAAATTTAAGCCATGTAGAATATTACAGTAAAAAAAATAAAAATAAACTTAATGGCTTTATTAAAAGAGATTTAAAAAAGAAAGAAATATTTTTAATTGATTTTATTGGTACTAAAGATTTCTTAATTAAAGATAATTATATAGAATTAACTTGGAATATTTTATCTGAAACAAAAAATATTTCTGGCTTTGCCTGCCAAAAGGCAGAAACAACTTTTAGAGGATTAAAATGGATCGTTTGGTTTGCTCCTGAATTACACACGAATTTTGGACCATGGAAATTATACGGACTTCCGGGGCTTATATTAGAGGCTTATGATAATAACGAAAAATATCGTTTTGTAGCAGAAAAGATTATTATGAATAGTACTTCAAGTTTATATTTTCCTGATAAAGACTTGTCTGTAATTTCTATTGAAAAGGTAGTAGAAGGCAAGATTAAAAGAAGAGAAGCTCTTAATGCATATATAACAAGAGGTGAAATAAATATCAGTGATCAATACAAAGTTGAAACAATGGAGCCTATATACGAATGGGAAGAAGCAGTGAAAAAGTAAAACCATAATTAAAACATGCCAAAACACTTATAATCTTATTACTTTTCGTATTAACAACCGTTTCTTTACAAGCCCAAACCGTTTGTAAAGATACGGTTGTTAACGTAAATAAAGAACCTGTAGCCAACGCATCGGATTTAATAAAAAATACCGACGACAACATACTACAATTTGGCTTTACCAACGCGCAAGGTGCTTTTAATTTTGTTACTGAAACCGAAGTTAGCTTTGTGGTTGAGGTAAACAAAATCAAATTATTAAATTACAACTTTAATAGATAGCTAATAGCTTACCAAAAGCATATACAACAAACCAGTAGATAAAGTACGGGTATGATGCAATTATATTAAAAAGATGATTTAAATTTTTACTTAAGAAAGAATATTTTTTATCTTTCTTTTATTTAGTGAATCAATATTATGAACAAAACACTTTTAGTACTACTTTGTTTTTGTTGCCAAATGGTATTTGCGCAAACAAATGATTACAAAATTACTTACAAACGTTTTGAAGGTAATCGTAAAAGAGATGCTGTTTTATATGTAAAAGAAAATCAGCCAACAGTAATGCACGATATTATTACATCTACGGTACCTATTAAAGTAATTAAAGACACTACTTATATTAATGAAAATGGAGCTACAGTCTGGAAATCAGGAAGTGGTTCTACAGATTATAGTAAATTCTCTGATGAATATCTGAAGGTAGATCATTCTAAAAATAAAATAGAAATGATTAGAGATATTAGCAAGAAATTCTTTTTAGTTACTGATGAATTAAATTATAAGTGGAACATAACCAATGAAACCAAAAAGATTAAAGAGTACACTTGCTATAAAGCGACCACTACTTTTAGGGGCAACAACTTTGAAGTGTGGTTTACACCCGATATTCCTATAAATGCTGGTCCTTGGAAATGGTATGGTTTGCCTGGGCTAATTGTAGAAGCTACTGATACTGATAAAAGCGTTGTTTTTAAACTTGAAAAAGTAGAAAAGCTAATTGGAGATGTACCTTTTCCTTCAGAAAAATTAGCTAAGATTACTCTACAGGAGTATTTTAAAAAGGGTAAGGAGGCGGATGATGCTTTTATGGCACAATTAAATGATCGAAATGTAAAAGTTACCAGTACTGTTATTGGAAGATTTGGTTTAGAACGAGTGTACGAATGGGAAGATGAAGCTAAAAAATAAAAAAAGCCTAATAAACTACATGCTAAAAACACTTATAACCTTATTACTATTCGTATTTACAACGGTTTCTTTACAAGCCCAAACCGTTTGTAAAGGTACGGTTGTTAACGTAAATAAAGAAGCTGTAGCCAATGCGTCGGTTTTAATAAAAAATACCGACGATAACATACTGCAATTTGGCTTTACCAACGCACAAGGTGCTTTTAATATTACTACCGAAACCGAAGGCAGCTTTGTGGTTGAGGTGAATAAAATGGGGTTTAATAAACAGCAACAACCTTTAACCATAACCAAAGATAAAAAAGAATATACGTTTACGTTTACTTTAGAAGAAAGCAATGAACAGCTAGAAGATTTAGTGATAGAAATTGACAACCCCATACAACAACGAGGCGATACTTTAGTTTACGATGCCAAAGCTTTTAGTACGGGGCGTGAAGTAGTGGTAGAAGATTTATTGAAAAACATACCAGGCATTACCGTTGAAAAAGACGGTAAAATTAAGTTTGAAGACACCGAAATTGAAAAGGTAATGGTTGATGGTGATGACTTTTTTAACCGTGGCTATAGCTTGCTTACTAAAAACATGCCCAACAAACCGTTAGATAAAGTACAGGTATTGCGTAATTACAGCAATAATAAATTGTTAAAAGGTGTCGAAGAAAGCAACAAAGTAGCTTTAAACTTAACGGTTGACGAAGCTTATAAAGATTTATGGTTTGGCGATATTTCTGCAGGTTATGGTTTGGTAAGTGAAAACCGTTACGATGTTTCGGGTAACTTAATGAACTTTAGTAAAAAGTATAAAAACTTTTTAACTTATGGCTTAAACAATGTTGGCGCTGATAGGGTAGGATCGTTAGAAAATATGTTTAACAATAATTACGAGATAGAATCTATTGGTGATGCCAGTCAACTATATACTTTAATGGGGTTAAGTGGTGGCAGCGCAGGGCAGTTAAAAGACCATAGAACCCGTATTAACAATGCCGAACATGTTTCCTTAAGTACTATTGTACCTGTTACCAATAAACTAAAGGTAAAACTGGTTGGTTTTTTAGGTGGCGATGAAAGCTATGCCTTCAACAACCGTTACAGCGTTACCAATGTAGGCGAAACGTATTTTGAGAATTCTGAAAACAATCAATATAAAAGTCATTTAAAAACAGGATATGTTAATTTGTTGGCTACTTACGATGTTTCTGCAACGCAAATGCTGCAAATAAGTTCAGTATACAATCAGGGAAACACCAATAATACCAACGATTTAACTTTTAATGGTACCAATACCTTAGAAAAGTTAGCAACAAAGAATACTTTTTTCGATCAAAAACTTACCTACACTCACAAATGGAAAGATAAAAATGTGGTGTTGCTAAAAGGTCGATTCTTTTCAAATAAAATGCCTCAAATTTATCATATCAACGATTATTTAATGGGCGATTTGTTTGCTTTTGATGCCGATGCTATGAATAATGACATTAAAAACAATAAAACGTTTGCCGGTTTAGAAGCCGATTTTAAACTAAAACAAAAAAACGATGATTTAATTGAATTTCAGGTAGGGTATACACATAACCAGCAAACAATGAATACGGTGTTGAGTTTGTTTGATGATGCAATAGCTTTTCATCCCAATGATTTTCAAACCGATAGTTCGTTTACCTTAGGCGATTTTTATGCAAAAAGTGGTTATACATGGAAATGGAAAACCTTTAAAGTTACGGGGCGTGCCGAAGCCCATCAATTGTTTAATCAGTTTACCACTTTAAACTCCAACAAAAAGCAAAATCCGTTTTATGTGAATCCTTCAGCATTTTTTACATGGGATGTTACGCCAACAAATGTTTTTAGTGGTTCGTATATGGTTAACTTCAATAACACCTCGTTTGTAGATGTAAACGATACCTATTTGTTAACTTCATCACGTTCCTTTTCAAAAGGTTTGGGCGCTTTTAAGTTAACCGATTACCAAATGGCTAACTTAGGGTATAGCATTCGTCATTACTTGAACCGTTACCGTTTCTCGTTTAACTTAAATTACAGTAAACAAAGCAATGTTTTATCAAGCAGAAGTTTAATAGAACAAAATAGCTCGTTATCAGAAAAAGTTTTTATAAAAGGTGGTGATACTTTTGGGGCTAGTTTTTCTTCGAACTTTTATTTTCGCAAGTTAAAAAGTAATGTAAAGCTAGAAGGAAGTTACTCTATGTCTATCTCTTTCAACGAAGTAAATAATTCAGGTTTGCGTAAAAATAATTTCAATAATCAGCGATATAATTTTGAATGGCGTACCAATTTTAAAATACCTTTTAACTTTCATATAGGTACCGAATGGACATTTTCTGAAGTAAAAGCGCCCAATTATAAAAATAATTACACCAACGGCTTTAGCTTTTTAGATGTGTTTTATAAAGTAGATGAACGCATTGATGTAAAAGCAGTAACCGAGTATTATTATTTTGATAGTTTAGAAAAAAATCAACGCCACCATGCCTTTTTAGATGTTGAAGCTACTTACAAGTTAAAAGGCGATAAATGGACGCTTGGTTTACGTGGGAATAATTTATTAAACAAGCAAAATTTTACCACTTATTATGTTAGCGATATAGGCTACAGCAGTACAAGCTACCGTTTAATGCCTCGTTTTGTTTTGTTAAGTGCTAAATACAGATTTAGTTTGTAGGATGAAGAATGAAAATAAAATAATAAAACCCCTCAACAGAGGGGTTTTATTATGCTTTAGAAGCTTCTAATGATGCTTTTCTAAACTCTTTTAATAGTTTTTCTAATTCAAGAGATGTTTTACGTGCTCTTGTTCCTGCAGCTTTGTTACCTTTTTCAACTTGTAATTCGGTATCTGCTTTTAATGTTTCAAAACTTTCGTTTATTTTTTCATTTAATTCTTTCATGATAATTAAGTTTAAAACTTTAAAATGGAATAAAATAGTATTATGGTTATACTACTTTAAAAAACTTTATAAAAAATTGTATTACAGTTTATCTTTTTGTTTTCCTGTAATCTAGAAAGGAATGTTATAGTTCTTTTATGCATTTTCAATATTTAAAACCTTTTTAATTTTAAATAAACCAATTTGATTAAGCTGATAAAAAGTTAATCGGGTAAAAAATTTGAGGCTTATATTGTTTTAGATGAGAATGGGAAAAGCTCTTTTAAGTTTAATAATAATTGAAGTTTAGGGTATTTTGAATATTTTTTTAACATTTGCTGTAGCTACACTACCTTAAAGGTTAAAGTTCAAAAAAACATGTGTTTTTATTACCTTTTTTGTTAATATTACTATATCAAATCATTGCCAAGATGAGGTTGTAGGTATCCTTTTGTAATAGCTATAGAAAATTGTGATTTGTAAATGTTATTAACTATAATTCTTTATATGAAAAAGATATTTTACGTACCCGTTTTAATAGGAAGCCTACTTTTTTTAAGCTGAGAAAAAAATGATGACTTACCCGAAAAAGACCCTGGTAACTTCCAAACCCAATTACCAACAGCAACCACTTACGGTGCGGGTACTTTTGCTTGTTATGTAGATGGTAAGGCCTATATCGCCCAAAAAAATGATATTACAGCATATTATCAATTTTACCAAGATAAATATGGCTTATCTATTAGAGGCAGATGGGGTGATGCTGAATACATACGTTCAATTAGTGTAGAGGGTAATAATAATATTAATTTACTGATTGAAGGGGCTACCTATCCTTTAAGAAAAAGAGGAGTAGGAATTGAATATTATACAGGTGGAGTGTTTTTTATGCCTCAAGGTAATTGGTACAATACCAATGAGCAACAAACCGGAGAGGTTAAAATAACCAAGTTCGATGAAGTGAACGGTATACTTTCGGGTACTTTCTGGTTTAACGTAAAACGCCCCGATGGTACAATTGTAGAAATTCGCGAAGGACGTTTTGATGTTAAATATGCGAGTTAAATAATAAATTAAATCTTATGAAATGAAAAAACTATTACTTTTTGCTTACTTTTTGGTAGGCATGTGATCTTATGTGGTGATTGGGTAACAACAAATGAAATATACAAAGGAGAGTTGAAGATAACGCATTATAATATATTTGATAGAATATTATCAGGTACTTTTTGGTTTGATATTAAACAACTCGAAGGTAAAATTATACAAATACGTGAAGGGCGTTTTGATGTGACTTACAACTAATAATTTGCAGAATATGATAAGACACATCTCTTTATCTAACTAGCTTATAGTTAAAAGGTTATAGATTTCATGACGCAGCAAGACCAAAAAATTGAGTTTTTGCTTCCTTTGATCTTTCGAATCGGAGATTAATTTCATTTAGTCGCTTTGCTGGAGTCATGGCTTCCAAGCTGTTAAATAATGACTTGGACGTAAAGAAGATAAAAAAAACGAAATGTTTTTTAAAGAAAACGGGATTACATAAATTAAAAGTACTTACAACCAAAATAAAATATCAGATCATTTAGCAACATTGAATTAGAAACAAAAAAGGCATTATTCGTTAAATTAATGCCCTAAATGTCGTTTACTATAGTAGATTAATACACTATATTTCCTTGGTGGATTAATGATTTCACGGGTGAAATTCTTGAGATTGCCTCTGCCGAACAGCTTGCCTCGATCAATACAACGTTGGCAGCATCCCCAGCTTTTGGCCATTGCTGATTACCCTTATCGTCTAGCGGTAAAATATCACCTGTTGCCAGTTTTAAACATCTCGATAATTTAAATTCCGTACCATAACCATAAAGCTGTGCCATTACATTCGTTTTCTGTAAAATACTACCGCTTCCCCAGGTATTCCAATGGTCAATAATACTGTCGTTACCCGTCATCACCGTCACGTTGTGTTTGTACAAAGTAGGAATAGGCATAATCAAGCGTCCAAACGGTATTGTAGATACAATCCCAATGCCCGCATCACCCAATTTTGCAGCGACTTCCTCCTGTTGTACTTCTTCTAATCGACCTAAAACAAAAGCATGACTGATAAAGGTTTTGTTCTTTAAGGCTGGATTTTCGTTTACCTTTTTGATTAAATACTCTACTGTTTTTAAGCCTGACGCACCTGATTCGTGCAGATGCAAATCGATTCCTTTATTATGATCCAAAGCCAACTGAACCGTAAAATCCATGGTTTTTTCAATCGCTCCATCGATCGTATAAGGATCTACCCCGCCGATAAAATCAATATCCATTTTCGCAGCTTCTTTTAAATACGAAGCCGAATCTGTATAGAAAACACCATGCTGAGGGAATGCAACTATTTCTGCCCCAAAGCCTTTTTTCTTGTTTTCTAAGGCTTTTTGTAGGTTTTTAAGCGATTGCAATTTCGAAGTAGGCTCAATATTAACGTGATTTCGTGCATAAGAAGTTCCCTTTGATTGCAACAGTTCAATTAGTTTTTCAGCGTGCTCAGTTGATGTTTTCAGCATGTCAGGCAAGATCCGTTGTTCCAACTCAATCATTCCTTTTATGCCACCCGTTCTGTTTCTAACAGCTTGCCACTCTCCACCATAAAACGTTTTGTCTAAGTGGATATGCATGTCTTTAAATGCGGGCAACATCAACAAACCTTTTGCATCAATGGCATCTGCGCGATTTGGATGATTAGCTGTTACACTTTTTATCATTCCGTCTTGAATTTCAACACAGAACAAACCTGTTTTGGTACGAATAACTTCATCAGCATCATACTCAAATCCAGTCTCTAATAAAACGTTCTTTAAAATACAATTTCCCTTCATAGCTGTTTGTTTAGGGTTATTTAGCTCTTCTGCAAAAATAGAATTAGATCCTAATAAACTAGGAACAAATAGTGCTCCCATAAGTCCTAAGCCTGATTTTCTTAAAAAATCTTTACGTGATATAGTTGATTTACTCATAACTTCAAATTATATAGGTCAAAATTAAGAAGCTATTTGTACTTAAAAAGTGTAAAATTCATTCCATCGTTTGAAGTATTTATTACAAAATAGGGACAATCTATATTGTATAAAGTTTGTTTAGGAATAAATAGTTCAAGTATTGTCGTGTATTTTGCAAAAGATAAAATAAATTTAAATAGAAATTTGTCATTATGAATTTCTTAAATGAATAAACGTATGAAAGCAGCATTGTTTTTAATCGCAATGAGTTTGTTTACAGCTTGTGACGCAAAAGAAAATCCTGAAAAAACAGAAATAGTTATGCAGCAAAAAGAAATTATTAGCTGGGTGAACAGCAACAATATGGAAGCCGTAAAGAAAGCTTTAGAAAATGGTGCTGATGTGAATACACAGGATGGAAATAAACGCAACCTGGTATTGATTGCTACCAATAATAAACACGAAGCGATGGCAAAGCTTTTGGTAAAACATGGTGCTGATGTAAATTGGCAGGCAGACAATTTTGATAGTGCCTTTCTATATGCTGGCGCTAGCGGACAAACCGAATTAGTTCGATTGTTTTTAGCAAACGGAGCCCGTTTTGATGTGTTTAATCGTTACCACGGTACGGCATTAATTCCTGTTTGCGAGCGCGGACATGTTGAGACAGTACGTGTATTGGCAAACACAAAAAACTACCCTATTGATCATGTAAATCGCCTAGGATGGACGGGCTTAATGGAAGCGATTGTCTTGGGGAATGGTAGTAAGAAATACCAAGAAATTATTCAAATCCTGAAAGATGCTGGTGCTGATCTTCAAATTCCCGATCACGACGGCATTACGCCTTTGCAACACGCAAAAAGTAGAGGATTCACTGAAATTGTAAAAATCTTATCCAATTAATAATGGAGAATAAATCATATAGTTTAAAAAATGTATTGTTGGAAACGGGCTTTGCATATCAAGACAAAGACGTTGTAAAAACAAAAACCGAACTGTTTTGCGTTGATGTAGAAAACGGTAAAATAAAAAGCATTCAACCAAACAACCCTAATGCACAAGCTATCGATGCCAAAGGACATTTGATGTTGCCTGCCTTTAAAGATATGCACGCACATCTGGACAAGATGTTGTTTGGATTACCTTGGCAGGCTGTTTCTGAAAAAAGAAAAACAGTAAAAGACATGATTGCTTACGAGCAACAGATGATTCCGGTTTGGTTGGAGACTTCTATCGAGCGAACCGAAAAAATGATCGATATGTTGCAAGGCTACGGTACTGATTTTATCCGTTCGCACTTTAACGTTGATCCTACTTCTGGTCTAAATTCATTGAAAAATCTGGAGAAAGCGCTGAACAACAAAAAAGCTACTGCCAATGCCGAGTTGGTTGCTTTCCCGCAACATGGACTGTTTTATACCGACACGCTTCCGTTGATGAAAGACGTCGCACAAATAGATTCCGTAAGTTTTATTGGTGGTGTGGACCCTTATTCGCTAGACGGATCTATCGACAAAGCCATGGGTGCTATCGTACAATTAGCCCTAGATAATAATAAAGGGATCGATGTACATTTGCACGAAATGGGCGAAAGCGGCGTTAAAACCATCGAGTTTTTAATCGATCGTACCTTAGAAAATCCGCAATTGCGCGGCAAAGCCTTTATGAGTCATGCCTTTGCATTGAGCCGACTAAGCACTGTTGAAGCGGAAAAAATGGCGGCTCGTTTGGCTGAAGCAGGTGTTGGTATTGTATCGTCGGTACCTTTTGGCGATATCATCATGCCGATCCCAATTCTTAGAAAACACGGTGTAGAAGTTTTGATAGGAAACGATAATATTCAAGATCATTGGAATACGTTTGGATCGGGAAATATGCTACAAAAAGCCAATTTAATAGCTGAACTGTACGGCTACGGAACAGAATATCATTTGTCAAGAGCTTTAGGCTTTGCCACACGTTATAAAACACCTTTAGACGACCAAGGCAATCAACAGTGGCCTAAGGTGGGCGATGCAGCCGATATGGTTTTTGTGAATGCCAGTTGTTCTGCCGAAGCAGTTTCGCGTATTTCGCCCGTGACATCGTTAATTCACAACGGTAACGTAGTGTTTTAAAGATAAATTATTCAAGCATCAGGATAAAATGAGCAAATATAACAACAGGTTAATATCGAAATTTGCTCAAACAAAAATTCAATCCATATGACAGTAATTAAAAAAATCGTATTCGTCTTAGCCATGGCTGTTAGTACAACCTCTATTATTAGTTGTGATGACAAGGACGAAAACATTACGCAAACAGTTTTAACGCCAAGTCAGATTTTATCAAGCACAGCTTGGGAAACAACCAGCGCTAAAAATGAAGCGGGTGAAAAAGTAGCTTTAAACAATGCAGGTGTAAGTAATTTTGTTGGTTTTGCTTATTTCAAAACAAACGGAAGTTTTACCATGTTTAATTTAGATGATTCTCCTAAAATGCAAGGTGACTGGACTGTTTCTGCCGATGGAAAAACACGTACTATTGTCGCAAAAAACAATGCTGGAGAGACATTATTTACACGTGTCGTAGATATTACGGTGTTAACAACACAAGAATTTACGTATAGAATTTATCCAGATGTGGAGAATAAAGCGAAGTATTTTGATATCATTCACACGCCAACAAATCACAAAGAACCTACAAAATAATTACTTTTTAAAAGATAAGTAATTGTGATTTTGTGACATCGTTAAAAAAGAATTGGCAAGATAGATTTCCTTGTCAATTCTTTTTTTTATAATTTCCCCATAATCCCCAAAAGCAAGTAAATAAGTTGAGGTTATGAATGAAAATCAAGAACAAAAGTATGTGCCTGTTATTGGTATTCAAGAGTTTCGGAAAGAACAAACCGCAGGTCGAAAAGAAGTCGTCTACAATGAACTACTTGGCGAAAAACATATAGAAAAACCGCATAAACATGATTTCTTTATCATCATTTTATTTGATCATGCTAAGGGTACACATTCTATAGATTTTCAAGATTATCCCATCAAGGATAGGCAGATTCATGTTTTATTTCCCGATCAGGTACACAAATGGTACATAGAACCCGATTCCACGGGGTATCAGTTAATGATTGATAAAATCTTTTTCGAACGATTTGCGCCTTACTTCCGTTTTTCTTTTACCAATTACATCAATCATCCGGTGATCTCGCTTACAGAGGATGTTTTTAAATTACTGAAATACGAATTTGAAGCCATTAAAGACGAACTGCAATCAGCACATTCTTTACAAGATATTATCAGTGCGCGTGCTGCTGTTATCGCAGCGATTGTAAGCAAAGTAGCCGAAGATATTTTTACCGATGCCAAAGTTTTCCAGTCAAATCCAAGGCTTGCTAAATTCAATTTGTTGATTGATCAGTTTTTTAAAGACGAAAAGCTAGTTGCTTTTTACGCTTCAAAGCTTAATATATCAGCAAATTACTTAAACATTCTTTGCAAAAAAAATCTAAAAGTATCGGCAACACAATTGATCCAACAACGTGTATTATTGGAAGCTAAACGTATGCTGCAATCTACCGATCTTTCGATAAAAGAAATAGCCTTTGAACTCGGTTTTGTAGATCATGCTTATTTTTCAAATTTCTTCAAAAGCCAAACTAAGTTTACGCCAACAGAGTTTAGAGATCAATAATTTAATGAAGCCTTCGCTTTGGAAATGAATCAAATCATCCATAACCTTTTACTCAAAAAAAAGCCCTTCAAAAAGAAGGGACTAAATTATGCTTTTGAAGCTTCTAAAGATGCTTTTCTAAACTCTTTTAATAGTTTTTCTAATTCAAGAGATGTTTTACGTGCTCTTGTTCCTGCAGCTTTGTTACCTTTTTCAACTTGTAATTCTGTGTCTGTTTTTAATGTTTCAAAACTTTCGTTTATTTTTTCAATTAATTCTTTCATGATAATTAAGTTTAAAATTTTAAACGGCAAAAGTATAAAATGGAACGGTATTAAGGTGTGTTTTTTAAAAAATACTGTTTTAAAATCCTACGGG
The DNA here is from genome assembly GCF_013874595.1 of Flavobacterium sp. xlx-214. Classification (GTDB taxonomy): domain Bacteria; phylum Bacteroidota; class Bacteroidia; order Flavobacteriales; family Flavobacteriaceae; genus Flavobacterium. Next base: position 2,183,632 of record NZ_CP059431.1, read on the forward strand.
CATCTTTAGTATCTTGATAGGGTGTTATATACAACAGACGGTCTTGCTTTTTTGGTTTATTAAGATTGAGTTATTTAACCCAATTAAGATGGTTTTTTTAGAGGTTTAGTTTTATTCACTAAAGAAGCTTAACCTTTGAGAGCTTGCAGTTTGTGCAGTTTAACACACTGACATTTATATAAATTAGTTCTTTCTTGTATTGAAAGTAATAGTTGATTATTTTGTGATAATACGAAATTGATTGTTTATTAATATAAATTTTATCAAATTAAAAAAATATACAAATTATATTTGAGAAATATATTTTTTTTAGTGTAACTTTAATGAAAATTAAAGATATGAAAGATATTATATGGTTAATTGCAGTAGTCCTTATTATTTTATGGGCTATAGGTTATTTTGGGTTTGGTGAAGCCGTTGGAAGTTTCATACACATTTTGTTGGTCTTGGCTGTAATAGCCATATTATACAGGTTGTTTACAGGTAACAAACCATAGATGAGACTGTTTGTTCTATGAAAATAAGGAAGTGTGCATTGTAAAAATTGTTTTGTGGGTATTTTTGGAATGTCTTGGTAGTGTTTTGTGATGAATTTATTTAAGAGATGGTTTAAAAGTATATTTTACACATCCCAAATCGTAAACAAACATATTTCTGAATTTTTTCAGAAAGTATTGGGCTCTTTCCATTAAGAGCCCAATTATAATTATCTATTTAATTAAATAATAATTAAATGTCAATATATTACCTTTTTTTATTATTTAATTAAATAGATTAAATTCCTTTTTGATTCTAATATAGAACTAAAATATGTAAATTAAATATCACTGTTAAAAAAAAGCTATGAGTGAGGAAAATTTGAAAAGAAAAGAAGCATTGGAAAAGCTCCAATTGCTAATAAATAAAATAGATATAGGTATGCTATGTACATACCCTACATCTGAAGCATATGTTCATGCCGTTCCAATGAGTAGGCAAGAGGTTGATGAGGAGGGGTGTATTTGGTACTTATTTTCTAAGGATAGCCAAACGTATAAAAATATCAAAGATGATAATAAAGTTAGCATTCAATTTGCAGATATTGGCAATTATACATTTTTAAGTGTTAACGGAAACGCAGAAATTTCTGACGATATAGAGCGCATTAAAAGATATTGGAACAAGTTTGTAGAGGCTTGGTTTGAGAAAGGTATAGATGATCCAAATATACGTATTTTGAAAATTGAAATTAAGGATGCACATTATTGGGATAATAAAACCAATAAATTGGTGACTTTTTTCAAAGTGGCATCTAGTGCCATAACTGGTAAAAACCTTGACATTGGTAGAGAGGGTGCTCTTGATTTATAAAAAAATTAAAAAAATATTGCTGAAAATGGAATGGTTGCACTAAAAAAGCATACAACAAAATTGTTAGATATATTATTCGAAAATTGTAAAAGATGTACTATGTGCCATGAAGTTGGAATTGCTTAAATTTGAATTTACGATGTGAATTTTAGATAAAAATAAATTGTCATTGGAGAAAAACAGAACTATACATAGATGAAATTGTAGCTAAAAATTGTATACAAAGTTATTTATCAAAATATATTGCAACTGAATATCCTAAAAAAGAATCGATATATGCAACTCTTTTAAGTTCATCTCATATTTACAACACAAATAAAAATGCATTTAACGATTAATTATTCCATTTATTTTATAGACATGCAAATTTTTCAATATTTTTTTGTAATTTAATACTTCCCTACATAACATAATAAGTCTTTAATTAACCTTAAATTTATTTTTTATGAATTACAAAAAACTTATTAAACCTATTGCTTTTACAACAGTTTTTCTTTATTCATTAACCTATCTTACGTCTTGTAAAGCAAGTAAAATTCCCGATCAAATTAAGGTAGTTAAACCTTTTGATTCTAACAGCTATTTAGGCACATGGTATGAAATTGCTCGGTTTGATTTTAAACATGAAAAAGATTTAAGCAACGTTACAGCTACGTATACTTTAAAAGAAGATGGTAAAATTAAGGTTGTAAACAAAGGATACAATTTTATAAAAAACAAATGGGTAGAAGCTAAAGGGAAAGCAAAATTTACGTCCTTAAAAGACCAAGGTTCGTTGCAAGTATCTTTTTTTGGCCCCTTTTATTCAGGTTATCATGTGGTAATGATGGAACCTGATTATGAAACTGCATTAGTTTTTGGTGACACGACCGATTATATTTGGATCCTTTCACGTAAGAAAACAATTTCAGAAACCGTAAAACAGAAATTTTTAGCAAAAGCAACAGAAGCTGGTTATGATTTAAACAGAATGGTTTGGACAAAGCAAGATAAATAATCTTTAGCATTAGCGTACATCTTAAAATCAATAATTATAACTTATAAATAATAGTGGCCTTAAAAACGCACTTGGCAGAGTATGCTTTAAATATATTATAACCCTATGGATAAAAAAAATCCTAAAAAGTCAAACCTTGAAAATAAAATTTGCTATGAAAATGAAAACTAATAACAATTCAAAAATTGATCAAATCAATCAACATTTAGTCGATAATACAAATAAGGTATTAACTACTAATGATGGAGTTCCAGTATATGATAACAATAACACCTTAAAAGCAGGTAATCGTGGTCCTTCATTGCAACAAGATCATGTTTATTTTGACAAATTAATGCATTTTGATCGTGAACGTATACCAGAACGAGTTGTTCATGCAAGGGGTAGTGGTGCGCATGGTGTTTTTGAAATGAGCGATGATTTGTCGAAATATACTACAGCGCATTTTTTACAGAAAGGTGTTCAAACCCCTGTATTCGTTAGGTTTTCAACTGTGGCGGGATTCAAAGGTTCAACAGATTTGGCTAGAGATGTTCGTGGATTCAGCGTAAAGTTTTATACGGAAGAAGGAAATTATGATTTGGTTGGAAACAATATTCCTGTATTTTTCATTCAAGATGCTATGAATTTTCCAGATTTAGTACATTCAGTGAAACCAGAGCCCCATAATGAAATGCCTCAAGCTGCATCGGCACATGATACTTTCTGGGATTTTATTTCGCTGATGCCCGAATCGGCGCATATGATTATGTGGGCAATGTCTGATCGTGCAATTCCTAGAAGTTTGCGTATGATGGAAGGTTTTGGTGTACATACTTTTAAATTAGTCAACAAAGAGGGTAAAGGAACTTTTGTGAAATTTCACTGGAAACCAAAACTAGGAGTACATGGCGTAGCATGGCAAGAAGCACAGAAAATATCAGGCTATAACTCTGATTTTCACAGACAAGATTTGTGGGAAGCTATAGATAAAGGAAATTACCCACAGTGGGATTTAGGTGTTCAGTTAATTCCTGAAGAAGATGAGGAAAAATACTCGTTTGATATATTAGATCCTACAAAATTGGTTCCAGAAGAATTAATACCTGTACAGATTGTTGGTACTATGACGTTGAATAGAAATCCAGAAAATTTCTTCGCAGAAACAGAACAAGCAGCATTTGATCCTGGTCGCTTGGTTCCTGGAATTGATTTTTCTAACGATCCCTTATTACAGGGTCGCATTTTTTCCTATATGGATACACAAAACTACCGTTTAGGTGGACCTAATTTCCATGAGTTGCCCATAAATCGCGCTATAAATCAAAAATCCAATAATCAGAAAGATGGTTTCGGAAGACAAGATATTTTAAAAGGAGATGTAAGTTATTTTCCAAATAGCAAAGCTTCAGGCTGTCCGTATCATGCGATGTTGAAAGGAGAAACCGGATTTCAATCACACCAAGAACCTATTGATGCTAAAAAGGTTCGCGAGAGAAGTTCTTCGTTTGCCGATCATTTTTCGCAGGCGCGCTTGTTCTTTCAATCTCAAGCACCACATGAGCAACAGCATATTATCAATGCACTTTCATTTGAATTAAGTAAAGTAAATGATCCGAAAATTCGCGAAAGACAAGTAGCTATTTTGAATCAGATTAATAATGATTTGGCTAAAAAGGTAGGAGAAAATTTAAATATAACACCTGCAAAAGAATTAGATGCGTTAACGCTGAAATTTGCAAGACAAAATCATCCGGATTATCCTATTCAACCTAAAAAAATGGAATTAGACAAGTCGGTGGCTTTGTCAATGGTTGTTAAAGATGGTGAGGGTACTATAGCAACGCGTAAAGTTGCTTTTTTATTAGAAAAAGGAACAACGAAAGCAAGCGTAGATGCTTTAAAAAAAACTTTAGAAGATGAAGGAGCTGAGGCTGTATTGATTGCGCCTAACGTGGGTACTTTTAAATTTAACGAAGGTAATACAGAAGAAATACAACACACATACGACACAGAGGCCTCTGTTTGTTACGATGCAGTATACACACCAGCTGGTGCTGAAGCAGCTTTACAAAACAATCCAGATTATTTTGCTTTCATTAATGAAGCATTTCGTCATTGTAAGGCATTAGCTTTTGCAAATGGTACAGAAGTATTGTTAGAAAAATCTTTTGTAGAAAAAGATAAAGGTGTTGTATTAGAAGTTGAAGATAAAAATTGGGGGGCTAATATGGTAAATGTTATGAAAAAACATCGTGTATGGGAACGTGAAGAAAGCAGGAAAGTCCCTATCTAATATTTCATGATGTACTATTTCATGTGGTAATGGTATTAATTTAAATGATTTTATTATGATTTTACAATTGTCACCTTCAATATATGTTGATACACCTTTAGGAAAAGGGCATTGCATATTTATAATTGATTATGGAATGCATCAAAATTCGTGTTGGGTTGTAGTTTTAGAAAAGAATGGTATTGTAAAACATTTTGACACGAACGATATCATTGTCTGTACAAATTTTACCTATCACATTAATGAAGAAAAAAATTGTTTTGACAAACAACAAAATTATTGAGTTTTATAAAAATCCCCAATTGGGGATTTTTTATTGTTTTTCAACCAAGTACTTCCAATATCTCTTCGGTACATGTTGTAAGTGAAGTTTCATGTTTTTGCGCGCTTCAATATTAGTACTTTTAAAATAGCGTTTCCATAGATTTTGAAACAGTTCGTCGCGTTCGTCTAGAGCAATACTCAAACTTGTAGTACTTAATTCTTTTTGTTCAGAAGCATCTAATGTAATTTCTGAAATTTGATGTTGATTGTAATAAAAGCCGTATTTGCGTTTGGCATCATAAATCATCCAATTTTGGTCGGCGTATCGATCTTTAAAAAACTTTAAGATTAAAGGCAATACATTAAAATCGGGTTCAACAATTGCGTAAAATAAGCCATCGTTGGTTTTACTAAAACGTATGAAAGCTTTCATTCGATGGCGCTCTCTACTCACTTTTTTTAAGGTTTGATGGTAATACAAAACCGCTGCATCTCCAAAATTTTGTAACATATTGGTTTGCCCTTTAAAAAGAGCTATTGCGATATAAAAAACAGCTTTCATAGCATCCACATCTTCAGATAAAAAAGCACGGTAAAAATCGGATGATGTACGCGCGCCGAATTTTTCTTTTAATGCGGTTTGTATGCGCTCGGCTTTATCAACATCGCTAAATATTGATCGTTCAGGCACAAACATATTGGGTTGATGTAATTTCTCAGGAATTGGAACTGCATCCCATTCTTTCATTTCGAAAGCCTCGAAAATACAACATAAAAACCCCTTATAACTTCCATCAAAAATATAAATCATTAGAACAAACTTAGTTGATTTTCAGGAATCGCACTTTTATATTTACTCGATCCCAATTGTAAAATATTTTGTTTTAACTGCGGCGCATACTGAAAGCCAGGCAACACTTTGGTATCGGCACAAATCATAAAATGTTTTACGCGATTAAAAGCGATTCCCATTTTTTTAATTTGATATTCACGCAACAAACCAAACTTCCGGGCTTGAATCATTTTCATAGCCGATTGACGACCAACCCCTGGAATTCGAATCAACATTTCATAACTTGCTTTGTTAACATCAACTGGAAATTGATACAAATTGCGAAGTGCCCAACTTAATTTCGGGTCGATATCTAAATCTAATTCCTGAAATTCAGGGTTTAAAATCTCGCTTAAATCAAATTTATAAAAGCGCAACAACCAATCGGTTTGATATAATCGGTTTTCACGAATCAAAGGTGGTCGTGTTCCTATTTGTGGTAAGTTTTTATTGTCGTTGTTTATTGGAATGTACCCACTGTAATACACGCGTTTTAGATTATAACTTTTGTAAAACTCATTGGCAACCGACATTACCTCAAAATCATTCTCAGGTGTTGCCCCGATTACCATTTGAGTACTTTGCCCAGCAGGTACAAAAGTGGGCGTATGTTTGATGAGTTTTTTTTCGCTTTGAAACGTTTGAATTTTGGTGTCGACAAAAGCCAGTGGTTTACGCACAGAATCGTGATCTTTTTCAGGCGCAACCAATTTTAAACCTTTGGATGTAGGCATTTCTAAATTAATACTCATACGGTCTACATACAAACCTGCTTCGGTAATTAATTCTTCACTAGCTCCCGGTATGGTTTTTAAATGAATATATCCATTGTAGCGATGTTCTAAACGCAATTTTTTTACAATGCGTAACAAGCGTTCCATGGTAAAATCGGCACTTTTAAAAATACCCGAACTTAAAAACAAGCCCTCAATATAATTCCTACGGTAAAAATTCATGGTTAAATCTACCACCTCATCAACCGTAAATGCAGCACGTTTTACATCGTTACTTCTACGACTCACACAAAAGGCGCAATCATAAATACAATGGTTGGTTAAAAGAATTTTTAATAACGATACACATCTACCGTCTTCTGTATAGGTATGACAAATTCCAGAAGAAGATGCATCGCCAATACCTCCCACATTTTTTCGCTTACTACCGCTAGAACTACAACTTACATCGTATTTAGCAGCATCTGCCAAAATCATCAACTTTTCCTCTATTCTCTCCAAAATATTGTCTATCTGAATTTTAAACAAAATTAATACCTTCAAAAATCACTACGTTAAACAAAAACATTTATTTAACGTTTTAATTTTATACTTTAAAAGTATAAAATGCATCTGTCATAAGTTGTCGTTTGAAAATTAAATTTTAATACAGCATTTAAATTAAATTGTTTAAATTTATATAGGTTAGCTGTTTCGATATGAAGATTTTACATTTTAATGATAAAGGTATTTACTGTGTTCCGGGCGATTTTTATATTGATCCATGGAAACCTGTAGATAAAGCCTTAATTACGCATGGGCATGCCGATCATGCGCGCTGGGGAATGAAGTCTTATTTATGTCATCATTTCACCGTTCCTATTTTACATTCGCGTATTGGAAAGGATATTCATGTGAAAGGTATCGGTTATAATGAAACGATAACAATAAACGGAGTAAAAGTATCTTTTCATCCGGCGGGACATATTATAGGTTCGGCTCAAATACGATTAGAATACAAAGGAAAAGTTGTAGTTGTTTCTGGGGATTATAAAGTGCAAGATGATGGCATCTCTACACCTTTTGAACCCATTAAATGTCATGAATTTGTTACAGAAAGCACATTTGGCTTGCCTATTTACAATTGGGACAGTATTGCACAACAAAATCAGGCAATGCAAAATTGGGTACTTCATAATCAAGCGCAAGGCAAAACATCAGTATTTGTGGGGTATTCGTTAGGAAAAGCGCAACGTATCATAAAAGCGCTTAATGAAATTGCGCCTATTTATACGCATTATTCCATTACCAAATTAAATGAAGCTTACGAAAAAGTTGGTGTACAACTTCCTAATTATACTTCTTTAGATTTTAGAGAAAGTGTAGCACATGTAGATCAATCGGCAGTTATTGTGCCACCCGCTTTGGTAGAATCGAAAGCATTAAAAAAAATTCCAAATATGGTGTATGCCATTTGTTCTGGATGGATGCAAGTACGTGGTGCACGACGTTGGCGCAGTGCCGATGCTGGTTTTGCGATTAGCGACCATGCCGATTGGAATGGATTGGTAACGGCTATTAAAGAAACACAGGCTCAAAAAGTTTATGTTACGCACGGACAAACTGCTGTTTTTGCCAAATATTTAACCGAACTAGGAATTGAAGCTGTTGAATTACATACCGCCTTTGGAAACGAAGAAGATGAAGAAATACCTGAAAGCGTATGAAAGAGTTTGCAACATTAATTCAAAATCTCGACAGCACCAACAAAACCACACAGAAACTAGTTGCGATTGAACAGTTTTTAAAAGAAGCTTCGCACGACGATAAACTTTGGTTTTTAGCCTTGTTTACAGGTAAACGACCGAAACGTGCCGTAACAACTGCGTTGTTAAAGCAATGGGTCCTAGAAGTAACCCAATTACCCGATTGGTTGTTTGTAGAAAGTTATGCCGCTGTGGGCGATTTGGGTGAAACCATTGCGCTGTTGTTACCCAACTCTGAAGCATCATCAGAGAAATCATTAGCACAATGGATGGAAGAAATTATTGTGTTAAAAGACCAATCAGACGAAGTAAAGAAAACCTATGTTTTAGCTAGTTGGAAACAATTAAACACCACCGAACGCTTTATTTTCAACAAACTATTGGGTGGTAGTTTTCGCGTGGGCGTTTCGTCTAAAACGTTAGTCAATGCCTTAGCTAAATTCTACAAAATAGAAGCTACAGCGGTAACACACGCCATTATGGGCGATTGGAAAATGAATGAGGTTGATTTTGATGGCTTGGTTACGGGCCAATTCACAGAAGTGAACAAAAGTCAGCCGTACCCTTTCTGTTTGGCTTATGCATTAGATAAAAATTTAGAAGATTTAGGTGATAGAGCCGATTGGCAAATTGAATACAAATGGGATGGTATTCGCGCGCAATTGATTAAACGTGAGGATGAAATTTTCATCTGGTCGCGCGGTGAAGAATTAGTAAACGATCAATTTCCTGAGATGGTACAGGCGCTAATCGCAATTCCATATGATTTTGTTATAGATGGTGAACTCTTGGTGGTAAAAGATAACGAAGTTTTCAATTTTTCAGAATTGCAAAAGCGATTGAACCGAAAAACAATTCCAAAGAAAATGCTTGAGGAGCTTCCGGTAGCTGTTTATGTATACGATGTGTTAGAATGGCAAGGAAAAGACATTCGCTTGCATCCTTTAAAAGAACGAAGAAATGTGCTTGAAACTCATTTTTCACCTTTCGTAACCAAACATGTGTATTTATCAGAAATCATACACACAACATCTTGGCAAGGTTTAGATAATTTGCGCCAAAATGCACGCGTGATAAATAGCGAAGGTTTAATGCTTAAAAATTTAGATTCGCCCTACCATACCGGTAGAAAAAGAGGCGATTGGTGGAAATGGAAAATAGATCCATTAACCATTGATGCCGTTTTAATATACGCTCAAAAAGGTAGCGGACGCAGAAGTGGCTATTATACCGATTATACATTTGCAGTAAAAAGCGAGGATAAATTGGTAACCATTGCCAAGGCGTATTCGGGCTTAACAGACGTTGAAATACAAGAAGTAAGCAAGTTTGTAAATAAAAATGCAATTGAAAAATTCGGACCTGTACGTACCGTAAAACCAGAATTGGTTTTTGAGATTGCTTTTGAAGGTATTGGTTTTAGCAATCGGCATAAGTCGGGCGTTGCGTTGCGTTTTCCTAGAATATTGCGTTGGCGTAAAGACAAAACAGTTGCAGATATTGATACAATTGAACAAGTGAAACAATTAATTACGTAGCAATTTATGAGTCGTTTTCAGGAAAGTATTGGTTTTCAAATGATCAGCAATTGGTTGGCTTTAGATAACAGAGCGCCCTTTGATTTTCAGTTAAAAACATGGCAAGCGTACAGTAAAGGGCACAGTGGAATGGTTGTTGCACCCACCGGCTTTGGTAAAACGTATGCGGTGTTTTTAGCTGTTTTAATTGATTTTATGAATCATCCTGAAAAAAGTAAAAAAGGATTGAAACTCATTTGGATTACCCCGATTCGTTCGCTTGCGAAAGATTTAGCGCGCGCCATGCAAGAAGCTATGGATGACATTGGTTTAGATTGGACAGTTGAAGTGCGTAACGGCGATACCGACCCAAAGCAAAAAGCCCGACAAACCAAACAAATGCCCGATATATTAATTGTAACCCCCGAAAGTTTACACCTTTTAATGGCGCAAAAAAGCAGAGATCAATTCTTTAAAAATTTGCATTGTGTAGCTGTAGATGAATGGCATGAATTGTTAGGAAACAAACGCGGCATAATGATAGAGCTTGCATTGGCCTATTTACACTATCTAAAAAAAGACCTACGCATTTGGGGCGTTACCGCTACCATTGGCAATATCGATCAGGCAATAGACGTATTATTACCGCATACGAGTAACAGAACCAAAGTAACATCAAAAGAGAAAAAAATAATTGATATCATTCCTGTTTATCCTGATGAGGTTGAGGTATTACCTTGGGCAGGACATTTAGGCGCGAAGTTAGTAGACAAAGTAATTCCACTTATTTTAGAAAGTAAATCGACCTTAATTTTTACCAATACGCGCAACCAAAGCGAAATGTGGTATCAATTATTATTAAACGCTTATCCCGATTTTGCAGGTCAGTTAGCGTTACACCACGGATCCATTGATTTTGCTTTGCGCCAGTGGATTGAGGAAGCTTTAAGCGACGGGCAGTTAAAGGCCGTTGTTTGCACCTCATCATTAGATTTAGGTGTTGATTTTAAACCCGTAGATACGGTGATTCAAATAGGATCAAGTAAAGGAATTGCCCGTTTTTTACAACGTGCAGGAAGGTCGGGGCATTCGCCTTACGAAACGTCTAAAATTTATTTTGTACCTACACATACGTTAGAATTAATTGAAGTTGCCGCTTTAAAAGAAGCATACAAAAACAAAGTAATTGAAAACCGTGAACCCATGGTAATGACCATTGATGTTTTGGTGCAATTTTTAGTCACCTTGGCTTTAGGTGGTGGTTTTAAACCCGATGACATAGCACCAATTATTCAACAAACACACGCTTTTCAGTTTTTAACCGAAGACGATTGGAAATGGTGTTTGGCTTTTATTACGAAAGGTGGGAAGTTAGGCGAAAATTACGAAGAATTTCATCGCGTAACGGTTAATGATGAAGGATTGTATGTTGTAACCAACAGACGCATTGGTATGTTACATCGTTTAAATATTGGTGCTATTGTTAGTGATGCCATGTTGCGAGTAAAATATTTATCGGGCGGATATATTGGTATGGTTGAAGAATATTTTGTAACAAAGTTAAAAGCTGGCGATAAATTTATTTTGGCAGGTCGTGTGCTGGAATACATCCGAATGAAAGAACTTACGGTATATGTAAAAAACAGTTCAGGTCGTGCTATTACACCAAGTTGGCTAGGAGGTCGATTGCCTTTAAGTTCCCATTTATCCCATTTTATAAGAGAAAAATTAGCATTAAATACCGAGGCAAAAAAATCAGAGAAAGAACTCCGTTTTCTTTTTCCTTTATTCGATAAACAATTAGAACATTCACACATTCCAAAAGAAGACGAGTTTTTAATAGAAAATATTCACACGCGCGAAGGACATCATTTGTTTATGTATCCTTTTGAAGGCAGATTGGTACACGAAGTTATGGCAACATTAATTGCGTATCGAATTAGTTTATTGTATCCAATAAGTTTTACCATCGCAATGAACGATTACGGATTTGAATTGTTTTCAGATAAAGAAATTCCGTTAACCGAAGAACAATTGCGCATCGTTTTAAAGCGCGATAACTTAATGAGTGATGTAGCAAATAGCATCAACGCCGCCGAAATGGCATTACATAAGTTTAGAGACATAGCGGTTATTTCAGGTTTAGTTATTCAAACTTTTCCAGGTGCACAGCGCAATAACAAATCGTTACAAGCGTCATCGAGTATTATTTTTAAAGTTTTAGAAGAACATGAACCCGATCATTTATTGGTACGCCAAGCGTATGCTGAAGTTTTTAATCAACAACTAGAAGAGGTTCGTTTGCAAGAAGCTTTCGCGCGAATTGAAAAAAGCAAAATAGTTTATATCTTTGCAAATCAATACACTCCGTTGAGTTTTCCTATAAAAGTAGATAGTTTAAGACAATCGCTTTCGAGTGAAGATTTATCAACAAGAATAGAGCGTATGATTGAACGTAACAATAAAAAAAGGAACTTAAAAAAATGAATATTGTAGCGCATGAAGTACAATTTGGCTCGCATACTTTTATACTCAACAACCAACGCAGTATGTTTTGGCCCAAACATCAAACGCTTATTCTTTCCGATCTTCATTTAGGAAAAACGGCTCATTTACGTAAAAACGGATTTGCAATTCCATCCTACACCCATACACACGATATCCAACGTTTAAGCGCATTGATTGAACATTATAAAGTGCAACAATTGGTCATTGTTGGCGATATGATTCACGCTAAAAACAACAATGAAGTAATAGCGTGGAAACAATTTTGTGAACAACATGCACATGTACGCATTGTTTTGATCAAAGGAAATCACGACCGTTTATCCAATACCTTTCTGCATGATTTAGGAGTACATCGAATTGAAGAAAGCTGGTTGTTTGATGGTGTTTTTTTTGTACACGAACCTACTTCAGAAAATGAACATCCAACCATATCCGGACATATTCATCCTGGTGTGCAAGTGCATCTTTTAAAAAACAGCAGAAAAAGTTACCCTTGTTTTGCCTTACACAATAACGTTTTAATACTACCTGCTTTTAGTTTATTTACCGGTTTAGACATAAAAACCTTAGATAAAAACGCAAAATTTTATGCCTTTCACCCCGAAGGTTTTTTCTGTTTGTAAAGAAAATTAAATTTCTAAAAAACAACGTCATTTGTTTGATTTCGAAAGTAAAATCGTTGAAATAATCGTAATTTTTTACACTTCATAGAAATAGTAAACACCTGCGGTATTAGGAAGCGTTTGTATAACAGTTGCTGGTTCAGTATGCATTTCGCTCTTTTTTTAATTGTTGTAGGTCGGTTTTCAGTTCATGAAACATGCTTATAACTGCTTGATGGTCTATGTGAAAATCACTTGTATTAAACTCTTCCGTGGCAATACTGCAAGCATATTCCCAGAGCTCCATAACATCGGTTAAGGCTATGGCATAGGGAGGGTATCGTTCATTGTCTGCTTGTACTTGCAAAGCATCTTCTTGAATATGTTGCAGTCTTTTGTAGGTAATGCCTTCATTTCTGGTGATAAACACATAGGTTTTGCCTTCTTTTAATTGGTTTAAATGGTCTATATACTTACCAATAATATACGATCCGTTTTTATGTGGGGGCATGCTGTCGCCTTCTGCGGGAAAAGCACGGTATTTACCTACTCCTAAAAAGGGAAGGGACAGGGTTTGAAGTCCTTCTATGTATTCAGGATCGCTATAACCTCCTAAATACCCCATAGATGCTTTGTGAGGAATGATTTCTATTTTGGGTTCTCCAAATACATCTACTTTAATAGGCAATAAAATGCGATTGTCTGGAAGCTCCATTAACTCTTTTAAAGGAATGTTTTTTAAATCAACCGATACTAATAAATCAATGCTTACATAGTAGTAACGCGATATCTTGATAAGCAATTCTAGAGGGGGTTCTGAGATACCATCTTCATACTTAGCATAACGCCCACGCGTAATCAACAAACTGTCGGCTACTTTTTGTTGCGATTGACCTAACTGGTTGCGTAGGTAGCGGATATTTTCGGATAGAAAGGACATTGCTATTATTTTTAGCAACAAATATATGAAATTTTGATACATACTGTACTAATTTTGTTTGATGTAAAACGGTGTGAAATGGAACGAACAATTGTACACATGGATATGGATACTTTTTTTGTATCGTGTGAGCGGTTGCTTAACGATAAGCTAAAAAAAGTACCTGTTATTATTGGTGGAGGCGATCGTGGCGTTGTGGCTTCTTGCAGTTATGAAGCGCGTTTTTTTGGGGTGCGCTCTGCCATGCCTGTAAAAATGGCCTTGCGCTTATGTCCCGAAGCTAAAGTGATTAAAGGAGATATGGAACGCTATTCTAAAATATCGCATACCATTACTGAAATTTTAGAAGAAAAGGTACCTATTGTTGAAAAAGCAAGCATTGACGAACATTATTTGGATTTAAGTGGTATGGATCGCTTTTTTGGTTCGTATCGTTTTACCAGTGAATTAATGCAACAGGTAATGATGCATACAGGTTTGCCTGTATCTTTTGCTTTATCTGTTAATAAAACAGTGGCTAAAATGGGTACGGGCGAAGCCAAGCCTAACGGCAAAAAGGAAATTCCTATTACAGCTGTGCAACCGTTTTTAAATCCGCTTTCTATTAAGAAAATCCCCATGATTGGTACAGCTACCTTTCAGCTATTATCGCGTATTGGCATCAGACAAATTCATACGCTAGCACAAATGCCTGTAGAGGTACTGCAACAAATGATTGGTAAAAATGGTATTGATTTATGGAAAAAAGCCAATGGCAAAGACGATGCACCTGTTGAACCGTATACCGAAAGAAAGTCTATTGCTACAGAACATACGTTTAGTCAGGATACCATTGATATGTTCAAGTTAAAAGGGCTTATCAATGGTATGGTGGAAAAACTCTCATTTCAGCTTCGTACAGAGCAGTGGCTTACTTCTACGGTGGTGGTGAAAATTAGGTATGCTAATTTTGATACCGAAACCAAACAATGTAGAATACCCTATACTTCTGCTGATCATTGCTTGTTGCAAACGGTGATGGAGTTGTTCAATAAATTGTATAACCGCCGCATGCGCATTCGTTTGGTTGGGGTACGCTTTACGGGATTGGTGCGTGGAAACTTACAAATGAATTTGTTTGAAGATACACAAGAATTAGCTGCGCTGTACCAGGCTATCGATGGTATTAAAAAAAGGTTTGGTTCGCATGCTGTTGGTAGGGCTGCTGGTTTCCGTTTTCATACAAAAGAATAAGCTTATGTATTTAAATTGTCATTCTTATCATAGTTTACGTTATGGTACAATTGCAGTAGAAACATTGGTGCAACAGGCAGTGGCTTGTGGTGTACATACATTGGCTCTTACCGATATTAATACCATTACGGGCTGTTATGATTTTATAAAGGCGTGCAAAATGGCGGGTATTCGTCCTGTTGTGGGTATGGAACTACGCAATAATGGGGAGCTGCTTTACATTTGCTTGGCTAAAAACAGGAAAGGACTAAAAGAAATCAACCAATTGCTTACTGCTCATAATTGTGAAGGTGCAGCACTGCCTTGTGTAGCACCCGCTTTTGAGCATGTGTTTACTATATATCCGCTTGATAAGGCACCTGAATTGTTGCAAGAAAATGAATGCATCGGTATTCAACCACACCAAATAAATGCATTGTTTCGTTTGGAAAAAAGGAAGCGCTTGTCTAAATGTGTGGTATGGTTTCCTGTAACGGTTAGTTCTAAAACAGAACATAATTTACACCGAATTTTAAGGGCTATTGATCGCAATGAAATCTTAACTAAATTAAATCCTAACAATTATTGCAGGGAAGGTGAACGGATGATTCCGTTACAACAGCTTTTGAAAATGTACCAAAATTATCCGCAGCTCATTGAAAATACTCATAAGATATTGAGTCAGTGTTTGTTTGAAGTGGAATTGGGTACGCCTAAAAACAAAAAGCACTTTACGGGTGATAGAGATAAAGACAAAAAATTATTGGCTAAATTGGCTTATAAGGGTATACAGAAAAGATATCCTATTACTAACAAGCAAGCGTTGCAACGTATTGAAAAAGAGTTAAAGGTAATTCACGAGCTTGATTTTTGTGGCTATTTTCTTATTACCTGGGATATTATTAGATATAGCAATAGTCAAGGTTTTATGCACATTGGTAGGGGTAGTGGTGCCAATAGCATTGTGGCTTATTGCTTGGGAATTACAGATATTTGTCCGTTGGAATTGGATTTGTATTTTGAACGTTTTTTAAACTTAAATCGTAAAACACCTCCCGATTTTGATATTGATTGGTCTTGGCAAGACCGCGATGTTATTTTAAAATATATATTTAGCCGATACGGTAAAGAGCATGTGGCTTTTTGCGGTACAAATGTGGAATTTAAATACCGTTCCATTTTTAGAGAACTGGGTAAGGTATTTGGTTTGCCAAAGGAAGAATTAGATACTTTGGCTAAGAATCCTGTAGCCAAACACGATGATAGCTCTGTGGTACAGCTTATTCATAAATACGGTAAACTACTTGAAAAATACCCTAACCAACGCAGCATGCATGCGTGTGGTATTATTATTTCGGAAGAGCCTATTACGTATTTTACGGCATTAGAAATGCCTCCTAAAGGGTTTCCTATTGTACAATTTGATATGCATGTAGCAGAAGATATTGGTTTTGAAAAGTTTGATATCTTAAGTCAAAGGGGAATTGGAAGCATCAACGATGCGGTGAAGCTCATTAAAAAAAACAGGGGCATAGAAATAGATATTCGCAATACACAGCTTTCTAAAAATGAAATCAATTGCAATGTGCATCTAAGTAAAGGGCATACCATTGGTTGCTTTTATATTGAATCTCCTGCTATGAGAGGACTTTTACGCAGGTTGAAATGCGATAATTACCAAACATTGGTGGCGGCTTCGTCTATTATCCGACCCGGAGTTGCGCAATCGGGTATGATGAAGGAATATATTTTTAGGCATAACCATCCCAATCAGTTTGAATATTTTCATCCTGTTTTTGAACAACATCTAGGAGACACTTACGGCATTATGGTGTATCAGGAGGATGTTATTAAAATAGCCATGCATTTTGGTGGCTTGTCTGCTGCTGATGGGGATGTGTTGCGAAGAGCTATGAGCGGTAAAGGAAGATCGTTAGCTGCTTTGCAAAAGGTAAAGGAGCATTTTTTTGAATCATGTGTAGCTAAAGGGCATCCAGAAGCATTGAGCAAAGAAGTGTATCGCCAAATTGAATCTTTTGCAGGCTACTCTTTTTGCAAAGCACACTCTGCTTCTTATGCTGTAGAAAGCTACCAAAGTCTTTATTTAAAGGTGCATTTTCCTCTTGAATTTATGGTGGCTGTTATTAATAACAACGGCGGTTTTTACCGTACAGAGGTATACATACACGAAGCTAAAAAATCGGGAGCTACTGTTTTAAATCCTTGTGTAAATACCAGTTTTGGTGAAACAACACTTGCAGGTACTGAAGTGTTTTTAGGTTTGATGCTCATACAAAGTTTAGACACTAAAACAATTGATTGTATTGTAAACGAGCGTACGGCTAAGGGCGTTTATACGTCATTGGAAGACTTTATTAACCGCATTCCTATTGGAATTGAAACGGTACAATCGCTTATTTTTATGGGTGCTTTTCGCTTTACAGGAAAAGGCAAGAACGAATTGTTGGTGCAAGCGCGTTTGTTGCTTTGTAGGTTTAAATCTGAATACAGAATGCCTATGCTTTTACAAGAACCTGTTAAAGAGTATCAATTACCTGTTTTAAATAGATCATTACTTGAAGATGCGTATGATGAAATTGAACTATTGGGTTTTCCGGTATCATGCAGCCCTTTTGATTTACTACAAACTAAATACCGAGGAAATGTAAAGGTTGCATGTCTAGAAAAACACCACAAGCAACAAGTAAAAATGATGGCTTATTTAATAGCCCGAAAACAAGTGCCTACCAAGAGGGGTACCATGTATTTTGGAACCTGGATTGATGCCAACGGTGATTATTTTGATACCACTCATTTCCCAGACTGTCTTGAAAAATACCCTTTTCAAGGCGGTGGCTGTTATTTACTTTTAGGTAGGGTAGAGGTCGATTACCATTTTCCAACTTTAACCATCGAGAAAATGGCTAAAATGCCGTTTTTGCCTGATCCTAGATATGCACATGACAAGCAAAGTCAGTTTTTAATTCACAATCAAATAAAAGAAGATGTTAGCAGTACACTGTAAATTCTCGAGAATATAAAGCTTAAGTGTATTTTTCTTACTTTGTTTTTGTTATAAATTATGATGCCTCATAAAAGATGTATTCTACAGAATGATTTTCTTATTTGTATTATCTAATGCAATTATTACTTCTACAAAAGCTTTGGTAATACTAAAAAATTAGTCTAGTTTCTACTAATTTATATTTCAAATGTAACATGCTTTGTGTACATTATGGTACTTTAAGTAGTTGTTAAAAAAAGGTAAACTACAAGAATTATAAGAAGATTTATATAACAAGCGAACATTATTCGAACCTAAAAAATATTATTGAAAATGTTATAGCTGTAAAGTTGAAAATTTAATTACGTTGCACATTTGTGGACAAAGAGATTTGCCAAAAGCTATCTTATCAAAGATAAACTTACTTTGATGAATTAACTTTTACAGATAAGGTAACTTGTATTTCATTTTATCGAAAAGCGGTGTAAAACCATCAAAAAAGACAAGTTAAAACATAAAAAACAGTAATGGTAAAATTACTATTAATAAATCTTAAAACTCCTCTTCAAAAAATCCATAGTACTTATTAAGCTTCCTTCAGTTCCGTTCCAAGGGCTTTCATCTAATTTACTCCGCGCACAACAAAAGTTTAGTTATTATGTATAGTGCTTTTTTATCAATTTATAATAGTGATTCATATAGAATATATTAGCCTTTATCAATCATTTTCATCCTATGACTTTTTCCCCAATCAACCAAAACATCAATAATTTCTTTGGTCGTTTTACCATAATTTGTAATAGAATAGGCAACAGTAACAGGCTTTGTGTTTTGTACTTCACGCTGTACCATTTTATTTGTTTCTAAATCTTTTAATTCTTTCGACAGCATTTTTGCTGAAATCCCATCAATATCGCGTTCTATCTTCTTAAAAGTGTTGGTTATTCCTTCGCGTGAGATCAAATAATGTAGAATTAGAAGCTTCCATTTTCCTCCCAAAATGTCAAGTGTATCATTCATTGCAAGAAGATTCATCGTGCAAAGTGGTGGATCTGATAATGCCTTTTTCATCATACTGCTTACCTTTAAGTTAGTAGTTACCTTGAGTAAACTGATGCTAAAGGTAAACCTATTTTATTTTAAATTTGAATATAAATAAAAAATAAAGTACAAATGAAACAAACAGTTTTAATTACGGGTGCAAATAGTTTTATTGCAAAACATATCATTCCAATTCTTGAAAAAGATTATAACATAAAATTATTAACACGGTCACCAAAGGCAGAAAATGAGTTTACTTGGGATGTTCATAGCAAAACAATAGATCCAAAAGCTTTAGACGGGGTTAATTATATTATCCATCTTGCAGGTTCTAAACTAAATGATGGAACACCTTTAACAGAAGAACGAAAAAAAATGGTTTATGAAAGCAGAATTGGGGCTTCAGATTTTTTGAGAGATGAATTAAAAAAACGCCAACAAAAAATAACAGCTTTCGTGTCAGCTTCTGCTATCGGTTATTACGGATATCAAGATAATACATTTGAAATTGATGAAAACGGAAAAAAAGGAATTGGATTTGCAGCAGATTTATCGGAAGATTGGGAAAAAGCCGCCGATCGTTTTAAGGAAGATGGTACAGCAAAGCATGTCTCAAAAATTCGTGTTTCTTTGGTTTTAGGAAACGAATCTGGAATTTTTCCAATTTATGAATCGCTTGTAAAAAATAATCCGACAATTATTTTTCAAGAAGGCCATAATTCTGTTCCTTGGAATCACGTGGAAGATATGGCAGGCATTTTTGCATTTGCAGTTCAGCATAAACTAGATGGGGTTTACAATTCGGTTGCGCCAGTACCAGCTTCTCAACAAGATATTTACAAAGCAATTTCCAATGAATTGCATTTGAATAAAACTGAAGATATCATGCCTTTTAATGGACAACATTTGGTGTCTAACAAAATTCAGAATGCTGGATATCATTTTAAATTTCCATCAATTCAGGAAGCAGTTCAAAATTTATATAAATAAAAAATTAAATAGATATGACTACAAGAAATATAGAAAAAATAATGCATCCAGGTTCATTCAATTGGGTTGGGGATGCTTTTTACACAACTTCATTTATAGGTGGCGAAATTGCAAGACGTCGTATGGATCCGTTCTTTGCTTTAGGCTATAATGCAGATATTCATTTCGATGCTGCAGAATTTCCTCGTGGTGTTGGGGCTCATCCGCATAAAGGATTTGAAACGGTAACCTTGGCTTATCAAGGCAAAATTGCACACAAAGATAGTCGCGGAAACCATGGTGTAATTGGTGAAGGCGATGTACAATGGATGACCGCAGGCTCAGGAATATTGCATCAAGAGTATCATGAAGAAGAGTGGGCAAAACAAGGTGGGACATTTCAAATGGTTCAAATTTGGATGAATTTACCAGCAAAAGATCGAGAAACTCAACCGCATTATCAAGATTTGTTATTTGATAAAATGACGAGAATACCACTTGATGATAAAACGAGTTTTATAAATGTCATTGCAGGTGAATACAAAGGTGAGAAGGGCATTGCAACAACCTATTCGCCTATAAATATGTACAATGTGTATCTGCAAAATGGTGTGAAAACTGATATTTCTTTCCCTAATAATTACAATACCGCAATTTTAGTAATTAATGGAAGTGTGAAAGTTAATGATACAGAAGTTTTGGGGAAAGATACTTTTGCAATGTTTGAGAATGATAAAGGTGAAGATTTCGAGTTGACCTCAATGGGTGATGATACTATAGTTTTGGTGATGAGTGGAGCACCACTTAATGAACCTATCGCACATTACGGACCTTTTGTAATGAATACACAAGAGCAACTACAGCAAGCTTTTGAAGACTTTAAGGCTGGGAAATTTGGAATGTTGTAAATTTTATCTGTACAGATTTCGAAATAGTATTGGCGAATAGTGAAAATTAAATAGTTAAACCTTCACTTCATGATAAAATGCGCTATTTATTTCATTTTTTATTCTTAATTTTAAGAAAAGAAAAATAAATATATTATGAAAAAATATGTAATGTGTTTTAGTTTTATAGTAGTAACTTTTTTGCTAACAGGGTGTAGTGCTATCGAAACTATTTTTAAAGCAGGTATGTGGTGGGCATTTTTCCTAGTTTTTATTGTGATTGCTCTTTTAATCTGGATTTTTTCTAAAATGAGAAATAAAAACTAGCAAGATATACCCGCTTTATAATGATATTATTTGCAAATAAAAAAGTATGGATCTCTATTCAGGTTTACCTTATTGGATTGTAAAAAATTCATTATACAATTATTTCAATCCTTTAGAAAAGAATCATAAAACCGATGTGGTTATCATAGGCTCTGGCATAACAGGTGCTTTGGTAACGCATCAGTTATGTAATGCCGGTATTTCATGTACTGTTGTAGATAAAAGATCTATTGCTACAGGTAGCACAGCTGCAAGTACTGCGCAGTTGCAATATGAGGTAGATGTACCTTTACACAAATTAATTAAAAAAGTAGGTCAAGAACATGCAGTGGCTGCTTATAAAGATTCATTACTAGCTATCGATGAAATTCAACAAGTAGTAAAAAGTATTAACATTAACGCAGGGTATCTTAAAGTTCCTACAGTGTACTACACAACTAATAAGCTTGGGCAAGAAATGCTAGAAAAGGAGTTTCAGGCACGTAGAAAGTTTGATTTACCTGTTGATCAATTACTAGCTGATGAGTTATTTCAATATCAACACATAAAAGGTAAGTATGCTTTAGTTAATCAAACATCAGCTCAAATTGATGCCTACAAATTAGCAGTCGACATTTTTAAGTATCATATGGAAAATAGCAATTTACAAATGTTTTCGCATACCTTGATAAATGTTACCATTCCTACAGCAGAAGGGTATGAGCTAAGAACTTCAAATGGTTGTAAAATTAAATGCAAATACGTAATCATTGCTGCAGGATTTGAGGCGGGTACTTTTTTACCAAAAAAGATAATGAAGCTAGAATCTACCTATGCAATGATTTCTGAGCCTGTACATAAAGATCAACTTTGGCCTAATCAAAGTTTGTTATGGAATACAGATAATCCTTATTTGTATATGAGAACAACTATGGACAACCGCATGATTGTTGGAGGTGAGGATGTTATGTTTGAAAACCCTATTAAACGAGATCTTTTAATGAGGGAGAAAACCGAGACTTTGCAAAGAAAATTTAAAAGACTCTATCCCAATATAGCTTTTAAACCAGAAATGACATGGTGCGGAACATTTAGCTCTACGAAAGATGGATTGCCTTATATTGGAGCATATAAAACATACGATAAAATGTTGTTTGCCTTAGGTTATGGGGGCAATGGTATTACATTTAGTTGCATAGCTTCTGAAATGATTAAAAATATTGTACTAGGTAAAAAAGAAGAGCGCTTAAAACGTTATGGTTTTGATAGATGATTTTATATTTGGTATGACAAAAAAATATAAGTTTAATTCAATGATTTTTTATGTTCGATTTTAGATTAAAAGTTTTTGACACGGTTGCTAAACGATTGAATTTCACGAAAGCAGCAAATGAATTAAATATAACACAACCAGCTGTTACAAAACATATTAAAGAAATTGAATTAAATTTTAACATTAAGTTGTTCGAGCGAAAT
Organism: Flavobacterium sp. xlx-214; assembly: GCF_013874595.1. Classification (GTDB taxonomy): domain Bacteria; phylum Bacteroidota; class Bacteroidia; order Flavobacteriales; family Flavobacteriaceae; genus Flavobacterium. The sequence goes on from NZ_CP059431.1 coordinate 2,206,291, forward strand.
GGAACTAAAATAAAATTGACAAAGGCTGGTGAAATTCTATTAAAATATACAGAAGAAATTTTGGTAATGTCTCAAATGTGTTGATTTTTAAATGTAAAATGTAAATAGTTGATATTTAGTTAAAAGCGAAAATTAATTATGTAATAAAGGTGTACTATTAGTACGCCTTTATTAATTTAACAGCCTAAAAACTAATAAAAATGGAGCAAAAGTTCACCTCGTGTATCAAAAGTGTTGATAGTGTTAAAAATTGTAGTTTATGCAATGGAAAAGTTGTAAAGTATGGCTTTTCAAAGGCAAAAAAGCAACGATTTAAATGTAAAAATTGTAGCAAAACACAAGTTCAAAATTATCAGTATTCAGCTTATTTAAAAGAAACAAATGCAAAGATAATCGTTTTTGTTAAGGAAGGTTTAGGAATAAGAAGTATCTCTCGAATTTTAAAAATATCAACTAATACCTTGTTAAAACGTATTATTAAAATTTCTAATTGTATTGTGGAACCTGAATTAGAAAATCAAAAAACCTATGAAGTGGATGAGTTGTGCACTTTTGTTAATCAAAAAAATAAACGAATTTGGGTTGTTTATGCTTTTGAGCGTGAATCGAAGAAAATAGTAAGTTTTAACGTAGGAAGCCGAAGCAATTTAACATTAAAACCAGTGATTAAAAGATTACTAAATGTAAATCCGTTAGCAATCTTTACTGATAAATTAAAAAACTACAGGTCAATGATTACAAAAAAACTTCACAAAACCAATAGGTTTGGAACAAATCATATTGAAAGATTTAATTTAACACTCCGTACTCATATAAAACGTCTTAACCGAAAAACAATTTGTTTTAGTAAAAGTGAAGTTTTTTTAGTTGCAATACTTAGAATTTATTTTTGGACGACACTTCCTTTTTTTTATTAGAATGTTTCTTGAGATCATTTGGATAATTTTTAAACAGCAAGTAAATTAATTGTTTTTCATTACTGACATAACGTTTCAATCTAAATATACTTTTATCATGATTCAGTATTTAATAATTTATCTAAATTTAAAAAGATTTTTCAGTCATTAGCTTGAATAATTTTTTGAATTGTAAACTAAGTTATTAAATTAAACCTCTTACTTTCGTTTATCCATCACAGTATTATTAAAAGCAATTAAATTGCATAACTCTCTTAATCTTGAGCGTACCCATTTACCATAAAAATTTTCAATTTCACTTGCAGATAGGTTGGTGGAAATATATGTTTATATTTTTTTAGAAATGAACAAATCATAACAGTCTAAAAGAATTTTGTCATAAGGTTACATTTGTTTCCGTAATATTTCAGGTTGTTTTTCTGTTCGCTGATTTTCAAAGCAGATGTTTTTTTGGCTGATTCGTATAGTTTACCTTTGCTGTACTGATGGATAAAATGATGGTTGCATTACAAATTATGGAATTTAGAAAATGTTAGACTTTTATTAAATAATTATAAATTTTAACAATATTCAAAAGGAGTTTTATAATCATCAGAAAGCCCCTAGAACACTAAAGACTTTCTGGTAAAAATAAATAATAATTATTAAGCTACAACACTTTCAAGTAACTTTAAAAGTATTATCAATGTTTGGTTGAACTCTCGTTAAATACCGTTAGCGGGTAAAGTAAATTGTATTTTCATATACAAATTTAGTTTTGCGTTTTCTTTAGTTAGAAGTATCATGAAAACACAATCGTAATTAAAGGTTACTTCAAAAACTTATCGTTAACTTGCAAGGAACTTCTGATGAAATTTAAACTCTAATTATTTGTCGAGATCATTTCCACAAAGAAATTTTCCTCAAATCAGATAATAAAGAGTTCGAATTTTGTACCAGTGGCTCCACTTTTTAAGCTAAAACATTAAATTAACGTACTGATTTAAAGATTAGTACGTTTTTTTATTGAGTAAACTTTCACAAGGTTTTCACAATAAAGTATTTTGTAGTGTAATTTCATGGTTTTTTACTTCAACAAAAAGCGGTCAATAACTTTTTAAATAAATAAGCTCTTTTAAGTTCAAATGATTATTTTAAAATAAAAAGTTTCATTTACTTTAATGATTACTTTTTTAAAATAGCTTTTAAATTATTTTTCTGCTATCTGAAAAACTATTTTACGTATTTTCGCAACATGATGAATACAAACGAAGTTGCGTTTTTAACTAATTTATTACAAACGCCAAAACAAATTTCAATAATACCACACCGCAATCCAGATGGAGATGCCCTTGGCTCATCTTTAGCCTTATATCATGTTTTAAAGAAATTAAACCATACCGTTAAGGTGATTTCTCCCAATGATTTCCCTGACTTTATAGCTTGGTTACCTAGTGCTAACGAAGTTGAAATATTTGAACGTACACCTCTTCCTTGTGAAACTTTTTTAAAAGAAAGTGACGTGATTTTTACATTAGATTTCAATGCTTTGCATAGAACAGGAGATGTAATGGGAAGCTTTTTAAGCACATTATCTAATGATTTTGTGCTAATTGATCATCATCAAATGCCTGATCAATATGCTAAAATTACGGTCTCTGATACCAGTTTTGGATCTACTTGTGAACTTTTATATCGTTTTTTACAACAATTGCAACTAGATCAGTTTATTGATAAAGACAGTGCAACATGTATATACACAGGAATTGTAACCGATTCTGGCTCTTTCAAATTTTTAAAAACAACAGGTGATACGCACCGAGTTGTAGCTAATTTAATTGATTTAGGCGTTGATAATCCGTATGTACACAGCAAATTATTCAATACTAATTCTTACAATCGTTTGCAATTGTTAGGTAGAGCATTACAAAAGCTAAAAGTTTTACCACAACATCAAACTGCCTATACATCATTATCTCAACGCGATTTGTATGACTTTAATTATCAAAAAGGAGATACGGAGGGCATTGTAAATTACGGACTTTCTATTAAAGGAATAAATTTTGCTGCTATTTTTATTGAAAACAGAGACGAAGGAATTGTTAAGATATCTTTTCGTTCTGAAGGAAATTTTGATGTAAACGAATTTGCACGTACCTATTTTAACGGTGGTGGTCATATTAATGCGGCAGGTGGTAAATCATTTACGTCTTTAAATGACACCATTGCTTATTTTGAAAAAGTGTTAAACGATATAAACAAACAATAACAATGAAAAAAACAGTTGCTTGTTTAAGTTTATTTGCTGTTTTAATAGCATGTAAACAACCCGAAGCTAGAAAACCAGTTTCTTATAGTTCAGGTACTTTTATTAAAGAATCGGTTCAAAGAAATAAGAGTATTGTAAAAGATGAAGAAAAAATCATTCAAGATTTCATTAAAAAAGATACAGCTTCTAAATATTATCAAAGTGATTTAGGTTTTTGGTACAAATACCATGTTGCCAACACTATTGATTCGCTTATGCCTAAAAAAGGAGATATCATAAAAATTGACTTTGAAATTTACGATATTCAACAAAATTTAATTTATACCAAAGAAGAAACCACACCTAAAATTTATGCGGTAGATAAGCAAGAAATCATGGTAGGTTTACGTCATGCTGTAAAATTAATGCACAAAGGCGAGACCATTTCTTTTATCTTTCCATCACACATGGCTTACGGATATCTTGGCGATAAAGAAAAAATTGGGGTAAATGTACCTCTTATATGTAAAGTAACTTTAAATGATATTAAACCCGAATAAAATGAAAAAACTACTTTTTCTTTTTGCGTTAATTACAACGCAAATGTTTGCGCAAACCAAACTTCCAGATGGTTTATATGCTAATTTTGTAACCAAAAAAGGCACCATTACCACACAACTTTTTTATGATAAAACACCTTTAACAGTAGCTAATTTTGTTGCTTTAGCAGAAGGTAATCATCCACAAGTAAAAACAGAATACAAAGGAAAACCTTTCTATAATGGTTTAAAATTTCACAGAGTAATAGCCGATTTTATGATTCAAGGTGGTGATCCTAAAGGAGATGGATCAGGAGAACCGGGGTATTTATTTCAAGACGAAATTGTTGCTGATTTAAAACACGATACGCCAGGTATCTTATCAATGGCAAATCGTGGACCAGCAACAAACGGATCTCAATTTTTCATCACACACGTTCCTACACCTCATTTAGATGGGCGTCATACCGTTTTTGGAAAAGTAATTATAGGACAAGACATTGTTAATGCAATTCAACAAGACGATGTTATTGAAAAAGTAGAAATTATTCGCATAGGAAAGGATGCTAAGAAATTTAATGGGGCAAAAGTATTTTCTGAAACAACTGAAAAATTAAAAAAAGTTGAAGAAGAAAAAAAGAAAAAAGCCGAAGCTTTAGCTGTAGAAACAAAAAAAGTATTAGATGGTTATGCTGCTAAAGCAACTGCATTGCCTTCTGGTGTTAAAGTGTATGTTTTAGAAAAAGGTGCAGATGTAAAGATTACAAACGGAGAAGAAATACTATTTGATTATGCAGGTTATTTAGCAAATGGTAAATTATTTGATACCGGTATTGAAAGCTTAGCTACAACTCATGGCATTTTAAATGAACAACGCAAAGCTGCCAATGCTTATCAACCACTTAACTATAAGTTTGGTGAAAAAGGCGGCTTTATTCAAGGAATGACGGAGGGTTTATTGCAACTTAACAAAGGAAATAAAGCCTATATTTTTATTCCATCAGAATTAGGGTACGGAAGCATGGAAAGAGGTCCAATACCAGCAAATTCAAATTTAGTTTTTTACGTAGAACTTAAACCTTAAATACATAATTATAATGAAGAAAATTTTAGCAATGGCTGTATTAGCTGCTACCATTTTTGTATCGTGTAAAAAAGAAGAATCTAATTTACCAGAAGGAATGTATGCAGAAATTACAACCAATAAAGGAAAAATTGTTGCGCAATTAGAATTTGAAAAAGCACCTTTAACAGTTGCTAATTTTGTTAGTTTAGCAGAAGGAAACAACCCGTATGCTGAAGCAAAATTCAAAGACAAGCCTTTTTACGATGGCCTATTGTTTCACCGTGTTATAGCTGATTTTATGATTCAAGGTGGCGATCCTACAGGTACAGGTGAAGGTGGTCCAGGATATTCTTTTGCTGATGAATTTCAACCAGATTTAAAGCACGATAAACCAGGTGTTTTGTCAATGGCCAACGCGGGACCTGCAACAAATGGATCACAATTTTTCATTACACATGTTCCAACACCTCATTTAGATGGTATGCATAGTGTTTTTGGACACGTTATTGAAGGACAAGATGTGGTTAACAAAATAGCTCAAGGCGATAAAATAGAAAACATCAAAATTATTCGCTCAGGAGAAAAAGCAAAAGCTTTTGATGCACCTAAAGTTTTTAAAGAAAAACAAGAAGAAAATCAAAAGAAACAAGAAGAAGCTTCTAAAGCTATGGAAGGTACTTTAACTGAAACCACTGCTAAATTTGCAGATGCTAAAGCTAAAGCTACAAAATTATCTTCAGGTTTAATGTATTATATTTTTGAAAAAGGTACTGGCGAAAAACCTAAAGAAGGTACTAATATTAATGTTGGATATGCAGGTTATTTTGAAGACGGGCGTTTGTTTGATACAAGCTTAGAAGAGGTTGCTACAAAATACAATGTATTAAATGAACAACGTAAAGCAATGAACGGATATACTCCAATTCCGTTTGTAGCTGGTACAAAAACAGGTTTAATTCCAGGTTTTATAGAAGGAATTGAGCAATTAAAAATCGGCGATAAAGCATATATCTTTATTCCATCACACTTAGGGTATGGTGAAACAGGTTCTGGACCAATTCCACCAAATACCAATTTAGTTTTTGAATTGTATATTACAAAATAAAAAAACGTCGGAAGATTTCTTCCGACGTTTTTTTTAAATACTCTCCATTAACTTTTTTAAAGCATCGTGTTCGTCTTGCGGTAAATAAGGAATAAGCTTAGTGAAATACTCTCTAAACTCTTTCTTTTCGCATAAACGAATAATAGCATCTTTACCAAATTTTTGGAATCGACTGTTATGATGCACCAACGCGTTTACCAAGTGTGGCAATGTATTACTGTCGTATTTATTTAAAAACCACATGGCATTTATTGCATTGGTACGTAAATTACTATTGTATTTATTGTAAGCAAAATTCTCTAATTCAGAATACCAATGCGCTTTTTTATCATTGTGATAGTTTTCGGTTGATAAAGCAAACATCAACCAGGTAATTCTAAGATTATAATCGTTAAAACCTTTCCAAGTATTTGTTTTATCAAGTAATGCTGCACGTCCTGCTTCGTCTTGTAACCATAGATTTTTTAGTACAATTTCTCTTGTAATATATGATGAATCGTTTAGAAAACCAGCGTAACTTGCTTTAAAATCAGAAGGGATTTCACTAATTATCTGTACTAAAGCCTGACGCACTTTAACATTGCTTGACTGTGCTACAACCTGATACAACTCTTTTGCTTGATCATAAGGAACATCATGTAACTGCAAAACAATCTCACGTTTGGTTTCAGTTGGCGTTTTATCATCTTTTAAAAGTTTAAGAAAAGTATCTTTTTTTAAATCAAACGATTTACCTTGAAACGCCAAAACTTCAAAATACGATTTAACGATAGGCGAATTTTCTATTAAAAACAATGCATCTTTGGTATTAAATGATTTATTTTCTAACCAATTTTGTTTGTAATTAGAAACATTGAAATTAGGTACAACAGCTACAACCTCATTCAAAAAATCTTGAGTTGAAGCGTTTTTAAAAGCATATTTGTTTAAATAGTTTTTTACAATTGTATTAAAATTTGTTTCGCCAATTTGAGACGATAAATAAAACAACATCCAAGCTCCTTTTTGATAATAAGTAGTTGTAGTTGCCTTTTCGCTAAAAACAGCTGTGTTTTTATTCTCTTTGGCATCTTTTGTAATTAATTCTGCCATTTCATATAACTGCCAATAAAAAGCATCTACTCCATACACCTCTCTTTCAGCCAACAAGGCATAATAAGTTGCAAACCCTTCTTGTAACCAATGATCTTTAGCGGTTTTAGCTGTAACTAAATCTCCAAACCATTGATGCGCCATTTCATGAGCATTTACATTTACAAAATCACGGTCGTTCACACCAATAGCATCTACCACATAATCGCTACTATAAATAGTTGATGTAGTGTTTTCCATTCCGCCATACATAAAATCTTCTACAGGAATATTACGATAAATTTTCCATGGATAAGCAAAACCTGTTTGTTGCTCTAAAAAATCGAACATCTTTTTGGTATGCTGATAAGTAGTAGTGTATTTTGAAGCATCAATTGGACGAATATAATTCTCGATTGAAATACCTGATGCCGATTTTTCTATTTTCTTTTCAAACTTACCTATTGCCATCATAACCAAATAAGAACTCATAGGTTGTGTCATTTTATAAGACCATGTTGTTTGCTTACCAACAACCGATTTATTGTCTAAAACACCATTACTAATTACATCATAACCAGTATCAAAAGTAACTTTAGTATTAAAAATTACTTTCTCATTGTAATCATCAAAACTAGGCAACCAATGGCTGGTATATTTTCCTTGCCCTTGCGTCCAAATTTGCAAATCGGTTCCAGAACCTACATAATACAATGCTTGTTTAGGATTGGTTTTATACTGAATAGTTACCGAGTTTTCTCCCGTTTTATAACCTTGTGTAAAAGCAATTTTCTTTTTATCGTAATGATATTTAGGAGTTTGTCCGTTTAACTTTACTCCTTGAATCATCATGTCTCTAGCATCAATTTTAATACTATCGGTAGTTTCATTTACATTAAATTGATAGGTAACTTCGCCAATAATCATATGCTCCGCAATATCAAATTTTATGGAAGCATTTGCTGTGGTAAAATCAACTTTTGGATTTGTTTGAGCCCAAGAATATGTTGCAATAAATAAACTTACAGATAGTATAAATTGTTTCATAAAAGAAAAATAAATTTGTTGTAAGATATTAGAAAATGCCGAAATAAAGAAATTAAAGATGTAATTTTGTTTAAATTTTTTCTACATGAAATTCAACGAATTTGATTTAAACAATAACGTTTTTGAAGCTATAGCAGATTTAGGTTATCAAGAAGCAACGCCTATTCAGGAAAAAGCAATGCCTATTTTGTTAAAAGGAAACGACTTGGTTGGTTGTGCGCAAACAGGTACTGGTAAAACAGCGGCTTTTGCCATACCTATTATTAACCACATTCACAGAATTGTAGGCTCTGGTAAAAAGCGAAAACAAATTAGAACAGTTATTCTTACTCCAACAAGAGAATTAGCAGTTCAAATTGCAAAAAACTTTGAAGATTTAAGTAAATACACTCAAATTAAGACTTATGTTATTTATGGTGGAGTTGATTTAATGCCTCAAATTAGCGCTTTAAAAGAAGGTGTTGATGTATTAGTTGCTACACCAGGTAGATTTTTAGATTTGTACAAACAAAATAAAATTAATATTGATGCAATGCATCAATTAGTTATTGATGAAGCCGATTTAATGTTAGATATGGGTTTTATTAATGATGTACGCAAAATCATCAAACTTACTCCTAGCAACCGCCAAACATTAATGTTTTCTGCTACAATGCCAATGGGCGTTCGTGAATTAGCCGATGAATTTTTAAGCAATGCAGCTTATGTTTCTGTTGATCCTATTTCTAGTGCAGCAGAAAATGTAACTCAGAAAATGTACCAAGTAGAAAAAGAAGACAAGAAAAAGCTATTGAAACATATTGTAGAAAATGAAAAACTAAACAATGTATTAATTTTTACAAGAACCAAACATGGTGCAGATAATGTTGCAGAATTTTTACAAAAAGAGGGCTACAAAGCAGATGCTATTCATGGAGATAAATCTCAAAGTGCGCGTTTACAAACATTAAATAGGTTTAAAGAAAAAGAATTAGATTTTTTAGTTGCTACCGATGTTGCTTCGCGTGGAATAGATATTCAACAATTGCCTTTTGTAATAAATTATGATATTCCTAACATTCCAGAAGTATATATTCACAGAATTGGAAGAACGGGTCGCGCTGGTTTAGAAGGTTTGTCTATTTCTTTTGTTGGTCGTGATGAGAAAACCTATTTTCAAGATATTGAAAAGTTAATGAAAACTCAGGTTAAAATTGTTAAAGACAATCCTTTTCCTTGGCGTGAACCAAGTGAACACGCAAAAAAAGATTTTAGAAAAAAATCAAACAATAATCAAAAATCAAGAAAATCAGATTCTTCTAAAAAAAATAAAAAACGATGGTATTAAGCCATCGTTTTTTTATTCAACTTCTTTTCTACTTTTAAATTCGTCACTATAAGGTACAAAAACCTCAGGAAAATCAACTCCAATTTTTTTGTAAAGCCAACCGCCAGCAATACGCGTTACTCTGTAAAAAATAATTTGCTTTAAACGATTTTCATATTCAGGTATAATGGTTTTTACAACGGTACTTTCATGCAAATCCAATTCATAAATTGTTTTCATAACTAATTTTTAAAGATTGTTTTCAAATATAAAAATATTCGAAATATATTTACATAAAATATTTAATTATGAATGAGGATTTAAGCAATATTAAAGAATTTGTTGCTGTTTTTATAGAGAATTACACACAAGAAATCATTGAAGATGATGTAGTTGGATTTTACAACGATGTTTTTGTAATGTTACAACACTTTAATGATATAAAAGCAGACAATGTTGAAATAAAAGCAACTTATGTTCAATTTATCAATCACATTATTCAATATGAATTTATTTTGAAAGAATATTCTTCCTTTGATTTTGGTTCGATAAAAACATTAGAAAGTTTACATTCAAATACCGATTTTAAGAAATTAGCTCCAATCTACACAAATTATAGTTTTACTGAAACCGAAGAAGCAGTAGAGCAAATTTTAGAAGAATTAAAAACAATGAAAGAGTTTGGAAAGGAACTGCGTGAAGAAATTGATTATTTGTTAGATGAATATACTTTTCACTTAAATCATATCAAAGAAAACATACAATTTAATTTCTATACTTATACAGAACTAGAAGGTATTACTGATTTTGAATTAGATGAAAAGTTAGAAGAATTTCACAAAGAAAAATCAAAATTCATTCAAAAATGCAATGATAAATTAGCAAAAAAGTAATATGAAAATTTTAAGAGAAATAGCAGCTGTTATTGCTGGCTTACTAGTTGGGTCAATGGTAAACATGGGGCTTATTATGATTAGTGGTAAAATATTTCCTTTACCAGCCGGTGTTGATAATACTACAACAGAAGGTTTAACTGCAGGAATGCATCTATTTGAACCTCAGTATTTTTTATTTCCTTTTTTAGCACATGCTTTAGGAACTTTAGTAGGCGCTTTTTTGGCAACAAAGCTATCTAAATCTAAAACAATGGTCAATGCTTTTACAGTTGGCTTTTTGTTTTTATTAGGCGGCATTTCTATGGTTGTACAATTACCTGCACCAATGTGGTTTAATGTTACCGATTTAGTACTTGCTTATATCCCTATGGCTTATTTAGGTTTTGTAATGGGGAAAAAGCGATGATTTTAAATCATCGCTTTTTTTTATGGCTTTCTTCTTTTTAAAAGAAGAATGAAGAATATTTGACCAATAAGGAATAGTAGGATTGATGTATAAGCTACTATGCCTAAATAATGACTTAATTCTGTAGGATCATTAGTATAGTTCGAATATAGATGTCTTAATAAATGATTGAATCTTGCATATAAAACTAATGGAATGCAACAAATAAAATGAAAAACGAATAATTTAAAGGCTGTTATTCTATTCTTAATAAGTGAATAAATGATTACTATAATTAAAATTAAGAAAAAAACTAAAATCTCTAAAAAATCAGTTGCGGGTATAATTGTATTCCATCCAGGATTTTGAATTACAAATAGTGATTCAAACGGTATCGATATAATTAACAAAATAACAAAAAGGAGAAGCTTATAATTTTTCTTAAGCATGTTTTGGATTACTTAATGTTATTTTATACATAAATTTACTCTTGATTTCTTTTTTTATTAATTACGACATTGATAAACTTGTTTATTTCTTCACAGCAGGTGGTACCAACAAGCTATAATCGCCATTATTGCGGATAAAATCACGTACAATACTTGAACTAATGAAAGAAGTATCTACAGCAGTTAATAAAAACACGGTTTCAATTCCCGATACTAATCTGTTGGCGTGTGCAATGGCTTTTTCAAATTCAAAATCGGCTGGGTTGCGTAATCCTCTTAAAAGAAAATCGGCTCCTTTTTCTTTGCAATAATCAATCGTTAAGCCTTGGTAATTTTCTACAATAACTTTAGGTTCATCAGCAAAAGTTTCTCTTATAAACTGCATGCGTTCTTCTAATGAAAACATGTATTTTTTATCAGTATTAGTACCAATAGCAATAATAATTTCATCAAATAAAGGCAAGGCACGTTTAATAACATCAACATGCCCGTTGGTAATTGGGTCAAAAGATCCTGGGAAAACAGCTTTTTTCATTAAAAATGTTCACGAGTTAAAGCTAATTCAATAGCGTTGTCAAACAATTCGTTTAAAGAAATTCCTGCTTCACGAGCCTGTTGTGGTAAAATACTTTCGGCAGTTAAACCTGGAACTGTGTTCATTTCTAATAAAAAAGGTTCGTTGCCAACCAAAATGAATTCTGAACGTGAAAAACCATCCATTTTTAAAATCGTATAAATACGTTTTGCAACATCTTCAATTTTAGCTTTTTCTTCATCTGAAATTCTTGCAGGTGTAATCTCGCTCGATTTTCCTTCATATTTAGCTTCGTAATCAAAGAATTCGTTTTCAGAAACTATTTCCGTAATAGGTAAAACAATGGTTTCAGCTTTAAATTTGATAACTCCAACCGAAACCTCTGTTCCTTTTAAATAACTTTCAATAATAATTTCATCGTCTTCGGCATACGCTTTATCGATAGCTATTTGCAGTTGATTGGCTTCTTTTACCATTGAAATTCCAAAACTAGAACCCGATTTGTTAGGTTTTACAAAACAAGGCAAGCCCACACGTTGTATAATTTGATCTTCTAAAATAACATCGCCTTTATTTAAATAGTATGAAATAGCCGTTTTTATGCCATAAGGTTTTAAAACTGATAGCATATCGCGCTTGTTAAAAGTTAACGCTGATTGATAGTAATTACACGAAGTTTGTGGAATATTAAGCAATTTTAAGTACGCTTGAATCAATCCATCTTCGCCTGGTGTGCCATGAATAGCGTTAAAAACAACATCAAAAGTTATTTTTTGACCATTCACTTCAACAGAAAAATCGTTTTTATCAATCGGAAATTTATTGTTTTGGGCATCTACATAAAACCAACCTTCTGTTAAAATATGAATTTTATGTAAATTGTATTTTGATGTATCTAAATGATTATAAACAACTTCGCCGCTTTTTAAGGATATTTTATACTCGCTAGAATATCCTCCCATAATAATTGCTACGTTTTTCATTTAATAATGTATTTTTATATTTTATTTTTGTAAGAATTATTTTTATTCTAAAACAAATTTATAAAAATACACGTAACATAATTGATAACTTTGCTAAAATAAATAACTCTATGGGTTTAGGATCTTTCTTAAAAAGTAAACAATTTATATTTTCTTTAATAGGCGCATTTGTAATTGTTGCCATTTTAATATTTGGTAGCTTGCAGTTTTTAAGTATTTACACACGTCATGGTGATGAAATTCCGGTGCCAGATCTTAAAAAAATGAAGGCTGAAAAAGCAATGGATTTAGTGGCTGAAAACGGTTTTGAAATTGTAATTATTGATACCGTTGATTTTGATCCAAAATTCCCACCATTAACCATTTCATCGCAAGATCCTAAAGCTAATGATGCTGTAAAACAAGGGCGTACTATTTATGTAAAAATCAATGCAAAAGGATATTCGTCGGTTCGTTTACCAAATTTAGATGGTAGAACGTTGCGCCATTCTGTTGCTATTTTAGAATCGTTAGGTTTGGTAAAAGGACAAACCAAATACGAGCCAGATTTTGCAAAAGATGTAGTTTTACGTATTGAACAAGATGGAAGAATTTTACGTGCAGGTGATAAAGTACTTAAGAATTCTAAAATCGACTTTATTTTAGGTGATGGCATGTTAGGATATAAGCCAGAGCCGGATTCGTTAGGTGAAATGTATGAAGATACAGCGCCAGCAATCGATTCAATTTTTTAAGAATGACAGAAGATATTAATTTAATAGAAGACGAGTTATTTGAACATTACAGATTTGAAGCAGGTAAAGGCCAAGCGCCTTTGCGTGTAGATAAATTTTTAATGAACTTGGTTGAAAACGCTACTCGTAATAAAATTCAAAAGGCGGCAGAAAACGGAAATATTTTTGTAAACGAAGTTCCTGTAAAATCAAATCACAAAGTAAAAGCAAACGATGTGGTTCGAGTATTAATGGAGCAACCTCCGTTTGAAAACATCATCATTCCAGAAAATATTCCGTTGGATATTGTGTATGAAGATGATGATTTGTTGGTTGTAAATAAACCTGCTGGTTTGGTAGTGCATCCAGGTCATGGAAATTACACAGGTACATTAGTGAATGCTTTGGCGTATCATTTTGAAAATTTACCTTTAAATAGTTCAGAGCGTCCTGGCTTGGTTCATAGAATTGATAAGGATACATCGGGTTTATTAGTTATTGCCAAAACAGATTGGACAATGACTGAATTGCAAAAGCAATTTGCTGAAAAAACATCAGAGCGTGAGTACATTGCTTTGGTTTGGGGTAATGTAGAAGAAAACGAAGGTACTATAGAAAGTTATATTGGTCGTCATAAAGTAGATCGTATGCAAATGGCTTCTTTTCCTGATGATACAACAGGTGCAAAATATGCGGTTACTCATTATAAAGTTATAGAACGTTTAGGATATGTTACCTTGGTTTCTTGTAAATTAGAAACAGGTCGTACGCATCAAATACGTGTTCACATGAAATCTATTGGGCATACGTTGTTTAATGATGAACGTTACGGTGGCGAGAAAATTTTAAAAGGAACCACTTTTACAAAATACAAACAATTTGTAGAAAACACCTTTAAAGTATTGCCACGCCAAGCTTTGCATGCTAAAACATTAGGTTTTATGCATCCTATAAAAAAAGAATTTATGCGTTTTGATACCGAAATACCAACGGATATGTTAGAAGCAATTGATAGATGGCGCAAATATTCTAACAACCATGAAATGGTAGAAGAAGATTAATGATGACGATTATTAAATTAAGAGAAGTAAAAAATTTAGCAAGCGATATCAGATTAAATCAGATTTATGATCAGTTTGATATTCTTTTAAGTGAATTAAGAAAAAGAGAGTTGCCTGATTCAATTATTCAGACAATCAATAGCGAGGTTCAAGAAATTAACACCTCTAATTCTTTAACTACTAGCGATCTAAGAAAAGTAATAAAGAAAAAACAAACCGTAATTTTAAGGTTAATAGAAAAAGACTTAAAGTTGGTTCCAATAAATTATTACAGAACGCTTTGGTTAGCACTTGGAATGACTGTTATTGGAATACCGTTAGGAGTACTTGCTGGTGTAATTTTAAAAAAGTCGGGTTTATTTGCATTAGGTTTACCTATTGGTGTAGCAATTGGCGTAACCGTTGGTACAGCAATGGATAAAAAGGCTGTAAAAGAAAACAGACAATTAAATGTAGAAATTAAGTATTAATAATTTGGATTCAATAATGATCTAATTACAATACAGTTTGTTGTGATAATAAATTGTCCCGCTTGCCAAAGGCAAACGGGATTTTTTTATGATTTAAAATTCATATTCTGAATCCGAATTGCATTTAGAATCGCTAAAAAAGCAACGCCAACATCAGCAAAAACCGCTTCCCACATCGTCGCAATTCCACCAGCTCCGAGAGCAAGAACAATTCCTTTCACTGCAAAAGCTAAAACAATATTCTGCCACACTATTTTTTTCGTTTGCTTGCCGATATTAATTGCCATTGGAATTTTTGATGGTTTATCATCTTGAATCACAATATCTGCAGTTTCAATAGTGGCATCACTTCCCAAGCCGCCCATTGCGATACCCACATCACTTAGAGCCACCACAGGAGCATCATTCACACCATCACCCACAAATGCAACAGTTTCATTTTTGGCTTTGATCCCTTTTACCTTATTCACTTTATCTTCGGGAAGTAAATCACCAAAAGCATTATCAATACCAAGTTCTTTGGCAACAAATGCAACAACTGAAGTTTTATCACCGCTAAGCATCGTTGCTTTTACACCCAATTGATGCAATTTGTCAACGGTTTGTTTAGCGTCTTCTTTAATACTATCCGCAATAGTAATGTAACCTGCAAATTGTCCAGCATGCGCAATCGCAATGACGGTGTAAACGATGTTTGAAGGATCTATATCATAGTTAATATTGAATTTGTCCATCAATTTGAAATTCCCAACCAAAAGCTCCTTTCCGTTTATGATCGCTTTCAAACCATGCCCAGCAATTTCTTCAGAATTTTCTAGTTGAATAGAGGTGTCAATTTCTCCAACGTATTCATGTATCGCAGTAGCAACGGGATGCGTACTTAAATTTTCCAACGCATTCACCATTTTTAGAATCTCATCTTTGTTGAATTCAGGCTTCAAATTCACTTCTTGAACTTTGAAAACTCCTTCAGTCATGGTTCCCGTTTTGTCCATGGCCACGTTTTGAATCTCAGCAATTTTATCTAAAAAATTACTTCCTTTAAAGAGAATTCCGTTTTTACTTGCCGCACCAATTCCACCAAAATAACCCAGCGGAATGGAAATCACCAACGCACACGGACATGAAATCACTAAGAAAATTAACGCTCGGTACAACCATGTTTTAAACTCGTAATCTTGAACAAAGAAATACGGTAATAGACAGATTCCAATGGCTAGAAAAACAACGATTGGTGTGTAAATTCGAGCAAATTTTCGAATGAAAAGTTCGGTTGGTGCTTTTTGAGAAGTCGCATTTTGAACCATTTCTAAAATTTTACTCAACTTGCTATCTTCGTACGGCGTGGTAATTCGAACTTGAGAAACGGAATTCAAATTAATCATTCCTGCAAGAACTGTATCGCCTTTTGATTTTGTGTCGGGTTTGCTTTCCCCAGTTAATGCAGCCGTGTTGAAAGAAGAATTATCGGTTAACAATTCACCATCCAATGCCAATTTTTCACCTGGTTTTAATTGAATAATTTGATCAATTTTAGCTTCCGCTGCTTTAATTGTTTTGGTTTGATTGTTCTCTAGAATCGTTACTTCATCGGGACGCTGATCAAGTAATGATTTGATATTTCCTTTCGCACGCGAAACTGCCAAATCTTGAAAAGCTTCGCCAACAGCATAAAATAACATTACGGCAACGCCTTCCGGATATTCCCCAATAGCGAAGGCTCCAATCGTCGCAATTCCCATCAAGAAAAATTCCGAAAATACATCTCCTTTTCCTATGCTTTCAGCAGCTTCTTTCAAAACGGGTAAACCAACTGAAATATAAGCTACAGCGTACCAAACGATACGTACCCAATCGGAAAACCAATCAGGTTTTAGGTAATAATCGAATGCCAATCCTACCATAAGGATAACGAAAGAAATAATCGCTGGTAGAAACATTTTGAAAATCTCCGCTTTTGTTGTTGGCGCAGCACCATGGTTGTGACCATCATCATGCGAATGACCATGATCATGACCTTCATGCTCGTGTTTATTTTTTAATGGTACAGGTTCATCTGTACTGCAACAATGTTTAGACATAGTCTTATTTTTTGATTTTCTCAAATAAAATAGAGTTGTGATTAAATTACTCCAAAATAATTTCTAAAAAAAATAATATTAAAAAAATGAATAATTTCAGAGAAACTTTATCTATTAAAAAGTAAAAAACAGTTTAATATTAATTTATTCTTTAGATGAAGAAGATTAAGTTAGTTACAAGCACATAAAGAACATTATTAAATAAGGAATAATTAAAAAAATAATTCATTAAATTTGAAATATCTAATCTTGTAACAATAGGATTGTTGTAGGAAATGTATTAAAAAGGATAGTGCAAAAAAATAAAGAGTAATTAAAATAAACATATGCTAGTAATCGTCGGCAGTAATTCATCAAAATCAATCAATAAACAGTTAACAAAAGCTGTTTTAAAAGAATTAAGTTTAGATCATACTTATATTGATTTAAAAGGTTTAAATATTCCATTGTTTAGTGAAGATTTAGAAAGCGAAATAAAATCGCCAGAAGGAATTTTATTTTTAAAAGAAGAAATAGATAAGTTTGAACATCTTTTTATAACAACAAACGAGCATAATCAAAATTTATCTGCTTTCTTTAAAAATATTTTAGATTGGTTGTCTCGACTTGAGTTAAAGTTTTTAGAAGGAAAAAAGATTTTTATTTTAAGTACCTCAGAAGGTAGAAGAGGAGCCTTAGGAGCCAATGAAAGTTTACAAAAATTAGTCGAGCGTTTTGGTTGTACTGTTTATGAAAGTTTTGCCTTTCCTTCCTTTTCTCAAAACTTCAACAAAGAAACGCAACAAATAACTAACAGTGAATTTTTAGAAGAAATTAGTACTAAAATCAATACTATTTTAAAAAGTTAATGCAACGGTTTTCAAAAACGTACTCTGTACAGAATAGCTCACAATTTAAAAAACAAGTACTTCAGTGGGCGCAACAGTTTCGCGAAGTAGTTTTTTTAGAATCAAACAATCATAAAGCCAAATATAGCACACACCAAGCTATTTTGGCTTTTGATGCTTTTACATTATTGCAAACCGATTATGTTAATGCTTTTGATGCTTTAAAGGAATATCAAAAAAACACAAACGATTGGCTTTTTGGCTATTTAGGATACGATTTAAAAAACGATGTAGCACAAATTCAATCGAAAAATTTTGATGGATTGCATTTTCCTGATTTATTTTTCTTTCAGCCCAAAAAACTCATTTTTTTTGAAGATGATGCAGTTCGTTTTGAATATTTAGGAGTTTGCAGTGATGAAATCACTTCAGATTTTGAAGAAATAACAGCAATCTTTTTGTTTGATGAAGTTGTTGAAAATGATGTAATCATTCAAAGTCAAACATCGTTTACCGATTATGAAAAAGGTTTTAATAATGTAATGCACCATATTCAACAAGGTGATATTTATGAAGCTAATTATTGCATTAATTTTTTTGTTGAAAATAAGGATATAAATCCAACAGATGTTTTCTGGAAACTAAATCAAATATCCGAACCGCCTTTTGCGTGCTTTGGTAAATTCAATAAGCAATATGTGTTAAGCGCTTCGCCAGAACGCTATTTAAAAAAAGAAGAATTAAAAATAATTTCGCAACCCATAAAAGGCACAGCTAAGAGAGGTTTAACAGAAATAGGCGATGATTTTTTAAAGAACGAATTAGCATCAAACAAAAAAGAACAATCAGAAAATGTAATGATTGTAGATCTGGTGCGTAATGATTTATCAAAAACGGCTACAAAAAGATCTGTTCTGGTGGAAGAGTTGTTCGGGATTTATTCTTTTAAACAAGTGCATCAAATGATTTCTACTGTTGTTTCTACTGTTTCTGATGATACAAATGTGGTTGATATTATCAAATCTACTTTTCCAATGGGAAGCATGACGGGTGCACCAAAACTATCTGCCATGAAAATTATTGAGGATGTAGAGCAGTTTAAACGTAGTTTGTACAGCGGATCAATAGGTTATTTTACCCCAAACAATGATTTTGATTTTAATGTGGTTATCCGTAGTATTTTGTATAATCAACAACAAAAGTACCTTTCATTTAGTGTGGGCAGTGCAATTACCATTAATGCAAATGCTGTTGATGAATATAATGAGTGTTTGTTAAAAGCAAATGCAATGAAAAAAGTTTTAGAAGAATGTTAGAACGTTTTAAAAAACATATCGAACAAAATTTTAGTGAATTATTAACCTGCAAAACTTTATTAACAGTTAGTGGCGGTGTAGATAGTATGGTGCTTTTGCATTTATTTCAACAGGCACACTTCAACTTTGCTGTAGCACATTGTAACTTTCAATTAAGAGAAACCGAAAGTGATTTAGATGAAAAATTAGTTCACGATTATTGTTTAAAAAACAACATTTTTTATTTTGTAAATAATTTTAATACAGTTAATTATGCTTCTTTAAATAAAGTTTCAATTCAAATAGCTGCTCGTGAGTTAAGATACAAATGGTTCGATGAATTAAGTGCGTCTCATGGATTTAATTTCATTGCAACTGCACATCATTTAGATGATCAAGCCGAAACATTTTTAATCAATTTTACTCGCGGAACAGGGATTGATGGTTTGGTAGGAATACCTGAAAAAAACGGAAAAGTTGTTCGACCTTTATTGCCTTTTTCAAGAGATGAAATTATTTTTTATGCTAAAGAGAATGAAATTATTTGGCGCGAAGATGCTTCAAATGCCACTACAAAATACCTGCGTAATAAAATACGACATAAGATTGTTCCAATATTAAAAGAAGAGAATCCTCAGTTTTTAAATTCGTTTCAAAGCACATTAAATCATTTGCAAGAAGCTCAGTTTTTGGCAGCACAAGCTATGAATATCTTTGTAAAAGAAAGTGTTTCTGAAACTGAAAATAAGGTAGAAGTAAATCTTAAAAAAGCATTAACTTTTAACCAGCCTTTTGTTTATTTAACGCATTTTTTAAAACAATTTGGATTTGATAATGTTAATGAAATTCAAAAGATTTGTAATGCAGGCACAGGTAAAGTGTTAAACAATGCTAAATTTACGCTTTTGAATAATAGGAATTCATTGCAAATTATTGATAATTTGACAGTAAATAATGAATATATCTATATAAACGATATTTTAGATGTTGAAAAATATATGTTTATTATGAAAATAACAGAAGTTTCTGAGTTTAATTTTGTTTCAGATAAGAATATTATTTTTGTAAATTCGAATCTTTTAAAATGGCCTTTGGTTTTAAGAAAACACAAAACAGGAGATGTTTTTCAACCATTTGGATTAAAAGGATTTAAAAAAGTATCAAAGTTTTACAAAGATCTTAAATTATCACAGTTTCAAAAGCAAGAACAATGGATCTTAGAAAATGGCGATGGAAATATCATTTGGATTGTTGGTTTACGTGCCGATGATCGATTTAAAGTAACGCATAACACATCAAAAATTTATAAATTAACCACTAACTAATGAGAAATTTTTTAACATTTCTAGTTTTATTAATTGCTTCAATAGGATTTTCGCAAGTACAAGATCCTGTAAAATGGAAATCAAGTATTCAAAAAATATCCGATACCGAATATCAAATTAAATTAGATGCTACAATTGAAGGCGAGTGGCACATGTATTCTCAATTTACGCCCGATGGAGGACCACTTCCTTTAGAATTTATTTACAATAATGCCGAAGGTAATTTTGAACCTCAAGGAAAAGCAAAGGAAAGTGAGTATACAAAGAAATTTAATGATGTTTTTGGAGTTGATGAGTATTACTTTGCAAAGCAAGCATCGTTTACTCATAACATAAAAATTACAAATGCTAACGTAAAAAATATTCAATTAGAAGTTTTTTATCAAGCTTGTATTGATATGTGTATTAATCAAAACAAGTATTTTGTGTTTGATTTAGCGACTGTTACTTCAAAAGAAGTTCAGAATTTTGAAGATGTGGCGGCTGTAGGTTCTGATGTTAAAACTGATTCTTTAGCAAAGACAGCTCCAATTGCTGATGCAAAAAAGGTTGATAAAACAGAACAAAAAGGATTGTTATCTATTTTTATTATTGCATTCTTTTCAGGATTTGCTGCCTTGTTAACACCATGTGTTTTTCCTATGATTCCTATGACGGTAAGTTTTTTTACAAAACAAAGTAAATCAAAAGCGAAAGGAATAAAAAACGCCATCATTTACGGTTTATCAATCATTATTATTTATGTTTTATTAGGATTTATTGTAACTAAGATTTTTGGTGCCGATGCTTTAAATGCATTGTCTACCAATGTGTGGTTCAATATTATATTCTTTGTGATATTAATTGTTTTTGCTTCTTCTTTTTTAGGTGCTTTTGAAATTATGTTGCCAAATTCTTGGGCAAATAAAGTGGATAAACAAGCAGATAGAGGTGGGTTTTTAGGAATTTTCTTTATGGCTTTGGCTTTGGCAATTGTATCATTCTCATGTACAGGACCCATTGTAGGAACCTTGTTAGTTGAAGCAGCTTCAAAAGGAGGATTAGCACCACTAATTGGTATGTTTGGTTTTTCATTAGCGTTAGCATTGCCATTTATGTTGTTTGCTATGTTCCCAGGTTGGTTAAATTCAATGCCACGTTCTGGAGGATGGATGAATACAGTAAAAGTTTCTTTAGGATTTTTAGAATTAGCATTAGCATTTAAATTTTTATCAAATGCAGATTTAGTTTTACAAAAGCATTGGTTACAACGTGAAATTTTCTTAGCAATTTGGATTACTATTTTTGCAGCTTGGGCTATTTATTTATTCGGAAAAATTCAGTTACCACACGATTCTAAAATCGATAAAATATCAGTAGGACGTTTATTTATGGCATTATTAGTGTCAACGTTTACCATTTATTTGGTACCAGGTTTATGGGGCGCGCCTTTAAAATTAATTTCAGGCTTTCCACCACCAATGACCTATGCTGAAAGTCCAAATGGAATAGGAGGAGGAACTGTTGTTGCATCAACTACCGATATCCCTGATGGTGCAAAAAGTGGTCCTCACGGCATTGTGGCTTTCTTAGATTATGAAAAAGGGATGGCGTACGCTAAAGAAAATAATAAACCTGTTTTGTTAGATTTTACTGGTTTTGCATGTGTAAATTGCCGTAAAATGGAAGATTATGTTTGGTCTGAAACGCAAATATTAAACATTTTACAGAACGATGTGGTTTTGATATCGTTATATGTTGATGATAAAAAAGAATTGCCAGAAGCAGAACAATACGTTTCAAAAACAACAGGTAAAAAAATCAAAACAATAGGAAACAAATGGAGCGATTTCCAAATTGAAAAATACCAAGCAAATGCGCAACCGTATTATATTGTTTTAGATAACGAAGGAAACTCGTTAAATACTCCAGTAGGATATACGCCAGAAGTTTCAGAATATGAAACTTGGTTAAAAGAAGGAATCACTAAATATTCAAAATAAAAAAAATGAAAAAGTTAGTATTAGCAGCAGCATTCATCTTTGCAATGAATGCACAAGCACAAATTAAAACACCACAAGCTAGTTTAAAATCAGACATTGAGCAAACGGTAGGTTTGACTAAAGTTGATGTAGAATATTACCGACCAGCAAAAAAAGGACGTTTGGTTTTTGGAGATTTAGTACCTTACGGAAAAGTTTGGCGTACAGGAGCTAATCAAAATACAGTTGTTGAATTTGATACAGATATCGAAATTGAAGGTAAAACATTAGCTGCAGGAAAATATGCGTTGTATTCAATTCCAAAGGCAGAGTCTTGGGATGTGATTTTTTACAAAACAACAGATAACTGGGGGCTTCCTAAAACTTGGAATGAAAGCGATGTAGTTCTTAAAACATCAGTTAAGCCAGAAACTTTGTTAAACGATGTTGAGTATTTAACAATTGCTGTAAACCCAAAAAACAATAATGAAGCAACTTTAGATATTTCTTGGGAGAAAACATTAGTGAAAGTTCCTTTTAAATTGCCTACACATAAATTGGCAATGGAGAGCATCAATTCATCAATCAATGCTTCATCAAAAGCATCTGATTATTATGCAGCTGGTGTTTATTTGTTTTCTGTAAACCAAGATTTAAAGAAAGCTTTAGAATATGTAAACAAATCAATTACAATGCAAGAAGGCGAAGTTCCTTTTTATATGTTGCGTCAAAAATCGTTGATTCAGGCTGCAAACGGTGACAAAAAAGGAGCTATAGAAACCGCTAATCAATCATTAAAAGCTTCGGAAAAAGCAGGAAATGAAGATTATATAAAAATGAATCGTAACTCTATTTTAGAGTGGAGTAAGTCATAATCATGATAAAAAAATAATAAACCCCAATTGTATTTTAAAACACAATTGGGGTTTATTATTTTGGTGAAAATATGTTTTTTTAAACTATAAAACCTCAGTATATTTGTTGCTTAACAATATTATCTATTTATGTTAACAGAATTAAATGCTGTGTCTCCAATTGATGGACGATACAGATCAAAAACAGCTCCCTTAGCAGATTATTTTTCGGAAGAAGCTTTAATTAAATATCGTGTTTTGGTTGAAGTAGAGTATTTTATTGCTCTATGCGAATTGCCATTACCTCAAGTTGCAAATGTTTCTAAAGATTTGTATTCTGAATTAAGAAAAATGTATCAAGAATTTTCTTCTGAAGATGCTTTATGGATTAAGAATACAGAAAAAATCACAAATCATGATGTTAAAGCTGTTGAATATTTTATCAAACATAAATTTGATCAATTAGGTTTACAAGAATATAAAGAGTTTATTCACTTTGGATTAACTTCTCAAGATATTAACAATACAGCAATTCCTTTATCAACAAAAGAAGCTTTTGAAAAGGTGTATATGCCAACGTTTATTCAGTTAATTAATAAATTAAAAGAATTAAGCGTAGAGTGGAAAGATATACCAATGTTAGCACGTACACATGGGCAACCAGCATCGCCAACACGTTTAGGAAAAGAATTGCACGTTTTTGTTGTTCGTTTAGAAGAGCAATTACGTTTGTTAAGCAACATACCTTTTGCTGCTAAATTTGGTGGTGCAACAGGAAACTTTAATGCACATAAAATTGCGTATCCAACAAACGATTGGAGAGCTTTTGGAGAGCATTTTGTTGAAGGAATTTTAGGATTAAAACATTCGTTTCCTACAACTCAAATTGAACATTATGATCATTTTGCAGCTTTTTTCGATGCTTTAAAACGAATCAATAACATTATAATAGATTTAGATCGCGATGTTTGGACGTATGTTTCAATGGAATATTTCAAACAAAAAATCAAAGCGGGCGAAGTAGGTTCATCTGCAATGCCACATAAAGTAAATCCAATCGATTTTGAAAATTCGGAAGGAAATTTAGGTATTGCGAATGCAATTTTTGAACATTTATCAGCAAAATTACCTATTTCTCGTTTACAACGTGATTTAACAGATAGCACCGTTTTGCGTAATGTTGGTGTGCCTTTTGGACATACTATTATTGCTTTTGAAGCAACTTTAAAAGGATTGAATAAACTATTATTAAACGAAGCAAAGTTTGCACAAGATTTAGAAAATAATTGGGCTGTAGTTGCAGAGGCTATTCAAACCATTTTACGTAGAGAAGCGTATCCAAATCCGTACGAAGCTTTAAAAGATTTAACACGTACCAACGAAGAAATGAATCAAAAAACAATTCATGCTTTTATTGATACTTTGAATGTTTCTGATTTGATTAAAAACGAGTTAAAACAAATAACACCTAGTAATTATTTAGGAGTTTCAATATAATTCAATTTATGAAAAAAGCGTTTTTGTTATTAGGTATTTCGTTAGCTTTTATTGCTTGTGATAAAGATGATGATAATGTAGATGTGCTTGTAGGAACATGGTATCCGGAAAGTATTATTATTAATGGTGAATCAAAACCTTATGAAGGAAATGCTAATTGCGGGCGCGATTATCTTATATTAAGCAAATTTCATTCTTTTGAAATAGTTGATTATAGCAATAACGAAAATGCTGCAAAAACAACTCCTGTACCTCCATGTCCATCACAAAAGTATTATGGCTCTTATAGTGTTGTAAATAATGAATTAAAATTTTATGGATCTAACTTTTTTCAAGGAGGAACTATAATTGAAAAAACAAATTCTCATTTACAATTAAAAAGAGTTTTAGATATTAATGGAGACGGAAAAAATGATGAAGTAATAGAATTGTTTTATAAAATAGTAAAAGAATAAAAAAAACCTCGAAACTAAGTTTCGAGGTTTTTTTATAAATTTGCACCTTCAACAACAATTTTAAAAAAATGGATACAAATTTATTATTAAACATTGCTCAAGAGTATGGTTGCCCTACGTATGTGTACGATGGTAACGTAATTGAATCACAATTTCAACGTTTACAAGATGCTTTTAAAGACATAAAGCATTTAAAAATTAATTATGCGGCTAAGGCGCTAACAAACATTTCCATTTTAAAGTTGTTGAAGAAGAAGGGCAGTGGGTTAGATACCGTATCAATACAAGAAGTTTTGCTTGGTTTAGAGGCTGGTTTTGCGCCAGACGATATCATGTTTACACCTAATGGTGTTTCTTTAGAAGAAATTGAAGACGTTGTTAAATTAGGAGTTCATATCAATATTGATAATCTTTCAATTTTAGAGCAATTTGGTGCTAAACATCCTAATATTCCTGTATGTATTCGTATTAATCCACATGTAATGGCAGGAGGAAATTCAAATATTTCGGTAGGTCATATCGATAGTAAATTCGGAATTTCGGTACATCAAACACCTCATATTTTAAGAATTATTCAAAATACTAAAATGAAAGTGAATGGTATTCATATGCATACGGGGTCTGATATTTTAGATATTGAAGTGTTTTTATATGCATCTGAAATTTTGTTTGAAACAGCAAAACAATTCAAAAATTTAGATTTTATTGATTTTGGAAGCGGTTTTAAAGTACCGTATAAAGAAGGTGATTTAGAAACTGATATTGAAGAACTTGGTGAAAAATTATCACAACGTTTCAACCAATTTTGTAAAGAATATGGTAAAAATTTGACTTTGGTTTTTGAACCAGGTAAATTTTTAGTTTCGCAAGCGGGGTATTTTTTAGCAAAAGTAAATGTGGTAAAACAAACTACTTCGACAGTTTTTGCTGGAATCGATTCTGGTTTTAATCATTTAATCCGTCCAATGTTCTACAATTCGTATCATCACATTACAAATATTTCGAATTTCGAAGGAAAAGAACGTTTTTATTCGGTAGTTGGATACATTTGTGAAACCGATACTTTTGCAAGCAACAGAAAAATCGCTGAGATAAAAGAAGGCGATATTTTAAGTTTTCATAACGCAGGTGCTTATTGTTTTTCAATGGCATCTAATTATAACTCACGTTTTAAACCAGCCGAAGTTTTGGTTTACAACAATGAAGCTTACTTAGTTAGAGCGCGTGAAACGTTTAAAGATTTACTTCAAAATCAAATAATAGTAGATGTTAATTAATGTTTTAGTTAATATAAATTTAATATGATAGGATTAGGCAAACGTTTTGTTTGCCTATTTTTGTATAAATATATTTTGAAATGAAAAGAAGAAATTTTTTTAAACTAGGCGGTTTAGCTGCTTTAGGTTCCACTATATTAAATCCGTTAGATGCTTTAGCAGGCAATACTTCAAGTAAAGAAGCACTTACTTTTACCAATAAAAAAGCCAAGAACATTATTTTTATGGTTAGCGATGGTATGAGTTCGGGTACTTTAAATTTAGCTAATATATACAACAATCGTATTTTAGGAAAAAATGGTAATTGGTTGCAATTGTATCTTGACAATAAAGTGAGTCGTGGCTTAATGGATATGGCTTCGGCTTCTTCTATAGTAACCGATTCTGCTGCTGCAAGTTCTTCTTGGGGTGGTGGTTTTCGTGTTAATAACGGATCGTTAAATATCAGTCCAGAAGGAAAAGAAAATTTACCAATTTGGCAAAAGTTCAAAAGCAAAGGAAAAAAAGCAGGTTGTGTAACTACGGTTCCTATAACACACGCTACACCGGCTGGTTTTACGGTTGCTTTAAAGAGTAGAAACGATCAAGCGGCTATTGCCGAAGAATACCTTAGAATTGGTTACGATGTTTTGTTAGGCGGTGGTCAACAGTATTTTGATGCTGCACATAGAAAAGACAAAAAAGATATGTACGCGGCTTTTTCAAAGCAAAACTACAAGGTTTCTACAACAAAAAGTGAGTTGTTTAAAACTGATAAAACGAAAAAGTTATTAGGCGTTTTTGATTTTGATGCATTACCTTATGCTATAGACAGGCAACAATCTGCTGATTTACAGAATAAAATTCCAACGTTGGCAGAAATGACGCAAGTTGCAATCAATCAAATGAAAGATCATAAAGAAGGTTTTGTACTTCAGGTAGAATCAGGAAAGGTTGATTGGGCTGCACACGCAAATGATATATCTGCTTTAATTCACGAACAGCTACAATTTGATGAAGCAATTGCTGTAGCAATGAAGTTTGCTGAAGAAGATAAAAATACGCTGGTTGTCATTACAACCGATCACGGAAATGCAAACCCAGGATTAATTTATGGAAAGCACGCCAACGACCATTTTGATAGTTTAGCGGCTTACAAACATACCAACGAGTATATTTTAAACACAATTAAAAACAATCAAAGCGAAACGCAAATTAAAGATTTCATAAAAGAAAGTATTAATGTGGCGCTTACTGATGACGAGGCTAAAACAATTGCTTCTTATTACAATGGTTTAAATAAAGGCGATGACGGTTTGTACAACTACAAACATTTACCGTTTAAAGTGTTTGCAGAAATGCAAAAAAACTACAATTCAGTTGGTTGGATATCAATGGATCACTCTGCCGATTATGTTGAAGTAGCTATGTACGGACCAGGAAATCATTTGCATAAACCTTTTATGAAAAATACCGATATGCATTATTTATTGTTAGAAGCTACTGAAGTTGAAAACAAATTCTAGTTGTACAATTTAGCTTTAAATCATACATTTGCCTCTCTTTAAAGAGAGGTTTTTTTATGAAAATTGCAGTAATTAATAATTACGATTCTTTTGTTTACAACATCATTCATTATTTAGAAAGTTTTGATGGAGTAGAAGTGACCGTTTTTTTAAACGATGATTTTTATTTAGAGCAGTTAACCTCTTTTGATAAAATTGTTTTATCACCTGGACCAGGGCTACCGAAAGATGCGGGACTTCTAATGGACGTAATCGATTTTTATAAGGATAAGAAAAGTATTTTGGGCGTTTGTTTAGGGCATCAAGCTATAGCAGAATACTTTGGATGTTCGTTAAAAAATCTTAAAAAACCTTTGCATGGTATTTCGTCTAAACTTACTATTCTAGAAGCCGATTATTTATGGAATAACTTGTCTGAAGAAATTTTAGTAGGTCATTACCATTCTTGGGTTGTAGCTAATGAAAATGTTTCAAACAATATTATTCCAACAGCTATTGATGAGCAAGGTAATATTATGGCTTTAAAACATAAAACGTATAACATACGAGGTGTTCAATTTCATCCAGAGTCGGTTTTAACCCCTCAAGGAAAACAAATAATTGAGAATTGGGTTTTAAATTAAAAAAGTAATACAATAACTTCTAAATAGTCATAGAAAACAATTGAGTTGTTGGTTGTTGGTTTATTAAATGATTATCAAATGCCATGCAAATATTTCGTACAAATGTTTTGCCTTTATCAGTAACGTATAAAAAATCGTTTTCTATAAAAATCAATTCATCTTTTTTTAATTCAGCCAAGCGATTTTTGATGGTTGTTTTTGTAATAATTGGATAAATGAACTTTAAATTGGTTTGAAACTGACAAATAATATCTAAAATTACTTGTCTTATCACATTATCTTCACGGGTTAGTATATGTCCTTTTACAACAGGAAGTTCTTTGTTTGCAACTTTTTCTTGGTAGAGCTTAATGTTTTTTTCGTTCTGCGCAAAAGCCGTAACAGAATCGCTAATGGAAGAAGTTCCTAAACCGATCATTACCGATGTTTTAGAAGATGTATATCCCATAAAATTACGATGCATACTGTTTTTCTTGAATGATTGATACAAAGAATCGGTTGTTTTTGAAAAATGATCCATACCAATTTCTAAATATCCGTTTTCTTGTAATAATTCTTTTCCCAACTCATATAAAGCTCTTTTTTCATCATTTTTAGGAATATCTTCATCATTAAAACCTCTTTGTCCGTTGCCTTTTATCCACGGAACATGCGCATAAGAATAAAAAGAGATACGATCGGGACTTAAAATATTTGTTTTTTCAATTGTATCTTTAATTGAGTTTTGGGTTTGAAAAGGCAAGCCATAAATAATATCGTGCGAAATAGAAGTATATCCAATTTCACGTGCCCATTTAGTTACTTTTTCTACTTGTTCAAATGTTTGCTGTCTGTTAATTGCTTTTTGTACCGTTTCATTATAATCTTGCACACCAAAACTTACACGCTTAAATCCTAAATTATATAAGGTTTCTAAGTGTTCTTTTGTTGTATTGTTTGGGTGACCTTCAAAACTAAATTCGCTGTTTTTGTGTTGTACTGATGTTGATAGAATCCCTTCAATTAATCGCTTTAATTCATTTGTAGAAAAAAATGTTGGAGTACCTCCACCCAAATGTAATTCTTTAATAATTGGTTTTGTTTCTAAAAGATCTAAATACAATTTCCATTCAGTTAAAACTGCATTTATATAAGGTGTTTCTACATCATGACGTTTGGTAATGTGTTTATGACATCCGCAAAAAGTACACAAGCTTTCGCAAAAAGGCAAATGTATATAAAGAGAAATACCTTCTGATGCATTGGTTTTGTTAAAAGTAATTTTTAAATTTTGTTTCCATTCTTCAAGAGAAAAAGAATCTTGATTCCAAAAGGGTACTGTAGGATAGCTGGTGTATCTAGGTCCTGGAACGTTGTATTTGGTTATTAATGATTTCATTGCTTATACTTTACAACAAAAGTAGTCACTAGTTTTTCATTAAATTCTGATAATTATCATAGAATTTTTAATACGAGATAAATTTTAATTTCTTTACAGTTATAAAGAATATATCCGTAATTTTGTTCGATTTTAAATTACACAATCCATTATACCATGAACATCTTAATTAAGAGTGCTACAATTATAGATTCGTCAAGTGAATTCAACCAAAAAAAAGTAGATATTAAAATTGAAAATGGGGTTATTTCTGAAATTGCATCGGAAATAAACAATAGTGTTTTTGAACAAATTTCTTTTGATAATTTACACGTTTCTAGTGGTTGGATGGATGCTTCGGTTGCTTTTGGAGAACCTGGTTTTGAAGATCGTGAAACCATAAATAACGGTTTAATGGTAGCTGCAAAAAGTGGATTTACGCATATTGCTTACCAGCCAAATACATATCCAGTAATTGATAATCAATCTTTGGTGAGTTTTGTAAAAACTAAAGCGCAAAACCATGCTACTTCTTTACATCCAATAGGTGCTTTTACGAAAAATCAGGAAGGAGCTGACTTGGCAGAAATGTATGATATGCATAATGAAGGTGCGATTGCTTTTGGCGATTACAAGAAAAATATCGAAAATGCTAATCTTTTAAAAATTGGTTTGCAATATGCACAGGATTTTGATGGTATGGTAATTACTTATAGTAACGATTCAAATATCAAAGGAAAAGGAGTTGTACATGAAGGAATTACATCAACTAAATTAGGCTTAAAAGGAATTCCTCCATTGTCAGAAGAAGTAGTAATTGCACGTAATTTATTTTTGTTGGAATATACAGGTGGAAAAATGCACATTCCTACTATTTCTACTCAAAAATCGGTTGATTTAATCAAAGAAGCTAAGGCAAAAGGCTTAAATGTTACATGTAGCGTCGCTATTCATAATTTAGTTTTAACAGATGATGTTTTAGTAGATTTTGATACTCGTTTTAAAGTAAATCCTCCAATTAGAGATACACAACATCAACAAGCTTTGATTGATGGTGTTTTAGACGGAACAATTGATTTTATAACATCAGACCATTGTGCTATGGATATTGAACACAAAAAAATGGAGTTTGATATGGCAAGTAATGGTACTATTGGTTTAGAATCGGCTTTTGGCGCTTTGCTAACAATTTTACCTTTAGAAGTTGTGGTGGATAAATTACAAGCTGCTAAAAATATCTTTCTAAAACAAAAAGCAAGTATAAAAGTAGGAGAAAAAGCAGATTTAACGTTTTTTAATCCAACAAAAGAGTGGAATTTCACCAAAAATGATATCCTTTCTAAATCTAAAAATGCCGCTTTTTTAAATCATGCAATGAAAGGATGGGTTTACGGAATTTATCATAACAATAAATTAGTTGTTAAATAATGAAAGAAAATACGATATCAAAAGATGGTAAATTAGCTGCAATTATAGCGCACTTAACCTTTTTAGGGCCTGTAATTGCTTGGTTTATCAATCAAGAAGAAAAAGATACGTTTGGTAGTTTTTATATTAAACAAGCTGTTGGTATTTTTGTGTTGTTTTTATTAATCAGTGCCATTTTACCCATTGTGCCCGATTTTATGTTTATGCCTACTTTAATTGGTTTTTATATTTTTATTTTTATATTGTGGATTTATAGTTTTTCGGGTGCTATATCAAACGAGTATAAGTTGTTACCTGTAATTGGACCATTTATCCAAAAAATATTTTCTAAAAAAAATTAATACATGCAACAAGGTATTTTAAATTATATCATTAAAGAACCAAAAGTAATTCTAGATAAAAATCCATTATTACTTTTAATTCATGGATACGGTAGCAATGAGGAAGATTTGTTTTCTTTTGCAACAGAATTACCTGATCATTATTACGTTATTTCGGTTCAGGCGCCTTATCAAGTGCCGCCATACGGTTTTGCTTGGTACGCTATTACTTTTGATGCTGACATGAATAAGTTTAGTGATGATTCTCAAGCTATTGAATCAAGAGACACTTTAGTGCAATTTATTGATGAAGTTTGTGCAAAATATCCAATTGATAAGGAGAATGTAAATTTAGTAGGTTTTAGTCAGGGTGCTATTTTAAGTTATTCTGTTGCATTAACTTACCCAGAAAAAGTAAATAAAGTGGTTGCATTAAGTGGCTATTTTAATCCTGCTATTTTGAACCCAAAAACAGATTTATCTGCGTATAAAAACATAAAAATATTTGGTTCTCACGGAACTGTAGATCAGGTTATTCCTGTAGAATGGGCTAGAAAAACCAGTGAGTTCTTAAAACCTTATAACATTTCTTTTGAATATAATGAATATCCTGTTGGGCACGGAGTTGCTCCTAAGAATTTCTTCGATTTTAAAGAGTTTTTATTAAAATAAAACGTTTCCCTTAAGGAAACGTTTTTTTAATATAGAACCATATCAATTACTTTAAATTGAGTAGTTTGGTTAGGTGCATATTCATATTTAATTAATAATTCACCTGTGGTAGTTTCATTGTAAAAATCAACAATTAACCATTTGTGATTAATTACCGACATTTTATTAAGTTTTGTTTCAGATCCATTAGCATCCTTTGGTATTAGCGGGTTTCCACCTTCTTGTTGGTTTAAAGCACTAAAATCTTGTACTACTTTAGCCATTACACCATCAATTTTTTCGGGAGCAAATGTTTTTTGAGCATTTTCATTTTTATCAATTGAAAAATAAGCAGCCTCATCATACAATTTTTTATACATTTCTAAAGAATCGTTTACCATTGCTTGGTTTACATCTTTTAACGTGTTCTTTTCTTTATTGCAAGAAACAAAGAATAAAGAAATACTAACAATAGATACTAATAAATGTTTCATGTTAAGAGTTTATTGAATTAACAGGCTGTTTTTTTATTAATTGAAGAGAATCTTCGGCTTTTTTTAATCTTTTTTCTAAACTAACAATACGCTCATTTTGTGCTTTTAAGACTTTTGAGTCGTTTACAAATTGAAAAACGTTGATTATTAACGAAAATAAAAATAAATATAAGTAAATACGTTTCATTATAATTCTAAAATTAATTCATCATATGCTAAAAAAACATTATCAGGTAATTGTTTTTCAACTTCGTCATGAAAGCCTAATTGAAAACCAATGTGTGTTAAATATGCTTTTTTAGGATTTGTCTTTTTTATATGCTGTAAAGCTTCTTCTAAATTATTATGTGTTGGATGTTCTTGTAATCGAAGCGCATTAATCACCAAAACATCTAAATTTTGTAAATTTTGATAGGTTTCTTCATCCAAAGTTTTAACATCTGTTAAATAGGCAAAATTATCTAATCTATAACCTAAAATGGGCAAAGAACCATGATTTACCAATAAAGGCAAGATGGTTTTATCATTAATATTGATTTCTTGATAAGGTTCTATTTCATTGATTTGAACCGATGGTGCTCCTGGATATCGATGCTCAGTAGCAAAAATATAATCAAATCTATTTTTTAAACTGTTTATTACTCTTTTTTGAGCATAAATAGGCATTGCTTTACTTTCCATAAAACAATAAGGTCTTAAATCGTCTAAACCCGCAGTATGATCGGCGTGTTCATGAGTAAACAAAACAGCATCTAACTTCTGATTATCAATTCTAAGCATTTGCTGTCGAAAATCGGGTCCACAATCAATTAAAAAATGACTACCATTCCATTCAATCAATATAGAAGAGCGCAACCGTTTGTCTTTTGGATTGGTACTTAAGCATACAGGATCTTTAATACCAATAACTGGAATTCCCTGAGATGTGCCTGTACCTAAAAAAAATATTTTCACAAACGATTCTTTTTTTACAAAAATAGCACATTAAATATGAATTTAGTAACTTTATAGGCAAACAAAATACAAGCATGAATAATTTTTTTGCAGATGATTTATCCTTACAAGGAGATAGAATTATTGAGCATAAACCAGCAATTTCGGACAAAACTTTACGAATTAACTTGAATAAGAACATTTATGGTTCTTTTGCAGAAATTGGCGCAGGTCAAGAAACGGCGCGTCATTTTTTTAGAGCAGGTGCAGCTTCAAGAACAATTGCTAAGGCAATGTCTGCTTATGATAAGCAATTTAGTGATGCAATTTATACAGTTGAAACAGACGGACGTTATGTGACCGAAACCCGCTTACATAAAATGTTGAATCATGAAGTGAAGCTTTTGGAAGAGCGATTAAATCATGAAGAAAACCCCGATCGCTTATATTTTAGTTACGCAAATACAGTTACTACAATTGACTTTGCAAAGAAGTTTAAAGGTCATGGTTGGGTTGGAATTCGTTTTCAGAACGCGCCTAAAGGTGCTTTTAATGAAATTATTTTGCACATACAGTTTAAAGAAAATGATGTGTTGTTACAGCAAAGAACCTTAGGTACTTTAGGGGTTAACTTAATTTATGGCGCTTTTTACCAACATCATGATCCTAAAAAACTGATTTATCATTTGTATGATCATTTAGATAAAGATCAGTTAGAAATTGATACCATTAATTTTTCAGGACCTGCATTTAAAGATGTAGATAATCGCTTAATGAGTCTTTTTTTGGTGAAAAATGGTATGGCAGATGCGGTTATGTTTGGCGCTAATGGTCAAAATATTTTACCTGCTAATACGCTTTTTAGAAAAAATGTATTGTTATTGCGTGGTAGTTTTAGACCTGTTACGGTTGTAAATATTGATATGTATCAAAATTCATTGCAGCAGTTTTTAGCAAAAAATGAAACTACAATTGATAAAACGGTCGTTATTTTTGAAATTACTTTGAATAATTTATTAGCTTTAGGTGCTGTTGATGAACAAGATTTTCTTGATAGAGCAGATTTATTATGCGCTTTAGGACATACAGTAATGATATCGAACTTTAAAGAATATTTTAAAGTGATTGATTACATTTCAGAATACTCACAAGAAAAAATAGCTTTAACAATTGGAGTGCCTAGTTTACTTGAGATTTTTGATGCAAAGCATTATGATAATTTAAACGGAGGTTTGTTTGAAGGTTTAGGTAGATTGTTTAAGCATAGTTTAGAAATTTATGTGTATCCTCTTCAAAATGATGAAGGATTTATTGTTACAAGTGCTAATATTCAATTACATGATGAAGCGTTAAAACCTATTTATAACTATTTTAAAACAGAAGGACAAATTGTTGATATTGATAATTTTGATGCTCAAAATCTTCAAGTTTTTTCGCACAAAGTTTTAAATAAGTTACATGCTAAAGATCAAAGTTGGCAAAATGATGTACCTGAAACAGTTGCTACAATTATAAAAGAAAAGCAATTGTTTGGTTTTGAATCATTATAAATATAAAAAGCGACTTACTCAAAGTCGCTTTTTTATTTAATTATTTATTTGTTTCAACATTTGCTCTTCTTTGTATGTTAACGGAACTACATTGAATTTCTCCCAATATTTTGTTTTATAGTTTTTACCTAAAGGAGTCAATTTTTCGTTTGTATAAAATTTTTCGGCTTTAGGTTGTGTCGGGTTTTCTTCAACAGAATCTACTAGTAATTCTACAAAGCCACCTACTTTTGTTAATTGATTTACCACTTCGGATACTCCAAAAATACGATACGATGTATAAGTTAATGCATACTTATCTTTATACAAATTAAAAATGGTGGTTCTGTTATAAAAACTACGCTTAAAACGATGATTGTTTTGTTGTAAATATTCACTATTAGCAACAAAATTAGGATCAATATTTGCTTTAATTTCTCTTATTAAGTAATCATCAGCACCATAAATTACAGTACCACTCATCATGGTTTTTTTTGCTTTGTCAATTGGGTTAAAATGTAAAACATTTAAGGCAACAGCATCAGCAGTTGTTTTTTGTGTTACATATAAATCTAGTTCTTTATTGGTAATAATGCTTTTTACCAAATTAAAATCAAATTCTCTTGAAACTCTCTCTTTTAAATCGCCCCAATAATAATTAACTCTTGTTAACGAATCAAATTTCTTTGCCTCATCATTTTTAAATTTTACACTTCTACTTTCATTCACTACAACATTACTTTTGTTTATCGATTGTAAATAATAATCAATTTCAGCATCTTCGTATTGATACATAGTTCCGTTAATGTACAGTAATTCACGGTAATACGTGTTTAATTTTAAATTCTTGGCAAAACGTTGTTGAGATGTTTTGATGGCTTTTTCAATTTCTTCTTTGATAGATGTTTTGAAAATAACAATTTCTTCTAACGATTCTGTTGATGGTTGAATTTCAATAGTTAACGATTTTGAATCAGACACAGCTATTTCTCTAGAAAAATAATCTAAATGTTTAATAATAAGCTTAGTATCTTGCTGTGGCATGTTAAATTGAAAACGACCTTCGCTATTGGTAACTGTACTTTTACCAGAAATATTTCCAATAACCATTACATATTCTATAGGTTTTTTGGTTTCGGTATCTTTAATAATTCCTTTAACAGTAGTTTGAGCGTAAAGCGCAATGTTTAAAAAAAGTAAACAAATAAGTATTTTGTATTTCATAATGCTGGTTTTATTGGTTGGTTACAAAAATGATAATTTGTTACATTGTAAACAAAAAAAGAGCCACATTTAGTGACTCTTTAACTTTTTATAAAAATAATTTGCTAAAAAACAAACAAAGCACGCTCGCTCATTAAGTCATTTACCTCATTACCAATCTCTTCTAAAACTTCTTCGTTTGTATGATTCATTAAAACACGGTCAATTAAATCAACAATGGTTTCCATATCACTTTCAACCAATCCACGAGTTGTAACGGCTGCAGTACCTACACGGATTCCTGAAGTAACAAACGGAGATTTATCATCAAAAGGAACCATGTTTTTGTTTACTGTAATTTCTGCTTTTACCAAAGCATTTTCAGCATCTTTACCAGAAATGTTTTTGTTGCGTAAATCAATTAACATCATGTGGTTATCAGTTCCACCTGAAATAATATTGTATCCTCTCTTCACAAATGCAGCTGCCATTGCTTGTGCATTTTTTTGAACTTGCAACATATAATGCATAAACTCATCTTGTAAAGCTTCGCCAAAAGCAACTGCTTTAGCAGCAATAATATGCATTAGCGGACCACCTTGATTTCCTGGAAAAACAGCAGAATCTAACAAAGCAGACATCATACGTGTTTCGCCTTTAGGCGTTTTTAAACCAAATGGATTTTCAAAATCTTGCCCCATCATAATCATACCACCTCTTGGACCACGTAATGTTTTATGTGTAGTAGTTGTTACAATATGACAGTGAGGTAGGGGGTCAGACAATAATCCTTTAGCAATTAAACCAGCAGGATGCGAAATATCGGCCATTAACAACGCGCCTACAGAATCAGCAATTTCACGGAAACGTTTAAAATCCATATCACGAGAGTAAGCCGATGCACCTGCAATAATCAATTGTGGTTTTTCGCGTTCTGCAACTTCTTGAATTTTATCGTAATTAATCAATCCAGTAGCTTCATCAACACCATAAAAAACAGGATTGTATAATTTACCAGAGAAATTTACAGGCGAACCATGTGTTAAATGCCCACCGTGCGATAAATCAAAACCTAAAATTTTATCACCTGGCTTTAAAACGGCAGCGTAAACGGCTGTATTTGCTTGTGAACCAGAGTGAGGTTGTACATTTACATAAGCTGCATTAAACAAAGCCTTAGCTCTGTCAATAGCTAATTGTTCTACAATATCTACCACTTCACAACCACCATAGTATCTTTTACCTGGGTATCCTTCTGCGTATTTATTGGTTAAAACCGATCCTGCAGCTTCCATAACTTGGTCGCTTACAAAGTTTTCCGAAGCAATTAATTCCAAACCATGAACTTGTCTGTCTTGCTCATCTAAAATTAAATCAAAGATTTGTTCGTCGCGTTGCATTTTTATTAATTCTTTAAAATGAACTCAAATTTATGAAAAATCATTGTTATATTCGCATAAGTAATCTAATTAGAACAAAATTTAATGAAAACTATGAATATACCTGCTAACAATCCTACTTTAAAGTCGTGGTTAGAAGTACCTAACAACAGCGATTTTCCTATTCAGAACATTCCTTTTGGCGTTTTTTCTGTAGAAGAAGAGGATTTAGTGATTGGAACCAGAATTGGCGATTATGCTATTAGTTTAACAGCTTTAAACGACTTAGGCTTTTTTAAAGATATTGATTTTGATGATAATGTTTTGTATGATGAAACTTTAAACGCTTTTATTTCGGAAGGAAAAGAAGTGTGGAGAGCTATGCGTAACAGAATATCAGAAATTTTTGAAGCAAACAACCCAAAATTACGTGATGATGTAAAATCACGCGAATTGGTTATTTTTAATGTAAACGAAGTTAATGTAGAATTACCTGTTTTTATTGGCGATTATACTGATTTCTTTGCAAGCCGTGAACACGCTACCAATACAGGAACAATGTTTCGCGATCCTGCAAACGCTTTATTACCAAACTGGTTGCATTTACCTGTAGGATATCACGGAAGAAGTTCAACTATTGTTCCATCAGGTGTACCTGTTAATCGTCCGTTAGGACAAACATTACCAAAAGGTGAAAAACAACCTGTTTTTGGTCCTTCAAAACGAGTTGATTTTGAATTAGAAACGGCTTTTATTACAAGCGATGCCAATATTATGGGAGAAAGAGTTTCTGTTGCTGATGCTGAAAATCATATTTTTGGAATGGTTTTATTAAACGATTGGTCTGCACGTGATATTCAAGCATGGGAATATGTGCCACTAGGGCCATTCTTGGCTAAAAACTTTGGATCGTCTATTTCTTGTTGGGTAGTTACTATGGATGCTTTAGAGCCTTTCCGTTGTGAAAGTCCTTCTCAAGAAGATCCTAAACCATTGCCTTATTTACAACAAACAGGAAATAATGCATTTGATATCAACTTAGAAGTAATTATTCAACCAGAAAACGCTGAAGGAAAAGTAGTTACAAAATCAAACTTAAAATACATGTACTGGACAATGAGTCAGCAATTAGCGCATCACACCGTGAATGGTTGTTTGGTAAGTTCGGGTGATTTAATGGGTTCAGGTACTATTTCAGGTCCAACAAAAGATAGTTATGGATCAATGTTAGAATTATCATGGGGTGGACAAAATCCTATTGAAATGGCTGATGGTTCAACTCGTACTTTTATTGAAGATTTTGATACTGTAATTATGAAAGGTTACTGTGAAAAAGATGGAGTACGTATTGGTTTTGGTGAAGTGTCATCTCAATTATTACCAGCAATAGCATTCTAAAAAAAAGATATTTTTCATTTATATTGTTAAAAAACCATTCATATGAATGGTTTTTTTTATTATATTTAACATAAATATTTTGGGGTATGAAAAATGTTACACTTTTATTATTTGCATTGCTGCTTTTTTCTTGTGATGATGAAATTTATCCACCTGCAAAACTAGATGATCCACTATCAGAACAAGAGCAAAAACCTGAAACGCCTCCCGAAGGATTGAAACTGAAAGGCAAAGGTGGATTACTATCTCAAAGTTTCTTTTACAATAAGAACGGTTTTATTGACTCTATTAGTAGTTACCATGGTTGGGGAGATGATTTTACAGAGAAGTTTATTTACAATAACTTAAACCAAATTGTTGAATACCGATATGTTGTAGATGAACCTGGACGACCAGAATATTTCAAGAAGAACACAACTTTTTACACTTACAATACTAAAAATCAAATTATATCTTCTTTAACATACGATAAAAACAATGTAGCTATTGCTTATAAAACATATAATTATACTACAGATGGAGGTTTATTTAGCTCAAACAGAAAGGTTGTTAATGAGAATATAGTTGAAGATTCAAATGGAACGGTTAAATATCAATTTGATGATAAAAGAAATCCTTATTACAATATTTACCCAAAAGCGTATCGCATTCTAAAGTTCATAAATAAAAATAATATTTTAGTTACTGAAAGGCATTATAGTTCAGAAGTTATTACCAATACTCATTCTTTAAAATATAATGCAGACAATTATATTATTTCAGAAGAAATCTCTAATATGCCGTTAGATACTGATGATCGTAGAAGTTTTACTTATTATTAATTGTTTAAAATGGAAATCATGAGAAATATACTACTATTTTTATGTTTATGTTTTATAGCATGTGACGATGAAATTCATCCTTCTAATGATGAGGTAATAATTGCAGAAACTCCACCAGAAGGTATGAAAATTAAACAAAAAGAAGGAAATTCATCGCAAGAATATTTTTATCATAATAATGGGTTTATCGATTCCATATATACTAATAAAGGATACATAGCTACAGAAAAATTTATTTATAATAAGAAGAATCAAATAACCGAAGTTAGAGTTAATTATAGAAATGCTAATGCTAGTGAGTTTACTACAAAAATCACTAATTACACTTACAATGATGCTAATCAAATAATTTTAATGGAAGTTTATGACAAAAACAATGTGTTGATTGATATTAAAAACTATACTTATAATGCAGATGGAACTTTATATAATCCTGTAAAAATAGTAGAAAACGAAAATTTGGTTAAAGAAAATGCACCTGATACTTATATTACTTTTAAATATGATGCTAATCCAAATCCTTATTACAATATTTATCCAAAAGCTTACAAAATTTTAAATTATATTAATAAGAATAATTTAAAATTAAAGACATTAAAAAACTCTTATCAAAATTTGCAATGGTCTCATGAGTTAAGTTATAATGATAATAAATATGTTACTTATGAGATTATTAGAAATTATGAAAATGGATATGAAACAAACAAATTTCACTATTATCCATAATTAAATGTTTTAGAATAACAATGTGATATAAAAAAAACCTCAAATTTATTTTGAGGCTTTTTTTATTATTCTAAAAATTAGAAAACTAATTTAAATAGCACAAAAAGGAAGCCTTAAAAAAAATTACAAAGGTGCCAATTTTAACTAATAAGGATGTTGTGCAAATTGAATAGTGATGATTTCACTGTCAATAAACCCAGCTCTTTTTGCCTGAAATTTAACATTTGCAATTGTTTTGTGTTCATAAACGTTACCATCCATTTTTACACCATCAACATAGTAAGTAACATCATTAATAGGGGTTGTTCCGCTAGTTGTTGTTAATGTTACTTTTTGACCTAATTCAACAAATAAAAGATTTTTTTCTTTTATAAATT
The DNA here is from genome assembly GCF_013874595.1 of Flavobacterium sp. xlx-214. GTDB lineage: Bacteria > Bacteroidota > Bacteroidia > Flavobacteriales > Flavobacteriaceae > Flavobacterium. Next base: position 2,247,377 of record NZ_CP059431.1, read on the forward strand.
TTGCATCAGATGAAATTTTTAACTGAGCTCCTACATTAGGATTAGGATTTGGTGTTGGAGTTTCCATAACAGGTTCATCTTCTGAACAAGAAGTAAAACTAATTGCTGAAAATGTACTTATAGCGATAAAGAACAAAATCTTTTTCATAATAGAAATATTAATGAGGGTTATTTGTGAATAAAATTAAAATAAAGTTATAAAAATACAAAATTTATTTACTTAACAAAATTTTTATTCTACTTGCGGCAATATATGAAGCTATTGTGCCTAAAATAAAAAGAGTAGCTATAACTAAAAATCCATTTTGCCATTTAAAAACAATTGGATAAGGAAAATCTTCAGCTATCGTTATCCATCCAAAATGTTGTTGCAATAAAGTAATGATAATTCCTAAAATTAAACCAATTACAGCACCTCCAAGTGATAATATCAGTCCTTGGTATAAAAATATTCTTTTAAGTTTTTGATGCGTAAAACCTAAAAAAAGCAATGTTTTTATATGTTCTTTCTTTTCTAGGATTATCATGATAATAGATCCTGTTAAACAAAAAAGAGTTACTATAATAATTAATGTAAAGATTAAATAAATGGCTAAACTTTCTGTTTTTAACATTTTATACAGACCTTCATTTAACTGCGATCTGTCTTTTATAATTACATTCTCTCCAAAAATAGATGATAATTCTGAAATTGCTTTGCTTTCAGTAATATCCTTTTTTATTTTGAACTCAATTTTAGAAACTTCGTTGGGTTTAAAACTTAATAAGTTTTGACCCACAGAAAAATTGGTGTAAATATATTTATTGTCTGTATCAACATTATTTAATCGGTACACACCAGAAATATATAAAGGTAGTTTAATATAAGCATCTTCTGGTGTTGTAATTAAGCCTTTTCCTGGTTTCATAGCCAATACTTCTAATAATTTATCATTAGAATACATACCAGCCGATAGTTCATTTGCTAAAATATCACCAATTACAGCATCATTACTGTTCTTTTGCATCCATTTTCCATATGGAATGTGTTGCGATATAGCCACTGTTTTAACATAGTTGCTATCTACAGCTTTTATAAAAGCAACCAATTGTTTATCGCCATAAGTAAAAACAACTCTATCTTCAATGATTTTAGAATATGAAGAGAAAGTAGTGCTGTTTTTTAAAGCTTGTTCATGTTTAGTAGTAAATTCAAAGTTTTTTCCTTTGGTAGGTAATACAACTAAATCGGGGTCAATTACATTACTAAACGATAAAGCAAAATGCTCTAAACCACTAAAAACGGATAAAACTACAAATAACGCCATACTACCTACAATAATTCCTATGGCAGAAATACGCGTAATTATATTTACAGCTTTAGTTTTGCTTTTACTAAAGGCATATCGTTTTGCTATGTAAAAAACACTGTTCAATGAAGCTTATTTTTTCTTTCTACGAGCAAGTAAATCTCTGTTTTCTATTGGATTTTCGTCTCCTTTTAAAGCGGTATCAATCTTTTCAATATAATCTAAGCTATCATCAACATAAAAAATAAGATTAGGTACTTTTCTTAGTTGATTTTTTACTCTTTGCGCTAAATCATGCTTAATTAAAGGCGCGTTTGATTGAATAGCTTTCAACAAATCAGTCGCTTTTTCAGTAGGAAAAATACTTAAATAAACTTTTGCAATAGATAAATCGGTTGTGATATTTACTTTTGATACCGTAATAATTAAGTTAGAAATACCATTTTTACGAATTTCTCCTTGTAAAATATCTACCAAATCGGCCTGTAATAAGGCACCCATTTTCTTTTGTCTGTTTGTTTCCATGGCACAAAAATACAAATATTATGAGAGATATTTTATCTTTGCTGAAATATAAAACAATCATTATGCGAAAAGTTGAACATATAGGAATTGCGGTTCGTAATTTAGAAGAATCTAATATTTTGTTTGAAAAATTATTAGGAATTCCTGCTTACAAAGAAGAAGAAGTACTATCAGAAGGAGTAAAGACGTCTTTTTTTCAAAACGGACCTAATAAAATTGAATTGTTAGAAGCTACTAATGCAGACTCTCCAATTGCTAAATTTTTAGAGAAAAAGGGAGAGGGTATTCATCACATTGCTTTTGATGTAGAAGATATTGTTTCTGAAATAAATCGATTAAAAATGGAAGGATTTACCGTTTTAAATGAAACACCTAAAAAAGGAGCTGATAATAAGTTAGTCGCTTTTTTACATCCAAAAGGAACCAATGGTGTTTTAATTGAATTATGTCAAGAGATAAAATAAAATATGGAACCTGTTTTTCATGATTTTAAAATATTTTTTTAATATACTAGAGTTTTTTTTGAAACGATATATAAAAAAAGTAGTTGAAAAAGTATTATTTATTGTAAATTGTTTTCCAACTACTTTTTTTTAGACTATAAATATTATAAAGTATAATCTTTATTAATGCTAACTTACCTAAGTTTTCTATAAACCTCTAACAACTCATTGGCTGCTGTAAAAGGTGATTTTTCGTTTTCTTGAACAAGTTTTTCTTCTTTTAATAAGGCTTCTGAGATTGTATGGTTTTGATAAAAATTTTGTAGCAATTGTTCGTTTATCGTTTCTTTTAACCAATAAATATTTTGTTGGTGACGATTGTTTTCAAAATAATTATTTGCTTTTGTGAGTTCAAAATACTCTAGTAACAGTTGCCAAATTTCCTTGATTCCTTTATTGTAATAAGCACTAGCCAATAAAACCTTTGGTTTCCAAAGCGAATCTTTTAAAGGAAATAATTGCAAGCCACGGTTTACATCAAGTTTGGCGTTGCGTGCTCTATCTAAATTATCACCATCGGCTTTGTTGATAACCACAGCATCGGCCATTTCCATAATGCCGCGTTTAATTCCTTGCAATTCATCGCCAGCACCAGCCAAATTCAATAGTAAAAAGAAATCAGTCATGCTGTGAACAGCCGTTTCACTTTGTCCAACACCAACCGTTTCAATCAAAATAGTATCAAAACCACATGCTTCGCAAAGAATAATGCTTTCACGCGTTTTTCTAGAAACACCACCTAAACTGTTACCTGAAGCAGAAGGACGAATAAAAGCATGAGGATTTTTAACCAAATCTTCCATACGGGTTTTATCGCCTAAAATACTTCCTTTACTAATAGTACTACTAGGATCAATGGCTAAAACGGCTACTTTTTTACCTACAGATGTTAAGTAAGTTCCAAAAGCTTCAATAAAGGTGCTTTTTCCAACTCCGGGAACTCCCGTAATTCCAATGCGAACCGATTTGTTTGCGTGTGGTAAACAGGTTTGAATAATAGCATGCGCAATTTCTTGATGCTTAACATTGGTACTTTCAATAAGGGTAATTGCTTTGCTGAGCGAAGGAACATCGCCTTGTAAAAGTTTGCTAATTAAATTTTCTACATCTAAAGGTTTTCGACGAAAATTTTGAATGGATTGCACCGATTTTTGATCAACAAAATTAGGTTGTTCAATACCATCCTTTTCGGTTAACGCTTTTTTATAATGCGAATCTTTATTATGCATAGTGTTGGTTTTTAAACAAAATTACAAAATACTTTCATAAAAAGCCTTTAATTAATAATTGCTTTCAATGGGTTTAAGTACCTTTGTTCTTTTTTAAATTTTCAAACAAAATGGCAACAAATAAAGTAATTCCTCAAAAGCCTGTTTATGCTATTTTAATAGCTATTAGTGCCGCCCATTTATTAAACGATTTACTTCAAGCAGTTATACCTGCAATTTACCCTAGGTTAGAACAAAAGTACGATTTAACTTTAGCGCAAGTAGGTATGATTACTTTGTGTTATCAGTTAGCGGCTTCTATTTTTCAGCCAGTTGTAGGGGCTTATACTGATAAACATCCCAAGCCTTATTCACAACTTTTTGGTATGTTGTTTACTATTGCTGGTATTTGTTTATTGGCGTATGCACCTAATTATGAAATAATTTTAGTTTCGGTGGTTTTAGTAGGTATTGGTTCATCCATTTTTCATCCCGAATCTTCTCGTGTAGCATTTATAGCATCTAATGGTCGACGCAGTTTTGCGCAATCGGTTTTTCAAATTGGCGGAAATATGGGAACAGCCCTTGCTCCTTTATTAGTTGCTTGGATAGTTTTACCCAACGGACAACGCTATATTTTATGGTTTGTTTTATTTGCCATTGTAGCGCAAATTGTTTTGGCTTACATAGCAAAATGGTATTCTAACAGCTTAAAAAACACGTTAAAAAATGCGAAGAAAACAATCATGCTGCCCGATTTATCTGATACAAGAATAGCAACATCAGTGGGTATATTGTTGATTCTTATTTTTTCAAAATATTTTTATGTAGCAAGTATTACCAGTTATTTTCAGTTTTATACCATGCATAAATTTGGTTTAAATGAAGTGCAGGCTCAGGTTTATTTGTTTTATTTTTTACTTGCAGTAGCAGTAGGAACATTGTTGGGAGGTATTTTTGGCGATCGATTTGGTAGAAAATATATTATTTGGTTCTCTGTACTTGGCGCAGCACCTTTTACACTAGCTTTACCTTATGTAGATATGCATTTTACAGGAATTTTAATCGTTATCATTGGTTTAATCATATCGTCTGCATTTCCTTCTATTTTGGTGTATGCTCAAGAATTATTGCCCAAAAAGATAGGAATGGTTTCGGGCTTGTTTTATGGTTTTGCCTTTGGTATGGGAGGTGTAGGTTCAGCTGTTTTAGGTTGGTGGGCCGATGCTACTTCTATTGAATACATCTATCATGTATGTTCATATTTACCTTTAATAGGTATTATTGCTTACTTTTTGCCTGATATGAAAAAAATTAAATACAAAAGTTTAGAAGCATGATTACAGACATCATAAAAAATAAATTAATTGAAATTGTTGGTAGCAATTATGTTTTTCAAGACAGTGAAACTTTAACCGAATATGGTAAAGATCATACTGAAGATTTTGCTTTTCCACCAAGTATTCTTGTAAAACCTGCCTCTACTGAGGAGATTAGCAAGGTAATGAAAATGGCTTTTGAGTATCAAATTCCTGTTGTTCCTATTGGTGCGCGTACTGGTTTAAGTGGTGGAATTTTAGCCATTCACAAAGGCATCGGTTTATCATTGGAACGATTAAGTTCTATTGAAAAAATCGACGAGCAAAATCTGCAAGTTATTACACAACCAGGTGTTATTACAGAAGTTTTACAACAAGCAGTTGCAGAGAAAGGTCTTTTTTATCCTGTAGATCCAAGTAGTAAAGGAAGCTGTTTTATTGGCGGAAATGTTTCTGAAAATGCAGGTGGCGCACGTGCTGTAAAATATGGTGTTACCAAAGATTATGTACTTAATTTAGAAGTTGTTTTACCCAATGGTTCTATAATTTGGACAGGTGCCAATACGCTAAAAAATGCAACAGGTTATAATTTAACGCAGTTAATGGTGGGCAGCGAAGGTACATTAGGCATTGTAACCAAAATAGTATTAAAACTTATTCCATTATCGCAGCAGAATGTATTAATGTTGGTTCCGTTTTTTGATATGAATCAGGCAGCAGAAGCAGTTGCTCAAATATTTAAAACAGGTATTATTCCAAGCGCTTTAGAGTTTATGGAGCGCGATGCAATTGATTGGACCATGAAATTTACCGATGTTCCCAATCTCAATTTAAAAGAAGGAATTCAAGCTCATTTATTGATTGAAGTGGATGGAAATTATGCGGATGTCTTAATGCTCGAAGCTGAAAAAATACTGCAAGTTGTAGAACAATATGAAATTGATGAGGTTTTGTTTGCTGATACAACCGATCAAAAAAATGCGCTTTGGAAATTACGCAGAAATGTAGCCGAAGCTGTAAAACAAAATACCGTTTATAAAGAAGAAGATACCGTGGTTCCAAGGTTTGAATTGCCTAATTTATTAAAAGGAATTAAGGAAATTGGAGCCAAATATGGTTTTAAAAGCATTTGCTACGGACATGCAGGCGATGGAAATTTACATGTAAATATTGTAAAATTGGATATGACCGAAGAAAATTGGAAAACACAAGTTCCTAAAGGCATTAAAGAAATTTTTGAACTTACTAAAAGCTTAAACGGAACCATTTCGGGCGAACACGGCATAGGATATGTTCAAAAAGAATACCTTCCAATTGTATTTAATGAAACGGAACTTGGCTTGATGTTTCAAATTAAAAAGGTTTTCGATCCAAAAAATATTATGAATCCAGGTAAAATTTTCCCGTCGTCTTATCAATATTAAAATGAATCATCAGCATTTTCTGCTTTACAAACCAGCAGGTTACATTTCACAATTCATCTACGAAAAAAAGAGAACTAAGAAAAAACTAGGCGAATTATACAATTTTCCCGAAGGAACTATGGCAATTGGTCGATTAGATGAAAATTCTGAAGGTTTGCTTATGCTTACAACCGATGGCAAAATAAGCGAAGAAATTAGAGGTGCGCATTATGAAAAGCAATATTTTGTACAGGTTGATGGTATTATAAGTGATGAAGCAATTGAAAAATTGCAAAAAGGAGTAGAAATTGGAGTTAAAGGTACACGGTTAGTAACAAAACCTTGCACAGCATCAAAAATAGAACAGCCAACCAATATTGGGGAAGGATATCGCATCAGAAGTGAACGCCATGGTCCTACAAGCTGGTTAACTATTACCTTAACTCAAGGAAAATTTAGGCAAGTACGTAAAATGACAGCGGCGGTTGGTTTTCCTACTTTACGATTAATTCGGGTTAGGATAGGAAATTGGAAACTAGATGGTTTAAAAGTGGGCGAAGTTGTAAAAATAGAGTTGTAGTACACCATTTTGAATTATTTTCTTTATCTTTCCCTTACCAAATAACTTATGAAATGAAAAGAAAATATGCTGTTTTTTTAATACTGCTAGGTTTGCCTCTTTTAGATATTTTTTACGCTTGTTGTAATTGTGAAGAGGGAACAGAAGAAAAGTTCTACATAAATTCAGGCTTTTCACTTGTAAATTTAGACAATAGTGGTGAAAATCCTTTAGAAATTACAGATGTAAGTATTAATAAAAATGCTTATGGAATGCGTTTAAAGGTAGAAAGAGAAGTAATTACGTTTAAAAATAAACAAGAAAATTTGTTTTCTTTTACACCTACTGCTTATGCCTTTTCTTGTGACTGTCCTCCTACAGTTACGTACGAACCGCAATATAAAGCACAAGCTATTAAAATTGTAACTTTGAATGATTTTAATGCTGAAAAACCGGCAAATAGCGATGTTACCGAATATTTTAAAACATCCAAAAGTTACTTAAGTGTAAACGAGACGGTAAAGCGATTAAATAATTATTTTGGTTATACTCCTTCAAAAACAGAAACAATTGATTATCTGTTAATGGTACCACCTACGAATGTTAATACTGAACATCAATTTAAAGTAATTATTTTGTTTGAAAACAAACCAAATGTTGAATTACTTACAACTGTAAATTTGAAATAAAATGAAGAATGCTTATATATTAATAGGATTATTGGGTTCTACATTATTTTCAACCAACATATATAGTCAAGAGGAAAGTTTATATATTTCTAAGTTTCAAATAAAAATAGAGACCGGTTTAAACAATATGGTTACTAATATGAACCAGAATAAGATAACAGATAATTTTATCGAGTATAGTAGCGAAAATAAAGTAATACCTTCGCTGTCGGCTATTTGGTTTATCAAAAAACGTTTTGGTGTTGAAGCAGATTTAAAGTTTGTGTATTTTAACAATAGTAAAAATGCATTAAATAACTTTACTAAAGCAGCAAGTAATGAATACAGTGAAAACTACTTTGTAAAGGCGTCAACACCTGTGTCAAATAATTTTATACCTGTTGTATCTTTTGGTTTGGTTTATAGAGTAGAAACAGAACATTTTTATTTTTATCCTAAACTTTCACTAGGTATTACTTCTTTTTATTCAAACTGGGGGGACATTGATTTAAAAGAGAAAAACTCAAACTATGAATATACAGTTGCTTTTAGACAAGGTAAAAGAGCTAATGATAATTTTACAATAATTCCTGCTGTTTCAATGGGGTATAAGTTAACCAATCGTTTTGGTGTAGATTTAAATGTAAAAGCATCATATTTTAAATCAAATTTTACTTACGAAAAAAAAATTACCAACTTATATACCAAAGAAGAGCAAGTTGAAAAAATTCCTTATAAATTAAATGTTTTTGAAACGTATTTTTCTGTAGGAATATCTTATGTACTTGTAAAAAGAAAACCTAAAGATAATACTAAATAAATCTCTTTTTAAGTAAGGTATTCACTAACTTTGATACTTACAATACTAAAAATGAATATTACTGCTAACGAAAATTTTAAATTTCAAAGAATTATTGCCCTTGTTGGAATTCTTCTTTTTATAATTAAAATATATGCATGGTATCAAACAAGATCTGTAGCTATTTTAACAGATGCGCTTGAAAGTACCATAAATGTTGTAGCAGGTTTAATAGGTTTGTATAGTTTGTATTTATCTGCTTTGCCTAAAGATCATAACCATCCGTACGGTCATGGAAAAGTAGAGTTTATTTCAGCTTCTATTGAAGGTGCTTTAATAAGTATTGCGGGTGTTGTAATTATTTACGAAGCTATTGGCGAATTGCAAAATCCTAGAACAGTTCAACAATTAGATTTAGGACTTATTTTGGTTGCTTTTACTGCTGTTGTTAACTATCTTCTTGGCTATTTTGCCATTAAAAAAGGCAAGAAAAATAATTCGTTGGCTTTAATTGCTAGCGGAAAACATTTACAAACCGACACTTACTCTACTATTGGTATTATTATAGGTTTAATTGTTTTATATATTACTAAAATTAGTTGGATTGATAGTGCTACCGCTTTACTTTTTGCTGGATTTATTATTTATACAGGATATCAAATTTTACGAGAATCGATTTCGGGAATTATGGATGAAACCGATGAATTACTGTTAAAAGAAGTGGTTGGTTTTTTAGAGAATGAACGTAAAACAAACTGGATTGATTTACACAATCTACGCATTATAAAATACGGAAGCACCTTACATTTTGATTGTCATATGACCGTGCCTTGGTATTTTAATATTGAAGAAGGACATAAAGAAGTTGATGCCTTAGAGGATGCTGTGAAAAATCATTTTGGAAATCGTATTGAATTGTTTGTGCATTTAGATGCTTGCAAAGAATACTCATGTACCATTTGTAGTAAAACAGATTGCGCCGTTAGGAAACATCCGTTTGAAGGAAAAATAAAATGGACTATTGAAAACGTTTCAGCAAATCAAAAGCACAATCAAAAGCTTATAAAATAATAAATTGTCTTCGTTCCTTATCAAAAAGTATTTCATCGGTATCAAAAAATCGATCAAATACACCTTGATTAATTAACTGTGTTGTGCTGTTATGGTAAAAGGTTTTTCCTTTTAATAACATTATTTCATCACTTAATTGCAAAGCTAAATCTAAATCGTGCGTAGAAAATAAAATGCATTTGTTTTTTTGTACGCAAAGTTTTTTTAGCAATTTAAACAAATGCACTTTGTGATACAAATCTAGATGAGTTGAAGGTTCGTCTAAAAAAATAAAGGGTGTGTCTTGCACAACAGCCCTAGCAATAAAAGTGCGTTGTACCTGACCATCACTTAATTGCGCAATTTTTCTGTCTTTTAAATCAAGTATTTCACAATCTAATAAAGTTTGCTCAATCAACAGTTCATCTTCTTGTGATAATTGGTCAAGCCAATTGGTATACGGTTGTCTGCCTAATTTTACAAGTTCATAAACGGTAAGATCTTTATTGGTATCTTTTGTTGTTAAAACCATACTTACCCAATGCGAAAAATCAACGGTACTTAAATTATTTATGGGTTGATTATCAATGCTTAAAACACCTTCTTTTAAATCAATTAAGCGCGATATGGTTTTTAATAAGGTCGATTTTCCTATACCATTACTTCCTAATAACGATGTTAAAACGCCCGTTCTTAATTCAAAGTTTAAATGGCTAAACAATGTTTTTTCTTTGTATCCAATGGTTACATTTTCTGCCTTAAAAACATTCATAAACTACATTTTTTTCATTACAAAGTAAAAGCCAATACTGGCAACCACAATCATGATACAGTTAAAAATCCATAAATTGGTAAAACCATAATTTTCTGCAATATAAGTACCAATTAAAGGCGCTGTAACAAAAGCTGCAGAAAACGATATTCCGTTAAGCCCCATGTACGAACCTCTGTTTACAGAAGTGGATCTATTAACCGCAACTGTTGAAGCAAAAGGCATAATAAGAATTTCTGAAATAGACATCAGAAAAATAGAAAGATACAATACCCATACCATATGCGATGGTATTATTACTAAAAAGCCAAGACCACAAAATAAACTACCAATAATCATATTAGCAGTTAAAGTGAATTTTTTCTCAGCATAATGTACAAGAGCCATTTCTAATAAAAAAACAATAATACCATTAAAAGCCATTAACAAACCAACTTCTTTTTCGTCCATTAAAGCTACATTTTTATAAAATAGGGGCAACGTATTTAAAATTTGAAAAAAGCAATATGCGTAAATAGCAATGAAAAAACTAAACAGTAAAAATTTACTGTCAGAATAAGCAGATTTCTTTTTGATGTTTTCTTCTACTTTTTCTGAAATAACTTTTTCAGGACTGTTTCCTTTGCGATTTTTAAAATACACAATAAACAAAATCCCTGCTATAAAAGACATAACAGCATTGGTATAAAACAAAAAGTTATAAGAAACAGCTGCTAAAAAACCACCAATTGCAGGGCCAATAGAATAGCCTAAATTCAATGCCATGCGGTTAAGTGAAAAGGCACGCGTTAGATTTTCTGGCTTAGCGTAGTACGATACCGAAGCACTATTTGCAGGGCGAAACAACTCTTTTACAAAGCTTAAAAAAAAGATAGAAACACATAACATTTCAAAACTTGTAAAAAAAGGCAATATCAAATAAAAAGGTATGCTAAAAAACAAACTGAAAGTTTGTATTTTAAATGATCCAAATTTATCAGTTAACCAACCACCAACAAAAGAACCTAAAATAGATCCTATTCCAAAAGTACTTAAAACAATACCTGCATTTTTTAATGAAAAATCCAAAATAGTTGTCATGTAAACACCTAAAAAAGGCAATACCATAGATCCACTTTGGTTAATAAACATAACCAATGCTAATAGCCAAGTAGCTTGAGATAATCCTTGATAAGCGCTAATGTAATTTTTCCAGTAGTTTTTTAAAGTTTCCATAAATGCAAAGGTAATAATAACCCCGCAATTTGTTAATCAACAAAAACAATAAGTTTTTATGCGCAATCTTTTAAAAAAACTATCTTTGTATACTGTAAATTTTATGTCTTTATAAATGAAACCTAACACACAACAATTACAAGACTTGGTAACACAAGTTAGACGCGATGTTTTACGTATGGTGCATGCTGTAAATTCTGGTCATCCTGGAGGTTCTTTAGGCTGTGCTGAGTATTTTGTAGCATTGTATCAAGTTATTATGGATCGTAAAGATACCTTTAATATGGATGGAGAAGGAGAGGACATCTTCTTTTTATCTAACGGGCATATTTCTCCTGTTTTTTATAGTATTCTAGCACGCAGTGGTTACTTTCCGGTAAGCGAATTAGCTACATTTAGAAAAATCGATTCTCGTTTACAAGGACATCCAACTACTCACAGCCACTTGCCAGGTGTTCGCATGGCTTCTGGGTCTTTAGGTCAAGGATTATCTGTTGCTTTAGGTGCTGCTCAAGCTAAAAAATTAAACAACGATGATAAATTGGTGTATGTGCTTTTAGGTGATGGCGAGTTGCAAGAAGGTCAAAACTGGGAAGCTTTAATGTATGCTGCTGCTAAAAAGGTTGATAATGTAATTGCTACTATTGATTTAAATGGAAAACAAATTGACGGTAGTACTGATGAAGTTTTAAACATGGGAAGTTTAAAAGCTAAGTTTGAAGCTTTTGGATGGGATGTACTTTCTGTTGAAAAAGGAAATGATATAGAAGCAGTTATTGAAGGTTTACAAACAGCAAAATCAAAAACAGGCAATCAAAAACCAGTAATGATTTTATTGCATACTGAAATGGGTAACGGAGTTGATTTTATGATGCACACACATGCTTGGCATGGTAAAGCACCTAATAACGATCAATTAGAAAGTGCTTTAAATCAAAACGTAACAACTTTAAGTGATTATTAATTAATTACAAAAAAAAAAGCTTATGAAAAAAATAATGTGTTTTGCTGTATTGGCGTTTACAACTGCAGCATTTGCCCAAAATAAAACGGTAGAGTTTGTTAAAAAATACAAATATCAAATTGAAGTTTTAGACGCTGGTAAAGGTATATATGATCAAGGTGAATATGATAAAGTAGCTTATGATCATTACGTATCTAAAAATAATAAAGAAGGGTTGTTGTCTTTTTATTATACAGAAAATGCCGTAAATGCGTACTCTGGTGAGTCTAATTTTTACATGAAAAATAATTGGATTATTCCAATAACAGTTAACGGATTATCAAAAACTACCAGTTATACAGAGTATTCTGCTTCTAATGTAATTGATGAAGGTAGTAGCCTTACAAAATTAGATAGAAAAGGTGTTATAAACGGTCTTTCATGTCAGTATTATGCTATTTTAAATGATGCTGCTAATAAAGATAGTTATACTTATTGCTTTTGTATTGATGAAAGCAACAAGCAAAACAACGCCGAATCTATTTTTCCTGAAAGTAAGGTAAAAGGATTGGTTTTATCGCTTGAAACAAGTGATCCTTATTATCGTTTAGTGTATAAATCTTCTGAAACTGCCAATGTTAAGTTAGATTTAGACGGTGATAAAATAATTGCCGATATTAAAACGTATAAAGAAAATGAGCCTACAGATTATGCAACTGCAGTAGATTCAGTTGCTGCTTATCCTTATGGTGAAGGAGCAGAAAATATTTATGCAGATCCGTTGTATTCTTACACAAATGGCAATGGTGAATTAACAGATTATAATTTGTATAACTATTTTTCACCAATCTATTCAATTACTTCAACAGCATTATATAATACCAAAGAGTATAGTGCAGAAGGAACAATTAAAAGAGAAAATCTTGCAAAATTCTTTGAAAAAGAATCAAAATCATTGGTAAAAAACTTGGCTTCTTCAAAAGTAATTGATGCAAATCAAAAGAAAGAATTGCAAAAGTTTTTTAAAGAGCAAGTTAAATCTGTTAAAGAATACAAACCAGGGCAAGTATCAGAAGATTATGCTACAGCAGCTGTAGTTGCTACTGATTATGCAACCGCTGCGGATGATGCAACGTACGCAACAGATTCTTATGATTATTATACAAAGTACCAATCTGCTTATAATGATATTAAAGTAGAAGATAAGATTTCATTGGCGTATGATTTAGATACAGAAAACAATGATGCAGTAAAACAATACGCACCAGATTATTGCGATGATTTGCAAAAGAAAATTCCTAATTTTCAAAGCAAAGAACTTAAAAAACACGTACATAACTTAACTGGGCAAATTTGTGATTTGTATTTATACAATAACGGCGGAAATGTAGATTATTTTGGTACCATTAACCAAATGCGTAAAAGCTATTTAGAAATTGAAAAATTAAGAAGCAGCTTATCGCAAAAAGATCAAAAATCACTTTTAGAATTTTTAAAGAGCTTAGATTAAAAAATGAAAAAATATACAAACTTAGGTAGTAAAGATACCCGTTCTGGTTTTGGAGCAGGTTTGGCAGAATTAGGTCAAAAAAATGAAAATGTAGTGGCTTTATGTGCCGATTTGATTGGTTCATTAAAAATGGACGAATTCAAAAAAAATCACCCAGAACGCTTTTTTCAAGTAGGTATTGCAGAAGCTAATATGATTGGTTTGGCAGCTGGAATGACTATTGGTGGAAAAATTCCTTTTACAGGAACTTTTGCCAATTTCTCTACTGGTCGTGTGTACGATCAAATTCGTCAATCTGTTGCATATTCAGAAAAAAATGTAAAAATTTGTGCTTCGCATGCAGGTTTAACTTTAGGAGAAGATGGTGCTACACATCAAATTTTAGAAGACATTGGTTTAATGAAAATGTTACCAGGAGTTACGGTAATTAACACCTGTGATTACAACCAAACAAAAGCAGCTACGTTGGCTATTGCAGAGCATAACGGACCTGTTTATTTACGTTTTGGTCGCCCAGTTGTACCTAATTTTATTCCAGAAGATATGCCTTTTGAAATTGGTAAAGCGGTTGTTTTATCTGAAGGTACTGATGTAACAATTGTTGCAACCGGACATTTGGTTTGGGAAGCATTAGAAGCAGCTCAAGCATTAGAGAACGAAGGAATTTCTGCTGAGGTTATTAACATTCATACGATAAAACCGTTAGATGAAGCTGCTATTTTAAAATCGGTTGCTAAAACAGGTTGTATTGTAACGGCAGAAGAGCATAATTATTTAGGCGGTTTAGGAGAAAGTGTTTCGGGTGTTTTAGCATTAAATAAACCAACACCTCAAGAATTTGTTGCTGTTAACGATGTTTTCGGAGAATCGGGTACGCCAGAAGCTTTAATGGAAAAATACGGTTTAAATGCCAACAGTATTATTGAAAAAGCAAAAAAAGTAATTACAAGAAAGTAATTGCTGGTTTTTATAAAAAGAACGACTTCCAACTGGAAGTCGTTCTTTTTTATTCTTTTAAGTGAATGCTGTAAATAAAAGTAAGTACTTTTTTTAGCCAAAGTGTTAAAACTTGCTCCACTTCTAAATGAGAGCTATTAAAGTTAATAACCAATTCATTTCTAAAAGAACGTACGTATTTTGACCAGTAATTTCCTTTAGCATCTTTAAGTAGAAAATAAAAACCAGCATCGCCAAATTTTTTGCCCGATGCGTTTAGTATCAACTCTCCTTGCTTGCCAACTGTAGGTGTCATAATTACGGTTGCATTTCCGTTTGGTAACGGAAAAACTTCTTTAATGCATACTTTTCCTTTGGGCAATGTACACATATCATACATACCTAAATAAATTAGTTTTCCACTTGATTTTAAAGAGCGCAACCAAAAAGTGTATTTTACCTGTTGTGTTTTAGGATCAATAAGGGTAATTATTTCACTTTCAACTATTTCATTGTTTTGGTCTAAATCTGTTGGGATATTTAATTGCTCAATACGATTACTAAATAATGTATTAACCAACTTACCCAGCTGTTTAAAGAAAGGATTCCAAACTACAGAAAAATGAAAATGGTAGGCTTGTGTATTTTTGTAAAAAAGAATGACTTCTTGCGATAGTTGTGCCAATTCTTGATCACTTAAATGAAGCTTTTCTATGGATGGAATTAAACATTGAGAACCTGATGATTTATCAATAATTAAACCTTCATTTTCTGCAATTTTCTTAATAAATTCTTCGCTATTTTCATTCACATCGCCAAAAGGCCCCATTAACCAAGAATGTTTTTCATGATTGATTTTTTGTCCACGTAGTATAACCCATTGCTGTGTTAGCCAATCTTGCGTTTTCTGAAAAAATAGGGGTGAAGCCATACTAACTATTGGTGCTAAATTGCTTTATAATTTGAGTACGTCCATTCCAAGATCCAAATTCGGCAATTGGTTTAAAGCGTAAGGTTGTAAATTCAAAATGAAAATCTTTACGATTTCGTTCTTTCATAGCTTCTACATGTCGTTTAGAATCTGCAGAATTTCCATGACCAAAAACCATATTGGTCATATCTTTTTGCGTTTTCCATATAGAAAAAGTAGAAACGGTATTAGGAAAATGTATAGAAGCCAAAGAAAGTAGCGTATTAGGATTATTGCTTACTTGCTTTTCTACAGGTCTGCCCCAAGCAATAAACCTAGGAATTTCTAAAAATTTCATTCGGGCAATGGTAACAACTACCACAGCTTCATTATCTTGTATTGTTTCAACAGTATTCTCGGGTATTCTAAAATTCTTATAAGTGCCCCATTTTCTTAAAAAATGCAACCTAGTATGCCACCCTTTCGCAAATTGTTTGCCTAATGTATGCTGACTTAAAAAAGAATCAAGACTTTCTTCGTTTTCCCATTGCGCAAATAATACTTGCTGTTTAATCATAAATCGTTTGGGAGATAAAATAGCAGAACCAAGAGTCATACAAGTCATTTTTTCTGCGTGTATCAATCCTTCAATATTTTTACTGTTTAATTTAAAAAACAATAGTTTTAAGCCTGAAAAAAAGGAAACTTTTACCAAATGATAACTAAACACACACATACATTATAGTTCAAATAAATAACCAATACTTTTATAATTTTAAAGTGATCATTTAATCAGCTTTCTATTTATTAAATATAAGAAACTTCTTTTACAATATTTAATTGCTTCTATTAAAAACATTATGTAATAATTCCTTAAAAACAGATGTGTTAATATCAGTTAACGACTTGAATTTTAAACAATAGCTAGTGAATTTTGCTTTGCCTATTCTAGAAGCGTAGTTGCGTGCCAAATAGTTTTTATCATCAATTCCAAAGAAATAAACCGATATACCCGTAGAAGTAGCTGTGATGCCTACTTTGTAAAAATCTTTAAAAGTACCATTGGCATATTTAATTATATGTTTACCATAACCAATATTGGGGTTAGCAACAATTTTATTAGCAGCATCTTTGCCATCTAAAAACCACAATTTAGCAGTAGGGTACAATTCACAAATCAAATTATGTAATTGTTGTATGTCCTTTCCTTTTAATTCGGGTAAACTAGTTAGGTACGTATTAATTTGCTCTTCAACTTTCATTTAGTTGTTTTATTTGTAATACAAACGTATAAAAAATCTCCATAGTTCAAAGAAGAACGCATCAATTTAAAATCTACTTAAAGTTACATTTCAATCTTTTAAACTACCTTTGCATATTAAATGTAATACCATGATTCTAAACGATACTATTGTGGCTTTGGCAACACCTTCTGGTGCCGGAGCGGTTGCTATTGTTCGCGTATCAGGTCCTAAAGCCGTTGATACCGTTGCCGAAGTTTTTCAATCTATAAAGAACAAAGATTTGCGTAAACAAAAAACGCACACCTTGCATTTAGGGTTTATTAAGGACGGTGATAAAATCATTGATCAAGTTTTGGTATCGCTTTTTAAAGGTACAAATTCGTATACAGGAGAGCCTACTGTTGAAATTTCTTGCCATGGTTCTACCTTTATTCAACAACAAATCATTCAGCTTTTATTAAGAAAAGGATGCAGAATGGCAACTGCGGGTGAGTTTACCATGCGTTCTTTTTTAAATGGAAAGATGGATTTATCGCAGGCCGAAGCGGTAGCCGATTTAATTGCATCTGATAACGAAGCAGCTCATCAAATTGCCATGCAGCAAATGCGTGGAGGGTTTAGTAATGAAATAGCAAAACTACGTGAAGAATTATTAAACTTTGCTTCCTTAATTGAATTAGAATTAGATTTTTCAGAAGAAGATGTTGAATTTGCTGATCGTACCGCTTTTCGTGATTTAGTGAGTCGAATTCAATTTGTTTTGAAACGATTAATCGACTCTTTTGCGGTAGGAAATGTGATTAAAAACGGAATTCCCGTTGCTATTGTAGGCGAACCAAACGTTGGAAAATCGACTTTATTGAACGCTTTGTTGAACGAGGAGCGTGCCATTGTTTCCGATATTGCGGGTACCACTCGTGATACTATTGAAGATGAATTGGTTATTGATGGAATTGGGTTCCGATTTATTGATACAGCGGGTATCCGTGAAACCAAAGATGTGGTTGAAAGTATTGGTATTCAAAAAACGTTTGAAAAAATAGAGCAAGCGCAATTGCTTTTATTTTTGGTTGATAGCGCTCAATCAAAAAATATGGAAGGATTAAAACAAGAAATTGCCGAAATAAAAAATAAATACCCTCAAAAAGCTTTATTGGTTATTGTTAACAAAATGGATTTGTTGTCAGAAACAGAAATCTCGAATCTAACATCTAAGATCTCAAATCTAATTCTAATTTCAGCAAAGCAAAAAATAGGAATTGATACATTAAAAAGCGAATTATTAGGTTTAGTAAATACGGGCTCTTTACGGAACAACGAAACTATTGTAACCAATACGCGTCATTATGATTCTTTGATTAAAGCTTTAGAAGAAATTCAAAAGGTACAATATGGTTTAGATACAAATATACCAGCCGATTTAATGGCTATTGATATCCGTCAGGCACTGTTTTATTTTGGCGAAATAACAGGGCAAGTAACAAATGACGAACTGTTAGGAAATATTTTTGCTAACTTCTGTATCGGTAAATAAATTAGGTTTCCCTTAGTAAGATATACTTTCTTTTAATTGACTATCAGTGTTTTAATGCTGATAGTCTTTTCTTTTATGTTCCTTTCTTATTATATTTGTTACCTCATATGTACCACATCTTAAAATTATGTTGTACAAACGTACCACATTATGAAAATAACATTAAAAGAAAGAAAATTGCCAAGTGGTAAAGTTAGTTTATTAATTGAATACTATAAAGGTTCTGAAACTTCACCAGAAGGCAAACGCAAACATATCCGTGAATTTGAGAATTTACAGCTTTATCTTGATCCAAATGCTAAAACAGCTATTGAAAAGAAAAAGAATAAGGAGAACCTTGAATTAGCTAAAAAGATTTTAGCAATCAGAGAAGCTGAATTTTACCAAGGTAGGTTTGATCTTAAAAACAACATCAAATCTAAAAGACGATTTTTAGATTACTTTCATGAGAAAGCAGAGGAGAAAATCAATTCGCCTAAAAATTATGGCAACTGGTCAGCTACTATGGTTCATCTAAAAAGATGCATCACTCCTACCTTAACTTTTGAAGAAGTAGATGAAGCCTTTGTAAAACGTGTCCGTAAATATTTTGATATAGAAGCGAAGACAAAAAGCGAAACCTTGCTTTCAGAAAATTCTAAATACTCTTATTTCAATAAATTTAAAGCTGCCTTAAGAGCTGCTTTTGATGAAGGTTACACTGCTATTAATTACGGAGCTAAAGTAAAATCATTTGAACAACAAGAAAGTCAACGGGAATATTTAACCCATGAAGAACTACAAAAATTAGCAAATACCGAATGTAAATATCCTGTATTGAAACGTGCGTTTATTTTTTCATGTTTAAGTGGTTTACGCTGGAGCGATATTAATAAAATGGTATGGGCGGAAGTTCGGGAAGAGTATCAAGAAGGTGAAAAAACAATCAAAGTAAATTTTGAACAGGAAAAGACAGGTGGTATTGAGTATTTATACATTTCAGAACAAGCACGAGATTTACTTGGAAAACGAAAATATCCTTCAGATCGTGTTTTTATTGGATTAAAGTATTCGGCTGTTTATAACACAGAATTATTGCGTTGGTGTAATCGTGCCGGAATATTGAAACATATCACGTTTCATAGTGCGAGACATACCAATGCGGTTTTACTTTTAGAAAACGGAGCTGATATTTACACCGTTTCCAAACGTTTAGGACATAGCGAATTAAGAACCACACAGATTTACGCTAAAATGGTAGATCAAAAGAATAAAGAAGCTGCAAATTTAATCCCACTTTTAAATATTGAGTTATGAGAAAAAATAAAGTCTTTAAAGAGAATTTACTCGAATTATTAAACCAAGACGATGATGTTAAAGATTTTCTTGACCAAATGATCACAAAGAAAGTTGAAGATGTGTTTATGAATTTTCTTGTAAAGGATGATTATCATGATTTTGAAAAAGAAGGACCTACCGATAACATTGAATTTATAATTCATAATAAAATTCAAAAGTATTTTTACAATATCTACATGGATATTAATCACTTACGAGAAGAAAAAATTGTACTTGAAATGGAAGAATTACAAAATCAGTTGTATGAAAATTATAAGCTAGAATGTGAGATTGAAGAAACATTTGAGAAATTAGAACAAAGTGGTTTTTTTAGTAAATCAAATTTTTATGATAATCTAATTCCTAAGAATAAAGTTTCAAGTAGTAAAGAGTTGGCTATAATCTTTGATTATTTAATCAAAGAGAAAATGATATTAGGAAACTTTATAGATTTTTCTTCATTCTGTGAAAAAAGTTTTAGTAAAAAACCACTCAACTGGATTGATAAAAAAGGTTACAATGCAAAATCTAAAGCTGTAACTTATGTTTTATTATTTGATTTATTACATAATGTAATCTTTCAAGAACCAAAACATTTTGAAGGACTCAAAAGACAAATGTTTTTAAAAAATATTTGTGAAGGTTTTTTATTTGATGGAGATAAGAAAAACTTCAATCAACTCAATACAGCATATTCTACGTGGAGAAATGAACATAGGCTAACGGAATCTTTTTTATAATTTTATTACACCATTTGCCTTTAGCGTATTTTATTAGTTCTTTCTTACTCTTTACTTTGCTTCATAATTCAAAACATACGAAAAAATGGAAGCAAATTTAATCTTAGAAAAGTTAGAAAGAATTGAAGCTATTTTATCTAAAACAGCTAAAACAATTCTTACAGTTGATGACTTAATTGACTATACGGGCTTTAAACGAAGTTACATTTATAAGTTGGTTCATCTTGGTGAAATTCCTTATTCGAAACCACAAGGGAAGATACTTTTCTTCGACAGAGAAGAAATCGATCAATGGTTACGTCAGAACAAATCTCAATCAAAAGCTCAGATTGAAAACAAAGCCCTAGACTACTTTTTTAAATCAAAAAAATAATGCGTTCAACTTCCGCAAATTGAACGCATAAATCCCTTATTCTTTAATCTATTCCTATAGCAAATATAGGAATAATATACCATTAAACTATGGACTTAGATATTCCTTATATCCGAGTAGGAACTTCCTATTTTAAAATTATTGAAAAACCACTCATCTCTGGCGATAAAGTTAAAGTAATGACACGTTGGAATAGAGAAACAATAGTTTCCGATCATGGGAAAAATTTCTTAGGAAACATTCTAAAATTAGACGGTTTTTGTTGTATTCCAGATCATCTTAATTATCAATTAATCGTTGAAAATTTTTATAATACCTATAATGAGTTAAGTGCGTCGCCAATAAACGAAGTGTTAACATTAGAACAATTGGAAAATAACATACCAAATACGTTAAACTTCGTGCAGCATATATTCGGAGATCAAAAAGAATTTGGTTTAGATTATTTAAAACTGCTGTTTGAAAAACCAACACAAACATTACCTATTTTATGTCTTGTGAGCAAAGAAAGAGCCACAGGTAAAAGTTCTTTTATCAAATGGCTTAAAGCAATTTTTGGACTGAATATGACGTACATAAAAGGTGATTCTTTTAACTCGCAATTTAACAGCGATTGGGCAAGCATGTTACTAGTTGCTATTGATGAAGTATTCTTTGATAAAAAAGAAATTACTGAACGTTTAAAATACCTATCCACGACCGATAAAGATAAAGTGGAAGCCAAAGGAAAGGACAGACAAGAAATTGAATTCTTTGCAAAGTTTATCTTATGTTCTAATAACGAAGATAATTTCATACAGATTGATGAAGAAGAGATTCGGTTCTGGATTCGTAAAATCCGACCAATAAAGTCAGAAGATGTTTTTTTCTTGAAAAAGCTAAATGCTGAAATCCCTTATTTTTTAAAGTATCTGATCGAACGAGATTTTAAATCTTCTCAAAAAACACGTATGTGGTTTACTCCACACCAAATTATGACCGAATCATTACTGAAATTGATCAATAAAAACAAAACAGAAGTTGCATTATTGGAATTATTTCATGAGTGTTTTGAAAAAATTGATGATGATGAAATTTTAATCGCTCCCAATGACATTTTATTATTGTTACGTAAAACAAATCCAAGATTATTTATTTCTGCTAGTGAAATAAGAAAGATTTTAAAGCGTTGGGAATTTCAACCAGAAGACAATACAAAATCATATCAAGGAATTGAACTATTGTCGCATGGTGAGATTGTAAAAGTAGATCGAAGAGGTCGCTATTATTTGATAAAAAAGTTTTTGTTCTATAAAATTTTTGATGCTTTGATGCAAGATTAGTTTAAGGTGCTGATATATAGTTGTTTATTCTGCATCAAACTCTACATCAAACTGAAAAAACATGGTTTTTGATGCAAGAGTGATGCAAGAATTGAAATTAGTTTGATGCAATGATGCAAGAGTGATGCAGGGTATTTAATTGATGTACAGTTTGTTATGTGGTTTCTGCATCACTGCATCAAAAAAAATCACTTTTTTAGCTTTTTACAATATGGACATAAAAACAATAAAAAACATACCAATTTCGACTGTAATGAGTAGGTTAGGTTTTTGTATAATTCGGACAAATGATTCAAGTTTATGGTACAAAAGTCCCTTTAGAAATGAAATGACAGCTTCTTTTAAAGTGGATAGTAAAAAAAATCTTTATTACGATTTTGGAGAAGGAAAAGGTGGAAATGTTTTCGATTTAATAATGCGAATAAAAGATTGCAATTTTAAAGAAGCATTACATTTCTTACGAAATGAATATGATTCTTTTTCTTTTCACCAGACACAAAGCGACATTGAACTCAAAAAAAAGGAGAATCAACAAAGTTATGAAATCGATCAAATAAAACCATTAGCGAATTTCATTCTAATCGAATATTTAAAAAGTCGGAAGCTGAATATTGAACTCTGTAAAATATATTTAGTTGAAGTTTATTATCAATTAAACAACAAGCAATATTTTGGAATTGGATTTAAGAATGATTCGGGAGGTACCGAAATCAGAAATAAATATGTGAAGCTGTGTTTAGGTAAAAAATGGTACACATCAATTAAAAACAAATCTAATCAATTGATTGTTTTGGAAAGCTGGTCAGATTTTATTTCTCTTTTGATGTTATTTTCAAAAACGGAAAACCAATTCGATTTCATCATTCTCAATTCGTTATCAATGCTCAACAAGTTAGACACCGTTTATGAGGAATATGAAAAAGTTTTCTTAGCACTCGACAATGATGAAGCAGGCACAAAAGCAACTCAAAAACAACTTGAAATTTTAGGTGCTAAATGTACTGATATTCGGTATCTATACAACAATGGATCGAAAGACTTAAACGATTATTTATTGCGGAATTATTAACTATTGATTTCGGCTGAGCAAGCCATGTTTCCCCTATGGGAAAACGCTTGCTCATCGAAACAACAAATTCACTTCATTCATTTGGAAATTATGGCAAGACCCAAAAAAAGTAACGATGAGTTGCGAATATTCAATGTAATGATTGCATTGAATAAATTCGAAAAAGAGAAGCTGGATAAATTGATTGCATTGAGAGAAGATAATGCTAGTGTGGTAATTCGTGAACTGATTATGAACGAATCTTTAAACGTGAATCGCATTAGTAAAATTGATGTGTCCACCCATTTATTGACTAGGAGAATTTCGAATAATTTTAATCAATACGTACGATCGGTGCACCAAACCCGATTGAATAAAATAGATGTTGAAATCATGCAGGAAATTAAAATGCTATTAGAAACAATTCATTTAAAAATGCTGAGTCAATGATTGCAAAACAGAAAATTCACGGATTTGTTGCTGCTTTTGATTACAACCATCAGAAAATGGAGCTTAAAAATCCTAAAGATCGGGCAGAATTGTTAGATCACAATTTTTTTAAATACGATAGAGAAAGTATCTTAAAAGAAATCAACTTTTTGAAACAATTGCGACCAAATTTAACTCGAGATACTTATCACGTATCGCTGAATTTTGCACCTACCGACCAATTATCTAAAAATCAATTAACACAAATAGGTAAAGATTATTTAAATGGTATGGGCTTTGACGATAATGCGTATGCAGTTTGGCAACATTTTGATGCAGAACATTTGCATATTCACGTGTTGGCATCACGAATTAAATATGATGGTTCGGTAGTTTCCGATTCTAATAATTATCAGAGAAGCGAGACCCTTTGTCGAGAATTGGAGCGAAAATATGGAATAGAAACGGTAAAATCATCCAAAGAAGCTTTAGACCGAGCGCCAAGCAAAGATGAATTGGAAATGATTCAGCGAACAGGAAAACTTTCAGACCGAATGTTAATGCAAGAACGGATAAAAGATGCCTTATCAAAAGCACATACTATTTCAGATTTTATAATTCAATGTAAAATAAATGGTGTCCATTTAATTTTCAATCAGTCAGAAAGCACCGGACGAGTTTCAGGAATTACCTATATTTCTGATGATGGTTTCATAGCAAAGGGGCAAAAGTTAGGAAATCAATACAAATGGGCAAACCTTCAAAACAATTTAAATTATGAACAAAGCAGAGACCGTCAAACAATTGGCGAAACAAACCGTGATACAAGAGAACGATTTAAAGAATTACTTGGCCAAGGAAATCGAAGAATTGAAAGCAGGAATGGTCAAACTAGCCGAAATTCAAAACAACATCATGAACAATCAGCTGGTTTTACATCAAACAATGGAAAATCTTTCCAAAACAGAGACGAAAGTGGATCTAACCCCCATTCTGAACGAACTAATAATAACAAAGAAGCAGAACAAGAGTTTGAAGAAGCAGTTTCTAATCAACTTTCTACTGGTACAAGTACCGTTATTAGCTGTATTAGTGGCTTACTTGGTGGTATTAGCGCTAACGAAGTAGATGACGAAGCATCACGACGTCGTAAGCCTAAAAGAAAACGCTGATTTTGTAAAAATAAACAACAGCCAAGGTGTTTTTTTTCTTTTCAAGAGCGTAAGGATTTCGAGAAATAAATAAAGGCAAACTAAATTTCACCTACTTAAATTTTATATAAATATACAATTGTATAATTCAATAATTATATAAATATGTAATTATACAATTGTATAAAATCCTTATATATAACAGTTTGATTATTAGTGTTTTTTAAACCATATTTCCGAAAGCCAAATTTCGAGAATGTACTTCTAAAAACTCCTCATTTTGGTATTTTTCAGGAATGTAATTTAAGGTGATTAATTCATCAAATGTGTAAGAACTAATGTCCGTTTTGTGATTAAATTTTACAAAGGCGTCCATACCCAACCACTTTGAAATACGAATCATCAAACCATTTTTTAATGTTATTTCCTTAGTAATAATAGCTTCATTTAGATTTAAAATTTCTTTGTGGAATTGCTCTAATTCCGACAGAGTAAATTCGTGTAATTTGTTATAAAACTCGTTCATCTTTATTTAGAATTATTCGGTTGCGGTTAAAATATATTCGGCTAGATAAAATGGATGTTTAATGATCTCATCATTAATTTTTAACAGAATAAAGTCGTCTTCTACACCTTGAAAATAGCCTTCGGTCAATGATTTACTGTTCAATAATGTAACCCATTCATCCTTTGTAAAACGATCAAAATTTGTTCTTTTAGCTTTGTATAAACGAGTGGCATTGTATGTTTTTTCAGTTCCATCTTTAAAAGTAATGACTAGAGTTTCATTAAAAGAAACATATCTGTAATTTTTGAATGGTCGGTCATCTTTTGAGACATCTTTGAATACTTTTTCAAATATAGATTTGTCATTAATTGTCTGAGCGAATGATGAACTGGAAAACAACAACAACACAAGGACAGTTAAACGGATTAGATGTTTTTTCATGATTATAGCAATTTGTGTGATACCTTATTTTGAAGTAAAGAAAAAGGCGTGAAACTAAAATCAATCCGTTACAGAGGTACTGCGAAGAACCCTAAACTCAGAAAGACTTAGCCCACGCCCATATAAGGCACAGGCGTAAGTCTGACTAGTTTTAGAGTTTATAAGAAGATTCGCAGTTTTCTGTAACTCAACTAATCAGCCTACGCTAGATCAATTACTATTTTAATACCGCTAATTTACGGATTTTTATAGAAGTTTGATATACATTATTGATGAAATTGCGTAATTTGTAACCAAAATTGTTGATGATGAAAAAGATAACCGAAAAAGAATTCAAACAAAATATTGATACTTTTTTAGAACAAGCAACCGAAGAATCTATTCAAATTGAAATGAATAATAACACATTGTATCTTTCTTCGATTGATAGCCTACAAGTCATTGATAACGAATGGGTAAAAGAATTTATGGCTATTCCAGAAGAGTTTCGGGTTAATCCTTTCGAAATTTCTGATTCCGGTGATTTGTATTGGGCAGATAGAAGGAATGTTGATGGTGTTAAGGCTAGAATAGCAAAAAAATAAATCAAATGACCGAAAACAAACATACAGAATTCAAACAAAAAGTAACGCCCGAATTAGAAAAAGAAGTAGTAGCTTTTTTAAATTCTAATGAAGGTGGTGTTATTTATATTGGTATTGATAAAAACGGAATTCCTGTTGGTGTTAACAATGCAGATCAGGAGCAATTACTTATTAAAGATCGTTTAAAAACGAATATTTTACCTTCTTGTTTGGGGCTTTTTGATTTGATTATTGAAAAGAAAGATAATAAAGAAATCATCAAAATTATCGTTGCCGGAGGTTATGAAAAACCATATTACATAAAGAAATATGGACTTTCAGAAAAAGGGGCTTTTATTCGAATCGGAAGCTCGGCTGAACCGATGCCAACCCGACAAATAGAACAACTTTTTAGTAAACGCATCCGAAATTCTATCGGAAACATGAAATCTCCGAAACAGACTTTACAGTTTCAGCAATTACATATTTATTATCAATCGATTGGAAAAGCTTTAAATGAGCAATTTGCCCGAAATTTAGAATTAGTTACAGAAGAAGGAGACTACAATTATGTAGCGTATTTAATGAACGACATCAATAACATTTCGGTAAAAGTAGCTCGGTATCAAGGTTTAAATCGGGTAGAATTAGAAGAAAGCAATGAGTATGGATATGAATCATTAATTAAAGCAACACATCAGGTTTTAGATAAATTGAATTTAGAAAACAGAACATTGACTAAAATCACTCCTAAACAAAGAAAAGAACAACGGTTGTGGAACGCCATTGCCTTGCGTGAAGCAGTAATCAATGCCTTTGTTCATAATGATTATACAAAAGAAGTTGCTCCAAAATTTGAGATTTTTGACGATCGATTGGAAATTACCTCTTATGGCAGTTTACCCGAAGGACTTTCAAAAGATGAGTTTTTTGAAGGATATTCTATCATCAGAAATAAAGAATTGATGCGTATTTTCAAAGACTTAGATTTAGTAGAGCAATTAGGTTCAGGAATACCAAGAATTATACAGGCTTATGCACAAGATTGTTTTCATTTTTCAGAGAACTTTTTAAGAGTTACATTACCTTCAACGGAATCTGTGACACGAATCGAACAAGATACCGAACAAGATACCGAACAAGTTACCGAACAAGTTCGATTCTTAATTTCGAGTATGGCAGATAAGAAATATAGCAGTGCAGAATTAATGGAACTTGTTGGTATAAAGCATCGTCCTACATTTTTATATAATTATTTACAACCAGCACTAAAATCAGGTTTAATAGCCTTGTCTATTCCTGATAAACCAACAAGCCGAAATCAAAAATATTATTTAACGGAGAAAGGAAAACAAAACCAAAAAGCTTAGAGATTATCCTAAGCTTTTTTTCTTTTCTCTAGCTTTCCTTTGTTTTAAAAACGACACAAAATGTCTTTAGTAAGTGTTTTATTTGAGGTACGAAAAAGCATCATTAGATTAGGGGAAATTACGGGTTTCCACACTATATTTTCCTTTAGTTTGATTTCTTTTACATTTTAACAATTAGTATATTTACGCAAAACATAATTAAACAAAATGTCAGATAACAATAAAAATATACTAGAGCAAAAGCTTTGGGATATTGCTAATACCTTACGTGGACGAATTAATGCAGACGAATACCGTAATTATATACTAGGTTTTATATTTTTTAAATATTTATCAGAGAAACAACACCTTTACGCCAATTCGTTATTGGAAGATGAAGATATAAAAGAATATCATAATGTAACCGATGCTGAAACGTTAGAAGCGATTAAAGAAGAATCGCTAGCACAATTAGGGTTCTTTTTAGCTCCCGATCAATTATTAGAAGCCTTAATTAAAAAGGGCTCTAATTCATATATTATTGAAGATTTAGAACAAACACTAAATTACATTGAACAATCTACAATGGGAACGGAATCTGAAGAAGATTTCATTGGGTTGTTTCAAGATGTAGATTTGGCTTCGTCTAAATTAGGAAAAACACCCGATAAACGTAACGAAGTTATTGTTGAAATTCTTTCGAAATTAAACGAAATCGACTTTAAATTAGAAGACATTGAATCGGATGTTTTAGGTGATGCGTACGAATACCTAATTAAGCAATTTGCTGCTGGGGCAGGAAAATCGGCTGGAGAGTTTTATACCCCTCAAGAAGTTTCTACCATTTTGGCTAAAATTGTAACCTTGGGTAAAGACAAAATTCGTTCAGTTTACGATCCAACCTGTGGTTCGGGTTCGTTGTTATTGCGTGTAGCTAAAGAAACTAAAGTTGCCGATTTCTACGGACAAGAATTAAACCCAACCACGTTTAACTTGGCTCGTATGAACATGATTTTGCACAACGTGCATTATTCACGTTTCAATATTGAGCAAGACGATACCTTAGAAGAACCTCGCCATTCATCGCAACGTTTTGAAGCTATTGTAGCTAATCCACCTTTTTCTGCTAATTGGAAAGGTGATGCCAATCCGCTAAACGCATCCGATGTTCGTTTTAGCCAATTCGGAAAGTTAGCACCAAAAACCAAAGCCGATTTTGCCTTTTTACAGCACATGTATTATCAGTTAGCCGATAACGGAACCGTTGCTTCGGTTTTCCCACATGGTGTATTGTTTCGTGGCGCTGCCGAAGGTGTCATTCGTGAATATTTTATTAAAGAATTAAACGCTATCGACGCTATTATAGGTTTACCAGCCAATATTTTTTACGGAACCAGTATTCCTACGTGTATTGTAGTACTAAAAAAATGCCGAAAAGCTGATGAAAACATTGTATTTATTGATGCAAGTGGCGAAGGTAATTTTATAAAAGAAGGTACACAAAACAAATTGCGAGACGAAGACATTCAGCGTATTGTGCACGCCTATGCCAATCGACAAGAAATTAATAAATATTGCCACATAGCTACCTTAGCAGAAATTGCCGAAAACGATTACAATTTAAACATACCTCGTTATGTAGATACGTTTGAAGAAGCAGTAGCGATTGATGTAAACCAAGTAACCGAACGCTTAAAAGCCATTAATACCGAGTTGTTAGATGTAGATAAAAAGTTAGCCGATTTTTGTAAAGAGTTAAATTTGCCAACACCTTTTTAATGATGGAAAAACAGTTACAACCCAAATTACGTTTTCCTGAATTTGAGGGAGATTTGAAAAATATTTATTTAAAAGATATTGCTGAATTTTCAAAAGGAAAAAATATTTCAAAATCTGACATAGTTGAAGATGGAGTCTTTGAATGTATTCGCTATGGTGAGTTATATACAACTTATAATGAAGTTATTAATGAAATAGTTTCTAAAACGAATATTGATGAAAAAAATTTAATATTTAGTGAAGCTAACGATATAATTATACCCGCATCTGGTGAGTCAGCTTTAGATATTGCAACAGCTTCTTGTGTTATTAGAGATGGTGTTGCTTTAGGAGGCGATTTAAATATTATCAAAACAAAAGAAAATGGTATATTTCTTTCTTACTATTTTAATAATAAAAAGAAATATGAAATAGCAAAAAAATCACAAGGTATTTCTGTTATTCATATTTATTCAGATCATTTAAAATCACTTAATTTAAACATTCCATCCCTTCCCGAACAACAAAAAATAGCTGATTATTTAGCTACGATAGATACTAAAATCAATTTGTTAGAAGAAAAGAAAGAACAATTATCGTTGTACAAAAAAGCCATGATGCAAAAGTTGTTCTCACAAGAAATTCGTTTTAAAAACGATAAGGGAAATGATTTTCCTGAATGGGAAGAAAAGAGATTGGGGGAGATAGGTGAAATTGTTACAGGTAAAACACCTGATACAACTAATAAAAGTTTATGGAATGGAAACATTCAATTTATTACTCCTTCTGATTTAAATGATGAAGTTAAATATATTGATTTTACTGAAAGAACTGTTGTTAAACTTGATAAAATGAAAATTTTACCAATGAATACTATTGTTTTTACATGTATAGCTTCGATTGGTAAAATGGCATTGACAAAAATGAATTCCATAACTAATCAGCAGATAAATTCATTATTACCAGTAAATCAAATAAATGATTTTATTTATTATGCATTATTAAACATCACACCATATATAAAATCAACTCAAGCCAACACAACATTACCAATAATTAATAAAACTGAATTTTCTAAATTTAAGATAAATATACCTTCATTACCAGAACAACAAAAAATCGCAGAATTCTTGTCGGCAATAGATGAAAGCATTGCAAAAGTAAATGAGCAAATAACCCAAACACAAAGCTTTAAAAAAGCAATGTTGCAGCAGATGTTTGTATGATGGAGTTAACCAAAAAGACTATTACTAACTACAAAGCTAAAATTGAAGGTTTAGATCAATACTTAATTGTTGTAAAAGAAATTGAGGATAATAAAATTTTAAATCCAGATATCTCAATTGATAGCTGTAAATCTTTAATAGAAGGATTATGCAAAAAAGCTTTGTCTTTGATACATGATGATTATGTTAATAATAAAAGTTTTAGAAAACAATGCGAAAAATTTGATAAATTATTAGAGCATACTTTTCAAAAGATCTTTAAAGAATCTTTTGAAGTAGATTTATTAAAATCTTTTGCAACAATATTATACCAAAAGAATAAAACAAATGATCTATTAAAAAAATCATTTGAATTAACAAAAGTCAACACCACCAGTGCTGTTAATGCAATTGTAAAATTAAGAGATACTCGTGGTGATATTTCACATGGAAGAATATATCCAAAATTAACAAGAACAAGTCCTCATCTATTAAATACCATTGTTGGAATTACAGATAGTATTTGCAGCTTTTTAATAACAGAAATGTGTTTGAGATATTTTGAAAAGCTTGAGCATGAAATGAAAGTTAATGAACTGAAGGATTATAGAAGTAATTCTGAATATAATCATTGGTTAAATGAAAGTTTAGATTTTGAATTTCCTATTAAGAAAACGAGCTATAGCAGAGTGCTTTTTGATAATGATTTTGACATGTATCAAGAGATTTATTACGATGAGTACTATCCTAACCTGGGTATTTTAGAAAGTAAAGAGAAAGAAAATTTAGGAAATTTAATTTATTATCTTCAAAAGATTAAAGAATCTAATCCAGAGCTTGAAATCAAACCTAAAGTTGAATTCATAGAAAAAGAAACTGAAAAATTATACGTTGAAGATGGTTATGTGGTTGATGGTTACGTTAAACAATTAAATATTAATGAAGCTAATAATATAAATAAATTAAATCTATTTGTTGCTGAACATAATTTAAATTTTGAAAAGACCAG
Source organism: Flavobacterium sp. xlx-214 (assembly GCF_013874595.1). Lineage (GTDB taxonomy): Bacteria > Bacteroidota > Bacteroidia > Flavobacteriales > Flavobacteriaceae > Flavobacterium. The sequence continues at coordinate 2,278,977 of NZ_CP059431.1, forward strand.
AATTTTAATTGATGAGAAATTATCAATTAATAAGGAACCATTGCGTGAAGAAATATTGCAAATTTCCGATTTAAAAATATCATTATCAGAAAGAGGAAAGGTATTTAATGATTTAAAAATAAAAATCGATGAATTCATTAAAACTTTAGAATAAAACTAGCAATCAGGTATGAAAAACGAATTTCTACTATACGAATTTTGGATTTTATCTGTTCAAGGAGCTTTTCAACGATCAAATGCGTATAAAAAAGAAACTTCTGAAAAACAACGTATTGAATTTCGAAAGAAATTAAAAGAGTTTGTTGATACCGAACTAGTGTCACAGTATAAAAACCGAGTAACTGATGAGCAACACGAACAAAATATTATAAAGCTTTGTAATTATTCAAGAGATGAATTTGGTGTTTTGTTTGAAAAAGGTTCGTTAAATATTGGTGTAAGCCAAAAACTATTGAATTTGTATTTAAAATACCAATGGTGTAACGGTTGGATTGCTACGCCACCACATTTTCCTGTGGATCGTATCATTCAACAAAAAATAAAAGTAAGTCCGTTAAAACCTTGGACTCGTTTTGAGGATATTAACGATTATAAAACAGTAATTCAATACGCTAAGGAGTATTTAAAAGAAACAGAATATTCAAATTTAGCCGAAATGGAATTACATCTTTTTAATAGAAGATAAATGAACGCACAACCAGAACAACTTTTAGAAAATAATTTAATAGATCAATTGACACAATTGGGCTACCAACGTATTGTTTTAAATAACGAAACCGAAGTAGTAGGTAATTTTAAACGTCAAATTGAAAAACACAATAAAGTTTCACTTACCGAAACCGAGTTTAAGCAAATACTAATTTATATCAATAAAGGCAATACGTTTGAACGTGCCAAAACCTTGCGTTCTCGTATTCCGTATGTAAACGATTTAGGCGAAAACAAAACCATTCAATTAATTGATAGCAAAAATTGGTGTAAAAACGAATTTCAAGTAGCCAATCAAATTTCTATGAAAGGAAATTACGACAATCGCTACGATGTTACCATTTTAATAAATGGTTTGCCATTAGTACAAATTGAGTTGAAACGCAGAGGTTTAGAGCTTAAAGAGGCTTTTAATCAAATCAATCGTTATCAAAAACATTCGTACGGTGCAGGTTTTGGTTTGTTTCAATTCATTCAGTTGTTTATCATTAGTAATGGTGTAAATACCAAATACTATGTAAATGGTCGTGTAAAAGATCGCTCGTTTAAACAAACCTTTTATTGGGCAGACAAAGAAAATGAACTGATTACAAATTTGCCAGAGTTTGCCGATGATTTTATGAATCCGTGTCATTTATCAAAAATGATTACGCAGTATATTGTGTTAAACGAAACGCAAAAGGCTTTAATGGTGTTACGTCCGTACCAGTACTATGCGGTAGAAGCCATCATTAATCAAGTAAAAACAACCATCGATTATGGTTATATTTGGCACACTACAGGAAGTGGTAAAACCTTAACATCGTTTAAAGCAGCGCAAATATTAACTGGTATTCCCGAAGTTCATAAAGTAGTTTTTGTGGTAGATCGTAAAGATTTAGATACCCAGACTGCTAAAGAATTTAATAGTTTTAGTAAAGGAAGTATTGATTCTACCAACGATACTAAAACGCTTGTAAATCAAATGACAGGTAGCAATAAATTAATTGTTACTACCATACAAAAACTAAACAATGCAATAACAAAACCCTATTATCTTAAAGCGATGAAAGGGCTAGAAAACGAACGTATTGTTTTTATTTTTGACGAGTGCCACCGTTCGCAATTTGGAAAAACGCACGAAGACATCAAGAATTTCTTTAAAGGTTGTCAAATGTTTGGTTTTACAGGAACACCTATTTTTGAACCAAATGCAGGAACAAATGAGTACGGTAAACGAACAACCGAAATGTTGTTTGGTAAACCGTTACACAAATACGTAATTACCGATGCAATTAAAGACGGAAACGTTCTACGCTTTGCCATTGAATACATTCGCACCTTTAAGCAAAAAGATACTATTGAAGACATTGAAGTAGAAAAAATCAATGAACCTGAAGTGATGAATGCCCCTAAGCGTAGGAACAACATTGTACAACACATACTTCAAAACCACAAACGCAAAACACATAATAAAGAGTTTACGGCTATGTTTTGTGTAAGCGATACCGATGCTGCTATTGCGTATTATAGGTTGTTTAAAGAGGCTAAAGAGCAAGGTTTACACGATTTAAAAGTAGCAACCATTTTTACTTATACAGCTAACGAAGAGCAGAAAAAAAACAAAGATTATATAGCAGACGGCGAAGATGAATTTAATATAGCAGCAGAAAGTGATACACCTTATTTAGCTAAGTACAAACGAGAAGAATTAGATGATTTCATTGAAGATTATAACAAAATGTTTCAAAGAAATTATTCAACGAAAGATTCTAGTTTGTTCTATCAGTATTACAACGACATTGCCGATAAAGTTAAAAACAAACAAATTGATATTTTATTAGTCGTAAATATGTTTTTAACGGGGTTTGATAGTAAAACATTAAACACCTTATACGTTGATAAAAATTTGCAGTATCATGGATTGATTCAAGCGTATTCTCGTACCAACCGAATTTTAGATGAAGTAAAATCACATGGAAATATTGTTTGTTATCGCAATTTAAAAGAGGCAACAGACACAGCGATAGAGTTATTTGCAAATAAAAATGCAGTAGGTGAAATCATAGAATTGCCTTACGAAGCTTTAGACCAAAAGTTACAGGAAAAATATGATGCTTTAGTAACGATTACGCCAACAGTTGATAGTGTAAACACCTTACAAAATGAAGAAGAACAAGCTGAGTTTATCAAGGCTTTTCGAGAGGTAATGCGTTTAATCAATAAAATGAAGCAATACGGTGATTTTAATTATGATGATTTACCCATTACGCATCAAGAATTTGAAGATTACAAAAGCAAGTATTTAGATTTATACGAAGAAAACAAGGGTTTACACAAAGAAGACGATAAAGGACACTCTATTTTAGACGACCTTGATTTTGAATTAGAGTTGATTCATCGTGATGAGATTAATGTAACCTACATCATGAATTTATTGGTGCGTTTACAAGCTGCTCCACAAGCTGAAAAACAAAGCCAAGAAAAAATGATTCAAGACTTATTGAATTCTGATATTCAATTACGTAGTAAAAAAGAATTAATTGAAAAGTTTATTCAAAAGAATCTGCCGTTAATTGCAGATTCTGACGATGTTATTGAAGCATTTGAAGATTTTGTAGAACAAGAACGTAAAGAAGCTATTCAAGAAATAAGTAAAGAAGAAGCATTAGACCAAGATAAATTAGAACACGTAATTGGTGAGTATTTATTTACGGATAAACAACCGTTACGCGAAGATATTGTGGGCTTAATGATTCAAAAACCAAGTTTAAAAGAACGCAGTACCAAAATTGAACGTGTAACTCATAAAATCTATGATTTTGTGAATACGTTTATCAGTGGGTTTGTGAGGTAATTAATGATTAAATTAAATATGTATAAAGCTATAAAATTGAATAATAGATTAAGAAATGTTGATTTTATATTTGAAAATATTCAAACTTTATTAAATAAGTATGACAAGCCTTATATGGATGATAAACATAATTTATTATTAAGTTTTGAAAAATATTTAGCAGATGTTTTAGTAATCGACGGTAAATTAATAGAAGATACTTGGTTTCCAAAAATAGATGCTGATATTTTTATATCTCATTCACACAAGGATAAAGACTATGCCATTTCTCTTGCTAATTATTTATTAAAAGAATTTAATATAAGAAGCTTTATTGATTCTGATGCATGGAGTTTTTCAGATGATTTAGTGGAATTACTATTAAATAAAACACAAAACGTTACTGAAAAAACACGAGGTATTTATTATTCCAATGTATATTTAATGTTGATGAATTCATTAAGAGAAATGATTAATAATACAGATTTATTTCTATTTCTTGATTCTGAAAATTCAATTAAGAAAGGAAGCGATGAGTGGAAAACACTTTCTCCATGGATTTATTCAGAAATTCAAACGGTTAAAACAATTCAACGGAGAACTCCTTTTTATTTGAATAAAGCAATTGATAAACGATATTCAAATCTGAATGAAAGTTTTACATTTAAACATACTATATCTGACTTTGATAATTTTATTTCTATAGATACAGAAGCCTTTAATTTAATCTTGAAACATATAAAACAAAATAAATTGAGAGGCAATGAATGTTTATCACAAATATTTACTTTGATTAATTAGTACATTTTGTTTACAAAATATTTTAAATTGATATTCAAATAAAAAACCAACTTTAGTATGAAATACAAATACCAACTTATTTTAATTGGTGAAAATGAAGAATTCTTTAAAGCTCTAGAAATTGAATTAAAGAAAGGATTCGATGATTTAAAAATTATATCTGATGCTTTAAAAGTTATTAGAGAGCAGGATGTTGATAATGAATATTCTGGTGGTCAAGCTGCCTTTGTAATTTATGCCGGACATAAAAATAATATTACAGGTCGTCAATTAGAAATTTTAGAAAAACAAAAACTAGATGCCAATATAATTCTACCCGTATATAATAAAAGTTTTACAGAAGAAATTCCTGATTTCTTATCAAATCAAAATGGGGTTACTTACAATGATAATCTTATAAAAATAAAAAATATTGTTCTTGAAGGTTTTGAATTATTACGAAAAAATAGAAAGTTATTCATTTCCTATAAACGTTCAGAATCTAGTAATATAGCTATACAATTATATGAGTTTTTAGAAAGGAATAATTTTGATGTTTTTATAGATACGCATTCGATTGATAAAGGTGAAGAATTTCAAGAAGAATTATGGCATCGTATGACTGATTGTGATTTGATTTTAATGCTAAATACTAAAGAATTTCTGAAAAGTGATTGGTGTAAACAAGAATTAGATAAAGCTCATCTAAAAAGAATTGGAATTGTTCATCTACTATGGCCTGATTGTGATTTTGAAGATTTTTCTCATTTAGGTTATTCAAAAAAATTAAATGATAAAGATTTTGATAAACCTCTATTTTCAGATCTTACTAAAGGTAGATTGAAAGAAAGTGCTTTATCTGAAATACTTAATCTTGTTGAAAGTTCAAGAGCAAGAAATTTAGCATCAAGGCAAGATTGGTTGATTACAGATTTTACACAAGCTGCTAACGATAATAATATAGAGGTTAATCTTCAACATAGCAGATATATCACTCAAAAATTAGATAATGGAAAATTGAAAGTATTTATTCCCACAGTAGGAATTCCTCAATCTATAAATTGTCACAATTCACAAAAGCTTATCAAGCAAATAGAAGATAAAGAGATCGAATCAATTACTTTGATTTTTGATGAATTATCAATTCGTAATTATTGGTTAGAACATTTAGATTGGTTAAATGAATATTTAGAAATAAAAACATTAAAGAAATCACAGTTTAATACAGTATTCTCAAAATAATATAAGTTATGAAAAATATATTTTTATCAGCAAGTATTCCTTTGCCGGAAAGACACCCAAAATATTATGATACGGCAGATATTATTGCAATTAGAGATGCTGTTATTGCTTTAGCTAGTATTGTTATTGATAAACATAGAATTATTTGGGGAGGTCATCCTTCGATAACTCCATTAATAAATTTTGTTATTGAAAGAACTATACAATATAGATTAGATAAATCTATTAACGAAATGCCTTCAGAAGAACAAAAAAAACACCTATTCCAAAATATAAAAAACGAAATTCAGAAGCATGTAACAATTTACCAATCAGAGTTTTTTAGAGAAAAATTTCCCGAAGACAATGAGAAATTTGAGAACATAGTTTTTACGGAAAATAAAGGAGATATTCATAGTAGTATTCAAGAAATGAGGCAAAAAATGTTGTCTGAAAATGAATTTGCTGCTGCTGTATTTATTGGTGGAATGGATGGTATTGAAGTTGAATACAAAATGTTTAAAGAATTACATCCTCAAGCTTTATTATTACCGATAGCAAGTACAGGTGCTGCGACAAAAATCGTTTTTGATAATCTAACACCGGATGATGAAGCTAAACATGAAAGGTTTTTAAAAGATTATGGTTATATGTCTTTGTTTCAAAAATATTTAATTGATAAAATTCAATAATTATGGCAAGAAAAGTATTTTATAGTTTTCACTTTGATAATGATAATTGGCGTGCAGGTAAAGTTCGTAATATAGGAGTTATTGAAGGAGATAAACCTGTTAGTGGAAATAAATGGGAAGAAGTAAAAAGTAAAAGTGATTATACAATTAAAGCATGGATTGATGATAATCTGAAAGATAAATCTTGTTTGGTTGTTCTTATAGGAGAAAAAACAAGTGAACGTAAATGGGTGGATTATGAAATCAAACGTGCTTGGGAATTAGGTAAAGCTGTTTGTGGTATATACATTCACAATTTAGAAGATGTTTTTGGAAAACAATCTAGAAAAGGTAAAAATCCACTTAATACTCATATACCAATTTTTGACTCATCATATGCTTCAAGCAAATATGTATATGATGATATTAAAAATAATATTTCTGATTTAGTAGAAAAAGCTATCAGAATTAGAAGCCAATACGATTAGAAATGGGTAGAAAAGTTTTTGTTTCATATAAGTATGGAGATACACAAGTTCAAGATTTGAATGTGTATGAAGAAAATTGGTTTGGACAAAAAGTGAAAGTTCAAACAAAAGCTAGACACTACGTAAATGAGTTGTCTGAAATATTAGATAATGAAGATCATATATTCAAAGGTGAGGATGATGGTCAAAGCTTAGCAGATTTTTCTGATGAATATATTGCATCAGCTCTAAGAGATAAAATTTATGATAGTTCAATTACTATTGTTTTAATTTCAAAAGGGATGAAAACGTATGAAGCTGAAAAAGATCAGTGGATTCCTTGGGAAATTTCCTATTCATTAAAAGAGTATACGCGTGGTGGTAGAACTAGTTTATCTAACGGAATTATTGCTGTTGTATTACCAGATCAATGGGGAGGTTATGAATATTATATCACTCAAGATTCTGTTTGTAGCTGTAGATCTCTAAATACACCGTTTTTGTTTCAGATTTTGAAAGATAATATGTTTAACATTAAAATACCAAATACAGAGATTTGCACAAATGGATCAACGGTTTATTATGGTGATAGTTGTTATGTTCAATCTGTAAAATGGGAAGATTTTAAATCAACACCTAATTATTATTTGAATAAAGCTATTGAATTACGAGATAACAAAGATGATTATAACATAACTAAAACAGTAAAATAGTATGAGCTTCATATCAGAATCACAATTAGCAAATTATAGAAGTAGAACTAAGGCATTTTCTGCTGACAATATAGTTTCATTAAATGAAAGTTATTCGAGAGACCAGAACCGTCCAATGATTTTTCTATCTCATAAGCATGATGAACATTCTATTTTACAAGATGTAATTGCATTTCTAAAAAAAGAAGGTGTTGATGTATATGTAGATTGGATGGATCCATCAATGCCCGCATACACTAATGCAAAAACAGCTCATAAACTTAAAAATAAAATCAAAGTTTCTGATAAGTTTATATTACTGGCTACACCAGGAGCTATAAATTCAAAATGGTGCAATTGGGAGTTAGGGCTAGGTGATGCAGAAAAATACATCAGAAATATTGCTTTGTTTCCCATAAATAAGGATCACGAAACTTTTAAAGGATCAGAGTATTTAGCAATTTATCCACGGATTGAATATCAAGATGGTACAACAAAATATTCAGGAGGGGCATATATTTCGAAAGGATACTATGTGTTTTATCCTGCTGACGAAAATGGAAGTAGTAGACTTTTTCCATTAAAAGATTGGTTAAAATCAAAATAATACCGACGAAAAAGGCATTAATAAATCAATCAAAATTAAGTTACTATTCTAGATTAAGATATTGAGATCGAATCTTAACTACTTTTTATTAATGGAGATTAATTGTAAAAAAAGAATGAGTAGAGTAATAAGAATAAATAAAGTGTTAAGAGAATTAAATATATCTCTTGATAGAGCTGTTGAGTTTTTGAAAGCCAAAGGTTATGAAATAGAAGTGTCACCTAATGCTAAAATTAGTACTGAGGAATATGAGATTTTGAATGAAAAATTTTCTATTGATAATACAAAAAAAAAATCTGATGTATTAAATGAAGAAAAGTACAGAGAGAAGGAATTACTACGAAAAGAGCGTGAATTAGGGAAGCAAAATAGTATAAATAAACCCAATGAAATATTATTGCTTGAAAACAAATTTTCTATTAAGATAATAAATCGCCAAATTAGAGAAGTAAATGAAGATACTAATTTTAACTATTTTGTTTTAGATTCAGAAGGAAATATCATCCAACTTAAATTAGACATAATAATACTAAACAAAAAAACTCTATTAACAAAAGGCAAAAATAGTGGACTTAGTTTTTATGAGATTTTAAGTTCATTTGTAGATCTTAAAAATTTAGAATTGAATTTTGATAATTTAAATAATATAAACGATTTTTTTGATTTTTCTTTTCTTTTGAGATTAGGTAACTTAAAACATTTATCTATTTCCAATGGAAAAATACATGATTTAACTAGCTTATCTAATATGTTTAGTCTTGAATCTTTAAGTTTAGAACGTAATGAAATAGTAGATATTTCTCCATTAGCTAACTTAATAAATATAACTCAGCTAAATCTTACACAAAATAGTATTGAAAATATAGATGTTTTAGAAAAATTAAAAGCTCTTTCCTACTTAGATTTATCTTCAAATAAAATTGAACAAATTGATAAATTGAGTGAATTTAAAACTTTCAAGTATTTAAATTTAACTAATAATTTAATCTCTGACCTTACTGCCTTAAGTTCTTTGGTAATTGACAATCTAATCTTAGTTAAAAATAATTTATTTGACTTAACCCCTATATACAATTCAATTTTAAAAGAAAAAATTAAAAATATTAATCTTGAAGAAAACTTAATATTTTACCCACCTTTAGAGGTTGTAGAGAAGGGATTGACTGAAATGAGAAGGTGGATTAGAAAATCCTTTACTGTTGCTAAACAAAAAATTTCTGAATTCAAGAAAAGTAATTCTACCATTTTAAATTTACAAAATTGTGGACTTACTGACTTAAGCTTTTTACCTGAATTGTTTAATGATACTGAAAAATTAGAGAAACTTATATTAAGCAATGAATACGCAACTCTTGATGATAATGGGAATTGGCACAATAACGAAAGGAAGGGCTTTTATTCTAATAATATAGTTAATTTATCCACTGACTTCATAAAACTTATTAACTTAAAAGAATTATATATTGGTGGAGATTGGAATAAGGGAGATCGTTGGAATAAGTGGAGAATAAAAGATGTTTCATTTTTGTCAGAATTGAAAAAATTAGAAATAGTTAATATAAGCAACAATAATATTGAATATGTTCCTAATCTAAACAAGCTTATAAATTTAAAGATCTTATTTGCAAATAATAATTTTATCAAGAATATTGAGATATTAGGTGAATTTGATAGTTTACATGAATTGTATCTAAGTAATAACCTAATAGAAGATGTTGAATTTTTAAAAGATTTAAAATCAATAAAAACTATAGATTTACACTCAAACAATATAAAAGATTTAAAACCACTAATACCAATCATAAAAAAAATTGGAATAGATTATTCTAAGTGGAAAGCTAACACTATTAGTATTTCAGAAAACCCATTAGATCAAACATTAATCAATATTTTAAATACCCACAAGGAATCGAATTCTCGTGAATTAGATGATTATTTTGACAGACTCATTCAAGGGGATTCAATTGTAGTTAAAAGAATAAAATTAATCTTACTTGGTAATACTCAAGCAGGGAAAACTACATTAGCAGACATTCTAGCAAAAACGAAGAAAGCTAATGGGGATTCAACTCACGGAATAAACTTTTTCAAATTTAAGGTCGGTGAAATTGATGTAAATGGTTATGACTTCGGTGGACAAGATTATTATCATAATACACACCATTCTTTTTTTGATGATAAATCACTATACTTTGTGATATGGGGAAATGGTCAAAATAATAAATTGAAGTTAAATAATAGAAATGAAGTATTATTTCCAATCAATTATTGGCTTGGGAGTTTAAATAAGTATGCATATAAGTTCACTCTCACATTTTTCTTTGAAAATCTTTTGAATTTTTACAAACTTCATTTAATTAATAATGAAGAAATTGATAAAGTTATTGAAGTACTAGAAATAAAATATAAAAAAATAAAAAATGAATCTAAAGAGCATGAATTTGTAAAGGTTTTGAATAACTCTTTAGAGGATTATCTTGATGAATTTATAGATTCTTCAACCATTAACTATCGAAACTTGCAACATAAGTTAAGCTCAATTGTGTTTGCTAATATAGCAAAAATAGAAAGTCATTTTTCTTTTCAAACATTCTTGATTCAAAATCTAGAAAATAATAAAATATTTTTAAATGAATATCATTTAAAAAATCAGTATGATTTTATAAATGATTTTAGTTCATTTAATTTTTTGAGAGATAAGGTTGTTTTAAAGAAGTTTATAGATGAAATATGTAAGGAATTCGTTAAAGAATCTAGAGTTTTAAACATTGATAATAAAATTTCAAAATTATTTGATAAAAATAAAGTAAAGGTTATCTTATCGATTGATGAAGTAAAAAATCTTGATAGTAGTATTAATAATTACGATTCAGAAAGGATAAACTCGCTATTAAATAGTTTACATGGAATATTATCTTGTTTTTATTTTAAAATAACTACTGAATTAAAAATCAGAATATCAAATAGTAGTCTAGATGATATTGTAATTATTGATTTGGAAAAATTTACTGAATGGATATACCAAATATTAAATCAAGAGGAGTTTTTAAACAAAAGAGAAGGTTATTTTTCAAAAAAAGAAGCTCTTGAATGGTTAAATGATGATAATGCAAAAAAAAATGTTGAGTACATACTTGCATTTATGTTACAAAATAAATTAATTTTTAAGATGAAAGAAGATGACCGTTTTTTTTCACCTAATTATTTAAATAATATACAAACTCAAGCGGAAAAATTATTTTTAGAAAACTTTGAAATTCCCATAGTTAAGTATATTTTTAATGAGTATTTTCATACGTCAATTCTTTCAGAAATTATCAATAAATACTTTGATCAATTAGTTTTAGAGGATACTAAAAAGCATTATGTATTATGGAAAAATAAACTTATCCTGTATGAAGATGTAAATTCAAATTCAAATCAATTAGTTTATATATCTTTTCAAATAAATGAAAAATCACCTGCTATTTTTATTAGTAAATATAATAATTTAGTCAGTGATTCATTTATTTTAGAATTATGTGAATTTATTGAAAGTGTAATAAAAAGTTATGATTATGAAAAATTGGTTAAAAGTACTTACGATAATTACATACCTTATGTTTTATTAAACAACATTAATGAAACTGAAAATAAGAATAAAAGTAATTTTTTAGTTTACGAGGGAATAATTTATAAAAGATCTGATTTTAAAATGTTTCTAAATGATAAAGATCTATATCCTATGAAAAAAGTATGTATATCTTACTCTAAGGAAGATTTAAGTCTTGTAAATAAATTCAAAGATTATTTAGTTCCTTTATGTGATGATGGTTTAATAGAAGATCCTTGGTATTGTACGGATTTAATTGCTGGTGAAGCTTGGAATGAAAAAATAACTCAAAAATTTAATGAAGCTGATATTATCTTTTTTATGGTCAGTGAAAATCTAATGAAAACTAAATATGTAAAAGAAGTTGAAATAAAAAAGGCTATTGATAGGTGGAATTATGATAATAGTTCTGTGAAAATTGTTCCAATTATTCTAGAATATTATCATTGGAGTAGAGAAGGAAAATATAATTTAGCTCATTTTACAGCTTTACCATATGCGACGAAACCTATTAAAGATTTTAAAGACCAAAAGATGGGGTGGTTTATTGTAGTTGATGCCATAAAAATGATGTTGATTGAAAATCCTGAGAAAGCTACATATAGTAAAGAAGTTTTAAAAATATTAGAACGTATTGTTGAAAGTAAGGTAGATAACAACTATATTGATCGAATTTAAATGTTTTTATGAAATCTACTGATATAATACAAGATAAAATTAACAACGCACTAATACTTTATATAGGCAAAAAAACATTGTTTTTTAGCTTTATATTTATTGTATATCTGCCGATAACGGCATGTTTATTTTAAAACTATGAATTGTATTTCGGTAAGTGAGTTTTCTAAAAAAATAAAATACTCGCTTCACATCACAAGATAATCATAAAGCTATTTTAAAATAGAATTTAAGTAGATTTATCTATATTTTTTTAGACAAAAATTTATGAAAACTCCTAATTTATCTTTACTTAGAAAATCTCTTTTTTGGGATACGGACATTAATAAAATTGATTGGAAGAAGCAATACAAAGCGGTTATTCAACGTGTTTTTGAAAGAGGTAATGAAGAAGAGAAATTGGAAATCAAAAGATTTTATGGAGATAGTGTGATTAAAAAAGTTTTAACAGAGAATATAAGACAACCTTATACTGTTTATAAAAACAAACCTTTTGAAGATTAATTTCTGTACCACTATTGTACAACATATCCTTTGTAAACCCTTATAAATAAAGAGAAGTAAGATATTGTATCGGAAAATAAATATAGTTTTCTTTGTTGATATATACTTTCTTTTAAAAGACTATCAAGTATTTATATTTGATAGTCTTTTTCTTTTTATACTTTTCTTATTGTATTTGTTACTCGATATCTACCACATAAAAAACATGTCGTGCAAACGTTCTATATTCTGATGAAGTTTTTTTTGCAAACCAATTTAGAAATTTAGTATACTCCCTAAAAATCATAAGTTAGTAAAAGAGTTACTTTTAGTGTAATTGATGAATTGCAAAAAAAGGATACAATAAGAAGCTTTTACTTTAATAACAATTTTTATTACATATAAACAAAAATGTTTACATTTGTATTATGAATACAGTGATAGTGAAATATAAAGGAATACATCCAGGAATTGTTTTGAATCGATTATTAGATAAAATGCATATTTCTCAAAGACCTTTTGCTCTAATGATTGGTGAATATCCACAGACTCTTAATGCTATAACAAAAGGGCGTAGAAAATTAAATACAGCTTTAGCTTTAAAAATTGAAAAACAATTGGAACTGCAAGAAGGAACACTTGCTCTTCTACAAACTTATTTTGATATTGAAGAAGAAAAGCGAAAAGCTTCGTTGTCTAAAACTCCTAATTTATTGTTACTTAGAAAATCTCTTTTTTGGGATACAGACATTAATAAAATTGATTGGGATAAGCAATACAGAGCGGTTATTCAACGTGTTTTTGAGAGGGGAAATGACATAGAGAAAAATGAAGTGAAAAGATTTTACGGAAAATCTAAAATAGATAAAGTTTTGGCTCTTAATAAAAGACAATCTTACACTATATACAGAAACCAACAAACCTCATAATGCTTTTTTATAATACAGTAAACGATATTCTTAAAAAGAGTCTTTACACTATCATGAAGGCTCCAATATTCAAGGATTTTAGATTGGTAGGCGGAACTGCATTAAGTTTACAAATAGGACATCGAGAATCTGTAGATATCAATTTATTTACTGATTCTGAATACGGAACTATTGATTTTCAATTAATAGAATCATATTTAAAAGAAACCTTTAATTATGTTGATTTTTTAGATATCCCGCCTGCTTTCGGTCGCTCATATTTTATTGGTGATTCAAAAGATGATAATGTTAAACTTGATGTTTTTTATACAGATTCATTTATTCAACAGCCAATTGAGGTTGATGGGGTAAGAATGGCTACAATTGAAGAAATTATAGCAATGAAAGTTGATGTTGTTCAGCGAGGTGGGCGTAAGAAAGATTTTTGGGATCTACATGCATTAATTGGAGAATACAATATAAATAATATGCTAGCATTACATGAAATGCGTTATCCATATACTCATGATGCCGATACTATAAAACAAAACTTCATAGATTTTAACTTAGCAGATGACGATTTTGATCCTATTTGCTTTAAAGGAAAGTATTGGGTTTTTATAAAAGAAGATTTTGAAGATTTTTTAAAATAACTTTCAATTAATTTTAGTACCACTATTGTACAACACTTTTTATTTCCCAAGAACTATCTTCAATTTTTGATACAATTCTTGACGATAACTCAAGCCAATTGGGATGCTTTTGGTGTTGTTTAAAATAATAACATGTTGCTCCACATAATTAATTTGATTGATGTTCACGAAAAACGATTTGTGAACTCTGCAGATGTAATCCAATTGAGCGAAAGTTTCTTCAATAGAGTTCATAGTGGTGTGAAGAATAAGTTTATCCGTTTTTGTGAACAAGCTTACGTAATTGCCCATTCCTTCGATGTAAAGAACTTCGGATGGAATAATTTTGACTAACTTCTTTTCGCTTTTAATGAAAAAACTTTCATCTTTTTGTTCCTGAGTTTCTATTGGCTTGGGTGCTTCTTTTTTTAGAATTTGACTTGCTTTTTGAATACTTCTAGAAAACCTTTCCAAAGAAATTGGTTTTAATAAATAATCAATTGCATTTTGATTAAAAGCTTCTACAGCATATTGGTTGTAAGCAGTTGTATAAATTATCGCAGGTGGATTATTCACCATTTTCGTAAAATCGGTGCCGTTAATTTCGGGCATATTGATGTCCAAAAACACCAAATCGATTTCGTGGTTTTTATTTAGAAATGAAACCAATTCAATAACGTTGTTGCAAACGCCTTTCAATTCTAAAACATCAAATTTTGAGATGTGATGCGTCAAAACTTCCTGCGCCAAACGCTCATCATCTACAATTACACAATTAATTTTCATGATTTTAAAGCTCTATTTCTATTTTAACGTAAAAGGCATCCACTTCCTTTTTGACCTCGAATTTATGCTTATTTGGATAAAGCAATTGCAATCTTTTGCGAATATTTTTAAGTCCGATTCCGCCAAATTCCGAAGTTATTGATTCTTTGAAACTATTTTCACAAGTAAAAATCAATTTTTCATTCACACGCAAATTAGCTTTAATAAAAGATTCGCCAATAGTGGAATAAGTACCATGTTTAAAGGCATTTTCTATTATTGGCAACAAAAGCATGGGGGCAATTTTCTTGGAATCACTAATGGAATTATCATAATCGAATGAAACTTTTGCGCTGCTCGGAATCCTCAAACTTTCGATGTCGATATAAGTTTTCAAGATATGAATTTCATTATTGATGGAAATCTCTTTTTCGACCGTTTCGTACAAAGAATAACGTAGAATATCCGAAAGTTTCAAAATAACATCGGGCGTTTCATCTGATTTTTTAAGCGATAAAGCGTACAACGTATTGAGAACATTAAACAAAAAATGGGGACTAATCTGAGATTTTAATAAACTTAATTCAGCATTGGTTTGCTCGGCTTTTGCTTGTTCCTCAATTTTGGATTTCCAAAAAAATCGTTGCAAAACAAAACCTAAAAACATAATAACCAATACCATTATGATGCTTGGAAAAGCATCAAAATACTTCTGAAAGGCTTGAAAATTTTCTGAAACTCCCGATGTTACAGCAAATGGAGTAAAATCTACAAGGCGATTGGTATTGAATTTTTTAAAAAGCCATTCTAAATAATTCCCTTGAATGAAAGTGACAAGAACAATAAGCGCCAGAATGCTAAGTACATACTGTTTTACATTTTTATTCTTGAAAAACTTAGGCATCAAAATAAGATTATTAACTGCAGCAGTTCCGAAAAGAATAAAGTTGTACAAAAAAATATGAAAAAGCGTAATTTCTTTGAGATTATTCTTTAAAGCAGCAAACATAATAAAACCTATAAAGGCAATATTAAGTAGGAGTCGAGATATGCTAAAATTTTTCAGGGCTTTCTTTTTTAATCTGGGTTAAAATTAAATATTTCTGCGATTTCATTTTTGATTTTTACACGAAACCTTAAAATTTAATGACAAACGTGATTTTTAAAGTTAAAAATCGTTGGTCATCATTTTGCGCACGTTGGTCAAAAAACTGGAAAATTAATTTCTTAATGATTGTTTATTTGCAACAGATAAAATAATTAGACATGAAAAAAATTCTTACACTTACGGCATTTTTGCTATTTACTTTCGGTTTTGCCCAAAATCCCAATTACAAAACATCTTTAGATAGCTTGCTGAACTATTTTTATGATAACAACGCATTTTCGGGAGATGTTGTCATTCAGAAAAACGGAAAAACGATTTATGAGGGCAATTACAACAGATTTCAAAATAATTCGGGTTTGTACAGAATTGGTTCAATTACAAAAATATCGACGGCGGTTGTTACATTTCAATTGATTGAAGAATGGAAATTATCTTTAGAAACCAAACTAAGCGATTATTTTCCAACCATAAAAAATGCCGAAAACATTACAATTGCCAATATGCTCAATCACACCAGCGGAATCTACGACTACTTGCAATGGAAAGATTATTATACTAAAAAAGACAAAGACATTACCCAAGACGAATTATTGAATTTAATAAAGCAAGGAAAACCAGAATTTAAATCGGGTAAAGACAGTTCGTACAGCAATTCCAATTATATGTTGCTTGGTTTTATCATCGAAAAAATAACAGGAAAATCTTTTGCTGAAAACGTTAAAACAAGAATTACAGACAAGATTGGATTGAAAAACACCTACGTAGAAACATCTAAAAATGAATACGCAAAACGAAATTCTTCGTATAATTTCAACGGTGAAAATTGGATAAAAGAAACGGAAACCGCTCCAAGCCTTACGCAGGCTGCAGGTGCAATGATTTCGACAGCAAGTGATCTAACAATTCTTATTCAAAGTTTATTTGATGGAAAATTGGTTTCAAAAACGTCTTTAGAGCAAATGAAAAAAACAGATATAAGAACTGCTTTAGGTTTTGGCTTGCAAAGAACTCCGTTTTATAAAAAAGAGGGATATGGACACAGTGGTAGAGTTGATGAGTTTCATTCTTTTGTTGGGTATTCTCCCGAAGATAGCCTTGCTATTTCTATTTTGTCTAATGATACTAATATAAAATTGAATGAAGTTGCGCTTGGTATTGCCTCAAAATACTATGGGAAAAAATATCAATATCCTGATTTTTCTGTTTACAAAAGCAAAACTGCTCCCTCAACAGATATTTATACGGGTGTTTACAAAGCACAATTGGCAGGAATTATCACGGTTGGAAAAATAGAAATTACGAAAGCCGCAAAGGACCACCTTTTTATAAGAATGTTGGATGATGGCGCAAATTCCGAAAAAGCTTTATTGGTAAGAACGGATGAAAACTGCTTCTTTGCAAGAAAATACAACTCGAAGTTTAAGTTTATTTTGGATGAAAAAGGAAAAATCACAGGAATTACAATGACTCAGGGCAAACAATCTATAAAATGCAAGAAGATTTCGTAATCGTAGTGCTCTTGCTGGTAATGTAGTGCTTAAAATGGATTTAAGGCGAAAATCATGAACTCAATTTTGGGCGACTTTCCTTTTGTTCAATGATTGATACAATAGTAGCTGTTAGGGTATTAACTTTGAATCGACAAAAAGATTTTACTGATTGTAATAATAACCCCCTCTAAATTTGAAGGAGTTTTACTATTATGATTAATTGAGTTGTTGTTTTTCAATTTGTTATGTTTAAAACAGTTAAAAAAGGACAATGTTGTTTTAAATATTTTTAGACAGACTTGTCTATCTAGTTTAATTTCATTTAACTTTGCAAATGAAAAGAATACAATATGAAAAATATTGATGCAAAGAATTTTTTACCTAATCTCGCATTTGTTTGTTTAGGTTTAATCTGGGGAAGTAATTTTCTTTATATGAAATTGGCAACTCAGTATATAAGTCCAATACAAGTTGTTTTTCTGCGTGTTGCACTAGCTGCGTTTCCTATTATACTATTTGGACTTGTAAAGAGAGTATTTAAAAAAGAACATCTTAAATATTGGTATCATTTTTTAATCATGTCCTTACTAGCGGCAGTGGTTTACTACTATTGTTTTGTGGTTGGTTCTCATTTATTATACTCTGGTATTGCAGGCGCGTTAAGTGGTTCATCGCCTTTATTTTCTTTTGTATTAGCAGCGATATTTCTAAACGAAGAGAAAATTAGTTTTAGAAAAGTCGTAGGCTTAGTTCTTGGTTTTTTAGGAGTAATAATTCTGGCAAAACCTTTTAATACTGGTATTACAGCTAATACTTGGCAAGGAATTTTGTATATGGTAATAGGATCCATCAGTCTTGGCGCATCCTTTATTTATGCGAAGAAATTTGTTAGCCCCTTAAAAATTTCAGGCGTTGCGTTAACTTCCTATCAGCTTTTAGGAGCTACAATCATTTTATGCCTAATAACACCATTTAATGGAATTACTAACATTTTCAATAATGTAGAAGCTGCATTAGGGCTTGTTATAGGGCTTAGCTTATTAGGTACAGGTTTGGCATTTTTGATCTACTATTTTATCATTGATAAATTAGGAGCGGTAAAGGCTGCTTCCGTAACTTATATTCCACCAATTGTAGCTTTAATTATAGGTGCTTTTATTGGTAGAGAGCCTATTGTTTTTTCAGATATTATGGGGGCATTAATTATTCTTTTGGGAGTATATATATTAAAAAAATAATGTATGAAAGCATCAAATAATATAAGAGAAAACATTTTGGATACAGCAACCAATTTGTTTTATAAACAAGGATATCATGCTACTGGCATCAATCAAATTATTGATGAAGCAGCTATAGCAAGAGGCTCTTTGTATAATCACTTCAAATCAAAAAACGATTTGTTCTATGCCTATTTAGAAAAAACAAATGAGCATTGGTTTGAGCAGTTATACAGTTATATTAAAAAAATAAAACATCCTAAAGATAAAATTTTAGGACTGTTTGATTTTAGAATTAAAAGACAAACGCAAAACAGTTTTAGAGGATGTCCTTTCATTAAAGCAGGGGCAGAAGTGCCACAAGATGATAAAAAAGCATTTAAAATCATTAATCAAAACAAAATGAAATTTAGAAATTACATTTTAGAACTACTAAATGATGTTATGCTTAAAAACAATCTGTTTACAAAAGAAGAATTAGCAGATACTATTTATATGTTAGTTGAAGGTGCTACTGTTACAGCAAGTTTCCAGAAAAACAAAGAAATGATGGGTAAAGCCAAAGAGATTACTGATAAACTAATCTAATTTTGATGAGCAAGGCTAACTGTCTCGCTAAAATGTTTAAAAATTTAAAAAATTAAAATGATGTATAATTTCAAGAATGATTACTCAGTAGGGGCTCATCCCAACATTTTAAAAAGTCTCATAGATACTAACCTTGTTCCTCAATTAGGATATGGAGAAGACGATTACTCCTTAGAAGCAAAAAATCTGCTGAAAGAAAAAATGAGAAATCCCAAAGCTGAAATTTTCTTTCTGTCAGGAGGTACACAAACCAATCTAATTGCCATCTCTTTTCTTTTAAGAGTTCATGAAGCAGTAATAAGTGCAAAAACAGGGCATATTTCAGCAAATGAAACAGGAGCAATTGAAGCAACAGGACACAAAGTCATTACTGTAGAAACAAGTAACGGTAAATTAAAACCAGAAAATGTACAAAATGCATTAGATGAATACGGGTTAAAACCGCACGTTGTAAAACCAAGAATCGTATTCATTTCTAACTCAACTGAAATTGGTACAATTTATACTAAATCGGAGCTAAAAGAATTATCATCATTTTGTAGACAGAAAAATTTATTACTTTATTTAGACGGTGCAAGATTAGGACATGGATTAATGGCAGAAAACAGCGATCTTACCCTACCAGATATTGCAGAACTAACTGATGTATTTTATATAGGAGCTACCAAAAATGGAGCCTTATTAGGAGAAGCTCTGGTTTTTAACCAGCCTGAATTGGCATTAGAATTTGAGTTTGCACTCAAACAAAAAGGAGCAATGTTGGCAAAAGGCAGAATACTTGCAATACAATTCCTAGAATTGTTTAAAAACGATTTGTATTTCTCACTAGCAAAGCATGCAAATGCAATGGCTATGAAAATGGCTAATGCAATACAAGAAAACGGACATGCATTTCTAACCAAATCAACAACCAACCAAATATTTCCAATATTACCCAATGAAGTAATTGAAAAACTAAGCCATAAGTACCTATTTTATGTATGGAAAAAAGTGGATGATACCCACGCAGCAATAAGACTGATTACATCTTGGGCAACAGAAGAAAATGCAGTAGAGGCATTCATAAGTGATCTTAAAGAATTGTAAAATAGTGGCTTTTTAAGGATATAAGCTTCCTGTCACATCACACCTGATGCGATGTTTCACAAGTAGCTAAGAGACTTGACGTAGTGTGTGATAGATAATAAATGTCGACTCATCAGTTCATCAGTGTAACTCACAACCAAACAACCATTTCACTTAGTTACATCGTCACTCGTCACTAATTAATTCCCCTTTGACGGCTAGGAGGCTTGTCACTCATTAATATGAGATTCAATATCCATTTGCTGATGAAGAATTCTGACAACTTCTACTATTTTATCTTTTTGATTAATCCTGTAAAAAATAAAATGAGATTTCACTCTAGATCTATAATAGCCCTTTCTTATAGTAGTATAATCTTTTCCAGACTTCGGATTATGTGAAATATATTCAATTTCATTCATTATTAAGTCATAGTAATAGTCTGCTTGTGTAAGAGACCATTCTTCAAAAGTATAAAGCCAAATTTTCTCTAAATCAACTTCTGCTTGTTTACTTATTTTGTAATTCATTATTCAGCAGAATATTTTTCATGTAAATTTTTTTTAAATGATTCACGATTAAAATTTGTTGAAAAACCTGATTTTTCCCCTTTTTTAAGTTCTTTTATTAATTCAGCTTTTTTTGTTTCTTCGTGTTCAAATAATCTCAAAGCAGCTCTTATAACTTCGCTTGCAGAAGAATATTTACCATCCTTTATTTGCGAATTGATAAAATTGTCGAAATAATCGCCCAATAAAATCGAAGTGTTTTTAGCCATATTTTTTTTAATTTTATTTACCTAATCAAATATACCAAGATTTGGTATTTTGTCAAAATTATCTTAGTTAAAAATGGTAAGAAATGAAGTATAGTATAAGGTTTTTTAATATAAGTAGGGGTAAATAGTCATTCCACTTCGTCACATCGTTACTCGTCACTAATTCACCTTTGGGGGCTAGGGAGCTTGTCACTCGTTACTAGGTTACTAAACATCAGTTCATCAGTTTAACGATTAAACAGTTCAACCCATCAACATAGAACTCAGAACCTACAACTTACAACACAATTTAAAGAATAGTGTGCTGCAAAAGTTACTTTGTAGTACATTCATTTCTTTAAAATTGCCTTTCAAATGCTTTTCCATTGAACTTAAATATATTTCCATCTGCCAATCCAAAAAGCAAATTGTTATCTTTATAAATAGTCCAAATCATTGGATGGGGTTGTTTGTTGCTAATTAAATAGTTTGTGAGCGTTTTACCGTCGTATTTCCAAGCGCCTGCGTATATATCGCCAAACCAAATGTTGCCTTGTGCATCTTCTTCAATAGCAAAAGGATGTTCCAATGTACCTGACTCCGATTTCGTTCCATTTCGTTTACTTGTTGGATGAATTAAATGATGCTTTTTAGAAAAATTAATTGTTGAATTACCTTCCATAAGCAAAACGCCAATGCCATTATTTCCTATCCAAATGCGTCCTTTTGAATCTGCTAAAACGTTTCTTATATGCAAACGCTCGTTGTGTTTTAGGTTTAATTTTTCTTTATCAAAAATAGTTACCTCTTTACCATCGTAGTTAAATAGCGCTGCGTAAGTGGCAATCCACATTGTACCGTGTTTATCTGTACTGATATCCGTAACACCGTACGTATTGTCTGCAATACCAGTATTCTTAATGTGGGGTTTCGGAAAAATTAAATAGTTCATGTTGGTGCCGTCAAAACGATTTATTCCGTCTTCTTCCCAAGCATAAAACCATAAATCTCCATTGGTTGTATTCCAATCAAATATTGGGTTGTTATTTTTTGATAGATAATTAGTAAACGTGCCGTTGTTGTATACACTTATTCCATTTGCAGTGCCAAACCAAATGTTACCCTTCTTGTCTTCTTGAACGGAACGGATTTGATTGTTGGCTAACCCCTCGGTTACGGTAAAGTATTCAAATACTGTTCCATTATAAAAACTTACACCTTCATTGTGACTGCCAATCCAATAATTGCCTTTACTGTCTTGTAAAATAGCACGTACACCAGAAGTAAACTTTAAAGTGTCGGTTTTTACCGTTGCAACCCTTTCAGGTATGTTGGTTTCTTTTTCGGGTGCTTTTTTTTCAACACACGAAAAGTTTAATGCTACTATAAGTATTAGGTATATCAATTTAATTTTTTTGTTCATTTCAGGTTCTTCTAATATGATACGCAACATTGTTATTTAGCAATAACTAAAATACAAAAGTTTTTAAATACCATATTATTGACTCTAACAGAGTTTTTATCATACAACACAATAATTTTCAATTGCGTTGGGCTTTAGCCCGATGTTACAAAGCAACTGAATAAGGCTTTACCCAAATAGTATTAAAGTCTTATTCTACTACTTTTTTTAACAACAGGTTAAAACCTGTTGCAATTGAATTGTATAAAAACGTACGAATTGTAAATCTATGCTGGTAGGATTCTGCGGTTTAGATTTATCGTTCTTTATTTTTAAGTGCATTGTGTTTTTTCATAACTTTCAAAACCTCTGATATAGGTAAAGCTTCACTTTTATTATTTTTAAACCCTACTGTTGTATTTGCAGCAAAAAGTGAGTTGATAATCGCCTCCTCTGTAGCTTCAATTACTGCTAAAAAAAGCGGAGATATGGTATTATTATCTAATTCTTTCGTTTCAATAAACATAGATTCATTATCTCCCTTTATAAAATTATCTTTATAAGTAGAAACTGCTATAACATAATCACCACTTCAGTTAGAAGCAATTCCACCCGTTTTAGCTAATCCCATAATTGCACGCTTGGCTAACCTTTCTAAGTTTCGTGAGGATAGAGGTGCGTCCGTCATAACCACAATCATGCAAGAACCATCAACATCATATTTAAATAATGTAGGAAAATTATCCATTTCTTTTGCAATTGGAACACCATTAATTTCTAAAACACCACCAAAATTAGTTTGAACTAAAACACCAACAGTATAGCCACCCAATTTATTTGGAATCATTCTAGAAGATGTTCCAATACCACCTTTATACTGAAAAGCCGTGGTACCAGTTCCGGCACCAACATTTCCTTCTTCAATTATACCACTTTTTGCATTTTCAATAGCTTTTAAAACATGGTTTTCAGTAATTGGTCTAGATCTAATGTCATTTAAAAAAGAATCATTTGTTTCTCCAATTATAGCATTAACTGATTGCACATTTTCATTTCCTTTTTGGTTTATAGTATAAGTAATTAATGCATTAAAGGCTGTAGGAACAGCTAATGTATTTGTTAAGATTATTGGCGTTTCAATATTTCCTAATTCTTTTACCTGAGAATAGCCTGCTAATTTTCCATAACCATTTGCTATATAAATGGCTGCTGGTACTTTTTGCTGGTAAATATTTCCTGTATGTGGAATAATAGCGGTAACACCTGTCCTCACTTCATTTCCTGAAATCAAAGTAGTATGTCCAACTTTTACCCCAGCTACATCAGTAATGGAATTATTTAAACCTGTTTTAAAAACACCTATTTCAATTCCATAATCTCTAGCTCGTTTTTTTTGAGAAAATACTTGGCAGATTGAAAGTGATAAAAGCAATAGTAAAATTCTATTTTTCATAATACATTAAGTTAATAAGGAAATTGTAAATTAAAAAAGAAAATTATTTTCCCCACTAATGTTAGAACTTATAAAGATATTAAATAGAACCTAGTTTAAGACTCAATACTTTTATTAATTTATATCCATTAATTTATTCTACTCAATTTTGATTGCATGTAGCCAATACTTTTTGACTTCTTCAAACCACTTCTGTTAGGTTTCAGATAAGCTAATTTAGATAAAAAGATTTTATGAAACAGAAGCTCAGCAAAGCCAACAATAAATAAAAATAGTGGCAGATAATTAGTGCTACTTTGTATTTAACCTGGCAATGCAAGATTCAAGTAAACCAAACTTCACAAAGTAAATGCATTACAGCCTGCTTTCTTTTTAATTATTTTTTCTATTTTTACAAAATCTTATACTAAGTAAACATAGCACAACCTCGTCTCATATAGGTCTTTACGATTACAACTCTGTAGTCGAAATATGTTATTCCTAAAATAATAAATTTTCAAAAGTGCTTTTGCACTAAACTTAGTATGAAAAAACATAATTTAATTAGTTCAAATATTGAACTTTTCTATAATAAAGCATCGGAAGAAGATCGACTTTCAAAAGGTATGGGTGTTTTTGAATTTCAACGAATAAAATACCTTATAAGTTTATATCTTAAAAATTCTTCTACTATTCTTGATATTGGTGGTGGTACAGGAAAATATTCAGAATGGTTATCTAAATTAAATCACAATGTTTACCTTGTTGAACCTGTAGACAAGCACCTTAAAATGGCAAGGGATAGATCTCAAAAATTGAAAAATAAATTCAAAGTTGTAAAAGGGGAGTCTAGAAATTTAGATTTTCCCAATAATTTTGCTGATTTAATTATTCTACATGGACCTTTGTATCATTTACAAAATAGAAATGATAGAATTCAAACAATAAACGAAGCAAAACGAGTTTTAAAGCAAAACGGTGTCATTTTAGGCTTTGGAATTAACGCTACCGCTTCAACTTTAGTAGGACTTTTAAATGGGTTAATCTATAAACCAACTTTCATTGAAATGTGTAAGTCCGAGTTAACATTGGGCATTCATAATCCACCCGAAGATTTTCCTTGGCTTTTAGCTGAAGCATTTTATCATAAACCTTCTGTTTTAAAAGATGAATTTTTAGAATGTAACCTTAAAGTCGATAAAATGTTTGCCGTTGAAGGATTTGTTTGGCTAGATAAAGATTATTATTCCAACATGTTAGATCCTAAACGAAGAGCTGTTTTAGACGATTTACTAATGATAACAGAAAACGACGAATCATTATTACCATTTAGTCCACACATGATGATTGTAGCAAAAAAATAAAGATAATTTTAAAGGATTGTAAACTTTTACAATCCTTTTTTTTTTCAAGATTGTGGTTAACGTTTTTAAGCTTTACAACTATGTCACTCATTTTATCAGTTTAACTATAGAAATCAAGATTTTAAAACCGAAACAAACTATTTAGTAAAAAGCACCATCATTGGCATCAAATCGAATGTTAAATCGTTGCAACAAGCATAAACAAAACCTACACTGTTACATCGCACTTGATGCGATATCTCACAATTAGCTAAGAAACTTGATATAGTCTGTGATAGATAATAATTGTCGACTCATCAGTTAAACACATCAACAAAGAACATATTACTCTGTATCAATAATTTTTTCAGGATTTTGTCTTGAATCAAATACATTTGCAATAACTTTCTTCTCGTGTCAAAATTTATATAGTAAATAATTTTATAATTTCCTGTTACCAAATATCTAAATTCTTGTGGTCTTTCGGCTAAGAGTTCTTCAATTTGACCAATCTTTGGGTTTTTATCAAGATCAATCGTTTTATCAACAGTTTCATTAATTATTTTTCTTGCAGTCTTTAAACTTACTTTGTATTTATAATAGTAGAAAATGTCTTGTAATTTATCTTCAGCAAATTTTGACCACAGAATTTCTAACCCCATTTTTGAATTTGAGCTTTTAAATCTTTAGATGATATTGTTCTATTATTTTTTTCATCTTCCAATGCCTGGTCAATTTCTTTATTAAATTGTTCTACTGACATTGGTTCAAGATTTTCTTCAAAAAAGTCAGATTTATTTTTATGTAAAAAATTTTCTAAAGCACTGATAATTTTTTCATTATCAATTCTCAAGAATTCTTGAGCGAGTGATATTTTGCGTGCTTCTAAATTCATGTTTTATATAATTTATCTCAAATTTAATTAAAATTTTGGTTAGACGCAATAGTTGCAAATAGTTTCGTACAACACATATAACCTTATAACATTTCCCTTTATAACTTCATCATAAGCTCAACAAATCAACAATTCAACAGTTCATCAGTTAAACATATCAACATAAAACCTATAACTCACAACCTACAACAAACAGCCATTTCACTTCGATATTCGTGACTGGGTGGCTGAGCTGCGTTGAAGCCCAGTTCAACACTAAATCCAACTATTTACAAGTAATATAATTGCGCCATTGGCATGAGATCGAATGTTAAATCGTTGCAACAAGCATAAACGAATCGGGTAGCTTTGCTACGATTCGATTCGGTAGGTTGTAAAACGCAATTTAACCGATTTCAGGCCGCGGCAAGACCAAAAAAAGGACTTTTGTAACTTTTTGTCCCTAAAAAGTTAAGAAAAATGAAGTTTAGCACCTAGTTTTTAATGTAACTATGTGTAAATAGTTATTCAGCTTCGTTACAGCGTTACTTGTTACTAGGTCACTCAATTCATCAGTTAAACGATTCACCAGTTCAACACATTAACATATAACCTTATACCTATTTCCCTTTCTAACTTCATCATCAGTTAAACGATTCATCAGTTAAACACATCAACATAAAACCTATAGCCTATAACTCACAACCTACATATTAAAAGCGTTAGCAAATAAATGTTTCTTTATTTTCTATAGAGTTTCTTTAAAGTATTTTGCCACTAAAGCAAAGTGAACTGCACTAAGGAAATGCAATGTTATCTGCGGGTTGTTATTTTGCAATTGCATTTTCGTAATCTGATGTAACTTTCCATATTTCCTCTATTTCGGGCCATACATTATCTGTAAAATCAGTATCTGTGTTAACTAAAACTATTTTGCCCATTTTAGTTATAGGGTTAAAGTACATTGCAGTGAAAACTCCGGGATCAGAACCATTATGACCAATCATTTCATTTTTAATATTTAGAAAACCATCTCTAAATTCAAGGAAAAGTCCATAATACGCTGCCTTTCCATCCTCTACAAATTTGTGTTTTTCAAAAAGCTTTTCATAACTTTCTTTAGTTAACAATTTTCCTTTTCCTTCGTATCCTTTTATTAATTCAGATAAAAATATTCCTAAATCATTACTAGATGTGATAAACCCTCCATCTGCATAAGTAATAAGGGCATATTCTGCTATCATTTTTTCTTTATATGCAAATAATCTTGTGCGTTTTGTTGGGTCAATATCTGCTGATGTCCATCCAGAGTTATTCATCTTCAATGGTTTTAGGATGTAGTCTTTGGTGAAATCTCGATAATCTTGCCCAGTTGCAGATTCTATAACCAATGCACAAAGTGCTGCTGCTATATTAGAATATTCACGTTTTTCTCCAGGCTTCGAATTTAAAAACGAATTCTGTTGATACCATTTTCCGTTTTCGGTTAAACTATTTTGAATGAATTCACGTAGTTCAATCTTTGATTCTGGTTTACTAAAATAATCATATACGCCTTCATTTTTATCATGTTTGTCTTTGGTTAAAATATAAGATTTTGCATAAATTTCATCAAGGTCCGTAATGGATGATGTATGATAAGCCAAATGTTTAATTAAGATAGGAATTTCAGGATAATTTGGATTGATAATCTTAAATGGTAAATAATTATTAATAGGATCGTTAAGATTTAGTTTTCCTAATTCTTGAGCTTTTAGCAAAGAAACTCCTATGAGTGTTTTAGATATTGAAGCTATATTTTGAATTGTATTAGAAGTATAGGCTTTATTTTGGTTAATATCTGTAAATCCAAATCCTTTGTCATAAATTACACCTTTATCATTTACTATAGAAACAGAAAAACCTTTAATGGCATCTTTTTGGTATGCTAATTCTAAGTTTTTGGTTAGTAAATTATTTTGAGGTTCAATTTGCTTGACTGTTTTACAAGAAATTAGTAAAGTGGCAGAGATAAGAACTATAAATATATTTTTCATTTTGTTACAATCGTTTGATGTAAGTTTACAGGTAACGTAAAATTTGTAAGCGAAATCGAAGATTCGGCGTAGCCAATTCACAGAATTTTTGAAGCCAATTCGAAGTTTCACAGTAGGCAATTGCAGTCATAATTTAAACACTTTGTTCAAATTAGGACCAAACAGATGTGCACCCGAATGTAACGACCTGCACAAAATAAATTAATGTTAGCGGTTTGTTGTTTTTCGGCCTACAAATCTTATAACAGAACCTGTTCCATTGTGAAAAAGTCCTTCGCTTAATTGAATTTCTTTTTCTTCCAGTTCTATTGTTTCATAGTTCGAAAAATTAGCTTTAATTTCTTCTATTGAAAATAGGCTTTCAATGTCTTTTGGTCCGCCAACTTTTTCATTTGCGGTTACATAGTCAATATGTTTTTTGCTGAACGCTTCAAAAATTATAATACCATTTACTTTTAAGTATTTATCGAGTATTTTATGGTATTGTGATTTAATGTTTGCAGGAAAATGTGCATAAATCAAAGCAATAGCATCAAATTGTTCTGCTTTAAAATTTAATGTTTCTAATTCACCAACTTGGTAGTCAATCAGTACATTGTTTTTTTCTGCAAGTTTAAAAGCTTTTTTCTGCCCTTCATTACTTATGTCAAATGCGGTAACGGTCCAGCCAATTTTGGCTGCAAAAACGGTATTTCGTCCTTCGCCCTCCGCAGGAAACAAAATTGTTCCAACAGGCAATTTACACAAGTTCTCTTTTAAATAAATGTTTGGTTCTTCACCGTAAGCAAACTCATCGTTGCTATATCTATCATTCCATCTAGAAGTCCAAATGTCGTTTGTTTTTTTTGTGTCACTCATATTAGTTTATTTCTAATTTGTCGATCGCTACTTTACAACGACCGTTAACAGGAAAAAGTACAATCAAAACCTTTAGTTTTGCCAAAGATAACTGCAACTTACTTGGACTGAAAGTTCTATTTTGATCTTACATAGCCAATACTTTTTGACTTCCTTAGTTTTTAGATGAGCTAATTTAGTGAAAAAATTATATGAACCTGAAGCTCATTAAAACAAATAAAAAAGAATAACTCGTAGTGCATTTGTATCATAACAAATAAAAGTTGTGCAAACAGCTAAAAAAATAATGAATTGTAGTTATTGTAGAAACAATTAGATGTACAACTTTACAACAAATTAAAGATTGTACCATTTTAGGTGATAAAGGCTATTGTCTACAGTTTATCAATTAAACTTGTTTATATCACAAAAGTATGCTTGAAGTTCTTATGAGGAAAGATCAATAGAAAAAACAGACATACACACTACGGTTTTCAGAATGAAATAAATAGTTTTTTTAACATATGATAAATCAAATTGATAATGTTTGATGTAATTTAGTTAATCTTATTTTTATTCAAATTCATCCTTGTTTTATCTTGTGTATTTTTTGATTATAAATGAATTAAAAACTGATGTAAAATGGAAATTGATTATATTCTTGATCAGATTTATACTTTGCCTAGATCTTCAGCTAATATGTTGAAAAAATATGTTTCAATAAGGAATTATCCTAAAGGGCATCTTCTTATAAAAGCAGGTTCTGTGGAAAGGAAACTTTATTTTATTAAAAGTGGAATTGTTCGGGCTTTTTCCGAATCTGAAATGGGAGAAACTACTTTTTGGTTTGGAGAAGAAGGTGAAACTGCTATTTCAATGAATGGTTATGTTCAGAATAAAAAAGGATATGAAAATATTCAACTTTTGGAAGATTGTGTGTTTTATGAACTTGATATTAAGGATTTAAATTATTTGTATGAAAATGATATTCATATAGCTAATTGGGGAAGAAAATTTGCTGAAAAGGAGATACTCAAAATGGAGTATAGAATTATATCAAGAGAATTATTAGAAGCTGGTGATAGATATAAGGATCTTTTGAATAATTATCCAAATCTTGTTCGTAGAGTGCCTTTAAAGTACATTGCTTCTTATCTCGGTATAACACAGGTTAGTCTAAGTCGAATTCGCAAAACTATAATTTTAAAAAATTAATTTTTTTTGAAAATCAAATTATAGTTTTATCGTTAACACATCTAAAATCAATTATTTAACATAGGATAAATACATTGTTATATATTGTTAATAATTTTGAACCGTTATTTAAAAGAAGGTTCTATGTTAAGTAAGTCTCATAATATCCGCTATGCATTATCTCAAGTTTTAACAATTAGAACAGGGGTTCGTTTGAGTACTGTTTGGATAATCGTAATCTCATTTATGATATTCGGAAATTCATTTTTCAATAATGCAATGTCTCCTGTAACTGCTGGTATAAGTTTTATTATTTTACTTTCCACTGTAATAGGTGCTTCTTTCGGAGTTTTAAAAGAAGCCGATGAACTTTCTCATAAATTGGGAGAGCCATATGGTACTTTAATTCTTACCTTTTCTGTTCTATTTATTGAAGTTATTCTCATTTCTGCTGTTATGCTTGGTCCTAGTGAGAATCCAACCATTGGAAAAGATTCTATTTTCTCAGTTATGATGATTATCATGAACTTAATAATCGGTCTTTGTATTTTATTAGGAGGGCTTAAGTTTGGAGAACAAGAATACAATTCTCAAGGAACAATTTCATATCTCGCAATGATTATTGTACTAGGAGGAATAGGGCTGATATTACCAAACTTTATTGAAGGAGCAGGTGGCGGAAGATTTAGTAACGCTCAGGCAATAACCATCACACTTATAATTGTGGTGTTATATGGACTGTTTTTATTAATGCAACTTAAAGGATATAAACACTTATATGTACAGCCTAAACCAGGTGATATGGAAATTCCTTTTAAAGAAAGATTTTCTAACTCTAATTCACATATAAATGCTAAATCCACTAAGGTCAATAACAAATCTGAACTTTGGATTCGCTTTTTCATCTTGGTATTAATGCTTTTACCTATTATACTTTTGTCGCACAATATGGCTATTGTTATTGATTATGGTTTAGAAGCTGCCAAATTACCGCCATTTTTAGGTGGTGTGGTAATCGCTATTATTGTATTTACACCAGAATCAATGACAGCAGTTAAAGCAGCCTTGAATAATGAATTTCAAAGAGCTGTCAATTTATGTCAAGGTGCCTTTATGTCCACTGTTGGGCTTACAGTTCCTTGTATCTTAACTGTTGGGCTAATCACTGGAAAAACGGTATTGTTTGGTTTAACCTCTACAGAAACAATATTATTTGTTATTACGTTGCTTCTAAGTGTAATGACATTTTTAGGAAAGCGTACAACTCCATCGGTAGGATTAATGCATTTAGCAATTTTTGCCGTATTTATAATGTTAATTTTTAATCCTTAAATATTCTAAAAAATGGAAAGTAAAAAAGGTGCTGTTTCACAATTCTTAGAAAGTAATTTTTTACATTTTAATGCGGCAAGTGTAGTTGATGCAGCAAAAGGTTATGAAACTCATTTAAATGCAGGTGGCAAAATGCTTATTTCTCTTGCAGGAGCAATGAGTACAGCTGAACTGGGTATTACATTAGCGGAAATGATTCGCGGAGGAAAAGTTGATATCATAAGTTGTACAGGAGCTAATTTGGAAGAAGATATCATGAATTTGGTAGCCCATTCTCATTACAAAAGAATACCTAATTATCGAGATTTAAATCCACAAGATGAATTGGAGCTACTTCATAATAAATACAACCGTGTAACAGACACATGTATTCCTGAAGAAGAAGCTTTCCGTAAAATCCAGCACCATATCGAAAAAATTTGGAAAGATGCGGAGGCTAAAGAAGAGCGTTACTTTCCGCACCAATACATGTATCAATTGTTATTAAGTGGTGTTTTAAAAGATGATTACGAAATAGATCCCAAAAATTCCTGGATGCTTGCAGCCGCTGAACGAAATTTACCAATTGTTGTTCCTGGTTGGGAAGATTCAACAATGGGAAATATTTTTGCATCTTATGTTATTAAAGAAGAACTTAAAGCATCAACAGTAAAAAGCGGTATTGAGTATATGGTTTGGTTGGCCAATTTTTATGAAGAAAATGCTATAGGCCACGGCATTGGATTTTTCCAGATTGGTGGTGGAATTGCGGGAGACTTCTCAATGTGCGTAGCACCAATGCTAGAGCAGGACTTAGAAAAGGACAATATTCTTAAGTGGCGTTATTTCTGCCAAATTACCGATTCAACTACGTCATACGGTTCTTATTCTGGTTGTATTCCAAATGAAAAAATCACTTGGGGAAAACTAGATGTAGACACTCCAAGCTACTTTATAGAATCAGACGCAACAATTGTTGCTCCATTAATATTTGCTTGGATACTGAATAAATAATTTCTTTTAATTATTCGCAAGTTATAAGGCTAACCAAAAGTTAGCCTTTATCATATCTAATGAAACTTAAACATACTAACCTAATATATAAAATGAAATACTTTCAATACTTAATAGTTGTATTTCTTCTTTTTTTCTCATTTAATATTTTTGGACACAATGAAAAAAGTACGAGTAAAAAGATAAAAATAAATGAAACAATAGAACATCATCTTTTAGACGATTATTATTTTACTTTATTTAAAGATGAAAAAGAAGAGCGAATTTATGGATTTCCTTTGCCTGTAATTATTTTGGATGATGGATTAAAAATATTTTCTTCTTCAGAGTTTATAAATGGAGATAAAATAGCAAGTTATGGAGATCATTATTATGTATTAGACCATAATAAAATTTATAAATCAGATAAGTCCGGAAATAAATTACTTTTTGGCGAGAAATTCATTAAGCCATTAGACTTTTCTATTACAAAAAGTGTTGTAGGTTTAATTTTTATTGCAATGTTAATGTTTGTTTTATTTGTTAGATTAGCTAATAGCTACAAAAAGGATTATAATAGGGTTCCTAATGGAATCGGTCGCTTGTTAGAGCCATTGATATTATATGTAAGAGATGAAATAGCAAAACCGAATATAGGAGAAAAATATAAGCAGTATATGCCCTTTTTATTATCTGTTTTTTTTCTGATTTGGATATTGAATATTATTGGACTAACTCCTTTTGGCTTTAATATTACAGGTAATATTTCTGTTACTTTTTGTTTGGCTCTTTTTACATTAATTCTTGTAAATATCAAAGGAACAAAATCTTATTGGAAACACATATTTTGGATGCCTGGTGTTCCTTATTCCGTACGACTAATATTGATGCCAATTGAAGTTTTAGGAATTTTCACAAAAGGTATTTCTTTGATGATTAGGTTGTATGCGAATAATATGGCAGGTCATACTGTTATTATGGGACTTATAGCTATCATATTTCTATTAAACGAAGAGCTTACGATAGGAGGAAGTATAGGCGTTTCGCTAATATTAACACTATTTATTTATATTATAAAAATATTAGCTGCATTTCTGCAAGCATATATTTTTACGATATTATCAGCTTTGTTTATCGGTCAGTCTGTAGAGGAACATAATCATTGAGAATTTAAAAGCTTTTGGTTAATTGACTGGTTAATAGTGTTGTATGTTATATTAATCGATGTGAAAATTGATTTTGAAAATATAAATTTATTATAGAAAAGAATTCTAATAATCGGTAGTGAAATTGATGCAAAAGGTTCAATTTGGCGACACAGTAAGCAAAAGCCAATTCATTGAATAAATTTAAGAAAAAAAGCCAATGGAAATGCAAACATTCACGAATTCCTTAATCAAAAAAATAAAACTTATACATAATTGGCTTTTTTCGGAATAAAAAAAAGAAACTTTCAATAAATCATATAACCCGCCATTGCTCCATCTCTTGGAAGCGAACAGTACAACGTAAATATTATGTTACACGTAGTTTTTATTTACTTTCAATATCAATTAATTTTTTTCCTTTTTCACCTAAATAATGAATTAAAAGAGGATTAAAAATTTTATAACCAACAGTTGAATTCGTAAAAATTAAAATTCCGTTTTTTGTTTTTGGAAATAGAAATGTAATACATTGTGTTCCCAAGTCAGATCCTCCATGTGAAACTGCCATTTCTCCATTTCCTAAATCATACATTTCAAAGCCCAGTCCAAAATATTTGTTATCTTTTGTTTTTACTTGTTTTTTCAACATTTCCTGATAAACATTTTCTGAAAGGTTTCCTCCATTCAAAATATTAACGAGAAAATTTCCGTAATCTTCAATTGTGGTAAGTAAATCATCGGCTGCATTTGAGGTTTTGTTTTTGATGGTTTTGTAAGGATTTCCGTTTTCATCATAACCAATTGCAAATCGTGATTCATCAGTGTTTTTTGTCCAGATAAGATCGGAATCTTTCATTTTTAAAGGTTGAAAAACCAATTCTTCCGCAAGTTTTTCTAAAGGTTTTTTGAATTTCTTTTCAAGAGCTTTTCTTAAATATTCAAAGCCTTCTCCAGAATATCCATATTTTGTTCCAGGTTCATAAAGAAATTGCAATTTTTTGTTTTCGGTTTCACTTCTCCAATTCGGAAATCCAGTTTGATGACTCAAAATAAGTCTTGTGGTTAGTTTTTTATTTCTCGGATCTTTTGCAATATCTGCATCGGTAAAATAGTTGTAAATAGGTTCATCCAGATTCCACTTTCCTTCACTTACCAATTTCAAGGCAACCATTGCTGTAATTGGCTTTGTAAGAGATGCTACATTGAAAATTGTATTATATGGTGCGGAATTTCCTTCCGAAATTTCTCCAAAAACTTTTACTTGTTTTAGTTTTCCATTTTCAATAATTCCAAGTCCAAGAGTTTTGATTTTATTTTCTGATAACCAATTTTCAATGTCAGAATTATTATCGAAAATATTTGTAGTTTTCTGTTCTTCTAAAATAGGTTGATGATCAAAACTAAAAGATTCTTTCAATTTCCATTCTCCGTTTTCCAGTTCCCAAAGATTAGTAAATTTTGCAATTCCGCCTTGATTTTCTCTTTTTTCAGAGAAAGAATGTTCTCCATTTTGAACAACTCCGTAAAGTTCTCCATTTTTGTAAAGTGGAAAAATTGCGGTTTTATCCTTTATCAAAAATCGTTTTACTTGGCGATTTTCAAGGTTGTTGCAAATTCCTTTTTTTAAATCAGAAATAAATTTTGCTTTGTCTGAAATTCCATCTTTGTCATGATAAAATTTTAGATTTTCACTCAACAGACTTTCGAATTGAGCGATGTTGCATTGATTAAAACCAACCTCAAAAAGCAGACTGTCTTTTGATAAAATTGTTTTATAAAGAGTGGTAGAGTTTTCAGTTTGAGCAAAGATTTTACCTGAACAAATAATAAGAAATAGAATTCCGAAAATGATTTTTCTAGACATTGATTTAATTTTCAACAAAGGTTAAATTTAAAACAAAGTATAGCAAAAATTCACCCCGACAAAAACCCGACAATTCGCCGTCAAATATTATATCATGTTGAAATTCAATTTATAACGTAGTTTTTTACTTTTGTCAATTTCTGCAAGATTTCGTAATATCAAGAAAACGTTAGATAACACAATAATGATTAAAATTACAATTGTAAATGAATGTCCAAGCTTCAAAAAAATTCCCAACATGAAAAATATCGGAGCTAAAATTGTCCAAAGAATTTGTAGCGAAATTATTTGTTTAGACAAATTATTTTTCTGTTTTAGGACGTAAGACAAAATAAGAGGAGCCAATATATTAAGGGGCGGAATTAAAATAAATAGGATAGAAGAGAGGTTAATGAGTTTGATTTTTTGATAGTCAACTCCACTTTCGGGTTCTATAAATTCGATTGGTTTTTCAAGAGATTCTTCAATTGAATCTTCTACTAATTTTTTAGTTAATTCATTTTCCAAAATGTCCAAAGATTTAGATAGTGCTTTTAAAGTATGACCTTTTGGTTCGATTCCCGATTCAATTCTTTGTATTGTTCTTACAGAAATTCCCGATTTTTCGGATAATTCTTCTTGCGTTAGATTTTGTTGTTCTCTAATCTGCTTTAATTTGGACATAAAGTTTAATAAAATTACGTATAACCTGCCGCAGCTTAGTGACTGTCTAGCATTAAATTGATCGACTGTTCAATTCAGACCCGAACGAAACCAAAGCTGTTCCATTATTTGTAAACTTACAAAAAATACAAATATGGACAGCTTTTGGTTGATAAGGAAGCAAAAACTCTCAATTTATCACTTAACCCGCTTTTGGCCACCCGAGCGCAGCGAACTGTACAAAGTAAATATGATGTTAACAGAAGTTCTTATTTTACTTTAAATAAATTGATTGTGTAATCAAGTAGTTTCTTATCTCCAAATTCGCCATGTCCAGGAATAATCATTTTTACATTTGGATATTCTTTTTTTACTTTTTCAACTGTACTTGACCAAGTTTCAACATTTGCATCTCCTAAATACCCTTTAGATGCATTCATTTCTTTTATTAAACACCCTCCAAACATTATTTCTTCACTTGGAAAATAGGCTATGACATTATCTTTGGTATGTCCTTCCCCGAAGAATTTTACGATACTTGTTTTGTTACCTACTTTTAAAATTATAGAATCCTTGAAGCTGTTTTCAGGGATATCATAATCATTTTCTTTTGCAAATTCTATCGTTTTAAAATATGAATAAGATGGAATATTATGATTATGAAATGCTTTTAAGCCACCTAAACAATCTTCATGAAAATGAGTTGGGACTATTGCATTAATTTTTGAATGAAGATTTTGATTAATCCATTTGATTAATTCTTCTGAACTTTTTTCATCAGTAGTTGTGTCAAAAACAATAGTTTCTTTAGTATTATGTACAATTAAACCATTACAAGGAACTTTGCCAAAACTTTGAGTTTGTAAAAAAGATGTGTGCTCATATGTATTATCAGAAATTTTTGTTATGATTAAATCATCTGATTTATAAACAATTTTAGGAGCTAAAATTTTACTTTTTTGAGAACTACAACTGAATACAATAATTGATAATAATATTGATACTATTATTTTTGTTGTGTTTTTCATTTCTGTTATCTATAAATTTGTTTTTAGAATTTCAGTTAGCGGAAAAAATATTGGCGAAACCTTTAGGTTCGGCGGAAGCCAAATCGAATATTCGGCGGAAGCCAAATCGAATATTCGGCGGAAGCCAAATCGAATATTCGGCGGAAGCCAAATCGAATATTCGGCGGAAGCCAAATCGAAGATTCGGCGTAGCAAATTCGCAGAATCGCTAAAGCCAACTGCAAGCTTAATTTGAACGAATGTTCAATAATTACCAAACAAAGCCAATGCTTTT
Source organism: Flavobacterium sp. xlx-214 (assembly GCF_013874595.1). Lineage (GTDB taxonomy): Bacteria > Bacteroidota > Bacteroidia > Flavobacteriales > Flavobacteriaceae > Flavobacterium. The sequence goes on from NZ_CP059431.1 coordinate 2,316,599, forward strand.
TCTTGGAACTAAATTACAAAAAAGGAAATAAAAATGGCTTATGCGGTGATAGAATTGCTGATGTTGAATTTTGCATTTAACCCGCTTTTGGCCACCCGAGCGCAGCGAACTGTACGAAGTAAATACCTTGTTAGCCGTATGTGCCTTTTCAGTCTTACTGTTTTACAGAAATAAATGTTTCAACTTCGGCATTGTCGCCATCGTAGTATTTTTTTTCGTGAATCGTAAAGTCTGCTTGGTAGGCTCGTTTTGTATTCAACTCTTTATTTCCCCAAATTTCTAACCAAGTATTGAAAACTGCTTCTGGCATTTTTCCTTTGGAAACAAACTTTTGGTATTCCGCAGTTTCAATTGTTATGCCAACAAATCCTTTGGGAATATTTTCTAGTGAACTTACTGGCAATCCTACAATGGTGGTATAAGCTCCTGTGAAATCTGTTTCATAATCAGTATAAACAGCATAAATTTCATCACTCACTTTATTCGGAATTTGTTTTTGAATTTCTTCACCCCAAAATTTGCCCCACAAAGTTTCGATGTCCTTTGCAGATTGTCCATTTTCATTTGTTGTTCTTGTCGAAATTCCGATTACGTAAAATCTCTGAATGGTTTGATTGTTCATTGTTTTTGATGTATTTGTTTGTTTTTGTGATTGAGCCATGAATGAGCATAGCGTTACTGCAAGAAAAATTAAATGCTGAAAGTGTTTCATTATCGTTATTATTTTGATTTCGTTGCAAACTTAAAATCTGCTTATGACAACCTTATGTCAAGGGTGGTAAACATTTTTTCTAGCAATATCAAAATACTCCTCAAAGATTATTTTATGAGGCTCAAAGGTGTCATTTTCTACAAAGTATTTTTTTAATTCGTCAATTCCACCAATAAATTTTGAATTAATGGTAGGTTGCGGTAGTTCACCGTATTTTTGTTTTAACTGATAATCATCTATAGAATATTTAACTTTATTACATACAACAAATTCGGTATTTTAATTTTGTGCAGAAAGATAATATGTGGTCAAACTAATTATAATTGATAGAAAGATTTTAAGTTTCATATTTTACGGTTTTTTTTAGAATTACAGCTAATGGAAAAAGTATTAGCTAATTCGTAAAATCGCCAAAGGCATACCTTTAGGTTCGGCGGAAGCCAAATCGAAAATTCGGCGTAGCCAATTCGCAAAATCGCCGAAAGTCAAATTGAAAATTTGGAGAAGCCAATTGCGGGCTTAATTTGAACTAATTTTCAAGTTCAGACCAAGCGAAGCCGATGCTTTTCAGATTGTTAAAGCTAAAGAAAAAAACAATATGAAACATAAGCCCTCGAAACAAATAAAAAATAATAAAATCAAAGCAGTGGCGGATAAATATTTCTACTTTACATTCCGGCACTGAGGAGTGTAGAAGTGTAATCTTATTATTTGACTTCGTCAAACCACTTCGTTAGGTTTTACCACCATAGTAACTAGAACTGTATGAAGTAAATAGAGAGTGTTACCTGTAGGCGTTATTTTTGTTCTAATAACCAATTTATTAGTTCTTCATTATCTACAATACTCCAAGAATGCGGATGTCGTTTATTTTCATATTTTCTAAAACCTTTATTTTCTGTTGTAATTAATAGTGCATTTTCATTTCCTAACTTGTTAAGTTCATTAATCATTGCCGAACATTCCGTAGCATTCATATTTGTAAAGTCTGCTCCACGTTCTTTCAACCACCAATTTATATCAGGCTCGGTGTAAATTCTTATGGGCATATTTTCCAGTTTTTTAATTGCTGTTTGAGAGGCGTCTGAAAATGAGTATGGTGAAAGTTTATAATATTCCGTAAGATTCGTTGTTGGATTTCCACCTGTTTCTTTCTCAAGTCTTTCTATCATGTAAATGTTTTCTTGATTTGCCTCTCCGTTTTTTGAAAGTCTAATGTCTCTTTTTGCAGAATTATAAAATCTTTCAAAATCAAGCGGCGGGTCTATCGCAAAAACAGCTGTTGGTTTAACTAATGGATTTTCAGCATATTTTATGGCAGCACTTCCACCAATAGAAAATCCACCAACATAAAAATTTTGGTCAATGAGCTTGTGCTTAGAAGTTACATCTTTAAGAATTTTATAAAAGGTTTCTTGACTCAAATTATCAACTCCAAAAGACAAAACACCATCTTGAAAAGTAGGAATAACAGTCAAAAAACCATTTTGGGCTAATTCGTTTGGCAAGTTGGTTTGTTGTAAAACATTTTCTGCTGTTTCCCCAAACCCTGGAATTAAAAAAACATACCCTTTCCAAGGAAGTTTTGAGGGATAAATGATCGTGTAACAGTTTTTTGTTTTATCATTTTTGTCAAGGTAAATTTTTTCAACTTTTTGATTTGATTCTTTCTGTCCATAACAATGAACATTAAAAAAAATGAAAGTAAAAATTAAGAAAACAAGTGTTTTCATAAATGTATGTTTTTTGTTCAAGGTATTTCGCTTTACGTTTAAAGGTAACATAGTTAACTAGTAAAATTTAAAAATACAAAAGTTTCGTAAAACTACTTCTATATACTTGATTTCATTAAAGTGAGTTAAACAAAAAAATTATACAAAACAGATAGGTTATTAATATCAATAGGAAAGAATAAATAAAGATAAAAGTAGCAAAGTGTAAATTTTACTATTATAGATTAACCCGCATTAGATTTCGTCGAACCACTTCATTAGGTTTTAGAACCCGAGCAAAAGCAAACAGTACTAAGTAAATACAATGTTAACGGAAGTGTTTTTTATATTTCTTTATTTGTTTCAATTAGTTTTTTCATACTCAAATTAAAGTCTGGAAGTTGTTTGTCGATGCTTTCAAAAAATTCAATATCCGCATTTTCAACTTTTGTAAGAGCGATTTGTAAAACCTTTTCTCCGTTTGTGGTAAGTTTTACAATTTTTGCTCTGGTATCAGTTCCGTGTTCCTTTCGGGTAATTAATTTTTTTTCTTGCATTGTTCGCAAAACTTTGGATACCATCATTCGGTCGAAGTTATTCAGATTGGCAATTTCCACCTGTGTTACATTGTCACTTTTATTAGTTAACCATGCAATAGAAGCCAGCAAAATAAACTGTGTTTGCGTCAAATCTAATGGGTCTAACACTTTTTTTTGCTTACGTTGCCATAGTAAAGTAAGCTGAGCTAATAAAAACCCTGGACTTTTTTCAGGTGTTTTAAAAATAAATTCAATTTTATCTGACATATTCTTGCTCTAACATTTGTGATGAAATTAGGTCAAAATCGTGTTTGTTAATTTCAAAGAAACCAAAACGAAAAGGATAACCCCAACTTTCTTTGTTTTGGATAAAATCCAACTCGTTGATTAATGGAATTATTGAAACATCACAACTTTTCAAAAAATCAATATTTCTTCTAAACGGACAAAAATCTTCTGTCATTTGAAACGGATATACTTCATCATCTTTTACTGTACCGATAGCCGTAAATTCTTGGCATTTTTCAGCTTTTCCAAAGCTTTGTTTCCCCGAATAATAAATTACACCATCACCTCTCTGCATTCTTTTTAATGGGGATGCTTTTCCGTGACAGGCTTGCGCAATTCCTTCTGCAATGCCCGTTTTTACGTGGTCTTTAGATGCTACAATAACCCAGTATTTGGTTGTTCTCGTTTTCATAGCTTTAATAATTTGGTTCCATGAAAGTAATTACATAACCATCGGGATCTTTTACCAATAATGTTTTTCCAAATGGAGTTTGGTTAATCGCTCCTAAAATTGTCAGATTTTTTTGTACAAAATCTTCTCTTAAGCTTTCGATGCTTCCGTCAATGGCAAACCAAAGCGAAACCCCATTTCCCAGTTCTTTGTTTTCGATGTTTCCAATCGGTTTTCTTATCGCAAAACTTGCTTCGCCTTTATTATATTTAAAAACAACAGCTTCAGTGTTATTCATTTCTAGGGTTTCGAAACCCAATTTTGTAGAATAAAATTCTTTTGATTTGTCTAAATCTCTAACTTGAAGAGATACAAATTCTAATCGTCTCATTATTTAATGACTTTTAATTGTTGTTTCAAATATAGTATACACGACAACAATATGCAAATTTTTGACAACTTATGTTGTTTTCATAGCGTTAAAAATTCTAGGCTTTGATTTTGTGAGGGTGGTTCTATAACGGTTCGGGACTTTCCTAGTGAGCAGATTTTTAACACTACCTTAGATACGAAGTACAAATATTCAAATTTGCGAAAAGTTTCATATGAAGCACTTCATCCGCATTAGACTTCGTTGAACCACTTCATTAGGTTTTACCACCCGAGCGTAGCGAACAGTATTAAGTAAATACAATGTTAATGGAAGTGTTTATTTCCATCCAACTTTTTGTCGCCATAAAATATACTCATGGTTTTCATTTTCAAGTTGTTCTATTTTGTCAATGTTCGGAATTTTTTCAATTTCTAGATCAGATAATTTAGATAAATTGTATTTTTCTCTTTCATTATTTAGGTTTTCTTTACTTTCTACTGGATAAATTGTTCCATCTGAATTTAATTGTGTACCAAATTTTTGTGGTTTTCCTTTAAAGAATTGAATTCTATCATGTAAAAAAGCAATGTTTTTCAGATTTATATCGGTCTGATTTTCTAGCATTAATTTGTATGAGATTTCCATGAAATTTGGTTCAGAAATGGCATGCTGTATAATTAACCAAGCTGCATCACTTGCTTTTCTGCCAACTTTAGAAATTGTGGGGAATCCTATTTTATCAATAATTTCTCTTAATCGTTTGGCATTTGATTGATGCACATTTTCCATTTCCAAATCATAGCCAGAAGTGAGTTTATTTTCTTTTAATAATTTTTCTCTTACATGTAAATCATGTTCTTCCATTTGTATTAATTCTATTGAATATTCATTTTTCATGTTGTCGAAATTTTATTATGGAACACAGTTTTATAAGATGGCACATAACGGTTCGGGACTTTCCTAGTGAGCAGATTTTTAACACTACCTTAGATACGAAGCACAAATATTCAAATTTGCGAAAAGTTTCATATGAAGTACTTCATCCGTATTTGACTTCGTTGAACCACTTCGTTAGGTTTTACTATCCAATAGAAGCGAACTGTGTAAAGTCAACCCCTTGTTAGCGATGGTTTTTTCTCTTTTTCTTTTTAACAGTTGAATGAGATCCATTTGGATTTACGATTGTCATTGTTGTTCCGTTGTCAATTACAGTTGAATGAGTTCCATCAGCATTTACAATTGTTTTGGTTGTTCCGTTGTCAATTACAGTTGAATGAGCTCCATCAGCATTTACAATTGTCTTGGTTGTTCCGTTGTCAATTACAGTTGAATGAGTTCCATCAGCATTTACAATTGTCTTGGTTGTTCCATTGTCAATTACAGTTGAATGAGTTCCATCAGCATTTACAATTGTCTTGGTTGTTCCGTTGTCAATTACAGTTGAATGAGTTCCATCAGCATTTACAATTACAGATTGTGCGCATGTTCCATAACTTATAAAAGTGATGACGAGAAAGGTCATTATTTGTTTCATTTTATTTTTTGTTTAGGTATGTCTTGGGAAAATTACCGTTAACGTTCCGGCACTTGGCGAAGTGCGGGGTTGAATTGAGCGAAAGTTCAATTTAGGCAGAAACTGAGCCAAAGCTGTAAACCTTTTGATAAATTTAATAAAAAAATAAAAACAAACAGCTTTTGGCGGATAAATAGGCCAGAAGTTCAATTAGCACTAATCCTACATTTGACTTCGTCGAACCACTTCGTTAGGTTTCGCCACCCGAACGTAGCGAACTGTACAAAGTAAAACCCTTTATATCAATTCGGTCTGTTAGTTTAGGTACGGCTTCACGGTTTCCATACAATAGTCCCAAACAATTTGCTCGTTTTCAACTGAATAATATTTTTGGCTTGGTGTTTCTTCATTTTTCTTGTTGCCAAAGAACTTGCCTGATACGTTTTCCATTTCGGGTGCTGTAGCCAAATAGATACTTGTTCTTGCGCCAAATTCGGGTTTAGGCATTACATACAAGGCCAATTTAAAAATCATATTTTTTACAAAGCCTTTGTCTGTAGCTTGTCCAAAATTAGTTGCCACAGCTCCAGGGTGGCAAGCGTTTACGGTAACATTGTTAATTCCTTTTTCTTTTAAAAGCTTGGCTAAATGTTACGTTGTCCAAATCAAATACAATTTTGAAAGTCCGTAAGCCTTGTTTGTTGCATACACTTTTTCAGATTGAAAGTTGTTGAAATCGGGTTTTCCACCGTTTTTGTGCATGGCAGAATATAGGTTAATTATTCTTGCCGAACGACTTTTTTCCAATGTCGGTAAAAGTAACTGTGTCAGTAAAAACGGAGCAAACAAATTGAGTGTAATTGTTTTTTCAAAGCCTTCATTTGTGGTTTCCTTAACTTTCCCAAAAAAAGCACCTGCATTGTTTATCAAAACGTCCAAGTGGTCATATTTGGTTTTAAATTCCTCGCTCATTCGTTTGATGTCAGCCAACGAAAGTAAATCAGCAATGATGTAATCTACCTTGTTGTTGCCTGTTGTTGCTTTAATTTCTTCGCAAACTTTTTCGGCTTTCGCTTTGTTTCGTCCGTGAACAATTACGGTGTTTCCTTGCTTTGCCAATTCGGTTGCGGTTATCTTTCCTATACCGTCTGTACTTCCAGTTATTAGGATTGTTTTATTTTCCATTTATTCAATTTATTGTTTGTTACTAATTTTTAATTTATTCCTTTCCACCATTCTGTAAATGTTTGAGAGCTATCGTTTAGGTAAACAGTCTCTCCAATCATTGGTGTTACCAAAGGTGTTTGTGTTTCTTTACTCAATTTCGTAATTCTTACCAAAGGCTCATCCCATGGGTGTCGAGATAATACAAATTTGGAAGAGTGAACAGGAAATAATCTTTTTGCGTTAAGGTCTTTTGTAGCTTGTAAAGCAAATTTTGGCGACATATGAATAGTAGCAAATTCTTCTTGTCCGTATTGTCCGTTGTCTAAAATTGCTAAATCAAAAGAGCCAAATTTCTTACCAATTTCCGCAAAATGAATACCATAACCGCTATCGCCACCTATGTAAACCTTGAATGTTGGGGCTTCAATAATAAATGACATCCATAAGGTATTATCAGTTGTTTTAAATCTGCCCGAACCGTGTTTAGCAGTTGCCGTATGAATAAAATAATTTTCGTCAATATTTACGGTTTCGTCCCAATCTTTTTCAATGATTTTTTGGACGTCAAAACCCCAATATTCAAAGTGTTCGCCTACTCCCAAACCGCAAATAATATTTTTGATTTTCGGCTTCAAAGCCATTAAAGTTTTATAATCTACATGGTCAAAATGATCATGAGAAATGAGTAAATAATCAATTTCGGGAATGTCGTCAGCCGTGTATATATCTGTTCCTTTAAATGCCGATGCACCGAATGGCAAAGGCGAAGCCGAACCACTTAAATCAGGGTCAATCAAAAAACGCTTTCCGTCAATTTGCATAAAATAAGACGAATGCCCAAACCAAATCAATACATTTTCATTTTTCGAAAGATTGAGCAAATCTGTTTTTACAGACGGAATACTGTCAGTGGGAAATTTACGTGGATTTTTCTTAAAAAATGTTCGGTAAACTTCGCCTGCCATTGTGTAGCCTTCGGGAAGCATTGGAGTATGAAATCGGTTTTGAAATTTTCCGTCTTTGTAATTGGGCGATTGTTTTATTCGCTCCAAACGTTCCCCACTAGGTGCTTTTCCAAATTGTGGTTGTTGCAGAACAAAGAAGGCCGCAATCCCAATAAGAACCAAAATGCTTACTATTATTATTGTCATTCGTTTCAGTATTTTTTTAATTCTAACCATTTATTTTTTTAATGATTTTATTTTGTTGGTGTAAAATTAACCGATACTTTTGTAACTAACAAGTGTAGAGTATGGTCTATACTTAAAATATTTTTTTCAACAATACAGAAACAGAATGTTAATAAACGAATTATCAAAGAAAACAGGAGTAACGATACATACTTTGCGTTACTACGAAAATTTGGGATTGATCCAAGGAACTGCGGATGAGAATGTGAAGACCAACAACTACAAAAATTATGATGAAAGTGTAATTGAGCGAATTCAAATTATTGCAGAAGCCAAGGAAGTTGGTTTTACGTTGGCAGAAATAAAGAAAATGCTGGAAAGTTGGTTTGGAGGAACACTCAAAGAGAAAGAGCTCCACAAATTGTTTTCGGAAAAGATTAAGGAAATCGACACGAAAATCAAACAGTTAAAACAAATGAAAAAACGTTTGGAAAAAGTAGTGAAAGAAGTGGGAAACGGCTTGGAGTGTTAGCCGTTACCACAATCGTTTTATCCCGAAAGATAGCATCTAACCTTATACCTAGAGCTCTTTATAACTTTAACATCAGTTCAACACATCAACATAGAACCAAATAACCATTTCACTTCGTCACTAATTCCCCTTCGGGGGCTAGGGGGCTTTTCACCAGTTCAACAAATAAACACAGAACCTACAACCAAACCACCATTTCACTTCGATACATTGCCTGAGGTTCTCGAAGGCAGGTTGCTTTTCAATAAATTAATTAAACACATAAAAAGTTCCCAATTCGGGAAATTATTTGTAACTTTGTATAAACTATTTCAATTGAGAGTAATAGCAATAAAAACATTACGTGTTTTTTGGATAAAACATGCAGATAGTGAGCAACAACTAAAAGCATGGTATCAAGAGGCAGAAAAAGCAACCTGGAAAAATGTTAACGAGTTAAAGGCAGAATATCCTAGTGCAAGTATATTAGAAGATAATAGAATATGTTTTAATATAAAAGGTAATCATTATCGATTGATTGTTAAAATAAATTTTCTGCATCAAATGATGTGGATTCGCTTTATAGGAACCCACGCAGAATATGATAAAATTAATGCGCATACCATTTAAATTATGAAATTGAGACCTATAAAAACAGAACAAGATTATCAAGCAGCTTTAGAAAGACTAGAGGCAATTTTTGATGCTTTGCCAGGAACTGAAGAAAGTGATGAATTAGAGATTTTGGGTATGTTAATTGAGAAATATGAAAAAGAACACTTTCCTATTGATTTACCAGATCCTATTGAAGCTATTAAATTTAGAATGGAACAAATGGGGTACACACAAAATGATTTAGCTGAAATGATAGGCTTAAAAAGTAGAGCAAGTGAAATTTTAAATAGAAAGAGAAAGCTATCTTTAGAAATGATACGTTTGTTAACTCAAAAACTTCATATTCCTTCAGAAGTATTAATTCAAGCGTACTAAAACATGAAGGCCTTCATCTTTGCAAGTTTTGTACGTGAAAGTTATTACTTCGTTACTATTTAACCTTATAGTTATTTCTCTCTATAACTTCATCATAAGTTCAACATAAAACATAAAACCTACAACAAACAGCCATTTCACTTCGTTACTCGTGACTACGTGGCTGAGCTGCGTCGAAGTCCAATTCAACACTAAATCCAATTATTTACAAGTAATACAATTGCGCCATTGGCATGTAATCGAATGTTAAATCGTTGCAACAAGCGTAAACGAATCGGGTAGCTCTGCTACGATTCGATTCGGTAGTTTGTAAAACGTAATTTAACCGACTTCAGGCCGCGGCAAGATTAAGAAAAAGGATTTTTACTCGAGCGTTTCTATTTTGTTTTTGTTCTCATGAACACTGCGCAGTAGTACATTTTGAATGAATAGACAAATTAAGATCTGTTTGTGTTTGCTACTTTGTATCCTTACAAAGTTGAGTGAGTTTTTTTAATAAAACCAAAACGACTTCACTATGCTGCATCGTCACTCAATTCAACAGTTCATCAGTTAAACACATCACCTTAAAACATAGAACCTACAACCAAACAGCTATTCAGCTTCGTTACTAATTCCCCCTTCGGGGGTTAGGGGCGTTTCAACGATTCAACTTAAAACGATCCAAACAATCTGTTAAACAATCATTTGTTTTACCATAACTAACAACTTTAACATCTAACGGAACCTTTTTAAATTTAGTAAGAGCTTTTATCATCGATTCTAATATCCAGTATTCTTGATTGCCAAAGGCGCCACCACCAACTAAAGTTAAATACACCACATTACAATTGTTTTTTTTCATATTATCCAAGCCTGCATATAGCGTTGCTTCGTACAAAGCTTCTAATACAACTCATGAAAAAGCTTCCCAATAGTAAAAATCAATACTGCTATAACCTACAGGTAAAGCAGAACAAAATATTTGTGAAACCTTATGCTTAGTTGGGGCTAAAGTTACTTCAGTATGCCACTGAATGCCTACTTTTAAAAGACTTTTTAAGTATTCTCTTTCATTGTAGGTCATTTGGGCAATTTTTTTGTTAATAGTCAAAGCCCTTGCTCAGTTAGTAAGGCGTACCCATTTTTCATTGTCCATAAGTGCAATGTATTATTATCTAAAGCATCACCAATTAAATCCAAGCAATCAATCTGGTTTTGTTCCGTTTGTCCTACCTGTCCATTTACCTCTACAAAATAATTCCTATAAATAGTTGCAGCACCACATGCTATGGCACAAGCAGGACCTTGCGTAAAATCATGCTCGTACCTATCAATACCTAATTCAGGATTTATACCTGGATGTACCATTTCTAGTAAATTAAATTGCGATGCAACCTGAAACAATGCATTTGTATTTTCAACAGCACAATGCAAATCTTGTACATTAGCTACAATTTCTTCTACTTTAAGAGCATCGGTATAAGTTTCAATACTATTTTGTTGTCTCAATTCATGTAATGTTGGTATTTCTAATGAACCATACATCCACTTTTTAGCAGACTCTGGTATAACCAATTCATCACCTATTACAGCCATTTTTTTTCGTACATTTTCAGAAGATACTTCCTTAAAACCAGTTAGTTGTTCAAACCACATTCTGTAAAATATTAAAATGATTTTTATGGTAATATTAACGTATTTAAAAGGTAATCAATAACAAATAAATACCCAATTCCTATTTTAAAACTAAAGTACAAAAAAGAAGATTAAAAAGGCAGTCCTACAAATATTTCCCTTTAGAACTCCATTATTAGTTCAACGATTCACCAGTTTAACACATCAACTACATAAGCGTCCTGTCACATCGTACTTGATGCGATGTCTCACAAGTAGATGAAAATACTTGATGTAGTCATACACCTTTATGCGCTTTAGAGGATATTACCAAATATTTATTGGCTTTAGAAGAGCAGGGTGATGGTTTATTAGCAGATATTCTAAAGTTTTAATTACGAAACAAGAAAGTAACATCATTATATATCAAACGGAAGACGGACTACCGAAAATAGAAACCCATCTTGAAAATGAAACCGTTTGGCTAACTCAAGCTCAGATGGCTGAGTTGTTTCAAAAAGATCGTTCAGTTATTACTAAACATATTCGAAATATTTTACAGAAGGTGAATTAATTAAAGAAAGCAATGTGCAAATTTTGCACATTGCAAATTCTGATAAGCCTATAAAAATATATAACCTAGACGTAATCATCTCTATAGGTTATTGTGTAAAAAGTTTGCAAAGTACCAATCTCTTTTTCAACCAAATATTCACCAGTTACATCCAATTGATTATTCTATACAAAACATCATACCTAGTGCAATAGGTGTAATAAATCGTTTAAATTGATACATATAAAATGGAGGAGAATTTGTTAAATCATAAAGTTTTTTTTGGATAATTTCATCAATTAAATCTACACTTTTTGATAGTTGAGATGTAAAAACCAACAATAAACTGTTTGCAATACTTTGCAGAAGTGATGTATCAATTAGCATTAAATCATTTCCAAATATTTCTGTTGCAATATCAAAATTATTTAATTTTTTTGCTTGTCTTTTAAGTAGGCTGACTCTTTAATTAATAAAGAAGTCTAAATAGTTAATTTTTAAGTAAATTTGACACTATGTTATCTTTGCCAATTTTTAATAAAAATTAAATGAAATATTTCTCAATCAAAACTAATGATCAAAAGTCAATAATAGCTTTACTACATAATGAACAATTTTTAAGAGTAAATGGTTTAACTTGGTATAAAGATGAAGTTGAGGTAAATGATATTATTTACTATATTATCAGTGGCGATAGTAGTAAAAAAGAAATAGAATATGAAAATGGTTTAAGAGCAATAGCTAAAGTTATTAATGCTCCTTTTGATATTGAAGGTAAGTCTTATTCAATTGATGTAGAAATATTAACACTTTTTGATAAATCAATAACTAAAGATGATTTTTATCCATATCCTCAGTTGAAAAATGTTGGAAGTATTGGACCAGAAACAAAGCAAGCCCCTAATCAAGCTATCAGACTTCTGAATTTTAATGATGCATATTATACATTTGCAGCTTTAAATGATATGGGTTTTGCACAAAATTTAAATAATTTATTTATAAATGATTCAAAATTAGATTTGATAAAACTTAAATCATCAAATAATAAACATACAAAACCTCTAATAAATGAATTTGTTAAATGGTTCTTCTTACCTGAAAATTTCTTAAAATCTTATGAAGGGCTTGTAAATTATCAATATTTAAACTTTATTGATGAAACTTTTTTTAATGGTTTAATGTTTAAGATTGATGAAAAAGACGTAAAAAGTCAAATTGAAAATAAACTGTCTAATATTAGAAATAAGTCAAATAAATTGTGGTCTGATTTTAATTTTTCAACATCGAAAGGAGCCCCTTCAGCAGTATTAGGTTCGAAGAATTATATCAGATTTTTACAAGAGAAGTATGGCATATTAGATGTTAAACTTCAAAAAATAGATTTTGAAAATATTCTATTTAATATTCATACTTTTTCAGATTCCCTCTCTAAAGCTAATCTCCAGTTCAACGATAAGTTAGTAAAACGCTTTGTTACATCATTAATTACAAAACCATTTGTTATACTTACAGGATTATCTGGTTCTGGTAAAACCAAGTTAGCACAGTCTTTTATTCAATGGATTTGTGAAAGCGAGGAACAATATAAAATTGTACCGGTTGGTGCAGATTGGATTAATCGCGAACCTCTTTTAGGTTATCCAAATGGGTTAGATAAGTTAGAATATGTTACGCCAGATAATGGTGTTTTAGAGTTGATGATAAAATCTTCTAAGCCAGAAAACCAAGACAAACCTTACTTTTTGGTTTTAGATGAAATGAATTTATCACATGTTGAGCGTTATTTTGCAGATTTCTTAAGTATTATGGAATCAGAAGATTCAATAAAGTTATATACAGGTTCAAATAGAGAATCTACCAAGGCAGAAGATATTCCGCAAACTATTTCTTGGCCTAAAAATCTGTTTATTATTGGTACTGTAAATATAGATGAAACAACCTATATGTTCAGTCCTAAAGTATTAGATCGTGCTAATGTTATTGAATTTAGATTAGATGAAGAAGATTTAAATCATTTCCTTTCAAATCCACTGGAAGTTGATTTAACACAGTTGATAAGCCAAGGTAGTTCAATGGCATCAAGTTTTCTTGCTTTAATGCAAGAAAAAGAAACAGCTCCTAATGCAGAACTAAATACAACTTTAATACGTTTTTTTAAAGAGCTAAAAACTATTGGAGCAGAGTTCGGGTATCGTTCCGCTCTTGAAATGCATCTGCTGTTTGCTCAGTTTGCTAAAATAGATGCTACTTTAAGTACAAACAATAAAGTAGATTTTGCCGTAATGCAAAAATTACTACCTAAATTACATGGGTCACGTTCTAAAATTGTAAAATCGTTAGAGGCTTTAATGATCTTATGTTTAGAAGATGCAAATAATTTCAACATAGCTAAATTAGAAGAAATTGCAGAAAGTAATATCAAATACAAAGTTTCTTTCAATAAATTAAAGCGTATGTATTATAATGCTTTAACTAACGGTTTTACAAGTTATGCAGAAGCTTAATCAACAACTATTAAAATTTAATTTAGATCATATAGAGGAAGGCTTAACTTTGGAAATTGCTCCAGAGCAGCAATCTCGTATACGTCAAATAGAAAATAGTGTTGCAGCGCAATTTAATGAAAGTGCCTTTCAGTTGTTTGAAGGGCATAGCTACGAGTTTGAATTTGAGGGTAAAAATAAAGCAAACTACCAGTTACAAACAAGAATAAACGGACTTGTAATTCCTTCTAATCGTCATCCGTACAGAGGTCGTATTACGCCAAATATTTATGTAGGCCAATTACAATTACAAATTAGTAATATAGAAAGTAAACAAGTTTTTCCACTTGTTTTAGAAGTAATTGCAACAAAATTTAATAAAAAGGAAGATGCGTCATACCGCGAAAATTATCGTAAAATGTTAGAAGACATTACCGATAAATGTACCGATTTAATGATGCAAATCAACACGCCTGTTACACAAACAATAGCAATTGATTATACTACAGATACAAAAACGTTGTACCAACGCTTTTGTTTTGTTAAATCTTTTTTAGATACGGCCGATTTTGAAGAAGCAATTCTTCGCATCATTTCCAATCCTTCCGCAATGTGGAATTCAGTAGAAACGTCAATAAAAACATCTCAAATCAAACGAGTAAATTGTGGGGTTGCAAAACAATTGGTAAATGCGTCCAATCGCATAGATAGTTCTAATCTAGCTTATTTACGTGATGTTGGTTTACATAGTATTCCAACTTCAATTCAATCTACTACTAGGGTTGAAAGTGTTGATACATCAGAAAATCGCTTTATTAAACATGTTTTAGGTGTATTTTTAAATTTTGTTGAAGACTGCCAGGCTATTTTTGCCCATAATAATAGTTTTCAATATGCTTATAATGAAAGCAGCCAATTAATAGAGAAAATAAATGGGTATTTATCGTATTCGTTTTTTAATGAAATTTCAGCAGCAACAACTTTAAAATTAAATAGCCCCTTATTACAAAAGCGAAGTGGGTATCGCGAGGTATTAAATCGTTGGTTGCAGTTTCATTTAGCTTCCAAATTAATATGGCAGGGTGGAGAAGAGGTATACGAAGCAGGAAAAAGAGATATTGCAACTTTGTATGAATATTGGTTGTTTTTTCAATTGTACGATTTAATCATTCAAAAATTCAATCTACAAGCATATCAAAATCAAAATTTTGATCATTTGTTTGAGATGGATGAAGCGGGATTGTCCTTAAAACTAAAATCGGGTAAAGAATTAGTTATAAAAGGCGAAACAAATTTTGAATCTCGTAACTTAACCATAAGATTTAGTTATAACAGAACGTTTAAGGGTGGAAGTGATTATACTTCAGGTAAAGCAGGTAGTATTACTACTACATTACGACCTGATTATACGCTTAGTATTTGGCCAAGTTCATTTACAGAGACTGAGGCCGAAAAAGAAGACGTTATTACGCACATTCATTTTGATGCAAAATATAAAATTCAAAACATTCAAGAGCAATATACACAAAGTGATGAGGAAAGCGTAATAAATCGAATCGATGAAAGAGAACGTAAAGGAACCTTTAAAAATATCGATATTCTTAAAATGCACACTTACAAAGATGCCATTCGTCGTACGGGGGGTGCCTATATTCTATATCCTGGTAATGTAGAAAAACGTTTTGATGGTTTTCATGAGGTTTTACCAGGTTTAGGTGCTTTTACAATTAATCCTTCAAAATACAATACGGGTATAAGTGGTTTAAGTAAATTTTTAGATCAGGTAATTCTTCATTTAGCAGATAGAACCACTCAAAGAGAACGTATTACCAATGTATCAAATCAAATTTTAAAAGAACCGCGTTTAAAATACGGTAAATCTCTTAAACCAATTCCAACTGAATTAGAAAAAGCAAAAATAGATGTATTACAAACGTATGTTTTAGTTGGCTATGCTAAATCACAAAAGCATTTAGATTGGTGTATTTCAAAAGGCTTGTATAATTTCAGAATGAATGATAATGTAGGTTCATTAGAATTTAGCCCTGAAGTTGTGCATGCAAAGTATTTGCTATTACGAGAAAACGGTAAGGAAAAAGCTTCTAAATTATTTAAAATTACAAGTAAAGGGCCTAAAGTATATTCTAAAGATAAATTAATAAGTTTAAATTATGACAATCCTTCGCAACCTGATTATTTAATGGTAACCATAGAACCTTGTTACGATTGGGAAAACCTGGAAGTAAATTTTAAAGAGTTTCAAGAATATATAAACCTTACGGGTACTCCTTATTCAAAAGCAGGAAAACCTTTTGTAGTAACGCTAGATCAGATATTAAAGACTTAATATCAATCACGAAAACAGCTTATTAAATATATTGGTTTTAAAATTTTATTTGTTGTTTTATAAAAAGAGTGTTTTTTATAAAATATTTTCAATATCTTCAGGTATTGGCTCTCCATTCATAAAGGCTTCAAATGCACCAATAGGTGCAAAGTCAATATTGATAGTAGTGTAATCCCTTTTATTTCTCCATAGTCGAACTGAATCAGTTCCTTTTTGTATAAGCCAATCACGTGTAACAGGCTGGCGGTCTTTTAATCCAAGTACATCTACTAACAACCACTGTCCTAATGCAGATTGTCCGTAACGCTTACCTTTTTCATCGTGTTCAGTATTACTTCCCGATTGTAAACCTTTCATGTTACTTTGGGTAACCAATGCAGGTATGCGTTTTCCATTAGGTAAAGTCAGATGAAATCTTACTTCGGGTTTATTATTTTTATCCCCAACGTATGCATCTCTATATTTTTCAAATTCGAAAATATCATCTATAAAGAAATTAGGATATTTTTTATGAAACTCCCTTGGTATAGGTATATATACTTCATTTAAAGGTCTAGGTGCGTCCGAATTTTTGTTTTTAGGTGCAGCATTCCAAGCATTTAATCCCGATTTTTCTTCAACTTCCTTACTTTGGTAAGAATAGAGTGGTAAATATACCTCTTCTACATCAATAGTTTCTTCTTTTACAGTATCAATCAAATTAAAATAAGCTTTCAATAAAAACTCAAAAGGATCTTCAATAATTTTTACGTCAAATTGGTTAAGTATTAGGGTATCTTGTTTTCTGGCATCAAACTTTTGCCATATTTGGGAATCGCCAAAGGTAAATTTGTATTCTTTTTGGTTATCTGTCCAAGATAATGATGAACTAGTAACATCTGTGATGTTTATTGTAGATAAATCTATTAAGGGGTAGGCACATTCGTGAATAGTAAATATACCTTTATCTCTTGTTACGTAATGATAGATATTTGTATTCTCATGTAACCCTAAACGTTCGTAATCACTTTTTAGACGATCATTTTTTATGCTAGAGATTCTATTGGCCATGGCATCCCAATCGCCATATAACGTATTTATTTCTGTTTGATAGCGTTTTAATTGCATTACTTTTTGGAAAGACGGTTTGCTACCCATCCAAGTTTTTAAACCAATACCAATACGGTCATTTCCAAATACAGATAAAACATCGTGTGGCGTATTTCCAATATCTACATTCTGGCTATTGAATATTTTCGCAAATACAGTTTCTTGAAATTTTGAATCAAGATATGGAATCATATCTCCCTGCTTTTGACGAAATAAATTAGATAAAGCTCCGTAAACCTGTAAAAACTTTATATATTCTTCTCGTTGTTCAGGATAATATTGTTCCCAAATACTCATTATAATACTTTTATAATTTCGTTACTAATTCTCTCGATTAATGGTGTTGTTACAGAGTTACCTGCTTGCATATAAAGTTTACTATTTGCAAGAGAAGGTAAGAAATATTTATCCATCGGATAACCTTGAAAAGCAAAACATTCTTTTGGAGTTAATTTTCTAATTCCAAAATCATCTTTTATCAATGGTACATTATGTCCACCTGAACCCATATTAGCGGTTAAAGTAGGGCATACATTGCTTTTATTTTCTCTTACATAAACTCTACGCCATTGGTAAACAGTGTCTTTGCTTGTCATAGTTTTGACAAGTTCAGGATAATATTGATGAGTTTCAGGATAATAATATTTATCTTCTTGCTTCTCTTTATCCAAAATATCGTGAATTGTTTTTGTCAATTTAATTTCTTCTGGAAATTGGAAATTGGCATAATTTGGAACTTGATTTGGGTCAAATGCAACTACAAAAATTCTTTCTCTATTTTGCGGAACATTTGCGTGAGTCATTGTGTTTAATACTTTATGAAACACTTTGTATTCCAATTTTTCTTCTAAAATTTCAAGAATTACTTTAAATGTTTTTCCTTTGTCGTGAGAAACTAAATTTTTTACGTTTTCTAAAAACACAACTTTTGGTTTGTGTTTTTCTATGATTTGTTCCAAATCAAAAAATAATGTTCCCCTTGTGTCTGAAAATCCTTTTCTAAGTCCCGCAATTGAAAATGCCTGACATGGAAAACCAGCACACAAAACATCAAATTCTTTTGGAATGTAGTTTTTTATTGATTCTTTTGTAATATCTCCAAATGGAAACTCTCCAAAGTTTTCACGATATGTTTTTTGAGCGTCTTTATTCCATTCACTTGTATAAACACATTTGCCACCAACGTTTTGCATTGCGATTCTAAAACCACCAATTCCAGCAAATAGGTCTATAAATTTGAAAGTATAATTTTCGGGAGTTGGAAATGGTACATTTTCAACTTCAAATAAAAGTTGTTGTAGAGCTTCTTCTTCTACAACAGAAATATTATTTTCATTTTTATATTCTACGTAATTTTTCAAAATATTAAGAGCTTCTTTTTTATAATATTTTGAAAGACCATTATGTATGTTATGTAGATAATGAGTTAATACGGCTTTTTCTTCTTTTAAAGGTTCAACAAGCTTAATTTGATAACTTTTGTCATCAAATTCCTCAATGCTTATTTTCTCTTTTATCAACATTCTCTTTTAGCTTACTTATTAATGTTGCAAGATACAAAAAAAGAGTGTAGAACACTCTTAAATTTTTGTAAGTAATATTTCAGTTGGGCTGATAAATTCAATCAAAATCTCATCATCAATTTGAGCATCTATATGAGCAAACCAATCACCAAGTAACTGAAGATTACCTGAGCCGTGAAATTGTTTTGCATATTCTTCTCTGCTTTGGTTACCTGAAGCTTTCAAGGTCTGATTTGTGAAAAAACCATCTGAAGTAGAAAATGTATATTCTTGAGGTCTGATATTGATAGCTTTGTCATTTGTAATTTCTAAAGAATAAGCTTTATCAGCAGGAATCTGTAAATATCCTTCTCCGATGACAATTCCTCTTGAATTAGTATGTCTGTGCTCTCCCCATTCTAAATGGGCTTGTTTTAATTTAGTAATAAATGAATCTCCTGTGTTCGGCATATAGTATTTGTATTACGGTTTTCTTTAAGTATTTCCCATAACGGAAAAAGTATTGGCGAAGTGCGGGCTGAATTTGAACGAATGTTCAAGTTCAGACCAAACGGAGCCGATATTTTTTCCATGAAACGAACTTACAAAAATTTAGTGGAATTGAAAAATAGCGGTGGCTAAATATTTCAAATCTTTCTATTATACATTTAACCCCGCATTTTGCCACCCGAGCAAAGCAAACTGTATGCAATAAAATACAATGTTAGCTAGAGTTGTTATTCATACAGTCCTTTTAAATCATGAAGCTGTAAGAGGATATGCTAACTTAGCGTTCAGTTTAAGTTAAGACTAAAATCTTAAATTTAGCACATAAAACAAGAACAAAGAATCTATGATTTAGCTTTTAAAATAAACGCAGTAGAATTAAGTAATAATAGAAGTAATTTATCCGAACTAGTAGCTGTGGTAAGATAAGACCAACCTTCTTTTGACGGAAGGCTGTTCTTTTATGAAACTCCTACTTGACTAAGACTCGAGATAATAGAATCTTAATTTAGGTGGTAAATAGATTTAAAAAACCGGTTATTATTTTTTAAACCTCTAACGCATCAATCAATGCGGCTTCTTTATTTTCTTCCCACTGATCGTTTTCTAAAGTTGCATTTTTTAAGGTATTGAATCGTTCCATTTTTTCTGTAGCACCTTCTTCACCACTAAAATAAGGAAAAACATCTATAATCGCTGATTCTGATATAGCAGGAATGGTATAGTCACCCATTGTTTTTTTCATGATAATCATAGTATTATCAAAAGCTTCTTTTACGTTATTAGCTTGTATCAGTAAATAAAAATTAGTTTTTCTTTCTTTACCACTTTCTTCATCGTAAGCCAACAACGAAATTTTAGATTTAAACCAACGATCTGCATTTTCAAATGGATGAATTTCTGCATAATTCGCCATTGTAATGTTGGTGATTTTAAATTCTTCGCTAATAAAAGCTTTCATTTCCTCATTTATTCTTTTTTCAGCTTCTGTATAAGATAAAGCATCAACCAAATAGGGTTCCGTAACTACCTTTTGTTTTCCAGTTTCATCTAACTTTCTATATTTTACTTTACATTCGTACCATGTTGTACTCATCTCTTTATTTTTTTAGGATGACAAAGATAGCTTTAAAAGGGAAGAAGTAAAGTTTGTTTTTTAAATAGATATTTACAATATGGCATTGGCTATAATGTTCAGTATGGTTTGTTTTCCTAGGTGACAGCTTTCTGTAGCTGGTGAAAGAGAAATACAAAAATCACTGAGAAAAGCTTTATTAAAGTATCAATTACACAAAAAAGAATTATTGTTTCAACGTGCTTATGAATATATAAAAGTTTATTATTAAAAACGAACAGATTATTTTAATCTACAATAAAAAAACACGTACAAATATGATTTCACATAAAGAGTATAAAATAGATGCAATTAAATACCATTCTGCTGTTAATCTAATTAAGTATGTATCTATAGATACATATAACAGAATAGGCTTTGTGCACCAGAATAAAGATTATGGAAAACTAAGAATAGGGGAAGTTACTTTAACAGAGAATCTTGTATATGAACTTCATAAATTTGCTGATGAAAATACTTTACATCTGGTAAAAATTTATGAATCTGTGAATGAAGATACGAACGGCTCTGACTTACTTTTAGATTTTCCAATTGGAAATTATTACATTAGAATACCTATCCAAGCAAAAAAAGTAACGCCAGATGCAGATAGTAAAGATGGTAGTTATATATCGTTTCACCATGGTAATTCCAAAGGAATACAGGGTGATCTTCTAACGAAATATGCAGAGAAGCTGGGAAGCTATTTACCTCTTTATCTATTATATAACTTTACTTCTAATTGCAAAACTATTAAAGGGTTAAATGAGAAAGAGGAGTATTATGGATGTTCTGTTCTTAACCTAAATAATGTGGGTAGCCTTGAAAAAACAGTAAAATTCTCTCATTTGCACCCAAGTATGGCGATACCTTTTTATAAATTATTTCAAAATTTCAATCGAGACGATGAAGGAGATGTACAAAAAAAACCTGAGGGTCCTAGTCCGGTAACTGAACCAATTGTTACAGACAATGATGTAATTCGTAAATGCTATAAATTATTTGGAATTGATGCAACAGATGATTTTATACAAAAATTAAATCTTAAGAAAAAAGAAGATGTTTTTGCAGATATTGATAATTGGATAAAACCATTTATGAATACTATGAAAAACAGTGGGAATAATAATCAAACTCAATTTAATCCTAGATATAGAATAGTAGTTTTAACTGAGCCTATAGTGCCTACAAGTGATGAAGGAGTAAATGCTATTAATGATGGAGATGCTGCTGAAATGGAGAATAATACTTCAATTGAAGAATTGCAAAATGAACCTGAAATAGAAGAAAAAGAGCTGTATGAAATTTATTGTTTAAACTCACTCTAATATAAAAGTACTAATACAAGTGAAATTAAATATTTCTAACATGTAAATATTACATCGGAACTTACCTTTACTTTCACAAATTTCAAATAACATTCCCACAGTTATAATTAAAAAAGCATTATTTATTTTTACATCATTTTTGTACATTTTTAAGTAATTTTAAAAAATTACGTACATTGTAACAAGAATTTAGGTTCGATAATAACGACAAAAATTACCCAAAAACGAAAAATCATGGAAGCAACAACAGGTTTAGTAATTAAAGGATTACGTGAGCGCTACGGCTACACGCAAGAAAAACTAGCTGGTTTTCTAGATGTTAAAAGAGAAATGATCAGCTTTTATGAAAATAATGAAAGAGAGGTTTCTTTAGATGTATTAGAAAAACTATCCAATTTATTTGGTGTTGAGCTATCCGTGTTTTTTAGTGAAACAGTAGAAGAAGCTATGGCAGAAGTTGTTTTTGCATTTAGAAAAGATGCTGTTACTGAAAAGGATATGGAAAAACTTTCAGATTTTGGTAAAATTGTAAAAAATTACATTAAAATAAATCGTTTGTACAATGGCAAGTAATGAAAAAATATTAGAAGCCAGAGCTAATAAATTCCGAAGAGAATTAGGATTAGGTACAGAGACCTCGTTAGATTTAGAAAAATTATTACTAACTCTAGGGGTACTAACGGTTTACAAACCTTTAGAAAGTGATTTTTCGGGTATGGCGTTAAAAGCCAACGAAAGTTTATTTATGCTCATCAACTCAGCATTGCCAGTGGGTAGACAAAATTTTACAATTGGCCATGAAATATATCATCTGTTTATACAGCAAGATTTCAATTTTCAGATGTGTAATGCTGGACTTTTCGATAAAAAAGACCGTGAAGTCCAACATTTGGTGTTAGTTGAACTCTTTTGATAAATAAAGAATCCGTAATTAAAAACGGTGTGATTGCTGTTTGTTGGTTAGTTGGTAGCTGAGCCAAAATAGCTGTCGTAATACCAGAAATACATCCTTCCATTTCAACAGGTTGAGCAATGTCATTAAAGTCAGTATCTGATAGTGAAGTTTTTCTTAATAACCATTTTATAGCTGCTAAAATATTGGATTTTCCAGCATTGTTATAGCCAACAAGTGGTGTGAAATCTGATAACTCAAATGTCTCGTTTGAGATAGACTTAAAATTTGTTACCGTAATTTCTGAAAGTATATGTGTCATTTAAGTAGTGTCGTTTTAGGCTTACTGCTAACGGCTCGGGCTTGGCGATAGTGGCGGAAATAGAAGCACGTACTTTCAATTTAGCACCACAGTAGCATAAGCCATTTTCTATTTACTAAATTACAAAAAAAGGAAATAAAAATGGCTTATGCGGTGATAGAATTACTAACGTTGAGTTTTGCACTTCACCCGCCATTTCGCCACCCGAGCGCAGCGAACTGTACGAAGTAAAACCCTTGTTAGCTGTGGTTATTTTTTATAAGTATATTTTACGGGATTAGAAGCTCCTTTTTTTCTATAATTTTCGGGAACTCTTTTTCGTAGATAAAGTTTTTGTATATTTTTATCAGCTTCTTCTCCTACAAAACCATATCTTTTGTTTGTGTGATTTTCAAATTCAGGAAAATATTGTTTTCTTGCTAAGTTCCACTGTAAAGGTTTGAAAACTCCTACAATAATTCCTTTTTCTAAAGCTAAAACATATTCCGCTTTTTCGGCTCGTTCAACGTCAAGTTTCCAAGCAAATCTAACTGCATTATAAATATCTCTATCATTTACAGTTCTATTTATATTTATTAGAATAATTTTATGCTTTAATTCAGCAGTTTCTGCTTTATATCTTGTTAGAATTTCGTAAGCATTCATAGGACCTATGTCATTGCTATAATGTCCTCCGACTTTATTGGCTGTACCAGGGAATGCGTCCAATAGTGCTGCTTCAACGTGAAATGCTGTTGCACTATCTAATCCGTGTCGATGAATAATATGAATTACATCAAGACCACTTCTCATAATCTCTCTAATTCTTTGATATTTTAAGTCGAATGTTTCTTCGTCATCGTCTTCTGATATAGAGCATTTGAGGTGTTCAAATATTCTGTTACCTTGACCTTTTCCTATGTAAAAAGTATCTCCATTTCGGGGGTCAATTAATCTGTAAACATAATAGTTTAATTCTTTAATTACTTCTGGTGGAAATTCTTGTATTTTAAAGTTGTTCATTTTGCTTTATAAAGTCCATTTTATTCGCTGGTTTTTGAGAATAATCACAGCTAACGGTTCGGGGCTTGGCGATAGTGGCGGAAATAGAAGCACAAACTTTCAATTTGGCACCACAGTAGCATAAGCCATTTTCTATTTGCTAAATTACAAAAAAGGAAATAAAAATGGCTTATGCGGTGATAGAATTACTGACGTTGAATTTTGCACTTAACCCGCCATTTCGCCAAACCCTTGTTACAGGCTGCCCCGATTTTCGGTTTTTTGGTCGAGCATTGGTGAAGCCATACTCTTTTGCAATTTTTGGCTTATACGTTCGTTGCCTTGTGTGAATTGCAAATGTGTATGGCTTCAAGCGTAGGATTTTCATAAAAAGGTTAGTGGGTCAAAATCTATATCCTCATTCGTTTCAGAGTCATAAATTTTGAATACTCCATCTTGTAACCAAATAATTTTAATGCTTTCGGTTGTACAGAACTCAATTAAACTAATTTGTGGTTTTTGAGAATAGACTAAAAACTCCTTTATATCCTCGAATCCCATTTGCCTATTTACAATTGAAAATTTATAATATTTAAGCTGTCCAACTCCTTTTATAGTCTGTTTCTCTTGGTCAGACATTGAACTTAAAATGGTTTTCACTTCAAACACCAAAGCCGTTTCTTCCAATGTTGACAAACAATCAAATTTTCCTTCGTAAAGTGAAAAACCTCTCTCCTCGCAAAACAACCCTAATTGTCTTACTATTTCCTGATGTTCAGCTAAACGTTGTTGGCGAATCCTAATTGATTCTGTGTAATCAATATTTACAGTTGAAATAGTATTAAAAATGGGGTCTATTGCAATAGTTTCAGATGTCACAGACCTAAATTGTGAATATGGAACACCATCTTGATTCGTTGCTCCAGTTGGAATTTCGGTAGAAATTTCATCTTCTGTTATTACTATTTGTCCAATTGGGAAAGTATTATTTCCTCGTCTTTCTATATCTCCCAATTGTTCTGCTAGTGAAGGCAGTATTTTAACTGCATTTCTTGCCTTATGAATTGTAATATTTAAATTAGCAAGAATTTCATCAAACGATAATTGTGAAAGAGTTAATATCCTTTGGTATTCTTCTATTGAATTGTTTTCAGCGTCTAATGCCAACATTAGTTTTTTTGTTTCTAAACCAGGATTATCTTGAACCAATCTCAATAAAATTCTATAAGGATTGCTAACTTCTCCATCATTACCCTCAACTCCCATTCGCAAAATGGAATCCCGCCATAATGACAATCTTATAATTTCAGATTCGGTAGTTAAAATCGAGATGGCAGATGGACTTAAATAGGCTGATTTATCATCAGCTACAGTTAATAATCCTAAAAGTTCAAAGAATCGTCTTGTTTCTCGACCTGCTGTATAATAACCCCTATTTGCTGGTGTTTTTTCATCTTGTTCCGCAAGATAATCCTCAATTGACTGTCCTGGTGTATTCGGGAAAATAATTTGATTTCTTAGCAATCTTTCTCCTAAATTTTCGTCTTTCAACGGAATTTCTTCCTCGATAAGATCTTTTACTGTTCTTAAAGCTCGGTAGAATTTTTCTATTTGAACAAATTGATGAGGAATGTTCTTCATTTGAATTGGGAAATATTAAGTTTCAACAAATATACCATTTGTTTTAATCTCTTTCTCAACTTGCTTATTGATTTCCAATTCGTTTAGACGATGATTTGCTATTTTAATGTATTCTTTGTTTTTCTCATAAGCTATAAAGTTTCTATTATTACTTATTGCACTAACACATTCACTACCTGAACCACCAAAAGGAATAAGAATTAAATCATTTTCGTTTGAGAAGTGTTTAATGATTCTATCACAAATTGCTAATGGTTTCTGGGTTGGGTGGTCAACCTTTTCATTTGCAAAACGTTTACCTGCTAAAACTGGTATATTCCATACATCCCCGGCGTGTTTGCCGTCAGGATGTGGTGTCCAGATTTTTCCGTTTTTAATTATTTTATTTTTTAATCGTTCTTCGCTTTTATATGGTTCTCTTATTTGATGATAT
This sequence comes from Flavobacterium sp. xlx-214, assembly GCF_013874595.1. Taxonomy (GTDB): domain Bacteria; phylum Bacteroidota; class Bacteroidia; order Flavobacteriales; family Flavobacteriaceae; genus Flavobacterium. The sequence continues at coordinate 2,342,713 of NZ_CP059431.1, forward strand.
GTATATTCGTCTGTTTTTGAAAACCAAAGTATTGGTTCGTAATTTGCAGATGGTGAGTTTTTGTATCCTGAAAACCCGTTTTCGTAGTACCAAATAATTTGCCTTCTGTATTTTAATTCTTTTTGATATAGATAAACGTGAAGATGGCATAGATAGTGATGAATACCATAAACAAAAATTGACCCTGTTGGTTTCAATTTTGTAATTGCTACATCAAGCCATTTTTTTGACCATGTAATCCATTCTTCTACATCATTCCATTTATCCGAAGAATTCCCAAAATCCTTATTTAGGTTGTATGGTGGGTCTGCGATTATTAAATCAACAGATTCATTTTCCATTTTTTGCATTTCTTTAATACAATCTCCTTGATATATCTTATTTATTTCAATCATCTTTTTTGATATTTTGAAAAATTAAAACATTTTGATGGTGCATATTTGGAACAAAAGAAAAAGGATACCCATAAGGATAAATGCTTTTGTGCCTTTGATAGAGTATCTTAATTCCTTTTAAAACAAAATTCCCTTTTTTCTCTATCTCATTGGCTAAATCTGCGTGAAAAGTGTAAAACTTCTCTTTTTTCCTAAAATCACTAACAATTACACACATATATTTTCCTGATTTTAGAGGTTTTGAACAATCGTTAAAAAAACTCGCAAGCGTTGAAAGGAATTTTTTGTAATCCTCTATATTCGCTAAATCTTCATTGTCCTCACTATATTTGTGGTCTAGATTATTTTCAATTCGTTCTTTCCCTTTATGGTCAACAGTTTCTAAAATGTTCCAGTAGGGTGGACTTGTTACAATAAAATCAATTTCATTCTTTTTGAATTTTTTAATTTCTTTTTGGCTGTTTCCATTGATTAATTGTTGTTTTTCTTTAAATGGAAAATCGTCTGGAACTTCCAATTCAATTCTTTGTTTTCCTAAATTGTGATATTTTTGATTTAATTCTATACCATAACCAATTCTATTATTGTAAGCACAAGCTTTGACGGTAGAGGCAACTCCTGAAAATGGGTCAAGCACTTTGTCATTTTCTTTTGAAAAAAACTGTATTAATCTACCTACATCTTGAAAAGAAAACGGAGCGGGATGTTGTTTTTCTATTTGTGCGTCTTTATTGCTTGCTCCTAATCCTTTTTGACTGAATACGGTTATTGTTTCAGGCAACCATTCTTTTGCTGTTAAATCATTTAAAGAATTATTTAATGCAAAAGTTGACTCTTCGTTTGGAAAAAGAATAGCATTAGCTTTTTCCACATCTCCAGCAGAGTGAAATAAAGCGACTTCGTTCCAAGTTTCAATATATCTACTTGGTATTCTCAATTCTGTTCTTTTTTCAAAAATTTCGTTGAGTTTATTTTTGGCAAGATGATTCAGTTTTGTCTCTTTAACAGGGACAATTTCTTTTCGTTCTTTTTTATATAATTGGTATTTCATTTAATTTGTTTTTCGTATTGCATTTGTTGTTCAGCAACTTTTAGGGCATTCATACCCTCTTTTTCATCTTTAACTATATCGTAAACCTTTGAGCCAATCCATAAGGCTTCTAATTCTGAAAACGAACAATCGAAAGTTTCACTTATTGTCTTTAGGTGTTGTCTTTTTAATGCTTTTTGGTCGGTTTCTACTTTGCTTAAAAAGCCATCTCCCACCTCAAGAATAGAGGCGAGTTGCCTTTGAAACATTCCTTTAGACTCTCGCAATTCCCTAATTTTTTGTCCAAGTGTCATTTTACCAAATTTAGACTTGACTAATATGGGTCAAATGTAATCAAATTTATTTAAAATTTCAATTTATGTAGTGGGAAAATTTAGCTCTTTTTGGTTTTTGTAGCGTTGACTTGTGCGATTGGAAAACCAAAATGTGCTAAATGTGGGGTGGCGTTCAGGGGTTGCCTGTAACATTATTATTTAGCAAAACTAAATATACAAAAGTTTCGTGAAAAAACAACTATATCTGTATTTCGTTAAATATTGAACAAATATAACTATTTATATGTAAATTATATATTTAATGTATTTTTACATACATGGATAGCGAAGTTATTTAAGATAATTGTAAATTAAATAATATGGATAGCGAAACAATAATAAAACTTTTGGCTAACAGGTTAACTACACAACGATATGCAAATAATACTATAAAAGCATATTGTTCATATGCTCAATTTTTTCTAGATCATATGAAAAAATATAATACACTTAACGATATCCCAATTACAGAGATTGAATTATTTATTAATAATAAAGTACTTCAAGATAAAATTAGTGCATCATATCAACGTTCATTAGTAGGTGCTATAAAAAAAGTATACGAGCTAGTGAATAATCAAAAAATTGAATTAGATTATCTATATCCAAAAAGAAAAACAAATCAGCTACCTACTTTTTTCTCTCAAAATGAAGTTAGAAAAATATTAAATACTTGTGAAAACTTAAAACACAAAGCCATTCTTACAACAATTTATAGTTGCGGCTTAAGATTAAACGAATTGCTAAATCTTCAAATTACGGATATTAAATCAGATAGCGAAGTACTTTTTATTAGACAAGGAAAGGGCAATAAAGACCGAATGATTGCACTACCTGATAAGCTACTACTTTTATTAAGAGAATATTATGTAGTCTACAAACCAACGTTATTTCTATTTGAAGGTGCTAAAGGTGCCAAGTATAGTGAACGTAGTGTACAGTTAATCTTAAAAAAAAACATGAAAAAAGCAGGCATTATTTCAAAAGGAAGTGTTCATACACTAAGACATTCTTATGCAACGCATTTAATAAAAAGTGGTATCGACATAAGAGTAGTGCAAGAATTATTAGGACATAATGATATTAGAACCACTATGATTTACACGCACATTACGGATGTTGATAAAAAATCGACTCCAAGTCCTTTAGACTTTTTGTAAGCAATTTTTCTTGTTTTACTAAATGAAGCTACTTTAATACAAAATTTTATTTTGTAAAAGGTTAATAATCTTCCATATTAATAGTTACCTCTTTCTGGTATAACATGCCTAACACCACCTCTAGGGGTTTCCATATCACCTTTATAACGAGGGATAAGATGACAGTGAAAATGAAACACGGTTTGTCCGGCAGTTGCACCACAATTCATTCCTATATTAAATCCATCAGGGCTGTATTCTTCTAATATTAGTTGTTTTGCCTTTTCAATCGTTTGTGGTAAGTGCTTTTTTTCTTCATCAGTTAAATCAAAATAATCGGTTCTTAATTTATTAGAAATAATCAATAAATGCCCTGGGTTTACAGGAAAACCATCTTTGATAATAAAGAAAAAAGCATCTTTGTAAATTATTTTTTCACTAGGTAATTGCGTAAAATCGTTCATTAAAATAAAGGATCAAGTTCAATGATAGGTTTCCATTTTTGAATAGATAAATTTAAGGATAAATCATATTGCTTTTGTAAAAATAAACGTCGCTCTAATGAAGTTTTACCAGTTTGGTTTACAATTGTTTCTCCTAAAGGATGTTTACTTGCAATGTAAAATTCGTTTCGCTTATATAATCTTTCCAAGAATTTTAATTCTGGTATTTTAGCACTTTTGTCTAAATTCACATATTTATCAGTTAATACCAGGTTCCAAATACCATTTACATTGGCTCCCTTCTGATTAAAACTTAATTTATGAACATGTGGAAAAAAATGATCAACAGCGCAAGTATTCTCATTTCCAGATAAAATGGAAATATCTTGAAATGAATAAAAACATTTCCCTTTTTGATAACCATTTAATGAAGCTCTGGCAGAAGTAATATCTTTTCTTTTCATGAAATCATTCTCAATAAATAATGCTTGTAACTTATCATCAAATTGTACTTCAAGTAAATTAGGATTTATCTGTAAATTCCATGCAATTTCTACTAAATTCCATCTTGCTTCAACTTCATCATTAAAGTTTTGAAATTGCAAACTTTCTTTTAGTTTTAAAAGATCATCAGTAAGCACAATTTCCTTAGTTTTTCCCACATAATTTTTGTGATAAAAAGGTTTTGGTACAACGTCACCATTTATATTCTGAAAAGCATCAACAACATTAGTAAAGCCATGTTTTTCAGTTATCACTAGTAATTTTTCATAGGTAATTGCTTTAGCATTATAGCTTCTACATGCCTCTAAAAAAGTACTAGAACTTGAATTCCCTTGTTTATCGTTACTTTTAAGATGTTCTAAAATATTGTTTACAAAAGTAGGAGCTAAGTCTCGTAAAGAAACAGTGTTAGTTTCTTTAAACGTTAAATCTAACAAAGCTTTTCCAAAAGCAAATTTATAGGTTGCAGAATTTTTTCCAAATAAGATCAAGGCTCTCCATTGCGATTCTAAACTTGGATCATTTTCTTGGAAGTGTATTTTCATTTGAATTATAATCTTTTGTAAACAAGAACATAAGGGTATGAGTCTGCAATAATCAATTGATTATCGCTGTAACTTTCAATTCTTAAGGAGATTGGCTTTTGATAATAATAACCATCTTGGGCTTTAGAAACAACATTATAATTTAATAGACTTTGAAAGCTAGGGTTATCGCTTAATATTCTTAAGGTAAGGTCAATGGTATTATTATTTTTATTTTTATTTTTATTATAGATCCATTTACCTCCTCCAGATGAGTATTTGTTAGAGCATTTATAATCTCCATTTTCAAAAAAAATGTAGTCATCTCTATTAATAATTTCGACTGTTTTTTCTCCTTGAAAATACATTGGGATTTCTGTATGTTTTACTCCGTTTTCATCTTGTAATTGAATAAACTTCCATGAACCCATAAGAACTTCCTTAGAAATTTCTTGTTGAGAATAGGCAAGGGAAGATGTAAGAATAGATAAGTAGAGTAATAGGTACTTCATAAGTATTGTAATCTGTCTAAAAGCTATAAGTTATTTTTAATCGTAAAACCCTTAGGCGCTTTTAACACTCCAGAATCATACATATTTATATAGATTGAAAGTGTGTCATTTGCCCCTTGCCAAGTAACGCGATATTTGTCTAGCATAACACTACCACCACCAAATGGATTGTTATTACTTTTAATAGGACAACAACTACCAGCCCTGAAATAACTAATAGATTCACCATTTGGACCAGCAAGGGCATTTAAAAATCTTCGTTCATTAATTGGCCCTTCATTACTTGAAACACCACCTACTTGGATAGGATTATTTTCTGATCCGTAGGTTGCATCAGTAGAAATTTCCGTTAACTTAAAAGTATTGCTGTCTAATAAATTATTTTTTACAAATGAGTTTTTTGTAGTTGTACAAGAAAACAATACTAACGTTATTGCAATACAGCTTATTTTTTTCATATTTTCATAAGTGTTTTATTTATGTTTCATTTAGTATTCAGCAACAAAGTGCTGTTATACTTTTACGAATTCACGATTATTTACTTCTTTCAATTCTCTAGTAGCATTAGACTTTTTTAATTTTTGGTAGATTCTTTATAACTAAGATAATCATGCAATAAATTAGCCACCTGCTTCTCACTTAAATCATTTTCAAAAGCGTAATTCTTAATTGTTTCTATTTTATATTGATTAGTATAATTTCTTGCTTCATTATTAATTAGATTTAAATAATCTGTAATAATATCCACACAAATACTATCAGGTATGTTATGCTTAACGCTTAAAATGTTTACAAAGTTTTGATTTTTGTAGACCTCTTCTGTATTTTTATAATGAAGATTTAAAATATATTCCTTGTGTAACTCTTCTTTTGTAGGTTCTTCAATTTTAGATTTACTTTCTGTAATTCTGTCACAGCTAGTAATAAAAAGTATAATAAATAAGTATTTGTAAATCATAATTATTTCTCATTTAAGATTACTAAGTCTGTTAAAAATGTTGCTACTTTATTCTATTTTTTGTATTCCTATATTCTGAAACAAAATCTTGTAGTGCTTTTACAAATTCAGGATTATTAGGCTCTTTTAATTCTCACATATTATTAGTTTCTTTCATTTTCGCAATACTTTTTAAAATCACCAAAAAATTTATCCATTTCTATATTTTCAAACTTTAGAATTGATGCTAAAGTAGATAAAGGAATACTATAGTTTTTTTCCTTAGGGATTTTACCAATAGTAGACGAAGTTAGACCAACTGCCTTTGCATAATCATTTTGACTTTTTATATTGTCATGTCTGCTGAAATTTGAGAGAAAACGTTCTGTAATATACTCACATACTTTCTTACTAAAATTTGCTCTATATTCTTTATGATTCATTTTTTAAAAAATATTTGAAAAAAAACTGTTCGCTTTAGCGAATAGTTGAAAAAAAATTATATATTTGTACTAGCGAATTGATAATGAGTCTGTATAAGACAAATTAAAAACGATGTAACCTCGAATCGAAACGACCAATTTTACCTCGAGAGTATCGTGAAATCGCTCCATGTCTAAAAAAGTACTACTTTTGCATACGGCATGGGCGGTTTTCACATATGCTTTAGGTGGTAACTTTTTAACTTTCTAGTTTTAAAGATGGGTTTGGTCGCCCTCGGTACTAAAGTGTGAAACCGCCTTGCCTTTTTTTTCTGCAAGAAATCTTCATACCTCAGAAACATCGTTCTATAACCATAAATAGTAATACCTATGAGAACGAAAACAGAACAAATCCAAAAAATTCCACCATAACAACAAATTAGTTGGTGTACCTAATGGTTGCTTCATCCTTAAAAAAAGGGTGGTGTTTTATAAAGCATAAACGGCAAGTAGTCAATACTTTGGTTTTATGCTTTAATACAACGTACCCTATAGCCAACTACCCATCTAAAACAAAGGCATCGTATTTTTATTTTCGCACCTTAAAAATAGATTCTTTTTTTAGATAAAACAAATAATATGTTAAAGTAGTACGCATGGTGAAGCAACTTTTTTAAAAACCGTTTATTCTATTGAAAAATAATAGGTGTATAGGTATGTAGTATTTACCTAAAAATAAGTATAGTTATGCTAGGATTAAGCGAAAACCACCAACCGAAAAATATTCTAAAATAGCTACTAGGGGGATGCTCCATAGATAAAGCATACTAAAGGCATAGATAAAGCATGAGTAATGCATGAATCAAAAACGACAATTTTTAGATTTTTTATCTAATATTCATAGATAACCCAGAAAATATGTAAGTGTTTAACAAGGGCTTTTTTACCGAGAAGTAGTTAAAGATGCGAAATTGTTTGTAAAGTAAAAAAGTTATAAAGGGAAAAGGTTATAAGGTTATATGAAAAGGTAACGAAGTAATCAGAGATTTAATTACGAATTTAAAATGATGAATTACGAATTAATGTGTAACCAGGTAAGCATATTAAATAAGTAAAATACGTTCTTTAACATATTGATTCAATTGATTTTATTTCATATTAGTAATGAACTGAAGCTAAATGAAAAACTGAAAAGCTCAAGTCATTAACAATAGAGATTAGGAATCGAAGAGATCTTTCACTCCGTTCAAGATGACAAACTGTACGGAAAAATTGGATGCGATACCACATCAGGTGTGGCATGACATGAAGTAAATAGATTATTTACCAGGATTAAAAGCGCCATTGGCATCAAATCGAACGTTAAATCGTTTGAAACAAGCGTAAACGAATCGGGTAGCTCTGCTACGATTCGATTCGTTAGATTTTAAAACGGAATTAAACTATTAAGGAGAATCAAAGCGCCATAGGCATGAGATCGAACATAAATGGTCTATTTACTTGGATCTTAACTGAGCATTCACAGCGGAATGAGTGTCGATTCGATGAAAATAGTGTAAAATCAAATGCTGTTTGAAGCTTTTGGAAAAAGCAAGTTTATTTGATTTAGCTATTAAATCGCTAATCGACCATGAGCAGTGACGCTCAGGAGTTTTGTTTCTTTTATGATTAAAAGAAAGAGAGGAAAAACCAAAATATTCTTTTATAAAACAACCAAGATTGTATAACCCAACCATGCTTAAAACTGAAATCAAAAACTAAATGCGATGCTGCATGCTTGTCTCGCTTTAGCGGATGCAGCATGACATAAAGTAAATAGACTATTTACAAGAATCAAAAGTACCCTTGGTATCAAATCGAACGTTAAATCGTTAAAACAAGCGTAAACGAAATCTACACTGTCACATCGCACTCGATGCTATGTCTCACAAGTAGCTAAAAAATTTTGATTTTAAAACGGAACTAAACTATTAAGGAGAATCAAAGCGCCATTGGCATGGAATCGAACATAAATGGTCTATTTACTTGGATCTTAACTGAGCATTCACAGCGGAATGAGTGTCGATTCGATGAAAATAGCGTAAAATCAAATGCTGTTTGAAGCTTTTGGAAAAAGCAAGTTTATTTGATTTAGCTATTAAATCGCTAATCGACCATGAGCAGTGACGCTCAGGAGTTTTGTTTCTTTTGCGACCAAAAGAAAGATAAGAATAACCGAAATATTCTTTTATAAAACAACCAAGATTGTATAACCCAACCATGCTTAAAACTGAAATCAAAAACTAAATGCGATGCTGCATCAAGTGCAGCATGACATAAAGTAAATAGACTATTTACAAGAATCAAAAGTACCCTTGGTATCAAATCGAACGTTAAATCGTTGAAACAAGCGTAAACGAAATCTACACTGTCACATCGCACTCGATGCGATGTCCCACAAGTAGCTAAAAAAAATCGATTTTAAAACGTAATTTAACCGATTTCAGGCCGCGGCAAGACCAAAAAAATAGATTTTTGCTTCTTTTCATCGGAAACCTTTAGGTTCACGGCTTCCAAGCTGTTAAATAATGACTTGGACGTAAAAGAAGAGAAAAACCGAAATTATTCTTTTTTAAAACAACCAAGATTGTATAACCCAACCATGCTTAAAACTCAAAACCTAAAACCAAATAACCCTTTTTACAAGTAATAAAAGTAGAAACAAAGTTTGTACTTAAAATAAACTAAAAAAGGTGTAAGAAGTGGCGCTACTATTTTTCCTATATTTGAAGATATAAGTTTATTTCAATAATTTTTTATGTTCGATTTTAGATTAAAAGTTTTTGACACAGTTGCTAAACGATTGAATTTCACAAAAGCAGCAAACGAATTAAATATAACGCAACCGGCTGTTACAAAACATATTAAAGAAATTGAATTAAATCTAAACATTAAGTTGTTCGATCGAAATGGAACGAAAATAAAATTGACCAAAGCGGGTGAAATTCTATTAAAATATACAGAGGAAATTTTTGCTGTTTATCAAAAAATGGAATTTGAAATCGGTCAATTACAAGAAAAGCAAAAAGGCACTTTACGCTTGGGTGCCAGTACTACAATTGCGCAATATGTATTGCCTCCAATTTTGACAGAGTTTCGTAAAAGATTCCCTGAAATACATTTGAGTTTAATGATTCAAAATTCAGAAAAAATGGAAGATTTATTAGCTCATCATAAAATTGATGTTGGATTAATTGAAGCTCAAATCAAAAACAGATCGTTTCATTATATTCCTTTCATGAAAGATGAAATTGTATTGGTTTCTCGTCAAAATCATCCTATTTCTACAAAAAACAGCATCAAGCTTAATGATTTAAAGAGTATTCCGTTGGTTTTTCGCGAACCAGGTTCTGGAACTCTAGAAACTATTGATTTAGCTCTAAAATCGAAAAATATAAAGCTAAATGAACTGAATGTCGAGATTCAATTGGAAAGTACGGAAAGTATAAAATCGTATGTACTCCATTCTGATGCATTGGCTTTTTTATCGATTCAATCAATTTTACAAGAACTTAAAAATCAAACTTTAACCATCATTGATATTAAAAGCCTTGTAATAGAGCGTAGCTTTAATTTTATCGTTCCAGAAGGTGAACAATCTAAAATGGTCAATTTATTTATTGATTTCTGCAATCGTTATAACTTAAAGTAATAATAGATTACTTTTTATCATTTCTTTTTGAATGATAAGTACAAGAAATTTGTACCATAAATTATTCAAATCATGAAAATGATACATTCAGTCAAAGGCTTATTTCAACAATTCACAACACAAAAAGGGATCTTTTTAATATGTGCATTTCTATGTTTAATGCCTTTTATAAGTTCTCCTATTGCATTAGTTTTAGGATTTGCCGTTGCACAAATATTTGGAAATCCATATGAAATCCAATCACGAAAAGTATCAAGCACTTTACTTAAAGTTGCTGTGGTAGGTTTAGGTTTCGGAATGAATGTCTTTTCGGCTATACAAGCAGGAAAAGAAGGAATTGTCTTCACCGTAGTTAGTATTTCTACGCTGATGATTTTAGGATTTTTATTCACAAAAATCTTCAAAATAGAAAAAACTACAGGTTATTTAATTTCTGCTGGAACAGCAATTTGTGGAGGAAGTGCTATTGCTGCAATCGCACCCATTACCAAAGCAAAACCAGATCAAATTTCGGTTGCTTTAGCTGTTGTTTTCACACTAAACTCCGTTGCGTTATTGATTTTTCCACCACTTGGACATTTATTCAACTTATCTCAACACGAATTCGGTTTGTGGTGCGCCATCGCAATTCACGACACAAGTTCTGTTGTTGGAGCAGCAAGTAAATACGGAGAAGAAGCCTTACAAGTTGCTACAACAGTAAAATTAGCACGCGCACTTTGGATTATTCCCTTATCTTTTTTAACCTTATTGTTTTTCAAAAACTCTACATCAAAACTTAAGATTCCATGGTTTATTGCGTTATTCTTAATTGCGATATGTATAAACACCTATGTTCCTTTTATGCAGCAATTCAGTTCAATCATCATCACTTTATCAAAATCGGCACTTACACTTACATTATTTCTAATCGGAACAAGTTTATCATTCAAAATGATGAAAACTATTGGTTACAAACCGCTATTAATGGCTATTTTTTTATGGATTATTATTGGAATTGGAGGTTTAATCATGATTTTGAATGTAGGATAAAAGAGACTACATAACAGTTGTTTTTTCTTATGCTTCCGGAACAATCTTTTATTTTATGAGAGATGATATTGAAAAACTATTTCTAAGGGGTAGGGTAAAGGCAAGTAGTAAAAATGATTTAAGTAATGAATCATTAAATTTTGTTTGATATCTTTATATTTAAGAATCTAGCAAGATACCAAACATGCTTAGATGGTAATAAATGTACTAGAATTATGAAAATTCAAATATTGAGTGACTTACATTTAGAATTTGGAAGTAGTTCCGTATTAAATTTCGAACAAGCTGATGTTGTTATTTTAGCTGGTGATACACATTTGGGAACAAAAGGAATAGATTGGGTAAAAAAATACATTCCAAATAAAAAAGTAATCTACCTTTTAGGTAATCATGAATATTATAAAGGTTCTTATCCTAAAACTTTAAATAAAATAATACAAGCTTGCAAAGAATCAGATATTTATGTTTTAGAAAATAGTTTTGTTGATATCGAAAATGTTCGTTTCCACGGTTGTACCTTATGGACTGATTTTTCCATTTTTGGTGATCCAATGCAATACGGAATGATCTGCCAAGATAAGATGAATGACTTTAAGCAAATAAAACGTGATCCATCGTATTCAAAAATGCGCAGTATTGATATTTATGGTATTCATCAGAGATCTAAATCTTGGCTAAATCAAAGTTTAAAAGATGCTAAACAAATGCAAAATATTGTAATTACACATCATACGCCAAGTATGCAATCTGTACCTGAAATTTATAAAAATGATCCTGTTACAGCTGCCTATGCTTCTAATCTTGAAGATTTTATTTTAGAGCATCAACCCAAGTATTGGATTCATGGTCATATCCACACGCCATGTCACTATAATATTGGTAATACTGAAGTAATTTGTAATCCACATGGATATATAAGCGATAAAGATGAAGGGTTTAATCCTGAATTAATTATTGAAATTTAGACTATTATTTTAAGTAAGATGTAATTTTATCTTCCAAAATTTCAATCAATTCCTGTTGATAGTACTTATACAAATCAGGAATATTTAAAACAATTATATCTTTTTTAAATTCACCATTTATAAAGTTTTTTACATCTTTTTTGTGGCTGTTTTCCATAACAAAAATTAAATCCGATTGTTCCAAAAGATTAATTGTTAAAGGATTAGTTCCTTCACGTTCACACATTTTAATATTCGTTCCTGCCGAAATAAAATTAAAATCAACATATTTACTGCTAAAATAATCTTCAGCAGTTTTAGAGCGTTGTTTATTGGCAGAACAGATAAATAAAATGGTTTTAATCATGAATTGTAATTATAACATAAACTTACACTTTTTTCTGATGTTTTACGCGCACAAGTAATTGAAATTATCAAACAGTCTATGTCTTATTTTTACAAACTTGCCAATACCGGTACCTTTATTCTTAGCAATGATTTACATTTTGGTAACTGAGATTACTTAAAAATAAAGCAAGATAATTATAAAGCTATTCTACACTATTTTGAAATAGAATTTGAGTAGTTTTAGAAATGAAATAAATACGTTTTAAAAATATTTAATAAAAAATAAATGAGATCTGAAATTTGTACTTGTCAAGGCTTAAATAGTAATTGTAAAAAATGTTTTGGAAGTGGATTTATTTCTACTGAAACCACAAATAAATCTACAAACAACGGAAAAGGAAAGAAAAAACAACAACTTGAATCGTTTTTGCCTAAAAATTTAGATCTATTATCAAAAAATGAGGTGGAAGGAATCGCAATTAAAATCATTGGAGATTTAGATCTAAAATCAAAAAAACAAATGCAAATTTTAAATTCAATTCCCTTTAACACGACTACTTTTCGAAGAGATTTTGGTGATAAATTTGAATTGCTTGGGTTAATAGAAGCTGAAAAGCAACATTTAAGAAACGAACTTTTAATTATTGATCAAGAAATTATATTAAAAAATTATAAAAGTAATTTTAAGTTCAAACATTTTTTATCTGATAAAGATCTTGATGTTACATCAAATCGTCAGCTAAAAGAACTAATTCGTGCTTACAAAAAACTAAAAAACACTTAATACTACCATAGTAGTAGTTATTTTGATTAAAATAACTTAAATACCATTATAATGGTATTTCGTATTATATTTTTTTAAGACATCACAGTATTAATGTTTATTATTTAGTACATAATTGTTTTTTTTGAATGAAATAACAAGTTGTGTTTCCTAAATAAATCGATATAGGTTATGCTAAAACTTAAAACAATTGTATATCCAATGAGTTTGTTTTTTTGGTAATTTGTTATATATAAACAAAATGTCCAGTTTTTACATTAAAAAACTGGACATTTTATTTATATTTGTAATTCAAATATGTTTATGAAACCTACTGATATAATACAAGATAAAATCAAAAGACTACCCAAAGGGTATGTGTTTACATATAGAGATTTTATTAACGAGGTAAATGTAGATTTTGAAGCCATTGTAAAATATTTAAATCGATTAGCTGAAATAAATATAATCTCTAAGCTTTCGAAAGGGAAATATTATAAACCTGAAAAAACTGTTTTCGGTACTGTAAATCCAGATCCTAAACAAGTTGTAAAAGATTTATTGATTGAAGATGGTAAATTAATTGGTTATTTAACCGGAATAAGTATTTTTTCAGAATTAGGATTAACAACGCAGCTTGGTTTTGAAATCCAAATAGGACGAAATACGCCTAAAGCTTTTATCAAACGAAAACCGTATCAAATTAGTTTTATTCTTCAAAAAAATAAAATTACAACTGATAATATCAAATATTTACAATTATTGGATACATTACGATTGATTAAGAAAATTCCTGATACAACTATTGTAAATTCAAGTAAAATAATACAACTTAAATTAAAGAATTACTCTTCAGATGAATTGAAGACTATTCTGAGATTAGCATTAAAATATCCAGCTAATACTCGTGCGTTATTAGGTTGTTTATTAGAAAATATTACAGATACTTTTACGCTGAAAAATTCATTAAATCCTGCTACGAAATATCAATTTAATGGACTTATGAATGAATTTCCTAATGCTATAAATTGGAACATTAAATGAAGTTACATTTAAATCAAAAACGGTTTCAAGAAGCAATTGCGATAACTGCTCAAGAAAAAGGAATAATACCAATTTATGTTGAAAAAGACTATTGGGTAACTTATGTTTTAAAATTGATTTTTACAGATCCAAAGTTGAAATCTTATACGGTTTTTAAAGGTGGAACGGCTTTATCAAAGTGTTTTGATATCATAAAACGTTTTTCTGAAGATATTGACTTGACTATTTTGGTAAGTGAAGGAGAAACTGATAGCGAATTAAAGCGTAAATTAAGAGCTATTTCTAAAAAAGTGGAGATGGATTTAGTTGAAATAAATTTGGAAGGAATAACAAATAAACGTGGAAATATCCGTAAGACTGCACACGAATATCCAATTCTTCAAAAAGGAAATTTTGGTCAAGTTCGAGATAAAGTAATTGTAGAAGCATCTTGGTTAGGGAATTTTGAACCGTATCATTCTTCAAAAATCACTTCTTTCGTTGCTGAAATGATGAAGAATAAAGGGTTTTCAGAAATGATCACTGAATATGAATTAGAACCTTTTGAAATTAATGTTTTAGATGTAAAAAGAACTTTTTGTGAAAAAATAATGAGCTTGGTTCGTTTTTCTTTTTCTAAATATCCAATCGAAGATTTAAAAAATAAAATTCGTCATATTTACGATTTAAATCAACTATTAGAATTAAATGAAATTAAAGAATTTTTGAAATCAGATGAGTTTAATAAAATGATGATTAAAGTAGGAAAAGATGATATTGAGAGTTATAAAAATGATAATAAATGGTTAGATAATCACCCAAAGGAGTCTATTTTGTTTACTGATTTAGAAAAGACTTGGGATAAAATTAAAGAAAGTTATTTGTATGATTTTAAGCTACTTGTTTTTGGAGATTTACCAAAAGAAGAAAATATTATTAAATCTTTAAAAACAATTAGATGTAATATCGTGGAATCTATAAGATTTTATTAATATACACTATTATACAACATTACTTGTTAACCCTTTAATATGATATAGGCAATAAATAAACGTTGAATAAAAAAAGAAATCAGCTCACTTGAGCTGATTTTTTATTACATCCTGTTTAATTCTTCAGAATTTCCCGATTGACGTTCGTTGGTTTTTAAATGGTTGTTACCAAAGCGATACGTAAGTGAAAATCGTACGCGTTGCATATCCCATATATTTTTAAATTGCTGACTAACACCATACATTTCTTGTGTTATGTATTCACGACCATTAAAAATATCAGTACCGCTAATGCCAAGTTCTAGTTTTTTATCAAGCATTAAATACTTTACAGTTGCGTAAAATTTTGCATACGGTTTTAATTTTGTGTTTTGAAAGGTTTCACCAAAATTCTGAAAATAGCTAACACTTAAAAATAATGTTTTGTTACCATTTAACGTAAAATCGTTTGTTGTGTAAAATGAACCCGAAACACCTTTGTATTTTTGAGTAGAAATGGCAATATTCGATTCTGAATACCCAGCATATAAGGTATTAACACTTGTCCACCAAGCTTTAGGTTTAACAGTATAACTTTGTGTTAAGCCTATTGATTGCTCATCTACATAGTTCATCCAAATATAGTTGTTTTGTTTGGTCTCTGCATTTAACATGGATGCTTGATTAACCCCATCGTCCATTTTTGAAAGGTGAATACGTGTATCAAATGTTTTGTACGTAAATGTTAATTCAAAATTATGTGTAAACGATGGTTTTAAGAAGGGATTTCCTTCATTATAACTAAACTCATTGTTAATGGTTCGGAAAGGATTTAAACTTTCGTAGCTAGGACGACGAATTCTACGTGAATAATTGAATCCTAAACTTTTATTATCAGTGAATTGATGTAGCGCATATAAAGTAGGAAACAGTTTTAAATAATCATTTTTATGTAAATTATTCGTTTCTCTTGAGTAGCCTTCTGTTTGAGTAGCCTCTAAACGTAAACCTGCTTGAAAACTCCATTTTTCATTTAATTTTTTGCTTGCCGATACATATAAAGCTTCATTATTTTCAGTGTATTCAAAATAGTTTGATAAGTTGGTATCATACGTCATTTCTCCATTTTCGTTTTGAGAGAATGCACGTAATAAGTTATTTGATTTCGATTTTGAAAATCGTGCACCAGCAGTAAAATCAGCAAATGGGGTAGGTAGTTCCGCATCTAATTTTGCAGATAAATTTTTTATTTTAATAGCTACATCATTTATTCCGCCATGTGTTGTATTCGCAATAATTTCGTCACTTGGTGTGTATTTAGCGTAGGTATAGTTATTAAAATTAGGTGTATGATAATTTACATAGTCCACATCAAAAGTTATTTTTTTGCCCAATGTATCTAGTTTGTATTCCGTATACAGATTGTAAATTTGTTGATAGGTTTTATGGTTTGATGTGGCATTATTTTTTAAATATTGCTGTATGTTTCCTCCCTTTACATCAAAAATAGTGGTAACCTGTGGTTGTACATCTGTGAACTTAGAAACATAAGTTGATAATTTGGTTCCAATTGTCCATTTTTTGGTAAGTTGATAATCCAAAGCCAATTGTCCGCTGATGTTTCGGTTTTTTGCATCTGAATAATTTTCGTTTTGCCAAAAAGCATCTGGATAGTAAATATCATTATTCCAATTAATTAAAGATCTACGCAAACCGGTATTTATAGAGGTTTTAAGTGTTACTTTATTTTTTTGCAGATTAAATGCTGTGATGTATTGTTGGGTGTTTCTTCTACTACGTTGATAAGCCCCGCCAAGTGTTGCATTCCAACTATTTTTTTTAACTTGTTTGGTTACAATGTTAATGATTCCACTGTTACCTTCAGCTTGATATTTTGCTGGCGGAGTGGTAATTACTTCTATTTTTGAAAGATTATTAGCGCTGATGCTTTCTAAATAGTGCATCAACTCCGATTGATTCATATAAGTTGGTTTGTCATCAATTAAAACCATGACCGAATTTTTTCCTGTAACGCCTATGCTTTCTTGTGTAATGGTAACACCAGGTGTTGTTTTTAATGCATCTAAAGCAGTTCCGCCAGCTGATGCAGTGGCATTTTCTACATAGTACACAAAACGGTCTGCTTTGCGTTCTGTTAATTTCTTAGCGGTTTCTATAACCACTTCACTTAATTCGGTTTCGTCATTTAGGGTTATTATTCCTAAATCAATAGAGTTGTTTACAGTCAAATTTTGTTCATACACAACGGTATCAAAATACAAAATTTCTAAACGGTAGGTATCTGTTTGCGCGTTTATAGCAAAATAACCGTTAGCATCGGTATTGCTAGTTAAAGTGTCTTTTCCAATTAAAAGTACATCATAAAAGGTAGCAGGTTCATTATTGGTTTTTACTAAGGCTTTTACTTCATAGGTTTGTGCAAATAAAGAAGAGGTACACAAAAAGCCTAAAGCAATTAAAAAATGTAGTATTGTTTTCATTTGTAATATTTTTTGACAAATGTTGCCGTTTTTTAATGCTTATTTATTTTATTTTGACCAATAGCTCAAAAAATCCGATCAAGGCGTTCATCGTATAAAAGAAGGTTTTTGTCGAAAAACAAATAATTATTTTACATATTCTTCTACTTTTACGATTCAGAATTAAGCTAGAACAAATGAAAAAGAAATACGTACTATTACTGCACTTGTTATTTTGGATATACTATATTTTTCAAGATTTAGTAGTGTATGATGAAGTTAAAAAAGGAATATCGGTACCTCTTTTATCTTTTGATTTTAGCAATCCATCTATTTTATTTTCTTTTTCGTTCAACTTTTTATACATTTTCATCTTTTATTTGAATTATTTGGTGTTTATGCCGCGCTTTTTTGATGTGCAAAACATAAAACGCATCATTCTATCGTTTGCAAGCTTGTTCGTTATTTTTATAGCTACACGTTATGTAATAGAAGAGGTATTGTTTTTACATTGGTTTGGTTTTCACAACTATTATAAGGGCACTACTGTATTTTTTTATATTTACGATAATCTTTATTATGGTAGTCGTCCAATTATGGCTTCGTCTATTTTGTGGTTCATTATCAATATGTTGCGTTTGCAAAAAGATCAAATTACATTATTAGAAAGTAAACGCGAAACCGAAATCAATTTCCTGAAATCTCAAATCAATCCACATTTTATTTTCAATACTTTAAACAATATTTATTATTTAATTTTCGAAAAATCAGACAAAGCGTTACCTGCTGTAGAACAGTTAAGTGGTTTAATGCGTTATATGACGTATGAAAGTCAAAATGAAACCATTGCATTGCAAAGAGAAGTGGCGTATATAGAAGATTTTATAGCCTTAGAATCTATGCGTATTTCAGGAGATGTGCATATTGTTTTTGAAAAGAATATCGAAAATCTAGAATGTCGTATTCCGCCTTTATTGCTTATTCCTTTTGTAGAAAATGGCTTTAAACATGGTGTATTAAATAACCCAAACAGTGTTTTTCGCATAACACTTACTCAAACTAAAAATCAGTTAATTTTACAAACAGAAAATGCAATTCATTCTTTCAAAAAAGATAAACAGTCGGGAATTGGTATCGAAAATATTAAAAAACGATTACAATTGTATTTTCCCGAAAAACATTCGTTAACTATTGTTTCAAATCAACAAATGCATTATGTTACCTTAACTATCCATTTATGAAAACAATTCGTTGTGTTATTTTAGATGATGAGCCAATGGCAGTAGCTTTATTATCGAAATATGTAGAAAAGATTCCGAGTTTTGAATTGATAAAGGCTACTACGAATCCGTTTGAAGTTTTACAGTTAATTGCCCAAACAACAATTGATTTATTGTTTATTGATATTCAAATGCCTGAATTAACAGGCTTACAAATGATGGAAATGTTGGGTAACAAAACCAAGTTTGTTATCACATCGGCTTATAGTGAATATGCTTTAAATGGTTACGAGCATAATGTGGTTGATTATTTATTAAAACCTATTTCGTTTGATCGATTTTACAAAAGTGTGCAAAAAATTGAAACTCTTTTTAAAGAAGTTGTAACTGAAGTAGCTGTAAAAGTAGAAGAAAAACCGGAAGAATTTTTATTTGTGAAAACGGATGGTAAGTTGGTTAAAATTCGTTTAACCGATTTGCTGTTGATTGAAGGTTTAAAAGATTACTTGTATTTACATCTTAAAAATGAAAAATTAATTGTGTTAGATACGCTGAAAGATTTTGAAAGCAAATTACCTAATCTAGATTTTATGCGCATCCATAAATCGTTTATCATTCGTTTAGATCAAATTGAAACCATTGAACGCAATCGGATTTTTATTCAAGACAAAATCATTCCAATTGGCGAAACCTACAAAAACAAGTTTCAAGAATGGGTGAAAAGTTATTTGTAGATGATTTTCTTTTACGTTTTAAGCTTGCTCTTGTTGGCAAGTAAACTTCAATTGTTATGTTATAAAAATAAAAGTTTTGTTTCCATTTTTAAAGAACTAATTTTGCACCTGAAATGTAAATTCATAATATGAAAAGAATTGTAGAGCATAGAAAATTGCTAGGTGTTGATAAAACGGCGACTTTAAAAGACTTAAAATTAATTTACCGAAACACGATGAAAGATACACATCCTGATAAGTTTGTAAATGATGAAGTAGGTAAATTAGCTGCAGAAGAAAAAAGTAAAGCGGTTATTGAAGCATATCATTTTCTTGTAAGTATTAATGAAGAAACTCAGGATAAATACAAAGAAGAGTATACAGAAACCATTTCAAAATCAATGATTCAAGATTTTTATTTTGAGAAACAAATATTAAAGATTCAACATCTTAATGGTAGTATTTTTGAATATATTGGTGTTCCTAAAAATACGTTTATTAAGATGATTAACGCCGATTCTCCAAGTCGTTTTGCAAGAAGACATATTTATGGAAATTTCATTTATAGAAAATCAGGCGAAGTTATGACTGAATAATTGTTGTTTAATAATAATAAAGTTAAAAACCTATCCCTTAAAAAGGATAGGTTTTCTTTTTAATGTTGAGGCGTGTTTGGTTTGTTGAAATTCTTAATGAAATTGCCGTATTTTTCGGTATAAGTTCTAAACATTTCTGCTCTTGTTCCTAAATGAAAAACTTCATTTCCATTGATGATGATTTTCTCTGGCGATTTTCCATTACAAAATCTTCCTGCAGAATGTAACGCTTTTTCTAGTATTTCAAAGTTTTGTTGCGCTATTTTATTCGAAGCAAATTCATAAACGCTAATCGTAAAATCAGGATAAAAATCTTTTGTTCCTTTTTCGGGTTTTTTACTTCTAGCAAAGTACGATCTAACACCATCTCCCTTAACAAAAATTACTTTATTTTCTTCGCAATTATTGTAAGAATAACCTCCTGCACTTTTTGTTTCTTCAAAAGTAAAGTGTGCGGCTTTTAATTTTGCTTTAAGCTCTTTAATAAGTAAATTGTTATTAGTAGTATTTACTGTATAAATAGTATCATATGTTGTATTTTCATTGGGCATGTCCTCAAAAGATAAGTTTTCTTCAACAGGAGTATGAGCAATAACATTATTGTTTACAGAATCTTTGCAAGCCGTTACAATAAATAGTAATAAAATCAATTTAAAATACTTTTTCATGTATTTTGCGTTTAATGTGGTCTCTAATAAAATTAAAGATACAAAAAGTTACGTTTTTTTTTTCTAATTGTTTTAAAATCAAGTGTTTTTTTGTTTCTAATTTGTTTAGAGTATCTGGTATGTAAAATAGATGCGCTCTATTTTGTGCTATTCTTCAAAGCTTCTAGCATCATAACTATCTATATTAAAACCTCCTTTTTTAAATAATGCTTTTCGTGTAATTTCTTTTCGCTTTTCTGGACTGTAAAAAGTATAACTAATTGTTTTACTCTTAGGATGAAACAAAACAGGAATGGCTTTATAGTATGCCATACCACCAACCAACGTAGCAATACCCGTTTTTGGATCGCTTTTCCAATAACTCTCATCAATATTGGTCCAACTGCAAACAGAAAGCACGTCTTGCTTATTTTTAAAAGCGTCTTGTCTGGTAACGCCGTTATTTTCGACTTTCATAACATAAGCTGAATAACAACTAAACGACATATCAATGTATTTGGTAAACAAAAGAAAGGTATTGTCATTTAAATCGTGAACTTCTGTATAAAAAGGATTTGAATCTTCTTCTTTAAGGATGATTTCATAGGTATTATCCTTTTTTTTCTGAGTTATGTAATTCCAATTTTCAGAAAAACCTTTAGAAATGCTATGACAAATAAAACGATTGCTTTCAGAGCTGTATTGTGATATGTTGATAATAGAAAGCTCATATTGATTTTTATCATATAATCTATTTTGATTTTGTGTGTTATGAAAGTTTCCTGCTTGTATATTTTTTTCAAACTCATTAATTACATCAACCCAAAGAATACTTTTTAAACTGTCGGTATCAGCATTTTCATAAAGAACAAGCAACGTATTTAATCTGTTATTGTCTGTTTCTTGACAATAAGAGGCTGTAAATATGAGAAAGAATAGAATTACGGTTAAAAATTTCATTTCTTGTTTATTATAAAATCACTAAGTAAAATAACAGATTAATTTTGTTAAACGGCTAAGTATTACCCTATGTTATTTAATCTTAACTTGATATTGATCTATGATTTGGTAGTTTTTATCCTTTATAACAATAGTATACTTTCCTTTTGCAAGATATAGGTCTTTGGCTGCATGGTTATTTGTAATTTCTATAACATCAGCAGGTGTACCTTTGTTTTCAAATTCGGCATTTCTATAAGCTAAAACCAATAAAGGTTTATTATTGTTGCTTTTAGAAGCAGGTACACTGTATTTTGTTTTTCCTTTTATAAACCAATCAGCGCGATTGTTAATGTATTTTGTTGGTGGATGTATAACTACAACATCTGTTTGTTTAGGATCGGTTTTTCCATTAAATACAACGCCATTTTTATCTATTAAAACAATAGGTGCTCCTGTAGTATTAAGATTGGTAAATAAATGATTGTTTGCTGTATCAAATCTTTCTAAAAACTGAGTTTGATCTATAGTAAAAGGATCAATGTTCATGCTTTCTTTTAATCTGCCAGCCATAGCCTTGCCCCACGCAGGATAATCGTTTTCATACGCATGTGCATAACCGCAATGAATAATAAATTTTCCGTTAGGAACAATTTTCATAAAGTTTTGAATGTTTTGCGCTTGCTCTATTTCTCTTTCTTTATTGTTTTTTCCTTCTGCTGCTTCGTAATGAAAAAGGGTATAACCTATTTTTAAAGCTTCGTAAACTAAATTGCCAAATTCAGGTTCTTTTGTGTAGTATCCTGTTTCTGTTACAGCATATTTTTGTTGATTTACACTTACATCCTGCAATGCTTCAAGACCCAAGTATCGATACCCGTTTTTATACAATTCTTTTAAAAGAGATGTGGTAAAAGTGCGGTGACTAGCAACATGATGTGCCTCATTTATAATGATAACTTGTGCATTTTTAGATTGTTTTATGATATAGTCTTTTGCATTTATTTTTTTGCTGCTTGCAAAATACAAACTATCATCTGCTGTTATCTTTTGTTTTCTAACTCCGTTTTTATCCCATATTTTAAGCACCTCTTTGTAATAACCACTAAACGATAATGCGGTTGCACCCGTTTGGTATTTCCATGAAACAGTATCTTTATCAATTTGAGCTAAAATATCAGCAGAAAATTGATAGTCTTCTTGTGCAAAAACGGTTGAAATATTAAGAAATATAAAAAGGATTGTAATTCTTTGTAGTAACATTATTGATTTGTTTATTTTTAAGAATCTAATTCATAAATACGTTCTTTTAATTTTCCCTCTTTACCAAATTCATCTAAAGTTCCATCTATATCCATCCACATATTGGTTATAGGCGTTGTATTTAAATGTACACCAACCCAAGTAAAAATACCTTTTAAATGGTATACATCCTTATTATTCTGAAGCGTAAAATTACAAGAAACAGCAACACCACTTCTTACTAAAATTACAGTATCATTGTTTTCAGATTTTTTACCACCCGTAAGCCATTCCGGATTACTTGTTATTTCAAAAGAAAGCATTTTAGTATTAGGCTCTTGTTTTATAAATAGTTGCTCAATAGTAGTAGTTATTTCTTTAAACGGATTGTTAGAAAACCACTCTAACATATGTTTTGTATCTTCTAATTTGTCAAAATTTGTTATCATTTGCAGCTTTTTATAGTCAAAATTAAATAAGTAAAAAATGTGTAGAACTTAGTGTAACTATTTGTTAGTAAATAAAATATACTTTAAACTTAAAAGAAAATATTTGTATAAATTATTTTATTATTTAGGATTATTTAATGCCCAAATAAGTGCTTTTTCTTTTGTTGCTTTAAAAATAGTTAAATGTTCTTCATTAGGTTCATCAGCATACTGCCAAGTTAAATTTACTAAATTTTTTGTTTGTAGTATTTTTGATAATTCTTGGGTATACGGAGCAATAGTAGGCTCATTTGACCCTGCAAACCACAATACTTTTTTATTAGTTGGGAAGTTTGCTAAGTGTTCTTGTGCTGTTTGTACCAAATAATGATTGTTCCACCATAACGATGGATCAAAAGCAATGTATTTATCAAACATTTCAGGAGCAAGGAAAAACGTTTCCATAACAAAAAGTCCCGATGCAGATTCTCCTATAATACTTTTCTCATTTGTTGTTCTGTACTTAGCATTAATTTCAGGAATTAATTCGTTTTTTATGAATGCTCTAAAGTTTTCAGAACCACCAACAACAGGTGCAATTTGTTTATCTTGCTCAACCTCGGTAAACCCCGTTAAATCTCTTCTTCTTTGAGTATTTTCAATACCAACAAGTATAATAGGTTTGATTTTTTTCTCTTTAATTAGCTTTGCTAATGTTTGTGCAATATGTGGAAAATCTTCTTTTACACCACCATCTGCCATATACATAACCGGATAAGCATTTAAGTTGTTTTGATATTCTTCTGGTAGCCAAACATTTATTATTCTATCCTCATGAACATGTGCCGATTTTATAGTAAAAGTACTATGCTCTGGTATTGCATCTTTTATTTGTTTTGTGCTTGCGCAACTTGATAATAATAAAACTACAGATAGCAAAATAGAGTAGATGCTTTTCATTTTTGATGTGTTTTTGTTTAAAACCTTTTTATAAGTAAAATTAAATGTACAAAAAATATACAATAGATTCATAGAACGTTTTGAACATTTAATGAAATGAAGGTATATTGATGCCAAATAAAAAACGATGAATGCTTTACAACAATCACCGTTTTAAAAAATAATAGAAAACATGTTTTTTTAACTAACCACTACCGTTTTGTATTGTGTAAAATTACGACTACTACCTGTACCAACAGCGGCAGCACGTACCCTGAAAATAGATGCACTTGGCAAATCTGTAATTTTAAACGTACTTTTGCTGTTTACTATAAGCTGTGTAGCTTCTTCATTAGCCAAGCCGTATTCACATACATACATTTTGGCGCCTTTAACGGCTTTTATGTTTACCATTATACACCTTTCTTGAGTAGATGTTAACTGTATATTTGCTGGTGTGGGTAATTCGCCAATTGGTGTACGTTCTTTTTGTAAATCATAACCACTACTTACTAAAGTAACATAATCACTACCATAATTTAGCTCTAAAAAAGCCTTAATTTGCAAAAGAGCATCAATTACGGTTGTACGTATTTGGTTGCGTTTGGCAATTTCAACTCTATCGCCATTTTTTGCTTTTTCCATAGCTTCTTCAAAATCAATGGTAACTTGATTTAATTCATCGTAATAAGGTACTTGAATTGCAAGCGTTAAACCTACATTAGGTTCTAACGATGCTAGTATGTGTTTGGCTTTATCTAACAATTTAATGTTAGAAAAGTACACAAAATTTATTAGAAGTTTGTATTTTTTCATACTCTTTGTAATTAAATAGGAAATAATTTATTTTATAAAGCAGCATTTGTATTTTTTACAAACCAAAATTGTAGATAAGCCTTTTTTTATTGATTTATCTTTGATAAAAAAGCGTCTTTGTTTGTAAAAAAAGTTTCTTTATTAGCATAAAGAGCTTCTTTGTCAGTAAAAAGAATTTCTTCATTAGCATAAAGAGTTTCTTTGTCAGTAAAAAGGATTTCTTTGTCAGTAAAAAGAACTTCTTTGTAGGTAAAAAGAGTTTCTTTGTTAGTAAAAAGAGCTTCTTTTATAGTATAAAGAGTCTTTTTTTTGGTATAAAAAGTTTCTTTTACATCTGTGTTTTTTTAAAACACTTTATTTTAAATGTAAAAGCTTAGATTTTATAAATAATTAATTTCTTTAATTGTAAAATACAGAAATAACAAAAAAGCCTTGTGTTGTAAAGTATACAAATGGATGACTTTTTCTTAAATAGCCTTTAATAAAAAGCCATACTTAAAGTAGTTATTATGCATTCATAAGCAGTATTGTTTGTGTTATTTATATAATAACTGTTTTATTTATTATAAATATACTGTTTTTTTGTGATATTGTTTGAGAATTAAAATTATTTTTTAGCAAAAAAACATAAAACAGGTTATATTTTATTAATAAATTTTAGATAGAACTTTTATATCTTTAGTTTTGTTTAAAAATAATTTATCAAATAAATTTTATATAATTTTAATTGTAAGTATATTCAATTAAATATTTATAATAAAACGTTTTTATGTATAATACTATCTAAAAGAATGAAAAAAGGATATATCTATATACTTTCAAATGAGATTTTTCATACTAATTTATTAAAAATTGGAATGACAAAAAGTGATGCAAATACAAGATCTCTCCAACTTTCTTCATCAACTTCAATACCTGAAGAATTTACTATTGAAGGTAGTTATGATTTTTATGATATTACTAATGTTGAAAAAGAAATTCACAAAGAATTAAGCGAATTTAGATACAAAAAAAACAAAGAGTTCTTTACTTGTGATTTAAATTTTGCCAAACAAGTAATTTTAAATTTTCAAATTAAAGATCACAAAAAATATATTTCGGATTTAATAGAAAAAAATATATTATTAATTAATGAGATTAATTCTATAGATAATATAGTAGAGAAGTGGAAAAATTTTTTTTTAAATTTAGATTGGACTTTTAAAATAGATTACAGAGATAATAGCACTTTTAATATAGAATTAGCTATCAAATCATTTTATTTATTTGAAAATGAGGAAAATGAGATTACTAATTCTAAAGCATTAATCAAAATTTCTAATGCAAAAAATTTTGAAAGTATTGGTTCTAGAATTATTCAACAAATTGAAAGTTTTAAAATAGACAATGTTAGACTATTTGTCCTTTTAAACAAACCTATTATAGGTTTTTCAGAAGTTTTTCTTGGATATGAATTTAGACATAATACGTGGGAGAAAATTAGAATAATAAATTATGATAATAAATATGGTTTATTTGATGAGAATATTACATATTTTGATTATATAAATGGCAGATTTCCTCAAAGAAAAGATTTATTATTTGCTGATGAAAAAATATTAACGAAATGGTGATAAAAGGCTTATATAAAAAGTAAATATTCTTTACTTTAAATAGACAACTTATAATCTTACTATATTACCAGCCATTGAAAGCATTACGTTCGTACAAATAACTACTAAATAAAACTATAGTACAATCTATAAAAAAAGCAGTACGTTAGGTACTGCTTTTTTTGGAGTGTTTTTTTCTTGTATTACTTTTAAACTATTTAATTTACTGCTGCGCTTTTCCCAATAAAGGGAAAAACAACAACAGTAACAAACATAATTAATAGAGTAAATTATTCATATTTTATAAAGCGTAGCAAATTAATTTGTGTAGCTGTATATGCTTTTAAAAGTACTACAAGAAGGGTTAAGCAAACTAAAATTAAAAATGAGAATACGTATGTAAATGGATCTATGGTAATGCGGTAATTAAAATTATTTAACCATTGTTGCATAAGTAAATAGCTTGGAAACAAAGCAATGAAAAAACCTGCTATTGCCATGTATATGTATTGCTTGGTTAATAGTTTTATAAGTGTACTTGTTTGGGCACCTAATACTTTGCGTATTGCAATTTCTTTAAATCTGCGTTCTATGGTAAACGATGCTAATGCAAATAAACCAAACAAAGCTATGGTTAATACCACAATGTTTAAAATACGAAACATTTTTTGCTGTTTGGTATAGGTTTCATAAGAACGTGCAAACTTTTTATCTACAAAATCATATTCAAAAGGGGTATTTGCATCTACTTTCTTCTTCCAAAAAGTTTCAATAGCTGCAAGGGTTTCTTTTGTATGCTCTGGGTTTATTTTTATTAAAACATTGTTGATGTTTGATGTCATCCAATCAACTGTTTTTACATGCATAAAAAGCATTGGAGGAATTTCTTCTTGCGGAGATGTAAGATTAAAGTTGTTTACAATTCCTACCACCTTCATTTTTTGACCATTCCATGTAAAGCTGGTTCCTAAAGGTACATTTCCTCCTAAATCTTTTACAACTCGTTGGTTTATAAGTACATTTTCTATAGTATCTGATGCTATTGCATTGGTTAAATCTCTTCCTTCTTTTAGTTCTATTTTAAACATGTTTAAATAGCCAAAATCAAAAGCAATATTATGCGCTTGTGTAGAAAAAGTACTATTAGGTAATGAAAAACTAGAAGTTGATCCGGAACCGCTGCCAATATTAGCAGTACTTATGTTAACATTGGTAACGCCTTTTATTTTTAATAAATCATTTTTAAAAGAAGTGTACGAATTAAACTTGTTGTTAGCATAACCACCGTATTTAACACTAATAATTTGTTCTGCATTAAAGCCTAAATCTTTGTTGGCTAAGTGGTTTACTTGTTTGGTAACAATAAAACCGCTTACTATAAAGAAGGTAGCAATACTAAATTGTAAAATTAACATGCCGTTGCGCAACCAAATACCATTTTTACTACGAGCAAAATTACCTTTTAATACATTAATTTCTTTAAAGTTAGCAATATACAAAGCTGGGAAAAAGCCTGCACAAACTACTACAACTACAAAAATAAGTATTAAGTACAGCCAATAATGAGCTAAATGTATTTGCAACGCTTTATCAATTAAAGCATTGTAATAAGGCAAACACAACTCTGTTATGCATAAAGCAAAAAATAAGGCAAGCAAGGTAATTAAAGATGTTTCAAAAACAAATTGTGCTATTATATTTTTTTTAGAGGCACCAAATACTTTTTTTACACCTACTTCTTTAGCACGACGCATTGCTTGCGCAGTAGATAAATTAATGTAATTAATTATAGAAAGAGCCAAAATTAATACAGACAAACCTACGTTTATTTGTAAAAACAATCTATTGCCTTTGCCTTCTAAGAAACCTGTTACATTTTTACTTAAACGGGCATTGCTTAATGATTGTAGTTTAACTGTAAACTTGCCGTTTTCTTTAGTAAATTGTTCTAAAGTAACTCCTTGATCTTTAGCAGCAGGAATTAGTTTGTTGGTAGTTAAAACGTTTTCTGCAACTTGCTCTATTTCGGTAACATCTGTTGGTTGGTTTAGTTTTAATAGTAAACAATAATTATAATCGCCCCAAGCATTATTATCTTCAGAAAAACCATTCATATCAATAGAAATTACATATTTTGGTTGTACTGATGATGGTTTTTGCGAAACATAAACACCCATTACTCTTAGTTTTTCACCATTCATAATAACGGTTTGATTAATGGGGTTTTGCTTGCCAAAAAGCAGAACTGCTTCTTTTTCTTCTAAAGCAATGGCATTTTTGTTGTTTTTAAATGCTTCTTTACTTCCTTTTGTAAATTCAAACGGAAAAAAGTCAAAGAAATTGGTTTGCGCAACCAACACTTGGTTTACATAAAAGTTTTTGCTGTTTACAACAATATTATCATTTAGATAAAAAGGTAAGTAATAACAGTAATCTTTTAATTTACTTGTTTTTACTTTGATGTTTTTAGCTAATGGCGATTGAGAATAGCCCCAAGTGTCGCCATTTGGTAAAACACTTAGTACTTCATAAACGTGCTCTTTTTCAGAGTTCCATTGGTCGTAGCTTTTTTCACTTTGCCAATAAAGAGTAGAGAAAATAACGCCCGTAATACCAATAGCCAAACCAACTATGGTTAACAACGTAAAGGTTTTATTTTTAACGGAATGGTTAATGAATATTTGAAACCAACTTTTAATCATTTGTACGCAAGTTATTTTTGATGGGTAAATACATTTACATTTCTTTGGTTTTGTTTTTCGCTTAAAATAGCACCGTCTTTCATGGTAATAATAGTATCAGAATAAGCAGCATCTTGTGCAGAGTGTGTTACCATAAGTATGGTAGTACCTTGTTGATGTAAATTGGTAAGTAGTTCCATTACTTCGGTACCGTTTGTACTATCTAAATTACCTGTAGGCTCATCGGCTAAAATTAGTTTAGGGTTCATAACCAATGCACGCGCTACAGCTACACGTTGTTGTTGCCCACCAGAAAGTTGTTGCGGAAAATGTTGTAATCTGTGTAAAATATTTAGTTTTTCGGCTATTTCTTGAACTCTTTTTTTTCTTTCGGCTTTTGAAACTTTTGCATAAATCATGGGTAATTCAATATTATCATAGACCGATAATTCATCAATCAAATTAAAATTTTGAAAAATAAAACCAATGGTATCTTTGCGTACTTTAGCACGTTTAGCTTCGGTACTTTTTGCCATTTCTTCATTTAAAATAATGTAACTGCCTTCGTTAAAATCATCAAGTAAACCAATAATATTTAATAAGGTTGATTTTCCGCAACCCGATGGTCCCATGATAGAAACAAATGCCCCCGATTTTATTTCAAAACTTATATTGTTTAGTGCTTTGGTTTGAATTGATTCTGTTACAAACACTTTTGAAAGATTTTCTATTTTTATCATCTTGTTCTTAGTTGTTTAAAATATCATTTGTTTGTGAAACCCAATCTTGCTCAGGTATATCATCGTCCATAAAATAATCAGGTTGAATACCAATTTCATCAATTACAAAACCAGGAATTCGTTTGCTTATAGAAAGGGCATACCCTAATTGAAATTCTTTACAAGGCGAATCTACAAAATACATGTTTGATATATCCAATACACCATGGGTAGTTCTACCAAATAGCTTTACTTTTTTGCTTTGTTTGGCTGCAAGCAAAAATTGCTCATCTGTACTACCGTTTCCTTTGTTAATAATGATGCCAATGTTTTTAGGATATTCATATATGGTGTCTAAACTTGTTTGACTTACATCATAAGTATTTAAACCTACATATTTACCTAAGTTTTTATTTAATTTATCATAAGCAGTTTGAGCCCATTTTTTACCTTCGTCATCAAAACCATATTCTGGTTTGTTTATAAAATCAAGCATGCGTTGATTGTTTAATTGAGTAGATCTAAACTGAACCCCTACGGTTCTTATAGGGTTTGTATATAAATACGGAATTAGTTCATTAAAACTAGCATCGCTACCGCCTGTGCCATTTCGTATGTCAATAATTAAATTTTCGGTTTTTAAAATAAGCGCTTTATTGCTTGCTAATAAACTATCAATAGTAGCTTTATTTTCCTGACGGAAAGAAGGAATACGCAACATTAACGTTTTACTGTTTAATTGTTCTATATATGGTTTTTTAGCTTGCAACATGGTTAAATAAGCTTCTACTTTTTCATCTGTTGGTAACTTAGGGTATACTCTTTTTAAAAGCATATTTCCTATTTTTAAGTAATTGCTACCCATTAATTCAATTGTATTTGATTTTATGGCAGAATGATCGCGCATGTAAAAAGTACTGCTTTGTGTTTTGGTATCGATTTTTAATTTCACTTGGTCTTTTTTCCAAGTATCAGCACCCGATTCTATAATAAAACCAATGTAATTGGTACCTTGTTTCTTAATACCTATTTTATAAGGCTCTGTGAACCAAATACCTTCATAATCGGTTTCTTTTTTCAGTTTTAAATAGTTTTCAAATTTAGGTACATCAACTTTAAAGGTTTCCCAATTAGAAAAATCTTGCTTTGTTGTTGTAGCAGTATTTTGCTCTTGTATTTTGTCTGACAACGAAATGTCAATATGTCCTGATCTAAAAAACTCTAACCATTCATATAAAACATCAGTACAGGTAACAATATCCTTAGCATCTTTAATTTTAGTTGCAATTCTTTGATTATGGTCTGTATATGCTTGTTGCCCTTTTTTTGCAATGATGTGTTCAAAACCGGCATCGTTTTCTTCAAATGTTTTCTTTACCCATTCAAAATTACTTTCGCATGAGCAATTTTGTGCATAACCCAATGCAATTGTGGCAAATAAAGCAATTACTGTTGTAAGTTTTTTCATTTTAATTTATAATGTTTAATTCTTGTATTAATTGATAATCTTCGTAATTTGATGTAATGATTTTTTCACCATTCTTTAAGCCAGATATAACTTCATAAACCTGAGGGTTTTCTCTACCTAATTCTATTTTTCTTCTTTTAGCTTTGTTATTTTCTACTACAAATATCCATTTGCCTTGTGTGGTGGTGTAGAAAGATCCTTTTGGAAGTACTTTAATACGTTGTTTTTCAGAAAGTGTTAGTTTTACACCTACAGAAAGTCCTTCTTGTAAATTGTTGGGTATCTTGTCTATAAACTCTAATTCGGTTTTAAACTTTCCGTTTTTTATTTCGGGCGATATCTTAACGACTTTTACTTTTATCATCTGCTCTTTTATTTCAATTTGTCCGTATTGTTGTTCTTGCATGCGGTCTAAATAATATTCATCAACCATAGCAACTAGTTTGTAACCACTTAGTATATCTATCTTTCCAATACTTTTGCCCGCTTCAACAGATTGTCCCATAGCTAGTTCAAATGAATTCAACCTTCCAGTTTCTGGAGCTACTATTAAAAAGTTCTTTTTGTTTTGCCTTAATATATTCAGGCTTTTTTGCATGATAGCCAATGCATCATCAATTTGTTTTAATTGCAAAACATTCGATTCTTTTTCTCTGGTTAATGATTTTTGTATAATTGCCTTGCGTTCTTGTTGGTATCTGTATTTTTCCTGAGTGCGTTCCCAATCGTTTCTAGACACAACTTCTTTTTCATAGAGCTTTTTATTAACATCAAATTCAGACTTTGCTTGGTTGTAATCATGATCAATAGCAACAAAATCTTTTGATAAGCTTAATTCTTGGTTGCGTATGGTTAATTTAGCTACGTTTAACTGATTCATTTGTTCAATAATTGCCGTTTCTTGTGTTAGGTAATTAAGTTCTGTATTTGGATTGTATAATTGAGCAATGGGCATTCCTTTGGTTACCATAGCGCCATTTTCGGTAAATAATTCTTGAACAGATCCGCTTTCTATTACATTAATTAAAATAGAATGTAAGGGTTGAATTTGAGCCTGAAAAACGATATAATCTTCAAAGTAATCTTCTGTTACTTCTTTAATCATTAATTCAGATTTATTTACAGTTAATGTACGAGGCTGTTGCATGATGTAAACACAACCAACAAGTACTAAAATTAGGGCTGCAAGTATAAATGCTAACCTTTTATATTTTTTAGTTTTTGTGTTGATTTTAGTGTCCATTATTTTATAAATTTACCAAACAAGTATTGCTTTTCAATAGCATTTTGTTACTTATAAGCTTCTAAATAACGTGCCATTTATTTATATTTTGGTAATTGCTTATAACGTATGATATTAAGAAAAAAAGAAAAAATAAAACTGTCCGTAAATGAACACTAAACTGTTCGGTTATGTACACCAAAGAAAAGTTATGAGAAAAACACAAGCCACTATTTTAATAATTGATGATCAAGAAGAAATCTTAATTGCAGGTAAATTGTTATTAAAAAGACTTTTTGAAGTGGTTTTAACTTGTTCTAATCCAAAACAAATTCCTGAATTACTACAACAAAATGAAATTGATGTAATAATAATGGACATGAATTTTAGGACAGGTTATGAAAACGGTAAAGAAGGTATTTTTTGGCTGAAAGAAATACACCAATTACAACCCAATGTTAAGGTTATTCTCATGACATCTTACGGAAGTATAGAAACGGCAGTTGAAGGATTGAAATTAGGCGCTATTGATTATGTTCTAAAGCCTTGGGATAACGAAAAATTAATCCAACAAATAAAAGATACAGTAAAACAAAAACGTAAAACCAAAAGCCTTGTAACAGAAAATCAAGTTTTTTTAGGAAATGCTCCTGCCATTCAAAAAGTATACAAGTTA
Source organism: Flavobacterium sp. xlx-214 (assembly GCF_013874595.1). GTDB lineage: Bacteria > Bacteroidota > Bacteroidia > Flavobacteriales > Flavobacteriaceae > Flavobacterium. The sequence goes on from NZ_CP059431.1 coordinate 2,376,104, forward strand.
ACAGAACGTATTGCAGCAACCAATGCTACATTGCTTATTTTGGGAGAAAATGGCACAGGTAAATCTTTATTAGCCAAAACCATTCATGAACAATCAAATAGAAGTAAAGAGCCTTTTATTCAAGTTGATTTAGGGGCTTTAAATGTTAATTTGTTTGAAAGCGAGTTGTTTGGTTATGCAAAAGGTGCTTTTACTGATGCTAAAGAAGATACCATGGGTAGATTTGAAAATGCAAACGGAGGTACTTTGTTTTTAGATGAAATTGGTAATGTACCACTGCATTTACAAGCAAAGCTATTGCAAGTTATTCAGAACAAAGAAATTACTAGAGTAGGAGAGAGCAAGCCTAGAAAAGTAGATGTACGTATTATTACAGCTACCAATACTAATTTAGAGGAGGCAGTGGCAAATGGTACTTTTAGAGAAGATTTGTTGTATCGTATAAATACTATTGCTGTAAAAATGCCTGCATTAAAACAACGAAAAGAAGATATTATTCCTATGATACAATTTTTTTTGGTACAGGCAGCAACTACTTATGATCTTGAAGTTCCAAGTATCAGTGAAGCTCTTTTACAGCAGTTAGAGCAATATGCGTGGAACGGTAACATACGTGAATTGCAAAATAGGATGGAACGTGCCGTTATTTTAGCAGAGAATAATGAAATAACCTTAGAAAATTTAGGGTTTGATGCACCTATTTCTGTACATATTGAGGACGAAGTTTTAAAACTTGCAGATATTGAAAAGAACAAAATCATAGAAAGATTGCACTTTTATAACGGAAATATCTCCAAAACGGCTGAAGATTTAGGTATTTCAAGACCTGCTTTGTACCGTAAACTAGAAAAATACCATATTTCTTACTTATAGATTATGAAACAACCGCATTTTGCTATTTTGTTAGGGTTCCGACTCTCACTTGCGTTTACGTTCCTGTTTTTAGCGGCTTTTTTTGCCTTTAAAAGCTATGTTTTCACTTTTGTTTTTTTGTTAATCGTTGCCTTTTGTATTGTTGCCGAGTTAGTGTACTTTGTAAATAGGTATTTCTCACAAAATCAAAAAATAATAAATGCATTGCTTTTCAATGATTTTAGTTTAAACATAAATAATGTAACTACTAAGAAAAGTAAGAGTTTGCATAAGTTGTATCAAAAAATAAAAGAAGAGCATACTGTAAACAAGTCTAAAGAAATAGTGTATCAGCAGTTACTCAATGCGGTTCCATTAGGTTTTTTGGTTTTAAAGGCTACAACAAAACAGCGTTCAGTAGTATTCATGAACCAGCATTTTCAAAACTTGTTTCAACTACCTCCTTCAACTTCGTGGGATTATTTAAAAAAGTTTATCCCTCAATTTTGTCATGTTTTAGAACAAAACAATTTCGAATACCAAAAGACCACACTTGATATTCAAATAAATAACGAAGAAAAGCAAACTTACATGCTACAAGTTTCAACTACAAACATTGCGCAAGAAATGTATCACGTAGTGTTTTTAGATTCTATACAACGCGTAATAGACACAACTGAAAAAGAAGCTTGGATGAATATTATGAAAGTTATGGCGCATGAAATAATCAATTCTTTAACCCCCATATATTCTCTTGCTAACTCAACTAAAATGTATTTGGAAGAAGATGTTCTTGCAAAGCAAGATATAGAAGATATTAGGTTAAGTCTTGATACTATAATGAGTCGGAGCGTACATTTACAAAAATTTGTAGAGCAATACCGTCAATTAACAATGCTTTCTATGCCTGTGAAAGCAAACCACGATTTAAAAGAACTAATCAATAAAATAATACATTCTTTTCATGCAACTTTTCAAGAAACCAACATTGAATGTAGTTTGGATATTCCAAGTAATCTCATAGTACAAGTAGATAGGGTACAATTTGAACAGGTTTTAATCAACCTAATAAAAAATGCAATACATTCAGTAGCAAATACTCCTGTAAAAGAAATTAAAATTCACACAAAACAAACCGAAAACCGACTGTACATATTTATTCAAGATTCTGGTGAACATATTGATCAAGAAATAGTTTCAAAAATTTTCTTACCTTTTTTTACCACACGCAAAGAAGGTGCTGGTATAGGTTTATCTCTGTCAAAAAGTATTATTGAAGCACATCGCGGCTATTTATATTACCAACAAAATGAAGATACCAAGCAATTTGTAATTGTGCTGACACAAATTTAAAAAAGGCAAATATCTAATCTTAATGCTTAGGTTCAGTATAATTAGTATTTTGTCATACTTTTAAATAAAGCATATTGCAAATTTGGATATAGCAGTGTAACGGTTGTTTACTAACCTGTAAAATGTATCTTTTTGCAAGTAATTTATGTCCAAGTTAGCGGAAACGGTTTTATATTTTTGTACCTTTCAAATACTATATTTTTCAAATGGCTAAAACCTTCAACATACCGTCTTTCCTCAAATATATGAACATCGATGCGTCGGATAACAATCAGATTCAGGTGATTCATTACGACGAACATCCTAATTTATTGCTGGAATCGGGTCCTGTTCAGCTCGATTTTTATTTGATGGCATTGAAGGACAATATTGATGTGGCGCCACCGATTGAAGAAATGTCCAGCGCGTATATTTTCTTAGACAAACCCGGAAATATCCTCGAATGGAAATTAGATAAACCTTTTTCGGGATATGCGATTTTCATCAATTCAAAGTTGTTGGATAAGTTTGCAAAAGATTATTCATTTTCGGGTTATACACGCCACGAAGCCTTGTATTTAACGGAAAGAGAGAATAAAATTCTGTTCGATTTATTTATTAAAGCTTTTGACGAATTTAAAAATGAAAACGCTTCCAATGATGTTTTGATTTCCTACGCGACGCTCATTCTTTCGTACACCAAAAACTATTACGAAAGACAGTTTCAGGACAGGAGCAAGGTCTATAATAAGGTTGTTGCGGATTTTTACAAGCAACTCGACCAATATTATACAGATGATAATCACAAAGAAGTTTTGCCCACTGTTGCGCATTTTGCGGACAAAGCCAATCTTTCTACCAATTATTTTGGTGATGTGATTAAGCATTATACAGGACAATCGCCTTTAGAATTGATTCATGAAAACATTATCCAAGTGGCGAAGAAAATGTTACTCAACACAAAAGACTCGGTTAATGAAATTGCCTATAGTTTAGGCTTCGAATATCCGAACTATTTTAGTCGCTTTTTTACCAAAAAAACGGGTTTATCTCCCAAAGTTTTTAGGAATCAGTAAAATGTATCTTTTTTAGAGTAAAACGTCTTCAAAACCTGCCTACGTCTCGCTATACCTTTGTCCTATCAAAATTGATAAACAAAAACGAGACAAAAAATGGCAACAAAAAAAGTACAATACAAGAGCGAAGATCGTGGCATTTCTGCGACCCTTTTTTTACCAAAAGATTTTAGCGAATCTAAAAAATATCCTGCAATCGTAGTAGGTCACCCTGCTGGTGGCGTTAAAGAACAAACCGCAGGAATTTATGCGGAGAAAATGGCGGAGCAAGGTTATGTAGCTTTGGCTTTTGATGCAAGTTTTCAAGGGGAAAGCACGGGAACGCCAAGACATCAAGAAAATCCATATTATAGAGTTCAAGATTTTTCTGCAGCAATCGATTTTTTACAAACTCAAACATTTATTGATGTTGAAAAAATTGGCGCTATCGGAATTTGTGCAAGCGGTGGTTACCTAACGGCTGCTGCAAAACAAGATCACAGAATTAAAGCTTTGATAACGGTGAGTGGTGTTGATATCGGCGAAATGTACCACAAAGGTTGGAACGGAAAAGGTGGAACGGTAAATATCATCGAAACTTTGGGCAGCGTTGCAAAGCAAAGAACTGCAGAAACCAAAGGCGCAGAACCTGTTTATCTGAATTGGGTTGGACAACGAAATGAAGATTACGGCAAAGAAGCAACCGACGGTTACGATTATTACAGAACGCCTCGTGCGCAACACCCAAACGCAACGGGAGAATATTTGCTAACAGATCTTAGTGCATTGATTGCTTTTAGAGCTTTTGACCGTATCGATAGCCTTTTGACACAGCCTTTGTTGGTGATTGCAGGCGATCAAGCGAATTCCTTTTGGAATAGTGAATTTCTTTTCAACAATGCAGCAAGCGAAAACAAAGAACTTTTTGTGATAAAAGGAGCAAATCATTTCGATTTATATGACGTTACAGAATACGTAAATCAAGCCGTAGAAAAAGCAACAATATTTTTCGATAACGCATTATAATTTAATTTAAAAAATAAGAATACCCTTTTTATTAAAGATTTACGGTTTGTCATTCTGAACGTAGCAAAGCGAAGTGAAGAATCTAAATTTAATAAGAGATTCTTCCTTCGTCAGAATGACAAAAAAACGTTGAATTTAGTATTAATATTAAAAAAGGTAGACTCAATAAAACAATTTCTAAACTAAATAATAACAAACAAAATTTTAAAAAAATGAAAAAGTCAGTAACATTCAAAGCATTGTATTGGGATATCGCAGCAGATTTAGTATTCCCGCCATACTTCGACGAAAACAAAAAATATCCAGTAATCGTCAGCACACATCCAATCGGAAGTTGTAAAGAACAAACTTCGGGTAACGTGTACGGAAAAGCATTTGCAGAAGAAGGTTTCGTGGTTTTAGTTCCCGATGCGTCTTTCCAAGGGGAAAGCGGTGGCGAACCAAGATTTTTGGAAGATCCATCTTTCAGAGTAGAAGATTATAGTTATGCAATTGATTATTTGGTAACACTACCTTTCGTTGACGAAAAACGTATCGGTGTGTTAGGAATCTGTGGTGCAGGTGGCTATTCCATCAATGCAACAATGAAAGAACGTCGTATTAAAGCAGTTGCAACCCTTACTGGAGCAAATTACGGTCGAGTAATGCGTGAGTTTGGTGACCCAATTGCAAATCTTGAAGCTATTGCAGAACAAAGAACTGCAGAAGCGAGAGGCGCTGCTTTGAGAGTTGATCAAGGTTTGTACCCAACAGTTGAAGCTGCCGAAGCTGATAATGCTAATATCGACCTTTTGGAGGCGACAAAATATTACCGTACTTCTCGTGGTGAAAGCACAAATGGTGTGAACAAAACTTTATTCTCGCACAATGCAACAGCCATCACTTGGGATGCTTACAATTTGGCAGAAAAACTATTAACACAACCATTATTGGTAATTGTTGGCGGAATTCCGGGAGGATTTGGAGCTTACAGAGACGGTTTTGAAATCGTTCGTCGTGCAGCTTCAACCAAAAAAGAATTGGTAGTAATCGAAGGTTGGTCTCATTACGATTTGTATGACAAACCAGAACCAGTAAAACAAGCATTGGCTAAATTGATTCCTTTCTATCAAGAAAATCTTTAATAAAATCCACAGATGCATTGTTGAAAAGCAATGCATCTGTTTTAAAAATTTAAAAAATGAAAACAAAAGTTTTAGTACTTGGCGCAGCAGGAGCGATTGCTCAACACGTCATCGAATTTTTACATAACTATACTAATATTGAATTAACGCTCTTTGCAAGACATGCAAGTCAACTTAGTAAATATGCATCTACAGCGAAAATTATTGAAGGTGACATCGCTAATCCAGAATTGTTAAATGAAGCCATCAAAGATCAGGACATTGTTTACGCAAACCTTTCAGGCGATGTTGATAAATTAGCGACTTTAATTTCCAATACAATGACACAGAACGGAATTCAGCGATTAATTTTCGTGACATGTTTAGGTGTATACAACGAAGTTGCAGGAAAATTTGGAGAATGGAATAATAGAATGATTGGATCGGATTTAGTGCGTTACGGAAAAGCAACCAAAATTATTGAAGATTCAAAACTCGATTACACTGTTGTTCGTCCATCTTGGTTAACCAACAACGATGAGGTTGATTTTGAAACCACACAGAAAGGCGAAGCATTTATAGGAACCGAAGTTTCCAGAAAAGCCGTTGCTGCTTACATTACCGAAGTTATCATGAATCCAACTAAAGATTCAAAAGCAAGTGTTGGTGTTAACAAACCTGGTGTTTACGGTGATAAACCTAATTTTTATTAGAAGTGGATTCAAGTTTCAGATACGTTTTAAAAGTCAGTTATTTAGTAGCTGACTTTTTTATTATTGTTCTACTTTAAAATTATTTTAAAAAAAATGGTCAGAACAAAATTATTATCGTAATATTGCGATGTAATAATTCTGTAATAAATGGGAACAACAAAATCAGAGATATTTTCGGAAGAGCAAAACAAGATTGCAACGCTTTTCAAAGTGCTAGGTCATCCTGCAAGGATTGCGATTTTACAGCATATTGTCAATCAAAAGGCATGTATTTGTAATGATTTGGTGGATGAATTGGGATTAGCTCAAGCAACGATTTCTCAACATTTAAAAGAATTGAAATCCATCGGAATTATTCACGGAAATATCGAAGGAAAGTCAGTTTGTTATTGCATCGACACAAAGAATTGGGAGAACATTCAAAAAGAATTAGAAACATTTTTTAAACAAGATGTAAAAGTAAATCAATGCTGTTAAAAGCATTTTTTTATATTCAAACACATCGTAATATTACGATATTGAATAAACAAAACCTTAAATAAAATCAATATGAAACTATCACAAATCAAAGAAATTTTACCAACATTAGATAATGTTGAATTTCAATTAGAAAACGGAACTATGGTTCCTGAGCATTTTCACGTAACAGAAGTTGGACAAATCACAAAACATTTTATCGATTGCGGCGGAACAGTTCGACACGAAAAAGTGGTGAACTTTCAATTATGGAATGCTAACGATTTTGATCATCGCTTGAAACCAACCAAATTATTGAACATTATTCAACTTTCAGAAGAAAAATTAGGAATTGAAGATTCTGAAATTGAAGTAGAATTTCAAGCGGAAACAATTGGAAAATACGATTTGGATTTCAATGGAAAAATCTTCATCCTAAAGAATAAGCAAACAGCTTGTTTAGCTTCTGATGCGTGCGGAATCCCACCAGAAAAGCAAAAAGTTAAAATTGGAGAACCACAAGCGGCTTGTTGCGCGACAAACTCTGGATGTTGTTAATTTTTAAATAGCATACGCATGTATTCTAAACTTTCAGAAACCATCCAATCGATTCTCGATTTTAATACGTTATCTACCGAAAGAAAGGCTGTTTTGCAGCCTTTGGTAGATTTCATTGAGCAAAAAATAGCGAATCATCAGAACATAAATATTAATTTCATTTGTACGCACAATTCCCGCCGAAGTCATTTGTCGCAAATTTGGGCGCAAGTGGCGGCTTTGTATTTTAAAATTCCTACTGTTTATTGCTATTCTGGCGGAACGGAAAAAACGGCTTTGTCTCCAAAAGTCGTAGAAACTTTACAACACCAAGGTTTTGAAATTTTAAAAATATCGGAAAATACAAATCCCGTTTATGCCATTAAATTTGATGAAAATGCTGCTCCAATTATTGGTTTTTCAAAGAAATTTGATAGTCCATTCAATCCCGTTTCAGATTTTGCAGCGGTGATGACTTGCTCCCAAGCGGATGAGGGATGTCCGTTTATCGCAGGCGCTGAAAAAAGAATTCCAATAACCTACGAAGATCCAAAATTGTCTGATAATACGCCCGAACAAACAAAAATATATGCAGAAAGAAGTTTGCAAATCGCTACCGAAATGTTTTATGTTTTTTCAAAATTGAAACTTTAAAATGCAACCAAAACTTAAATTTTTAGACCGATATCTCACACTTTGGATTTTCCTTGCGATGGCTTTGGGTATTGCAATTGGTTCCTTTTTTCCAAATATTTCCACGGTTACCGAAAGTCTGTCGATGGGTTCAACAAATATTCCGTTGGCAATTGGTTTGATTTTGATGATGTATCCACCATTAGCAAAAGTAGATTACAGCCTGCTTCCAAAGGTATTCAAAGACAAAAAAGTCATTGCTATTTCTTTAGTTCTCAATTGGGTTGTCGGAACTTTACTGATGTTCGGATTAGCGATTCTTTTTCTTCGCAACGAGCCTGAATACATGAGCGGACTCATTTTAATTGGTTTGGCCCGATGCATTGCGATGGTTATTGTTTGGAATGATTTAGCCAAAGGAAATCGCGAATACGCCGCACTTTTAGTTGCTCTCAACAGTATTTTCCAAATGGTTTCCTACAGTTTTCTGGTTTGGTTGTTTATCAATGTGCTTCCCAATAAATTAGGCTTGGCGAATTTCAACGTCAATGTGTCGATGAAAGACGTTATGCAAAGTGTTTTAACTTATTTGGGAATTCCGTTTTTAGCGGGATTTTTAAGTCGCTATTTTTTAGTGAAACTCAAAGGAGTCGAGTGGTACAACCGAAAATTTATTCCAAAAATTTCGCCAATAACATTGTATGCATTGTTGTTTACCATCGTTTTGATGTTTAGTTTGAAAGGCGAAAAAATCATTGAACTTCCTTTAGATGTTCTGAAAATTGCAATTCCGCTCGTCATCTATTTTGTGTTGATGTTTTTCATCAGTTTCTTCATCAGCAAAGTCTTGAAAGTTCCCTACGACAAAAATGCTTCAATCTCATTTACGGCAACGAGCAACAATTTCGAATTAGCCATTGCCGTTGCGATTTCCATCTTCGGAATTCATTCTGCTCAAGCATTTGTAGGCGTTATCGGACCTTTAGTAGAAGTTCCCATTCTTATTTTATTGGTTAAAGCCAGTTTGTGGTTGAGGAAGAAATATTATTAATTTACACGAATATGAAACTTTACATAGAAATGCCTGCTTCCTTGAAACCATTTTATCTGGAAGAGCTAAAACAATACAAAAGTAGCATTATTCATTTTCAATAACTCTTGTATATACATCATATTCTGTATTGCTTTTGCTGTTATTAGTTGCTTCAATTAGGTATTCCATATTTTGAAATATCCAATTGCGGTTACCATTAATAGTTTCATTTAAATCAATATTCTCTAGATATACACTGTCCTTTTCAATATTTATTTTTATGTACGTTTTAATTTCTGGTGTAAAAGGTGTGGTTTGCTTTTCACTGTAATGTTCACCAGTAGTCATACTTTTCATCTCTAGAAAAAGATAATTGTTTAGTATATGATAATTGCAAACATATTCACGCCTAATATCCGTTTCTTGTACAATTATTGCTTGTCCAAATCTTGTAAAATGAATTGAATTATGTGATGAATTAGAACCTTTATACCAATACTGATCTGTTGTCATTGCATATGATCGATGCATGATAAAATCTGACCCGTTTTTCGGATCAACAAGGGTAACAGCTGTATCCGTTAATTCTTTAATTACAATTTTACTTGGAGTTTGCCTTGCTTTTGATAATTTTTCTTTGTCACACTTAATTCTAAATAATTTAATTTCGTTTTTAGCTGGATTGTATTTGTATATACCCTTACAATTTGTCACATAATACATACCCCCAGAATATCCATAAGTATGGATAAAAGTACCATTTTCGTCAAAATAATAATTGTCAAAAAAGACGCTTCCCAGATTTCCTGTAGATTTTGACCAATACTCATTGAAAAATGTATTTTTATTACTACTCTTTATAGCAACTTTATTAGTCTGACTAATGGCTGTTTTATTTGTTAAAAGAAAAATGAGGAGTAAGGTAAATTTAGCTTTCATTAAATGCAATTTGGTTTAAAATATTGAACAATAATGCAATTAAATGTAAGGGATTTAAAATAAATACTTTGATAAATTTACTCTAAAAACAAATTTTTTTTGAAGATTAGATAGTAGAAACATTTATATTCGAATCATATTGCTCTCAAATTTCACAAGCTTTCTTGTCCTTTTGTTTCCACCGCTTTGATAATCCATTCTTCGAAAGTTCGCCACGAATTTAGTTCGTCTGATGTTTCCACATATTCCTCAATTGGATATTCATGACAATAGACATCAAAATTCTTTTCGTCGGTTTTAGAGGTGCAAAATCCCATCCAATCGCCCATAGAAAGATGGGAACCTATAATCATAAATTCGTATTCAATCGGTTCCTCGATTTCTTGCTGAAAAAGTGTGTTATACTCTTGTAATTGTGCTAAACTGTAAAGTTCAAAACTTGTTGAATATTCTCCAACAAAGAATTCGCCACTGCCAATTTCTTTCAAAAAATGATAGTAAGAATCTGGAAGCAAATTATTTGTAAATGCCTTAATTGCTTCTACTTCTTCGAAAGCTAAAGTTTGCACTGAAAATTTAAGATGTTCCACCTCAAGGATTTCTTCTCTATCTTTCCACTTTTTTGTTTCAAGAATAACTTCGTTAGATTCAATCCAGTTTTGCAATGTTTTAATCACTTCTTTAAAGTTGTTGTTCATTTTATTTCTTTATTTCGATTCTACTTTTTGAGAAGAATTTTCTTTTCTTCTTTAAAAATTCCTGAATACTTTCTGGCGATTTGTATACTTCCTTTTTATTTCTCTTTTGAATGATAATAGAATCAATATTCTGCGTTAAATTATGTTGAATGTTTTCATCATCCCAATAACCAATAGTAAAATGGGTAGTAAATTCATTTTTGCTTTGTGCAGAAATTTCCAATGGATTCGAGACTTTTTCAAATCCGGATATATTTTTAGCTTCTTCTTTAAAATAAATTTTGATAGAAGATGATTCTCTTTTAGTTTTCAACGTCAATGTCCGTATGGGATCGCAACTTGTGGTTAGGGAAATCAAAAAAAGACTAAAACTTAATGTTATTATTGTTTTGAAATTCATAAATTGTTTGTTTATAATTTCTTGATAGATTCTATATAGGGTATCCACCTCAACGCAATACATTATTCCAAATGGTTTCGAAATCATCTTTGGTTATTTCAAATCCTTCAAAAGCATCATCATCATTAATTTCTGCGATGGATGGAATCATTTGATCCGAAAGAATCGATGGACCCCAAGTTTGGTTTTCATCAGCAAAACCGATCAGTTCACCATTTTTAAGAAATTCAATTTTACGGGTCTCATAACCGTCCGAATCAATTTCGGAATAGAAAGCATACGGCTCTTCTTCAAAAATATGACGCCAAATGACTTTAATATATTTCATGATTTCTGACGTTTTATCGTTTCAATTTTAGCTTCAATTTTTTTTATTTGTTTGTGCCAATAATCAAGTCCTTCCTGATTTTTAACAACAACTTTTTTGTAATCTGCATTGATTGACGATAATTTATGCCAATTTCGCTGCTCATCTTTGATACGTTCTTGTTTGGTTTCAGGCTCAATTCGGTTTCTCCAAAACTCTAATTCAGTAAAATAATGCATTTTAATATTTTCAAAATACTTTAGCAAAGCCTCATGATCTCTCGGAATGTAACCGGGACCAGTACAACCACAAGAATGAAAAGTAATGCCAACTTCGTACAGATTTTTCAGGTGAGTCCAAGCTTTATCATCAATCATTTTTGGCGATTCAAAATCTTTTCCCATTGATGCCATTTCACCAGCACATTGCGGACATTTAGTTGGCGAATCGTGTTTTGTTCCTTTCTTAATATCCATCCATAAGCGACGTTTGAAAGTCTTTTGACAATCAAAACAGGCATAATGATTTTTATATGCGATCATCGCGTATTTACACATGATATTTTATAAATTTTCGAGGATTAATCGAGTTCTATCGTAAGGAGTTTCCCAAAATCTTCTATCTCCTTGTGTTTATAACTTTTTGTTCATAAAGATTTAAAGAACTTAAGTCATATTTTAATTACTTTTTTATTGATACTTTTCTATAATATAAAAATGTCTAAACATAATAGTTATATACAAAAAAGGGTAAGGTTAAATCTTCTTAAAGTAACTTTTCTCTTTTTAGAACCTGTACTAATTCATGGTAGTCTTTAACTTCAAAATCGACTATCATTTTGCTTACTTTTTTCTGAATACCACTTTTACTTAATGATAAAAACTGATCTAATTGATTTATTTTAAAACCTTGAGTTAAGTACATTAGAATTTCTCTATTAGTTGCATCTAGTAAAGTTGTTTTTTTATTAATACTTAAAATAGCTTCTTTAACTTTAACAGATAAATAAGGATGGTCTAGTTTATTACTCAACAAACCATCCATTAATTCTTGATTAAAGTCTATTTTTGAAATAAGAGCGTAAGGTTGAACCCTCTGATTTATGTTATAAAGTATCATCGATTCATGATGAGCAGTAATTAAAATAATGCGACAATTTGGTTTTAATTCTTTTAGCAAAAGCGCGCAATCGGCTCCATTATGTAAATTTTTTTCATCATAACTAGGAATATTATAATCAATAAAAGCCAAATCAACTTGCGGGTCTGTAAGTAACCACTGATAGAATTCTTTACAATCTAAAACCTTTTGAAATGAGTTTTCTGTTGGATTAAGATAAAGAGCATATCCATCTAAAGTCATTAAATGATCGTCAAGTAACAATATATTCATAAAGGTGTGTCCTATTTAAAAAGTACTAAATTAAAAAATATTATAGGTCTTTACTTTTTTGGTTTCTATTTTAACAAAATCAAAAATACATCATGTAATTAATAGTTAGCCTGCAAACAAAGTGTATTTTTTATTGGATTAATCTTTTCAACAAAGAAGGTAAAAACATGTGAGGAGCTATTTTTTTCATTTGCTTATGATATAATTGAAGTGTTAATTTAGATTTTTACAACATAATTATATTCTACGTTTGTAGAATTAAAATATTATTCTACATTTGTAGAGATTTAAATTATTTCTGATGACACTTTCCAATACCGAAGAACAATTAATGGAATACATATGGAAGCTTAAAAAAGCTTTTATGAAAGATATTTTGAATGAGTATCCTGATCCTAAACCGGCAAATACAACAGTTGCAACGCTTTTGAAACGTATGACCGATAAAAAGTTTGTAGCTTATAACGAAGTTGGTAAAACACGTGAATATTATCCTTTGGTAAAAAAAACAGATTATTTTTCTAAACATGTTAACGGTTTAATAAAGAATTTTTTTAACGATTCTGCAACACAGTTTGCATCTTTTTTTACAAAATCGACTAATTTATCAGAAACAGAATTAGAAGAACTAAAAAAAATCATAGAAGGTGAACTTTTAAAGAAGAAAAAATGATCGAATTCTTTATAAAATCAACAACAACACTCGCAGCATTTTATGTTTTTTACATATTGTTTCTCAAGAGCGAAAAAGCTTTTAACTTTAATCGTTGGTATTTAATCCTGTCAATTGTATTTGCGTTTGTTTATGGCAGTTTCACCTATACATACAAAACAGTAATTTCTGCTGAACCATTAGTCGAACAGCTAATTTTAAGCGATTTTGAGCCGCAGAATATCATTTTAAATAATCAGATTATAGAAAGTGAAAGTAATTACTTACCATATTTTTTAGGTATTGTTTACTTAATAGGATTTATCTTTTTTGCCTCTCGATTTGTTAGAAATCTGCTTTATTTCAGTCGGTTAAAATCAAAAAATAATAGATCTAATTATAAAAATGTACCTGTTGTGTTGGTAGAAAATTTAAACACATCGTTTTCATTTTTAAACACGATTTATGTAGATAAAAGTCAGTTCAAAAATAACGAAGTAGAAGAGGAGTTATTGGTGCATGAATACCATCACATCAAACAAAAACATTCCATTGACATTCTTTTTTTAGAAACGCTTATTTGCTTTATGTGGTTTAATCCTTTGTTGTATTTATACAAAAAAGCAATTCAGTTAAATCACGAATTTTTAGCCGATGAAGCCACTTTAAATAATGTAAGCAATAAAACAAAGTACCAATACTTGCTGTTGCAAAAAGAAAGCTTGTTTAAAAATAGTTATTTAGCAAGCAATTTTAATTTTTTACTCATTAAAAACCGATTAGTTATGATGAACAAAACCAAATCAAAAATTAAAAGTACCGTTTTTGTGACAGGTGCTGTAGTATTATCCGCTTTTTTGTTTTATTCTTTTTGCGTTAAAAAAGAAGTTGTTTTTCAAGAACCAAAAACAAATAAAACTACTAAAGCCAAACAGTACAATGTAGCGCAGTTTAACAAAGTGGGTAAAAACTTAAATGCTTTTAGTATTAAGAAAGATGACAGCCGCAGTTTTACTTGTGTTGATATAAAAGTTAGTGATGCCGAATATTTTAAAGATGTACAATTAGTTGTTTACGAAACCAAAAGAGATTTATCACAAGAATTTCCTTTAAAAGAAAGTATTAATGATGAAGTAATTCTTTCTAAAAAATACCAAGATTTAACGCATCAGGAATTACAACAATACGCTTCTATTTTTAGACAGAATGAAGGATTTGATAAAATGAAAATAACTAAAAATGAATTAGACCAATATAAAAACAAAAGCAAATATGCTATTTGGATTGATGGTGTAAATGTTAGTAATGAACAATTAAACAAATATAAACCAGAAGATTTTGCATACTATAGCGGTAGCAGTGTCTACAAAAATGCACAAACTAAAAAGCACCCACAACCTTTTCAATATTCTTTTTATACACATGATTATTTTGAAAAGAAAAATATGGGCAAATGGTTGAGCAGATACCCGTCTGAATCTATTGTTGTTTGGGTACAAATAAAAAATGAATAAATCAACCAAATATTAAACACTTTCTAAAACGAACTTTACGGTTCGTTTTTTTTATATTCACAACTTACTATTTTTTTAACATCAAATACTAAATAGCAAAACAACACGTTTCATAAAGATTAACCTACAAAAACACTAAAAATGAAAAAAATAGTTCTGCTTCTTCTTTTAGTTGCAACAAATGCTGTGGCACAAACTAGCCTTTCTGAAACCGATAAAACAGCTGCTTGGACAAAAGTATGGGGATTTTTAAAATATTTTCACCCTGCGGTTACACACGGTACAATGAATTGGGATGAAGTTTATGTAAATGAACTAGACTCATTGAAAAACATTCATTCAAAAGAAGATTTAAACACACACTTTATTGGTTTGATAGATAATTTAAACAAACAAACCGAATTACAATGGAATTCTAAAGACGGAATGTTTGTAGAAACTATTTTAGAAAGTTTAGATGAACCTATAATCTTCTCTGATGAATTAATAGAGAAAATGAGAGCAACCGCTTTGCAACGTATCAGTGGTAAAAACCGATTTTTAGATTATTTCCCAAGTGGTTATCCGCTTTTTTTTGAAGAAAACAACTATGAAGAAAATTATTATCCTGAAACACCTTACCGCTTATTAGCTCTGGCAAGAATGTGGAGTGCTGTTGAGTTTTTCTTTCCCTTTAAAAAAGAGCGCATTACAAAAGGTTGGAGTACAGTTTTAAAACAACAAATACCAGTTTTTATTAATGCTAAAGATACTTTAGCGTATTACAAAGCAATTGGTTCTACTTTGTATGAGTTACATGATAGTCATTCTGCAATTATTATGCATACCAAAAAGTACAATGCTTTAGGAGATAAAATCCTTCCCACTCATTTTTCTTTTATCGAAGGAAAAGTATTTGTTGATTCAAGACGTATTGTTAGCAATAAAACTGAAGCGGAAGATGAATTAAAATACGGAGATATCATTCTTTCAATTGATGGAAAATCGATAGAAAACCTTATCAACGAATATTCCTTATTTAAAAGCGGTTCAAACAATGATTCTAAGAACAAATTGATTTTGGTTGATTTATTACGTGGATGGAATGATATCGCAGAAATTGAGGTGATAAGAGATAATCAGAAACAGAAATTAAAGGTTAAACGCTATGCTGATCCAACATTTGAAGCGTTTAAAGAGCAACCAAAAACGTGGGAGGTTATTAATGATGATATTGGATTTATCCGTTTAGCACGTACTAATGCAGAAGATTTTAAAAAAGCACTAAAAAAAATGAACAAATTCAACCATATCATACTTGATATGCGTTATGGTAAAGATGTTTCATTAACATACGAGCTTTTTGAAGAGTACTTTTCTGCCGACAGAAAACAGTTTATGAATTATCAAATAGTAAGTAAAGAAATACCAAGTAGATTTGTTGACGTAAGTAACTTACAAGGATATGTTGGCAAAAAACATCAACCAAAATATAAAGGAAAACTAATACTTTTAACAGACTATTATATTCAAAGTGCAGGTGAAACATTACTAATGGCGTTTCAAAGTTTTCCAAATGTAACATTGGTTGGTAGTCCAACTTCTGGCACAAATGGCGAAGCAACTTTAATTACACTACCCGGTGGTTTTCAATTTCGCATGACATCCGTAATGATTCATTACCTAGATGGTACACCTTCAGTAGGTAATGGCATTCAACCTGATATCTTGGTAAAACCAACCATTGAAGCAATGAAGAATAGAAAAGATGAAATTTTAGAAAAAGCAATTGAGTATGCAAAAAAAAAAAGCTGATTTAATTAAATCAGCTTTCTTTTTATATTTGTTACCCTAACTATTGCACATGCGTATCCAGTTATCCCTTTTTATTTTCATAATTTTTATGTTTGTTTCTTGTAAGAAAGAACCTATTAAGAGTAAAGTGCTTAGTACACAAGGGCTTGCTGTAGAAGATAAAGTTGCGCTAAAGTATGCTGATAGTTTGTATTTGGAGCTTTTAAACAAACCGAACGACTCATTAAACCGAGAAAAGCTGTTAGAAATTGCCAGCGAATATGAAAACAGGAGAGTTTATTCAAAATCTAAAGAAACATCACATGAGGTTTTTAAGAGAGCATCAATTAAAAAAGATACCTTACACAAGGCAAAAGCATTATGGTACTTAGGTGATGTTTATGACAGTGAGGAAAAATTAGACAGCGCTTTCATGTACTACACAAAAGCTGAAAAATGGTACGCGCTTAGTAAAAAAGACAGCCTAAATTGGGCACGTATGATTTCATATAAAGCGGGGGTTTTGTATGAAACAGGTATTCAAACAGAAAGTGAGGTTGAAGCAATACGAGCTCTTGAAATGTTGCAACGGTTAAAAGCAACTAGGTTAATTTATGAAACTACTGTTGCTATGGCATTGAATTTAGGTGACATGGAAGAGTACAATGAAGCTTTAAAATATTTTAATAAAGTTCCTCATTTGTTACATCAATTAGAAGAAGAAGGATACAAGCCTGACAAAGTAAAAAGATCGTGGTTGTCTTATTACAATAATTTAGCAAATTTTCATAATAAAACTAAAGAGTATGCTAAAGCAAAACCTTACGCAGAAAAAGCATTAAAGTCTAAAAATGTTCAAGATTTTCCAGAAGTACACGCCCTATTGCTTAATAATTTAGCAATTGCTTACATGTATACTTCAGGTAATAATAATCGTATTATAGACTCCTTATTAAATACTGCACTTGAAATAAGAAATAAAATAGACCACAAGCAAGGAATTATTGCTAGTAAAATTACTATTGCTGAATATTTATTAATGAAAAAAGATACGGTAAATGCCTTAATGAATATGCAAGAAGCTTACTGTATATCAATAAATCATAAAAAAAATTCTGATATTTTAATATGTTTAGATTTTTTGGCTAAAAATCATATAAAAAACAAAGAACATTACGCACAAAAATACCACCAAGTAAAAGACAGTCTATACCAATTAGAGAAAGCCACGCGAAATAAATTTGCGCGAATAGCGTATGAAACTGATGAGGTAGCAGCACAAAACACTCTTCTGTTGAAACGTAGTTGGTATTATGCTATAGGAGGTGTTATCTTTTTTTTAATAGGTGTTGGTTTGTTTTTTATATATCGTTTGCAACTAAAAAATAAAAAATTAGCCTACCACAGAAAAGAGCTAAGTAATATTCAAAAAATACAAGAATTGCTTTTAGAACAGCAGTTAGTTGCAGAGCATGTAAGGAATGATGAACGAGATAGAATAGCAAAAGATCTGCATGATGCTGTGGTAAATCGCATTTTTACTACTCGTTTAAACTTAGAGAAAGCAAACATGTTAGATAAAAATCAGCAAGAAAAATTAATAAGCGAGTTAAAAAAAAGCGAACAACAAATACGTGAAATTTCACATGATATTCACAGTAGTTTGTTTCATCAAAAACAAAGCTTTTCACATGTTTTAGAAGATTTGGTTAACACGCAAAAAAATAATTTTGAAACAAAGTTTAGCTGTTCTATAGACTTACAAATAGACTGGAATGTTTTATCCATACAACAAAAAACGCAAGTATATTTAATCTTGCAAGAGTTGTTGCAAAATGTAAACAAACATGCACAAGCTAGTGTTTGTCATGTATTTTTTATTCAATCAGTTAATAACTTAGTAATAAGGGTTCATGATGATGGAGTAGGGTTTAATCAACAAAAAATAACAACAGGTATTGGGTTAAAAAGCATACAAGTACGTGCCAAAAAATTAAATGCTATAGTAACTACCAAAAGTCAAAATAACCTAACCATTACAGAAATAAATATTCCTATTGTTATTGTAAACAATTCATTTTAACAACTAAGGTAGCTATAATGCCCGTTGTGCTAAATATGAAAAAAAACTGTTAAACATTGTTTTAATCAAGTACTTTTGCTGCTAATCAAAAAAAGCATTTTAAAATTAAAGTCTGTAGAGTATTTATTTTCTGCAGACTTTTTTTGTAAATAGTCATTAAAAAATAATTCCGTTGGGCTTTTGTTAAATGAAGCTGTTTATCTTTTAACTTTTAAGTAAAGTTTAACGTATTAGCAGGTTTAATAACATTTATTAAGGAAATAGGGCTATTACATTTGTTGCAGTTAATAATTTACACAAAATTTAATGAAACTATAGATATAATTCTTTTCGAAAAGAGTTACAACATCTGTTTAACCTACCACTTATGAAATTTATATCAGTCACATTTTTTAAAATAATCCTGTTTGTATTTTGTTTATCAGGATTTGCTCAAAAACCTGAAAACTTTGGTTTTGAAGTTCTTTCTTCAACAAATTCAATACCTCAATATTGGCAGGCAATGGGCGATAGTTATCAGGTATTTTCAGATTCTATTCATAAAATGTCAGGAAAGTATGCTGCATCTATAAAATCCAAGACAAAAGATGGTAAGTATGGTAGCATCCTTAGTCAGTTTCCAAATAAGTTTCATGGAAAAAAAATTACTTTAGAAGGATATATAAAAACAAAAGATGAGAAAGATTTTTTAGCCGGACTTTTCATCCGTTTGAATAAAGGTGAAACAATGGTTGCTGTAGATACAATGGCCGGACGTGAAGTTAAAGGAACTACAGATTGGAAAAAATATGCAACAACTATTGATATTAAAGAAGCGGATTATATTTATGTTGCGGGTTTTGTGAAAGGACAAGGGCAAGCTTGGTTTGATGACTTTAGGGTTTTAATTGACAATGAACCGATTCCTGATTTAATGTCCGAATCGTTTAAAGCAAATACAGACCATGAATTTGATGAAAATTCTAATTTCAGTATTGAAATCATAAATGCCAACCAAATTAATAATTTGTATGCGTTGAGCAAAGCGTGGGGGCAATTAAAATACACAAACACCAAAGTAGCTAAAGGTGAGTACAATTGGGATTATGAATTATTTAGAGCTTTGCCAATAATTAAGGAAAAAGACTTTAAAAACAAATTAAATCAGTGGGTTGCAAGTTTTGGAGTAAAACAAAATAACATTCCTCAAAACAACTATTACCTTGATTTTTATCCAAATGTAGGCAATCCTATTTTTCAAAATGAAAAAGCGTACGAACAAATGAAGTTTTCCGATGATGGTTACCGCCTTTTAGCTTTATTTCGCTATTGGAATATGATTGAATACTTTTTTCCATACAAACATTTGATTAAAAAAGACTGGAATCAGGTTCTGAAGCAGTACATCCCTGAAATTTTAGAAGCAAATACTGAACTTTCATATCAATTAACGTTGATGAAACTTTTAGCAGAAGTAGAAGATTCTCATGCCGGAATATACAATCCATCTATAATTGCATTAAACGATAGAGGAAGAAAAGCACCTCCATTACTCGTTAAATTTGTCGAAAATAAAGCAATTGTTGTTAAAATTAGCGATTCGTATCCTTAATTATCCAACATAAAAGTAGGTGATGAAATAATTGCAATGGATGGTAAAAAGACCGAAGATCGTATTAAAGAAATAGAAAAATATATTTCTGCATCTAATAATCCTACAAAACTTAGAGATATTACCTACCGTCTTTTGGCAACCAATAAAGATGAAGTAAAGCTAACTTTATCAAATGAAAAAGAAGAATATGAAACAACAGTTCCTACTATCTCTGGAAAAGAAATGTACAATTCGCTTGTTAATGAACCACCTTCACATAAAAACTTAGAGAACAATATCGGTTATATTTATCCCGGAACTTTAAAAGAAGGAGAAATAAAAGAAATAATGACTTCTTTTATGAACAAAAAGGGAATTGTGGTTGATTTACGTTGTTATCCATCAGATTTTATTGTGTTTAGTATGGGAAATTTCTTAATGCCTAAACCAACCGCTTTTGTAAAATTTAAAAATCATAATCAAAAAAAGTTAGAGGGTTTTTATACAACCAAACCTTTAAAAGTAGGTGTTAATTTTCCTGATTATTACAAAGGTAAAATCGCTATTTTGGTAAATGAACAAACACAAAGCGCAGCAGAATATGCCGTAATGGCTCTTCAGGTAGCACCAAAAGCAAAGGTGTTTGGAAGCCAAACAGCAGGAGCCGATGGCAACGTTTCTGAAATTATTTTGCCCGGAGGGTTTAAAACATACATGACAGGTATTGGTGTTTATTATCCTAACGGAGCAGAAACCCAACAAATAGGTATTAAAATAGACGTACCTATTAAACCAACCGTACAATCTGTAAGAGAAGGTAGAGATATAGTGCTTGAAAAAGCATTGGAATATTTGAAATAACCATCATGAATAAAATATTTTAATACTACTCATTACACTAAAAAAATATACTATGAAATTTATTCTAATATTTATCTTCCTTATTACGACTCAATTTATCAAGGCACAGAATAAACGATTTATTCCTGAATATGAAAGTGCAATACTCAATCAAGAACGTTTTGATAAAATAGATGTTAATGCTTATAACGAAACTGAAAAAATACATTTATACGGCACTTTGTTAATGCCAAAAGAAACTTTTGAAAAAGTAGTAATGATTGTTCCAGGTTCTGGGGAAGACAGCAGAGAAAATCATTTTAAACTGACAGAAGAATTATTATTGAACAATATAGCTGTTTTTAGATACGATGATCGAGGAGTTTCTGAATCGGAAGGAACTTTTCAAGAAGTTAGACTAACAGTTAACGAATTGGGAGAAGACATGGCTGTTATATTTCAAAAGTTAAAACAATTGCCAGCTATAAAAGACAAAAAAATAGGTTTAATCGGTCATAGTATGGGAGGGATGCTTACTGTTGATGGTGTTCAGAAAAATAAAATTCAACCTGATTTTATGGTACAATGGGCAACACCAGTGCAAAGTTTTGGAGAAATATTTAAGTATCAGTTAAAAAATGGATTAAGTGGCTTACCACAACAATTTAAATATGGCAATTTGGAAGATGCTTACCAAATTATGGACATCTTTAATAAAACACTTGCAACAACAAAAGATACTACTACCTTAAAACAAGATATTGAATTGTTAAAAAAAGCACGAAAAATGGCTAAAAAACAAGGATATACCCAAAAACGTTATGAACGTTTTAGTTATGCAACTTTTCCTTCTCAAAAAGCTATTATAAAAAAAGATTTTGAACAGATGTATACAAATCTTACAATCCCATCACTTTATATAATTGGAACAAATGACATTTTTGTAGATCCCGTAGGAGAAGTAGAAAAACTAAAGTCATTGCAAAATAAGAATATTGAAATAAAGGTTTTTGAAGGATTGAACCATTATTTAACAGCCGAACCTGAAGTTAAATTAGGCAAAGAAATATATAATATTGATGGAAAAGCAAGTAGTAGTATTGTTAATTGGATTAAATCACTTTAAAAAAGTCTTCATTTATATAGTAATATTGACTATAAACCACTAATAAAACCAGATAATAATGAAAAACCTTTTCAAAAAAAGCATCGCATTATTTTTTACAATGTGTTTTGCATTAAGTATTCATTCTTCTTTCTCGCAAGAGTTAACAAAAGAAGACAACGATTTGTTATTTAGTGATATAGGACAAAAACAAATTGTTGCTTTGGGCGATGCTACCCATACTGATTATACGGCAAGTAAATTCAGAGTTGATCTTATAAAAGAGTTGGTTGAAAAACATAATTTTAGTATCATCGGTATCGAATCAAACCTTTTCGAAGTATATAAAGCTTTTGAAGATTTTAAAAAAACAGGAAATATATCCGAAATGAACAGTTCACTATATACTGTTGTGAAAAATAATGAACTAGACAAATTATTCTTTTTCCTCAAAGAACAAAATGAAAAAGGCAATAATATAAAGGTTTATGGTTTTGATCCAAATTTTTCGGGAGACAATACACATGAAACATTTACGAAGGCAATTCAGGACAATTTGACTCATGTAGAAATGGAGTGTAATAACATATCAGTTGAAGATTTTTCAAAACACTTTAAAAAACTAATGCCCACCAATCTAAAAGCCTTGTTACGTACAAAAAAAGATTACAAAATAGTTCATGATTATTTAACCTGTTACCTTGATAACGTTTCAACTACTGATGAAAACGCATATTTTAATAGCTATGTATTCAATATCAAAACGTCATTAGGGAAAAAAATAGAAGGTAAAAAGTCTAAAATAAACAAATCTCATATACTTAGAGATTCATTAATGTTTGAAAATATTGATTACTTAAGAAATAAGTATCCTAATGAGAAAATGATTTTGTTCGGTTCATCAACTCATTTCAAAAGAAATGTCAAAGCAACAAATTCAAAATTTGCGCAAAGTAGTGGCTGGATAAACTTGGGAGAACGATTATCTAAAGAATTCCAAAACGATTATTTTTTTATTGCCTATACGGGTGTGTCAGGAAATACAAGAGGTTTTTATGGCAAAAAACAAAAGTTAAAGAAACTAATTCCTTATTCCATAGAAAAAATGGTTGATGAAAAATATGATGCAAACATAGAGATTATGTATTTAAGTAAAAATCGAGATAAAACCATCTTAGACGAAGCTGTTTATTCTCGTTTTATGGGAAATACTTTTTATGAAATAGACCTTAATAGCACTGTAGATGGTTTATTTTTTATAAGAAATAGCAATCTTGAATAAAAAGCAAAAAGTTCTGTTGGCATGTATTTATCTCAGGCTTTTTATAGAATAAGCATCATATAAAATTTAACTTTTAGGGTAGTTTAACTACCCTTTTTTTATTTCTTAAACAAGTACATTTATACAGAATTTTAATGCTTTTGTAAGAAACAAATTAGAATAGTATAAAAGTATATTAATCTAAGAGCATTGTGTTAAGAAAAAAGGTAAAAGCAAAGTAAATAAGTAAGATATACTTAAAAATATAAAAACATTTAACAAAGTAAACTTATAGAACAATGAAAAAAGCAATAAAAATGTTAGCTTTAGTAGGTATAGGCATTGTTATGCCTAAAGCGCATGCACAAGAAAACAACCAATTGTACATGGGACCAGGTATAGGGCTTGATTATGGTGGTATTGGTGCCAAAATAGAATACTTACCTATTAAAAACATAGGCGTTTTTGCTGGATTAGGTTATAATTTATTAGGTATAGGCTGGAATGTTGGTGCTACTTATAAAATAATGCCTACTAAAAAAGTATCTGTTAATCCTATGGTTTTTTATGGTTATAATGGAGGTTCAAAAGTGAATGGTCTCCCTGATTATGATATGATTTCTTACGGAGTAACCGCTGGTGTTAATATAGATTTTAAAATGGGAAAAAAAGGCAATAAATTAAGTGCAGGCGTATTTGTTCCATTTAGGTCGCAAAAATTTATGGATAATTATGATGCCATGAAAAATGATTATCGTGTTGTGTTACAAACCGAGTTGTTACCTATAGCAGTGGGTGTAGGTTATAATTTTAGATTGAATTAAAAATAAGTGGTAGTTTATAATGTAGATATATTCCTATTTAAACAAAGCTTTTTTTCTTTTTTATTATGCACTAGGGAATCGTAATAGAGAAGGAGGATGTTCATGTCAAGCCTACTACTTATAAAATCTTAAATTAGAAAGAAGCCTTAATAAAGGTTTCTTTTTTTTATGTTTTGTGTTTATAGTTCGTTAATTTGTTTTGCAAGGATTGTTATTTTTACATATCCGTTAAAATTATTTTTTTAAATGAAATTTCTATTTTTTTTAATATTATTAGGTTCTCTGTTAATTGGATGTAGCAAAAAATCTGATCAAAATGACTTAAAAGATTTCTGGGATAGCTTCGAAATGTCAGCTGATAAGGATAAATGGTTAGATCATTATTATTCAAATTTACAAGAAAATGTAAACAGGAAAGACTATAGTTCAGAGCTTTTAAATGTTGCAATAGCATATAAAGAGCTAGGTAATATTCCAAAAAATTACAATCTACTTCACAAGGTCAATAAATTGGCTAATAAACAAGGAAATCTAAGTCAATTAGGACTTGTTAATAGGTATTTAGGTGATTATTTTGAATCAATTGAAGTATTAGATAGTTCTTTTTATTATTATACCAAGGCTGAGAAATATTATAGTGATATTGAGTCTGAGCGAGTTGAATTTGCTAGAGTAATTTTATATAAGGCAGATGTTTTGTATGATATGGGCATTACAACAGAAAGTGAGGTGGAAACAATAAGAGCATTGTCTATTTTATCACAAAATAAGGATCATAGATTAACATATGAAGCTACTGTAAAAATGACTTTAATCCTTAAAGATCTGAATGATTTTGCTAGTGCAAAGAAATATTATGATAAAATTCCTGAACTATTAAGTATTCTTGAAGATAGTGAACTTTATGAGAAAGATATTGACAGGGGTTGGTTATCTTATTACAATAACATTGGAGGATATTATGATAAAATGGAAGATTTTGTAAAAGCACAATCTTATTATAAGTTAGCTTTACAAAAGCCATATGTTGAAAACCATGCTAAGCTTCATGCTATGATTCTAAATAACTATGCAAATAGTTTGATTAATAGTAATGTAAATGATTTAAAAATTGATTCTTTATTAAATAAATCACTACTCATTAGAGAAGAACTAAATCATCAACAAGGAATAATTGCCAGTAAGGTACGTATGTCTGAATATTACTTAAAGAAAAAAGATACCGTTCAATCGTTAAGAAATATAAAGCAGGCATATAAATTAGCTGTTGAAACTAAGAGTAATTCAGATGTATTAAGGATTTTGAAATTTTTAGCAGAAAATGAAAAAGAAGAAAAAAACTATTATCTAAATAAATACATTGTAGTAAAGGATAGTCTGCATAATGTAGAAAAATCTACTCGAAATAAATTTGCTAGGATTGCTTATGAAACAGACGAAATAGAAAAAGAAAATACTATTTTAGTTAAGCAAACACTTTACTATGGGATTAGTGCTATTATTTTTTTGTTACTTATACTTACATTATTTTTTATCTACCGTTTAAAACTTCGAAACAAAAAGTTAGCGTATCAAAAGAAAGAGCAAGATAATGTACAAAGAATTCAAGAATTACTTTTTGAACAACAAATTGCTTCAGAACATGCTAAAAATGAAGAAAGAGACAGAATAGCTAGAGATTTGCATGATTCTGTTGTAAACAGAATCTTTACAACACGTTTAAATCTTGAAAAAATAGCCACTAAAGATAATGAATCCAAAAGTAGAATAATCAATGAACTACTCAAAAGTGAGCAACAAATTAGAGATATATCTCATGATATACATGATAACTTATTTCATCAAAAGCAAAGTTTTTCCTCTGTTTTTGAAGAATTAGTGCTTTCTCAAACCAATAGTTTTAACACCGTTTTTAAATGTTCAGTTGATGCTCAGATTGATTGGTCTTCTTTAACAATTCAACAAAAAACACAACTATTTTTAATTTTACAAGAATTATTACAAAATGTAAATAAGCATTCTAAAGCATCAAATTGTTTTGTTTTTTTTATTAAAAATAAAGAAGGCATCCTTTTAAAAGTTCATGATGATGGAGTAGGTTTCAATTCTAAAGTAAAACCTAATGGTTTAGGATTAAAGAGCATTCAAATAAGAACAAAAAAACTGCAAGGTATTTTTGAAATAAAGAGGTTAAATAAAACAACTATTTCAATTTTACAGATTCCATTTAAAATAAACAATTAATTATTTATTTAACACTTCGGGTAGCTCATTTACCTAAAATCATAAATGTTAATGAGAACTTTTTATTTTTGTCATTGAATTCTTACTTTTGATACCAATCAAGATAAATTATTATCCAATAGATTAGTGTTTTTTTTATAAATGTAAAATTATGATAAAAGAGGTATTTATTTGTATGTCATATTTTTATTATGTCAAGAAATAATAGTTTCGCGTTTTACCTGGCAATCACCCCAAAGGATGGTGGGACATTTTTATTCAAATTTTTCAAATTTGGTTTGGCAGGTTGATAATGTTGATTATAAGTATGGAGCAACAGTAGTAAGTGGAAACAACTGGGGAAGTGGTGATGGTGTTACGCTTGGTAGTTTTATTTTAGGAGATGAAGATCTTGTAGCAGATCCAAATAATTCATTATTTCAGCATGAATACGGTCATTATTTACAAAGTCAGGCTATGGGACCTGCTTATTTTCAAAGAGTCGGTTTTCCAAGTATGTTTAGTAAAGGGGATCATGATTTTCACCCAGTAGAGCAAGATGCTAATCGAAGAGCTTTTATGTATTTTAATAAAGAGGTAGGTGGGTTTTATCAAACAGCAGATCAGTTTAGGTTCAATATAGAAAATAGGGTTAGAAGAGGTTGGGATTTTAATGAAAATCCTTTGAATGTAGACGGTTCAAATAGAGAAGGTATATATTTAGATTATAAAGATTTTGATCAGTTTCGATCTTTGAGTAGATTAACCATAAGAGCTTATTGGTATGATTATTTAGATACTTTTATACCCGCAGGCATTAATACATCATTTTATAACAGAGGAAGGTAATATAATATGAGAAAATTTAAAACGTTATTTTTATTATTATCTATTTTAATTTTATTTAGTTGCGAAGCAGATGATAAAGGGCATGAATTTATTACAATTGTGAATAAATCAAATATCAGAATTAAGGTTCAAATGGTAAGAAGTTCAAAAATCACCCATGCAGATACTTTATGGGTTTGTGGTATAGCCCCACTTACTATTGATACTTATGAAAAACGTATATTTGAAGCTGGGAGACATAGAAAAAGAAAAACATGGGAAAATGAATTTAGAGATATACCGTTTATTCAATTTTTAATATTTGATGCTGCGGTTTATGATAGTTTGATAGATTATGATGTTCCTTGTTCACAAATTGACTACACAATTCCTGTTAAACATTATTACCAATTAAAATTAGAAGATTTAGAACGAATGAATTGGGAAGTGGTATATCCACCAATTGAAGATTAAATGATGAACTACAAACTAACTAAGTTTGTGGTTTTTCATTTCCCTTGAAGAAATGGAGTAAACCTAAAGACAGATAAGTTCTTTTGAAAGTAAAACGAGTGGCCAAACGCCACTCATTTTCTGTATTGTACAGTGTAAAATAGGTAAAAAATAAAAGCAAGAAGGATGCAATAATACATCAGTGCGGCATGAAAGGAGTTAAATAGAGTTTCAATTTTCGTCACTTGTTACTAATCTAAGGAGGATTTTCATCAATTTAACAGATAATCGCTTATTAAATCCCCCTTAGTAGGGGCTATTAAACTATCATCTTATCACTGAAATTCCTGCATCTACTCTTAGTTCGGTTCCATGAATGTATGAGGCTTATTGTGAAGCAAGAAAAAGAACGGCGCTTGCAATTTCCCTTGGATCTCCTAATTGTTTAAACGGAATGGTAGGAATGATGCTTTGTATTGCTCCTTCAATTTGTTCTGTATTCAATCCAGTGTTATTAAAAATATTGGTTTTTATATGTCCAGGACTAATACCGTTTACTCGAATGTTTTTCTCTGTAAATTCTGCTGCAAAGGATTTAATAAAAGATTGAACTGCTGATTTGGCTGCTGCATATACCGAAAAATTTGGATTACCAAATTGTGTTACAAATGAAGTGTTTAAAACAATAGAGTTTCCTTCTTTCATTAATGGTAAAAGTTGTTGAACCGTAAAAAATGTACCTTTTACAAGCATATTAAACAACGTATCAAAATGAGCTTCTGTGGCTTCTTCAACTGATGAAAACTGCCCATACCCAGCATTTATAAATAGTAAATCGACTGATTTTGTAATTGCAGATACTTGCTCAAAAAGTTTAAATATGTCTAACATATTTCCTGCATTTGATACTATGCCAAATGCATTTTCTCCTAACTCATTTACAGCTTTGTTAACCGTTTCTAGGCTGCGCCCAGTAATGATAACCTGTCCACCTTCTGTAATAAATTGTTTTGCTGTTGCAAACCCCATTCCATTTGTGCCACCTCTAATAAGTGCAAACTTGTTTTTAAATCTTTGCATAGTAATTATTTTAAATTATAGTACAAAGATTGTGTACTTAAGCTAATGGTAAAACCCGAAACTTGCTATATTTCCAAGGTGTTTGTTTTGGCGCTTTCCCAACCTATGATAGCTGTTTTTCGGGTACTGCCCCACATATAACCGCCGAAATTCCCTGATGATTGAATAACACGATGACAAGGAATGAGAAAAGCTACAGGGTTACTTCCTATAGCTGTACCAACTGCTCTTGAAGCATTTGGGTTGCCAATTTGTTGGGCAATGTTGCCATAAGTAGACAGTTTTCCCATTGGAATTTTCAGAAGCGTTTCCCAAACTTTCAGTTGAAAATCGGTACCTTTTAAATGTAGTTTTATTTCGTTAGATTGATTCCAGTCATTTTGAAAAATAGACAATGCTTTTTGTTGAAAAGAATCTAATTTTAAATAAAAAATTGCGTTTGGAAATTTTTGTTTTAAGTTGTGCAATGCGTTAATTTCTTCATCTTCAAACGCCATATAACAAATACCTTTTGATGTGGAAGCCACAATTATTTTTCCAAACGGACTTTCCGCAAAATTGTAATTGATAGAAAGGTTTTTTGCTCCATTTTTATATTCGGCAGGTGTCATTCCTTCAATGTTTATGAATAAGTCGTGCAGTCGTGCAGTTCCAGAAAGCCCTGTTTCAAAAGCCGTATCAAAAAGGGTAGCTTGTTGGTCAGTAAGCAGTTTTTTAGCGTGCTCTATGCTGGTGTATTGCAAAAATTTTTTCGGAGTTGTTCCTGCCCATTCACTAAATAATCGCTGAAAATGAAATGAACTTAAATAAACATGTTCCGCAACTTCGTTCAAATTAGGTTGATCTTTAAAGTTGGTTTTTATGTATTCAATTGCTTCAGCAATTCTATTGTAGTTGGTTTCTTGCTGCTTGTTCATTGTTCTGAATTTTACACTGTAAAGATCTGATTTATGTTACTTTCATAAAATCCGAAACTTGCTCAATTTTAATAATACTTTATGTTAGTACAATTTTTTAACAGCAACTTTTTTGTTTATTAATTCAAAAAAGTAATAATTGCTTCTCCATTTTTTGCAGCTTTCTCAAAAGCATCTTGTAATGCTAAAAATCCATCGGCAACATAATCAAAGGCATCATCTCCTTCATCCCAAATGGTAGGATAAACTTCTTGTTCATTCATTTTTTTCGGATCAAAATTCTGTTTTAAGTCTGCAATTGTAATGGTCGAAATTTCAGTGTTTAGTTCAGAAACTTGTTCTGGAGTCAAATAATGAGCTGGTCCATAACCTAAATCTTGCTCTTCGTCAATAATTTGTCCACTAAATAAAACGCGTACAAGATGATGTTCCGCATTGTCTAAACTTTGCCCCGTTAATAAAAATATAATTCCATCCCAAGATTTGTCAAGATCAATTAAATTTTCATTTTCTGTTTCATCGTCGTAAATCTTATCTTCTAGCAAAGAACTATCTTTTAAATATTCTTCAAGTTCAGCATGTGTTACTCGAAGTAAATTTCCTATCATACTCATATATCAAATCATTTTTTTGTGATACTTTAAAACTTTACACTATAATATTTTTTTGGTTTTGAAACTAGTTTATTAGATTTCAGGAGGTCTAATTTAAAGAAAAAAACAATGAGATGAAATGTTAGTTGTTCAAAATCAATATAAAATAACTAAGATGTTATGAAAAAAGTATAAGAAAAACAATAGAGTTAACATTATTTAAAGGATATACTAACTTAGCTTTCAGTTATTATATGCAGTTGGGATTTCTTATACTAATAACTACTTAAAGCAATTTATTGCACCTTATATATATAATGACTGCGTTTTGCCATGTGAAAATACCCTAAGGCATAGTTTTTTTCATTGGTTTGGTTTACAATGTTTCCTTTTATGGTACCCATTGGGCTTGCAAAAGGGTTGTTTGACTCACCAGAGATTGATAATAACTTAGATAAGTAATTGTAATAGTCTTTACTTACTGAATTTAGCGCATGATGTAATTCATCACCTGCTTTAATATCTTCTTTATCGTAAAAATACAAATCGTTCATTACATTACCATTGGTAAATTGATCGTCTGTAACACCAAAGAAATGATCAATAGGTGAAATCATTTGGATTAAATAATAGTTTTGTTCGTTGGCATTATCCTGAAAATTGAATCGGAATTCATAAGAATCGCCCATAATACCGCCATCATTCACCTGATCTACACTTATTACTTCTGGAGATGTCAATAGGGTTGAGGTTGCTTTGTAGGTTTCGTTC
Organism: Flavobacterium sp. xlx-214; assembly: GCF_013874595.1. Taxonomy (GTDB): domain Bacteria; phylum Bacteroidota; class Bacteroidia; order Flavobacteriales; family Flavobacteriaceae; genus Flavobacterium. The sequence continues at coordinate 2,407,070 of NZ_CP059431.1, forward strand.
TTATAAACAACCATAAGTTCGTAAGTTGTGCCCATTTCTGGTTTTAAATCAGCAGTAATAAAGTTGCCTTCGCCCGTATTAGATAACGTATATGTTTGGTTGGTGTTTAAATCTTTAATAGATACATTGGCATTATCAACCTTAGGAAACACATTAGCGTAAAAATCTGTAGTAGTTGATAGTTTTATACGCACAAAATCTTCTTCACCTACAAAAACATTACCATCAATAACCAAACGCGGAGTATGCTCATCAAAATTAAGTTGTACTTCTTCCTCACAACTTATAAAAGTAAGACCAAGAAGCGTGCATAATAGGTATAAAATGTTTTTCATTAGAATTTAAAGTTATAAGTTACACTTGGCACAATACCAAAAATAGATAGTTTAGAGGTCTCAGTCATATTACTATTTTCTTTGGTTCTAAAACTAATGGATGCCGCATTTTTACGATTGTATACATTATAGATACCAAAAACCCACTCGCTTTTCCACTTTTTATGTTCGTTTTTAGTAGGAGTGTAGGTAGCCGATACATCTAAGTGATGAAAAGCAGGCATGCTGTAATTGTTTCGGTTGTTATAATTAGGTACTTGCCAACCTAAAAACTCGTATTTACCATCAGGATACGTTACCGGTCTGCCTGATTGAAGGATAAAACTTGCGTTAAAACTCCATTTTTTACTAAAATCATAATTAGCAACAATAGATAAATCGTGCAATCTATCGTGAGGGGTTCTGTACCATTCGCCATTGTTAATACCACTTTCGTCAGTAGTACGCCCTTTTGTTTGCTGTTGGCTACGTGCAATAGTATAAGCTACCCAACCTGTTATCTTGCCTGTGTTTTTTCTAAACAAAAACTCTAAACCATAAGCCTCAGTTTTACCATTTAAAAGCACTTGTTCTATAGCACGATTTCCAATTAAATCGGCACCATCAATATAATCCAATCTATTTTGACCTAATTTAAAGTACGATTCTATTTCAAGTGAGTATTTATTATCATTGAAGTTTTCAAAATAACCTACAGCATACTGATCAACAATTTGCGGTTTTACGTAAGGCCCACTTGGTTCCCAGATATCTAAAGGTGTTGCCGATGTAGTATTGGAAATTAAATGTACGTATTGTGCCATACGGTTATAACTCATTTTAACAGATCGATCATCAGTTAACTTAACCGAAACCGCTAAACGAGGTTCCAAATTGCCAAATTTGCTAATGGTTTTATTTTTACCATAATACGTTGTAGAAATAGGTGTGCCTTTCTCATACGTATCGGTCTCTTTATTATAAACTACAGCTTGGTTGTTTTGATACTCATTGATAGATTCCTCGCCTAAACGATGAAACATACTGTAACGCACACCATAATTTACAGATAAAAAGTCGTTTATTTCGTGCTCAGCTTCAATAAAAGCAGCATTTTCCCAAGCGTATTTATGAGGAATGATGTAAGGATTTACTTGTGAATCAGCTTTATTAGGCGTTATTTCCCCCGGATTAAAATCATAGTACAAACTGCTTATACCGTATTTTAGACTGAAAACATCTGAAATGTGTTGGTTTATTTTATAATTGAAATCGAAGTTTTTAATGCCAGAATCCCAATTAAAGCCAACAAAATTCAATGTTAATCCATAATAATAATCAGAATATCTAAGAGAAGCTTCGCTTCTAATTTTGTCTGATAAATTGCTATTCCAAGTTAAATTTGCTACCGTATTTCCAAATTGATTATTAAAAGCATCGTTGAATTTAAAGATATCTCGTCCAAAATATCCTGTAAAATAAATGTGATTATTTTCGTTTAAACGGTAACTCCACTTAGTATTTAAGTCATAAAAGTAAGCTGCGCTTTTAATATCGGTCATTTTTAGAAACAAATGCGCATACGAAGCACGACCTGCTAATAAAAACGATAACTTATCTTTAACAAGAGGTCCTTCAACTAACAATCGACTTGATAATAAACCTATACCACCCGTTGTTTTAAAATGCTGAAAATCGCCACTTCTTTGATTGATTTCTAACACGGAAGAAGCTCTACCACCATAACGCGCTGGAATTCCGCCTTTGTATAGTTTTAAGCTGCTAACGGCATCGTTATTAAAAACTGAGAAAAAACCATATAAGTGTGATGATCCGTAAATATTGGTATTATCTAAGAGCAATAAATTTTGATCAGATCCACCACCACGTACGTTAAATCCTGAAGTACCCTCGCCAGAATTTACAACACCAGGTAGTAATAATATTGATTTTAGAACATCGGTTTCACCTAAAACAACCGGCATTTTTTTAATTTCCTCAGCAGTAAGCTTATTAACGCTCATTTCGGGCTTTCGGATGTTGATTTTATTGACAGAGGTGTCAATAACAATTTCATCTAAGTCTTCACTTTTATCGGTTTCAACTTCTTGTGAAGTAGCGCTTAAAAACGACAGAAATAATAAAGTGCTGACAATTTTTTTTTGCATATAAGTGTTTTTTTTGATTAAAAATAAGGAATTTATTGGAATTGTCTAGTAAGATACTTTAGGTAACTGTATAAAAAACTATAATTACAAATGTACTTACACTTAAATCAATTAAAAAAAGCTATTCAAAAGTTCACTAAAAAAAACCTCGAAACTTAGTTTCGAGGTTTTTTATTAATTATTGATTTTGCATTGTTTTAAGTTGCTCTAAGTAATTTTGGTTCATTTCCATCATACCAGAATATCCTATTGTTACTAAGTAATAAATCATCATTATTAAATATATAGCACTTAAGATAATACCAATAATACATAAAATTCTACCTGTGTTAATGTTTTGAATTCCTGTATATTGGTTAGGGTTGCTGTTGTACAAAGCAGTATCTTTCTTAGCCATAACCAAACCAATAATACCTAAAATTAATCCAATAATACCCCAACAACAACATGTTAAGATAGAAAAGATACCTAGAATAATTACTGTAGTAGAATTTGGTAATTTAGTTACCATGAAGTTTCCATTTCCGTTATTATACGGGTTTGGATTGTTCATAGAATCGTTTTGATTTTGATAATTTTCCATAACTTTTTTAATTGATAAAATTTAAATTCGTTTGTAAATATAAGCAAATACCGTAATAACAGCGTTTGTAATGGCAAAAAAAATGATTAATTTATGGTAATTTCTTTTCTTATCAATAAAATGTAAAAATAAAAATAGAAATAAAAGCAGTGTTGTATAAATGGCAGGAAACATTTTAAATGCACCAACAAAATCACCTTGCATTAGCAAATAGGCTGCGCGTTGGGTACCACATCCTAAACATTCCACTCCAAAAATTTTTTTATTCATGCAGGGCAACATCAAATCTTCCACATCCATAACTTTTGTTTTTTTTTCGAAAGTATTAATTTATTACTTTTGAAAAAAATTTAAAATGAAAATTCTTGTCTATATAGTAAGTTTTGCATTAATGTTTTGGGCATTACTAGAGCAAACTAAAGAAAAACCAAATTTAATAATACAAATTATTGCAGTAGCTGTATTTTTCTTTTTAATGATGCGCTTAATGGATAAAACGCCAGGTAAATTTGATAAAAACGAACAACAAAATGAGCAGTAGTACGATAAAGATAAATGATTTTGTAGAAGTTTTAGATGATGCTTTTTCTGGAAAAGTGATAAAGATTGTAAATGATAAAGCTGTTATCCTTACTAATGATGGTTTTGAATTAAGTTTTCCTTTAAAACAATTAATTATTATTGGTGATGGATCCGCTTTAAATAAAGCATCAAATTATAGTGCTATAGAACAATCAAAGCAAGAAAAAGTAGTTGTAAATCATCATAAAGTTAATACTGATAAAAAATCACGAAAAGAAGATTTTGTGTTAGAAGTAGATTTACACATTGAGAAGTTGGTAAAAAGCTTTAAACATCTAAGTAATTTTGATATACTGAATATTCAGGTTGATACTGCTAGAGGACAATTAGAATTTGCTATTAGAAACAGAATTCCTAAAATGGTTTTTATTCATGGGATGGGAGAGGGCGTTTTAAAAAGTGAATTGGAATTTTTATTAGGTAGATATCCCGAAGTTACATTTAAAGAAGGTAATTATAGAAAGTACGGTTTAGGTGCAACAGAAATTTATATAAAACAAAATCCGAATTCTTAAGAATTCGGATTTTTGTTTTATTTACTATCAGGATTGTAAGTTCCAATAACTTGATCGGTTATTAAAAACTGTAAATCATCAGGGTTTTTAAAAGTAGCATTTACAATTTTAATGATATGTATGAATTGTGATGCGTTTGTTGTACTTTTTTTACTTTCTATAACAACTTGTCCTTGTTTAGCTGTCCAATGTTCGCCAATGCTTTCTTCAGGAATAACTTCACAATTATTTACAACTTTATTATCTTTTCTTAAAGTATAGTCTAAATAGGTGGTTGTATTTAAATTAATAGTTTGAGTACCTTCATTTTTAGGAAAAGAAATAGTTTCAGGTAACGCTAATTGCAAAATACCTTTATTAGTAGTAGCAAACAAAATATTGTTTTCGCAAATATCTATGTTACTAATTACAAAAGGTAAATTATTGGTTTTGTAAATATAATCGCCAAAAGCATAGGTTGCATATTTGATTTCTTGTGAACTATTAGAAAGGGTAATGTTTTCAAAATTAATATTGTACAAATACTTAACTGCTACATTTCCAGTTTCTTTATTAACAGTAGGAATAATATTGCGAACATATTTAATAGTACCGCCAGGTATTGAAGTATATTCAGCGGTTACTTTAGGGGTTGCGGGTGCAAGTATAGAACAAATAGCATTCGTGTTTATAGTACTATTATACGTTCTATAATATATTTGATTAGCAGCACTTGTTTGAATACTAAAAGTTTGTAATATTGGTGCAACAGAATCTAACAAAGATTTTTTTTCTTTTGAAGTAAAATCAACCAATAATAATTCTGTATTATTTATTTTAAAGTACAATTCACTGTCTTCGCATTTTTGAACTGCTTTTCCATTAAAATTCAAATTCTCAAAAACCATATCTCCATCATCACATGAAGATAAAGTTGATAATATCATTAAAACACCTATAATTTTTTTCATATCAGTAAATATCATAATGCAAAAATAACTTTTTTAGATGCAAAATGTTGGTTGTACCTTCAATTTTTTATATTTGATGAATTATATATCCATTTCACATGAGTCAAACAGTAAAAACCAACTATCCTGCCCTGTATACATTAATTGTAGTTTTCTTTTTTTGGGGATTTATGGCTGCAGGAAATAATATTTTCATTCCTTTTTGTAAAGATTATTTTCATTTAGATCAGTTTCAATCACAATTAATCGATTTTGCCTTTTATACTGCTTATTATATAGGTGCTTTGATTTTGTTTGCAACAAGTAACATAAAAGGTCGTGATTTGGTAACTTACTGGGGATACAAACGCAGTATTGTTTACGGTTTACTGTTTTCTACAATTGGTGCTGTAGCCATGATTTTAGCTGTAGAGGCTAATGTTTATTATGGTATGTTGTTGGGATTGTTTACAGTTGCTTTAGGTTTTTCATTGCAACAAACAGCCGCCAATCCGTTTGCTATTTTGTTAGGCGACGAAAAAACAGGCGCTAGCCGAGTAAATTTGGGTGGCGGAATTAATTCTCTAGGTACCACAATTGGTCCGTTAGTAGTTGCTTTTGCATTATTTGGAACCACAGCAGCGGTAACTGATAATCAAATAAAATCGTTGAGTTTAGATAAAGTGGTTTTGCTATATGTTTGTGTAGGATTGCTTTTTGTAGGTGCAGCTGCTTTGTTTTATTTTTCTAAAAAGTTACCAGAAGGTAAATCAACCGAAGTAATTGAAAAAGCTCCTAAAGCATTGAATACATTGGTTTTTATGACAGTTTTGTTATTGATTTGTTTCAGCTTTGTTTTTTCTACGTATAGAGAAAATATCGAAGTTATTAGTAAAGAAACTTTAGAGAATACTCGTGTTATGTGGCTTTCATTAGCATTAATTGTTGTGGTTTTAAGTCTATTATTTGCGTATAATCGTGCAACAGCAAAACCCGAAGGTTGGGGTGCTATGAAATATCCTCAGTTGGTTTTGGGAATGTTAGCAATATTCATGTATGTTGGGGTAGAAGTAGGTATTGGAAGTAACTTAGGTGAACTATTAAAATCGGAAGAATTTGGCGGATTAACATCATCTCAAATTGCACCTTATATTTCAATGTATTGGGGTAGTATGATGATTGGTAGATGGGCAGGTGCTGTAAGTGCTTTTAATTTAACAAAGAACAAACAATTGTTGTTAACTATCATTTTACCCATTATTGCTTTTGGAATCATCATAACAGCCAATATCTTAGCAAAGTATGATATGCATTATTTTTATGCTTTTATAGGATGCGTACTTTTACAAATAATTTTAATTATTTTAACTAAAAACACACCTGCCAAAACATTAATGGTATTTAGTTTATTTGGTATAATTGCTTTAATTGTGGGGTTAACATCAACTGATAAAACTGCTATTTACGCATTTTTATGTGGTGGTTTGGCATGTAGTATCATGTGGCCGGCTATTTATAATTTAAGTTTAATGGGATTGGGAAAATATGCTGCTCAAGGATCATCCTTTTTAGTGATGATGATTTTAGGAGGCGGAATAATACCACCTATTCAAGGTAAATTTGCTGATATTATCGGAATTCACTCTTCATATATTGTATCATTAGTGTGTTTTGTTTACTTATTGATTTTTGCCTTTGTAGTTGTTAGAATTCTTAAAAAGCAAAATATTACCATTGAATAACATAGAGAAAATATTTTACCACAAACGCATTGCTAATTAAGTGATGCGTTTGTTTTTTTATGTAAAACATCTAAAGTACTTTTGCATTTTTAAACAGATATGCAAAATTTAAAATATTACCTAGTAGCTTTTGTTGCTTTTATGCTTTGGGGCTTTTTTAGCTTAGCATTGAAACCAATTGCTTATGTGCCATCATTTGATATTTTATTTTATAGAATTGCTTTTTCAACGGTTTTAATTTTAATTGTTACTGTTTTATTTCGTAGAAAAATATTTTTAGATGATATTAAAGCGTTTAAAAAACTACCAAAAACCGATAAACAAAAAGGAATAAGATTAACAGTTGTTGGAGGGATTTTATTAGGCATCAACTGGTTTTTGTTTATTTATGTAGTGAATCAAATAAACGTGCAGTCGGCATCATTTGCATATTTAATTTGTCCTATTATCACTACTTTTTTAGCTAATATTCTTTTAAAAGAGCATTTGCAAAAAATACAATGGATTGCTGTTTGTATTAGTTTAGTAGCTTGTTTAATTTACTTTTTTAGCAATTCAAATAATTTATTGTTTGCTATTTTAGTTGCGTTAACGTATTCACTTTATTTAATATCGCAACGAAAAAACACTTATTTTGATAAATTTAATGCTTTGGTGTTTCAAATGCTTATTATTTTAGTGTTATCTATACCATATTTTATCATTCACGGTTTTGCTGTACCATCAGAAGCATCGTTTTATTTTTATATTTTCATTATTGCTTCAGTATTTACATTAATTCCTTTGTATTTGAATTTATATGCTTTAAAAGGAGCTTCGGCATCAACAGTAGGTATAATGATTTATATAAATCCTATAATTGCCTTTTTATTAGCAATATTTTACTATAAAGAACACGTAAATACTTTACAGTTTGTTTCTTATTTCTTAATTTTGTTATCTGTATTTATTTTTAACTATCAAATTATAAATCAATTAAAAAAGAAAACTATCAACCAATGAACCAAATATATTTAGATAATGCTGCAACAACATCTGTTCGACCTGAAGTTGTTGAAGAAATGATAAAAATTTTAACCAACGATTTTGGTAATCCTTCTTCAACTTACGCTATTGGTAGACATACAAAAGCATTAATCGAAACTGCTCGAAAAACAATTGCAAAACAATTTAATGTTACTTCGGGCGAAATTATTTTTACATCGTGCGGAACAGAAGGAAATAACTGGATTATTCGTTCAAGTATTCGCGATTTAGGTGTAAAAAGAATTATTACAACACGAATGGAACATCATTGTACTTTATACTCTATTCAACAAATGGAGAAAGAGTACAACACTAAAATTGATTTTGTAAATGTGTTGCCAAATAGTGAAATTGACTATGCGCATTTGGAAGAATTATTAAAAGATGAAGAACCTACATTAATTAGTTTAATGCACGTTAATAATGAGGTAGGTACCATTTTAGATTTAAAACGTGTTGCAGATTTGGCGCAACAATACAATGCTTTGTTTCATTCTGATACTGTTCAGTCTGTAGGAAAAATTGAAATTCCTTTAGATGAAATTCCAATCGATTTTATTGTAGCATCAGCACACAAATTTCACGGACCAAAAGGTGCTGGTTTTGTGTTTATTCGTAAAAAAAATGTGCTAAAACCATTAATTGTTGGTGGTGAACAAGAAAAAGGAATGCGTGCGGGTACCGAAGCTCCTCATCAAGTAGTTGGTATGTCTAAGGCATTAGAATTGTCTTACCAAGATTTGAATAAAGACCGTAAAACCATTACCGAATTACGTGATTATTGTAAAAGTCAATTAGAAGATATTTTTGAAGGTGTTGCTTTTAATGGTAACGGAAATACTTTTTATAATGTTTTAAATATACGTTTACCCTTTTCATCAGAAAAAGCTGCCATGATGTTGTTTCAATTAGATATGAAAGGAATTGCAGTTTCAAGAGGAAGTGCTTGCCAATCGGGTAGTCAGAAACCTTCGCATGTTTTAGCAGAATTTTTAAATGATACCGAACTTAGAAAACCAAGCTTACGTTTATCATTCGGTCATGAAAATACAAAAGAAGAGATTGATTATTTAATAGATGTATTAAAAAATGTATAATAAAAAAGCCTCAGAAATTCTGAGGCTTTTTTTTAAAAATATTATTTATTCTTTACATTGCAAAACAATGATAATAAACGTAAATTTGCACCATCAACACACAAAGTATGAGTTTAGAAAACAATACAAATCGTTATGCACAACGTGGCGTATCTGCGCAGAAAGAAGATGTGCATAATGCTATAAAAAATATTGATAAAGGATTATTTCCTAAAGCTTTTTGTAAAATTGTTCCTGATTATTTAACAAATGATGAAAATTACTGTTTAATCATGCACGCCGATGGTGCTGGTACCAAATCATCATTAGCTTATTTGTATTGGAAAGAAACAGGTGATATATCTGTTTGGAAAGGAATTGCACAAGATGCCTTAATTATGAATATTGATGATTTATTATGTGTTGGTGCTACAGATAATATTATGCTTTCATCTACCATTGGGCGTAATAAAAATTTGGTTCCTGGCGAAGTAATTTCTGCCATTATTAACGGTACCGAAGAATTAATTGATGATTTAAAAAAATTCGGAGTTACTATTCATTCAACTGGTGGCGAAACGGCTGATGTAGGCGATGTGGTACGTACCATTATTGTTGATTCTACAGTAACAGCACGTATGAAACGTAGTGATGTTATTGATAATGCAAACATTAAGGCTGGTGACGTTATTGTTGGATTAGAATCGTTTGGACAAGCAACTTATGAAACCGAATATAACGGTGGAATGGGAAGTAATGGGTTAACATCTGCTCGTCATGATGTTTTTGCGCATTACTTAGCTGAAAATTATCCTGAAAGTTTTGATCCTTCAGTTCCAAGAGATTTAATTTATTCAGGAGGTAAAAAGTTAACCGATGAAGTAGAAGGAGCTCCAATTAATGCGGGTAAGTTGGTTTTATCGCCAACCAGAACGTATGCACCTATTATAAAAGCAATTTTAGCTAAATACAATGCTGAAAATGTTCATGGTATGGTTCATTGTTCAGGCGGAGCTCAAACCAAAGTGTTGCATTTTGTTGATAATGTGCATGTTGTTAAAGATAATTTATTTGATGTGCCGCCATTGTTCAAGTTAATTCAAGAGCAATCACAAACAGGTTGGAGAGAAATGTATCAGGTTTTTAACTGCGGTCATAGAATGGAGTTATATGTAAGCCCTGAAATTGCAGAAGATATTATTGCTATATCTAAATCATTCAATGTAAATGCACAAATTGTTGGTAGAGTAGAAGCTTCTAACGAGAAAAAATTAACGATCAATTCAGTTTACGGAACATTTGAATACTAAATATAATCGCTTAATGGCCATTGATTATGGTGGCAAACGAACAGGTATTGCTGTTACCGATGAGATGCAAATTATTGCTTCGGGATTAACTACGGTTGATACAAAATCGCTTTTTTCTTTTTTAGAAGATTATTTTAAGAAGGAAATGGTTTCAAAAATTATAGTGGGCGATCCTAAACGATTGAATAACGAAGCATCAACAATAGCAGCCGAAATAAATAAGTTTGTTGAAAAATTAAGTGAATTATATCCACAAATTGAAATAATTAGAATGGACGAACGTTTTACTTCTAAAATTGCTTTTCAAACAATGATTGATGGTGGTTTAAAGAAAAAACAACGTCAAAATAAAGCGCTTGTAGATGAAATTGCAGCAACCATTTTGTTGCAAGATTATATGAGCAGTAATCGATTTTAAGAAAGTTATTGTAACATAACATATATAACGGAAGTTTAAAATAAGATCATTTTATAATGTCGACAATTAAAAATACAGAAAGCGACGTAGTACTAATAGGTGCTGGAATTATGAGTGCAACATTAGGTTTGTTATTAAAAGAACTAAACCCAAAATGTACCATAGAAATTTTAGAACGTTTAGATAGTGCTGCACAAGAAAGTTCTGATGCTATGAATAATGCAGGTACAGGGCATTCTGCTTTTTGTGAATTAAACTATACTCCAGAAAAAAACGGGGTTGTAAACATTAGCAAAGCTTTAGATATTTGTGAACAGTTTGAAGAAACACGTCAGTTTTGGTCGTATTTAGTGAATAAAAACATCATTCAATCGCCAAAAAGTTTTGTAAACACAGTACCTCATATGAGTTTTGTTTGGGGCGATGATAATGTACGTTTCTTAAAAAACAGGTACGAAGCGCTTAAAAAAACGCCTTTGTTTGATGCAATGGAATACAGTGAAGATGCTGCAACTATTGAAAAATGGGCTCCGTTAATCATGAATGGTCGTAAAGCTGGTGAAAAAGTAGCGGCTACGCATATGAATTTAGGTACCGATGTAAATTTTGGTGAGCTTACCCGCAGAATGATCAAACATCAAGTAAATCAAGAGGGTGTTTCGGTTACTTTTAATACCGAAGTTTACAACTTAAAGCGTACAAATGATGGCAAATGGACTGTTTTTATTAAAGATTTAAAAACGGGTACCAAGCGTAAAATAGTATCTAAATTTGTATTTATTGGTGCAGGTGGAGCTTCTATTTTGTTGTTAGAAAAATCGGGAATTCCTGAAGGAAAAGCATACGGTGGTTTCCCAGTTTCAGGACAATGGTTGGTTTGCGAAGATGAAAAATTAGCTGAGCAGCATTTTGCAAAAGTTTATGGTTTAGCCTCTGTTGGCGCACCTCCAATGTCTGTTCCTCACTTAGATACACGTTACATCAACGGTAAAAAATCGTTACTTTTTGGTCCCTATGCTGGTTTTTCAACTAAATTCTTAAAAACAGGTTCTTATTGCGATTTGTTTAAATCAATTTCTACTGGAAACATTGGAACAATGGTAGGTGCTGGTTTGGATAATATGGATTTAACAAAATACCTGATTTCCGAAGTTATGGCTTCTGAAAATAAAAAAGTAGATGCTTTGAAAAATTATTTTCCAAATGCTAAAAAAGAAAATTGGCGTTTAGAAATTGCAGGACAACGTGTACAAACAATGAAGCGCAATAAAGAAGGTAAAGCAGAGTTAGCTTTTGGTACTGAGGTAGTTAATGCGGCTGATGGTAGTTTAGCGGTTTTATTAGGAGCTTCTCCAGGAGCTTCAACAACGGTAACTATTATGTTGAAGTTAATTGAAAAATGTTTCCCTAACGAATTTAAAACGGCTGAATGGCAAGCTAAATTCAAAGAAATGATTCCTTCTTTTGGATTGAAATTAAACGATCATCCTGAATTGTTGAAAGAGTTAAGAGCTGAAACTTCTAAAACATTAGAATTGAAATACTAAAGATAGATATATTGCTATAATTTACAGTTTTTTGTCATTCCGTAGGAATCTAAAAGATATTTTAAGCATGACAAACTTTACGTAAATAACAAATATTATAATAAAGACCGATTTTTCAATCGGTCTTTATTTTTTTAGAGATGATTACAATTTTCTCGTCGTTTAAATCAGTTGTAAAAAAAACGTAGGTTTCACCACCTTCTTTTATTTTATGTTTTTTACGAATTTCTTCTACTTTCATAGAGAAATTTCGAGTAGTAATATTGCATTTTGTACCTTCTAACTGCTTCATTTCCTTTTTGTTGTAAGGTATTACTTTTTCAATTTCAAATTGCCTTCCAGGAAAATTAACAAGCGCTTCAGAAGTGTATAAATGAGAGTGTTTGTGTAGTTTACTCACTTGATATTCATTAGCCAAACTATTATAAACACCTATTTTTAAAAAACTACTAAAAGGTTCGTATATATATTTTTGAGGCAAACTTAACGTACAAAAAGCATCGTCTTCAAAAACAAAATCCTTAGTTATTAGTTTTCCGTTGGTTGATATGTTGCTGGCAATTAACTTCGGAAGGTTATTAAAACCTTTTTCTAAAACAATTAACAACTCTTTTACCTCGTTTTGTAAACTTATAGCGTAAATGTACTTTACATTGCTTAATTCGTTTAAAATAGACGAAATATCTAGTAATGGTGCTACTTTTATCAAAATATTGTTTGATTTAGAGAAAAGTAAGTCTTGTAAAGCAACAACATTTGGGGTGCAATCTGCCAGTAAAAATACTTTTGATTTTGTATCGTCTCTTCTTGCAGGATCTATGTAAATCCAATCAAAAGTTTCAGTAGTTTTTTCTAAATATGCAATACTATCACCACTAACAGTTTTGATGTTATCTTTTCCTAAAACCTTAAAATTGTGTTGTACAATGGCTGATAAATCTTCTTGAAATTCACAATGCGTTACATCTTTAAAATTTTGACTGAAATAAAAACAATCAATACCAAAACCTCCGGTTAAATCAATGATATTTTCTCCAGAAATTAAAGTCGATTTATATTCTGCTAAAGGTTCGGATGATGTTTGTTCAATAGATAAGGTACTTGGAAAAACAATGTCATCATTATTAAACCACGTAGGTAATTTTTTCTCGGCTTTTTGTTTTGCTTGAATTTGATTTAAAATCCACTTCCAATCATACGCTTCAAAAGGATTTTTTTGAAACGCTAAATCCTTAATGTTTTTGTTTAGATTATTGCTTATAAAGTGTTTTAAATCAATGGGTAAAAACATAACTAATTGTTTAAAAGTACAAAGGTATGGCAACCAACAATAGCTGCTGTTTCGGTTCTTAAACGGGTGTTTCCTAACGCAGCTGGTAAATACCCTTTTTGCAAAGCTTTCTCAATTTCGTTTGATGAAAAATCACCTTCCGGGCCAATTAAAAGCGTGTAATGATCTTGTAAGTTTACTTGCTCTTTTAGTTCTTTTTTAGATGTTTCTTCGCAATGTGCAATAAACTTTTGACCTGAAATTTCTTTATTTAAAAATTCAGAAAGTTTAATGGGGTCGTTTAAAACAGGTAAATAAAATTGATTGGATTGTTTCATAGCGCTGATTAAAATTTTATCAAAGCGTTCCGTTTTAATAACTTTTCTTTCAGAATGATCACATATAATAGGAGTTATTTCATCTACGCCAATTTCCGCTGCTTTTTCTAAAAACCATTCGTAACGATCGTTCATTTTTGTTGGAGCAACCACCATATGAATTTTAAAAGAACGTTCTTTTTCTTGATGGATGTTGGTGATTTTTACAACGCATTTTTTTTCGGATGCTAAAATAATTTCAGAAGTAAATAAAAATCCTTTTCCGTTGGTAATGTGTAGTATAGAACCTTCTGTTTTACGTAAAACTTTAACTATATGTTTGCTTTCTTCTTTATCAAAAATAAACTCATTTGATTGAGAATCTATATCTGGAGCGTAAAATAATTGCATATTAAAAATCTAATCGAGCTTTAGAAACCACATCGTCATCACTAAACATACCTAAACGGTATTTATGATAGCCAACAATACCAATCATAGCAGCATTATCTGTAGTGTATTCAAATTTAGGAATAAACGTTTTCCAACCGTATTTTGTTTCTGTTTCCTTTAGTGCTTTGCGAATTCCAGAGTTTGCAGAAACACCGCCACCAATTGCGATTTGAGTAATTCCTGTTTGCTCTACCGCTAATTTAACTTTATCCATTAAAATTTTAATGATGATGTTTTGAACCGAAGCGCAAATGTCATCAATATTTTCTTCAATAAAATTAGGGTTTTTCTGAACTTCTTTTTGAATAAAGTACAAAATTTGCGTCTTTAAACCAGAAAAGCTAAAATTTAAACCATCCACTTTTGGTTTTGTAAACGTAAATGCTTTTGGGTTTCCGTTTTGCGCGTGTTTATCAATTAAAGGACCTCCAGGATAAGGAAATCCTAAAATTTTAGCGGTTTTATCATACGCCTCTCCAACAGCATCGTCTGTAGTTTCTCCTAAAATTTCCATTTCGGTGAACGAGTTTACCTTAACTATTTGAGTATGACCGCCACTAATAGTCATTGCTAAAAACGGAAAGGTAGGTTTGTCAAACCCTTCTTCATCAATAAAATGCGCTAAAATATGCGCATGCATATGGTTAACCGCAATTAACGGAATATCTAATGCCATACTCAACGATTTTGCAAAAGAGCCCCCTACAAGTAACGAACCCATTAATCCAGGTCCTTGTGTAAAAGCAATTGCCGCTAAATCATTTTTTGAAATACCTGCTTTTTGTAAAGCAACATCAATAACCGGAACTATGTTTTGCTGATGTGCACGTGAAGCCAATTCAGGTATTACACCACCATATAATTCGTGAATTTCTTGTTTTGCCACAACATTACTCAATACTTTTTCGTTATATAGTACAGCAGCCCCCGTATCATCGCACGAGCTTTCAATGGCCAAAATATACGTTCCTTGTTGCATTAAATTTTATCAATTCGGTAGCTAAAAGTGTAATATTTACTGTAATATAATTACATAAATTACTACTTTTGTTACTTGTTTCGTATGCAAATTTAAAACAAATTAGACTATCAAAAAACTTTTTAAAATACTGTTTGGATTATTGCTAGGGCTAGCCTTGCTTTTTATATTGGTTGCCGTAATTATAACCACACCTATTGTTCAAACAGAACTAGCGCATTATGCTACCGAAAAAATTAATGAAAAGTTTAACATTCGTACTTCAATAGGTCAGGTTGCTATTCAATTAAATGGTAATGTTTTAATGAAACAAGTACATGTTTTGGATGATAGAAACAATGATTTGGCGCTTATTAAAAAATTGTACACCAATATTAGCGATTTTAAACAATTAACTGAAGGACATTTACTTTTTGGAGATACAGAAATTGATGATGTTGATTTTTTTATTCGTAAGTACAAAGGCGATTCGTTAACCAATTTAGATAAATTTATTGCTGCATTTGATGATGGCAAACCGGGTAGTGGTAAGTTCTTAATGAAAATTAATCATTTAGAATTAACCAATGGTAGGTTTAAAATTACGGATGATAACACAGGAAACAATCCAATAAACTTTAAAGAAATGAACGGAACTTTAAACAATTTATTGGTTAAAGGACCTAACATTAATGCCGATATTAGCAATTTAAGTTTTAAAGATAAAAGCGGAATTCATGTGAAAGATTTAACAACATCTTTTAGCATGACAAAAAAATCAATGGATTTAAAGCCGTTTATAGTTAAAACAAATGAAACTTCTATCCAAGGAAATGTTGAAATGCGTTATGCCGAGGGTGATTTAAAATATTTTACCGAAAAAGTTAACTTAAATGTTGATTTCAATAAATCAAAAATCGCTACAAACGATTTAAAATTGTTTTATAAAGAATTTGGTGCCAATAATGTTTTGTATTTAACCACAAAAGCAAAAGGTACTTTAAATGATTTTCAACTTACAAACACACAATTATCAGACAAATTTGGATCTGAAATCATAGGAAATTTTGCACTTAAAAACCTTTTTGTAAAGAAAAATCCGTTTAGAATTGATGCAAATTTAGATCGATTAAATATCAATCGATCAAATGCAGTGGCACTATTACCTAATGTTTTAGGAAAAGCATTGCCTACCCAATTAGAGAAATTAGGAACCATAAATTTAATAGGAAACGTTGCGTATCAAGATTTTTATGTTGATGTAGATGTAGAAGCGGTAACTAATTTAGGTTTTGCAAGAGCTGATGTTGAATTATGGAATGTAAATCAAAAGCAAAATGCAACTTACAAAGGCGATGTAGCTTTAGATAATTTTGATATTGGCGGTTTAATTGAAAATGATAAAATTGGTACCGCTACTTTAGCCGCTTCTGTTGATGGTAAAAGTTTTGATCCAGAGTTTTTCAATACAATCATTAAAAGTGAGGTGCAATCTTTTACTTTTAACACCTATACTTACAAGGATATTAGCATTGATGGAAATTTAAAACTACCAGCTTACACAGGAAAATTGGTAAGTAACGATCCTAATGCGCTTTTAAATTTTGATGGTACTTTAGATTTGTCTACAGATAAAGTTGCCGTAGATTTTAAATCAGATATTGCACATTTAAACATGAATGCATTGCATATTGTAAAAGATTCTATTGGTAGTTTTAAAGGTCAGTTTGAGTTGGTAGGAACGGGTAAAAACTTAGATGAGTTTGAAGGAACGTTGCTCGCTCAAAACGCTAGTTATACCAATACGCAAAAAACATATGACTTTGATTATTTGTTTCTTCAATCAGAGTTTGAACCTAATAATATTCGCAAAGTAACCATACAATCAAATGATATTGTAAATGGTTTTGTACGCGGAAACTTCAAGTATAATCAAGTGCAAGCTATTGTAGAAAATACATTAGGTAGTTTGTATAAAAATTATTCGCCCATTAATTTAGGACCTAATCAGTTTATTGAGTACGATTTACATTTCCAAAATAAAATAGTCGATTTGTTTGTTCCTAAATTAGAAATAGCCGATGATACTGCTGTTTCTGGAAGAATTACTGCCGATACTGGTGAGTTTGTTTTGAACATGAATACGCCTTTTGTAAAGTACGATGACAAAAAAGTAAGCAACCTGCAAATTGATATCAATAGTTTAAGAGAAGATCAAAATGCATTCATTTCTATCGATACAATCGATTTAAAAATGTATAAAATGTATGATTTTGTTTTGAACAACACTAAACGAAATGATACTTTATATGTAGATACCAATTTTAAAGGAGGTACCGATGCAAATGATAAATACAATTTAAATTTTTATCATACCATAAACGAAGAAAATAAATCAATTGTTGGTATTCAAAAGTCCGAAATTCAATTTAAAGAATCCATTTGGTATCTAAATGAGTTTAATAACCTTAAGAATAGAATTGTTTTTAATAAAAAAATAAACAATTTTACTATCGAAGATATTTCGCTATCGCATAATGAGCAGTTTGTTACATTAAATGGTAGTATGAATGGACCTGATTATAAGAATTTAAATATCGATTTTCAAAACGTAGAACTCGATAAAATTACACCCGATTTAACCAATTTAACCTTTGGCGGACTTATAAATGGTAACATTTCATTTGTTCAAGAAGACAAAGTTTTTAAGCCTAAATCTAAAATTAATATCGAAAATTTAGAAGTTAATGATGTACTTCTAGGTCTGTTTAATTTTGAGGTAGAAGGAGATGAAGCTTTGCAAAACTTTAATGTTAAATCAAACATTGTGAATGATTTTACCGAAAGTTTTTACATGAATGGTAACATTGCTGTTGCAAAAGGGCAAAGTAAGCTTAATTTAGATGCTGGTTTTAATAAGTTTAATTTAAAAGCAATTGCTCCTTTTTTAAAGTCAATTATGTCTGATGTAAGGGGAGATGCTTCAGGTAGAGCAACCATTTCGGGTACACATAATAATCCTGATATCGAAGGGAAATTATACCTAACCAATGCTGGTATGCGACCTGTTTTTACTGGTGTTGATTATCTTTTTGATGAAAACGCTCCTTTAGATATTACAGAAGAGCAATTTATTTTAAGAAATGTAAACATTACCGATTCTAAATACAAAACCAAAGGTATTTTAAACGGAACCATTTCACATAAAAAACTGAAAAATTGGAGCATTGATGCTAAATTATCTTCTAAAAATCTCTTAGCTTTAGATAGTGAGTATAAGGAAGGTACACCTTATTATGGTGTTGCTTTTATTGATGGTTCTGCAACTATAAAAGGTCCTGTAGAAAGTTTGGTAGTTGGTATTGTGGCTTCTTCTAAAAAAGGTACTAAAATTAAAATTCCGTTGGACGATGCTGGTGGATTGGGCGATAATAATTTTGTTCACTTTTTATCACCTGAAGAAAAAGCGAATCGTTTAAAAGGTATTGAAACTCCATTATCAAGTAATCGTTTTGGAGGTGTTCAGTTGAATTTTGAGTTTTATATTACGCCCGATGCCGAGATTGAAATTCTGTTAGATCGCGCTTCTGGGCACGGTATGAAGGGTAGTGGAGCAGGTTTTATTACTATGGAAATTAACACTTTAGGTCGTTTTAATATGTGGGGAGATTTTATGGTGTATAATGGTGAATATAACTTTAAATACGGCGGGTTAATCGATAAAAAGCTAGATGTTGTAAAATATGGAACCATTCGTTGGGATGGCGAGCCTTTAAATGCTATTTTAGATTTACAAGCAGTTTACAAAACCCAAGCAAATCCGGGACTTATCATTGAAAGCTCTGAAATTAACCGTAAAGTTGATACAGAAGTTGCCATTGTTTTACAGGGTAATTTAAGCAGCCCAGAAATTGATTTCTTAATTGATTTTCCAAATATTAGTTCTAGTATCAAATCAGAAATCGATTATAAACTAGCCGATAAAGATACCCGCGAAACGCAGGCTATGGCGCTACTTGCAACAGGTGGTTTTATTACCGCAGGTAGTAATGCTGGTAATGCAGTTTATGGTAGTTTATTTGAACGTGCTAGTAGTTTGTTTGATGATTTATTTTCAGATTCTGAAGGTAAATTTAGAGTAGGTTTAAATTATTCTCAAGGTGAGCGTAATCCGTTGAAAGAGAATGCTGATGCTGCTCGTGTTGGGGTTACTTTATCTACTCAAATTAACGATCGTATTTTGGTAAACAGTAAAATTGGAGTTCCAGTTGGTGGGCGTGAAGAAAACGTGATTGTAGGCGATGTTGAAGTACAATTATTGTTAAATGACGACGGAAGTTTACGTGCACGTGTTTTTAATCGCGAAAATGATATCAATTATATTGGCGAAGGAATTGGATATACACAAGGAGTTGGTTTAACATATGAAGTCGATTTTAATACCTTTAAAGAGTTGTTGAAACGAATTTTAGTAAAAGCAGATCGCGATGCAAAGAATAAAAAGAATAAAGACAACAAAAACTCTAATGATGTGCCTGATGATGATTACGGAGTAGATTTTTTAAAGTTTCAAGAAAAACGCAGAGAAGAAACTAATAACGATAACAACCAAAAAAAGCCAGAATCTAATTAGATTTTGGCTTTTTAAGTATTTAGCTATTATTTTTATTCTGTATAAAAGGTACCATCTATATTTATATAACCAATAATAGTATTTATTCTTCTACTTTTTTCTCTTAAAAAAATATCAGGCTTGTAATCAGGATTATCTTTTACCTCTATTAAAGAAAGTGTATTTAACCTTTCTTTTTCATTGTAAAAATCAATTTCTTGTGATTGATAGCTTATGTTTTCTTTTGTTAATGTACGTATCCATTCATATTTATTAATGTTCCATAAGCCTCTTTTATGATCATCAACAATATTATCGCTTGCCAAATTAACAAGTACAGGCATATCTTTATAATTTTCAAAAGATAAAATACGTTCTTTCATTGTTTTTATTTCTTTTGTTTTTGTGTTGTGAATGCGAAAGTGGAAATATTTATTATCTTCTGGATATTCAACAATTTGATTTGTTGCAGTTAACGCATAACTTATACTAATATCAGGATCATTGTTAAAAGAATAAATTATATTTCCTTTGGTATCAATTAAATCAACTTGACATTTTAAATATTTGTAACTTCTGTAATCGTCTCCACGTTTTAATTTTTCAAGATATTTTATTCCAAGGTAGTAATTATGATGTTCATAACCAATAGCATCATCATAATCAAAGACTGGAATTAATTTTTTAGCTTTTCTTAAATATATTTGTGATTGCCCGTTTTTATACAATCGAAAATTATGATCAGTTTTTGTATATGTAATTGAATCATATTTATCAGATAATACTAATCCATCAAAATCAGCTAATTTCCATTTATCAAATTCTTTGAAAGCATAAATATTTTGATCTGAATTTCCTAAAAATTCTTGAATATTTTCTGCTTTTTTATAATTTTCATCGTAAATAACAAATGGTTTCTTTTCAGAGGTTCGTAAAGCTGTTAAATATTTATATTTAAAAGGATCTTCGGGATTATATGGCGGCGATATTTTTATAGTTTTTGCTCTATTGTATAAATTATAGCTTCTATTATAACCACCTATACTCATTACATTAGTTCCTTGATCATTAATAAAAAAAAATGTAGTATCAACTTCAATCTGAGAAAAACCAAAATCAAAATGATGCACTAATCTTACTTTTTCCTTTTCAGTAAAACTATTTTCCCAAACCATTTTACGGGTTTTGTAATTATATAAACCATTTAATTTATCATATTCTTTACCAAAAATTCCTAATAAATTGGGAGATGACATTTTATGTTCGCTTACATCCGTTAGCAATAAATTTCCTTTTAAATCATAATAATTATATAGACGTTCATATTCTTTAAGAGTAGTCTCATTTTGGCATATAATCATACCAATATCAGTTAAAACCCTCATATTTAATCCATTTTTAATTACGGTTTTCCCTTCGGGTGACACCAAATCTAATTTATGATGTACTGTTTTTTTAGGATTTTGATCTTCAGGAGTTATAATGCAATATCCATTGTCTAAAATTTCAATAATATTTTT
This sequence comes from Flavobacterium sp. xlx-214, assembly GCF_013874595.1. GTDB lineage: Bacteria > Bacteroidota > Bacteroidia > Flavobacteriales > Flavobacteriaceae > Flavobacterium. Next base: position 2,428,410 of record NZ_CP059431.1, read on the forward strand.
ATTAAGATAGGAAGCATTTTTAGCTAATGTAGTTCCGTTTTGGTGCTTAATTACTATATTTTTTTCATCATTGTAAGCTATAATATAATTGCCTTTTGGTACATGAAAGTTTTTATACTTAGGTTCAATTAAATAACGCTCTTTAACGATATCATATACACCCGATAATCCATTTTTAGTTACAAAAAAAAAGTTAGGTGTTATTAATCTACCATTACGTATATTTGCTAATAACGCATCGCTTGTTGCATCTGTAAGTTTAGTAAATTGATTGTTTTCTAATTTATACAAATAGAAAGAACTGTCGTATTGATTTATACTATTCTCACCATAAATGTTAGATTGAGCATGAATTGATGCATTTTCAATAAATAAATAACTTTTATCTTTTTTAATTTCACCAACATATAGATAATTTTTCCCAATAGATTTTCCATTAATATCTAAAATATCTGTAATACTGTCCTTTTGAGCCAAATAATAAGGGTGAATATAAATCAGAGCATCATACTTTGGAGGAATTTTTACAGTTTTTGAGTCAGTTACAAGACCCCATTTATTATTTTTAAAATAGGGAACTAAAATATCTGTTTTATGTTTTTGTGCTATTGTTTTAAAAGATATTAAAATAGATAATAAAAGAATTTTTTTTTTGTAACTATTCATAATATAACTGTTTACTTAAATGTAAATATAAAAAAAACGATCTTATTGATCGTTTTTCTTTTTTGGTTGCCCATTATTGTATTTAAAATTACCTAAAATCTCTTTCTTTGTAGGTGTGCTTTTAGTTGTTGTAGTACTTCTATTAGGAGCTTTACTCGACTTGTTTGGTGTTGACTTTGCTACTGGTTTATTATTAGATTTATAAGAAGGTTTAAAACTTGATTTAGGTTTATCGCCATCCTTTTTTTCAGAATTTAAAGGTTGTTTTGTTGCAGCAACTCCTGCTAAAACTTCTTTTGGATTTTTAGGATTTTCTTTGGTTCCTCTTAAAAAAATAACCAAACCATTCAAAAAATTTCTAAGAATTTGATCTTGACATTCAACGAATTTTGGATGATCTTCAGTTCTGAAAAAATTACCAATTTCACCTTTAGAAATTCTAAAATCAACTAATTCTAAAATCTCTACAATTTGATCGTCACGTAATTGTAGGGCAACTCGTAACTTCTTAAAAATATCGTTGTTTGTCATGTCAAAAATTTTATCAAAGATACAAGAAAAAAGCTTTCTTTACAGAAAGCTTAGTAAGTTATATCGCTAATAGCTGTTAATGTTAAGAAATCACCAGCGTTCCATTTAAACTGTGTCACTTTTTGTTCACCAAAAGCATACAAAATGTTATTATAAATTACAATGTCTTTAAATTTATAATTCACTGATTTTACCAAAACAGGTTCAGCAGGGTTTGTGGTATCAAATATCTTTAACTCATCATCACAAACTATTAGATAGTTTTCATAAATAGCTAATCCTCTTGGATATGTTAAATTTCTTTGATGAATTAATTGAGGATTTTTAACATTGGCAATATCATATACCATTAAAGTATTTAAATTATTACCACAACTTGTATTTGAATGTAAAGTTACATAAGCAAATTGATCATTAGCAACCACAGGATCACATGCTGTAAAATGCTGCGCATCTGACAAATATTTAGGAGATTCTGGATTGGAGACATCATAAATAAACATACCATTTCTAGATCCCATGAACATTAAATCGTTGAAAGAATAAATGGTTTCAATGTTTCTACCAATGGTAACTTTATTAACTTTTACTGGATTTGCTGTGTTTGATATTTGAAAAACATGTAAATCTTGATGATCAACTGTATACAAATAATTTCCTTTGATGATGAAAACTGCCATTGAACCTCCTTGACCAACACCTTCGCTATTTGGTGATCCCGTATCAGAACTATCGCTATCACAAAATGTTAATAACAAACATGTTGCTACAAACAAACTATATTTTAGTACTTTTTTCATGATTAATGTTTTATCCAATCTACAATTATTTGATTATCCGAATTTCCGTAAGACCATCCTTCTGGGCTTATCTTTTGAGGAAATGTGTTTGGTATGCGTTTTTGAACTGTAACGCTATTATTGTTAATTGAAACCGCAACTAAATCTACAGCTTGATTAATATAAATGGTGTTGTTTTTAATAGCCATATCAGTAGCTCCAGGAACTTCTAAAAAGCCCGTTAATTTAGGAGCATTAGGATTACTGTTGTCATAAATGTGAAATCCTTTATTTTCATCTGTAATAAAAATGTAAGAATCTTTTACATAGATTTTTCCTGCTTTGGTCATAGAACGAACGCCTGACATTTTAATAGAGCTTTCTAATTGCTGTCTAGATAAATACACAGGTTCATAACCGGAATATCTTTGCGGACTGTCATCAACATGATAAAAACAGCTTTGCAACATTACAGTTGCAAAAAATGCGCAAAAGTACATGAGTTTTTTTAAGTTTTTCATTTGTAAGTATTTTGGTTAAAAATATAAAAAATATTTACATATTAGACTTTTTGTTAGTTAATTCTTTTATTTCATCTCTAAGTTGCGCTGCTTGTATAAAATCTAAGTTTTTAGCAGCTTTTTCCATTTCTTTGCGCTTTTCTTTGATTGCTTTATCGATGTCTTTTGAATTATAATAGGTAACTTGCTCTTCTGCAACAGCTTTATAAGTAGTTTCTTCTTGATTGTAACTTTTAAATTGATCTGCTAATGATTTTTCGATTTTCTTATTTAAAGCTTTTGGTTTTAAACCGTTTGCTTTATTAAAATCCATTTGTTTATTGCGGCGATAAGCTGTTTCATCAATTGTACGTTTCATACTATCAGTCATTTTATCGGCATACATAATTGCTTTTCCGTTGATATTTCTTGCCGCACGACCTACAGTTTGAGTTAAAGAACGCGTACTTCTTAAGAAACCTTCTTTATCAGCATCTAAAATAGCAACTAAAGAAACTTCTGGTAAATCCAATCCTTCACGCAATAAATTCACTCCAATTAAAACATCAAACATTCCTTTTCTAAGATCTTGCATAATCTCTATACGTTCAAGCGTATCAACATCTGAATGAATGTATCGACAACGAATACCAATTTTAGTGAAATATTTAGCCAATTCTTCAGCCATTCGCTTGGTAAGTGTTGTAACTAAAACACGTTCGTCTAATTCAACTCGCTGATGAATTTCTTCTACTAAATCATCAATTTGATTGGTACTTGGTCTGACTTCTATAATTGGATCTAATAATGATGTTGGACGAATTACTTGCTCAACATATACACCATCAGATTTTTGTAATTCATAATCAGCCGGAGTTGCAGAAACATAAATCACTTGATTTTGCAATAACTCAAATTCTTCAAACTTTAAAGGTCGATTATCCATAGCAGCGGGTAATCTAAAACCATATTCAACCAAATTTTCTTTACGCGATCTATCACCACCGTACATGGCGTGTACTTGCGATACGGTTACGTGACTTTCATCAATAACCATTAAAAAATCTTTAGGGAAATAATCTAACAAACAGAAAGGACGTGTGCCAGGTTCTCTACCATCTAAATACCTAGAATAATTTTCAATTCCTGAACAATAACCTAATTCTCGAATCATTTCTAAATCAAAATTGGTACGTTCTTCTAATCTTTTTGCTTCAAGATGTTTACCAATTTCCTTGAAATAATCAACTTGTTTCACCATATCTTGCTGAATTGCCCAAATTGCATTTTGCAAAACATCGGGCGATGTAACAAACATATTGGCAGGATATATACTTAATAAAGGATAACGCTCAATAACTTTTGAGGTTTTGATATCAAACGATTCAATAGACTCAATTTCATCACCAAAAAAATGTACTCTGAAAGGATCATCAGCATAACTAGGGTAAATTTCTACAGTATCGCCTTTGATTCTGAAAGTTCCGTGTGAAAATTCGGCTTCGGTTCTAGAATATAAAGATTGAACTAATTGTTGTAATAACTTAGTTCTTGAAATTTGCTGATCTTGCTCTATTGTAACAACATTTTTTTGAAACTCAACCGGATTTCCAATACCATACAAACAAGAAACGGAAGCCACAACCAGAACGTCACGGCGACCAGAAAGGAGTGAAGAGGTAGTGCTTAAACGCATTTTTTCTAAATCCTCATTAATAGATAAATCTTTCTCAATATAGGTACCGGTTACAGGTAAGTAAGCTTCGGGTTGATAATAGTCATAGTACGAAACAAAATATTCAACAGCATTGTCTGGAAAAAACTGTTTGAATTCAGAATATAATTGTGCTGCTAATGTTTTATTATGTGCTAAAACCAAAGTAGGTTTTTGAACTTCTTGAATAACATTTGCAACCGTAAAGGTTTTACCAGAACCCGTAACACCCAACAAGGTTTGAAAACGTTCTTCGTTTTTAACTCCATCCGATAGCTGTTTTATAGCCGTTGGTTGGTCTCCCATAGGAACATAATCAGATACAACCTTAAATTTCATAGTATTTTGATTTTTGACAAAGATATAAATAAAAAAAGAGAGGTATAAAACCTCTCTTTTTTAAATATCTATAAACTTTTAATTAGTTTACTTTGAAAGTTACTCTTCTAGCAAATTTAGAAGTAGTTTTGTTAGCTCCATCAAAAGAAGTATCCTCTCCTTTAGCAGCCACTTTAATTCTTGAACTAGAAATACCAGCTTGTTCTAAAATTTTAGCTACATTTTTAGCACGTTTTTCAGATAAACGTTGGTTGTATTGAGTATTACCAACTGAATCAGCAAAACCATTAACTTCTACAGAAGCGTTAGGGTTTGAACGTAAATAAGTAACTAAGAAATTAGTAGCTTCAGCATTTTTAGGAGTTGATTTATCGAAATCAAAATAAACTGCTACATAACCTTGGTTGATTAAATCAGCTGCAGTGTTTGAATCAGCAGATGAGAAAGTATCTCCTTTTTTAGCGTATCTTGAATCGAAGTAATCTTCGTAAGAATCTGGAATACCATTTTTGTTTAAGTCAATAGAACGACCTTTAGTATCAACCATATTTCCTGCTGGAGTGTTTGGTTCTAAATCTAAATAATCAGCTACACCATCATTATCAGAATCAACCATTTTGTTCTCGATATCTGTAACACGATTTTCTAAAGCTTCAACACGGTTTGTTAAACCATCGTTAGCGTACCAGTCAGCATGTTGCTCGTTTCCACCTAAGTAGAAAGATAAACCTAAAGTAGCGTTATAAAAAGTTCCGTTGAAACCTCTGTCATTAGCATCTATTTTAGAAGCTCCATCAAAAGTAACATCTTGACGAATAGTGTTAACCATTGTAAAATCCGCATTTAAAGCAACACGGTTACCTAATTTCACTTGACCTGTTAAACCTAATAATACATGACCCATTTGGTCTTTATCATAATCTAACATTGTTGTAATACCATCTTTTCCTGGCTGCATCCAAGAATATCCAGCACCACCATGTGCTAATAAACCAAAAGTTTTAGTCCACTCTTCAAAGTTCATGATGCGTCCTAAGTTTGCTACCCCTTGTAAACTTGCTCTATAATGAGTAGTTCTGAAGTATTTAGAATCTTCACCACTTTTCATGTAGTCATAACCAAAATCAGCTTTAATACCGAATTTGTTGTTGAACATGTAACGAATACCTGCATCAGCATGTACTAAACCAAAGAAAGTATCACCTGTATATCCTGGTGTCATTGGAGATGAAGGTTTTGTTAAACCACCATTAATGTCTACAGACCATTTGTTGTAAGGTAATCCTTCTTGAGCGTTCATATTAGTGAATGCTAATAAAGCTGCAACTAAAGGTAAAGTTATTTTTTTCATAAAAACTTTTTTTTAATTATTAATAAAAAACAGAATAGTTATTTTTAAATTTTTGGTAAAAGTAATGTATTTTACTTAAATACCAAAATATTTTTAATTTTTTAACCATTTATAGTCTGAATAAAAAGTTCCAAAAGGAAGGAGGGAAGCTATTAAAATTAATCCCAACTTTTTATATGACCAATTATTTTCAAACTTTAAATAAATAGCTAATACAACATACAATACAAAAAGTATGCCATGAACCATACCAATTGGATATAATAATTGTTGGTATAATTCAGGATTGTTTGGTTTATTATATAACATATTATAGAACAAAGCTAAATATGAAATACCTTCTAAGGCAGCTATTAATCTAAAAAAGTTTAACATGATTAAAATTCTTGAAATTGTGTATTGTAATCTTTTAAATCTGCAATGTTATGTTTGTTATTCAAATCTAACATTAAAGACATAAAGTAATTAAAACTCTCAGTGTTTGTGTTAGTTGTTTCAGTAGCTAATTCATCTTCAATTGGCTCATCTGAAGGTATTTGAACAAGAAAATCATTATTACTTTCAATATGTTCATAAGCTAAACGTAAAGCTTTAACCAAAACTGGTTTTTCTTCAAGTAAAGCAAATTCTCTTAATTTTTTAAGTTCAGGAATTAATGTATCGTTATTAAAACCATTTGCAATTACTTCAGCTTGTAGATTTTTAATAATCTTTTGCGCGTTTGAATTTTCCACTTAATTTATTTTTTTAAACAGCGCAAAAATAATGATATTTGTGGAAAAAGAAAAGTTATAACATTTTTTTATCATTATTAAATTGAATTATAATATATATTATGTAAAATAGAAGTAGTTCAGTTTATTTATTACTTTTAATATGTACGCTTTAATAATAAGTTTAATCTCCTCATTATGTGTAGGTTTCTATATAAAAACGTTAAAAATAGCTTCTAGTAAAAACTTATTTTTGCTTGTTATTTTTAATTATATAGTTGCTGTTATATTGAGCTATATTTTCTTCGATATTTCGTTAAATGAAATTGTTTCTAGCAAAATTAATATTGGTTTAGTACTTTTTTTAGGAATTTTAATGCCAAGTGCTTTTTATATCTTAAATAAGTCTTTAAAGACTTCAGGTCTTGCAAAAACCGATATTTTTCAACGTTTATCACTTATAATACCTGTATTATTAAGTTTTTTTATTTTTAATGAAGTTTTTTCAATCAACAAAGCAATTATTATTTTATTATCATTTATTAGCATTTGTTTTTTGTTGTATAAAAAATCCACAAATAATGGAAAATTTAACATAATTTACCTAATTCTAGTATTTTTAATTTATGGGTTAATTGATACTTTATTTAAAATTATTGCTACAAGCAGCTCAACTAAATACACTACTACGCTATTTTTTATCTTTATTTGTTGTACTGTAGTTTCCTTATTATATTATTTTTTCAATAAAGGAAAATCCGATCTAAAGTTTATTTATTTAGGTGCTTTATTAGGTATTCTAAATTTTTGTAACATCTTTTTTTACATGAAAGCCCATACTTATTTTAAAGATAGTCCTACTTTGGTGTTTATAACAATGAATTTAGGTGTTATTATTGGAGGCACTTTAATAGGAAAATATTATTTCAAAGAAAAAATTTCAAAACCTAATGTAATTGGAATTCTTTTAGCTGTTGCAAGTATAATTTTACTAGCTTTGGTACAACTAAATATTTTATAAAATGAAATATACTCCCACCATTTTTGTTACAGTTGATATCACCCTTTTTAGAAAAGTTGAAAACGCTTATGAAATACTACTAATACAGCGTTTAAATAAACCATTTCAAGATTATTGGGCTTTACCTGGCGGATTTGTTGATCAAGGAGAAGATTTAGAAACAGCTGCTAAACGCGAGTTATTTGAAGAAACTGATATACATTTATATCAAGTAAAGCAAATAAAAGCTTACGGAAATCCAACTAGAGATCCTAGAAGTCATACATTATCTGTTGCTTTTTTTGGAGAAATAGATAATTTGGCGCAGGCAAAAGCTAAAGATGATGCAAAAAATGTACAATGGTTTTCTATTGATGGATTACCAATTTTAGCTTTTGATCATGCTGAAATTATTAGAGATGCAATTGAAAAACACATAACAAAACCAGCTTATTAGGCTGGTTTTGTTTTAAAATATATCAATAGATCCTTTACCTTCACGAATTACTTCTGGTTCTGGACCTGTTAAATCTATAATGGTTGATGCCATATTATCACCATATCCTCCATCAATAACAACATCCACTTTGTCTTGCCATTTTTCAAAAATCAATTCAGGATCAGTTGTATATTCAATTAATTCATCCTCATCATAAATAGATGTTGATACTATAGGGTTTCCTAATTGTTTTACCAATTCTAATGCAATTGAGTTATCTGGCACACGAATACCGACTGTTTTTTTCTTTTTAAACTCTTTAGGTAAATTGTTGTTGCCTTCTAAAATAAAAGTATACGGACCTGGCAACGCACGTTTTAAAATTTTAAACGATGGTGTATCTAAACTTTTAACATAGTCTGATATATTACTTAAATCGTTACAAACAAATGAGAAATTAGCCTTTTCAAGCTTAATTCCTTTAATTTTTGCAATACGTTCCAATGCTTTTGTGTTGGTAATATCGCATCCTAAACCATAAACGGTATCGGTTGGGTAAATAACCAAACCACCGTCTTTTAATATTTTTACTACTTTCTGAATTTCCTTTTCGTTCGGGTTTTCAGGATATATTTTTATAAACTTTGCCATTATTCAAGTATGTTAAGTTTTGCAAAACGTAATAAAAGCTTTTTAATACCTCCTACTTCAAATTGTATTTCAGCTTTTTTGTCTGCTCCTACTCCTTCTAAGTTAAGAATTTTTCCTTTACCAAAACGTTCGTGCATAATAATTTGACCTTCTCTTAATTGTATGTTATCATTTGCTGTACTTTTTGACGGAATAGAATTCATATTCTTTAAACGTCTAATGTCGTGATTTGGCTTAGGCTCTTCATTGTCCTGCACCCATTTAGGCGGAGTTCCTGCTGTAGGTTTGGTTTGTCTTAATTTTGATTTGTCAACATCGCCAAAAATATCTTCACTAATGCTTGATTTGTAACGATAATTGGTTTCAGGCTCTGATAAAAACTCGATATACTGCGGATCGATTTCTTGAATAAAACGCGACGGATCACAATCTACCAATTTTCCCCAACGGTATCTAGATAACGCATAGGTTAAATAGGCTTGATGTTCTGCACGTGTTAGAGCAACGTAAAACAACCTACGCTCCTCTTCCAAATCAGCACGCGAATTTACACTCATAGCACTTGGAAAAAGATCTTCTTCCATACCCACCACAAACACAGTAGGAAATTCTAATCCTTTTGCTAAGTGAATGGTCATTAAAGCTACTCTATCATCATCACCTTTATCATTATCTAAATCGGTAGCTAAAGCAACATCTTCTAAAAATTCTGCCAAACTACCACGCGCACCATCTACCTCTTTTTGTCCTTCAGTAAAATCTTTAATACCGTTTAAAAGTTCTTCAATATTATCTAAACGTGTAATACCTTCAGGCGTTCCATCTTTTTTAAGCTCTTGAACCAATCCTGTCTTTTTAACAATATAATCGGTTAAATAGTAGGCATCGTTATTTTGATCAATTACTTGGAAGTTCTTAATCATGGTAACAAAATCGTTGATTTTACTTTTTGTACCCGAGGTTAACTTTAAATCAATCTTATCAATATGCTCCATCACTTCAAAAATACTTCGCTTGTAATGGTTGGCAGCTATATTTAATTTTTCAACGGTTGTATTTCCAATTCCTCTTGTAGGATAATTTATTACACGCACCAAAGCTTCCTCATCTTTTGGATTTACCACCAAACGCAAGTAACTTAATACATCTTTAATTTCTTTACGTTGATAAAACGATAAACCACCATAAATTCGGTACGGAATGTCTTTTTTACGCAGGGCATCTTCCATAGCGCGCGATTGCGCATTGGTTCGATACAAAATAGCAAAATCGCCATTGTTTTTTTGATGCATCATTTTCTCTTCAAAAATAGTTGAAGCTACAAACCTTCCTTCTTCAGCATCGGTAATAGAACGATGTACCTTTATTCTAGGTCCGTCTGCATTTTCTGTCCAAACAACTTTATCAAGCTTGGTTTTATTTTTATCAATAATGGTATTTGCTGCTTCTACAATGTTTTTTGACGAACGATAGTTTTGTTCTAAACGATAGGTTTGCACATTATCAAAATCTTTCTGAAAATTGAAAATATTGTTGATGTTAGCTCCACGAAAAGCATAAATTGATTGCGCATCATCACCAACCACACAAATATTTTGAAAACGATCGGCTAAAGCCTTTACAATCATATATTGAGAGTTGTTGGTATCTTGGTACTCATCAACCATAATATATCTAAAGCGATCTTGATACTTTAATAATACTTCAGGAAAACGAACCAAAAGCTCATTGGTTTTTAATAATAAATCATCAAAATCCATAGCACCTGCCTTAAAACAACGCTCTACATAAGCTTGATACAAATCGCCAATACGTGGTTTTTTTGCCATTGCATCGGCTTCCATCAATTCTGGATTGTTAAAATAGGCACGCACCGTAATCATATTATTTTTATAGTTAGATATTCTATTTAAAACCTCTTTAGGCTTGTAAATATCCTTATCTAATTGCATTTCTTTGATAATTTGACCTATTAAGCGTTGCGAATCTTGCGAATCGTAAATGGTAAAATTGGATGGATATCCTAATTTATCAGCTTCGGCTCTTAAAATTCGAGCAAAAACCGAGTGAAAAGTTCCCATCCATAAATTTTTAGCTTCACTACTACCTACAATTTTAGAGATACGTTCTTTCATTTCTCTTGCTGCTTTGTTGGTAAATGTAAGCGACAATATATTAAACGCATCAACACCCAAGTGCATTAAATAAGCAATACGTAATGTTAAAACGCGTGTTTTACCAGAACCGGCACCGGCAATAATAATCATTGGACCGTTTTTTTGAAGTACTGGCGCGCGTTGTGCTTCGTTTAATTGGTCAATATAGTTTTGCATATGTTTATTTTCAGAAGTAACAAAGTTACTACTACTTAAAATAATCCCCAAATAATATTATTTTAGGTTTATATTTGTGACCTAAAAAAAAGAAAAATGTTTTCAAATTTTACAGTAGATTGGAAAGAATCTCTTATAATTTTATTAGGTTTAGTTGTTATTGTTTTACTTTTTTATGTATTTAATAGAAAAAGTATTGCACGCGAAAAAGAAGCAAGAGAACTATTAAAACAACGTATGGAGCACGATAGATTTCATGCAACACAAGCACAACCAATTGTTGAAAATCGTAAAGCAACGTCACAAATTGTTCAGGCTTATGAACGATTTATTATTTTGATGGAACGCATTGATCTACAAAAATTAGTAACTCGCGTTGCTCCTATTTCTGATTTAAAGCAAGATTATGCATCGTTTTTAATTCAAAATATAGAACAAGAACACGATTTTAATATTTCGCAACAATTATATATTTCAGAAGAAGCTTGGGCGTTAATAGCTACAGCTAAGCAAACTATAATTCAACAAATTTTAAAGACTAGTTTAAAAGAAGATGTTGTAAATGCTACTGATTTACAACAAAAATTACTGCAATTAAAAGAAGCAAACTCTGTAACAGAAATTGCTAAAAACAGATTAAAACAAGAATTTAAAACTTTGGTTTAATTTTTGATTTCAAATAAAATAAATAATTAAAATTTAAAAATATGAGAAAGTTACTAACCATTTTAGGAGTTGCTTTTTTAGCAAGTTGCGAATCTTCTGATACTTGTCATTGTGAAGTTTCTGAAAACATAGGCACTGAAGAAAAACCGCAATTAAGATATATAGGTTCTTTAGATGGTAATTGCGATAAGCAAATAAAAGAAGAGAATAAAGTGTACCAATCGGTAAGTTGTGAATAAAGCGTATCAAATTTGATGCGTTTTTTTTTCGTATATTCGCAATCAATCAAATCAAAAAGTAAGTATATATGAAATTTGGAATTATTCGAGAAGGTAAAAATCCACCAGACAAACGCGTTGTTTTTTCACCTCAAGAACTTTTATCTGTCAAAGAAAATCATCCTGAAGCAACATTTAAAGTACAAACTTCTCCTATTCGTGTTTTTAAAGACGAAGAATACCAAGCACTAGGATTTGAAGTTACTGAAGATATGAGCGATTGTGATATTTTATTTGGAGTAAAAGAAGTTCCTGTGAATGACTTGATTCCAAACAAAACGTACTTCTTCTTTTCGCATACAATTAAAAAACAACAATACAATAAAAAATTATTACAAACTTGTTTAGAACGAAACATTCGTTTAATTGATCACGAAACCTTAGTTGATAAAAACGGACACCGTTTAATTGGTTTTGGAAGATATGCCGGAATAGTTGGTGCTTACAATGCTTTTAGAGCTTTTGGAATAAAATACGAACTTTTCAATTTAAAAAAAGCCGAAGAATTAAAATCTCAAAAAGATCTAATAGAGCGTTTATTAAAACCTTACTTACCTCCTATTAAAGTTGTTTTAACAGGCACAGGAAAAGTTGGAAATGGTGCTAAAGAAATGCTTGATGCTATGAGAATGAAACAAGTAAGCATTGATCAATTTTTAAATAAAGATTTTGATGAACCTGTGTATGTACACATAGATGTTGAAGATTACTACAGAAGAACTGATGGCAAGAAAGGTGATTTTGAAGATTTTAAATCGCACCCAAATGAATATGAAAGTGATTTTGAAAAATTTGCCAATGCAGCCGATATTTTTATAGCTGGTCATTTTTACAAAGATGGATCGCCTAAAATTCTTACCAAAGAAATGTTGAACAATCCAAATAATACAATAAAAGTAGTTGCAGATATTTCTTGTGATATTGATGGACCTATAGATAGTACTATTAGAGTATCAACCATTGCTGATCCTATTTATGGTTATTATCCAAGAGAAAATAAAGAGGTTGATATTGACCACCCAGCTGCTATTGTTGTAATGGCGGTAGATAATTTACCTTGTGAATTACCTAAAGATGCTAGTGAAGGTTTTGGTGAAATGTTTATAAATCATATTATACCTGCCTTTTTTAATAATGATGAAGATGGCATCTTAGAAAGAGGAACTATTTGCGAAAATGGAAAATTAACCAAACGTTTTGATTACTTAAGCGATTTTGTGAATGAATAGACAGAACTATAATTAAAAAGGAAAACCAATTAACTGGTTTTCCTTTTAACACTTTTTGATGCGAAAAAATTAAGGAATAATAAAAAGCGTATTTTATCCAAAATAACCGCTAATATAATTAGCTGTCATTTCGTTTTTAGGGTTATTAAAAATTTGATCTGTAGGTCCTTCTTCTTTCACTTCACCTAGGTACATAAATACTGTTTTATCGGCAATACGTTGTGCTTGTTGCATATTATGCGTTACAATTACAATAGTATATTTTTCTTTTAAGTGCTTAATTAACTCTTCAATTTTCAAAGTACTTACAGGGTCTAGTGCAGAGCAAGGTTCATCCATTAAAATTACTTCAGGTCTAAGGGCAACGGCACGTGCAATACATAAACGTTGTTGTTGACCACCCGATAATCTTGTAGCAGGCATTTTTAAATCGTTTTTTACTTCATCCCACAAATAAGCTTCTTGCAAAGCTTTTTCAACCACATCTTTTCCGTAAGGTAAATTGTTGATTTTTAATCCATAAGCAATATTTTCATAAATACTTTTAGGAAAAGGGTTTGCCTTTTGAAACACCATTCCTATACGTTTACGAATTTCGGTTACAGGTACTGTTTTAGAATATAAATCAAGATCTTCTAATCGTAAAGTTCCATTAATGCGTGCATCTGGAAATAAATCATGCATGCGGTTAAAGCTTCTTAACAAAGTACTTTTTCCACATCCTGATGGTCCAATTAATGCCGTGATTTCTTTTTCTGCGAATGCAACGTTGATATTGTTTAAAACATGTTTCTCTCCGAAACTAATGTTTAGATTTTCTGCTGATAACTTAGTTTTCATTTTTTCTGAATTTATAACGAATATAAAATGCTGTTAAATTTAATAAGAACACCACAATAACAAGTACTAAAGCTGTACCGTATGCAATTGGACGAACTTGATCGATAGATTGATGTTGTGTAGACAACATGTATAAATGATAAGGTAATGCCATGAATTCTTGGTTAAAATATCCTGTACTACCATTGATGTAAAATGCGGCTCCTGTAAATAAGATAGGTGCTGTTTCACCTGCTGCGCGTGATAGTGTTAAAACAACACCTGTTAAAATTCCTGACATTGCTGATGGAATTACAACATCTTTAATAGTTTCAAACTTTGTAGCTCCAACTGCTAAAGCAGCTTCACGGGTACTGTTTGGAATACGTTTTAAAGCTTCTTCAGTTGTAGTAATTACATAAGGTAATGATAACAATCCTAATGTTAAACCTGCTGCAATTAACGAAGTACCAAATTGTAACGCTTGTACAAAAAGTGCCAAACCAAATAATCCGTAGATAATAGAAGGTACTCCTGATAAATTACGTATTGCGGCACGAATTGTTCTTGTTAACCAGTTATTTTCTGCATATTCGTTCAAATAAATAGCACAGCAAATTCCGAAAGGTATGGCAAACAAAGCGGTAATTAATGTTAATAAAACAGTCCCAATGATTGGCGTTAAAATACCTCCTTTTGTCATTCCTTCTGATGGAATTTTAGAAACAAACTCCCATGACAAAGAAGAAGCACCTTTAGATACAATTTCCCATATAATTACAAAAAGGAAAAAGCAAACTATAAGAGTACTAATTAATAAAGTACCCCACTCTATTATTGATGAAAACCTTTTTTTAAACTGCATGATACTTTCTAAATCGGTTAATAAAAAACTCGCCAACTAAATTTGCAAACAATGTCATAAAAAACAAAACAGTTGCAATGGCATATAAAGCGTAGTAATGTGTTGTTTGATAAGGAACTTCGCCCATTTCAATAGCAATAGTAGCTGTCATTGTTTTCACAGAATCAAACATTCCGGTTGGTATTAAAGCAGCATTTCCAGTGGCCATTAAAACAGTCATTGTTTCACCAATAGCTCTACCCACACCTAACATAACTGCGGCAATAATACCTGGAGCAGCTGCGGGAATAATTACTTTACGTAACGTTTGCCATTTGTTAGCACCTACACCGTAACTTGCTTCTTTATAAGCATTTGGCACAGCATGTATTGCATCTTCTGCAACTGTAATAATAGTTGGTAAAGCCATGATAGCTAATAATATAGCACCATTTAATGCATTTAAACCATTAGGTAAATCGGCCATATTTGCAATTCCAGGACTTACAACTACAATTCCTAAGAAACCAATTACTACTGAAGGAATTGCTGCTAGCATTTCAATAGCAGGTTTTAAAATATTTTTTAAACGTGGACCAGCATATTCAGATATAAAAGCTGCTGTACCTATACCTAACGGAATTGCAATAATCATAGCACCAAAAGTTACCATAGTTGTACTAATAATTAAAGGTAACATACCATATTTAGGCTTTTTGGCAGTAGGTGCCCATTCCATTCCTGTAATAAAATCTAACGGTTTAATATCTAAAAAGAATGAAAAAGAATTGTAAACTAGCATGGCAAAAATACCTCCTAATAAAGCCAATACTAGAAAACCAGTTGCTTTAAAAAAAACTTTGAATATTTTATCAATTGTTATTCGTGTTTTGTATCTCATTTTATTTTTTTTCAATTACATAATAACCATGTTCTTCAATCATTTTTTTGCCTTTTGCACTTTTTTCAAAATCAATAAAAGGCTTTACTTTTTCCCAAGAATCAGCTAAAACAAATTGATATAGAGGACGTTGAAAAAAATACAAACTGTTATTAATTGTATTTGGATCGATAGGAGAATAAGCTTCTGAAGTTTTGGTTTCTTTAATTTTTAGAATTTTAAATGCTGTATTTACTGCAGGATCATGCCCTACGTAACCTGCACCAACATATCCAATCCCCGATTTATCGGCTTTTACGCCTTCTAAAATCTGTGCATTTCCTGTCATTTCTTTAGCAGCATTTGAAAACTCAATCTTTAATTTCTTCTTAACAAAAGAATGTGTTCCTGAACTACTTTGACGCCCATAGATGTTGATTGGTAAATTAGAATCGGTAATTTCAGACCAATTGGTAATTTCACCACTTAAAATTTTACCTAAAGTTGGCAAATCAATTTCTGTTAAAGGCAAATCTTTATGTACAATAAAAGCAGTTGCATCTTCTGCAAAAACAACCGTTTTAAGTTCAATATTCATGTCTTTAAATTGTTGTTTTTCTTCATCAGATAACGGTCTAGATGAGTTAGCAATATCTGCCTGCCCGTTTAATAAAGAAGTAATTCCTAATCCTGAGCCACCACCAGATATGGCAATGCTAAACTTAGGATTAATTTCGGTATACTTTTCTGCTAAATTTACAGCTAAATTTACCTCAGTATCAGATCCTTTCATTTTTACAGAACTGTTTTTACTGCATGCAAAAAGAGAAAATATACCTACTACAAACAAAAGTTTTTTCATAAAGTAATTTGAATGTTACATCGGTACAAAATTGGTGTTTAAAGATAAATCGAGTGTTAAAGCAATATTAAGCTAATATTAAGAAGTATTTGCAATGTAAATAAATTGTAAAGAAAATCAATACAAATAGTAAGTTTAAAGTTAAGTGTTACGTAGTTTTAAGTTAATATTAATCAAACTATTAAATAGGTAAAATAGGTCTGATTGCAATTTTAATTTTCTTTTGAAATAGCCAAAATACAATTAAAAAACCAATTACTACTAAAGAAACATACATCATTAGGGTGTAATAATCCATTACTGATCTTAATAAAATGTATTTATTGAGTTCTTTACTTAAAATATTATTTGAAACAGTATCGATTTGTGTTTGATTGAATCCGTTTTTTAGAAGTTTTATCTTTAATGTTTCATATCTGTTTTCAAACATAGGATTTACTTTTTGATAATATTCCATAAATCGATTTTTATGAATTAATGAATGATAAATTGTGTAATAATTTACCAAAATACCACTAACGGTAAATCCTAAGAATCGAACCAATAAACAAAAAGCGGCTGCAGATGGTGCTAAATAATAAGCAACACTTGAAATACAATATAAAATAGTTGGTACCATTATTAAGCCAATACCCAAACCATGCATGAACATAGGTAAAAAGTAATTAGACTCATTTCCATAATAAAACATTTCCTGATTCATTACAAAGTGATAACTAAACAAAGAAGCAAAACCTACTATCCAAACAATAAAAACACTTTTTTTATTAATTAAATGCACGCACGCATAAAACACACCTAAAACAATGCCTATTATATTTACAGCATACATATAGGAAACATGCTTAGGATCCATTCCTAATACGGAACGAAAAAACTGACCAGAGTATGAAAACGAAAATCGACAAATGTACATGAGAAACAAAAGTGAAATGCCAATAATAAATTTATAAAAAGATAAAATCGTTAGATTGATATAAGGTCGTTTTAAAGCATACTGTCTTACTACAAACAAAATGAAACTCGCCAAAGATGCTATAACAATTAGTACTATTTTTTTTGATTGAAACCAATAATACTGTTGTCCAAAAACACTGCAATATCCTAAACCTATTAAAAAAAAGGAAAATAAAAAAAAGCTGGGAAAATCTAACTGTACCAAAGGTGTTGTTCTTATTTCAACATTAATTTTCATAGTAATAAGCACCAATAATAAATTTACTGCGTACGTAAAAACAGCACACTGAAACAATAAATTAAAATTGAAATGATCAATAAAATCTGCTGTTATTAAATTATTGAATGAGCTAGCACAAAGCAACATACCAAAAAACAAACTGTAACTTATTTCTTTAGCTCTAAACGTTTTAATTTTTAACGCCATCATTGATAAATACAAATTAACAGCACTTGCAAAGAGCATTCCTTGAAAAAAACGAGTTAAATATATAATGTACAAATTAGTGCTTTGAAACAATATTAAGCAACAAAGTAATTGTACCAATTGAAAAACAATAAAGTAACGTTTGTATGTAAAATAAGAATAAAACCTGCGTTCTAAACTGTAAAAAGCTACAAAACCCGCATAGTATAAGGTAACCGTAAACTGTACTTGGTTAGGTTCAATACCAAAATACCCCGTTGCTGCAGTAACATTTGCAACAGGCAAGAAAAATAAAATCATGTTGGGGACTAAAAGTACAAACAACAATATTTTAGCCCAAGCTTTTGAAATGTTAGCATTAAAAATGGGACTAATAGTACTATTTTCCATTGCTTTTTACTGTAACTTCAACATTCATTCCTGTTTTAAGCATTTGTAATGTTTGAGCATCAGGGCCTGTAAGTTCAATTTTCACTGGAATTCTTTGTACTATTTTCACAAAGTTTCCTGTAGCATTATCAGGTGCTAATAATGAAAAACTAGAACCTGTACCAGGTGCAAAAGCAATTATTTTTCCGGTAAATTCAATATCTGGAAAAGCATCAGCTACCACCACTACTCTATCATTTATTTTAAATTGAGCTATTTGTGTTTCTTTAAAATTAGCAATAACCCATTTAGGTGTATCATCGTTTACCATGTATGCCAAGTGATCACCCATTTTTATCATTTGCCCTTCTTCAATACTTCTTTTTCCTAAACGTCCGTTATATGGTGCCGTAATAACGGTATAACCAATATCAATGTTTTTACGTTGATGAATTTGATTGAGTCTGTTTTTTTCAGCCGAAATTACTTTTTGAGAGGCTTTAACATCATTAATCTTAGACAAGGCTGCTTTGTATTGTAGTTCAGTTTGATTTAAATTACTTTGAGATACCAAAAGTTGTGCTTTTACTTTTTCAAGTTGTTGTGCTGTTGCCGATTTTCTTTCAAATAATTCTTGATAACGTTGCAGTTCTAATTCTTGTTTCCAAACTTCTGCTTTTTTTGCTTCTAAACTACTTTTTACTTCGTTTGCTTGCTGAAGCAATGTATTTGTTTGACTTTCTAAAACTCCCAAAGAAGCGTTTTGTTTAGCCATATCTGCCTCAACTTCATTAGCTTCTGTAATATATTCTCTATTATCAATTACAAATAGGGTATCGCCTTTCTTTACTTCCTGAAAATCGGTAAAATAAATGGTATCCACATAACCGCCAACTCGTGAAATAATGGGGTTGATATAAGCATTTACCTGAGCATCATTAGTTGACTCATATTTTATCACCGTGAAAAGTTTTATCCCAAACCAAATAAAAACAATAACAACTAAAATCCACGCCAAAAAAGTAGTTGCTTTGGCTAATTTCTTTTTAATTTCTAAATTCATGATTATAAGGTTCCTTGAGTAAACTGAAGTTGGTAATAATTTTTAAAAACATTGACTTGTGCTTGAATCAATTCGAAATTTGATTTCACTACCAGCACATTAGCATCTAATAAATCGGTAATTAAAGCTGTTTGATTAAAGTAAGCATCTTTTAAAATGCGTTCATTTTCAGCAGCATATTTTGTGTTTAATTTAAAAACATCAACATATTTAAGGGCTTCATCAAAAGAAAGATACTCTTTATATAATGCTGTACGTACATCATCATTTACTTTTTCATGATGCATGTGTGCCTGTTCTATGGCTTCCTTGGCTATTTTTTTCTTGTTTTTATTTTTGTATAGTTCTGATAACGAATATGATGCTTTAATACCAACTAAACCCAAATGATACCAAGCATCATTATAAGGATACAGAAAAATTTGAGGATTTGAAAATTGAAAAGATCCTGTTAAACCAATTTTTACATTATTGTTGGCTTTAACTAATTCTAAATTCTTTTCTACAGCTAAAACATGAAAATGCGATTGCTTTTCTGCATAAGCATTGGTTGTTGCTTGTTGTAAAGCCTCTGAAAACAAAGGTAATTTAGGCAAATCATCTATATCAAAAATGGGTTGTACCCATTGCTCATCTTGATTACCAATTAAAACATTTAATTTTTGATTGATTTTTGTCCGTTGATTTTCAATTTCAATCAAAGTCATTTTACGTTTTGATAATTCTAGTTCAGCTCTTAAAACATCACTTTGTAAAATAACGCCTAAATCAAAAAGGTCTTTAATTTCTTTTAATTGATGTTCTTTTTCTTTCATATCAGTCAGTAAAGCAGCTCTTAATTCATCTTGTAAGAATAAATCTAAAAACAGATGAACTGCTTGTAATTTAACCGTAGCTTCTGTTTCTAAAAACAATTCTTTTTGTAAGCAGGCTTCAATTTCTTTAAGCTTGACCGTATTTTTCTTTTTTAAACCTTCGTAAATAGATAAATAGAAATTGGCATTTGTAGCATATAATGTATGAATAACATCATGTTGCGAAGGTTTTTCGAACAATCCACTATCATAAATAGGAAAATTAGTTGCTTTATCTACCGAAGCATTTACAGAAATATCAGGTAATTTGTTGTTTTGAGCATCGTCAACATCAAGAAACGATTGCTCTAATTCATGCTCGGCAATTTTAATTTCTTTACTGTGAACAGCTACTTTCTCTAGAAGTGTGTTAATGGATACCTTTTGTTGATTTTGGTTTTGAGCAAAAAGCACTCCCGTTATCAGATAAAAAATGACGGTAGTAATGCCCGATTTTGTTTTCACAATTAGCTATATTTTTTTGACAAAATTAGAGACAAAACACAAAGACGCGTCACGTAAAAAAGTCAATTATTTATTCAAATCAGCCAAAATATCTATCTTTGTAAAATGAATATAGTTAATACGATTTTTGAAGTAGAATTAGAAAAAGATGCTGTTTTTATAGTACATGAAAAATTTGAAAGAACTTTTAATAAACATCAACATTCTAAAGGGCAATTAAGTTATGTAGAAGATGGAATTGCTTATATATCAATAGAAAATCAACAATTTGTAATACCTGCAAAGCACTTTGTTTGGATTCCTAAAAACGTTCCTCATGAGTTAAAGGTGGCGCATTCTGCCACCCAACTGCATTCTATTTATTTTCCTGTAGTTACAGCAAAAGAAGATTCATTTTATGAGCAATTTGGTATTTATCCAGCCAATGATTTAATTATTGAACTTATTCGTTTTACAGAAAGATGGAACAAACAATCCATTACATCAAAAAATGAATTTTCGGAACTACTTTTTGGACTCTTTCACATATTGTCAGAAGAAAAAAATAAGCAACTTTCTATTATGCTTCCTTTTTCTGAAGATGCTAAAATGATTAAGATTATTGATTATATAGAGCAATATTACGGTACTAATTTATCTATTGAAATGATGACGCAACACTTTAATATGAGCGAAAGAACTTTTACCCGATGGTTTAAAAAAGAATTAGGAATTACCTTTAAACAATATGTAAAATCGGTACGAATTACCAAAGCCATAGAGTTTTTACTGAAAACTAATTTAAGTATTTCTGAAATTGCAAATAAAGTAGGATATGATTCATTACCCTCATTTAGCAAAATTTTTCACGAGTTTACAGGTAAACGTCCACATGAAATGCGAAAAGAGTTAAAATAAAAACACTTGCAATTTTTTGCAAGTGTTTGGGTTTATTCTTTTAAAATGGTGATGCCATCTGCTTGAGCTTTAGGTAAAATAGTAACATCTGCAATTTGCACATGTTTTGGCTGATTTACTACAAAAGCAATATTTTCAGCAATATCTTCGGCTTGTAAAGGTTCATAACCTTGATATACTTTTTCAGCTGTATCAGCATCGCCTTTAAATCGTACCAAAGAAAACTCGGTTTCTACTGCTCCTGGAGCTATTGATGTAACTTTAATTCCTAAAGGTAAAAAATCTAAACGCATACCTTTTGTTAAAGCTTCAACTGCCCATTTAGATGCACAGTAAGTGGTTCCGTTAGTATATACTTGCTTTCCTGCAATGGAAGATAAATTAATAATATGTGCATTTTTTGATTGCTGTAAAAAAGGTAAACATGCGCGTGTAACGTAAATTAATCCTTTTACATTAATATCAATCATGGCATCTAAATCATCTAAATCTGCATCTTGAAAACGCGCCAAACCGTGTGCATTGCCAGCATTATTAATTAAAACATCAATATTTTGCCAATTAACAGGTAAACTCTTAAAAGCAGAAAAAACCTCTTCTTTATTAGCTACATCAAAAGTAAGCAAAAGCGTTTCTGTATTATGCAATTTATTTTGTAATTGTTGTAAGCGTTCTGTACGTCTACCACATAAAATTAAACGATTTCCATTTGCTAATGCCATTGCTGTTGCATAACCAATTCCTGAACTTGCACCTGTAATAACAATTGTTTTCATAAAATTACTTTACTTTTCTGCAAAGTTACATTACATTTTTAAATTACGGTTTGTTTTAATCCTTGCATTATGTTTAACCATAAAAAATTAAAAAACGAACAATCTTTCTTGCGTTCAACTTCTTTAATTTCTGTTTTCCTTAAACCATCCGTATCTGTTCTAATAACCATATTTGCAGCTGCACTAACAAGTTTACGCTCTTTATTTTCTTTATTAAAAACCTTCATTTGTAAATTTGCAAAACTCATTGCAAAATCACCATTAGAAACCGCATTATTACCAGAGAAATTAAAAATCATACGATCAATGGTTCCACTTGCACTTACATTCATATAAGGTTTTAAAAACGGATTCATACCTGTTGCTGGAAAATTATTTAAATCGCCATTAATATTGAATTTATCCGTTTTATCCATGATATCAAAACTCCAACTAGCAACCAATTTTGCTTTGTCCATAAACTGAGTTTGAACATTTATTTGAGTTGTTGGTCCTGAACTACGTTTGTATCCGCTGTAAATATTTTTTGCTGTAATATTAAAGTTTGTAAATGATAGTTTGCCTGGTTGCGCACCACCACCTGCGCCTTCTTCATAGGTAAGGGTAGAATTTTTAATTTTTAAAGTACCAACTTCAAAAGGGAACTTTACATTACGCAGTTTGTAGCTGTATAAATGATTTTCTTTAGGTTCATTAGGAATAGATGCATCACGATAAATTGATGCGTTTACATTATTTATGACTACTTCATTGAATTTAAAATAAAGCTCTTCTTGCTTATCAAACCCCCATTGGTAATTATTAAATTGTATGGCACCCATCGAAACATTGTAATAATCTTCACCATATTTTAAAGTTTTAGCATGCTGACTTCGCGTTAATTTAGGCACCATTTTAAAATCTTTAACTGTTGCATTAGATTGTTTTACAACAATTCCGTTAGAATGTATGGTATAATTTTTACCTGAATCAAATTTTATCTTACCTGTTGAAAGAACAGGATCTTTGTACGAAAAAGGAATTTTAGACAACACCGTTTTATCATTAATTTCAATATTATTTAGTGTTAAATTAAAATCGTCAACAGTTAGTTTGTTTTGTTTTCCTGAAGCATCTTTTAAAACATAATCGGCATCTTTTACAACTAGCTTATTAATTAAAACAACATCGTTTAATTTACTTGGTTCACTTGTTTTTTTGTTAGTACCTTTTTTAGGAATATGAACAAATTGCGGGTTATTTAACTGAAATTCTTCAATTAATAAATGCTCTTGTACCCTATTGGATATTTTCTTTATTTTTATGTTTACATTGTTAACGTCAAGAATTCCTAAAGAATTAAATGACGATTTTTTGATGTTTAATTCGCCAATATCCATTCTAAACGGAATTAAAGGCTGAATGATATTTTCTGCATCCTTTTTTGCTTGTTGAAAAACCGTTTGATTTTTTTGATCTAGAATTCGTACGTTAATAGAATCTATATCAATGGCACCAATATTTACAAAAAGATCTAGTTTATCATATCCCCAATCGGTATTTTTAAGTGCTAGCTTAGGAACTTCAACCAATAAACGAGTATTTGATTCGGTTGCTTTACTTTTAAACTCTTTTCTTGATATATAAGGTTGCAATCTAAAATTATTGATTTCAATATGATCTGTATTAACTTCTATTTTATTAGATTTTACCACTTGCATATCGTTTACAACACTGTAAACCGAATCAATTTTAAATTTATAATCGGTATAGGTAAAAGGAATATCTTTTTTAACGGTATACTGCCCCATATGAATACCGTTAATTTCTGCATTAAAGTTATACACTTCGTGTAATAAAGAATCGCCTTTGGTATTCATCATTTTTACATAAGCGTTTTCGACTTTAATTTTATCAATATCAATAATTTCTGGTAGCTTAGATTCTGATTTTAAGGTATCACGAACTTCTGGTTTTAAAACGGTTATATGCGGACCAATTACTGATATGGTATAAGCTTTTAGATTTTTATTTTTTAAAAGTTCGTAAAAATTAACACCTGTAACACTTATTTTATCAACATCCCCATAAAAATCGATGTCTTTTCTAATATTGGCATTTTTTTTAGGTGTAAGTTTTGCTTTTTCAACAGATAAACTATTACTAAAAACAGAAAAATTCATGTCTTCGTACGTTAAGTCATATGCAGTATCGTTTTTCTCCTCAATGATTTTAGGTAGCTGATTTTTTATGATAATATTGATGGTGATATTTGCAATTACGGCTAATAAAATTAGCGATAAAAAAATAATCCCAATTATCTTTAAAGGTTTAGTAATTTTCATAATAGCAACATTTTTACATAAATGTAACAAAAAATGCAATACAAAAATCAATCATCCTCATAAGTCTTAGCAATTTTTTCAATATTTAAACTACGTGCGCTAGCATCAAAAATCTCTTTGTAAACACCATTTTGTTTGTAAGCTTCTTCATGCGTTCCTGCTTCGGCAATTTTACCTTCTTTCATTGCATAGATAATATCTGCATCAATAATTTGAGAAATACTATGCGAAATAATAACCACCGTACGATTTTTCTTAATAGCATCTAAACTGTTTTTAATTTGCTCTGTTGCAATGGCATCTAAACTTGCAGTAGGCTCGTCTAAGAAAATAATTGGTGGATTTTTTAAAAACATACGCGCAATAGCAATTCGTTGTTGCTGCCCGCCAGATAAAGCTGTTGCTTTCGTATCATACTGATTGGGTAATTTTATAATTTGCTCATGAATGTATGCTTTTTTGGCAGCTTCAATCACCTCTTCATCGGTTGCATTTGTTTTTCCATATCGAATGTTTTCAGCAATAGATCCATTAAAAATGTGATTTTTTTGCAAAACCAAACCAATATTTTCTCTTAAAAAATGAGTATCATAATCGTTTAAAGGAATATCATCTAACAAAATTTCTCCGCTTGAAGGCGTATAAAACTTGTCTAATAAATTAATTATGGTGCTTTTACCAGCGCCCGAAAGTCCAACCAATGCTGTAATTTTATTGGCTTGAATGTTCATGTTGATGTTAAAAAGCGCTTTGGTACCATTGGGATATGCAAATGAAACGTCTTTTAATTCAAAATTTCCTTTTAGTGATTCATTTTTAAAAGAACCCGATTTTTCTGTTTGCTCTTCGGCATTAATAATTTCAAAATAACTTTCAGAATAAATCATAGCGTCATTCATTTCATCGTAAATTCTATGCAATTGTCTAATTGGTGCCGATACGTTGTTGAATAATAATATATGAAACATAATAGAACCTATTGACATAGAGCCGTTTAAAACAAAATATGCTGTAAGAATAATGATAATTACAATACCAAATTGCTCAATAAATGATTTTAATCCATCAAAAAAGAAACTGGTTTTACGGGTTTGTAACTGATTATTAGTAAGTTCGTTTTGTAAATTGCGTTGTTTTTCAGATTCAATTTGTTCTCTATTAAACGATTTAATAACGGTTATAGCATCAATAATACTAATAATACCTTGAGATTTAGATTCGCGAAAACCACGTAAATTTCTTCGCCAACCACTCAATTTTTCTGCTTGTTTCTTAGTAACTATAAAATAAATAGGCACAATACACAAACCTACCAAGCCTACATAAAAATTAGCCTGAAACATAAAAAACAAAGCAACAAATGCATTGGCAAACAATGGTAAAATGTCTATAAAAAAGTTTTGTACCAAACGCGTAAGGCTCTCAATTCCTCTATCAATACGTGTTTGTAAACGTCCGGCTTCATTGTCATTATCTGTAAAAAAAGATAATTTATAGGTTAATATTTTATCAACAATGCTTTGCGCAAGATCTTTAGATATGTAAATACGTAGTTTTTCGCCGTAGTATTTTTGTCCAAAAGTGATAAACGCATTTAAAATTTCTTTTAAAATTAAAACGATTGATATAAAAAGAAGTAATTTTAAACCAAGTTGCAATGCATTAGGTTTTGCTGAAATAAGCGTAATTTCGTCAACCGTATAACGCAATATCCAAGCATTTATTTGGGCAGTTAATGAACCTACAAAAGTTAATAAAAGTGTACCAATTACCAACTTTCTGTAAGGTTTTACATACGGTCGTAAATGAGTAAATAAAGTAGTAACTTGCATTTTTTATTTAAAAATAAAAAAGATTGCTGAGAAAACCCCAACAATCTTTAAAAATAAATATGAAATTCAAAGTCTTATTTAAGAAATATAAATGTACTGATTATTAATCAATTAAAAAAATAAATTTTTAATAAATGTCTGAAATTCAATTATTAGGCTTAAAAGATTTTAAAAACAAAAATGTAGACGAACAGTTTTACACCAATACTATTCCCAAACATTTGCAAAATAATCACTCGCGTATTGAAAAAGCACATAAGCATAATTTCTACGCTGTTTTTTTATTTACTAAAGGTTTTGGAACGCACGAAATTGATTTTAATAAGTACGAAGTAAAACCAGGATCTGTCTTTTTTTTATATCCAGGGCAAACACATAGTTGGGAACTTTCAGATGATATTGATGGATATTTATTTTTTCATTCAGAAGAATTTTATGAAATAAATTATGTTCGAAATTCAATTAAAGATTATCCTTTTTTTGAATCAAACACTACTGAAAAATGCGTGCATTTAAATTTGGAACAAAAAGAATTTATTGAAAAAATATTTGTTAGTATTTATCAAGAAAGCTTACAAAATCAATGGAAAAAAAAGCAGTTAATACTAAGTTATTTAACACAATTATACATCCATTTAAACAGATATATTGAAACACACAGTGCCATAAACTTTACAGAATTAAGACATTATCAATCATTATTTGCAAAGTTTGAAAAACTGGTTGATCAATACTTTAGTACTATTAAATCGGCAACACAATATGCTGATTTACTAAGTATTACACAAAAACACTTAAACAGAATCGTTAAGTCTATTTCTGGTAAAACAACCACTGATATAATAACAGATCGCGTTATTTTAGAAGCAAAAAGACAACTTTTGTATACCAACAATTCATTAAATGAGATTGCTACCGATTTAGGTTTTGATGATTATACTTATTTTTCTAAAAACTTTAAAAAAAGAGTGGCAATGAAACCATCCGATTTTAGAAAACTTTATAAAGAAGAAGAGTAGTTATTTTTGAACTTCCCCCTCTTCTTCTTTTTCGTAAAATAAATTCAACCACATTAATCGTGAAATTCTAAAATTGAAAGTTGATAATAGAAAAACTACTACTATAACTGCAAAAAACATTTTTAGAAAACCAACACCAGCTAGTAAACCTAAAACAAAAACACTAACCATTTCAGCAACAGTCAATGCATAGCTCATGTACATTGCGCCAAAATAAAACCCTGGCTCGCGATGAAAAGAATAGTTACACTTATGACACTTTTCATGCATAACAGGCATTTTAAAAATTAAGGGATTTCCTTTTTCTTTAAAAACTTTTGTTTCACCACAATTGGGACATGTGCCTTTTAAAACATTAGATACGTATGACATTTCTTCTTATTTTTGTACAAAGATACAGCATAAATCAAAGCTATTGCTATCTAAAAAGCGCAAATAGTTGCAATATTCAGACATTAATATAATTTACAATGTTATTTCATTCAAAAGATACAACTTCGTGTTTTATTCCATTTTCAGAAGATGTTTCCAAAATAGAACTTCCTGAAAAACTTAATTTTCCTTTTTATTACAAGGTTCATCCTTTATGTGAAATAGCTGCAAATGAAGTTCAAAGATACTTAGAAAACGAGTTTAATTCTGAGCATAATTTTGGATTAGATGCTACTAATGAATTATTACCTATTGGAAAAATGTTTGGGGTTTTAGTTGTTGAAAAAGAGGGTGTTTTGGGTTATTTAGCAGCATATTCAGGTAAATTGGCTAATAGTAA
Source organism: Flavobacterium sp. xlx-214 (assembly GCF_013874595.1). GTDB lineage: Bacteria > Bacteroidota > Bacteroidia > Flavobacteriales > Flavobacteriaceae > Flavobacterium. The sequence continues at coordinate 2,456,759 of NZ_CP059431.1, forward strand.
CTCAGTTGCATTTTTTGTTCCTCCCGTGTTTGATATGTTGCATGAAGATGGTTATTTTTTAATGAAAGAGAAAGACTTAAATGCCATTAATAGTGAAATTAATAACCTAGAAAACAATACTGATTTATTGGATTTAGAACAAAAAATAAAAACGTATCAAGTTGAAAGTGATCAAAAAATTACTGCTTTTAAACATGAAATGAAGCTTAAGAAAGAACAACGAAAAATGGTTCGTGAGAACCAAATAGGAAGCCTTTCTACAACAGATTTTGATGCTTTACAAAAAGAACTAGTCAAACAAAGTTTATATGATAAACATTTACTTAAAACTTTAAGTAATGAACATCAATCAACTATTAATGAATTAGTTATTAAAAAACATGAATTTGAAAAAATAATTCAAAATCTTAAAGAAGAACGTAAAGTAAAGTCAAATCATTTGCAACAATGGTTATTTACCAATTACACCTTTTTAAATGCAAAACATCAATTAAAATCGTTAAAAAGTATTTTTGAAAATTCATTACATGGTTTACCACCTGCGGGTGCAGGAGAATGTTGTGCACCCAAATTATTTCAATATGCTTATAAACATAATTTAAAACCAGTTGCATTAGCAGAATTTTGGTGGGGACAATCTCCAAAATCCGAAATTAGAAAACACAAGCAATATTATCCTTCTTGTTGGGGTAAATGCGAGCCTATTTTAGGTCATATGCTACAAGGTTTGGAAGTGGAAGAAAATCCTTTTTTAAAGAATCCTGCAGAAGGTAAAAAATTAGACATTATTTATGACGATCCTTATTTAGTTGTAGTAAACAAACCTGCAGAATTTTTGTCTGTTCCTGGAATTCATATATCAGACTCTGTTTATCAACGCATTAAAAATCGTTACCCGCATGCTACCGGGCCCTTAATAGTGCATCGTTTAGATATGTCTACATCAGGCATAATGGTTCTAGCAAAAAATAAAGATGTACATGAAAATTTACAAAAACAATTTATTAAGCGTAAGGTAGCTAAAAAATATATAGCTCTTTTAGATGGCTTAGTGAGTGAGAATGAAGGAACTATTGATCTTCCTTTGCGAGGCGATTTAGACGATAGACCAAGACAAATGGTTTGTTATGAATATGGAAAAAAATCGCAAACAAAGTTCAAAGTTCTTGCAACAAACGTAAACGAAACTAGAATTGAATTTACACCTATTACGGGTAGAACGCATCAATTACGTATGCATTCCGCCCATATATTAGGTTTAAATGTACCTATTAAAGGCGATGATTTATATGGTACTAAGGCAGATAGATTGCATTTGCATGCTTTTTCCCTTGGTTTTTATCATCCAATATCAAAAGAATGGGTTGTTTTTGAAGTAGCCCCTGATTTTTAAACAAGCTTACAAAGTTTTTGTACCTTTGTTTAAGACTTAAAAGAAATGTATGTATACAGTAGAAGTTAAGAATGCAAAGACCAAAAAGCAATTTTTGAACTTTCCTATAAAACTATATGCCCAAGATAAAAACTGGATTCAGCCTTTAAATCAAGATATTGAAAAAGTTTTTGATCCAACTAAAAATAAATTATTTCAAAGAGGTGGAAAAGCTATTCGCTGGAATTTATTTAATGGAAGCGATGAAATGATTGGACGTATTGCAGCGTTTGTCAACCCAAAGTACGAAGGAAAAGCACCTATTGGTGGAATTGGTTTTTTTGAGTGTATTGATGACCAAACAGCTGCCAACTATTTGTTTGATCAGGCAAAAAAATGGTTGCAATCTCATAATATGGAAACAATGGATGGTCCTATTAATTTTGGAGAGCGCGATCAATGGTGGGGTTTGTTAGTAGAAGGTTTTTATGAGCCTTTATACAACATGAACTACAATTTCCCCTACTATGTTGAATTATTTGAAAATTATGGCTTTAAAACCTACTTTAATCAAGAATGTTTTGCGTTGCCTATCACACAAAAGTTACAACCTAAATTACATGAACGTCATGATGTTATTGCTAAAAACAGCGATTTTAGAGCTGAGTATTTGAATATTAACGATCTTGATAAATATGTAGCCGATTTTGTTTTTGTGTATAACAAAGCTTGGGCTTCACATGGTGGTGGAAAAGATATGAGTTTATCTCAAGGAAAACTTATTTTTAAAACAATGAAACCTGTTATAGACCCTAAAATAGTTTGGTTTGTTTATTATCAAAACAAACCTGTAGCTTTTTGGCTTAACCTTCCTGACTTAAACCAATACTTTAAGCATCTTAATGGAAAGTTTGGTTTATTTCAAAAGATAAAATTTATGTATTATAAGTTATTTCATAAAAGTAAACGTGTTGTAGGTGTTGCTTTTGGAGTGGTACCAGAATGGCAAGGAAAAGGCGTAGATAATTATATGGTAATTGAAGGACAAAAAGTAATGGCTTCTCAATTATCTTATACTGATTATGAAATGCAGTGGATAGGTGATTTTAATCCTAAAATGATTAATGTAGCTAAAGGTCTTGGCGCTGATTTAAGTAGAAAACTAAGAACTTATCGATACCATTTTGATGAAACTAAACCAGTGGAAAGACATAGAAATATATAAAAAATGTTCCCAAAAAATATTTTTTGGGAACATTAAAATTTATTCTATTAAAAAGTAATACTATCTCCTACTTTCATTCCATTGTTTTTAGCGTAAACACCGCACATGTGGAACAATAATCGGGCACCTACGTTTCCGTCCCAATCATCATCACCTGGTGCAACTTCTACTAAATCCATTCCAATGATGTTTTTATTAGATGCGCCTAACTTATCTAACAAATAAGTAGCTTGTTCAAAAGTTAGCCCTCCAGGAACTGGTGTACCTGTATTAGGGCAATACCAACGCTCTAAAGCATCAATATCAAAACTTACACAAACATTTTGCGGTAAATTTGCTAAAATTTCATCACACTGTTCTTTCCATGTTTTTCCTTCAAAAGCATTTGCTTTTAAATCGGCATCAGTATACACTTTCACTTTATCAAAAGATTTTACAACATCAACTTCTTGCTGACAAAAATCACGAATACCTACTTGAACCAATTTCGAAATTTGCGGTAACTGAATAGCATTGTACATAATTGATGCGTGTGAATGTGTAAAACCTTCGTAAGCAATACGTAAATCCATGTGTGCATCAAAATGTAAAATTCCAAAATTATCATATTTAGAAGCCAATGCTTGATAATAACCTAGAGGTGTAGAGTGATCACCACCTAAAAGAACCACTTTTTTATCTTGATTCATCCAAGACAATACTTTATCTTTTACTTCTTGATTTAATTGAGCTGTAGCTTTATTGATTTTATCTAAATCGCCTTGTAATACAGGAAATGTTTCTACATCTTCCCCATTTTCTAAAGCTTCAATAATAGGTTGCGCTAAGCTTTTATATTTAGCACTGTTGCTAGCCCAAGATTCTGGAGCTTCATCCATATAAATACCTAATTTCCATAATTCAGGAAATTGTTGGTGTAATAAATCTACCTGAAAAGAAGCGTCCATGATAGCATCCGGTCCTTCAGAAGCACCTGCACCATAACTTACAGTAACTTCCCAAGGCACAGGAACTACAATAATTTCACTTTCTTCAGCTGTAAAAGGCAAACCATAAATGCTAGCATCTGCTAAACCTGGTTGCGACGGATCGAATGAATCAATTTTTTGTTGTTTTGCTGACATTTTTTAATCAGAGATTATGATAATTTGTTTAAAATTCCTTGTTTTAAGATTTGACCAAATTCGTACATTTCTTCGAAAGAAGTATACAATGGCACTGGTGCTAAACGAATAACCGCTGGTTCTCTCCAATCAACAATTACGCCTTCTTTCATTAAATAATTAAATAAATCGCGACCTTGACCATGTAAGATAACTGATAATTGAGAACCTCTTTCAGTTGGATTTTTTGGTGTGATGATTTCTAAATTTGCTCCTGTTTCAGCAGCAACTTCCTCAACAATATACTCTAAATAAGATGTAATTAAATTACGTTTTGCAATTAAAGCATCCATACCAATTTCGTCAAACATTTCAACAGATGCTAAATAAGGTGCCATTGCCAAAACACCTGTGCAAGAACTTTGCCAACCTAAAGCACCATCATTTGGTGTATATTCTGGTTCCATTAAAAAACGACGCTCCTTATTATGACCGTACCAACCACCAAAACGGTTTAGATTTTTATCGTGGTGTTTTTCATGAACAAAATATCCTGAAACACTTCCTGGACCAGCGTTCATGTACTTGTAGCTACACCAACAAGCAAAATCTACATTCCAATCATGTAAATGTAATTCTATGTTTCCAGCAGCATGCGCTAAATCCCAACCTACATTAGCACCCACTTTATGACCTGCTTCTGTAATGGTTTTCATATCTAGCACTTGGCCTGTATAATAATTGATACCACCAATCAATACCAATGCCAACTCATCTCCTACTTCATTAATTTTAGCAATAATATCTTCTGTACGTAAATTATGTTCGCCCTCTCTACGCTTTACTTCTACAATTGCATCCTTTGGATCAAAACCATGAAACTTCACTTGTGTTTGAAACATATACTGATCACTTGGGAATGCTTTCTCTTCACAAACAATTTTAAAACGCTTTGCTGTTGGATTGTAAAATGAAACCATCATCATATGCAAATTTACCGTTAAAGTATTCATTACAGACACTTCACTTGGCTTAGCACCTACTACTTTTGATAATGGATTTGAAAAACGTTCGTGGTAATCCCACCAAGGTTTTTCAGCATAAAAATGTCCTTCAACAGCTAAGTTTCCCCAGTCGTTCATTACATCTTCTACATATTTTTTAGCTCGTTTTGGCAATAATCCTAAAGAGTTTCCTGTAAAATAAATTGTTTTCTTTCCGTTAACTTTAGGAAATTCAAATTCACTTTGATATTTTGACAACGTATCTTGTGCGTCTAATGATTGCGCAAATTCACGAGTATTTTGAAAATTCATTGTATTTATATTTTTCTGTAAATTAATAATTTTTATCCTATAATTCTTAGTTGTTGCTTTGTTTTTCTTTCAACAAATGTCTAATAACGGTTTCGGCACTATGCAAACCAAACAAACCAGGCATCCAACTGTTAGTACCAAAAAACGATTTTTTAAAATTGGTACCGTCGGTCATTTTTAAACTACTTTCATCAGGTTTTTCTAATGAAAAAACAGCTTTAACACCACTACTTACCCCCATTTTTCTTAATCGTTTACGAATAACTTTAGCCAACGGACAAACATCAGTTTTGCTAATATCTTTTACCACTACTTTACTTGCAAGCATTTTACCACCAGCACCCATATTTGAAATAACTTTTACTCGAGCCTTTTTTGCCGCAACAATTAAATTTAATTTAGGTGTAATGCTATCTATACAATCTAATACATAATCATACTGATCGGTAACAATTTCATAAGCTCGTTCTGGTGAAATAAATTCTTGAATCTTGATTAAATTTAGTTCAGGATTTATATCCATTAAACGATTTCCTACGACATCAACTTTAGGTAAATTAACCGTACTATGTAACGCGGGTAACTGACGGTTTATATTGGTAATATCAACAGTATCACCATCAACAATTGTTATATTACCAACACCAGCGCGGGCAATAAATTCTGCTGCAAACGATCCCACACCGCCTAAACCAACAATTAAAACGTTTGCGTTTTTTAAAACTTGTAAACCTTCTGGTTTAAATAATAATTCTGCTCTTTCTTGCCAAACAGCCATTAATTTGTAATTTGAATAGTAGTTCTTCGATCGAAAAATCGATTTGCTACTAAAGGTTAAAAACTCTATTAAAATTTTGCTCAATTATCTTTGATACATCTACTTGTAAAATACTTTGGGCTTTTTCATATACATCAACAATAGTCTCATTAATAGTATCTGTTTCTAAAAAGATGTTATTTAAAGGAACTTTTTTAAGTACATTTCCCAACTCAGGATTTCGCAAAAGATACTTACCAAATGATAAATAAAATTCATTTTTTATTAAACTGTTAGCTACTTGTTCATTTTTAGAAAAACCGTGAATAATTAAAGGAACTGTAAGTTGTAACTTATTTTTTATTTCAATGACTTCCTGATAAGCCGCTACGCAGTGCAAAATTACAGGTTTTTTGTACTTTTCTGCTAACAACAACTGCGCAATTGCCACTTTTTTTTGTACTTCTAAACTTGTTTCAATTCGTTTATCTAAACCACACTCACCCAGCGCTTTACAATTAGGTAATTGCAAATATTTTTCAATTAAAGCTAATTCATCTAAAAAAGTATCTTCGTTTATATACCAAGGATGAATACCAACCGTAAAATAAGGCAATGAAACATCGATATCATTAGGATATTGATTCACTAATTCAATGATTTCATCATTATTAGAAAATGAATGTGTGTGAATATTGAAATACATATTTTAATATTTTACTCCAGCATCAATAGCTTGATTGATACTATTTACTGAAGGCGTTATAGGACAAGAATATCCATGTGTATAAGCACAATACGGATGATAGGCATAGTTAAAATTCAAAATGATTTTCTTGGCTTTTTTAGGAATCTTTAAATCGATATACCTGCCTACTTCAGAAGTTGTTTCTCCGTTTGAATAATCTAAAAATGGTAAAAAGTATGAATCTTCGTATCCTTTCTTTTGGCTTAAAGCAATATTTTGATATACTTCTAACGTATGTTTTTGACCAAAAAGTTCAAAATGCAAAAGAGCAAACCGTTTATAATCTTGTTGTTTAGAACCAGTTGAAATCATTTTAAAAACAGGTTGTTTTTTTAAATATTCAACTTTTGCCTCTACAATATAATCTTCTGAATATGGGTAAAATTGAATACCAATAAAGTTAGCTAACTCCTCTTTAGTTAACGGAGTTGTTTCTTCATTTAAATAAAAAGCCTTTAAATTATCTTGAAAAACATATACATCTTCTCTTGTATTTTGTGCAAAAAAAGCAGATGTATAAAAAAGAAGCAATAATAAAATACGCATTGTTTTTTATTCAAATTTACACTTTTTATTAAAAATATTTACAATAATTCCTTTCATAAATCGTTATCCATAAAATAAGACACATAATGAAAAAAATATTTTTATTAAGTATTGGGTTACTTTCTTTTTATGGAAATGCCCAACAAAAAGAATTTTCATTTGAAAATTCTTCTAAACCAAAAACTCAAGTGGTTAGATCGGTTATATTAGAAGGTAGTTCAACATCTTATATAACCGTTTCGGGATCAACATCTACTGAAAAACTAAAAGAAATTGAGCAAATTGCTAAAGAACATGGTATTGATATTAAATTTACTAATGAAAAATACAATCGTAATCAGTTAGAATACATAGAACTTTCATATTTAACCAATCAAAAATGGGAAACCATTACTTTTGGTACAGCCGATTTAAAACTATTACCTTTTGATGTATCATTTGGATATAAACTAGAAAACAATCAAAAAAACAAACAATTTACATTAAAAAACAACAAAAATAACAGGCAAAATAGTGCAGAAGAAATCAATTTTCAAATAATCTAACCAAATTTAAAAGACCTTCTTTATTGAAGGTCTTTTTTTTAACTTTGTTAAAAATTGTTTTATGAAAAAGCATCTTATTTATTTAAGCGCATTTATATTATTTGCTTGTAATTCCAAATCGCAAGAAACTCATTTTAAGGAAGTTTTTTCGTTAGATAAAAAGCATAACGAAATTTCTGGAATGACTTATCATCAACCATCGCAAAAATTTTGGATGTTGCAAGACAAAGGCAATCCCTCAGAGTTGTATGTTTATACTACCGAAGGAACTTTTGAAAAAACCATTACTGTAAAAAATCAGGAAAACACCGATTGGGAAGATTTATCACAAGACCAACAAGGTAATTTATACATTGGTAATTTTGGAAATAATAAAAACGATAGACAAGATTTACGCATTTTAAAAGTAGATGCTGCTACCTTGCAAAATAATGAAGTAGAAAGTTCTCAAGAAACCTCGTTTTATTACGAAGATCAACAAAGTTTTCCCCCTAAAAAAGGAGATTTGTTGTATGATTGTGAAGCTTTTGTTGCAACCAAAGATGCTTTTTATTTGTTTACAAAAAACAGAGCTAAAGGTTTTGATGGTACTTTTTATGTTTACAAAGTGCCTAACCAGCCAGGAAATTTTAAAGCGGTTAAACTAGCAACCTTAAAAACGTGCGATCAATATAAAAACTGTGCTATTACAGGTGCTGCAATGAATGCTGCTGAAGATAAAATAGCACTTTCTACACACAATAAAGTTTTTTTAATTGATTTTATAAACGATGCATCTTTTACACAAGATAATTTAAAAGTTGTGGAACTGAATCATCATTCTCAAAAAGAAGCATTAACGTTTAAAAGTGATAAGGAATTATTCATATCAGACGAAAGTGAAAAAGCAAAAGGAGAAGGAAAAGTATATGTATTGGATTTAAATTAAAACTTAAATCCAATACCAAATGTAACTAACTGATCTTCTTTACCTGCAAATAATCCTACATGTCCTGTAAACGATTCTAGCGCATTTAACCACAAACCTGCACCGTAACTTTGGTACCATTGATTTGTTGGGTTGTACTTATTCCAAATTCTACCTGCATCATACCCTACATACAAACCATAACTTAATGGAATAACACCATTGGTAATGTTTTTCATTTTATAGCGAATATCCTGACTTGCCACAAAAGAGGTATGTCCTATGAAACGTTGCTGACGATAACCTCGTAATCCGTTATTAGAACCAATTGATGCTGCTTGATAAAAATGATAATCGTTTCCAAAAATCTTTTCAAATAAATAAGTTGATGACCACGTTAATTTTTTATTGTTAGAAATAGGCACCACAAAATTTAGTTTAGAATTTAAATATTGGTGCGATTTGTCGAAATCATCAGCAAAGAAACGCGCTCCATACAAAACCATAAAACCTAAACCAACAGTAGGTTCTTGAATGTTATCGTAATTTTCAAATTGATATTTTAAGCGTCCTCCTACAAAATGTTGTCGTGTATAGGTATCAAACAAATGTGTAAGTAATTGTTCATCAATTAAACGATTATTGGTTTCTTCAATCTTTGTTGATTCATAAGTTGGTCCAAACAAAAATGAACTTCCATTACGACCTTTCCATTCATATGATGGTTTAAATTCAAATTGCGATGTACGTACACGGTAATGATTTTCTTCAAACTTTTCATGATCGTATTCTTTTAAATTATCAAATCCAAAAAAGTTTTTTGTAAAATTAGACGATGTTGATAAAGCATCAACCGTAATATAACCTGTGTTAGAGTAATCTTTAAAACTACCTTTATATACCGCAGACACGCCCGATGTAGCAAAATTATACTTTACACGTAATTGATGTTTTTGCGAATAAGGATTGCGGTTAAACTTGTTAACCGTATAAACACCATACAAACCAAGCATTAAACCATTATCTCTATTATACCCAGCATCAGGAAATAAAGCCATAATATTTAACGGTGCTTTGCGGTAATCGTACTGATTTAAAGCGTATTGATCTTTTAAAACTACGCTTGCATTGCCTTTATCATCAAAATTATTAGGCTTTGATTTGTAATCGAAAATTTTGGTAGCTGTATGTGTTGCAACATTATAAGCATCATTATTTCTACCACCAATTAATTTTAATTTAATAGGCGATTTTTCTCCTTCTACCTTAATTTCATCGTCGTCATCTAAACCATAAACCCAAATTTCTTTCGTATTTTCTGGATAATAGGTATAAGTTGTTGTTAACGTATCGCCCGATTTTTTAGCTCTAAAATGATCAACAATAACTTTTTCTTTAGTCGTTTTTACAACAAAAGAATCTTTTTTATTGGTACCAACAACCGTTGCGTATTTAAAAAGCTCGTTGTAATATTTACCAGAAAATTCAACTAGTTTGCTTCTTCTTGCTTTTAAAACACGAATAATATCATTAGTATATTGATTTTTAATTTCTGTAGGCAATTCATTAAAAGCTTCTTCAATTGCTTTATCACTAATACCATCAACCACTTCTTGTGCGGTATTTTGCCAATCTGTAAGTGATGTATTTTGAAGAAAAACTTTGTCTAAAGGAAAAGCCGATTTTGTTATCCAACGCGGATTGCCATACTTTTCTTTATACGTTTGCATGTGACGCAAAGGATTCAATCTGTTTAAAAGTGATAAAAGATTACCATCAATCTTAGCAAATGCTTGGTCACGATCTCGTGGAATGGGTTGATACATTATTTTATCTCCTTCCTTTTTTTCAACCCAACGCCATTGATCCGAATGACGATCCCAATCGCCAATTAAAAAATCAAAAATACGTGCACGTAAATACATTTTAGCATCTACTTGGTATTTTTCATCTTTTTCTAAATTCACTAATAAATCTTGCGTACTAATAATATCATCGCCATTTCCATAAGAATCTAAATCTTTTTGTGATTTATGAGGTCGCTCTTCAATCATATACAACTCATTTCCATAGATTTCATTGTACTTACCTAAAGCATTTTGTTTAGGGACATAAAACAACTTAGGATTTGAGTGATATAAATTTACAGCATCAGATAATTTTCCTAAAATAAAAGGAGTATACGGATGCGATGTGGTGTAATAATCGTCAATAAACTCTAAAACATAAGTATCTTCTAACTTATCTTCCACATAAGTATCTTTAAAAATAGCCGATTGTAAAAACTGTTTAGAACTTTTACGTAAGCCGCGCATTACATATTGTTTACCTTGTGTATCCTCTAATCGCAAAGACATAGATTGGTTACCACCACCAGAAATAATAGGCGTTAAACCACCATAAAGTGTTGCTAAATTAGCTACAGGTGCTTTTACTGGTGTTCCGTAAATACTGCGGTAGTGTTTACCAAATAAAAATTGATATGTTTTTGATTTTTGTACCGACTCTTGTGTGTAAACCGATGCTGTTGTAGTAGTTTGCGTAACTTCGGGAAACTTTTTTGTATATTCATAAGGCATTAGTACGCTTTTTTGAAAAGTAACTTCCTCACCTGCTTCATTTAATTTATGAATACTTAAATCGACCCTATTGTTTTCGTAAACTTTTAAAGTAGCAAATCCTAAATCGCCTAAAGAATAACTACTTGCTTGTACTTTACGTGCTTCTTCTTTTTTTGAACCTGCTCCGCTAATTAATTGTTTAACACCATCATCTTCAATATATTGCAAATTATGCTCGTGTCCTGAAACAAAAATAACTTGCTCTTGATTTTTGGTTAATGTTTTTAAACGATCAACCAAAGCGCGGTAATACGTATGCTGCATATCAGCAGGACTAGCCCCTGATGTTTTTCTTAAATAATTACCAATTGTTCCTAAAACGGGTAGTGGTATATTTTTATAGGGAAAAAGATGCTGACGTGCTGAAAAATACCCTCCGTGCGAACCATTTGTAAGCATAGGATGATGAATAGCAACTACCGTAACTTTGTTTTGATTTTTGTTGATTAAACTTCTAAACTCTTCAAAAAAATCTTCGCGCGATTTTATAAAACTTCCTTCGTTTATATTAGAATGCTTGTCCCAATTTTGAATAAACCATTCGCTATCAATAGTAATAATAGTTAATTGATCGTTTATTTCTAAAGCATCAATAGCTTCGTATTTTTTAGGCATAAACGATTTCTTACCCAGTTTACTTTCAACGTATGTTTTTTGCTCCATCAATCCATCCAAACCGTGGTACCAATCATGATTTCCGGCTAAAAAAACAGTAGAACCGTTTACTTTTTTAGCTACATCAATTTGCGCATCTAATTTAGCTTCTGCAACAGAACGGTCCTTCTCTCCTACTTTTGGCATTCCCAAAGGATAAATATTATCGCCAATAAATAAAAGGGTTTGTTTAGATTTTGCATCGGTAGCGTAGTTAGAAACTGTCTGTAATAATTTCTGTCCGTTTGCTTCGTCTGCATTACCTGCATCGCCTACCACAACAATTTCGTGCAATAAATTACCAGAATTTTCGTTACTTAGCATGTTGCTTTTAAAATCTTTACCCATTTGCTCGTGATACGAGGCACACGATACTACGGTAAACGTAATTATTGTGAAAAAAGATATTTTTATGATAGGTAACTTTAATTTCATAACTTTAAACATATAATTTTTTCGTTGATGGAACTTTTAATAAAAGCCGAAGCATACGTTTTTAACTTATTCAAAGATAAACTTTCTGCTGAATATATTTACCACGATTTTTTACATACTTTGCGTGTGGTTACAGCTTTAAAAGAGCTAATTAAAGGTGAAGGTATTGAAGAACAGAATTCAATAGAACTGCTATTGGCAGGATGGTTTCATGATACGGGTTATATTTACGGAAATGAAAATCACGAAGAAAAAAGCTGCACTATTTTTAAAGAGTTCATAAATAATGAGTCTAATTTTTCAATAAATATTGAAAATGTTTGTGCTATTATTTTGGCAACTAAATTTGGAAAAGAACCAACCAATATTTTAGAAATGTGTATGAAAGATGCCGATTTTTATCATTTTACATTAGATAATTATCAAGAGCATTGCATGGTGTTAAAAAAAGAAATTGAGTTTATACAAAACAAAGAAATTTCTGACGAAGAATGGTGTGCGGGCAACATTAAAATGTTTACTAAAATACAACATTACTATACCAATTATGCAAAAACATTTTGGCAACCTAAAAAGGAAAAAAACCTGTTTAAAATTTACGATCAAAATGTAAAAGAGAAATTAGGTAAAAAAAGTACCAATAAGGAACTTAAAGAAAAGAAATTAGAGAAGTTAGATAGACCAGAACGCGGAATTGACACGTTGTTTAGAGTTACCTTAAACAACCATACCCAATTAAGTGCTATTGCCGATAGTAAAGCAAACATTTTACTTTCTGTAAACTCAATCATCATTTCTATTACGTTAACGGCTATTATTCCAAAATTAGATAGTCCAAGTAACGCGCATTTAATAATTCCTACTTTTGTATTGCTTATTTTTAGCGTTATTACTATTGTATTTACCATTATGGCTACCAAGCCAAAAGTAAGTAGCAATCCTAATATTAAAAGCGATATTCAATCTAGAAAAGCCAATATTTTATTCTTTGGTAATTTTCATCAATTAGAACTAAACGATTTTAATACAGCCATGAACGATTTAATGAAAGATCGTGATTATTTATACGATACCTTAATTAAAGATTTGTATTATTTAGGTTTGGTTTTAAACCGAAAATACAAATTGCTAAGCATTTCATATACCGTTTTTATGATTGGCATTATTTTATCGGTATCGGCTTTCTGCTTAGCTTTTATTAAGTTGTAGTATAATATTTGATGTAATCTGAATAGCTAAAAAATTTAAAATGAGCTAAATCAAAGGTTGTGTTAATAGTTAAGCGTAATGCTTTTAAATTGGTAATATCTTGCAAATCTTCAATTGTTATTTCTTCAATTTCTGAAGTAAAATAATTTTGAATTTGTAAATATTGAATGTAATTTAAGTATTCCGTTTTTTCTAAATCGTTTAAATATACAATTACTAATTTATTGGCTTGTACTAAACGCTCTGTAGAATCTTTAATGGTTGCTTTTGCCAAACGTTTTTTAAGAATTTCATAACGTATATCATTATTTCCTTCCACATCAAAACGTTTTTCATCCATTCTAAATTTAATAGAAACAGCTTCGTTATACACAATAATTAAACTGGTTAATTGCATATCAAAACTTAGTTTTTCTTTTACTCTTTGATGCGATACAACCATTTTACACATTACTTGTATTTGCCACAAACGCAAATTGTACAAATAAATAACATCAAAAACTTGTTTAGGTGCAATGCTGGCACCAATAAATAAATTATGCTCAATACCATCGGTTCTAAAACGATCAAAATAATGCGGATACACTTTTTGAATAATTGCTTGCTCTTCATCAATAATATCACTTAAATTTTTATTGATGCTTTGAATAGCAATATCGTATTTCTTACGCTGATTTAAAAAACGTTCGGTTTTAGGATCAATTTGCTCTTTGTATTTTTGAATGATTTTTTTGTATTGTTCTTTTTCGCTTAGCTTTTTAATTAAAGGATGAAAATTATCAACAATGTATCGGTTAATTTGTGCCTCGGCAACAAACTGATTTTTCTTTAATTGATTTTGAAAATAAATAACTTCGTGAATACGTTGATCAAAAAGCAACTCTTCTTCAAAAGGTTTTACAAACTCAAGAATATTTAAAATTTCTTTTAGCTGTTTTTTTAAATCGGCAAGCATTGCTTTGTTTCTAAAACCAGATGATCCTTGAATATCGGTTTCGCCATATAACGGAAAAATGCCTTCAAATTCAATCTGTTTTAGAACATTTTGATCTTTAACATTTTTTGCATAAAACAATTTTTGAGCTTCTTCTTCAAATTTCCAGTTTACACTTGGGTGAATAGTAGTGTATTCACGCTGAATAATAGCATCAATTTCATTTTTAACATCATTATGGTAGCGCTCAAACGTATCATTCAATAAAGGCATTACATCGTTTAACTTATTGGCGTTTATGGTGTGCAAAGCATAAGGCGTAGCGCTGTAAAGTTCTATATATGCCTGAAAACCATCGTTTTTACGAATAGGCGCTAATATAAAACTCTGTATGTTGCGCGATTGTAAATAATCTAAATACGGAATCCATTCTTTATGATGATACAATTGCTTGATATCCGTTACACAATAATACTCTTCTTTTTGATCAAGTTCTTTAAAAAATTGAGTTGCAGCGCCAATAACTTCTTTTGAAACTTTTTTATTATAAAGATTAAAAACACTTGGAAATTCAACCTTTGCTGGTAAATCAATAAACGTACGACTATCATTATTGACAAAAAACACACCAAAACCAATGTCTTTGATTTTAAAAATTGATTTAAAAATATCTTGCGCAATAGAAACACTCATATTTTCTTGGCCCGCTTTTAACAAATTGGTTTTTATGTTAGAAATGGTGTTTTCAATAGTAACATCAAACAGTGTTAAAATACCAAAGCCTTTTAAAATCCAGCTGTGATTAGGGAATTTTTGTTTCCAAATTTCAACATCATCAAAACTATTTTTTAATAGTTGAATATCTTCTTTGGTAATGGTAACCGCATTTTCTGTAGGAATTAATTCGCAAAAATCGCCATTATAAACAATTCTATAATGACGATTTACGCCATTCTTGTCAGGAATATCGTAAAAAAGAGGTCGCGTTAAATCGAAATTTTCTCCGTAATGCGTGTTTAAAATTAAACAGCAACTAAAAATGTAGTATTGATCATTGGTAAAATCACGAATGTTGATTTCAAACTCCTCACCTGCATCATTAATAATTTGCTGAAAACGCTTGGTAAAATTGAAATTGAAATTCTGAAAAGGCAAACTCACCGCCTTAATTTCATTGTATGTTAAAGCCGTAGGAAACAAATCGGCTAATAAGTTGTGTATTAAATCTAAATTTTGGTAGATCGTTTTTTTGGAAGTTACACCAGTATACAATTCCGGTACTTTGTTCACTTCTTCAATAAGCGATTGGGCATAAACTGCACGATAAGGTGCATCTTTCTCTTTTGTTATCTCTTTTAAAGAATCAACAACTTTATGAAACGAAATAACCGAAAAAAAGGGGCTAACTGTAAATTGATCGATATTTAAATTTAATTCTTTGTCCATACAAAAATGATGAATAACAAAGGTAACACATTTTAAAAAGAATTTTAAAAACTAAAAAACTAGTTTAAAAACTATATAAATAGTTGTGTAACTAAAAAAATAGTTTAATTTTGAATTAAATAAAGTAAGCAATGGAAAAACTAACCAATAAAGAAGAAGAAATAATGCAAGTGCTTTGGCAACTAGAAAAAGCTTTTGTAAACGATATACTAGAAAAAATGCCCGAGCCAAAACCACATTACAACACGCTGTCTACAATTGTACGCTTGTTAGAAGAAAAAGGTTTTGTGGCACACAAAAGTTATGGAAAATCACACCAATATTATCCTTTAATTAGCCTGGAAGCTTACAGAGGTGTTTATGTAAAAGAATCTATCAAAAAGTATTTTGATAATTCGGTTGCCAATTTAGTCAATTACTTTGTGAAGGATGAAAAACTAACAGAAACTGAAATCCGAGAACTACTAAACATTATCGAAAAAAATAAAAAATAAGCGTATGGAAATCATATTCATCTATATTCTTAAAGCAAATGGTTTACTCATCTTTTTTTGGATGTTTTACAAAGTATTCCTTCAAAAAGAAACCTTTTATACTATTAATCGTTGGTATTTTATAAGTACCCTTTTGATTGCTTTTATTTTGCCGCTGATTTATTTCACTAAAATAGAAGAAATTGTTCTTAACAATGCTATTTCAAGTTTTGATTCTAATAGTGTAATGGTTTCAAATCAAACTTTAGCACCAATCCAACAATGGTATGAACATATAAATTGGCTGTTAGTATTGTTTATTATTCTAGCAGCAATATCTTTCATAAGAATAGTGTTGCGTGTGCATCATATTGCAAAAATGATACAATTTATTACAAGACTACCTGTTCACAACTTAAATAAAACCATTCGTTTATCTTCAAAAGATACTACAGTTTACAGTTTTTACAAATGGATTGTAGTTCCGAAAGAAATCGTACAAAACGAAAACTATTCGCTTTTATTACAACATGAAACCATTCATTTAACCCAAAAACACACCTTTGATTTAGTTTTGATTAGTTTCGTTATCGATTTCTTTTGGTTCAATCCGTTCTTAAAAATGTTACGTAAAGACATGAACCTTAATTTAGAATTTTTAGTTGATGCCAAAATGGCAACCACAGAAAACAGCTATTTATATCAAAAAAGTTTACTACAATACCAACAAATACACCCTGTAAATGAATTGGTAAATGCTTTTCAGGCAACCGATTTAAAAAAACGCATTTTACAATTAAATACACAAAAATCAAACCATATGAAAAAACTTAAATTTTTATTAGCAACGCCTGCCCTATTCACTTTTTTTGGCTTGTTTCAAATTGAAACCGTTGCCCAAATTACAACTCTTGAAGTACAGGATACAGAAGAAAATTATTTTTTAGTAAGAGACAACTTTACAAAGGATGATTTTGCTAAACTAACAAAGAATCTTAAAGAAAATTATAATATTGATTTTAGTGTACGCAATGTTAAATTTGATAACAACAAAATTAAATCGTTAGATTATACCATTAGAAATAAAGATCTTAAAATATCTACATCAGAAAGAAATTCTGATAATAATAAAAATATAGATCCATTTTTAATCATTGTAAGTCCAAACAATAACAAGCCTTTTAGAGTTGAAAAATATGATGCGAAACCTAAATACTCTTACACTGTTGATAATGAACTGGAGCCTAATTTTACAATTACAGAAGAAGAATGGAAAGATGCTAGTTGGATAAATAAAATAAGCACTAATCAAAAGGTAATATATATAATTGATGGTAAAAAAAGTTCAATAGGTGCAGCTTATACCTTAAATCCAAAAGATATTTTATCAATTAATGTACACAGAGATCAAGAAACTAAAGCTAAATTTAAGGAAGATGTTGATAATGTAGTGATCATTAAAACGAAAAAAATAAAGGATATAACAAATTTAGATAAGGATTTAGAATTGTTGCTTTCTGACAGAAAAGCTTTTGACAGAATTGCTGCAAAATACCCTATTTATGTAGATAATATACTTTTGACTAAAAAGGAATTAAAAAAATTTGACACCAAAACAATCAGATCAATGTATGTTGATGAGAATAAAATAGAAATTAAATTAACAACAAAAAAAAGTGAAACTGAAACTTTCTCTTTTAACATTGCAAACAATGATACTGGTAAACCTTCTGATAAAATCCTTATTAACGGTAAAGAATCAACACAAGAAGAATTAAAAAAACATATTGATGAAGTAAATACAAAAGAACCTTTACGTTTAAGAGGTAGTTTATTCAATAATTCACAAGTTAATATATTTAGAATTAATCATAATCCACAATATAGAACAATTGAGGAAACATATGTTATATCTAAAAATGGAGATGGATCAAACAGTAAAAGGACGGTTTACAAAGATGCAGATGGTAAAGTTGTAAAAATTGAAGATTCAAACGATAATCAACAATTATCAAATAATAAGATAGTGACTAGTAATTTAATATATGTGGTTGATGGAACTAAAGTTCTTGAAGATGATTTTAGAAGTATACATCCAAATAACATTGAAAGCATAACCGTTTTAAAAGATAAGGTATCAAAAGAAAAATATAATGCTTTATTCAAAGATGGAATACTTGTCATCACTACAAAAAAGAATACAAAAAGTTAAATAAAAAAGCCTTACAAATTTGGAAGGCTTTTTTTAAGACTTATTATTATATGTCTATTTTTTTTTATTATATTATAAACATCAAACCTTAATTTCAGAGAAAAAGATCAATTCTTATCTTCTAACATAGGTACAAATCGAAAATCTCCAAATTCGTGTTGTTCAAAATGTGTTTCAGAAGTTCTTATCAACAAAGTCATCACTTGTACGTCATCACCTACAGGAATAACCAGCCTTCCTCCTACTTTTAATTGCGCCATTAAAGGTTGCGGAATAAATGGTGCGCCAGCAGTTACAATAATACCATCAAAAGGGGCATCATTAGGCAAACCTTTGTATCCATCTCCAAATGAAACAACACGTGGTCTGTAACCTAATTTAGGTAATAAAACAGATGTTTTTCGATACAATTCATTCTGACGTTCAACAGTAAACACCTTAGCTCCCATTTTACACAGCACAGCTGTTTGATAGCCAGAGCCTGTACCTATTTCTAAAATTTTATCATCGGGTTTTACTTGCAATAATTGCGATTGAAAAGCAACAGTAAAAGGCTGAGAAATAGTTTGCCCAGCACCAATAGGAAAAGCAGTATCTTGATAAGCAAAATCGTGAAAACCAGATTCTAAAAACAAATGGCGAGGTATAGCATTCATTGCATTTAATACATTAGTATCGTAAATACCCTTTTGCGCCAATAATTGTACTAACTGGTTTCTTAATCCTTGATGTTTAGCAGTATCTTTCACGTTTAAAATTCCTTTCTTACTGCATCAAAATTACATATATTTTTATAGTTAACCCAAGCTTTCAAAATGATTATTTTTAAAATTAAGGTAACTTTCGGGTAATAAAACACTTCGGTTTTTCAAATATATTTTAACTTTGTAAAAAACATTCACTATGTTAAAAATTGGCGTGCTTGGCGCAGGACATTTAGGCAAAATTCACTTAAGATTATTAAATCAATCAGAAAAATATGAATTGGTAGGGTTTTATGATCCTTCTGAAGAAAATGCAAAAAAAGTAGCAGCAGAATTCGGTTATCATTCTTTTAATAGCATTAGCGATTTAATTGCGGCGGTTGATGTGGTTGATATTGTAACTCCTACCCTTTCGCATTATGATTGTGCCGTTGAAGCTATTAAAGCAAAAAAGCACATTTTCTTAGAAAAACCCATTTCAAATACGGTTGAAGAAGCTGAGCATATTATTACTTTAGCACAAGAATACAACGTAAAAGGACAAGTGGGGCACGTAGAACGTTTTAACCCGGCGTTTAAGGCTGTAAAAGATAAAATAAACAATCCAATGTTTATTGAAACGCATCGTTTGGCAGAATTTAATCCTCGTGGTACCGATGTACCTGTGGTTTTAGATTTAATGATTCATGATATTGACGCTATTTTAAGTGTAGTAAACTCGCCTGTAAAAGATATTCACGCAACCGGAACTGCCGTTATTAGTGATTCTCCAGACATTGCCAATGCGCGTATTGAGTTTGAAAATGGTTGTGTGGCTAATGTTACATCAAGCCGAATTTCTATGAAAAATATGCGTAAAGCACGTTTCTTTCAAAAAGATGCCTACATTTCGGTTGATTATTTAGACAAAATTTGTGAAGTTGTAAAAATGAAAGATGCACCTGAAATTCCTGGTGATTTCGATTTAATTCTTCAAAATGCCGAAGGTGTAAAAAAACAGATTTATTTCGACAATCCTAAAGTAGACAGCAACAACGCTATTTTAGATGAGTTAGAAACCTTTGCCGATGCTATTACCAACAACACCACACCTATTGTTACCCTACAAGATGGTACCAATGCGTTAAGAATAGCACATCGCATCATCAATTGTTTCGGTAAATAAATTAATTAAAGTATATTCGCATAAATTCGTATTAAAAAATAAAAATGAAAAATATAGCTGTAATTGGTGCAGGAACAATGGGTAACGGAATTGCTCATACATTTGCACAAAAAGGATTTAAAGTTTGTTTAATTGATATTTCAGACAAAGCTATTGAGCGTGGAATGAATACCATTCTTGCTAATTTAGATCGTATGATTGCTAAAGGATCTATCACAGAAGCCGACAAAAAAGCAACTATTGAAAACATCATTACTTATACCGATGTAAAAGACGGTGTTGTAAATGCCGATTTAGTAGTTGAAGCTGCTACTGAAAATGTTACGTTGAAATTAAACATCTTTAAAGAATTAAGCGAAGTTTGCAGAGAAGATGTTATTTTAGCATCAAACACATCATCTATCTCAATTACGCAAATTGCAGCAGTAGTTAAAAATCCAGAGCGTGTAATTGGTATGCACTTTATGAATCCGGTGCCTATTATGAAATTGGTTGAAATTATCCGTGGATACAATACAACCGACGAGGTTACTAAAAAAATTATGGATTTATCTTTAGCTTTAGGAAAAACGCCTACAGAAGTAAACGATTATCCTGGTTTTGTTGCCAACCGTATTTTAATGCCAATGATTAACGAATCTATCGAAACATTATACAACGGCGTTGCTGGTGTTTCTGAAATTGATACCGTAATGAAATTAGGTATGGCACATCCAATGGGGCCATTACAATTAGCCGATTTTATTGGTTTAGATGTTTGTTTATCTATCTTAAATGTAATGTACGATGGATTTAAAAACCCTAAATACGCTCCGTGTCCATTATTAGTAAACATGGTAATGGCAGGCAAATTAGGTGTAAAATCTGGTGAAGGTTTTTACGATTATTCTGAAAGCAAAAAAGCAGAAAAAGTTGCAAAAATGTTTGCATAAACATATAGAAAATAAAGTTTTAAAGACGATTGAACGTTGTTCAATTGTCTTTTCTGCTTTTTTTAAGTTATCGTAATGATTTCAAACGTTTTGTCATTCCGAACTTGTTTTGGAATCACATCTTGAAATTTAAATAATGAGAAGCTGAACCAAGTTCAGCTTGACAATAACTGTATCAGCAGAAACTATTTATTAATTTGATTTTAAATAAATGGCAGATATAATTCCTTTCAAAGCAGTACGTCCATCAGCCGATAAAGTTGCGCTGGTAACAACGCGTCCGTATGATGAATATTCAGCAGCTGAATTAGCTTCGTGGCTCGATTTTAATCCTTTTTCGTTTCTTCATATTGTGAATTTAGCATTCATCAATCAAGAAAAAATCGATCCAATTCGCAGGTATAAAATGGTAGCAACAAAGTATTCCGATTTTAAACGTGACGGTATTTTGATACAAGACGAAAAACCTGCTATGTATTTGCATCAAATCATCTCAAAAAAAAATAATTTTATTGGTATTTTGGCAGGTACATCGTTACAAGATTATCAAACCAATGTTATTAAAAAGCACGAAAACACTTTGGATTATCGTGTAGAAAATTTAAAGGATTATTTTAACGAAACACGTTTTAATGCCGAACCTGTTTTAATGATGTATCCAAATTGCGAGGATTTACAACATTGGATTCAGCAAAAAAGAGAACAAACGCCTTTATACGATTTTTCTACAACCAATCGTGAACGACATATTGTTTGGAAGATTGAAAGTGATGAAGAACTTCAGTTTGTGCAAAACGCTTTTAAACAAATGCCGAATTTGTATATAGCCGACGGACACCATCGATCAGCAACATCCGATTTGTTATTGAATGAAAATGGTGATCGCGCAAGTGACAATATGCACCATTTTATGAGCTATTTAATTTGCGAAACTACCATACAAATTAACGAATACAACCGATTGGTTCACGATTTAAACGGTATGCAAAGCGAAGATTTTTTAGCTATTCTTGAAAAAGATTTTACCGTTAAAAAAGTACACGAATATTGGAAACCGCAAAAAAAATACAGTTTTGGAATGTATTTAGATGGCGTTTTTTACTCGTTAAAATTAAAGAATATTCCTGCTGAGGATAACATTATTAATACATTGGATCCTCAAATTTTATACGATACTATTTTGCAACCGTTGTTAAATATTACTGATCTAAGAACCGACAGTAGAATTAGTTACATTCCTGGAAATAAAAACATTATGGAGCTGGTTAATAAAATTGATAACGGTGATTATAAGGTTGGTTTTATACTATATCCATCGTCTATTGATGAAATTAAAACATTGGCCGATAACAATTTAACCATGCCTCCTAAAAGTACCTATATTGAACCTAAGTTTAGAAACGGATTAATTATTTACGAATTTCAATAAAATTATGTCTATTACTACTCAATTACAAAAAATAAATAACGAATTACCTTCGAATGTTCATTTGGTTGCTGTATCTAAAACAAAACCTGTTGCAGATTTAATGGAAGCCTACAATGCGGGTCAGCGTATTTTTGGAGAAAACAAAATTCAAGAAATGACAGACAAATGGCAACAAATGCCAAAAGACATTCAATGGCACATGATTGGACATGTACAAACCAATAAGGTAAAGTACATGGCACCCTATGTAAGCTTAATTCATGGTGTTGACAGTTTAAAGTTATTGATTGAAATTAACAAACAAGCCAAAAAATGGCGCAGAACTATTGCGTGTTTATTACAGGTTTATATTGCTACCGAAGAAACCAAATTTGGGTTGGCGCAAGATGAATTGTTACAAGTAATTCATTCAGAAGAATTTAAAGCACTAGAAAACATTAAAGTAATTGGTTTAATGGGTATGGCATCGTTTACAGATGATGCTACAATTATTGAAAAAGAGTTTCAATCGTTGAAAGATATTTTTGATTATATACAACCGTACCAATTGCCTAATTGTCATTTTCAGCAGTTATCAATGGGTATGAGTGGCGATTATAAAATTGCTATTAAATGTGGTAGTACTATTGTACGTATTGGTAGTAGTCTTTTTGGAGAAAGGTAATTATTGAATATATATTAAGGAATAACAAATGAAAAAATATTTCTTTAAAAAATACTATGTGCTCATATCACTATTTATTAGTTTAAATTGTTATTCGCAAAAAAATAATACTTACTCAAGTCTAATTGTCATTCAAAATGTAAATATCATTACAATGACATCTCCTAATAAAATTATCAAAAATGCAGATTTGGTAATAAATAACGGCAAAATATCATCTATAAATGGGGTGATTCCAAAAAAAGCAAAGGTTATTAACGGCGAAAATAAATGGTTAATTCCAGGACTTATTGATATTCACATTCACTTACCAACCGATTTAAACTTAAAATCTAAAACACTTACACAAAAGCCAGATATTAGCTTTGATGTTCAAGATTTAATGACTCCTTTTATTGCAAACGGAGTTACTACTATTTTAAATCTTAATGCCAATGTTCAATCCTTTTATCAAAGAAAACAAATTAGCAACGGAGATATCATTGGTCCTCGAATGGCTATTGCTGCACTTATTGATGGTGGAAACGGAAACGGAAAAACAGCAAACACACCAGAAGAAGGAAGACTAATTGTTCGTATTGCCAAAGATGATGGTTATGAATTTATAAAACTATATTCTGGTTTAAACGTTGAAACTTATAAAGCGATTATTGAAGAAGCCAACAAACAGGGTATGAAAACAGTTGGTCATATTCCAAACGTTTTTCAAAATGATATAGAAAAAGCATTTATTCCTCATTTTAATTTGGTAGCTCATGCTGAGGAGTTTTCTAAAAGTGCAAGAAAATTTGATTATCAAGAAGCTTTAAATTTTGCGAAAATTGCAAAAGAAAATGATACATGGGTTTCGCCAACACTAACTGCCATGGATTGGATTGCAAGTCAAACCAGCTCACTCACACGTTTAGAAACATCAACAAGTACTCAGTTTGTGCATCCTTTATTACAAAGTAAATGGCTAACCGCAAATAGCTATTATAAAAAATCAACCCCAGAACGAATTACTTATTTTAAACAGTTCTTAGAATTTCAAATGTTACTGGTTAAAGCGTTTAAAGAAGTAAATGTTCCTATTTTGGTTGGTACTGATGCAGGTGTATCAGGAGTTGTACCTGGATTTTCTTTGCATGATGAATTAGAACTATTAGTTCAGGCAGGTTTATCAACAGAAGAAGCTTTAGATTCTGCAACTCGTTTAAATGCACTATGGTTAGGAATAGATAAAGAAGTAGGAACTATTGAAGAAAACAAACTTGCTGATTTAGTTTTGTTAGACGAAAATCCACTGATTAATATTAATAACACAAGAAAAATTGTTGGTGTTTTTATAAATGGAGTTTGGCTAGACAAAAAAACTTTTGAAAAAATGCTTTTAGATTTATCAATAAAAAACACAGAATTAAAAGATGAATTTGATTGGAACACTTTAATGACAAATAAGAAATAAATATACGCTGTACTTTTACAAAACACATTTAAATACCTTTAACATTTTTTGTACTTTAGCACTTAAATAAACAAGCTGTATTCTTTTAAAACAGCAAACTAAAAACAACGTGTACGCAGTATTAGATATAGAAACCACTAAAATAAATAAACTCTCATTATTCTATTAAGATACGTTTTGTATTTAAATAATCAACTTACTCATTAATATATAACTTTTTAAAAAGTACAAAATTCACTTACAAATAACTAAACAAAACCTTACATTTATAAAAAACAAAAAAATGATTACACAAATTCCCGTTATATATGTAGTTGCTTTATTATTTGCTATGTACCTTATTGCTTACTTTTTAAAATTTAGAAGCAAAAATGTAGATGCTTTTGAAAAAATGAAACTATCCTTAATTCTTTTTGGAATTTATTCTATTGTATTATGGCTTTGTGTACCATCTACACCAACATTAGCTACTTTTGGATATCCTGAAACAGTAAATGATATTAAAGCAGACGAACAAGTTTTGAAATTACTGCAAGATTATAATAAAACTATTGTACGCACTACAGAAGTACTTAAATGGTTTTTATTTGGATTTATATGGTTTTTTATGACCAATATTTATTTGTACGCTACACATAGAGAAAACGAATTTAATCCAAAAAACAAACAATAAAAAACAGCTTAATTACAGCATAATGTTATTTTTGTACTTTAATTTATAAAAATGAGCTTAAAATCTAAAGCCAATATCATACGCAGAAAAGTAATGCATTCGTTAACCCATAATGTGGGAAAAAAATCAATTAGCGAAATGCAAAAAAAAGCCAATCAATTTCAAGTAAATCGGGTATTAATCAGTCGTCCTAATCATCGTTTAGGCAACATGCTGTTAATAACACCTTTGGTTCAAGAAATTGCTAATACTTTTCCTAACTGTACAATTGATTTATTTGTAAAAGGTAAAATAACGCCTATTATTTTTCAAAATTATCCACAAGTTAATCAAATTATTGAGCTGCCTAAAAAACCATTAAAGGAGTTTTCAGAATATTTAAAAGTATGGTTTTCCTTAAAGAAAACGCGTTATGATTTAGTAATTAATGTAGAAAAAAATTCATCTTCTGGAAGAATATCAACTTTAATTCCATCAGCAAATTTTAAGTTTTATGGCGATGATTTTGAAGAATTACAAAATAAATACCCAGATATAAAACACATTGCCAAGTATCCTGTTTACAACTTTAGAAGATTTTTAGAAGTTTTACATCAAAAACCATTACAAGGATATGCGCCTGTGTTAGATATAAAATTATCGGAACAAGAAATTGAAAAAGGAAAAAATGATTTAGAACAGATCACTAAAAATCAAACAAAGAAAACAATTGCATTTTTTACATTTGCAACGGGTACTAAATGTTATTCTGTAGATTGGTGGACAGAATTTTACGAAAAATTTTATCCAAAATACAAAGACGAATATCATTTAATAGAGATTTTACCAGTAGAAGATATATCGCAATTAGAGCGTAAATTACCAACTTATTATAGCAAAGAAATTAGAGAAATTGCTGCTTTAATGGCAAATTGCGAGCTTATTGTTGCTGCCGATTCTGGTATGATGCATTTAAGCAGTGCTTCTAAAACCCCTACTGTTGGCTTGTTTTCGGTTACACAACCACAAGTTTATGCTCCATATGGTAACCACAGTACTTATATAGATACCAATACACAAACAAAAGAAGATATCATCACAGTAATGGATGATATTCTTCAAAACATAAAAAATAGCAAATGAAATTAAAAGAATTAGCCAACCAACTAGGAATATCATTAGAAAGTTTGCAAAATTTTATTTACGATTTTAACATCGATATAGGATTTAGCATGGATGAACAATTTAATGTTACAGAAGTTTTTCAACAATTTGCACTTAAAAATGTAGATTTTCTTAAAAAATATGCAGAAGATCATGCAAAAGAAAAAACCTTAGCAGAAATTGCGCAAACTATTAATGTAAAAGAAGAAGATGTTTTAAAATTTTTTGTTTCAAATGGCATTCCAGAAGAAGCTGCTAAAAACATTAAAACCAGCTTGTCAAGTTATTTAATACACTTATATATTGGTGGTGAATATCCTTTTATAGATGAGGCATTTCCTGAACTAGAAACCTATGCAAATAAAAGTTTGGTTGGTTATGTAGATTTGTTTTTCTACCTTAATGATATGTTAGATCCTTTTTTAAATAAAGATCAATTACAAACTTGGGGCATATCAAAACCTGCAGGCATTGTTTTATACGGACCTCCAGGTAGTGGAAAAATATTTTGGGCTAGAAAAATGGCGCAAATGATTGGTTATGAATTTGTGCACGTTTTTAAAGATTATTTGGCGGGTAATTTAAAAACAACTAAGAATTCATTTTCACACTTTTTATCAACAAAAATGCAACATCCTAAAACCATGTTGTTTATTGATGCTTTAGATGAATTATTAAGTAGTACAAACGATCAAAAATTTTTACCAGAAAATTTAGAATTAATCAATACTATTTTACGTCATACACAAAAAGATGTTCACCAAGAATTACTAATAGTTGGTTCTGCTGAAATTTTAAATTTGTTTAATGATGAGGTTTTAGCACCAGGTAGATTTGATATGCAAATTCCAATCTTCCCTCCTAATTTTGATGAACGCACCCAATTAATATTGTATCATTTAACCAAAGATTTAATTGATAGTTCTCCATTGTTAGCTATTCTAAAGAAAAATAATGCACTTAATAAATCTTTTTGGGAACCAATTTCAGAACAAATGAAATTGTTTTCAAATACAATGATTATTGATTTTACACAATCATTGAAGAAAAGATTGTACGCTTTGTATAGAAAAGACGAAAAGAAAAACATTGAGCTTACCGAAAAAATTCTTTTTGCTGCTTTTAATGAAGCAAAGGCAAAACTAACATCGGATTATCTAAAAAGATGTGCCATTTTTATTGTTGAAGCAAAACAAAATGTTGGTCAGGATTTTCCTCATAGAATATTAGAATTAGAATCGGATTTAGAGTTTTATCAAGCCAAAAAAGCACCTATCAATAAAATTGGTTTCAAAAAATCAAATGAAGAAGCCGAAAAAATAGAAGCTTCTAATACAGACAATCAAGAAAAAGACGACTTAATAGTTTAAATTTAAATATTAACAAAAACACAATAAATAGTAAATTAATTATTACATCTTAAAAAAAGAATCCATTTTAAGTCAATTGTTTCTTCAAAACAACATTTAATACCGTTTTTTTTAGGCAATGTAAAACAAGTTTTATATTTTTGTGTTTCTAAAAAAGCATATAAATAATGAATTTACACGAATATCAAGGTAAACAGATACTTTCTAGCTACGGTGTACGCATTCAACGTGGACATGTTGCTAATACTGCAGAAGAAGCTGTAGAAGCTGCAAAACAGTTAACGGAAGAAACAGGCACAGGATGGCATGTTATCAAAGCTCAAATTCACGCAGGTGGCCGTGGTAAAGGTGGTGGTGTTAAATTAGCTAAGAATTTAGATCAAGTAAAAGAAATTGCTGGTCAAATTATTGGTATGGATTTAATTACGCCTCAAACACCTCCAACAGGTAAAAGAGTAAACAAAGTATTAATTGCTGAAGATGTTTATTATCCTGGTGATAGCGAAACTTCAGAATTCTATATGTCTGTTTTATTAAACAGAGCTACAGGTAGAAACATGATTATGTATTCTACTGAAGGGGGTATGGATATTGAAGAAGTGGCAGAAAAAACACCTCATTTAATTTTCACAGAAGAAATTGATCCTACAGTTGGTTTACAAGGTTTCCAAGCACGTAAAATAGCTTTTAACTTAGGTTTATCAGGAGCTGCTTTTAAAGAAATGGTAAAATTTGTAGCTGCATTGTACAACGCTTATGTTGGTTGTGATGCTTCCATGTTTGAAATTAACCCAGTTTTAAAAACATCTGACGATAAAATTATTGCTGTTGATGCTAAAGTAACTTTAGATGACAACGCATTATACCGTCATGCAGATTACGCTGAAATGCGTGATACTACAGAAGAAAGACCAATTGAAGTTGAAGCAAAAGCAGCTGGTTTAAATTATGTAGATTTAGATGGTACTGTTGGTTGTATGGTTAACGGTGCTGGTTTAGCAATGGCTACTATGGATTTAATTAAGTATGCTGGTTTTGAACCTGCAAACTTCTTAGATGTTGGTGGTACAGCTGATGCTAAACGTGTAGAAATTGCATTCCGTATTATTTTAAAAGATCCTAACGTAAAAGCAATTTTAATCAACATTTTTGGTGGAATTGTACGTTGTGACCGTGTTGCACAAGGTGTTGTAGATGCTTACAAAAACATGGGAGACGATATTAAAGTGCCAATTATTGTACGTTTACAAGGAACAAATGCCGATTTAGCAAAACAAATTATTGATGAATCAGGTATGCCAATTTTATCAGCTATTGAATTCCAAGAGGCTTCAGATCGCGTAAAAGAAGCATTGTCTTAATTAATAGATATAATAAAACAAAAAACCTTCCAAAATTGGAAGGTTTTTTTATTCTACAAATTCAGATTCTGTTGTTTCAACATCTTCTTCTAGCTCTAAAGAAAACAAAACAAGAGCAGATTGTTCGTCTCCTTTTTCAGCTCCTTCAGTGTAAATTTTTTTGGCTTTTGAAATATTTCCTAAAGCATAATAATAAGATCCTAATAGAGAATATCCTCTGAAATCTTCAGCATCAATCATTTGTTGAGCTAATTTTTCCAATTGTTTATCTTCTTTAATAGTTGTGGCATTATCACTTAAAATTTCACTTAATCCACCAGCTGCTTCCATATATTTCATTCCAAACAAAGCTCCACATGCAGATGTTAATCCTTTGGCGCATAATTTTTCTAATTGCTCATTGTATGCTTCAGGATCATTAAGAACATCCAATTTCATTTCATCTGTTCCTTCTTCAAAATTAAGCATATAAAACTCATATAACAGATTAGGATTTACAACATAGGTATTGAAATTTCTCTCATAATCATCATTTAATGGCACCACTGTTTTTTTGTAAGTTGATTTAGCAACCCAATTGCTGATGCCTTTTAATTGATTTTTATCAATTTTAAAAATAAACACGCTTTTATCAGGAAAAACATACAAAAGATCATCTTTCTGAAAATACTCGGCTTGAAAACTATCGCTAATTAAAGCATGCCCGTTACCATCTAAATGAATACTTGTATACAAAGCATCTTTTTTTGTTACTTTATAATATCCTGAAAGGCTGTTTGTGCTATTTTGAGCACTTGTTGTGTAAGTAATTGCTAAAAAAGCAGTTACTAAAATTGTTTTTATCATGTCTTTTTTAATGAGTTGCAAAATTAATTGTTTCATTCTAAAACACCTTATTTTACTACTAAAAACATTATTATTTCCTATACTCTACTCTTTTTTTAGCTGCTCTTTATATTGTGCTATATGAGTTAAAATTTCTTCTTCTGGTTGTGGATACTTAATGTCTGTATATTTTTTAAGTGTCTCGTAAATAATTTTAGCAACAATTAATCTACTTACATCCTTATCATCGCTTGGAATAATGTACCACTTTCCTTTAGAATGATTACTGTTTTTTAAAACCTCTTCGTAACAAAACTGATAGGTATCCCATAGACTACGTTCTTTTAAATCGCCTGGAGAAAATTTCCATTGATGTTGCGGCTTTTCAATTCGCTTTAAAAGTCGATTCTTTTGTTCTTCTTTTCCTAAATGCAAAAAGAATTTTAAAATAATAACGCCATTCTCTGCCCAATGTTTTTCAATTTGCACCATACGCTTCATACGGTTGTTCCAAAAATCATCCGTTAAACTCTCAATATTAAGATCCGGAATCCGTTCATTTTCTAAATATTCAGGATGTACGCGTGTTACCAAAACATTTTCGTACTGAGTTCTATTAAAAATTGTAAACTTGCCTTTTTCGGGTAATTTAGTATAATGTCGCCACATATAATCATGTTGTAACTCTTTGTAAGATGGCGTTTTAAAGCTTTCAACAGTTACTCCGCGCGGATTAAATCCTTTAAAAACCTCTCTAATCATACTGTCTTTTCCAGCAGTATCCATTCCTTGTAAGCAAATTAACACAGAATATTTATCATGAGCATACATCATATCCTGAAGCTCACTGATCTTTTCTCTAATCTTTTTTAATTCTTTTTTTACTGTTATAGGATCTAAACCACTGTTGTACTTTGTAGAAATTTCGCTTAGTTGTAATTCTGTAGGTACTTCAAAATATTTTCGTTTCATATGATTCTTTTTCTCTAAATTAGTTATAAAATTAATAGCAATGAAAAAATATTTAATTACATCGTGGTTAAAAATAGTTGGCATTACAGCGGCATCTGGCTTAGCATTTCAAAATAATGAATTAATCTTAGTTTCTGATAACAGCAATGCTTTGTATCATTATTTTATTAACAACGACTCTTTAGCTAAATATAGTTTGGATAACAACGAAATAAAAGACAAGCTTCCTAAAGCTGAAAAACTAGATTTAGAAGCATTTACTATTTTTAATAATGAATGGTATGCTTTTGGATCGGGCTCTAAAGAAAACAGAAATACAGCTTTTGCGTATAACAAAACAACTTCTCAATCTACAAAAATTGATTTAAAAAGTTTGTATGATGAAATGAAAAGCTTTTCTGAATTAGGCAATGATGATTTTAATATTGAAGCTGTTACAACCTATAACAATGATTGGTATTTTTTAAACAGAGGAAACGGATCTAAAAACGCTAATTATATTTATGTAGTTCAAGGAAAAAACTTAACTGATGAGTATAATTTGTTTTTTTACGAATTTAATTTACCAAAAATTGACAATGTTTCTTCTGGTTTTTCGGCTGCAACTGTTTTAAACAATACCCTTTTCTTTATTGCTACGGCCGAAGACAGTACATCAACTTATAACGATGGCACCGTAAAAGGCAGTTTATTTGGCGCTATTGATTTAAAAAAAATGAAGCTACTTTTTACTGAAAAAATAAGCGATCATAATAAATTTGAAGGCATGACGATTGTAGAACACAACAACAAACAAGTAACGTTTGCTTTATGTGAAGATGTTGATAACGAAGATAGTAATGAAGCCGAAATTTATAAATTGGTTGTTGATTTAAAATCAAAAATAAAATAAGCAGTATTTACTACTGCTTATCTTTATCATCGGTATTTTTAAAACTAGGTATAGGTACATTTGCCCAATTTTCACCTGTTTTAATTCTGTATAATTGCATTTCACTAATACCAAATTGTTTGGCTATTATACGCATGCGTGTTTTTCTGTTAGGATCGTGAATCATACGTTTTATACGCATAACTTGTGTGGTATCTAACTTCATTCCCTTTTGCGCCAATCGTTTCTTTTCAATACTTTTTTCATGTCCCACTTTTACGTTAGGATTAATTCGTTGATGTGCGTATTTCTCCTCTTCTGTTACCCACTTTAAATTAGTATAATGATCGTTTAAATTATCAAAATCTAAATGAATAACAAAATTGTGTAAATCTGAAGGTTTATTTACAAAAAAATCAGCAATAGCACGCGACAACATGATGTGCTTATGCGCATATCCGCCTTCTGGTTTAAGTACTTTATACCTAAAAATCTTTAATTTATTGGTAACATTAGGCTTTAATAAATTACCCTCTTTAATTTCGTTGGTAAAACTTATTAATCTGCCATAATTTGAAACAGCGTAACGCAATTTTTTCTTATCCTCTAATACTAATTCTTTAAATTGCTCGCCTGGATATAATACTAACATAACTTTAAAATCAACTATTCATTTTTAAATTTTAGTTATTTTTTAAATGTTGGTTCTTGAATTCTAGTTTTCTTGTAAGTGTACACAAATATATCCTTTTATTTATTAATTATTCTAAAACCTGCTTTTTTAACAGAAAACTTTCAATTTTATCCGGAGTATCAAAAGTTGAAAATCGTTTTATAGGATTTCCATTTTTATCTATAAGAAATTTAGTAAAGTTCCATTTTATGCCATTTGTTATAAAACCAGGAAGTTCTGCTTTTAAAAACTTAAATAAAGGATGCGCATTTTTTCCATTAACCAATACTTTTTCAAACACAGGAAAGCTAACTCCGTAATTAATTAAACAATTATTTTGAATACTTGTTGCATTGCCAGGCTCTTGATTATTAAACTGATTACACGGAAATGCCAAAACAACCAACCCTTTGTCCTTGTATTTTTGATACAATGCTTCTAAGCCTTTATATTGAGGTGTAAACCCACATTTACTGGCTGTATTAACAATTAAAAGTGTTTTATTTTTAAAGGATGCAAAATCGATTTCTACTCCTTGTAACGATTTTACTTTGAAATGATAAATTTCTTTCATTTTTACAAAAACTAAAAATGCATCTTTACAGATGCATTTTGATTTATTTTTTTAAGTGCGTCATAAAATAATCAGCGATTTTTGCATTCAAATGCACACGATCTTTTCCTGAAACATTATGTTCATGCGTTGGATACAAGAAATAATCGACTTGTTTACCCGCTTTAATACATGCTTCTATGAATTCCATACTGTGTTGTTGCACTACAACAGGATCTTGCGCACCATGAATCATTAACAACCTTCCTTTTAATTTATCCACTTTATTTAAGGTAGATGTTTTTTCATATCCTTCAGGATTCTCACTAGGTGTATCCATATAACGTTCACCGTACATTACTTCGTACCATTTCCAATCGATAACCGGACCACCTGCTACTCCAACTTTAAACACATCAGGATAATTCAACATTAAACTAGTTGTCATAAATCCACCGAAAGACCATCCGTAAACGCCAATTTTATCAGCATCAACAAATTTCTTCGACTTTAAAAACTCAACTCCTTTCATTTGATCGGCCATTTCATTCTGACCCAAATTTCTGTGAATTACGTGTTCAAAATTCTTTCCTCGGTTTTCGCTTCCACGGTTATCTAACGTAAATACCACAAAACCTTGCTGCGCCATGTAATAATCAAAACCACCAGCACCACCGCCTAAACGATTCATAACTAATTGCGCATGAGGACCACCGTAAACATACACCATTACTGGGTATTTTTGATTTTCATTGAAATTTGCAGGATAAATTAAGCGTCCATTTAAATCCGTTTTTCCATCAGCAGATTTTACGGTAACCATTTCTACTTTTGGCATGGTAATTTTACCTTCAAAAGGGTTTGTTGCATTTATAATTTCGACACTTTTTTTACCATTAACTTCTTGTAACGATATGCTATTTGGTGTTGAAAAATTAGTGTATTGAGAATAAAACCAAGTGTTAGCAGGATTCATTTCAACCGTATAAGTTGCAGAAGTTTTGGTTACAGGCGTTGTTTTACCCGATTTAATATCAGCTTTATACAACAACTTATCCATACCTTTATTAGCTGTTCCTAAATAGTAAATTTCTTTAGATGTAATATTTGAAAATTCTTTAAAAACCACATCCTTATACACGTAACTATTTAATTGCTTACCATTTGTGTTGTATCTGTACATTTGACGGTAACCATCTTTATCACTTACATATAAAAACTCTTTATCGTTAATAAACTTTAAAGGAGTTGTTGGCTCTACGTATGTTTTGCTTTTTTCTTGAAACAATTGTTTGTCTAAAGAACCAGCAGTATTGTAACGTTGTAATTTTAAATCGTCTTGTCCTCTATTCAGAACGCCTACGTAAACAAAATCACTTGTAGGAGCCCATGTTGGAATGGTTAAATACTGCTCTTTATCGCCATCGATATTTAACTTAGTCCTTTGTTTGGTTTCAACATTGTAGATGTACAAACTCACTTCTTCTGATTTCATACCTGCCATAGGATATTTTATGGGCTTATTTTCGGCAATTCGTGCTCCAAAATCAGTCAACGGATAATCAGCAACCATTGTTTCATTCTTTTTATAGAAAAGGACTTTCTTACTATCTGGACTTATCCAAATTCCTCTATCAATACCAAATTCTTGTCTGTGTGTATAACTATTTCCATTTACAATATGTTCTGGATCATTTGTTACAACAATTGTTTCGCCATTAGTAAAACTTAACGAAATATTGTTTTTATTTAACCAAACAATAAAATTTTTATTAGGTGCAATAACTTCTTCCGCTGCTTTTTCATCAAACTTTATTGTCTTTACAATTTCTTTGCTGCTTATATTGTACACAACATAATACTTAGCATCGCCACTATATGTAAAAGACAATTCATTATTGTTTTCCCAATGATAATTAAAAGGAATTGTGCCTAACTTAACTTCTTTATTTAATGCTTTTGATAATGCTTTTTGAAGATCGGCAGCCGTAACAAAATTAGTAGTTACTTTTCCATCAATATTTTTAGCGGTTAATGATTGATAAGGAGCTTCAATATAAGTAACATCAGTATTAGTTTGCCACTGAGCACTGTAAACCGATTGTGTACCAAAACCTTTTTGAGCTGTTAATGTTGCTTCTTCTATAGTAAAATTGCGTTGTGCTTGAGAAATAAATCCCGACAAAACAAAAGCAAATAAAGTAAGTTTTTTCATAAAATTGTATTTGTGCTAAAATAATGTTTCTATAAAATTTCAGCAATTATAATTTAATTATTTACAAAAGTTTTCTTAGCTGGTTTTCTAAATCGTTTATATCTTTAAAATACTCTAACTCTATAGAAATTTTGTCCTTTTTTAAAACTGTAATTATCTCTAAAATAACATCAAGAGGGTCTGCCTCTACTCCTTCCATACTTTCATTAAAGTTAAGTCCTGCAATGTAACTTTCATTGTAAACTTGCACCAGATAATCTTCTAAAAAAGTAGCCAAACAAATTGATTGAGGCTTGTACATTTTCCAATCTTCAATACAACAATTTTTAGCCATTTCTTTACTAGACCAGAAACAAATTACGTTTACAGGAGAAGCATCATCATTTTTAAACAAAACCGATTGCGAAACAGCTACTTCGCCTTTATGTTCTACCACAAACACTTCGTTTGAAGTAATAATTTCATTAATAAACTGTTTAATCACTATTTCTTTGTTTAAAAATTATAAAAATTTACCATCACTCATAACCAACTTTCTGTCGGCTAAATTAGCCAATTCTTCATTATGAGTTACAATTACAAATGTTTGCCCAAATTTATCACGCAATTGAAAAAATAAATCGTGCAGATTTTCTGCCGATTGTGTATCTAAATTTCCAGACGGTTCATCGGCAAAAATGACAGCAGGTTTATTTATTAAGGCTCTGGCCACTGCCACACGTTGTTGTTCTCCACCTGACATTTCTGACGGAAAATGATTAATTCTATGACTTAAACCTAAATAAGCAAGTAGTTCTTTGGCTTCCTTTTCAGCTTCGCTTTTATTTCTATTTGCAATATAGGCTGGAATGCAAACATTTTCTAGAGCAGAAAACTCAGGCAGTAATTGATGAAATTGAAATATAAAACCTAACTTTTTATTTCTAAAAACAGCTAGTTCTTTATCTTTCAACTTTAAAACATCCGTTTCATCAATTAACAATTCAGCTGTAGCATTTTTAAGAGGTGTATCAAGTGTTCCTAAAATTTGTAGTAAAGTAGTTTTACCAGCACCCGAAGCACCAACTATAGCAACTATTTCGCCTTTTTTTATTTGTAATGATACATCATTTAAAACCGTTAAATCACCAAATTGCTTACTTAAATGTTTAGCTTTAATCATGTCTTTAAATTTGTTAACGAAATTACTTAATCTTTTACTTAAAAAATATAAATACCTGTTTTTTTAAAAGAATTTATTTTATGCTACTTTTAATAAAATTTGGCATGTGGTTTGTTTTATAGTAAACACAATATTAATTAATTAAAGATGAACGAAGTAATTGTACAACAAAATGAAAAAGTTACAGACAAAAATAAATACCGCCTTTTGGCTTTAGGGATTTTGTTTGATGTAATTGGAACATTTTCTTTTGCAATACCTGTTTTAGGAGAATTTTCAGATGTTATCTGGGCTCCTATTGCAGCATTATTATTAAAATCAATGTATAAAGGAAGTATTGGTAAAGTTGGTGGTATTATTGCTTTTGTTGAGGAAGCTTTACCTGGTTTAGACTTTATACCTACTTTTACTTTAACTTGGGTTTATACCTATATTATTAAAAAGGATGAATAAAAAAACCGACAGTCTTTGGCTGTCGGTTTTTAATATATTACTTGTTATAAACTTTTAAAGCTTCTTTAATAATTTCAGCAGATTTAATTAAATCTTCTTTCTTTAAAACGTAAGCTAATCTAACTTCGTCTAAGCCAACGCCTGGTGTAGAATAAAATCCTGCAGCCGGAGCTACCATTACTGTTTCGCCATTTAAATCATATGATTCTAACAACCATTTTGCAAAATCTTCCGCGTTTGCAACTGGTAATTTAGCAATACAATAAAAAGCACCTTTAGGCATAGACACTTGTACACCATCAATTGCATTTAAAGCATTTACCAACGTTTCTCTACGATCTTTGTACTCTGTAATAACATCATCAAAGTAAGATTGTGGTGTATCTAAAGCTGCCTCAGAAGCAATTTGAGCATAAGTTGGAGGCGATAAACGTGCTTGAGCAAACTTCATTGCAGTTGCCATTAACTCCTTGTTTTTTGACACTATACAACCAATACGCGCACCACACATACTGAAACGTTTTGAAACCGAATCAATCATAATAGCATTTTGTGCAATGCTTTCTTCATTCATTACCGAAAAATGTTGGAATCCATCGTAAACAAATTCACGGTAAACTTCATCAGCAATTAAAAACAAATCGTGTTTCTTAACCAATGCAGCCAATTGTTTAATTTCTTCCTGACTGTATAAATATCCTGTTGGATTACCTGGGTTACAAATTAAAATGGCTTTTGTTTTTGGAGTGATTAATTTTTCAAAATCGGCAATTGCTGGTAAAGCAAAACCCGTTTCAATACCCGAAATTACAGGAACAACTTTTACACCGTTTTGAGTTGAAAATCCATTGTAATTTGCGTAGAATGGCTCCGGAATAATAATTTCATCACCTTCGTCCATTGTAGACCCCATAGCAAAAATCAATGCCTCAGATCCACCAGTGGTAATAATGATATCTTCCTTATTAATTGGTAAACCTTGTTTTTGATAATAAGCTGCTAATTTTTCACGATAAGAATCAAATCCTGCAGAATGACTGTACTCTAAAACAGTAATATCAGCATTTTTTACAGCATCTAAAGCAACTTGAGGTGTTTTAATATCTGGTTGCCCAATATTTAAATGATATACTTTATTTCCCTTTTTCTTTGCTACTTCGGCAAAAGGAACCAACTTACGAATTGGAGACTCAGGCATTTGCAAACCTTTTCGTGAAATATGAGGCATAATAACTTATTTTATATATTTTTTAATAGCTACAAATGTAGTTTTTTTATCGTAAAATGCTACTCCTTTTTATTTGTTTAAATTAAGTTAAAATAAACTCCTACCTATTTAATTTGAGTACTTTTGTGAAATTTCAAGATTCACTACAACTATTTACTATGAACAAAATTATCTCTTTTTTGTCATCTACAAGGTTAATGGCTGTTCTATTCATTGTTTTTGCAGCCGTTATGGGTATTGCAACTTTTATTGAAAATGAATACAACACCGATACTGCCCGAATTTTAGTGTACAACACCAAATGGTTTGAAGCTATTATGTTAATTTTTGTTTTCAACTTTATAGGAAACATCAAACGTTACAATTTATGGAGTTGGAAAAAGCTAGACACCTTATTACTTCACCTATCGTTTATTTTAATTTTAGTGGGAGCGTTTGTAACTCGATATATTAGTTTTGAAGGCATGATGCCTATTAGAGAAAAAGAAACTACCAATCAGTTTTTTTCTGATCGCACTTTCTTAACGGTAATGGTTGATGGCGAAATGGATGGCGAAATGAAAAGAAGAACTTTTGAAAATCCGCATTTATTTTCAGGTGCTTTAGATCAAGATAACTTCATTAGTAATTTTGCATCTAACCATTTCAGCATTAAAAAAGACTTTAACAAAATACCTTTTGAGGTTGAGTTTAAAGAATTTATAATGGGTGCCGAAGAAATAATTGAGGAAAATCCAAATGGTAAAAGTTTTCTAAAATTAGTAGAATCTAGTCATGGTGAACGTCATGAACATTTTATAGAAGAAGGTACAGTTGAAAGTATTCACAATATTTTATATTCTTATAACAAACCAACAGAAGGCGCTGTAAACTTTTACACAAATGAGCAAGGCGAAATGCAAATAAACACTCCTTTTACAGGAAGTTACCGTATTATGGCCACTCAAGCAACGGGTGATGTTACAGCAAATACTCCCGCACCTTTAAATTACCGCTCTATGTATGATTTACAAGGTGTTCAATTTGTAATGGATAGACCAATAAAAGGAAAAAGAGTATTAAAATCGAATGGAGATTTTAAAGCCAAAAACACTTCAGATGCTTTAGTGTTAACCGTTTCGTCTCAAGGTAAAAAAGAAGAAGTTACCTTACGTGGCTCTAAAGGTGCTATGGGTATTCCACAATCGTTTAAATTAGGTGCTTTAGAATTCACATTAATCTATGGATCAAAAGTTTACATTACACCGTTTCAAGTAAAGCTAAATGATTTTATTGCAGAGAAATATCCTGGAACCGAAAAAAGTTATTCATCATTTGAAAGTAAAGTAACCATTATTGATCCTGATAAATCATTTGATTATCGTATTTATATGAACCACGTTTTAGACCACAAAGGATATCGTTTCTTTCAAGCTTCTTATGATCCTGATGAATTAGGAACCCATTTATCAGTAAATCACGATTTTTGGGGAACTTGGATTACCTATATTGGCTATACTTTATTATACATTTCTATGTTGTTAATTTTATTTACTAAAAACACACGTTTTAACGATTTAAGAAAGAAATTAAATAAAATACACACCAAAAAAGCAGCTTTAACAACTATTGCCTTATTGTTTGGATTGTTTTCTGCAACTGCTCAGCATTCTCACAATAAACCTACAACTGCTCAAGTAGATTCTTTATTAATAAAAACAACGGTTTCACAAGAACACGCCGATTTATTTGGATCAATCATTATCCAAGATACAGGTGGCCGTATGAAACCTATCAATACATTTTCATCAGAATTATTACGTAAAGTAAGTAAAGATGATCATTTTAGAGGGATGGATTCTGATCAAGTAATGTTATCAATTACACAGTTTCCGCAACTATGGTATCATGTACCTATTATCAATTTAAAAAAGGGCAATGATAGTATTCGTTCCATAATTGGAATTCCTTCAGATGCTAAATTTGCAGCCCTAGCTGATTTCTTTGATGATAAAGGAAACTATAAGTTAGATAAATTTCTAGACCAAGCTCATCAGGCAGCTGTTAAGAATAAATTTCAAGAAGATTTTATTACTGCCGATGAAAAAGTGAATCTATTATATTCTGCAGTAAGTGGTCAAATTTTAAAAATATTTCCAATTCCTGGTCACACTAATAACAAATGGGTTTCTTATTTAGAATTAAACGAATCAGGTATGAAAGGTATGGACTCGGTTTATACCAAAAATATTTTACCAATGTACACTACCTCATTGTTAAAATCAATAGAAACGAAAGATTTTAAAGCTTCTGACGAATTACTAACCTCGTTAATTAATTTTCAAAAGA
Source organism: Flavobacterium sp. xlx-214 (assembly GCF_013874595.1). Taxonomy (GTDB): domain Bacteria; phylum Bacteroidota; class Bacteroidia; order Flavobacteriales; family Flavobacteriaceae; genus Flavobacterium. The sequence goes on from NZ_CP059431.1 coordinate 2,497,430, forward strand.
AATTTGGTGGAAATGTTTTACCAAGTGAGCAAAAAATAAAAGCCGAAATTCTGTACAATAAGTACGATGTTTTCAAAAAGCTATTCTCATACTATATGTATGTGTCAGCACTTATGTTTATCTTAGTAATTATTCGCATTTTTAAAGATAACAAAGCGTTACGTATTATAACAAAATTTTTTACTGTTTTAATTATTGCATTATTTGCATTACATACTTTAGGTTTAATTGCACGTTGGTATGTTTCGGGGCATGCACCATGGTCTAATGCTTACGAATCGATGATTTTTGTAGCTTGGGCAACCATGTTATTTGGATTATTTTTTGGTAGAAAGTCAAACTTAACCATTGCTTCTACCGCTTTTGTAGTAAGTATGATTTTGATGATTGCACATTGGAATTGGATGGATCCACAAATTGGTACTTTGCAAGCCGTTTTAGATTCGTATTGGTTAATGATTCACGTATCCATTATTGTAGGTAGTTACGGTCCATTTACTTTAGGAATGGTTTTAGGAATTGTAGCTTTATTATTTATGATTTTTACTACAAAAGATAACAAAGCAAAAATGGAACTAAACCTTAAAGAAATTACCTATATTAACGAAATGGCTTTAACCGTTGGTTTGGTAATGCTTACAATAGGAAATTTTATGGGTGGCCAATGGGCCAACGAAAGTTGGGGACGTTATTGGGGATGGGATCCTAAAGAAACTTGGGCTTTAATATCTATTATGGTATATGCTTTTGTAATTCACATGCGCTTTGTACCAGCTTTACGCGGTTTATGGATTTACAATTTAATGTCGGTTATAGCTTTTTACAGTATTTTAATGACCTATTTTGGCGTAAACTTTTACTTATCAGGCTTGCACTCTTATGCAAAAGGAGATCAAATGGTAACTCCATCTTTCATTTGGATATCTGTAGGATCGCTTTTCGTTTTAGGCACATTAGCTTTCTATAAATATAAAAAGTATTATAAAAAGTAAATAATAAAAAAAGCGCTCCTTATATAAGGAGCGCTTTTTTAATAACAGAACTAATATTAACTTTAAATATCAAATAAATTGTGTAAATTTAATAAACTGCAATATATGAAAACATTCTTATTACTCGCAACTTTTTTAACAATAAGTTGTGTAAAAAATCCACAAATAAAAATAAGCAAAGAACAACAAATGGAACAACAAAAAAACATCAGCCCTATACATCAGTTTAAAGTAAAGGATATTACAGGAAACGACTTTGATTTGAGTCAGCTAAAAGGTAAAAAAGTATTAATTGTCAATACTGCTTCAAAATGTGGATTAACACCACAATTTGAACAATTAGAGGCTTTATACCAAAAATATAAAGATCAAAATTTTATCATCTTAGGTTTTCCTACAAATGATTTTATGAGTCAAGACCCTGGAACAAATGAAGAAATTGCAGCTTTTTGTAAATTAAATTATGGCGTTACTTTTCCAATGATGGAGAAAGTAAAAGTGAAAGGAGAAACTATTGAACCACTATTCAACTATTTATTAACTAAAAACCTTAATGGTTTAGGAGATTTTGTTGTAGAATGGAACTTTCAAAAGTTTTTAATAAATGAAGAAGGTAAACTAGATAAAGTTATTAGTCCTAAAACTTCACCAACCGATCAAGAAATCATTAATTGGATTGAAGGAAAATAAAAAACAATACCTTACTATTTTAGGATAGTTTGTATCTTTGAGTAAATATTTCAAAGAAATGAATTATCCTGAAATACCTTTAGCGCAAAGTGTTTTACAACTATTTAAAGCTAAAGGAATCAAACATATTATTATATCACCAGGATCAAGAAATGCGCCTTTAACAATAGGCTTTTCTTCAGATCCTTTTTTTACTTGTTACAGTATTGTTGATGAGCGTTGTGCTGCTTTTTTTGCCATGGGCATAGCGCAGCAATTACAACAACCAACTGCTTTGCTTTGTACTTCGGGCTCAGCTTTATTAAACTATTATCCTGCAGTTGCAGAAGCTTTTTACAGTCAAATACCATTGATTGTTTTGTCTGCAGACAGACCAACTTCAAAAATTGATATTGGTGATGGGCAAACCATACGTCAGCGAAATGTTTTTGAAAATCATTCCTTGTTCAATGCCAATTTGTTAGATGAAGCTAGCACTACAAATGATGAACTAATACTTAAAGCTATTGCAACGGCTCAAAACAAACTAGGCCCCGTTCATATAAATATTCCTTTTGAAGAACCGTTGTATGGCACTGTTGATACTTTAACGTATCTCCCTAATTTATCAGAAACAATTGATATAAAAGAAGTTAACAATGAAATTTCAATTGATTTTTCTATTATTAATAAGGCAACAAAAATTATTGTTTTGATTGGATCACAAGATCCCAATACCATTTCACAAGAAAACATCGATTTTTTAGCATCGTTGCCCAATGTGGTGATTTTAACCGAAATCAACTCAAACGTACATCACCCTAATATTGTATCCAATATAGACACCTTAATAAGTACGTTTACCGAAACTGATTTTAAAGATTTTCAACCCGATTTACTGATTACTTTTGGAGGTATGATTGTTTCTAAACGTGTAAAAGCAATGTTTAGAAATTATCCACCTAAAAATCATTGGCATGTTGATGTGTTAAGAGCTTACAACACTTTTAATGCGTTAACCAAGCATATTGAATGTTCTGTAAACTATTTTATTGATTTAATGAAGGAAAATATTCAGATAAAAAACAGCTCTTTTTCAAAAACCATCCATCAAATAATGATGAACAGAAAAAAAGGACATGATAATTATCTACAAAACATTCCTTTTTCAGATTTAAAGTCGTTTGCAATTATTTGGGATTTTTTACCTAAAAACATTCAATTGCAAATAAGTAACAGTGCTGTTATTAGATACGCTCAATTATTTGAAACCCATAGTAGTATTGATGTTTTTTGTAATAGAGGAACAAGCGGCATTGACGGATCAACATCTACATCAATTGGCGCCGCAGTTATCAGTAAAAAACCAACTGTATTACTAACAGGCGATATTAGTTTTTTGTATGATAGTAATGCACTTTGGAATAATTACGTTCCAAAAAATTATAAAATCATTATCATAAATAATGCAGGTGGAGGTATTTTTAGAATTTTACCTGGACATAAAGAAGATACCACTTTTAATACATTTTTTGAAACACAGCACCATTTAACAGCAGAGTATTTAGCTAAAATGTTTGATTTTAACTACTTAACAGCATCCAATGAAGTTGATTTAAAATTGGCATTGAAGTTGTTATTTAACAAAAATGATCAACCCCAAATTTTAGAAATTTTTACACCTACACAAATAAACCGTGATTTATTGCGAAACTATTTCAGCAGTATTTCTTAAAACAAAATTAATATGAAAAAATTCATCGTTCCTATTGCTTTAATCTCTTTAGGATTAACAAATTGCACTGGTTTACAACAAGTTGCCAATTCATTACCGGCTATTTTAGAAAACACTACTTTAGGGCAAACTCAAATTGCTTCAGGTTTAAAAGAAGCATTACAAAAAGGTATTGACAAACAAGTGGTTAACTTAACAAAAACCGATGGTTTTTATAACAACTCGTTAGTACGTATTGGATTACCAAGTGAACTTCAAAAAGTAGAAAAAACGTTGCGTGATGTTGGTTTAGGTAGTTTAGCTGATGAAGGAATTAAATCGTTAAACAAAGCGGCAAGTAATGCTGTAAAAGAGGCGACTCCTATTTTTGTTGATGCTATTACAAGCATGACAATTAGCGATGCTACTAATATTTTAATGGGCAATAAAAATGCAGCTACGCAATATTTAATGAAATCAACCAAAACATCTTTGTATAATAAATTCAACCCAGTTATTAAATCATCTTTTACTAAAGTGGGTGCTGATAAAGTTTGGAGCAATATTATAACAAAATACAACGCATTGCCAATGGTTAAAGATGTTAACCCAGATTTAACTGATTATGTTACCCAACAAGCCTTAACAGGTGTTTATACCATGATTGAAAAAGAAGAGGCAAATATTAGAACCAACGTTTCAGCAAGATCAACCAATTTACTAAAATCGGTTTTTGCTATGCAGGATAAAAAATAAAACAAAAAGGGTCAGATAAAAATCTGACCCTTTTTTATACAATTTCTAATAATTCTACTTCAAAAATAAGTGTACTATTAGGACCAATTTCTTTTGACTTTTGTTCTTCGCCATACGCCAAATGTGCTGGAATAACCAAAATAGCTTTAGAGCCAACATTAAGCAAAGGCATTATGTTTTGCCAACCTTTTATTAATTTGTTAATTTGAAAAGTTGCTGGAACGCCTCGCTCAACTGAGCTATCAAAAATACCTCCTTGAATGTTGGTTCCGTGATAATGACACGTAACCGTATCTGTAAGTGTAGGTTTAGCCCCTACTCCTTCTTTTACAATTTTATAAGCCACACCACTATCGTGTAAAATTCCTTTTTCGTTCTTGCAAAATGCTTCTAAGTACAACATTCCATCTGCTAAATTTTTAGCTGCAAGCTCTTGTTTTCTTTTTAATAATAATTCGGCAACTCCCATATTTTTTATTTTTCGTATTCTAATTTATATTCGCCAACATGTTTTTTTTGATCAGTTATCCATTTGCGTTGAACTAAAAAATGAGCTAAGCCATAAATAAGCAACACAACAGAAAAAACATACATACCAATTGCAACCAAATGGTTTTGATCAAAATCTAACAATTCATTAATAGATAAACCTGCTACAAAGAAGTACATAGATGTTCTTAAAAACGACAATAATGTAGTTTGATTTGCCATATAAGTACGCTCAATAGCTAGTTTTTCGCGTAAAATTAAATCTTTATTCACTTGTATTAAATTTCCACAAAGTTACACAACATATATGATATAGTCTTGTATCTAACAAACTCTTATCTTTCTTTTTGCAAAAAAACAACATTATTATTTATCACTTTTTTGTACCTTTAAAAGAAAACTATGCAAAGAAAAAAGAAAGCAATATTAGCAGCAGGTGTTTTAGGAGCAGGTGCCTTACTGTATTTGGCTACTAAAAACAAAAAAGAAAGCGGTGTAACCGTTGTAACTCCGTTTGATTTAAACCGCTATTTAGGTAGATGGTATGAAATTGCCCGATTGGATTTTAAATGGGAGAAAAACCTTATTAAAACAACAGCTCATTATGGTTTAAATAGAGATGGCTCTATAAAAGTTGTAAACGAGGGTTGGAATGTTAAAAAAGAGCAATGGGAAATTATGGAAGGAAAAGCCAAACAAAATATAAAGAAAACAGGTGCTTTAAAAGTTTCCTTCTGCGGACCTTTTTATGATGAATATAATGTGGTTGAAGTTACAAGTGATTACCAATACGCGCTTGTTTTTGGAAAAAACACCGATTATATGTGGATTTTATCACGCGAAAAAACAATACCGGATTTAATAAAACAATTGTTTTTACTAAAAGCTGAAAGTTTTGGATACAATACCGATAAATTGGTTTGGCCAGAACATGAATAAAAAAGACTGAATTTAAATTCAGTCTTTTTTTATTATTCTGCTATACGATTTTGAAGTGCTTTAAAGTATTGAAACGCTTTAAATAAACGGGTACCATACCAAGAAAACATTTCGCCATCTACAAATACTGTTTTTGCATGATGTGTGGCTCTACCAATTTCAAAAGCGTGTTCTTCTTTAAAAGGATAAGGTTCTGATGATAAAAAAACCAATTCAGGATCACCTTGAATACGCATTTTTCTAATTTCAACTTCAGGATATCTTCCTTCTAGATTTTCGTAAATATTTTCGAATTTATTTAGTTTTAACATTTCATTAATAAACGTATCGCTACCAGCTGCCATATAAGGCTCGCGCCAAATTAAATAAGCTGCTTTTTGCCACGCTTTATCAATCATAAATGTTTGAAAATCTTTATGTGCAAAATCAATTTTTTCAATCCATTTTTTAGCATCAGTTGTTCGCTTAAAAATCGTTCCAAAATCGCTAATGGTTTTTAAAGTATCTTCTACCGTAACAATATCTGTAACAAAAACAGGGCAAATACCTCTTAAACTATCTACTACATCTAACGTATTCTCTTCTTTATTGGCAATGATTATATCTGGATTTAGCGCCTTTATTTTTTCAATATGTACATTTTTGGTACCGCCTACATTAATTTTTACCGATTTTAAATGATACGGATGCACGCAAAACTTGGTTACACCAATAATTTGTTCTTCTAAACCTAATTCGTACAAGGTTTCGGTTAACGAAGGAACCAAAGTAATGATGCGTTTTGGTGTATTTTCAAAAAAATGTACAGCACCTAAATCGTCGGTAATTTCAATCATGTTTTTAATTTTTTTCTAAAATAATTTCCATTGCTTTTTGCAATTTCAAAGCTTCGTTTCTTGCAGCTTTAGCAAAGTCTTCTCCGTTTGACGCATAAATAATACCTCGTGATGAATTAATTAATAATCCCACCTGTTTATTCATTCCGTATTTACAAACTTCTTCTAAGCTACCTCCTTGTGCTCCTACACCAGGAACCAACAAAAAGGCATTAGGAACAATTGCACGAATACCTGTTAGATATTCTGCCTTAGTAGCCCCAACCACATACATTAAATTATGCGCATTTTTCCAGTTTGTAGACGTTTCTAAAACCGTTTTGTACAATTCTTTACCATCAACCGATTTGGTTTGAAAATCAAAAGCACCTTCGTTTGAAGTTAATGCTAATAAAATAGTATGTTTATTTTCAAAAGCTAAAAAAGGCTCAACCGAATCTTTTCCCATATAAGGAGCAACTGTAACCGAATCAAAAGCTAAATCATCGAAAAAAGCCTTTGCATACATATATGACGTGTTTCCAATATCGCCACGCTTTGCATCGGCAATAGTAAATATTTCGGGATGCTTTTTATTGATGTAGTTGATCGTTTTTTCTAACGATTGCCATCCTTTAATACCATAAGCTTCGTAAAAAGCGGTGTTAGGTTTGTACGATACACACAAATCGTGCGTTGCATCAATTATAGCTTTATTGAATTCAAAGATAGGATCTTCGGTTGTTAATAAATGTTTAGGAATTTTATTTAAATCAACATCTAAACCAATGCAAAGGAATGATTTTTTACGTTGAATTTGTTCGTGTAATTCTTGTGTTGTCATTATTTATTCTACTAAAATATTAGGATTAATTTGTAAAAGTGCATTCATTAAATCTTGATTATTTTGTGGAGCAACATATACTTCATCATAACCAAACTTAATAATAATTCCTTTGGTTGCTAATGCAGGTTTTACACCTGACCATAAGGTTTTATTGGGTTGTAATTTGGTTATTTTATTAATATCAATTTTTCCTTTTAAAAAAGCCGATTGGTAATGAAAATAATGATCTTTTACGGTGTATTTTGTTGAAAAGTAAGTCCAAACAAAAAGCATCAATGGAAGTATTGCAGGAACTATAACCCAGTAATTTTCAAACTCTACGTAATTCATTACTAACACAAATACCAAAAATAAAAAAGAACATACAATGTATATCCAAAAATTACCTTTGTTAGCTTGAAACGTTTGCATCATATAACACATTTATTAAAAAAAGCCTCTTTTTCAGAGGCTTTTACAAATATAATAAATTAAAATACTTCAGATTCTTTTAATTTCTCAGTATTGGCAACTAATTGTAATTCATCAATAAATTTCTGAATTTTACCACTCATAACACCATCCATATCAAAAACGTCCATTCCAATACGGTGATCGGTTACACGTCCTTGCGGGTAATTGTATGTGCGAATTTTAGCAGAACGGTCGCCTGATGAAACCTGTGAATTACGCTTTTTAGCATCTTCTTCTTGTTTCTTTGCCAATTCCATTTCATATAAACGCGAACGTAAAACGGTTAACGCCTTGTCTTTGTTTTTATGTTGTGATTTTTCGTCTTGACATTGCGCCACCAAACCTGTAGGAATGTGTGTCATACGAACTGCTGATTTTGTTGTATTTACCGATTGACCTCCTGGACCAGAAGAACAGAAAAAGTCAATACGTACATCGTTCATATCAATTTGTACATCAAACTCCTCCGCCTCAGGCAAAACCATTACAGTTGCTGCAGATGTATGTACACGACCTTGCGTTTCGGTTTGAGGTACACGTTGTACACGGTGTACACCTGCTTCAAACTTTAAGGTACCGTAAACATCTTCACCAGTAACTTCAAAAATTACCTCTTTAAAACCACCCGATGTACCTTCGTTCATATCAACAACCGAAGTTCTCCAACCTTTAGTTTCACAGAATTTTGTATACATACGAAATAAATCTCCTGCAAAAATAGAAGCTTCATCACCACCTGTACCAGCACGAATTTCAACCATTACGTTTTTAGCATCTTCCGGATCTTTAGGAATCAGCATAAACTTAATTTCATCTTCTAATTCTGGTAAACGTGTTTGTGCTTCATCTAATTGCATTTTAGCCATATCTACCATTTCGGCATCACTACCGTCGGCAATTATTTCTTTGGCTTCATCAATATTTCCTACTACATTAATATATTCCTCGCGTTTTTCAACCAAGGCTTTTAAGTCTTTATATTCTTTGTTTAATTGTACGTAACGTTTTTGATCAGCAATAATGTCTGGCTGAATAATTAAGTCAGAAACCTCATCAAAACGCTGTTTTACATATTGTAAACGATCTAACATCATAAGTCATAGATTTTCAGGTGGCAAATTTACGAAAAAAAGACTGATTTTTTCACTATTTTAAGATATTAAATTTGACTAATCGTTTTGCTCGTTTTGATAGGATATTGCTTTAGTTTTTTATCAATTTACATTGCTTGCAACTTTTTCTCAATCAATAAAATAGATTTTTCTAATTCTTGTTCATTCATAGAAGCAAATCCAAATCGGAAGGCATTTTGTTCTTCTACTATACGCATGATTTTTAATTGTGGAACTTTCGTTAATTCCAATACTTTGTATTTTGATTTTAATTGTATCCAAATTGCCATTCCACCAGAAGGAAGTGCATAATCAATATACTTTTCTAATTTATTCTTTAATAAAGCGTCTAAAAAATCTCTACGAAAATGATATACTTTTTTGGCTTTTTTAAGATGTCGTTTTAGCTCACCATTTTTTATTAACGTTGCCAAAGCGTTTTGCATATAACCATCGCCGCCCACATCAATTAATTTTCGAAGAGCAACACACTGTTGAATAAAATTTTCGGGTGCCACCATAAAACCTATTCGCAAAGAAGGATCTAAAACCTTAGAAAAAGAGCCAATATAAATAACATTTCCGTTGTGATGCGCACTTGCCAATGGCAAATAAGGTGATGACGTGTAATGATAGTCATAATCGTAATCATCCTCAATAATTGCAAATGAATATTGTTGCGAAAGCTGTAAAAGTTTCATTCGGCGTTCCACACTCAATGTAACCGTTGTAGGATAATGATGATGCGGAATTACATAAACCGCCGTAATTTTCTCTTTTTTACAAACTTCTTCAATTGCATCTACATCCAATCCGTTTTCATCAACCGCAATTTCAACAAGCCTAGCTCCTACTTCTAAAAAAGTATTATTTGCTATAGGATAATTGGGTTTGCCCACAATAACTTTAGCATCCAAACTTAACAACAATCGCGCAGTAAGATAAATACTCATTTGTGCGCCGTGGGTAATTAATATGTTTTGAGGCAAAATATTTAGACCTCTTGTTTCTGCCAAAAAAACAGCCAACTCTTCCCTTAATCGCAAAGTTCCTTGATCTGTTCCTATATGTGCATTTTTGATGGAATGATTTTTTGAGGTGTATGAACGATACGTTTTTAAAAGCTCATCAATTGGTGATAATCGTACATCGGGATGTCCATCGTTTATAATAATTTCAGGAAAAACTAAAGATTCATTCAGGTTGTTTTTAGCATTTATTGATTTGAACGGAAGCTGAAAAGAATTTTCGTAAGATGTTTTAGCATTGGAAACATTCCATTTCTTAGGCTCCAGAAGTGGAATACGATCCGAAACCGAAACATATTTTCTGGGAACAATTACAATCCAATCTTGTGCATTTAACTCATCATAAGCTGCAATAACCGTTTTTCTATGAACATCAACCATTTTAGCCATTTCGCGGCTTCCAGGCAAATGCGTTCCTGCTTTTAAAGTTCCGTTTCTAATTGCATCAATTATAGAAAATGCAATTTGCTTATAAATGGAAACTTTACTGGTTTTATCAATTTGGATAATGTGTTCAAACGGAAACATACTGGACTACTAATTAACTAAAATCTGGATTACAAATATAGTCCATTTATAAAATACTTTTGCCATATCAATTTAAAACATCAAAACAACAATGGATTACGAAATTAGAAAAGCAAGTTTAGAAGATTTAAACGAAACAGCCGAATTATTTAATCTTTACCGCATTTTTTATAGACAAGCATCGGATGTAGAAAAAGGCAAGCAATTCTTGAAAGAACGATTCTTAAATAGCGAATCTGATATATTTTTAGTATTTTGGGAAAACAAAGCGGTTGGTTTCGTGCAACTTTACAAATTGTTTCATTACGCTAAATTAGAAAAGCAATTTTTATTAAGCGACTTGTTTGTACATCCCAATTACAGAGGCAAAGGATTATCGGTTGCGTTGATTGACCGAAGCAAAAAATGGTGCGAAGAAACGGGCGCTTGCGGATTGATGTTAGAAACCGAAAAAATGAACAATATTGGTAACCAATTATATCCTAGATGTGATTTTGAATACGACGGAGCACACAATTATTATCATTGGTGGAAAAAATAAAGTTGAAAAAGAAATTGCTTTATGGTTGTTTTTATAAAATAAAACTGACGAATTGAAACAATTTCTTTCTTAAAAGGTCGGATGGCTGAGTGGTTAGGCAAAGGTGCGCAATACCTTTTACAGTGGTTCAAATCCATTTCCGACCTCAATTCTATAAAACAAATCTGAATGAAGGATGATATTTTAAACAATTTGAATGTTATTTTAGATCGAATTGAAAAAGCGTGTCTTAAAAGCAATCGAAATCCTAATGAAGTTAAATTGTTATTGGCAACCAAAACAGTTTCAGCCGAAAAAATAAAAGTAGTGTTACAAGCCAATCAAACATTAATTGCCGAAAACAAAGTTCAGGAATTAAAAGAAAAGTTCGACGATTTAAAAGATATTCCGCATATAAATCACTTCATCGGACATTTGCAAACCAACAAAATAAAAGATATTTTAAAATACGATGTATCCTGTATTCAATCAGTTGATCGATTAGATTTAGCCGAAAAACTACAACAAAGATTAACTTTAGAAAATAAAACAATCGAAGTTTTAATTCAGGTAAATACATCAAACGAAGAAAGTAAATTTGGCGCTAAACCCGAAAATACAATTGAATTGATTCAACAAATAAAAAAACTTGATCGATTGAAAATAAAGGGTTTAATGACCATTGGACTTTTTAGTTCGGAAACCGAAAAAGTTCGAAAATGTTTCCAAATTCTAAAATCAATTCAACAAGAAATCATCAAACAAAATATTCCGAATGTTGAAATGAACGAACTTTCCATGGGAATGAGTGGTGATTTAGAAACTGCAATTGAAGAAGGTGCAACGATTGTTCGCGTTGGAACTGCCATTTTTGGGCAACGAATTTACCCGGATAATTATTATTGGAATGAAAACAATTAATATTTTAAAAATATTTAGCACAAAATAAATCAACTTATACCATTTGATAGCCGATCTTTACACTAAGAAATGATAAAACACATCCACTTAAAAAATAAATTTAAAATGAATTTCAGTATACAAACTATATTAGAAAATGAAAAAGTGATACTTTATCCTTTGGATGAAAATGATTTTGATGCATTGTATCATGTAGCACGTGATCCTGAAATATGGAAACAACATCCAAATAAAAATCGTTGGGAAAAAGAAGTTTTTCAAAGCTTTTTTGAAGGCGCTTTTCAAAGTAAAGGTGCTTTTAAAATTGTAGATAAAAGTACTAATAATGTAATAGGTAGTACTCGTTTTTACGATTACAACCATCAAGAAAACAGTATACTTATAGGCTATACTTTTTACGGAGTTGCCTATTGGGGTAAAGGAATTAATAAACAAGTAAAAGCCATAATGCTTGATTACATTTTTCAATTTGTTTCAAAAGTATACTTTCAGGTTGGTGCTGAGAATGTTCGTTCTCAAATAGCTATCTCTCGCCTAAAAGCAGAAAAAATTGCTGAGCAAGAAGTAGCTTACTTTAAAGAACAACCCAAATTAAATTTTGTTTATGAAATAAGTAAAGAAAATTGGAATGCTTATAAAAACAATAGGTAGTTATTTTGGTTACCATTGTGCATCTTTAATGAGATAACTGGTTGTATCCGCTACTGTTTGCCAAGGCGCCTGGCTAAATTTGTAATAGCGTTTCATACCAAAACCGGAGTCATCGGCTCTTTTAGAATGATCTTGTCTTCCCCAATAATATCCTACATCGTATTTTTTATTCTGATATTCTACAGTGCCATACATAATAAGATTTGATGAACCAGAAACACCGCCAATTGTAATAACTGCTTTATGAAAAGTAATTACCGTTCCTGCAGGAAAAGTTTCTAAAAAAGTAATATCGCAAACATCACAAGGCTCACTTTTATCTATTCTAATTTGGTTTCTTCGTACTAAATCATCGTAATTGTAACTTGTAGTATCCGTTAATAAATAAGGAAATTTACTATTATCATAATTTGCTTTATCCTCTTTTACCAAAAAAGTTTCTGTTTTTAACTCTAGCGGCTTTCCAACCCACTCTACAAAGGGTTTTTCTTTACTAATATCGCTTGTTTTGGTTTTTACTGTTAGGTACAAAACAAGTATAAAAAGTAAAATTACAAGTATTACTATTGAAAATATAACCATTATAACTTTTAAAGGAGTCCATTTAATTTTCATAAAACAACAATTAGCTAGCATCTATAAAAAAGCATCTCCTTTTACTGCTAGCACTTTATATTGCTACTAAGCTATAAAAAATAGTTGATTCATTATCTTTTACAACTTTAAAACAATCGTTTGACCATAATTATTTTGAGCTATAATTTATCTATATTAATTTAGACCTATTTTAAATAAAAAAGTATGAGTACTAATAAAACATAGACCATACAAGCCGTACTAACTATAACTAAAAAAGAATACAAAGTAAATTATTAAAAATCTTTACAGAAACTGATAGAAACATTATCAGTATAAATATTCAAATTACTTGAAATACACAAGAAATTTTGAAATATACTAAACAATATGTTTTTTATTTATTTTTTAAAAAGTGTAACAAGTATGGTTATTTTTAATATATTGCCGAAAATTTTTAAACATTAATCATGAAAAAAACTACTTTAATTGCATTATTTGCTTTTTTGACAACAAATTTATCTAATGCACAAATTATCGAATCTGAAAATTTTGAATCGACAGCTTTGGATCAACTACCAACTAATTGGACTACTACTACAACTACAATTCAAACTTTTAAAGTTCCTCATTTTAAAGTTTCAAATATTCATAAAGGATGTAATGATACAAAATCGGTTATTTCGAATTTATATGCTAATAATCAGGATTTTTCTTTAACAACTCCAACTTACACAAATCTAACATCGTCTGAAATAAAAGTTAGTTACCAATTACGTGCTTTTATACATGGTACATCAACTCCTGTAAGTTCTAGTTTTGGAACAATTTCTTTATTTTATTCATTAGATAACGGAACAAATTGGACAAGTTTAGGAACGGTTGATAATACAAACTTTACACCTCAAACTAACTGTCAAACTATTGAATACACTTTGCCAGCAAACAAGATTGTATCAAATTCACAATTAAAATTTAAATGGAATGCACTTTATTCAGGAACTGGTGATTATGATTTATCTTTTGATAACTTTAAAGTTGAATATTCTAAAACAACTTCTACTAAAGAACTTAATAAAAGTAAATTACAAGTTTATCCAAATCCAGTGGGTCAACAGTTAAGTATTGATTACGATCTAAATATTATTAAATTATCTGTTTTTGATTTGTCAGGAAGAAATGTTGGAGTTTATTCAAGTAACGAATCTATCAATTCAATTGATGTTTCAAGTTTAACTTCAGGAACTTATCTATTGCAGATTGAGGCTGCTGATCATTCTGAATCAACAATTAAATTTGTAAAAAAATAACTTATAAATTAAAAGAGGTTATCCTTTTCGGACAACCTCTTTTTTTTAGCCTAGATTGAAGCTGTATCCTTTTATGTAGCGTAGTGAAATATAAGTTTAGCAGAAAGTTGGAAATAGCTTCAAATAAAAAAATCACTGATGTTTATGCTAATAATCTCTAACTTTTAATTGTTGTTTGTAATTACAAACAACAATTTTTTCATTTTAGGAGCTAAAAAAGCTTTTTTATTTAAAACAACAAATTTATTAAATATTCAAGTTAATTTTAAGCCTGTTATTGATTTCTTCTATTTTATTTACGCACAATGAAACTGTAACTTACAATTTAAATCTAAAAGCTGTCATGATTAACCAACTACCATTTTTTTCTTTTAAAATATATAAAAGTCACAATGACGATAAGTGCCATCACACCTAATGTTCCATAATAACCGTATGGATATTTAAGTTCAGGCATGTTGTCGAAATTCATCCCATAAACTCCTGCGATAAAGGTTAATGGAAGAAAATAAACCGAAAACATCGCTAAAAGCTTCATTACTTGATTCGCTTTTTGATCTGATAATGCCAAAAACATTGATATTAAGTTGGTTGTTTGCGCATTAAGATGGTCAAAATCTGCCAAAACATCTTTTTGTTTGTCGATTAAGTCCATCACTTCAACGTTTTCTAATTTTAAAGCATGAAATTTGTTAATCCATTCCGAGGAAATATTTAGGATTCTTGTGTTGAGTCCAGACATTCGCTTAAGCTTATAAAGACGTCTTATTTGGTTTGTTTTATTATTGTTTTTTAAGAAAATTTCGTTCTCTACATTGTCTAGAACCTCCATTAGATGCAGGCTTTCATCGTCATACGTTTTCATAACTTGTAACGCAAGTTTCAAAGCAAGTTGATCCGGAGTAATTGTTTCCTTTAATTTAGGTTGCTTTTTAATTTTTTCAATCACTTCATGAATGCTTTTACTTTTCATTCGATGGATTGTAATGATGAGATTTGGAAACACAAACATACTCAACTTGGTACTAACATCACTTATTGTATTAAATGTTTGTCGCTCCAAGTTGGTGTTTTCTCGCATCAAAAAGAATTTTACTCCGTCTACTTCCTCATATTTTGGTAAGTGATTAGGGTCTATAGTATCTTCCAAAAGAAGATTGTTAATATCATAACGACTATGTAGCATAGCGAGGTCATCTTTAGTTGCCATTTCAACATCTAACCATTCGCAATGCTCATTTTTTAATATGCTTTCAATTGCCATAGAGGAAATCTAAATATTTTTTGGAATTATTTTTTATGCTAAAAACAAGGATTTCTAACAGTTTTAGACTATCTGTTTTTCTTATAAGTTGTAATATTTACAATAATCTATCTAACAGTTTGTTTCTCAAATCTCCTGCCTTCAAAACGTATAGTAAAACCTGAACATTCATATAATACTGAATGACAAGTAAATATATAAAAACATCACTAATTACGAATATTTTAAAATATTAATGTAAGTTGT
Organism: Flavobacterium sp. xlx-214; assembly: GCF_013874595.1. Lineage (GTDB taxonomy): Bacteria > Bacteroidota > Bacteroidia > Flavobacteriales > Flavobacteriaceae > Flavobacterium. The sequence continues at coordinate 2,513,260 of NZ_CP059431.1, forward strand.
CATTATTTTTGCAAAGCTCCGCTTGCCAATAGTTATACGTTTTGGTTTCGCCATTAGCTAACTTAATATCGTAAGAAGTTTTTACTACGTTTGAAATAGTAAAATCGACCGGATTTTTAAACAAGCCCCCCGCATAGGACAAGGTATGATATTCACCGTTTTCGCCACAAATATCAATATCTGTAGGAAAAGATTCTACCGTTTCTTCGTCTAAATCTTTGCCTATAAACGTTTTGTTTAATTGATCTGCATTGGTTACAATAATTTTTGATTTAATACCCGATTTTAGAAATTCACTCATTACTTCGCGCGAAGTTTTATTCCAAAGTGGTTCTACAACTTCAATTCCCAGTGGATTTAGTTTTTGTTCTCGATACGTTTTAATATCAGACAAAAAAATATCGCCAAAAATAAAATGTGCTACATTTTGTTGTTTAAAATGATGCACAGCTTTGCGCATTTTATCTTCGTAATTGGTTAACGCTTTATCAAACGGCACAACATAAAGTGGAATTCCAATGCTTTTAGCCTGATTTTCTAGTATTTCTAAAGGAATTTCGTGTACTGATGATTTTAATGTTTCTTCGTTTATAGTTGTTAATAACGAAACTACTTCGAACTCATTTTCTTGCAGAACTTTATAAAGTGCCAAAGCAGAATCTTTACCTCCACTCCAATTAAAAACCGCTTTTTTTAGGTTGCTCATTTTACTCTTTAATAGCTAATTAATACACGAACCAAATATAATTTTTGCCGTTACATACTGTCCTTTTAAATCTTCCAATACTTTATTCCTATCGTTGTAATTGGCTATATTGTACTGTAATCTAAATTGTAAAAAATATTTATTACCCATTAAGTAACGAACATTTACACCTGGATTTACTAAAAAACTTCCTTTACTTACATCAATATCTGCATTAGGATTGTAAAAACCTACTTCTCCATACCCTACTCCTGTAATTGCTTCAAAAGAAAAACGATTGGTTTGATAAAACTCTCTACCATAATCAAATGTTATATTTACGCAACCATACGATTTTTTGTCATTGATAATTGTTTCGTTATAACGAACCGACAAAGGTTCTTTTGTCTTCAAAAAAATCAAGTCAAAACTAAAACCAAAAGCATTTTCATTTTTTTTTAAATCAGTAGTAAAGTTAAAAAACACAGATGTTTTTAAAGGATTTGTACTTTTTGTTGGAAACCACGTACCTGTACCTAGCCCAAAATAAAGGCCATCTTTGTCGTACCACGCTTTTTCTTCTTGCGCATATAGATTTTTCATTTGAAAAAAAATCACACAAAATAATAGCACTTTATATTTCATTGCATTTTGACTTAAAAACATTGTTAAAATACTAAAACTGAAGAAAAAATGCAATAAAAAAGAGAAGTTGTTTTAAAACTTCTCTTCTTATTTTTTATCCACATTTAGATGAACCACAATCTTTACAGGTTAAACAACCTTCTTGATACATTAAATTGGTTGAATTACAGTTAGAACATTTTTGTCCGTTTGCCTCAGTTCCATCAGGTACAAATCGTTTTAATGCACGTGCAACTCCGTTTTTCCATGTATTGATTGATTCATTATCTAATTGTAACGAGTTAATTAAATCAACAACGTTTTCAATTTTCATTCCGTGACGTAAAGTTCCTGAGATTAATTTAGCATAGTTCCAGAAAACAGGATCAAAACGGTACGATAATCCTTCAATAGTCGTTTTGTAACCGCGTTGGTTTACGTATTGAAAATCGTAACGTGTGTTTCCTTTTTCGTCTTTATTTTTAATAATGAAACCTTCGTTTACCCAACGTGGAATCAAAATTCCATCTTCATCATCGGCTAAACCAGTGAAAATTTCATAAGGTTGATCCTCAATTTTACCAATAAAAGCAATCCATTTTTCTTTGTTGTTTTGGAAACGAACCACATCTGCTTCTAAAACTTGCGGACGCTTAGTTGGAAACGAAATTTCGGTTTCTGCTGAAGCTTCAGTTTTCTTTTCTTCTTTTTTATCGTTTGAAATTAAAACGCCAGAACGCGATCCATCACGATAAACAGTAACGCCTTTACAACCAACTTCCCAAGCTTTCATATACAATTGACCAACCAATTCTTCTGAAACATCGTTTGGTACGTTGATGGTTACCGAAATAGAATGATCGACCCATTTTTGAATAGCACCTTGCATTTCTACTTTGCTTAAATAATCAACATCGTTTGAGGTAGCTTTGTAATACGGTGATTTTTCAATTAACTCATTAATTTCTTCTTGCGAATAGTTTTTAGAAGAATCGATTCCGTTTACTTCCATCCACATTTTAAATTTATGATGAAAAACAACGTATTCTTCCCAAGAATCTCCTACTTCATCAATAAAATCAACACGTACATCTTTATCATTAGGATTTACTTTTCTACGACGTTTGTAAACCGGCATAAACACAGGCTCGATTCCTGAAGTTGTTTGCGATAAAATAGAAGTTGAACCCGTTGGTGCAATGGTTAACAAAGCAATATTTCTACGTCCGTATTCTTGCATATCGTTATACAATTCCGGATCGTTTTCTTTAATACGCAATGCAAATGGATTATTTGCTTCACGTTTAGCATCATAAATTGTAAAAGCACCACGCTCTTTTGCCATTTCTACTGATGAACGATAAGCTGCTAATGCTAATGTTTTATGAATGTTTACAGAAAACTCATTTCCTTCTTCAGATCCGTAACGAATTCCTAAGGCAGCCAACATATCGCCTTCTGCGGTAATACCAACACCTGTTCTACGACCTTCTTCAGCTTTTTTACGGATTTCGATCCATAAATTACGTTCAATACGTTTAATTTCAGCATCTTCAGGATCTTCGTCGATTTTTTGAATAATGGTATCAATTTTTTCTAATTCTAAATCAATAATATCATCCATCATACGCTGTGCAACAGCTACGTGTTTTTTGAACAAGTCAAAATCAAAATAAGCCTCTGCAGTAAATGGATTTACTACATAAGAAAACAAATTGATTGCTAATAAACGACAAGAATCATAAGCACATAACGGAATTTCGCCACAAGGGTTTGTTGATAAAGTTTTATAACCTAAATCGGCATAGCAATCTGGTAATGACTCATTAATAATAGTATCCCAAAACAAAATTCCAGGTTCAGCAGATTTCCATGCGTTATGAACAATTTTTTTCCATAAATCGGATGCATTTGTTTCTCTAGAAAACTTAGGATTTTGAGAAAATATTGGATATTTCTGTAAATACGTTTCATTATTACGTACTGCTTTCATAAAAGTATCATCAATACGCACCGATACATTTGCCCCAGTAACTTTTCCTTGCTCTAATTTGGCATCAATAAATCCTTCAGCATCAGGATGGTTAATAGAAACCGATAACATTAACGCGCCACGACGACCGTCTTGTGCAACTTCGCGAGTTGAGTTAGAGAAACGCTCCATAAAAGGAACCAACCCTGTTGATGTTAAAGCTGAGTTTTTAACAGGAGAGCCTTTTGGGCGAATGTGTGACAAATCGTGCCCTACACCACCACGGCGTTTCATTAATTGAACTTGCTCTTGATCAATTTTCATAATACCACCGTAAGAATCGCTATCACCATTGTTTCCTATTACAAAACAGTTTGATAATGATGCAATTTGAAACGGATTACCAATTCCTGTCATTGGACTTCCTTGTGGAATGATGTAGGTGAAATTTTTAATTAAATCAAAAACTTCTTGCTCACTCATAGGATTTTTGTACCGTGCTTCAATTCGAGCAATTTCTGATGCAATACGCTGATGCATATCATCTGGTGTTTTCTCATAAATATTACCTTGAGAATCTTTCAAAGCATACTTATTAACAAAAACTGTTGCGGCTAAAACATCTCCTTTAAAATATTCGGTTGATGCTTTTACAGCTTCTTCATTAGTATACGTCTTTTTCATTTCTAAAACCTCTGGTTCCATTTCCATAGTATCTTTTTATTAATTTTTTTCTTCACTTTTTTTGCTAATTCCTTTAAAAACAAGCTACTATTTAAAACCTGTTTTCAATGAAATCAACTGTCTAAAATTACAAAGATTTTTTAAATAAATACAACATAACAAAAAAATAACATTTAAATTTATCAACAACCGTTAATAACTACAAAATAAAGAAAGTTTACAGAAAAACAAAACTAAAAGCTTAAAAAACAGCGTTTTATATTTTTTGCAAAACAAAAAAGTTTACAAAAATCGTAAACAATTATAAATCAACACGTAAAACAATTTTAAAAATCAAACAAAAAAATAAAAATCATTATTAACAAAAAATGTTCATAACTTATGATTCTTTTTTCTTTAAAAAGTGAAATAATTAAAATACATTTGGACTATTATTTTTTACCAAAAAAGAGAATCAAGTGTAAACCTTGAACTGTTGCGCAACTGTAAGTAAGTCAGCCAACTTATGAGTCAGACCTCTGGTAAAAAAGCAATGTTGCTTTCGCACAAAAAGTAAATATCTATAAAAACTTTCCTTTATTTTGGATACGTTTCTGCAGAATTTACTTCATTGTTTCATATAAAAAATAAAGTTATGAGTATTTTCACCAAACGTATCAATTACAAACCTTTTGAATATCCAGAAATTTTAGAATTTACAAATGCTATTAATAAATCATTTTGGGTTCATTCTGAAGTTGACTTTACAGCCGATGTTCAAGATTTCCATTCACATCTTTCGCCTTTAGAGCAAGAAATTGTAAAACGCAGTTTATTGGCTATTGCGCAGATTGAGGTAAATGTAAAAACTTTTTGGGGTAATTTGTATTTGCACCTTCCAAAACCAGAATTTAATGGGTTGGGAAGTACGTTTGCAGAATGTGAATTCCGTCATTCTGAAGCTTACTCACGTTTATTAGAAGTTTTAGGATACAACAACGCTTTTGAAAAAGTAATCGAAATTCCTGCAATTAAAAAGCGTATCGATTATTTATCAAGCGCACTAAAACATTCAAAATCAGAAAACGAAAAAGACTACTTAAAATCATTAATCTTATTTACTATTTTAATTGAAAACGTTTCGTTGTTCAGTCAGTTTGCCATTATTTTATCGTTCAATCGTTTTAAAGGAGCTATGAAAAATGTGAGCAACATTATTGCTTGGACATCGGTTGACGAGCAAATTCACGCAAATGCGGGTATTTACATCATCAATAAAATTAAGGAAGAATTCCCTGATTATTTTGATACCGAAACTGTGAATGAAATCAACGAAATTGTAAAAGAATCGATTTCAATTGAAGCTGAAATTTTAGATTGGATTTTTGAACAAGGCGAATTAGATACCATTTCTAAAAGCAATCTTTTAAACTTTATGAAGTTTAGATTAGATGAAAGCATGGAAAAAATTGGAATGGAAAAAGTGTTTTTTGTTTCAAACGAAGAATACCAGCCAATGGTTTGGTTTGAAGAAGAAATTTTTGCAAACAGCTTAGATGATTTCTTTGCAAAACGCCCAGTAGAATATACCAAACACGACAAAAGTATTACAGCAAACGATTTATTTTAAAAAACATCTCCCAATCAATTATATAGATTACACGAATTATGGAAAGACTTTGGTGGCTTAACGAAGAAAGCGAACAAATATTAAACAGAGGGTATCTGTTAAAAGGAGAAACAACACAAAAAGCAATAGAACGCGTTGCAACTGCAGCTGCAAAACGTTTGTACAAACCAGAATTAGCCGAAGCTTTTATTGAAATGATTGAAAAAGGCTGGATGAGTCTTTCGTCTCCTATTTGGGCAAATATGGGAACTGAGCGCGGATTGCCAATTTCTTGTTTCAATGTTTACGTTCCAGATCACATTGAAGGAATTACGCACAAATTAGGCGAAGTTATTATGCAAACCAAAATTGGTGGCGGAACTTCGGGTTATTTTGGCGAATTAAGAGAGCGCGGAAGTGCCGTAACCGATAACGGAAAAAGTAGCGGTGCTGTTAGCTTTATGAAATTGTTTGATACAGCAATGGATACCATTTCACAAGGCGGTGTTCGTCGTGGTGCATTTGCAGCTTACTTAGATATTGACCACGATGATATAAAAGAATTTTTAGAGATTAAAAATATTGGAAACCCAATTCAAAACCTTTTTTACGGCGTTTGTATTCCTGATTATTGGATGCAAGATATGATTGATGGTGATGTTGAAAAAAGAGAAGTTTGGGCAAAAGTTTTAGAAAGTCGTCAACAAAAAGGTTTGCCTTATCTTTTCTTTACAGATAATGTAAACCGAAACAAACCTGAAGTTTATAAAGACAAAGAAATGCAGATTTACGCAAGTAATTTGTGTTCAGAAATTGCGTTACCATCTTCTAAAGATGAATCTTTTGTTTGTTGTTTATCTTCGATGAATTTAGAATTGTATGACGAATGGAAAGATACCGAAGCTGTTAAATTAGCTACTTATTTCTTAGACGCTGTAATGTCTGAATTTATTGCAAAAACCGAAGGTAATTATTATCTAACATCAGCACATAATTTCGCAAAAAATCACCGAGCATTAGGTTTAGGTGTAATGGGTTGGCATTCGTATTTACAGAAAAACAAAATTGGCTTTGAAAGTTTAGAGGCTAAAATGCTAACCAATCAAATTTTTAGCGAATTAAAAGATAAATCGGAAAAAGCATCTCAAGATTTAGCTCGAATTTACGGAGAACCTGAAGTTTTAAAAGGATACGGAAGAAGAAATACTACCTTATTGGCAATTGCTCCTACTACATCTTCATCGGCTATTTTAGGACAAACTTCACCAGGAATTGAACCTTTTAGTAGTAATTATTACAAGGCAGGTTTGGCAAAAGGAAACTTTATGCGTAAAAACAAATACCTGAAACAATTGTTAGAAGAAAAAGAAATTGACACCGAAGAAACTTGGAGAAGCATTATGTTGAATCACGGAAGCGTTCAACATCTTCCTGAATTAACACAAGAAGAAAAAGACGTTTTTAAAACGTTTAAAGAGTTAAGTCAGTACGAAATTATTTTGCAAGCGTCAATTCGTCAAAAATACATTGATCAAGCGCAAAGTTTAAACATCAACATACCATCAAACCTTGCCATTAAAGAAGTAAACCGTTTGTTAATTGAGGCTTGGAAGTTAGGTGTAAAAACCTTGTATTATCAAAGAAGTCAAAGCGTTTCAAAAGAATTTGTAAACAATTTGGTTACTTGTACAAGTTGCGAAGCATAATAAACACACAAATTACCCAATAAAATAGTTAGAATGACCTTAGAAGAAAGAATAAAAAACTCGGAAACACGTATTTTTAAAGCCGTTTTTCCAAACACAACCAATCATTACGACACCCTTTTTGGAGGAACCGCTATGCACATGATGGATGAAGTTGCCTTTATAACGGCAACTCGTTTTTCACGCCAAATTATGGTTACCGTTTCTTCAGATAAAATTGATTTTAACAAACCAATTCCTGCTGGAACCATTGTAGAGCTGATAGGAAAAGTAACCCATGTTGGAAACAAAAGCTTAAAAGTATCGGTTGAAATTTTTATTGAAGAAATGTACAACGACAATCGTTACCAAGCAATAAATGGAGAATTTACCTTTGTAGCTTTAGATAAAGATAAAAATCCTGTGAAAGTGATTAAGGAATAAAAAAGGTTTCCATTTGGAAACCTTTTTTTATTCCTATATCTCTGACTGAATTAAAGAAATATAGACATAAACGCTTCATCCTACAAACTAAACCTATATTTAGCACTTAACAAAACATAACGAGGCATTAAACGATAACTTGTGCTGCTGTAGCCTATATCGCTAACATAATAAGTGGTAAAATTTTGCTTGTTTAATAAATTATTTCCACGTAAACCTAGCGTCCATTTATCACCTTTTAACTTGTAAGTAGCTTCAACATCTAAAAAGGCATGGTGGCGTTGATTTTTTTCTAAACTACCAAAATAATAATACTCGGTTACTGCTTTTACATCAATGCGTTCATCTACTTTATAAAACACATCTAAAAAGCTAAAGCCGTTGGTGTAATTATTTTTATAATTGGGTGCTTTAACTTCAGAAAATGTCCATTCGGTACCTATATGAAAGTTAAAAGGTATTTTAAAATTGCTGCGCCATTCAAAATTATATCGCTGATTATTAAAATTATTTTTACGTAAACCAGAATTGTTCACTTCGTTGAAAGAGGTAGACATAGCGTAACTTCCTTCTAACTTTACATTACTTTTTAACTTGCGAAAATAAAAGTTCGAAGAAAAACTTGCCCCATAAGTATTGCCTCCTTTTATAAAAACACTTTCAGATAGCGAACTATTTTGCTCGATTAAACTTCTGTTGGATAAAACATTGCTTTGTTTACTGTAATTTAAATTAAACGAGAAACGGTAACGGCTCAAGTAATGACGAATGCTATACCCTAAGTTAGCTATTTGGTAATCAGTCAATTTAAAAGCGCCCAAACCTTTTGAAAAGGAACGTGACGAGGTTAACAAATAGGTATCGTTTACATCTACAAACGAGGTATTATTAAAGTTAATCATATACGAACCATTAAAAACATGAGTTGGCGTAACATCCCACGTAAAAGATGCCGAAGGATTTACATAAAACGGATTTTGCTTTTTGTTGGTGTTTAAAGTGGTAAACTGATTAAACAATTGATGTGCTTCGGCACGACCTGTAACTTTAAAGGTGCTCCATTTCCACGTATAACCACTTTTTGCATAAAAATCGCCTAAGGTAAACGAACTATCGGTTTGAAAATTATTAGGACGAAAAGCTACTGCATCACTAAACAAACTAAACATCGTATTCATGGTTTGTTGGTTATGTGTATACCCTACCTGAAATTCAATTAAATCATCGTTTTTTTGTTTTAGTTTAAAATCGGCTTCTAAACCGGCAAACGTTTTATTGTTTTTAATGTCATTATTCATAGCATCGGCATCAAAAGCAAATAAATCGCCCATTAAATAATCGTTGATATGATAAGTTTGAGGCATTTTGTTTGAAAAGAATCTACCCTTTAACAACACCACGTTTTTATCTTTCCATTTGTGGGTATAGGTAAGCTTTTGATCGAAAAAAGTATTCTTTGTGGCTAACTTTTCTAAGGTATTGGTGCCGTTAAAAGTTAAATCGTTGGTGTTATTGGTAGTACCTTGATTGTAAACCGAACTTATTTGCAGCATTTGTGTTTTAGAAACATCGTAAGTAGCCAACAAATTAACATATCCTGTTTTTAAATGACTTTTATATTGATTGCTTTCGGAGTTTTCAAAATACGTTTCGCCTACATTGGTAACACTGTAATTATTGTTAAAGGCATAATTTTCATCACCACCTAAAAAACCAACTACTTTTAATTTTAGTTTGTTGGTAACAGGCACAATGGTACTTAACGAAACATGTTCGGCATTGTTAATACGGGTTCTATGGTCTTTTAACTGCCCAGCGCTGCCACCACTTAACCCCATTAAGGTAGATAATTGACTGCCGTTACCAATAGATTCTACCTCGTAATTGTTGTAAAACATACTTTCTAACGAGCCAACCCTATCCATACCCACATTGTTTAAACCATAGGTTAAAAAGTTTTTATACTTTTTGCTAAAGTTCATTAAGTTGCCCGAAACATCGTAACGGTTTTCGCTTACCAAACCATAACCTGCAGAAATATCGCCAAACCACAAGTCTTTATAAGCTTCATCAACCGTTAGGTTTAAAGCTACTTTGTTGCTTTCTTCTACCCCTTTTAACAATTTGTTATTGCTGTAATTACGCAATACCTGTACTTTATCTAACGGTTTGTTGGGCATGTTTTTAGTAAGCAAGCTATACCCCCGGTTAAAAAAATCATCACCATCAACCATTACCTTTTCAATTTCGGTGTCTTCAAACTTAATTTTACCATCTTTTTCAACGGTAATACCTGGTATGTTTTTTAATAAATCCTCTACCACTACTTCACGCCCCGTACTAAAAGCTTTGGCATCGTACACCAAAGTATCACCACGCTGTTGTATGGGGTTATCAATTTCTATCACCAAATCTTCTAACAGTTCGTTGCTTTCTTCTAGGGTAAACGTAAAGGCATATTCTTTTTTATCTTTGGTTATGTTTAATGGTTGTTGCTGTTTATTAAACCCCATTTTATTTACCTCAACCACAAAGCTGCCTTCGGTTTCGGTAACAATATTGAAAGCACCTTGTGCGTTGGTAAAACCAAATTGTAATATGTTATCGTCGGTATTTTTTATTAAAACCGATGCATTGGCTACAGGTTCTTTATTTACGTTAACAACCGTACCTTTACAAACGGTTTGGGCTTGTAAAGAAAAGGTTGCAAATACGAATAGTAATAAGGTTATAAGTGTTTTTGGCATGTTTTTTATTTTTTTACTTTTTAGCTTCTTCTTCCCATTCGTATACGCGTTCTAAACCAAATCTTCCTATAACAGTACTGGTAACTTTTACATTTCGATCATTTAATTGTGCCGTAAAAGCATCATCCGCCTCCTTACCCTTTTTAAAATATTCCTGTAAAGTAATCTTTGCTAATTTTTCTGAAGGAAAAGGTACATCTCCAATTAGCTTCTCTACTTTTTCAAGTTTAAACACAACACTTTTATCAGTATCAGTAGCTTCTACAATTAACCCAGGTAAGCCATACCATTTCCAAGGACCAGCATTTATAGGAATATCGGGTGTAAACCATGCTTCAAAATTGTTGCCTCTAAAAGTAGTGGTAGCTTTATAGCACGTAAAATCATTAATTTTCTTGGTTTCATTGGTTATGATCCACTTATAATTTAATTCATCTGTAACTAAAAAGAATTTCTTTCTAATATCTCTAATCATTTCTATTTTATTTTTAGCATGATCTACCTTTATATATTCATCAGGGAACTTACTGTAATCTGTAGAACCACTTCCTGATTTCCAGACTGTAGCTCCATTCTCATTAATATAAGTAGTATCTTTAATTACTTTAATAGGCACCGTAGATGTAACAATATCGTGCATTACTGTTGCTTGGCTTTCTTTTACATATAAAACAGCATCTCTTTTACGATTACCTTCAAAACGTTTGTAAGTAATTTTGTAATCGTTTGTTTGTGCAAATACCATTTGGTAGCAAAAACATAGTAGCACTAAAAGTATTTTGTTCATAGTGTTTTTATTTAGTTATTGTTTTTTAGTTTCTTCTTCCCATTCATACACTTTTTCTAACCCCCCACGTTTATAGTTAGAAGTTACAGTTGTATCTCTACCTAAAGTACCACCTAAAGGATTTCCAAAAAAATCATCTTTTTCAATAACAAAATCTTTTAGCGTTGTTGTTTTTAATTTTTCAGAAGGAAAAGGTATTTCTTCAGTTAGTTTTTCAACCTTTTCTAATAAGTATATTTCTTTCTTTTCAACATCATGCACTTCAACAATTAAACCAGGCAAACCATACCATTTCCAAGGACCTGCATTTATAGGAATATCGGGTGTAAACCAGGCCTCAAAGTTATTCCCTCTAAAAGTAGTAGTTGCTTTGTAACATGTATAATCTTTTATTTTCTTAGTTTCAGATGTTATTTTCCAAGTATACTTCAACTGATCATCTTTAACAATAAAACCACGTTTTGTACCTATATAATCAATGGCTACATTTTTATTACTCTGTTGATCTACTTTCATATAATTATCAGGAAAAACGCTATAATCAAATGGTTTACCCTTTTCTGCACCGCTTCTTATAATAACGGTACTACCATTTGTAGGCTCAGGTAGTTTAGGTCGTTCTTTTTCTTTTAAAACAACGGTTGATGCCATTAAAGTATGCATTACTGTTGGTTGGTTTTCTTTTACATACAAAACAGCATCTCTTTGTAATTTATCACCATAAGAAAGAAACTGTTTGTAAGTAATCTTGTAATCATTTGTTTGCGCAAATACCATTTGGCAACAAAAACAAAGTAGTACTAAAAGTGTTTTGTTCATAGTGTTTTTATTTAGTTATTGTTTTTTAGTTTCTTCCCAAAGAAACTTTATAGGAAATTCAAATTTTGTTTCGGTTGTTAAAAAACTTTTCTTTTCATAAGTAACAGTTGTTCCCCTTGGTAAATCAGCTTCAAAATTATTGTAAAAATCATCTTGTAACATTAGATATTCTTTTAATGATAATTCTTTATGAACATCTTTTGTTGGAGGTGTACAAATGGTACATGTTTGATTATATTCTATTTTTTCAGCTTGAAAAAACATTTTACCTTCTGTATCTTTTGCTTCTAAAATTAAACCAGGTAACCCATTAAGCTTCCATGGTCCAAAACTATAGGGGATTGATGGGGCATACCAAACTTCCCATGTTTTTCCACGATAAGTTCCCAAAGCCTTTTGTACTTTTACATTTTGTAATTCTTTAGATTCATTGGTTAATTGCCAGTTTATTTCAGGAAATACATCACTTACCTTATAAACCTTACGAGCAAAATCTTCGTATATACTAATAGATTTATTGTTTAAATTAAGGAATATATAATCATACGGAATTTTACGGTCAATACTTGCATAAACATCTGCAACAGGCACTTCTTTTTGATTTTTATGCAAAGCTTCACTCTTAAAATCTCTAATTAAAGTAGATGTATTGTTTTTAGTATCTACATAAAGATATAAAGGAGTAATGTTTGTATAATCAAAATTAAACGTTTGTTTATAACTAACTTTTATACTTTGCGCAAACATTATTTGGCAGCAAAAACAAAGTAGTGCTAAAAGTGTTTTGTTCATAGTGTTTTATTTTTTAGCTTCTTCTTCCCATTCGTAAATAAGTTCCTGACCATAACGTGTTTTTACTTGTCGTTTAATAATAGCTCCTTCATCTCTTTCAATTTGCAAAGGCGCAGTAACAATTTCATCACGTAAAGCAACAAAGCGCTGTAGACTCACTTTTTCTGCAACAGGTTCGGTAATTATTTCGGTAAGTTGTTTGTTTAGCTTATCATCCTTTTTAAATTCAATTTTAATAGCATTGTAATTGTAACGTTTGTTAACATCATTAGCTTGTATTATTAAACCAGGTAAGCCATGAAGTTTCCAAGGTCCGTACGGATAAGGTAAAGAAGGCGCATACCAAACTTCCCATTGCATTCCTCTAAAAGTAGTAGTTGCTTTAAGGCATTCTATATTATCAATCACCTTTTTTTCTTGGGTAAGTTTCCATTTTTGCTGGGCATCATCGGTAATTAATAGCCATCTATCTCTCACCACTTGCTCCATATATTGTATTTTATTAGTACTTCTATCAAATTTTATAAAACTGTTATACTTTATAATAGGTATTATTGTACTTGAATACCTATTTGTACCCGCATTTTGCCTATCTAACTCGGCTTGTTTTATATCATTCTCAATTCTATCCTTTTTATTATTGGTAATTAAATCATCTTCATAAAGCGAAGTTTCGTCATTGGCATACAAATAAGATGTACGTTCTATTTTTATAGCATTATCAAAAAACTGATGATACACTACGGTAATTTCGTTGTTTTGTGCCCAACTAATTTGGCAACAAAAACAAAGCAGTAATAAAAGTGTTTTATTCATAATGTTTTATTTTAGTTATTATTGTGTTCTCCCTAATATTTAAGTTCTATTGATTCTATTTTATACATGCTACTCATGCTTATTTCCCACCTTTCTATAGAAGCATTAATGACTTCTTTCTTTTTTCTTTAGCAAAAAGCTTTTTTTGCAAGACATTTTTCTAATAAGAATATGCAATAGTTTAATAATACATACCTACTACTTAATAAAACAACAATATACTAGTAATATTAACAAAAGAAGAATGAAATTACTTGTTTTTTGTAATTTTAACTTACAAGGTATCCCTACTACCCAGCTTCTCTCATTTATTTCTAATTAAAAATTCTCTTTTGTATATGATCATTATCAACTGAGGAACTAGGCTTCGACGCCGCTATTAGATTTGTATTCAATAACTTTAAGTAGTAACAAAGAAAATAAATCTGAACAACCAGAGGGAATAGGAGAACTAGTTCGACTCTTAAACAGTAGGTTTATACTGAGCATTAGTCCTATTTTCCTCTTTGGTTTATAGTACCATTTAGAATGTTAAGCATCAAGGCTTATTAATAGCGTTAGCAATAAAACCAATTGGTTGCCAGAGTTATTTTCCTAAATCTAAAATTATGAAAAAAAATGTAATTGGTGTTGACGTATCCAAAGATACACTTGATTATTGCATCTTAGATGTAGAAAATCATTCAAAAATTGGTAAAGGAACCATTGCTAATGAAGAAAAAGCTATTCTGAAGTGGTTACGAGAGTTTGATGTTGAAAATACAATAATCAGTTTTGAACACACAGGTCACTACGGAGCCCTATTAGCTTGGGTTTTGGAAGATTCAAAATTTGTGTATTATATAATCAATCCTTTAGATCTCCAGCGTTCGTTGGGTATTCAACGTGGAAAATCTGATGTTGTTGATGCTTACAGAATCGCAGAGTATACCATTGGGAATAAACATAAGCTAAGCCCATTTAAACTCCCAAGTGAAGGTTTGAGGAAATTAAAAGTCTTAATGACAGCTAGAGAACGTTATGTGAAAATTGCTGTACAGATTAAAAACAGTTTGAAAGCCGAAGAGATTTTAGCAACGAAAGTGGATATAAAAAAGCTAATTAGGCTTGAAAATCAACAATTAAATGTCATTGAAAAAACAATCAAAGCTTTAGAAAAAGAAATGATGGATATCCTAAAATCTATAGATGAATTACAGCTTTCGTACAAAAAAATTACTAGGATAATTGGTGTAGGTCCCATTACAGCATTGAAATGCATTATTGAAACAGATAATTTTATGAAGTTTACTGATGCGCGTAAATTCAATTGTCATTGTGGGTTAGCACCGTTTCCATATCAATCAGGAAGCAGCATAAAAGGTCGGACTAAAACACATTTTCTCAGAGATAAAACCCTTAAGACTATTCTGTTTAATGCAGCAGGATCTGCTATACAACACGATCCTCAATTAAGAAACTATTATCTCGATAAAATTGAAAAAGGGAAACATAAACTAACCGCTCTTAATGCAGTAGCAAACAAAATTGTACTTAGAATATTTGCTGTCGTAAAAAGAGAAGAGCCTTTTGTGAAATTAACTACTTAAAAATTTGCTTTTATCTTAGAATGCTCAGTGCAAGAATGTAAAGTATAAAAAGTTGAGAAATTTATCCTCCGCTTCTTTTATCTCATTGTTATTATTTTTTACTTGTTTCGATGAACTTACGTTTCATATAATCTTTTTTCTTAATTTAGACAATCTGAAACCTAACGAAGTGGTTCGACGAAGTCAAAAAGCATCGGCTACACGCAGTCAAAATTGAACTTTCAGCCCAATTAAGCCCGCAATTGGCTTCGCCTAATTTTCAATTTGGCTTCCGCTTAATTTTCAATTTGGCTTCTGCCTAACCTAAAGGTTTAGCCAATAATTTTTTCCGTTAGCTGTAATTATTAATACAAACCTCAAACAAAAGTTTAATGACTAAAGAAAAAGAACTTACTGATAAGAGTAAATTTTTAAGTTTGGTTTTGCGACACCAACCTGAAACTATTGGAATCAAGCTTGACGAAAATGGCTGGACTGATGTTAATTTATTAATTGAAAAAGTTAATCAAAGCGGAGTAAAACTAGACAAAAGTACTTTGATTGAAATTGTCTCTACAAATTCTAAAAAAAGGTTTGCATTTAACGAAAATCAAGATAAAATAAGAGCAAGTCAGGGACACTCAGTAAATATTGAATTAGGATATATAAATCAAAAGCCACCAAGAATATTATTTCATGGAACTAGTGAAAAAAATGTTGAATCAATATTAAAAATAGGACTTGAAAAACGTAATAGACAACATGTACATTTAAGTAATGATATAGAAACTGCTTTAAAAGTAGGTCAAAGACACGGTAAACCAATAATCTTAGAAATATCAACTGGAGATATGTTCAAGGATAATTTTACTTTTTTTATTTCTGACAACAATGTTTGGCTAACTGATAATGTTCCTAATAAATATGTAAAAATTCATAAGACGTAAAAATAACAGCAGGTAACATTGGTTTTACTTCGTATAATTCACTTCGATCGGGTGGTAAAAGGCTGGTTTAGTGCTAATATCTAGCTTATTTTTTTAAGTCGGAAAAGCCAATTATATTGGCATTTTTGTTAAATTAGCAAATATAACTAGCTTTTGCTTCGTTTTCGGTTAAATCGAATTTCTTGTCTTCGTTTTTTCTACGTCAGTTCGCAAAGCCCCGAACCGTTAAGCATCACCTTATAGAAACTATGCAAACAGAAGATCAATGTAAACCAAGCCAACGATTTCTATTTGCCGATGAATACTTTTCGGACAAAGCAATTACTATTTGGCAATCTGAATGTATAAAACGTTGTAAAGACAAACCAAAGGGACAGGCGTATGAAAAGTACATTAAATGGATACGAAAAGAAAATGAAATAGCTGTATTTACCTTGTATGCTTATGCAGACTTTGAAATTCCTAAAAAATTTGACATCATTTTTCATTTGGACAACCCCAAAGACTTTATAAAAATAGATTATGAACTAACTCAAAGTATTCACGAAGCTTGGTTTCCATTAAATACGGTTGACGCTGGGCATAAACATCTTTGTGTTTTTACATTTGATAAAACTATACCTAAAATATTTAATACTTTACATAAAGGAAACGAAAAGTTCTCAACTTCACCCAAAGGACAAAAGTTACTCGGTTTTTGTAACTCAAAAGACTTTGACGATATAAAAACAGGAATTGAAAAAACACTTGAATTGAGAAAGTTATACGGTGAAAATTGGTCGAAATATAACAATGAAGAATAAAAAGGCGAACGCGCAACAAGCCGTTTTAAGAAAGAGCGGGGTAATAGGCAAAAAACAAAGTTTTGGCTCTCCCTGGCGCAAAAATCGTTTGGATTTTTCTTTGGTTTCCTTAATTTAGCAAAAAACAAAACGGTTTTTCTTTCTTCGGATCCAAAAGAAATCTACGGCTTTCTTTTCCGTTCCTTCATAAAGCCGCCGAGACGTTGTACAAAAGCATTTACAAACTCTTGATAGTAATTTAAATTCAATGAGCGAAAGAAAATCAACAAATTTTAATTGGGAGTTGTATCCAAACAAAGGTTTTGGAAACATTCCGTTTGGTTTGAACATTTCACAAATAGACTTTATTGAAAATACACTTGGAAAACTCAATTCGCTTTACAATCCATTAAATTCAAATTCAGAAACATATGAATTGTTAAAAGGCATCGTTTCTGATGAGGAAATTAAGGAATTGATGAAACAAATGGAGGATATAAATATTGATCAAAATGTAAAAATACAAGAATTTAGCAGTTTGAATGGAATGAAAATATCTTTTGAAGATGAGCTATTAACAGATTTTTTTGCTACCGATTTTGTTACAAATCTTCACTTCCAAAGTATTCCTATTTTTTCTTCTAATCCTTTGTTTTTAATAAAAGAAATAAGCACTATTTTATCTGAAATTCCTTTGGCTAAAGGAAAAGAAATTATTTTTCCAAAGAACCATATCTATCTTTATGATTTTCTAAATGAGGATGGGCATGAAACATCTCACAAAGAGAGAACTGTAAATTGGAGAAATGCTAGTAGAATTTTAGGTGTTAGTATAGACGATTATAAAGAACTAAATCTGTATCTCTAAAACGCCTTAGTACAACATACTATTTACTTTGTACAGTTCGCTTTACTCAGGGTAGTAAAACCCAACGAGGTGGTTCGATGAAGAATGAAAAAGTGAATTGAAAACCTTCTCCTATTTATCCACCATAAGCTGTTTGGTTTTGTTTTTTTATTAAATTTACTAAAAGGCTCAGAGCTTTGGCTCCATTTTATGTGAATAGAACTTTCACTCAATTTAAGCCCACACTATCGCCAAACCACGATCTGTTAACTGTAATTATTCGCCAACAATTTATAATAAGGAAATAATGAGTTCTAAAGAAAAATTTTTCGAATTTAGTTATGAAAAACTAAAAACAGCAATAGAAACAATTTCAAGCGAAGATGCAAATGATATTTATGCGCTTTCATTTTATTTTTATGCGGAAGATGATGATGGCAGATATCCAACGATTGAAGTAAGTTTTAATACGAACAATCAATATAAAAATGAAATTGAAAATGCATCTAGTGAAACTGAAGCTAAATGGAATTACGCATTTTGGTTACAAGAAGAAATCGAAAGAATTGGAGGTGAAGATGATACATTTTTAGCAAAATGGTTTAAAGAAACACCCTATTATTATTCAGAAATTGAAAATGAAAAAGCGGAAGATGATGATGAATTATTTGATAAACTATTGGAAAAAGGTGAAAAATTTGAAGAAGAATTTGTAGAAGAAATTTTGAAAATAATACAAAAATTATTTACTCAAAGAATTATATTCAATAAGTTTGGAAAAGATATTCCAATTTTGGTACACGAACTTGAATACTATGACAAACCAATTAATTGGACAAAAAAAGCAAATAAATTTGAGTTAATCAAGGAATTTATTAACGCATTTGAAGAAGGAAAAATTTAACTGCAGCTAACATTGTATTTACTTTGTACAGTTTGCTTCGATTGGATGGCAAGATGCGGAATGATGGAGTGAATTTAAACCCCGCTCCTATTTATCCGCCGCTATTTTTCCATTCACATTTTTTCTTAATTTAGTTCATGGAAAAAAAATTGGTTACGTTTGGTGTGAACTTGAACATTTGTTCAAATTTAGTCTCAACTTCGCTATTACTTTTTTCCATTACGTGACATTTTATAAAAACAACCCCATAAATTATCATGAGTTTAGAAAACGAAATATTTCAAAATTGCCCTAATTGCGGGTCTGAACAAAAAGTACGTTATTATCAATCTGTGAATATAACCTTACAACCCGAATTAAAAAATAAAGTTTTATCTGGTAAATTAAATACCAATACTTGTTCAAATTGTGATAAAGAAATAGATCTAATTTCAGGATTTCTTTATCATGATATGCAAAATAGAATAATGTTAGAATTGGCGTTTGAAGACGGCAATGATGACAGTGGAAAAAATGAAATAATTAACAATTTGATACAACAAGGTTATATTTATCGTAAAACAAATGAATATGGAAGGCTAATTGAAAAAATTAATATTTTTGATAATAAATTAAATGATTTAATTATTCAAGACATTTCAATTAAAATGAAAGAAATGTTAGATGAATCGATTAAAAATGTTCAAGAAGAAAATGAAGATTTCAATTTTACAGTCATTTTTAATAAAATGGAAAGTGGCTTATTCAAGAAAAAGATTTCATTTCATTGTTTTTCTCACCCTAGCCAAATAATGGAGATAAAGTATGATTTGAAAAATTTAAATTCAACAGATAAAAAGAATTTGCATAATATCGATGTATTAAGAAGTTAAAAACTTCGGCTAACAAGGGTAACCGTTTCACAACTCCCAATTTTGAAATATTAATTGCAAATTACATAAAACAAAACCTCTTTAAAACTGCTCTTAAAGAGGTTTTGTCTTCTTATTACTATTGAATTATAAAATTAGGATGGCTAAAAATAACTGTCTAAAGTTTAAAATATACTTGTCTTAATAAAGCGTAGTTGTTCCCAAGCCTAAAGTAAATAACTTGGGTTAAAACACTAGTAATTTTGTAAATAAAGCGTAAATACTTATGTGTGAATCTTCACTTTTCATTGACTTTTTTATACTTTAGCAAATAGAAATTGGCTTTTGCTTACTGTGACGCTAAATTGAAAGTTCCATCTTTGATTTTACTATCTCAGTTTGCTTTGCTTGTGTTCGCTCCTTCTCAAAGCCTCGTAACATTAGTAGTCATTTTAAAAAATGAGACATCTTAAAATAAGTTAATTGACAAAAAAATGAAGAAACTGTTTCAAATTACACCTTTACTTTTTTTATTTATAAGTTACCAAACATTTGCGCAAACCACAAATGAATTGAAACAAAAAATACAGCAAATTATTTGGACAAAGAATGTAGAAGTTGGCGTTGCAATTAGTGGAAATAACAATAAGGATACTTTATCAATTCATGGAAATGATCGCTTTCCATTACAAAGTGTTTTTAAATTTCATATTGCAATAGCCGTATTATCTGAAATTGATAAAGGAAACCTTTCATTCAATCAAAAAATAAAAATTGAAAAGAAAGACCTGATACCCAATCTTTATAGTCCGATTAGAGACAAGTATCCTAATGGAACAATTCTGCCCCTCTCAAAAATTATTGAATACACTGTTTCTCAAAGTGATAATGTAGGTTGCGACCTTTTATTGAAACTGATTGGAGGACCTAAAGCAGTTGAAGAATACTTCATAAAAAATGGTATTAAAGATGTATCTATAAAAATTAATGAAGAGGTACAGCAAGCAAACTGGGATTTACAATTTGAAAATTGGACAACACCAAAAGCGGCAAATGAGGTCTTATCAACATTTTATTACAACCATGCTAAACTACTTTCTGAAAAAAGCTACAACTTTCTTTGGAAAACTATGAAAGGAACCGAAACAGGTAAAGCAAGACTAAGAGGACAGTTACCAGAAAACACTATTGTAGCACATAAAACAGGTTCTTCGGGAACAAACAAAAATGGCTTAACAGCAGCTGTAAACGATATTGGAATTGTATTTTTACCTAATGGAAACCATTATTTCATTAGTATTTTCTTAACAAAATCATATGAAAATGATGAAACAAATGAAAAAATAATAGCAGATATTTCAAAAGCAACTTGGAATTATTTCTTAAAAAATCAGAAATAAAACAACGAACCACTAACATAGTATTTATTTTGTACAGTTTGCTTTGCTAAAGTGGTAAAACCTAACAAAATGGTTCGACAAAGTCAAATGCTGAGTTACACGTGGGTGTTGCTCAGTACAAGAATGTAAAGTAGAAAAAATAGAACTATTTATCTTCCAATGCTTTTATCTCATCATTATTATTTTTTATTGATTTTGATAAAACTCTGCTTTTGTTGTTGTTGTTTTCTTTAATTTAGAAAATAGGTTCTACGAAATCAAAATGCATTATTACACCTAGGAAAAATGAAAGAAACTTTATCAGAAATATTCATTAATCTTTGCTCAAAATATTCAAATGATGCCGATCTTATCATTCAATATTGGAAAGAAATTGAGCAATCTTATTCACAAAAAAACAGATATTATCATAATTTAATTCATTTAGAAAACATGGTGATGGAATTAAGTAAAGTGAGTAAAGATTTAAATGATATAGACTCCCTTTTATTTTCAGTATTTTATCATGATTTAATTTATAAAAGCACATCAAAAGATAACGAAGAAAAAAGTGCCGAAATTGCAAAAATTAGATTACAAAAAATAAACATTAACAGCGAACAAATCAACAAAATTTACAATCAAATATTAGCTACAAAGTCGCATAAAATTTCTAATGATTCTGATACAAATTACTTATTAGATGCTGACTTATCAATTTTAGGCAAAAAATGGAATGCGTATGAAACTTATACAAAGCAAATAAGAAAAGAGTATTCAATTTATCCGGATTATATGTACCATCCCGGAAGAAAAAAAATTCTAGAACATTTTCTAACCTTTGACAGAATATACAAAACAGATTATTTTGTTGAAATTTACGAAAAACAAGCTCGCGAAAACATTTCAAGAGAAATAGAATCTTTATGAATTACAGTTAACATTGTACTTACTGTGCAGAGTCTGTTTTGTTTTAAAGAACTGGGCTTCGGCTCCGCTCAGCCAACTTTACGGCTCCGCTCAGCCAACTTTACGGCTCCGATCAGCCACCTGTAGGTTTTCTTTGCTATAGTGCTTTCATATATGCTGTAATCATTTTTTTGGAAGGACTATTATCTACAGCCACACCGTATTGCACTACTTTTTGATTGTATTCTGCGGTTTCTCCATTAAGGATAGCTTGTTCTACCTCAGCTACCTTAATTTCAATGGACTTTATGTTATTTTGGCTTAAAAAGGCTTTGTAATTTTTCAATGCTTTTTTATTTATTTTAAAGTAGGCTTTTCCTGGTTTTTTGTCACATGTTGCATACGGAAAACCATAAATATCTTCTACCTTGGCTTTCTGAGCTATTTTACAATTACTTTCCACTTTGCAAAAAGCGGTGTTTATTTTCACAATGGTAACTTGTTCAAGCAAGAACAAACTTAACCCTACCACCACTATACCTAACAGTAATAAGAACTGTTTTTTATTGTCAATCATATACAAACGTACTTAACGTTGTTCTACTTCTCTTATTTAATTATCCTGCCTGGGTTGCCTACCAAGGTAACACCATCTGGAACATCTTTAATTACCACTGTACCTGCACCAATGGTACACCATTTACCAATTTTAATGCCTTGTATTACACAGGTACCTATACCTATGTGCGCGCCTTCACCTATTTCTACATTGCCCGCTAGAGCAACATTTGGGGAAATATGTACAAAGTTATTTATTTTACAATCATGATCAACCGAAGCATTTGTATTGATAATACAATGATTACCTATGACAACATCAGCATTTATTGAAACACCAGCCATTACAACACTTCCCTCTCCTATTGTGGTACGTTTTGAAACATTAGCTCTGGGATGAATTAATTTATCATATTCAAAATTATCATTCTCATTTACTAGCTTCTTTCGAACTGCATTGTTTCCAATTGCTATAATGACTTCTATTTTTTGAGTAGGAATTGTATGTATCACTTCATAATTCAACACCTCATTTTTATTGATATCCAAATCAATAAAACCTGTAATAACCGCACCACTTTCTTCAGCAATTTCTGCAATTACTTTTCCATGACCACTTGCTCCGTATATATACATTCTTTTAATTTAAACCGTTAAAAGCTTCAGCAGTTGCTTGTCCTTGTTGCGAGATACCTTCACTTTTAAACACTTTTTTAAATGTAGTGAAAAATACTTTTACATCTGTAGTAAAAGAAATATTGTCTACATACCAAACATCTAATTCAAATTTCTTAGTCCACGAAATAGCATTGCGTCCATTAACTTGCGCCCAGCCTGTAATACCTGGACGTACTTGATGGCGTTTTTTTTGATCCTTGTTGTACAAAGGTAAATACTGCGGCAATAATGGCCGTGGCCCTATTAAACTCATGTCTCCTATTAACACATTAATTAATTGAGGAATCTCATCCAATGATGTTTTACGTACAAAAGCTCCGATTGGAGTTAAACGTTCGGCATCAGACAAAAGATTTCCGCTGACATCTTTTTTATCATTCATGGTTTTGAACTTGATGATCTTAAATATTTTCTCATTCATTCCTGGACGCGCCTGAAAGAAAAAAGGTTTGCCTTGATTGGCAAAATATAAACCTATTGTTACAATGATGAATAGCGGACTTAATAACAACAATCCGAAAAATGCTGCGAAGAAATCGAAAAGACGTTTAAAAAAATGTTTATACATGTTTTTTCAAGTTTAAAGGAAAAAGTTTAAAGGAAAAAGTTTAAAGGAAAAAGATACTTTTTACTTCAAGTTACTTTTCACTACTATTGCTCCAAATATATTTTTTAATTCTTTACTTTCGTTTAACAAAATCTGTAGTTCTTCTGAATTAAATCCTAAAGCGATTAAAATTCTAATCCAATAATTAGATTCACGGGCTTCTCGCAAAACTATTTTAATTTTATTATTAAAATCAGCTTTAGACGAAGCCGCTTGCGCTTCTTCATAATTTGCACCAACAGACGTAGAGGACTTGATGAGCTGATTTTTAATTACCTTTAATTCTTCATTATATGGTAAAGTCCGTAAAAACATCAATGTATTTACTCCAAAATTAAAAGTTCTTTCTAACAAATCATTTTCTTTCATTTTTCTCAATTTTTACTTTTCACTTCCTCCTTTTTACTTTTCACTTTTTACTTTTCACTTTTTACTTCCTCCTTTTTACTTCCTCCTTTTTACTTTTCACCTCTCCAAGTAACCTTTGATATTCTTGCAACAATGCATTCCAAACCACTTGCTGTTCGTAACGTGCTTGAATCATTGGGCGTGCCTTTTCTTGTAACTGATTGTAATATGCTTTATCTTCTATTAACTTTTGCATAGCACCTAATATAGCATCTGCATTTTTTACTGGTATGATGGTTCCGTTTTCTCCTTCAACGATTATCTCATTGCAACCGTTGATGTTACTAACAATACTTGGTAAGCCCATTGCACCCGCTTGCATTACCACATTAGGAAAACCTTCGCGGTAACTTGGAAAAACTAAAGCGTCTGAAATTGCAAAGTACGGATGTACCTCTTTTTGGAAACCTACACTGATGATGTTTGGGTTGGTTTTAATTTCTTTTAGTGTTTCTGTGCGTAACGGATCTAATTCGGTTTCGAAAGAACCAACTAATAGAAGTTTTATTTGCTTTTGATTTGCGGTTCTCGATAAACTCGAACTGACGCTAATTTGCTTAAATGCTTGCACTAATTCGTTAATACCTTTGTCACCGACCAATCGACCGACAAAAACGAAAACAAAATCATTATCGGAAATGTTTAATTCTATTTTGAGTTGGGTTTGTAATTGTTCTGAAACACTATTTTTAGAAAAATATTCTAAATCAATGCCATTTACATTTCCATTAGCCAATACTTTCAATGGTTTTGAAGTAATTTTATAGTTTATTAAGTCATTTTTAACTCCGTTACCTTCTGGATAGATATTGGTGGCAGCCCAGCATAACAATTGATCCATTTTGATTAAAACTTTTTGAATGAAACCTGTTCTTGTAGGAAAAATAAGTCCTGTAAAGGTATGCATACGTATTGGTACTTTAGCCATTTTTCCGGCTAACATGGTTAATAGCCCTGCTTTGGGTGTGATGGAATGAACGATAGCTGGTTTTTCTTTTTTAAATTGAATATACAGCTTAGTTAATGAAATAATATCTTTTACAGGACTAATTCCACGTTCTATGTTAATTGCTACGGTATTTATACCTTCTCTATCATGCACTTCATTAAGCATTGCTCCCTTAGAAGATATACCCACAACTTCGAAGTTTTTATTTAAAAATGCTAATTGTCCTCGTAACAAAATATTAAGAGAAATTGGAACTGTAGAAGTACGAATAATTTTCATTATCTATTTTTAGATTAAATTAATTTGATAGCTTTTTATTTCTACTAACAATGTAATTGATTACAGATAGAAAAATATATAATCCAATAGCACTATTCATTTTAGCCGCCAAAAAGAACATTTTCCATTTTAATGGAAAATACTTTAAATCAAGTTGAGAAATTGCTTCTTTGTAATTATTCTTATTTAAAATTTTTTTTATACCTACAACTTTATTTATTATGCTTTTATCAGATGCCATTTCATTCAATCCCAATCCTATTACCCCAAGAGCTATTCTATTTTTTAAGGCTTTAACAAAGCTACTATCTAAGGAAAAATTAACAATTGCTTCATTCATGTGCGCAAAAAGATTATCCCATTGAATTACTAAATTTGGTCGATAAGCAGAAGTATATGAACTTAGATTGTCTCTTCTATAATGGTAAAAATGTCGGTGAAAGTAATAAGCTTTATTAATTTTATGAAAATAATAAATGTTAAATAAAGCATCTTCAGCGGAGCCTATAATTTTAGTGTCAACAAATTTAATAGAGTTACCTTTTATTATATTTGTCTTATATAATTTCATCCACACTGGTACAATTGAATCTGCGTTTTCAGGATTTTTCAATTCTTTATCTGTCAGACCAAAAAGTCTAAGAAAAAGGCTTTTACATCCTACTTCATCAAAATATTGATCTTCCAATAAAACATCTTTAGGTAATGACACTGTTCTATATTCCCTTACATACGAACAAAATACAACATCAAAATCATCCTCAGATATTTTTGACACTAATTCCTCAAAAGTATTTAAATCTAACCAGTCATCACTATCCAAAAAAGCTAGGTATTTTCCTTTACACTCCTGAATTCCAAAATTTCTAGCTGCTGATGGTCCTTTATTAGATTGTTGAAAAAATTTTATTCGAGATTCTTGTCTTAAATATTCAGTAATTATTTGGGCACTCTTATCAGTACTACCATCATCTATTAAAATAATTTCAATATTATTATATGTTTGATTTATTAAACTATCAATACATTGAACGATATAATTCTCAGCATTATAAACAGGAACAATTATAGATATTAAAGGTTTTTCCATTGATAATTATTTAGATAATTCTTGAAAATCTTTACGCAATTCTTCAATAACGATGTCTTTCTTATGATTTCGAACACCGCAATCCCATGCTTTATTTGCATATTCTTGCATAACATTTGGATTCTTTAAAATTTGATTTAACTCTTGCTCTATATTCAATATATTATCAATACAAATTGCTGCATCTTCTTTTTTTAAGTATTTATAAGGAGAACTTTTACTCCAACAAATCGCCATTACACATCTCCCTGTGTTTAGTAAATCAATTATTTTAGTTGAAAATGATAATCTTGTTAATAATTTTTGCTTAACATCAAATGATTCTACATGTAATACAATATCAGAAAGTTGATAATAATCTTGCATTTGGTCACTATTTAATCTACCTAATATGATACTATTCTTACCATCATTTAATAATTTATTCAGTTTCTTAGTAATAGGAGTCTGTGTACCAATAAGTAATTGAAAATTAAAACACTCTGTATTTAATTTACGTATAGTTTTAGCTAATTTTGATAATGTTTTGTATCTATTATAAATCAGATTTCCACCATAAAATAGTATTATTGGTTTTTGACGAACATCTTTTTTATATTTAGGCATTTCATTAAAAGCTCCTGCTTTTTTTAAAACTTTCATTGGAACATTTAATACTGGTTGATATTCATCTAATTGTTCCTGTGTCATAGTATATAACAATGAGTAATGTTTTGCTGTTTTCCTTACATTTGCTCTAAGAATTAACCTATTAATCCAAAACATAGGTGATATTGAAAATTGTTTAAACGTATAAACATCATCAGAAACATAAGAAATCATCTTTTTATTCATAATACTAACAACGAATCTATCTATTCTATGAATAAATATGCCTGAATATAATGGAGCAAAAATAATATCAGGATTATGGTCTTTTATAAATTTCTTTAGTTCTTCTGATTTCCAAACAGAAATAGCCCAAAGGATATTTTGTAAGAAATATAATGTATGATTGAAGAATTTTTTTAAAAATAAAATAGGCATACTATCTACTCTTGATCGATTATTAAATTCAGAATCATATAAAGATTTGTAATTTTTCTCAATCAAAATCTTACCAAAGGATTTTCTATTTAAAATAGATTTTAACATTTTAGACTCAGAAAGATGAAAGTATTTTGTACAGATTTTATTATTTGGCAAAGAAGAATTTGTATAAATTTGAGCAAATTCATAATCATCTTTTAATGGTTCAAAAAGATTTGTCAATACATTTCCTCCATTACTTTCATTTCTCCAAGCTTCGCCTGAAATTATAAGTATTCTCTTTTTTTCTTTTTCCATTTTCTAATTTCTCTTTCTAAACTTCTCTATATATATATAAATAAAACCTACTAACTTTATAGTATATTTCATACCCAGCAACTTCACCATATATTTAATAAATACTGATTTATTATTTAATGAATATTTTAATATTTTTTTCCGTTTATTAATTTCGTCATAAAACAATTCAAAATTAACTTCTGATAGTTTAGAAAGTTTAAGTAGTAGAATACAATATAAATAAGCAATAAATCCTCGCATTGCTAGTTTTAAATTATCTTCGTAATTATTATTATCTATAATTTTAGTCCATTTATCAATAATATATAATTGATCACTAAATGTCTTTTTATTGATTTCTGATGTTATCGACCCATCTCTATTCTGTCTATAAACATAAAATGCTTTAGGATATTCAATCTGCTTTTTCACAACTAAGCATAAATGAATAAACCAATCACTATCTTCACCAATCAAATCTTTAACAAAAAAAATGTTATTTTTTAAGATTAGCTCTCTTTTCACGGCTCTTAAACATGCAGACGAAGATTGGCTACCATGTTTTATCATTTCTATCAGCTTTAAATTTGGATCCTTTATTGAATTAGTAGATGGTACCAAACTATTTCTATCATAAATTTTATTTTCAGGACTATATAAGTGCTTGCATCTAAATAAAATGGTATCGATTGATTGATCTTTCTCTAAAATCGCAGCGATATTACCCAAATGTATATCACCTTCCCAGTAGTCATCACTATCTAAAAACATTAAGTATTCACCAGTAGCAGCTCTAATACCAACATTCCTAGCATCAGACAAACCACCATTTTCCTTATGAATAACCTTAATTCTGTTATCTTTTTTTGCAAAATCATCACAAATTTGCGAGCAATTATCTGGAGAACCATCATCTACTAAAATTACTTCTATATTTTGATAATTTTGATCCAGTACGCTTGATACGCATTTTACAAGATACTTTTCAACATTGTAAATAGGTATAATGATGCTCAATAAAGGAATCTTATTTTCTTTTAATAACATACAATAATTATAATATTTATATTCGACCTTTTAACATTCCAATAATCATATTTTTTTCATTAACTCGCATACCTACAAACCATTGTAATATGATATAAAATATAATAAGAATAAATCCTTTTATAATAAAAGCTATAATTAAGCTTGGTAAAACAATGTAATTTTGTAGAAAAAAACCAAAAAGTAATAGCGGAAGCCATACGAGCAGCTGACTACCAAAACACTCTTTAAAAAATCTTGGGATATCTAATTTGATTCTTTTCCAATAAATAAAATTCATTCCAATCACATGACAAAGCATAATTCCTGTAAATATGCCTATTCCACTACCAATTGCACCATAATATGAACTTAAATAATAAGAGATCCCAAAGCTGATAATCGAGGCCCCAATAAAAAGTATTGCTCTATATTTTAATTCGTTTATTACAAATAAATATGTATAGGCAACTTCTTGAGTAACTGTAACAATACTTGGTAAAACAAGTAAAAGTATAACATAGTAAGACTGAGAAAAATCTTCCCCCATCCATAAAACAACAAAATCTTTACCCAATATTATTAATCCAATAAAAAAAACACCCATTACTATAAGTTGAATTCGACCAACTTTTATCATTAAATTAGTTACTTCAACCTTATTATTTTCTCGAGTTTCTATTTTAGATATTTCTGGAAGAAATAAACCATTTAGGGCATGTGCAAGTGTCCAAATGTATCCTTCAATGACAATTGCAATAGAAAAAATTGCTATTTGCTTAGTCCCAGATACCATTGCAAGGACAGTAGGGGCAACATTGACCAAGAGTCGTTGTGCAATCCCTATTATAGATACCCACAACGAAAATTTAAAAAGCTCTTTCAAAAGCAAAGAATCCCTGTACTTAAAATTGATAGATAAATCAAATTGCTTTATAGAAACAAGAATTTTAATTAGTATAACTAATATTGTAAAGAATGCGTTAACTAAAACAAGTGCATAAAGTTTGAATCCTAACAAAAGCATGATAATCATCAATGCTACAGTACCCAGTTTATTGACTAAATCTAATTTTTTAAGTATAGAGAATTTTTCATAAGCGATAAAAACGCTATCTAATGGAACAAAACTAAAAGACAATAAACTATATAAACTTACAATTATAAAAATATTTTTGAATGTAATTACTTCCCCGGGAGTTAATTTAGTAAATATTTGATTTGAATATAAATAAACAAAAAATAAAGCTATTATAATTATGAAATTTAAAATTATATATACTTTCCCTACTAAACCAAGTAAGTTCTGCATTTCATTAATCTTGTTTTCTATTTTATACTTTGCTAAATATCTTGCAATAGTTGCACTAAGTCCAAAATCCATTACAAAATATGACAAGAAACTTGTTACTAAAATATAGAGCCCATAATCAGACATACCAATGGTTTTAATCATCCACGGTGTGTACAAAAAACCTATGATAATATTTAAAACAATAGTACCATAGGAAAGTAATGCTGCTGATTTTATTTGGGAGGACATTTTCTTTAAAATATTTTTTTTATCATTTTTTTTCTTTCCGACATTGAAGAATAAACAAGTTGTCTAACAATTGACTCTATTCTTCTTGAAAAACGGACAAACCCGTTACCCCCGACTAATTTTCTGTGCAATTTTTCATATTCCACATTCCGAACAACATACTTGGGATGTTTTAATGGGAACTCTATTTCAAATCGTTTTTTGAAAAATAATTTTTGCGTTTGAGAATCCAATTTTTTCAAAGAGTTTACAGCATGAGTGCTATCATCTGTCAAACCGACATTAGTAATCAAATTATATTTAGGGGTAATTATCATACTTGAATACAAAAACATTATTAGCCCAATTGAATATTCCCAAGATATAACTTTATTAGATTTCAAATTTTCCTCTCTTAATCTACGAGTAACGCTTACAAAATCCATTATACCTTTTACCTTTAATCCATGTTCTTTAATATACTCATTAAGTACATCTGCGGTATTACCACTTAAAAGGTAGTCGAAATTTTTCTCCTCACATATTTTATCCCATGTTCTCTTCCAAGTTGCCCAACCCCATCCTGCTGCTACATTTGAAAAAAAATAACTATCATCAGTCCCATTAAAACTATCGAAATAATTCATCCCACTAATCATATGTATTCTCTCGTCATCTTTATATTTTTCTAGTACATCAGCACAAAATGGCAAGAAACTATCCGCAGGAATACAATCATCCTCTAAAATAATTAATCGATCCACAAATTCAAATGCCCATGATATTCCAGTAAAAACACGATGATCACATGAAAGATTATCAGTGGCATAATTCCTGTGAACTTCACATTCCCAATCAACATTTTCTACGATCTTCCTACATTCTTCGATTTTAAGAGCATCAATTTCATTCCCAATTCTTGCTCCATCTTGAATTAAAAAAAGTTTTTTTGGTTTTATCCTCCTCAAAGCTTCAAACACTTGAGCTAAAGGCTTTGGCCGATTAAAAAAAATCAACGCTACACCAACTTCAGTTATTTTATCAATTATTTTCATTAACAACTATTTTAAATTTTTAAAAGGGGAATAGTTTTTTCTTTTTAAATAATCATTAAAAACTAAATATGCCTCATTGATATTCTGAATATCTTGATGATTTTCTATAGAATTATTCCCTCTTTTTAAACGACCTTTAATTCTAACAATAAGATCATTAATAGGTCCCTTAATATACCCATTAAAGAGTTTAAATGTTTTGATAAGATTCCCAAATCTATTTATTTGACAGTAATTGTCATAATTAACATCTGTGTAATTATTAAATTCTTTATAATTTTTATAACAATAAGCTGACAAAGTAGCTACATCAAATTTCTCTACTAAATCAAGCCTTTTCATTTCTGTCAATGCAGCCAATGCAGTATCTGCCCACAAAGTTTCTACACTGTAGAATCGTGGAACTAAATAAGACCATTGGTAATTATCATGCCCTGCCAATTGAGGTGCTGTATCCAACTCTCCGTGATGACGTCCAGTAGATGAGTGACCGGAACCACTTTTGCGACATACTCCAGGAATTGTCAAAGGATAATTTATTTTTAACACTTTATCGACAACTAAAGAAAGTGTTACTGCTCCATAAATATCTGGCGATAATCCTCCAAAATATTTACCAGTTATACTTTTAACTTTATCCATTGCACTTTTAGTAATTATGCCATGATAAATTTTTGCTAAATTATATCTTAAGTAATTTTGCCCTCCAGTAGATAACAACTTATTTAGTTCACTCTTGGAATCAAAAATTTTTACTTCTGAATCGAAATCAATGATCATAAGATTACCAGAATCTTTTTTATAATAATTAATACCTACTCCTGGCCAAATATAATTTAATGATATGTCAGGACTAATTGCCTCAATGTTATTCTCTTTTGCCCAAAACACTACTTTTTCGATTTCTGGATTAATTCCATCGTCGTCTCCAATCATACACAGGTATTCACCATCACTGATTTCTACACCTTTGCTAAAGTTGTCAACAAAAGAAAGAATTCCTGGCGAATAATTATATTTAATCCTTTCGAGAAAGATACTGTTTTTAAAAAAATCCATCAATCCCTCATCATCACTGTTATCTTGTAAAACAACCTGTACTTTATCTGACGTATTTTCCAAAACCTGTAAAGCAGCCGCTATAACATATGATGTTCGATTCCTTGTTGGAATAATAATCGATAATAAAACCTCACTTTTATTTTGCATTTTCATAGTATATTTTAATCTACATAATAGCCTTTTATTAGACTTATTTCATCCCAAAAAAAGCCATAAGGATCGGCATTCCATCCAGATTTAATCATTAGTAGGATTAATATTAATATTGTAAAAATTCTAATCTCAAATTCTTTTTCTTTTGAAAAAGAATTAAACGAATGAATAACATTGGGTATTAAAAGCAACATAAATATAGAAAAATACTGTACAACCCGCATTGCAGAAGGATTTACCCATGTAAGCGGAATAAATAATAATGCTAAAGCAAATGCATTGTATGCAAAATATGCTTGATTATTTTTATTAAAAACCTCTTCACTTCTTAAAAGTGCCATTATTGTTATAATTAAAAATAAAAAAGTAAATGTAAATGTACCAGCTCCTTCATATACCTCATAATCCTCATAACCTGCCATTTCCTTAAAATATTGAGAAATTAAATTTCTACTTAACATAAGTAAAGGAAACAATGTTATAACAATCCAATTTAATTGTTCCGACTTTTTTATATGCGCAATAAAGTAAAAAGGAACAAAAATTAAGACCGATTTATGTATAGTAGCGGCACTTAAAATAAGTAAAATAAAAGGAATAAACTTCTTTTTCTTTATATATTCAAAAGCAAATAAACTTGCAGCAGTAGCAATAGTTTGACGATGCCCGGTAATTGAAAAAAAACTGTAAAATAAAACTGAGTAAATAACAAATGCTAATACAGCATCACTTAAACGACTCGTATTCTTTAATATAAAATTACCAAGAGCCAAAAAAAATAAAATTGCAATTACAAATAATAACACTTGATATTCATTAGTTACAACATTAATTACTTTTTCAAATAGACTATATCCAGGATCTTTTCCTATACCATTAGCATATACATTTACAAAATTTTTAAAAATATTTTGCCAAGATTTGTCTTTAATTTGTAAAAAAGAAATATAGTAAGAGTACGTATCACTACCTACTGCAACATTTCGTAAACCAGACTGTAAAATAAGTATGCAACTAATTATTTGTATGTATTTTTTTCTTACAAGAAGTGAATTTCTGTTTTCTTCATATTCTTTTGAAAAATAAAGACCTATTAACAAAATTAATAAAACAACAATTAAATTTATTATCATGATCCAATCATTTTTTATAAATATTAATTATTTGATTTACATTAGTTTTCATATCAAAAAAATCTTCAACATATTTAATACTACTTTTAGAAAAATATAGCTTTGTTGTTTTTTGTATGCTCTTTACCGAAGCTATAATTTGTTGAATATTTCTTTTTTCAACAACAAATCCACATTTAGAATTAACAATTTCTCCACATGCAGTAGAGTTATATACAATTGCAGGTGTACCACAACTTAATGCTTCAACAATTACTTTCCCAAAGGTATCTTCTGTTGATAAATGAATATAAACATCTGCAAAACTATAAATTTTAGCTAGTTCTTCTTTTCCGTTTATATAATCAATAGCGATACAATTAGATGGTAATTTACTTTTATATTTATTTTCCCCAACAACTAATAATTGATATTCATCAGACAATTGAGAAGCTAATAACATAAGATCATCCCATCTCACAGAACCAGGATACCACCCTGCACTTACAAAAAGTAAGGTAAACTTATTAGGTTTAAGGTTGTATTTTACCAAATCCACCTCTACTGAAGGTTTAAAAATGGTATGATCTACCCAATTGTAAACCATATGAATTGAATTGTTTTTTAAAAATGATTTCTTAACTTCTTTCTCTAACCACTTAGATACAGGTTGTATTGTTAAATTTTTAATTGATCGAAACCAACGTTTTTTATCTAAAAATATTGTTTTTGAAAAATCTAGAAATAAACTTGGGGGATATTGTGCTAATTGCGGACAATTATTGCAAAGTGTTTGCCATTTATAACATTCTACATCGGTATAATGTGAGCATTTTCCTGTAAATGCCCAACAATCATGTAAAGTTAAAACTACTTTACCATTAAACGTACTTAAAAAAGTAAATAATATTTCTAGATTTAAATAATTTCCATGTAAATTGTGTAAGTGTATTACATCAGGATTGTAAGATTTTATAAACTCAACCAATTTTCTCGTGCCATTTTTACTAAAATACCCTTGTTTACCTAATATTCTTGAACCCAGATTATGTATATGGTTTTCAATTCTAGATCCTATTTTAAACCCGTTAGCATACCCTTTAGATATTTGACCATAAGCAATAAAACATTCATATCCCTGGTGTTCTAATTCCATAGCAATATCAGTACAAATAGAACCTGTACTGCCATAACCTGAAACCGAATTTATCATTAAAACTTTCATATTTTAATACTCAATAAAACTTATAAGACAATACAAATAACCAGAGAATATTTTTTTAATTTATAGTTAATTTTTTATTTACTTAAAATCTTTGTGTTTTATTGACATTAATTGCAAATAAACAAACGTTATTTAAATGAATTCATTTTTACCTATACTGTATAGTTTAACTTCATATCTAACAATACAATTTACATCTAAAACATTTTTACCGTAAAATAAAAACCATAATCCAAACATTTTATTATAAATACATTGTTAGCTATAAACTATAGATTTATTTTCATTAACAAATAATAAAATCTAATTACTATAAAGAATTTAATTCATATATTACTCTCCTAACTTCAATTGCAAACCTATGTTGGCTGTTAAATAACTTCCTGTAGTACCACCATAAATGTTATTTGAAGCTACATCATATGCTTGGTTAAAATTTATAACATAAGTTCCGTCTAAAAATATATTTATTCTTGAAGCCAATGTATACATTGGTTTTAAACCTATTTGTATGTTTCCCATTTTATTAGCTTGTTTAACAATCTCTCTATATGCAAAAGCCCCTCCAATACCTGCATGTGCAACAATTTCAAAAGGTTTTTGCTGAGTATAAGAATCTGATTGATTGATAGCTGTTAAAATATTATAAGTTGCCTCTATCATAAATTTATGATATTCAACGCCTAACTTACTACTATTTTTATTTGTAAAACTTTGATAAGCATATGAAGCTCTTAATCCCCAAATATCATCAATTTTATAGTTTATAGCACCTTGAAAGTTTATAAAACTAAGATAGTCAGCAGCTTTAATATTTTCAGTAGGACTTAATGGAACTGCCATACCATATGATGCCTCTAAAGAAACAATATCTAATACGGAACTTTCTTGCGCATTTACTTGTGTTAAGCTTAATAAAGCACCAAGTGCTAAAACTTGTTTTTTCATGTTTTTATTGAATTTTAAAATGTTTTATATGTTACTATTATTTGAAAATTTGGTACCATTTTTTTGCTTTTGCATCATTACCATACCCATAACCGTACCCATACCCATAGCCATAACCACGGTTGTAATTGATGTCATTCATAATTACGGCAATATTGTTTAGTTTTTTATTCTGGTTCATATCTTTTAAAACTTCTAGCATACGTTTATCTAAATAATTAGCACGTACTATGTACAAGGTAACATCGGCATGAGAGGCAATAACTTGCGTATCGGTAACCATACCCACTGGTGCGGTATCTATTAATACAAAATCATAATTTTCTTTACATTCGTTTAATAGCTTAATGTAGGTGTCTTGCATTAACAATTCAGCAGGGTTTGGTGGTACTGTACCTGCCGGAAGTACATCAAAACGGTACTGTTTAGGTTGTTTTAATACGTACTGTTTTAACGTTGCTGTTGGGTTTATTAAAATATCTGTTAATCCTTTTTGTGCAACAGTACTCGTTGTTACATCTAAATAAGTTAAGATTTTAGGCGAGCGAATGTCTGCACCAATAACAAGTACTTTTTTACCGGTAAGTGCTAATATTTGTGCCATGTTTACGGTGGTAAAGGTTTTACCCTCGCCGGCTATGGTAGATGTAACATAAATAACTTTACCAGCTGTTGTTTTAGGTAACACAAAATTAAGATTGGATCTTAAAATTCGGAAGGATTCTGCTAATCCTGAACGATCGATTTCTTTTATGATGTTATTATCAGACTTAGGAATATCGCCCAAAATAGCACCGTTGAATACAGCTTTAATATCTGCTTGATCTTTAATGGTGTTGTCTAGTAAAAACATTACAAATAATATACCTACAGGCAACAGACACCCTAATGCCAAGGCTCCTAAATAAATGGTGTTGGCTTTAGGAGAAACAGGTGTATTTTGTGTAAAAGCCCAATCAACAATTTTAATAGCATCAACTGATGCTGATGACTTTATTTCGGCTTCTTCGCGCTTTTGTAATAAAAACAAATATATAGCTTCTACAATTTGTTGCTGACGTGCAATTTTGCGCACGCCGCTTTCTTGTTGTGGTAGTTTGTTTAAACGTGAATTGGTTTCTGCTTTTTTGTTTTGTACTGCGTTTAATTGTGTTTGTAAGAAGTTTTGATACAAACGCAAACTACTTAAGATGCTTGTTTTACTATCTGCAATGTTTTTATTAATGCCATCCATTGCAGGATTGTTTTCTCGCATTGATTTGGCATACTCTTGCTTTTCTAACACCAACTGATTGTAATTGTTGATGGCATTGCTTAATGCTGCATCTTGAATACCAATGTTTGATGGAAGTAAGGTATTTGTATTTTGATTTAGATTTTGTGTAAGTTGTTTTGCTACTTGTAATTGTGCTGCATGTGCAACTACTTCTTTATCTACCTCTATAGCATCTGTTAAAAATAAATTTGCTTCTGCCTCTGCATTGTTTATTTTATTGGCTGATTTGAAATTTTCTAATTTTTTATCTACTCCTTGCAGATCAGAACTAATAATATTTAAACGTTGATTAATAAAGGAAGATGTTGCCGAGGCAAGCTTTTTATTATCTTCAAAAATATCTTTGTTATACGTATCGATTAAGCTATTAATGATTAATTCGGCTCTTTCTTTACTTTGATCTACTAAGGTAAATTGAACAGCCATTGATTTTTTATCAGCATCGGGCTCGATTTTTATTTTACTAATAAGCTCGTTTACTTTATCTTTTAAAGGTGTAACCGTAATTGTAATTTCTTCATTAAAACTATTGTTATTTAATGAGGATGCTTTAAAAATAAACGCACCTAATTTTGATGGATATGATTTACCGATATCATAAGAACCTTCTTTAATTAAGCTGCTTTCTACCACTTGTACTTGTTTGCTATTTGTAACAACAAGTGTTATGGAATGGTACTTTGGGTTTTGATGCACTAAACTATCTGACAACCACTGTAAGGTAACTGGTGATTGCGTAGCCATCATTTCAACTTCTTTTATTTTACCTTTACTGAAGTACTGTACATTGCTTTGATTTTGCTTTACTACTTTGGTAACCAAACGACGTGATTTCATGATCTTGATTTGATCAATGACAATGGCATTAGAAGAGGTACCACTAAAAGTTGCAGCAGCGTCTGCTAAGGCATCTAGCTCTGGAGAGCTGCTTCCTTTTTCGTTAAGTAAAATTTGAGCAGATGTAGCGTATAATTTAGGCGTATATCTTAAATATAGAAAAGCTATTAGTAGGGCTACTATTGCACTAGCGGCAATCCATTTCCAGTAAAACAGGTACTTTTCAACTAATTGACGTAGACTTACTTGTTTACTTTCTTTATTTAAAGATTCAAATATGGGTTTAGGTTGTGTATGCTGATTCATGTTATTTAGAAAGTACTGCAATTACGGAAATAATGATACCTGCTACAGAAACAAATAAACTGTAGTTGACCACTGATGATTGAATTTTTGCTTTGTTTGGTTCTACATAGACCACGTCATTCTGCGCAAGATAGTATACGGGAGAATTCAACATTTCTTTTGAGGTTAAATCTACCTCAAACGTTTTTTTTTCGCCGTTTTGTTCTCTGATGACCATTACATTGGTACGCTTGCCTTGGATGCTTAAATCGCCCGCTAATGCAATAGCTTCTAACAAGGTGATGCGCTCGTTAGGTAAGGTAAAAGTACCAGGATTGTTCACCTCGCCAATAACCGATACTTTGAAGTTTGTAAAATTGACATTGACCCCTGGGTTTACGATGTAATTGTTTAGCTTGGTTTTTAAATAATCGATGGCTTGCGTACGGGTTAAACCTCCTAACTGTACTTTACCAATAACGGGATAATCAATACTGCCATCTTCGCCCACGGTATATACATTCTGAGCTTTTTCGCCAGAAGAATTACCTGTTTGATAAATACTGGTTTGGTTGAAAGGTTCTGTTGCTTTGATATCGGCAGCAGAAACCGTGATAGCCAACATATCAAACGGACGTATTTTTGGCACCGCCTTTTCATACTGTGTATGTAGGTCTGCATTGCCTTGTAAATACACCATATCTTTTTTAGAAGCGCAAGAGGCTAAAAATGCGATGCTTATAATAAGCATTGTGTAGTAGAATTTATATTTCATTTTTTAATGTTCGTGTATTCTTTATAACATTCTAAATGCGGTTGCCCAAAAGAGGTTAACCGCATTGTTTAATTAATACTTTAATGTTATAAAACAATTTATTGCTAATTATATATTGTTATTATATTAATTTTAAATTTTATTTATAAGGGATTGATTGTATTTTGCTGTACCGAACATATGTTCAATAACTTCTTTTATACGGTCTCGATCCTCATTGGTTAAATTTGAACCCGATGGTAGGCACAAACCACTTTTAAATAAATCTTCTGCCACAGTACCTCCAAAATAGGGTGCTTGGTTGTAAACAGGTTGTAAATGCATTGGTTTCCACAAAGGGCGCACTTCTATGTTATTATCTACGAAAGCCAAGCGCAAGTCTTCATTACTGAACCCTACAATACTTTTATCGATTAAAATAGCAGTTAACCAATGATTAGAAAAATAATCAGCATTAGGCTCTTTTAAAAGTGTAACCCCTTTGATGTTTTTAAACAATTCTGCATAAAAGGTGTGCATGGCTCTGCGTGCTTCAACCCTTTCGTTTAACACTTCCATTTGTCCGCGCCCTATACCTGCCGTAATATTGCTCATGCGGTAGTTGTATCCTATTTGCGTGTGTTGGTAATGTGGAGCTTCATCACGTGCTTGTGTTGCCAGAAAAACGGCACGGTCTCTGAAAATTTGTTCTTTGCATACTAATGCACCACCGCCAGAAGTAGTAATGATTTTATTGCCATTGAAAGACAACACGCCAAAATTACCAAAAGTACCGCACTTTGTACCTTTGTAACTAGAACCTAGTGCTTCTGCTGCGTCCTCAATTACTGGTATATGAAAGCGGTGTGCTACTGCTAATATCTCATCCATTTTTGCTGGCATGCCATACAAATGCACTACAATAATTGCCTTTACTCTTTTGCCTTTTTGAATACGCTTAACTATGGCTTGTTCTAAAGCAACAGGACACATGTTCCACGTATCTTTTTCAGAATCAACAAATACTGGTTTTGCACCTTGATACATAATGGGATTTGCAGAAGCGGTAAACGTTAATGATTGGCAAATTACTTCGTCGTTCTTAGTTACGCCACAATTAATTAAAGCTAAATGTAATGCAGCTGTACCACTGGACACGACTGCTACCTTAGACTTATCTTTTAAAAAGTTTTCTAAATCGTTTTCGAATCCAGTGATATTTGGTCCTATAGGCGCTATCCAGTTTTCACTAAATGCTTGTTTTATATAGTTTATCTCATTTCCTCCCATATGTGGAGATGATAACCAAATTTTAGTTGCTTTTAAAGCATAGTAATGTTTTAACATTTAGTAGTGTTTTTAAAAGTCTTGTGTATATAATATTTGTGAATGATTTACTAAAAACTGTTAAACGACTTTAACAGTTTTGCTAATTTAGCTTTTTTTTTTAAACAATGTTTAATTTTTGTGTAAAATTTACCCATTTCTGCAATTTGAATGTAACAGCTTTAAAAACAGCCCATTACATTTAAAAAGAGTGTTAAAATTGTTGATTTATTTTTATAAATATATTTTAATTACACATTTTCTACAAAATGTACCTTTATTTATAAATGAACCAATAAAAAAAAGTGCTTTTAACGGCACTTTTTTTTTTAAAATAACACTATATGTATTGGTTTTTTTTAAATTACCTGGTATCTTTCTACCACTCCATTAGGTTTAATGGTTTTTAATTGCGTAATTTTTGCTTCGGCTCCAATATAAGCTCCAGGATATACCATAACGTAGTTTTCTAATATTACCTCATGATCAATGGTTGCATTTGGCTGTACAATAACAAAGTTTCCCAATTGAGCATCGGCTTGAATAACTGCATTTGCTAAAACTACAGAACCAGTGCCAATATTTACATGATGTGAAACAACAGCTGACGGATGCACTAATGTAGCAAAAGTGTGTTTTACTTTAGCAGCGATGCGTTGGCGGCACTCATTGTTACCTATTGCAATTACAACCTCTGCATTTGGATATTGTTTTTCATTGTAATCATCATCTGAATTACAAATTTGAACTATGCTGCCATTTAGCTTTTCAATAAGATCGGCAACTACTTTTGCGTAGCCTCCGTTACCTATTATTATATACTCTTTCATTAGTAGTTTTTTACAAATTTAGGAACAAAAACAATACCATAAGATATTAACTGTTGAATTATTGTATGTTCTATGTTGATGAGTTGAACTGTTTAATCGTTGAAGTGGCTTCAACGGCGCTCAGCCACCTAGTTACGAAGGTGAATGGCTGTTGCGTTGTAGGTTGTAGGTTCTATGTTCTATGTTGATGTGTTGAATCGATGAACTGGGCTTCGACGGCGCTCAGCCACCTAGTTACGAAGGTGAATGGCTGTTGCATTGTGGGTTCTATGTTCTATGTTGATGTGTTGAATCGATGAACTGGGCTTCGACGGCGCTCAGCCACCTAGTTACGAAGGTGATTGGCTGTTGCGTTGTAGGTTCTATGTTCTTTGTTGATGTGAGGAAAAGCCACCTAACCCCCGAAGGGAGAATTAGTGTTATTGTGATGAAGCGAAATGGCTGTTAGGTTGTATTGCTGTTTACTTCTGCTTATATTAAAACCAGATACCCAACTTAATTATTTAGCTACTTGTGGGACATAGCATCAGGTGCGATGTGACAGAGGCTGAATACATCTTTTCTGGTTGTTATTCCATATTTGATGCAGCGTTGCTTTCTGCGTTTTGTTTATACAATTCCAATTTCTCTAAACAGAATATTTCGGTTTTTATCTAACTTTTTTATGGGCAAAAACTACAAACACAAGCATGAACATACTACTTAGTCTGAGCATATTTCACCCCAGATTGCTAAAAATAATGAAGTTATTATAATCTTAATTAAGGATTTTTATAAGTTATGTTTTTTAATCATATTTTGTTTTATTGTTAAATACAAACCACTACCTACTAATAAAACAGCAATAGCAACTATTATTTGAACTTGCATGCTTTTGCTTGCTGCCCAAATAACTATACCGCCAACTATTAATTGTAGAAGTCCGTATACAGACGACACTACTAATTTATTGGTTTTATTTTCATTTGCCAAATACTGATACAAATGGCTGCGGTGTGCTTTGAAAATATTCTCTTTTTTAGAAAGTCTACGAAGGATGGTCCAAACAGCATCAATACCATACACTGCTAAAAACAAAAGGTAAAACAAAGAACCTGTAGTTACCATTGCTTTTGCTATTAAAAAAAGTACTATGAATGCAATGGCTACAGAACCTACATCACCCGCAAAACATTTTGCTTTTTGTCGGAAATTGAAAAAACCAAATACTATA
Organism: Flavobacterium sp. xlx-214; assembly: GCF_013874595.1. Lineage (GTDB taxonomy): Bacteria > Bacteroidota > Bacteroidia > Flavobacteriales > Flavobacteriaceae > Flavobacterium. The sequence continues at coordinate 2,555,591 of NZ_CP059431.1, forward strand.
CACGATAACAATACGTAATAAATAAACTCTGGATCAATAAAAGGATATTGGGTATTTACATATGCAAGTAATAAAAGAACAGCTGTACTGTATGAAACCGTAATACCATTTATACCATCCATAAAATTGTAAGCGTTAATAGTACCAATAGCTACCACAACAGCTATTGGAATAACCCAAATGGGGAATATAAACAGATCAATTTCATAAAACATCAATAATACACTGCTTAAGTGTATCAACAAACGTATTTTATTAGAAAGCGTAAAGATATCGTCTAAAAAACTAATAATGCTAATAGCTGTAAGACCAAGAAAAAAATAAGGATATTGAAAATCGGAATAAAAAAAGAATGCTAATGCTCCAAAATAAAAAATAATCCCTCCACCACGCAACGTAATAGTTGAATGTGAACTGCGTTCATTTGGTTTATCAATAATATTGAATTTATCTGCTATTTTGAAATACAGTAATTCTACAACAAATAAAATGACTAAAATGATGATGTATTGCATGGTTGTTATTTAAAACTTTTGATGGTAATTTCCAATCCTTGTTTTGCTGTTAAAGGCAATTTATCAATACCTAATGCAGCTTTTATTTTTTGGTTTGAAACAATATAGCTTTCTGTTAATTTTTTTAATCTTTCAGAATTTAATGGTAAAGGTACTACATCTCCTATTTTTACACCAAATTTTATTAATGCACTTGGTATGTGCCACAATTTTGGCTTAACATCTAAGGTTTTACTTATTAAAGTTACTAATTCATTCGTTGATAGGGTTTCATCATCTGCAAAATTATAGATCCCTGATGGTAGTTGCTTATTAGTAATCATTTGATGTACTAAATATGATAAATTATTGATGCTTAAAAAAGATCTTTTATTTTCAAACGAGGCCAATGGCCAAGGCATTCCTTTTTCTACTACTTTGTATAGCAAATTAAGATTGCCCTTATTACCTGGTCCGTGAATCATGCATGGACGGATAATAAATAGTCTTTTATTTTCAGGTAAATCTTGAGCTAACAGGTATTCCTCAGCTTCTATTTTAGATTGGCCATAAGGGGTTATAGGTTTTGGGCTAACATCTTCGGTTAAAACTCCGTCTACGGTATCTGCTGCAGCTTTAACAGATGAAAAATAAAAGAAATCTTTAGCATTAGACTTTAAAAATTCATCAAACAATTGAATTGTTAAATCTCTATTGACCTTAAAATACTCGTCAGAAGAAGATGTATTTGAAGTATCGTGCGCCTTACCTGCTAGATGAATGACAATATCTATATTAGTTGGTAATTGCCATACTCCTCTCAATGATAAAGCATTAACATTGAATGACTTTTCTTGCAAATAAGGCTTTAAATTCTGACCTACAAACCCAGAGGCACCTGTTATAATAATGCTCATTTATTCTTTAAAATTTTTTCTAAATTATCGATACAAGATTTTAATGTAAAACGTTCATTAAAATACAATTTACCATTTCGTCCCATTTTCTCTAAAACTCTTTTGTCAAGAATTGAAGCTTCTTTAATAACCTCAGATAATTTAATTTCATTTGATGCAGGCACTGCAAATCCACAATCAGCTTCATTTATTGTGTCAGCTCCTTCCCCATTTAACATAGCTAAAATTGGCTTACCAGAAGACATGTAGGCTTGTACTTTTGCAGGAACAGTTAAATTAAAAATAGGGTCGTCTTTTAAACTAACCAATAACAAATCTGCTTTAGAAAAGAAAGTTGCCATGGCTTCAACAGGGAAACGCCCAACTGTATGAACTGTTTCTTGTAACTTATGTTCTTTAATAAAATCTTGTACAAATGGCATTTTTCTTCCATCACCAACAATTACAAATTTTATTTCTTTATGACTTTTCAATAATAAAGCTGCTTTCATAATGGTGTCCATATCTTGCGCTTCACCAACATTTCCAGCAAATAAAATTTTAAAGCCTTCTGGTAAATTAGGAATTGGATAATTGGTTTCACCTTCTGAAATACTTTCTTCTGCCCAATTTGGAAAATACTCAATTTTATCAGCAAAATCTCCTTTCTCTAAAATTGATTTCCTAAATCCCTTTGAGGTTATCAAGATTTTCTCTGATTCTTTATAAAAACCTTGTACAACACGTTTATAATAATTTAGAACACTTTTATTTTTTACTCCACCTGCAATTTCCAGACTTTCTGGCCATAAATCCATCACCCAAAAATAAATAGGTGTTTTTTGAATTTTCTTAACTGTAAGCGCTGGATAAAACTGAGTGATTGGTGAAGGTTCATGCACAATAATTGCATCAAATTTCTTCTTTTTTGCCAATTTTCGAGCCATTAAAGAGGCAAAAAAAGCAAAAGAATAATAATTTAAAAAAAGGCGAGCCCCTCCTCCACTTCCTCTTGGTAATAATAAAGACCTAATTATCTCAACACCATCAATTGTTTGATTTCTATTTTTTTGATAACCATACTCTTCATAAATTTTCCCTTCAGGATAATTTGGAATTCCTGTAAGAACCGTTACTTGGTGGCCACGCTTTTGTAATTCAAAAGCTAGATCGGTACTTTTAAAGGTTTCTGGATAAAAATATTGGGTAACAATAAGAATATTCATTACACTAAATTTCTTCTGACCAAACGGTTCTTTTAATATAATCTGCGTACGAAATAATGATTCTCACCACTTTTTCAGATACATTTGGCATTGAATAATCTGCAACTGCGCGGAAGTTTCTTTCCTCACCTACTTTTTGTTGTAAAACCTGAACTAAACCTTGCATGATTCTTTCAGGTGAAAGTCCTACCATCATTACCGAAGCCTCTTCCATCGCTTCTGGACGCTCATGTGCTTGACGAATATTCAACGCTCTAAAATTTAGAATTGATGATTCCTCAGAAATTGTGCCTGAATCTGACAAACATGCATAAGCATGCATTTGCAATGCATTATAATCGTGAAAACCTAGTGGTTTAAGAAACTGAATTTCTGGACGCATTTCGATTTGCATCTTGTCAATCATATTTTGTGTACGTGGATGCGTTGACACAATAATTGGATATTTGTACTTTTCTGCAATCGCATTCAAAGATGTCATCAAACCACGGAAATTTTTCTCTGAATTGATGTTTTCTTCACGGTGAGAAGACACAACAAAGAATTTACCCTTTTCAAGATTCAATTTCTCTAAAACATTAGATGCTTTAATCTCAGGTAAATAATGATTCAGAACTTCAAACATTGGAGAACCCGTTTTGATAATTCTGTCTGCTGGAAGACCTTCTCTCAATAAATACTCACGTGCAATATCCGAATATGTTAAGTTAATATCCGAAGTATGATCTACGATTTTACGATTTGTTTCCTCTGGAACCCTTTGATCAAAACATCTATTTCCTGCTTCCATGTGGAAAATAGGAATATGTCTTTTCTTTGCAGGAATAGCACACAAACAAGAATTGGTATCTCCCAAAACCAAGAAAGCATCAGGTTTTAACTCTTCCAAAAGTGGATCAATTTTAATTAAAATATTTCCAACAGTCTCTGTAGCTGTTTTTCCAGCAGCTTCTAGGAAATAATCTGGTTTACGAAGTCCTAAATCTTCAAAGAAAATTTGATTTAGCTCATAATCGTAATTTTGTCCTGTGTGGACGATTATATGTTCGATAGCTTCAGAATTGTCTAAAGCCATTAATACTCTTGATAATCTAATAATTTCTGGACGTGTCCCAACGACCGTCATTACTTTTAGTTTTTTCATATCTATTAAGTTAAAAGGAAAAAGGAAAAAGGAAAAAGGAAAAATTAAATCGTTGTCTTTAATTATTTCTAGCATTTTTCACAATCGCCCCTAATATATTTTTAATTTCTTTTGATTCTTTTATTATAACAGTCACTTCTAATGAATCTTTTTCTAATGTCGTAATTAGTCTTAACCAATAATTAGCTTCTCTTGCTTCTTTAAGAGAGATGTTCACTTTATTAATAAAATCTGCTTTAGAAGATCCAGCTTGTGCTTCTTCATAATTTGCACCAATAGATGTCGCCGCCTTGACTAATTGATATTTAATTATTTTCAAATCACTAGTATCAGGCAAAGTTCTTAAAAATTTAATAACTGCTACACCAAACAAAAATGTTCTATTTAACAAATCATTTTCCATTATTAAATATACTTTTACCTTTTTACTTTACACTTTTTTTTCAAATTTACACCTCCAAAAAATAAGTATCTGCATCTTCAGGATTGAATGGCTCATCTATCCAAAAAATAGTATATAAATCTTCAGTTCCTATATTTTTGATATTATGCGTATACCATATCGGCATATCTACATAAGCGGGTTCGGTTCCGTCTAAATAAAAATCAAGAACTTCATCCGTATCAATTTTTCTTAATTGAATTAAAGCTTTTCCTTTAATTACCGCAAATCGTTCGATTTTTCTCGTATGGTAATGATTTCCTCTTGTAATATCTGGAACAGTCGTAGAAAATGAACATTGACCGCCAATTCCCAGACGGATTACTTCTACAAAAGCACCTCTTAGATCTGTATGTTGTGTAAATTTAACGGGAAAATGTGTTTTGTAATCGATATAAGAACGGTAGGTATTAAACAAGTTATGTTCGAATTTATCCGACAAAACTGGGATTTCGCCACTATCGAAATATTTAGTTTTATATTCGTTTAATAACGTTAAAACTTCTGACACTTTTTTAGTTGATGTGTACGGAATCTCGTAAAAATAATTACTCTTTTCAGATTTAATCTGATCTATTATCTCTTGAACTAACTCACCTACATAAATTAAGTTTACTTCACCATCATTGTCAATATTTGGAATTTCACCATGTGTTAATTTATAACAAAAAGTGGCAATAAATGAGTTGTAATTTGGTTGGCCGAACGGTCCAAAAACATTCGGAATTATTAAACCTGTAAATTTTCCACCGGATTTTTCTGCCCAATTAATAAACAACTCACGTCCTTCTTTCTTGGACTTTCCGTACAAGTTATCTCTTTCTTCTTGTGAAGACGACGAAAACAAAATATGCGCTTTAGAATTAGTGTTATCTAAAGACTTAATTAATTTATTTACTAATTCAATATTTGTTTGGTAAATAACTTCTGGATCAGGGTGTCTGTTCATAGCTGCTAAGTGAACAATAACATCACATTTCGCTACAAAATTGTCCATCAACTTTTCCTCTTGAAAAAAGTCAATATTAAATTCTACTCTTTCAAATTCTTCAGGTTTTAAACCTAAAGTATTGTAAAGATGTTTTCCTACGAAGCCATCCTGTCCGGTAATTCCTATTTTTTTCATTATTAGTTTTTAAAATAATCTAATGCAAACCTATATTCATCTTGAATTTCTCCCATGGCATAATCTGCAAGAACCAACAATTTACTTCCTTCTTTTTTTGCCTGAATGGCGGTAATGTGCCCCGAAGGAATATGCAGGTAAGTTAAGGATTCGTCATTCAATTGATATTTCGAAATCTTTAAATCTCTCGAAGGCTGATCAAAATCATCAATTTCTATGAGTGATATTTCGAACTCACCTTTTATTGCAGCAAACCAACGTTGCTCGACTTTATGTCCTTGCCAACCTCGAATAAAATCTACAGAACGATTTTCTATGGTATAAATACGTTTGATTCGGGAAGCGTCAAAACCATTATTAAATGTGATGATTCCTCTTTCGTCTTCATGTCTATTACCCTTTAGGGATTCGGGATTAGGAATTGGGGATTGGGGACTTTGCATTATAGTTTTGATTTACGATACTTGATTAGGCCATTTAACATTTTTCCAATTTGTTCAATTGCATTTATATGTTCATTTAAAGAAATTTCTGAAAAAAAGTTAATATTTTTTGCTATGATTAACTGCGTTTCCAATTCCATTAAGCTTCCTAAAGAAATGTATAGAAACTGAATAAATTCTTTATTAGACTGTCTAGCTGCTCCTTCAGCAATATTGCTTGGAACAGAAATAGCACAACGTCTTAACTGGCTTGTTAATCCATAAATTTCTTCTTTTGGAAAATCTTTAGTAAGCAGATAAACTTGAGTCACTAAATCCATTGATCTTTGCCAAACTTCTAAATCTTTATGTGTCTGCATCTTATTTTACTATTATACCAATATTCAAATTCCTAGTCTCTAGTCCCTAATCACTAGTATGGATATTGCATTACATCCTCACCAAAAATCTCTTTACGGATTAACGGTAGAGTTGAAATTAATTTTTTAAGACCTTCCACACCCTGTTGCTCTGTATTATGTGAGTGATAATCTTCAATTTTAGAAACATCTTCTTCTCCTTCGGAAAAATATTTAGCATAATTTAGATCACGATTGTCTGCTGGAATACGATAAAAATCACCCATATCTTCAGCTTTCATCATTTCTTCACGTGTACAAAGTGTTTCGTACAATTTTTCGCCATGACGTGTTCCAATTATTTTAACAGGAACTTCTTTACCCGTCATTTCGATTAATGCTTTAGCTAAATCTCCGATACTACCTGCAGGTGCTTTGTTTACAAATAAATCACCTGGATTAGCATTTTCGAACGCAAATAATACCAAGTCCACAGCATCTTCCAATGACATGAAAAAACGCGACATATTAGGATCTGTAATGGTAATTGGCTCTCCTTTTTGAATTTGGTTCAAAAATAAAGGAATCACCGAACCGCGAGACGCCATAACGTTACCATAACGTGTTAAACAAACAACAGTGTCTGTAAGATTTCTTGCTTCGGCAACCGCTACTTTTTCCATCATCGCTTTGGAAATCCCCATTGCGTTGATTGGATAAGCAGCCTTGTCTGTTGAAAGACAAATCACCTTTTGAACTTTGTTAGCTGCCGCTGCACGAATAACGTTTTGAGTACCCTCAACGTTTGTTTTTACCGCTTGCATCGGGAAAAACTCACAAGATGGAACTTGCTTTAAAGCCGCAGCGTGAAAAATGTAATCTACACCTCTTGTTGCAGGTTCTACTGAGCTATAATCACGAACATCGCCTATGTAGTATTTTATTTTCTCATTTTTATATAGATTACGCATATCATCTTGCTTCTTCTCATCACGAGAAAAAATGCGAATTTCTTTAAAATGATCTGTTGCTAAAAAACGGTTAAGAACAGCCGTTCCAAAAGAACCTGTCCCACCAGTTATCAAAAGTGTTTTATCTTTAATTTGCATAATTTTATTGTGAATACAATTCTTTTTTTTCTTCTTTAGTAGGGTAATTAATAAGTACTGCTTTGAATTTGCCTTTAAAGATAAATAAACTTCCTGCAGCAGCTCCAATAATTTTAAATTGATTATACAACTTTTTTACATCATCTAAAGACGATGCTCCTCCTAAAATAGTAAAAGGCTTGCTTATTTGTTGCATTATCTTTTTTGCTAAGTGCATATCATATCCTTTTTGAGTACCATCTAAATCAATACAATTTATAATTAATTCGCCAAAATCGAAATCTTTAATTTCATTTAAAAAAGCAAATAATTCTTTTTTTGTTGAAACAGTGCCATTGTCTATATAAATTTCATAGCCACCTAATATTTTTTTCTTAACATCTAGAACTACTACTACACTTTGGCTACCTACTTTACTTGCTAATTGATTTATTATTGAACTATTCTTAAACAAAATACTATTTAATGCTATTTTCTCAATTCCTAAGTTAAATATTTTTTGTGCTTGATCAACATTTTTTATACCTCCACCATAACAAACGGGCATACGAGATTGAGATGCAATGCTTTTTATTAGCTCATAGTTAGGCTCAACATTATTTCTTGTTGCCGAAATATCAAAAATACAAATTTCGTCTACTTCTTTCTTATTAAAAATATTTACAATATTAATTGGATCACCTATGTATTTAGGATTCTTAAACTTTGTTGTTTTAACAACAAGATCATCTTCAATTAGCAAACTAGGTATTAATCTGGGTTTTAACATACTTATAAATTAGCAAAGTTATTAAGTAGTTTAATACCTATTTGGTGACTTTTTTCTGGATGACATTGTATACCATAAATATTTTCATTTTGCACTAAACAAGCAAACTCTATTCCGTAAAAAGAATGAGCTATTACATTTTCTCTATTAGTACAGTGCATATAATAAGAATGTAAAAAATAAAAATCTTCTGTTTTATTAAAATCTTGAACTATTTTATTATTGTTTAAAACAGTAATTGTATTCCACCCCATATGTGGTAAAATAGTGTTTACCTCATTTGTAGAAAATGTTATTTTTTTAACTTTAGCATCAATCCAGCCTAATCCTTTTAAATTCCCTTCATCGCTTTCATTTGCCATCATTTGCATTCCAACACAAATTCCTAAGACAGGTATTTTTTCAACAAGAACTAATGTATTTAATTTTTCTACCATTCCCGAATTATTTAGTTTTTGCATAGCAAAATCAAAATGTCCTACACCTGGTAAAATTAGTTTACTAACATTATTTAATTGTTCACTGCTTGAAGCTAATTTACATTGGATGCCTAATTCATTAAAAATATTTAGAAAAGCATTTATATTTCCAATACCATAATCTACAATTGTTATCATCTAAATAATCTTTTTTCTAAACCCAATATCCTCATAGTTTTGATACCCATTCCAATAAATACTTTTTTAGATTTATAATCTTTATAGGTTTTGTTTTTTCCATTAAATAAAGATTCTAAATATTCAATTGTGTATCCTAATTTTTCTGCAATATACTTTTTTTCATTTGCTAATGTTTGTTCATCAAGTTCGGGCTGAGCAATACGTATTAAAGCTTCTTCACGTGTCATTTGCCCTGTTAATATTAAACTTGAAAAATGTGCACGTCTTTTTTCGAAACCAAATTTTCTTGGTAACCAATAATCTTCAAAAAAACGAGTAAATCTTGATTCGTGATGTTTGTGTTTAAACGGTTGCCATCCAAACTCCCTATTTAACATTTCTTCTACCTTATTTTTATCATACTCAATATAGTTTAATGGATGAAAAACTTTCATTCCTAAAACACGTTGATAATAAATTTTATATTTAAAAATATCAATAATTGGTAAATTTTTAATTTTACTTAAAGAAAAATTATTATTCTTCAAAATATCTTTAATAAGTGTAATATCAATTCCTGGATAAGCCCCCCACTCTTCCGGTTCTCTACAACATTCTGTACTAAAGTTTGCTCCTGTAAAAACGTACTTAATTTTATTTTTCTTAGCAAATTTATATAAACTTGAGAAAAAAACTGCATCTTGAGGAATGTCTTGATCAGGAATTTGAGCTTCTAAAAATGCTTGATGAAGACATTTCATTTGCTTCCAATCTATTACATCAGTATAAAGATCTAGATTTAATTTAGAAATTAGTTTTTCAATATTTGAAACCGCCTGCTCTGAATTCCATCCTGCATCAACATGGTAAATTAAGGGTTTTAACCCCATGATTTTTGTAGTTACATAAACACAATATGAACTGTCAAGTCCACCACTTAATCCAATAATACAATCAAACTCATTACCTTTTGTTTTACTTTTAACTTCTTTTGAAAAGGCTAGTAGTTCATTCATTTTATCTTTTCCATAATTCCAATTTGGTAAAATATTTTGTTGAAAATTAATGTAATAATCACTTTCACCTTTGTGATTAAAAGTTATATTAGGATCTGAAGTATCCATTATTGTTTTTGAACAAATTTGATATTCTTTTTTCTGCATTTTTTATAAACTATTTGTTCAACAATATTTTATTGTATAAACTAATGTACTTTTTAAATTGTACTGATTTATCAAAATTTTTCTTTGCAAAATTTATGCATTTTTCTTGATAATATTCTTTTGTTTTTTGATTAATTTCTACTATTCTACAATTTACAGCATTAACATCGTATTGATTTACAACAAAACCTGTATCTTGAGTAATTGCTTCTATGCTTCCTCCTGTGTTATAAGTAATAACAGGTGTACCACAAGCAATAGCTTCTAAATTAGTTGTTGGATAGGTATCACTTAAAGTTGGATTTACAAAAACTAGCGCTTTATTATACAAGCTAGCCAATTCTTCAACATTTTTAGTTCGTTGTAAGCCTATTATTGTTTTTGGTAAATGCTTTACTTGTTTTAAAGTTAAACCTACCAATACAATCACAAATTTATTTTGATCGATACAATCATTAAGTTTTAAAAACTCTTTTAACCCTTTTCTTTCTTCCCAAGTACTTGCAACACCTAAAACAATTTGTCTTTTTTCTTGCTTTAGCATTTCAGGAAGTAGTAATGTTTTTTTAAAAGTAAATAAACTTAAATCAATACCATTTCTTATTATCTCTATTGGTTTGTCTTTAAAAAAAGACACTTTAGTAAAATTTGCTAACCAATTAGAAACTGGAACAATAGTTATATTGTTAATTGATGTAAACAACTCTTTCTTTAAATTGAAGTTTTTTGTTGACCTATCTAAAAAATGACTAGCAGGATATGTTTTTTTTAATTCACAATCATAACATTGGTTTTTCCATTTCATACAATTAATACTATCAAAGTAAGCACAATGGCCTGTAAAAGACCAACAATCATGAAATGTCCAAACAACAGGATATTGGTACGTTCTTAAATATTTAAATAAAATTTCCATATTTAAAAAATATCCATGAATATGATGTAAATGAATAATATCTGGTTTAATTTGATCAATTGTTTCTATTAACTTTTTTGTAGCTTTTTTTGAATGCAAACAATGGGTATCAAAAATACGTGTACATAAAGCATGATAATATAAATCTAGCTTTGAACCAATTTTAATAACTACAGAACTTGAAGGATTATGACTACGAGCATACGTAATATAGCTTTGACCATTGTTAGCCAAAACTTCTTCGCCTATTTGCTCTGCAATTCTACCTACAGAATTATTATTAACTTCTATACTGATCTGTAATACTTTCAAACTTTAATTAGATTTTAGACTTTTAATATAGTTATTAGAATATTCTAAATAATAATTATACTTTTCTATATTATGTTTTTTAAACATTTTTTCAAGGTTTTCTATTTTTTCTTTTGCTATTTTTTTGTTTCTTTTTTCTAACTCAATTTCGTAGATTAATAACCCCATTTCATCGAGCTCTATTCTATTTATAATTTCTTGGTTTGTCTTTACATTAGCTTTTGCTTTGTTTAAAAGCTTATAATAATTTACTATTTGTTTTTTAGATAAATAAACTTTTGAAGCATCATCATAAAAAGAGCTATTTCCCGTTTCAATATCAATATTTGACATTTTTATAGCGTTTTCCATTTCATCAAGATACTTTCTCATAATAGGTGCAGCTCCTTCATAGTAATAGTTAAGAAATTCCTGTGTAAGTGCTTCTACATTAGTTTTAGGATTCCAAAGCAGCTTTGCTGCTATATATCCTCTTAATTTATGTTGAAATGAAGGTAATCCTCCATCTCCTTCCCAAAAAACTCCTTTTACTCTTTTTTCTGCAAAATACTTTGCATTGGATGCCATATTAGCAAAGTTAGGAAATGGTATAAAACTATTTTCAAACCAATTAATATAATCCCATACAATAACTTGATCCGTTTTTTTTAACCAATTATCTAAATCTTGACGAAATAATTTTACACGAGGGTTATTTGAACTTCTTATATCATAAAGCCTAGTAACTTCAATATCTGAAACAACTATCTTAACATTTTTTAAAGGTATTATATTCTTAGGTGGAGTTCTATTTGATTTAAAAGCTTGTACTACGAATTGTTTATTAGGAAACTGTAATGCTACTTTATTTACCATTATTAATAATGTACCCATTTTACTTCCTTCTTTTTCATATATTTTTTTACATGTTTCACATAAACAATAATCTTCATTATCTTTAGGGTTGAGCGCCAGTACTTTTTCATTTGGATTTTTCTTGAAATAATCGGCTACTCTTTCTATTAAAAATTGTTGTAGATTATTGTCAGAAAAATTTAACTGATTTATTGAACGTCCTTGTCCTGTCAAAGAAAAAAAATTGGGTTTAGAGTTTATTAAGTTATCCGGAACTAATTGATCTAAGTTATGTACCATATACATACCCCATTCTTTATCTGTATGATAGTTATGTAGTTTGTGCCAATCTAAATATTCTTGAGACGGAACAAAACTCCCAAAATACCAATACTGTCTATGATCAAAAGCAGGGGTTTGAACAATTGAATAATTTGATGGTATTTCTATAATTTTCTTAGACGGTATGAATTTTCCTCCTTCATAGAAATTTCTACATCCTAAAACCTCTTCAATAAAAGTATAAACTGCATATGTAACTCCTTTATCATCAGTAGAAGTTATTATTATATTTCTATTATGATTTTTAATATAGAGTGTATTGGCAATAGGATTTGATACAGGTAGATAAATTTTCACTTTATCCGTTTTACCAATTATCAATCCTTTTTGAACAGTTGCTTTTGGCAACTGTTTCAATGTTAATAATGCCCCTGATACATCCTTAATGTACTTTTGCACTATTTTAGCATTATTTTTATCATTGCTATCTACATAGTAAATAGTATAATCGGTATTACCATTATTAATAAATATTGTGTTTTGAGCGCAACTATTAAAGGTTACAAAAAAAAACAATAATATATATTTAAGAACTTGTTTCATTATCGGTTGATATTTGAGTAATTATTTCTAAATATTTTAAAGTTCTATCTAAACTACTTCCATAACGCTTATAGTTGTTTAACCCATTGTTAATAAGTTCTTCTCTAAGTTCTCTTTCATTCTTCACTTGAAAAATTGCTTTCGCATAACTTTGAGGACTTAGAGGCTCACAATATAAAGCTGCATTATTGCAAATATCTTTGGCAAATGACATATTAGAAGCCACTATGGGCTTTCTCATAAACATTGCTTCTAAATAAGTTGCTGAAAACACCTCCAATAAGGTTGGAATAAAGACCATATCCATTTTTTCATATAAATTAGGAATCTTATTCAAATCAATTTTTCCTAAATATTCTATATTTTCATTATATTTTTTATCAAACTTCAGGCTCTCTTCATCCAAAGAAATATAAAACTTAAAATTATAGAAATTATATTGTTGCTTCAAAAAATCAATTACTTCCGGGATAATTGAAAGATTTTTATGCAAGTAATTAGCAGATAAGCATAAAATCTTAAAATTATTTTTTTCAGTTACCGGTAGTTGAAAAGAAAGCCATCTACTTTTATCCAAAAAAATCTCATTAATTGTATTGCTAACGGTAAAAGATCTTAAAGACTTACGACTTGATTTCATAAAAATAGAACGTGCATCTTCTGTTTCAAAAATAAGAGCATCAGAATTTCTTAAAAAATTTCTCTTTTTAATTAGTCCTAAAAACTTATACTTTAATTTTTCCACAAAACTAATTTTATCGAAAAAAGGAGAATCAGGATAAATTAAATAAGGAATAGCAAATCCCACAATTTTTGGAAATTTACTTTTATGATAAGATGGTCCAAATGTTGTAAAAATAACATCCGGTACAATTTTATTCTCAATTCTCTTTACCTCTTTATTTCTTTTATAAATAGAACTATTAATAGCTTCACTCATATCAATGAAAACAAAATTATCAGGAAAATCTTGCTTATTAATAGCGGTACTACTATTTGGAGATTGAATTACATAATAACTGTTTGATAAATTTAATTTAAGTAAATCATAGAGAAATGAAGTTCCTACTTGAATTCCTCCACCAACAATTAAATTTGAATGATCTATTATGATTTTCATACCAGCGACTTTATTAATTCGTACCACTGCTGCATAATTTTCTCTTTAGAAAAAAACTCAGATTTTTGTTTTGCAACCAATCCCTTTTGCTTTCTTATTTCTTCATTACGAATTAAAGCATTAATACCTTCTGCCAATTTTTCTATATTTTCAGCTGGCACTAAAATTCCACAATCATTATCATTTATTATTTCTGAAGGTCCGGTTTTACAATCAAAAGCTACAATAGGTAAGCCATATGAAATACTTTCAAGTAATACCATTGCAAAGCCTTCATACCTTGACGATAGAACAAATATTGAACTAGCTAGAAGTTCTTGCTCAACATTTTTTGTAACTCCTTTTAAAAAAACTTGTTCCTCAAGTTTCTTGTTTTTTATTTTATCATTTAAAAGATCTTGCCATTCTCCTTTACCATAGATATCTAACTTCCAAGTCTCATTTTCTTTACCTATCAACTCCCATGCGTCTATCAATAAATCGAATCCCTTTTGTGCATCTAATCTACCTATTGCAATAACTCTTTTTGGTTCCAAACTTGATACTTTATCTGATTGAGAAGTAACAAAATTATATATATGTTCAACATTATTATTTGTTTTTTCCCAAACTTCTTTATCAGCTTTTGTTAGAACTACTAGTTTATCTAACTTTTGAGTCTGTTTTATTAATTGTTTAGTTCTATAAACCCCTAGGTTTCTTAAAAGTATATTATTTGAACGAGCTGTTAGAAATTGTTCTCTTATACTTTGACCAAAATGCAGTTCACATATTATTTTTGTATCCGTGTTAATTTTGTATAAAAACTCTAGCTCTTTACCTCCTAACGATATACATACATTTACCTTTTGAGATTTTAAAAATGTTTCTAAAATAGATCTGTATTTTTTCAATAATCCTTTAGTAGCGATAAGCTTTCTTAATATGTTTTTACCAAAATGACTATTAAAATCAAGATCTAAATGAATAATTTTAACTTTTTTATGAAGATCAAAATAAACTGGCGCCCCCATTTGATCGGTTGTCATAATAGTAATATCAAAACCGTAAACGTCAACCAAATAATTAATCTTTTCGGTTAATACACGTTCCATGCCCCCAGGGTTACTTAATGAAGGAATTAAATATAATAATTTCATAATTAAAATAATTTAAGAACAGTTTCATACGGCTCAAAATAATAAGGAGTTTGGTAAGAAACGGATTTTAAAATGGTTATTACTCCCCAAATTGAATAGAATATTAAAAAGGCAATAAATAATGGTTTTACTGCTTTATTTTTATTATAAACATATAAAAATGGTAATAATAAAAGTTCAAATTGTTGAAAATAAATACTACCTCTTCCTCCTAATTGAGGTAATGAATTAAAAATTAAATAGAACAAATAGCCAATATAATATATGTTAAAAACTACTCTAAATTTTTCATCTTCTTCTATTGTCTTCCAGTAAAATGCAATTGTAAATAAAATAATTAGCAATCGTAAAATTACAGAAAATGTAATCCCAAGACTTTCTTCTGTAGAAGAATAGTAAAATAATTTAAAAGCCAAACCTGCAGGTAAAATTGTTTCAAAAATTTGTAACAGTAAATCCTTTAAATCTACTGTGGCTATTAATAAAGCAACAAAAATGGTTGTTAAAATAACTTTCTTTTTAATTTTTTTATTTGCTAAAAAATAAATAGGAAAAAATAAACCAGCAGCAGCATGTATTAAAGCAGCTAATAATACAATTAATGTATACTTATAAAACTTACGATTGAGAATATAAGGATAACTAAACAAAACAATACCTAAAGCTAATCCTTGTCTAATTTGTCCAAAATCTGTATTAAGATATATACGCGAGTAGTACACTAATATAGACAGAGAAGGAAAAACAGAATATTTTATTAAAAATTTATATTTTAAGCCGATGGATAAAAATGCGATTAAAAAAATAAAAGAGAGATAATCTAATTTTAATAATTGAATAAATTTTATAAAGTAATAAAAAAGTGGTTCAACAAAAATATCTTCACCCATTTTTATAAGCGAAAACATCTCATAGTAGTTATCATAATCATAACCAACATGAATACGCAATCCAGCAAATAGTGTTAAAATAAAAAAGCTAATAACACTCCCCAACAAGACTTTCTTTTTCTCTAAAAAAAATAAATCTAGAAGCAAAAAAAAGACAAGAAATACAAAAATTATATAATACATATTTATAGGCTTACTACGGTTTTAAAAAAAACTTTTTTAATTTACTTAAGAAAATTTGATCAAATTTAACATAGTAAAGAAGAAAATTATCAAGTCTATTTAATTTATTCTGATTAAATAATCTTATAATATATTTTCTACCAAGATCATATTTATTTACTGTGTTTCTTAAAAGGAGTAAATCATCTTTGTCATTTATAAATGATAGAAATTCAATTCTTTTATTCTTTTCAATCTTCATTTTTTTAACATCATAAATAGAATAAAGAGATAATACAAAAAACATACTTATACTTTTTTCAATTTCATTATTACTTAACCAATATTCTTTACTGATTAATTTACTCAATCTATCCTTTACTTGTAAAAAACTTAATACAATATCTTCAAATTTAAAAGTCTTAAAACTAGCAGATTCATTATGGATCCTATAGAAGTAATTAGCAACTTTTAAAAAATGAATGTACTTAATATTTTTAAGGTATGTTAGATAAAAAACTAAATCTTCTGCAAAAATTAAATTTTCATTAAAATGAATTTCATATTTATTTATAATACTTTTATTATAAAGTTTAGCAACTGTATATCCATTTGCTAAAACAGAATTGTTTAATAGTAAATCGTTAAAGTTTGAAATTGCAAATCTTTCATAAGTATATGATTTTTTAGAAATAGCATTTCCTTTATGAAACTTATTAATTTCTTGAACAACTAAACAATCTTCAGAGGGGCTTTCTAAAAAAAAATTATAAATAAAATTCTCACTTACCCAATCATCACTGTCAATAAAACATATCCATTCTCCTTTTGCGTTACGAATACCTAGGTTTCTAGCTTTACTAACACCTCCATTTGGAACATTGAAGAGTGTAATACGTTTGTCTTGTTGCTCATACTTTTTGCAAATTGACAATGAAGAATCAGTACTTCCATCATTAATGATGATTAATTCAAAATTCTCATATGTTTGATTTAATATAGATTCAACACATTCTTCTAGAAAACTTTCCGAATTATAAACAGGTACAACTATAGTTACTAAAACATTTAAATAATTCATTATGGCTTTCTTTTAATTATTTTTAAAAGATATTCGAAAAAAAAAAGAAAGAATTGACGCTTTAAAAACAGCTTCAGTAATAGTTTATTACTCACGAATTTTTCGTTTTTAAAATATGATCGTATAAAATAAGGATAGAATTCCTTCAAATCATTTTGTTCAAATCTAAATGCATATTTAAAAATTAAGTCTTCATAAAAAATTATTCCTGCTTCGTTTAAAAAAACTGCATTTTTAATGTTTCCACTAAAACTATAGTCAGAAACCCTAATAAGAGCAACACCCTTACTTATATTTTTCACTGGTCCAAAATCTGAAGCTTTCAAAACCATCATATCATCAGAATAGAAAGCTTTTGGATAAGAATCTATACCTATATCTTTAATTTTTTTTGTGTTAAAAACATATTCTCCTAAACTACTTAATACTTTTTGACTTGCCTTTTTTACAAAAAAATTAGTAGATTTTTCTTCATCTACATAGGTTATAATGTCAGTAGTTGGATTACCATAATCATTTATCCTTTTTATTGAATATCTATAAACATTAAAACTAGGAGCTATTTTTAGTGTTTTATAAAACTCTTCTATAGCATTTTCAGATAATAAATCGTCATCACCTAATATTAAAAACCAATCTGTACTAACATAACCTAAACATCTAACCCATTGCTTAGTTAGGTCTTTACCACCCAAATTATCATCAAACTTTATATATGTTAAATCAAGTTTTCCTTCAAAATCATTAATAATTTCTAATGGATCTTCAGGACTTTTGTCATTTCCCACAAAAACCTTAAATTCTTTATTAGTCTGATTAGCCAGAGACTGTAAAGTTTCTCTAAAATATTTTAAATTATAATATGTAATAACAATTGTAATCATGCTAATTTTTAAAATCTTTTAATAATAATACCATTTTTGAAGGTTTAAAATAACTTAACTCAATTATAGAAACATCTTTAAGTTTTAAAACATAAAAAAGCCCTAACATCACAAAAAGTTCTGTAATTAAATAACTTACAGTTGTTCCAATATAACTAAAGTAATATCCTAATATAAAATTCAAAATGATGCTAATTACAGCTGCAGAGAGTGTAATAATTGAAAACTGTCTATCCATTTTCAAATTTAGCATTGTAAGGACACCAAATAAACTACTAATAGTAGATATTAATGGTAAAAAACATAAAATTTGAATGCTAATAATTGAATTTAAAAACTGATCTCCGTAAATTATCTTTGTTAGAAATGGAGCAAGTATAAACAAAAGTAGCCCTCCTACTACTGTTACATAAAAAACAAATGGAAAAATTTTTCTTAATTTGGCAAGACCGGTTTCAGTTGATTCAGAAAATGCTTTGCTTAAAAAAGGATATAAAACAGTAGATAATGGAATATTCAACACATTTTGAATAATATTTATAAACCCTAATGCCACAGTGTAATACCCTATAATCTTTGGTGCTTCATAAAAACCAATAATAATAATATTAGTTGAAGTATAAAGATTGAATACTACTGTTGAAAAGAAGATAAACCTTTCTTCATATAGCATCTTAAATACTTCATTTATTTTACAATAGTATACTTTTAAGTTGAACCTCCTAAAAGCGTAAATAAATAAAAACAATGAAACTAAAAATGTTAAAAAATTAGATATTAATGCATATATAATATAATCCTCTTTCCCACTAATTAATAAAAAAATTGCTATTGTTGATAACGTTCCTTTCACAACATTCATTAAGCTTAATATTTTAAAATTCTCGAATCCTTGATAAAGGAATTGAGGAGAAATAAAAAGTGATAAAGGAGTAAAAAAAACTACCAAACATAAATATAAATGACTTTGAAGTCGTTCAAAACTTGTTATTGCTATGATAAAAAAAACAATTGATATTATTAACAAATAAAAACGTGCAAATAACACTTTTGAAAAAATCCTGTTAATTTCTTCAGAGTTGTCAACATTAACAGCAATTTTTCTTGTTGCAGACAAATCAAATCCGTATGCAATTATTAAAGAAAAATAGCCTACAAAAGCAGCAATATAATTTACAGTCCCTAAACCTTCAGGTCCTAATATCCTTGAAACATACGGAATAGTTATAAGTGGAAAAATATAGTTTACAATTTGAACAATACCTATTGAAGCTAAATTCTTAAAAACAGTTAATCCTTTCAAGGCTATCTTAATTTCATTAAATATTCTCCATAACCGCTCTTTTTCAAAGGTTCAGCTACTTTCATTAATTGTTCTTTATTAATGTACCCCATACGGTACGCCACTTCTTCAATAGATCCAATTTTCATGCCTTGACGCTCTTCAATAACCTGAACAAACTGTCCTGCTTGCATTAGTGATGCAAACGTACCTGTATCTAACCAAGCTGTGCCACGATCAAAAACACCTACGCGTAATTTGCCTTGTTTTAAGTATTCTTTGTTTATATCGGTAATTTCGTACTCGCCACGAGCAGATGGTTGAATATTTTTAGCAATTTCAACCACTGAATTGTCATAAAAATACAAACCTGGTACCGCGTAGTTTGATTTTGGTTGTGCAGGTTTTTCTTCAATTGACAATACATTATTGTTTTCATCAAATTCTACCACACCATATCTTTCTGGATCATGTACAGGATAAGCAAATACTACTCCACCTTCTTCTTTTGTACAATTTTGCAACAATTTACTCATCCCACTACCATAAAAAATATTATCACCTAATACTAAGGCTACTTTATCATTACCAATAAATTGTTCACCTATTACAAAAGCTTGGGCTAAACCATTAGGTTCTGGTTGTTCTGCATATTCAAAACGACAACCGATTTGAGCCCCGTCTCCTAACAACTTTTTAAAATGAGGTAAATCGTGTGGTGTTGAAATGATTAGAATCTCATTAATACCCGCTAACATTAAAGTTGAAAGCGGATAATATATCATGGGCTTATCATAAACAGGCATTAACTGCTTACTTACTGCTAATGTTAAAGGATGTAAACGGGTACCTGACCCACCGGCTAAGATTATTCCTTTCATATTTTCTTTATTGTTAAGCCCCTTAGTCCCCAAAGGGGAAATAAGAAACTGACTTTTAATTATTTTTATTGTTCTCGATACTTCGAACAAGCTCATTTCCCGCAAGCTCAAACTGACGGCTTTTAGCTGATGCCTTTTAGATATCTCGACAAGCTCGATATGACAGAAGGCTCAATATGACAAAGGGCTACTTTGTATTTTCTTTTTCTACTACTATTTTACGTAAACCTGAGCTTGAAAAACGATGATCTCTACTGTTATAATACAATTCAATACCTTTTTCTTCACAATATGTACGACCTGTAAAGTTTTTTTCTTTGTATTCTTCACCTAATATACGCACATCTATTTTAAAAGATCGTAAAATATCTTCTAAATCTTGCTCTGTTGCATAAGGTACAATTTCATCGACCATTATACAGGCTTTTAATTGTATGTATCTTTCAACAACTGTTTGTATGGGTTGGTTTTTTTCTGGACGATCTAATGTAGGATCAGTTTGTAACCCAACAATTAAATAATCGCATTGACGTTTTGCAGCTTCCAACATTTTTATATGTCCTGCATGCAATAAATCGAATGCACTGAATGTAATTCCAATTTTCATAGTCTATTTTTTAAGTGACCTAGTGACGAAGTTCCTAAAAAGAACTACTTAATAAGTAACGATGTAACAAAGTAATAATACTTTATTAACTAATTTTTTGTTTTTCTGTAAGAGTTTTACCTCCTTTATTTTTAAACTCCTGATACGAATGCATTAATTTTAATAATTCTTGCGCTATTTTATCACACTTTTTCTCTTGGTATTTTAACCATTTTTTTTGAAAACGCGAACGAAACTCAATGTTTTCTTTACATTGTGTTTGGTTTAAGGTTTCTATAAATGATTTTATTTCAAGGTTCATGTATTTTTGGCTTTTGGTTATTGGCTAATAGCTTTTGGCTACTGGCTTTTAGATATCTCAACAGGCTCGATATGACAAAAGGCTCGATGCTACAAAGCGCTTTACCCTCCATACAGTACAATACCCTCTTGAGATAACGACTGATTATAATAAAATTGTACATTACGTTGCACAATCTCTTTTATTTTAGGAACAATACTATCTGTGTATTCTGTATTAATATCATTCCCAATAATGTTAATTTCAATTATACCGCTGTCTACTCCTTTTGCGTAATCGCCAATTAATTCAATTACCTCAACCTCACCCATTCGTCCTAAAATTTGATCTACAATGGTATCTAATCCTAAGTATTTATGTACTACTTGTTGTAGTAACTTAAACATTGGGTGTTTTACATTGGCATTGTACGCAATTTTATTACTTACTTCTTTTTTATCTAAATACCCTGCCTCTGACAAATGATTTAATTCTTTACGAATGGCATTTGTTGATTCGTTAAACTCGGTTGCTAAACCACGCAAATGACCTGTATTAGCAGAAGTTACAAAAAACTTAACTAACAGTTTGATACGGGTTTTAGATGTGATTAATGAGTCTAACATAGTATTAACAAAACGAGCAGTAAATGTACTCATTTTTATTTAACAAACAAATTTGGGATGGAAAATTTACAATTTAGTAATAAGCCCCCTAGCCCCAAATGGGGAAACTGTCTATTTGGTGAATCGTTGATTCGTTAAACTGAAAATGCACCTAAATAGTTTAATTTGATTCTAGATTCTTGATTTTCTTTTAGCTACTTGTGGGACATCGTATCAAGTGCAATGTGACAGAGGCTGAATGGCTATTATGTTGTAGGTTCTATGGTGATTTGTGGAACTGGTGATTCGATGAATCGTTGAATCGTTAAACTGGAAATACACCTAAATAGTTTAATTTGATTCTAAAATCTTGATTTTTTTAAGCTGCTTGTGGGACATCGCATCAAGTGCAATGTGACAGAGGCAGAATGGCTATTATGTTGTAGATTCTATGTTGATGTGTTGCTGTGTTAAGTAAGCTGAATAATTATTTAATACAAACAAAAAACACTTACTAGTAGTAAGCGTTTTTTGTTTTATATTTTCGCAATCATTTCTTCTAAACTAGTACGCCAATTGGGTACTTGTACGCTGTATGTATCTTTTATTTTGGTTTTATCTAATAACGAAAAATTTGGTCTTTTTGCTGGTGTTGGGAAAGCATCACTAGCAATAGCATTCATTTTGGTGGTATAGCCGTTTATTTCTTTAATAGCTACTGCAAAATCATACCAAGATATTTTACCTTCATTGCTGTAATGGTAAATTCCTTGAACAAAATTTTGTGCGCTGATTACATCCATAATAGCTTGTGCTAAATCACGAGCATACGTAGGTGTACCTATCTGATCCGCTACAACGCCTAATTCTTCACGTTCGTTCATTAAACGCATCATGGTTTTTACAAAGTTGGCTCCGTAAGTAGAGTATACCCAAGCTGTACGAATGATTACATACACAGCTCCTGAAGTTTGTAACGCTTCTTCGCCTTTTAATTTTGTTAAACCGTACACATTAATAGGGTCCGGAGTGTCGGTTTCTTTCAATGGTGTTTCACTGTTTCCATCAAACACATAATCGGTTGAGATATGAACAACTTTCACCTTGTTTTTTGCAGCCCAATCACCGATTGTTTTAACAGCAAGGTGATTAATAGCGTCGCATAATTGTTGATCGCTTTCTGCTTTATCAACAGCTGTATACGCACCTGCGCTAACAATTACGTTTGGTTGCTCTTTATCTAAAACTTCGATAATTTGATCTGCATTACTTAAATCCATTTCTTCTCTATCTACAAATACTATTTGGTATTGCGGATAGTTGGCTTGTAAATCGTGTAATTCGGATCCTAATTGACCGTAACGTCCTGTGATTAGTATTTTCATTTTAAAGGTGATATGGTTAAAGTTGTGTTATAAAACTTAAAATCAGATAATTAAATTGGTTGTCTAACTCTGTTCAGTTAGATTTTATCCACAAGTGATGATGTTATCACTATCTTTCAAATAAACGATTCAATGAATAAACAGTTTACAATTTTACATTAAAAAACTCGTTAAATGTTGGTAGAACAATGTCTTTTTCTGACACGATTTCTATTCCTACTGAAATTCCCCAATCGATATTTAAGTCAGGTGAATTGTACAATATTCCTTGTTCTGATTCTTTGTTATAAAAGTTATCGCATTTATAGAAAAACACTGCTTCATCACTTAATACCGAAAAACCATGTAAAAAGCCTCTTGGTACAAATAATTGCTTGTTGTTTTCTGCTGTTAAATGAATGGCAACGTGTTGACCAAATGTAGGTGAACCTGGACGTGCATCTACTGCAACGTCAATTACTTCTCCTTTTAGTACTCGAACTAATTTTGCCTGCGCATGTTCTCCTCCTTGAGCATGCAATCCGCGAATTACTCCTTTTTTAGAATAACTTTGATTGTCTTGTACAAAATGGGTATTGGTTTGCGTTAAATCATTAAATGTTTTTTCATTAAAACTTTCAAAGAAATAACCTCTTTCATCTTCAAACTTGCGTGGTTCTACGATGAAACATCCTTTTATATGGGTTTCTGTAGCAGTCATTTATTATTTATATTGTGTATCGTAATATTTCTGATAATCACCTGAAGTTACATTATTTAACCATTCTTGGTTGTCCATAAACCAATCAATCGTTTTTGCTAAACCTTGTTCAAAGGTAACACTTGGGTACCAACCTAATTCTTTATTTACTTTATTAGCATCAATAGCATAACGTAAATCATGCCCTGGACGGTCTTTTACAAAGGTGATTAATTGCGCTGATGTACCAACTTCACGACCTAACTTTGCATCCATTTGTTTGCATAGTTCTTTTACAAGGTCAATGTTTTGCCATTCGTTAAAACCGCCTACATTGTAAGAATCTCCGTTTTTACCTTGATGGAACACCAAATCGATTGCTTTGGCATGATCAATTACAAACAACCAATCGCGGGTGTATTTACCATCACCATAAATAGGCAGTGGTTTGTTATTAATAATATTATGAATACAAAGCGGAATTAATTTTTCAGGAAAATGATTAGGACCGTAGTTGTTAGAGCAATTGGTTAACACAATAGGCAAACCATAGGTATCATGATAAGCACGTACAAAATGATCAGAAGCCGCTTTAGACGCTGAATAAGGCGAATGTGGATCATAGCTTGTTTCTTCAGTAAAGAAACCTTCGCTGCTTAATGCTCCAAAAACTTCATCGGTAGATACATGATGGAAACGTTTGCCTTCAAAAGTATCTTTCCAAATTTCACGAGCCGCATTTAATAAATTAACGGTACCAATAACGTTTGTCATAACAAAAGCCGAAGGATCAGCAATAGAACGATCTACATGCGACTCTGCCGCTAAATGAATAACACCCGTTGGTTGGTGTTTTCTAAACACTTCTAAAACAGCTGAAGCATCGCATATATCAACCTTTTCAAAAATGTAATTAGGCAATTGATCGATATCTTTCAAATTCTCTAAATTACCTGCGTATGTTAAGGCATCTAAGTTTACAATGGTATACTCTGGATACTTGGTTACAAATTCACGTACTACGTGAGAACCGATGAATCCGGCTCCGCCGGTAATAAGAATAATCTGTTTCATTGAGTTTAAAACTTTTTTTCAAAGATATAGCTTTTAAAGAAACTATAAAAAGGAAATGTTCTATGTTCAATATGTATGTGCTGAATCATTGAACTGGGCTTCGACTTCGCTATTAGATTTGTATTCAATAACTTTAAGTAGTAACAAAGAAAATAAATCTGAACAACCAGAGGGAATAGGAGAACTAGTTCGACTCTTAAACAGTAGGTTTATACTGAGCATTAGTCCTATTTTCCTCTTTGGTTTATAGTACCATTTAGAATGTTAAGCATCAAGGCTTATTAATAGCGTTAGCAATAAAACCAATTGGTTGCCAGAGTTATTTTCCTAAATCTAAAATTATGAAAAAAAATGTAATTGGTGTTGACGTATCCAAAGATACACTTGATTATTGCATCTTAGATGTAGAAAATCATTCAAAAATTGGTAAAGGAACCATTGCTAATGAAGAAAAAGCTATTCTGAAGTGGTTACGAGAGTTTGATGTTGAAAATACAATAATCAGTTTTGAACACACAGGTCACTACGGAGCCCTATTAGCTTGGGTTTTGGAAGATTCAAAATTTGTGTATTATATAATCAATCCTTTAGATCTCCAGCGTTCGTTGGGTATTCAACGTGGAAAATCTGATGTTGTTGATGCTTACAGAATCGCAGAGTATACCATTGGGAATAAACATAAGCTAAGCCCATTTAAACTCCCAAGTGAAGGTTTGAGGAAATTAAAAGTCTTAATGACAGCTAGAGAACGTTATGTGAAAATTGCTGTACAGATTAAAAACAGTTTGAAAGCCGAAGAGATTTTAGCAACGAAAGTGGATATAAAAAAGCTAATTAGGCTTGAAAATCAACAATTAAATGTCATTGAAAAAACAATCAAAGCTTTAGAAAAAGAAATGATGGATATCCTAAAATCTATAGATGAATTACAGCTTTCGTACAAAAAAATTACTAGGATAATTGGTGTAGGTCCCATTACAGCATTGAAATGCATTATTGAAACAGATAATTTTATGAAGTTTACTGATGCGCGTAAATTCAATTGTCATTGTGGGTTAGCACCGTTTCCATATCAATCAGGAAGCAGCATAAAAGGTCGGACTAAAACACATTTTCTCAGAGATAAAACCCTTAAGACTATTCTGTTTAATGCAGCAGGATCTGCTATACAACACGATCCTCAATTAAGAAACTATTATCTCGATAAAATTGAAAAAGGGAAACATAAACTAACCGCTCTTAATGCAGTAGCAAACAAAATTGTACTTAGAATATTTGCTGTCGTAAAAAGAGAAGAGCCTTTTGTGAAATTAACTACTTAAAAATTTGCTTTTATCTTAGAATGCTCAGCTATTGTTGCAATACTGGTCAATCTAGAAACAAAAAAAGGAGTAACATACTAATTGCTACTCCTTTTTTGTATTCTATTTATCTTGTAACTGCTGTTGGAATTGCCAAGCGGTTTGCATGGATGTTTCTAAACTAGTGGTTGGTTGCCAGTCTAATTCTTGTTTTGCTAAGGAATAATCGGCATAAGCTTGTTCGATATCTCCTGCTCTGCGTGGCTTAATCTCATACTTGATTTTGATGCTGTTTGCTTTTTCAAAAGCATTGACAATTTCTAAAACCGTTGAACCTGTACCCGATCCTAAATTAAAGAACTCTATATTTTGTTTGTTCTTTTTATTTAATAATCGTTGTACCGCTTTTACGTGTGCATCAGCTAAATCGTTCACATCAATATAATCGCGAATAGCAGTACCATCACGAGTATCATAATCATTTCCAAAGACACCTAATTGCTCTCTAATACCCATTGCGGTTTGTGTTACATATGGTACTAAGTTGTTTGGAATTCCGTTTGGTAACTCGCCTATTAAAGCAGATTGATGTGAACCTACTGGATTAAAATATCGTAATGCAATTGCATTTTTAGTACTTGCCTTTACAAAATCTTCAATTATTTCTTCACCCATTTTTTTGGTGTTTCCGTAAGGTGCTTCTGGCTTTTTTAGTGGTGTTTTTTCATGAATAGGCATTTGATCTGCTTGACCATAAACAGTACATGAAGAAGAGAAAATGAAGTTATCTACTTTGTAGGTTTCCATTGCCTCTAACATATTTAACAAGCCCACCATGTTGTTACGGTAGTACATTAATGGTTTTTCAACCGACTCCCCTACTGCTTTGTAAGCTGCAAAGTGAATGATGCCATTAATTGCATTTTCACTAAAAAAAGCATTTACTTTTTGTTGGTCTTTAAGATCAATATTAAAATAAGCTGGTTGCTTTTGTGTAATGGCTGTAATTTTATGCAATACGGCTTCTTGTGTATTGGATAAATCATCAATAATCAACACATTAAAACCAGCATTTTGCAATGCTACTACCGTGTGCGAACCAATGTAGCCTAAACCGCCTGTAACGAGAATGTTTTTCATGGGAATTGTTTGGAAGAACGCATAGCTTTAAAGCTCTACTTTTCTATTTTAATTGTCCGTTTAATTTTTTTGTTTCTTCATTTGCTACAATCTGACGTAAACCTGAGCTTGAAAAACGGTGGTCTCTGCTGTTGTAGTACAATTCAATGCCTTTTTCTTCACAATACATGCGATCTGTAAAGCTTTTCTCTTTATACTCATCACCTAAAATACGTACATCAATCTTAAAAGAACGAAGAATATCTTCTAAATCTTGTTCTGTAGCATAAGGTACTATTTCATCAACCGATTTACATGCTTTTAATTGTATGTAACGCTCTACAACGGTTTGAATGGGTTTATTTTTTTCAGGTCGATCTAATGTAGGGTCGGTTTGTAACCCAACTATTAAATAATCGCATTGGCGCTTTGCATCCTCTAACATTTTAATATGGCCTGCGTGCAACAAATCGAAAGCGCTAAAAGTGATTCCTATTTTCATGACTGTGTTTTTTCTTGTTTTTCTTTCTATATGAAACAAATGTAAACTATTTTGTGATAATATAAAAGTCCCCTAGCTCCTGAATGGGAATTAGTGACGAAGTAATATAGTAACGAGTGACGAAGCGAAATAGGTATAAAGCTATGTGTTGAATTGTTCTTTGAATTTATTTGAGTTCTTTTAAAAGTATTTGATCTATTAGCTTTATTTTATTCTCATCTACTTGATATTCTTCGGCATATTTTCTCCAGTTTTTCACAATTTCAATACATTTATCAAGCACCAACTCTGGGTTGCGAATAGAGTTTTGCTCTGCAATCGTCAATAAATCTTTACGTAAAAAATCTTTACGTTTTCCGTTAATACTCAAATTATGTTGACTTACCCAGTAACTATCTGGACGATATGCAAAACATATATCATAGGCGGGTGCTAATTTCCATTTTCCTGATTGATCCATTAAGAATGAGAAATTTTTGGTATGATCATCACAATTGCGTGCCATTACATTGAACACCATTCGCTTATACATTTGTTCTGCTTCTGTGTATGTTAACCTTAATTGACGCATGGTTTGAAATACTTGCTCATAGCTATAAGAGGTGATATTGGCAAAATCATAATGCTGTAATGCACATAGGGTTTGCGTATGTATTTTTTGATTGCCTTTTACTCGATCAAATCGTTTGGTCATAAAATGCACGCGGTTATTTTCTTCGATTAATCGAGATTCCATCATTTCGATACCAAAGTCGGTTGCCATTTTATAATATGCCATTTCTACCCTACCGTATCCTTTAGATTCACCAAACTGCACATCGCTTACCTCATCAAACTTAATTAACCAATGCTCAAAACCTTCATCTGCTAATGTTTGACCAGATTTTATTTGTCCTGTTATTTCATTATATGCAATAATTGCTTTTGGACGTGCACCACCTGCCGAGGTTCCCATTTTTAGAACATCCATCATTACATCTTCCATTTTATTCTTAGTTGTAATGTTTAGATCTTCTTTGTTTGTTAATAATGCTTTTGTTGTTTCTATTAAATCGGTTAATTCAATCTCATAAGATGGCGTTTCTTTAGCTAAAACAGGTTCAAATTCTAAGGCACCCATTCCTCTTTTTCCAATAAAACACAAAAGCTCTACTGGATTTAAACTATCATCTGGTCTACCTTGACGGGCTAACCAAGCATTAATTAAATCTTTTCCATATCTATCGGGTAACGCATCAGCTAAAAGCCCTGGCAAACCCTTAAATGTTTCACTATCTCTAAATTCTGGAAAATTGTAGATTCTATTTTTTGCTGGCATTTTAATGGGTGCAATAGGCAATTGTTCTAATTTAAATTTTGAATCATACTCAAAATTAGCAATACCTCTTTTCTCATCCCAGGCAACAGCACCAACACGTTGTTTGTATATGTTTATAAAAGCTGTTGTTACCATCCTAAATCTTCTGTATCTGTATTTGGGTTGCTTATTTTAGAAGCTCTTTTACGAGGTTGTTTTTCACCCTTAGCCAATTGTATTGGACTAAGCTCTTCTGTTATATCAAAATTGATTAAGACATATAAAGCATCTAATATGCGTAATATTTTGATGAGATTTACCAAGGATATGTTATCTCCACGCTCTATTAAACTAAGCATGGAACGACTAATGGTTGCTTTTTTTGCCAAATCGTTCTGTGTCATATTTTGCTTTATTCTTGTTTGCTGAATAAAGTAACCTATTTTTTGAAGAAGTGCTTTGTCTGACAAAACATTAATGTCTATTATATTATTCATATTTGTTAAATATAAGTATTATTGCGTATTATTTTAGACAATAAACTATCCTTTGATTATGTATCAATAACGTATAATAAAGCATGCATAAATTACAAATATAGCAATTTATGCATTATATCTTATACATTATATTTAAATAGTAACAAAGAAGAGTTAATTACGAATTTAAAATTATGAATTACGAATTGAAATGATTTTTTGGTTTTAAATTCAATGTTCTAGATTGAACTGTGGAAGTACAGTATGACTATTGATCAATTTTTTTTTCTTAATATCAAAAAATAAAACTAACTGAAGCTATATTTTTGTTTTAGATAAATACTAACAACATAGATACATTTTACCACATACATCGCCAATAAATAATATCATTTGTTGTTTTACTAAACGCAACTCCTTTTGAATATCCGTGATAAGTTGCTTTAAGTAGTTATTAGTATACAAGAAATCCCAACCATGTGGTTGGGATTTTTGTTTTATTTGGATGGATGTTTTCAATAATCTGTTCTATTAGATTGATTCATTTTAATTGCATTATACAAACAAAACCAGAATATTAAAAAAATAATGGTTTGTAGTATGGCAATAGATAAAAAAGAATTATCAACCATTACTAAAACCCATAGTAAAAAATTTGCAGGTATTGTTACTATTGCAAAAAATATCCATAAAGGATGATTATGATCAAACCCCATTATTTCATACTTGGAAAAAGAAACCATTACAACAATTGTAGCTACAAACACATATAGCAAACTTATTATAAAAGATATAAGCTTTAAATTATTTTTCATAAGTATATAACATTATAAATGTTTAAAACTAAAGATACATTAAAAAACAAAACCGCAAGTGTGGTACTTGCGGTTTATTAAAAATAAGGTGCGGTAATGGTTAAAAATAAAAAATACAAACAACTCTTTTTTATCACTATACATAATATTACAGTTACTGTAGGATTCTTTATCTATTTAGCACTTTAAATTATGTATAAATTGTGCGCAAACAGTAACTATATAAGCGTTTTTTTGCTTTATTTGTATAAACTATATTTTTTTATGCAAATTTTAGTGCAAGATACTAATTCAAGTATACTCTATAAACTATTAACGGGTTTGGTAATTCCGCGCCCTATTGGGTGGATATCAAGCATTGATGCCAACGGTATTAACAACCTTGCTCCTTTTTCGTTCTTTAATGTGGTAGGCGAAGATCCGCCACACGTTATGTTTTCTACCGTACGCACGGGCAATAAAAACAAAGACACGTTAAATAATGTATTAGCCAACAAAGAATTTGTGGTGAATTTGGTTACCGAAGATTTGGTTGATGCCATGAATACTACATCAATTAGCGCCTCTGCAACCCAAGATGAGTTTGCTATTGCCAACCTTACGCCTATTGCGTGCGAAACCATTAAACCAATGCGCGTACAAGAAGCTAAAGCACACTTTGAGTGCGAAATGGTGCATCATTACTTTTTAGAAGATCATACCAATGGCGGTGCCTGTGTGGTTATTGGCAAAGTAAAAATGATACATATTGCCGATGATATTTTATTAGACAACTATTACATTAACTTAGATAAATACAAGCCTGTGGCGCGTTTGGCAGGATCAAACTACGGTACCTTAGGCAAAGTATTCTCAATTAAACGTCCTTTATGAAAATAACTGTTATTGGTGGTGGCCCAGGTGGCTTATATTTTTCTATTCTTACCAAAAAAGCGTTTCCACATTTTGAAATTGATGTGTACGAACGCAACAAACCCGATGATAGTTTTGGCTTTGGTGTGGTATTTTCGGATGAAACTTTGGGCGAATTCTTAAAGCGTGATATGCAATCGTACGAGCTTATTCGTAGCAAATTTGCCTATTGGGATGATATTATTGTGGCAAAAGATGGCGAACAGGTAAGTGCTGGTGGTAATGGTTTTTGCGGATGTTCGCGTAAAACGTTATTAAAATTACTGCATCAGCGTTGTAATGAAGAAGGAGTTGGTTTGCACTTTGAACAAAACATTGACGATGTAGCTCAATTTAGTACATCAGACATCATTATAGCAGCCGATGGTATTGGTAGTACCGTGCGTACGTTGTATAAAGAACAATTTGGCACCAACATTCAATTAAAAAGCAATCGATTTGTATGGATGGGATCTACCAAACCTTTAGATGCTTTTACCTATTTCTTTAGAAGTACCCCTTACGGACTTATAGTAGCACACACTTATCAGTACGAAGAAGGCATGAGTACTTGGATTTTTGAGTGTAGCAATGAAACATGGCAGCAATTACAATTTGAAGTAGAGAACGAAGAAGATACTGTTACCAAATTAACCGCTATTTTTAAGGAAGAATTAGATGGTCATGGGTTAATTACCAACAAATCACACTGGCGACAGTTCCCTCATGTGACCAATAAAAACTGGTCTTATAACAACATTGTATTATTAGGCGATGCTAAGGCAACCGCTCATTTCTCTATTGGCTCTGGAACCAAGCTTGCTATGGATTGTGCTATTGGCTTA
This sequence comes from Flavobacterium sp. xlx-214, assembly GCF_013874595.1. Lineage (GTDB taxonomy): Bacteria > Bacteroidota > Bacteroidia > Flavobacteriales > Flavobacteriaceae > Flavobacterium. The sequence goes on from NZ_CP059431.1 coordinate 2,587,605, forward strand.
CATGATGCTATTGTGGCAAACCCTACCAATGTACAAGCCGCTTTTAAGCAATACGAGGCTACAAGAAGAAACCCAGTGGAAATGATACAGTACGCTGCTACCGTTTCTTTAGATTGGTTTGAGCATATGAACCGTTACAAAGCGTTTCCTTTTTATCAATTTTCTTTTGGATGCATGACGCGTTCTAAGAAAGTAACCTATGAAAACTTACGTTTACGCGATCAATCATATACCGATAAAGTATTGAATGAGTTTAAAGAGCGTTATCATTTTACATCAAATAGTCCTGCATTTACGCCGTTTCAATTACGAAATATGGTAGTATCGAATAGAATTGCGCTAACATCAATGAGTCAGTACATGGCACAAAACGGTATGGTGAATCAATGGCACTTTCAACATTACACATCGCGTGCAATTGGTGGCGTAGGTTTAATAATAACCGAGAAAACAGCGGTATGTGCTAACGGTAGAATTGGCGAAACGTGCACAGGTATTTATACCAACGAACAAACTTTGGCGTGGAAAAACATAAACGATTTTATACACCAACATACACAAGCAAAAATTGCTATACAATTAGGGCATGCAGGTAGAAAAGGCACCACAACAAATGCTTTAATTTCGGCATCGGCCATTCCGTTTTCAGAAGAAAGCAACATACCTACCGAATTATCGATCACCCAAATGGACGAAGTGGTGCAACAATTTGTACAAGCTACTAACAATGCCCAACAAGCAGGCTTTGATATGATTGAGTTACAAGCACATCATGGCTTTTTATTGGCATCGTTTTTATCGCCATTAACCAACACTCGAACTGATGAATACGGCGGAAGCATAGAAAACCGTCTGCGTTTTCCTTTACGTGTATTTCATGCAGTGCGTAATGCGTTTCCACAAGACAAACCTATATCGGTACGTATCTCAGCAAACGATTGGGCCGATGGTGGTATTACCGAAACAGATGTTATTGCTATTGCAAATGCTTTTAAAACTGCCGGCGCCGATGTTATTAATGTATCAACAGGTAATACGGTGCCTCATCAACAGCCTAAAACGGGGCGTATGTTTCAAGTTCCGTTTTCAGATATGGTTCGCAATACCGTAAATGTACCTACCATTACAGCAGGTTCTATTACAGATATCGATCAAATAAATACCATTATACTAAGTGGTAAAGCAGATATGGTTGCCTTAGGCAAACCTTTAATGTTAGACCCGTATTTTGTTAGGAAAGCACAAGCTTATGAAGGGGTTGAAATAGATGATGTTCCTGCAGCATACCAAAAAGGAATGACACCTTTATACGCAGCTGAACAAGCCAACAGAAAGCAAACCGAGAAAATGAAAAGGGCATTAAAACCTAAAAGCAACAAGAAATAAACATGAAAGATACATTTGCTAAAGATCATTTACCAAAAAACGATCTACAACCAAAGTATTCCTTTTTAGATTTACCCCAGTTTAACCAACCAGAAAATCTAAATTGTGTAGAACAACTTCTTGATATGCATTGCAAGCAAGGCAATGGCAACCGTCCGTGCATATATTCAAATGATATATTATGGACATACGATGATTTGTTAGCAAAAGCCAATCAAATAGCACACGTATTGGTTGATGATTTACACGTAAAACCAGACAGCCGCGTGTTATTGCGCTCATGCAACAACGCTCTAATGGTAGCTTGTTGGTTTGCAGTATTAAAAGTAGGCGGTATTGTAGTGGCAACCATGCCTTTACTTCGCGCAAAAGAATTAGAAACCATGATTGAATGTGCCGAAATTGCACACGTTATATCAGATTATTCGTTAGCAGAAGAAGTGCATTTAATAGCTTCTGCTTTTGTAAAATCAACCTCTTTCTTTGGTGAAGCGTTGTTTGATGCCTTAATTGCATCCAAACCTACCACTTTTCAGAATCATCCTACAAAAGCTAATGACATTGCCTTGATTGGTTTTACATCGGGTACTACAGGAAATCCTAAAATGACAGCGCATTACCATAAAGATATCTTGAATATTTGCGAAGCTTTTCCTGCATTTTCGTTACAACCCACACCAAAAGATGTCTTTACAGGCACCCCTCCTATTGGGTTTACCTTTGGTTTAGGCGGCTTGGTGTTGTTTCCAATGTACTATGGGGCAAGCACTGTGTTAATAGAAAAGCCAAATCCAGATATTTTATTACAAACCATAGAAAAGTATGAGGTTACAGTGTGTTTTACGGCTCCTACTGCTTGGCGTATTTTAACCGAAAAATCAAAAGACTACAACATTTCAAGTTTAAGAAAATGTGTATCGGCTGGTGAAACACTTCCTTTAAAGATATGGGAAGATTGGTATGCAACTACTGGTTTAAAAATCATCGACGGAATTGGTGCTACTGAAATGTTACACATCTTTATTTCATCTAATGCTGAAAACATCCGTCCGGGTGCTACAGGAGTTGCCGTTACAGGTTACGAAGCTAAAGTGGTAGATAATAAAGGGAACGAGGTAGATAGAAATACTCCGGGTAGATTGGCTGTGAGAGGCATCACGGGTTGTAAATATTTAAACAGACCCGAAAAACAAAGGGAATATGTTGAAAATGGATGGAACATTACGGGTGATGTCTTTAAACAAGACGAAGACGGTTTCTTTTGGTTTGTTGCCCGTGGCGATGATATGATTATTTCATCGGGCTACAACATTGCTGCAATTGAAGTGGAAAGTGTTTTGTTACAACACAACGATATTGCCGAATGTGCGGTAGTAGGTATTCCTGATGCCGAACGAGGTATGTTGGTTTGCGCGCATATTGTATTAAAAAATCACGAAAAAGCATCAAAAGAGTTTGCTACAGAGCTTCAAAATTGGTTTAAGGAAAAAGCAGCGCCGTATAAATACCCAAGAATGATTAACTTTATGGAACGTTTACCTAAAACCGAAACAGGTAAAATTCAGCGTTTTAAATTAAAGTAAGTAGTAGATTTTAGATTTAAGTATTAAGACCTGGTATATGAATAAGCTTCCTAATTTTAACATTGAAACAAAAGGAGAAATATCTTTAGAATTTCTAAAAAGAAATATGTTAACTTTTCATCAAGCAATTACATATATTCAAAAATTACCATACGGAAGAAATGCTGATAAAGATAATTTATCAACCGTTTTTATAGACAACAAAGGAACTTGTAGTACAAAACATGCTTTATTAAAGCAAGTAGCCGATGAAAATAATTTTAATGAGATGCAATTGATTTTAGGTATTTTTAGAATGAATGCTCAAAATACGTTTAAAATTGCTAAAACATTAAAAGAATATAATTTAGAGTATATACCAGAAGCTCATAATTATTTAAAATATAAAGGTAAAATTTTTGATTTCACAAGAATGAATAGTTCAGCTACAGACTTTGCTACTGATTTAGTTTATGAAATCGATATAAAACCAAGTGAAATAAATCAAACTAAAATTCAAATACATAAAAACTTTTTGATAGATTGGTTAAATGAAAATCCTAATATTACCTACTCGCTAAACGAAATTTGGAGTATTAGAGAACAGTGCATTAAAGATTTATCAGAATAAACAATAATATAATGAACTATTTTATAAAAGAAGAACAAATACGTTTTAGACATACCGATTTTGCAGGAATAGTATTCTATCCACGATTCTTAGAAATGCTAAACGATTTAGTAGAAGATTGGTTTGAAGAAGCTTTAAACCGACCTTTTTCTAAAATACACGAAACCAACGGCATACCAACTGTCGATTTAAAAGTGCAATTTAAAAAGGCAGCTCGTATTGGCGATACCTTAATTAAAAAGCTATGGGTTATTAAGTTAGGGTCGGCATCTGTTGTGTGTGGTTTTGTATTTGAGCATCAAAACGGAGACATTTGCCTGCAAGGCGAGGTTACTTTGGTAAATGTTGCCATTGCCGAAGACAGAAAAGAAATTAAATCGGTAGTTTTTAACGAAGAAACCATTAAGAGAATTACTCCTTTTATCATTGAAAATAATTAAATTATGATTGATTTTAAAAAATTTAAAGCGGCTACAGTACAAACTTCTCCTGTTTTTTTAAATGTAGAGAAAACCATTGACAAAGCCATAGCGTTTATAAAAGAAGCACACGAAAACGGAGCGCAACTAATTGCTTTTCCAGAAGTATTTATTGCTGGATATCCGTATTGGAATTGGATTATGACACCTGTACAAGGCAGTAAATGGTATGAAGAATTGTATAAAAACTCGGTTGCTGTAAACGATGCCTCTATGCAAGCGTTATACAATGCCGCAAAAGAATATAAAATAACAGTAGTTATAGGCATTAACGAACGTGGCGATAGTTACGGCGAAATATACAATACCAATTTAATCATCAATCATAACGGAGAAGTAATTGGTAAACATAGAAAATTGGTTCCTACTTGGGCTGAAAAACTAACTTGGACAAGTGGTGATGGTTCGTCATTAAAAGTATACAATACCGAAGTTGGTCCGTTGGGTACCTTAGCTTGTGGCGAAAACACCAATACATTGGCTCGCTTTACACTGCTTTCTCAAGGAGAGTTAATTCATATTGCCAATTATATTTCGTTACCTGTTGCCCCACCCGATTATGATATGGCAGAAGCAATTAAAATTCGTGCTGCAGCGCATTCTTTCGAAGGCAAGTTGTTTACCATTGTATCATGTTCAACCATTTCACAAGAAATTAAAGATGCTTTACGTGCTGATGTTCCTAATGTAGATGAATTATTAGATAGAAAAAGCAGCGCCTTTTCTGGATTTATCGGTCCAAACGGAGCCGTTATTGGCACGCCTTTAATTGATGAAGAAGGAATGGTATATGCAGATATCGATTTATCGAAATGCATTCAACCAAAGCAAATGCACGATATATTAGGACATTACAATCGTTTTGATATCTTTGATTTACGAGTAAATGTGGCTCCTACAAAAAAAATCACTTTTGTTGATAAATCTCAAGACAACCTATAACCAACTAACAAACTTAAATTATGAACGAAAATCATTCAGATGATCAATACGGTAGAGCACGCGTACAAGACACGCCAGAGCTTGAAGCTTATTACAAAGAGCTTGAAGGTTTAGGTGCAGGCGCTTTATGGACGGTTGCTAACGATATTGAACCTTGGGAACCTAAAAGTAAATCTATTCCTATGTTATGGAAATACAACGATTTACGTCATTTGGTTTTAAAATCATCCGAGTTAGTAACTCCCGAACAAGCAGGTCGCCGAGTAGTTTATTTGGTAAACGATAACCGCAAAGATGTTAGTGCAGCTGTGGGTTGGTTGTATACCGGTATTCAAGTTACACGTCCTGGAGAATTTACATCGGCACATCGTCATAAAGCATCAGCGCTTCGTTTTATTATGGAGGGCGAAGGCGGATATACGGTTGTTGATGGCAATAAAATTATGTTAGAAGTCAATGATTTTGTCATTACTCCTAACTCAACTTGGCACGAGCATGGTGTTGAAGCAGGCGGAAAAACCTGTATTTGGCAAGATGGTTTAGATATTCCGTTGGTTAATGCGTTAGAAGCAAATGATTATGCGGTGTACGATGGTACGCAAGAATTGATTGCGCCCTTAAACTATTCGCCAATGACGTACGGAGGCACAGGATTAATTCCGCCCGATAAAGAATGGAACAAACCTTATTCGCCTTTATTTAAATATTCGTGGAAAGTAGTTTATCCAGCCTTGTTAGAAGCCGAAAAAGTGAATGAACCAAATCCGTACGATGGTATTCTTATGAACTATACCAACCCTTTAAACGGTGATCATGTGATGCAAACCATGGGTGCTTCTATTCAATTATTACCAAAAGGATTTAAAGGAAAAGCACACAAACATACAGGTTCTTTTGTGTATCAATGTGCAAAAGGAAGTGGCTATTCTATCATTAATGGAAAACGTTTTGATTGGGCAGCACGCGATATTTTTTGTGTGCCTTCTTGGGCTTGGCACGAGCATCATAATACATCTGATACCGAAGATGCTTGTTTGTTTTGTTTTAACGATTTACCTGTAATTGAAAAGTTAGGATTGTTTCAAGAACGTATTTTTGAAGAAAATGAAGGATATCAAACAGTTATTAAAGAATAATTTATGAAAAAATCTAATCCATTACTTACATTTATACTATCATTTATATTCATACTTTTAGGTGTTAGACTAATATCTAACAAAGATCAATTTTCAATTGTAATTGGATACATAAGCATTGTGTTTTGGTCTGCTTTATTCTTCGTAACACTTTACAAATTAATAATAAAAAAGAAAATTTAATATATTCCTTAAAATGAAACTATTAACTTATTTAACATCAGATAACGAGCAACGTGCAGCTTTTGTACACAACAATAAAGCTGTTGATTTAGAAGATTTTGGAGAATTAACCAATTTCCCTTTACCAAATACCTTATTAGAATTAATTGATATGGGAATTGAGGTAATTGATGAAATCAATAGCTTGGTTGCAGATGTTTCTGAAGCTGAATTAAATGAAATTAGCTACGATTTAAACGAAATTACTATTGTAGCACCTATTCCTAAACCAAGAAAAAATATTATTGGTATTGGGTTAAATTATAGCGAACACGTTGCCGAAAGCGCAAGAACTTTAGATACAACAGGTAAACTGCCAACTAAACCTATCATTTTTTCTAAACCACCAACAACGGTTACGGGTCCAAATACAAACGTACTTTTAAATACAAAGCTTACGCAACAATTAGATTGGGAGGTTGAATTAGCCGTTGTTATAGGTAAGAAAGGAAAATACGTTGCGAAACAGGACGCATTAGAATATGTTTTTGGTTATACTATTATAAACGATATTTCGGCGCGCGATTGCCGCAGAGAAGGTCAATGGATTGTTTCTAAAGGTCAAGATACCTTTGCACCAATGGGACCTTTCTTAATCACAAAAGACGAGATTGAAAACCCTCACAACTTAAATCTTTCGCTAAAATTAAACGGAGTTGAAAAACAAAATTCAAACACGCAATTTATGTTGTTCAATATTAACGATTTAATCGAAGACTTAAGTATTGTTTTTACACTTGAACCTGGCGATATCATTGCTACTGGAACTCCTGCTGGCGTTGGTGCTGGTAGAAATCCGCAAGAATGGATGAAAAACGGCGATGTAATGGAATGTTTTGTTGAAGGCATTGGAACGTTAACAAATACAGTAAAAGAAATTTAAAATGAAAAAGACATATAGAATTGGTCAAATTGTTCCGTCATCAAATGTAACCATGGAAACCGAAATCCCTGCTATTTTTAGAGCTCGAGAAACCATTCTTCCTGAAAAATTCACGTTTCATTCAAGCAGAATGCGTATGAAAAAGGTAACCAAAGAAGAATTGGAAGCAATGGATACCATGAGTTTAAAATGCGCTACCGAATTATCTGATGCACATGTTGATGTAATGGGTTATGCTTGTTTAGTTGCCATAATGAGTATGGGTAAAGGCTATCATTGTGTATCTGAAGTAAACTTGCATCAAGAAACCGTAGCAAACGATTTTCCTACGCCTATTGTAACTTCGGCAGGCGCTTTAATTAATGGATTGAATGTTTTAGGTGCTAAAACTATTTCAGTAATTACACCTTATATGCGTCCGTTAACTGATTTAGTTGTTGATTATATCGAACATCAAGGTATTAAAGTAAAAGAAAGTATTGCCCTTGAAATTCCTGATAATTTAGAAGTTGCAGCTCAAGATCCAATGAATTTATTGCAAATTTATAAGCAATTAGATTTAACAGGAATTGATGTATTGGTGGTTTCGGCTTGTGTGCAAATGCCTTCGTTAGAAGCTATTGATTTAATTGAAAAAGAAATCGGTATACCTGTTACATCAGCTGCAGTTTGTACAACGTACGAAATGATGAAGAAATTAGGTTTAGAAGCCAAAGCGCCTATTGGCGGTACTTTATTAAACGGAAATTATTAAATTTTGATATCCTGCAAGGTTTTACAACCTTGTAGGATTTTAATATATCGTTAAAACCTGTAGAAATATTCATTAAATTTTAGCATTACAATTGTTGCATAACTTCAATTTTGCGTTATCAATAGTCTTTACACTTTCAACAGCATCGGTCATCACGCATTTTTTATCAGGGCAATGCGGTAAACCCAAATTATGTCCAAATTCGTGGACCGATACCTTTTTTAATCGATCAAAATAAACTGCTTTATTTTTATGTTTGATGCGAAAAGAAGAAACAACACAACTATTTCCTGGACAATAAGCCAACCCCATAATGCCCCAATCTTGGTATTTATATTCAGGTTTTTTTACATTTCCTGAATCGTCTTTTTTGGTAGTAGAAATATCTTTTGAGGTCAATCCTAAAATATAATCAATAGAATCTTTTAAGTCTGCTTTTTGCAATTTTATGATACTATCTGCCCTGTATCGAGGCGATTTTACATCAATAAAAGCATTTTCATATAACTCTTGATTTTGAGCAATAATTACTTTGACACCATAAACTTTTTGTAAAATAGTTGTTACCGTATCAACTTCGTTTTTAGGAAATCCTTTATATTGCTTCACTAAAACGGTAGTTTGATGTGTATCTTTTACTGGTGATTGACAACTAACTAGCAATAAAATACACCAAAATAAAAAGCAATACTTCATTAGCTGTTTAATTAAGCAGTTGCTTAGCGTGTTCTAAAGCCGCATTGGTAATTTCGTTTCCAGAAAGCATTTGGGCAATTTCTTGAATACGTTCTTCTTGGCTTAAAGATTTAATATCCGAAATTGTAGCAACATCATCATCAAATTTGGTTACTTTAAAATGTTGATTTCCTTTAGCGGCTACTTGTGGCAAATGCGTAATGGCAAAAATTTGCATATGGTTACCCATTTCTTTCATAATGTTACCCATTTTATCTGCAACATCGCCAGAAACTCCTGTATCAATTTCATCAAAAATAATGGTTGGCAAATTACTTTTAGCTGCTAAAATAGACTTAATAGCTAACATAATTCGTGATAATTCACCGCCAGAAGCTGTTTTCTTTAACAACCCAAATTGTAGTCCTTTATTTGCTGAAAACAACCATTGAACATCATCTTTTCCTGTTGTTTGAAACATTTCTTTTGAAATTAATTGGATATCAAATTGTGCATTTGGCATACCCAACGGTTTAATTAAAGAGGTAATTTCATCGCTTATTTGGGGTAACACTGCCAAACGTCTTTCTCTTAAACTTACTGCTAATACATTAAGTTCTGATTCTTTATTTACTATTTGATTTTCAATAAGTTGAATTTCACTATCTAAACCTTCAGTTTCAGACACTTGAAAAGACAAACTTGTTTCTATTTCTAACAATTCTTCTACTGTAGAAACATTATGCTTTTTTTGCAATTGATAAATTAACTGCAATTTTTGATTGATGAGTTCTAATTGTTGAGGATCTGCAGTTACATTTTGTAAGCTATTTTGCAATTCATCGGCAATATCTTCCAATTCAATAAAACTACTTTCTATTCGCTCACTAATTGATTGGTATTGATTACTAACCTGGGCTAGCTTTTGCAATTGCAACTTAGCTTCGTATAATTGCTTATTTACACCCAATTCTTCGTTTGTTAAAATAGCATAGCTTTGTTCTAACAAACCGCCTACTTTTTCAACATTATCTAAAACAGAAAACTGAGCTTCTAACTCTTCCTGTTCACCTGCTTTTAAATTGGCATTGTTTAATTCATCTAATAAAAACAAGTTATAATCTTGCTCTTTAGCCGATTGTGATTGCTTATCCTTTAAAAAAACAAGCTGTTGTTGTAACTTTTTGTATTGTTGTAACTGTTGTTGATAGTCTTTTAATAAGGATTCATTTTGAGCAAAAACATCAATTAAATTTAATTGGTATGCTTCATTAAATAAATCTTGGGTTTGATGTTGTGTGTGAATATCAATTAAAACCTCGCCTAATTGCTGTAGATTTTGCAAAGTAGTAGGAACGTCGTTCACAAAAGCACGCGATTTACCTGTAGGTAAAATTTCTCTTCTAATGATAGTTTCTGGCTCGTAATCTAAATCAAGTGAGGTAAATAAAGACTCTAAATGGTAAGCGTTAATAGAAAAAGTTGCTTCAATCACACATTTTTCTTCTTTATTACGTAATGAATTTAAATCGGCGCGTTTTCCTAAAACCAATCCTAAAGCATCTAATAGAATTGATTTTCCGGCACCAGTTTCGCCAGTAATTATGGTCAATTTTGTACTAAAATCAATTGTTGAATGCGCAATTAACGCAAAATTTTTAATAGATAAGTGTGTTAACATTACAAACAATAAAGATTACATACGGTTCCATTTTGCACCGTTTAAAGGACTAATACGCGTTAAAGTTTCAATAAGTTGCGTATTATCCGTTTTTGGTCCTGCGCTGAATACTTTGGTAATTTCATCAGACTTAGCATCAAAAAATATACGCGTTGTTAATGCATTAGGTCTATTACGATGAATGTTAGATAATATTGAAATTGCATTAGAAATGCCTGCTTTTGCTTGCTCAGGACTATCTGCCATTACATCCAACCCTTTTATATGATATTCATACAAAGCCTCGCGGTAAGGTGAAAAAGCATTTGATAAAATATCATTTACCAAAGCATTTCTATTGTTTGTTTCTCCTGATGTCCAACCTTTATCACTTGCTTGTTGCATCATAGATACCACATTTGCAGCCTTTTGGTAATTTGCTGTACCGCCATTTAAAGCAAAAGTATCGGCATCCATACCAATGATCATATTGGCGTAAAAACTTAACAAACCTACTAATTTTGAAGAAATAGCATTTTCAGAATTTACTAAAGGTTCAAATTCAATATAGTTGAAACTTATATTTTTATCGTTAAAATTAAAAACAGTTGTACCATAACCAGAATTGAAAACAGGACGAGATGTTTGAATTTGCATAGTTCCTACAAAAGAATTAGCATTAGCATCGTACTCATTAACAATTAACATAACATTACAATCAATTAATTCATTGCGTTTTACATTTATATTGGTAAACTTATTATTGTTTAAAAAATCGCGCATGGCATTTTGCAATGTAGTAAACACCTGTTTATTTGTTTGCTGTACTCTATCAGAATTTATGGTAACAGTGGCATTTAATTCTTGTGAAATTCCAGAGAAACTAACTAATAATACAATTAAAACAATAAGTTTATTTAGCATAATTTAAAACAATTTGATTGATAATATCCTTTGCAACCGCTTCTTTTGATTTTAATTCTTGTGGATAAACATTAAAATCTTTATCAATAAAAGTAACTTTATTTGTTGGTTTTCCAAAACCAGCACCTTTATCGTTTAACGAATTTAATACAATTAAATCTAAATTTTTCTTTTTAAGCTTTGATTTTGCATATTCAACTTCATTTTCAGTTTCTAAAGCAAAGCCAACTAAATATTGCGAAGTTTTAATAGCGCCTAAAGAAGCCAAAATATCAGGATTTTTCTCTAGGACAATAGTAAACTCTTCGTCGTTTTTCTTAATTTTTTGCGAAGCAACTACTTTGGGTCTATAATCGGCAACAGCAGCTGCGCCAATAACAATGTCTGATTGCGCATACAATTCATGACAAGCATTGTACATTTCTTGAGCAGATTGTACTCTTATTAAATTGATGCGATTATCATTTATTTGCAAAGAAGTAGGCCCAGAAATTAAATGTACTTCTGCACCCCGTTTTGCCGCTTCAATAGCAATATCAAACCCCATTTTACCTGTTGAATGATTTCCAATAAAGCGCACCGGATCTATAGGTTCATAAGTAGGACCTGCAGTAATTAAAACTTTTTTCCCTGTTAAATCTTGTTTCTGTAGAAGTGTATCTTCAAGTACTTTAACTATATTTTCAGGTTCTGCCATTCTACCCTGACCTACTAAACCAGAGGCTAATTCTCCAAATTCTGAAGGAATTTCTATAGCACCAAAGCTTTTAAGTAATTGAATATTTGTTTTGGTTGTAGGATGAGCAAACATATCTAAATCCATTGCAGGTGCAAAGTAAATAGGACATTTTGCTGACAAATAAGTAGCTAACAATAAATTATCGCACAAGCCATTTGCCATTTTAGCTAAAGTATTGGCTGTTGTTGGAGCCATAACAATTAAATCGGCCCATAAGCCTAATTCAACATGGTTGGTCCACTCACCAAAATCTTTTTCAAATTGGGTATAAACAGGTCTTTTAGATAATGTAGCTAATGTTAACGGACTTACAAAAGCACAAGAAGCAGGTGTCATGATTACTTGAACCTGCGCACCTGCTTTTATTAATAATCGTACTAAATGTGCCGTTTTATAAGCGGCAATACCCCCTGAAATTCCCAGAATAATTCTTTTACCGCTTAATACAGACATTTTTGTATCTATTCTTTAAATGTTATGTCTCCTTTTAACCACTCTTCTACTGCTAAAGCGTGTGGTTTTGGTAATTTTTCGTAATATTTTGATACTTCGATTTGCTCTTTGTTTTCAAAAACTTCATCTAAGCTATCATTATAAGTTGCAAACTCATCTAACTTATCAATTAATTCCTTTTTAATTTCGGTATTGATTTGGTTAGCTCTTTTAGCAATAATTGTAATTGCTTCGTAAATATTACCTGTTGGTTTTTCAACTTCTAATTTGTTGTAGGTAACTGTGTTTACCGGAGCTTGTGTTTTCTTTAAATCCATTTCCTTATTTAGTTGCAAATTGTTGTAATTCTTTCTTTAATCTTTCAAGCATTTTATCTGCTTCTTCTTTATACTTAGTATTTGGCTCATAAGAAACCAAATCATCATGATAATCTATGGCTTTCTTTAAACGTTCTTCCATTTTAGAATAAACACTGTTTAAAGCTAATTTGTATGCTGAATCATATTTATAATATAACGCATCGGTTTTGTAAACAGTACCCGGATAATCTAATAAAAAGTTATCTAAAGCTACAATTGCTGCATTATAATCACGTGTATATTCACCAATTTTGTTGTATAATTTTGCCGATTCAAATGCTTTACGCTCGATTTTCTCTTTTAACTCTTTAGAGTTTTTTAATGCTTGATCCTTGTATTGTGAATCTGGATAAGCAGTTAAAAAAGTATCAAATTTTTGAATTCCTTCATAAGTTACATGCTGGTCTAATGTAAAAACTTCTGACATTTCATAAGCTGACATTGCCTCTAAGAACATTGTTTCCTCACGATTTGGACTTGACAAATACAACAAATTAAATTTTTGAAACATTGGTTTTGAAGCTTCCCATTTACGAGAGTTATAATATGCTTTACTGTATTTGTAATACATAGATTGAAAATTGGAAGTCCATCCTTCTTTCTTTTCAATTTGCTCATATAAGCGAATAGCTTGTTTATACTTTCCTTTTTCGTATAATTGATCGGCAACTTCATTTTTATAAGCAGTATCATCAACTTTTAAAGCTTTTTGAAGAGGCGAACAGCTTGCTAATACTAATGCTGTAAAAAATACATACGAAATGTGTTTCATAAATTGTTTTGTGTTTATACTAAATCTATTTGATTTAATAGCAAATGCAAAGTTACTATTTATCTTTTTATACTACAATATCTTTTCAACAAAAAAGATGTCCCAAAATAAGACATCTTTTTATAGAATTCAACTTAATAATTCGTTAAATTATTATATTCCTTGATCAGCTTGTTGTAATGGAAATTTTTTGATGTCATTATCAAACAAATACAATCCACCTTTATCATCGCCAATTAAGTTAATTTTATCTAAAATAGTGCGCGCAGTTGATTCTTCCTCAATTTGTTCAGCCACATACCATTGTAAAAAATTATGTGTAGCATAATCGCGTTCTTGTAACGAAATATGTACTAAATCATTAATACTTTTTGATACAAAAACCTCATGCTCAAACAATTGACTAAACAATGTTTTGAATGATGAATGATCTAAAGATGGTTTCTCAACAGCTGGTATGGTAGCCTCGCCCCCTCTTTGATTGATGTATTTTATTAATTTTAACATATGCATACGCTCCTCATCAGATTGTGCATACATAAAAGAAGCAATACCTTCAAAACCTTGGCATTCTGCCCAACCAGCCATAGCTAGATAAATTTGTGATGAATCGCCTTCTATTTTTACTTGATTATTTAATGCTGTTTGTAACTCTTTTGATAACATATTTATTTTTCTTTTTTATAAAGTTAGAAATTTTTTAACGAAAGATGCTAATCTATTTGATAAATCATCGTTAACATTTACTAAAGGTAATCTTAAATTATTGTCACATAAACCTAAATGCATAAACAATTCTTTTACACCACCAGGGTTGCCTTGTTCAAAAATCATGTTAATAGCATCTGTTAATTTATAATGAATTTCATAAGCTTCGTTTACTTTTCTGTTTAAACCTAAACGAACCATTTCTGAAAACTCTTTTGGATAAGCTTCCCCAATTACTGAGATAACCCCTGCGCCTCCTGCTAAAACCATTGGTAATGTAATGATATCATCGCCCGAAATCACTAAAAAGCCTTTAGGTGTTTTACGAATTAATTCCATTGCTTGCACAACATCGCCAGCAGCTTCTTTAATTCCTATAATATTTTTAAAATCATTAGCTAAACGCACAACTGTACTTGGCAACATATTGCTTGACGTACGCCCTGGTACATTGTAAATAATAATTGGCAAAGGCGACTTTTCTGCAATAGCCTTAAAATGTTGATAAATTCCTTCTTGCGTAGGTTTGTTATAATAAGGAGATACTGATAAAATTGCATCAAAACCTTTTAAATTTTCAGCGTTTAACTCACTTACAACCTGCATGGTATTATTACCGCCAACACCTAAAACCAAAGGCAACTTACCATTATTAGCTTCTATAATTGTTTGCTTAACCAAAGCTTGCTCATCCTTAGTTAAAGTAGCTGTTTCAGCAGTTGTTCCTAACACTACTAAATATTCAACACCTCCTTCAATATTATGTGCTACAATTCTTTTTAAAGCCTCAACATCAACTGTTAAATCTTTTTTAAATGGAGTAATCAATGCAACTCCTGTTCCTACAAATGATTTCATTTTTATAATAAAATAAGCTAATTTCTAAAGTTTACAAAATATTCATTGTAATTTTGTAATCAAACAAAGTTACTTATTTTGAGTTAAAAATCATGAAAAAAAACAGTGTTTCTAAGCATTTTTTTAATGTTGGTATTGGTATAAGTTGTTTTCTTTTAGTTGGAGCTTGTACCCCGCAAAAAAAAGCAATTACAAAAATTAAGGGCAATTATATTGAAATAAATCAAAATATAATAGACAACACCGCTATTGATTCATTTTTAACGCCTTACAGAAATCATATTGAAAAAGATTTATCTAAAGTTCTTGCTTACAATCCCTATGATTTGGATAGAACGGAAGCAAAATGGCAAAACAAAATGACTAATTTTTATGCAGATGCTATTCTAGAACAAGGAAACTTTATTTTTGAAAAAAGATATGGCAAGAAGATCGATTTTTGTATGCTGAATTATGGAGGCATACGTGCTACCATACCTAAAGGATCTGTTACAACCCGTACCGCTTTTGATATCATGCCTTTTGAAAACAGTGCTATTGTGTTAGGCTTAAAAGGAAGTGCTGTTTATGAAATGGCACAATATATTTTAACTAATAAAGTAGCGCATCCTTTAAGTGGAATTGAAATTATAGTTAAAGATGATACGATAAAGGATATTAAAATCAATCAAAAAAGCATTGATAAGAATACAATTTACTACTTTATTACTAACGATTATTTAGCAAAAGGAGGCGATAACATGACTTTTTTTCTAAAAGCGCAAACATCGTATCCTTTAGACTATAAGTTAAGAAACATGTTTATTAACTATTTTACCGCAAAAGACACTTTAACACCATCAACACAACCAAGGATAATTTTTGAATAATGAAAAGACGCGATTTTATCTACAAAACTACTGCATCTACAGCTTTGTTAACCATTGGTGGTTTAAGTTTAAGTAGTTTTACAAATAACAAAAGTAAGCACATTACTATTTTGCACACTAATGATACACATAGTCATTTAGATCCTTTTTCAGCTAACGATCCTAAGTTTCCTAATCAAGGTGGTGCAGCTAAAAGAGCCACAATTTTTAACAATATCAAAAAAGAAAATCCTAATACTTTAATTTTAGATGCTGGTGATATGTTTCAAGGTACACCCTACTTTAATTATTATGGAGGAGAGCTTGAAATTAAAGTAATGAATCTTTTGCAATATGATGCTACCACCATAGGTAATCATGAATTTGACAATGGCGTAAATGGATTAGCAGAGCAAGTTGTTAAAGCTAATTTTAGCATTATTAATGCTAATTATGATTTTAAAAATACTTTAATGAATGGTTTAACAAAGCCTTATCAAGTATTTGAAAAAGAAGGTGTAAGAATTGGTATTTTTGGTTTAGGTGTTAAATTAGAAGGTTTAGTAAACAAAACAGAATACGGAGAAACAGTTTGGAATAATCCTATTGAAATTACTCAAGACATGACTCGTATTTTAAAGGATGATCTTAAGTGCGATTTGATTATTTGTTTATCACATTTGGGCTATAAATATGCTGAAAATGCACAAATGATTTCTGATTTGGATTTAGCATTAAAAACCAAAAATATTGATTTAATCATTGGCGGGCATACACATACATTTTTAGACAAACCTACAATTGTTTTAAACACAGAAGGAAAAGAAGTATTGGTAAACCAAGTTGGATGTTATGGTGTACGTGTTGGTAGAATTGATTTTTACTTAGATACTTTCAATAATAAAACAACTACATCACGAATTATAGAAGTATAAAAAAAGCAACTCAAATGAGTTGCTTTTTTTGTGACGATGGCAGGATTCAAACCTGCAACCTTCTGAGCCGTAATCAGATGCGCTATTCAGTTGCGCCACATCGCCTTGATGTATTTATTTTATTTTGTGACGATGGCAGGATTCAAACCTGCAACCTCTTGAGCCGTAATCAAGTGCGCTATTCAGTTGCGCCACATCGCCGTGTTATTATTTAACGGTGCAAATATAGGATGTTTTCTTTTATAAAACCAAATGTTTTACACACTTTTTAACTAAAAAAATCCATATAAATGGTAAGTGATTTGTTTTGAAACTGTTAAGAATTCTTCAATAAATCTTTGTAGATCGTAAAACTTAAAATATCTTTGATTTCTTATTTAATTAAATAAAAGTGCTTTCTTACTTACGTTTTTTATTACAATCTACCAATCAACATGGAGTTCATTCGCCTTTTGTTTACAATTATATTACCAAAGGTTTGTATCAACAAAATGAATTTAAATATGTGCAACATAAAACCAATCAATGGTTATTACAATCGATACAATACTTTAAACCCAACTCAATTTGTTTTTTAAATGATGGTTTATCGGTTATTGCTTGGAAAGTATACACAAATAAAAGTGTTGAATTAACTGATGCCGATTTAATTTTAGAACGTTACGCACCCGAAAATCAAACACGTATAGTACAAACCATAAAGAACATGAGTAATTCGCAATTACTATTAATTGCTTGCTATACTTACCCAAAATCTTTTTTTGATGAATTACGAAAAAACGTTGATATCATCGTAATGATTGATTTTTACTATGGTTGTTTAATATCAAAACGTACCGAACAACTAAAACAAAATTTTCACATTAGATATTAATAAAACGATCTTTTGTTCATTCTAGCATCAATACTTTTATCGCCAGGACCAACCAAAAACAAGAAAACATATCCTAAAAGATATAAAAAGCCAATTTCGGCAGCTCCAAAAATCTCCCAACCATGAGAACTAATAGCTACCAACATAGTAACAATTAACGGTATTAATGCCAAACGAGTGTACAAGCCAAACACCAGTAAAATAGAGCATAAAACTTCTGCAACTATTGCTAATATCAATGAAATATTTGAACCAAGACCTATAAAATCAAAAAACTCAGTTTTTAAAACTTCGTATTTTATAATTTTCATCCAGCCATGATTCGCAATCATTAATCCACCTAAACTTAAACGTATTAATAACAATCCTATATTTAATAATTTAGGATCTATTTTTGTAGCATTCAATTTCATAAACATTTTGTTATAAATGTAAAATACATTTTGTTAACGTTACAATATACTTAATCTAACCTAAACGTGCAACTTATTTTTTTAGTGTATATTTACTAAATTTTTTTTATGAAAGTATATACAAAAACAGGCGATAAAGGTACCACAGCACTATTTGGAGGAACACGTGTTCCTAAATACCATATACGTATTGAAAGTTACGGTACTGTAGATGAACTAAACTCATACATTGGTTTAATTAGAGATCAGCAAATTAACACACTTTACAAAGAGCAATTAATTCATATTCAAGATAAATTGTTCACTTTGGGTGCTATTTTAGCTACAGATCCTGAAAAAGCGGTTTTAAAAAATGGAAAAGAACGCTTAAACATACCTAAAATTAGCGATGAAGATGTTGCCTTTTTAGAAAATGCAATTGATCAAATGGAAACGGAATTGCCTCAAATGACACATTTTGTTTTGCCAGGAGGTCATACAACAGTGTCATTTTGTCATATATCACGTTGTGTTTGCCGTAGAGCGGAGCGTTTGTCAACCCATTTAAATGACATAGAACCAACCGACGTCATGGTTTTAAAGTATTTAAACCGACTTTCTGACTATTTATTTGTGTTGGCACGAAAGTTGACTTTTGACTTGCAAGCGGAAGAGGTTAAATGGATTCCTGAAAAGAATTAATTGAACCTTTTACAAAACGTTCTTTTTTTAAAAAATATTTAATGAAAAAAAAGTTGATTTTTTCATTTTAAAATTTATTTTTGCACATAATTACTAAAAATATTAAAGATGTATTGGACATTAGAGTTAGCGTCGTATTTAAGTGATGCCCCTTGGCCTGCTACAAAAGATGAACTTATAGATTATGCCATTAGAACTGGTGCACCTTTAGAAGTTGTTGAAAATCTACAATCAATTGAAGATGAGGGTGAGATTTACGAATCAATGGAAGAAATTTGGCCAGATTATCCTTCAGACGAAGATTATCTTTGGAACGAGGATGAATATTAAAATACATACAAAAAAGTCTCGGTAATTAAGAGACTTTTTTTGTAGCTATATATCACACGGATTATTAATTAAAAAAAGATATTTATGAGCATCATAAATAGTATCTTAAAGGCGTTTGTTGGAGATAAATCTCAGAAAGATGTAAAAGCAATTCGCCCTCTTGTAGATAAAATTAACCAGTATTACACTTCGTTTGAAAATTTATCAAACGATGAGTTACGATCAAAAACAATTTCTTTTCAAGAAAAAATCAAACAATCTCGCGCAGGGCAAGATGCTAAAATTGCATCGTATCGTGAAGAATTGGAAAAAACAACCGACATTGATAAAAGAGAAACCATTTATGCTTCTATTGATACATTAGAAAAAGAAGCCTATACGTTATCTGAAAAAGCATTGTTAGAAATTTTACCAGAAGCTTTTGCAGTGGTAAAAGAAACATCGCGTCGTTTCACAAACAATTCTGAATTGGTTGTAACTGCAACAGAGCAAGACAGAAAGTTTGCGCAGTTTAAAGGTAATGTTCGCATTGAAGGAGATCAAGCTATTTGGTCTAACACATGGGAAGTTGCAGGAAAAATGATTCCTTGGAACATGGTTCATTACGATGTACAAATGATTGGTGGTACTGTTATTCACCAAGGAAAAATTGCCGAAATGCAAACAGGTGAAGGTAAAACGTTGGTTTCTACATCGCCAATTTATTTAAACGCACTTGCTGGTAATGGCGTACACGTTGTAACGGTGAATGACTACTTAGCAAAACGTGACTGCCAATGGAATGCTCCTTTGTTTGAATTCCACGGCTTAACAGTTGATTGTATTGATAATCACCAACCAAATTCTCAAGGGCGTCGTGATGCTTATCAAGCTGATGTTACTTACGGTACTAACAACGAATTTGGTTTTGATTACCTACGTGATAACATGGCACATACGCCAGAAGAATTAGTACAACGCAAACACAATTTTGCTATTGTGGATGAGGTTGACTCTGTTTTGGTTGATGATGCACGTACACCGTTAATTATTTCGGGACCAGTACCAATGGGCGATCGTCATGAGTTTTTAGAATTAAAACCAAAAGTTGATAACTTAGTTGCACAGCAACGTTTATTATCAAACAACTTTTTAACCGAAGCAAAACGCTTAATTAAAGCGGGCGATACTAAACAAGGTGGTTTCAATTTATTAAGATCATACCGTGCATTGCCTAAAAACAAAGCATTAATTAAGTTTTTATCTGAAGAAGGTATAAAACAAATCCTTCAAAAAACCGAAAATCATTTCATGCAAGATAATAACCGTGAAATGAAAAAAGTAGATGAAGCTTTATTGTTTGTAATCAATGAGAAAAACAATCAAGTTGAGTTAACTGATAACGGTATCAAAGCTTTATCTCAAGGAATGGATGAACATTTCTTTGTTTTACCAGACATTGGAACTGAGATTGCTAAAATTGAAAAAATGAATATTTCTTCTGAAGAAATGTCAGAAAGAAAAGAAATTTTATTTCAAGATTTCGGTATTAAATCAGAGCGTATTCATACTTTAACACAGTTATTAAAAGCCTATTCTTTATTTGAAAAAGATTCAGAATACGTTGTTGTTGATAATAAAGTAATGATTGTTGATGAGCAAACAGGTCGTATCATGGATGGTCGTCGTTACTCAGATGGTTTACACCAAGCAATTGAAGCTAAAGAAAATGTGAAAATTGAGGCTGCAACCCAAACATTTGCAACCATTACTTTACAGAATTATTTCCGTATGTACAACAAATTAGCGGGAATGACAGGTACAGCTATTACAGAAGCAGGTGAATTATGGGAAATTTACAAATTAGATGTTGTTGAAATTCCAACCAACCGCGCTATTTCTCGTGATGACCGTGAAGATAAAATTTACCGTTCAATTCGTGAAAAATTCAATGCAGTTATTGAAGATGTTGTTGAATTATCAGAAGCTGGTCGTCCAGTATTAATTGGTACAACTTCAGTTGAAAATTCTGAGTTATTAAGCCGTATGTTAAAAATGCGCGGTATTAAACACAATGTGTTAAATGCAAAATTACACAAGAAAGAGGCTGAAATTGTTGAAGAAGCGGGTAATTCTGGAATTGTAACCATTGCAACCAATATGGCTGGTCGTGGTACCGATATTAAATTAACGCCAGAAGTTAAAGAAGCAGGTGGTTTAGCAATTATTGGTACAGAACGTCATGATTCTCGTCGTGTAGACCGTCAGTTACGTGGTCGTGCAGGTCGTCAAGGTGATGTTGGTTCGTCTCAATTCTATGTATCGCTTGAGGATAACTTAATGCGTTTATTTGGATCAGAGCGTGTAGCAAAAATCATGGACGGAATGGGCTTGAAAGAAGGTGAAGTTATTCAACACTCTTGGATGACAAAATCTATTGAAAGAGCGCAAAAACGCGTAGAAGAAAACAACTTTGGTGTTCGTAAACGTTTATTAGAGTATGATGATGTTATGAATGCACAACGTGAAGTAGTTTACAAACGTCGTCGTCATGCATTACACGGAGATCGTTTAAAAGTAGATATCGCTAACATGATGTTTGATTTATGTGACTATTTAGTAGAAGGAAATAAAGTAGGAAACGACTTTAAAAACTTTGAATACGATATGATCAAAATCTTCGGAATGGAATCTCCTTTTACAGAAGATGATTTTAATAGAATTCATGAAAATGAATTAACCGATAAATTATACGAAGCAGTTTACAAAAAATACATTGCTAAATGCGAAGAAAGCGGAACAGAAGCTTTCAAAGTAATTAAAAATGTATATGAAAACGGTGGTTATGAGCGTATGGTTGTTCCTTTTACCGATGGTATTAAAACAATTAATGTAGTAACCGATTTAAACAAAGCTTACGAAAGTGAAGGAAAAACTTTGATTAACGATTTTGAGAAAAACATCGTTTTATCAATTGTTGATGAAGCTTGGAAAAAGCACTTACGTAAAATGGACGAGTTAAAACAATCAGTTCAATTAGCCGTTCACGAACAAAAAGATCCATTATTGGTTTACAAGTTTGAAGCGTTTGAATTGTTTAAAAAAACCATGCAAAGCATCAATAAAGATGTAATTTCATTCTTAATGAAAGGTGATTTACCAAAACAAGAAGAACCTCAAAATCAAGAACCTGAAATAAGAACAAATGGTTCGTTTACCATATAATCATAAAAAAACTCCTAAGAAATCTTAGGAGTTTTTTTTATTTTATAAACTTAATGCGTTTTTTATTCTTTTAAAAGCTTCTATCAGTAAGTCTTCACTAGTTGCATAAGACAATCTAATACAATTAGGATTTCCAAAAGCTGCTCCAGTAACTGTTGCAACATTTGCGTGCTCTAACAAATAAATAGCTAAATCATCAGCATCTTTAATAAATGTACCGTTTATAGTTTTACCAAAATAGTAAGAAACATCAGGAAAAACATAAAAAGCACCTTCTGGTTGGTTTACTTTTAAACCTGGAATATCGTTTACCAAACCTAAAACTAAATCTCTTCTTCTATGAAACGCATCAACCATATAGCTAATTTCTGAAGGATCTGCCTCTAATGCAGCAATAGTAGCTCTTTGAGCAATAGAATTTGCACCACTAGTAACTTGTCCTTGTAATTTAGTACATGCTTTAGCAATAAATTCAGGCGCTCCAATGTAGCCTATTCTCCACCCTGTCATAGCAAAAGCTTTGGCAACACCATTTACCGTTATAGTACGATCAAACATACCAGGAATAGAACCAATACTACAAAAACTTCCTGCAAAATTAATATGCTCATAAATTTCATCAGAAACTACATAAATATCCTTATGCTGCTCTAAAACTTTAGCTAAAGCTGTTAATTCTTCTTTATTATATACAGATCCTGATGGGTTACAAGGCGAACTAAACCACATCATTTTTGTTTTAGAGGTAATTGCAGCAGCTAATTGCTCTGGGGTAATTTTAAAATCAGATTCAACAGTAGTAGGAACTTCAACTGGAATTCCGCCTGCCATTTTAATAATTTCATAATAACTAACCCAGTAAGGTGCAGGTAAAATAACCTCATCACCTTCATTAATCATTGCTTGTGCAATATTGTACAACGATTGTTTTGCTCCTGTTGAAACTACAATATTAGCAGGTTGATAATCTAAATTATTATCGCGCTTAAACTTTTTAATAATAGCTTGCTTTAATTCAGGATATCCATCAACTGGTGGGTAAGTACTCCAGTTTTCGTCAATTGCTTGTTTAGCAGCTTCCTTAACAAAATCGGGTGTATTAAAATCAGGCTCACCTAAACTTAAACTAATGATATCTTTTCCTAAAGCTTTTAATTCTCTTGCCTTTGCAGCCATTGCTAAAGTTTGAGAAACCGATAGATTATTAATTCTATCCGATAAAATTTTTGCGCTCATTTTTCTGAAATTTATAATTTCAAAGGTAACGATATTGCAATGTATTATACAATATTGCTAACGTTTTTTTAATTATTTGTCTTATGATAGAGATGCTATTTTTTTATAAATTTTAATACAGAAACATTTGAATTGAGCTTTATAAAGTAAATACCACTTGCTAATTTCTGAGTAGAAATTACAATACTTTTTTGCTTATCTATATTGATTGTTTGCAGTAATTGACCTATTTGATTGTAAATAAGTAATTGACTATTATCATTTAATTTAGAATCATCTATACCTATCATAACTTCGCTTTCTGCTACATTAGATGATTCAAACCACATGAGTTGTTTTGTACTGAATGAAGGAATCTTTAATGGCTCATTAATTAAAAACTGCATTACAACAGGTAAATGATCACTCATATTATATAAATTATTTCGTAAAGTTTGCGAAAAAACGCCTGTACAAGTTGGGTCTTTTACATCTTTATCAAAACAATTTCCATTATTACCGTAAGCTTTATAAGTATTTGACACATATTGAAAACGTGCGCTGTTACTAAAGTTTTCGCTCATCATAATAAAATCAAACCGATCGTCTAATCCACCTGAAGCTCCAGAATTTGCTCCGCCACCAAAACCTGCATTAGAAACTCTTGTGCTTTGTGTGTGTATCGGACTAAATGCTGCATTATTTTGCCAATTACCAGGTGTGTTTATTGGGTCGATTAATTTTATAGCATTTGCCGGATTAAGAATTTCTTGATATCCTGGTTCAGTAGATTTGTAAAAATTAAAATCGCCAGCAAACAAAACATAGGTATTAGGTTGTGTTAAATTTTGCAAAGCTTGAGTAACTTGTTGTACCATTTGCAAGCGCATTTGCTGTTCTGCTGTGCCTGTGCTTGACTTTAAATGCGCCACAAAAACCTCTAAATAAATAGGATTTGTAGGATCTACATTAACTTTAAAAGAATATTGATTGATGTCTCTATAAACCGTTGGCAATTTTTGCTGACCAACCAAAGTTAATTTTCTAGTATTGTAAAAAACCATTGTTTGCAAAGGATCGGCCAAATCTGTTAAGTCTGGTGTAAAAGCTGCTCTAGCAAACAAATCGGTTTGATTTTGAAGCGATGTATTTAAAATTAAATTTGCCGCATTTTCGGTTGCCAATTCACAAACCATAAATAAATCGGGCTTGTATTCATCTAAAATATCACGCAAAATAAGTTGTCTATTCTGAGGCAAAGAGTTAGGAAACTTAAACAAATTATAAAACATAGTGTTTAACGTTTCTTGAGCGCTTGCACAAATTGAAAAAACTAAAAAAAGAAATGTAATTATTTTTCTCATAACTATATATTTTTTACAAAGAAATCAAATTAATGTAACTTAAAAGTTATCTTAAAAACAAGTTCAATTACATAAATATACCTTTTTTATGGGCAAAAAACTGTACTTTTGCAAAAAACAATACACATGGAAGAAATTTTAGTTCAATTTCCTAATTTAAGTGAATTACAAATTAATCAGTTTCAACAGTTATATCATTTGTATCAAGATTGGAATGCCAAAATAAATGTTATTTCTAGAAAAGATATTGATGAATTGTATACTAAACACGTATTACATTCTTTAGGAATTGCTAAAATTATGGAATTTAAACCAAATGCTGATGTTATGGATGTTGGTACAGGAGGTGGTTTTCCTGCAATACCGTTAGCAATTTTGTTTCCTGAAACTAATTTTTATGCCATTGATGTAATTGCTAAGAAAATTAAAGTAGTAAACGAAGTAGCCACTGCTTTAGGATTAAAGAATTTAAAAGCCGAACAAAAAAGAGCTGAGTTGGTTGTTAAAAAATTTGATTTTATTGTAAGTAGAGCTGTTACCAATATGCCCGATTTTGTTACTTGGGTAAAAGGAAAAACTAAAAAAACATCAAATCACACCTTAGAAAATGGTATTTTATACTTAAAAGGAGGCGATTTAACCGAAGAATTGAAAGATTTTCCAAAAGCAACGTTATATAATTTAAGCGATTTTTTTAAGGATGAATTTTTTGAAACCAAAAAAGTAGTGCACTTGCCTTTAAAATATAAACCTTAGTTTTCTAAGGTTTTTTTTATGTATTATAAAGATCTTTTAAAGCAATATCTAAGGCTTGAAATTTAAATGCATATCCTGTTTTTTCAATTTTTAACGATGACACTTTTTGACTTGATAATACCAAAGCAGAACGCTCTCCTAAAGCCATTTTTATTGCAAAAGAAGGAATATTAGGCAGCCATAAGGGTTTATCTAATTGGTGTGCTAGCAATGTTAAAAATTGTTTTTGGGTAACTACAGAAGGGCCTACCAAATTAAAAACGCCTACTCTATTAGATACAAGCAAATGCAATATAATTTGAATAACATCTTCAAAATGAATCCAAGACATCCATTGTTTTCCGTTTCCTAAACAAGCACCAAATCCTTTCGAAACTACTTTGGCTAATTCATACAAAACACCGTGCTCTTTTGATAAAATAAGTCCAAAACGCACAATAGCTGTTTTTATACCTAAATCATTAAAACGTAAATTTTCCTTTTCCCATTGTTTGCAAACTGTAGCTAAAAAATCATCTCCTAAATTAGTTGACTCTTCAAAATACATTTCTGTAACACTAGATTTATAAATACCAATTGCAGAAGCACTTATGATGTATTTTACAGTATTTTGATTATTTTGTAATGTATTAAAAAGTAATTGAGAAGTATTTAATCTGCTTTCTAAAATAAGCGCTTTGTTTCGTTCTGTCCAAGGGCAATTAATAGTATGTCCAGCCAAATTTATAATAGCTTCTACCCCATTTAAACAATGTAAATCAATTTCATTATTATGAGGTTTCCATAAAAAACCTTTAAAATTAGGGGTATTCTTAATTTTTTTAATTGATGTTGTAACATAATGAATTTCATGTCCGTTGCTTAAAAGCAATGCACATAAAGCAGAACCTATAAAACCATTGGCACCTGTTACCAGAATTTTCATTTATTACTTCACTTTTAAAGTCCATTCAAAATCGTACACACCTACTTTATCACCTTTTTCATCATAACCAACCGATTGTAACCAAAACGAAATACCTTCTTTTGATTGTAAAGCTTCGTTAACCTTTTCTTGAATAAGCAAGCCTTGCTCACATTTAAAAGTAATTAACCCCGTAGCCTTTTTAGTAAACTGCGATTTTTGACTTAAAACCAACATGGATACTTTTTTATTAGAATCTTTAATAGCTTTCATTACCAAAGCTCCTGTAGTTAACTCGGCTCCCATATTTTGAACTGCAAAATACATAGAACGAAACGGATTTTGATTAAACCACTTATGTTTTACGGTAACAACACAATTATTTGATGATAATTGTGCCACACGAACTCCGCAAAAATACGCCGATGGCAAATTCTTTAATAAAAATAAATTCAAATTTCTTACAGTAAACTCCATATTTCAAAGGCTTTTGGCTAATTTACAAAAAAAGGTCGGTTAATTAAAATCAAATACATTTGTTAAAAAAAAGTTAATTATTAGTACTATGTAATACAAAGTACATGCTTTTGTATATATCTTTGCTATATCAAAATGATACTATAATCATTGAAGTAAGAAAGTTTGATTTTTTGTAACAAAACAACACAAATCATATTACAATAGAATTAGTTTAAAGTTTACTCAATACTCAAGCTTACAAAAATCAACTTTCTCTTCAAATAAATAAACGTTCTATGAATATTGAAAACACTAAAGCACAAATGCGCAAAGGCATTTTAGAGTTTTGTATTCTTTCTGTATTAAAAGATAAAGATTGTTATACGTCTGAAATTTTAGAAGTACTAAAAGATGCCAAACTATTGGTGGTAGAGGGTACCGTTTATCCTTTATTAACACGCCTAAAAAACGATGACTTGTTAAGTTACCGTTGGGAAGAATCAACCTCTGGCCCACCCCGAAAATACTATCGATTAACAGAACAAGGATCGGAATTTTTAAAAGAATTAGGAACAACTTGGACCGAACTAAGCGAAGCCGTAAACACAATTACTAAAAAAAATAGTCATGAATAAAACAGTAACCATAAATATAGCAGGATTTGTTTATCATATAGACGAAGAAGCTTACTACAGATTAGATTCTTACCTAAAAGCGGTACGTACATCAATTCAACAAGATGGCGAAGAAGAAATCATTTCGGATATTGAAGCACGCATTGGCGAACTTTTTTCTGAACGTATTGATGCACAATCAGGGGTTATTCGTATGAACCATGTTGATGAAATCATGAATATTATGGGTAAACCAGAAGATTATGTAATTGATGACGAAATTCCGTACCAACAACCTAATTATTCATCAATTAAGCAACCAAAAAAGATATATCGTGACGGTGAAAAACGAATTTTAGGTGGTGTTTGTTCTGGTTTAGGGCATTATTTAAATGTTGACCCTGTTTGGATACGTATCATTTTTATATTATTGTTGTTTTTATACGGTACCAGTGTTTTAATTTACCTAATTCTATGGATTATTATCCCAAAGGCAAGAACTACTTCTGAAATACTAGAAATGAGAGGTGAACCTGTAAACATATCCAACATTGAAAAAAGATTTAAAGACGGTATTCCTTTAAATTATAACAACAATGCAGCAACTGCAGCTACAGTTTTTAGAAAAGTAATAGGTATCTCTTTAATTGTTTTTGCATCACTTTCAATATTTGGTAGTTTTTTTGCCCCTATAGCTTTTAATGCACAAAAAGAATTTGTTTTTAACAACATCATTACTTTTAACGAATCTCAAATTGGTATTCCTTTCTGGGCATTAAATTTAAGTTTGTTCTTAATGTCGGCAATTCCTTTTATTGTATTGTTCATTTTAGGTATCAAAATTTTAAAACCTAAAACAAAACACATCGGTTTAGTATCGGCAGCCTTAGGTTTTATTTGGCTAGTTGCTGTATTTGTTTTTTGTTATGTAATGATTAATGCTGATATTGAGCAAGACAAAATACGTGATTTGTTTGAAGAATCTTATGAATCTAAATACTCAAAAGTGGATCTTGATTTAAAGCAAAACGATACATTATTTTTGATTTTTAATAAAGATGAACGAATTTACACGATTAATGACACTATTAGCAGCGATAAAAAAATAAGCGAAATTGAAGGTGTACATGTTGATATTTTAGAATCAAACACAGGTAAATCGTACATAGAAATTGAAGAGAAAATTTTCAATAACAAAAGACTCAATTTTAAATCTTTAGGCAAATATGAATTAAAAGTAGAGCCAAATAAAAATAGTACCACTTTAAGATACAATTATTCAATAAAAAGTGATACTTTAGCACTATCAAACAAAATATTAGCTACTTACAACGATTTTACTGAAGATAACAGTGTAAATATAAAAGTGTATTTAACAGCTGATAAAAAAATTAAATTAAACGGAAACGATAACCGCTATTTTTGGAATTTAAATGCTGATGAAGGTAAAAACGTTTATAAGTTTGATGATAAAGGAACATTGATTAATACAAACAATAACACCATTAATTAAAAACAAAAGCTTATGTTTTATTTATTATTATTAATTGGCCAAACCTTAATGGATTTAATAAAAAGTCTATTTTAAGAAATAAAAGCGCTTTCAATGAAAGCGCTTTATTATTTGTATTAATTACTAAAAATAAAAAACTCCCTTGCTTAAGGGAGTTTTTTATTCACATAAATTAATTATGCATTCTTTTTAGCTTTTTTCTCTTTCATTAAGTCAATTGCTCCACCTGTAGCCCAGTAAAAAACAAAGCTAACAAGGAAAAACATCAACCAAAAACCCATAGTTAATATAGTAAGACCTATTAAAAAAGCTATAAATTGTTGAAATTCAAACATGATTCCGGATTTTTTTGTATACAAGTACAAATATATAACGAAACTTTAACTCTTCAAACTAAATCTTAATTTATTCTAAAATTTATTTAAAGTACAACGCTTCGTAATCTATCTTTTTGTAACTTTATTTAAAATAATTATAAATAGCATACTATGGAATATAGAATTGAAAAAGATACTATGGGCGAAGTAAAAGTGCCTGCTGATAAATATTGGGGTGCGCAAACAGAAAGATCAAGAAATAATTTTAAAATTGGTCCTTCAGCATCAATGCCTAAAGAAATAATCAACGGTTTTGCCTATTTAAAAAAGGCGGCTGCTTATGCTAATTCAGATTTAAATGTCTTATCAGTTGAAAAACGAGATGCAATTGCAGCTGTTTGTGATGAAATTTTGGAAGATAAATTAAATGATCAATTTCCATTAGTTATCTGGCAAACAGGATCGGGCACACAATCAAATATGAACGTGAATGAAGTTATTGCTAACCGCGCACAGGTTATTGCAGGTTTTAAGATTGGTGAAGGCGAACCTGTTCTTAAAGCAAACGATGATGTAAACAAATCGCAATCATCAAACGATACTTTTCCTACAGGTATGCATATTGCAGCTTATAAAGCTATTGTAGAAGTTACTATCCCTGGCGTTGAGCAACTACGTGATACTTTAGCAAAAAAATCTAAAGATTATATGAATGTAGTTAAAATTGGTCGTACCCACTTAATGGATGCTACGCCTTTAACTCTAGGACAAGAATTATCGGGCTATGCAGCTCAATTAAATTACGGCTTAAAAGCATTGCGTAACACATTACCACATTTATCTGAACTAGCTTTAGGAGGAACTGCCGTAGGAACAGGTTTAAATACGCCTGAAGGATATGATGTGCTTGTAGCAAAATATATTGCCCAATTTACAGGCTTACCTTTTGTAACGGCAGAAAATAAATTTGAAGCGTTGGCAGCTCACGATGCAATTGTGGAAACACATGGAGCTTTAAAACAATTAGCGGTTTCTTTAAATAAAATTGCGAATGACGTTCGTATGTTAGCTTCAGGACCAAGATCTGGTATTGGAGAAATTCTTATTCCTGAAAACGAACCAGGCTCGTCTATCATGCCTGGAAAAGTAAACCCAACACAATGCGAAGCTTTAACAATGGTTGCTGCTCAGGTAATGGGTAACGATGTGGCAATTACAATTGGCGGAACGCAAGGTCATTATGAATTAAATGTTTTTAAACCGTTAATGGCTGCAAACTTTTTACAATCGGCAAGATTGTTAGGAGATGCTTGTGTTTCTTTTGATGAACATTGCGCGCAGGGAATTGAACCAAATTACACTCGCATTAAAGAATTAGTAGACAACTCATTAATGTTGGTAACAGCACTTAATACCAAAATTGGCTACTACAAAGCTGCTGAAATTGCACAAACAGCTCATAAAAACAACACAACATTAAAGGAAACAGCCATTGCATTAGGATATGTAACCGCTGAAGAATTTGACGAATGGGTAAAACCTGAAGAAATGGTTGGTGTTTTAAAATAAAAAAATCCTCAATTGAGGATTTTTTTATTTAGTTGCATTCTTAAATGCCCAGTTTTCTTTGTATCTAATCCATTTTTCTTTGCCTATTTTTCTACAAATTTTATCGGTATAACGCATAATAAACACGTGATAAATGGTATTCATGAAATTTTTAAAACGAAGCGGACTTGGCATTTCACGCATAGACATAGAAAAACCAGGTTCCAAATACCTATTAAAATGCCACCAAGCGCAAGGAATGTATAATAAATCACCGTGTTCCATAAATACTTCAAAACCTTGCGCCTTTTTTAAAGCAGGATATTTTTCATAATCTGGATTTTCGTAATCAATAGCTTCAATAGTATGCACTGATAAAGGTACACGATACAAATACTTTGATTGTTTTTGATCAAATAACAAAATACGTTTTCTTCCTTCAAAATGTACATGTAAAAAATCGCTCATATCAACATCATAATGCATTAAAACACGTGCTTTACTTCCGCCAAAAAACAAAGTATGTATTTGCTTAAATATTTTCATTCCCAAATCGGGATAAGTAAAATGCTCTAATAATTCTGGTAATTTATGCTTTATTATGTAGAAAAAAATACGTTTATCTGAAGGTTGATTTTGTATTTCAGTAATAAAATCTTCCATATTCATAAACAATGCAGGGGTATCTGAGCTTTTATCAGCGTCAGCAGGCTTATTATTGTAAATTGGCACCTGTTGCCCTTTAGCCCTTTCTTTTATATAATCTAAATTCCATTGGTTAAAAGTAGGCCATTGTTTAGCATACCCTTTTATAAGAAGAGGCTTTTGTTTTTTTTTATAATTTTTTATAAAATCTTTTTTAGTGATGCTGGTAACTTCATCTATTTTTAGAAGTTTCATAACTAATTTTTTTATAAAAATAATAAAAAAAGTCGAACATTTAGTTCGACTTTAACTTGAGATTTTAGGATTTTTTTCTGCTTTTATTGATGATACATCATAATGAGCAAATGATTTTAAATAAGTTTTAATATCGGTTCCGTAGCCATCAACAAATGAAACCTCTCCGTTTGATCGTACAAAATCTTGTACGGCACCTGCGCCTCCTAAATGTGCTGCGGCAAGCATTCCCGATTCGGTAATTAAAATTCCTTTCATTTTTTTACCCGCATACTTTTGAATTTCTTTGCGTAAAATCCATTTGTTTTTTTGAATATACGCTACAAAAGCTTTTTCTTGTAATGCTGGATTATTAATAAAATCCTTAGCATTTTTTATTCCTATGAACTTTAAAGTACCTTTTCCAAATTGATACTTTCCCATATAGCCATAAGAATTTACTGTATTGTAATCACCATCCGATTCTCTAATAGCTAAAGCTTCTTTGAAATCAATAAACGTATTGTTGGTTTCTAACGAAAAATTGTCTGATAATTCTTCATTAATACGTTCAATTGTGTTTTTAGATGTTGGTACATTATAAGCCATTGGCTCGCTTACTTTGTAAAAATCATTGGTTACCAATGTTGTTTCAACACCTCTAAAAGCCATCGTTATTACAGCAATTGCACTAGCAGTTACAATAAAATAAGAACATTTTTTAATCATTCATTTTCATTTCTCAAACACTGTCACTATTTGAATTTCCGAGGGCAAAGATACAAATTAAAATTTAAACGACTGATTTTCAATATTTTTATAAGTTTTCGTTAACAAATAGCTCCAAAAAATAAGGGCTTGCATTTATTTGCAAGCCCTAAGTAAAAAATAAATACAGCAATTTTTATTTTAGTAATTGATATTCAAAAACAGGATAACCGCGTTCACCAGCATCATTTGTTAACGCTCTAAAGCGCAATTTAAATACATTACCATCTGTATCTTTTAAAATATAAAAACGTGTATCTTTTATACTTGGTTGAGTACTTGGTCCTCCACCATTTCTCCATGAATCACCAATTACACGTTGATCGGTTTTTGATTTAGTAAAATTTGTTTCAAGCACATTTGCTTTAGCAAAAGCGGTATATTCAGCATCAATAGTTTCTGCACTTGATTCTACCATATAAACAGATGATCCACCGTGTACATTAGTTGTAATAAAATCGGCAAAATAATAAGTTATATTACTTTCACCACTTGGAAAATAATTTGTAAAACCTGTGAATGACAAATCCCATTGTTTTTTAGCTGGTTGAACACTAACTTCTTGCCCAGAAGTTAAATTTAAAAAGGTAAAATTAAAATCTGCTTTTTTAGAAATTTTCACTGTTTTGTGTGTAGTATCAGCCAAGTTAGCATAATCTACAATGTAATCGTTTCCTTCTCTAATAATTCTAATTTTTTTCCAACCACGTGCAGTACCATCTAAAGCTACAGAACCTACATTCGGTGTTGTTGTACCTACTTCAAAGCCCATATTTACTAAATAAACCTTATTATCGGCAGCTGTTGCAGAAATTTCGGCTATTGCAGTACCAATACCAGCTCCACTTCCTGCTAGTACACCTGTTGGATCATCAACATAACCTAATGTTGAAAGTGTAGTGTAACCTACAGCAACAGTAGCATCTGCTGTTTGGACAGCATCAATATTGTTTGTATCTAACTTTTTAACTGCCATTTTTACAGAACCGTTTATAATGACTCTAAAATCTGATCCTGTTGAAAAACCTAAATCCCAAGTATCTCTTTTAATACCCGTTTGTGTATTTGTACTTAAATCAACAAAAACTTGATTTGGTTGATTTGGTCCACCTACAGCTGCTTTTACTGTACCACTCTCAATTGGTTTTACAATTACTGGCTCATCTACTGTAGTGTTATCATCTGAACAAGATGCGAAAATAAATGAAGCGAATGCTAAAATGAAAATTGATTTTTTCATATCTAAAAAATATTAATTAAAATTGAAATTATATGTTAACTTGATAAAATAACTGCGTCCATAAGCAAGTAATAATTGGGATGATACGGCATGTCCACCCCCTTCGTTTACTCGTGATTGATTAACATCTGATACATTTAAAATATTACGGGCACCAACAGTTGTTTCTAATTTATTATTCCAAAAAGTTTTACGTATAGATGCATCAAGCCAGCTGTATGAATCTATTTCTGAAATTATATAGCTTTGATTACCCACAACCCACATTGGATTCTTTCCAATAAATTTATAATATGCTGCAAAAGTGGTATTCCATTTTGGTACCGTATAAGCAATTTTTGCATTAGCACTATAACTAAACAAATATTCATTGGTAGTTTTAAATTCCGCATTATCAATTAATTGCGAAAACCAAGTAAGCGAACCACTTATATTAAAATCCCAGTTATTCACTTGATATTGATTTGTAGATGATAGATTAATGCTTTTATATTTACTAACATTAATATTTTGGTACATTGGTGTAGCGCCATCATACCCAATTAAAGCACTTGTAATACGATCTTGGATATTATTATGACTTAACATTAAATGATTGGATAAAAAAGAGGTGTTTTTTTCATTTTTGAAATGCGTTATCTTTTTTATACTTGCCTCAAACGAAGTACTTTCTTCTGGAAGTAAATTTTCATTTCCTACAAAATAATGTCCGTCAAAAACTTGACGTGAATAAAGCTCTTCAAAATTGGGTGTTCTAAAAGATTTTCCTATTGCAGCACGGGTTTCAAAACCATTACTCATTAAATATCGAGTGCCTAAAGAGTAAGCATATTGATTATTAAATAACGACTGAAATGAATATCTAAAACCAGGTCGTAAAGAAAATTTATCGTTTAATGTTATCTCTGAAACTGCATAAAAATCATAATTATTAAGCGTTTTATTTACTTCTTTCGTTTTATTAGCTTCGGCATCAACAACTGCAAATCCTTTATTTGATGCTATTTCGTAACCTAGTTGTAAATTAAAAAGTTTATTTGTGAAGAAATTTGTAAAAGTACCTGTTGAATATAGTACCTCCATTGATTGATCTTTACTTTTAGTATTTAAGCTTTCAACATCATGACTTAAATTATAACGAAACTTTTCATTTTCTCTTTTTTGCAGCTGGTGCGAAAGTGAGATATTGTAGTTTACTTGCTTATAAATTTGCCCCGAAGCATTTAAATGTTGATATATTCTATTAGTAAAATAACGCTCATCGTTACCATATTTATAACTTCCTAAAACATCACTATAACCTGATTGAACTGTAGAACTATAATAATCTACATCTTCTTTTAAAAACTCAAACTTGTAAAACAACTGAAAATCTTCTGTCTTATAATTGATCAATGCATTTCCTTGAAATTGTTCTTTAGGTAACCATTTATATCCGCGTTTTGAATCGTTAAATTCATAAAACTGACCTTTTTGATTACCCTGAAAACCTTGAAAATCATTTCGATTTAAGCCTATTGATACAAACCAATTATCGTTGATATTATGATTAACCTTTAAAGCTTGAATATGACGCCCTTTATCAAAAAAAGAAAACTCCTTACCAACTGTTTCTTCTTGAGATGTTAATTGTATTTCCCAATTATTAGCTGATTTTTTTTTAGTAATAATGTTTAAAATTCCGCTTACTGCATTAGCTCCATGTGTAACACCCATTGCCCCTTCAATAATCTCAATACGCTCTACATCATTCAAGTTAATTTGCGATAAATCAGTATTATTTCCTAATCCGCTTTCATTAATTATAGGTACATTATCTACCAAAACCTTAAAATAATTAGCATCCAAACCAAACATAGAAACAGTAGAACGTCCTGTAGAGCTACTAGGAGTGACCGTTATGTTTATATACTGATTTAGAACATCTCCTAAGTTAACAGCACCTAAATTGGTGATATCTTCTTTGGTTATAATACGCACATTATTAATTGACTTTTTAATAGACTGTGGTTCAAACTGACCTGTAATAACTATTTCTTCTAAAGTGGTATCATCTTTATAAATAGCCAATGAATCGGTTTGTGCTTGAGAAATCAAAGCATTCAAACAAAATACTGGAACTATTACCTTTTGAATTTTCATTATTTTTATTTATTCTAAATTAATTGAATGTCGCAAAAGTAAAATATTATTTTTATTTATTCTAAATTAATTTTGATTGTTTAAAAAAATCTTTAGTTTTGTGCCGATAATTATTTTTAATCAGTACAAATAAAAATTATGAAAAAACTATTTTCAGTACTTGCCATAGCTGCAATATTTGCAAGCTGCAACAAAAAGGCAGAAGAAACAGTTGTAGAAAAAGAAACAACAACTACAGAAGTAAAAACAGATCGTATTGTTTCATTAAATGGAGCTATTACAGAAACATTAGCTTCGCTTGATGCTGCTGGTACTATTGTTGGAAAAGATGTTACCTCTACTTTTCCTACCGATTTAAAGGCTACCGATTTAGGTCATGTACGTTCAATTACTGCAGAAAGTATTTTAGCTTTAAAACCAACTGTTGTTTTTGGAACATCAAAAGATGTAAACCCAACTTTAAATGAGCAGTTAAAAAAAGCAAATGTTTCTTTGATTTTAATCGATCAACAATACAGTGTTGATGGCACTAAAAATTTAATTACCGAAATTGCTAAAACACTTAAAAAAGAAAATTATCAACCCTTATTAGATAACATTTCAAGTAAAATTGCAACTGTTAAACCATTTGATAAAAAACCTAAAGTATTATTTATTTACGCTCGCGGTGCTGGTAATTTAATGGTTGCAGGAAAAGAAACGCCTTTACACAGCATGATTGAATTAGCTGGAGCTGAAAATGCTGCTGCTGCTTTAACCGATTTTAAACCTTTAACTCCTGAAGCATTGTTAACTACAAATCCTGATGTTATTTTAATGTTTGATAGTGGTTTACAAAGTTTAGGTGGTGTAGATGGCTTGTTAAAAGTAGAAGGTATTGCAGCTACAAACGCAGGTAAAAACAAAAAAGTAGTTACTATGGATGGTCAATTATTATCAGGTTTTGGACCACGTTTAGGCGAAGCTGTAATAGAATTACATAACAAATTACAATAATGAAGAAAAAAATTGCTGTTTACAAATTAGCTTTTTTTGTTTTACTAACGGTTGCGTTTGTAACGGCATTGTATTTAGGTGCTTATGATTTTAATCAATCAATGGTTGAAATCATAAGCACATATTTAAAAACAAAAACACATACAGCCGATTCTTTTGTATTGATTGAATTGCGCATACCCAGAATTTTAATGGCTATTTTAACAGGAGCGGCTTTAGCAATTAGCGGTACAAGTTTGCAAGGCTTGTTTAAAAATCCGTTGGCATCGCCCGATTTAATAGGTATTACATCTGGTGCCGTTTTATTTGCTGCATTAACCATTGTTTTTGGATCGACAGTAATGCACTTATTACCTGCATTTTTTCGTTATGTTTTATTAAGCATTATGGCATTTGTAGGCGCTTTAACAACTATGTGGTTTGTGTACAAAATGGCAACATCAAATGGTAAAACACACATACTTATATTATTGTTATCGGGAGTTGCAATAACTGCTTTATCGGGGGCTGTGACCGGTTTTCTAACTTATATTTCAACCGAAGAAGAATTGCGAAACATCACTTTTTGGTCGTTAGGTAGTTTAGCTGGTTCAAATTGGTGGAAAGTTGCCCTTGTTTTTGGTATTGTAGCGGTAGGTAGTATCATTCTTCTAAAAAAAGGAAAAGTTTTAAATGCTTTAATGTTAGGCGAAAAAGAAGCGGTTCATTTAGGATTTGACATTGAAAAAAACAAACGTCAAATCATCATTATTTCATCATTAATGGTTGGTAGCGTGGTTGCTTTTAATGGTACAATTGGTTTTATTGGCTTGGTAGTTCCGTATATTTTAAGATTTGTTTTTAACTCAAATTACAACATATTACTACCTTTATCAATGCTTTTGGGTGCTGTTATTTTTTTAATTGCCGATACTATGAGTAGATTAATTGTTATTCCAGCCGAATTACCAATTGGTATTTTAACAGCATTAATGGGCGCGCCCGTTTTTATTTCGATTTTAATTAATTACAAAAGAAAACTAAAATGATACAAATTGTTGATTTAAACTTTAAGGTAAAGAATCGTTTTCTATTGCAAAAAATCGATGTGGAAATACAAGCTGGTGAACTTATTGCTATTGTTGGGCCAAATGGTGCAGGAAAATCGACATTTTTAAGCTGTTTAGCAAATGAAATTGCTTATCAAGCGCAAACATTCAACTTTAAAAATCAGCCAATTTCAAGTTACTCAAGAAGCGAAATCCCTTTACACAGAGCCAAATTTTCGCAACATCAATCAAGCGAAATCAATTTAAAAAATGATGAAATTGTATTAATGGGTCGCTATCCTTATTTTAAAAATGATGCTAATACTTCGGATATCGAAATCGTTTCTAAATGGATGACTAAAACCGAAACCCATCACTTAAACGATCGCGCTTATGAACAATTATCGGGCGGTGAAAAACAGCGTTTACACATTGCACGTGTTTTTACCCAGTTAGATAATAATGTGCAAAACAAATTACTTTTGTTAGATGAACCTTTGAATAATTTAGATGTTGCGCATCAATTCAAAACCTTGCATTTAATTAAAGAATTTACGCAACAAAACAACACAGCTTTAGTGGTTTTACACGATTTAAACATAGCATCGCAATTTGCAGATCGTTTAATTTTAATGAACAACAGCACTATTGAAATGTTTGATGTTCCTACAAAAGTTTTAACTCAAGAACGCATTACAACTGTGTATAAATATCCTTGTACCATAACAAAACACCCTGTAACACAACACTCTATAATATTATTTGGATAAATTAAAAAATATGAATACAACAGAAAATTTAGCAACACAATGGGAAAATCTTAAGAAAGAAAATCCTCATTTAAGAATACGCAATGCTGCACAACAATTAGGTGTAAGCGAAATGGAATTATTAGCAACAAAAACAGGCAATGGTGTAACACGTTTAAAACCAGAATTTAAAGAAATTTTATCAGAAATAGAATCTTTAGGAAAAGTAATGGCTTTAACACGTAATAACGAATGTGTGCATGAGCGCAAAGGTGTTTATTTGAATGGTGATTTTTCATCGCCACACGCAAGTTTATTTGTAGGTGAAGATATTGATATGCGTATTTTCTTAACTCATTGGAAAAAAGCTTTTGCTGTAGTGGAAGAAAATGCAAGAGGTATTTCTAAAAGCTTACAATTTTTTGGAAAAGATGGCGAAGCTATTCACAAAATATTTTTAACTGCTGATAGCAACGATGCTGCTTTTGATGTTTTAGTTAATAAATACAAAAACGATAACCAAGAAACGACTGAATCAACGGAGGTTTATGAGGTAAATGTTGATGAAAAGCCCGACAGTGAAATTGATATTGTTGGTTTTCAAAAAGCTTGGGTTGATTTAAAAGACACGCACGATTTCTTTATGATGCTACGTAAATTTGGCGTTACACGTACACAGGCATTGCGTTTGGCTCCTTCAAAATACTATGCAGCACCTATTTCAAAAGAAGCAATTGTTACCATGTTAGAAGAAGTTGCTAAAGAAAAAACGCCTATTATGGTGTTTACAGGCAACAAAGGAAATATTCAAATTCATACAGGTCCTATTCGTAAAACCATGTGGCACGAGCAATGGTATAATGTGATGGATCCTGATTTTAATATGCATTTAGATATGAGTAAAATTGCGCAAACTTGGGTTGTTCGTAAACCAACTGAAGACGGTGTAGTAACTGCTATTGAAGTTTTTAACGAAATGGGCGATATTATTGTTCAGTTTTTTGGAAAACGCAAACCAGGAATCCCAGAATTAGAAATTTGGAGACAAACAGTTGAAAAATTAAATTAGTTATACAAAAAAGAGGTTGTTTAATAAACAACCTCTTTTTAATTTTGTGCTATAAAATCAGTAACCGTTTGATTAAAGTCATCCTTATTCTGTAGAAAATCTATTGCAATAGGTAAATAATACAACTGCTCTTTAGCAATAAAAGGAGCCAAACGCATATAATCTTTCTCTGTTGTAACCATTTTTTTATTGCCTGCTTTTTGTAAAATCAACGCAATATCTTTTGAAGTAAAATCATGATGATCTGGGAATGTTAAACAATTTTCAAGACTACAATTTAAATATTTATAAAAATATTCTGGCTTAGCAATTCCAGCCACTGCAATAAAATTGTCTTCAATTTCATTTAAAGAAAGTGTTGAAATAGTATTTGTAATCTTTGAATCGTATTTT
The DNA here is from genome assembly GCF_013874595.1 of Flavobacterium sp. xlx-214. Lineage (GTDB taxonomy): Bacteria > Bacteroidota > Bacteroidia > Flavobacteriales > Flavobacteriaceae > Flavobacterium. The sequence continues at coordinate 2,627,987 of NZ_CP059431.1, forward strand.
ATTGTTGTAAAAAAGATACGTTTACTATCAACAGCTATTTCACTTTTGATTTTTTGAATTTCATTATCTGACAAATGCTCAGGACATTTTGTAACCACAACAACATCAGCACGTTTTACACCTCTTTTTGATTCTCTTAAATTACCTGCAGGCAACAACAAATCATTGTAAAACAAATCGTTATAAGCAGTTAACATTATATAAAAACCTGCCTTTATTTTTCTGTGTTGAAAAGCATCATCTAATAAAACTACACTGGTTTCAGGCTTTAATTTTAAAATTTCGGTTACCCCTTCTACTCTATTAACATCAACAGCAACATCTATATTTTTAAATTTTGAATGATATTGAAAAGGTTCATCACCAATTTCCTCCATCTTAGTAGATGCATTTGCTAATAAAAAACCTTCTGATTTTCGCTTATATCCTCTACTTAATGTTGCAATTTTATAATTGTTAGAAAGTAATCGAATCAAATATTCAACCATTGGCGTTTTGCCAGTACCACCCACAGATAAATTGCCAACAGCAATAATAGGTACATTAAAAGATGTTGATTTTAAAATATTTTTATCATACAAAAAGTTACGAATACTAGTAACAATATCATAAATTAATGAAAAAGGAAATAATATTTTACGCAGGGTTTTCATTTAATAACTTTTCTACTTCTTTAATAAAATCTTGAGGGGCATCAGGTGAAATAACAAACTTTTCCTTCTGTGTAATAATCATCAATAATGAATCTTTTCGAGTAATATACCAAGTCATGTCACCAAATTTATTATTAGTAAAAGAACCAGACATACTAAAAACACCTCCAATACCAAAGGTTCTAATAGAAAAACGAATATCTTTATAAGTAATAGGTTTTAATTCAACTATAGTTTCTTTCTTAATAAAATCACTTCCTTTCCTCTTTATAACTTTTATACCTTCAGTTGAAACATTGTAACCTTTTATGCGTTGATTAAAAGTGTACAACAAAACTCCAAAAATACCAAACGCCAAAATAGGCATCATTACATCCTTATTTTCAAATTTATTACTTAATAAGCTTATAATAAATAGAAAAAACAATAACAATATTATAGAAACTAAAAGTACAACAATAATAATTGTAGTTACTTTTATAGAGGTTCCTAATGATGCTTTGAACATTTTAAATGTTTTATTATTAACGAAAGTACGATTATTTTTATCTTTGAAAAACACTAAAACGAATATTGTGCAGTTAAAACAAATTATTTCGATTCTAGAAGAAATGGCGCCTACAGCCTATGCTGAAGATTTTGACAATGTAGGTTTGCTTGTTGGCGATGTTAATAAACCAATTACAGGTATTTTAGTTTGCCACGATGCCTTAGAAGATGTTGTTACAGAAGCTATTGAAAAAAAATGCAACTTAATTGTCTGTTTTCATCCTATACTTTTTTCGGGAATCAAAAAAATAACAGGTAAAAATTATGTAGAACGTGCTGTTATAAAAGCTATTAAAAACGACATTGCCATTTACGCCGTTCATACTGGTTTAGATAATCACAAATTAGGCGTTAATAAAATTTTGTGCGATACTTTAGGGTTAATCAATACCAAAATATTAATTCCTAAGGGAAATTTTATTTACAAACTCACGACTTTTATCCCTAAAAACGATTTTTCAAAAGTGCAAAAAGCGGTATTCGCAGCTGGTGCAGGATCTATAGGTAATTATTACGATTGTAGCTTTCAATCAAATGGTATTGGATCATTTGCAGGAAATGATGAAAGTAATCCGGTAATTGGTTCGCAAAATGTTTATACAGAAGTAGAAGAAACAAAGTTAGAAGTTACTTTTGAAAAACATTTACAATCTTCAATTTTAAAGGCTTTATTCAATGCGCATCCTTATGAAGAAGTAGCTTATGAAATTACCAAACTAGAAAATCAACACCAAAATATTGGTTTAGGAATGATTGGCGAGCTAGAAACAGAAGTATCTGAACTAGATTTTCTTCATTTTGTAAAAGATAAAGTACAAACTGGTGGCATTCGTCATTCTGATTTTTTAAATAAAAAAGTAAAAAAAGTTGCTGTTTTAGGAGGCTCGGGTAGTTTTGCTATAAATGCTGCAAAAGCTAATGGTGCTGATGTTTTAATAACTGCCGATTTAAAATACCACGACTTTTTTCAAGCCGAAAATCAAATTCTTTTGGCCGATGTTGGTCATTTTGAAAGCGAACGTTACGTAAAAAATTACATTTTTGATTTTCTTACAAAAAAAATCCCTACTTTTGCAATTATTTTATCTGATAAAAAAACAAATCCAGTTAACTATCTATAATCATGGCAAAAAAAGCAGAAACTGTTGAAGAAAAATTAAGAGCGTTATACGATCTACAATTAATTGATTCAAGAATCGACGAAATTCAAAACATGAGAGGCGAATTACCTCTTGAAGTAGAAGATTTAAAAGACGAAGTTGCTGGACTAACTACTCGTTTAGAGAAGCTTACACACGATGTTCAATCAATTGATGAACAAATTAAAGCAAAGAAAAACGATATTGAATCGCACAAAATTGCTATTAAAAAATACAACGATCAACAAAAAGATGTTCGTAACAATAGAGAATTCAACTCTTTAACTAAAGAAATTGAATATCAAAATTTAGAAATAGAATTATCTGAAAAACATATTAAAGAGTTCAAATCTAATATTGAGCACAAAAAACATGTTATTGAGCAAACTTCAGAAAAATTAGATAGCAAAAAAACACATTTAAAACACAAAGAAAGTGAATTAAAAGGTATTTTAGCTGAAACAGAACGCGAAGAAAAAGCGTTATTAGAAAAATCTGAAGAATATTCTTCTATCATTGACGATCGTTTATTAACAGCTTACACAAGAATTAGAGAAGGTGTTAAAAACCGTTTAGCAGTTGTTTCTATTGAGCGCGGTGCTTCGGCAGGATCGTTCTTTACCATTCCACCTCAAGTACAAGTTGAAATTGCTGCTCGTAAAAAAATCATGACAGATGAGCACAGTGGAAGAATTTTAGTAGATGCAGCTTTAGCTCAAGAAGAAAGAGAAAAAATTGATGCAATTATCGAAAATTTAAAATAAATTTAAGCCTCTAACTCTAGAGGCTTTTTTTATGGAGTACTTTAAAAAAATTAAATACACGCTATTAACAAAAGGGTTTGGTTTTTACATCAACTCCTTACATTATTTAAACGCAAAATTTGCGGCAAATACAGCGTATACTTTATTTTCGGTTCCTAGACAAGGTTTGTTAAAGAACTTGCCTACTTTTTTAAACTCTAGTAAAACTAAAGATCTGTTCTTTGGTAAACAACGTATTAAAACGTATGCTTGGGAAGGTGAAAAAGAAACCATTCTCTTAATTCATGGTTGGGAAAGCAACGCCAATCGCTGGCAAGGTGTTATTCAGTTTTTAAAGAAGAAAAAATACCGTATTGTAGCTTTAGATGCGCCTGGGCAAGGTTTAAGCGATGGCAAAGAATTTAATGCCGTTTTATATAGTGAGTTTATTAATGAAGTAGCCAATCATTACAAACCGCAATTCTTAATTGGGCATTCTTTGGGTGGTATGACCATGTTGTATTATATGTCTAAATACAAACCAAAATTTGTAGAAAAAATTGTTTCATTGGCAGCTCCAAATCGGTTTTTACGTATTACAGATAACTACAAAAATATGTTATCGTTAAGTAAAAAATCATATCAAAACTTTTTGTTAGAATTTGAAAAACGTTTTAAAATAAATCCTAAAACATTTAATAGCGCCCATTTTATTGATGATATTTTGGTTCCTATTGGCATTATTCATGATGATATTGATACCATTGTACCTTATAAAGATAGCATTGAAATTTTAGAAAAACATCCCAGAATTCCCTTTTTTACCACTCACAATTTAGGACACAGTTTGTATAATGAAACCGTAAATAAACAAATTGTTTATTTTTTAGAAAACAACCGCTTTAAATTGTAATTTTGTAAGATGGATCAAGGTGTACGTGTAAATAAATTTTTGTCTGAAGCAGGTTTTTGCTCTCGTAGAGAAGCAGATAAACTTATAGAACAAGGTAGAGTTACTATTAACGATGTAATTCCCGAAATGGGAACTAAAGTTTTACCAACTGATGAAGTACGTGTAAACGGAAAATTAATTAACGAGCGCAACGATGCTAAAATTTACTTAGCTTTTAACAAACCTGTTGGTATAGAATGTACTACAAATCAATCTGTTAAAAATAATATTGTAGATTATATTAATTATCATGAACGCATTTTTCCTGTTGGACGATTAGATAAAGATTCTGAAGGATTAATTATCATGACCAATGATGGTGATATTGTAAATAAAATTCTTCGCGCACGTAATAATCACGAAAAAGAGTATATTGTGACGGTTAACAAGCCAATTACAGATCGTTTTATAACCAGAATGCGAAGTGGCGTGCCTATTTTAGATACAGTTACAAAAGAATGTAGAGTTGAAAAAATCAGTAATACTACGTTTCGCATCTTTCTAACTCAAGGATTAAACCGACAAATTCGCCGTATGTGCGAGTATTTTGATTACACTGTTGTTGCTTTAAAACGTATCCGTATTGTAAATATTTCGTTAGATGTTCCTGTGGGAAAATACCGCGAAATTACAAATGCTGAAATGGATGAACTAAACCGATTAATTGGCGATAGTACCAAAACAGAAGAAGGTAGTTTACCAAAAACCGAAAAAGTGTTGGTAAATAAAAATCCAGCACCTACAAAGGATCGAAAAGATTTTAAAAAGAAGTTTACAGAACAACGCCCATTACGAAACGAACGTAGAAATAAATAAATCTTTGCCTTTAATTTGAAGATTATGCATAAAATAGATGACCAAAAACATCAAGCTAATGGGAAGTTCTTTTGTAAATGTTGTGGGTACAATACTCTAACACATTTTCCTAATGGAACTTATGAAATTTGCGAAATTTGTTTTTGGGAGGATGATATTTATCAAACTGAAAACCCTAATGAAGAATACGGTCCTAACAGAGTTTCTCTAATTCAAGGAAGAAAAAATTTCGAATCTTTTGGAGCCTGTGAATTTGAAATGAAGATTAATGTTAGAAAACCAACAGAAATAGATATTAGAAATATTAATAAATAAATCCGAGTTTAAAAACTCGGATTTTATTTATCCTTCAATGATTAAATCATATTAGGAATATCAAAAGTGTTAAGTATTGATACATTCTTCCATTGGTTTTAGTCAGAATAAAATAGATTTTCAATTCATTAATTTGTCTTAAAAATTATTATAATATAACTGCTTAGATAAAAATGGTAAATTCTCGTAATAATTTAATCGGGTTAAAACATCTTCAGGAACTTCCATATTGTGCTTTTTAAAATAAGGTATCAAATCTTTTTCATTTCCATTTAATTCATAAACCAAATACTGTAAATCAATAGTATCTTTTTGTAAATTATAGGTGGTTATAATGCTACTCCAATTAAAAATCGAACAAAATATCAGACTATAAAAAAGCGTCCAGCTCATTTTATCAATTAAGTAGAAATTGGTCTTTTTATTTTGAATTTTTAAGAACGAGAATATCAAACCAATTCCGCATAAAATCAAAAATAAATAAACCCCTAACCTCTTGTATGTTAAACCCAAAGCATTTATGTAAACCGAGTTTTGATAGAAGGCTGAAATTAACAAAACGATGTTTAGAACAATCCAAATTTTAGTAAAAAGTAACAACCATTTATTGCCTTTAATAAAGTTTAAAGCACCTTTAAAGAAAAGCAAAACCACCAACATGGCTAAGAAAACCGAAACAATAATGAGGTAGATTTGATTGTGCGTACGATTGCTGTAATCGGATAGTTGTTGAATGCTTTGTTGAGCATTTTCTATGTTAAAAACAATCACAAAAAATAACAACATGGCGTTTAACGAAATAAGTGTGATGATACCGCTTCGTACTTCAAATTGCAGTGGAATAAAATCAAAAGTTGGTTTGATACTTTCAATGTCGCTTTTTGAGAAATTGGTTTTTAAAGTACGATCAATCAACTTTAGAAAATCAAAAACTTTTAGATACCAGAAAACAAAGCTTATAAAAAATCCAAAAAGCAATACCAGAAGAATTAATCCATCAATGTTAAACTCATATCTATTATACCAATTACTAAGCATTTCGCTTGATGAAACATACAAACCAAAAAACACCGATAGTATAATAACAGGTAAAATAATATAAGCAAAAATGGTCACAAATGTTTTTTTAGAATCGTCCTCTTTAAATTCAAGCCAAGTATCCACTAAAAAAACATGCACCACAAAAGCAGGCCAATTCAATAGAAAATTAAACGCTTGTGAAACGAGTTTTAATTGTGGATCGATTAAATAATATCGAAACACAAACGACGAAATCATTACTGCTATAAAAGTAGAAAACGATAACAACCAAGCGTTGGATATACAAGTTACTACAATACACCCTGCTAATAAAAGTGCTCTTTTATCGCGCATTAATTTGGGTTGCATTACAAGCTGAATGACCAATAAAAACAATGCAAAAATGGATAGGTTTAAGCCTAATTCTTGATTGTAAAACAAAATAGCAAACAAAACTGTGCTAATTAAAATTAAAAATTGCTTTTTCATAAAACATTAATTTAAAAGTACTTTGTAATTCAAAGTTAAATGATAAAAAAAATTGAATTATCATTTCAACATTTTTTCAAGAAACTGTAAATGTGTCTTAAAAGCTTGTTTTCCTAATGTGGTAATTTTATAAGATGTACGTGGCTTTTTCCCCACAAACTCCTTTTTTATTTCTATATAATTGCTTTTCTCTAATGCGGTAGAATGGCTTGCTAAATTACCATCGGTGACTTGTAAAAGATTTTTCATTTCGGTAAAATCAACCCAATCATTCACCATAAGAACAGACATCACTCCAAGGCGTACTCTACTTTCAAACTCTTTATTTAAACCGCTAATAATACTCACTAGTTATACTTTCTATGTAAAATAATTCCGTAAATAATATGTAAAACACCAAAACCTATTGTCCAAAAAAGCAAACCTTTACCAATGAAAAACAAGGATAAACACCCTAATACTATTTCTAAAAAACCTAAATATTTAATATCAGAAAAAGTGTACTTTTCGGCATTTACCAATGCTAAACCATAAAAAATTAAAGTAGTACCCGCAATTAAGCCATATAAACCGTATTGTAATAAAGCCAACACAAAAACACCGCCAACTACTAACGGAATGGTTAAACTACTTAATATTTTTTTTGTAGTTGATGTCCAAATTTGTAATCCTAATTTTTTACTTTTTCGAATAGTGAAGAAACTTCCGAAAGAAATGGCAAAAAACAAAGCAAAAACTCCAAGTAAAATTAACTTTGAAATAGTTTGGCTATTGTAAAGTATGTCCTCGCTTTGATTTAAACCAACAAAACCATTGGTGAAATACATAGCTAAAACACCTGTTATTAAACCTACAATACCCGCTCCTACTCCAGATAAACCACTTAAGGATATAAACCTTGAAGAGCGTTCCATCATACTTTTGATATGAGCTAAATCATCTGAAATTTTCTGATTCATAAAATTCACTTTGAATTACAAAGTTATTTGAAAATTTTAAATCAACAAGTTTTTAGGAGAAATATTTACAAGTTTTGTAAAAAATCTTTATCTGCTTTTTTTAAACCCTTTGCAACAAGATTGTAAGAGTTAACAATCATTTCTTTAAAATGTTTTACAGGCACATCGCTGTTAAAATAAACACTATTCCAATGTTTTTTATTCATGTGATACCCAGGTTTAACGCCTTCATACTGCGATCGTAATTCTAAAGCTTCATCAGGATCACACTTTAAATTACAATACTCAAATTCTTCAATATCAACCAAACAAAACACTTTATTCATTACATAAAAAACCAATGTTCTTTCATCAAAAGGAAACTTCTCTGAAACTCCTTTAAACGACAAACAATAATCTCTAAAATCTTCAATATTATCCATTCAAAAAACTTATAAAATAGTTATAAAGTAAACCAATTAAAATGGCACATCCAAAACTTAATAATGTTCCAATTAATACATACTCTGTTAAATGTCGTTCTTTTGCATTATTTAAATCTCCAAATCTAAAGATAGATTTTACAATAAAATAAAATCTATTTTAGAAATAATATTGTTTTCAACTAGCTTTTAAATATAAAAAAAACCAACCTAAATAAGGTTGGTTTTTTTGTGGGGAGAGCAGGATTCGAACCTGCGAAGGTTTCCCAACGGATTTACAGTCCGTCCTCGTTGGCCGCTTGAGTATCTCCCCTAGCCGTTATTTTTCTGCGGAGAAAGAGGGATTCGAACCCCCGGACCTGTTACAGTCAACAGTTTTCAAGACTGCCGCATTCGACCACTCTGCCATTTCTCCTTTGGTCTACAATTAAAATCTTTCGTTCCTTAATTGTGATGCAAATATAGGAAGGTTTTCCGATTCTGCAAGGCTTTACGTTGTTTTTTTTTTAATTATTTTCTAAGTAATTAAAAATCAATTAGAAAAAAAATAAATTATTTTTTGGTAGGATAAACATCCTTAATGGTCACTTTTTCGCTAAAATTTATCATTTCAACTGTAATTGGTTCTTTTTTAGAGTTTTGTCCTTCTATTACATAAAGTTTTCCATTTCCTTCTTTTACATTGCTTTTATCAAAATCAACATCGCCATATGTTAAACACATTTTAACATCATTCATATTAATTAAAGCTTCATCAAATTTTATTTGCGCTTTGTCACTTATTGTTAATGGTTTGTTTCTTAAGTCTTTTAAAACTCTACAATTTGGTAAATAGCAAAACTGAGTATCTTTTGCATCTAGGAAAATATAAACAAATAATCCTCCAATAAATAACCCTAATAAATAATATGCTAAGCGCTGTGAAAATTTCATACAAAAATAATTTGTGCAAAAGTACAACTTATAATTTGTTCTATTACTTATAGAATTATTAAATTAATATCTTTAAAATTCAATGAAAACCACTTGGCAATGGCTTCGTTCACTAAAATACCTTTGTACATATAAATGCCCGAACGTATTGTATTATCGTAATGAATAGCATCTTCAATGGTTCCGCTTTCGCTGATTTCTAAAAGATAGGGCGAAATAATATTGCTTATTGCTAGTGAGGCTGTTTTAGAATATTTTGCAGTAATATTGGGCACTCCATAATGTATTACATCAAATTTACTAATGACAGGATTTTCATGAGAGGTTACTTCTGAAGTTTCAAAACAACCACCATTATCAATACAAACGTCAATAATTACAGAACCTGGTTTCATACGTTGAACCATTTCTTCGCTTACTAATATTGGTGATCTATTACATCCTTTTACAGCGCCAATTGCCACATCGCAACGCATTAATGCTTTAGTTAAAACGCGTTCTTGTATGGTTGATGTGAAAATTTGATGATTTAACGATTTTTGTAATCGTTTTAATTTATGAATGTTATTATCAAAAACTTTTACGTTAACTCCCAATGCTAAGGCAGTACGCGCAGCAGATTCGCCAACCAAACCAGCACCTATTATAACAACTTCGGTTGGCGGTACGCCTGTAATATTTCCAAAAAGCAATCCTTTACCACCATTCATACTGCACATATAATCGGTGGCAATTTGAATAGAAGCTATGCCCGCCATTTCACTAATTGCATTTAAAAAAGGATACGCACCATAACGATCTTTAATAAATTCATAGCATAAAGCGGTTATTTTTTTCTTTGCAATGGCTTCAAAATATTCCTTTTTTTGAGTTCTTAATTGTAAGGCCGAAAAAAGATATGTTCTTGGTTTAATTAACTTAATTTCTTCTAATGTAGGTGGTTCTACTTTTAAAATAATAGGACATCCAAATACCTTTTCTCTATCATTTGTAATGGTTGCACCAGCATTGCTATACTTTAAATCGTTATAACTTGCTTCTTCACCAGCGCCAGCTTCAATTAAAACTTTATGACCAGCTTTTACAAGCATACTCACAGATTCTGGAGTTAAACAAATGCGTTTTTCCACTTTAAAATCTTCCTTAGGAATACCAATATATAATTGTCCGCGTTTTTTACGAACGTCTAATTTTTCTTCTTGAGGCATTAATTCCGATTTGGAAAAAGGGCTTGTTATATCCATAATTAATCAAAATTTAATTCACGGGTGTTTTTATCTATTATATTGATTGAAATAGTATGAAAATTATCTGGTAAAATACTTTCAGCTTGATTGGGCCATTCAACAAAACACCAATTGTCATCATCAAAATATTCATCTAATCCCATATCATACGCTTCTTCATTATTTTTTAAACGATATAAATCAAAGTGATAAATAGCTTCGTTATTATTTCCTAAATATTCATTTACAATTGAGAAAGTAGGACTATTAGCTACATCATTTACGCCTAAATTTTTCACAATTGCTTTAATTAAAGTTGTTTTTCCGGCACCCATTGACGCGTTAAAAATCCACGTTTTATATTTGCTTGCTTTAATTAATTGTTTTGATACAGTATCTAAATCGTTTATAGAATAGGTACAATTCATTTTATTTTTTTGGATTTAAGACTACAAATGGCACAATAATTTCTTCTAACGAAATACCTCCATGTTGATAGGTATTTTTAAAATAACTTACGTAATAATTGTAATTGTTAATATACGCCAAAAAATAATCACTTTTTGCAAAAATAAACGAACTACTAATATTTATAGCTGGTAACTGAATACGTTTAGGATCTTTTACAGCATATACATCTTTTGCTTCGTATGTTAATGATTTACCTGTTTTATATCTAAGATTTAAACTTGTGTTTTTATCACCAATAACTTGTGATGGATTTTTACAATTGATGGTACCATGATCTGTTGTGATAATTAATTTAAAACCAGCCGATTGTGCTTGTTGAATGATTTCAAATAAAGGCGAATTTCTAAACCAACTTTGAGTTAAAGATCGATATGCTTTATCTGTTGATGCTAGTTCTTTAATAACTTCCATCTCGGTTTTAGCATGAGAAATCATATCAACAAAATTATAAACCAAAGCAATTAATTTATTGTCTTTCATTGCTTTAAAGTTATCAGCAAACTTTTTACCGTCTTTTAAATTGGTAATTTTATGATACTCGTGCTTTATATTCAAACGCAAACGTTTTAGTTGCTCTTCTAAAAACTCGGCTTCAAACATATTTTTACCTCCATCATCTACATCATTTTTCCAGTATTGAGGCAATTGTTTTTCCATTTGTAACGGCGTTAACCCAGAAAAAATAGCGTTTCTAGCATATTGTGTTGCTGTAGGAAGTATTGAATAGTAATAATCTTCTTTTTCTACTTTAAAATGATTGTTGATAATACCTTCAAATGCTTTCCATTGATCGTAACGTAAATTATCAATCACCACAAAAAGAACATTTTCATCAGAACGTAATTCAGGAACTACTTTTCTAACAAAAAGCTTGTGCGAAAATAAAGGTGCAATTTCTTCATCATTGATCCATTCTTCGTAATTTTTTTCGACAAATTTGCCAAATTGAAAATTAGCTTCTTCTTTTTGTTTTTCTAGAATTTCCGTTAAATTTTGATCTTCAATATTTTCAAGTTGCATTTCCCAAAAAATTAATCTTTTGTAAAGATCTGCCCAATCTTGATGCGAATTTGCTTGCATCATATCCATGGCAATTTTTCGAAACTCTTTTTGATAATCTAAAGACGTTTTCTCTGAAACCAATCTAGAATGATCTAAATTCTTTTTTAAACTTAAAAGAATTTGATTCGGATTTACAGGTTTAATCAAATAATCGGCAATTTTAGAACCAATTGCTTCATCCATAATATATTCCTCTTCACTTTTGGTAATCATTATTATAGGAGTAGTCGATTTTTTTTCTTTAAGCTCTTGTAAAGTTTCTAAACCAGTAATACCCGGCATGTTTTCATCTAAGAAAACTACATCAAAATTATCTTCATCAAACAAATCAATAGCATCCTGGCCGTTTGTTGCCGTGGTTACTATATATCCCTTTTTCTCTAAAAATAAGATGTGTGGTTTTAATAGGTCAATTTCATCATCAACCCATAATATTTTAATTTCGTTTACATTCATAATTATATGCTTAAAAATAAAAGCCTGTTAAAGTTAAAAAAATAATACATTAAATTCACTAAATAATTAGAGAATTGCAGTGTAATTTTAAGGCAAAAATGATGCAAAAAATTATGTTTTAAGAATATTTTGGCTATAAATTTTATTAATAAAATGTTTCATGATAACTTTGTTAAGTAATTTATCTCTTATTAAATGTATTATTCGTTTGTAATACCGGTGTACAACAGACCCGATGAAATTGATGAACTTTTAGAAAGTTTGGTACATCAACAATATAAAAATGAGTTTGAAATAGTGGTTGTTGAAGATGGTTCTACTGTAAAATGCGATGCTATTGTAGCTAAGTATCAAGCTGTTTTAAATATTTCTTACTATTATAAATCGAATTCTGGTCCAGGCGATTCTCGCAATTTTGGAATGAGGGTAGCTAAAGGTTCGTATTTCATTATTTTAGATTCTGATTGTATTATTCCTGCAAACTATTTAAACGAAGTTGATGCTTATTTAAGTAAGAATTTTGTTGATTGTTTTGGAGGACCAGATGCTGCACATGAATCTTTTTCTGATGTTCAAAAGGCTATTAATCAAAGCATGACGTCTTTTTTAACTACTGGAGGTATAAGAGGTGGAAGTGAGAAATTGGGAAAATTTCAGCCAAGAAGTTTTAATATGGGAATCTCTAAAACTGCTTTTGAAGCATCTAATGGTTTTGGAAAAATTCATCCAGGCGAAGATCCTGATTTATCAATTAGGTTATGGAATCTTGGTTTTAAAACAGCGTTAATACCAAATGCATATGTTTTCCACAAACGAAGAATAGATTGGGAAAAATTCTACAAACAAGTCAACAAGTTTGGAAAAGCACGCCCTATTTTAAATCAAAGATATCCGCAATACGCAAAAATTACATTTTGGTTTCCATCTGTTTTTATCTTAGGACTTATTGCTTCAATATTACTTCTCTTAATTAACTTTAAATATTTTATTGGCTGTTATATTTTGTATTTTTTGATATTATTTGTAGAAAGTTTTATCAAAACTAAAAATATAAAAATTGCATTTTTAACGATAATTGCAACTTTTATTCAGTTTTATGGATATGGGGCAGGGTTTTTGTATAGTTATTTTTTGCTAAATATTAAAAAAGAAAAAGCCGAAACGGCTTTACCTGAAATGTTTTTTAAGTAATGACAAAGATTATCGGTTTAACAGGTGGTATAGGCAGTGGTAAAACTACCATAACGCGCTATATTGAAACAAAAGGAATACCTGTTTATATTGCAGATGATGCTGGAAAGAGGGTTATGGAACATCAGGAAATTATTGATAAGGTTAATGCCCTTTTTAATAATGAAGTTCTTTTAGCAAATGGATTGCTTGATCGAAAAAAAATTGCAAGTATTGTTTTCAACAATTCAGAAAAGTTAGCACAATTAAACAATATTGTACACCCAGCAGTTGCTTTAGACTTTGAAGATTTTAAAGAAAATAATAAAAAAGCTGCAATAATTGTAAAGGAAAGTGCTGTTTTGTTTGAATCAAACGCTTACAAGTCTTGTGATTTTACTATTTTAATAACAGCTCCAGAAGATATTAGAATTCAGAGAGTTATCAAAAGAGATGGTGTTTCAAAAGAAGAAGTTTTAAACAGAATTAAAAATCAAATGAGCGAAGAGGAAAAAGAACTCAAAGCAAACTTTGTAGTGCAAAATATCGAATTAAATAATGCATTTTTACAGATTGACAGCATTTTAGATAAAATTTTAATTCAATAACTCTATTGTTAACTTTAGGTTAAATGAGTATATTATTAATTGTTAAAATGTTAAATTTGAATGTATTTTAAAAGTAATGAATAGATATAGATTTCAGTTTTTGGTTGTTTTAATGAGTATGGCTTTATTAGGAATTATTTTAATTCAGCTGTATTGGATTAGCACAACATATGAAAATAAAGACATTCAATTTCAGCATTTAGTTAGTCAAACCATAGGAAAAGTTGCTGACAAAGTAAAGGAAAAAGAAAGATATGATTTTCAGAAAAAACTATTAGATTATAGAAATAAAACAGGTAAAGTGCCTGATAAAACAGAAGTTAGGAAAATTTTTCATACAGAAAAAAACACCGAAACAAATGAAGAAATTGTTTATACCAATATCATTTCTGTTGAAAATTTAAACGATGCTATTTTAGGTTCTGCCTTAATTGATAGCGCTAGTGGCAAAAAGAAAGATTACAAAAATTACGTAAGTAAAAGAAAAACAGAAATTTTTCGCGGAAAAAGTGAATCAATTGATGGTTTAGGAAACGATATCCACAGATCTTTAAATAAAGACACACAGCCTGATGAAGTTATTGTTAAAGAAGGTGATGTTGTTGATTTAAATAGAATGGTACTTGATTATACCTATAATGATGTTGTTTCAACTTATGCCATTGAAGAACGCTTAAATGTTAAGAATTTAAGTTCATTGATAAAACAAGAATTAGCTCATAATAAATTAGATACTAATTTTGAATTTGCGGTTTTTAATAATGGTTTAGCAACATCTATAAAATCAGGAAACTTTGTTTTCAAAGAAAACAACACGTATTCAATTCCTATTTTAACCGATATTGAAAATCATTCAAAATACCAGCTGTATATCAGTTTTCCTCAAAAACAAAAGTTTTTAGCATCAGATTTATTGCCTTTTATTTTAATTTCTCTTTTGTTTACAATTGTCATCATTGCAGCGTATTACAGTGCAATTCGTCAATTAATTACGCAAAGACAAATTTCAGAAATTAAGAACGATTTTATCAATAATATGACTCATGAGTTTAAAACACCTATTGCTACTATTAACCTAGCTTTAGATGCCATTAAAAACCCTAAAATTATTGATGATAATGAAAAGGTAATGCGTTATGTACAAATGATTCGTGAAGAAAATAAAAGAATGCATGCGCAAATTGAAAATATTCTTAGAATATCAAAATTAGAAAAGAAAGAATTAGATATTCCGAAAGAAAAAATTGAATTGACAGAGATTTTAGAAGTAGCCATTGATCATATTTCTTTATTAATTGAGGATCGTGAAGGTACTTTAACCACAAATTTAAATGCTCAACGCGATACTGTTTTAATCAACCCAACACATTTTACAAGTGTTTTTGTGAATATTTTAGACAATGCAATTAAATATTCGCCTAATGCGCCTGTAATAAACATAACTACAGAGAATATTAAAGATTTTATTGTGGTTAGAATTAAAGATCAAGGTGCTGGTATGAGCAAAACAGCAACCAAGAAAATATTTGACAAGTTTTACAGAGAACATACTGGCGATGTGCACAATGTAAAAGGTCACGGTTTAGGTTTGGCTTATGTAAAACAAATAGTTGATGACCATAATGGTCAAGTATATGTAGAAAGTGAAAAAGGTAAAGGCAGTACCTTCATAGTAAAATTGCCACTAATTAATTAAAAAGTAACAAACAACAAATAGGTAAACAATGGAAGTAAGTAACAAAAAAATCTTATTAGTAGAGGATGATCCAAATTTCGGATCTATTTTAAAAGATTATTTAGTGATGAATGATTTCGATGTAACTTTAGCCAAAAATGGTATGGAAGGTTTCGAAAAATTCAAAAAAGACACATATGATTTGTGTATTTTAGATGTAATGATGCCTTATAAAGACGGATTTACTTTAGCACGTGAGATTAGAGATAAAAATAAAGAAATTCCTATTATTTTCCTTACAGCTAAAACAATGAAAGAAGATGTTTTAAAAGGATATAAAGTAGGTGCGGATGATTATTTAAATAAACCTTTTGACTCAGAAGTTTTATTAATGAAAATCAAAGCAATCATGCTTCGTAAATCATCTGAAGTAAAAGCTGAAAATACAAAGTTTGAATTTGAAATAGGTAGATTTCATTTAAATTCAAAATTACGTTTCTTAACTTTTGAGAATGATGAGCCAATTAAATTATCTCCAAAAGAAAACGAGCTTTTAAAAATGTTAGCTTTATATGAAAATGATTTAATGCCACGTGAAGTTGCCTTAACAAAAATTTGGAGAGATGATAATTATTTCACATCTCGTAGTATGGATGTGTACATTGCTAAACTTAGAAAATATCTAAAATCTGATGAGAATGTTGAAATTTTAAATATTCACGGTGAAGGGTTTAGATTAGTAGTTAAAAATAAATAGCCACACTATCCCTAAAAAGAAAGTGGAGTAACATTCTAAATTACATAAATTATAAAAAGGAAGGGAATTTACTCTTCCTTTTTTAGCTATAAAATCTATTTCAACACTTTAAAATCACTTCATTTTCAGTGTTATTTTTTCAATTTGTTCTGATAAGTTACTCATCCAAATTAATTGATCTATAATTAGTTGGGCTTCTTCTAACTTTTGAATTTTATGTGCTTCATCAATGTTCATCAATTCAACTTCTTGTCTGCGAATTGCCTTTAATTGTGTAATACTAATTTTAAAATCATCTTCAATATCTTGAGTGATTTCCGAATCAAAATCAAGGTTGTGTAATGACTTGCTAAGGTTATTGTTAATGTAATCCATAACCAATTTGAATGATTTTGAAGCTTCGGTTGTTTTATGAAAACGAATATACGTTCCAATACTTGTTGCAGATGAAACAAGGGTCTGGTTTAAAACAGTTAATTCATACAATTCGGCTCTATTCAACTGTTTACGCTTTGGCTCTTGAATCATTCTTTGAAAACTCGCCATTAAATTACCTACTTCAATAAAAGCATTTTTTCGAGCTATTTTGTATGATGTTGAAGGTTCTCCCTTTTTTATGTAATAATATTTTACTTCAATTATATAGTGCTTGATTGCTTTTAATGAATTTTCTAGATGATTATTCATTGAGTAAAGCTCCCAGGTTGGCCAAATAAAGCGTGTAGCAAAATAAGCAAGTAAAGCACCAACAACTGTATCTAAAATTCTATAAACTAATTGCGACTCTGCGTTGCCCGATAATAAACCATAAATTAATATTACATAATAGGTAACAAAAGTAACGCCTATTTTATAATCAACACCTGTAAGCCAATATCCTAAAAGCATTGAAATAATTGTTAAAATGCTTAAAATAATGTTATTATCGATTAGGATAAGAGTCGATATTCCTAAAATACCGCCAATAACAGTTCCTATTACCCGATGAGTTGATCTTTGTTTGGTAAGACCATAACCTGGACGCATAATAACAACAATGGTTAGTAAAATCCAATAAGCGTTTTCAAAATTAAAAATCTTACCTATAATTAAACCAACAAACATGGTTAAAGTAATACGCAATGCATATCTAAAAGTGGTAGATTTAAAATTCAAATGCTCAACCAATGTTTTAAAACGATAATGTTCTGGTGTGAAAAACTTTTCTAAATCGCGGTATTTACCTCTTAATTCATCAGCATTAACACGCTCTTTATAAATTCGTTCCAAACCTTTTATTTTCTCAACCTGCTTATCAGCGTAAAAAAGTAGGTTATTAACATGAACAGCATGCTCATCAAAAATTGATATGTTTTGATTTTTTACGTATTGATCAATTTTAATTTTTAAGTTTTTAAAATCGTTTGTTAAACTATAAGGAGAATGGTATTTTTTGTTTGTTTTTATTGTAAATGATAATGCTTGTAGCGTTTTAGAGAAATTACTAGCCAGTGTTTGATATTCTTCAAGTATGCTAGCATCATCTTTAAAAAAGTTAATGAATTCTTTATGGTCAAAAGTATTTGCCATAGCTAATTCTAAAATTTCTACCAACGATGTTAATGCTACTAAAAGCTTTCTATTGTTATTAGAGTTTAACGTTCTAGCTTTATTGTAAACCAAATATTCACGAATATGTTCGTGTAATTCGTTAATTCTAACTTGCTTTTTTAATAACTCATGATTGATTTTTTCTCTATCGGCGTTTGGTAACCATAATTGAGAACGTAAATTAAGGTATTCACTGGTAATTTCAATACATTCTGCAACCTCTAAATTAATGTATCTGCTTGGTTTTATAAAGTAGAAAACAATTGAAATTATTGTGTAAAATAAACCTCCAGCCAATAAATACAAGCAATTGGTTATTAATATTTCGGGTTCATCATGATGAATAAATGATAAACTAATAGTTAATAATAAGGTAAACGATAATAAATTAGCTCTGTGACCATACAACGATATTATAGCCGAAAAAAAGACAAAAACACAGAAAAGTAACGAAAACAAAAAAAAGTAATCATATGTTATAGTCAGTGTAAAAGAAATTATTGGAATTAAAAGCGAAACCAATATTAAACCAATAACTTTATGTTTAAAATTACTCGATATATCAATAGGTGCACATAACATGGCGCCCAAAGTAACTGTAAAAGCAGCAGAAAAATCGGCTGTACTAGAAAAAATAAAAAAAGCAATTATTGCCGTAAACGTAATTTTTATAGCGTTATAAAACTGATTGTCGCCAAATTTTAAAATTAATTTATCAAACATTGTAAGAAGTACATTAAATAAGAATTGAATACTTATTTCAAACATTAAAGTTAAAATAATTAACTGCAATTTTTACTATATTTTGTAACTTTGCCATTATTATTTTAAAAAAGGAAAAATGATTTTATCTATTGTAGGATACGGAGATCCTGTTTTACGTAAAAAATGTGAAGAAATAACTCCAGAATATCCTCAATTACAAGAGCTTATAAGTAATATGTATGAAACAATGGATCATGCATATGGCGTTGGTTTAGCTGCACCGCAAATAGGTTTACCTATTCGTTTATTTGTTGTTAGTACCAAACCTTTTAGTGAAGATGAAGATTTATCAAAAGAAGAGCAAGAATTTCTTGCCAATTTTTCAAGTACTTTTATAAATGCCAAAATTTTAAACGAAGAAGGCAAAGAGTGGGCTTTTAACGAAGGTTGTTTAAGTATTCCTGGTGTACGTGAAGACGTATATCGTAAGCCAAATATCACAATTGAATATTACGATGAAAATTTCACTAAGCATACCAAAGATTTTTCAGGCTATGCAGCTAGGGTAATTCAACATGAATATGACCATATAGAAGGTATTTTATTTACTGATAAAATTTCAACTTTAAAAAAGAAATTAAATACCAAAAGATTAAATAATATTATGGAAGGAAAAGTATTTCCTGATTATAAAATGAAATTTATTAATAAAAAGGGAAGATAATTTTGGATATTAATTTCAAATTAGGATATTTGTGACCTTGTAAAAAATTAAATAATGAGCGTAGAAAAAGTTTTAGCTATATCTGGAAAACCAGGACTATATGAATTAAAAATCCAAACAAGATCTGGATTTATTGCAGAATCGTTAATCGATGGAAAAAAATTAACTGTAGGTTTACGCAGTAATGTAAGCTTATTATCAGAAATTTCGATTTATACTGAAACAGATGAATTAAAATTGTTTGAAGTTTTTGCACGTATTGCAAAAAAAGAAAACAACGGAACTGCATTAGACCATAAAGCAAGTAATGATGAATTATTAGTTTATTTTGGTGAAATTGTTCCAGATTTTGATCGTGACCGAGTTTATGTGTCAGATATCAAAAAAGTTTTAAATTGGTATAATATTTTACAAAAGGCAAACTATGTTACTAGATTAAACGAAGCAGCTGTTACAACAACTGGTTCTGTAACTATTGATGCAGTAGCTCAGCCAGAAACTGTAGAAGTAGAAGCTGAAGAAAAACCAAAAGCAAAACGCACTAGAAAAAAGAAAGAAGAAAGCGAAGAATAAAACAAAATCCAGCCTTGTGCTGGATTTTTTATATCTGATTATTTATGAACAACAGAGCTAATCAATTAAAAGCATTTGAAAGATTGTTAGATATCATGGACGATTTAAGAGAGAAATGTCCTTGGGATCAAAAACAAACCTTTCAATCATTAAAACATTTAACAATAGAAGAAGTTTATGAGTTAAATGATGCAATTTCTGAAAACAATCCTACCGAAATTAAGAAAGAAATTGGCGATTTACTTCTTCATTTAGTATTTTATGCTAAAATAGGAAGTGAAACACAATTGTTTGATATTGAAGATGTTTGTAATACACTTTGCGAAAAGTTGATTTACCGTCACCCGCATATTTATGGAAATGTAGAAGCAAATGATGAAAAAACGGTAAAAGAGAATTGGGAAAAGCTTAAACTAAAAGAAGGCAACAAGTCGGTTTTAAGTGGTGTTCCTAAAAGTTTGCCTGCAATTGTAAAAGCATATAGAATTCAAGATAAAGTAAAAGGAGTAGGCTTTGATTGGGATAATAAAGAAGATGTTTGGAAAAAAGTTGAAGAAGAGCTAGATGAATTTAAGTTTGAAGTTTCGTCAAATAATTTTGAAAAGCAAGAACAAGAGTTTGGCGATGTATTATTTGCACTAATTAATTATGCCCGTTTTTGTGATATAGATCCCGAAGAAGCTTTGAATAAAACAAATAACAAATTCATAAACCGATTTACAAAAATGGAAGATCTAATAAAAAAAGATAGTAAACAATTAGGAAACTTATCTTTAAATGAATTAGATGTTTATTGGGATATAGTTAAAAAGTTGGAAAAAAAATAACTTTCAATTATCTTTATTAAAAAAAGAAAATTATGAAAGATTTATTGCGCGCATTAATTGCAGGTTGGGGTGCTAAAAAAGCAGGCTTTGGCTGCTTTGGTACCATCATTGTTTTTATAATTCTGTACTGGATTTTAGGTAAGTTTATGTAGAATAGAAAAAAGAGTATGCCAAAGGCATACTCTAATCATACAAAATAAAACAATAATTAAAATCAATTTAAGCAATAAAATATTTATCAAATATTTTTTTTGCTTTTTTCTTAGTTACTTCTTTTTTATATTTCTTCTCAGAATCAATATAAAATACAGGAGCGCTTTTGCACATTCCTTGGCATTTCATTTTTTCTAATGAAATACTTTTATTAAGACCTGTTTCTGATAACAAGCTTTTAATACACGACTTAGCCTCTTCATTATATCTACAACATTTTTTTCCGTCGCAAAAATAAATTACATCATCCAAAGAATTACATTTACTCATTATCCTTATCTTTAACGAGTACAAATATACATTATTATTTTTATTTGTTCTAAATAAAAAATTAAAAAATGCAAAAAAAATATCTCTTAGTTATTGGTTTGTTGATTGTTGTAATATGCGGGTATTTAATTGCGCCACAATTCCCTCATTTTTTCTCAACTATATATAATCAAAAGATATATGCTGGCATTGATTATTTCTTACACTTTACAACAAATTGGCTTCCTTTTTCTATAGGAGATATTTTGTATGCTTTTATAGTTGTTTATCTAGTTTTTAAATCAATTAAGTACATTAAAGGCAAAGAATTTAAAAAATTAGGTTTATTTCTAACCACATGTATTCTTCTTTTTTTTGGATTGTTTCAATTGATGTGGGGATTTAACAATTATAAATTTTCTGTGGCAAAGCAACTTGATTTAACAATTGGTTACGAAAAAAACGATTTAGACATTTTTACGCAACATTTAATTTCAATTGTAAATAACCAACAATTATCATTAACCAACAATGTTTCTAAAAAAGTAGTTTTAGAGAAAAATTTAAAGCAATTTAATGTAGAAGCAATTGATAATTATAAAAAACTGCCTAGTAAATTGCAAAATATCCTTGCAAAAACTGAAATTAATCAGGTAAAACCATCGTTTTATTCGTGGTTACAATCTTATATGGGCTTTAGTGGATATTTTAACCCATTTACACATGAAAATCAAGTAAATATTGAGATACCAACTATTGGCATGCCCATTACAGTAGCACATGAAATGGCACATCAATTAGGAATTGCAAGTGAAACCGAAGCTAATTTTTTTGGATATCAGGTGATGAAACAAAGCGATGATTTACAGTTTCAATACACAGCAAATTTATATGCTTTGAAGTATTGTTTAAGACAATATAGAAATGAAAACGAAGAAACATATCAATCACTTTTTAACCAATTACATTACGGTGTGCAACAAAATATTACAGACAGTGAAGCTTTTTGGGAAAGTAAAAGAAATATTTCTTCGTTTTTTTTCAAACAACTTTATGGTCGTTTTTTAAAAATGAACAACCAAAAAGATGGTATACAATCATACAATAAATTTGTAGATTTATTGATTAATTACAACAAAAAATTTCCTGAAATTTATTGATTCATTTGTTGTTCTAAATCTCTATTTTTTCTAAAAGGACGGATTATTACACGTGATTCTCTATCAAACACAAAATAATTATAAACCCAACTCCAGAAAACAAGTGTTTTATTTTTAAATCCTATCAATGAAAAAAGATGCACAAACATCCAAACAAACCATGCAAATACACCATTGAAATGCAATTTAGGTAAATCAACTACCGCTTTATTACGACCAATAGTTGCCATGGATCCTTTATCGTTATAAACAAACTTCTTAAGCGATTGTTTTTTTACCAAACGCTCTAAATTTTCAGCTAAAAGTTGTCCTTGTTGAATTGCAGGCTGTGCCATCATTGGATGACCGTATTGATATTTTTCACCATACATTGCTGCAACATCACCCAAAGCAAAAATATCCTCAAAACCTTCAACTTGGTTATAATCATTTACACGAATACGGTTGGCTCTATCTAAAGTTTCGGCAATACCTTCGGTAGGAGCTCCTTTAACTCCGGCAGACCAAATAACAGCTTGCGTTTTAAAAGAAAGACCATCTTTAGTAGATACAGTATTACCATCATAACCTGTAACAATGGTTTTTAAATGTATTTTTACGCCTAACGCTTTTAGATATTTTTCTGCTGCTTTAGACGATTTGTTGGTCATTGCATCTAATACGTTTTGTGAACCTTGCACCAAGTTAATCTCCATCATTGAAACATCTAAATCTGGATAATCTTTTGGTAAAACCGCTTTTTTCATTTCAGCTAAAGCTCCAGCAAGTTCAACTCCTGTAGGTCCGGCTCCAACAATAACAAAATTCATTAAAGCTTTTCGTTCAGCTGCATCATTGGTTTGCAATGCTAATTCAAAATTCTCTAAAATTAAACTGCGAATATTTAATGCTTCTGGTATGGTTTTCATTACCATACTGTTTTTTTCAATTTCCTTGTTTCCAAAATAATTATTGGTAGAACCTGTGGCAATAACCAAATAATCGTAATAAATAGTACCAATATCGGTAATTACCTTTTTATTTTTGGTATCAATTTGCTCTACCAAAGCCATTCTAAAGAAAGCTTCTTTATGCTCTTTAATAATTTTACGAATTGGATAAGCAATGGATCCTGATTCTAATCCACCCGTAGCTACCTGATACATTAAAGGCTGAAAATTATGGTAATTGTGCTTGTCTAACAACACTACCTGAAAGTTTTTATTTTTTAATTTTCTTGCCAAAGATACACCAGCAAAACCACCACCTATGATAACGACTCTAGGATTACTAGAATCTGGAATATTCATCATGATTTATTCAAATTTATTACACTGCAAAATTACGAACTTAAATACAATTACCCCCTCTTTATTTTGTTTTTTGATTTAACGCGAAATTATTGTTTATTTGTAACATTGGATAGCTAAACAAATGAATGAAAATTTAGAGCTTGAATTTGTTAAAGAATTAGAGAAAAACCAAAACATTATTCATAAGGTTTGTAGAATTTACACAAACAATTTAGATGAACATAATGATTTGTTTCAAGAAATCTCTATTCAACTATGGAAAGCTTATAAAACTTTTAAAGGAGAATCAAAATTTAGTACTTGGGCTTATAAAGTAAGCCTTAATACTGCCATTTCTTTGTTTAGAAAAAGTTCTAAAAACATTAATACTACATCAGTTGATTTTGCATTCATTCAATTTAAATATGATGAATACAATGAAGAAGAAGAAGTAAAATTAAAAAAGATGTACCAAGCTATTCATCAACTTAACGATATTGACAAAGCTTTTGTTTTTTTATATTTAGAAGATAAAAACTATACAGAAATAGCCGAAACTTTAGGTTTAAACGAAGGTAATGTTAGAGTTAAAATGAACCGAATAAAAACACGATTATCAAAAATTGTTAATTCTTAATTTATGACAGAATTAGAATTGTTAAAAGAACATTGGAGCAAACAGGATGACTTTCAAGTTGTTTCTAGAGAAGAGCTTCATAAAATGATTAAAAAAAGCTCATCAAACATATTAAAGTGGCTTATTGCTGCCAATATTTTTGAATTAAGCTTTTTCTTGTTGCTACCTTTTATTTTTAGTAGTGATGCAAACGTATCTATTAAAAACCCTATAATAATAAAAGTAACCTATATCTTAGACTATCTCTTAGTTAGTTTGCCCATTATTTTTTCAATAGTGTATCTATATTTAATTTCAAACATTCATACAACCGATTCAATTTCGTTACTATTAAAAAATATATTTAGGGCAAGAAAATTACTTAATGTTTACATTATATTAAATGTGTGTATTTTTTTAATTATCTTATATACGGGCATCTTTGAAGCTTTAAATAGTGACAGGATAGCTCAACCAACAGGAGTAAGTGCTTTCACATATAACATAATAGTTGTTTTAAGTTGTATTTTTGTAGGAGTCATTTTTATGTTAATCATATGGTCGTTTTATAAATTGATTTATGGTAGATTACTAAAGAAATTAAATAAAAACTACAAAGAATTAAAAGATTTGGAATAAAAACTAAATCTATTCTCTTGATATTTTATAAATCTTACCACTATCGGTTATAGCATACAACGATTGATTGTTGTGCGATGCTAAAACATCTCTAAAACGTTCTCCTTTTTCTGCTAACAAACGCTCTTCTCCAACAATTTTATTATCTTTTATTACCAATCGTATAATGTGTTGACCGCTTAAAGCACCTATAAATAAATTATTTTGCCACTCTGGTATTGCATTACCTGTGTAAAAATCGATACCACTTGGCGAAATAGAAGGATCCCAATAATAAGCAGGTTGCTCCATCCCATCTTTTTGAGTAATTCCATCGCCAATTTTTTCACCACTATACTCTAAACCATACGTAATAACAGGCCATCCATAATTTTTACCTGTTTGTATGTAATTCACTTCATCGCCTCCACGAGCACCAAATTCGGTTTCCCATAATTGTTTTGTAACAGGATGAAAAGCCAATCCTTGTACATTTCTATGACCATAAGAATAAATCTCAGGTCTAGCATTGCTAGTTGATTCAAATGGATTTCCAGCAACAGGATGTCCATTTTTGGTAATACGTACAATTTTTCCTAAAGCTGAATTTAGTGCTTGCGCTTGCGGACGCGTAGTTAAATCTGATCGTTCGCCAGTGCTTACAAATAAATTTTGATTCTCATCAAACACCAATCGTCCTCCATAATGCAAACTACCATTGTATGAAGGTTCTGCTCTATAAATTACAGTAGGGTTCTCAATAGATTTTTCATCATTTGCTAACCTACCTTTTGCCACCGATGTTAAATTGCCATTTCCAAAAGGTTCAGAAAACGTCCAAAAAATCATTCTGTTTGTAGCAAATTCAGGATCTAAAGCAACATCTAACAAACCTCCTTGCCCACCAGAATCAACAGTTGGAAAACCTTCTACTTTAGAAATCTTTTGCCCGTTTTCAGAGAAAATTTGCATAAAACCCATTTTATCTGTCACCAACAAATTTCCATTAGGCATACTAATAATTCCCCAAGGTCTGCCTATGTTATTAGCTATTTCTTCAACCTTAATCTTCGTTGTAGTTTTTACACTGCCAATACGCGTTTGCCCAGCAAAAGCGGGTTTATAATTAGTATTAGGTGGGTTTGTTTCAACAGGATTTCCAAGAACTATCTCTTGATCTTTAACAGGACTAGCATCATCATTACAAGAGAAAAAACCTAGCAACATAAAAACGGGTAAAAAACAAAAACTCTTTTTCATAAACACACAATTAATCCATTATTTACACTAAAATTATCATTTATTAAAAAGAAAACAAAATAATTAACAAACAAACCGATCAATTAATCATTAAAAATTGATAAAAAGCAACCTTTTTCTTGTTAAAATATAATTTTAAAATAAGGATTTAAATAGTTAAATTTGATTCTTAAATAGTTGATGAACGTAATATAATATAGAAAGATGATTATTAAACCAAGAACAAGAGGTTTTATATGTTTAACATCGCATCCTGATGGAACTGCTACAAACATTAAAAACCAAATTGAATATGTAAAATCAAAAGGAGAAGTTACAAACGGACCTAAGAAAGTATTAGTAATTGGTGCCTCAACAGGCTTTGGAATTTCATCAAGAATATCTGCTGCTTTTGGTTCTAATGCTGCTACAATTGGTGTTTTCTTTGAAAAACCTGCTACTGAAGGAAAACCAGGTACTGCAGGTTGGTATAATTCTGCAGCATTTGAACAAGAAGCACATGCAGCTGGTTTATACGCAAAATCAATTAATGGTGATGCTTTTTCAGATGAAATCAAACAACAAACTATTGAACTAATTAAGAAAGATTTAGGTAAAATTGATTTGGTTGTTTACAGCTTGGCATCGCCTCGTAGAACGCATCCAAAAACAGGTGTTGCTTATGCTTCGGTTTTAAAACCTATAGGTCAACCTTTTACCAATAAAACAGTAGATTTTCACACAGGTGTTGTAAGTGATATTTCAATTGCTCCAATTGATTCTCAAGAGGATATTGACAATACCATTGCTGTTATGGGTGGTGAAGATTGGAAATTTTGGATGGAAGATTTACAAAAAGCGGGTGTTTTAGCAGATGGCGTTAAAACAGTTGCTTATTCTTACATTGGACCTGAATTAACGTTCCCAATTTACCGTAACGGAACTATTGGTCAGGCAAAAAATGATTTAGAAGCTACAGCAGCAACTATTAATACAATTTTAAAAGAGGTTAATGGTGAAGCTTACGTTTCTGTAAATAAAGCCTTAGTTACGCAATCGAGTTCTGCAATTCCGGTAGTGCCTTTATACATTTCGTTATTATATAAAGTAATGAAAGAAAAAGGTATTCACGAAGGAACAATCGAGCAAATGTATCGTTTATTTAAAGAGCGTTTGTATACTGCCGATGGTAAAATTCCTGTTGATGCTGAAGGAAGAATTCGTATTGATGATTTAGAAATGCGTGAAGATGTCCAAGCCGAAGTTGACAAATTATGGAAAGAAACTACAACTGAAAATTTAGAACAGATTTCAGATATTCAAGGTTACCGAAATGATTTCTTTAATTTATTTGGATTTAACTTTGATACTATAGATTATGATGCTGACGTAAACGAAGTTGTAAACGTTTCTAGTATTTAATAATATTGAAATAGTAATGAAAAAGGTGTCTATTTGAATTGACACCTTTTTTTATGTTTAAAAAAACAGCATCAAAAAATATATAATTTAATTGATTGCAAAACAATAAAAGTGTACACAAATTAACAAATAGATAAAATCTATATTGAAACATAAATATTTATTTATCAATATTTTATAAAAAATTACTTAAACTAAAAATTTAATTAAAGTGAATTTATAGAATTACACTTTTTATACAACAAAATCTAGTTTAGCACACCAAAAAAAGCAGTAAATATTTAAGCTTTTAAACATCCATAAAACAATTTGTATTTAAAAAAAGTTGAAAACCATTTGTAAAAAACAAACTTATTAAACCATTTTTTATCACAATATAATTGTATCTTCAATAAAACATTTCTAAAAATGAACGACGAAATAAAACAAATACAATTAAAAAAACACAAACAATTAGCACTCGGCTTATTACTTGTTATGGCAATTGTTTACGTTTTAATGATTTATTTACAAAAGAAAAATCCAATGTCGTGGATGGGATATGTAAAAGCATTTTCCGAAGCAGGTATGGTTGGTGCTTTAGCCGATTGGTTTGCAGTAACTGCTTTATTTAGATATCCTATGGGTTTAAAAATTCCGCATACAAACTTAATAAACAACAATAAAGATGCATTAGGTAGTAATTTAGGCACTTTTGTGAGTACTAATTTTTTAACTGCTGATACCATACGCCCATATATTGATAAACTTTCTATTAGTGAGTATTTGAATGAGTGGTTAAGTAAAAAGAAAAATCAACAAATTATTCAACAAGAATGCAACCACCTACTAAAACGCATTGTAAATAATTTAGACGATGCATCAATTGCTAACTTTTTAGCTAAAAAAGGATTTGAACTAACCGACGAAATTAAACTTGAAAAGCTTGCTAGCACTGCCCTACTCTATCTTTTAGAACAAAATGAACACGATAGGTTGCTTTCTATTATTTTACCTCAGGCTAAAAACTATGTAGAAAACAACAGAGAACTTATTTACAAGAAAGTAGTTGAAAAGCAGCCTATTTTAGGCTTAATTGGTGGAAAATCGGTTACAAATCAATTAATTTCGGGTATCACCACTTTTCTTGAAGAAATTGAAACAAACGGAAATCATACTATTAGAAAAGAACTTACATCAAAATTATATCAAGTTGTAGCTGATTTAAATGAAAAAGACGATTGGAAAGATAAATTTGAACATATAAAAGAACAATTCATTACCCAGGAACGTATTTTAGAATATGCTGAAGATATATGGTTACGTTTGAAAAAAGATATGCTTGAGAAATTAGATGATGAAAACGCTACATTTAATAAATATATTAAACAAAACATAGAAAAAGCAATAGTGTTGTTTCAAGAAGATGCAGAAATGAAAGAAAACATTGATAAATATGCCAAGCAATATGTTTATAAATTGGTTCTTAAAAACAGTAAAGAAGTGGGCACCATCATAACCAATACGGTACAAAAATGGGATGGTAAAGAAATGAGCGAAAAACTAGAACTTGAAGTCGGTAAAGACCTGCAATACATTCGTATTAATGGTACTTTAGTTGGCGGTTTGGTTGGTTTACTTATTTATACCTTAACTAACTTATTAGCATAAAAAAGAGGAATTACTTCCTCTTTTTTTATTTATTTTCTACTTTATGTTTGTATTTAAACAACAACGCAAACAGTATGGTAACAATTAATGCATAAGCAGCAAAAATAAACCAAGACGTACGCCAGCCTTCTAATTGCAATGTAATATCGGTTTGATTAAACACATAATGATTTACAACAACCTGCGCACCAATCATACCTATAGTGGCACCAAAACCATTGGTCATCATCATAAAAACACCTTGTGCCGATGAACGAATACTTTTATTGGTTTCTTGATCTACAAATAAAGATCCTGATACATTAAAGAAATCAAAAGCAATACCGTAAACAATCATTGATAAAATAAACATCCATACGCCATTTCCAGGATTTCCTGTTGCAAAAAGTCCAAAACGCAGCACCCAAGCAAACATAGCTAATAACATAACTTGTTTAATTCCAAATCGTTTTAAGAAAAAAGGAATTAATAAAATACAAAGTGTTTCTGATACCTGAGATAACGAAATAAGCGCATTGGCATTATTTGCACCCCAAGTTGAAGCAAACTCGGGAATATCTTTAAAACTTGTTATAAAAGGGTTGGCATAACCATTTGTAATTTGTAACGAAACACCTAATAACATCGAAAAAATGAAAAATACAGCCATTTTTCGTTCTTTAAATAGTGCAAAAGCTTTTAAGCCTAAAGCATCACTTAATGATTTTTTACCTTCGGTTTTATTGATTTCGCAATTAGGCAACGTAAATGAATATAAAAACAATACGATTCCTAAAAAACCAGAAACATAAAACTGGTGATAGGTATTTTGGAAACTAACAAAGTCATTGTTAGCTGAAAAATTAAAATCGAAATTTCCTAATGTAAAACCACTAAAATTCACAAACAACATAGCACAAATAAAACCTACTGTTCCTAATGTACGTATGGGCGGAAACGCTTTAATGGTATCGTAATTATTATTGGTTAAAACGGTATAAGAAACCGAGTTAGACAACGCAATAGTTGGCATATAAAATGCTACACTTAAAGTATAAAGCGTAAAAAGTGTATAAAAATCGGCTGCTTCACCTGATGATGCTCCATAATAGCCTGCAGCAATAATAAACAATGCAGCCAAGGCATGGCAATATCCTAATAAACGTTGTACAGGAATCCATCTATCAGCAATAATACCCATAATGGCAGGCATAAAAATAGAAACAACTCCTTGAACAGCATAAAATAAACCAATTTTTGAGGCCATTCCTATTGAAGCCAAGTAGTTACCCATTGAGGTTAAATAAGCGCCCCAAACAGCAAACTGCAAAAAGCTCATAATGGTTAATCGTAATTTTAAGCTCATTATCAATATATTTTAAAAAGTAGAATTTTAGTTTGTTAAGCGCTGATTTGCTAAGTTTAGAATCATTTGAAATTGTTCTTCTTTTGATAATTCAGAATTATCAATAACAATTGCATCTTGCGCTTTTATTAAGGGAGAATCTTGTCTATTAGAATCAAGAGTATCGCGTTCGGTAACATTTTTTAAAACCTCATCAAAAGAAGTATTCATTCCTTTTTCTTTTAATTCTAAAAACCTACGTTGCGCTCTAATTTCGGCAGAAGCGGTCATGAAAATTTTTAGTTCGGCATTAGGAAAAACAACAGTACCAATATCTCTTCCATCCATAACAACACCTTTATCAATACCGTATTTTTTTTGTTGCTGAACTAATTTTGAACGGACTTCTGAAACAGCAGCAATTTTACTTACAAAGTTAGAAACTTCTAAAGTTCTAATTTCGTTTTCAACATTTACATCGTTTAAATACATTTCTGCAAAACCCAAATGAGGATTGAAAACAAAGGTTAAAAAAACATGATTTAACTGTTTGATTAATTCTTGCTCATTAAAGTAATCTGCCTTAATAATACCTTGCTGCATAGCATATAAAGTTACGGCACGGTACATAGCGCCAGTATCTACATAGATATAATTCAATGCTTTTGCGAGTTGTTTTGCTAAAGTACTTTTCCCAGTTGATGAATGTCCATCAATAGCTATTGTGATTTTTTCCAAACCAATTGTTTTAGGAAACAAAATTATTATAGTTTTACGGACAAACCAAACAAATTAGTATTTCCTGCTAAAGTAAATCTGTTGTAAGCGTATTCAATTTTAAAACGTTTGACTTTTAAACCAAAACCAGCCGAAATACCTGCAAAATGTCTTTGCTCTAAAATTTTCATTTCTTCGCCGTTTTTAAAATTATATCCTAAACGTATGGTAAAGTTTTTTTCAGGAAAAAGCTCAAAACCAACAACAACATGTCGTAACAACGTATTGCCAAAACCAACTTTTTCTTCGGTAGCTTTTCCTTCCAAATCAATTTGAGCTCTGTTAGGATTAGAAAAACCAATGTTCCATTTTTGAAGATTATCTAAAGTAAAATGCCAACGAATAGGTACATTTTCTAATCGTTTACTTACACCTAAAACTACTTCAAAAGGAAGTGTTTCTCTTATATCTTCATAACTAGATAATTGTCCACCTAAATTTTTAAAAGTTAAACCAGCTGTCCAACCTGTTTCAACATCGTTATACAAACCACCAATATCGGCAGCAACAGCAAACGAATTATAGCTTTCTAAACTAGAAGCAATGGCTTTTAAATTAGCTCCAATTACAAAATTGGTATTTTCAATAGGATGCGCATAACCAACCGAAAGCGCTACATCGTTTCCAGAAAAAGAACCAGTTGTAGTTCCGTTTTCATCATATCCTTCCATACTACCATAATTTAAAAAAGTAGCGCCAATGTGAAAACTGCGTCCGTTTTTAAAGGTGTGTGCATAAGAAGCAGAACCTAAACTTACATCGCCATAAAACCGACCAAAATTTACTGCCAACATATTGTTCATTTCAGTATTTAAAGAAGCAGGATTGTATAGCACCTGATTTACTTCGTTTCCTGTAATGGTAACATTGCTACCGCCTAATGCCGCCTGTTTGGGCGATGTAGGCATTTGTAAGAATTGATACGCATCTTTACCACCTACTTGGGCAGTTGCAGTTGTTAATGTTATGAAAGAAACTAAGGTTAATAGTTTACGCATGTTTAGTTGAATTACATGAAAACGAATATATAACTTTATAACGATAGAATAAAGAAATTGGTATGTTTTTGCACAGAAATTTCGTTCAATTTTCTCTAACTAAAGTTACTTTATAATCTTTGCCTTCTAAAAATTCAATGTTCAACACTTTATAAACTGTTTCTAATCGATTATCATAGAAAACTTTAAAGTAAGTATTTTCTTTTTCATTAATGATTTTTAGTTTATGTGGTAAATTCTTTGGTGGTGACACAGAACTCATAGCAAAACTTCCTTCTTTATGGAAACCCCAACCTTGATAAAAATACTTGGCTGAAGAAAAATTCCATGTAATTATTTTTTGATCTTCAGGAATTTTATGTCTAAAAAAAACTAAAGTATCATTTTCAAAATACATATATTCTTTATTTATAGCTATCCATCTAATATCACTTGGTTTCTCTAATCTAAAAAGAGATTTAAATTTTTTCTTTAAATCTTTTTCTTGCTGTCCAAAACACATCATTGGTAATATGAATAATATAATTATGATATTTTTTGTCATTAGAGAATTTCATTTAGAAAGATAAAAATAACAAAAAAAAGCCAATACATTTCTGTATCAGCTTTTGTATCAATTATATTTCTTTTTAAGCCTCTTTAACAACAAGCTCTTTTGGGTGCTTTACTTTTTGGTTTGTTAAAGCAATATCAATAACCTCGGTCATTTTATCAACATAATGAAACGTTAAACCTGTTAAATACTCTGGTT
This sequence comes from Flavobacterium sp. xlx-214, assembly GCF_013874595.1. Classification (GTDB taxonomy): domain Bacteria; phylum Bacteroidota; class Bacteroidia; order Flavobacteriales; family Flavobacteriaceae; genus Flavobacterium. The sequence continues at coordinate 2,661,109 of NZ_CP059431.1, forward strand.
TAATTTGATCGATATCACGTTTATTATCTTTACATAAAATAATTTCCTTGATATTTGCACGTTTAGCAGCTAAAATCTTTTCTTTAATTCCACCTACTGGAAGCACTTTTCCTCGTAAAGTTATTTCACCTGTCATGGCTAAGTTTTTCTTTATTTTTTGTTGTGTAAAGCTAGAAACCATAGACGTTAACATGGCAATACCTGCAGACGGACCATCTTTTGGCGTTGCGCCTTCTGGTACGTGAACGTGAATTTTATATTTATCAAAAACCTTAGCATCAATACCAAATAAATGATTGTTTGATTTGATGTATTCTAATGCAATAGTTGCCGATTCTTTCATTACATTACCCAAATTACCTGTCATGGTAAGTGTTCCTTTTCCTTCAGATAAAATTGATTCTATAAATAAAATATCACCACCTACACGCGTCCAAGCTAAACCAGTAACAACACCTGCCACTTCGTTAGACTCGTATTTATCTCTATCAAACTTAGGAGCGCCTAAAATGGTAATGATATCTTCTTCGGTTAACTTTTCATTAAAACTTTCTTCTAAAACGATAGATTTTGCAATAAAACGAATTACATTAGCAATTTCTTTATCTAATTTACGAACTCCCGATTCACGTGTATATTTCGTTACAATAAACTCAATTACTTTTTTACTTAACGCAACTACTTTACTGTCTAAACCATGCTCTTTTAATTGCTTAGGTAGTAAATGTTGTTTTACAATTTCAACTTTTTCCTCAATCGTATAACCGCTCATCTCGATAATTTCCATACGATCTAACAACGCTGGCTGAATGGTATTTAAACTATTTGAGGTGGCAATGAACATTACTTTAGACAAATCAAAGCCTAACTCTAAGAAATTATCGTAGAATTCTTTGTTTTGTTCTGGATCCAACACTTCTAACATGGCACTTGAAGGATCGCCTTGATTACTGCTTGACAATTTATCAATTTCATCTAAAACAAACACAGGATTCGAAGTTTTGGCTTTTTTGATGGATTGAATAATACGTCCGGGCATAGCGCCAATATAGGTTTTACGATGTCCACGAATTTCAGCTTCATCGCGTAAACCACCCAACGATATGCGAACATACTCACGACCTAATGCTTTTGCTACCGATTTACCAATTGAAGTTTTACCAACACCTGGAGGTCCGTATAAGCATAAAATAGGCGATTTCATATCATTCCTCAATTTTAAAACCGCTATATGTTCAATTACACGACGTTTTACATCTTCTAAACCATAATGATCTTTATCAAGAATTTTCTTAGCATTTTTTAAATCGAATTTATCTTTAGTAAATTCATTCCAAGGCAATTCTAAAAGCAATTCTAAATAATTCCTTTGAATAGAAAACTCAGCTACTTGTGGATTCATACGTTGCATTTTGCTCAATTCTTTGTCAAAATGTTCTTTTACTTTAGCATCCCACTTTTTATCTAACGCTTTTTTACGTAACTCCTCAAACTCTTGTTCGTGCGAAAAACCACCTAATTCTTCTTGTATGGTTTTTATTTGTTGATGTAAAAAATACTCTTTTTGTTGCTGATCTAAATCAACACGTACTTTTGTTTGAATATCGTTCTTCAAATTTAAACGCTGAAGTTCCATATTCATTCTTCGAAGTGTTTCTAAAGCACGATCTTTTAAATTGTTGATTTCTAAAATAGTTTGCTTTTCTGAAGCTGGTAAATTTAGATTTGAAGATACAAAATTGACTAAAAAAGAATCGCTTTCTATGTTTTTAATTGCAAAAGCAGCTTCAGAAGGAATATTTGGATTTTCTCTGATAATCTCTTGTGCCGTTTCATTAATTGATTCAATAATTGTATTGAATTCTAAATCATCTGCCTCTGGTTTAACTTCTTCAACCTCTTTAATTTTCGCTTTTAAATAAGGCTCTTCTTGAACTACTTCTGTAATTTCAAAACGCTTTTTTCCTTGCAAAATAACCGTAATGTTGCCATCTGGTAATTTAAGCGTTTTAAGAATTTTTGCAACTGTACCAAACTTATAAATATCAGTTGCACCTGGCACTTCAACATCTTCGCTTATCTGAGAAACCACACCAATGGTTTTATCAGAGGCAATTGCATCGTTTATTAACTTAATTGATTTATCGCGCCCAGCGGTAATAGGAATTACAACACCAGGAAACAAAACCATGTTGCGTAACGGTAAAATACAAATATCTTCAGGTAATTGCTCTTTATTCATTTCATTTTCATCATCTTGAGAAAACAAAGGAATAAATTCTGCATTCGGATCTAAATCTTGAAGTGACAAATTGTCCATTGAAATTATTTTTTCGTGTGCCATATATGTTTTATAGGTCAAAATGTCATTAATTCAAATTAAATAACACTTTAATATTTTAATTTATTTCTATTTTAAGATAAACACTTAAAGTGTCAATCTTTATGCCAATAAAAAAACCGCTTTTTAAAAAGCGGTTTTTTACTATAAATAATTACTTTATTATACGTGTAAAGCTCTATTTTCTGTAGCAGCTAAAGCAGCTTCTTTCATTGCTTCAGCAAAAGTTGGGTGTGCGTGAGACATACGAGAAATATCTTCTGCTGATGCACGGTATTCCATAGCAACAACTGCTTCAGCAATTAAATCTGCAGCACGAGCTCCAACAATGTGAAAACCTAAAATTTCGTCTGTAGCTTTATCAGCTAATATTTTAACAAAACCATCTAAATCGGCACTTGCACGAGCACGTCCTAAGGCTTTGAAAGGGAATTGACCTACTTTGTACTCTTTATTTTCAGCTTTTAATTGCTCTTCGGTTTTACCAACTGCAGCAACTTCTGGCCAAGTATAAACAACACCTGGAATTAAGTTATAATCGATATGAGGTTTTTGACCTGCTAATTGCTCAGCAACTAAAACTCCTTCTTCTTCTGCTTTATGTGCTAACATTGCACCACGAACAACATCACCAATAGCATAAATATTTGAAGCAGTAGTTTGTAAATGATCGTTTACTTCAACCTGACCTCTTTCTGTAATTTTAACACCTGCTTTATCAGCGTTTAATCCATCTGTGTAAGGACGACGCCCTACACATACTAAAGAATAATCACCTTCTAAAGAAATTACTTCTCCTTTAGCGTTTAAAGCTTCTACTAAAACAGTTTCTCCGTTTCTTTCTACTTTTTGAACTTTATGAGAAGTATAAAACTTCATTCCAGCCTTTTTAAGAACTTTTGTTAATTCTTTAGAAACAGCTCCGTCCATAGTAGGTAAAATACGATCAGCATACTCAACAACAGACACTTGCGCACCTAAACGTAAGTAAACCTGACCTAATTCTAAACCAATAACACCACCACCAATAATGATTAGGTGTTTAGGAATTTCTTTTAATTTTAATGCTTCAGTTGATGTAATAATACGCTCTTTATCAATTGTAATAAATGGTAAAGAAGACGGCTTAGAACCTGTAGCAATAATGGTGTTTTTAGCAGATATTTGTTCTACAGTACCATCGTTTTTTGTTACATTAACAGTAGTAGCATTTTCAAAAGATCCAATACCTTCAAAAACGGTAATATTGTTTTTATCCATTAAAAACTTAACGCCACCACAAGTTTGATCTACAACAGCTTGTTTACGAGCGATCATTTTTTCTAAATCGATTTTTACGTCACCTGGTAATTCAATACCGTGATCTGCAAAATGTTTGATTTCATCTACATGGTGAGATGAAGCTAATAATGCTTTTGAAGGAATACATCCTACATTTAAACAAGTTCCTCCTAAAGTAGAGTATTTTTCAATGATTGCAGTTTTCATTCCTAACTGAGCGCAACGGATAGCCGCTACATAACCACCAGGTCCAGAACCTATTACAACTACGTCAAATGAATTCATATTTATATTATTTAGTATAAAATTAAAATGTGTTACAAAAGTACAATTATTTATAAAGACTCTTGCTAAAAAATAAATAAAAAAAGACCTTTAAAGTGGTCTTTTTCAAAATTATAATTTCACCATATTAGTGGCTAATGTTTCAATAAATTTACCAATAGGACCTTTTATCATCATAGCCATCATTGGGTTAAAATCACCTTCAAAAAACAATTGTACATCTGTTTCTTCAGCTGATTTTTCGTTTAATTTTGCCGTTAATGTAAATGGTAATTTACTACTTGCTGCACCTAAAACAATTTCAGATGTTGGTGTAGCCGATTTTTTTACCAATTTAATTTCGGGCATTCCTTTTAATCCAAATTCAAAACAGTTTTCATCAATTACTTCAAACTTAGCTATGTTTTCTGGCATTAATTTTTCAAAATTCTTAATATCTGATAATGCTTCAAATAAATATGCTGAAGATTTTGATACGGGAACAACCGGACTTTCTAAATTCATAATTTCAGTTTTTTAATATGTTAAACGCCCCAAGTTGATGGTGAAGCGCTCCAAGTTGATAATGTTTCTACCTCTTCTTGTGAAATATATTCTTTTGCTACTGCCGTTTTTAATAAAGTAGGATAGTTACTTAAAGTAACCAATTTAATATCAGCGTTTTTGAAGTTTTCTGAAGCAACATCAAATCCGTACGTAAAAATAGCTGCCATACCTAAAATATTAGCATTTGCTTCACGTAAAGCCTCAACTGCTTGCAAACTACTTTTACCTGTACTAATTAAATCTTCTACAACTACTACCGATTTTCCTTCTTCAAACTGACCTTCGATTTGATTTTGACGACCGTGCTTTTTAGCTTCTGGACGTACATAAATAAAAGGCAATTCTAAAGCTTCGGCAACTAGCAAACCAATACCAATGGCACCGGTAGCAACACCTGCAATATAATCTGGTTTACCAAATTTTTCTACAATATTGGTTGCAAATTCATTTTTTAAAAACGTTCTAATCTCTGGAAAAGAAAGAGTTATGCGATTATCGCAATAAATTGGCGATTTCCATCCTGAAGCCCACGTAAAAGGATTTTTAGGATTTAATTTAATTGCGTTAATTTGTAAAAGCAATTCCGCCGTTTTCTGTGCTGTGTTGTCGTTAAAAATCATAGTTACAAATGTATAAAGTTTTTATTAATGATAAGCCACTTTTTTTAACTAGTGTGTTAGAAAAAGAAACCGATTTTCAATTTTTTTTGCTAGATACTGTTGATATGCAAAAATTAATAGCACAATATTTTGCTGGTCAAATTACAAATGCTCGTTTGTATCACCCAGATGAAAATTTACTTATTCAAAACTTTAAAGAAAAAATCACGATAAATAAAGCTGGTGGCGGTTTGGTTGAAAACAACAAAGGACAAATTTTGTTTATTTACCGCAACGGAAAGTGGGATTTACCAAAAGGAGGAATTGAAAAAAACGAAACTATTGAAGAAACATCTATCAGAGAGGTTGAAGAAGAAACAGGTTGTAAATATTTAAAAATTACAAATCCGTTGCAAAAAACCTATCATATTTTTAAACGTAATGGTGAGTATAAATTAAAAGTCACTTTTTGGTTTGCCATGACAACTGACTATACAGGTGAACTTCAAGGTCAATTAGAAGAAGGTATTGAAAAAGTAGTGTGGGTTGATAAAAAGGACATTCCAGAACTTTTAAAGAATTCTTATCAAAATATTAAGTTGTTGTTTGAACTATAATTATTACTATAACCTAATTTCTTAAAAATTAGGTTTAATTAAAAAATAATAGAAAAGTCAACCAAAAAGGTTGGCTTTTCCTTTTAAAAACAAGCTGTTAACCTCAATAATTAAAAAAGAAAAGTCTTTTAATATATATTTGTGATGTAATTATTCATACAATGTTTAAAAAACATCAACAAATTGCAATTGTTTTAGTTGTTTCTATACTTTTTTTTGGAATTCCATTTATTAGTTTACCTGATTTTCAAAATAACAATACTCTTTTTAACTCGCTTATTTTTTATAAACGATGCATAGAAACATCGCTTGTAGTGGTCTTTTTTTATCTTAACTATTTCATATTAGTTCCTAAATTTTATCATCAGAAAAAGTACATCCTTTTTGCAATCATTACATTTATTTGTTTAGTAATTGCAATTAAAGTACCCGATTTAATTATTACCAATACTGATATTTACAATGCTTTAAAAGAGCAGAATACTCCTGGTTTTAGAATGAAAGGACCAAGACCAGAATATCCTTTAGTTATGCAATTTTTTATTGATAAAACTGCTTATCAATTTTATTTAGCGCTATCAATTGGTATTTTATTAAAAACAAACCAATATATAAATAGTATTGAGCAAGACATGCTTAAAAGCGAAGTTTCTTATTTAAAAGCTCAAATAAATCCTCATTTTTTATTTAACACTTTAAACTCAATTTACGCTTTATCATTAGTAAAATCAGACGATACGCCTAACGTAATCTTAAAATTATCGGCTATAATGAGGTATGTAGTAACCGAAAGTTCTAAGGAAAAAGTACTTTTAAAAGACGAACTAAATTATATTACCGATTATATTGATTTGCAAAAAATTCGTTTAACATTGGCAACAGAAATTGATTATAAAGTATTGGGTAATGTAAATCAGCAAAAAATTGCTCCGCTCCTATTCATTTCAATTATTGAAAATTGCTTTAAATACGGTGCAAGTCAAACCGAAAAATCTCTTATTCAAATCCATATTTCGGTTCAAGAAAATCAAATATCATTAGAAACCATCAACACAAAAATAGCAAAAAACATCAGCGAGCTTGAAAAAACCGAAACAGGTATTGCTAATACTGAAAAACGATTGGAAATTTTGTACCTTAACAATTACAAATTACATATTGAAAATTCGGAAACAAATTATAAAGTGCAACTAAAAATTAATTTGATATGATAAAAGCAATTGCTTTAGACGATGAACCTTTGGCTTTGACCATATTAGAACATTTATGTTTAAAAAATGAAGATATAACGCTTGAAAAAACATTTACATCGCCTCAAGATGCGTTGCACTATTTAGAAGCTTATCCGGTTGATTTACTTTTTCTTGATATCCAAATGCCCGATAAAGATGGTGTTTCGTTTTTTAAATCGTTAATCAATAAACCTTTGGTTATTTTTACCACTGCTTTTGATCATTACGCCGTAGAAGGTTTTAATGTAAATGCGGTTGATTATTTGTTAAAACCAATTGCTTATGAACGCTTTGAACAAGCAATAGAAAAGGTAAAAAACATCAAACAAATAGGAAATAACAGTTTAGATGATGCTTACATTTTAATTAGAGCCGATTATAAGTTGAACAAAATTTATTTAAAAGATATTCAGTTTATTGAAGGCTTAGATGATTACATTCAAATTCATATTGCTGGAAAACCTAAAATTGTTGCGCGTATGTCTATGAAAAATATTGTTGAACAATTACCTAAAAACGATTTTTTACGCATACATCGTTCTTTTATAGTGCCTATTCAAAAAATATCATCTATACAAAGTAAATCTGTATTTATTAATGAGCTTGAATTTCCTATTGGAGACACATATAAAAATGATGTTTTAGCCATTTTTACCGACAAAAAATAACTTTTTACCTACTATTAAAAAAATAACACACAATATGCTTGTTTATTAATAAATGTATTGTACATTTGTACTATAACTCATCTATTACAACGCAAAGTAATTTGAATGTTTTAGAATTTTTGAGTTTTTCATAAGTGTTTTTTTTGGTTATTAAAGTGGGTTTATTTCGGTAAACCCACTTTTTTATTATGCCTATCCAAAAATCGTTGGGTTACAAAATCAATATCTTTGATACTTTTTCTAGCCCAATCAATTTTCTTCATCAATAATTGTTGTTCTGTTAATTTCCAATCAACATTAGTATTTCTTAAACGAGTTATAATTGTATTTAAAATAATAGCTGCTGATACCGATATGTTTAAACTTTCTGTAAAACCAAACATAGGTATGGTAATGTAAGCATCGGCTTGATTTAGAACTTCATCAGATAATCCTGACTTTTCTGTACCAAAAAAAATAGCCGATGGTTTTGATACATCAAAATCATCTAAATTACTAGCTTTAGCATGCGGAGTTGTTGCTACAATTTGATATCCTTGCTTTTTTAATGAATCAACGCAAACTTGATTATTGGCATGTCTGTGAATATCTACCCATTTTTCTGCACCTAAAGCAATTTCTTTGTCTATTGTTTTACCATTTTTTTGTTCAATAACGTGTAAATTCTGTATTCCAAAAACCTCGCAACTACGCATTACAGCACTTGTATTATGCATTTGGTAAACATCTTCAACAACTACACAAAAATGATTGGTGCGGTTAGTTAATACACGGTCAAAACCATCTCTCCTATTTTCAGTTAAAAAATCTTCTAAATATAAAAGATATTCTTTGCTACTATATAAATCGGGTATATTCATTGTTTTTGCTAAATTCGTTACAAAGATAACATTTATAAAAATGAAAAATTTAGTGGTTTTATCAGGTGCCGGAATTAGTGCTGAAAGTGGATTAAAAACTTTTAGAGATGCTGATGGATTATGGGAAGGACATGATATTATGGAAATTGCAAGTTTTGACGGTTTTCTTAAAAACCCAACATTAGTATTAGACTTCTACAACCAACGAAGAAGACAATTACATGAGGTAAGCCCCAATAAAGCGCATATATTATTAACTGAATTAGAAACTTACTTTAATGTACAAATTATTACTCAAAATGTTGATGATTTGCATGAACGTGCGGGTAGCAAACAAGTAATTCATTTACATGGCGAATTATTCAAAGCACGAAGTTTAAATGATATTTCTTTGATCTACGATTGGAAAGATGACATTGTGATGGGTACAAAAAACAATCAAAATCATCAATTAAGACCTCATATTGTTTGGTTTGGAGAAGCTGTTCCTGAAATGGATAACGCCATAAAAATAGTTCAAAATGCAGATATTTTAGTAATAATAGGAACTTCGTTACAAGTATATCCTGCAGCGGGTTTAATTGACTATGCTAGTAAAGCACAAGAAATTTATTATATTGATCAAAACCCCGCAACTGCAAGTCATTTTAATAAAAACATTCATGTAATTGCAGAAAAAGCAACAATAGGCTTACCTATATTAGTTGATAAACTTTTAAAACTATAAGCCCTTTTCTATAAAAAAACGAGGGGTATCTGTTGTTAAATAATCAATTCCTTGCTGAATTAATTGTTGCCCAACTTCTAAATCGTTAACGGTCCATGAATTTGTTTTTAAAGAATATTTTTTAAAAGAAGGTACAACATTCGTATTCTCTATCAACAACTTGTAATGATAATCCATGCCATTTAAACCAACTGTTTTAATTTCCTGAGCCGTTTTATCTCCATTTAGATAATGCACACTAAATTTAGGAAGCATTTTTTTTGTGTACAAAGCCGCTTCAAAATCAAACAAAATAAACTCCAAGTTTTCTGAATTAGCGTTGTTAGGTAACATAGCTACTATAACGTCAATCATTTTTTTAGTTCGATCAATCCCTAAATTAGACGATTTTACTTCAAGGATTAATTTTGTTGTTGATTGCTGCAAACCAACAGCAAAGTATTCCTGCAAAGTTGGAATTTGTTCATTATTTGGATGTTTTAGCTGTAATAAATCATGATAATTATGGGTTTCAATATCCAATCCGTAAAAATCATGATCATGATTTACCACAACAATATCATCTTTAGTTAAATGCACATCAAACTCAGATCCAAAACATTTAAGATCAATCGCATTTTTTAAAGAAGCTATTGAATTTTGGGGTACATTGAATTCTTTCCAAGCACCTCTATGAGCAATTACTTTGGTTTGCATTTGTTGAGCCATTAAAGAGAAACTTGATAAAAATAATAAAAAAACGTACTTCATTTTTAATTTTCTTGTAAAAGTAACGCTTCAGTATTAACTCAATATTGCTTAATCTTTAAGGAACAATAGTTGTAAACAAATAGGTTGCAAAAATAACCAGCAACACAATACCTTGCTGTATATTGGTTTTATTTGTATTAAACGAAATTGAAATAATAAACAGCGAAATTAAAAGGAGTATGGTTGATTTACCATCAATTCCTAAATTAATTTGCATATCGGTCATAAAACAAACAATAGCAACTGCAGGAATTGTTAAACCAATAGATGCTAAAGCAGATCCTAAAGCTAAATTTAAACTTGTTTGCAAACGATCCTGACGAACTGCTTTAATTGCAGCCAAACCTTCGGGCAACAAAATAACAGCGGCAATAATAATACCTACTAAACTTTTTGGAGCACCTAAGCTAACAACAATATCTTCTATAGCTGGTGATAATTTTTTAGATAATAATACAACCGCTACTAAAGCCACAAACAGCATGATAGAACTAATGATAACTGTTTTTAAATTTGGTGGTGTTGCATGATCTATATGATGATCTGATTCATCTTCATAAATCATTTGCATATTTTGGTGATTCCCATGATCCGTTTTTTCAGGTAAAAAGTAATCTCTATGTCTAAAAGTTTGTACTGCAATAAAACCACCGTATAAAACCAAAGTAACGATAGCAACAAAAATTAATTGCGAATTTGAATACTGATTACCTACCCCACTGGTTGTAAAATTAGGTAGCACCATTGTTAACACCGATATTGCAATTAGGGTAATTAATGATGCATTTACACCTTGTTTCACAAAAATTTGTTCTTTAAAACGAAAACCTCCAATCAACAAACACAAACCAATAATACCTGTAAGTATTATCATTACTGCAGCAAAAACGGTATCTCTTGCTAAGGCAGACGGTCCTTCGTTAGTATCAGAAAGCATTAAAGAAACAATCAATGAAACTTCAATAATAGTAATGGCTAAAGCAAGTATTAATGTTCCAAATGGTTCGCCTACTTTATGCGCAATTACTTCAGCATGATGAACTGCTGATAAAACAGCTGTAATTAAAACAACTCCTAATATTAAATCGATGATATTGGAACTTGGCAATGCTGCTTGACAAATTAATAGTAAACCAGCCAAAAGAGGTAAAATAACTGACCAAGTTGGTAATGAAATATTGAATTTTTTGCTTAAAAAGTTGTTGTAAGGCATATAATAATTTTTCGATTTTTACGAAAATACAATTTTTACAACTTTTTTGGAAATCAAGTAAGCTTCACTACTTAAATTTTACAATTTATTTAACAGAAAGTCAATTTAATACTCATTTACATTAAAAATTAAAATGCCCAAATAATTTAAAATTATTTGGGCATTTTAAAATGAATTTCTAGCTTATTTTTCAAACTCTTTTAAAGTTTCGGTGATAATACGCACACAATCTAATAATTGTTCTTCAGTCATCACTAAAGGTGGTGCAAAACGAATAATGTTACCATGCGTTGGTTTTGCTAGTAAACCATTATCGCGTAAACGTAAACAAATGTTCCAAGCGGTTTCACTTTCTTCTGTATCGTTAATTAAAATAGCATTTAATAATCCTTTACCACGAACCAATGTACAAATAGTTGAATTTTGAATATAGTCGTTTAATTTACTTCTAAATAAAACACCTAATTTCTCCGCGTTATCTGCTAACTTTTCATCAACAACTACATCTAAAGCAGCCATAGCAACAGCAGCAGCTAAAGGATTACCTCCAAAAGTAGAACCATGTTGCCCTGGTTTAATAACGTTCATTATTTCATCATTTGCTAAAACAGCAGAAACAGGATACATACCACCAGAAAGTGCTTTACCTAAAATTAAAACATCAGCCTTAATATTTTCATGATCAATAGCTAACATTTTTCCTGTACGTGCAATTCCTGTTTGTACTTCATCGGCAATAAACAATACATTGTTTTGTTTACATAATGCATACGCTGTTGATAAATAACCATTATCTGGAACAAACACACCTGCTTCACCTTGAATAGGTTCTACTAAAAAGCCTGCTACATTTTTATTTGTGATAACATCTTTTAAAGCATCGATATTATTGTAAGGAATTCTCACAAAACCTTCGGTATACGGACCGTAGTTTTTACGAGCTTCTTGATCGTTTGAAAAAGAGATGATGGTTGTTGTACGTCCGTGAAAATTATTTTCACATACAATTATAACCGCTTCTTCTTCTTTTACATTTTTTACTTCGTATGCCCATTTGCGCGTTAACTTAATAGCAGTTTCAACAGCTTCGGCACCTGAATTCATTGGTAAAACTTTATCAAAACCAAAAAGTTTGGTTATTTTTTCTTCATAAACACCTAACTGATCATTATAAAATGCGCGAGATGTTAATGTAAGTTTATTAGCTTGCTCTGCAAGTGCACTTACTAATTTAGGATGACAATGACCTTGATTTACAGCAGAATAAGCTGATAAAAAATCATAATACTTCTTTCCTTCAACATCCCAAACATATGCGCCTTCACCTTTTGTTAAAACCACGGGAAGTGGATGGTAATTATGTGCTCCGTATTTTTCTTCTAATGCAATTGCATCTTTACTTGATAAACTACTCATTAATTATTAGTTTATTGTTATAAAATAAGCCATTCCTTCTTAATGGAGAGAAATCATCCGAATTGACTGCAAGTTACTAAAAACATCTTTTTACTAAAAATATAACGTGTTATTTTTATAAACAATCTAAATAATATAACAGCTTCATTTATATTACAAACAATTAGTATTTTTGCATTATGGCAAGAAAAAAAACAGATAAAATCGTATTCGAAAACGTAGAAGTCCTTGATGCTGGTGCAAAAGGCGTTTCGGTAGCAAAAGCTCCTGATGGTAAAGTCATTTTTATTCCTAACGTAGTTCCAGGTGATGTGGTTGATGTACAGACTTTTAAGAAGCGTAAAGCTTATTATGAGGGTAAGGCAGTAGCCTTTCATCAATTATCGCAAGAACGCGTAGCACCTGTTTGCGAGCATTTTGGTGCTTGTGGTGGCTGTAAATGGCAAAATATGGGGTATGAATTTCAATTGAAATACAAACACCAAGAAGTTGAAAATAATTTAAAAAGAATTGGTAAAGTAGCCCTTCCTACTTTTGAACCTATTTTAGGATCGAAAGAGCAGTTTTTTTACCGCAATAAAATGGAGTTTTCTTTTTCGAACGCTCGTTGGTTAACCGACGATGAAATTAAATCGGGCGAAGAATTAGGAAAAGAAAATGCCTTAGGTTTTCACATACCTAAAATGTGGGATAAAATTTTAGACATTAAAAAGTGTTATTTGCAGCAAGATCCATCGAATGCTATTCGCAATGAAATTCGTGATTTTGCTAATGAAAATAACTTAGAGTTTTTTAATCCAAGAGAAACTTCTGGTTTTTTAAGAACCTTAATGATTCGTACTGCATCAACGGGCGAAATCATGGTTTTAATTCAGTTTTTTAAGGAGGATAAAGCAAAACGCGAGTTACTTTTAGAATTCTTAAAAACTCGTTTTCCTGAAATTACCTCACTTCAATATGTAATTAACAGCAAATTAAATGATACTATTTACGATCAAAACGTAATTTGTTATCATGGTCGCGATTATATTTTAGAGGAAATGGAAGGTTTAAAATTCAGTATCAATGCTAAATCTTTTTATCAAACAAACTCGGCACAAGCCTATGAATTGTACTCAATTACAAGGGATTTTGCTGGATTAACAGGCGAAGAATTGGTTTACGATTTATATACGGGTACCGGAACCATTGCACAATTTGTATCTAAAAAAGCAAAAAAAGTAATTGGTGTAGAGGCGGTTCCTGAAGCTATTGCCGATGCTAAATTGAACGCTGAACGTAACAATATTACCAATTGTGAATTTTATGTAGGTGATATGAAAAATGTGTTTAATGATGATTTCATTGCACAACACGGTCAACCAGATGTTATCATTACCGACCCTCCTAGAGATGGTATGCATAAAGATGTTGTAGCCCAAATTTTAAAAATTGCTCCAGAGCGTGTTGTTTATGTAAGCTGTAATTCGGCAACACAAGCACGTGACTTGGCTTTGTTAGATGAAATGTATAAAGTAGTACGCGTGCGTCCTGTTGACATGTTTCCGCAAACTCACCACGTAGAAAATGTAGTTCTTTTAGAAAAGAAATAAATTTGAAAAGCATCTCTTAGGAGATGCTTACTTTTTACAAAATGATTTTGTACTTTTGAATCGATATAAAAAAGGTATGAAAAAATTTTGGTTTGCTGGTTTGGCAATTTTTACATTCTTAGCTTGCGAGAAAGACGATATTTGTGATGGTGGCGATTCTGAAACACCAAATGTTATTATAAATATGTATAATAATAATGATTCTGATGTCTTAAAACCTGCGGTAAAAATATGTTTAATTGCAGAAGGCTTCCAAGATACTTTGGTTTTTAAGAATACGTCTAAAATTGAAATTCCTTTAGAAATTACCAAAACAGAAACTACCTGGAAACTAGTTTTGTTTGAACCTAATCCTACAAAAGTTGGTGATACTATTTATAAATCCGATGTTTTAAGGTTTACTTATAATAAACCAGAATCTATTTATGTATCTAAGGCTTGTGGCTATAAAGTAACTTTTAACGGCTTTAATGCATCAAAACAAGCCAATACCACAAATGATGCTTGGATACAAAACATTTTTACTTTAACCAACGAAATTACAAACGAGAATAATGCGCATATTCAGCTTTTTTATTAGTATTTTTCTAGGTTCTAGTAGCCTATTTGCTCAAGATACCCTTTCTTTAAAATACCCAGAAACTTATGGTTTGCGTATTGGTGTTGATTTAATTAAAGCAAGTAGAAATGTTTGGGACAATAATTATAAAGGTTTTGAGTTTAGTGCTGATTATCGATATAATAAAGATTGGTACATAGCTGCCGAGGCAGGTTTTGAAGATCGTTTTAAACAAGACGATCAATTATCCTATACTACAAGTGGTATGTTTTTAAAAATTGGAGCTGAAAAAAACTTTCATCAAAATTGGTTGGATATGAATAATCTAATTTATGTTGGTGGTAGATACGGACTAAGTTTACATAACCAAACCTTACATAGTTATAGAGTTAATACAGGAAATGCTTATTTTGAAGAAGAAATGCAATATCCTGAATTAAAATCTACTGGTTTAATGGCTCATTGGTTAGAGTTAGTGGTGGGTATAAAAGTAGAAATATCAAGAAATCTATTTCTTGGCAGTCATGTAAGTATGAAAGGGCTTTTTTATCAAAAACAACCCGAAGGATTTGAAAATTTATATTATCCAGGCTTTGGTCAAAAATATAGTGGAAACATTGGTGTAGGCTTTGGCTATAGCATTAGTTATTTAATTCCGTTTAAAAAGAAGTTAAAAGAACAACGTGTTATAACTATTCCTCAAGTTAAAAACTAATATTTTTTTTAAAGAATAAGTAAGTATAATGTAGCTAAATAGGCTAACAAACAAAATATTGAATATCCTTTAGCAAAAATAATTTCTTTAGGTGCTCTTAGGTTTGATATTGTATACACTTGTCCTAAGAAAAACAAACTTAGTATAATAATTGCGGGGTTTGCATTATTAGAAAGTCCTGAATTTATTCTTTTTTCTGTTTTATTTTCAGTGTTTATTCCTTTTACATATTGCACTTCGTTTTCTTTGTTAATACCCATTACAAAATCATTAAACTTTCTTTTATAAATAATATCATCAAACTCGTACTCTGTTACTTCAATCCAAAAAGCATTATTAAACTCTAAAAAATACTCTTTCTGTGCACTACTATTAGTTGTAGCTCTATGACTTTCAATATGATTATTAGTTAAAGTTACATTGTACTCAGGAAAATTCTTAAACATTTTATAGCCGTTTACCAACAAAATTAATATGTATAGACCTATTGACATCTTTTCGAAAATGCTCAATTTTTCAATTATTTTTTTAACATGATCTATCAACCAATTGAAAAATCTCTTCTTTTCCTGTCTTGGATAAACTCCATATTCATTTACCGTGTTCTCACTCTCAATTCTAAATAACTTAATCACAACATATATATTGTAAAAAGGTATTAAAAGTGCCCAAAATTTATTTCTAAATCTTTCAACATCATGTAAACGTTTAATTATTTGCACCCAAATAGTTAATAATAAAGAACATATGATAATAAATAACAAGTGTGGGTATGTAGCTTTTGTAAACAAAAAAACACTTAAAGCTAGTATTAAAGTTAACAATACAAACCTATTTATAAAAGTCAACCTACTAATACGAGAATGACTATGAAAGAACTTTTCTTTTTTGAAATGGATTTCTTTTGTTGAAGGATTCTTTAAAAGCATTTTATGAAATTCCTTTTTTGCAGGATTTTCATTGTAATATTTTAAAACAATTTCACTAGTATAAATCTGATCATCAACTCCTATTATTGTTAATACAATTTTTAATTCTTCCAAAAAAGAATTAATTTTATAATATTGATAGCCTTGATTTACTACATCTCCTAAAATATTTATACTTACATGCTTACAATTACTAACATGCCATGTTAAACAAATAGTATCATTTAATGTAAAACTATTTCTATCGCAATAAAAAGCATGGATATTAGGAGCAACACTAGACTGTGTATTTCTAGCTTGATTAGTGTCAACTTTTTGTGCGTCTTCAATACTTTTTAAAAACTGATTAAGCAATAAACGTTTGTTAGCGTTCATTAAAAAATCATAGGCTTCATTAATTTTTAAGAAGTAATCATGCGCAAAAGGATCCTTGTTAACATCAGGATGGTATTTTTTAGATAATAATCTATATGCCGTTTTTATAATAGCTTCATCAGAAAAATTGGCAATTTCTAAAACAACATAGTAATTAATCATAAAAGTGTTTTTCTCAAATATAAAAAAAACACGCTTCAGAACGAAACGTGTTTAAAAATCTTCTATAAAAATACAACAACTACAACCACGTAATTGGCTTTCCTTTTTTACTAAACAACCAAGCCATAAAAACGGTTTCTTTTCCATCAATCTTAAAAACTTTGAACTGCGGCGCCAAAACAACTGCTAGCAAACCACTAACTATAGGAATCCATAAACCTGATAATAAGTTAAAATGAACAATTAAAAAGCGAGCTGCTAAGAAAATACTAGCAAAAAATGCAAATTGTACAATTAGTATTTTTGTTGCTTTATTCATGATCTAATTTATTTTGAAATTTTGTTCTTTTACTACCTTCATACATTTGATATTTTACCAAACGCGACTCTAATTTACCATTGAATAATTTAATTTTTCGCGATGGTTTTAAACCAACAAACTTTAAAGCTTCAAGGTTTCCTGTTATAAACCAAGCATTAGTACCTGGATAATTCTGTTTTAAAGTATCACCTATTTCACGATAAAAACGCTCTAACTGAATATCCAATCGTTCTCCGTATGGTGGATTAAAAACCATATGTAATGGTCCTTCTGTTTCTTTTTCAGTTTCAAAGAAATTACGTAAATCAATTTTTACATATTCTTCTAAATTGGCATTACGCACATTATCTTTTGCCTTTGATACTGCCGATGGCGCTTTATCGTATCCAAAAATATCATAATGAAATTCTTTGATTTTTTTAAGAAGTGAATCTTCTACTTTCTCAAATAAATCATTATCCCAATCGCTCCATTTTTCAAAAGCAAATTCTTTTCTGTTGATATTTGGCGGAACATTGCAAGCAATCATGGTAGCTTCAACCAAAAATGTTCCTGATCCGCACATTGGATCTAAAAAATTAGATTGACCTTCCCATCCACTCAAAAGTAAAATTCCTGCGGCTAAAACTTCGTTAATTGGGGCAATGTTGGTTGCGGTTCTGTAACCTCTATGATGAAGTGAAGCGCCTGAAGTATCCAAAGAAACCGTACATAAATCGTTCTGAATATGTATGTTAATTCGTAAATCAGGATGATCTTTATCAATACTTGGTCGATCATTATGTAGTTCCTTAAATTGATCTACAATAGCATCTTTTGATTTTAAAGCAACAAATTGCGAATGATTAAAATGCTCTGAAAAAATGGTAGCATCAATTAAAAAGCTTTGGTGCACGCGTAAATAATTACTCCAATCAATACTTTGCATACCTTTATACAAGCTTATTTCATTGTGAACTTTAAACTGTTTTATAGGTTTCAAGATTTTTAAAGCCGTACGCAATGCCAAATTAGCTTTGTACATAAAACCTTTATCGCCATAAAAACTAACCATTCTGGTACCTTTTTCAACACGTTGAGCGCCTAATTTTACTAACTCATCTGCTAAAACATCTTCAAAGCCAAAAAAAGTTTTGGCAACCATTTTAAAATTTTCCATATACAATTCCTTTCCCTCAGGAACGATTAAATTCAAATATTTCTACAAAAATAACGTATTTTTGCTTTCACAAATTTTCTAAAATGCAAGAAACTCAAAAAACATGGTTTGCCAACTGGTTTGATACGCCATTTTATCATATTTTATACAAAGATCGCGACTATAATGAGGCGCAACTGTTTATTGATAACATTACTGAATACTTAAATTTACCTGAAAACGCTAAGGTTTTGGATTTGGCTTGCGGACGCGGAAGACATTCTATTTATTTAAACAAATTAGGATATGAAGTAACTGGAGCCGATTTGTCTAAAAACAGCATTGCATTTGCTAAAGAATTTGAGAATGAATCGCTTAAATTTGAAGTAAAAGATATGCGTGAGCCTTTTGAGCAAAAGTTTGATGCTATTTTTAATTTGTTTACCAGTTTTGGCTATTTTCCTAATGATAACGATAATAAAATTGCGTTAAAAGCCATTCATGATAGTTTAAATGAATATGGTTTTGCTGTTTTAGATTTTATGAATGTTCATAAAGTGCTTGCTAATTTAGTGCCCGAAGAAACTAAAGTTGTAGATGGAATTACCTTTGAAATTAAACGTTGGTTTGCTGATAATCATATTTACAAAAATATACAGTTTACACACGAAAATGAATCTTATGATTTCACCGAAAAAGTAAAAGCCTTAACATTAGAAGATTTTGAAGAAATGATGAATGAAGCAGGTATTTATTTATTAGAAACTTTTGGTGATTATAAATTACAAAAATATTATAAACAAGAGTCTGACCGTTTAATCATGATTTTTAAATAAAAATGATAACGTATTTACTTCCCTTCATATCAGTAGTTTTAGGATACTTAGTTGCTGTTTTAGTAAAGCCAAAAAACAAAAAAGTTATTAAATTATTATTAGCTTTTAGTGGTGCTTTTCTATTAACAATGACTGTTTCTCATTTGCTACCAGAAGTTTATGAACATGTTTTATCGGCAAGTATTCATCATGATCATGCGCATGATTCACATGATCATGATCACAGTGCAATGAAAACTATAGGTTTGTTTATCATGTTGGGAATCGTTTTTCAGATTGTATTAGAATACTTTTCTAAAGGTGCAGAACACGGACATGTACATGTTCATGAAAAAATAACATCATTACCTTGGTTATTATTTGGAAGTTTGTGCTTACACGCCTTGTTTGAAGGAATGCCTATTAGCCAGCATGATCATTTGGCATGGGGAATTGCAGTTCATCACTTTCCTATAGCCATCATTTTGACATTATTCTTTTTACAAGCGCAATTAAGTAAAAAAATGATCTTTTTATTTATGATTGTTTTTGCCTTTATGACACCATTAGGAACCTATTTATCAAATTCTTTGCCTTTCTTGGTAGATTATTATGCTCAAATTTCAGCTTTTGTAATAGGTATTTTGTTTCATATTTCATCAACCATTATTTTTGAAAGCAGTGAAGGACATAAATTCAATTCTGCTAAATTATTGGCAATTATTTTAGGAATAGCTTTAGGTTTTTGGGTGTAATACAACTTTTTAAAGAGTGTTAAGGTTTAATTTTACTTAACATTCTTTAAAAAATCCAATACTTTCTCTTCGTTGTAACCTTTTCCTTGTTCCAAGCTTCCACTTTCTTGAATTTTAACCACTTTTCCTGAACTATTTAAAACAATAAAAAAGGGATAGCCTAATTTATCACCATTTGGAGCGTATTTTTTAAAAACTGCTTCATTTTTGTTTTCTTTAGAAAAATTCAAATGATAATAAAGGAAATTTTTATCAAGATTCTTTTTAACATTCGCGTTTGTTTTGATAAAATCATTAAATAACAAACACCAACCACACCAATTACCACCTGCTTGAAGAATGATGTGCTTCTTCTCTTTTTTAGCCTTTTTTATCAATGCATCAATTTTTTGTTGCGCGTTATCACTAGGATTATATGGTTTTTCAAGTGTTTTCTTTTCTGTTGCTACGCTGCTTTGGGCATTTACGTGTACAGATGTAAATGCACTTCCCGCTATTAAAAGGGCTAATAAGTATTTTTTCATTTTAAATTATTTATTGATAAAATTACTTATTTTTTATCAAAAACTGTGCTACTCATTAATCCATTGTTTAAAAGACTGTACTCTTTCTCTACTAACAATAATTTCTTCTTCTTTATAATTATTCAACGATATTTTGAGTCGTGAATTACTGTAAATACTGATTTCTTTTATAGCTTGCATTGCAATGATAAACTGACGGTTAGTTCTAAAAAAAACAGATGTATCTAATTCGTTTTCAATAGTTTCCAAACTCTCATCTAAAGGATATGATTTACCTTCGTTTGTAATTAAATAACTACTTTTAAACGAACTTAAAAAACATTCTACATCATTAATATCAACAATTTTAATAATGTTACCTACTTTAACAACAAATCGTTTTTTGAATTCTTTTTCATAAATAGTGTTTAAAATTTGATGATTAAGAACCACTTTGTTATGTATGGATCTAAATTTATCCAAAGCAGCTTTTAATTCGTTCTCATCAATAGGTTTTAATAAATAATCAATACTATTTAATTTAAAAGCTTTTAGCGCATATTCATCATACGCTGTAGTAAAAATGATAGAACTATTAATGGTAACTTGCTCAAAAATCTCAAACGATAACCCATCAGATAACTGAATATCAACAAAAAGTAAATCGGGATGTGGGTTGGATAAAAACCATTCAATACTTTCGGTAACCGATGTTAAAACTGCAACAACATCGCATTGATACAACTCTAACTTTCGTTTTAACAATCGTGCTGCTGGTTTTTCATCTTCAATAATTACAACTTTCATCTACTTTAATTTTAAAGCTTTGCGTTCTTCATCCATAAATTGTTTAATTTTTCTATTTTCCCAATCTCTGTTCAAAAAAGGAATAAAACTAAAAGTTCCTGCAGCATCAGCAAACAAACCTATCCCCCAACCCAAAAGTGGAAAAATAAACCAATAACCATCATTTGGTTTTAATAAATTTATAATGATGAAGAACGAATTTACACAAATGTAAGTGATTAAATGAATGTAAAATCCTTTTACTTTTTTGACTCTTTTCTTTGCTTTTAAAATTTCGATTTGACTATAATTTTCCATAATTATTTTTTATTAATTTGTTTTTTAATCATTTTTTGTTCCCATTTTTGTAAGAAACTAAACGTCTTTAAACTGTTTATTACCAATGCAAAAACCATAAAGAAACTTAATGCTAATGACCATTTGTATTGAGGAAAAAACCAAATATTTACAATTACAAATAACGGAATACCTGTGATGGTTGACCAAAGTGTAATGTAAAACTCTTTTAACTGATGCATTTTAGCATAAGCATTGTTAAAAAGTTCTTCGGTAATTAAATCCTCTTGATGTTCAAAAATTACTTCGCTTAAAAGCAACGGAAGTCTCACTTTGTAGAATTCATTGGTTTGTAAAATTTCTATTTCTTCATTAGAAACCAATTGATATCGATTGATAATATTTTGCAAACCAATGCCACTTGTTTTTTCAAAAGTTTGCTTTTTTTGGAAAGAATTCTGTACCACAATAAACTCTCCTTCTTTAAAAATTTCAATTTTAAGAGGTTTTTGATCTGATATAATGTTGTGTTTTACAGCATTTTCTAACAACAATTGCAAACTAAGTGGTACAATTTTATAATTTGTAAAAATGGAAACGTCAGAAAAGTGAACCAATATTGCATCTTCAAAACGAACTTTTAGAAGAGAAACATATAATTTCGCAAAATTAAGTTCTTCTTCAACTGTTATTAAGTTTTTATCTTTTTGATCTAAAACGTATCGATAAACTTTTGATAATGAAACAGTAAACTCTTGCGCCTTTGCAGGATTTTCTTCAATTAAAGCGCTTAAAACATTTAAAGAATTAAACAAAAAATGAGGATCGAGTTGATTTTTTAACGATTCAAATGAAGTAGTTGCTTTAACTGCAATTGTTTTTTGTTGATTAACTTCAATTTTATCTTTTCTACGAATTAATAAAACAATGTAAACTATGGTAGTAATGGTCATTGAAAACCAACCAGAAAAAACAGCAGTTCTAAGCGATGATTTAAAAGATGTTATTATTTCGGAATCACTATAAATTAAATTGCCTATAATATTTATAACAAAAACAACAAATAGTGTAAGGATATTAACTAGAAACCCTCCCATTAAGATGTTTCTCTTGTTTTTTTCTCTTTTTAAATAATAATCAGATAGAATAAAAGTGTTAGCAACATAAATACTTAATGTATAAGTAAAAACAATTATAAATGCAGATAAAAAATCAAACCCTTCAAAATGTTTACTGAATGTGTAATTCAGACCAATCATTAAAATATAACAGATTATTAAAATAATACTGAATTGCTTTAAATGTCTTAAAAATTCTTTCATAACTTATAATTTAAGATTTCATTTTACGTGTCCAATAAATAATATAAGGTATTCCTAATAAGGTTGGCGCCAACCAAACTATTAAATTGCTAATGCTTAAGCCCGCCACTAAAAAAGCGGTAATTGATGTAATAAATGCACCAACCATTCTACCAATATGGCTTACTATGGCAATTTTGTTATTGGTTGTAAAAGTTTTAAAAGTTTTAAAAGTTTTAAAATCTCGGTACGTCATATACAATGCAATACCACCAAAAAACCAATACAGTGTCCATAAATTGTTGTCATTTATTAAACAATAAACACCAAAGCCAATCATTAAAAGAGCTATAAAACTCATCGTGTAAGAAATGCTTTTATCAATTGCATCGGCCGATTTTTTAATAGATGCTTTTAATGTTAATGCTCTGTTTCCTGCCAAAACCATATAAATAGTGAAAATACCAATTAAAAAAAGAAATGAATTTTCGTGATGAGGCATACAAGCAACAATTAACGATAGTAAACTACTAATAATCATTCCATAAGAAAATATCTTTCCCCATAATTTATGCACCTTTCCTCCTTTGCGTACTACAATACTAACAATACCTGCGGTTAAACCTAAACCGCCAAAAAAGGCGTGTATATAAATAAGTGTTTTTATAAAAGTTTCCATTTCTATTATTTTTATAGGTCAAAAATAGAACAAGAAAAAACACAAAAAAATTTAAATCTGCCGAGTTGTAGATTTTTACCGATGAACTGTAAATTGAAATGCTATAATCAAAAAAAAGCAATTTTAAAATCAAAATAAAATCATTTTTAAATGGTACATTTGTATCAAAACAAACAAATCATGGTTTATAAATTTCGCGTTATTTTAGATGCTGAAGATGATGTTTTACGTGACATCGCCATTTTAGATACAGATACGTTAGAAGATTTACACAATGTAATTATCAACTCTTTTGGTTTTGATGGAACTGAAGGCGGTTCTTTCTTTTTATGTGATGATAACTGGAATCAAGAAGATGAAATTCCGTTATTTGATATGGGTGATGTACCAGGTGAGGATAAAATTATGGCCGATTTTAAATTGAGCGATCTTTTATATGAAGACCAAACTAAGATTTTATACATCTACGATCCGTTTGTAAACTGGACGTTTTTTGTTGAATTAGCAGCCATTGAAAAAGAAGAAGATTCTGACGAAAAAGAATTACCAACTTTGCTTTTTGCACATGGCGTTTTGCCTGCTGAGGCTCCTGCAAAAAATTACGACGATCCTATTTCTAAAGACGATATCTACGGTGATTTTGATGATGATTATGATGAGGAAGACTTTGATATGTTTGAAGGAGACGAAGGATTTAACGATTTTGATTACGACGATCGTTACTAAATAAAAACAAGAAACATTATAAAAGAAAGCTGAAAGGTTTTCTTTTTTTTACCTAATAAAATTTGAAAAAGCGATTATGATTAATCTATTTAATACGCACATTGAGTCGTTATCTATTCACAGAGTTGGAAATAAAAGTCGTGCCGAAGCTATTTTTTTATCGGAAAACACCTTTAACATCAACGATGAAATCACGCCTTTATTAAAAGAGTATTTCTTTAAACCTTTTCGTGAAAAAGAAGAAAATTACTATCAATTTGCGCACGATGTTGATTTAGATTACAATGAAATGTACAACTTTGCAAGCGAAATTTTTGCAAACCCAAGTGCTATTCACGAAGTTTCTAAAAAAATTACCAAACATTTATACGAGCAGTCTAATCATCCGCACATTAAAAACGGAGAGGTATATGTAACGCATCTTACCCATTTAACCATTGATAACAATCCGGTTGATGCTATTGGTATTTTTAAAAGTGAGTTAAAAGCCGATTTTTTACAGTTTGAAGAAAACAACAGCAATTTAGAAATGGTGCTTCAACAAGGCATCAACTTAAATAAGTTAGATAAAGGTTGTATTATTTTTAATTATAAAAAAGAAGAAGGATACAAAATTTTAACGGTAGATAGCAACCGTTACGATGCGCGTTATTGGTTAGAGCATTTTTTAAATGTAGATGCTTTTCAAGACGAAAATTACATGACCAAAAAATACTTGAAATTTGTTCAGGATTTTGCTAAAGATGTTGTTTTACCTGCCGAAGATAAAAAAGAAGAGGTTATGTTTATGAACCGCTCTGTAAACTATTTTGCTAAAAATGATGAGTTTGAAGAGCAAGGTTTTATAAACGAAGTAATTGATAACCCAGATTTACAATCGGAATTTAAAAGTTATAAAACCGATAGAGGCGAAAAATACAGTATTGAAGATGTTTCTAACTTCCCTATTGCTAACAATGCCGTGAGCGATGCGCGTAAAAAAATTAAAAACGTAATTAATTTAGATACCAACGTACAAATTAAGTTAGATTTTATTAACCCAGAATCTGCTGAAAAATTCATTGAAAAAGGTTGGGACGAAGAAAAACAAATGTACTATTACTTAGTATATTTTAATAAAGAACAGAAATCGTAATATTATAAAAGCTTCCTATTTTGGAAGCTTTTTGTTTTTTAAAATTATTGATACAATAGTTAAAAGAAATAAAAAGATATAAGCACTATATATAATTTTGTTTTGATTGAATTGCTGTTTAAAGTTTTTAATAAAAGTTTCAAAATTAGATACCTCTTCATGATCATAGCCACTTGTGCAAATCAAAAAGGGAAGACTATCAATCTCCGACTCTTCAGATTTTGGTTCCCAATCTCTCCCAACAAAATACATAGTATTATTATCTAAAATATATAGCTCAGCTTCGCGCTCATTAAATATATTCAACACTTCAATAAATTCATTATAAATTGCCTTTTCTTCAAAATGAATTTTCAATCCGTTAATGGTGTCTTTTGATTGAATAACGTAATGTACAAATTGATTAATATATTTAAATGTATTTTTTGCATTTATATCATTATTCAAATAAACATCTTTATAAGTACGTTTTTCAAATTCATTTATCTTTCCAGAATTTTCAAAATATTTTTTATTTATCCTTTTCATTTCTGCAAAATCCATGTTATAAAATTGGTGCGCAGATAGTTTTGCAAAATAATCATACTTGTTCATGTACCAAATACCTAAAAATGGTAAAAGTATAATTGAGAATATTCCTGGTATATAGTACATTTTTTTCACAAATGGAAAATACAAAAAAATCCTCCAAATTTGGAGGATTTTTATTTTTAGGCTTTACAACAGCCGTCTAATTTTTCATAAGCAGCAGGATCAGCTTTTACATCATCGGCATCAAAACCTAATTTAGAAATAGCTGTTCTAATAGTTGCTACATTTGTTTTTTTAGGATTGTAATATACCGTAAGCGTCTTTTTTTCTTCGTTTAACTCGTACATTTTCACTCCTTTTACTTTAAGCATGTTTTCTTTAAAATTCAACCCGCACGTTTCACAAACTTTACAATGGTCGCATTCTATTGATACTTTTATTTCAGCTTTTCCAGATTCTTTGGTTTGTGCTGATGCAATTGTTGTAAAAACAATAAATAATAAAGCAATTAAATTTTTCATTTTTCTATGATTGTTAAATTCTTATTCGAATACTAAAATAGTTTCTGTTCTTCTTGTATAAATCTCTTCAAAAATATAAACTATTCTATAAAAGTAATCATATCTTCAGAAGTTTTACGAACTTTTTTTTGTTCGGCTTGCCAATCATTTTCGGCATCGCGGTAACCAACAGGCATAATTACAACACTTTTTAATCCTTTTGCTTCCAAATCTAAAAGTAAATCTAATTCGTGGTTTACAAAACCTTCCATAGGAATTGAATCTACTTCTAAAGCGCCCGCTTCGGTTAAAGCCATACCTAAAGCAATATAAACTTGTCTTGCAGCATGCTCAAATTGGCGTTCTAAAGTCATTGCAGTTAATTGCTTTGTAACTCCATTTTTATATCCTTCAGAAAAACCTTTAGGTAAATCGCGCTCTTTTTCGTAATGATCGAAATAATGATTGATGCGATCAATAGAATAATGATTCCAAGCAGCAAATACAATTAAATGAGAGCAATCGGTAATTTGCGATTGATTATATGCTAATGGTTTTATTTTTTCTTTTAACGCCTGATTTGAAATGACAATCATTTCAAAAGGTTGTAAACCAGAAGAAGTCGGCGCTAAACGTGCCGACTCCAAAATACTGTTTATATTTTGTTGAGAAACCTTTTCGCCGTTCATTTTTTTAGTAGCGTAACGCCACTGCAATGCGGGAATAATGCTCATAATTTTATTTTTTATAAGATGCTAAAAAAGCATTTACATTTTTTTCAATACGCTCTTGAATATTGGTTACATCTCCTTTTTCAAACTTTTCGCCAATGATGTTTTCGTATAATTCAATATATCTGTCTGAAACAGTATCAATGTATTCATCTGTCATTTCAGGAATTTGTTGCCCTTCTTGTCCTTGAAAACCATTTGCAATTAACCACTGACGTACAAACTCTTTTGATAATTGTTTCTGCGCTTCATTCTTATCTTGACGCTCTTGATATCCTTCTGCATAAAAATAACGAGAAGAATCAGGCGTATGAATTTCATCAATTAATACAATTTTACCGTCTTTGGTTTTACCAAATTCATATTTAGTATCAACTAAAATTAAGCCACGAGAAGCCGCAATCTCAGAACCTTTTGCATATAAAGCACGCGTGTATTTTTCTAAAACTTCGTAATCTTCCTTAGAAACAATTCCTTGCTCTAAAATAGCTTCACGCGAAATATCTTCATCGTGTGTACCAACAGCAGCTTTAGTAGTTGGTGTAATGATTGGTTCAGGAAATTGATCGTTTTCTTTTAAACCATCGGGCATTGCAACACCACAAATTGTACGCTTACCTAAAGCATATTCACGCGCTGCGTGTCCTGATAAATACCCACGAATAACCATTTCTACTTTAAAAGGATCACACAAGTAACCTACTGCAACGTTAGGGTCTGGATTGGCAACCAACCAGTTTGGAACAACATCTTCTGTTAATTGCATAAATTTAGATGCAATTTGATTTAAAATTTGTCCTTTGTAAGGAATTCCTTTTGGCATAATTACATCAAAAGCAGATAAGCGGTCTGTTGCAATCATTACCAATAAATTATCATTAATATTATAAACTTCGCGTACTTTTCCTTTGTAAACTGATTTTTGACCTGGAAAGTTAAAGTCTGAAGAAGTGATGGTTTTCATTGTTTGTTGTGTGTTTATTTTAAAACTGTAAAAGTACTAATAATTCTTTTTCAAATCGTTCTTTTGGCAAATATTGCGCTTCTAAATTATCCATAAAAGGTATTGGTGTTTCTAAGCTTCCTACACGTTTTACAGGAGCATCTAAATGCGTAAAACAATTTTCCATAATCCAAGCCGATAAATCACTTGCAATACCACCAAACAAAGAATCTTCTTGTAAAATGATTACTTTATTAGTTTTTTCTACCGATTTTTGAATGGTTTCGTAATCTAAAGGTTGTAATGAACGTAAATCAATTAAATCTGCATTGATTTCTGGATGTTTAGCCAAAGTATCTAATGCCCAATGTACACCAGCTCCGTAAGAAATAACGGTTACATCGTTTCCTTCTTTAATTAAGGATGCTTTTCCAAACGGAATGGTATAATAATTTGTTGGAACTTCTTGTGTTTTGCTTCTGTATAAATTTTTATGTTCAAAGAAAATCACAGGATTTGGATCGTTAATTGCGGTATTTAATAAGCCTTTAGCATCGGCAGGAAATGCAGGATAAACCACTTTTAAACCAGGTGTTTTGGTAAACCAAGCTTCATTTGTTTGTGAGTGAAACGGACCTGCACCAGAACCTGCGCCACAAGGCATACGCACTACCACATCGGCATGTTCACCCCAACGGTAATGCTGCTTTGCTAATAAATTTACGATAGGATTAAAACCTGTTGAAACAAAATCGGCAAATTGCATTTCAACAATTGCTTTGTGTTTATTAATAGATAAACCTGCGGCTGCTGAAACAATAATACTTTCGCAAATAGGTGTATTACGTACACGCTCTTTGCCAAAAGCATCCACAAAACCTTCGGTTACTTTAAAGGCACCACCATATTCGGCAATATCTTGCCCCATAATTACTAAGTTTTGATGACGCTCAAAAGATTGTTTTAAACCTTCGGAAATGGCATCAATAAAACGAATATTTTTTGTTTCGGCACTTGGTTCAAATGTTTGATGTTCATAAGGTTTATAAACATCATTTAACTCCGTTTCTAAAACTGCTTCTAAACCAGCTTCATCTTGAGTAATTTTCCAGTGTGTATCAATTTCTTCCTTCAATTCTTTTCTTATCTGCTCATCTAATTCGTCAGATAAAAATCCTTCCTCGGTTAAATAATTTTTGAAACGCGCTATTGGATCTTTAATTTTCCATTCGTCAAAAAGTTCTTGAGGTACATATTTAGTTCCACTCGCCTCTTCGTGACCACGCATACGAAACGTTTTCATTTCAATTAAAACCGGATGCGGATTTGCACGCATTTCCTCTGCTATTTCAGATAATTTTGTATAAACTTCTAAAATATTGTTACCATCTAAAATATAACTTTCAATACCATAACCTACGCCTTTATCAGCCAAATTTTCGCATTTGTATTGTTCACGAGTTGGTGTTGATAACCCGTAACCGTTATTTTCAATAATAAACATTACAGGTAAATCCCAAACAGCAGCTACGTTTAAAGCTTCGTGAAAATCTCCTTCTGAAGTAGCTCCTTCACCCGTAAAAACAGCTGTAATTTTATTTTCTTTACGTAATTTATGCGCTAAAGCAATACCATCAGCAATACCTAATTGCGGACCTAAATGCGAAATCATTCCCACAATATTGAATTCTTGTGTACCAAAGTGAAAAGAACGATCACGACCTTTTGTAAATCCGTTTGGTTTACCTTGCCATTGCGAAAACAACCTACTTAAAGGAATATTACGTGAGGTAAATACACCTAAATTTCTGTGCATAGGCAGAATGTATTCATCGCTATGTAAAATAGATGTTACACCAACAGCAATAGCTTCTTGCCCCATACCTGAAAACCATTTTGACACTTTTCCTTGACGGATAAGAATCAACATTTTTTCTTCAATTAAACGAGGTTTTAAAAGCTTTTTATATAAATCAATTAATAATTCAGAAGTTAAAATTGGGCTTTGAAGGTCCATAAATTTGGTTTTTGTTAAACGGCATCTAAAATACTAAATTTATCTGTTTCACAAATAAGATCTCCTAAATCTTTATCAAATATAATTGCCACTATATTTTTTCTCTTATGCGTGAAATTTATTTGTAAACCTGACTTTTTTTTATACTTTTGCCACATCACTTAATCAAAGAAAAACATTTAAGAATTTAAAAACCACTGTTTGTTTCATAACTAGCAGTGGTTTTGTTAATTATAATTGATTCAAAATCAACGCATGTTTATTGCACCATTAACGTGAATTGTAGTAACTTTACTTTATGAAAGACGATGAAAATAAGAGTCGGAAAAGAACCTCTGGAGTTTTAAAGGATAAAGAAAGAACCAAAGCTAAAATGATTGAAGCTGTAGGGAAAGTACTTCTTAAAAAAGGATACACTGGTTTAAATGCAACGAGTATTAGTAAAGAAGCTGGTGTGGACAAAAGATTGGTTTGGACCTATTTTGGGAGCCTTGATAGTTTAGTTGAAGAATATATAGCACAAAGAGATTTTTGGAAATTTAAAGCAAAAGATTCTATTGAAAGCCTTATAAATGTACCTAAAGAGGTTAGTGAGTTTGAAATGACTGCCTTATTACAGTTTCAGTTTAAAGCACTTTTAGAAGATGAAACACTACAACGTATTATGCTTTGGGGTATTAGCGAAAAAAAAGATTTCTTAAGAAATTTATCTGATGAACGAGAATTAATTGGCGAAGAAATTTTTAAAAATATAGATCCGCAGTTTCTTGAGTCAAGTACAGATATTCGTGCTATTTTGGCTATTCTAGTAGCAGGAATTTATTATTTAGTTCTTCATGGAAAAACAAACGGAAGCTTATTTTGTGGTATTGACCTAAACACAAATGAAGGTCAAAAAAGAATTGAAGAGGCAATTAAATATATAGTAACTACATCTTATTTGAAAAAAATATAATATAAGCCTTCCATTTATCTATATTAGTAGTTTTTAACATTCCTTTCAAGTTAAAATAATTAAATTTGTTTATTAAACTAATGCACAATGCAAAACATACCAAGTGTTGACTTGCGTGATTTCCTATCGGATGATCCGGTACGCAAACAAAAATTTGTAAATGAAATCGGTAAAGCTTATGAAGAAATTGGCTTTGTAGCGCTAAAAGGTCATTTTTTAAGTGATCATTTAGTTGAAAATCTTTATAAACAAGTACGCAATTTTTTTAATTTGCCTCTTGAAGTAAAAGAGAAGTACGAAATTCCTGGAATTGGTGGTCAACGTGGTTATGTATCATTTGGAAAAGAATCTGCTAAAGGAAGAACAACGGGCGATTTAAAGGAATTTTGGCATTTTGGACAATATGTTGATAATAATCCTAAATTAGAAGCAGAATATCCTAAAAATGTAACAGTTGATGAATTACCTGAATTTAACAATACGGGTAAAGAAACCTATAAAATGTTAGAAAAAACGGGAGTTTATGTATTAAGAGCACTTGCTTTATTTTTAGGTTTAAATGAGTTTTACTTTGACAACTATGTAAAAAACGGAAACTCAATTTTACGACCAATACATTATCCGCCTATTACAAATGAGCCTAAAGATGCGGTACGTGCAGCAGCTCATGGTGATATTAATTTGATTACCTTATTAATGGGTGCGCAAGGTAAAGGCTTGCAAGTTCAAAACAATAATGGCGAATGGATTGATGCAATTGCCGCAGATGATGAGTTGGTTATTAATGTAGGCGATATGCTATCTAGACATACAAACAATCGTTTAAAATCTACCATTCATCAGGTTGTAAATCCACCAAGAGAGTTATGGGGAACATCTAGATTTTCTATTCCTTTCTTTATGCATCCTATAAGTGAAATGCCTTTAAATTGTTTAGAAAACTGTATTGATGAAGAACATCCTAAAATGTACGATGATATAACAGCTGGGGAATTTTTAACAGAGCGTTTAATTGAATTAGGTTTAATTAAAAAGTAAAAAATTATTAAATCTATTGTTAGAATAATTCTCAATTAAAATTTAAATGTATAGTAAGATAGATTAGGTAAACCCTTAAAATAAACGTATATTAGCACGTTTAATTTTAGAAACAAAAAAACATAAAATATATGATGTCTGAAGGAGAAAAGTTAATTCCTATTAACATCGAAGACGAAATGAAATCGGCATACATTGATTATTCAATGTCTGTTATTGTTTCCAGAGCATTACCTGATGTTCGCGATGGTTTAAAACCTGTTCACCGCCGTGTACTTTTCGGTATGTATGAATTAGGTGTAACTGCTAGTAAAGCGCATAAGAAATCTGCCAGAATTGTTGGAGAAGTTTTAGGTAAATACCACCCGCACGGAGATTCTTCTGTTTACGATGCTATGGTGCGTATGGCACAAGAGTGGAGTTTACGCTATTTATTGGTTGATGGGCAAGGTAACTTTGGATCTGTTGATGGTGATAGCCCTGCAGCAATGCGTTATACCGAGGCTAGAATGAAAAAAATATCTGAAGAAATTTTAGCAGATATTGACAAAGAAACAGTCGATTTTCAATTAAACTTTGATGATACTTTAGAAGAACCTAAAGTAATGCCAACCAAAATACCAACACTTCTTGTTAACGGAGCTTCTGGTATTGCTGTAGGTATGGCAACTAATATGGCACCACATAACTTAACCGAAGTTGTTGATGGAACTTTAGCCTATATAGACAATAATGATATTGAGATTGATGAGTTAATGCAACACATCAAGGCTCCTGATTTTCCTACTGGAGGAATTATTTACGGTTACGAAGGCGTTAAAGAAGCTTACAAAACAGGGCGTGGACGTGTGGTTATGCGTGCAAAAGCTAATTTTGAAGAAATTGATGGCAAAGAATGCATCATTGTAACTGAAATTCCTTATCAAGTAAACAAAGCCGAAATGATTAAGAAAACGGCTGAGTTGGTTAATGATAAAAAAATTGAAGGAATTTCAACTATCCGTGACGAATCTGATCGTAAAGGAATGCGTATTGTGTATGTTTTAAAACGTGAGGCTGTGCCTAACATCGTTTTAAACATGTTGTACAAATACACGCAATTGCAATCATCTTTCAGTATCAACAATATTGCGTTGGTAAACGGACGTCCGCAAATTTTAAATTTAAAAGATTTAATTCATTACTTTGTAGAGCACCGTCATGAAGTAGTTACGCGTCGTGCAGAGTATGAATTACGTAAAGCACAAGAACGTGCGCATATTTTAGAAGGATTAATCATTGCTTCTGATAATATTGATGAAGTTATTGCCATTATTCGTAGCTCTAAAAATGCTGATGAAGCGCGTGAACGCTTAATTGAACGTTTTTCTTTATCAGAAATTCAAGCGCGTGCTATTGTTGAGATGCGTTTACGTCAGTTAACAGGTCTTGAACAAGAAAAATTACGTGCAGAGTTTGATGAAATCATGAAATTAATTGCTCATTTACAAGAATTATTGGCTAGCAAAGAAATGCGAATGAACTTGATTAAAGAGGAATTAAACGAAATTCGTGATAAGTACGGAGATGCACGTCGTTCTCATATCGAGTATGCTGGTGGTGAAATGAATATTGAAGATTTAATTGCTGATGATCAAGTAGTTATTACAATTTCTCATGCTGGTTATATCAAACGTACACCTTTAAGCGAGTACAAAACACAAAACCGTGGTGGTGTTGGTCAAAAATCGGCAGGTACACGTGATCAAGATTTCCTTGAGCATATGTATGTGGCAACCAACCATCAATACATGTTATTCTTTACACAAAAAGGAAAATGTTTCTGGTTGCGTGTTTATGAAATTCCTGAAGGAAGCAAGCAAGCAAAAGGTCGCGCTATTCAAAACTTAATCAACATTGAAAACGATGATAAAGTAAAAGCATTTATTTGTACGCAAGATTTACGCGATGAAGAGTACATCAAAAACCACTTCATTGTTATGTGTACAAAACAAGGTCAGGTTAAGAAAACAGGTTTAGACCAATATTCTCGTCCACGCCAAAATGGTATCAACGCTATTACTATTAAAGAAGGCGATGAGTTGTTAGAAGCTAAATTAACCGATGGTAATTCTAAAGTTTTAATTGCTGCGCGTAATGGTAAAATGGTTCGTTTTGATGAGTCTAAAACCCGCCCAATGGGTAGAACAGCATCTGGAGTTCGTGGTATTAAATTAGCCGATGAAAAAGATGAAGTTATTGGTTTAGTAACCGTGTCTGATTTAAACTCTGAAATTTTAGTTGTTTCAGAAAACGGTTACGGAAAACGCTCTGCTTTAGACGCTTACCGTGAAACAAATCGTGGTGGTAAAGGTGTTAAAGCAATGAATATTACTGATAAAACAGGAGCTTTAATTTCAATTAATTCTGTTACCGATACCGATGATTTAATGATTATCAACAAATCAGGTTTAACCATTCGTTTACGAGTATCTGATTTACGTGTAATGGGTCGTAATACGCAAGGTGTTCGTTTAATCAACATAAAAGGAACCGATTCTATTGCTGCAGTTGCTAAAGTAATGCGCGATGAAGATGAGGAAGAAATGGATGATGAATTGAAAAAAGATTTATTAGCTGTTGATGAAAACGACATTTTAGAAGATGTTGTGGATGATGTAGAAGAAGATGACGATGATGATATCGATCAAGAAGAAGATGAAACAAATGAAGAATAAATTAATACTGATAAGCATGTTTTTTTTAACATGCTTTTCTTTTGCTCAAAAAAACGAGTTAAAAGATCTTGAAAAAGCTATAAAAAAGAACAATACGGAAGAAATTACCTCTCTTTTAGTACAATTAGATCCTTTAATGGCTAGCGCAACTGATGATCAAAAAGCTGCTTTTTACTACTTTAAAGCTCAAAACGAGATTACTTTAGCAAACAATGGTACTAATATTTCTGAAAATAGATCAAAGGCTATTGAAACCTTAAAAAAGTTATTTGCCTTAGAAAACGAAACCAAGACCAAAAAGTATACAACAGAAGCTACTACTTTAAAAAACGATTTTTTAGCAATGCTTGTAAACGAAGCTGTTGAAAATAATCAAAAAAAAGAGTTTAATAAATCAAGTCGTTTATTTGAACAAGCTTATCAAATAAGCCCAACCGATACAGTTTATCTTTTTTATGCAGCAAGCGATGCTTCAAACGGAAAAGATTTTGACTATGCCGAGAGTAAATACAAAGAGTTAGCTAAACTAAATTATGATGGAAAATCAGAAACTTATGTCGCTACATCTCAAATAACAGGTAAAGCGCAATCGTTCGGAATTGATAAAAAAGCTAGAGATTTAGCCATTAAAAATGGTACTCATGTAAAACCTGAAACCATTACAACAAAAAGTGTAAAACCTGAAATTTACAACAACATTACATTGATTCTTTTGAATAAAGAAAACTATTCAGAAGCCGAATCTTTTGCTTTAAAAGCTTATAGTTTAGATAAAAACAATATCAACACTTTAATGAATGTGTTGTTGCTGTATTATAAGACGAATCGTATGGATAAATACGAGGAATTTGCAAACAAAGGATTGGAGCAATTTCCTGATAACGAAACTTTATTATACAATTTGGCTGTAATTCATTTTGAAAACAACAAATTAGAACTTGCTAAAAGTTATTTTGAGAAAATTATTAAAAATAACCCAAATCATTTCGAATCGTTAAAAGCTTTAGGTAACATTGAATTACAAAAAGATGCCGATATTACAAATAAAATAAACGCATTGCCAAATACTACTTCTTCAAACAAAAAGCGCAATGACTTAATGGAAAGTAAAAAAACAGTTTACAATAATGCTTTAAACTATTATAAACAAGCTCAAAAAATTAACAATAAAGATATTGGTTTAAAAGAGTTGGTTACTCAAATAGAATTGTTTTTAAAGGATAATTAATACTAACTATATATTTTTTCAAGTTACTGTCTGTTAATTTTATTATAATCAATAAAGTTTTAATTGAGTAAAAAAGTAGTTTAGCTATTAAAAAAGAAAGATGAATAAAAAATATAAAATAGCTGTTATAGGCTTGGGTTATGTAGGGTTACCATTAGCCACATTGTTTGCTTCAAAATATTCGGTTATAGGTTTCGATATTAACCAAAAACGAGTTGAAGAACTTAAGAATGGTAATGACGGAACTTTAGAGGTTAGTACAGAAGAGCTACAAAAAGTACATAAAATCGACAATTTAGATAGTAATGGATTGTTTTTTACATCAGATGCATCAGATTTGCAAACAGCAAATGTTTACATTGTAACGGTACCAACACCTGTAGATAAAAACAACAGTCCCGATTTAACTCCTTTAAAAAAAGCTTCGGAAACCATAGGTAAAGTCTTAAAAAAAGGAGATATAGTTATTTATGAATCTACAGTATATCCGGGTGTTACCGAAGAAGAATGTGCTCCTGTCTTGGAAAACGTTTCAGGTTTGAAATTCAATGTAGATTTTTTTGCTGGATATTCTCCTGAACGAGTTAATCCAGGCGATAAAGAAAAAACAATCGATAAAATTAAAAAAGTAACTTCGGGTTCTACTCCTGAAATCGCTCAAGAAATTGATCAATTATATCAAAACATTATTACAGCTGGTACGCATTTGGCTTCTTCCATTAAAGTTGCTGAGGCTGCTAAAGTAATTGAAAATGCGCAACGAGATATCAACATTGCTTTTGTGAATGAGTTGGCTAAGATTTTTGCTTTAATGAATATTGATACTAAGGAAGTCTTGGCTGCCGCAGGGACAAAATGGAATTTTATGCCTTTTAAGCCAGGTTTAGTAGGTGGACACTGTATTGGTGTAGATCCTTTTTATTTAGCTCAAAAAGCGCAAGAAATTGGTTATTATTCTGAGCTTATTTTATCAGCGCGCCGTTTAAATGATTCTATGGGATCTTTTGTAGCAGCTCAGGTTATAAAACTGATGATACAAAACGATTTAAAAATCAAAGATGCCAAAATTTTGGTTATGGGAGTTACTTTTAAAGAAAATTGCCCTGATATGCGTAATTCTAAGGTTTGGGATGTTGTAAATAGATTAACCGATTATGGCTGTGAGTTAAATGTATACGATCCTTGGGTTGATTGGAATAAAAGAAGAGTTCCAGAGGGAATTCAAGTTGCAACTCATTTAGAATTGAATACGTACGATGCGGTTGTTTTAGCCGTTGCACATGATCAGTTTTTAGATGCATCAATTAGAAGCTTTTTAAAACCTCACGGCGTTATTTATGATGTAAAAGGAGTTTTAAATGAACCTGTTGAAGGTAGTTTGTAATTAGTTTTTATGTATCCGTATCATAATAAAATAAGACAACGAATCAAAAATGGCGAGTTAGTGCGTTATGAGTTTGTTGAAAAGTACAAAAATATCAGTCCTTGTTTGCTTTTGTATTTTGATACAGAACCATTTATAAAACCAATTCGCGAACATCGTTTTGAAGAATACAAAACTCTTTTAAAAATAGTAGATTAAACATTATATAAATTTAAAAGAAGATTCGTCGGAATTAAATAATTATAAATTTTATTCATCTCCGCGAATCTTCGCTATTTAATTAAAACAAACCTTCAGTAGAAAGGTATCTCTCTCCTGTATCATAATTAAACGTAACAACAGTAGCATCTGTAGGAATTTCGTTCATTTTTTTTGCAACGGCAGCTAAAGAAGCTCCTGTAGAAATACCCACCAAAATACCTTCTTTCTTTGCAATGTTTCGGGCAAATTCATAAGCTTCATCTTTATTAATTTGTACTACTTCATCAATTAATTGTTGTTGAAAGATTGATGGTACAAAGCCTGCTCCTATCCCTTGTAATGGGTGCGGACCTGCTTGTCCTCCACTTAAAACAGGTGATAATTCAGGCTCTACCGCAATAATTTTTATATTGGGAAACGTTACTTTTAAAACCTTAGCTACACCGGTTAAATGACCGCCTGTACCTACACCCGAAATTAAATAGTCTATTCCTTCAGGAAAATCGTTAATTAACTCTTGAGCCGTTGTTTTCTCGTGTACAGCTACATTTGCAGGATTGTCAAATTGTTGAGGCGACCATGCATTAGGAATACTTTTTACAAGCTCGTTTGCTTTTTCAATGGCTCCTTTCATTCCTTTTTCACGAGGTGTTAATTCAAAAGTTGCTCCATAAATTTCCATCAACTTTCTACGCTCAATACTCATTGATTCAGGCATTACTAAAATAACTTTGTATCCTTTTACAGCACCAACTAAAGCTAAACCAATACCAGTATTACCCGATGTAGGTTCAATAATTACGCTGTCTGGTTTTAGCAACCCTTTTGCTTCTGCATCTTCAATCATTGCTAAGGCAATTCTATCTTTAATACTACTGCCTGGATTGGTACGCTCTAATTTTATCCATACGTTTTTAACAGTTGGATACAATTTTTTAAGGTTTACAACAGGTGTATTTCCTATTGTTTCTAAAATGTTATTTGCTTTCATTTTTATTTATATTACATAATTAATAGGTTCTGGAAATTTTTGTTTGTGTTTAATAACCACTTCACTTTTATGATATACTAAAGCATGGGCAGCAATAGATGATGTAACCCAAACATTACCACCAATAACCACATGATCTTCAATAATGGTATTACCCCCTAAAATTGTTGCGTTGGCATAAATGGTTACGTTATTTTTTATGGTTGGATGTCTTTTTACTTCGGCTTCCTCTTTACTTACACTTAAAGCACCCAGCGTAACACCTTGATAAATTTTTACATTGTTGCCAATTACAGCAGTTTCTCCTATAACAACACCGGTTCCGTGATCAATAATAAAATGCATACCAATGGTTGCACCTGGATGAATATCTATTCCTGCTTTACTGTGAATATATTCTGATATTAATCTGGGAATTATAGGCACTTCTTCTTTCCAAAGGATATGAGCTATTCTATGAAAAGTAACTGCATAAAACCCCGGATAAGCAACTAAAACTTCATTAATTGATTTTGCAGCAGGATCGTATTGCACAATATATTCGGCATCTTCAATTAAATTTTTATACAAAGCATCCATTTTTGAAAAAAGGCGCGTTACAATTTGTGTTGCTTGCTCTGAATCAATTGTAGTGCTAATAATTTCATTTAAATTTTCTTGTAATACTTTTGCTTTCTCATTAAAACTGGTGAATGTAACTTGACTTTCATTTAAAAAAAGCCATTCAAATAAATCATCAACCCATGAAGCGACCTTTTTCTTATTCGGAATTTTAAATTGTTGCTTTTTATTAAAAATATTTTCTATCATAATGTATTATTTAGACAGTATTTATAACGCTATCTTTTTTTATATTTTAAACATTTTTCTTTTTAATTAATCTTAAAAAACTAATACTATATAAATTCTATCTAACTAGTAGTGTTTTGATTAAAAAAAATATTATTTATCATTTAAAAATGATTGAAGCGTAGCCTCCATCATACTTAAACGTGTTTTATCGCGTACTTCTGTCAATTGTTTTCTAAGGTAGCACTTAACTTCATCCTCACAATCTCTACATTTTTCATAATAATTCATTGATATACAAGGAACCAATGATATAGGTCCGTCAAAAATACGGTACAAATCAGCTAATGAAACCTCGTTGGGATCTTTTAATAAATAATAGCCCCCACCTATTCCTTGTTTGCTGTTTACTAATTTGTGGCGCTTAAGTTCTAACAAAATTTGTTCTAAAAATTTTCTGGGTATGTTTTCATTTTCAGCAATAGCAGCCGTTGTTAAGTGACCTTTTTGATATACAGTCGCCAAACCTACCATTGCTTTTAATGCATATTTACATTTTTTTGATAACATCGTATTTTTAAAATTTGATACAAAAAAAACCTCCTACTATAGGAAGTTCGCCGGACATTTAAATAAATAAAACGGTTACTTTTCCTTTAATCAGAAAAAGACCACATGCACATTTTAGTATTTAAACTTAGTTTTCTCATTTTTATAAGACTTGTGGTACAAATTTAAAAGCTTTTTTTAACATACCCAAACTCCTTATTATTTTTAATGATTCCTTAACTTTTTTTTTCAAGTTGAAAGAAGATTGATTTTACTTACACAAGTCTTTAATTTATAATAACTGTAAAAGTATTTGAATATAAATTTTAAAATTTACATCCTAAATATGTATGTCTTTAAAATTCATATCCCTTTGATTAAAAAAACGGGGATTACTCCCCGTTTCTTACTAACTCTGTTCTTACTTAAATAAGCCTACATATCCAACACAATAAATTCAGATCTACGGTTTTGTTGATGTTCTTCTTCAGAACATTTAACACCGTTGCTACAGCGGTTTTCTAATTGGGTTTCACCATAACCTTTGTAGGTAATTCTTGCAGCGTCTATGCCTTGAGCAATCATCCAATTAGCGGTTGATTTGGC
Source organism: Flavobacterium sp. xlx-214 (assembly GCF_013874595.1). Taxonomy (GTDB): domain Bacteria; phylum Bacteroidota; class Bacteroidia; order Flavobacteriales; family Flavobacteriaceae; genus Flavobacterium. Next base: position 2,701,613 of record NZ_CP059431.1, read on the forward strand.
TCTACGCTGAGATAGTTTTAAGTTGTAAGCATCGCTTGCGCGACTATCGGTGTGTGAACGTACATCTATTTTCATGCGTGGGTACTCTTTCAACACTTCTACTACTTTGGCTAGCTCTACTGCTGCATCCGGACGGATGTTGTCTTTGTCTAAATCAAAATAAATTGGGTTTAATTGAAGTACTTTAAACAAATCGTCGTTCTTTTTCACTTCTACTTTCTTACGCTCTAAAACAACTGTTTTCTCTGTAATGCCCGTTGTTGTGTCTAGCGTTACCGTTTCTTCTTTGATGATATAATCGGCTTTTGCTACTTTTAAACGATACATTTCACCGCAAACATAATCGGCTGTGAACTGATTGCCTTTGCTGGTTGGATGCGATGTGCCTAAGCTGTTGTACAGCCTATCGTACAAGGTAATTTCAACATCGGTTAAAATATTGCGCGTTTTGGCATCTACCACTGTTACTACCAAATCTTGCTGACAACGATTGATTTCTTTGTCTTCTACAAAACTGTAGATGTCATCGTTACCCATTCCGCCTTCTCTGTTTGATGAAAAGAAGCCTTCTTTGGTGCTGTGGTTGATGTAATACGCAAAATCGTCTGCGTTAGAGTTCACTGGTGCACCTAGGTTTTGTACGGCTTCAAACTGATTGTTTTTGTCTAATTTGGTTGCATACACATCCAAACCACCTAAGCCTACTCTGCCATCGCTTGAAAAATACAACTCGTTGGCATCGTTCATATACGGAAAGCTCTCACGAGCTTCGGTATTGATTTGTGGCCCCAGGTTTTGAGGGGTGCCAAAGCTACCGTTATTGATGCTTACTTGCCATAAATCGCTTTCACCAAAGCCTCCTGGACGATCGGATGCAAAGTACATCGTGCGTTCATCGGCGCTTAGCGTTGGGTGTGCGGTAGAATAATCATCGCTGTTAAAAGGCAATTCGGTTACCTTTACCCATTTGCCGTTTTGCAACTCAGCACGGTATATTTTTAAACGGGTGTTTTTGTCGGCATCGTACTTACGGGTACCTTTTACAATGTTGTTTCTTGTAAAATACATGGTTTGCCCGTCTTTGGTGATAACTGCCGTAGACTCGTTTAACTTGCTTTTTACATCGCCTTTAATGCGTTGTACTTTTTGATTTTTACCGTTATCGGTTTCGTTTTGCAATGAATATTGGTACAAACTGGTAAAGGCTGCGCCTGTCCAGGTGTGTACTTTTTTGCTTAAACTACCGGTATCGCGTGCGCTGGTAAAGTACAAATTGTTGTTGTGTACATAGCTACCATAATCGGCAAAAGGTGTGTTGATGCTTAAATTGGTTATTTGGCTGTAACGACCCGAATTGGCCTGAATTTGTGCTTTTAATTCGGCTTCGTTTTTGCGTATTTCACCTATTTGGCTCTTACCTACTTTGCTTACAAAGGTGTTGTAGTATTGCTTGGCTTCGGTTTCCTTACCTACGTGTTGTAGGGTTTGCGCGTAGCGGTAGTAATACTCTGGGGCTATGTCTTCATTGCTGTATTCTGCAAACAAACGCTCATACTGCTTTTCTGCTGCTGTGTAGCGGGCATTAAAATAGTTGGCGTTGCCTAAGTTTTCATGCAAGCTTTGGCTGCTGTAACCACGATTTTCTACTTTTTCATAAATATCCAATGCGTCTACATACGCCCATTGATCATACTGCTTGTCGGCTTTCTTTAAACCGGCTTGTGCTTGTGCCACGGTATTCCCTAAAAATAAGGCGGATACCAGGGCAATTGTGCTGATTCCTTTTTTCATGTCCTTGTGGTTTTAGAAGAAGCGTGGCGAATTCACGCGACGGTATTTGTTAAACAATTCAAAGCGTAAAAAGATCTCATGTGAGCCGCTGTTGTAGTTGGATAACGCTTTGATATCGTTATCATAACTATAGCCTACAAACAATCCGTTGGTGATTTGAAAGCCAGCCAAGGCACTCCATGCGGCATCCCATCGATAAGCCGCTCCTAAGGTAAACTTATCGTGAATTAGGAAATTCGCAGTGACATCAGCTTGTAATGGTGCTCCACTTACTGCCTTGAATAAAAACGCGGGTTTGAATTTCAAGGTTGGATTGATTTCAAATACATGACCTCCCATTAAGTAGTAATGCATTTTTTGTTGCATGGTACTTTGTACATTATTGTCATAACGCGTGGTTTCTAGGAAATTGGGTACTGAGAAACCTAAATAGCTTTTCTCATTATGCCAATAGATACCTGCACCTATGTTGGGCGTGAACTCACTTGAGATATCGTTTAATATCTGTGGATCATTGGGGTTGTACTTGTTTAAATCGGAATAGGCTACGCTTAGTAAATTTGCCGATCCTTTTAATCCAAAGCTTAATTTGCTGCCTTGGTTGTTTAGATCTAAGGTGTACGAGAAATCTACGCTAATGGTGTTTTCATCCATTACACCTAAGGCATCGTTTACAAAACTTACTCCTAATCCTACTTTGTTATCGCCCAGTGGTGTGTTTACTGAAAACGAATTCGTTGTTGGTGCGCCATCAATACCTACCCATTGGCTGCGGTGTAATCCAAAGATGCTTAACGATCCACGGCTACCTGCATACGCGGGGTTGATGTTAATGGTGTTGTACATATAATTGGTGTACTGTGGGTCTTGTTGCGCGGTGGCTGTAAGGCTTACTAAAGCTAATAAAGCCACTATGATTTTTGTTGTTTTCATTGCTTTTTAGGTTTAGTCGTTATTTTCTAAATGTAAATACCCTACTTTTTTAACCCATTGGCTTTGACCATCTCTATCGTACAAGTATTCTACTACGTAATAGTAGGTACCTGTTGGTAGTTTTTCGCCTTTGCCTACTACGTCTACGCCTTCGGCCATGCCTTTAAACACATTGCCTTTGCTGTCATAGCCTTGAGTTTCATACACTTTTCTTCCCCAACGGTTGTAAATGCTTACGTGGTTGTTTGGGAAGTAGTTGATGTTATCAATGATGAAATAATCGTTCATGCCATCGCCATCTGGGGTTACCCCGTTGTAAATAACCACATCGCCTGGGTTAAGTAATGGTTTTTTAACCGTACCTAAGGTAAAAATACCAAAGCCTTCTACTTTTACAGGGGTGGTTACGGTTTGATTGGCTAAATCAACCACGCCGCCTTCATCTACCCAAAGTTTTTGTTTTTCGTCCCAACGTACTACGTGCAAAAGCTCTGCATTGTTTACAAAGTCTTGCGGGGTGGTGCGTTTGTCATAAGACAAGCTAACAATTACTGAATTGTTGCTTTTTTCGCTTTGGTTGATCACCCAATATTCTTTGTTGTCTATAGCTTGTAATACCCCTGTACGACTAGCGTGTGGGTATTTGTTGTTGGAATCTTCTAAAAGATACTCGCCTGTATAGATTTCGGCTTCTTGTGCTGGTGCGGAAATGCTGGCAAAACGGTAGTAGCCTTTATCGCCTATTGGATATTTAAAGGCATCGGTACCTTTTTTGGTTACTTCTCCGTCTACGTGGCTTTTATCGCTGGTGCTTACATGGGTTGCGCCTTTTAAGAATACAAAGGCACCGCCGTTGGCTTTGTCCATATACACGATACCATCGGCCAGGTTTACTGTGCCTTGTGTAGCGATATCGTTGGTTAAGTGAAAGGCATAATCGCCTCCGCTTTTGTTGAACAAAACATCGTAAAAGCTACTTGGTGAACTACCCGAGATGCTTTGAATAGCTTTGTTCTTACCCTCGAAAACTACATAACCCGTACGACTGTTGGTTGTGTAACTAAACAAGCCTTGGTTTTGGTAATCGCCGTAAAAGTACATTGAGCCATCGTTTAAAACATTCCCGTCCTTGGTGTTGACAAAATCAAAATAAGTGGATACTTCTGTTCCTGAACTTACCTTTAAATTGCCGTGGTTCGTGGTTTGGGAAAAACTATTATAACCAATAAATAGAGCTAAAGCTGCTATTAATTTTAACACGTTTCTTTTCATACTTATTGAATTACTTTTTAGCACCCGACTTGATTACTGGATTCACAATAGCATCGTTACAATTTTCAAGTTTTACTCTTAAATATTGTGCATCGCCATAACTACAACCTTGACGTTTTGTTTGAATTTTCACTAACAAATCATTCCCGTGCTCTGGGTATAATTTATTGATTTCGTAATAATCAACCTTGTTCTGAGAATGACTAAAAGCTAATTGTGAATTTGTAATATCTGCTACCGCCTTGATACTTAAAACAGGATTTCCTTGTTCATCAACCATTAACTTTCCTTTTTCATCACGTAATTGATCTCCATATTCTATAACTTTAGCAAATGAAACTTCGTAAGTTGTACATAAATCCATTTTTTGAATGCCTAGGAAGTCGGCAGCGCAAAGTGTTACTTTATTTTTGGTATCTACCTGTCCTTCAAACAACATTTGCGGATTTACGCGAATATCATAAATATATAATTGGTTTCCTAAATTTACATTTACTGTATTCCATTGTTCTAATTGAACACGATCAAACGGAACTGTAATTGGGGTAGATATTACAACTTTTTGTTCGTTACTAAAATTTAACAAACCTAAATCAAGAACTTTAAAACGATCTAAGGTTTGCTCACCCACTTTGGTATCTCCTAAGTAATATTTGATTTTATAATCAATTAGATTTAAAAGACCTAAATTTAAAACATTTACATTTTCTGTACCTAAAGTAATTTGAACTTGATCACCTGGACGTGCTTTTTGACGTAAACGAGCATTTAAAAATTGCTTATTTAAAACCCCAGCTGTTGTATTAAAAATTGCATAACTATTGTAATTATTATCAATGGCATAATAAGGAAATGTAACTGATGATAAACCTGTTGCAACATTTAAAACTTCAGTATAATTACCCCAAGTTGCATCTTCGGCAAACTGATTTAAGGTAATTGGATTATTTGAAACTGTATGACCTTTTTGTGTAGTAGGATACACTAAAGACGCAGCTGGTGTTACCGTAATTATTCCTCCATTTGTGCACGGGTTGTTTAACGGATCAACTGTTATTTCTTCTTCAACAAACGCATGAAACACTGTTGCTAAATCGGCTACTCCTAATAAAGATCCTAACTGAACGCGAATACCATTGTAATCAATTGTTGCCCCTGAGTTATTTGTTGGTGTAAAAGAAAATTCAAACACATTATCTCCTTTTAACAAATCTAACACACCACCTTTTACACCAAATGTCTTACCCACATTAGCTAATGGAGGAACTGTACCAGATATATCGCTTAAACTATTAATTTTACGACCTACAATGGTTACACCACCAGCCAGTTTTAAGCCCGAATATTGCTCACCTAATTTTACAGTTACTTTTTTACCTTTTAATTCAGCTCCGGTATATAAAGTACCATCAGGTTTAGTAAAATACAAATCAATACCTACTGTACCAATACCTAAAATTACTACACCACCAGTAATAGTTGCATATTGCGAACGATCTCCATTTACGGCCTTTTCAGGATTTGCCACACCAGATAAACCAGATGTCCAAGATTGTTTATGGGTAGCATAGTGTTTTTTAACTGATATGTTACAATCTGCTAAATCATAAACAATCAATTGAATAGTTGCATAACTTACACAGCCTGTTACACCAGATGTTGTAGTTGCTTTTATTGTGAAGTAGTATTCACCTTTTTGCAGATTTGTTAGTGTATTGGCAACTGTATTTCCACTTGTATCGGTAATTGTATATGTTGACGCATGAGTTGATGTGAATGTAGGAAATGTAAAACTACCGCCTTGTTCTACTGTAAACGCATTGATATTATTTGGAAAAATAATTATATTCTCGGTTTGCGGAGTTATTAACACAGGAGCTGTGAAAGCATTTACTTGGGGAATAGACCAACGTTTCGCTTTTCTACGAATTAAAATAGGCTTTTTTAAACTACCTACTGTGATACTATTACTACCATCTACATTAAACTCACCAAAATCCCCCGTAGATCCGTCACTTCCTTCTGCAGCATCTCCAACATTTGTCCATGTTACTCCATTATTATAGCTAAATTGCCAATCATAAGAATACGCATAAAGATCTAACGGTCCAGAATTAGCTTTACTTGTACTTGTTACTGTTGCCGAACCATCAAAACACACTATAGGTGTTGATAATGAAATAGTACCAGGATTAAAAACCCCTTCGACTCCTAAAAATGTTACTGCAACATCTTCACATACGCCCGCCATATTACAAATAGTGTAATAAATTGGTGTTGTTGGTTTTGAAGCATTCGATGTAGCAGTAATTACACCTGTGTTAGGATCTAATGTAATACCAGTAGGCCATGTTCCTTTTTGAGAAATGGTTGTGTTTTTACCAGTTCCGGTAAGAACAAATCCTTGCCCTGCAGCTCCATTATTATAACTATCATTAATAATTACACTAGGATATGTTTTTGTTCCTGAGCCTGTTTGCCAGTTATATACATCTGCATTTCCTTTAATAGGCGTACCAGAATCATAAGTTATGGTAATATTTGCAATAGATGATACTCCCAATAAATTAGTAATTTGATACTGTAAAGGTTGTGTTAATGGGACAGCACCTGGTGCAACCACTAATTTACCTGTTGCATCAATACTATACCCTACTGGCCATGTTCCCACAGGAACAATTGAAGCATTAACACCTGTGCCGCTAACCACTACTGTACCCACTGCATTTGATTGCGAATCGTTTGTAAGAATAGAATAGGTACCACCAAGTAATGTTGTTGTAATTGCATCATCATTTGCTTTAATGATACTATCCATTGTAGAAGGATCATTATTACAATCAATTGGTGTAAGGTTTTCGTCGGGAATTTCTTCTAAAGAAATATCATCAATGTAAATATCATTTCCTGAAGTAACTGTTGACTGATTTCTAAAAGAAACGGCCACATCCGAATTACAAGAAGCGCTATCGGGCACTTTGAATTTAAAAGAATATTGTACCCAACTACCTGTTGTAGTAGCTGTTTGAACACCTGAAGAGCCTAGAACTGTTTCTGTTAAAATGTTCTGAGCTTCCATTTTAAACTTATGTGCTCCGTTTCCAGCTGCAATATTAAATATCCATATAGATAATTTATATGTTTTACCAGAAGTCAAAGACACTGCCCTTCTGTAGTATTGATTAAACGTTCCGCCACAATTTACAACCATTAAACCTCCATTCTTTGCACCTGTATTACCTATAGTATGGTCGTACACATTTGTAGGAAACCAATTAGGCAATGTAGTATTGCCATAAGGTTTTAAAATTGCATAATGTCCATCGTGAACCTGATTTGATTGTGTTTGCCCAGTTGAAAGACCAGTTCCTGTAAAATATTGAGCAAATTTGTAAAAAGCGGTTCCGTGATCAAATTTATTTAATCCTGTATCCTTACCTGTTTGAGGCACATATGGAGAAGATCTTCTCTCCGTTCCTGTAACGGTTCCAAAATCTTCTTTAAATATTACCTGAGCATTAGTTTGTTGCAACGCAACCAAGCCAAGCAGGGTAATAAATTGTTTTTTTATATTAAATTTCATATTGTAGTATTTTAAAGATTTATAAATGATTAACCGTTGTTAATTACTTAACCTTTAATACAATATTCATGAAAGAACCTGTTTTTATAATAGCGTTTGGATTTACTTTGTAAGTTAACACTCCATTTGCATCTAATGTGATGTCTGTAAATACAGCCTCATCCGCATAGGTTACAAAATAATCGTAACTTGTAGCTACTTTTACAAACTCATCTAAAGTTGAAGTTGCGCTACTTGATTTAATTGGTGATGTAAACTGACCTTTAAATAATTCATATAATTTAACAGTAAACACCCCTGCAGCAACTGTATAATTTCCACTTGCTGTGATACGGCTGTCTGTTAGAATAGTTGGCAACACAACCGATGGCATGTAGAAGAATTTTGGAGTAGATGAAATACCTAAATCTTCTAAATTTTTCCATTGTGTTTCAACACCTGAAGTACCTGTTTGTGTAGTCAACACTTGTCCTGTTGATCCAGGTTTTAATTTCACATTGAAATCTGTTGTGTTTCCGTTTGTAGTAGGTGTAAGTGTAATTCCATTACCCACAGAAACCGTTTCTAATTTTTGAGCTCCTTGTACTACCGTATTTATATCGGTATAGGTTACATTTCCAGCTGCATTTGCTATACCTACACGGCCATCAGTACCTGTACCTGCTGTTAATTTATCGTTTGTAACAGCACCCGCTTTTATATCAGAAGACTCTACAGCACCTGCAGCAATCTTATCTGTTGTAATAGCATTGTTTGCTAATTTATCAGTCGAAATTCCGCCAGTAGTAACTTTTACATTTGCATCAACTAATGTTGCACCTGTACCGTTTGATACAGTAATAGAGCCATCGCCGGCTGTTAAATTTTTTCCATCAACATTTGCTGATGAAATGTTTTGATACGTAACCGTTCCATCGGCATTTGCAACAGGCACTTTACCTTCATTACCAGTACCCGCATCTAACTTATCACCTGTAATGGTTTTATCAGCAATGTCTGCTCCTGTGATAGATCCATCTTTAATTTGAGCAGATGTAATAGATTCGGCTTTTACACGTAAACTTGTTGGTATTAAAACAGCAGCTGTACCTCCGCTAGCAACTTCAATAGTTGCTGTAGCCCCATCTGCAGCTGTTAAATCAACTCCTGTAACATTTGTAGCTGAAATGTTTTGATAAACAACTGTTCCGTTTGATTGTACAACACCTACTTTACCTGCATCTGAAGCATCTGCTTTTAATTTTTCTGCAGTTACGGCTCCATTAGCTAAATCAGCAGTTGCAATTGTGCCATCAACAATTTTATCAGAGGTTACCGCGTTATCAGCTAATTTTTCTGTAGTAATAGCTTCATCCTTTACCTCAACAGTATATGCTGTATTATTGCCTGTTTTAGTAGATGAGACAGAAGTTGTAACGCCCTCAACCACTGAAGAAGTGTTTTGCGCTGCTTGAATCATTGGACCTAAATCTAATGGCGTTGCATCAACTCCGTTTACAGTTGTTGTTAAACTACTACCCGATAAAGCATTTGAAACAGTTGTTGTAGGTACAATAGTTGATTGATCAACCCAAGTAACACCATTTCCTGTTGGGTTTGTTACTAAAACTTGGTTGGCAGAACCTGGAGTAAGGATATCCAATGGGTTTTTCCACTCTAAAGATTTTTGAGCTGCATTTAACTGTAAAATCTGTTTATTTGTTCCTGTTCTATTTGGGAAATAATAGCCGCCAGTTCCGTCATTATCACCAATGAAAAAATTACCTCTATTAAAATCTAAGCCAAATTTTACATCAGATTTTTTTCTATCAAAAACAACGAATTCGGATAAATTAAATTCTGAAACTACTTGTTTTGAAACTGTAGTTCCATAATGACTTATAAATTCACTAGAACCCGTAGCTGAATTTTGTATTTCATGTGCTTTAGCACCTGCTGCATTTGTTTCAACTCCCGTTCTTGCCAAATACATCAACTCGTCTTTACTTTGAAGGAGCATACTTCCGTCATAAACACGATCAAAGTAGCTGTAATCTTCAAGATTTTTGGTTTCTGCATTATATAAAATATTGCCACGAACTGCATACGATGATGGTAAAGCAATACTATTTGTTTCAAATCCAAAGTAGCTGTTTTGGGTAGCATCAGTTGTATTAATATAATGATGAGAGGTTCTAAAATCACCACCTACTTCTAATTGCTTCTGTGTTTTGTTAACCTCAAAATCAATATTATAAGATGATTCATAACCTATCCCAACTCTACCTTTTTGGTAAATATCAACATCAACAGGTGTATTGGTATTAAAAGGTTGTACACCGCCTGTTGAGGCTCCTGAAGCGTTTCTTCCTGCGCTTCCTCCTGTAGTATTTGTAGCTTGTGCTTTCCAATAACTTACCGCTTCTACTTCATTTTGAGTAGCAAAACGTTTCCAAGTGGTACCTTCCCACACGTAAAAACCTTTTTCTAATTTCTCTGTAGTATCAACTTTAGTATTGTATACCAACAAACCATCAGCAGGAGTGTTGATTGGAGTAACACCGTTTGTTAAAGAAACTAATTCTACACGTGGCATTAATAAACCTTTATTGTTAGAATCAATATCTATTTGGGCAGATTTATGTGGAGTTGAAGTACCAAAACCTACTTGCGCTTGCGCATAAGCAGCTGCTAATAAAGCTACTGATATATATATTTTTTTCATGATGCTTATCTATTAAAAATGAAGTGTAAACCAAAAGATGGTTTACACTTTTATATATTAAAGTCCGGCTGGTTTAACAGTTGAAGCAAACTCAATAATAACCTTTGCAGTAATATCGCTTTCACTTAAAACATTGTACATATTGCCTACCCCAATTTTAAAACCTAACGCTTGACCGCTTAAAGTTAAATTGGTTATAGATGCTGTCATACCCGTTCCGTATCTTAAAGTTGTAGATAAAATTTGCGCTGCATCTTTGTCTAACGTTACCCCTGAAGTATTAGCCGTTGTTCCCGTTACTGTAGTGGTAAATTCGCCTTTGTAAATATAATATGTTGTAGCACCATCAACATAAGTATCACCTGTAAATACTGATGTAGAGCCACCTGCATTAATTGTGTCTCCTAAGTTATTTTTTAGGTTATTGATGTTTTGTTGAATAATTGTATCGCCAGCACCACCTGTTAAAGTAGTATTGTTGATTAAAGTACTTGCAATATCAATTGGTGTTTTGGTAACTGTACCATCTGCCGCAATTGTTTCTGTGTACAACACATCTGCAGTTGTAGTGTTGTTATCATGGTTACCAAAATAAACGTTACCACCTGCATTTAAGATGTTGCTAATGGCATTTTTAATCTCAGAATTTCCTTCGATGATTGATTTTAAATCAGCTTGAACATCAATAGTAGATGTTGCATTTGCTTCGTTTAAATAATCGTATGTTACTTTAACATCGCCTGCTGCTGCAGTTCCTGTTTGTTCTCTTTCTAAAGTAGTAACTGTTTCGTTTGCCTTTACTAAAGCATCAAAAGTAATGGTTTGTGTATTTCCAGAAGCATCAACATAAGTGAAAGACGATGAAGCTAATTGCTCTGCTGTTGTTGTGCCTGTACCCGGAACAAATGTCATTACACCTTCTGTATTACCCGCCAATTGTTCAATAATTTCTTGAACCGTAACTGTATTTCCATTATATGTTGTAGATTGATTTAAAATGGTTTCAAAGTTGTTAGCTACTGCTGCAGGAATATTCATTGCTGTACCGCCTGTTAAACCTCCTGCATTTGTTGGTGTAATATCTGCTGGACTTGTAATAGATCCTGCTGCAATTAGAGCTTGAATATCACTTTCACTGAAATATTTGTAGCTGATGATATTTCCTTTAGCATCATGTACAGCAGTAAAAACAGTATTTGTTTCGTTTGCTTTTACAATAGTATCAAAAGCAGCAGCAGGAACAACTGTAGAAGTTCCGTCTCCGTTTGCAATACTAAAAGTTACATCACCAGAAGTAGCATCCACAACAGCAGTAACAGTTCCTTGAGCTAAATTAGAATTCGTAGAAATATATTCTATGTATTCTTGAACTGTATTAAAGGTGTGCGTAACACTACCTTCAACAATAGTAATTGGATTTGTTGGGGTAGAAGTAAAAATTTGTTCGATATTGTTGATAACGCCACCTACAACATCAATTAAAAACACACCTGTAGCAGGAGCTGTTCCCCATGCATCAACAACTGCTTGAGTTGGTAATACACCGTTATTTGCAACTAAGTATGCTTCTGAAACATAGTATTGTTGGGTACCATCAGTTGATTTTACCAATATTGTTTTTGATTCTTGAGCAGAGATTAAGTCTAAAATATCATTTGTGATATCTTGTTTTACATAACCGCCTTGCCCGTTGTTTGCAGAAGCATCATAATAAACATACTCAATCTTTGAAGGAGTTGTAATATTACCTAAACCATCTGTAATTGCAGGTGTATATACCATTCCGCCACCAGAATTTGCACCATCGCCTTGTACACCTCCATTAACATTTTCTTCACCTAAATTATTAGAAGGAAAAGCAGTGTCTAGTAAATCTTTAATTTTATCAACATTGCTATCAATTGTACTTACAACATTAGCTAAATCAGTAGCATTTGCAATACGTTCCCAATGTGCAGCAACAGTACCTTTTTCTACAACCCAATAGTAAAACCCTGGAGTTACAGCAGTTGCACCACTACCAGCAGTTGCTGTATTGTAAACTAGTAAACTTTCGGTTTCAGTTCCTTTAATAGGATCAAAAATTAAAGTAGAAGTTAAAGAAACACGAGGAATTAAAACCCCTTTGTCTTTAGCAGTTACATCTAAATAAGATGACGTTACAGGTGTTGTTGTGCCAATACCTACTTGTGCATTGGCAAAATAAGCTGAACCTAATAAGGCAGCTACTAATGTAATTTTTTTCATAAGTACAAAAAATTAGAACTAAAAAAATGTATAAAGAACACTTATAGTCTTAGTCTAATTTTTGCTTCAAACAAAGAGTACCAATCAATCGCCTGTTACAATAATTTTTAAAAACTATAAATGCGTAATTGCGAACAAAATTAACAACTTATTTTGATTTAAGCCAAAGTTATTTTGATTATTTTAATTTTCAAGAAACTTACTTTTCCAAAGAATTATGAAAAAACCAATAAATTATACAATAAATTAATGTATTTCCTTTAAAATATAACGAATATTTAATTTTGTTGTTGTTTCTGTCACTTCATTTAAAGGTTGGTATTTTAATTATAGAAATACCAAAGAAAGCTTTTGTAATAGACATTCTTAATAAAACACAACGTATTTTTAATACTGAACAATAGATCTAATAGTGATGGAAGCTCTACGAGCTGAGATTTCTATAGCAAAGTTATGTAGAAAACACAATATTAATCAATCTCAATTTTACAAGTGGAGTAAATAATTCCTTGAAACAGTTAAAAAACGCATATCTGGTTATTTAACTTGTTAAGTTACCTATGGTGAAATATTAGAATTAGAGAAAGAAAATGCTTGATTAAAAGAGATGGTTGCTGACTTTAGTTTACGCTTCGATATTATAAAAAAAATTTAGATATGTTAGGTTATCAGAGCAATTCAAGCAATATATGAAATTAACTACTTCTGAAAAACTCGAGATAATATAGCTAGTTATAGACAGTGAATTAATGTAAAGCACACCTTAAAAGAAAACGGAACTTCTTGCAATACATTTTATAAATGGAAAGTTATCTTGAAAAAGAATTTGATGGCTTAAAATCAAAACAACGGTTAACAAATCGCTAATGAAGCAGTATTGCAAATACTCAAAAACATCTTGTTGTTGAATTAGCTTTAGAATATCTTGAATTATTATCAAGAGAATAGGCTTTTAAAATTACAGATGAACAAGGAATTTAAAGATAAAACATAATTTGATCATCAAATCTAGCACACAGATTCTACTTATTTCAAGATCATTTGCTAGGATTGGTATTATTTTTTAACACGATTTTAGATGATCACAGTCGTTACATCATTAATTGGCAATTATGCGATTTCTTGAAACAAGGTCTTTATTTTCTTTCGCTAATTTTATTTCAATTGTCATATTTTACATTTTCAAGGTTGCAAAAAAGTTGCAAAACTACCTTAAAAACCTCGTTTGCCTTAAACAAATGTATAAAAAAATAACTTTATTAAACGACAAAGCCCCAATACACATTGTATATCGGGGCTTTTCAACTTGTGGTCCCACCTGGGCTCGAACCAGGGAGGGTTACCACTGATATTATTAGTTTCACGAAATATCATTATATGAAGGCATCCTAATATTACGCCTTTCATACAAATATAGATCATTTTAAAGTAAGGTTGTCAACTTTTTTTGCAAGATTTGTTACTCGTATATATTCAACATTTACCATCCGAAATATTTAATCTTTATAGATAACAAGATTTATTTCATTATGACGATTTTCATTATCTCCAAATCTAAACATATAAACATTGTGTGAAGAATTCCATTTTATATCATCTCTAAAAGTACTATCATCATTAATCGTTTTGCTTTCAAGATTAATTTCAGAAGGAGAACCAATTTGCTTTGTAATATTGCTTCTTACTTCATAAAATATCTTTTCAAATACTTCATTAGATTTCTCATAATTATTCTTTTCATTCCATTGATAATATATCAGTTTAACCTCACCTTGACTGTTATAATAATAGCATTTTGTTAAAACAATATTTTGTTGAGGATTCGATTTATATTCTTTTGGAATTTCAAATTTATGATTTTTTATAAATGGATATATTCCTTCACTTACATCTACAAAATAATTTCTAGTTATGTCTTCGGAATTTACACTTTTTTCGTATTTTACAAAATCATCTATATTGCCCAATTTAACTTCAACATTAGTTGTTTCACCATTAATTTTACTCAATGAAGAACAACCACTTAATGGTGATACAATTGATAAAATAGTTATCAGATATAATAGCATTCTTCCTAATAAAGGACTTTTCTTTGCTCTTGATAGTAGTTTATTTTCTTTAAATTCAATTTGATTCATAATCTATATTTTGTCTTTTAGAAAGTTTATTTATTACGATAAATTCCTTAAATCGGATTTTCAAACCTGTCTAAACAAGCTTTACAACAAACCAAACCACAACTTTCTAAAACATCTTTTGAGAAATTATTAGATACAAAACCACAACGGAAGTTTATAAATAATTTAAGTTCCTTCATGATTAAATATTTGATTTGATTTGCTTTTCTAAAGTCATTCATTAGTTTTTCGTAACCATAGTTTTTTATAAAAACATCACTTGTAAGTTCACTAACCTTTTGCTCAATAATATATTTTGGATCATTTTCATAATAACTGAATTCCATTAAATTAAAAATTGTTCTATTATTAAAATTTGTTCTATAATCTTTTACAAATTTTCTAATTTTATCTTGAACATTCATTAAGCTATAAAACTGTTTAGAAATTTCATAGGTACTATTTTTTATGTTAATTATAAGCTTATAATCTCCACTTAATCGAGGCAATTTATGTAGAGGTGCGAAAGATGTATTGTATTTAAAGGTTATTTTGGCAACTCTTTCACTCCCTTCAACTTTATCAAATTCGTTTTTTATAAACCAATTCCTATATTCATTTACTAATTCTATCCCCCTATCGCTAACTTCGTCTGGTATTTTGTAATTATTAAAATCATTATTTAGGTATTTACAATTTTCAAATAAATGATATTTGTATGCTCCGGGGTGTTCAAATACATATAAAAGCATATCTTTTTTTGGGTGTAAATATTTTGTTTCAATACTTGTTGCAGTAAGTCCTTGTAATATTTTAATATGTTCTCCTAGCATATTAAACTCATGCGAGGATAAAACCCGATCAACTCCAAAATGATAAATAATTTCATTGTATAAATCTGGTGGCACTTCTACTTTTTGTGTTCCCCTACTATTAGTAAGCTTGTTATATACAGCTTTTGTTATATATGCCATAAGGAATTATTTAACATATTTACAATATTAGAAACTTTATTGTTAATCTCCTAATAACAAATATGAAAGTGTTAATTTAATATACCAATTCATATTAACTACTTTCTAGAATTTTTTGTACTAGCAATATTATTATTTACTTTTTCTATTGTATCACTTTTTTGAATAATTATAATGGGCTTACTATTTTTAAGCAAAGAATCTAAATTTTTAATTTCTATAGGTTCTTTTATATTAAAAAACGATTCTTCTTTTTTTGTAAATAACAACATTGAGCATACAAACATTACAATTACTCCAGTAGAAAAATTACCATATTTAAATGCTTTATATGCATGAAGTAAATTGGTTGCTTTCTCATTGTTTATTTTAATACTTTTATTAATACTATATAAATAATCTCTTACAAGTTCAGAATTAAATTCTACAATAGATCTTTTTTTAAAATCTAAAACATTTGCTGGATTTGTATACGGATATTGAAATTTTTTTACATTAAAATTTTTGAGAGCATTAGTTATTGATAATAGGTAAAATGTAAATGTTATTAGCAATAGAATTATTATCGAAATTTTAAGATAAATTGTTGAATCCTCAAACCTTTCCATTATTATAGGAACAAATAAGCCTACTAGAGAAAAGACAATACTTGTTTGAGAAATGATTTGAGAGGTTTTATTTTCTATAAACCCCAATCTATTGTTTTCATCTTCCAAAACAGATTTTAAAAAGTTTTTATGTTCTACTATCTTTTCAGAATCTAAATCATTCTTTAAATCATAATCTGCTATATTATAGGTGAAAGGCTCTATATGTTCATTTATAGTAATTACACCCAAGCTTCTCATAAAATTTTTAAATTTAGTAATCATATTAATTCATTGATTATTGCATCTGATATTTTTAACCCAGTTTCATTTTCAATCCAAGCCCATTGTCCGTTTGGATTAATTTCTAAAAAGATATAATTGCCGTTATTGTCTTTTATTAGATCAATTGCTCCAAATTTTAAATTTAACTTTCTAACCAACAAAATACATTTTTCTTTAACTTCTTCTGGTATATTTTCCTTAAAGAATACTAATTTCTCTTTTCTCCAATCTATTTTTGTGTATTCCGAAATTTGCGAGTTAACTCCAGCTGAGAAGACTTTATCCCCCACAACTGTTACTCGTAACTCAATATTTTTATCAATTTTTTCTTGAAAAATACATGGTGTTAGATCATATTCTTCAATTTTCTGAATATGTTCTTCTTTCAAAACATTAGTAAAAATAAATTCAGTTTCATTGTTATTATTAATTTTAGATTGGGAAAGAGGCTTTATAATTACATTCTTTGCATTTTTGATATAGAAAGCTTTTAAATCATCTTTGGAATTAGTAACTAATGTATCAGGAATTTTAAAACCTATTTCTTTAGCGATTTTTAATTGAATCAATTTATTTTCTGCGTGATATATGCTAAACGGGTCACTTAGCCATTTAGCTTGAATTGTACAAAATAGATTTTTTAGTAAAGCCTCATATTCGTTTAGCAAATAGATTTTTTGATTTAAGTTTTGATTTTCAAGTTCAGGTAACTTTGTTCTTCTAAACCATACTGAACTGAAATTTGTTTCTCCATCAATTTTAAAATTTAAATTCTCATCAACGGAAAAGATGTTGTGAATAATATCTTCACAATTCAATCTCTTATATTCAATATTCTTCTGATTTAATTTGTTTATAATAAAATCACTTGTATAATCTTCTTTATGAGTTATAATTAAAATCATTATCTATCGCTGTCTGATGCTTCTTGCGTTACTAATGTCATAGTTGTTGTTCCCATAATAGATTTGATAGTATTAAAGCTTCTATCATCATCCGTTCCTTCAAGTTGATATGATGTTTTTGTTAATGTTCCCATCATTATATTCATATCGCTATCACTATCAGAAGTTTCATTATATGTTCTAGTATGAGTTTCAGTTGACATATTCAAGTATTCTATTGCAGGAAAACCTGTTTCTTTTTCGACTGTTAGATTTAATCTTGAATCATATTCAATTTTTGAGAAATCAAAATTTTCGTCTTTAGAAGTTTCTGTGTATTCTAGAATTAAAGGTTTCATATCATTCTATATTTAAGAGTTTTTAAATTATTACTTAATTACTAATTCTTTATCCAGTCATTTTTAACTTGATAGTGTATACTTTACATTTGTCTATTTTCCAGAATTCCTATAAGATTTACTAAAGAAATTGTGGCAGAAACACAAATTGAAGCTTCCTTGACAGTTGCTGTCCTTCTATGTGTTAAGTCATTTGCCAAATCGTTTGAAGAACGAGCATATCTTCTTAAATTTTCATTTGTTTTCCCTGGAATTTCACTTGAAAAATATGCATCAAGCATTCTCTTAGCATCTGTTCTACTTACATCAATGTTATCAAGGATTTTATGTTTTTCAGGATTATAAACTTCCTGTGCTAATGAAATAATAGTATCTCTACATAAAAGACCAACAGCTTGAAATTGTTCTTCTACCTGAGCCTGTGATATTCTAAATTTGATTTCCCTTACAGAACGCTCAATTCTGTCCCAACCATTTAGATTAACTGAAATGTTTAGTAGTTCTGATTGTTGACTTTCCATTGTCAACTTAAGTAATTTTTCAAACATCTTTCCTATAAACGTTCTTCTATCTTTGTATTGAGGAAGTTCTCCTGAACTCCATTTTCCATACCACTGCCATAATTCAGAATATGGATTTGGATTCTCAAGACCAAGACTTCTCATTGCTTCATTAAATTTTAAATACTTTTTTTGATATTCATTGTTAACGTCTTGAATCATTTTCGATCCCGTTGCCACAGCTATCATAATATCTTTAAGATAATTTATTTCAGAAACAAATTCATCCTTACTATAGAGATTGATTATTTTATCCCATTGGATTTGTTGGGTTGATTGGGGAATAATACAAATACTACTTATTTTTTCATTTTCTAGAGTTCTTAAAATTAATTCTAAATTCTGCTTAATTTTATCTTCAATGACATCTTGTATTGGTAGAATCTTAATAAATTGTTCAACATTAGTAATAATGTTAATGGAATAATAAGTCGTGCCTCCATTCCAATTATCATAATGTACTTCTTCACAAGATATTTCGGAATCATTTAAAATATTTACAATTTCAGTTTCTTTTTGCCCGACTAAAAGTTCGGTTACTGTTAACATTAATTTTCTTAAGTAATTTTTATTTTCTAGCATAGTTTTAATGCAAAATATTTGATATAAAAATACAAATAACATCTTTATAAATCCAATATAAGAAATTGTGATAGAATATAAGTATTCTCAAATAAAAAAAAGCTCCCGAAGGAGCTCTATTTAATAACTAAACTTATAACCTGATGTTTGTTTACGTTCACCTCTGCAACAGCGTGTAATTGATGATAAACCAATACCTAACTTTTTAGACGCTTCTCTTGCTGAATTAAAAGTAGCTAATAATACACCATCTAAATTATATTGATATACTATTTTAGAACGTTTATCTTCAACCTTTGGGTATTCTGGAGTGTAAGACCACAAAAATCCTTTTGCTGACTTTAAACTACCTAAACAAGCATTGCTTATTGTTTTCTGTGAAGCATTTACCGAATCACCTGCTTCTTCTAACGTGGTATAGGTTGCTATTGGCTCAGGATTGTTTAATTCAAACTGATAAATTGTTTTTCTAAATCCACCACCTCTATCTGAATTGTAACCATTTTTGATTGTATTATAGGCTTCAATATAATGGATTTCCTTTTGTGCTAATTCATCTGTGGTTTCAACCTCATCTAATAATTCAACTTTAAAAGCCTGAGGACAGAAGTCCTCAATGGCTTTATGAAATTTATTGTCAACATTTTTTACACTTTTTTGAAGGTGGTCTTTTAATCTTGATTCAATCTCTTGTGTAGTTGAACCAATATAAGATTCCTTAGTAAAGATGTTCCAAATTCTATAAACTTTATTCATTAGAACCTCCTTCCTCTAAACTTTGTTCAATTAGATCTTCTTCATCATTGGTGATATCATTAGATATTGGTTTGTTAGGGTCAGTAATTTTAAATCTAAGAACACTACCTGCATTTTTTTCTTCATATTTGTAACCTTTATATTGACAATATTTTTTAAGGTCTTTTGTAAATGCAATCGAAGATATAGGTAAATCTAACTGATCATTATAAACTTCGACAGCTTCTTTCTTTATATTCCAAATTCCGTTGCTATTTTCCACAATTGCTTCTATTGCATCATACATTTTACTACCTATTAATCCTCTTAATCTAGAATTGAGAATATCTTGATTTATACACTCTATTAAACCATGTTGATGATAGTAAGCATTACATTCTATCATAAAAAGAAAGAATTTATTGAAAGCTTCATCATTCCAATCATCAGAAAAGAAAATTTCATTAAAATGATCTTTGGGAGAATAACTTGCACTAAATACGTTGTCTAAAACTAATTCAATCTTTCTACGTTCAGATGAATCGCCTTTTATCATTTTAACCTCTCTATTAGATGAAACCACAAATTTTGGTGCGTATTTATAATCTAAAATAAAAGACTGTTTACCTTTTTTCTCAACTTCAAAATCTCCCGTTGAGACTGAAAAAATATCCTCTAGTTTGAACTTATCGTTGACGTCATCAAAAAGCACGGTGTTAGTAGCTAGATTTACATTTTGATATAAAAAAACATTAGGTCTATCGTTATTGTATCTTTTGCCATCAATAATGGTTACATTACGTAATTGTTTAATTGCTCCATTAATCAATAAAGTTTTACCCGTACCACCATTTGCAGTTGTTTTTGTACCTGTTTCAGCATCATAAAGTAGTACAATTTTATTTTCTTGTGCTTCTTTATTAGTATGTAAAAGATAACCTAAAATTGATTTTAAAGAATTAAATCTATCTTCATTATTCCCTGTAACCATTTTACAGAATTCTTTGAAGTTACAACCATCACTTGTTTGAGGTTTTACAAATGTTTTTTTAATTCTGGTGTCTGATAAAATTGAACCTTCAATATCTTTATATTTAATTATCTCATATCCATTACGTGTAATTTTTATCAACTTGTTCATAAATGGAATGTAGGTCGTATCACGAGTATCTCTTAATATATCAAGTTCAATTGTTTTAAGGAATTGTAACTTGTTTGATGATAAATAGCCCATACTACCTCTCAAAAACTTCTCAATCAGCTTTCTATCTAATTCATGGGCTTTCATTAACGAAACTAACTTGTATGCAAGATTCTTCTCATTAAACACTTCAATAACATTATTACGTTTATAAATTAGATGATTGTTGTAAGGACTTTGCTCATCTCTACAAATACCATAACCCATTTCTTCCAATAAATGAATTAATCCCATTTGTTGTACTTCTACTTTATCACCTTCTATTTTAAATATTGCTTCAAAAAGCAATTTTTGTTGACTGTTTGTCATGATTTCAAAAATTATATCATTAATAAATTTTTGTGATTGTGATAAGGCCTTATTTAATCACATGACAAAGGTGAACATTGTAGATTGCTCTGGTGACGGCAAAAAAAATTTCCTCTGTTTTATAGAGGAAATTCAATGGTTAATATTTTGAAATTTTTTTAAATAAATCACTTAATCTCTTTTCAGATCTGTCATTTAGCTTATTTGTATTTTTTAGGTCATTTAATCTTTTATTTAAACTATCTAACGACAAAACTTCTCCATCATCATTTTCAACACAAAAGTTACGTTCTAGAAAACGACCTAATTCTCCATCAGATATAAAATCTATTACTTTGTGAGTCCTTAAAAAATGGAAAAATGTTACTAAATCTGTTTCGTTCCAACTGTGAAGTGCAAGCTTATCATTTTTTAAATATTTATCATTATATAGCGTTGGTGAGCTAACTGCAATTTCAATTTGTAATAGCTGCGATTTCAATTCAGTAAACAAACTAAATTCAATGAAATCGAATTGATTAATATTGTCAAATATATTGGCTATAAATTTCTTTTGTTCATTTAAAAATTTATGCCTTTCCTTTTGACTTTCTAATAAATCTTCTCTTATGTAATTATAAAAATCTTCTAAAAAATTTGAACTTAATTTTTTTATAATTGAGGGTAGAAAATCTTTGTAGAAAAATCTTTTTTGTAAATCATATGAAAAACCGTTGGGGTCTTCTTTATGAGGTAATGGTACTTGATCTTCTATTGAAAATTCTTCTTTTATAAGAATTTTTTCAAATTTAGGAAAGTATTCAGGATTCATTTGATAACGAAAATCTTCTTTTAGAAAGTCTATTTGCAGTTCAATAAATGATTGTTCGTTTGTAAAGTAATCAATAAAAAAGGGTTTCATAAAAATTAGTTATAAGCAAATATAACTATTTTATGGTAGCGGTAAAGTTTCCCTTCTTCCTTTAATAAAACCATCATCCCTTCAAACTTCAAACGTAACTGCCAATACTTTAGTATTATCGAAGTGATAAATCTTTCGCAAAGATAATAAAAATAAATGACAATTCCTAATTTTTTGTTAATTATTTTATTTAATTTATTAATTTTTTAAATTATATGCAAATGTAACACTTTTTAAAGTTAAATATACCCCCTTTTCAATTTTTGTAAAAAAAGTTGACTAGATTCGCACAAAAATAAGACTGAAGCCTATAGAACTTCAGTCTTGTAATTGTTAAACGTTTTCAGTGGTTATTTGTTTGACCTGTAACCGTCTCAAAAGTTTTGCATCAAAATACAGCATAACAGGTTGTTTACTTATAATATTTCAAAGGATTTGTACAGATAGTAACTGTTGTTTATTTGGTAAACAGTTTCTAATCTAATAGAGATTTTAACGCTTAAAACCTCGTATTTACAGCCTTCTTCAACACTTCCAACAGTTTCGGTTGCTTGTACAATAAAAGGGCATTTAAACTTATTTAAACACCCTTTATAATCAATCACATATAACTCATCCGACCTTGTAAGTTCTATTTGTTTTAATAATTTATCATAATTACTCATTGGACCGTTTTCAAGTAAAAGCTATTTATTTATGAGAGATACCAACACTTCGCATTATTTTGTTTGAAATTGGTTAGGTATTGTACAAACTCGTATGCATTGGCGTTCCGTTCAAAGTTTACATCTATGTAAGTGCTTTTGTTCGCTTCGGTAAACAAGTTGTATAAATTCCAGAAGTTAATTGTACCATCATCAGCTTTCATAAAATCTATATCTGTGTGATAATCTTTAATAATAGAATTAATCTGTGTATCTGTAATTGAAATAGGAAATAGTTGTTTTCTAGCTTCTTTTGATTGGTAATTGTACATTTTCATTTTACCTACTAAATGAGCAAATTCTTGTTCGTTAATACTGTAATTCAACATATTTCGCATGGTATTTACATGAGATTGTCTATCATAAGAATGAAATAGTTCATATACTTTTTGTTTCAATTCCATAGTTGAACCTACACGTAAATCGGCTTTTAAACCATCAGTAGCAATACATAAGTTAGTACATACTGTATTTTGGTAACCTACAAAGACTTTAAACTTCTCAATGGATTTCTTACTGAAAAGATTTTCTTGATTATAGGCACGAACACCACCTACACACAGGTTAATACGATTACCATTGATAATTTCATAAATCTCGGGAATTTCAATAACAAACGCCATGCGCTCATAATAGATGGTTTTCTCGTGCTCTAACAGCTCCTTTGCAGGTTTACCAATTGCAGTCGGTATTCTACCTTTAATGATGTGAGAAACACGTATATCAAGCTTTAACTGTGCATTATGCCCCAATATTTCTTGCAAAGCTTCTTCTACGGTTGTAATGAATTCGTAATGACTAATTGTAGTTTCATTATCTTTTGCAAATACAGGAATGATACAATCCTCTTTTAAATGCGAAAGGCTAACCTGTAACGTGTTAGCCTCTATAAATCTTGTTTTTGACGAGTTTTCGATTTTTGAATCTTCAATAATTTCAATAGTCGGGTTCTGTGGTAATGTTAGTAATTCCATAATAATTTTGTTTTAGATGTTAATAATGTTGTCTGAAATGATTTGATTTGGTGTAAATTCTAATTCTGATTTACGCTTTAGAATGTCCTCGTAAATGTCTTTACGTTGGTCGATGTACTTGTTGTACAGTTGTTTTAGGTCTTCTTCGTTGGTAGCTTGATAAATCTCTAGTTTGATTTGATCTAATGATTTACCCTGTTTGCACCAATCGGATAGCTTTTTACCTGTACTTGAATTAATAACAAACTCTGGTTTTCCTGCAAATAAGCCTGTACGGTCTTTTGAAGCATTTACAAGGTTTCTGTCGTTCAGAAATTCAAAGTTTACGGTTAATTCATACTCATAACCCTCACGAGTAATTTCTTTCATACCAACTTTAGATACTTTGGTTTTACCATTAGAATCTTGATCGATGCTATAATCAACCTTTCTTCGTGAAGTAGTAATCACATGGCATTTAGATTGTATAATAGCATCTAAGAAAGCATTGTGTCTTGGGGTAACTTTTGCCCAATCATTAAATCTACCACCCAACATTTCATGGATTTCCAAACAACCGCCCTTACCTTGCCACTCGTGGCTGATACTATCAACAATAATAACCTCCATATCTGCGTTTTCACAGACTTTAATAGCTTCGATGTAACGTTCAGGTGCAAATGGTTCTTGTAGTGCTAATACGTTAAAATCTCCTAAGTGAGAGTATAAACTCGCACTGTTGTTTTCGGTGTCAATGATGGCTATTTTACTCCAATCTTCTATGATACCATAGGCTAATAGTAAAGCTGAATACGTTTTACCATATCCACTCGGACCCGATAGTCCAATTCTTAATTTTACTTGATGTCTTTGTGCTTTTTGTAACTGCATAATTTCTTGATTTTAGATTGTTTAATGTTAATTAAAGAATATATAAATCCGATTCTTGGCGTAAGCTAAGAATCGGAAAGAATTTTTTAGGGTTTTACAGGTTGTTATACCTACAATTCTTAAAAGGTTATTATTGTACTTGAAGTTTATTTAATAGTGGTAATTGTTAATTTAGAAAGGATTTTAGTAGGTTTTACACTGTACAGAAATCTAAATTACCCACCAATACTGAAAATAGTATAACGTTGATTGAATTTTTTATATAGTTACTTATTATAACCTACTGTAGCTACAACAATTTGAAACACTAACAGCAATTTTGTACTATAGCAGTTGCTCCATCTGTAACAGCTACTATATATACAACAGCTACCGCAATGAAGCACCTGAAATAATTATCCTTAAACCTGCTAATTACCTAGCTAAACCAATGTTAACATGGTAGAGTTGCTTCCGCATGTTGAGATTGTTTCAATTGGGTTAAGATGAATTGAACTTTTAATTTAATGTAAAGTAGTTGAAGTATTTCTGTACTAAAAAGGCTGGTATTAAACTGTCTACAAGAAAACGTGACGACCGAAGGGCGGGGTATAGCACCAATTAATAATTGATGGGGGCTACCTTTACTATAAACATGCTCTCACCATTACATAAAAAGTCAAGTTTTATTGCAAATTTTTAAGAGAGTCTCATAAAAAAAACGTACAAACACCCACATTTATAGTATGTTAGGGTTGTACGTTTTATGTTGGTTTTAAAAAGTTTGTTGTTGGTGTTGTTTGTAAAAGTTACTTTGGTGTACTTTATCTTTGTAAAACACACTTACTTACTGCGTCCTTATAAAAGTCGAAACTATTAAATGTATAACAACAGTAAGGTGTTTTAAAAAAGATCCCCCTAACTATGGTATTATCCAAGTAGGGGGATTTGTTTTTAGTTGTTAGTTACAAGTTGCTTTTCTAATGAGTAACTTTGGATAATACCATTTTGCGATCGAGGGATTAAACTATTACCTTTTATCAACCACACTTCGTTTATAAATACTCTCCTACCTGAAAACTTAATAGTAAAAACATTACTACTCTCATCTTTAATTTTATAAGTTGGAGATATAAAACTATTCTTATTTGTTATATAAAACGCTTTGATATCACACTTCTTAATTTTTGTAGTATCCCACTTATCTTTTAGGACAATTTCTTTATTATCATCTAATATCAAATGTAAGTCATAAGAGAAAAAAGTTTTATCATACCTGCTAACTTTAAAAAACAATTTGTTCTTTTTACTGTTCCTTTTTTCATCTACATCAAAAATATCATTATTTTGAAAACTATTAAGAATTAAACTATCATTAGATATCTTGTAAGTCCCTTTAGTTTCATAACTTGAAAAGTGAAAGTTTGATTTATATGTAAACTCATTGTTGTTTAATTCAATACTCTCATAAAAATGACTTGCTCTGTAAACATATAAACCGTTATCAATGGTCATTGACCCAAATATAATATAAACTAATATTAAATATATACTTAATTTCATTATCTCCTTTTTTTAACACCCTTATTGTAATCTTTTTCCCACCCAATATATACTTCAGGAACTGTAGTTCCATTTTTACCAGCTTCAATTGTTGCTTTTCTCATATCTTTTCCATCTTTTGAAGATAAGTTTAAGGATGATTGATGCATTCCTTGATAAATTTGTGGATTTTGCTTTTTTCCAAAATCAATAATATCAGAGTCCATGTAATATGGTGGTGCAGCTGGATTAAATTGTTTTATACCTCCTTCTAATATATATTGTCGATTATATCCTGCAGTTTCATCTCCTATATCGTATAGAGTTGACTGATCATCTCTTCTTAACGAAATTTCACCTGTTTCAAACTGAAATCCATGCATTAGCTCATGACCTATAACTGAATATGAAGCAGTTGTTCCCATACCAATATCTACTGCATTTGTACCAAAATTATAATTTACATACCCAGAATTTCCTTTATTGGTTTTATCATAAAATACATTATAAACTTGTTCAGAATCTTCTAATGCTTTTATTTCATTTTGAACACCCTGCAAAAAAGTTATAAATTTATTTCCAATTTCCGCATCAATCTGACGATCCTTCATCATTCCTCGAACAGACGCTATATCACTACTTAGTTTTTCCTTTTGTTTTTTTACAATCTCATCTGGGTCTAATACTTGCATTCCATCGGGATCAATAAAATAAATAGGATTATTTAAAGCGTATCCATATGGAGTTATATTCCAATACTGCTCCGCCAGCGGATCCACATTCAACCAACGTCCTAAAGCTGGATCGTAATTACGTGCGCCAAAATCATATAAATCTAATCCTAATTCATCATTTAATTCTTTACCTGCGTACTTATATTTATATCCTTTTCCTGGTAATTCATTGTATCCTTTGTGCTTTAACCCAAATGGATAATAATTATTCTCTTCTACAATTTCTGTTGCAGGATTTATTGTTCCATCACCATCTAAATCGGCATAAACTAAGCGGTTATTTCCTAAATGATCTTTGTAAATGTAGTGGTAAACATATTTCATCATACTAAAACCGTTACCTACATCTATATACTTATGCTCCACATAGCCTTCTGCATGTGGAAAAGTCTTGAACTCTCCGTTTTCATATTGGAATCCACTTAAGTAGTCAGTGGTAACTGCCAGACCACCACTTGGCTCTACTTTTTTACTTAAACGAGTTCCAGCTGCATCATAGATATAACTTATTTGTCCACCATTGCTAAAACTTACTTTGTATGGTAAATTTAAGTGATTATAAGTTACCGATGAAATTCCTTTATTTAAATCTTGAGTAATGTTTCCAAAACTATCATAAAAATAATCATTTCCTGTCGTATTTCCATCTTTAAAACCTTCTGGATTATTAGTAGCATCTATAACCGATTGTAATTGGTTACCATTATAACTATACGTTAGTTCATCGGTTTGAATAGGTTGTCCTAATTCTTCTTGCCCAAAACGCTTTAAAGTTGTAATATTTCCATTTCTATCGTATGCAACATCTTCAGCATATTGACCGTCGCGATTATAACTTGTAAAATTCCCCCACATACCACCAACATTCGTAGCTTTTAAATGAGATGCATAATTTAAACGATTTAAATTATCGTAGTTATAACCATAACCTCTTATAATATTATCGTTAGAAGTTTTCCAACTAACACTTGAAATATTCCCATTAAATTGAGGTTTTGATGTATCACCATAGTAAGTAGTAGAATAATTAATATGGTATTTAAAAACACTATTGTCTGAAAAATCAAATATAAAAGGATCGACTTCATTGATAGAAGTCAACCATCCACGAATATTATAATTATAGTTAACCTTTTGAAGATTTCCAGCTATACCTCCCACATCTTTTGTTTTTAAAACTCCTAAAGCGTCATAGGTATTTGTTACAATTTTCTCTACTGTACCTGCACCTATTTGCTGTGTTTGTGTTAATAAGCGGTCACGTCTATCATAGGTAAAATTATCAGTTATAGTTAAAATACTTGAACTACTATTTTGCTTTTGTGTAGTTGTGGTTTTAGTAGGTACACCAGTAAAGGCTAATTTACTATCTACCTGCGTATATCCACCTAAATGGTTACTGCTATAGCTTCTAATAACACGGTATTTATCATCATATAAATTATAAGAAATAGTTCCAACAGTACTTGTTGGTATAGTTAAAACACGTGTCCATGAACCTGTTAATTGCCCTTTTAATGCTGTATTGACAGTTTGTGTTTCAATGGTAGGAAACGATGTTGGGGCATTAGGATAGGTGTAATTATCATAATAATTAACAGATAATAACTTAAAATTTGTTGGAAAACTTGTATTTGAATAATTTACAGTGATGCCATCAATAGTATTTGATCCTGTTTTAGTTTCTACAACAAAATTATTTTGTGCTAATGAATTTCGTGTAGCACTATTAAAACTATTATATTCATAAAAACCTGTATAAATGCTTCTTCCAAAATTATCATATTTTGTAAGTAACCACCCTTTAGAACCATCACCAAAAGGATTGTAAATAGGACCAGTTAGCACTACACGATCTGATTTATCATAGACGATATATTCCCAATCTTTCTGTGGTAATTTCTTTTCTACCAATCGTTTTTTAGCATCATAATGATATTGGTAACACCATTTGTCTAAATGATCACCTAAAACACTTCCATTTGCCATTGGTGGTATCACAAATGCTAACAAGTCTAAGCCATTATACACATAGTAGGTGTCATGTGGATCACTATTATTGTAGGTACGTTTTAATACAACATTTCCTTTAGTATCTTTAAATTCTTCTACTGTATTATTAGTTCCATCACCATCTTTCCAGTTTTCATTTTTAATAACTGTTTTTGTTAAAGTATTTATAGGGTAAAAGCCATTCTCTGAAATACTGTTTTTATAGATTCCATCGCTATATGAAGTAGTTACATTGAATCTTTTCACTTCATTTGAAGTATTTAATGTATATGAATTACGAATGGTGTTGCGTAAACCTTCTGGTGTTGCGCCTGCATTTTGGTTGATATTCCAAACATCACTTGGAAAACCTGCTTCTAAAACACGTTGTCTGGGTGATGCTTCTTTTCTGGTTTCACTATACGGATTAGGAGTTGTTCCATAAATTGCATCATAATAAGCTGTTGTTTGTGTTTTGCCATTATCAACAAAATCAGAATTATGTACCGTAGAAGGTGCTCCTCCTATAAATATAGGAGGTCCCTGTTTGGTTCCCGAAGACGTAAAAGGCAGATACTCTTTGCTCTGACCGATGTTCTTCTCATATTCTATGTGCGTAACAATATTCTTGTCATCATTAGGTGAACTATTTTGATCCACTACTTGTATTGGTCTTCCCAAACCATCGTAATACGTTGTGGTTACAACATGAGTATTTGTTGTACCAAGAGGAATTCCTTGTCCAACAGAGGCTATACGCCTTGTAGTTTCCTTTACATAATTTTTTGTAGTTGTTTGTGCATAACTTCCTATTACAACAAACAAAAAGCTAAGAATAATTATTTTTTTCATAAGTTGTTAATTTGTAAAGTTATATTCGTACTGTTTTAAAATATTTCCTAGATAATCTTTTACAGTAGCCAATCGGTTAAAGGTATCATATTGATAGGTAGTTTCCTTTCCATTTTCATCGGTAGTGCTTGATATACCCACCATTGGTTTGTAGGTGTAAGTGGTTACCATTGCATTTGGAAATATGGTACGTAAGCTATTTAAAGTGGTTTTCAAATTTACTTCGTTGTAAAAGGTACTATTTTGATTACTGTAATTTGCAATATTATCCCTTAAGCCAGCATGGGTTGATGAATAATATATAGTAGGATTTGAATTTATTAGTTTAGCTACTAACTGTGTATCCTTATAACCGTAAATAAGTGTTATAAAAGTACCATCTAATTGTGTGTAACCAAGTAGCAATCCGTTGTAATAATGCGGATTTAACATGCCTATTGGTTCATAAGTACTCATTTCAGGTGTTTTAAATTGTGTACTTGTTAAATTTCCTGAAGTGTCGTATGATTTTAAAACTTGTTCTTTTAAATTACCATTAATATAATTACGGGTTTGAGTATTTAATATAGCGTTGTTTATGCTTTGATAATCAAATTCAGCCCTTGTGGTTTTCCCTAAATTGTCTATATCTACTTGAGAAATAATTTGTCGTTTATCAGTATCATAATTTGTTTCTGAACTTGTTTCTATATAATTTCCACTTTCATAGATTTTATTATTGGTTGTTGATGCTAAAATAAATGGTTTTGGAATATGAGTAAAAGCAGTTGAATAGAAAGGAAGTGTACTATACGTATAATCATAATTACTTTCTGAAATTAATTGATTTGAAAAAGTGTATTTCTTTAACTTCTTTAAATCAGTTCGTATTGATTCGTTGGGAGGAGTATTATCAGTAAAACCATATTTAGTATATTGTTTTCCTATTCCTCGAATATTAGAAGTTACTTCATCATAAATTATGTAAAAAGGCTTTAATTCATAATCGTTTAAATATGAAAGCCTTACACGTCCTGAGCTCATATTGCTTTCTGTTTGGTCAGAATAGTCAAATCGTACAACTTTTTCTGCTTGAGCCTCTCCATTTGGTGAACCTAGTATATTCTTTAAAACATTCTCTTTAAAAAAAGCAATCTTAGAAATACGATTTCCTTCAGCATATCTAAAATTAGAATATATATTATTGTAATTAAATCTATAAACTTTAATATCTGAAGCATAAGTATTTCCTGACAAAAATTTTAGTTTATAAGTATTATTATCAGAAGCAGGTAAATCAATATTGGGAATTAAGTGTTTGCAATCTTCATCTGTTATGCTAACATTTTTATCTATGTTTTTTAATGGATTAGATACACCTAAATAAGTATTATATAAAACTAACGATGAATACAAATATTTATTCAATATATATATTTTATCTCCTTCATTTGCTTTAAATGTTACACCATCACCCAATTGTGTAAGTGGTAAACTTTCATAGATATGGTTATCATAATTTGAATCTTTGGTATTAAAAGCAGATGCACTACGAGAAAATGTATTAGGCTCAAATTCATAAACAACAGATCCACCAGTAGGGTATTTAATTTTCTGCAAAATAAAAGAATCAGCTCTGTAATCTTTCCTACTTAGGTGCATTTGACAATAACCTACTTTTGTAAGAAAACCATAACGATCTATAACTACATTTGAGTTATTTATATTATTAAGATAAGGGGTTTTATATTCAATTGTTGTATGCAGATGGTTTTGTAAAGTGGCATCATACTCTTTTACTCCTGTCAATAGTCTTTTTTGAAAATTTAAGCCATATGACCCATCTTTATAATCCTTAATAAATGGAATATTAGAAATCTCTTTTATTTCAAAATCAAAAGTTATTTTTTTTATCAAGTTATTCTTAAGATCTTTAATTTCTATGTTGTTTGTATAAGAATTTATTACATTACTACCATTTATTCCATATGTATTATTGAAAATAATGTTGCCTTGACCTACAACATTAATTTTTTTAAGAAATAGTTTCTGATATGCTTGACTCATCCCCAATCCATTTATCCAACGGTTCTCGTAGTCCGCTATTATAACTCCTGTCTGATCATATTCATAACTTATAATCAAATTATTATCTTTGTCATAAACTTCTGTAAGTTCTAGATTTTTCCAAAAAGGTTTTCCATCATAAAATATCTCTCTAGAGATAAGAGTCCCTGCTTTAATCAATACCCCTGTACCATCATCTAAGCCTTCAGACGGAGCTAATGTATGTCCCCCTAGATTCATAGTCAGTTTACATCCATATGGCAAATACATATCTTCTGTATGTCTTACTGACTCTTGATAATAGTTTTGATTAACGTGAGAAGGAGATGAAAATTTATATTTATAACCTTTTTTATCATAAATATTAATGGTTTTTATCAGTTCCCAACTATTTGGCTGTATGATCTCAACTTTAGCAAAATCACTAGACTCTAACAATTGTGCTTTTAAAATTCCATTTTCATTATAAATGGTAAATTTACCACTTAGTCCCATAAAATTAAAGGTAAAATGATCTGGATGTGAGCGATATTTTTCATTTAAATTATTACTGTAATAAAATTCATCTGCTACGTAAGGTCCTATTTTCACTCTTTTACCTAAAAAATCTCTTAGTTTTGATATTCCACATCTTATTTCTCCTCTTGCAGTTGTAACCAAAATAGATCTTTCATCGCTAATCTCCCTACTAATGGTACCTACTGTATTTAAAACCCATGCATCACCAAATTGATTTCCAATGTAAAAAACATTAGAATTCCCCATTTGGTCATAACTTAATGAAATTGGCAACTCAAAGTCCTTCTTTTTAATTGTATATAATGGTAATTCTACATCTAAAATACCCGTAGCCCCTATAGTTGGAAATTCGTAAAGATCTACTACTGAAGTAAATTTAAAAGGATCTATTTCTTGTCCAAAGCCTAAAAAAGATATTCCTGATAAAATAAAAAGTAAAAATTTCTTCATAACTATTTTTTAATAACTTTTACCGATCCATTGAAAACATCGGTTTTAATATTGATTACATAAGTTCCTGTAGCATAATTTGCTAAATTAATCGCTACCATATCGTATTTCAAAGCTTCGGTATGTAACAACCTGCCATTTAAATCAAATACGTTTACAACACCTTCTTTGTACTCATGATTGATTACAATTTGTGTAAAACCTTCGGTAGGATTTGGAAACGCTTCTAATTTAATTTCTGGTTGATCTACTTTTTCTTTGCTGTTTAACTTGACTACCCAATAATCATCACGACCTTGAGTTGTTTTTTTGTATTCTGCATTTTTACCTGTAGAATTTCCAGCAAATACAAAACCGCCATCACGTGTAACTACTGCTTTACGTAACAAATCATCACCACTTGTTGAAAGTTCCTTTTCCCAAACTTGCTCTCCTTTTTGGTTTACTTGTATAGAGACATAACTTTTCTTATTACTTTTTTCATCTATTTTATAACCAGAAAGTAATAAGGTTTTAGATGGTGTAAAAGTAGTTGATGTTAGTATTTCACTTCCTTTTAAGTCGTAGGTATATTGATTAATAGGTTGAAATGTAAGATCAGTAGTAACAACTAAAAAGTCACTTGCTTTTTCAGATTTTGCAGTTAAATTACCTTTATTGTTGTTATCTGTATAGGTACTGCCTGTAATAATGTATCCATCTTTGCTTTCAGTAAGTAAAATTTCATTTAAATCATCATCATTTTCTCCACCAAAAACATATTCGTTTAGTAAATTTCCTTTGTCATCAATTGCTAAAATCCATTGATCATAACCACCAAAATTGTCTTTTTGTTTTGTTCCTGATGCAGGTGAATTGGATATTCCACCAATAATGAATCCTTTTTGAGTTTCCAAAATACTTTTAGGCTCATCGTTATACAAACCACCATACGTTTTTTCCCATTCTACTTTACCCGATTTATCTAATTTGATAATCCAGTAATCCAAACCGCCATACTTATCATCTTTCTTATGGTCTGATTTAGTAGAATTTGTTGTTGCAATTGCCAAATAACCACCTCCTTTTACCTGCTTGATTTGAACCAAACGATCATCACCCTCTCCTCCAATGGCTTGTTGCCATTCTTGATCACCTCGAGCATTGATTTTCACGATCCAAAGATCATTCTTACCATAATTTTCTGAGAATTTAGAATCGTTTTTACCAGAATTGGAATAACCTCCTAAAATATAGCCCATATCAGCAGTGGGATAAATGCTTTTTAAAATGTCTTGACCTTCACCACCAAAACTCAATTGCCATTCTTCTTCACCATTTTTATCCATTTTCCACAAGAAATAATCCAAATTACCTTGACCTTTTTGCTTTTTTAATCCTGTTTTATCAGACAGAGAACTTCCTGCTAATAAAAACCCGTAATCTAAAGTAGGAACCATATCAAATAGATATTCTGAATGTTCCCCTCCAATGGTACGTTCCCATGCTACTTTTTGGCTGTATCCACTAAAAACAGACAAACCAAAAAATAGAAAAAGTAGTTTCTTTTTCATTACAACGTTATTAATATGATTTTTCTAAATTATTATTTGTAGTATACAAAGTAGCAGTAACTACCTTATTTACAGTGTAGATGTGTTTCATAAAATGTTTTTTATTGGAGTAAATATATAAAAAAATGTTAATTTTTATTAATATTTTTAAATCATTCTTCTTTTAGACCGTCTAAAAGTAATATTTATGAATTACTGAGTATGGGGATGCACCAAAGCAAAATAAAAGGGGAGGGTACTTAATGTATTAGTACGTTTGTACTTTATGTAAAGAAGTCAACTTTTTATGCAAATTTTAGTAGGGTATATTAAACAAAAAAAGGAGCTATCTTTCGATAACTCCTTTTGCAAACAAATTTATTTTTTAAAATAATAATTATAAACTATCGCATAGTATTCACTAGAGATTTCTTCAATTTGATTTTCAGAAAACATATCAATCGTTGACAAGTGCTTTTTAAAAGAATCATTCCCGCCTTTTAACATTTCTAAAATATAGAATGGTGTTTCAACATCACTAACAGTCATTTGTTCTTTCTTCAATGTAGCGTTAATAATATTGATTAAACCTTCTGTAGCTGATTCTAATAAATATTCTTTTGTATCTAAATATTCATCTTCATCGTTTACTGAATGAACATTATTATCATCTAGATAATTGCCTATTATTAAATCTTTCAAATCTATAATTGATTCATAGGATTCTCTAAATAAATAACCTGTAGAGTTAATTTGAGAGTAATATTTTACTGCATTAGGGGATTTCGACTTAAAATATGTTTCAACTTCTCTGATAATACTATTAGCCAACGCTTTTTGAGCTTGCTCTCCTAAAACTCTAACATCATCAACTTGCTTTTCATAAATAACTTCTGAATCTAAAGGAAATTTTAATCTCCAAGTTATCGTCAAATGACCTGTTGAATAAAAGAAGTCTATTAATTGATAACTCTCTTTTAAATAAATGTAAAACGAACGCTTTTCTCTAAAAAAAATCTTTGCATCTGAATCAAAAGCTTTTTCATTTAATTCCGAAACTAGAAAGCTGAATTTGTCAGGCAAACTCATAGTTTCTAATTCTTTCTGATCTTTGTTTAATGCTGAAACAAATCTATAGACTATATAACCAGCTATAACAAGTAGTGTAAACCAAATCATATCCTAATATTTATACCCTATTGCATGAATACTTAATAAATTACTAGAATAAGGCGAACCACTTTTAACTTTTGCTGTAGCAATTAATAAAGTTTGAACAGCTTCATTAATATAAATACTTAACGTATCTCTATTGTGAGTATAAAATTTGTGTTGAAAGTACCTAGCAACTGCCATTAGACAGCCTAAAATAAATAGTAATGTTTTTTTCATTGTGATTATTAGATTCCTTAAGATGCTTCGGAATTTATATAAACGAAAGAAGGTGTGCATCTCTTGCTTATAAATCCAATTCAGAGGCTCCGCCAAGAACCTTAACCACAATTTACAGCACAGAGAATACACACCCATAAAGTATGGATGCGCATCTACTATAACTGCTCCTGTGATTAATTTGAAATTTGGCGGATTTCTGAAAAAAGGAGCTTTTAAGCAAACACGATCTGTTTGTTAGTCGATAAAATGTCTTTTACAAGACCTTACAAACTTATTAAAAATTGTTAAACATTTGATTATCATTTCAAGATTTTACTCAACCTAATCATTGTTTCACTCACTTTCTTATTAGACAGTCTAGCATAACTTTCTTGAGTTACTTTAATACTTGAATGTCCTAAAAGCTCTGAAACTATTTCAATAGGTACATCATTGTAAAGCAATACAGTACTTGCAAAGGTTTTACGTGCTATATGATGCGTTAGATTCTTTTCAATTCCTACAATATCTGCAATTTCTTTTAAGTACGAATTGAATTTTTGATTGCTTAATTTTGGGAATACTAAATCACTATCTGTTGAATATTGATCTAAAATTGCTTTAGCTTTTGGTAATATTGGAATTGAAACACTTTTATTCGTCTTTTCTCGTAATAAAGAAATCCATAATTTACCATCAAAACCTTTCTCTATGTTAGAAAGTTTAAGGTTAGCCATTTCATTAAATGCTAATCCTGTATAACAGCAGAATACAAACAAATCTTTTACCAATACCAATCTTGGTTGAGTAGGTTTGGCTTTTTCAACTGCTTTTAATTCTTCTGTGGTAAGATAAATAACTTCCTTTTTTAGTAAGTTAAATCGATACCCATTAAATGGATTTTGTATGATTTCATTTTGTTCAATTGCAAATGTGAACATTTTCTTTAATCGTTGTAGAACCTTATTTACTGTAGCTTGTGAAAATTTACGATTTGTTTTTAGGTAAAATTCATAATCTTTAATAAAAGATAAATCAATATCTTGTATCTTGAAGTCTTTACCTTTATAATTGGCTTGAATATAACCTTTGAGGTTTAAATAAGCATTCTCATGCTTCTTCCAAGTAGGCTTCTTCATGTCAATACCTATTAACTGTTCCATTCTTTTTAGATAGTTTACATAAAACTCTAATAGATAAGTAACATACTTGTCAGTATCGCCTTTGTATCGATTGTAAACATCATCAACATCAAAGCCTTCTTTTTCTAACAAGAGGGTATTGAAAATTTGTAAAAAAAGTTGACTTATTTGATTCAGTTGGGTATTGATGCTTTTTAGCTCGGTAGATTTTGAGATAATAAGCTGTTTAGAAGCATCCCAATCTTTGTCAAGTACAAAATATCCCGTACTGAATTCCTTTCGCTTCTTGTTTAATGTAATTCTACATGTTAAAGGTGCAACACCTCTTGAATTTGTTTTTGCTTTACGTAAGTAGAAAAGCACTTTAAAACTGTCGTTTTGCATAATTTAATGTATTAAGTTAAACAATGCGTAATAGTGGGACACCTCAGTAAAATCAAGTGCTACGAAAGATTATTCACATCAATATACTATCTAATAACAATGGGACACCTGGTTTTTTTTGAATGGGACACCGAATAGGACACCTTAAATACAATAATTAGGAAGTTTTATATACTGCTTTTAAACTTTCTAAAACAATGAATTATGTATTACATCGTTGTCTTTCAATACTTTAACTCAATAAAAAAAGCTCCACATTTCTGTGAAGCTTCTTAAAAGTGGTCCCACCTGGGCTCGAACCAGGGACCACCTGATTATGAGTCAGGTGCTCTAACCAACTGAGCTATAGGACCAGCTTACTTATCGTTAGCGAGTGCAATATTACTGTAAAAATTTAACTTGTACAACCCTTTTTTAAATTTAATAAAAAAAACTGCAAATATCTATCTCTTTTTAAAACACATTAATTTGTAAAAATATAAATCAAAAAGTCAACACACTTATATAAATATTCCTCCTTTACGCTCTAACAACTAAATACACAAAGTAAAATAGCGCAACAAACTCCTTAATTTCAATTGTTTTTATTACATTTAGTATGATGAAAAAAGGTTCAACATACAAAAAATGGATCATTGCTTTGGCTATTTCTATCCTCATTTATTTTGTTTGGGGCTATTTTGGTTTTGCTGGTGCGTGGGTTCCTGGAAAGTATGATGAAAAAAGCAAAACCTATCATGTTCTTTGGGGATTAGGGCAAACATTGGTTTATACTGAAAAAGAAACCTTTAGAATAGAGTTTTTTACTCCTTTTAAACGACAAGGTCTTATTGATACTAATGGAAAACTAATTATTCCATTTCTTTACAAACATGTTCATTACAGTACCTATAATAGTGGCACCTATCTTAACTATTTTCTTGCTCAAAATACCAAAGATAAAATTGGTGCGATTGACAAAGAAAACAACATTATCATTCCATTTGAATACGATAAATGGCCGTATACATTTTCTGGAGGACGCTACCTAAAATGGGAAAAAGATAATAAAGTTGGATTGTCTGACCCTGATAAAATGATTATACCTGCCGAATATTCTTTTGTATCAATGGCTGGCGAATTTCCACATCCTTTTTTTATTGCTGCAAAAAACAACTACTGTTATTTTATTTTTCCAAACGGACAAAAGCTAAAAAAGAATTTTTATCCTTATTCACTTTCTATCAATGAAGATCAATATGTTATGATGAAGGCTATTAAATCGGCTGCTATTAATCAAAATACATGGGTTACAGATATTGATTTGCATTACATCAGAGAAGCTCCTATTCCCATCAAAGTTATCATCAACAAGAAAAAGTTGGTTAATGTTTCTTGTGGTATTCTGGATTTAAAAGGAAATGAAATTCTACCTGTTGATTATGATAATATTGAATATTTCCAAAAGACTCAAATGTATTTAGTTCGTAAAAATGATAAAGTTGGTGTATTTGATTTCGAAAATAGAAGTTGGAAATTCCCTCTTGAATATAACGAAATTGAATATTTAGGTCCTG
The DNA here is from genome assembly GCF_013874595.1 of Flavobacterium sp. xlx-214. Lineage (GTDB taxonomy): Bacteria > Bacteroidota > Bacteroidia > Flavobacteriales > Flavobacteriaceae > Flavobacterium. The sequence continues at coordinate 2,740,287 of NZ_CP059431.1, forward strand.
ATTTTCCATTAACTAGGATAAGAAAAAACAAATATGAAAATGAATATTGGGTTGATAATAATGGTACGCAAATTCTTTCATCAAAGACCAAAGTAATCAAAGTTTTTTCTGAGTGGATGAACCATTATTTGATTTTCTCTAAAAACAATAAAAGCTACAAAATGGAATATGATAGAGATACTGAAAATTTCAAGTGGCACCAAATAGAAAAGGAGTAATTAAGGAGAAAAACAAGCAAGTACTATTTAAAATGTCATTTTATTAATCAAAAAGTCCATCAAATGAGAATAAATCTTAGTTTTTTAATAGTGTTTTTCGCGCAGCTTTTTGTAAGTGCGCAAACGCCTTTTAATACTTTTTACGATAATGGAACTAAAAATGAAGTAGGTCAACTCAACGAAAATAAAAATCCTACAGGATTGTGGGAGTATTATTATGACAACGGCCAATTGTGGAAAACAGGCAGTTTCAATGACGGAAAATGCAATGGCGATTGGAAATATTACGATACAAAAGGCGCTTTGTTAAAGTACGGAAGCTTTGATAACGATAAACAAATTGGTGAATGGGTTTTCTACAAAGATGGTTTTTTATACAATAAAGCGACATATGAAAATGGCGTTATCCAAATGGATAAATGGTTTTACAAAAACGGAAATCAAGAAGCTATTGGATATTATTTGAATGGACAAAAAAATGGAAAATGGCCATTTTATTATGAAAATGGAGGTTTAAAACAAAGTGAAAATTTTAAAGATGGCGAAGCGCACGGCGAATGGTTATGGTATTTCCCAAACGGCGTATTGGCTTGCAAAGGAACTTATAAAAACGGATTAGAAAACGGTCAATGGAAATGGTATTTTGAAAACGGAAATCTTAAAAATGTTTCCAATTACTCCAAAGGACAAAAAAATGGGAAATGGCGATTTTATCATGAAAATGGAAAGATTGCGGAAAAAGGCACTTTTAAAAAGGGTGAAAAAGTTGGAAAATTCAAATTTTATGATGAGCAAGGACAACTTACTGAAACAAAAAGTTTTGACTAATCGAATTTAGAGAGCAAATGAATCAAAATCTAAATAAAAGTAAACCTCGCAAAATCTTTTACATTTTAGGCGCTATAATCATTCTTGCCTTGCTGGCTGAAGGTTTGAGTGGAGAATTTTTCTTCAAAAATTTATTTCTTGACAAGAAAATTCCGGAAAAGTATCAAAATTACCTTGATTTGAATAAAAACAAAACCTACACTGTGGGCGATTATGTCATAAAACCTTTTATAAAAAGTGAGTTTTATACAGAGAAATTTGTGAGCTCAAAAAATGAGTTGATTGTTTTGTCTTTAACCAAAAATCCAAAAGAAGAATACTCGGACCGAGATAATGCCAATATTAGTTATCAAAAAATAGACAGAACTGGTACAATTGTATCAACTTACAAAAAAGTAAAAATCAACCAAGTAGACCAAGAATTTGTAATGGGAGACTATATTGTGAATCCCAGATTTGGGTATTACAACACTTGGATTTTGGACAATGATACTATAAAAAAATCTTTCATACCTGTGAACAAGGATTTGTCTTGGAGCAACGAAAAACAGGAGGAACTGCTTGATAAAATCAATGAAAAATCACCTTATTACTACAAAACCAATGACTACGAACGTCCTGAGCGTTTTGGTTCTATTGTTTATTTTTTAGACAACAAATGGTATTATTTTTATACCAATTTTGAAAAAGTTTCAATGATTAAAGACCATAAGGGAATATGGAAGGAAGAATACAACAATAATTCGCCAGAAGTGCTACCTGTCTACATGAAAATCACAGAATATGGATCAGCAGACGTTTCTAATGGATCAATGGCGGTAGGAACGCACAATGTAAAAACATTTGATGCCGATTTCTACTGTCAAATTCCGTTTAAAACAGACACCTTAAAATTTAAAATGTCACAAACCTTTTTTGATGACTATGATTTAGAAAAAAAATGGTGGCATATAAAAGGTGAAGACGTCCAAAAGTATAAGAAAGATTTTCAGAAATTGAATTGGGAATATTCTTTTTTCATCAATAAAGATTTTGATTTTATACTATTCAATGGCGGAAGTTACGATCCTGAAAATACTTTGTATATTATAACATCTAAAAAGCAAATAGTACAATAAACACCTTAATTTCAATTGTTTTTTATTAAATTTAGTTTGATGAAAAAAGATCTACTAAAATGACAAAGAGAACACCAATTCCTTGCCCAGAATGTGCTAGAGAAAAATATTTTGAAGGATTGTGCTATGCTTGCAATAGTAGAAAACTGAGGTTGCATTATGAATTGATGACTCAGGAACAAGTTGCTGCAACTATAGCAAATATTATTGACCAAATTGAAACCATTGAAGATTGGGATAAAGTATATAAAGATTTTATAGGATTATTAGCTTATCAAGACATTAATACCAAAGAAATTGCAAAAGCTGCATTTAGGAAAAACATATTTCACCCTCCTACCCTTTATAGAAATGCTTCAGATGAAATTCAAGACCAACTTATTGCTTTAATTAAACAACCCAATTGCTCTTCAGCTAGTGCTATACTTAATTGTCTTTCGATAATTGGAAGTAAAAAAGTACAAGATGTTTTCTTTGAATTAGAAAAAAATCCATTGCCTTGGCGAAAAAATCTTTATGTAGACCCATCCTTTTATGCCGGTTTAGGTGGTTGGACTTTTAATAATGATGGAGAAAGAGTTGCTTTACAATACAAAGAATGTTATGCCCTTTTAGAAGATGAAAGAACGGATAATGCTGTAAAAGTAAGTACTGTAACAGGAGCGCATTGTACTGTTTGTAATTGTGCTGTAGTTAATATTTTAACCCTAGACGGAACAGATGAAAGACTTCGTTTTCTAGAACTCTCTGGTACTATTCAATTACCTATTTGTCCTAACTGCGCAAGCATGTGTGAGAAAACAATCATTCAATATCAAGTCAATGGAACAAGTACTTTTGAAATGATAGATCCTTTTGTTACCGAAAATTATCTTTCAGAAGAGGCTATTCAAAAACTCACTAACAATCATTTACGATTATCGCTAACACCAAAGCCTATTTATTATGCGTGTGGTAATGATGATGTTTCAACTATTGGAGGAAGTCCGGAATGGGTACAAGATTGGCAGTATGAAAACTGTCCTAACTGTCAGAAAAAAATGAAATTACTAGCTGCTATCTCATGGGATCAATTAATGGAGTATACAGAAGGAACGCTTTACATTGAAAATTGTAACAGTTGTAGTATTGCAGTTGCTTTTCATCAACAAACCTAATAAAAATCTATCGTCAGAACTACCGCATTGCATCATTGTATTAAAAATAATTAAAAATTGTATTATGGGATTTGATATAAGTTACCACCCTATTAAAGAAGAGGAAATTTGCGAATGGTATTTTGATGCTCTTCAAAATCATGATGTAGTAGAGCAGCTTGCTTTACAACACCAAATGGAAGACTTTTACAAACAAAAATATGCCGATACACTTGCTGTGGGAAGGCAAACAGAACCAAACGCTGTTTTTGACAAAACCCACGGCTATTACATTGCAGTTATTCAGGGCTTTTTTAGAACCTACTATTATACAAGAGGATCTGCCTTTTCCTTTTTAATTGAAGAAAAGCCTCATTTTAAAAAATACACTAAAAATTGGCAAAGCATTCTGCCTTTTTCAATGGATAATTCAGTAGCTAATCTTATAACAGAAAACTACAGTTCTGGTGTTTATATTCCGGCAGATCAAGCAATTGCTTTACTAAATGATTACTACAACAATAGCCATATAAAACAAGATTTAGATCATTTTTTTTCTCACAAAAGAATTGATGTCTTTTTATCAGCTTTAGAAGCAAGCAAAAAATTAGGCTCGGGTATTTTAGAAGCAACTGAGGTTGTAGAGCCAAATCCTTTTGATATGCCCAAATCTATCAGTTATTCTAATTTATTTAATTGCGATAAAGAAGGTGTTTACTTGTATATTGATGCCGCTGCAGAACAAATGAGTCAAATACAAAACACTCAAACACCTCAGCAACAAGAAACCTCAAACAAAAGCAGTTTTTGGAAAAAATTATTTGGTAACTAAGGCTTCAATTGTTGTTAAATGATCCTTTTTTATATCTTTAGCTTTATTAAAAACCTTGTTTACGCAAACTATTTATGAAAAAATCATTCTTTCTTTTAATCTTAACCTTGATGACCAATTTATTATTTGCTCAGACAGAAAACTACAAAATTGCAATTGAGAATTTTCATTTGAATTATAACGATGAAAAGTTCGATGCAATTTTCAACAACTTTTCGCCAGAAATGAAACAGGCATTGCCTTTGGAACAAACAAAAGAATTTTTAGCAGGACTAAAAAATCAGGTTGGTAAAATTGAAACAAAAGAGTTTGTGAGCTTCACACAAGGAACTTATGCCGTTTATAAAACAAAGTTTGAGGAAATGCTTCTAGCTGTAAACATTTCTGTTGATGACCAAAACCTTATAAACGGACTTTATATAAAACCTTATGAAGAGCCAAAAAAACAAACAACTAATGCTGTAAACGCATTGACTAATTATCCGAAAGAAATTTCAGAAATCATTTTTTCAAAAACCAAAGATCTTCCAAATCAAGCGCAACTTTCAATAGCAGTAGTTCAAAATGGAAAAACAAATTATTACGGAATTATAAAGCAAAACGATACTATAAAACCTATTGAAAATCAATCCAAAGTATTTGAAATTGGTTCTATTACAAAAGTTTTTACATCAACTGTTTTAGCTTCATTGGTTGAAAAAGGACAGATAAAACTGACGGATGAAATTAACTCTTATTATTCTTTTCCTTTTAAAAGTGATATCAAACTAAATTTTAAAGAATTGTCTAATCATACTTCAGGATTACCACGATTACCTGAAAATTTAGCCCCAACTGACCAAAATAATCCTTATAAAGATTATGGTAAAAAAGAAATGGAGGCATATTTAAAAAATCTACTAAAACTAGATGCAAAAAAATACAACTATTCTAATTTAGGCGCGGGTTTATTGGGTTATACACTTGGTTTATCTCAAAAAACTAGTTTTAACAATTTGCTACAAAAGAACGTTTTTGATACCTACAAAATGAAAAATTCATTTGTAAGCTCTCTAAATTTAAACAATAAACTTGTAAAAGGATTAAATGAAAATGGAGAACTTACCTCAAATTGGGATTTTGATGTTCTTTTTGGCGGTGGTGGTATATTATCTACAGCAGAAGATTTGTCTAAATTTGCTACTGAGCATTTTAACGCTAAAAACAAAGAACTAGCCTTAACACGAAAATCAACTTTTAATGTTAACGAAAATATGAAAATAGGTTTAGGCTGGCATATTTTAAAGTCAGAAAAAGGAAAAGATTTAATTTGGCACAATGGAGGAACGGGCGGTTATTCCTCTTCAATGGCTGTTAATGTTGATGAAAAAACAGCCGTTATTATTTTATCGAATGTTTCAAACACCAACGAAAATATTGATGGCTTGTGTTTTGAATTGATAAACAAAACAGAGAAATAAAAACCAAGTATTTAATTAAGATGTTTCTTTTTGTTACGATTAATGTAGTACAAATTTCTTTATTACAAGCTATTTAACAACCTACTTATGTATCGATTTATATACTTAATATTGACTTTTTTATTGTTTATTAATGCCAAAGGGCAAACGGATATGCTTACATCATTTACAATAAAAAATAATACTTTAAAATTATCTGATTTTACGAATACCAAAAAATTCCCTCATCTTCCTTATGGTGATGACAAAGAAACCATTTCAGATAAAAAACGAAAAGTATATCAGATCAATGATATTGACAAAATTCATTTATTAGATGTTAAAGGTAGCCTGCTTTTTATTGTAGTAAACAAACAACAAATTGTTCAAGACTATTGGTTGCGGATTGAAGGTGTTGAAAATGTAAAAAAAATGTACGATCAATTATATCAATTGTACCCAAAAATGACTTCTTACAATGACGGAGTATTACGTTTTAAGCATTTTAACAATAATAAGGTATTAGAATTTACTATAAATAATATAAGACCATCGGATGTTTTTATGGACCTGCATTACACTATCGATTACGAAAACACTAGTTTGAATATGTTTAAGAATTACGATGCTAACATAGAACAAACTCCGCAAAAAATTAATTTCAAGTATAATAGCACAGAGGCAATATATGAGATTTTTAAAACAGATGATCAATAGAAGTACCTTCATTGCTTATGAAGGGCATGAATATTTTGATTATGAAATTGAAAGTTTGAACAAAATAATTTAAAATGGAAATGACACACTCTTGTCATACTCTTATCTTATTTTTGAAAAAAAAACATGATTATAGAGAATATAATACCTTTTAATGGACAACACTGTGAAACAACAGCTACAGGAACTTTATTAAATCAGTTAGGCATTTCTCTTTCTGAACCCATGCTTTTTGGATTAGGTCAAGGACTTGGTTTTATTTATTGGAATATGAAAACCATGCCGTTTCCATTTATAGGTGGTCGTATAAAAACCGATTTGCTAACACAGAACATAGCGCGTTCTTTAAATTTATCACTTATTGTTAAAGAAACAACATCTCAACAAAAAGCATGGAAAGATGTAAAACAACTAATTGATAACAAACAAATTGTTGGTTTAAAATTAGATTGTTATTATTTAGAATATTTTACCAAACCTTTTCATTTTGGAGGGCATTATGCCGCCATTTATGGGTATGATGACATAAATGCTTATTTAGTAGACACGCAGCAACAAGGAGGGCAAGTAACAACTTCTTTATCTAGCTTAGCATTGGCAAGGGCAGCAAAAGGACCTATGACTTCCAAGAATTTATATTACACATTACAATTCACAGATAAAAAAATTAACATAGAAAAAGGAATAATTAATGCTATTAAAAACAATGCAACAGATTATTTAAACCCTTCTATTAAAAACATCTCTTATCAAGGAATACTAAAAACAAGTACTGAAATAGCAAAATGGTTTCATACAAGTTCTCATATTGAAACAGAGTTTAAAGCCTGTGCTGAACTAATGGAAAAAGGAGGAACTGGAGGTGCTTTGTTTCGCAATCTATATAGAGATTTTTTAGAAGAAAGTTATACCATAATTCCTTTAGACTTACTAAAAAAAGCATCCGAAAATTTCAAAGAAATTGCTCAAGAGTGGACAAATGTTTCAAATCTATTTTTAACTATTAGTGAAACAAAAGATGTTTATTATGTTGAACAAGCTTCTGCGCTCTTACAAAGTATTTCGGATAAAGAAAAGAAAACGATGGAACTACTAACTAAATTATAAAAACAAATGTGTAGGTATTCTATGACTATTTATAAACCTCACTATGCATGCTTTCATTGTTGCAAAACTTTTAAGCGTAGACTTATGACTGATATTAGTAGAGGTAAAATGGATGAAACGGAAGCAAAATGCCCCCAATGTGGCACATTAATGGCCAATATGGGCTTGGATTTTGCAGCACCTAAAAAAGATAATCTCAAAGAATGGAAACATATTAAAGATTTATACTCTGTAGGCATTGCTTTCTATTCTTGCGGATGTTATGGTCCTGGTTATATTCCACGTGATAAAGAACAATTAATTGCTTATTTTGAAGAAATACTAATTGGTTATAAAGAACAACTTACTTTTTGGCGCAATAGAATTGAGCCTACAAATAATAAAGAAGTACAAAGAGAGCAAAACAAATATTGGAGTAATATTGGCAAAATCCCTTCAGATTACCGACCTAAAAAGGGAGCTATAACCAATGACGATGCTAAAAAATATTGGTTTGAACGAATAAAAATGATTGAACAAAAACTAAAGATTTTAAATACTTCAACAAATTAAAAGTGTTGTATTTTTTTTAGGAAACAGAAATCTTTTTGTTATTAAATTCTTAGAAAATATTTACTTTAGTGTAATTCTAAAAACGCTAATGAAAATAAAAGAATAATCGCAATCAATTTATACATCATATGTTTAGCATACAACAAATAGAAAAAGAGCATGAAAAAGTAAAATCGGGTGCAGATTTTCCTAAGTACATTCAAGCATTAAAGCAAATGGGCGTACAATCATTTCAAACATTGGTAAAAGATAGCAGCACTACCTATTTAGGTACTAACAACAATACGTTAACTTCTGAACCTCAATATGAACCTTTGTTTATTGCTGACGAGGTAACTACTGATACCTTCAAAACTAAACTACGAGAACACCAACAAGGAAAAACAGATTATTTCACATTTTGTAGTGATTGTGCTGTAAATGGCATTGAAAAATGGGTCATGGATCTTGAAAAAATGACGTGCGTTTATTATGATAAAACAGGAAATGACATTCTAACGGAACAAATTTCAGAAGTTTAACTATCGTTGTGTTCTTATATCGAGCTTAATCTCAAGTACTTTAGGAGTGAATTGTTGAATAGATGCTGATTTTTAAAACGACACCTTTCCATAAGTAGCCATGGTCCACTCATCACGTGTCATACGACTAATATGCTCAACTTGAGCCCCCGCTACATATACACTCTCACTTGCTTCTTCAATATGATGGTGACGAAAACCGCATTTCTCTTGTGCTATTTTAGATTTAGCATTTCCATCGTAATAGCCGCTCCATATATTTACTAGTCTTAGATTTTCAAATCCATAGCGTACTATTTCTTTAATAGCTTCTGGCATGATGCCTTTACCCCAAAATGGTACGCCCAGCCAATACGATATTTCGGCTTCTGCTTCTGTAATAGGAAAATTACTTTTTGCCCCAACAATCAAACTAATCATTCCTATAACTTTGTCGGTATTTTTTAATGTAACGGCAAAAACGCCCTCCTGATTAAAAATTGTTTGGATGATTTCTTTGCTTTGTTCAACACTTATATGAGGCGGCCAACCAGCTATTGGTCCCACTCTATCGTCTTTAGCATATTCATATACTGCTGCTGCATCTGTTTCTTTAAATGGACGCAAAATCAATCTTTCAGTTTCTAAAATCATAACATTATTTGGTATTAAAAGTATAGGACAAAACTACCTTCTTATGAAAAACAACTTAGTGTCATTATTTAAGCAATTTAGGTACTTTTTAAAACAAAAAGAGCTAATAACACATAAATATATTAATTTTACTACAAAAACAGAAAGTACATGAAAAGATATGTGTCTAATTTTGTAAAAGAAAAAGAACTACTAACTATTGGAGAAAGTACTTTTCGTAGTAGCATTGGACTCCCTTTGCAGCTTACCTATACATCGCTTATCATTTGTACAAAAGGAAACGCTGTAGTTAGTGTTAACTTTAAAAACTATTTGCTTAAAGCCAATGATGTGTTAGTTTTGGCAGAAGATTACGTAACCATAATACAGCGTGCATCTAATGATTTTAATGCATTTTATTGTCTTGTAGACAAAACTTTGGCTGCCGAAATTGCCTATGATTTACCCAATCAGCTTTTTTTGTACCTTAATAAATACCCATTTGCTAGACCTCGAGGTTTAGAAATTTCTTTACTTTATGGATGGATAGATGCGTTAAAGAATATAAAAAATAGCTGTACTCCGCATCAACATATCATGTATAGAAATCATTTACAGAATTTTTTTCTAAAAATGGCTGCAACCGTTTCCTTTGAAAATCTAAACCTGGAAAAACAATATAGTAGAAAAGAAATGTTGTCTTGGAATTTTTGGGAATTGATTGGTAAGTACAGTAACAAAGAAAGAAACGTTGCATTTTATGCAGAAAAACTGCATATTACCCCTTACTATCTGTCTCAAATAACGAAAGATTTTCTGAACGATTCACCCAAAGGTTTAATTGACAGACAAGTTGTTCTAGAGATTAAAACCTTACTGCGCACCACTGAAAAATCGATCAAAGAAATAGCAGAGATTCTTAATTTTGAAGATACCTCTTATTTAGCTCGCTATTTTAAACGTCAAACAGGAATCACATTAACAGCCTATAGAAAATAAGTTAGGCATTAAAAAAACTATCAAGCATAATTTAAACCTTATATTTCTAATTTTAAAACGAATGATTTTACCTTTTGAAACCTATAATCCTTTATGGAAACAGCAGTTTGAAGAAATTAAAATTGAAATAGAAAATGTTTTGAAAACTTTTCCAATTCAAATTGATCATATTGGAAGTACTTCTGTGAATGGAATTTCAGCAAAACCTATAATTGATATTCAGTTAGGAGTTGAAACTGAGGAATATTTGGATAAAATTCCAGAGTTCCTAAAATTACCAAATGTTGTCTATTATGAAAAGTACAATCAAGAGATGCCTACAAGAAGGTTTTTTGTAATGTTTAAACAATCAACAGAAGAAATGAACACTTCATCAATTATAAAACTAGATGAAGAAATTCCTGCAGTATTACAAAACCATAATTTACGTTTGGCTCATATTCACGCGTTTGTTAAAGATTCGGAAGAATGGATTCGTCATATTGCGTTTCGAGATTATTTGCGAACAAATGATCAAGTAAAAAATGAATACCAAATCTTAAAAGAAAAACTCGTTAAAAACGAATGGAAAGATGGTAACGAATACAACGAAGCAAAAGATGATTTCTTGAAAAGGTATGAAAAAATTGCTGTAAATTGGTATCAAAACAAAAATATTTAGCCACGTATCATATGTTCGTTCAATTTGTTTAGGACCTTTAATACTTCCAAAAAATGAAAAACCTTATCACCTTTGTACTCACTTTCTTTTTTGTATACGCAAAAGCTCAGAACATACAAATTGTAAAAGACGATGACCTAAAAGCAAACGGTAAAGTCATGTTCTTTACAACAAAAGATGAACTTATTTCAAAAATGGGCAAAGCTGAAAAATGGATAGAGACTTATCCTGAATGTGGAACCTATGCAGAGGAAGCCGCAAATAAGACTCCATTTTATACGTACCAAAGGCAAGGTTTTACTTTTTTGGTTTACAGCAAAACTGCGGAATTTCAGAAAGTCGATTTAAAAAACAATCCCAAAAGTTTTATTCATATTGGGAAATGGAAAATATCAAGCAAGACAACCCTTAACAATTTAAAAAAGATGTTCCCCATTGCCTATAAAAATTATACAAAAGAGCAAAATCCAGCTTTTATAAGATTGAAATTTAATGCAGAATGGGATGATGAAATACAAATTGAATTAAAAAACCACAAAGTAGTAGCAGTTTACTATTGGTCGCCATGTTAGTTGTTTATTACATCAATCCTTATAAAAAACAATTTTTATTGTAACAATAATAAACCCCTCAAGACTATCTATTTAACAATAATACCAACTCAAAATGATTATTCGCAGATTAAATCAGAACGACACTCCCATTTTATTAAAAACAATTAATGCCGCATTTGCAGATTACATAGTTCCGTTTCAACTAACTGAAGCGCAATTACAATCAAAAATTACATCGGAAAATATTTTATTAGATTGGTCTATTGGTGTTTTTCTCGAAGATGAAATGGTAGCTTTCATTATGCACGGTGTACGTAATGAAAATCGCAAAACAAAAGTTTACAATGCAGGAACGGGTGTAATTCCAACACATCGGGGAAAAGCTTTGGTAGATAAAATGTATGATTTTATTCAAGACTTTTTATTAAAAAATCACACAAACCAACTCATTTTGGAAGTGATTGAAGGGAACAGCTCGGCCATAAGAGCTTATGAGAAAAATGGCTTTAAAATCAATAGAAAGCTCTTGTGTTTTAGTGGCATTTTAGATGTAAAATTGAACACTAATATTGCTAAAATTCGAATTCTAAATGATATAAACTGGGATGAATTGCGCAATTTTTGGGATATTTCACCAAGTTGGCAAAGCAGTAATGAAAGTATGAAGATGGCAAAACCAACTGCTTTGGGCGCTTTTGTAAATGATCATTTAGTGGGGTATGTTTTGTTTAATCCCACAAACAAGCGGGTTTATCAAATTGCCGTTTCGAAAGAATTTCGCCGAAAAGGCATTGGAAAGCAACTTTTTCAAGAAGTTCAAAACCAATTATCTGGTGAGAAAATGCAGGTCAATAATGTGGATGAAGCTGGCGAAAACTTGAAATTGTTTTTTGAAGATTTAGGTTTAAAAAACGATATCAATCAATTTGAAATGACCAAATATTTATGAGAACCACTCATGCATCAACAACCTATTGTGATGAATTAACAAGTATTAGGTTTAAAACAATTAATAGTAGTAATGAAAAAGTCCGACATCAAAGAATTGCGTAACGAACAGGATTTCGAGGACTTTTATTTGCACGATGCACCTGAAAGTTTTTGCGTAGAAAGCAATGCGATTTCGTACGAACATGGAAGTGGATTTTTGGAAATCGCCACACTTGAAGACCTTAAAAAGCAGCAAAAAGATACTGTAGGAAAGCAAACGAGACGTAAGTTTTACAGCATTGTTTTGTTGACAGAAGGACAAATCGAAGAAAGCATTGGACATCGAAAATATCAGTTCGGACCCCAAACTATGTATTTTGTTGGCGAAAACCAAATTCATGCCGTAGAGCGTTGGAGCGACGATGTAAAGGGCATTTATTGCATGTTTGATGCCGATTATTTTTTGCTTTGTATTAAACATCAAATCAAGTTGAATCAATTTCCGTTTTTTGATTTGGATAAAGAACCTTTCATTGAACTTTCCGAACGTGAAACCGGCATGATGACGCATCTTTTTTGGAAATTAAATAGCGAGAAATGTCAGAAATCAACGTTCAATGACGATTTGCTAACACGAATGTTTCTGAATGTAATTTTGCTGGAAGCTGAAAGAATTTATAATAAAAAAGCTGCTCAAGAAAACTTTTCTTTATCCCGAAAAGACCAGTTGGCATCGCAGTTTCAGTTGTTGGTAAATCAGCATTTTATCGAAAAGAGGCAAGTAAGCGATTACGCCGATTTGTTGCATGTACATCCCAATCATCTTAACGATTTGGTGAAGGAAGTTTCGGGTTTGTCAGCGAGTCATTTTATCCAAAAACAATTGTTACAAGAGGCGAAATCTCGTTTGTTGCAGACCAATGATACGGTTTCGATGATTGCTTCCGAACTGAATTTTACAGATGATTCCTATTTTAATCGATTCTTCAAAAAACAAACAGGATTAACTCCTTTGCAGTTTCGTAAAAACCACAAACATTGAGTAAGTTCAATTGATCCTTTAGTAAACACTTATCTATGAATACATTTTTTGTCCTTACTGGTGGTCCCAGTGTAGGAAAAACGAGCTTGTTAGAAGCTCTACATCAGTACGGATTTAAAACTATACCTGAAGATGCACGACGTATCATAAAAAATCAAGTGCAAATCAATGGTGACGCTTTGCCTTGGCAAAATAAACAGAAATATGCCGATCTTATGTTGGAAGCCGCGCTAGAAAATTATTCTGAACAGAAAAAACTCGACATAAAAAGTCCAGTTTTCTTTGATAGAGGGCATCTAGATAGCATTTGTTATATGAAAATGGAACATTTGAAGATTGATGAAAACAGTTTGAAAATTGTTCGGGAGAATCCTTATGAAAATGTATTTATTTTACCACCTTGGAAAGAAATTTACACAACAGATTCGGAACGAAAACAAAGTTGGGAAGAGGTTTTGTACACGCATGAAATGATGAAGCAAACCTATATTGAATTTGGTTATTCGCCGATTGAAGTGCCAAAAATGAGTGTTAAAGATAGACTTGATTTCGTTCTTAAATTTTTAAAGAAGTAAATCTTTGATTTGTACAACTTTTCCAAGGATTTGTGTTGGGAATAATTAGTTGAACTGAAATAGATTTGTACTCATAAATTATTACAGTATGAATCAAGAAATTAATAATTCTCAAAAAGAGGAAAAGTTAGTGTTAATGCAGTTTTATGCAGAATGGTGTCAGCCGTGTAAAATGATGATGCCTGTCATCAATCGAATTCACGACCGAAAGTATTTTTAGTTAGATATTAAGCAAATTGATGTCGATACAGACTCTGAAATTGCCGAACAATACGGGATTCGTTCCATTCCAACATTTGTAGTTTTGAAGAACAACAATGAAGTTTGGCGAAAGGCAGGAACAATGACCGAAAAAGATCTTTTAGAAATTTTAAACGCTTTGGCTTAATTCATTTTGGATATGGATAATTTGTTTCAAATGCTGATATATTCAGTCATTATCGGAGTTGGCGCAACAATTTTTATGGATTTGTATGCTATTTTCATTAAACGATTTTTTAATATTCCATCTTTGGATTTCGCTATTGTTGGTCGTTGGGTTGGACATTTTAAAAATGGAATTTTTACCCATAAAAACATACTTCAATCCGAGAAAATAAAAGGCGAACGCGCAATTGGATGGCTTTCTCATTACTTAATCGGAGTTTCGTTTGCGTTTTTGTTGCTCTTAATCTGTGGAATAGATTGGGTTAAAAATCCAACCTTTTGGCCGTGTATCGTAATTGGTCTTGCAACTACGATTGCGCCTTGGTTTTTAATGCAACCCTCTTTTGGCTTTGGCATTGCAGCTTCTAAAACTCCCAATCCTAATTTGTCACGATTAAGAAGTTTGCAAGCACATTTTGTTTACGGTTTAGGTTTGTATGTGGCGGCTTTCCTATTGAGTTTTTGGTTTTAGTGTTTTAATAAATTGTACACAGAATTGTCTTATGAAGAAGTGCTTTGCTTTGTTAAGTAATATGTATGTAGAAAATGTGAGCGTTATCAATCAAAAAACTTTTGTTATATTCGATTCTATTCAACTATGTAAAATCAACTCAAATGGCAGTATTAATTACCACAGATCGTCTTATTCTCAGAGAAATACTTCCAACTGATATAGAAGGCTTTTTTGATATGGATACGGATCCTGAAGTTCACATGTATCTAGGAAACAATCCTGTTACAACGAAAGAACAAATAGTTTCCGCCATAGCGTTTATTCGTCAACAATACGTAGACCATGGTATTGGCAGATGGGCAATTATAGACAAAAACACCAATGATTTTATTGGATGGGCTGGTTTAAAATGGGTAACGGAACTTAATAATAATCATAAGAACTACTACGATCTAGGCTATCGCCTTCGAAAAAAATACTGGGGTAAAGGAATTGCTACTGAGGCTGCGCAGGCTAGTTTAACCTATGCTTTTACTACCTTAAATGCCGATGTTGTTTTTGCAATGGCAGATTGCGCTAATAAAGGCTCTAACACTATTTTACAAAAAATAGGATTACAGCTTGTAGAAACATTTTATGATGATGGTGTTCTACATAATTGGTATCGAATTGATAAAGACAAGTTTTAGTATAATTTTTAAGTAGTTTTGAGATCGTGTAAACTAAATGAAGGAAGTAATTTGTATCTACTTCCTTCATCTTCAATATTTAATAAACAATTGCGCTTTGCCTTAAAACTCAATTTAAAATAATCATTACAAATTCTCCTGCTTCTTATAAAATAATTAATTTACTGTTTTAAAGAAAGAAGGTGCATTACCGTAAATAGGTGTTTTACCATCCCATTTCTCAATAAACTGTTGTTGAATCAATAATTGATTCAATGACACCTTTCTTAACTCGTTTGCTTTAGCTTCAGCTTCGGCCTGTACAATTAACTTTCTTGCATTTGCTTCGGCAACTTTTAGTTCGTTTTCTACTCGTTGCGCCTCTTGTATAGCAGCATTCTTGGCATTAATAGCCTGTGTTATTACTTCAGGATATTTAATACCACTGGTTAATTGCTCTAAAACAAAACCTTCCTTTTTTAAGAAAATATTCATTTTTTCTTGTACTCCGTTTTCAAAAGCCTCGCGTCCGCTAATGATATTGTCTGTTGTAAACTTATTAAACTCTATTCTGTACACATCTTTAATATGATTGACTAAAGTATTACGCAACACCTCATCAATTTTCTTTCTATACTTTTTGAATATTTTAGGCGATTCTCCATCAACAACTTTTAATGAAATGGTAGGATCAACTGTAAAAACAGAACCGTCTTTAGCATTTACAGTAAAAGCTTCGTAGTTTACAGTTTGAACGTAAGTAGGAATTTCAAAAACCTGTTCTGTTAGCGGATTATACCATACACGGCCTGTTACCAAAGCTACATCTTGTACCCCTTTGTCTGAGCCGTACATCTTTACCAATAAGCCTTCATGTCCTGCATCTATACGTTCTGTACAAAACATAACAACCATTAATAAACAAAATGCAATACTACCACCTATTAATAATTTAAGAATCGATTTTTTTTGTTGTGTAGTTTTAGTGTCCATTTGAAAAATAAATTTTTTTAAAAGTAATTAAAGTAACCAAAATTAATAAGCTGAGTAAGAAAACGCCTAATATAACACTTCCCGTATCAGGTTCGCTAATTAATCCAAAAATATATTGAATTGCAAAAAGTAAAAAGAACAACCAAATAGGTACAAATGCAATTTTTAAAATGGTTTTAAAAGACATCTTGTTAAGATTTTACCAAAAATAAGAAAAAAAAGACAATTTCACAAAGATAAACGAAGGTGTAATGTGCTTTTTACTGATTTAATAAAAGTTTTTTTGAGTATCATTATTATAACTTTCTAATCTTGAAAGATTGTTCTTAACTTGTATCAATCATTATAATGATTCTATTTTTGAAAATAATAAATATTATTTTTGTGAGTGTAAGAAATGAGGTAAATCTCTCACTGAAAAATAGCAGCGGAACTAGAATAAATAAGTCTCTTTTCCTATTTTAAACGAAGAAAGATGTAAATTAAAAACATAGTAATGACAACAGGACTAAAAGAAAAACTTGCAGAAACGCTTCAACTTTCGTTGGAACGTGTGGACGAGTTTTTGGAAATTTGTTATGTTGTCAACTATGATAAAAACAAAATGATAGAACCCAAAAACGGCGTTTTCGACCGTTTGGGATTCATTTTAAATGGCGCTGTTCGGATCTATTATATCAACGAAAAAGGCGAAGACATCAGTTATCTTTTGCAGGTCAATAATGATGTCATCGGCGATTATGCGAGTTACATCACAGGCGAAAAGTCGGTCGCATTGATGCAGACTTTATTAAACACCGAAGTTATGTATTTCGATAAAAAAGATGTTGAAACTCTGATTCAGAAAGATGTTTTTTGGCTTGGTTTGGCAAAACATATGTCGGATTTGGCGTTTTTGGATGCAAAACAACGTTTGGACGAATTGTTTTTCTACACGCCCGAAGAGCGTTATCTTAACCTTTTGAAAAAGTCACCTGAGATTTTGAACAAAATTCCGCAGAAATATATTTCGTCCTATTTGGGAATCACACCACAATCTTTGAGCAGAATTCGGAAAAGAATTTAATGATTCCGAAATTAACTTAAGTGAACGTTTTTGGCTTTTTGGACTTGTAATTTTGCCTCATCATTTAAACATAATCACAATGAAAATAGCAATTATAGGAGGAGGAATTGGAGGTTTGACAACAGCTTTAGCCTTACAAAAAAACAACTTGGATGTAACGATTTACGAAAGTGCGTCCGAAATAAAACCTGTCGGCGCAGGGATTATCATGGCAAATAATGCGATGCAGGTTTTTGATAAATTGGGTATTCGACACAAAATTGGAGATGCTGGTCATAAAATTTCAAATATTAAAATTACAGATCCACAGTTGAAGACCTTATCTAACGTACAACTGAATAAATTTGAAAGCAAATATGGCGTTCATAATGTTGCCATCCATCGTGGCGATTTGCAACTGATTTTGGCTGCGGAAATCGGTTTTAAAAACATTCACCTTTCCAAACGTTTGGCTAAAATCGAGAAAAATGAGAACTATAAACTCACTTTCGAGGACGGAACTATTGCAAATGCTGATGTTATCATTGGTGCCGACGGAATAAAATCGGCGGTTCGAAATCAAATTTTAAACATCGGAACACTTAGAGATTCTGGACAAAAATGTTGGCGTGGCGTTGCAGATTTGGATTGGGCAACGAAATACAATCATCAAGCGCATGAAGCTTGGGGAAAAGGCCGTCGTTTTGGTTTTGTGCGAATCAACGACCAAAAAGTCTATTGGTACGCGGTTGTGAACGAAAACTTGGTAAAAAATCCAAACAATCTTTTAGAACTTTTTACCGATTTTAATGCAGATGTTGCCAGAATGATTTCGGAAACGCCAAAGGAAAATATCTTTGTGAGCGACATTATCGATTTGGAACCGATTTCGAAATGGCAAAAAGATCGCGTTTGTTTGATTGGTGATGCGGCGCATGCAACAACGCCGAATATGGGACAAGGTGCTTGTCAGGCAATTGAAGATGCGTACGTGCTCGGAAAACTTTTTGGTGAGGGAAAAACCGTGGAAGAAGTTTTCATACAATACGAAAACTTACGCATGAAAAAAGCCCATTATATTGTGAACACCAGCGCCATCATTGGTAAAGTTTCGCATTATGAAAATGCCTTGGCGGTTTGGTTGCGCAATACTTTGCTAAAATCGACACCAAATTCGGTCAACGAAAAACAAATGGAAAAAGTCTTTGATATTGATTATTAGAAATGTCTTTTATCACAAATACGCTAAAAATCAGCCTTGCGAAAAATGTCTTTGATTTGATTAATTTCATCAAGATAGCGAGGCTTTTTTCTTGTTCCAAAATAGAGTGTGTTCTCAATTTTGTTGATACCATCCCAAGCGATTTCGATTTTATCTTCATCAAGATGATTTTTGCATAAAAAGTCAGGAACTATCGCGAAACCTTCACCAATGCTCAAACATCTGATAATTGAGCAAATATTAGGAACAATATAATTTGGTTTAAAATCTGGATGTCTGTTGAAATTCGCTTGCCAAAATCGGTGCAAATGTTCCATATCCGCAGCTGTGCTGTACCAAATTTGCTGTTTTAGCCAATCTTCTGCTTCTTCAATTTTGTTTTGAGAAAGAAGCTTTTTTAAAACCTTGGTTTCTGTATTTTTCCCGTTGATTAAAACAATTTTCTCCTGTGAAAACGGATCAAATTCTAATGTTCTTAAATTAGTTTTCTGAGGTGTAATAATCAAATCTAGCAAGCCTTTATCTAAATCTGAAAACATCTGTTCATACAATCCAAAACGAATAATAACATTAAAATCAAAAGTTGGAATATACTTTTCTAATGTAAATTGAAAAGTCTCAAAACACATTCCGATGCTTAAAGTTGGACGCTCTGTTTTGGTCGTTTTATGAAAAGCTTGTTCGGCGGTTTCCAATTTTAAAAGTGGTTCTACTGTAAAATTATAGAGTATTTGCGCCTTTTCTGTTGGTACTAATTTCTTTCCAACTCGATCAAACAACGCATAGCCAACATATGCTTCCAACGAGCTGATGTGCAAACTAACGCCCGGCTGAGAAATAAACAAATTGCGCGCTGCAACGGTAAAAGATTGTGTTTCGTAAACGGATTTAAAAGTTCGGAGCCATTCAAGGTTTAACATAAATCATCATTATAATGATACAAATGTATAAATTAAATTATTTTTATAATACATAAATCTCACCGAACTTTGCAGAACAAATTTGAAAACAATATAGTAATGAAAGTATTTATAATCAACGGCGGACAAAAATTCGCTCATTCAGGAGGAGAATTTAATAATACATTAAGCAATTGGACCGCTAATTTTTTAGAACAAAATAACATTGAATTCCGTATGACGAATATTAATGACGATTTTGATGCTTTTTTAGAAGTCGAAAATTACAAATGGGCAGATGTTATTATTTATCATTTTCCTGTTTGGTGGTTTCAAGTTCCGAACCGTTTGAAGCTGTACATTGACGACGTTTTTACAGCAGGTCACAACAACGGCATCTATGCTAACGACGGTCGCTCTAGCAAAAATCCATCAATTAATTACGGAAAAGGCGGTCTAATGCATGGCAAAAAATATATGGTTACTACAAGTTGGAATGCGCCAGACACCGCTTTCACACTAAAAGGTGAGTTTTTTGACCAACATCCAATTGACGATTCCATCCTTTTTGGATTTCATAAAATGAATGAATTTACGGGAATGACGAGAATCGTAGGTTTTCATTTTCATGATTTAGAAAAAAATGCAACTTTAGAACGAGTTGAAAAGTATAAAATAGAATATCAACATCATTTGGAACATGTTTTCAAACAACAATATTTGAAAAAAGAAGATTGTTTAGCTTAATGATAATACGTGCTTTTTAGCACTAATTAAATAATGTTTTGTTAGTAAAACACTTTTTTCATCTTTCAATATCCTAAATTTATACTGTTTTTAAAGGGAATAAAAAATAGTAACCTATGTTATTTAGAAAAGCAAAATTAGAAGATGTGCCAACAATAGTTGAAATGTTAGCGGATGATGCATTGGGTGCAGCAAGAGAACGATTTCAAGAACCTTTGCCTCGGGTTTACATAGATGCTTTTCAGAAGATCGATAAAGATTCGAATCAAGAATTGATTGTAGTTGAGGATGAAAACGGACAAGTTATTGGCACCTTGCAACTGAGCTTTCTGCAGTATTTAACGTATCAAGGCGGAATTCGTGCGCAGATTGAAGCGGTGCGCATTCATAAGGATTTTAGAGGCAAAGGACTGGGTGAACAATTTTTCCTTTGGGCGATTGATCGCGCCAAAGAAAAAGGTGCTCATGTTTTACAATTAACTTCAGACAAAAAACGTCCTGATGCCATTCGGTTTTATGAAAAATTAGGTTTCGAAGCTTCACATGAAGGTATGAAATTACATTTCAAAAACGATTAGCATAAGCAGAAAGAAAGGACTTTAAAGATCATTAGAAATATTTTGATGAAGTTTGTATTAAATCTAAAACAGAAAACCACAGAGAATTCAAATACTCCGTGGTTTTATAATTCTATAGAAAGAAAATTTACAAATTCATTCCGCCCGAAACCTCAATGCGTTGACCTGTAATCCAACGTGCATCATCACTGCATAAGAAAGCAACTACGCCACCAATATCATCTGGAAGCCCTACTCTTCCTAAAGCCGTAACTTGGGCAACATGATCGTTGATTTCTTTGTTGTCACGCAATCTTCCGCCTCCAAAATCAGTTGCAATTGCTCCTGGTGCTACCGTATTTGCTGTAATGCCACGAGAACCGAGTTCCTTTGCAAGATAGCGCGTTAAAACTTCTACAGCGCCTTTCATAGCCGCATAAGCCGATGAGCCAGGATTAGAAAAACGAGCCAAACCTGTCGAAATATTCACAATACGACCACCATCACTTAAGAAAGGTAACGCTTTCTGTGTCAAGAAAAACACACCTTTGTAATGAATGTTCACCGCATTATCAAATTGCTCTTCCGTAGTTTCTGCAAAAGGCGCATACAAAGCCGTTCCTGCATTATTCACCAAATAATCAAAATTCGGTTTTCCTGTTTTCTCGGTTAAATGATTGATTACTTCCTTAAAAAAAGCATCGAAAGATTTTACATCTCCAGCATCCAACTGAAAAGCAACTGCTTTTTGCCCTAGATTTTGAATTTCAGCCACCACTTTATCCGCTTCTTCCTTATTGCTATTGTAGGTTAAAATCACGTCTATACCTTTTTTAGCCAAACTTAAAGCCATATTTTTGCCCAAACCACGACTTCCACCAGTAACCAAAGCAATCTTATTTTCTGTATTCATATTTTTATTGTATTTAATGATGTAAAGTTGCAAGAAAGTGCCCAATATCTTTTGAAATATCTGGTGGTAAAAAACTTTAGATATCCTCTCCTGTCGCATTAGACATTTCTTGATAAAACTGGTCTACTTTTCCATGACATTATTTGCAAAAATCAAATGTACGCAAAACTTTCAATCGATAATTTCTTGTGTTTAAATATCTGTAAAATCTGAATCTAGTAATCAAAACTGATATTGAAGTTGGTGAGACAAAGCTTAAAAAAATCAAATTCATTTTACGCAAACTATCAACTTTATCAATTAGTAATTATTTATATCTATTGCTTTTAAAATAGAAAATCGATTGACGTTCTTAAATTTGCTTAGAATTTAAAAACAAAAAGCAATGATAACGGGACTTTACGAAACACATATACAAGTAAGAGATTTAGAAAAATCATTAAAATTTTACACCGAAGTTTTAGGTTTAAAATTTGCACATCGCGACGAAACTCGTCCCATTATTTTCCTTTGGATTGGCAAAAACAAAGAGTATATGTTGGGGCTTTGGCAAACGAATGAAGAGATTGTTCCACGTCATTTTGCATTCAGCAGTACAAAAGAATTTATCTTAAATGATGCTGTTGATTTTCTAAATCAAAATCAACTGGAACCTTATAATTTCTTGAAAAATGGAACGACTGAACCCATGGTTTTTGCATGGATGCCTGCTTTAGCCATTTATTTCAAAGATCCTGACGGAAACAATTTAGAATTTATTTCCTTGCTTGAAGGAGATGCAAAACCAGCATTAGGTGTTTTATCTTATCAGGATTGGTTGGATTTGAAGTAAGAGAGATTTACATTGATGTTTATTTGGCGCCTATAAATGTTCTATTTTTTGCTTCTCAAAAAATCAGCATAAAAATTAGGAATATCACTATTTTCTATTGCCTTGGCAACTTCTTCAAGAGGATAGGGTAATTGCACAATTTCAGGAACAATTTTGTCTTCAAACAAATTTAAAATAAGATATGATGCCAATCGGTTTTCTTCTTTAGAACGTCCTACAGAACCACAATTTATCGCCCAATTGTTGTTGCTTTGCTTCACAAACGAAACATGCGTATGCCCCATTACCAAAAGGTCAGCATCAGCTTGGCGAATCATTTCAGAGAAGACTTCTTCTTTTTCATTTTCAAAAACATACGTATCATTACTTTGTAAGGTAGCATGCACCAATTGAATTTTCCAATGTTTAGTACCTACCTTATAGTTAAGTTTAAGATGAAACGGAAGTTCAGCCAAAAAAGCTTTATTTGTTTCTGTAATTGTTTTACGAGAATGATCGATGGCAAGAAATCGCGCTTGCGTTTCTTTCGCAGAATGCTTTTCTAAAGGTATTAAAGGAATATCAAAAGCGATTCGTTCATCATGGTTTCCTAGTAAACAAGTTATATTTTGTGATCGAATCAAATCGATTACTTCATTCGGCCAAGGAGCAAAATCAATCAAATCGCCCAAACAAAATTTTTGATGAATGCCTCGGCTTTTGATATCATTTAAAACGGTTTTTAAAGCAGGAAGATTTCCATGAACATCACTAAAAACAGCTATTTTAATCATTTTAATTGTTTTTTTAATTAATGAGCTCCCTTCTTTGAGAAAATATTGATAATGGCTACACCTAAGGTTGTTTTGTAGAAATTGTTATAGCTTTTTTTGATTTTATATCTATAACCTAAAGTATTAATCCTCTTGCTCTATAACTGAAACCTGATGAACTTTTTGCGCATTTTTTGCGGCATATCCCATAATAAGTTGCATTAAATACTGGTTGCTTTTATAACGTATTAGGGTTTCTTTTATTTGCATGACATTGGTAACAGGTATTTCTTTAGATAAATACCCCATACCAAAAAACTGTCCGTTTTCTACCCAAACACAGCTGTATTCATTAATTGTTCTACCCTTCTCAATAATAAAAAAAGAAGCTTTTTGCTGACTCACAAAATGAAGTGCCTCTTGAATGCTTTTGTTATGCAACTCTACTATTGGAAAATCATTCTCAACTTGATTGGTACCCAATACTGTTTCTTGTTGATATGTTGCATATTTACAAAATCGATAATCAATAGCAAACTGTTCTGCTAAATTTCGAAGCATTTCATTACCTTCTTGTACGGAATGAAACACTTGGTCGCAACTTTGATGTTTAGCCAATTTACCCACCGTAAGGTAAAGATAACCACTACGCGCTTCATATGAATAAAGTCCGAATTTAGGCTCAAATCTTTTTAGTGCTTTATTATGAATTGGCCATAGTTTTTGAATTTCAGAACACTCAAGCAACAATGCAAGCAATTCGTTCCCACAAACCTCAAAACTAATATGATAGATGTCTTTTAAGAATAATTGTCTTTGTTCTGTTGTTTTATTTCCGCTAAAGTGTGATGCTACTCGTTTTTTTATATTGACTGCTTTCCCAATATAAACCACTTTATGCTCCTTGTTATAAAAGTAGTAAACCCCAGGTTTCTCAGGCAATTGTTCAAATTCTTCCATTGCTAAATTGGGAGGTAAATTTTGTTGTGGCACCCTTCTTTTTAGTAACTGATCTATTTCTTTATGGGTATCATTTTGCAATAACTTCTTTAACAAAATTAACGTTGCATCCGCATCTCCTCCTGCTCTATGATGATTTTCATGTGGTATACCTAAAGCTTTACACAATTTACCCAAGCTGTAAGTAGGCTGACCCGGAAGTATTTTTCGGGCTGCCCTCACCGTACATAATTTACGAGCAAACCAATTCAATCCAGCTTGTTGCAGTTGAAAATGAATAAAAGAATAATCGAAATTTACATTATGAGCCACAAAAATACGGTTGTTTAATAAATCATAAATTTGATACGCTACCTCATCAAAAACAGGCGCACTACTTACCATACTGTTAGTAATACCTGTTAAAACAGTAATATTAAAAGGGATCTCTTTTTGAGGATTGATAAGTGTTTCCCATCGCTTTACAACTTTTGAACCATTGTAAATAATAATGGCTATTTCGGTAATTGCGCTACTTTGCGCATTACCACCTGTGGTTTCAATATCTACAATTGCGTATTCTTGCATTAGGTTAAAGTTGATTTGCTAAAATTACGGATTTTTAATTAAGGTTGTAAGTTGTATTTTATCCTTTCAGAGGTTAGCTGGACTTGAGAACTGTTAGTGCTGTAATCTTCTCTTTATTATTTTTTATTGGTTTTAATGATTTATTCTTATCCTATTTCTTTTTATTAATTTAGCTCACAATTAGGTACACGGAGTAAAAGGTATCATCATTTTTTTGTTAGAAGTACTTTCGCATAATAGTTTTAAATAGAATGTTTCATATTAATTTTTATAAACCTAAAAACAATATTTTAGCCAAATACATAGAGGGGTACTATTTTATTTCTGAAAATAAAGATGTAAAAAACACTGTGTACTGGACTTACCCCAATAATTTTGTAGTTTTAACTTGTAATAAAAACATAGATGTAAAAATAGATGACCATAAAATTTATATACAAACTTCGGGCTTTCATAATATCTTAACTAGTATTGTACCTAAATATACAAAACCAATTCAAATAAATTATAAAGAATTGGTAGATGAAGTAACGATTTATTTTAAGCCTTTAGGTATCAATCATTTTACATCAAATACATCTCAACTATTTTCTAAAAATATAAATGTCGACTTTAATTTATTTCCTGATTTTGAAGATAAAATGAATGAAGTTTTTCATTTAAGCTTGGAAGAAAAGATCATAGTTCTTGAAGATTATTTACTTTCAAAACTTCAAAAGAGAGACTTTCATTTGTTAGAAGATATAATTGCTTCTATAGAAAATAATATCCCTATTCAAGAAATAGCAGATTATCATCGTATAAGCAGACAATATTTAAACAGAATTTTCAAAAAAAAAGTTGGTAAATCGATTTCCGAGTATCGTAAGATTCATCGATTTCGTGAATCAATCGCTCAGTATAAAAATAGTAAAAACTTCACAGAGCTATCTCATGATAATTATTATGATCAAGCACATTTTACGAGAATTTTCAAGGAACTGACCGAAATAAAGCCCAATACATTTTTTAAAAATGTAGAAACAGAAAATAAAAACATTTGGCTGTTTATTTAATTGGTTTCCATTTATACAATTTTATAATTTATTAACTTTTTAAATTTACCAGAAAATAAAAATATAATTAAAAACAACATTTTTACCCAAATGAACTGGAAAAAAATTCACTTATTACTTTTTACTTTCTGTAGATATTTTCTTGCAACAATTATTATTTTATATGCTTTTGCTAAAATATTTGAAACACAATTTACTTCGCAACCTAGTATTTATGACAAACCAATAGGCTCTTTAACAGGTTTTCAGCTTACTTGGTATTATTATGGATATTCTTATTGGTATGGATTCATCATTGCTATAACTCAAATAACAAGTGGATTATTGTTGTTTTTCAGAAAAACAACAAGACTAGGAATTACAATCTATTTAACGTTTATGATTAATATCCTCCTAATGGATTTTGCATATGATATAGAAGATGCTAAAGGAATGGCAGTAACATTAACATTAATGGCATTATTTGTATTTCTTTCTGATTATAAAGCATTTTTTAAATATTTTGTACAAGAACCGCTTGTTTTCAATCAAGAAAGCACTCCTAATTGGTTTAAAAAAATAAGTAAAATTAAATATATTCTCATTCCATTAATTCTGATAGGAATTCCTACAGTAGTTCTCACTTTAAAAAATAAATACATGGAAAAAAACCAGTTTTATGGAAAGTGGATAAATGAAAAAAATAATGATAAATTATATTTCGAAGCTCTTAAAACCTTTCAAGTTGTTAAGAAAAATGAGAATAATGCTTATATAAAAGGAACATATGCTTTTACAAAAGATAGTATTTTCTTATATTTCAATAATGAAGTTACTAATGATCAACAAAATCAAGTTTATTTAAAAGGTAAATATATAATTAAAGACAGTGTAATGACTATTAGCACAAAACAATCAGAAGTAATGCTTAAACAAATTAGAAACTATTAAACATTTTTAAATATTACATTTACTTTGTACTATTCGTTTTAATTATGTAAGTAACTTTACAAAGCTCCTAAACATTTTGCTTAAATGAAAAAAGGAAATTTATTTTATTTATCAGGAATACTACTTCTTGCCTTAGGAAGCATTAGTTTTTATGTGTTTTTAATTTATTGGCTTTTTGCAATTCTTGTATTATCTGGAATTACGCTTATTGCTATATCAGATAAAAAAATAGGAATCAAAATAATAACAATATTGTTGATACCTGTCATAGCTGTTTTTTTATTCATTACATCATTGTTTGCATTTAGTAACTAAGGATTTTTAATTTATGAGGAATATTATTCTACTTATTTTAGTAACATGCTTTTCTTTACAATCCTGCCAAAACGGATCCGAAAAGAAAACAACAGAAACAAAACTAATCACAAACAGCAATAAAAAAGATAGTTTACAAGTTGATACCCCTATTGAAAGTAAGGATACGTTGAAAATCAAATATTCAGAACATAAAAATCTTCTTGATATTTTGACAAAACTACCAGAACATACAATGGGAAGTTGGAAATGGAGCGAGAGCGAACGAATTCAATTTGTAAAATTTATACAAGAAAATGATTTTACTTTTAGTGCATCTCCATCCTTTTTAAAATTTTCTTTAATTGGAGCTAATTCTATAGGGATACAAGTTGTAGACGGATATTGGACCTTAGCTATCTATAAAATAAAACCAACTAATTATATTGTTGTAACAGATGATATGGTAGGAGATGGCAATGATATACATGCATTTGAATATAAAGACGGAAAATTAATTGAAATGGATTATACACATTTGTTTGATGACATGTTTCTTTCACACTTGTTGATTTATAATAAAGAAGAT
Organism: Flavobacterium sp. xlx-214; assembly: GCF_013874595.1. Taxonomy (GTDB): domain Bacteria; phylum Bacteroidota; class Bacteroidia; order Flavobacteriales; family Flavobacteriaceae; genus Flavobacterium. The sequence continues at coordinate 2,768,031 of NZ_CP059431.1, forward strand.
TGCGAAGATTTATTGGAAGACAACCTGATTGGATTTGAATACGATTTTACGCATACCACCAATTTAACCATCAGCAACCCTCATTATTTAAAAGAAAACGAACATCAAAACTGTTTAAAAGGAAATACACTGAATTACAAATTCAACCCACTTACTAAAAAATTTGATTTAAAAGCAATTACTTGGAAAAAAGCAGAACAATAAAAAACAACCTAAAAATTCATTATCACTTTTGTAAGCTATCATTTTAGAACAACATTATGTCATTAAAAGAAAAATTTGAGTATACAATCAAATGGATTATCATCTTTATTGTATCCGGCTCAATGATCATCTACGGAATTGCAAAACCATTTCAATTTGCAGGCTTCACTACCTCAGCCAATTTAAATATTTCTGAAGGACATAAAGTTATGTGGACTTTTTATTCGTATTCTTTAACCTATCCCATTATAATTGGCATTTTTGAAATATTAGGAGGTATATTCATTTTATTTAACAAGAGTCGAATTTTTGGTTGCCTATTACTAACCATCATCCTTTCAAACATAATTATCCAAGATTACATTTATGAAATTGTAGCTTTAAAATCGGCTATCTTTTATCAGGTTTTAGTATTGATTCTATTTTTATATGACAGAGAAAAGCTAATAAAAATTACATCATTGTTGTTTAGTTCTACAAAACACCCCAAAAATATATTATTCTTACTTATTGCTTTATTAATTGCACTTGTTCTTAAATATTTTGAAACAAAAATATTATAGGCAGAAAGTAAAATAGCAGTATTCTTATTAAGAAAATTGCTTTAGACACTTAAAAAAAGAATAAAAATCATGGCTGTACCACAAACCAAAGAAGAATTGCAAAAAGCTATAACTATAAATTTTGAAAAATTACAAAATGAATTGATGAACATTCCTGAAGAACTTACTACTATTGAGGAATTAGAAGGACATTCTAAAGGAACTTTGATGAGCATTAACAATCTTTTGGCTTATCTTATTGGTTGGGGAGCATTGGTTTTAAAATGGAGCAAGAAAAAAGACAATAATGAACTTGTTGATTTTCCTGAAACAAATTATAAATGGAATGAACTTGGAAAACTTGCTCAGAAATTTTATAAAGATTACAAAAACGATGATTTTACAATTTTAAAGAAGAAATTGGAAAAAACCGTACAGCAAATTTTAGAACTTATAGAAAACAAATCAAATGAAGAATTATATGAAACCAATTGGTATGAAAAATGGACGCTTGGAAGAATGATACAATTTAACACTTCTTCACCCTACACAAACGCAAGAGGAAGAATTCGCAAATGGAAAAAGCAGCGAAACTTAAAGTAAAGTATCTTTTTTACATCTATTAGTGAAGCTAAATTTTATGAATGTTTATAAAATTCCTGGGATAAAATCTATTGATTTAAAGAAAATAAAAAGACTTGAAGAAGAAAATATATGTATACAGATTTTGCTTACTAATAGATATGACTAAGTGCATTATCGAAAAAAAAACATTAAGGATTTGAGATAAAAGAAGCTTCTTTCAAAAAGCTTTAACCCTTTCTAATATGGCAAGTAAAACCTAGTTTGACAGATCGATCAATAAATGATTCTAGTCTTATTAACATCAAAAAAGGCATTTCTAAAAAAGAAACGCCTTTTGTTATTTTTCAATCTCTTTTAAAGATTCCATTTTTTTATGAGCTAAAAATCCTTTTATATCTTCAAAATGTTCTTTTACTCTTTTATTTCCAAACTCAAAAACCTTTTCTGCTAAACCATCTAAGAAATCACGATCATGCGAAACTAAAATTACTGTTCCTTCAAATTCATTCAAGGCATCTTTAATAATATCTTTAGTTTTCATATCTAAATGGTTGGTAGGCTCATCTAGAATTAAGACATTATAAGGTTCTAGTAGTAATTTTATTAATGCTAAACGAGTTTTCTCTCCTCCTGATAAAACCTTAACTTTTTTATCGATATCTTCTCCAGAAAACATAAAAGCCCCTAGAATATTCTTTATTTGTGTACGAATATCGCCTTCTGCAATACGATCAATTGTTTCAAAAATAGTACTATTTTCATCTAATAAAGAAGCTTGATTTTGAGCAAAATATCCAATTTTAGCATTATGACCAATTTCCAACTTACCATTAAAATCAATTTCGTTCATAATAGCTTTGATCATGGTAGATTTACCCTCACCGTTTTTCCCTACCAAAGCCACTTTTTGTCCACGCTCAATAACCATATTGGCATCTTTAAAAACAACATGATCAGCATACGACTTAGACAAGTCTTCTACCACAACTGGATATTGACCTGAACGAGCAGCTGCTGGAAATTTTAAGCGCAATGCAGATGTATCGACTTCATCAACCTCAATCAAAACTAATTTTTCTAACATACGAACACGCGACTGCACTTGCTCTGTTTTAGAAAAAGTACCTCTAAAACGTTCTATAAAAGCTTTGTTTTCTGCAATAAATTTTTGTTGTTCTTCGTACGCTTTTTGCTGATGTATTCTTCTGTCTTTACGTAATTCTAAATAATCGGAATATTTTGCTTTATAATCATAAATGCGCCCCATGGTAACTTCAATGGTTCTATTAGTGATATTATCAACAAAAGCACGATCGTGAGAAATAACCATTACAGCCTTAGCTGAATTAACTAAAAAATCTTCTAACCACTGAATAGATTCGATATCTAAGTGGTTGGTAGGCTCATCTAATAAAATTAAATCGGGTTTTAACAAAAGAATTTTCGCCAATTCTATACGCATACGCCATCCTCCTGAAAACTCTGAAGTAGGTCTGTCTAAATCTTCCTGAGAAAAGCCCATTCCTTTTAAAACCTTTTCAACTTCGGCTTCATAATTAACTTCTTCTATAGAATAAAACTTCTCACTTAATTCTGAAACACGTTCAATTAATTTCATGTAATCATCACTTTCATAATCAGTTCTAACCGTTAATTGCTCATTTATTTCATCAATTTCTTTCTTCATAGAAAAAACTTCAGAAAATGCTTTAGCAGCTTCATCTCTCACAGTACTATTATCTTGAGTAAGTAAATGTTGTGGCAAATAGGCAATTACAGCATCTTTAGGAGCAGCAACAGTACCTAAAGAAGGTTTGTTTATACCTGCAACTATTTTTAAAAGAGTAGATTTACCAGCACCGTTTTTACCCATCAATGCTATTTTATCATTTTCATTGATAGCAAATGTTACTCCACTAAAAAGGGTTGTTGCCCCAAACTGTACTGCTACATCATTAATTGTGATCATAAAAAGGAAATTTGTGCAAATATAATTTATTGTATTTATTTAATTGCATGGAGAAGAAAATATATAAAGTAGAAAACAAGCAATAAATTAATTGCGTATCTTTGCTATTCAGTTTAGAGAACTAATTTATGGAATCGGTTTTAGATACAACAAAACCCGTTACTGGTAAGCCTAAATGGTTACGTGTAAAATTACCAACTGGAAAAAAATATACCGAATTAAGAGGTTTGGTAGATAAATACAAGCTTCATACAATATGTACATCTGGAAGTTGTCCTAACATGGGTGAATGTTGGGGAGAAGGTACTGCTACTTTCATGATTTTAGGTAACATATGTACACGTTCTTGTGGTTTTTGCGGGGTAAAAACAGGCAGACCCGAAACAGTTGATTGGGATGAACCTGAAAAAGTTGCTCGTTCAATTAAATTAATGAACATCAAACACGCGGTTCTTACATCGGTAGATCGTGATGATTTAAAAGATGGTGGCTCAATTATTTGGGCAGAAACCATTAAAGCGGTTCGCAGAATGAGTCCGGGCACTACAATGGAAACATTAATTCCCGATTTTCAAGGTATCGAAAGAAATATTGATCGTATTTTAGAAGTTGCTCCAGAAGTAATTTCGCATAATATGGAAACCGTACGTAGATTAACGCGTGAAGTTCGTATTCAAGCAAAATATGATCGTAGTTTAGAAGTTTTACGTTACTTAAAAGCAAACGGAGCTAAAAGAACAAAATCAGGAATTATGCTTGGTTTAGGAGAAACAGAAGAAGAAGTTATTCAAACAATGAAAGACTTAAGAGCTGTTGATTTAGATGTTTTAACCATTGGTCAGTACTTACAACCAAGTAAAAAACACTTACCTGTAAAAGAGTTTATTACGCCTGAACAATTCAAAAAATATGAAGAAATTGGTTTAGAAATGGGCTTCCGTCATGTAGAAAGTGGCGCTTTGGTACGCTCATCTTACAAAGCACAAAAACATATTTTATAAGTAAAAAATTTAAATTATAGAAAGTAAAATTCAGTTCGAGTTATGTCGAGAACTTTTAATCATTCAAAAATACTTATACTATGAAAACAAAGCACACTTTAATTATTTTATTAATAGGCTTTATTATAATTTTAATTGGAGCTGTCTTAAAGATTATTCATTTAGAAATTGGCCCTTTAAATGGAAATAGCGGTTTAACAGTAGGTATATTTGTTGAAGTTATTGGAGGAGTTTTACTTTTATTTAAATTGATTACTGCTAAAAAATCAAATGATTTTTTAAACTCTTAAAACAACAGGAATTTTGAAACCTGAACAAAAATTAAAAATCGCTATAAACGGATTTGGTCGTATTGGTCGAAATCTATTCCGTTTGTTATTAAACCACCCTCAAATAGAAGTTGTTGCCATCAATGATTTAGCTGATACAGCAACTATGGCTCATTTACTAAAATACGATAGCGTACATGGAAAGTTAAACGCAACTGTTTCGCATGATGAATCGCATTTAATTGTTAACAACCAAAAAATAGCTTTTCTTCACGAAAAAGACATCACTCAACTAAATTGGCAACCTTTTCATTTAGATTTTGTAATTGAAGCTACTGGAAAACACAAAACAAAAGCATTGTTGCAACATCATATTACGAATGGCGCAAAACGAGTTATTTTATCGGTTCCGCCAGAAGATAATGAAATTAAAACGGTTGTTTTAGGTGTGAACGAATCTATTTTAGATGGTACTGAACTTATTGTTTCTAATGCCAGTTGTACTACAAATAATGCTGCACCCATGATTAAAGTTATCAAAGAATTATGTGGTTTAGATAAAGCATTTATTACAACTGTACACTCTTACACAACAGATCAAAGTTTGCATGATCAACCTCATAAAGATTTACGTAGAGCAAGAGCCGCAGCACAATCCATAATCCCTACAACTACAGGCGCAGCAAAAGCCTTAACAAAAATATTTCCTGAATACGATGGCAAGCTAGGTGGTGGAGGTATTCGCGTACCTGTTCCCGATGGTTCTTTAACCGATATTACCTGTTACGTGGATAGAGATGTTACCATAGAAGAAATTAATGAAGCTTTTAAACAAGCATCAGAAAAAGAGTTAAAAGGAATTCTAGAATATACAGAAGATCCTATAGTTTCTGTAGATGTTCTTGGCAACACACATTCTTGCTTGTTTGATGCACAATTAACTGCTGTAATTGGACAAATGGTTAAAATTGTAGGTTGGTATGATAACGAAATTGGTTACTCATCAAGGTTAATCGATCTTATTATGTTTTTAGATAATCAGGATCATAATTAATATATTTGCAAAAATTTAAATATAATCCATGAAAACATTAGACCAATTAATCGCAAGAAGTAATAATCAGTGCGAATTATGCGAAGCAAAAGAAAATTTATCTATTTACGATGTTCCACCTACAGCAAGTAATTTAGCTAATCGCGAAATTTTAATTTGTGAAACATGTACCAATCAAATTGAAAAAAAAGAGGAGCTAAATGCAAATCATTGGCAATGTCTTTCAACATCTATGTGGAATGAAAACGTACCTGTGCAAATTGTAAGTTGGAGAATGCTTAACAGATTTAGAAATGAAAGTTGGGCTGCCGATTTATTAGATATGATGTATTTGGATGATGAAGCTTTAGAATGGGCAAAACAAACAGGAGATCATGAAGGCGATGGTTCTATTGATTTACACAAAGATTGTAATGGAAACATTTTAATTGGTGGTGATACGGTTACGTTAATTAAAGATTTAGATGTAAAAGGTTCTACCCTAAACGCAAAAATAGGAACAGCCGTTAGAAACATTAGATTGGTTCATAATAACACCGAACAAATTGAAGGAAAAATAGACGGTCAGCTAATTGTCATCCTCACAAAATACGTAAAAAAACAAGCCTAATTTACAAAGTACTTTATTGTTAAAAATAAAGTACTTTTCTTTTTTAACAACTTTTGGCACGCTGTTTGAAAATTGCTAACTAACAAAACAATTACATCAATCTAAAAATAAAATTTGTTATGAAAGCAATATTCACCTTAGCACTTTTAGCAGTTACAACAATTGCAAGCGCACAGCCAGGACATCATAGAGGAAAAGGTCACGGAAATGGACACAAAAAGGAAAAACACTATAACAAACATCATCATAACGATAGATATGAAAGATATTCAAGAGACGATGATGATTATAGCAGAAACAGACGTGTAGTAAGAAACGATTATTACGATCGTGATTATAGCTACCGTGTAGGTCGTGAATTATCAAGATACGATTTCTTACGCTTATCACGTCACCAAAGATCTAGATTACAAGTTTCATTAAACTTCTTAGTTTCTAATGGATACGGACCTAGAGATTATGAAAGCAGATTACGTAGAGATTTACGTGATATTTTAGACAGAAGTCAATACGACATGTGGGAAAGAAGAGCCTACGGTAACAATAATACCTTTGTTTTTAACTTTGGTAGATAACAAGTAAAATAAATTCACAGAAAAGTCGGTTAAAAAACCGACTTTTTATTTATGTCAAAATAGAACAAAAAAAGCGATGATTTAAAATCATCGCTTTCTTTATATATTGAAAAGAAATTATCCTAAAACTTCTTTTACTTTTTTACCAATTTCAGCTGGAGAATCAACAACGTGGATTCCACATTCTCTCATGATGCGCTTTTTAGCTTCTGCAGTATCATCTGCACCACCAACAATTGCACCTGCGTGACCCATTGTACGTCCTTTTGGAGCTGTTTCACCTGCAATAAATCCAATAACTGGTTTTTTATTACCATTTTCTTTAACCCAACGTGCAGCATCAGCTTCTAACTGACCTCCAATTTCACCAATCATGATGATTGCTTCTGTTTCTGGATCGTTCATTAATAATTCAACTGCTTCTTTAGTTGTAGTTCCAATAATTGGATCTCCACCAATACCAATAGCAGTAGTAATACCCATACCTTGTTTTACAACTTGGTCTGCAGCTTCGTAAGTTAAAGTACCCGATTTAGAAACAATACCAACTTTACCTTTTTTGAAAACAAAACCTGGCATAATACCAACTTTAGCCTCACCTGGAGTAATTACACCTGGACAGTTAGGACCAACTAAACGAGAATCTCTGTTTTTTACATAGTTGTAAGCTGTAACCATATCAGCAACAGGAATACCTTCTGTAATACAAATAATTACTTTGATACCTGCTTCTGCAGCTTCCATAATTGCATCAGCAGCAAATGCTGGTGGTACAAAAATAATAGATGTATCTGCACCTGCTTTTTCTACAGCATCTTTAACTGTGTTAAATACAGGACGATCTAAATGCATAGTTCCACCTTTTCCTGGAGTTACACCACCTACTACGTTTGTTCCGTATTCAATCATTTGTGAAGCGTGGAAAGTTCCTTCGCTACCTGTAAATCCTTGAACTATTATCTTAGAATCTTTGTTTACTAATACACTCATAATTTATAATTTCTTTTTTTGAATTATTCTACAAAAATAAGGGTTAGAAAATAATATTAAAATTTTTTGTTTTAAATTTTCATTAATTTGATAATTGACTCATTTGAATACCTTTAAAAAACTTACCGTCTTTGATTTCCCAAACAGCAAAAAAGGTAGCCAACACCATTTCTTCTTCAGAATTTTCAAAGGTACGTACATAATACGTATATCGAATCATTACTTTATCATCATCGCACATGATATCGTGTACTTGGGCACGTAAATCAAAGTACGAAAGTTTTAAATCTTTAGAAAGTGCTAACAAATCGGCATGTTCTAGGAATAAATATCCTTTAGAACTGTACCATTCTAATTGAACATTCTCATGAAAAATTTCCTGACAATAGGCTTTGTTCAATATTCCTGCCGATTCATAAAATTTTTTTACTATTTCTAATGCACTTTCCATTATGATTTATTTTACTAAATTTTTAATTTTTGCTACATGTTTGTAATATTCACGAGCATCTTCAGCTGGCACACCAAAATATACAGCATCACCTTTTAAACTTTTAGAAACACCCGCTTTAGCAGAAATAACAGCTCCTTTACCAATAGTAATGCCACTTGTTGTACCTGCTTGCCCCCATAAAGTTACATGATCTTCAATTACCACACAACCTGCTATACCGCATTGTGCTGCAATTAAACACATTTCGCCAATAACGGTATCATGACCTATGTGCACTTGATTGTCTATTTTGGTTCCTTTTTTAATGGTTGTATCGCCAGTAACACCTCTATCAATAGTACATAAAGCGCCAAGCGTAACATCGTTTTCAATAACTACAGAACCGCAAGAAACCAAAGGATCAAAATATTCTGCACGCTTTTTAAAATAAAAAGCATCGGCTCCTAAAACTGTTCCTGCGTGAATAATTACATTATCGCCAATAGTAATATGATCGTTAATAACCACATTTGCATGAATAATACAATTTTTTCCGATTTTTACATGATTTCCTACAAAAGCATTTGGCTGAATAATGGTACCCTCGCCTATTTGAGCTGTTTCTGCAATATTTTGATGAGCTGCTTGAAACGGACGGAAATATACGGACAATTTATTGAAATCTCTAAAAGGATCATCAGATATCAATAAAGCCTTACCTTCTGGACATGCAACATCTTTATTAATTAAAATAATGGTTGCATTAGAATTTAACGCTTTATCATAATACTTAGGATGATCTACAAAAACGATTTCACCTTGTTGTACTACGTGAATTTCGTTCATTCCTAAAACAGGGAAATTGGGTGCGCCAACAAAGGTACATCCAATAATCTCTGCAATTTGTTCTACTGTATATGTTTTAGGAAACCTCATTTATACAATTATTCTTTAATACGCTCTATGTAACTTCCTGTAGCGGTATCGATTTTAATTTTATCACCTTCGTTAATAAACAAAGGCACGTTGATTTGAGCACCTGTTTCAACTGTTGCAGGTTTAGTAGCATTTGTTGCTGTGTTACCTTTAACACCTGGCTCACTGTATGTAACTTCTAATACAATAGAAGCAGGCATATCTACAGATAAAGGAGCTTCGGTTTCTGTATTGATTTGAACCATTACATTGGTACCTTCTTTTAACAATTCTGGTGCATCTAAGATGTTTTTTTCTAATGTAATTTGTTCAAATGTTTCATTGTTCATGAAATGATAATCGCTACCTTCATTGTATAAATACTGAAAAGTATGCGTTTCAACTCTAACAACATCAATTTTGTGACCTGCAGAAAAAGTATTATCTAACGTTTTACCCGAAGTTAAACTTTTCATTTTTGTTCTTACAAAAGCTGGTCCTTTTCCAGGTTTTACGTGTAAAAACTCAACAATTTTATAAATATCGTTATTAAATTTAATACATAAACCGTTTCTAATATCTGATGTACTTGCCATAATTTTTTATATAGTTATTGTTTTTATTTATTAATAAACTCCTGTGTATCCTTTCATGATACCTCTAGAAGAATTGCGAACAAAATGAATAATTTCATCGCGCTCTGGAGTTGCTTCCATCTCAGCCTCAATGATATCTAATGCCTGCGAATTATTGTAATTCTTTTGGTATAAGGTTCTGTAAATATCTTGAATTTCACGAATTTTGTCTGATGAAAAACCTCTTCTTCTCAATCCTACAGAATTAATACCAATATATGATAATGGTTCTTTAGCTGCTTTTGTAAACGGAGGTACATCTTTACGAACTAAAGATCCACCCGAAATCATGGAATGATCACCAATAGTAATAAATTGATGCACTGCAGCCAAACCTCCAATAACAGCAAAATTACCAACCGTTACGTGCCCCGCTAGTGCAACGCTGTTTGCAATAACTACATTATTACCCACAACACAATCATGTGCAACGTGTGCATAAGCCATAATTAGACAGTTGTTTCCTACTACGGTTTGTCCTGATGCAGCTGTACCACGATTAATAGTAACACACTCACGAATTGTAGTATTATCGCCAATTTTTGCAATAGATTCTTCGCCACCAAACTTTAAATCTTGCGGAACTGCAGAAATTACAGCTCCTGGAAAAATAGTACAATTTTTACCTATTCTTGCGCCTTCCATAATGGTAACGTTAGATCCTATCCAAGTTCCTTCGCCAATTTCCACGTTGTTATGAATGGTTGAAAAAGGTTCAATCACCACATTCTTAGCTATTTTTGCTCCTGGATGAACGTATGCTAAAGGTTGATTCATTTTTATATGCTATTAATTACTATTTTGCTTTTACTATTTGCGCCATTAATTCGGCTTCGGTAGCAATTTTACCATTTGCATACGCTACTGCTTGCATGTGACAAATTCCTCTACGAATTGGACTGATAAGATCTAATTTAAAAATTAAAGTGTCACCAGGTAATACTTGTTGTTTAAATCGAACATTATCGATCTTCATGAAATAAGTCAGATAATTTTCAGGATCTGGTACAGTACTTAATGCTAAAATACCACCTGTTTGCGCCATAGCTTCAACAATTAATACGCCTGGCATTACAGGTGCACTCGGAAAATGTCCTTGAAAAAACTCTTCGTTCATGGTAACATTTTTCATACCTACAACGTGCGAACTACTTAACTCCATAATTTTATCAACTAAAAGCATTGGAAATCTATGCGGTAACATAGCCATAATTTTAGTGATATCCATTAAAGGCTCTTTATGCAAATCAAACGTTGGAATTTGATTTCTACGCTCTGCTTTGATAATTTTCGACATTTTCTTTGCAAATTGCGTATTTACAAAATGGCCTGGTTTATTTGCAATTACTTTACCACGAATACGGGTACCAATTAAAGCCAAATCGCCAACAACATCTAATAATTTATGACGTGCAGCCTCATTTGGATAATGCAATGTAAGGTTGTCTAAAATACCATTTGGTTTTACCGAAATATTATCTTTTCCAAAGGCTACTTGTAAATTCTTTAACGTTTCGTCTGAAATTTCTTTATCAACATAAACAATAGCGTTGTTTAAATCGCCGCCTTTAATTAAACCATGTGCTAATAAAGTTTCAATTTCATGCAAAAAACTAAATGTTCTAGCTTCTGAAATTTCAGATTTAAAATCGCCCATGTTTTTTAAAGTAGCATTTTGTGTACCTAACACTTTAGTACCAAAATCAACCATTGTAGTTACTTGGTATTCATCTGCAGGCATTACAATTATTTCGCTTCCTGTTCTTTCATCAATGTATGAAATAACTTCCTTCACAATATACTCGTTACGCTCTGCATCTTGCTCTACAATACCAGCATTTTCAACAGCCTCAACAAAATATTTAGATGATCCATCCATAATAGGTGGTTCTGAGGCATTTAACTCAATAATAACATTATCTAAATCACATCCTACAAAAGCAGCTAAAACATGTTCTGTAGTATGTAATTGTACCCCTTTGTGTTCTAAATTTGTACCACGTTCTGTTGATACAACATAAGTTGCATCAGCTTCGATAACAGGATTGCCCGGTAAATCAACTCGAACAAAAGTAAAACCATTATTAATAGGTGCAGGTTTAAAAGTCATTACAACTTGTTGCCCTGTGTGCAAACCTACTCCTTTAATAGTTACATCTTGTACGATGGTTTTTTGTTTAACCATAACTTTTTTAACTTATATATTATCTTTACTTAATTTTTTTAAATTTTCTAATTCCTGAACAATATTAGGTAATTTTCTGAAATAAACATACGATTTAGAAAAATCGTTGTAAGGCATTGAAGGTGAACCTTGAATAACCTCACCATCTTTAATACTTTTACCTACACCTGTTTGCGCTTGTATGCGTACATTATCACCAATAACAATGTGCCCTACAATACCTACTTGCCCACCAATTACACAGTTTTTACCTACTTTGGCAGAACCTGCAATACCCGTTTGAGATGCTATTACTGTGTTCTCACCTATTTCTACGTTGTGCGCAATTTGTATTTGATTGTCTAACTTAACGCCTTTTTTAATGATAGTTGAGCCTAATGTAGCACGGTCAATGGTTGTACACGAGCCAATTTCTACATCGTCTTCAATTATTACATTGCCAATTTGAGGGATTTTAGTGTATGTTCCGTCTGTATTAGGTGCAAAACCAAAACCATCAGATCCAATGATAGAACCTGAATGAATAACACAATTTTTTCCTAAAACGGTTTCTGAATACACACGAACTCCTGCAAAAAGCACTGAATTATCACCAATAACTACATTATCGCCAATAAAAGAGTTAGGATATATCTTAACGTTTTTTCCAATTTTTGTGTTTTTTCCAATATATGAAAAGCTACCTAAGTATAAATCATCGCCATAAATTACACCTTCTGAAATGACAGAAGGTTGCTCTATACCCGATTTCATCAACTTAATTTGATTTGCGTATTCTAACAAAGTGGTAAACGCTTTGTAAGAATCTTCTACTTGAATCATTGTAGCGGCAACATCGTGCAAAGGCTCAAACGTTTTATTAACAATTACAATAGATGCCTTTGTGGTATATATAAAATGATTATACTTTGGATTGGCTAAAAAAGTAACCGCTCCTGTATCACCATCTTCTATTTTAGCAAGCTTAAATACTTCGATAGAAGGATTACCTACAACGGTTCCTTCTAAAACTTTTGCTATTTGCTCTGCTGTTATTTTCATTAACTACAAAAATATTAAATTTTATCAACTTTATAAAGGCTTTTTGGATAGCATATAAAGTATTTATAAACAGGCTCTGATAAAGCCTTTAAATTGTACTGGTCTGACGCATCTAGTACATCAATAATTTCTTTACTTTTTGTAAAGATTCTAATAGGCTCTGCTTTTAAATCATAAGCCTGATTTTTTAGTTTATCACCAAAAACAAAGTAATCTAAACTACTTTCACCTACATGAAGTGAATCTTTACATAATGTTTTGTAAGTGTTTAATTCTGAGTTAAAATCAGCTTTAGAAACTAACTTTACATGAAACAATTTTCTGTTAACAATAGCACTACTTAAATACGATAACACTTCATCATTATGAAACTGCCAATTCTTTAATGCGGTAATAATATCGGCATCATCTAACAACGAAAAATGAAGCAATGCATCTGCATTAAATGTTTCTTTAGAAACGGAATTTTTAAGAAAATATTTTAAAGAATCGCTTGCTGGTAAATGAACACCTTCTAAAGTTAATTGCTTTGCTCTTTTTAATATTTTAGACAACAACAATTCTGCACCAACACTTGTTTTATGTAAATAGCATTGCCAATACATTAAACGGCGTGCAACTAAGAACTTTTCAACAGAATAAATACCTTTTTCTTCTACAACCAATAAATCATTGTGTACATTTATCATTTGTATCAATCGTTCTGAATTGATGTTTCCTTCTGCAACACCACTGTAAAAACTATCGCGTTTTAAATAATCCATTCGATCCATATCCATTTGAGAAGAAATCAATTGAATTAAAAACTTGCGATGGTAATCTCCTGTAAAAATTTGGATTGCTAATGACAACTTGCCTTGAAATTCCTCATTTAAAGCATTCATAAACAATAAAGAAATTTCTTCGTGCTGAATATCCTCTACAATACTATGTTCCATAGCATGAGAAAAAGGTCCGTGACCAATATCGTGCAATAAAATAGCAATGTAAACCGCTTCTTCTTCTTCTTTTGAAATAGCAACCTCTTTTGAGCGTAATACTTGTATGGCTTTTTGCATCATGTGCATGCAACCTAAAGCGTGATGAAAACGCGTATGCTCTGCTCCTGGATATACTAAAGAAGATAACCCCATTTGCTTGATTCTTCGCAACCTTTGAAAATAAGGATGCTCAATTAAATCGTACAAAAAAGTAGAAGGTATGGTTATAAAACCATAAATAGGGTCGTTAAGAATTTTTAGTTTGTTTTCTGTTGTCAAAACTTCAAGTTAAATAACGCGCAAAGATACGTATTTTACAAAAAGAAAAATGCACTTTCAACTAATTGAAAGTGCATTTTTATGTAATTAAGCTTCTATTTGATAATTTGATAAAAACTGTATGCTTTTTTTGATATCGTAATGCAAAATACGATCTTCTGCAACCACAGGAACTTCTGCGCGATAAGCTGTTACAAAACGCTCAATAAAGTCGCTTGATTTTAATGGTCTACGGAATTCTAATGCTTGTGAAGCGTTAAACAATTCAATTGCCAAAATGCGTTCTAAATTATCAATAATTCGTAATGTTTTAGTTGCTGCATTTGCCCCCATACTCACATGATCTTCTTGTCCGTTACTTGACACAATACTATCAACACTAGCAGGCGTTGCCAATTGTTTGTTTTGACTTACAATACTTGCCGCGGTATACTGCGGTATCATAAACCCAGAATTTAAACCTGGATTATTTACCAAAAATGGAGGTAAACCTCGTAATCCTGATATTAATTGATACGTTCTACGTTCTGAAATACTTCCTAACTCTGCCAAAGCAATACCTAAGAAATCAAATGCTAATGCAAGTGTTTGCCCATGAAAATTACCACCCGAAACAATGATATCTTCATCAACAAAAATATTTGGATTATCGGTAACCGAATTAATTTCTGTTTTAAAAACTTTTTCTACATATTCAATTGTATCTTTAGAAGCGCCATGCACCTGCGGAATACATCTAAATGAATACGGATCTTGTACATGCTCTTTAGCTTGATTGATTAAAGCACTACCTTGTAAAATATTCGACATAAATTCTGCGGTAGTGATTTGTCCTTTATGTGGACGTGCCAAGTGAATTAATTTATTAAACGGCTCAATACGTCCATCAAACCCTTCTAAAGAAACAGCACTAATAACATCAGCCAAATAACTTAATTTTCTAGTTTTTAACAGAATGTAAATTCCGTAAGAACTCATAAACTGTGTACCGTTTAACAAAGCCAAGCCTTCTTTAGATTTTAAGGTAATCATTTCCCAATTCATCTCAGAAAGCATTTCTTTTGCAGTAATGCGCTTGCCGTTCATTATTACTTCGCCCTCACCTATTAAAGGCAAACACAAATGCGCCAATGGAGACAAATCGCCAGAAGCTCCTAAAGAACCTTGATTGTAAACAACTGGCAAAATATTGTTATTGTAAAAATCTACCAAGCGCTCAACGGTTTGAAGCTGTACACCTGAATTTCCGTAACTTAACGATTTGATTTTCAACAAAAGCATGATTTTTACAATTTCATGCGGCACTTCTTCACCAGTACCACAAGCATGCGATTTCATTAAGTTTTCTTGTAAAGTTGTTAAATCTTCGTTCGAAATTTTTACATTACATAAAGATCCAAAACCGGTATTGATACCATAAATAGGATTGGTTTCGCTTTGCATTTTGTTATCTAAATACTCGCGACATTTATTAATATTTGCAATGGCTTCTTCTGATAAAGCAACCTTAGTTTTATTTTCTAATATCTGTTGAAATTCTTCTAAATTTAAAGTACTATTACTAATATAATAGGTGTTTGTCATGATTTTTATTTTAATAGATTGTCAAAATTCCTGAAAGTAATTTACATATCAAAATTTTTTAAGTTTATATTATTAAAAAAGCGATTCAAAACTGAACCGCTATTAAAATTGTAAATCATTTGCTGCGTAAACCTCAATTAGTTTAAACATGACTTTTTAAAGTTTTACCTAGTAAAAATCCATTTTGTTTCTGTAGATAAAGAAGCGTCAAACTGATAACCTTCTACATTGAACATTTTTAAATCTTCGGCATTTTCAATTGCATTGTCTGCCATGTAACGCACCATTAACCCACGTGCTTTTTTAGCAAAAAAACTAATCATTTTTAGTTCACCGTTTTTATAATCTTTAAACTCAGGTGTAATTATTTTTGCTTTTATTTCTTTTTTATTTACAACCGAAAAATACTCAGTACTTGCTAAGTTAATTAGCACATCGTTCTTTTTAAGTTGTTTATTTAGATAGTTTGTAATCATTTCTTGCCAAAAACCGTATAAATCTTTTGATTCTTCAATAGGTAATTTGGTTCCCATTTCTAACCTATAAGCCTCAATAGCATCCAAAGGTCTTAAAATACCATATAATCCAGACAAAATACCCAAATGATTTTGCAAATAATCTATTTTTTCACTTGTTAAAGTGTAAGCATCTAAACCTAAATAAACATCGCCGTTAAAAGCATAAATAGCCTGACGCACATTTTCATTTAAATCTGTTAATTTGTATTTACGACTTTGATTTCTTGTCCAGTTTAAATCAGACAAAGCTTCAGAAATATGCATTAAAGAGCCCAACTCTTTTGGTTTTAGTTTTTTTAATTCTTTATGAACCAACTTGCTTTTTGTTGCAAAAACAGGTTTTGTATGCTCTAAAATGGGTGTTTTTGTAGTAAAATCTAAAGATTTAGCTGGTGATATAAGTATTTTCATTCTTTTTTAATTTAAGTCAAAGTTACAAGTTGTTATGTTTGCAATTTTTAAGGTATGATTTTATTTAACTATTTTGAAATAGTATTTGATTATTGATTAAAAATTCGTGTCCAAATATTTTTTAGCAATTGAACACCATCTCGTTTGCTTTTGGGTATTTCTTCAACTTTAAATCCATTTTTAGTCGGAATTAATTGGTACGAAAAAGCAAATTGAATATCATTAGCATCGTTTTTTAACAAACCAAATCGTAAATCATTAAAAACCAAGCCTTTTTCATTTTTTGTAATTGTATATTGATTTTCTGTAATTGCTTTTAATCGATTGATATTTTCATCAGCTAAGTTTTGAATGAACGCTTCGTTTCGAGGGAAATATTGAAATTTCATTTTTTGTTCTTCAAACAAAGAACGATCAGAAAGATAAAACCCATCAGATGTTTCAATAATAACATTCCATAAAACACTATTTGAAAAAGTAGGTTTTACCGTTGTTTTCAAAACATTTTCATTGTATTGGTTTTTAAAATCAAGCATTGCTTTATTCTTAATATTGTTTTGCGCAATTAACCCCCAAATTAAATATAAAGAACTGACAATAAGACCTATATAAGTATTTTTTTTACTATGCTTTTTTAATCCTAAAACAACAAAAATAAGCAATGGAATGGTATAAAAAACATCAACAACAAAAACCGATTTTAAAGCAAACTTCTCATTATAAGGCCAAAATAGCTGTGTGCCCCAAGTTGTAAAAACATCTAGTAAAGAATGCGTTAACAATATCAAAAAAACGGTAATATATAGCTTAAAAAAGTGAATTTCTTTAAAAAAACGCTTAATTAAATAGCTTATAAAAGCACTTAAAAAAACAAAAAAGAGTATAGAATGAGATAATCCTCTATGAATTTCAATTTCTGTTAAAGGATCTTGAAAAAACTTAGCTACATAAATATCTAAATCTGGTAAAGTAGCAACAATTGCACCAAGTGCAACGGTTTTCTTCCACCCTACTTTTGTATCTAAACACACATGTGCAACAGCAATTCCTAAAACTATTTGCGTAATTGAATCCATAAAAAAACTGCTCATTTTTCGTGAGCAGTTCAAAAGTACAATAAATATATTTTATTATAAATCTTTAAAAATAGTATGCATTAAACGTTTTTTATCGTTAATGCTTTCTTCTAAAGAAATCATTGATTCAGTTCTGTAAACTCCTTCAATATCATCAATCATGAAAATAACTTCTTTTGCATGACGTGTATCTCTAGCGCGAACTTTACAGAAAACATTAAATTTACCTGTAGTAACGTGCGCAACAGTTACAAACGGAATTTCATTAATACGCTCTAAAACAAATTTAGTTTGAGATGTATTATGTAAGAAAATACCAATATAAGCAATAAAAGAGTAGCCTAATTTTTCGTAATCTAACGTTAAAGAAGAACCTTGAATGATTCCAGCATCTTCCATTTTTTTAACACGAACATGAACCGTACCTGCTGATATTAATAATTTCTTAGCAATGTCTGTAAATGGAACTCGCGTATTATCGATCAGCATATCCAGTATCTGATGATCAATCTCATCTAATCGAAACTTACTCATATAACAATTTTTATGAATTTTTTAATTTAAATCGTAAGCAAAAATACAACGAATTATTGAAAATAATACTGTAATCATTAATTTTTTTTCAGTTTTTAGCAAAGCATTAACATCTTACGGCTAATAATTTAATAATTAAAGAAAATTATTAATGATTTTTTGGTAGTCAGATTCAGAGTTAACCTCTAATCCATTGATGTTTAATACCATATGCCCAAATTTAAAATTTGGCGCCGAATTAAAATCTAAAACGGCTTGAAAAGAAATTTGAGAATTATTTAAAATCTCCTTCATTTGAAGCGGCAATTTTGAATATTTTTTTAAATTTTCATCGCTTGTTGTAAAATTCTCAATAATTACATCAACAAAATTTTTCTCGTTTTCGGGAATTTTTTGATAGTCGCTTTCTGAAAATTCTTCATAGCTTTTACTAATTATATTCTCAAACAATTTCACCAAACTTATATACACTACATCGCGTGAAATTTCTCTTTCGTAATCGTTAGGATAATGTCCTGCTTCAAACAAAATAGTTGGCACATTTAAGTAAGTAAACATATCGCCAATGCAGTTTATATTGAACGAATCATCAAATCTGCCTACTTTATTAGGAATAATGAGTTGTAAATACTTGTTTAACGAGGCTATAAGCTGCATAGCAACTAAACGCGTTTCATTAACAGCTCTACTTTCGTTGAACGATGGCGCTAAAAAGGAAATAGTTGCTGGTTCATTAATAGCTCCTGCTGAAAAAATAGTACGTTGATCGTGCATGTTTAACGCCAAATGAGGCTTTACATCTTCAAAAACCGCTCTTAAAATTATTGACTCTGGTTGTGTTAATTGCTCAGAATCTCGGTTTAAATCAACTGCATTTGCATTTACTCTAGTATACGCTTCAGCTCCATCTGGGTTAAGTATAGGAATAAAAGTAAACGAAAAATAGTTTAACAATTCAGGAAAAGCACCTTTGTTTACTTCATTCAAAAAATCTAAAACAGCTTTTGTTGTGGTTGCTTCATTGCCATGCATTTGTGACCATAACAAAACTTTAAACAATCCGGTGCCAAAATCTAACTTATAAATAGGTTTTTCTTGTACGCTTTTTCCAACTTCTGTAATCGAAAATACTTTAGGATTTAACGCATCCAAAAAAGGTTTTAAATGATTATTAGTTATGTAACGTTTTGAAATATTTGAAACTCTATTGTTATTTAATTTTGATAACATTATGCATTATTTTTTTTCAAATGTACAACCATAAAAAATAATTTGCTTAAAAAGTAATCACTTTATTATTGCAACATTATAAATGGGCAAAACTACTGTTTACAAATGTAAATTCACATTTGTAAACAGTAAATAGATATCTAATTTTATTAAATTATTATACATGTGTTTATTTATTAATCAATACATTATGTTAACTTACTTCTATTTAAAGTTTAATATATTTATTTTATTTACAAATGTAAATCATTACTTGTTTACAAATGTAAAATGTAGTATATTTACTGCTTTAATTACGTTTTCTATGAAATTTTCAGTTCAATTACAACAAATAATGAGTCATTTTAATTTAGGTACAACTGAATTAGCTGACAAAATTTTAGTACCAAAAGCTACTATTTCTCATTTAATTTCCGAAAGAAATAATCCTAGTTTGGAGTTTATAACAAAGCTCCATACCCACTTTCCATCCTTAAATTTAGAATGGTTGATTTATGGAAAAGGTCCTTTTTTAGCAAATGAAAAAGCTGTAATTGAAGAACCATTTATCGAAAAAAGAAATGATGTATTTGAAGAAAAAATAATTTTTGAAGAAGTAAAAAATGAACCTCAAAAAGACACTTTTGTTCCTATTGAAAATAATTTATTAGAAAATACCGAAATTGATAAAAACATTATATCTTCCCCTACACCATTAAACAAAAAAATTGAAGCCATTGTTATTTTTTATACCGATGGCAGTTTTAAAAGATTTACAGACGAATGAATTTTGTAAAAAAATATTTGAGCTATTTAAGAGTTATCAATCAAAAAAAATATGAATCGGCTTACAACGGTACATTAGAAATAAATTGGCTAAACGGCAAAAAAATATTAGATACCACTAATACTAATTATTCATACGGAAATCTAGGAGAAGTTCTTAAGAAAGGAATGCAAAAAGTAACAACGCCTTTTAAAGAAGCATCAAACGAAATTTTGATTTTAGGCTTAGGTGGCGGCGATGCGGTAAAACAATTAAGAAATGATTTTAAATCAAAAGCTACCATTACAGCATTAGAAATTGATCCTGTTGTAATTGAAATTGCCGTAAACGAATTTGATATTTTATCGTTCAGTAATGTTAATATCGTAAATCAAGATGCTGAATTATTCCTTAAATACAGTACAAACACATATCATTTAATTATTGTTGATTTGTTTTTTGATGCTACCATTCCTGATTTTGTCTTTCAACAATCGTTTATACAAAACATTAATAACAGTTTGCATAAAAACGGAAGTGTTATTTTTAACACTTTTATTTTAGACGATTTACATAATATAAGAAATCAAAAATTGATACATTTACTAAAAACATACTTTACTATACAATCATTTAAAAATTTATACGGTCACAATCATTTAATTATAGCACAAAAAATTATATGAAAAAGTATTTCATTTTAGCCTTTAGCTTTTGTATTTCTTATTTTTCGCAAGCGCAATACACTCAAGAAATTAATACCAACCGCCCAAGTTCTTCTATGGGTGCGTACAGCGTTAGTAAAGGTATTTTTCAATTAGAAGGTGGTTATATGTATCAGAATGATGAGTTTAATGCTGATAAAATCAATACGCATAATAACTTTAATGTTCAGGCGCGTTATGGTGAAATAACCGAGCAAATGGAATTCATTGCCGATTTACATTTTACAAGTTACAATCAAGAATTAAACGATATTACCACATCAGAATCAGGTTTTAAACAATTAAATTTTGGTGTAAAATACATGATTTACGATCATTATAAATATTACGTTGAAAAACGAAACGTATACAGTTGGAAAGCCAATCAGCGTTTTAAATGGAAACGCTTAATACCGGCCGTTGCCTTATATGCAGGTGCACAATTTAACACTAAACACAACATTTACTATCCTAATTTACCAGAAACAAGTTTAAAAGCTATGATTATAGCGCAACAACATTTAAGTAAGCGCTTTAGTATTACCTATAACTTTATTGGAGAAAATGTTACCGAAAATGAGTTTAGAAACATTAGCTATATTGTAACAGCTTCTTTAGGCTTAAGCGACAGATGGAGTATTTTTGGCGAACATCAGGGTATTATTGATCGTAAGTACGATAATATTACGATTCCTTTTGAGAAAGAAGCTTCAATAAAAGGAGGATTAACTTTTAAAATAAACCCAAACCTACAAATTGATGGTTTTGCAGGTACAAGCATAAATAACCAACCTCATAAAATTCAAGCTGGAATGGGTCTTTCTTGGCGAAATATGAAAAAATTTCAGTTTAAGGA
Source organism: Flavobacterium sp. xlx-214 (assembly GCF_013874595.1). Classification (GTDB taxonomy): domain Bacteria; phylum Bacteroidota; class Bacteroidia; order Flavobacteriales; family Flavobacteriaceae; genus Flavobacterium. Next base: position 2,789,956 of record NZ_CP059431.1, read on the forward strand.
TCCTATGGAGTTATGATTTTAAAAAGGCGAATCATATTCTTATTACTTTTTTTAGGTACTACCTTTTTGGTTAGTTCTATCTATAGCAATTATTCTAAAGAAAGGCAATTCAAAAGAAAAATTAATTTTGAAGTTAGTAAAGTTGTTGAAAGTAAATCGTTTAGATGTTACTATTATAATAAAGAAGGGCAAGAATTATCAATACATCATACTTTTTATAGTCCTTCTCAAATAAAAGTCGGTGATATAATAACTAAAAATTCTGATTCTAATGAATTAATAATCTATAGAAATGATAGCATTAAAAGAAAAACAAAGTTTAAAATTGTCATTTATTAGATTTTAATTCTAAAAAACATCTTTTCAAAAAACACTAAACGAAAAAAAATCTAAAAACAAACCAAAACACCTATCTTTGCATCAAAAAATTAAATGAAAATTTTAAAGAAATTCCTTCCTTTATTTCTATTTTTCGGGATATACTTAGGTTTTGGCGTTTATTACAACGATTTTTATGCAGTTTCACCCGTAATAATTGCTTTTGGAGCTATTATTTTCGCAGTTGTTTATTTTAAAGATTCCATCAATAAAAATATTGATTATGTTTTAAAAGGAGCCAGCAATGATAAAATACTAACTATGTGTTTTATCTTTTTTTTGTCGGGCGTTTTTAGTTACATCACAAAAGAAATTGGGAGTGTTGATTATCTTGTCGCTTTAATTTTAAATCACGTAACTCCTTCTATCCTATTCATAGCTATTTTTATTGTTTCGTGTTTAATATCCTTTGCTTTAGGAACTTCGGTCGGTACCATTGTTACACTTGCTCCCTTGCTTCCTGGTTTAGCAAACGGAAATACCGAAGCTTTAGCCTTGTTTTCGGGATGTTTATTAGGCGGTGCAATGTTTGGTGATAATTTATCCATTATTTCTGATACTACCATTGCAGCTACACAAACTATGGGCGTTCGTATGTTAGATAAATTCAAGGCTAACGGACTTATAGCTTTAACAGCCTCATTAATAACATGCGTTCTTATTTATTTAAATCAACCCGATTTTAGCGCAAACATACACAACAATGTTACCCATAATTTTTGGGTTATTTTACCTTATGTTGCCATTATTATCTTGGCATTATGTAATCTACACGTATTAATTGTACTAACTTTAAGTTGTTTATTAGCGCTTTTTATAGCTGTATTTCAAGGAATTGAATTCTTAGCGCTTTCAAAATTAATGTTTGAAGGAATGCAGTCTACTTTTGAAATTGCATTATTATCTCTTTTAATTGGTGGTTTGGCATATTTAATTGAAAAGAACAAAGGTTTTGAAGCAATCATTGAATTAATATCAAAAAATCAAAATAAATCTGTTGCCATAGCCTCTATTTTAATTATGATTGTTTTTATTAATATGGCTGTTGCCAATAATACAATTGCTTTATTAATTTGCGGACCTATTGCGAAACAAATTTCAGAACGATTTCATCTTGAAAAAGTCAGAATAGCTTCTTTTTTAGATATTTTTAGTTGCATTACACAAGGATTAATTCCGTACGGAGCCCAAGTTTTAATTTTGTTAACGTTAATCAATCAAAAAATAAGTTTTACGCAATTAGTTTCAAAAAGCTACTATTTAATTGTTTTATTACTAATTAGTATCTTTTATTTGGTCTTTTTTATGAATAAGAACGATAAACAACTAGCAAAAACAGTTTAAATAATTATATTTGCCTTAAATCTACTAAAAAATATTTCATGAAATTATTAGAAGGAAAAACAGCTATCATTACAGGTGCAACCCGTGGAATTGGAAGAGGAATTGCCTTAACTTATGCAAAACAAGGTGCCAATGTTGCTTTTACTTATAGTTCTTCAGAAGAAGCAGCTATTGCTTTAGAAAACGAACTAAATGCATTGGGTGTTCAATCAAAATCATACAAATCAAATGCAGCTGATTTTAATGAAGCGCAAACCTTAGTAGATCAGGTTCTTGAAAAATTTGGAACAGTTGATATACTTATAAACAACGCAGGTATTACAAAGGATAATCTTTTAATGCGTATGTCTGAAGCTGATTTTGATAACGTTATGGACGTAAATTTAAAATCGGTTTTTAATATGACAAAAGCGGTACAAAAAACAATGCTAAAAAACAGAAACGGTGTTATTATTAATATGAGTTCTGTTGTGGGTGTAAAAGGAAATGCAGGTCAGGCAAACTATGCCGCTTCTAAAGCAGGAATTATTGGTTTTTCAAAATCGGTTGCCTTAGAATTAGGTTCAAGAAACATTCGTTGTAATGTGGTGGCTCCTGGTTTTATTGAAACTGAAATGACTGCTAAATTAGGCGAAGATGTTGTAAAAGGATGGGCTGATGCAATTCCGTTAAAACGTGGTGGTACTCCAGAAGATATTGCAAATGCGTGTGTATTTTTAGCTTCAGATTTAGCAACGTACATAACTGGCCAAGTTATTAATGTAGATGGCGGTATGTTAACATAATTTATAAAAAAGACCTTTTTCAAGGTCTTTTTTATTTACTGTAAAAGAATTCGTGCAAACCTTTCACTTTTTTTGCCTTATTCTCGGCTTCTTTTGCTCTTAGTTCTACCCTACGAATTTTACCACTTATGGTTTTAGGCAATTCTGTAACAAATTCTATGATTCTTGGTATTTTGTAAGGCGCCAAATGTTCTCTACTGTACTTAAATAAATCAATTGCCAATTGTTCTGAAGGTGTTATATTTTCGGCTAAAATAACAAAAGCTTTCACTTCAAATCCTTTTATGGGATGCGGCGATCCTACAACTGCCGATTCTAAAACAGCATCGTGTTCTAATAAAACGCTTTCTACTTCAAAAGGTCCAATTCTATAATCCGATGCTTTTATCACATCATCATCTCTACCAATAAACCAAATATAACCATCGGCATCTTTATAAGCCTTATCTCCAGTAAAATACAATCCGTTTCTAAAAACTTGCGCTTCTTTTACTTTATCGAACAAATAGCCTTTAAAAATTCCGTTGGCATCATCTTTTTCCATTTTTATACAGATATTGCCTTCTTCATCAGCCTTTAAAATGTCGCCTTCATCGTTAGCAATTACAACATCATATAAAAAAGTAGGTAAACCCATTGATCCAAATTTTATGGTTTGATGAGGCAAATTCGCTACCAAACAAGTACTTTCGGTTTGCCCAAATCCATCGCGAATGGTAATTCCGGTTCCTTTTTTCCATTCTTCAATAATTTCAGGATTCAACGGTTCACCAGCCGCTACACATTGTTTTAACGAAAATTGATATTGTTTTAAATCTTCCTGAATTAACAATCTCAAAACTGTAGGTGGCGCACATAAAGTGGTAATTTTATGCTTTTCAAGTAATTTTAATGTGGTTGATGCAACAAAACGATTGGTTGTATGGTACGCAAAAATAGTTGCGCCAACATTCCACGGACTAAAAAAGCTACTCCAAGCAAACTTTGCCCAACCTGGTTGCGATATATTATAGTGAATATCATTTTCTTGTAAACCAATCCAAGTAGTTGTAGTTAAATGACCTACGGGATGTGAAAAGTGGGTATGGCACACAATTTTAGGCATTCCTGTGGTACCCGATGTAAAAAACATAAACAAGGTATCGTTACTTTTAGTTTCGGCAGCAAGGGCAACATCACTTTCTTTAAAAATATCTTCTAACGAAAACCATCCTTCACGTGTACCTTCGCAAATAATTTTTACAGGAATAATGGTATCACAAATTTTCTCAGCTTCTTCGGTTTTATGAGCGTTATCTGCATCCGAAATAATTACTTTAGGCAAGGTTTTATTAAAACGAAAAGCCAAATCTTGAGGTCCCATTATTGTGGCTGTAGGAATCATTTGAAAACCACCTTTAATAGTAGCCAAAGTGCCAAACCAATTGATAGGTTGTAGCATTAACTGTGTTAAAATGATATCATGTTGTGCTACATTTTTATTTCGTAAAAAATTGACTAATTGATTGGTTTTCTTGCTTAAATCTAAAAAAGAAAATTCTTGCGTAGTGTTTCCGTCTGTCCATAAAAGCGCTGTTTTATTAGGATTTTTTTTAAGATGAATACCTTCAAAAACTTCGGTTACCCAATTAAAATAAGTTGGTTTTTCAATTTTTATGTTTTTTAAATCTTCAAAATTCCCTGATTTTATAATGTTTGAAACTTCTTCAAAATACTTTTTCATTCTGTATGGTATTAATTTCAATCGTAATTTACAGAAAAAACAAGAGCTTTTTTGTAATTTTATATAAAAATTATAGTTATGAAAGCATTTTTATGGGCAAGTTTTACCCTTTTATTGTTGGGGGTTACATCTTGTAAAACAAAGCAAACTGTAACAGAAAATACAGAAAGTGTACAAAAGAAATACGATGATAAAAATTTTGATCCTTATTTTAGAGCTTTGGGTGCAGAACCTTTTTGGGATATTCTGTTAAATGACGACTTTATTGTTTACAAAAATACAGAAGGAGTTAATGAAGTATTTACTATTTCTAATGCAATTGACAAAAGTAACGCTACACAAACTATAAAAGGAGTGAATAAAAACAATGAAATTTCGATTGTTTTAAGTCCCGGTAATTGTTCTGATGGAATGTCTGAGAATAGTTTTGATTATAAAGTTGTAGTAAAAATAAATGGAAAAAACTTAAATGACAATTTAAGTGGTTGCGGAGAATTTATTATTTCTAAAAAATTATTAGGTAAATGGGAGCTTAATCAATTTAAAGGCGTTGATATTTTAGAAAACAAATACTTAAAAACACCTTATTTATTGTTTGATGGTGATGATTTTCAGTTTTCAGGAAATGCAAGTTGCAATGGAATTAAGGGAGCTGTAGTTCTTACTTCGGAAACCATGAAATTCCAAAACGTTGCAGCAACCAGAATGATGTGCGTACACGAAAACATGGAGGCTGATTTTCTGAAAGCTTTGAATGTTGTTACCTCTTATAAAGTAGTGGATAATGAATTACAACTTTTTGCAAACAATGAATTGATAATGAAATTTGCTAAAAAATAAAAAATCGGTTTTACAACCGATTTTTTATTTTGTTTTAAAATGATCTTTCTCGTCTTTATGTTTCCAACGTTTGTGTGTCCAGAAATAATAAGCTGGGGCTTCTTTAATTTGTGCTTCTACTTTATCTAAAAATACGCGGGTTGGTTTGTATTTAGGCTCATTTTTAATATCATCTGTAATTTCAGAAAACGTAGCTTCATAATGCCCACGTTTTACTTTATCAACCTTTAAATACAGTATATTCATATTTAATTTTCGAGCTAAAACTTCGGCACCCATGTGTATAGGTACTTCAACCCCCATAAAAGGCTCCCAATGTAAATTTTCTCTAAGCAAAGGCGTTTGGTCGCTTAAAAATAAATAGACTCCGTATAGTTTTTTGGATTGATTTTCACGAATTACACCTGCTGTTTGATGTGTATTTACCAATTCGGCATTAAAACGAGAACGTATATCACGGAACAATTTATCGAAATACTTGTTTTTTAAAGCTTTGTAAACACCAAAACCTTTAAAATCTAAATGTTTTCCTAAACTTATTACCCATTCCCAATTTCCGTAATGAGGCAACATTAAAATAATGCTTTTTTCTTTCTGCTCGTAAGCTTTTATTAACTCAACATTTTTAAAAACAAAACGCTTATCTAATTCTTCTTTCGAAATAGTTATGGTTTTAATCATTTCCAAAAACAAATCGCACAAATGTTGGTAAAAATCTTTTTCAATATTTTTTCGTTCGATATCGCTTAAATGCGGAAAAGTTAATGCCAAATTGTATCGAACCGTTTTTACTCGGTATTTTATCACTTTATAAACCAAGAAATAAACGATGTTTGATAAAAAATACAACACCGAAAAGGGCAATACAGAAATGCACCACAAAATGGAATATATAATGATAAATAAAAGATATTTCATTGAAGAAATTTTTTGCAAAGATAAGGCTATCTATGCATTAACAAGAATTATTTAAAATGTTTTAACAGCGAATCTTTATAACTTGCCGAAACTTCGATTTCTGTTTCATTGATCAGCGTAACAAAACCTCCAGAACCTTTATGGTATGACTTTATAAATTGTTTGTTTACAATATGCGACTTATGAACGCGTATAAATTGCGCTGGCAACAATTCTTCAAAATGTTTTAAAAACCTACAAACCATAAATTCTTTACCGTTGGTTGTATATACATTGGTAAAATTGCCGTTGCCTTTTAGGCGCATTACATCTTTTACCACCACTACATCAAAACCTTCTAAAGTAGGTAGAACAAGTTGTTGTTGTTCAGTTGAATGATGTAAATTATGCATAACCATTTGGTTGTGATTAAAATACGTTTCTTTTTGTATGTTTTCTGTAACTTTATTTACAGCAACAATTAATTCTTCAATATTTAAGGGCTTTAATAAATAATACGCAGCGCTAATATTTAATGCCTGAATAGCGTATTGTGTAAAAGCAGTTACAAAAATGGTCTGAAAATGAAGCTCTTTACAGACATCTAACACATCAAAAGCGTTAGCAAAAGGCATTTCAACATCTAAAAAAACCAATTGCGGTTGGGTGTTTTTTATTAAATCAATACCATCGGTACCATTAAAGGCGGTACCCACAACTTCAACTTGCGGGCAATATTTTTGAAGATACGTTTGCAATGCCTTTTGCGCAGCCATTTCATCTTCAATAATAATGGTTTTAATTTTTTGCTGCCACATCATAATCAATATTTTTCCAAGAAATAATCACTTTTGTACCCGAATTTGCATCCTTAGTTAAGGATTCTGTAGTATAAACTATTGCACAACCATACAATTTATTCAAGGTTTCTATACGCTCCATTGTATTTTTAATACCACGTGATTCATACGTTTGTTGATGCTTGGTTTTAATAGCCTTGCTTGCCTCTACTCCTATGCCATTGTCCTTAATTACAGCTTCTATTCTATTTTCATTAAGCGCAATGGAAACAACCAACAAACCTTTCTCTTTTTTATAGCGCAAGCCGTGCCAAATAGCATTTTCTATAAAAGGCTGCAACAACATATTAGGAACAATTGTTTGAGTGTTATCTAAATTTGAATCAATATTTAATTGGTAATCAAACTGATGTTCAAAGCGCAAGTGTTCTAATGATATGTAATGTTTTAACGTTTCTTTTTCATCTTGCAAAGTAACAAAATCTTTGTTTGAAGCATTCATTACATTTCGCATAAGCGTAGCATATTTTGTAAGGTAATTATTAGCTGCAATTTCATCGTTTAATGCAATAAACTGATTAACACTGTTCAACGAATTAAACACAAAATGTGGGTTCATTTCTCTGCGTAACGATTGTAATTGCACTTGTAAGTTTTTCTTTTTTAAACGCTTTAATGTGAGAAAAATAGCGAAAACGGCAGCTGATAATCCTATTAACAAAACCACTAAAATAATATTGAATTTTTTTGAGTTTTGATACAAAAGTGTTTGCGTTTCTTTTTCCTTTTCTAACAAAGTTACGCGTTGCGAAATTTCATCAAACAACTTATTTTGCATTAATAAACTGTCATTATTTACCAAATTCCAAACACGTTGCATAAATTCATGGGCATATTGGTTGGCTTTTGCATTATCTCCAACTTTTACATAGTAATTATACAATGAATTGTTTAAGGTTGCCACCCACTTTGTATTAGCTAATTCATACGCTTTATTTAAAGATTTCTCTAAAGTTTCTATAGCTTTTTGTTCTTCGTTCTCTTTAAAGTAAAAATCGACTAATTTTTGTTGCAGACTAAAATATCCATCCCAATCTTTTGATTCATATGCCTTTTTACTACTTTCTTCAATAATATGAATTGCTTTTTGTAAACTATCAGAAGCTGCATAAAGTGTAGCCAATTTTGCAGTTGCATCTACCTTTAAAGTTTCATTTTCGGTTTTTTTAACTGCATTTTTTAAATCGGAAATAGCTGCCAAGGTATCCTTTTTAGCAAGCGCTACTTTTGCACGTTGTTCATAGCTTTTGGCTACTTCTTTTGTGTTGTTGTTTTGCTCTAAAATTCTGATATTATCATCTAACAACTCGGTTTGTCTGCTTAAATTGGTATTGTTTTGAACTCGATTTAAATCATTTGAATTCAATTGTTTATCACTAACATTAGTCGATTTTTCTTGAGCCTGAGAATAGTAAGATGACGCCGTTGAAAACTTATTTAAAGCCTCATTATTCATCGCTATACGTCGTAAAACATCGGCTTGTTTTCCATCGTCTTTTAACTCTTTATAAATAGTTAATGCACGTTGATAATACGTATTTGATACCGCATATTGTTTAGATACAGCGTGTTGGTTACCCAAATTTACATACTGTAAGGCAACTTCTGTTGGGTTATCTTCTTTAATAGCTTTTTCTGCCTTTTTAAGACTGCTTATTTTTGAAGTACTACCCGATTTACTTTTAGGATCTTGTTGACTATAACTAATAGTACAACAAACCATTATAAACCAAAAACTAAAAATAGTACGCATTAACGATAATTTATAACACAAAGAAAACCAATATATTTTAAACCACAATTTATTTTACCAAGTGAAAAAGGCAGTTGACCAAGTTTGATTAAAAAAGCTAATTTTTCAGAATACATTCGTACTGAATCTTAAATACAAATATTATGAAAACGAATTTAGTAAAAGCATCGGCGCGTATTATTTTATTGGCTAGTATAACTTTAGTAAGCATAATTTACGCTAATAACAAGGAAGCTAATAACGAACCAAAAAACATTGTAACAACTACAGAAAACAACGAAAACACTAAAATTCAGGTTGCTTTGTTGTTAGATACCTCAAGTAGTATGGATGGTTTAATTGATCAGGCAAAAGCTCGATTATGGAATATTGTGAATACTTTATCAACCTTAAAACACGAAGGAAAAACACCAGTTTTAGAGATATCGTTATATGAATATGGAAATGACGGTTTAAGCGAAAAAGACGATTATATTAGACAAGTATCAAAATTTACAACCGATTTAGACTTACTTTCAGAAAAATTGTTTGCTTTACGCACAAATGGAGGTCAAGAATATTGTGGTGCGGTCATTAAAAAATCGTTAACGCAATTAGAGTGGGATGCTAAAAAAAGTTCCATGAAATTGATTTATATTGCAGGAAATGAAGGTTTTAATCAAGGATCAACCAATTACATCGAAGCTATTTCATCTGCTGTTTCTAAACAAATTTTCATCAATACTATTTATTGTGGTGATCGCCAAACAGGTATTAGTGAACTATGGCAAGCGGGTGCTAAAAAAGGCGAAGGAAAATATTTTAATATTGATCAAAATAGAACCATTAGATACATTGAAACACCTTATGACGCTGATATTGACCGATTAAACAAAAAATTAAATGATACTTATTACGGTTACGGTAGTTTAGGTACATCAAAAAAAGCCAACCAATTGGTGCAAGATTCTAACGCGGGTAGTATGAACAAAGCTATTTATGCAGAACGCGCCGTTACAAAATCGAAAGCAGCATATAAAAACGAAAGTTGGGATATGGTTGATGCTTATAAAAAGGATGCTACTTTTGCTGATAAAGTAAAACAAGACGAATTACCAAGCGAGTTTAAAAACTTATCGAAAGAGCAATTAAAAGCAAAGTTGACAGAAACGGATAAACAACGTACTGATATTCAAAAAGAAATTGAAATTGTTGCAAAAAAACGTGCCGTTTACATTGAAGAAAACAGCAACAAAGACGAAGGTGATGATTTAGCTGCTGCCATAACATCGTCTATTTTAGAAGTTGCTTCGAAATATAATTATAAAGTTGAAAAATAAATTATAGTGTGACAAACAGTTGTCAATTCTCCATACTAATTTTGAATGTAGAAAAATAAATCATTTAAAATTATTGAGTATGAAAGCAAACATTTTAACAAACGAAGAACTTTTAAAAGCTTGGCAAGGTCACAGAAATTTAACGCGTAAGGTTATTGAAAAATTTCCAGAAAACGAACTTTTTAATTACAGTATTGGCGGAATGCGTTCGTTTGCAGATATGGTAAAAGAATTACTTTCTATTGCTGTTCCTGGTTTACAAGGCATTGTAAATGATTCTACCGAAGGTTATAATCACACATTACCTTACACAACTAAAGCAACTTTATTACAAGCTTGGGATGAGGCTACGCCGCAAATAAACGAACTGTTTATGCAAATTTCGGAAGCACGCTTTAAAGAAGATTTCAATTTATTTGGAGAATACAAATTCCCTATCATTGAAAACATTTTGTATTTTATTGACAACGAAATACATCACCGCGCCCAAGGTTACGTTTATTTAAGAAGTTTAAATATTGAACCACCTTTTTTCTGGGAACGTTAAAAAAAGAGAGCAAATGCTCTCTTTTTTTATACTTTATCAATTGCTTTTTGTAGTAAATCTTTAACCATAAGCTTTAATTCTAAAGGCGTTGTAATTTGTGCTTCAACACTGTACATTAAAAACCATCGGGCAAAATAATCTAATTTTGTGCTTGTTTCAAAAGTAAGTTCAACAAAATCGCCTATGACTTCTTCACGTACAAAACCATAACTCATTCTATCCCAATTGAAATAATGTGCTGATTTTCTTGGAGCTAAAATTTTAACAGTAATTTTTTCTTCTACTTTTTCTTTCTTCTTTTCTAAAAAATATTCCAAAGGTTGATGAAGCAAAGTAAAACCAATCGCCATTTTATTTATATTTTGAACTCTGTCTATTCTAAACTGACGGTAATCGTTACGTAAATGACAATAAGCCATAAAATACCAATAATCGTTTTCGTAAAAAATACCAATAGGCTCTAACGTTCTTAATTCGCCAATATAAGATGATGGCTTTTGATATTCTACTTCAATTTGTAGTTTAGCCACGATACTTTCTAACAAAATCGATAAAACTTCGTTTGAATTTTCTGATGTTGTATCAAAAATCAACAATTTATCTTCTATTAAAGCCACATTCTCTTTTTCGCTGGTACGTAAAATAGCTTTCATTTTATGTAACGCAGATGAAAAGTTAAAGCTCAGCTTTTTATCAGCATATTTATCAACTAATTTTTCAGCAACTACAAAACTTAAAGCTTCTTCTTTGGTAAAAATGGTGGGTGGAATTCGATATCCTTCAACTAAAGCATAGCCTTTACCTTGTTCATTATAAATAGGAATTCCCGCATTTTCTAAAGCTTTTATATCACGATAAATAGTACGTACACTTACCTCATAACGATCGGCAAATTGTTGCGCCGTTATGAAGTTTCGAGATTGCAATTGTACATAAATACTTAATATACGATTGAATTTTTTTACATCAAGCTCACTCATAATTTAAAATAAAGCCAATTGATTTTGCGGTAAAGCACCCTCTAATTGCAACAAAGCTTTTTTTCTATGAATACCACCTGCATAACCAACCATTGATCCATCAGACCCAATAATGCGATGGCAAGGAACCACAATGGCTATTTTATTTAAACCATTTGCTGTAGCTACTGCTCTAATAGCTTTTACATCGCCCAAAAGAGTTGCCTGTTTTTTGTAGGTTGATGTGTTTCCGAAAGGAATATCTATTAACGATTGAAACACTCTTTGTTGAAACTCAGTTCCTGTTAATACCAACGGTATGGTAAATTGCTGAAGCTTCTGTTGAAAATAAAGATCTAATTCGTTCTTTAAATTAAAATGATGTTTATGTTCATCTTCAACAAATTGTGCATTTAAATTTTTAGCTAAAGCAAGCAATGTTTCTTCTAATCGAATTCTGTCATGAAACTCAACCAAACAAATTCCTTTATCAACTGCACCCAAAAACATTTCACCCAAAGGAGATGTATACGTAGCAACTGAAATGGTAGTTGTATTGTTTTGTAATTGCTTGTTTAAACTAAGAATATCCATAAAAAAAGTTTCTTTAAAAATAAAAAAACCTCCTCAAATTGAGAAGGTTTTTTATATGATATTTACCACTAATTACTCAGCAGCAACTACTTCATAAGGTAATTCTACAATTACATCACGGTGTAAACGTACATTAGCTGTATATTTACCAGTACGTTTAATAGTACCTGAAGTGATGAATTTACGATCAATTGCTTGTCCGTTAGACTCTAAAGCTGCAGCGATATCAGAATTTGTAACCGATCCGAATAATTTTTCACCACCTGCTTTAACAGCAATTTTAATTTCTAAAGCTTTTAAAGCTTCAGCAATTGCGTTAGCATCTGCAATTAATTTAGCTTCTTTGTGAGCTCTTTGTTTTAAGTTCTCAGCTAAAACTTTTTTTGCAGAAGGAGTAGCTAATACAGCCATTCCTTGAGGAATTAAAAAATTACGACCGTATCCTGGTTTAACAGTTACTACATCGTCTTTAAATCCTAATTTGTTAACGTCTTGTTTTAAGATAATTTCCATGTTGTTGTCCTTTTTTAATTAGAAGTTAGGTTCTGCAAAACAGAAACCACCAACTATAGTTTAATTGAATTATTTTAATAAATCTGCTACGTATGGCATTAAAGCTAAGTGACGTGCACGTTTTACAGCAACAGATACTTTTCTTTGGTATTTTAAAGAAGTACCAGTTAAACGACGAGGTAAAATTTTACCTTGCTCGTTAACGAATTTTAATAAGAAATCAGCATCTTTATAATCGATGTATTTGATTCCAGATTTTTTGAAACGACAGTACTTTTTAGTTTTATTAGTTTCAATGTTTAAAGGCGTTAAATATCTAATATCTCCGTCTTTTTTACCTTTTGCAGATTGCTCAATGTTTGACATGATAATTACGCTTTTTTAGTTTTTAATTTCTCTCTTCTTCTCTCAGCCCAAGAAATAGCATGTTTGTCTAAAGCTACAGTTAAGAAACGCATAACGCGCTCATCGCGACGGAATTCAGTTTCTAAACCAATAATAGCGTCACCAGCTACAGTGTACTCGAACAAATGGTAAAAACCACTTTTTTTGTTTTGAATTTCGTAAGCTAATTTTTTTAAGCCCCAATCTTCTTTTGATACCATTTTAGCCCCTTTAGAAGCAAGAAATTCTTGAAATTTCTCTACTGTTTCCTTTACCTGAGTTTCAGATAAAACGGGATTCAAAATGAAAACAGTTTCATAATGATTCATAATCAATAAATTTATTTTGTTATAAAATTGGGTGCAAATATATAACAGTTTATTGTTTTAAACAAATGGTTTTGAAGTTTTTTATTATGAATAATTGAAAAGAAATTAAACATCAGGCTTCAAATACCACTTCGCACTAACATTCTAATAAAAATCAACATTAATGGTTGTTTTTACTGCTTTATAAACACCAATACTGTCTAAACTATTAATACTTTTTTGAATAGCTTGTTTAAGCGGTGTACTTGCTTTATTTACTGGTAGTTTTATAAGAATTATTTGAATGTACTGATTTCGAATTCTATTGATTGCAGGTTCTTGAGGTCCTAAAACAATTACTCCTTTCACATGAATACGAATATGTTGCGCAAGCCATTCTGAAGCATTTTTAACTTTTTCGTAATTCACGTGTTTTAATTGCAAGCGAATTAGTCGATAAAAGGGCGGATATTTAAAATTTAAACGTTCGTACATTTGTTCTTTAAACATTGCTTGATAATCATTTCTGGTAACTTGCTGTATGGTATTGTGGTACGGATTATGCGTTTGAATAAGCACTTTTCCTTGCTTTTCTTTTCTTCCTGCCCTACCTGATACCTGAACCATTAATTGAAACGCACGCTCGTATGATCTAAAATCGGGAAAACCAAGCATAGTATCTGCATTCATTATTCCAACTAAAGAAACATTCTCAAAATCGAGTCCTTTAGCAAGCATTTGTGTGCCTACCATAATATCAATTTCATTGTTTTTAAAAGCATCGATAAGTTTTTCAAAAGCAAATTTTCCTCGCGTTGTGTCTTGATCCATTCGGGCAATGTGCTTATTGGGATACAAAACCTTTAATGTATCTTCAATTTGTTCTGTTCCTAAACCTTTTGTAGATAATTCATGACTATGGCATACATGGCAAGCACTTGGCAAAGCTATAGTATAGCCACAATAATGACATTTTAATAGGTTTTTATTTTTATAGTATGTTAAACTTACATCGCATGATGTACAATGGGGAATGTGCCCACAGGTTAAACATTCTAAAACTGGCGCAAACCCTCGTCTGTTTTGAAATAATAAAACTTGTTCTCCATTATAAAGAGCGTCATTAATAGCATCTATCATTTTAATGCTAAAAAAACCATTCATTTCTTTACGCTTTTTTGCCTCTTTAATATCAACCAAAACAATATCAGGAAGTTGAGCATTGCCGTAACGCTTGGTTAATTGCACAAAGCCGTATTTATTTTGATAACTATTGTAATAACTTTCTAAACTTGGCGTAGCTGAACCTAGTAAAACTTTTGATTTGAATTGTTGCGCTAAAACTACTGCAGCATCGCGCGCATGATAACGAGGCGCTGGATTGGCTTGTTTATATGTTGCTTCGTGTTCTTCATCTATAATAATTAATCCTAAATTTTGAAAAGGTAAAAAGATTGATGAGCGAGAACCGATAACAATTTTTGCATTTTCATGATTATTTAAAACATGATGGTACACTTCTACCCTTTCATTTTCTGAATATTTAGAATTGTAAACAGCCACATGATTTCCAAAATAACTTGTTAAGCGTTGTACCAACTGCGTTGTTAATGCTATTTCTGGCACCAAGAATAAAACTTGTTCGTTATTCTGAATTGCTTTTTTTATTAGTTGAAGATAAATTTCTGTTTTACCAGAACCCGTTACTCCATTTAAAAGAGTAACATCGAATTTTTTAAACTGTTCTAAAATTGATTGAAAAGCTGTTTCTTGTTCATCAGACAAAACGACTTCATCAATAAAAGCTTCATTAAATTGTACACGATCTTGTGCTAAATCGTAGGTATTAAAAATCTCTTTTTTTTCTAATCCACTAAAAACAGCTTTTGAAACCTGAGCTTCTTTTACTAACTCTTTTAACAATAAAGGTTCATTTGGCTTAGATAACTGAAAATACTTTAAAACAAGCGCTCTTTGTTTATCTGTTTTTAATTCTTTGTCTAATAAATATATTAAATCAGCCTCTTGAGCAAAGCGTTCATTTAGTTTAACGTATTTTATTAACTTGGGTTTGTAACTTTCTGATAAATGCTCATTTAAATACAATATATTCTTCTGCAATAATGCATCAACAATATGAAAAACCTTTTTTTTGTTTAAAATTTTCTGAACCTCATCCAACTTTAAAATGGGCTGTTTTTGTAAAACTTCATACAAAATAAACTCTTCATCGTTTAACAAATCATCAGCAACAATTGTTTTAGTATTTAATGTAATAATGGTTTCGCTTTCTAATAAAAAAGCCGAAGGAAGTGCCGCTTTAAAAACTTCTCCCAGCGTACACATATAATAAGAAGCTATCCATTGCCAAAAATCGATTTGTTTTGATGTTATAAGAGGTTCATCATCAACAATAGTTACAATTTCTTTAGCATCATACAGTAAAGGTTTTTCTTGATGTTTTTTAACAATAACGCCTGTATACGTTAACCGTTTACCAAAAGGTACCACCACACGTGTACCAATTTTCACAAACTCGTATTCGGCTTTTGTTACACTGTAAGTAAAAGTGCTAGTAAGTGTTAATGGGATAATAACATCAATAAAAAACTCCATTTAACAAAGATATAAAAGAAAAGCATCTCTAAAATTAGAGATGCTTAATATTTGAGAAAGTTAGATGATTAATTTGTTCTTACCCGTATTAAAAAACTTTTATCCATAAACCTCTTCAAACTTTTGAAGTGTTTGTACCAAATGCAGTACACTTTCATAAGGCATTGCATTGTAAATAGACGCTCTGTAACCGCCTACTAATCTATGTCCGTTTAAACCATTTATATCAGCACTTTTCCAAAAAGCATCAAATTGTTCTTGTAAATCTGCACTATTTAAAGTAAAAGTAACATTCATTAAAGATCTATCTTCTATTTTGGCGGTTCTCGTAAACAAACTATTTCTATCAATTTCAGAATATAACAAATTTGCCTTGGCATTATTTTTTTGCTCAATAGCCTTAACTCCACCTAAATTTTTAAGCCACTTTAAAGTTAAATAGCAAGTATAAACGGCAAAAACCGATGGCGTATTGTACATACTTTCTTTATCAATATGCTTTTGATAATTCATAATATTAGGAATTGCCCTATTTACTTTTCCTAAAACATCATTTTTAACAATTACAAGATTTACGCCAGCAGCTCCAATGTTTTTTTGCGCACCTGCATAAATAATAGCGAATTGAGAATAATCGATAACTCTTGAAAAGATATCAGAACTCATATCACAAACCAAAGGAATGGTTACTTTAGGAAACTCTTTAAATTGTGTTCCGTAAATAGTATTATTACTTGTAACATGCAAATAATCAAGATCTTTAGGCACTTCGATATTTTTAGGAATAGAAGTATAATTCTCATTCTTTGACGAGGCTACTTCAACAATTTCGCCAAAAAAAGAGGCTTCATTTTGCGCATTATGAGCCCAAACACCAGTATTAACATAGCCTGCTTTTCCGTTAACGCCCATTAAATTACAAGCCACACGTACAAATTCCATACTTGCCCCTCCTTGTAAAAACAAAGCAGTATATCCTTTATTTTGCAAATTCAAAAGTTCTAATGCTAAACTTCGTGCTTCATTAATTACAGTTACAAAAGCATCACTTCTATGAGAAATTTCAATTAATGAAAGTCCTGAATCATTAAAATTAAGAACTGCTTTTGATGCTTCTTCAATTACTTCTTGAGGTAAAATACTAGGCCCTGCACTAAAATTATGTTTTTTCACCATCATTAACTTTTAAATCAATACAAATTTGCAATTATTTTTAGTAATTAAACCATAAAAAAAATATTTTGTTCGCTTGGTTTTATATCTTTACTATTACAATTAACAGACAGTCTAATCTGCTTTTAATTGATAATTTTTTAAGTATGATTAAAGTTGAACGCCTTTTTGATGTTGCTTACTATGCACACGAAAAATACAATCTAAATAGTTTATTTTCTACCAAATACAATGGAAAATGGCAAAGTATATCTGCAAAAGATTTTATTGAAACCGCTAATCAAATTTCTAAATATTTAATAAGTATAGGCATCGTTCCTGGTGATAAAATTGCTCTTATTACAACTGCTAACAGAACAGAATGGAACTTAATGGATCAAGCAGTTTTACAAATTGGCGCGCATACAGTTCCTATCTATCCTACTGTTTCTGATGATGAACTGGTGTATATTTACAATCATTGCGAAGCAAAAATGTGCTTTTTATCGGACAAAGAACTGTATGATAAAACGCAAAAAGTAGTAAGTAAACTTGAGTTTTTAAAAGAAGTTTTCTCTTTTGAAAAGATTGAAAATGTAACATCGCTTAGCGAAATAATTGAAGCAGGAAAAAAATTATCAAATGATGCTGAAGTTGATGCTTTACGCAATAAGGTTCAATCATCTGATATGGCTTCTATTATTTACACTTCGGGCACAACAGGAAAGCCCAAAGGTGTGATGCTTTCTCATAACAACATCATTCAAAACTTTTTAGGTTGCCAAGACAGAGTGCCTTTAAAATACGGAAAAGACAAAGCATTGAGTTTTTTGCCTTGCTGCCACGTGTATGAACGTATGTTGTTGTATTTATATCAATACGGAGGAATATCGATTTATTTTGCCGAATCAATTGATAAAATTGGCGAAAACGTAAACGAGGTTCAGCCAAATGTAATGTGTGTTGTACCAAGGTTATTAGAAAAAGTATACGATAGAATCATAGAAAAAGGTAGTAAACTATCTTTTTTTCAGAAGAAAATCTTCTTTTGGGCAATTTCAGTCGCCGAAAAATATACAATTGTTGGTGAACAAGGTGCTTTTTATCAATTTCAATTAAAAACAGCAAAAAAATTAGTTTTAAATAAATTGAAAGATGGTTTAGGTGGTCATTTAGATTTAATTGTTTCTGGATCTGCCCCATTACAGCCTAGACTAGCAAAAATATTTTCTGCCTCAGGTATGTTGGTTATGGAAGGATATGGTTTAACAGAAACTTCGCCGGTTATCTCTGTAAACTCTATTCTTAGTAACAATTACAAAATTGGGACTATTGGCAAACCTTTAAGCAATGTTGAAGTTAAAATTGCTGCCGATGGCGAAATTTTAACCAAAAGTCCATGTGTGATGATTGGTTATTATAAAGATGAAGAAAAAACGGCTGCTGTAATTAAAGATGGTTATTTTCATACCGAAGATATTGGCGAATTAGACAAAGATGGCTTTTTACGAATTACCGATAGAAAAAAAGAAATGTTTAAAACATCGGGTGGTAAATATGTTGCGCCACAGGTAATTGAAAACGCTATGAAAAGTTCTCGTTTTATTGAGCAAATAATGGTTGTGGGCGAAGGAGAAAAAATGCCAGCCGCTTTTATTCAACCTGATTTTGCTTATGTAAAAAACTGGGCTAAAGAAAAAGGCATCAATTTTGGATCATCTAACAAAGATTTAGTTGAAAACAAAGAAATTATTTCGGCTATTAAAAAAGAAATTGAAAGTGTAAATCCTCAATTTGGTCATTGGGAACAAATTAAACTTTTTGAATTAACTCCTGATATTTGGAGTATTGAAGGTGGTGAATTAACACCAACTTTAAAGCTGAAACGAAAACAAATTAAAGAGAAATATCTTGATTTGTATAACAAAATGTACAAACGCGATTAAAAAAATCCCGAAGTTTAAACTTCGGGATTTTTTATTTAAAACGGTACATCATTATCGTTGCTAAAATTACTGCTGAAACTGCTTCCAAAAATTTGTTCTCCTGAAGGTAAATCATTTGTGATTTTATCATTCATTGCAGAAGGAAATTCATCAAAAGGTGTAGCAAAATCATCTAAATTGTCAAATTTACCAAACTTACCTAAGAATTTTAAGCGAATGTTATCCAAACCACCGTTACGGTGCTTTGCAACGATAAATTCTGCCTGACCTTCTGTAGGACTTTGCTCTTCATCATCCCAAACATCAATTTTATAATATTCAGGTCGGTAAATAAACGATACAATATCGGCATCTTGCTCAATTGCTCCCGATTCACGAAGATCGGATAATAAAGGGCGTTTAGAAGTTCCACGCGTTTCAACAGCACGTGAAAGCTGAGAAAGTGCAATTACAGGAATATCCAACTCTTTTGCCAAACCTTTAAGGTTACGAGAAATAGTCGAAATTTCTTGCTCGCGATTTCCTCCTCCTTTACCATTACCACCAGCTGTCATCAACTGTAAGTAATCGATAATGATTAATTGAATATCGTATTGCGATTTTAATCGGCGTGCCTTTGCACGTAAATCGAAAATGGATAAAGATGGTGTATCATCAATAAACAAAGGTGCCTTTTCTAAATCTTTTACTTTTACGTTTAATTGCTCCCACTCGTGTTGTTCTAATTTACCAGTTCTTAATTTTTCGGAAGATAAACCTGTTTCCGATGATATTAAACGGGTAATTAACTGTACACTCGACATCTCTAACGAGAAAAAAGCAACTCCTTTATTGGCATCAATAGCAATATTACGTGCCATAGATAATACAAAGGCCGTTTTACCCATACCAGGACGTGCCGCAATAATAATAAGATCGGATGGTTGCCAACCAGAAGTTAAACCATCTAGTTTATGAAAACCAGTTGGTAAACCTGATAAACCTTCGCGCTTACCAATATCCTCAATACGCTTTTTTGCCTGAGCTACTAATGATTGGGCAGTTTCGGTACTTTTTTTGATATTTCCTTGGGTAACATCGTATAATTTAGATTCTGCTTGATCTAGTAATTCAAAAATATCAGACGATTCATCGTAGGCATCTTCAATAATTTCGGCTGAAATTTTAATCAAACTGCGTTGAATAAACTTTTGAAGAATAATTCTAGAGTGAAATTCAATGTGAGCAGAAGAAGCAATTTTTTGCGTTAAGTTGATTAAATAAAAATCACCGCCAGCAATATCTAACTTACCATTTTTACGTAATTGAGTAGAAACGGTTAAAATATCAATAGGTTGACTTGCTTTAAAAAGCATTTCAATTGCTTCGTAAATATATCTATGGGCATCTTTATAAAAAGCATCAGGCTTTAAGATGTCAATTGCTTCATCAACCCCTTTTTTATCAATCATCATAGCTCCTAAAACAGCTTCTTCTAAATCAACTGCTTGCGGAGGTAATTTCCCTTTTTCAAGGGAAATAATATTTTGTTTGTCTTTATAATTGGGTTTAAATACCTTTTTTTGTTCCATTATGCGAATGTACTTTTTTTAATCAGATTTGGCTAATGAAATTTATTAACTATTCCTTTTAAGGGTTAAATTATAGTTGTTGATAAGTTACTAAATTATGAAGATATAAGCTAAAAAAACCGAACAATTGTTCGGTTTTTTATTAGTATTTAAAAGCTTGTTATTCAGAAAACTCACCCATGTTTGCATATTTTTCAATACGTTCATGAATTAATTTATCTATATTCTTTTTAGCTAAATCAGCATATGTTTTAACAATGGTTTCTTTAACTGTGTTAAAAGTTGCTTCACGGTCATAATGAGCACCTCCTAATGGTTCAGGAATTACATCATCAATCAATTTATTTTTTTTCATATCAACTGATGTTAATTTTAAAGCATCAGCTGCAATTTCTTTATATTCCCAACTGCGGAACAAAATAGATGAACATGATTCTGGAGAAATAACGGAATACCAAGTGTTTTCTAACATAAAAACTTTGTCGCCAACTCCAATTCCTAATGCACCACCCGATGCACCTTCACCAACAATAATAACAATAATGGGCACTTTAATACGGAACATTTCAAAAATATTGCGCGCAATAGCTTCTCCCTGTCCACGTTCTTCGGCTTCTAAACCTGGGTATGCACCTGGTGTATCAACAAAAGTTACAATAGGAATATTGAATTTTTCTGCCATACGCATTAAACGTAACGCTTTTCTATATCCTTCTGGGTTTGCCATACCAAAATTACGGTATTGACGTGTTTTGGTATTAGTTCCTTTTTGTTGCCCGATGAACATGAAAGATTGATCACCAATTTTACCTAAACCACCAATCATGGCTTTATCATCTTTAACACCTCTGTCACCAAAAAGCTCTAAAAAGGTATCACCACAAATTGCTTTAATGTAATCTAATGTATACGGACGATTTGGATGACGTGATAATTGAACACGTTGCCATGCATTTAAATTACCGTATATTTCTTTTTTAGTTTCTTCTAACTTTTTCTCGATATTTTTACAAGTAGCCGTAACATCAACATTTGATTCTTCACCAATTATTTGACATTTATCTAACTGCTCATTTAATTCTTTTATAGGTAATTCGAAATCTAAATACTCCATAAACCTCGTTGTTTTTGCTTGTTTTGAAGCTACAAATATAGTGCTTTTATTATTAGATGTTTGCTTTTTTTCGATTTTTAAAATAGGCATTTAAAGCCACCGTTAACAAAATGATCAAGGCGCCAAAATAAAAGGCGGTTGTCATTTTTTCTTGATCTTTAAATAAGATAACGGCCAAAATGATACCATAAATAGGCTCTAAATTAATGGTAAGCATTACGGTATAAGGCGATAAGTATTTCATGATATCAATAGTTGCTATAAATGGATAAGCCGTACAAATGGTTCCTAAAATACCTATCCACAAATAATCATATCCTTGAAAGTGAAAGTTAGCTGCTGTAAAACCACCTTGATAAAATAAAAAACAAGCCAGTATAAACAAACCTCCTACCAATTCATAAAAACTTATTACTACGCTATCATATGAATTAGCTAATTTTCCATTGATAATTGAAAAAGATGCTGATAAAAAAGCTGAAAGTAATGCTACTAAAATCCCCATTTTGTATTGGGTTTCAAACTGAAAAATAAGCAGTAAACCTACTACAACCAAACATCCTAAAAACACTTCGTACCAAATCATTTTTCTTTTAAAAAAGATAGGTTCTAAAATAGAAGTAAAAAAGGCACCTGTTGAAATACAAGCTAGTGTAATAGAAATATTGGATATTTTTATGGCATAGAAAAAGGTGAGCCAATGAATAGCAATCACAAAACCAAAAATAAAGAATCGAAAAATATCTTTAGGTTTTAATACTAAGCTTTTTTTTGTAAGAAATAAATAGCCTAGAATAACCACAATTGAAATTGCAATACGTGTAAAAACAAGTGGTAATGCATTTAATGATATCAACTGACCTAAAATAGCAGTAAACCCCCAAATAAAAACAATTAAATGAAGATGTAATTGAGTTTTAAAATTAACGCTTGGCATTATTTAAAAGATACACTGCAAGTATACCAAAAACAACATTTGGAAACCATACAGCAAATAAAGGATTAATACTTGAGGCTTCGGCTAAAGTACCAAAGATTTTATCAAAGAAAATGTAGGTAAAAGCAAGTGCAATTCCTAAAGCTAAATTTACACCCATACCGCCACGCCTTTTCATAGAAGAAACCGCAACAGCAATTATGGTTAAAATAAAGGCAGAAACAGGTACACTGTACTTTTTATATTTAACTACCAAATAAGCACTGATGTTTGCAGAACCTCGCATTTTTTCTTTCTCAATAAAAGTGTTTAATTCTTTCAAGGTCATGGTTTCTGCTGCATAGATTGCGGGCGTTAAATCATCAACATCAAAGGGTAGTTTTAATTTTTTTTCGTATTCTTTCTCTATTTTATCATCGTTTAAACCTACTGTTCTTTTTTGATAATCGTACAGAGTATAATCTTTAGTACTATCGTTAAAAACAATTCGTTCTGCACTTACTTTAGAAACCAACTTTAATTTATCAAACTTTTCTAACGTAAATTTATAGCCTGTTTTAGTATCGTAACTAAAATTGCTTACGTAGATAAATTCGTTTTTATTGATTTGTTTGAAAACGTTTTGAGTTTCGCGAACTTCTTTTCGTTTTAAATATTTGTACCTAAAATCGTTATAACCTAAACTTGCTTTTGGTACAATGAAAACTCCCATTATTAAAGCAAAAATAGATATGAATGTTGCTCCAACGATATACGGACGCAAAAAACGCATGTACGAAATACCTGAACTTAAAATGGCAACAATTTCGGTATTACTTGCTAATTTTGATGTAAACCATATAATTGATATAAACAAAAATATAGGAAACAACATATTGGCAAAGTATATGGTGAAATTGCCGTAGTACTTTAAAACATCGCTTAAAGGAATATCGTTTTCTAAAATTTTATTGATTTTTTCAGCAATATCAATCACAATACCAATAGGCACAAATAGTAAGATCATTACAAAGAATGTTCCTAAGTAGCGTTTTAATATGTACCAATCGATGATTTTCATACAGCAGTAATTATAAACGTGTAGCCATTTGTTTTACCATTTTTTCTTTCCAAGTGTAGAACGTACCTGCTAAAATTTGTTTTCTAGCCTCGCGTACCAACCACATGTAAAACCCTAAGTTATGAATGGTTGCAATTTGTTTTCCTAAATATTCATTTGCAACAAATAAATGACGTAAGTAAGCTTTAGAATAGTCCGTATCAACCCAAGTAATTCCCATTGGATCAATTGGAGAAAAATCATCTTCCCACTTTTTATTCTTGATGTTGATAAAACCTTCTGATGTAAACAACATACCGTTACGTGCATTTCTAGTAGGCATCACGCAATCAAACATATCAATACCCAACGCAATATTTTCAAGTATATTAATAGGCGTACCAACTCCCATTAAATATCGAGGTTTGTCTTTTGGAAGGATGTTGGTTACAATTTCACACATTTCGTACATTTCCTCAGCTGGTTCACCAACCGATAATCCGCCAATTGCATTACCAACAGCCCCTGCATTTGCAATGTATTCCGCCGATTGTGCACGTAAATCCTTAAAGGTAGATCCTTGTACAATAGGAAAAAAGGCTTGATCGTAACCGTATTTTGTCGGAACTTTTTCAAGATGATCAATACAACGATCTAACCAACGATGTGTCATATGCATAGAACGTTTTGCATAACGATAATCACAAGGATAAGGCGTACACTCATCAAATGCCATGATAATATCAGCACCAATGGTTCGTTGAATTTCCATTACATTTTCTGGTGAGAAAAAGTGGTACGATCCATCAATGTGTGATTTGAATTTCACACCTTCTTCTTTAATTTTTCTTCTACCAGATAATGAATACACTTGAAAACCACCAGAATCGGTTAAAATATTACGATCCCAGTTCATAAATTTATGCAAACCACCTGCTTTTTCTAAAATTTCGGTTTTAGGACGAAGGTATAAATGGTATGTATTTCCTAAAATAATATCAGGATTAATATCGTCTTTCAATTCGCGTTGATGCACTCCTTTTACAGAAGCTACCGTACCAACAGGCATAAAAATTGGGGTTTCAATAGTACCATGATCTGTTGTAATAACACCAGCACGTGCTTTTGAATGTATATCAGTGTGAAGTAAATCGAATTTCATATGTTTTGTTTACAATCTGCAAATATAATAGGAAAAAAGCTTTTAATAAAAACAACAGCTCTATCTAAAAATCATCTATCTAATTAAAAATGAACGTAATCTGTAATTTCCAATCCGTAACCTACCATTCCAACTCGTTTACTTTGTTGAGAATTGGTCATTAATTTAATTTTAGAAATATTTAATTCGTGCAAAATTTGTGCGCCAATACCAAAATCTTTGGTGTCTAATTGTACTTTTGGTGCAGAAACAGTTTCATTTAAGTTTTCGGCTTGTAAATTCTTTAAAACTTCTAAACGATCAAGTAAATCTGAAGTCGAATTTTCTTGATTAATAAAAATAATAGCTCCTTTGCCTTCTTTATTAATTGCTTCAAACATCAAATCTAACTTTTCATCAGCAGAATTGTTTGTAATAATTTGCAAAATATCGTTATTAACGTGAGACGAATTGATTCTTGTTAAAACAGCGTCGCCAGCATTCCAAGTTCCTTTTGTTAAGGCTAAATGAATTTGCTTGTTGGTAACTTGTAAAAAAGCACGTAAACGATAAGAACCAAATCTAGTTTGAATTTCAAAATCTTCTTTTTTCTGAATCAAACTATCATGTTTCATTCGATAAGCTACTAAATCTTCTATTGAAATTAATTTTAGATCGAATTTTTTTGCTACTTCTACCAATTCTGGTAAACGAGCCATTGAACCATCTTCATTTAAAATTTCAACAAGAATACCAGCTGGTTTAAATCCTGCTAAACGAGCCAAATCAACAGCAGCTTCTGTATGACCTGTTCTTCTTAAAACGCCTCCTTCTTTTGCAATTAAAGGAAAAATATGACCTGGACGACCTAAATCTTCTGGTTTTGTATCTTCTTTTACTAAAAACTCAATTGTTTTAGATCGATCTTGAGCAGAGATGCCCGTAGTACAACCGTGACCAATTAAATCAACCGAAACGGTAAAAGCAGTTTCATGCAACACCGTATTGTTGGTTACCATTGGATGTAAATTTAATTCTTTGCATCGTTTTTGAGTTAACGGTGCACAAATTAAACCACGCCCATGTGTTGCCATAAAATTGATCATTTCTGGAGTTACTTTTTCTGCTGCTGCAATAAAATCTCCTTCATTTTCACGATCTTCATCATCAACTACAACCACCACTTTTCCTTGACGAATATCTTCTATTGCTTCTTCTATTGTATTTAATTTTATATCAGACATTTTCTGTATTGTTTTTCTTTTTAAATTTTGTTTTTAAATAATTTGTAATAGGATACAACATGTTATCAATGCTATTAATACCTCTGTCACGTGTAGCTTTGTACGTAAAAGTAATAGCAAATGGAGCTAAAATTAAGGTTGATAACCACGATCCTAAAAAGGGTGTAATACCATCTTCTTGCGCTAATTTCTTTCCAAAAGTATTGATGAAATGATAAATAATAAAAATTAACACGGCAAAAACCATAGGTAAACCCAAACCTCCTTTTCTAATAATTGCTCCTAATGGCGCTCCAATAAAAAACATTAAAATACATGAAAAAGCAATTACTAATTTTTCGTAAAGCGCTATCCAATGACGGTTAATGTGCTTGCTTTTTTCAGATAATGTATTTTTATTGTTTTGCGTATTAAACTTTATACTTTCTGCAACTGCAGATGCGTTTGAATAAATACTAATTTTAGTACTACGTTTTTTAATAGATAATAAAGAATCTAGTGTAACTGTTTTATAAACAATATTTTTATCTTTTAGATCATTGTTTAACAACAAGTTGTTATTTTGCTTTGAAGCTTCGTTTTGAGATGTTACTTCGCTATTGTAGTTTGTGCTTAATGAATCAATTGTATAATTAAGCTGCGAAATATCCATCATATTTGCGGTATTAGAAATTTCTTGCAATTCCTCATCCGATTTATCAAATTCAGACAAATCAATACTTAAAATATAATGCTTAAAATTGGCTTTTACAAAAGGTTTTCTATTACGTTGACGGTAGTTTTTAGCGGTATCTTCATAATAATTTCCATTGTACAAATGCAATTTTAAAATACTACTGTTTTCATTTGTTTCAATTTTTCCTGTTTCAGCCTTAATCACCGTTTTGTTTTCGCTGTTTTGCTGATTAATCATGTGCATGGTAATATTGCGAAGTTTTTCATCTTTTTCGCCATATTTTTCATCAACACGTATATTTATTGCGCCCAAATCATTAAACTGCCCAGCTGTAATTGCCATTGCAGGTTTTGTGTGAATAATGTTTTTACGCATATTCACAAACTTATATTCTGATTTTGGTGCCACATTATTTGTAAACCAAAACGAAAGACCTGTAAGTAAAAAGATGAAAATAATTAAAGAACGCATGGCTCTTTGTAATGAAATACCTGCCGATTTCATTGCAGCAAATTCGTAATTTTCAGAAAAATCTCCAAAAGTCATGATGGATGCCAATAAAACCGAAAGCGGTAATACCATTGGAATCATCTTTGGAGAATAAAAAAACAAAAATTTAAGAATTGTAATAAAATCAAGGTCTTTACCGGCTAATTCACCAATAAAGACCCAAATTCCTTGCAATACAAATATGAAAAAAAGAATTGTAAATACGGATAAAAATGTTTTTACAAAACTTGTTAATATATAGCGATCGAGTATTTTCACGTGTACCTCTTAATCTAAATTGTTGATGTAATAATTTGGATATTTAGATTTTGTAAAGGTAAAATGATTTTTTGACAATGTTTGATTTGTTGTGAAAGATTTTACAGTTATAACCGATTTACTTCCGTTTGAAAAAACATCGGTTCTATTGTAAATTTGTTTGCTTTTTGTATCAATACCCAATAAAATTTCTTTTACACCTTGATTTTTGTTTGGTACCAATTTAATTATTTGGATGTTTTTGCCACCAATAGTTTGACTTTTACCCCAAACATATTTATAACCCGATTTATAAAAAGTAAGCAAATTAGCAATGCTTACAGCTTGTGAATTGGCACTAGAAGCGCTTGCTACAGTTACCTCTTCATCGGCAGGGTTAATGATATACATTTTAGAACCATCAAACAATTGGGTTACGCCCATAAAATCAACAACATACTTTTCTCCTTGTAAAGTTGCTTTTCCTTTGCTTTCTTTGGAACCATTTTGATAGGTAAAATCAATACTTATATTTTTGTAGGTTTTGATTTTAGCAGAAACCTCGTCTAATAATTTTTTTGATTTATCAGCTGTTTGTGCTTGTACGTTTACAGCTACAAATAAAAGAGTTACTAAAGCTATTATTTTTTTCATTACATTCTATTTTTTTCGTTTTCTAAAAATTCATCAAGCGAAATCAAATCAGGAATATTTACAGATCTTGCTTTACTACCTTCAAACGGACCAACAATACCTGCGGCTTCTAACTGATCTATTAATCTGCCCGCGCGGTTGTATCCTAATTTTAATTTACGTTGTAATAAAGAAGCCGATCCTTGTTGCGCTGTTACTATAATTTCAGCAGCTTCTCTAAACATCGCATCGCGTTCAGATATATCAATATCAAGACTTGTGCCACTTTCCTCACCTACATATTCTGGCAATAAATAAGCTTCTGAATAAGCTTTTTGAGCACCAATAAATTCGGTTATTTTTTCAACTTCAGGTGTATCAACAAAACCACATTGTACACGTACCAATTCGTTTCCTTGTGTAAATAATAAATCTCCTCTACCAATTAATTGATCAGCACCAGGACCATCTAAAATAGTTCTTGAATCGATTTTTGATGATACTCTAAAAGCAATACGCGCAGGGAAATTGGCTTTGATAATACCTGTAATAACGTTTACCGACGGACGTTGAGTTGCGATAATTAAATGAATACCAATGGCACGAGCCAACTGAGCCAAACGCGCAATAGGCGTTTCTACTTCTTTACCCGCTGTCATGATTAAATCGGCAAACTCATCAACCACTAAAACAATATAAGGTAAAAATCGATGTCCGTTTTCAGGATTTAGCTTACGCAATTTAAATTTTTCGTTGTACTCTTTAATATTTCGAACCATAGCATCTTTTAACAAAGAATAACGGTTATCCATTTCAATACACAACGAATTTAAAGTATTGATTACCTTTGTGTTATCAGTAATAATTGCATCTTCGGTATCAGGTAATTTTGCTAAGAAATGACGCTCTATTTTATTAAAAAGCGTTAATTCTACCTTTTTAGGATCAACCAAAACAAATTTTACCTCAGCCGGATGTTTTTTGTAAAGCAATGATGCCAATACAGCATTTAAACCAACCGATTTTCCTTGCCCTGTTGCACCCGCCATAAGTAAATGAGGCATTTTGGCTAAATCAAACACAAATGTTTCATTAGAAATGGTTTTTCCTAAAGCAATAGGCAATTCCATTTCGGCATTTTGAAACTTAGGCGATAAAATAAGCGATTTCATTGATACCGTAGAAGCTGTTGTATTTGGAACTTCAATACCAATTGTTCCTTTACCAGGAATCGGCGCAATAATACGAATACCTAAGGCTGCCAATGATAAAGCGATATCGTCTTCTAAACTTTTGATTTTAGAAATACGAATACCCGCATCTGGCACAATTTCATACAAAGTAACCGTTGGCCCAACAGTTGCTTTAATTTGAGCAATACCTATTTTGTAATTATTAAGCGTTTCAACAATACGATTTTTGTTTTCTTCTAACTCTGCTTGGTTAATGGTGATGCCTCCAGAAGCATGCTCAAACAACAAATCACTTGTAGGAAACTGATATTTTGACAGTTCCAAAGTAGGATCATACATACCAAAATCTTCTACAATTTTAGCAGCCACATTATCTTCTAACGTTTCTTCTTCAATTGTTTCTATGATAAACTCTTCATGATGATCAGAAGGTACATTTTCTGTTATTTCAAAAGATGTTGGTTCTGGTTTTTTAATGGAATCTAAATTTCTCTTTAAATCAAAATCAAACTGATTATTAGCATCTTCTTTAGGTTCAAAAACATCTTCACTAACAAAAACAGGAGGTGCAACAACAGGTTGTTTAGGTTCTGCTTTAGTGTTTGATGTAGCAACATCGGTAACCGAAGATGGTGCTGTTTGAATGATTTCTTCTGCCTTTTCTAAATTATCCTTAATTTTTGCATGTGTATTTGTTAACACATTTGTAAATGAACTTGGCGTCATTTTTATTCTAAAAATTAAGTAAAAGATAATTAAGAAAACAACGGTTAATAAAGCGCCAATTTCACCAAAATAATCTTGAATATAATCGTTAATTTCAAAACCAACCACTCCACCTAAATAAGGCAAAGTACTTCCAAAATGACCTAGTGCAATAGCTATTACTATGATGGCGAAAAGATCCCAAAAAATCATTCTTCTTAATTTACTTGCACTGAATTTTAAGCCAAACCATAAAGCAATTTGTACAGCTATTTTAACAAAAATAAACGATGCAACCCCAAAGCCTTCAAATATAAATTTATGCGATAACCAAGCACCTAATTTACCAACCCAATTTTCTGGTTCTAATGAACGGTCATTAAGCTCTTTTACAATACTTTGGTCATAAGCACCTGAAGTAAAATAAGAAATAAAACTGCACAACAATATTATGGCAAACATAAGAAAAAGTGTACCTAAGATAAAACTAATTCTGGCACCATTGGTTGCAGTTTGTTTATTTTTGGGAGGCGTATTTTTTGAATTATTTACTTGCTTAGTTTGAGTGTTGGCTTTCTTTTTCGCGGTCATTTTTAAAATATTTTTGGTAAGTAAATAATGGCTCCAATAATAGTTGCTGTTATAGCTGCAAAAGTTACTGCACCTGCAGCAATATCTTTAATTACACCTATTTTTTTATCAAAATTGGGTTGAATATAATCACAAATAGCTTCAATGGCGGTATTTAAACTTTCTGCAGTTAAAACCAAACCTATTGCTAAAATTTGAAACAACCATTCTATTGTACTAATTTTAAAATAAAATCCTAAAATACACATAACGCCACCTATAATAAGTTGCGATATAATACTGTGCTCTGTAGTAACTAAAGTGTAAAACCCTTTAAAAGCATAGGTTAAACTTTTTAATCTACCCGCAATAAAGGATGTTTTTTCAGATTTCATTCAAGGCAATTTTCAAGCAAAATTACTGAATTATTTGTCATTGTAGAAATAAAAAGACACGATTTAAGCCTACTCAAATATTATTCAAAAAAGTAGAAAAATAAAAAATCTACATGGTATAGTTTATAATAAATTATATTTACATACCAATAACCTTAAATTATAACATAAAATGAAAGAAAAATTACTATTAATTTTATTAAATGTTGTATTTTCAGCCAACAGTCAAAACGCAGCATTAGATCCAACGTTTGGAAATGCAGGGATATCAGTTCACCCACACTCAAACACCGCTGAACTTCATTGTTTTGCTTTTGACAATAACGACAATATTGTAAGTGCAGGTTATTACCTTCAAGGAGGAGCAGGAAGTAACCAACGTCAATTAACATTAACAAAAACAGATAAAAACGGAATACTTGACAACACTTTCGGCACAAATGGAAAAGTAACTACGGCAATTGGTCATTCTGAACATCCGGAATATATAGTTATTCAATCTGATGGAAAAATCATTGTAGCAGGCTCTGTAAATTTTACAGGAGGTGGTACAGGAGGTTTTGTTGTTCGTTATAACAGTGATGGTTCGTTAGATGCAACTTTCGCAAACAATGGAATATATACCTCAACATCTTCAAATATTTTTGCATTCATAACAATCCTTTCAGACAACTCAATTGTTTTAGCAGGGAATAGCTATTTAAATGGTGAGTCTCTTGCTATATTAGTTAAATTAGACAGCAACGGTGTTGAAGATAGTCAGTTTGGAACCAATGGAATCCGTTCTTTAACTTCTACCAACTTTAAATTTTTAATGCAAGAAGCAATTCTTTTAACCGATGGCACTATTTTTTGTGCAGGATATGAATATAGTGATACTGTTAACTATTCTAAAAGTGCGTACTGTAAAGTTGATACACAAGGAAATTTTGATACAGCATTTGGAACCAACGGAAAAGTAGTCATTGATTTTTTTAATTACAACCCAATAACAAACATTACGGAGTATTTACATTCGGCAGGCCAATTACCAAACGGACAAATTATAGTAGGGGGCTTTGAGTTAACATCTTTTTTACTCAAAATAAATTCAGATGGTTCATTAGATAATACTTTCGGTACAAATGGTATGAAAATTCTCTCATACTCTTTCAGACCAAGGGTAATGACTGTGCAAACGGACGGAAAAATTATTATTGGCAGCGGTACAGGTGTAGCGTTAGGAACTCGTAAATATCGTATTATCCGTTTTGATATCGATGGTGATTTAGACACTACTTTTAATAATGGTAAAGGTTTGGTAGATATTGATGTATCACCAGGCGATGATTGGCTTGAACATATAAAGTTACAAGGAAATGATAAGCTAATTATGGGAGGTAATTCTGTTCTGAATTCTAATCATAATTTTACCTTAGCGCGGTTGCTGTTAGATACTCCTTTATCTGTAGAAAATCCCTTAGAACAATTTATAAAAGTTTATCCCAATCCGTTTGATGATCGTTTATACATAGAGGATTTTGAAGGAATAATAAAAAATATTAAAATATTTGATAGCACAGGTAGAATTGTTAAAATAGTTGCGGAAACAAATACAATCTATGAGATACCATCAAATTTCGCAATTGGGGTTTACTATGTAAATATTGAAACTAAAGATGGTAGAATAATGAACAAGAAAATGATAAAGAAATAGAAAAGACTTATTTTTTGTGATAAAAAAAGCAGAACATTATGTTCTACTTTTTCGTTATTTATCAATAGATCCCATTACACGTTGCATAAAAGCATTTAACGCTTCTTTTTTAGGTGTACCAGATTTGATCATTTTATCAACTTCTACAGCACCATACATGTTTGAAATTAATTCAGCAATTACATCTAACTCTTCATCTTTTAAAGAAGGTACTTCGCATAATGCTTCTAAAACCTCAATGGTTTCGTTCACATAATCCTGGTCGTTTTCTTCAATAAATTGTGTTAAGTGTTTTATTATAGGTAATTTCATAGTATTAAGCTATTTCGTTTACTAAATCGGTTAAAACCTCTGCTTTATTTGTTTGCGTTTCGTTTACTAATTTACCATCAACAAAAACGGCAAAAGTTGGCAAGTTAGAAACATTTGCTAATTTTCTAGATTCAGGAAATTTCTCAGCATCAACAATAACAAACGTAATATCGTCTTTTTCAGTAGCTAATTTTTTGAATTTTGGTTTCATAATACGGCAATTTCCACACCATGAAGCAGAATATTGCACTGCTACTTTTTTATTACCACTAACTACTTCTAGTAAATTATCTTGTTCTAATTCTAATAACATAATTATAAAATTTTAAGGTTAAAAAAAATCCAAATTCCTACAAGTATTCGTAAGAATTTGGATTCATTTCTATAAAATACTTGTTCTTAGTTTAAATGTTTAGCTAAATATTCAGCTGTAGAGTTACGGTCTGCATTCATTGCTTCTTTACCTTCTTCCCAGTTTGCAGGACAAACTTCACCGTGTGTTTGTACGTGAACGTAAGCATCAATTAAACGGATAAACTCGTTTACATTACGTCCTAAAGGCATATCGTTAACAGATTCATGGAAAATTTTTCCTGTTTCATCAATTAAATAAGTAGCACGGTAAGTAACGTTAGAACCTTCAATTTGTACTGAATCTAACTCATCGTTATACACTTCAGAAGTTACATCTAAAATTCCTAAAACACTAGATAAATTACGAGTAGTATCTGCAATAAGTGGATACGTAACACCTTCAATTCCTCCGTTGTCTTTTGCAGTATTTAACCAAGCAAAATGAACTTCGTTTGTATCGCAAGATGCACCAATTACAATTGTATTTCTTTTTTCAAATTCTGGTAAAGCAGCTTGAAAAGCATGTAATTCTGTAGGACAAACAAATGTAAAATCTTTTGGATACCAAAATAATAATACCTTCTTATTATTTTTTGTTGCTTCTTCTAAAACGTTGATTCTTAAATCGTCTCCCATTTCAGAAATTGCATCTACTGTAATGTTTGGGAATTTTTTACCTACTAAAGCCATAATTTTTATTTTTTATGTAATTAATAATGAATTTTTCTTAATTTTTGTAGTACAAAGATACCTTGCTTTTTTTACTTTTAAATAGATTATTTATTGTTTATTTTTATCTAATAATAAATTTTATTTATTGTAACGATTCTTTTAGATAGATAATCTCTTTCTGTAAATTTAGTTAGATTTATAGAATTAAAAAAATGTATCTTTAAACTTTATAATACCTTAACATACATGAATTTATTTCGAAAGAAACAAGTACACCATATTTTAGCTGAATTAGAAGCAAACGAAGGAAAACAAGAAAGTTTAGGAAAATTTTTAACTCAAAAAGATTTGATTTTCTTTGGTATTGCAGCTATTGTAGGTGCAGGTATTTTTAGTACCATTGGCAAAGCTAGTTTTGATGGCGGACCTGCAGTAATTTTTCTTTTTATGTTTACTGCTTTAGCTTGTGGCTTTGCGGCTTTAGCATATGCAGAATTTGCCTCAATGGTTCCTGTTTCGGGTAGTGCTTACACCTATAGTTATGTTGCTTTTGGCGAAGTAATTGCTTGGATTATTGGTTGGTCTTTAATTATGGAGTATGCTGTTGGTAATATTACATTGGCCATTTCTTGGAGCGATTATTTTACGGGCTTACTCAATAATATGGGTGTCTATTTACCGCAATGGATTCAGATGGATTATTTATCGGCCCAGAATGGTTTTAAGGATGCACTTGCATTGATGGAAAGTGGTAAAACTTTTGAAAATTTGCCAAGTCATTTGCAAATGGCACATAACGCATGGACAAATGCACCAACAATAGGTGGTTTTCATTTTGTTGCCGACCTTCCTGCTTTGGGTATTATTATTTTAATTACTTGGCTAGTTTACAGAGGAATGAAAGAGTCTAGAAACGCAAGTAATATCTTAGTTTATGTAAAATTAGCTGTTATTGCCTTGGTATTAATTGTAGGTGCTTTTTATGTAAATACAGATAACTGGGATCCTTTTTCTCCAAATGGATTAGGAGGTGTTTTAAAGGGAGTATCGGCAGTGTTTTTTGCTTATATTGGTTTTGATGCTATTTCTACAACAGCTGAAGAATGTAAAAATCCACAACGCGATTTGCCTAGAAGCATGATATGGTCTATTGTTATTTGTACCATTTTATACATTGCCATTGCGCTTATTTTAACGGGAATGGTTAATTATAAAGAATTAAATGTGGGCGATCCGTTGGCATATGTTTTTGATAAACTCAATTTAAAATGGCTAGCAGGTATTATTGCAGTAAGTGCTGTAGTAGCAATGGCTAGTGTGCTATTGGTTTTTCAGATGGGGCAACCTAGAATTTGGATGAGTATGAGTCGAGATGGATTATTGCCACCCAAATTTGCTAAAGTACATCCTAAATTTAAAACGCCATCATTTGCAACCATTGTAACGGGTTTTGTTGTGGCTATACCAGCCTTATTTATGAACCTTACAATGGTAACCGATTTATGCAGTATTGGTACTTTGTTTGCTTTTGCGCTAGTTTGTGCGGGTGTTTTGGTGTTACAAGACAAAAATGTACCAAGAGGAAAATTTAAAATTCCGTATGTAAATGGTAAATTCATTTTACCTATTGGTATTGTTATAGGATTTATTTTGTTGTTTGCTTGGAACAAA
Organism: Flavobacterium sp. xlx-214; assembly: GCF_013874595.1. GTDB lineage: Bacteria > Bacteroidota > Bacteroidia > Flavobacteriales > Flavobacteriaceae > Flavobacterium. The sequence goes on from NZ_CP059431.1 coordinate 2,825,544, forward strand.
AACGGAGTCAGTAATTTTGTATACAACAAACCTCAAGTATACGATGCTACTAATCTGGTTACTCAATTATCTAAAGAAGAAATAAGTAAAATGACTTATTATTTAGAAGAAGAGTTCCAAATAAATAAAGAAGATTTTAATAATGATTTAGAGGCGATGCTTTCTTCGGTTTCAGAAAAATCAAACACTTCTTATATCTCTCTTGTTACAAACGCACCAATTGATAATGATAAGAAATTTGAAAAAGGTTTTGATTTATTCAAACATAAAATTCCAATGTGGCTGTTTTTAATTTCTTTGGTATTTTTAAGTATTTGGAGCTTTAAAATGAATTTATCCTTAATACCAATGTTAGGTTTAATTTGCTGTATTTATTTAATGGCCGAATTAACTATTTGGAACTGGATTTACTTTACCATTTGGCTTATTATAGGCTTGCTTATTTATTTTAGTTATTCTCGCTTTCATAGTAAGTTGAATAGCAAAGGAACTAGTTTGTAGAAGTTGATTAAAAATTTATCTATAAGTCTTTATTTTAAGATTTTCATAAGAATTTAATACGAACATATTTAATATATTTGAAAATCAATTATAAAAAAAATAAAAATGGACCATGCGTCTTTTCAAAGTTTTATTAGAACAGTAATTATCCTTATTTTGGTTTTTTATTTATTAAAATTCGCTTTTAGACTTTTAGCACCCTATATGATGAAAAAGGCGGTGCAGAAAGTGAATGAAAAATTTCAAAACCAACAACAGGCTTATCAAAATCAATACAATCAACAGCAGAATAATCCACAGCATGATGATTTTGAATCGAGTTTGAATCAAAACAAAATTCCAAAAGAAAAGAAAAAAGTTGGTGAGTACATCGATTTTGAAGAAGTAGAATAGTAAAGTAAGTCTTGCAATGCAAGACTTTTTTTTATCAAGTCCTAAATTATAAGTACATTTAGCGTCAAAATAATGTTTTATGAAGAATTTTAAAAACTATGTACCTCATATTTTAGCACTTTGTGGTTTTATAGTTGTTGCTTTGGCCTATTTTTATCCAGTACTTTCAGGAAAACAAATCTTACAAACAGATATTGTTCAGTATACGGGTATGGCAAAAGAATTAAACGATTTTCGCCAAACCAATAATGAAGAAACATATTGGGTAAACAATGCTTTTGGTGGTATGCCAACGTATCAGTTAGGTGCAAAATATCCTCATAATTACATTAAACAATTAGATTCGATTATCCGTTTTTTACCTCGCCCTGCCGATTATGTTTTTCTTTATTTCATAGGGTTTTATATCCTTCTTTTAACTTATAAAGTAAAACCTTTAAAGGCTTTTATTGGCGCCCTATTATTTGGTTTTTCAACCTATTTAATTGTAATTCTGGGTGCCGGACACAATGCAAAAGCGCATGCAATTGCCTATATGCCTTTGGTTTTGGCAGGTGTGCATTTAGTGTTTAAAAAGAAATATTTGTTAGGTGGTATTTTAACCATGATTGCTGCGGCGCTTGAAATATCTACCAATCACTTTCAAATGACCTATTATTTGCTACTTTTCTTATTGATTGTTTGTATTTATTATACCATACATTATATCAAAGAAAAACAAGTAGCAGCATTATTAAAAATGTTTGGAGTGTTTGCTATTGCGGGTATTTTGGCAATTGGTTTAAATGCAACTAATTTATTAGCAACTTCCGAATACGCACAGTTTAGTACGCGTAGCGATAGTTCGTTAACCATTGCTCCCGATGGTTCTCCTAAGGCATCAACCAATGCCATGACGCATGAATATATTACCGAGTATAGTTATGGTATTTTTGAAACGTTTAACCTTTTGGTTCCTAGAATTACAGGTGGCGGAAATGGTGAAAATATTGGAACCAATTCAAAAACGTACCAATTTGTATATAATTTACTACAATCGCAAGGATATGATCCTGCGCAAGCAGAACAATTTGCAAATCATGCGCCAACTTATTGGGGTAGTCAGCCAATTGTAGCAGCGCCAGCGTATATAGGGGCCGTTGTATTATTTTTAGCGGTTTTATGCTTTTTTGTTGATGATAGAAAAGTGAAGTATTATTTAGGAACTGGTGCTTTGGTATCGATTCTATTATCATGGGGTCATCATTTTTTCTTGACCGATTTCTTGATTGATAATTTCCCAATGTATAACAAATTCAGAGCCATAACATCTATTCAAGTTATTGCCGAATTATGTTTTCCTGTACTCGCTATTTTAGGATTACAAGCTTTTTTTAGAGCTGATAAAGAAAATCAATTAAATGCTTTAAAAAAGACATCTATGATTTTTGGTGGATTGATAGTTCTATTATTTGTAGCTAAATCAATGGTTGATTTTGTAGGTGCAAATGATCAAAATTATGCCCAAATGTTCCAACAAGCAGGTTCAGATTTTTTAAGTGCATTAATTGAAGATAGAAAAGCATTATATAATAAAGATTTGTTGCGAACTTTATTCTTTATTGCAGCTTCAGCAGCTGTGTTATTTGCTTTTATAAAAGATAAATTAAATATAAAAACAGCTGTTATCTTGGTAGGTGCTTTAGGTATTTTAGACTTGGTAATGATTGATCTAAACTATGTAAACAAAGATAATTTTGTGCCTAAACAAATGGTTCAAGTTCCTTTTCAAGCAACACCAGCCGATGCTCAAATTTTATCAGATAAATCTCAATTCAGAGTTTTTGAACAAGCAGGTGGTTTCAGTAGTGCTCGTAGCTCGTTCTTTCATCATTCGTTAGGTGGTTATCATGCTGCAAAGCCTAAGAAAATTCAAGACTTGTTTGATTATCAAATTACACAGCAAAACATAGAAGTATTAAACATGTTAAATGTTAAATATGTAATTGGTAAAGATGAGCAAGGACAAGATATTCCTTTAAAAAACCCCGACGCTAATGGTAATGCTTGGTTTGTACAAGATGTAAAAAAAGTGAAAAATGCTGATGAAATGATGCAGCAAATGAAAACATTTAAATCAAAACAAACGGCTTTAGTGTATGATAAAGAAGCTGTATCAAAATCAAATTTTGCTGTAGATAGTTTGGCTCAAATTAAATTGACGAATTATCAGCCTAATAAATTAGTATATCAAAGTAGTAACAAAAATGATGGTTTTGCTGTTTTTTCTGAAGTATATTATCCAAAAGGATGGAAAATTTCAATTGATGGAAAACCTGTTGAAATGAAAGAAGTAAATTATACGTTACGCGGATTAGAAATTCCTGCTGGAAATCATAAAATTGAGTTTTCATTTGATCCAGAAGTTATAAAAACAGGAAGTTTCATTTCGTTAATTACTTCTATAATTGCCTTAATAATTGTAATTTTAGGGATATTTTTCACCTTCAAAAAACAACAGAACAACAAAGTAGTAGAAATGTAATGAATATTTTACTAGTAGCAATTGCTGGAGCTTTAGGAACCATATGCAGATACGAAATTGGCAAAGTAATTTCGTATCAAGATTTTCCTGTAGCTACCTTGTTAATTAACGCTTTAGGGAGTTTATTCTTAGGTTTTTTATTTGTAAAATATGCAGTAAACCAACCTCAGTTATTTATAGCTGCCGGAATTGGTTTTTGTGGCGGATTTACCACTTATTCAACCTTTTCGTTAGATTTATATAAAATGCTCGTAAATCATCAATACAGCTATTTTGCACTGTATTTAATAAGTTCAGTTCTATTAGGATTAGTAGCTGTATTTTTAGGAGCCTATTTAGCAAAGCAAATGTAATCATGAAAAAAGTATTAATAATAGCCTATTATTGGCCGCCGGCAGGTGGACCAGGTGTTCAACGTTGGTTGAAATTTGTAAAATACTTACCAGATTACAACATTGAACCTATAGTTTATGTACCTGAAAATGCTGAATATCCTATTATTGACGAAGACTTAATAAAGGATGTCTCTCCAAACATAAAAATCATAAAACAACCAATAAAAGAGCCTTATAAAATAGCATCCCTTTTTTCAAAAAACAAAACCAAAACAATAAGTTCGGGTATTATTAAAGAAGCTAAAAAGCAAACTTTTGTAGATAAGCTGTTGCTTTACATCCGAGGTAATTTTTTTATACCCGATGCTCGCGTTGGATGGGTAAAACCATCTGTTGCTTTTTTAGCTAAATATATCAAAAAACATCCTGTTGATGTCATTATTACTACTGGTCCGCCTCATAGTATGCATTTAATTGGAATGGAATTACGCAAGAAATTTGCGGTGCAATGGATCGCCGATTTTAGAGATCCTTGGACATCCATTGGCTATCATAAAGAGTTAAAATTAACTGCTAAATCAGCACAAAAACATAAGGATTTAGAACATGATGTTTTAAATAGTGCCGATGTAGTTTTAACTACAAGTTATACCACAAAAGCTGAATTTGAAGCTATTACTTCTAAACCAATTCATGTAATAACCAATGGATATGATGTTGAACCTTTAGCAAAACCAAGTTTAGATAAAAAATTCACTATCAGCCACATAGGTTCATTACTTTCTAAAAGAAATCCACGTATTTTATGGAAAGCTTTAAAAGAAATTTTAAAAGAAAATGAATCTTTTAAAAACGATTTTCAATTACAATTAATAGGTAAAGTAAGCACCGAAATAATAGATACAATTAAAGAGTTTAGATTGGATGAATATGTAAGTTTAATAGGTTACGTATCTCATACACAAGCTTTACAATACCAACGAAGTTCACAACTTTTATTATTAATAGAAATTGATTCATACGAAACTATTGGTATAATCCCAGGAAAACTGTTTGAATATATGGCAGCTGAACGACCTATTTTGGCTTTAGGTCCCGAAGGTAGCGATGTTGCAAAAATTTTAAAGGAAACCAATACAGGTACTTATTTTTCTTACGATGATTTAGAAGAAGTTAAAAATAGTATACTAGATTCATATGCTAAATATCAAACTGGAACACTACAATCAAATGGTATTGGCTTGCAATATTTTAGTAGAAAAAAACTAACTGAGAAATTAGCTGATGTTATAAATATCTAATTGCAGATTAAGACATTAATTTAACTCAAGTAATCTTTTTTATTACAACAAACCAGAAGTTGTTCCTTAATTATTAACTTTTGTAATAATTTTAATATTCTTATCAAATGACACGAAGGTATTGATGCGAATGTTTTAATTAATCACTTATAAAATTAAAATTCATCTTAATCATGACTTATATTATAATTAGTATTTTGATGATAATTATTGGATTGATAGGAATCTGGAAAAATAAGATGCCAAAATTTGATGTAAGTCCTGGATATGCGGCCCTTATTAAATTTTACTTTTCTTTTTATGTGATAATTATTCTAGGTGTTATTTTTCCTTCTTATAGAATTCAATGTGATGTAAAATGATATAAAAAATCCGACTAACTCGTCGGATTTTCTGTTTCATTACCTCTGTTGGTATTGTTATAATAATTTTGGTGTGATGCAAATTCGTTAGCAGTTTCAACCTTTTTGTAAGCTTCCACAATTTTCTTAACCAAACGGTGGCGTACAATATCTTTATCATCTAAAAATACAAAGCCAATTCCTTCAACACCTTCTAAAATACGCAATGCTTCACGCAAGCCCGATGTTACTTTTCTAGGTAAATCAACCTGACCAGGATCGCCAGTAATGATAAACTTAGCATTTTTACCCATACGCGTTAAAAACATCTTCATTTGCGAGTGGGTGGTGTTTTGTGCTTCGTCTAAAATTACAAAAGCATTATCTAAAGTTCTACCACGCATAAAGGCTAAAGGCGCAATTTGAATAATGCCTTTTAACAAATAATCTTCTAAAGTAGAGGGCGGCAACATATCACGCAAGGCATCATATAAAGGTTGCATGTATGGGTCAAGCTTTTCTTTCATATCACCCGGTAAAAAACCTAAATTTTCACCAGCTTCAACAGCAGGGCGCGTTAAAATAATACGTTTTACCTGCTTTTCTTTCAACGCTTTTACAGCCAAAGCAACACCTGTATACGTTTTACCTGTACCCGCCGGACCAATAGCAAAAACCATGTCGTTTTTAAAAACCAAATCGACTAATTTTTGCTGATTTGGTGTAGTTGCTTTTATCAGCTTTCCACCTAAACCATGAACTAAAATTTCATCTGATTTGTCCATTCTCTGTGGTGCATCATCAATTATTAATCGTTCAATGATGTTTTCATTTAACTGATTGTATTTTTCATAATATTTCAAAATTCGATCAAAACGCGATTGAAATTGATCTAAAATTTCGGCTTCACCATACACTTTTATCGTTGTACCGCGTGCTACTATTTTAAGTTTAGGATACAGTTTTTTAAGTAGTTCTAAATGTATATCCTGCGGACCCCAAAAATCTTTTGGTGTAATATGTTCTAATTCGATGATTCTTTCGTTCAAAAGCTATTAGATTTAATTAAAAAAAATTAGTTTTGTATATCTCAAATCTAACAAAAATTATTAAAAAACACTAACAAAAATTAATTAATGTCAATTATTACATTAACAACCGATTACGGTATTAAAGATCATTTTGTTGCTTCTGTAAAAGGTGCGGTTTTAACAGCAATACCTCATGCACAAATAGTTGACATTTCGCATTGTATTGATCTTTACAACATTGCCAATGCTAGTTATGTGTTGTTGGGTGCTTACAAAAATTTCCCTGCTAATTCTGTACATATGGTTTTGGTTGAAGCTGAAATGTATGATCAAACCTCTTTTTTATTGATTAAATTAAACAATCAATATATATTAACAGCTAATAATGGAACGTTATCGCTTTTAGCTTCGGAAAATGAAAATGCTGAAATTATTGAATTAGATATTCCAAATTCTTGTGCAAATACGCAATCGTTGTATATATTTGTTGCAAATAAAGTGATAAACGAAAATAAGTTTGCTGAATTGGGAACTGCAATTAAGTATGCCGATTGTGAAGAATTGGTTGAATTAAAAGTAAAAGTTGCCGATGACGAGAATGCTATTAGAGGCTCTATTATTTACGAAGATCACTACGGAAACGCAGTTACCAATATTACAAAAGAATTATTTGAAAAGATTAGAAACAATCGCAAATTTGTGATAAATGCTAGTAGATACAAAGCGTATCGTATCAATGAATTTTACGCCGATTTTAACACAGAAGTTAAATCTATTAGAGAATATGAGGGTGATATGATGTTTATATTCAATGATTTAGATTTCTTGCAAATGTCTATCTACAAATCAAATCCTAGTACTATTGGTAATGTTAAATCACTATTTGGTTTAACCTACCGCGATGCCATTATTATTGAATTTATTGATTAAAAAAACACACAATATATGTTTATTAGAATAGTAAAAATGAGTTTTCATGAAGATAAAATTCCTTTGTTTTTAGAAAATTTTCATAGTGTAAAAGAACAAATAAGAAACTATCCTGGAAATAACTTTTTAGAATTATATCAAGATAAAAATAACAACAATATTTTCTTCACCTATTCTATTTGGAACGAAGAAAATGATTTGGAAAACTACCGAAAGTCACAACTTTTTACAGAAGTATGGGCGTTTACAAAAGCACTATTTAATGACAAGCCACAAGCGTGGAGTGTAGATAAATTAGAATCATTACCATAATATGAAAGCACTTTTATTACGTGAAATCAAATCGTTTTTTGGTTCCTTAATTGGTTATTTGGTTATTGCCGTTTTTTTAGTGTTAAACGGTTTGTTTTTATGGGTTTTAGATGGACAATACAATATTTTGCAAAGCGGATATAACGATTTAAGTCCGTTTTTTCAATTAGCTCCATTGGTTTTGCTATTGCTTATACCTGCCGTTACCATGAAAAGTATTTCAGACGAGCGTAAACAAGGTACCATAGAACTTTTAATTACCAAGCCTTTAAGTATTACTCAAATTGTTATTGGTAAGTTTTTAGGAGCCTTTATTTTAGTAGTATTGGCTATTTTACCAACCATTTTATACATTGTTATTCTTAATCCGTACGGAAATCCTGAAGGAAATATGGATTTAGGAAGTACTTTAGGATCGTATTTAGGACTTTTATTCTTAATGGCAGCTTACACCAGCATTGGTATTTTTTGTTCTGCTTTATCAGAAAATCAAATTGTGGCTTTTATTTTAGCCGTAATTATTTGTTTTTTAATGTATTTAGGTTTTGATCAATTAGCTACTATTATCAAATCATCTGCAACTATCATTGAAAAAATCGGTATGAATTATCACTTTAAAAGTATTAGCAGAGGTGTGTTAGATACACGTGATTTGCTGTATTTTATTTCCATTACCTTTTTCTTTTTAAGTGCAACGGTATTCAATATTAAAAAAATTCGCAACTAATGAAAAAAAATAAAAATTTAAAGGCATTTCTAGGAATTACTTTAGGATTGGTTGCCATTAATATTGCAGGAAATTATGCTTTTAAACGATTTGATTTAACAGCAGATCACAGATATACGCTTTCTGAAACAACCAAAAATATCTTAAAAAAGGTAAAAGATCCTTTGTTTATAGATGTGTATTTGGAAGGAGATTTTCCGGCAGAATTTAGAAGATTACAAACAGAAAGCAAACAACTTTTAGAGGAATTTCAATCTTATAACAGCAATGTAAATTTCATATTTGTAAATCCGTTAGAAGATGAGAAAAATGCTACGCAAATGGCGCAACAGCTTTTTGCAAATGGCATGAAACCTATTAGTGTAACCGTTAATGATAAAGGAAAACAATCACAAGAAATGGTTTTTCCTTGGGCAGTAGCAACTAGCGGTACTAAACACGCAAAAATACAGTTGTTAAAAAATGTTTCTGCAGGAAGCACCGAAGAAAAAGTATCAGTTTCTGTACAGCATTTAGAATACGCTGTTGCCGAAGCTATTTACAAAGTTTCTACAGAGAAATCTAAAAAAGTGGCTATTATTAAAGGAATTGGTGAGCCAAACGATATTTACATAGCCGATTTTTTACGTTCACTTCGTGATAGTTATTATATTGCACCTTTTACGTTAGATAGTGTTGCTGTAAATCCGCAGAAAACTTTAAAAGATTTACAAGAATATGATTTAGCTATTATTACAAAACCTACAAAAACATTTGATGAAAATCAAATTCAGGTTTTGGATCAGTTTGTAATGAACGGCGGAAAATCAATTTGGATGCTAGATCAAGTTCAAGCAGATATGGACAGTCTGTACAACAAAACAGGTGAAATGCTGGCGTATCCTAAAGATTATAGTTTAGGCGAAATGCTTTTTAAATATGGTGTTCGTGTAAATCCTGATTTGGTAAAAGATGAAATGGGATCGCCAATTAAATTAGCAGTAGGTCAACAAGGTAGTGAAACTGTTTACGAAACTTTTAATTGGAAATTTGCGCCGTATGCTGTAATTCAATCCAATCATCCAATGGTAAAAAACATCGAAGGCGTTAAATTTGATTTTGCCAACAGTATTGATGTTTTAAACAATAATATAAAGAAAACCGTTTTATTAGCATCATCTCCTTACGCTTCAAAAGTAGGTACACCAAGTGTTGTAAGTCTTGCTAAAACGGTTAATGATCAAGTAGATCCTAAAACGGCAAAACTTTCGCAACCTATTCCGTTGGCAGTTTTATTGGAAGGATCTTTTACATCGGTATTTAAAAATAGAATCGTTCCTTTTAAATCGGAAGGCTATTTAAACGAAGGAAAACCAACAAAGATGATTGTGATTTCTGATGGCGATATTGCTAAAAATCAGTTAGATCAGAACAAAGAACCAATGGAGTTGGGTTATGATAAATGGACCAATACATTATACGGTAATAAAGAGTTTTTGCTAAATGCGGTAAATTATTTGTTAGATGATAATGGTCTTATAAATTTGCGTACCAAAGAAGTAAAATTACCACTTTTAAACAAAGAAAAAGTATATGCTAATTATGATAAAATACGCATAATTGTAGTGGTTTTACCATTAATAGTTTTGGCAGTTTTTGGCTTTATTTTTACTTATTTACGCAAAAAGAAATACACAAAATAGTGTTGATAAATAAAGTTTTATTTTCACATTAAAAGAAATATATTTGTACAAACATCCGTTTTTACGGTATTTAAAAAGAAACTCATGAAATTTATTGTATCGAGCTCGTATTTATTAAAACAATTACAAGTGTTGGGTAGTGTAATTAACAGTAGTAATACCTTACACATACTTGATAATTTCTTATTTGAACTTGATCAAAATCAATTAAAAGTATCAGCATCTGATTTAGAAACTACGATGTCTGCTACTTTAGAGATAGAGTCAACCAGCGAAGGATCAATTGCTGTACCTGCGCGTTTGTTATTAGAAACGTTAAAAACTTTTCCAGAACAACCGTTAACATTTACAGTAAAAGACAACAATACCATAGAAATTAGCTCTGATTTAGGAAAATATGTATTAGCATTTTTACCAGGAGATGAATTTCCAAAGGCGGAGATGTTAGAAGATCCATCTAAAACAAATATTCCTGCAGAAATTTTACAAACAGCAATTAGCAAAACCATTTTTGCAGCAGGTAATGATGATTTACGCCCAGTAATGTCTGGAGTGTATTTTCAATTTGCCCCAACAGGTGTTATTTTTGTTGCTACAGATGCACACAAATTAGTAAAATATTCTAGAACCGATTTACAAAGTTCTACCGAAGCTAATTTTATCATGCCTAAAAAACCGTTGAATATTTTAAAGAGCATTTTAGCAACATCTGATGCTAATGTTACCATTGAATACAACGATTCTAATGCCATGTTTAGTTTTGATAACTACACCTTAATTTGTAGATTAATTGATGGTAAATACCCTAATTATGAAGCGGTTATACCAAAAGAAAATCCTAATAAATTGATTATCTCTCGTACTCAGTTTTTAAGTTCAGTTCGTCGTGTGGCTATTTACGCAAACAAAACAACACATCAAATTAGACTAAAAATTGCAGGAACTGAATTAAACATTTCTGCTGAAGATATTGATTATTCAAACAAAGCAGATGAGCGTTTAACATGTGATTATCAAGGAGATGATATGCAGATTGGTTTTAACTCTCGATTCTTAACTGAGATGTTGACAAACTTACAATCTGATGAAATTCAATTAGAAATGTCGCTTCCTAACAGAGCCGGAATTTTGACTCCAGTAGACGGATTAGATGAAGGCGAAACAGTTACCATGTTGGTAATGCCTGTAATGCTAAATAATTAAAATAAAAAAGAGGTCTTTTAGACCTCTTTTTTATTATCCCAAAAATGCTTGCATCATCCAAATATCTTTTTCTTGTTCTGTGATCAAATCACTTATTAAAGCGTTGGTTCCTTCATCATTAATTGCGCCAGATTTTTCTAAAATAGTTCTTTCAATCATTAATAATGTAGCTAACGACTTTACAATTAATTGCACCGCTACTTCATCGTTTGTAATATTTTTGCCAATTTCTAAACTATTTTTGCTCATATAATCTTCAAAAGTATGCAATGGTGTACCTCCTAATGTAAGTACCCTTTCTGCAATTTCATCAATTCTTAATTGCGCTTGGTTGTATAATTCTTCAAACTTAACATGTAGTTCAAAAAAGCGTTTTCCTCTAATATTCCAGTGTAAACCACGCAAGTTTTGATAATATACTTGAAAATTAGCTAATAAAGTATTTAACAATTCAATATTCTCTTTTGTTTCTTTTTCAGGTAATCCTAACATATTCATAATGTTGTTTTTTAAATTCATTATCAAAATTACAAATAAAAGAACGATATTTGTATAAATAATATTGATAGTTGTAATAGTACTATAGTTAAATCCTTTTGAAGATGACCATTACACAATTACATTACGTTTTAGCAGTTGCCGAGTATCAAAACTTTACATTGGCAGCAGAAAAATGTTTTGTTACGCAACCTACTTTAAGTATGCAAATACAAAAGCTGGAAGAAGAACTAGACATTAAAATTTTTGATAGAAATAAAAAACCAATTCAATTAACCGAAGTTGGAAAACGGATTGTTGAACAAGCTAAAAGCATTGTTAATGAAGCGGATAGAATTAAAGATATTGTTGACCAACAAAAAGGGTTTATTGGAGGCGATTTTAGAATAGGAATTATACCTACTATAATGCCAACACTTTTGCCTATGTTTCTTAAAAACTTTATTAAAAAGTATCCAAAAGTTAATTTAATTGTTGAAGAGCATACCACAGAAGAAATTATAAATCGTTTGCAAAAAGGTCAGTTAGATGCCGCTATTGCTGCAACGCCTTTAAGTGAGCCCGATTTGAAAGAGGTTGTTTTGTATTATGAGCCTTTTGTGGGATATTTTCCAATGGAATACAGAAATGATTTAAAAGAACTTACACCAGACGATTTAAACATCAACGATATTTTATTGTTACAAGATGGTCATTGCTTTACCAACGGTATTTTGAATATTTGCAAAGCATCAAAATTACAACCATCTCAAGGTTTTGAATTAACTTCGGGTAGTTTTGAAACATTAATTAGGCTTGCAAACGAAGGTTTAGGAGTAACCTTGCTACCTTATTTGCACACTTTAAGTTTAAACGAAAGCGATAAGAAAAATATAATAGCTTTTAAAGATCCAAAACCATCAAGAGAGGTAAGTTTAATTTATGCTAAAAGCGAATTAAAAGTGCAAATTATTGATGCTTTAAGAGCTACTATTTTAGGAGTTGTAAAAGGAGCCATTGCTTTTCAAGATGTGGCTATTATTAGTCCTAAAGTAACTAAATAAAAAAAAGATGAAGCAAAACTTCATCCTTTTTTGTTATACATAATTTAAAACTTCTTTAAAATCTGATTTGTTTTTTGTGAAATTCAAAATCCATTCTTTTAATTGGTCAATTTCATAAGGCAACAATAAATCAATTGCTTTGGTAACTTCTTTTATAAATAAATCTTTGCTAAAGCTTACTTTTTCTAAAATTTTGATGGTATGTTTTAAACTTTCTGTCATGGCTTTTTATTTTTTCTAAATGTAATAAAAACCCCTATAAAAGCTAAAACTTTTAGTTTTATTTAACAGCAAAAATCATTTCTCGTTTTCCTGGCGGTCCGGCAACTTTATGTACCGTAAAACCTAATTCTTTCAAAGTTCGGTTAACAACACCTTTGCACGCGTATGTAACAAAAATACCTTCGGACTTTAGTAATTGATAAGCTTTTTCTAAAATAGCTTTACTCCAAAGTTCAGGTTGATAATCATATCCAAAAACATCAAAATAAACGATATCAAATTGTTTGTTTGAAACAAAATCTTCTATTAGAATTGAATGCTTTAAAAGAGTATGCATATTATTCCATGTTTTTAGTTGATTCCATTCACAATCATGAATGTCATTAACTGAAATATTCGATTTAATAAACGCATCAAAATTCAAAGACAAATATTCATCTTTTGTTAATGGATATGCTTCAATAGCTTCGTAATGTAATTTTTTGTTGTTTTTCTGAGCAAATTCAAAAGACAACAAAGCATTTAAACCTGTGCCAAAACCAAATTCTAATACTGATATTTCCTCCTTTTCAACTAAAGCCAAACCGTTATTAATGTAAACATGCGTTGACTCTTGTAAAGCACCGTGAATGGAGTGAAAATTTTCACCCCAATTGGTAACACTTAAAGATGACGACCCATCGTTGGTTATGATAACTTCGCGTTTCATTAAGGTATCAATAGTTTTTTTATACGTGGAATGGGGCCACCACATTTTTTAGAATGACATTCTAAACATTGGTTTACCATTTTGTTGAAATTTTCTTTGGCATTACTAGGCTCTTGATAAATCTTTTTTTGAGCAGCAATGAATTTATAAGCTTGCTCATTAAAAAAGGCATCTCTATCTGAAGCATCGGTTAAAATAGCAGTATGCAATTTATCAAACGCCACAGGATAACTATCTAATGAGTCTTTGGCAATTATACGTTCTTTTAACTGTGTGTTATAGGCATACATTTGCTCCATCAATGCTGCCATTTCTGACATTTGATACATTTGAAACTTTGAAGATTTTTCCGTTTCTTTTGTAGCTTTTTTCTCTTCTGTTTGCTTATTACATCCAACAAAAAAGAGAGCAATGACTAATAAATTGAAAGCTAGTTTCATTATTTTACATCAGCAATTAATACGCCATTAGCCATAAAACGATAGTTTTTTTCTGGCTGCGTTATTTGATCAATTTCAGCTTGAGATTTTCCTGCATCTTTCGCTTCGTGTTTTAATTGATCTACCGAAGTTTCCTCAATAAAAGCTTTTCCTTCAACAATAGCACTGTGTTTTTCAGCACCTTCTTTAGGTACAAAAAAGGCATAATCTTTAAACTTTACAAAAGCTTCTTTGTCTTTAATCAAGCTTAAAGTCATCCAGCATCCTTTTTTCTTACAAGTTGCGTTGATATCTGAAGCAAACTTAACATCTAAGGTATCATTTGCTTTCATACTTTCATATTTAGCAAACATTTCTTCTCTTGTTAATGCACCTTCTTTTGTAATGCTATCACCAAAAACAGTATAAGAAAGCGTATCTTTTGATGTTTCTAAAGCAGTTTCATTATTTTCCTTTTTATTACAAGCAACAACTAATGTTACAATAGTTAAAACACTAAATATTTTTTTCATCATCTTTTATTTTCTACAAAGATAAAAATTAAAATAAAACGCTTACTTGCTAATTATTAGGAGAGCTTATAGTTTTAGAAATAAAGTACTATAATTAGGTTTTTATTATAAATTAAACAATGTTTATGGTTTATAACGATTTTTTTTTTCTAAATTTGTAAATGTCAAAACATAACAACGACATAACTTAGTATAATAAAAATGGAATCTAACATTTTAAACAACTTAAAATTAACAAAAGTTGAGAACTCTAAAATTGATACTTTTGATTTCGAAAATGTAAAATTTGGAGCTAAATTTACAGATCACATGTTGATTTGTGAATACAAAAACGGAGCTTGGGGCGATTTAGAAATTAAACCTTATGCACCTATAACTTTAGATCCTTCTGCACGTGTTTTTCATTATGGTCAAGCAATTTTTGAAGGAATGAAAGCTTACAAAGACAGTAATGAAGATATTTGGATGTTCAGACCGGATCAAAATTTTGAACGTATGAACAAATCGGCTGTTCGTTTAGCAATGCCTACAATTGATGAAACTCGTTTTATTGGTGGTTTAAAAGAACTTTTAAAGGTTGAAAAAGAATGGGTTCGCAAAGGTTTAGGTAATTCATTGTACATCCGTCCGTTTATGATTGCTACAGAAAGTGGCGTTATTGCAAGCCCTTCAAATGAATTTTTATTCTGTATTTTATTATCGCCAGCAAAATCTTACTACGCAGGTAAAATTAAAGTACAAATTGCTGATTATTATAGCCGTGCTGCAAATGGTGGTATTGGTGCTGCAAAAGCGGCAGGTAACTATTCTGCACAATTTTATCCTACAAAATTAGCTCAAGAATCAGGTTATAATCAAGTAATTTGGACCGATTCAACACATACAAAATTAGAAGAAGCAGGAACCATGAACGTGTTCTTTAGAATTAACGATACGTTACGTACTGCACCAACTTCTGATCGTATTTTAGATGGTGTTACACGTAAAAGTTTAATTCAATTAGGACAACATTTAGGTTATAAATTTGATGTAAACCCAGTTTTAGTTGATGAATTAATTTCGGCTGCACAAGATGGTTCTTTAAAAGAAATTTTTGGAGCAGGTACAGCAGCTGTTGTAAATCAAATTGAAGGTTTCTTATATAAAGAACAATATTATCAGTTACAAGATGTTGCAGATGAAGATTCATATGCATTACAATTAAAAGAAGCTTTAACAAAGTTACAAAACAAATTAGGAGATGATCCTTTTAATTGGACTGTAAAATTATAATACTAAAGGCTTGTTACAACAAGCCTTTTTTTATGGCTTAAAATACTTATATTTGTTAAAAAAATGTTTTCTCAAGGTCAGCTTATTTTTGCATTAATTTTTGTTGTAGTTTTTATAATTGCAATGATTGTAATGTATAGAAAAGATATTAAAATGCACAATACTTATTACAAAGGTAGTTTGCGCATTTTAGTTGTATTTTTATTATTTATTGGACTTTTATTTATTATTAAAACCACTTTAAAACACTAAATGCTATGAAAATTGTAAAATATGTACTTATCATATTAGCTTTATCAGTTGTTTTTTTATCTGTTTATATTGCAACGGGAAAAAGCAATTTTGAACTAAATCTTTCTAAAGCTACAGAATTATCTAATCAACGTATGTTTAGATACACTAATAATCTTCAGAATTTTTCAGAGTGGAATCCATGGAATAATAATGAAGGTGCTTTTAAATTAGATTCTATTTACAAAGGAACAAATGCTAAAGTTGAATGGAGCGGAAATCAGGCTTTTGTAAAAAAAGCATTGCCTAATGATACCTTATTTTTAGATTTAAATGTAGATGGTAATGATTATACTACAAAGATGTATTTTACTGATTCTAATGGAAAAACAAACATACATTGGAATGTAAAGGGAAATTTATCGTTTATGGAGAAGTTTCAATTATTCTTTAAAGGAACTCCAGAAACTTTAATAGCGCCTGTTTTTGATAAAGGATTAAGTAATATCAATCATTTTATTACAGAAAGTTTAAAGAAATACACCATAAAGAATGAGAATTTAGCGGTTATTCAAGAAACGTATTACATCAAACAAATTGTAGAATCGGATATTGAAGGTTTAGGCGATAAGATTTTTCAAAGTATGGAGCATATGAATAATTTTGCTAAGAATTTTGAATTAGAACCTTACGGATCGCCTTTTACAGTTTTTGAAAACATAAATTTATTATCGGGAAATGTAAAATATGCAGTTTGTTTGCCTATTAAAAACTTTTTTAGTACTGCTGATGGCAGTGATATTGTTTGTGAAAAACTAACTGCTTTTAATGGTTATAAAGTAGTTTTAACAGGTGATTATATTCATAGCGATAAAGCTTGGGCTGAAGCCAAAAAACAAGTTCAATTAAAAGGTCTAACGCAAAGAGCAGACATCAAACCTATTGCTATTTATAAAAATTCAATTTTAACCACTCAAAAAGCGAATGAATGGGTAACAGAATTTGTAATTCCTATTAATGAAAGTTACATTCCTATTGTAGAGGAATCAAATGCAAAAGATAGTTTAACAGTTAGATAATAAAAAAACAGCCTCAAATTGAGGCTGTTTTTTATTTCCCTTTATTTAATTTCTCTTTTATGATTGAAAAAATAATTGGTAATACCGAAACAACAATTATTAAGATGACAACTTTTGAGAAATTATCTTTTACCAATGGAATATTTCCTAAAAAATATCCACAAATAGTAATTCCAAAAACCCAAATAAAGCCGCCAATAAAATTGTAACTTAAAAACGTTTTGTAATTCATTCTACCAATTCCTGCAACAAAAGGTGCAAAAGTGCGTACAATAGGAACAAAACGAGCTATTACAATTGTTTTACTTCCATATTTCTCGTAAAACTTGTGTGTTTTTTCAATCTGCTCCATTTTTATAGGCTGCTTTCCAAATATTTTAAAATTTACAATACGCATGCCAATTTCTTTACCAATACTGTAATTTAAAGTATCACCAGCAACTGCAGCAACAAATAATAAAATAAGTACCAGCCAAATATTTAAGCTTTCAGGAAATTGGGCAGCTAGCATACCTGTAGCAAAAAGTAATGAATCGCCAGGTAAAAAAGGCATTACAACCAAACCGGTTTCAACAAATATGATTAGAAATAAAATGGCGTACACCCAAACTCCGTAATCTTCTAGAAAAACTTGTAAATATTGATCAATATGAAGAATAAAATCTATTAATTCCATTATAAGTAATTTAAACTTTAGTTAATGCATAAAAAAAAGGCTTTCGCCTTTTATACTATTCTGTTGGTCCTTCCCAATCATTCATTCCACCTATAAGATTGAATGTATTTTGAAAGCCTAACTGATTCATTAACATACAAGTTTGCCCGCTACGATTACCTGAACGGCAGTATACATAATAATTTTTATCTTTATCTAAAGCTTCTAAAGCATTTAAAAAATCTTGACCTTGGTAAAAATCATGATGAACAGACCCTGGTATTTTTCCTTCGCTAACTTCTTCATCTGTACGAACATCTAAAATAACAGCATTTTGATCATTTTGAGCATCTGCCCACCATTGTTCTTGTTGTAAATCCATTGTAAGTTGTAATTTTTCTTCAAATATAAAAAAAACCTTTTAAAATGCGCAAAACATATTAATTTAGTAGTTTAAAATTAAGGAAATGTCATCACATCATATTGTAAGAGATGATCAGGAACCTGCATTAATTATTGCTAATGGTGAAGCCTGTTCAAACGAATTATTACATCAATTATTAGAATGGAATCCTTTGGTTATTGTGTTAGATAGTGCTATTGACAGGGTTTTAGAATTGGGTATTAAAGTAGATGTTTTAATTGGCGATTTTGATAGAGATTTTAATTATAATTTTTACAAAGAAAAACAATATCCGCTTGAAATAATTAAGATAGAAAATCAGGATAATACCGATTTAGACAAGGCTATTAACTATTTAATAAACAGAAACATTCCTGCTGCTAATATTGTTTGGGCAACAGGCAAACGTATGGATCATACCTTTACCAACATTACCAACTTAGCAAGTTACTATGATCAAATTAAATTGGTTTTGTTAGATGATTATTCTAAAATTTTTGTTTTAAATAAAGATTTTAGAAAATGGTATCCTACCCAAACCATACTTTCACTTATACCAGTAGGCACTGTAACAGGTATAAACAGTACTAATTTAGAGTATGAATTAAAAAATGATACTTTAATTCTTGGTTTTAAAAGAGGAAATAGTAACAAAGTTATAATCGATGGTTTTGTCGAAATAAGCTATGAAACGGGTTATTTACTACTAATGGAATGTAACGATTAATTAAATCATAAAATCGGCTATTACAAGGGCAGCCATAGCTTCTACAATTGGTACTGCTCTTGGTAGTACACAAGCATCGTGTCTTCCTTTTCCTTTAATAACTTCAATAGTTCCATCGGCTTTTAACATTTCTTGAGGCTGTAACAAAGTAGCAACAGGTTTAAAGGCAACATCAAAGTAAATATCCATACCATTACTAATTCCGCCTTGGATACCTCCCGAATAATTGGTTTTTGTTGTTCCATCTACATTAAAATAATCGTTGTGTTGCGATCCTAACATTTTAGTACCTTCAAAACCACTTCCAAAACTAAATCCTTTACAAGCATTAATAGAAAGCATGGCTTTAGCAAGTTGCGCTTCTAATCTATCAAAAACAGGCTCTCCTAACCCTACGGGAACATTTTTAATAACACATGTAATAATTCCGCCAACTGTATCGCCTTGCTTTTTAACATCTAAAATTAACTGTTCCATTTTTTGAGCCATTTCAATATCTGGACAGCGAACATCATTTGATTCAATCAAAGAAAGATCTAATTCAGTATATTTTTTTGATAAACTAATGGTACCAACAGATGAAACATAGGCTTGAATTTGAACTGGTTGAATGATTTGCTTAGCAATTGCGCCTGCCACTACCCTTGCAGCAGTTTCACGTGCAGAGCTTCTACCTCCTCCTCTATAATCGCGATAATGGTACTTTTGTTGATAAACATAATCGGCGTGACTTGGTCTGTAAGCATCTTTTAACAAATTATAATCATTTGATTTTGAATTGGTATTGTTAATTTGAAACGCAATAGGAGTTCCTAACGTTTTTCCTTCAAAAATTCCTGATAAAAAAACAACTTCATCGGCTTCTTTTCGCTGTGTTACTAATTTAGATTGCCCCGGTTTTCTACGATCTAACTCATTTTGAACAGCTTCTAAATCTAATACAAAATTAGAAGGCACACCTTCAATAATACCACCAATTGCTACTCCGTGCGATTCTCCGTAAGTAGTTATCTTAAAAGAAGTTCCAAATGAATTTCCAGTCATAATTTAAATTTATACATAACAAATAAAAGCTATTTTTTCAAATAGCTTTTATATTTAAAGTAAACAACAAACAAATTCTGTTTATGACAAAACAGAAAATATGTGTTAAATATACCTTTATTAAATTCAATTATCAAATAATAAAACGTTTTTAACAGCGAAAGATTGCTCTTTACTTTGTTAATTTAGATATTGGCAATGAAACTTTTCCTGGATCTTTCCACAAACCATCTTTTTCGGCACGTTTCTTTATTGCTTCAGCTCTTTTGTTGCTATCTGGATGCGAATTAAACATTTTTTGATAACCACTTTGTTTTGAACCTTCTTCAGACAATAAAGCTAATTTTTTAAAAGCTGTATAAGCTGCTGTAACATCATATCCGTGCTTTTTCATAAAATCATATGAATAAGTATCTGCCTCGGTTTCTTGTTTTTTGCTATGTGATGCATCTAACATTGCATTTGCCATTTCACCTATTTGAGAATCGGTTAAGGTAGCAACTGCATTTGATGCTGCCGAACCTGCTTCCATAGCAGCTGCTTTTAGGTAAGCACTTTTAATAGCATCTTTAGTATCTTCATTTTTAACATGACCTATCTCATGACCAATAATGGCACGTAATTCATCATCTGTCATAATATCCATTAAAGATGAAAATACGCGTACACTACCATCTGCACATGCAAACGCATTAATATCGGTAACTAAATAAACTTTGTAGTTTAATTTTAAGCCTTCCTCATTAGTATGTTTACCAATAATTTTGTTTAAACGTACGGTATAGGGATCTTTAGCACCTGCAACCTTATTGTTTTTATCCATCCAATCAACCCCTTCTTTTGCCAATTTAGCAGCATCGGCATTTGTAAAAGTTAAGGCTTGGGCTCCTTTAGATACTGCTTTTGCAGCTTTACCTAAATTAATTTGAGCATGCGAAGTTGTGAACATTCCTAGCAAGAATGCTGCCATTACAATCTTTTTCATAGTTTAATTTTTTTTATTGATTTTCTTCCTTGCTAAGATAATTTAATTTTCAAAAAACGAAAATGATTCAGACAATAACTTTTGTTTTTTTAATTAATGACTTAATTGCCAAACAATAATGTCTTTATTTTTACTTTTTAAATATGCATTTGCCTGAGAAAAATGTTTGTTTCCAAACCACTTTCCTTGATTAGCACTCATGGGAGAAGGATGTCCGCTTTCTAAAACCAAATGTTTTGATCGATCAATTTTTTTACCTTTTTTTTGAGCATGAGCACCCCAAAGCATAAAAACCAATCCTTTTTTTTGCTCAGATAAAAAAGAAATTACTTCATCAGTAAACTGCTCCCATCCTATTTTTTGATGACTACCTGGTTTTCCTTGCTGTACCGTTAAAACATCGTTTAAAAGCAAAACACCTTGTTGCGCCCATCCTGATAAATCACCAAAAAGAGGCACTTCAAATTGCACATCACTTACTAATTCTTTAAAAATATTGCGTAATGATGGCGGAAAATCAACACCTGCATTTACAGAAAAACTCAAACCATTAGCTTGTCCTGGTCCGTGGTACGGATCTTGTCCTAAAATAACAACTTTAACATTATTTATTGCGCACAACTTAAAAGCATTAAAAATTAAATCTTTTGGAGGATAAACCGTATTGTTCTCATAATCAATATCTACTTGTTGCATTAAGGTTTGAAAATATACTTTTTTTGATTCGCCTTCAATAAAATCTTCCCAACTCTTCATTGTCATAATTTTTTCTCAAATGTAGGACTAATTCTGTAAAATGATATTTTGTTTGTAAATTTGATGATTGATAGATATTAAATAGATGAAATCGATTGCTAAAAAAACATTACAAGATTTAGAATTCAGCACGATATTAGAACAAATTAGCGATTTATGTACTACCGAAATTGGTAAAGAACATGCATTGCTTATTGAACCGTTTGAAGATAAAGAACATTTAGTTGCAGAGCTACAACAAACATCAGAATATGTTTCAAGTTTTAGCAATCAAAACGCAATACCATCACATTATTTTGACCCTATAATACATGAGTTAAAAATGTTGCGTATTGAAGATAGTTTCTTGGAAGCATCTGGTTTTAAAAAAATTGCATCGTTGGTAAATACAACCAATGAGTTAATTGTATTTTTAAAGAAATTTCAAGAATATTACGCAGCACTTTATCAGGCAACAACAATTACAGAACCCAATAAAGTAATTCTTCAGAAAATTGATCAAGTTTTAGACAAATATGGCGAAATTAAGGATACAGCTTCTGTTGATTTAAAGGCTATAAGACAAAACATTAACATGGTTCGTGGCAAAATAAATCAAAGTTTTGGTTTTGCGCTACAGCAATACAATTCTTCGGGATATTTAGATGATATTAAAGAATCAATAATAGAAAATCGTAGGGTTTTGGCTGTTATTGCCATGCATCGAAAAAAAGTAAAAGGATCAGTTTTAGGTCAATCTAAAACGGGAAGCATTGTTTATATTGAACCAGAAAGTACGTTTAAATTTACTCGTGAATTAAACAATTTAGAATACGAAGAACGTGAGGAAATTATGCGTATTTTAAAAGCACTAACAAACGAAATACGTCCGTTTCATGAAGATTTAATTGTTTATCAAAATTTACTTGCTCATATTGATATTGTTGCAGCAAAAGCAAAGCATGCAGAAAAAATCAATGGAATTTTACCTCAAATATCAACAGAAAAGCGTCTGTTTTTTAGAGAAGCCTTTCACCCTATTTTATTATTAAACAATAAAGCAAAAGGTAAACCAACCTATCCGCAAACTATTGAACTAAATAATAATGAGCGTATTATTGTTATTTCGGGCCCCAATGCTGGTGGTAAATCTATTACCTTAAAAACCATTGGTTTGTTACAATTAATGTTGCAAAGTGGAATGCTGATTCCGGTTCATGAACGAAGTGAAACTTTTTTATTTGATAGAATTCTGACGGATATTGGAGACAATCAATCCATTGAAAATCACCTAAGTACATACAGTTATCGATTAAAAAACATGAACTACTTTTTAAAGAAGTGTAATGCTAAAACATTGTTTTTGATTGATGAGTTTGGTACCGGATCTGATCCTGAATTAGGAGGTGCTTTAGCCGAAGTTTTTTTGGAAGAATTTTACGATAGAGAAGCTTTTGGTATCATTACAACACATTATACCAATTTAAAAATACTTGCAAACGAATTACCACATGCAACCAACGCCAACATGATGTTTGATGAGCAATCATTAGAGCCTATGTATAAATTAAGTTTGGGTCAGGCAGGAAGTTCGTTTACTTTTGAAGTAGCACAAAAAAATGGCATTCCGTACAGTTTAATTAACAGAGCTAAAAAGAAAGTTGAAACAGATAAAGTAAGATTTGACAAAACCATTGCAAATCTTCAGAAAGAACGCTCTAAACTAGAAAAAACTTCAGAAAATTTACGTGAAGAAGAAAAAAGAGCGCGTGAAGAAAGTACTAAGTTATCATCCATTAACACAAAAATTCAAGATAAATTAGAACGTTATCAAGAATTATATGATGCCAACCAACGTTTGATTTATTTAGGTCAACGATTAGATGATTTATCTGAAAAATACTTTAACAACAAAGACAAAAAATTCTTAATTGGCGAATTACTTAAAACGGTTGAAATAGAAAATTCTAAACGTAAAAAAATAACTGTTAAAGAGAAAAAAATTAAAGAACAAGAGGATATTAAGCTAAAAGTTGAAGTTGAACAAAAGATTGAAAAAATAAGAGAAGAAAAGAAAGAGAAAAAAACAAAAGAGCAACAAATACAGCAAGCTAACAAAACTAATTTTGAGTTAAAAGTTGGCGATCGGGTTCGTATGATTGATGGTCGTGCTGTGGGAACTATTGATGTAATTGAGAAAAACAAAGCAACTGTTAATTATGGTTTTTTTACCTCAAAAGTTTCTTTAGAAGAGTTAGAAATGGTAGAACGTAAGAAATAACATTTAAAGGTAAGTTAAGATGCTTAAAAAGTTACTATTAGTTTTTTTTACAATTTTATTATTGTCTTGTAAAAATGAGAATAATAAAGTGATAGAAAATCTTCCTGTCTATGGAATGATTTATTTTTGTTATGAAGACGTAAGTACCATTAAAAGTGTTAATTGTGATGAATTTATAAATAATCTTAAAACGGCTATTTCATATATCAAAATTAATGATAAACAATTTATTGAACAACTCAAACTTAACTCTAATGAAACGGATATAAGTTATATACCCAATTATATAGATGTTAGATATAGGATTGAAATAAACTCAATGATTATTTGTTTAGATTATTTTGGTCATTACACTATAAATGGAGTAATAAAAGGAAAGCTTAAAAATTTTGATTATATTCTAAACTATATTGAACAACATAAACAAAATGCTATAAGACTAGAAGAATTACCAATTTTAGATGAAGAAGATACACTTAAGTAAATCGTAATTTACATTAAAAATGAATAAAATACTTGACCAACTTCCCAAAAACAAACAAATCATTTTATTTGATGGTGTGTGTCATTTTTGTGATCAAACAGTACAAAAAATCATTAAAGCCGATGTTCATAATCTTTTCGTATTTGCTTCCTTACAATCAGAAATTGGGCAACAAATTGTAAAGTATATTGGTGTAAAACCAAACATAGATTCTATTATTTTATATCAACCAAACATTGCTTATTACATTGAAAGTGATGCTGCTATAAACATTGCTAAACAATTAAAAGGTTTTTACCCTTTGTTACAAATAGGCTCTCTTTTTCCTAAAGCATTAAGAAATGCAGCTTATAGATACTTTGCCAAAAACAGATACAAATGGTTTGGCAAAAAAGAGCAATGTGAAATACCATCTGCTGAAATAAGGTCAAAATTTTTATTATAAATCATTAAATAATTTCATCAAACGTACGTCAATGCGTATATTTGTGCTTTAAAATTCAAATCATGCAAATTTCATATAACTGGTTAAAACAGTTTATTAAGTTAGACACCACTCCTGAAGAAACAGCCGAAATTTTAACCGATTTAGGTTTAGAAGTAGAAGGAATTGAAGCTTTTGAAAGTTTAAAAGGTGGATTAAAAGGTGTAGTAGTTGGTCATGTAATTTCTTGTGAGCAACATCCTAATGCCGATAAATTAAGCGTAACCAGGGTAGATTTAGGCAATGGTGAACCACCTGTACAAATTGTTTGTGGCGCACCTAATGTAGCAGCTGGTCAAAAAGTACCTGTTGCAACTATTGGTACTGTTTTATATGATAAAGAAGGCAACGAATTTGTAATTAAAAAAGGTAAAATTCGTGGCGAAGAAAGTCATGGAATGATTTGTGCCGAAGACGAATTAGGTTTAGGTGAAAGTCATGACGGAATTTTAGTTTTAGATAATGATTTAGAACCAGGTACCAAGGCTTCTGAGGTTTTTGATATTTATACAGATGCTGTTCTTGAAATTGGTTTAACTCCTAACCGTGCTGATGCAATGAGCCATTGGGGTGTTGCCCGCGATTTAAGAGCAGGTTTAATTCAGCAAAAACCAACACAATCATATTCAGAGCTTATAACGCCAAGTGTTAGTAAATTTAAAGTTGAAAAACGTACCTTAAAATACGATATACAAGTTGAAGATACCAAATTAGCACCTAGATATTGTGGTGTAACTATTTCTGGTATAACCGTAAAACCATCGCCAGCTTGGTTGCAAAATGCTTTAAAGGCAATTGGTATTACTCCAAAAAATAATATTGTAGATGCTACCAATTATGTTTTACATGAATTAGGGCAGCCTTTACATGCTTTTGATGCATCACGTATTAAAGGCAATAAAATCATTGTAAAAAATGCTGTTGCAGGTTCTAAGTTCATTACTTTAGACGGTGTTGAGCGTACGTTACATGAAGAAGATATTGTAATTTGCGATGAAAATCAGCCATTATGTTTAGCTGGTGTTTTAGGCGGACAACAATCTGGAGTTTCAGAAAACACAACTGCAATATTTTTAGAAAGTGCTTATTTTAATTCAGTTAGCATTCGTAAAACGGCAAAACGTCATGGAATTTCTACAGATGCTTCTTTCCGTTTTGAACGTGGAATTGATCCAAACATTACCGATTATGCTTTAAAACATGCTGCCATTTTAATAACTGAAATTTCGGGTGGTGAAATTACATCTGATGTAACCGATTTATATCCTAAAAAAATAGAAGATTTCTCAGTATTCTTAAACTACAGTCAAGTTAATAAAATATTAGGCGAAGTAATTCCTCAAGAAACCATCAAAAAAATATTGGCATCTTTAGATATTAAAATTAACAATATTACCGATAAAGGTTTAGGAATGGCTGTTCCTGCATATAGAGTAGATGTTCAGCGTGAAATTGATGTTATTGAAGAAATTTTACGTGTTTATGGTTTTAACAATATTAAAACCGGATCTAAAATTAATGCTACCATTGCTAACGGTTCTAAAACAGACGATCATAAGGTTCAAAACATTACTGCTAATCAATTAGTTAGTCAAGGTTTTTATGAAATTATGGCTAATTCTTTAACATCTCCTGCGTATTCTGATTTAATAAGTGATTTAAACAAAGCGCAGCAAGTGCAAATTTTAAATCCTTTAAGTAGTGATTTAGCAGCAATGCGTCAAACGCTTCTTTTTGGTGGATTAGAGTCAATGGCATATAATATTAACCGTAAAAATACCGATTTAAAGTATTTTGAATTTGGAAAAACGTATGCTAAAACACTTTCTGGATATGAAGAATACAAGCATTTAGCGTTATTTGCAACAGGAAACGCATCTCAAATCAATTGGAATAATAAAGCTGCTGCTGTTGATTTTTTCCTTTTCAAAGGATATATTGATGCTTTATTACAACGTTTGGGAATAAATAAATTAGTAAGCATGCCTAATGAAAGTGATCAATTTTCTGAAGGATTGGTTTACTTTTTAGGAGATCGAAAAATAGTGAGTTTTGGTAGTTTGAAAAAATCTATTTTAAAACATTTTGATATCAAACAAGAAATGTTTTTTGCCGATTTTAACTGGAATGCTATTTTATCTGTTGTTTCAAGTAAAATTAAGTTTGCCGAGATTTCTAAATATCCAATTGTAAAACGCGATTTAGCTTTATTGTTAAAGAACGATATAACTTTTGCCGAAGTTTATAAAACGGTGAAATTGGTTGATAAAAATTTAATTTCTGATGTTTCGCTTTTTGATGTTTACGAAGGAGATAAACTACCAGAAGGGACAAAATCTTACGCAATAAGTATTAAGTTACAAGACAAGGAAAAAACATTAACTGATGTACAAATTGACAAAATAATGTCTAAAATTCAAAAGCAATTACAAACCGAAGTTGGTGCTGAATTAAGATAACAAACAAAAAAGCTATTTCTAATTAGAAATAGCTTTTTTTTATTTTCTTTTAAAAACTAAGTTTGATTTAAAATCAAGATCGGTATCTTTTATCATTACTTCGCCTACAGAGTTAAATCGTGTAAAATTGTAATCATCAATTTCTTCATATGCTTTTAACTCATCCACCACATTTTTACCTTCAGCATTGGTTACAAACGTAATAGCAACCTTTTCTTTTTTATACAACCAACTTTTTTCAAACATAAACTTTCCATTTTTTGATTGACTATGATCAATTGGATACGGTTTTAAAAGCTCAAATTCCATTTTCTTTAAATTGAAATTTTGGTCGTACTGAAAATAACCTTCATAAAAATCATCCGAATAAAATTCTATTACGTACTGACCGTTTTTTGCCTTTTTACGTGTAAACATGTAATCTTTAAAATTATTAAAGAAATCTAATTCGGGCACATTTACGTATTTTCTAATCACAATTTCGGTTAACCAATACATAGGAGAATCATTCCCTGAATAGCGATTAAAGAAAAGCGTGTCCATAGAAATTTTATTCATAGGATCTTTAACAACGCTTTTATTAATTTTCTTGTTCTTTAAATTGATAGATACATTGTACAACACATCAGTTTTTAATAATTGAGCAGTATCATTAATAGTAGCTTGATGCGATACAAAATATTGGTAGTTGTTAGATGCGTAATTATTATACATTTGGTTACGCACCTTTTTTATAATTTCAATAATATTGGCACGAGACAACTTATCGATAACCAATTCATCCATATCGGTATCTTCAATTTGTGCATTTGCTTGCCAAGTATTAAAAGCCAATAAGCTTAAAACAATATATAGGTACTTTTTCATTACAAAATATTAAGGCGTAAATGTAAAGCATAAATAAAATATTAGCATCATATTTACCTGTTTTTACACCTTAATATATACAACTTATATACCATTTTTAAACTTAAGGTTTAATTTCAAAAACATACCTATTTACTATATTGGTATTGTAATAAGATCCTTTTGATTTTGAGGTTGAAAATTCTTTCCAAACTTCAATAGGTACATGGGCGTGAATGTATTCTTCGGCGCGTGTTGTGTAAATAATTAAATATCCTTGTGCACCATCACAACTATAATATTCAATTCTTTTAATCCAAGAACTTTCTGGAGTTGATTGAATATGCTTTACAGGATAATTTGCTTTTGTAATATCTTTACGAGCTTCTACAAATGTGGTATATGTTCCCGTTAAATCACCACAATCGGCTTTTTTATTACATGCTAAAAAAGCAGTGGAACATAAACAAAATAGTAATATTTTCTTCATAACTCTGTAATTTAGATTTGTTGCCCTCTAAATATACAGAAAAATAAATTGTTTTAATAAAACTTTAACATTATATCAAATAAATTCCATCTTCTTTAATCAAAATTTTATTTTCTTTATACAACACACCAATGGTTTGTTTAAATGTTTTTTTGCTCATTTCTAAAACACTTTTAATTTCATCTGGATGGCTTTTATCATGCAAACCTAAAAAACCATTGTTATATTGCAATTCGTCCAAAATTTTAGTGACATGATCGTTCACTTTTTCAAAGCCCAATTTTTGTCTAGAAACATCAATTTTTCCATCAGGACGAATGTTTTTAATGTATCCAATTATACGATCTCCTGTTCTAAAATCTTCAAAAACTTCGTTTTGGTACATTAAACCTTTGTGCTTTTCATTAATGATAACATTAATACCAGCTTCTGTAATATGAGAAACAATTAAATCTACCTCTTCTCCTACTTTTACAGAAATTTCATCGTTACTTAAAAACTGATTTAATTTAGAACTTCCTACTAAACGATTGGTTTTAACATCTAAAAACATGTACACCATATAATAGTTACCTTCTTTCATTGGGCGCGCTTGCTCACGAAAAGGAACAAACAAATCTTTTTCTAAGCCCCAATCCATAAATGCACCAAAATCATTAATATAATTTACCTTTAACAAAGCAAATTCATTTAAAAAAATATAAGGTTCTAAAGTAGTTGCAACTAAACGTTCTTCATGATCTAAATAAACAAAAACATCAATATCTTCACCTAAATCAAACGCATCAGGAATGTATTTTTTGGGTAAAAGAATGTCTTCATTGCCATCTGTTAAAAACAAACCAACGTTGGTTCTACGTGCAATTTTTAAAGTATTGAATGTGCCAATTGATATCATGTTGCAAGAAAATTTACGCAAAAATACAAACATTAAAATCGATTACCTGCTTTTTTGTTATCTTTTAAAAAATATTTTGTAAATTGTAAATAAAAATGAAACAAATGTATCATTATGCTACAGTATTAAAAGCTTTAGAAGAACTAGGGCAAAAAGGTTTTACCATTGATTACAATGTAGAAGAAGCGCAAATTTTAAAAAGAGCTGCCGAATTTGAAATTGTTGAAATTTACCGATATGAAGGGATGAGCAATCCAGATGATGAAGCTACCGTTTACGGTATTTTAAATAAAATTTCTGGTGATAAAGGTGTTTTTGTTGCAGGAAATTTATCATTTGCAGAAAATGATGTTGCTAAAATTCTATTAAAACTAGAAATTGATCAGAAAAAAAATGAAGAGTAATCTTCATTTTTTTATGGTTTAATATCTAAATCAAATGTTTTAATTAAATCATCTAAAACAGGGTTAATTTCTTTTAAATAATTTAATTTATCTTCTAGCGTATATACTTTTTTAAAGGTAGCTTGCTCATTAACCTTTACATCAAATTTAAGGTGGTAATTGTTTAATTTTCTGTGTATAAAAGAAACTAAATCGTATAAATTTTCTTCAAAACTAATCTTACTGCCTGTATTTGGAAATTCAATTTGCAATACATTATCCTTTAAGGTTAATTGCGCCATATTCATGGTAGATGCCATTAACATTCTACCTGTTTTGTAAAACTCATCTGCGCAATAATCCCAAAAATGTTTCAGTTGTTCAAAGGTAAAATCATCTTTTGGTAAATCCTCAGGATTGATTTGCGTGTGGTTGATAGACGATTCTAATTCACGTTTCTTCTTAATACTTTTTAATGAAAGTGCCGAAACCATATGCTCATTAGAGCTTTTAGAAACCACTATGTTTTGAATAGCTAGTTCGTTCTTATCGGTTTCTTGAGTTTGAGCTTGCGTTGTTCCTTTTACTTCAGTTGCTTCTGTAACAACAATTTCTGATACTTTCTTACTTTCGGTTTTTGTAAAGAAATGTGCGGGAATTAATTTAGAATTGAATTTTTTTTTTCAGGATGAGTTAACGTTGCTAACTGCATTAAACATAACTCTACCAACAAACGCTGATTTTGAGAGGTTTTATATTTTAAATCGCAATTATTAGCAATATTTATGGCTTCAACTAAAATAATGTTATCTAGTTTTTGTGCTTGAGTGTAAAACAAATTTTTGTTTTCATCGCTTACATCCAAAAGTTGTAATGTTTCTGGATTTTTACAAACCAATAAGTTTCTAAAATGTGTTCCAAGCCCCATAACAAAATGCTGACCATCAAAACCTTTGGCTAAAATATCATTATAAGAAAGTAATAAACTTGGAATATTGTTGGCAATAATACTATCGGTTACTTGCAAATAATAATCAAAATCTAATACATTTAAATTTTCAGCTACTGCTTGTCTTGTTAAATTAGTACCACAATAAGAAACTACTCTATCAAAAATAGACAAAGCATCACGCATAGCACCATCAGCTTTTTGAGCAATAATTTGCAAAGCATCTTCCTCAAAAGTAATGTTTTGACTTTGTGCAACTAACTTTAAGTGATCCTTTGCATCGTTTACCGTAATTCTTTTAAAATCAAATATTTGGCAACGAGAAAGAATAGTAGGAATAATTTTATGTTTTTCTGTTGTAGCCAGAATAAAAATAGAATGTTTAGGCGGTTCTTCTAAGGTTTTAAGAAAAGCATTAAAAGCTGCCTGAGATAACATATGCACCTCATCAATAATATAAACTTTATATTTTCCTGTTTGAGGCGGTATGCGTACTTGATCTATCAAGTTTCGAATATCGTCAACAGAGTTATTGGATGCTGCATCTAATTCAAAAACATTAAACGCGAAATCTTCATTAGGATCATCGTAACCTTCTTGGTTTATTTTTCGAGCTAAAATACGAGCACAAGTAGTTTTACCAACACCACGCGGACCTGTAAACAACAAAGCCTGCGCTAAGTGATTGTTTTCAATAGCATTTATTAAAGTATTGGTAATATTTTGTTGCCCAACAACATCTTGAAAAACTTGCGGACGGTATTTACGAGCAGATACAATGAATTGTTCCATAACTATTTTGTTAAGGCAAATATACCAAAAAAAGTTGGTTATTCTGTTACGGGATAGTACCCACTTTCACCTAATTTCTTTTTCCAATTGGCTTTTACCTGAGGCATATTTAAATTGCGAGCTGCTTCACGATAATCAATCTTACCCTCATCACCTAGCTCTTTTAAAAGAATTTCAATGT
This sequence comes from Flavobacterium sp. xlx-214, assembly GCF_013874595.1. Lineage (GTDB taxonomy): Bacteria > Bacteroidota > Bacteroidia > Flavobacteriales > Flavobacteriaceae > Flavobacterium. The sequence continues at coordinate 2,857,626 of NZ_CP059431.1, forward strand.
AAAAATCTTCCAAAACATCATTTGGTGCATAAACCGTTTTTAAATTGATATCAAACAATTTAGCAGTTTGCTGACTCCAAAAGGCACTCCAACCACTTTTGATATCTTTTACCAAAGCAAAAGTAGTTTTGTTTGTTTGGCGATTAATCAATTTAACTAGAATTTGACCATCTTTTCGAGATAGTTTTTTCAAACGATCTTCAAATTGTTCTTTTAAATATTTTTCTGTTTTCTTTAAATATTTTCTTTTTTCAGAATTCGTTTCCATTTTAGCCATATTTTCGTTTAATATGGTTAAATTATCACTTGTCATTAAAGCATATGGATACACTCTTAAAATACGTCTTCTAAGAATACTTTGAATTTTCATTCGCTCAATATCTTCCTTAGAAAAATTAATGTGCATTTCGGGTAACATAAATTCTTTTTCAATATCTCCGTCATCCAAAACGTTAGTACGAAGTGAATCTGCATACTTTTCCCAATCGTAAACTTGCGCATTGCTTGTTATCGAAAATAAAAGAATGATAAGCCCAAATATTTTTTTCATTTTCATTGTGAAATTATAATCAAATATAAAATAAAATAATCAGTAATTTTGTTTAAAATTTTAATAAAATCATGAGTACAAAAACCATACTAAATACCAAGTCTTTATCATTTTTAGAGAACTATTTAAATAACGCATCGCCAACTGGTTTTGAAAGCCAAGGTCAACAATTATGGATGAATTATTTAAAACCGTACGTAGATACCATTTTTACCGATACTTATGGTACTTGTGTTGGTGTTATTAACCCAGATGCAGCGTTTAAAGTTGTGATTGAAGGGCATGCTGACGAAATTTCTTGGTATGTTAATTACATTTCTGAGGATGGATTGATTTACGTGATTCGTAATGGAGGAAGTGATCAAATGATTGCACCTTCTAAACGAGTGAATATTCACACAAAAAAAGGTATTGTTAAAGGTGTTTTTGGATGGCCAGCTATTCACACGCGTTTACGTGCTGGAAAAGAAGAACCAACTCCAAAAATTGAAAATATTTTTATTGATTGTGGTTGTGATTCAAAAGCCGAAGTAGAAGCTTTAGGTATTCATGTAGGATGTGTTGTTACCTACCCTGACACTTTTGAAATTTTAAACAACAACAAATTTGTTTGTAGAGCTTTAGATAATAGAATGGGTGGTTTTATGATTGCAGAAGTTGCCCGTTTATTAAAAGAAAACAAAAAGAAATTACCTTTTGGTTTGTACATTGTGAATTCAGTTCAAGAAGAAGTTGGATTGAGAGGTGCCGAAATGATTACGCAAACCATAAAACCAAATGTTGCCATTGTTACCGATGTTTGTCATGATAGCAGTACGCCTATGATTGATAAAAAGGTAGAAGGTGATAATAAAATAGGTTTAGGACCTGTAATAACTTATGCCCCCGCGGTACAAAATAACCTACGCGATTTAATTATTGAAACAGCTGAACAAAACAAAATTCCTTTTCAGCGTTTAGCTTCTTCACGTGTTACAGGAACAGATACCGATGCCTTTGCTTATAGTAATGGTGGTGTTACATCTGCTTTAATTTCATTGCCTTTGCGTTATATGCACACAACTGTTGAAATGGTTCATAAAGACGATGTTGAACATGTAATTAAATTGATTTACTCGACCTTATTAAAAATTAAAAACAATCATAATTTTAGTTATTTTCAGGAGTAACTAATTAACAAAGCCCTTACATTTTAGGTAAGGGCTTTTTTAATCTTCTCTACTTCCATCATCAGCCATACGAACCATTTTAGGTGTAAACTTGGCAATTACATCAACTAAATTTTGTTGCGCAGCCATAACGTCTTCAATATTTTTATAAGCCATAGGTGCTTCGTCTAACCCTGCCCCAATCAATGTAACATTATGATCTTTTAAAATAGCTTTAAAATCAGATTTTGGAATTTCTTTCTTAGCTTGCGTTCTACTCATTTGTCGACCAGCTCCGTGTGAAGCCGATTGAATTGCAGAAGGTTCACCTTTACCACGAACCAAAAAACCTGGTGCCGTCATAGATCCTGGGATAATTCCCATAACGCCTTTACTAGCTGGCGTAGCTCCTTTTCGGTGAACAATCACTTCCTCTCCATTCCATTGTTCTTTCCAAGCAAAATTATGGTGATTTTCTACTGTTGCCAATACTTGAGCTCCTAAGGCTTTTGCTATTTTTTTATGAATGATTTCGTGACAAGCTGATGCGTAATCTCCAGCTAAATTCATTGCCAACCAATACTCTTGTCCTTCGGTTGTATTTAAGTCAAAATAAGCCAAGTTTTTCGCTTCTTGTGGTAATTTGCACATTTTTTTAGCTAATTGCGTATAATGTCCCGCAATAGTTGCCCCAAAACCACGCGAACCAGAATGTGTTAATAAAGCAACATATGTACCTTTATCAATGTTTAAAACTTCATCGCGTTGAGAAAATTCAATGATTCCAAATTCAACAAAATGATTTCCTCCACCTGAGCTTCCCAATTGCGTCCAAGCTTTGTCTTTTAAGCTTCGTAACAACTCGTTTTCGTGAAACAATTTATTTTCTAATACCTGATGATCGGCTTTGTATTGACCTCGAAATCCATTACCTGCACCAAAATTAGATTGCGCAATAAGTTCACGCTTAAATTTTGATTGATTTTCATAAAAGAAATCCTCATTCATATCGTAAATAGAAAGCGCCATTCTACAACCAATATCTACACCAACACCATACGGAATAATAGCATTTTTAGTAGCTAACACACCACCAATAGGCAAACCATAACCTTGATGCGCATCAGGCATTAACGCACCAGCAACAGTAATTGGCAATTTCATAGCAACTTGCATTTGCTTTTTGGCACCTTCTTCGATATTTTCTGCTCCAAATACTTCAAAAGCTAATGCATTCTCATTTAGAGGAATAATGTCTGTTTCTAAACTTTTTTGAAGCTCAATTATTGTTTGAGATAATTCATAAAATTCAGAATTATCTGGAGTTAACTCGGGTGTTTCAACCATTCTTTTTAATTGTATTAAAACTTCACCTTTGTTTAAAACACCTTGGTAGTTTTCACAGAATTGTAATACTTTTCCTAAAATTATATTTTCTTCAAAACCTATACGCAATAAGTCTTTTCCTGTTATTTTTTTCATTTTATTTGTTTTTTTAATCACAGATTCATCATTAAAATATTCTTAAAGTTGAACCTGTGATCGTATTTATTTTGTAAAAATTTGTTTCAACTCTGAAACGATATTGTTGCTACCTGAAACCGAAATGGTATTAATTTTATCAGCGATTTTTTCAATGTATTCCATTTCTTTTAATTTATACAACATCTGATTTTCTTCCATTAATTTGGCGGTATTTAACAACGAACGTGTAGAAGCTGTTTCTTCTCTACGCATAATGCTGTTGGCTTGCGCTTTTTTCTCGGCAATTAAAACCTGATTCATAATCTCGCGAATTTCACCTGGTAAAATCACATCTTTTAAACCTGTTTCAATAATTGTTGCTCCTAAACGAATTGTTTTTTCTGAAATTTCATTAAAAACCATTTCGGCAATTTGATTTTTTTGATCCATTAATTCATCAAAAGACAAACCGCCAACCAAAGTACGCAACGCCATTTGCACCAAAACATACAACTGTTTTTCGTAATCTTTTGTATCAACAAATGCTTTAATAAAATCGGTTAATTGGTATTGAACTGCAAAATTTATACGCAACTGTACTTTGTCTTTTGTTAATATTTCTTGTCCTAAAATCTCTAAAGTTTGTACACGCGTATCGCCTTTAGCAACTGTAACAATTTGCGCGTTTTTCCACCAAAAATAATTCCCAGGCTCTAACATTTTTACAAATGCACCATCAACAAACAACAATCCTTTTTCAAACGATTCAATTCTGTAATTTCTCACATACAAATTCATTTGCGATTTTTCTAAAATAGCTTTTGAAACATTTTCAATTTCATAAGATGCTAATGAAACCTTTTGAAAGGTAAACGCATGTTGGTTTTTCCAAAAAGCGTAAACACCCGGAACAAAAACTTGTTTAAAGTTTGATTTTTCAAAAACCAAAGCCAATTCATCGTCAGCAACTTCAATAATTTCTAATTGATTTTTTATTATTTCATTCTCAAAAATACCTTGTTCAACTTCGGTAAACTGATTGTAAACATTGCAAATATCTATACGTTCGCCACGAAAAAACCAATGAACACCTTGTTCAATAACTTTTATTAATACATTGTTTTTGAATACCAATCCTTTTTCGTTGTTTTTAATTGTAATCTTTTTCATTTTATATTTTTTTATATGATTAACTAAATGATAAGTTCTTTTCAGTTCTTCCTTTTTCAAATGCGGAACCTAAATGTTTTTGTTCTACTACTGAAATGATGTTTGATAAAATCTACTATTTACATTTTATGCTACAGCATTTGTTCAAAAACAAAGCGATAAAGCTTCTGGCTTTGATTAAAGTGTTTTTTATTCTCAAAAGAATGAAACCGAATAATTGAAAAGAACTTTTTAATTGGGATCTGTTTTACAAGTGATCAACTTTACGGTGAAGCTTTTGCTTCGTCAAACCAGAACTTGAGCCTAAATCAAGTGTGGGAATCGAACCCACCAGAATCCTTGTTCTAACCAACTGAACTATTTTCATTTCTGAAAAGTGGGATTCGAACCCACGACCGAGGAACCGTTCATCATTTCAAAACATTCAGTATACAGCAACCTGCACTACAATGCCTTTTGAAACATTTGAATAGAATGTTTTGTTGTTTTGAACATTACAAAGATGCAAGCCAATGTGCGCAGTATAAATACGTAGTAAAAAAATATTTTTATATAAAAATTTAATCATCTAAATATCAATTAATTAATTTTAAAAATAATTTGAAGAAGGAATTACAAAAACAAAAGTACGCAACTATATTGCGTAATAAATAGTATATTTGATGGATTTTAATATCTAAAAAAAGATGGCAACCAATAAATCGGCATTAATTCGTTACAAAACCATTGATCAATGTTTAAAAAACAACTACAGAAAATGGTCGTTAGAAGATTTAATTGAAAAAGTTTCGGATGCATTGTATGAATACGAAGGCATTACAACAGGTGTTAGCAAACGCACCATACAAGCTGATATTCAATTTATGCGAAGTGATAAATTAGGATATAACGCCCCTATTGTAGTGGTTGACAGAAAATATTACACGTACGAAGACGCCAATTATTCTATTACACAATCACCTTTAAAAGAGGAAGATGTTGATAAAATGAAAGAAGTAGTTTCGTTATTAAAGCAATTTAATGGTTTTCATTATTTTGATGAAATGACAGAATTAATTGCAAAATTGGAGAACAACATTTACAAATCTGCAAAAAAATCACCTAATTACATTCAATTTGAAGATAATAAACAGCTAAAAGGAATTGAACATTTAAACGCGTTGTATCAAGCTATTTTACAGCAAAAGCCTTTATTGATAGAATACAAATCTTTTAGAGCAGAAGAAGCTAAAAAAGATATTTATCATCCCTATTTACTAAAAGAATACCGAAATCGGTGGTTTTTAATTTGTAGAAGCAATAAAGGAAAACTATTACTTACGTTGGCTTTAGACCGTATAGAAGCTTTTTATGAATTAGACTCAAAATTATACAAACCCTATGAAGGCATTGATTTTGACACCTATTATAACGAATGTATTGGAGTAACGAGAACTGAAAAAGACCGACCACATAAGATTATTCTTAAGTTTAATATTAGAAACGCGCCGTATGTATTAACCAAACCTTTACATCACACACAAGAAGTTATTCAACATGATGAATCAGGATTAATTATTCGTATTGATGTAATTCCTAATTTTGAATTAGAACGTGAAATATTAGGTTTTGGGGAAAACATTGAAGTTTTAGGTCCGCGTAATTTAAAAAAGATGATTGAGAAAAGAATTTCACGAATGACTAAATTAGGACAATAAAAAAGCAACTCAATTGAGTTGCTTTTTGGTTATATCATACTACCAGTTTCTTTTAAACGTTTGTGAAACATGAAAGCTTCTTCTAAAATATGAGGTGTTTGTCCACCAACGGTTTTACAAGCTCTTTCAAAATAATCTCTAATTTCAGCTTTATAATCTGGGTGTACACAGTTTTCAATAATAACTTCGGCACGTTCTCTTGGTGCCAAACCTCTTAAATCAGCCAAACCTTGATCGGTTACTAAAATATCCACATCATGCTCAGTATGATCGTGATGCGTTACCATAGGTACCACATGAGAAATTTTGTTTTCTTTAGATGCCGATTGACATACAAAAATACTTAAGTACGCATTACGAGCAAAATCACCAGAACCACCAATACCATTCATCATTTTACTACCCGAAATATGTGTAGAATTCACATTTCCGTAAATATCAAACTCAATTGCTGTATTAATTCCAATAACTCCTAATCTGCGAACCACTTCAGGTGCATTTGAAATATTTTGAGGTCTTAAAATTAATTTATCCTTGTATTCATCAAAATTTGCAATTAAATTTTCATAGCATCCTTCAGAAACTGTTATTGATGAACCCGAAGCAAAATCTAAATTTCCTGATTTTATCAACTCAAAAGTAGAATCTTGCAAAACCTCAGAATACATAGTTAGATTTTTGAATTTAGAATCTTTAAAACCCATTAAAACCGCATTGGCAACTTTACCAATACCCGCTTGCAAAGGCAATAGGCTATGTGTTAATTTACCTTTTTCAACTTCGCTTTCAAAAAATTTCAATAAATGTGATGAAATTGCTGTTGTTTTAACATCAGGTTCTGCAACTATAGCAGGCTGATCTGTAATATCTGTATAAACAATAGCAATTACTTTTTTTGGATCGATTTTAATAAAAGGTTCTCCAATACGATCTGTTACATTATGAACTTCAATTACATCGCGGTCTGGATATGTTTTAGGAACAGAACAATCATGAATACCTTGAAAACTTAAAGGAATTTTGGTGTTAATTTCAATAATAATTTTCTTTGCTTGAGCTGCAAAAAAAGCTGAATTTCCTATTGAAGTTGTCGGTACAATGTTTCCGTTTTCATCAATTAAAGATGCTTCAATAATAGCAATATCAACAGGTGCAATGTGCCCACAGATAAGTTGTTCTACGGTTTCGCTTAAATGCTGATCAATATATTTTAATTGATAATCATTGATTGATTTTCGTAAAGCAGGATCGGCCATAAAAGGCATTCTACGCAATAAGGCATTGTTTTCGGCTAAGTCGGCATCGGTAGTATATCCTAAAGAAGCACCTGTTATTAGCGTAATAGCAACATCTTCTGTAGCAGCTCTTTTAGCAAAAGCGGGTAAAACTGATTTGCTATCGCCCGCTTTTGTAAAACCACTTGCGCCAACTACTGCATTATTTTCAATCAATAAAGCTGCCTCACTTGCTGTTATTACCTTATTTTCAAAATCTTTATATAATATCCTATTCATTACCTATTTTCTATTGTATTAAAATAAAATTAAACAATTGTAAATTTACTAAATACTAATGATACTAAACAATACAATGTAAAATAACTGTAATTATCCAAAATTTTTAAAGAAATGAACAATATTTTAAGAATTAATTTTTAAAGTAAAAATAATTTAGATGTAAAAAAACTTAATTGGTAATTTTACTCAGTACAAATTGAATTAATTTATCAATTGTTTGATGCGAATCTTTACTAAAAGTTCCTAATTTTCTGTTTGCAACAATGGCACTTAAAGAAACCGCATGATGATTTAATAGTTTTGATAAACCATAAATTGCCGCCGTTTCCATTTCTAAATTGGTTGCTCTGTGTGTTTTAAATTCAAAAGTTTCTAACTTACCATTCATATCAGCATCTTGCACAGGTAATCTCAAAACCCTTCCTTGACCACCATAAAAACTTCCGGTAGTAATGGTAATTCCCTCAAAAACAGCATCATTCTTAAAAGTATTAAGCAAAACATCACTTGCAGCAACTGCGTAGGGTCTGCCTTTTAAAGGATGCCATTGGGTATGCTCTATAAAAGCATCTTCAATATCAGAGGCTGTAACATAATCTATTACATAACTTTGCAACATATTATCGGTACCAATAGCGTGCGTAGACATTAGAAAAGAATCAACAGGAATATCTGCTTGTAATGATCCTGAAGTACCTACACGAATGATATTTAACGATATCAGTTTATTTTTAATCGTCCGTGTTGCTAAATCTATATTTACCAAGGCATCTAACTCATTAAGAACAATGTCAATATTATCAGGTCCAATCCCTGTTGATATAACCGTTAAGCGTTTGCCTTTGTAAGTACCTGTTTGTGTTTTAAATTCACGTTTTTGGGTTGTAAATTCAATAGTATCAAAATATTTGGTTATTTCTTCAACCCTATCTTGATCGCCAACAAAAATAATATCGTTAGCAATATTTTCGGGTTTTAAATTTAAATGATAAACACTACCATCAGCATTTAAAATTAATTCAGATTGTTTCATGTCTTTCATATCAACCTCCTACTCGTTTAACTTTGTATCCTTTGTTTTTTAAAAAATCCATTATTTTATCTCTAAAATTTCCTTGGATAATTATTTCGCCCTCTTTAGCACTTCCGCCAACACCACATAAGGTCTTAAGCTCTTTTCCTAACGCTTTTAAATCATCGGTACTTCCTTGAAAACCTTTAATTACGGTTGCAACTTTACCACCACGATTTTTTTTATCTAAATGTGCTTCTAAAAACTGATCTTTGGGATCTAAAGTTATTTCATCATTGTTATTTTGATCAAATTCAAAATCTTTATTGGTTGAAAAAACAAATCCACCTAAATCTTCTAAGCTCGAAATTTTTTTTGCCATTTTTAACGATATTTTTGTAAATCAAAGATACATAAAGTATACAGATAGCTTATTTTTGCTTCATAAAATTTACCATTTTGAACATAACAAATTTACATAAGCTTACCCAAGAAGCAATTAACGCCATTGGCAACAAGCAACCTTTATTAGCAAAAGAGAAAATTAACGAAGCTAGTAGTTTATTAGACACTTTAATTGACACTAGTTTTAATGACGATGATTTGGTTGAATTTTCTAAATACCAAGCGCTAATTAAACTTCTAAAAACAAAATTAAAATAATACTTTTACGTAAATTTACTTTAAAAATTTTAAATGAAAACAGTTAGAATTATTGGCGTACCTGAGCATTTTAATTATCCGTGGCAATTAACCATTAACGAAGGTTTGTTTCACAATGCTGGAATTGATTTACAATGGACAGATATACCACAAGGAACAGGTAAAATGTGTGAAATGTTGCGCAATAAGGAAACCGATTTAGCTGTCATTTTAACAGAAGGTATTTTAAAGGATATTGCAAATGGCAACCCATCTGTTATTTTACAAACGTATGTAAAATCGCCATTACAATGGGGAATTCATGTAAACGCACAAAGTAACTTTAATACAGTTGCCGATTTACATAACAAAAAAGTGGCTATTTCTAGATATGGTTCTGGTTCAGAATTAATGGCTTACGTAAATGCTGCTAATCAAAATTGGGATGCAAACTCTATAAAATTTGAAGTTGCGCATACTTTAGATGGCGCTGTTGAAGCTTTAAGTAACAACACAGCCGATTATTTTATGTGGGATAGATTCATGACGCAACCTATTGTTGATAAAGGTATTTTTCGTAGAATAGATGTTTGCCCTACACCTTGGCCTTGTTTTATGGTTGTTGCCAGAACAGCTTTTTATGAAGAAAACAAAGCGTTGGTAAAGCACTTGTTAAAAATTATTAATCAAACAACAGTTGAATTTAAATTGATACCAAGCATTGATAAAACGTTAGCTAGTACCTTTGATCAAAAACTAGAAGATATTCAACAATGGTTACAAATAACCAAATGGTCGCAAAAACAAGTTACTGAAGTAGAATTCAATCAAATAAATACCGATTTAATTAAATACAACATTATTTCTGAGCCTTTAAGTTTTCATCAAGTTATAGCGCAATAACCTAAAATGGACATTAGCAAAATACAGATATTACGTTTTTTAAACAAAATTTCAATCCCAAAACCTTGGGATATCATCCTTATTTTGCTTTTAACCATCTTAATATTAGTACCCGTTTTTATCATAATGCATCAAAATTTAATCGATCCTGAGTGGCCTTTTCATTTAGATCGTATTTTACTTTTTGTTGCAATAACCGCCTTTGTTACCTATATCTTACTGTACATAAAACGTTTTTTACTGTTTGTCATTATATTATATGTATTGGTTTTGTTTTTCGGAACTATTTTTGCGGGATATGGCTTTAAATCAGTTTACGAAGATTATCGTTCCATGATTTTCGCTATGAGCGATAACCCAAATCCTCAAGATATCATTGTATCAAAACTACTTCCGTTTCCTAATAAATCAAAAATCATCAAATCAATAGAATTTGATAATCCTAAGGTGCGTAATTTTGCTTTATCTGCAACAACAAAGCATTTTAGAAACATTAAAGGTCATAAGGAATACCGACAAATAATACAATGTTTTGCTATTTTTAAGGAAATTCAAAGCAAATGGAATTATGTAAACGATCCTAAAAACAGAGAATACATTGCAACAGCATCAGAATCATTAGAACATTTTTCTGGCGATTGTGATGACCATGCAATTTTAATGGCAGCTTCAATACGCGCTATTGGTGGCACACCACGTTTAATACATACAAAAGAACATATATATCCGGAAATGCTTATTGGTACTAAAGCAGATTTAGAAAATATTATTTATTTAATTAAAGAAGTACTTTTTGAAAAGGAATCTAAAGGAAAAACAATTCATTATCATATTGATGAGCGTGGGCAAGTTTGGCTTAATTTAGATTATACAGCCAAATATCCTGGCGGACCTTTTATGTCTGAAGAAATTTTAGGAGAATTAACACTAAACTAATGAATCATTTTATTACAACAGGCGCTGTTTTTGGTGCTTTAGGAATTATTTTAGGTGCATTTGGTGCACATGCTTTAAAAAAAATCTTCAATGATGAACAATTAAAAAATTTTGAAACAGGCGTAAAATATCAAATGTATCATGCTTTGCTTTTGGTTATATTAGGCTTTAATTTACATCACATTACCAACTACACAAATAGTATTTATTATGTTTTAACTTTTGGTATTTTGCTTTTTAGTTTTAGTATTTATGGTTTATGTATTTCATCAGCTCTTAATAAAAAGCTAAAAATATTAGGTCCAATTACACCAATTGGTGGTTTATTACTACTGTTAGCGTGGGTTTTACTATTTTTAAATTCAATTGTTTAATTTTATTTTTATTAACATTAAATTTTATACATTTACACACAATTAAATTAACTTATTTAAATGAAAAAAATTTTTGCACTTGCTTTTACAGCTGCCGTTTTAGTTTCTTGTAATAAAGATGGATACAAAATTGCTGGTGATGTAAAAGGCTTTGAAGACGGAACAAAAGTATACATTAACAAACAGGACGAAAACGGATTTACAAAAATTGATTCTACTGAGATTAAAGGTGGTACTTTTGAATTTAAGAACGAAAAAACACCTGATACTGATATTTATTTCATTGAATTAGGTAAAACTCAAGAATTTGCTTTTCCTTTTATCTTAGAAAAAGGAGATATTAAATTTACATTTGACAAAGCAAAACCAGAAAACGCAAAAGTTAATGGTACAAAAAATAATGATTTAATGACTTCTTATAACGAAGAAGCAAACAAAATCAACAAGGAAATCATGGATTTCCAACAACAAAATCAAGCAAAATTCATGGAAGCTCAACAAAAAGGAGATCAAGCAACCATGAAAACATTAATGGATCAAATTACTAAAATGCAAGAAAAGTATATTGATCAAAACAAAAAATTCATTGGCACTAACAAAGATTCTTTTGTTTCTTTATTATTGTTAATGCAATTATCAATGTCTGACGCATTAAAACCAGAAGAAATTAAAAAATACTACAATGATTTCGATGCTTCTGTAAAAGATAGTAAAAAAGGAAAAGAATTTGCTGAAAGCTTAAAAAAGATGGAAGAATCTCTTAAAGAAAGCGAAGCAAAACAACAAAAAGTAGCAGTAGGACAAAAAGCTCCAGATTTTACAGCTGCAACTCCTGAAGGAAAACAAGAATCATTACTTAAAAATTTAGGTAAAGTAACTATTATCGACTTTTGGGCTTCATGGTGTGGACCATGCCGTCAGGAAAATCCTAACGTAGTAGCTTTATACAATAAATACAAAGATCAAGGTTTAAAAATCATTGGTGTTTCTTTAGATAAAGAAAAAGAAAAATGGGTTAAAGCCATTGCAGATGATAAATTAGCTTGGTTACAAGTTTCTAACTTAAAATTTTGGGAAGATCCAATTGCTAAAGATTATGCAGTAGAATCAATTCCAGCAACATTTATTTTAGACGCAAACGGAACCATTGTAGCTAAAGATTTAAGAGGTGCTGAACTTGAAGCTAAAGTTGCTGAACTTTTAAAATAAGACAATATCCTTTATAAGATTAAAAAACTCCAATTAGTTAAACTAATTGGAGTTTTTTATTTCTTTGAGGTATTCTAATTTCATTAAGTATAAATTTCAATACAGTTATGAGCAATTCATTTGGTTTAAAATCAATCAATAAAAGTAATTCTCTTTTTAAAAATGCTATTCTTATCACATTAACATTTTTTGTACTTTAGCACTTAAATAAACAAGCTGTATTTTTTTAAACAGCAAACTAAAAACAACGTGTACGCAGTATTAGACATAGAAACCACAGGTGGGCAATTTAACAAAGAAGGTATTACCGAAATTGCTATTTACAAGTTTGACGGTGTTGAAATTGTAGATCAGTTTATTAGTTTAGTAAACCCTGAAATACCAATTCAGCCTTTTGTGGTAAAGCTTACTGGTATTAATAATGCCATGTTACGTCAGGCGCCTAAATTTTATGAAGTTGCCAAGCGTATTATAGAAATTACACAAGGTTGCGTTATTGTGGCACATAATGCTGCTTTTGATTATCGTGTTTTAAAGCTAGAATTTGATCGTTTGGGCTATCAATTTCAAAAATCAACATTATGTACTGTAGAATTATCAAAAGTATTGTTACCCGATGCAAAGGCGTATAGCTTAGGTAAATTGGTGCGTTCTTTAGGAATTCCTATTGCTGACAGACACAGAGCTAGTGGTGATGCTATGGCAACGTTAAAACTTTTTAAGTTATTGTTAGATAAAGATTTAGACAAACAAATTGTAAAAGAGCAAATAAAAAACGAAATTCACAAAGGCATTTCACCAAAACTATTTGATATTTTAGAAAGTTTGCCAACCACAATTGGTATTTTTTATGTACATGATACCAAAGGAAACATCATTTATATTGGTAAAAGCAACAACATTCGTAAAAAAATAAGTCAGATTTTTACTGCCGATACCAAAATTGCAAAACGTATTCAAAAAGAAGTATACACCATTACTTTTGAAGAAACAGGCAACGAATTAATTGCACTTTTAAAAGAACGTGAAGAATTATTGCATAATAAACCTGTATTAAACACCAACCAAAGAAAATCGCCTTTTTTGTGGGGAGTTTATCAAGAAAAAAATGCTTTAGGATTTTATACTTTAAAAATTCACAAAAGTGACGGAAGAAAAAATGCGTTGCAATCATTTAAAAATCAAAAGAATGCATTGAGTTTTATAAATGATTTCTTTAATCAAAATGAAATTATAGAAGAAGTTCAAAACAATCTTTTATCAGGTAATGAAACCAAATACCCTACCCTTTTACATAACGATTTATTTACAAGTTTGTTAGAAAAAGAGCAAGCACAATGGCAACATATCATCATTGTTTTAAAAGGTAGAAATACATCAGAAAAAAGCGCAATTGTTATAGAAAATGGTCTTTTTAAAGGCTATTGTTTCTTCGATTTAAATTATCAAATACTAAATGCTGAAGTTTTAAGTAAAATCTTAATTCCACTTGTTCATACTAAAGATGTTCTTAATACAATTAAGTACTATCTTTACACAAAAAAAGATTACAAGATAATTTCATTTTAAAATGAAGCAAATTAAAACCAAGTACGAAATATTACGCCAGAAAATTTACATTATTATTTATGGCTCTAATACATTTGCTGGTAAAACCTTTGATTTACTACTTTTAGGTGTTATTCTATTAAGTGTACTTTTAATTATGATGGCAAGTGTTGTAAGGTACGATCAACACTATCATGATTTTTTTGTAATTAGTGAATGGATTATTACCATATTTTTCTCAATTGAATACATTTTACGCATTATAAGTAACAAAAAACCACTGAACTATATTTTTAGTTTTTATGGTTTTGTTGATTTATTATCGCTTTTACCTATGTATTTAAGTTTTTTTATACCAGGATCAGAGGTTTTAGGTGTTATTCGTTCACTTAGATTATTGCGTTTATTTGCCATATTAGATTTAATTCCTTTTTTAAATCAATCCTCACATATCAAAGATTCTTTAAAAGCCAGCATGAATAAAATCATTGTTTTTGTGTATTTTATACTTGTAATGTCGGTTATTTTAGGAACCATTATGTTTATGGTTGAAGGGCGTCACAATGGTTTTACCAACATACCCAATAGTATTTATTGGTGTATTGTAACTATGACAACCGTTGGTTATGGCGATATTGCCCCTATTACCCCTGTTGGTAAAGCAATTGCATCGTTTATTATGATTATGGGGTACGGTATTATTGCGGTACCTACAGGAATTGTAACGGCAGAATTTGCTAAAAACAGAAAGAAAACGAATGTAAAAAACCACTGTCCTAATTGTAAAACATTCATTTACAATGAATACGCTAACTTTTGTTATAATTGTGGCGAAAAATTTGTAGTTGGTGAAGTTGAAATAGATGAATAATTATTTACTTATTATTGTTGGCCCAACAGCCATAGGCAAAACGGCTTTGGCTATACAATTAGCGCAGCATTTTAACTGCGATATTGTGTCATGCGATAGTCGCCAATTTTATAAAGAAATGGAAATTGGTACTGCTGTGCCTACGCCTGAAGAATTAAGTGCAGCTCCGCATCATTTTATACAAAACAAATCCATTTTTGATGATTATAATGTAGGCGATTACGAAAAAGAAGTGATTCCTTTGTTAGATTCGTTATTTTTTAAAAACAATATTCAAATTGTTGTAGGAGGATCAGGATTGTATGTGGATGCTATTTTAAAAGGATTTGATGATTTTCCTGATGTTTCAACCGAAATAAAAGAACAAGTTGAAAATGGATATGCAACCAAAGGCATTGCATATTTACAAAATCAATTAAAGAATTTAGATCCTACTTACTATCATTTTTTAGCTGAAACCAATCCTCAAACATTGGTCAATCAACAACGTATGAAACGTTTTGTAGGGGTTTCATTAGCTGCAAATGCACCTTATTCTTCTTTTTTAAATCAAGAAAAAAACAAGCGTAACTTTACTCCAATTGTTATTGGTTTAGAAGCACCTAGAGAAGAAATGTACCATCGTATTAATTTACGAGTGGATATTATGATGCAAAAAGGCTTGCTAAAAGAAGTTGCCGATTTAAAAAAACATCAAAAACTAAACGCTTTACAAACAGTTGGTTACAGAGAGTCATTTGATTATTTAGATGAAGCGCTTACTTTAGATGAAGCAATAGAAGAAATTAAAAAGAATACACGCAGATTTGCTAAAAGACAACTTACTTGGTTTAAACGAAACGAGCAAACAAAATGGTTTTCTTATCAAGAACCAACCCAAAACATTATAAAATATATTAATGAATTTACCCAATAAGTTTTCATCTATATATTCAGGATCTTGCGAAATTACCATAGATCAATGCAATACAACCAATAAACTACGCATAACCGATTTGTGTAATTTATTACAAGCTGTTGCTGGTAAACATTCGGCTTTAGGTGGTATGAGTTATTTTGATATGCAACAAAATAAGCAAGCGTGGGTTTTAAGCAGTATGCGTATTGAAATAGAAAACTTACCTCAATGGCATGAGAATATTGAGATTTGCACTTGGATTGAAAGTTTAAAAGGTTTGCGCTCTGTTCGAGATTTTGAAGTATTGATGAATAACGAAAAAATCATTGGTGCAAACAGTTTATGGGTGGTTTTAAACACAGAAAAACGCAGACCAGAATCTATTGCATTACCACACAATCATTTAACAAAATATCCTGATAAAAAACCGACAAAAAAACCTTTTTCAAAAATTGATCTGACCCAAGCCAGTACTTTTACAAGAGATTATACTGTAGTTTATTCTGATTTAGATGTGCTAAACCATGTGAACAATGTAAAATATATAGAATGGTGTTTAGACAGCATTTCAATTGCTATTTTAGAAAACAAAAGTATAAAAGCAGTTGAACTAAATTATTTAAAAGAAGTTTTATTTAACGAAAAAGTATCTATCTACATTTCAGAACAAAACCATGATTTGTTTATTTATGTACAACGAAACGATGAAATTTGCTTTGCAATGAAATTAGAAATCGAACCTTAAATTAGATTTGATTTCTAATTAATGAGTATTTTTTCATTAAAAAGCCCTTCTTTTGTTTTAATGAGTAAAATGTAATATCCTTTTTCTAAATCACTTACATCTAATTCTTGGTTAAAAGTATTAAAATTCTTAACCACTTTACCCGTAACATCAATTAATTGTAAGGTTTCAATTTGAATATTCTTTTCATAAGTTAAGTGAATTATTGAACTTGTTGGATTAGGAAATACTTTAAATAATGATTGCATTGTATTTTTTGGGATACTTAAAGGTGTATAATGAAACTCAATATCATCTAAACTTAAAAAATGTGATAACTCACATACAATAGTTCCTGAATTATTGTTTCTAGATTCAAACCAAACACTTACTGAGTCTGGTATTACATTAGCATCTAAGTAAGTTATAGGTAATGAAAAATAGGTGTAATTAGTTGTAGGTTTGTATTTTAAAGTATCTTGAGTTAAAGTTATTAAATGTCCATTAACATCGTTTTTGTATGTATTAATATGTAAATAAACTCCTTTATTAACAGTATCATTAGTGCTTAAATTATCTCTACGGTATTTATAATATCCAGAAACACCATGCAACTTACTACTTAATTGTACTTTTGGTATTTGTTGTTGTACATTAGAACTGTTACCAAAAGCCAAAATACCTTTAGCTCCATTATACCACATATGAACTATTGCAGCATAAGAACCTGTATGTGCATCTGTTGTGCGCATAATACTAAATGACAAAGCTGACCAATCTGGCAAAATAGTATTACTACCTATAACTCCACCATTATTTTGCAAGCTTTCACTATTATTAATTAAATAAGGATAACAATTTGAAACACCTGTTATTGGAACAAAAGTATTTGTTGATGACCAATTTTCAAAACCAAAATTTTGAGCATTAATAATACTACTAAAGAATAATAAAATTACTGAAAAAGAAAAGTAGTTTTTCATATTAGCATCATTTATCTCAATTAAAACGAAAATTAAAATAAATTTAGCTAAAAACCTAAAAATTAACAACTCTTAAATACATTCAAATGAAGAATTGTAGGTTTTAAAAGTATAAAATAATTTAAAAACACTGCGGATTTCCTGTAATAAAGAGCTGTAATGTATTAGGCGATATATAAGGAATATCCAACCCTAAACCTCTAACAATTAATAAAATACCAGTAAAACATAAAAACACAGGAACCAATTTTTTAAATTTATTTTTAAAATAGTGGTTTACCCATTGGCTAACCCATACCACAGCAGTTAATAAAGGTATGGTGCCTAAACCATAGCAAAACATAAACCAACCACCATATAAAGCACCTTGTGTAGCAGTGGCACCAAACAATGCCATATAAATCATAGCGCATGGCAATAATCCATTTAAAGCACCTAAAACAATGAACGATGAAGCGGTTCTTTTCTTAAGTTGCGCTCCAAAACTATTTTTAAGTTTCAGATACCATTTAGAATTATTGTTAATTATGTATTTTTCTAAATGTTTTTCTCTAAAAAGCAACACACTCAAAATAAGCAAAATCCCTAAAACAATAGATACGTTTTGTTGAAACCCTGCAAGAAACAATCCTTTACCTAAGGCACCAAATAAACAGCCTAGCAAAAAGTACATGCCTATTCTACCTAAATGATATAGTAAAATATACAAGGTTTTTTTGGTGGTGTTTAAATGGTGTACAGGTAACGCCAATGCTATGGGTCCGCACATGGCTACGCAGTGCAGACTACTTAATAAACCTAATAGCAAAGGAATAATCATGTTATAAAATAAGTGTTTGTTGTTTTAAATATTCTTTGCCATTATAGGCGTAACTTAAAGTAACATCCCAACGACCATCAACCAAGCGGGATTTAGGTATAAGCAAGTAATTTGATGACAATTCAAGTTGAATTGTTTGATCAAGTGCTTGGTTGGATGGTCTGTATAGGGATATTGTTCCTTTTACTTGTTTTGAATCGATATCTTCTGGAAAATAAATCTTTAAACCCTCTTTTGTTGGTTCCATTCTAAGGCTATTTCCCAAAGCTAAAGCATTTTCTATTTTTAATCGATTGGCATCAATTTCAACTTCTTTTTGATAATAATTTTCGGTAACCAATTCATTATCATATTTTGAATCAAATTGTACGCGTAAAACGTACTGCAGTATAAATGCCACAAAGCAAATAATACCAATTACAATACCTGTTCCCCAATTAAATTTCATTTGTTTACGTTTTAAGTTTTTTCTTTTTAATTAAAACTTCTTGGCCCCAAGAAATTTGTTTTAGTTTGATCTATTAATTCGCCATTACTGTACAATTCTAACTGAACTTCGGTTTTATCACCTTCTAACAAAACCTGCGGAATTTCAATAAACAAAGTACCTTGTATCATGGCTTCTTTTTCAATATTAAGTACTTGTTTGCCAACCAAGGTGATTTTTCCTTTTGGATGGATGATTTTAAAGGTAACATTGCTAAAATCCCGAGCCGTTTTATTGGCAATTTTATAAGTGTACACATTGCTAATGTTTTCGCCTTTGTGTTCAAACAACTGTCCTGGTAATCGTAGTACTTTAGCTTCAACATCGCTCCTTAAAAACATCAATCCTGTTAAAATACCGACTAATATGAGAAGCACTGCCGAATATCCTTTCATACGTGCTGTGAATTTAAATTTCTCTTTTTTAGAGATTTCATTTTCAGAAGCGTATCTAATTAATCCTTTTGGAAGATTTACTGATTCCATCATGTGATCACAAGCATCAATACAAGCGGTACAGTTTACACATTCTAGTTGCGTACCGTTGCGAATATCAATTCCGGTTGGGCATACATGTACACATTGAGAACAATCAATACAATCGCCTAATCCTTTTTCAGTTCTGTCTTCATTTTTCTTGAATTTAGCTCTGCCTTTTTCTGCTTCACCACGTTTGTAATCATAAGCTACTACAATTGATTTTTCATCTAACAAAACGCCTTGCAACCTACCGTACGGACAAGCAATTAAACAAACTTGTTCTCTAAACCATGCAAAAACAAAATAGAAAACGCCTGTAAAAATAATTAGCGATATAAAGGTAGATACATGCTGAAACGGACCGTGTTTTATCATTAACAATACCTGATCACTACCTATGATGTACGCTAAAAACACATTGGCAATTACAAACGATATTAAAAAGAACAAAATGCCTTTTATTGCTTTTTTACGAATTTTCTCTGCATTCCATTCTTGTTTGTTTAAGCGAATTTGAGCTCCACGATCGCCTTCAATCCAATATTCAATGCGGCGAAAAACCATTTCCATAAAAATAGTTTGAGGGCAAATCCATCCACAAAAAATACGTCCGAAAACAACGGTGAATAAAGCCACAAACACCACACAAATTATTAACCCAATTACCACAATATAAAAATCTTGCGGCCAAAAGGTTACTCCAAAAAACGAAAACTTACGTTCTAATACATTAAACAAAAACAATTGATTGCCATTTATTTTAATAAACGGAGCTACCAATAGCATTATAATTAATAAATAACTTACTATTTTACGTTTATCATAAAACCAACCTTTTGGTTTTTTAGGATAAATCCATACTCTTTTACCTTCATTATCAATAGTTCCTATACTATCTCTAAAACTTTCATCAGCTACATTACGCATACCCTATTTTTAAACTCTTTACAAAAACCACAGCCCTTTGTTACGAGGGCTGCGGAAGAAAAATAAAACTAAAACCCTCCAAATGAATTTGGAATATTATGGTGCTGGTTGGGCACTTGTTGCTAAACTATCTTTTTTTACCTCAGCAGGTGCAACTTCACCTCCTGCTGCTGGTGTTTTTAAATCTCCTTCTGGCGCTTTGCCGTCGGCTGGATTGCTACCTTGAAGCGATAAAATATAACTGGCTACTTTTTGAATATCACTTGGTTTTATTTGTGCTTTCCAAGCAACCATTCCTTTTCCATCACGACCACCTTCCATAATGGTATTGAAGATTTCTTTTACATCGCCACCTAAAATCCAACTATCATCTGTTAAGTTAGGTCCAATACCTCCTCCTCCATCAGCACGGTGACATGCCACACAGTTTGCGTCAAAAACAGCTTTACCAGCGGCTAACTCGCCCGCATCTGTCAATAAAACAACTTGATCTGCAGTTAATAAATCGGGTGCTGTTTTTTTGTATTCTTCTACCTCTTTTTGAGCAATAGTTAAAGCATGTTCTAGTTCTTGAATTTGGTTTTGACCACCAAATAAATGATACTTACCTAAATAAATGACTCCGAAAATAATGGTAGCGTAGAATAAATACACCCACCAAGGCGGTAAATCGTTATCTAACTCTTTAATACCATCGTAATCATGATCTAGTTCAATTTCATGCTCTTCTTCCATCTTACGCGTTTTGGTTAATTTTTGCATCAGCTTTTTATAACCCGGTAAATCGGTAATAGCAAGATTTTCAATTCGTTCCTTTTCTGCTAGTTCTTCAGGCGTACTTAATTTATCAATAAAACTGTTTGATACACTTGCAACAATTTCTATGGCAATTAGCACCAATAAAATCATACCTAAAAGCAATAAAACAGAAGGATATGCTACATAAGAAGGTTTATCGCCAGAATCTATTAAATATTCTATAATACCGTAACAAATAAAGAAAACCAACGGAACACGTACATATACAGGAAATAATCTTTTCATATTTAGTTGTCTTTTAGGTTAGTATTTTCTTCTTCGTTATTTAAAGGCATCATGCTAATTTTTTCCAAGGCTTCTTTTTTGTATGTAAATACCCATATAATTAAGCCTACAAAGAAACCAAAGAAGATTAGTAGGGCAATTATTGGGTATATTTCTATCCCAATAATGGTGTCCATATTGTGTTTAATAAACTTTAACATAACTATTTATTTTCTTCTTTAACTTTAATATCGGTTCCTAAACGTTGTAAATAACCTATTAAGGCTGTTATTTCACGATCGCTCATTGGAACAAATTTTTCTCCTTTTGCCATAGCTGCTTTTTTGCTAGCCTCGTATGATTTTACAAAATCAGGATCGTTTCTTAAATTTTCCTCAATTTTTTGTGCTTGCTCTTTCACAGCTTTTTTAGCATTTGCAATTTCAGCATCGGTATAAGGAACTCCTAACTTTTGCATCACACGCATTTTGTTTTCTACCTCAGAATAATCCATTTCTTTGTTATCAAACAACCACTTATATCCTGGCATAATAGAACCTGGCGAGGTACTTTGCGGATCATACATGTGATTAAAATGCCAGTTATCAGAATATTTAGCACCTAAACGATGTAAATCGGGTCCGGTTCTTTTTGATCCCCATAAGAAAGGATGATCATATACATATTCTCCTGATTTTGAATACTCGCCGTAACGTTCTACTTCAGATCTAAATGGACGAATCATTTGTGAGTGACAGTTTACACAACCTTCACGAATGTAAATATCACGACCTTCAAGCTCTAACGGTGTATAAGGTTTTACACTAGAAATGGTTTGTATGTTAGAATCAACCACTAAAGTTGGTACAATTTGCACAACACCACCAATTAAAATAGCTACAGTTGCTAAAAGGGTTAATTGAATAGGTTTTCTTTCTAACCAAGCATGAAAACGCTCACCTTTTACTCTATTTGGTGCAATACGTGCTAATTCTGGTGCTTCTGCTAACTCATCTTCTACCTTAGCACCTGCTTTCATGGTTTTGTAAATATTGTAAACCAATACTAAAACTCCAATTACGTATAAAGAACCACCGATAGCGCGCATAGCATACATAGGCATAATAGCCGTAACTGTTTCTAAGAAGTTACCGTATTTTAAAGTACCGTCTGGGTTAAATTCTTTCCACATCATGTGTTGACTGAAACCTGCAACGTATAACGGAATGGTGTATAAAATGATTCCTAAAGTACCTATCCAGAAATGGAAGTTGGCTAACTTTTTAGAGTATAATTCTGTTTTAGCAATTTTAGGTAACAACCAGTACACCACAGCAAATGTCATAAAACCATTCCAAGCTAAGGCACCAACATGTACGTGAGCAACAATCCAATCAGTGTAATGTGCAATAGCGTTAACGTTTTTAAATGATAACAAAGGACCTTCAAACGTAGCCATACCATAACCTGTGATTGCTACAACAAAGAATTTTAAAACAGGTTCTGTACGAACTTTATCCCAAGCACCACGTAACGTTAACAACCCGTTGATCATTCCTCCCCAAGAAGGTGCAATTAACATTACCGAAAAAACAACACCTAAGTTTTGTGCCCATTCTGGTAAAGCGGTGTACAATAAATGATGAGGTCCTGCCCAGATGTACAAAAATATTAACGACCAAAAGTGTATAATAGATAATCGGTAAGAATACACCGGACGGTTTGCAATTTTAGGTAGGTAATAATACATCAACCCTAAAAACGGTGTAGTTAAGAAGAATGCCACCGCATTGTGCCCATACCACCATTGCACTAAAGCATCTTGAACACCTGCGTAAACTGAATATGATTTCCACATGGTAATAGGCAACTCAATATTATTAAAGATGTGTAAAACCGCCACCGTTACAAACGTTGCCAAGTAAAACCAAATAGCAACATACAAATGGCGTTCACGACGTTTAATAATGGTCATAATCATGTTAATACCAAAAACCACCCAAACCACTGCAATAGCAATATCAATAGGCCATTCAAGTTCGGCATATTCTTTAGACGATGTAAAACCTAACGGTAACGTAATGGCTGCTGCCACAATAATAAGCTGCCAGCCCCAAAAGTTAATATTACTTAAAACATCACTATACATACGGGTTTTTAGCAAACGTTGTAACGAATAGTAAACTCCACCAAAAATAGCATTACCAACAAAGGCAAAAATAACAGCATTGGTATGTAAAGGTCTTAACCTACCAAAGCTTAGCCAAGGTATATTATCGGTAATATTTGGAAAGATAAACATAACTGCTAAAAGCAACCCCACCAGCATACCTACTACTCCGAACAGTATGGATGCATAGAGAAACTTCTTAACAATTTTGTTGTCGTAGTAAAATTGTTGTACTTCCATAAAAATTAATTTGATTGTTTTTGTGATTTATTTTTCTTTTTTTCTTTTAATTCATCATCGAACAGCATACGAACCGAAGGAGTATACTGATCATCGAACTGACCACTTTTGACTGATTTTATGAAGAGATACAAAAAAACAGCCGCCACAAATACGCTTATGCATATTAAAATATAAATTACGCCCATACCTTAAATCTTTGTGTAAAATTACTTTGGTTGCTACTTCTAAAACATGATAATTATCACATTACTAAATATTTTTTAAGTTTTTTTTAGCATTTTAAAAACAACTAATACACAGATAATCTGCACAATACATTTAAACCCACCAATAGTTTTTATATTTTAACAAATACCTTATAAACAACAAGCTTAAATACCTGTATCAACGTTTTGTAGCAAAATAAGTACTCATTACACTAACAAATGTTATAATAGTTGCTGTACTAACAGGCATTATAATAGCAGCAACCAATGGTGATAAATTGTTGGTTAACGCAAAGCTTAAACCTATAATGTTGTACGAAATTGCCAAGCAGTAACTCATTTTAATAGTTTTCATGGCGTTTTTAGCAAATTTTAAAAAATAAGGAAGCTTTGTAAAAACGCTAGCATCCAAAATAGCATCACTAGCAGGTGTAAATACATTTACGTTTTCTGAAATAGAAATCCCCACATTGCTTTGCGCCAAAGCACCGGCATCATTTAAACCATCGCCTATCATTAAAACATTTGCACCTTGCGTTTGCAGTTGTTTAATAAACTCTAATTTATCATCAGGTTTTTGATTAAAAACCAATTGGGTTGTTGTGGGTAATAATCGTTGTAACATGTGTTGCTCGCCATCATTATCGCCCGATAATACATACAAATTGTATTTTTTTTGTTTTAAAGTTTCAAACAATTTTTCAATGCCAGGTCGGTATTCGTTTTCAAAAACATAAAAACCTTTCACTTTATCGTTAATACTTATGAATACTTTGGTTTCATTTATATGAGCATCATCCTTTACCCCTACCCAATGCGCCGATCCTATTTTAATAGAAAGATTATTAAAAACGGCTTTGATACCTTTACCTGCAACTTCATTGAACTCTTGAGGTTTCTCTATAGATGCATGAGGTAATAAAAGATACAAACGACGACTTAAAGGATGGTTAGAACCTCTAACACAGTTTTTTAAAGCAATAAGTTCTTCTTTTGTAAAAGGCGTACCTATGTATTTAATTTGCTGATTAGCGGTTGATGTTAAAGTACCCGTTTTATCAAAAACAATAGTATCTACTTTAGACAACTGTTCTATAACCGCAGTGTTTTTAAGATACAGTTTTTGCTTGCCCATTAATCGAATCACATTTCCCCAAGTATACGGCGCAGTTAATGCCAAGGCACAAGGGCATGCCACAATTAAAACGGCAGTCAGCACATTAAAACCATCGTTAAAACTAGTAAAACTCCATACTATAAAGCCTATAATAGCAATTGATAGTAACACGGGTGTAAAAATATGACTCGCTTTATCGGTAATGGTTTTTATTTTTTGAGATACTTTTTTCTGAAAAACATCATTACTCCATAATTGCGTTAAATAACTTTGCGAAACTGTATTTACTGCCTCTACAACCACAGCATTGCCTACTTGCTTACCACCTGCAAAAATTTTATCACCCGATTTTTTTTCAACAGGTACGGCTTCACCCGTAACAAAACTGTAATCAATAAAAGCAGTATCCGAAAGTAAGACAGCATCAACAGGAATCAATTCTTCGTTTCTAATTAATAATTGATTTCCTTTTTCTATTTCATAAACTTGAATAGGTGTTTCTATATTTTTATCCAGCTTGGTTACTGCAATTGGGAAATATGATTTATAATCTCTTTCAAACGATAAAAAGTTATACGTGGTTTGCTGAATTAATTTACCTGATAACATAAAAAACACCAAACCGCACATGCTATCTAAAAAACCGGCTCCGTCTTGAAAAAAGATATCAACCAAACTACGTACAAACATTACAATAATACCCAATGCCATAGGAATATCAATATTATACGCCTTTGTTTTGATGCTGTGATAAGCCGATATATAATAAGGAGTAGCCGAATATAAAAATACAGGCAAAGCTAAAAGGATATTGAAGTATCTAAAAAAGCCCTGATATTCTCGCATCCATAAATCATCCACATTAAAATATTCAGGAAAAGACAGCAACATGATATTACCAAAGCCAAAAAAAGCGACTCCTATTTTATACAATAAACTTCGATCAATTAATTTTGGTTTTGCATTGTACTGTTCTAAACTTATGTAAGGTTCATAGCCAATAGAAGCCAAAAGAAGCACTAAATCTTTTAAAGAAATAGCATTGCTATTAAAAGTGATACTCACCTTTTTTTGCGAAAATACCACTTGCGAGTGCGTAATGCCCTTGTTTAACGTATTTAAATTCTCTAAAATCCAAATACAAGAACTACAATGAATATGTGGAATATACAAACGCACAATCTGAGTGGTGTCTTCTTTAAAATCTAGCAACTTATCAACAATATCAACATTATTTAAATAATTGTATTTAGCTGATACATTTTTAGGTGTAGCTCCCGGATTTTTTTCAAAATCATAATACGTAGATAATCCACTGGTTGAAAACAAATCGTAAACGGTTTGGCAACCCTTACAGCAGAAATTCTTGTTATCAAAAACAATAACTTCACTTTCAACTGCATCATTTCCACAATGATAACAATTTAACATAACTTACTTACTTTATACCTTGTACAAAATTCTCAACTTCAATATTTTAAAAAAATGATATTTATCATATTAGTAGTATATTTGCATAAAATATGTTGGATATGAGCAAGTGTGAGCAATGCATTGTAAGAGAATTAAGTTCTTTAAAGGCTTTATCTAAAGAAGAATTAATTCATTTATCTCACTGTAAGGATAATTACAATATTAAAAAGGGCGATGTTATTTTTAATGAAGGCGATTTAATGAATGGTGTATACTGTATTAAAGAAGGCACTTGCAAGTTGGTTAAAATGAATTCAAATGGTAAAGACACCATTTTAAAATTAATTACCAAAGGTGATTTGTTAGGGCAAACATCTATTTTAACGGAAGATAAAGCATCACTAACTGCAGTTGCTGTTGAAGACATGACTGTTTGTTTTATTCCTAAAAGCGAAATTCTTGGCTTTATTAATACCAACAATAAATTTTCTTTAGAAGTTACCAAAGATATGTGCAATAGGCTAAAAGATGCCAATGATTTTGCTGCAAATCACACTCACAAAACAGTAAAAGAGCGTTTAGCTTTAACATTATTAAACATTGATAAATTATCTGGTGTTGATAATGAAGGCTATTTAAACCTACAATTAACAAGAGACGAAATTGCCAGTATGGTTGGTACAGCTACAGAAAGTGGCATTCGTTTATTAGCCGAACTTAAAAAATTGGGCTATATTGAACTAAAAGGAAAAAAGATAAAAATTATTAATACAGCAGAATTAAATAAGTTGGCGCAATAAACGCTATGATAAAACTTATTGTTCCTTTTTTTACTCTCTCACTTTTATTAAACAATAACTTTTGATATTTTTACAAAAAAAACAATCATGTCAACATCTATCTTAAAGCTACAAAATGCTACCATATACCAAGAAAACAATGCTATTTTAAGTAATGTTACCATTGATGTGGAAAAAGGCGAATTTCTTTATTTAATTGGTAAAACAGGCTCGGGAAAAAGTAGTTTAATGAAAACGTTGTATGCCGATTTAGATTTAAAAGATGGAGAAGGCTCAATTGTAGATTATAATTTAAGATCGTTAAAAGAAAGTGACATTCCTTATTTAAGAAGAAAAATAGGTATTGTTTTTCAAGACTTTAAATTATTACCAGATCGTAATATTTTTGACAACTTACATTTTGTCTTAAAAGCTACTGGTTGGGAAAATGAGACTGAAATGAGTAACCGTATTAATGATGTTTTAGAGCGTGTTGGTATGTTGCAACATATTCAAAAAATGCCACATCAAATTTCTGGTGGTGAGCAACAACGCGTAGCTATAGCTAGAGCTTTATTAAATGATCCCGTTTTAATATTAGCAGATGAGCCTACCGGAAATTTAGATCCGCAAACAAGTGTTGAAGTAATGGAAGTTTTACAAGCAATCAATCAAAATGGACGTACTATTGTTATGGCTACACATGATTATGCTTTACTATTAAAATATCCGGCTAAAACTTTAAAATGTGATGAAGGAAAAGTTTTTGAAGTAGTTCAAAAAACAATATAAAAATAAGGGTTCTTAATTAAGAATCCTTATTTTTTTTATATACATGAGGATTTTCTATAATTCCTTTTTTAAAAACTTTTCTAATACCCATTCGTAATAGTGCATCAGTACGCAAAACTAAATCTAAGAATTTATTATTTGGTCTTGCTCTAAAAGATGTTATGTGAAAATTATCTGTTTCTAAAAGTGGTTCTTTTGAAAAATAATAGTTAGACACACAACATCTAAACCCATTATAAACAACTGGCGAAACAGAATGTAATGAGTTGCTATGTGTTGCCATTACAGCTAAACGATTAAACTTACTATTAATAGTTATTTGAGACTTGTCCATTCCATTTGGCCAAAGCTCTAAATTTCCGCCGTATTCTTCTTTCCAATTAGGTGTTACATAATACAATAAATTTAATACACGCCATAATTTTCGGTCTTTATCATGTGAATTATCTAAATGTGGATTTAAAAACTGATGTTCTCCCATCATAGAAAGTCCTCCAGCATAAAGATTATCATCAGGAACAGCTTCTCTTATTTCACATAGTTCACATATTAACTTTACAATTCTTTCATCTTGAAAAGCATAAATAACTTCTTCTAAAATAGGATTGTACTTATTCATTTGCACTGCAACGTATTTATCCTCTTTTAAGCTTTTTTTCAAAACCATTTCTTCTGATTTTGGAAAAACATCAAATATTTTTAAAGCTAATTCTTCAGGCAGTAAATTATCAATAAAAAAATAACCTATTTTATTTTTAGAATTGTTGTATTGTTGTTTTATGTTTTCTTTATTTTCTTGAATTTTATCGAAAATATAATTAGCAATTATTTTTCTATCCATAATGAATAAGGCTTTTTCCAAAAGTAATGATTTTTGTCATTATTTCTTTACATTTGTGAAAAACAATCTTAATGCTTTCTGTCCTTATTCCAACCTATAATTATAACATTTTTTCTTTGGTTGAAGAATTACACAAGCAATGTACTTTGATTGATGAACTTCAATTTGAAATTATAGTAATTGAAGATGGTTCAACATTATATACCAAGGAAAACAATCAAATTATTACATTAAAAAATTGTAAACACATTTGTTTAAAGTATAATATCGGACGCAGTGCTGTACGTAATTTATTAGCCGAAAAAGCTGCTTTTACGCATTTACTTTTTTTAGATGCCGATGTAAGACTTATTTCACCAGATTTTATAAACAAATACTTATTGTATTGCAATAAACCTAATAGCGTTGTTTTTGGTGGATGTTCTTATCATGATAATTCATATTCTAGAGCTACAAGTTTAAGATTTCATTTTGGAAAAAAAAGAGAAGCTATAAGTAGTTTTGAGCGTAATAAAAAACCTTTTAAATATATATTATCGGCAAATTTTTTAATTTTAAAAAGTGATTTTTTATTACTAAATATCCCTAATACAAATGCGTATGGTATGGATAATTATTTTAGTTACTTATTAAATATTCATAACAAAAAAATTATTCATATTGATAATTCCGTTTGGCATTGTGGACTTGAAGAAAATCAAGTTTTTCTAGAAAAATCTTTAAAATCTGCACAATTAAGAAAAGAAAATTGGCTTGTAATAAAAAACTTCTCTAATAACAACACGTTACTAAAAACTTACAACAAATTCAATTTTTTTCCTTTAAATTCAATATTTGGTATTACTTTTAAAATCATTGGTCCATTTTTAAAAAAGCTTTTTTTTAAACCTCAACCTAATTTACGTGCTTTTGATTTATATCGTCTATTATATTTATTTAAACTTAAATGATGAAGCCTTTTTTTAGTATCATTATCCCTCTATATAATAAAGAAAACTTTATTGTTAATACACTTAACAGTGTGTTTTCGCAATCATTTAATAGTTATGAAATAATTATTGTTAATGATGGGTCTACTGATACCAGTGTTGATAAAATAACACGTTTAAACGATGATAGAATTAAAATTATTCATCAAGAAAACCAAGGAGTTTCTGTTGCACGCAATAAAGGAATTGAAATGGCAAATACCGAATATGTTTGCTTTTTAGACGCGGATGATTATTGGTATCCAAACTTTTTACAAACTTTTTATGAGCTTATTGTAAAATATAATAAAGAAAGTGTATTTAGTGCTGCTTTTCAGGTTGAAACACAATGGAAAACGTTTAATGCCAAATACTCCATTTTAAAAGAATACAATGATTTAATTGTAGATTTTTTTGATGCAAGTCAGCAAGAATGTGTTTTGTGGACCTCTTGTTGCGTTTTTCATAAATCGGTGTTTCAGAAGGTAGGAATGTTTGATTCAACCATTAAAATTGCTCAAGACACTGATTTATGGATTAGAATTGGATTGGTATATCCTATTGTTTTTACATGGAATATTTTAGCTATTCATAAATACGATAGTAAAAGTTTGGCAAAAAAAACGGACAATTTAAACGATCGATTAAATTTTTCTAAATTCATTGAACAAGAAAAAACAAACAATAAACTTAATCAGTATTTAGATTTAAACAGATATGCTTTGGCTATGCATTGTAAATTGAATAACGATTATTTCAATTTAGAAAATTTACGAAAACAAATTAAACTTAAAAATCTTCCTTTGCGAAAAAAAATACTTTTATACACCCCTACATCCGTTATTCATTTACTAATTAAAGCCCAAAATACATTGATTAAAAATGGACTAAGAAACTCTGTTTTTAAGTAAATCTTCAATAATTTTAATCCATATTAATTTAGCATTTTCTTTTGTAAAATGTTTAGGAAGCATTTCGGTATTGCGCTGCATCCATTTTTCGTAATAGTTGTCGTTTAAAAAAAATGTCTGTAAAGCATTAGCAAAAGCAGCTCTATTTTTTTCAACAATTAGTCCGTTAACATCATGTTTAACAATTTCAAATACCGAAGGGTTATATATTGTTGTAATAACAGGAGTGTTGTAATATAACGCTTCTAACAAAACCAAAGGCAACCCTTCAAAATTACTTGCTAAAACAACCGCTTTTGCCGATTTATAAAAAGCACTTGTATCTTCAACAGGTTTGTTTATAGAAATGCAATGTTCTAGATGATTTTCTTTTACAAAATCAATAATTAATACCTCATCTTTTCCAGCTCCTAAAAAATTAAAACGAATATTTTGCTCGTTTAATTTTGACTGTTTGTAAGCTTCTAGCAAAAAAAGTAAATCTTTAGCATCATTATCAAATCTACCAATAAACAATATATCTTTTTTTATACCATTAGTTGATGTATTGTTGTGCTTTGTAAAATCGAAAAAATAATAGGCAACAGTAGAATTTCTATTAATTTGCTTTTTTACTAAACCATCAATAAACTCTGAAACACTTACAAAAACATCTGTATTTTTATATACAATAGTATTTAACCATTTTAATTGGTAAAAATACATTTTAAGGTTGGCGCTGTGTATAAATTGTGCTTTGGGAGTTTTGCTTAGTAATGCATCGTATACTTTTTGTTTAATAAAATTTGATTTAGACCTATGATCTAATATTAAATCAACAGCATTTTCTTTAACAAATTTTCTAATAAAAAAAGGCTTCTGAAAACTTTTATATTTTATTAAACTTATTGTATTTATGTTTTTAAAAGGATGGCTTTCGTTTATTGCTATAATAGAAACATTATATCCCATTTCATATAAAAGCATTGCACTTTTACGAACATAATTTTGAACGCCGCCTAATGTTAAATCGGTAACAATTATTAAAATTTTAGTTTGCTTCAATTGAAATACTTATTTTATATTTGTTTAAATATTTATGATGTTACCATTAGTTACTGTTATTTGCAATTGTTTTAATCACGAAGGCTTTGTTTTACAAGCTATTCAATCGGTATTAAATCAAACTTATAAAAATATAGAATTAATTGTTATTAACAATGGTAGTACAGACAATTCTTCGCAAATTATAAGCACCTTTTTAAAACAATATCCAGAAATTAAATATATTAATCTTCCAGAAACAATTAGTATTACAAAAGCATTTAATAAAGCTGCAAAATATGCTAATGGTGTCTATTTTATTGATTTAGCTGCTGATGATGTTTTATTGGAAGATTGTATTGAAAAACAAACATCTTTCTTTTCACAACAATCTGATAATGTTGCACTTATTTTTGGAAATGCTTACCATATAAATGAAAATGGGCAAAAATTAAAACCTTATTTTCCTGTAAACGATAATAATAACGTAATTGATTCCTCATTATTTAACACCAATTATGTAAAGCTTCTTTCAAGTGGCTTGTCAATCTGTTCGGTTTCAGCAATGTTTACAAAAAAGCATTTTGAATTATTGAATGGTTTTAATGAAGATTTGTTTTTTGAAGATTTAGATTATTGGTTAAGACTTTCTAGACAATTTGAAATTAAATTTATAGATGATTTTTTGGTTGAAAAACGTTTCTTAGAAAATTCTTTAGGTAATCAATTTTATGATAAAAAAACGTATTCAAAAAACATTAATAAATCACTTCGAATAATTTACAATCAGTCTTTAAAAAGAAATATTTCAAAAGAAGAAAATAAAGCTTTGCTAAAAAGAATTCACTTTAGTATGGATAAATGTTTAAAAAACAAACTGTGGTTAGAGCTTTTTAAATTTTCTATAATAAAACTAAAATGTCATCTTTATTTACTTAAATAGTTTTTGAAATCATTAAAATCACGAATGTAATCGCTTTCATCAAATTCAGCTGATGAAACAACTAAACAAACAGATCCTGATGAAAAATTACGGAGTTCACGCCAAGTATTTATTGGCACATATAAACCTTCATTAGGTTTAAATAAATGGTATACTTTTTCTTGTGTGCCATCGTTCAAAACAACTTCAAAACTTCCGCTAACCGCTATAATAAACTCTTGTTGAGCCTTATGCGCATGCCCGCCCCTTTCTGCACCACTTGGTACATCGTATAAATAATACACTCGTTTTATTTCAAAAGGAATGGTTTCTCCTTGTAAAACAGATAAATTACCACGAGGATCTTCAATTTTAGGTAGTGTAATTATTTTACTCATTTATAGTTTTATAGTTAAGTAGTTTTCTAAAGCTTTTTTTTCAGTTTCCCAATCTCTTGTTATATTGTCTTTGATTTTCTTTGCAGGAATACCACCAATTAAAATATTTTCTCCATAAGAAATATAGTCTTTATTTAATAAAGAATTGGTTGCCACAATGTTGTTAGGAGCTGTATAACAATTACCTTTTATTGTAGTACGGGCACCAATATAGTTATGATTACCAATAAAAATATCTTTATTCATTGGTTCTATTATATTTGTTGATACATCTTTTACCTCATGAAAATTTGTATCGCAAATTAGACAATCATTTCCAAATTGTACCCAATCTTCAATCGTAATTTTTTTAAAACAAATAATTTCTGTTCTTGCTGCAAACGAATTTATATGTCCTAGGGTTAAAACAGCCTCCTTTTTTATATAAACCTTTGTATCAATTCCAAATTGTACACGTCCGTTAATATTTAAAGTACCATTTACAACAGCCTCTCCTTTACTGCCTCCTTTTGTAAATATTTCATATGGTTGACCAAAGCCTACTAAGCCGAAAGTAACAGGAACATTAAAGCATATTTTCCCTTTTAACTCAACAACTTTAAAGCCTTTATAAATAATTATAGGCAATGATAAAGCTTCTTTAAAAGGCAACGTTTTAAAGTTAATTTTAATTGTTTGAATCCAACTAATTGAAATGAAATGTTTTAATCTCTGAATCAAAATAGTGATTTAATTTTATTCTTGATTTTATTATCAAATATATAACTATCAAATTTCAAAACGCTAAAAAACAAAGAAAGTATTGCTAATACTACAGCAATTATAAAAAAATAATGCGCATTTAAATTAAAATAGAGCCAAATTAAACATGCAGTAATTAATACAGAACCTAAAAACAATGTTTTTGTAGCCTTATTTAACTTAAAATCATATACTTTATTTACATAGAAGTAAATATAAATTGAAGAAAGTACATAATTAACCAAAATAGCCAAACCAATACCATACAAACCTATTTTATTAAACAGAATAATGGATAAAACGGCATTTAAAACATCGCTTAATGCATTAATAATAAAATACTGTTTGTAATTTTTATGAGCTAAAAATAAATATCCTATTGCGTAATTAAATCCTCTAAAAACAATAGATAACAATCCAAAAATCAAGATGCTATAGGCTGGTTTGAAATCTTTAGAAAAAAATAAACTAATCAACTCGTTTCCAAAAGAATACACAATTAATATTGCAGGTAAAATAACCAATAAACTCATTTCTAACTGATTGTTAATTAATAAATTAGAATCATCTTTCTCTTTAATTGTTTGTGTAAGTTTTGGAAAAAAATACTTACTCATTGCTATAAAAATCATTCCTAAATACGAAACCAAAATAATGTTACCTACATTATAATAGCTCAAATATGCGGAATTGTGATCCTTTAAAAATATCCGAATTACATAATAACACAAGAAACCTATAAAAACGTTTAAAGCCATTAAACTACCAGACTTTATGTATTCTTTAAAATAGGTTTGCTTTTCATTAGTTGTTAGTTTTATGTTTGTATTAGGAACAAGCGTAAGTTTTAAGTATATCAAATAGGTTACAATTGCACTTAATATCATAGCTATTATAATTCCATTTATTTTAAAGAAATAATAGCTAAGTATTACAACAACAGTGTTAACAGCATTTGATAAGATGTTTATTCTGATTAATTTAGAAAAATTTTGAGTTCCTTCTAAAAAAATAATTTTGTTCTGAGTTAAACTTGTAAACACAAAATAAACCGAAAGAAGTATAAACCAAATATAATAATCGGTAGTTTCAAAAGTTAGTTTACTTAATAAAGAAGATAGTACTATGGAAACAATGGCAGCTAAAAGCCCCGTAGCAATAGAAAAAAAATTGATTGCTTTTATTGTTTTTTGAAACTCTTGCTCATTCACACCTTTTTTAGCAGCAATTTCTCTTATTCCAATAAAATTAATTCCAAAATTTGTAAACGATGTAATTAACTGTGTTGTATTTTCAATTAATCCCACTAAACCAAACCCTTGAACTCCTAAAATTCTACCAGCAGCAAAATTGATTACTAATTTTAAAAATAATCTTAAAACTTCTACAATACCAAATAAACTGGTAGCTTTAAAAAGTGTTTTATATTGTTTTTGTGAACTCATTTTATTCAATTACGCAACCCATGCTTTCATAACTTGCCTTAAACTGCTCATACCAATTTTTCCAATCATTAAAATCTACATCAGTATTAGTACAACATTCTTCAATCCATTTAGAAGAAATATCGTTTTCAAAATCTAAAATATCATATTCTTTACCATTTACCCAAGCTTCGTTTAAAATCTTGTTCAACTTAAAAACGTCAAGTGAAGTAGCAAAATGCTCTTTATCAATTGTAGAAGCTGTAAATTTATAAGTAGCTTTAATAATTTCTGTTTTAGTATGTGCAAATTTAAAACTTTTTATATGCTTTAAAACTTCCCTTATTTGTAATAATTCATCAACAATATTGGCAGAATTACACCAAACCTTTTCATAATATTTTTGCGAAAAAACACCACCAGCAACAATGTATAAATGATAATACTTTAAAAGTTCATCTTTTTTTGATTTGAATTTAGAAACAATACTGCTTACTTTTAACTGATTGGTTTTAAAAATTGACGTAAATAAAAAACCATTAGTTGTTAAAACTTTAGGTTCTATGATATCAAAATATTTTTTTGATTGAACAATGTTTTTAGATCTTAATTTTTCGTTCTTTAGCCACATAAACTTTATCATATCAACTTTCATATTGCAAACTTCGCTTACAAAATCAGTATAATTTATGTGCTCTTTAAACCACATATCATCTTCTAAAAGAATAAAATTCGCTGAAACTTTTAAAATTTCATTTCGCCAAAAATCGGCAGGAATTACCTTTTCAGGAACAGTTTCTAATAAAATATGATTGCTTTTCTTTTCAAAATTTGGAGATTTCTTAATAATAACATCAGGAAAAAGTTGCTGAATTTTATCTAAATACCTTTGTGGTGTACCATCATCTAAAACAATAATTTTATCAGAAAAACCGTCTAAAAAATGATAAATACTTGCAATAGTACGATGTAACAAGTAAGCACGATTAAATGATTTAATATAAATATCCATTAAAAGCCATTTAACTTATCAATAATGTAATCTTGCTCTTCTACAGTTAACGAAGGATTTAGAGGGATACTAACAACTTGATGATGTATTAATTCACTAATTGGTAATGAAAGCGCACTAAACTCTGTCATTGCCTCTTGTTTATGAGGCGGAATAGGATAATGAATTAATGTTTGTATGTTATGTTCTAACATATATTGTTGAAATTGTTGTCGGTTTTCAACTCTAATAGGAAAAATATGAAACACGTGCGCATTGTAGTCTGCAATAAAAGGCAAAACAATGGTTGGATTTGAAACTTCGTTAATAAAACGTTTAGCAATTCCTTTGCGAATGTTGTTATCAAAATCTAAATCGGGTAATTTTAAGCGCAAAAAAGCCGCTTGTAACTCGTCTAATCTAGAATTAATTCCTTTATAAATATTATGATATTTAAGCTCAGATCCGTAATTACGTAAACTACGTATGCAATTTGCTAACAAGGTGTTTGATGTTGTAACAGCTCCACCATCACCTAAACACCCTAAATTTTTTCCAGGGTAAAAACTAAAACCCGCAGCATCGCCAATTGCACCCACTTTTAAATTATTACAAACAGCTCCGTGGGCTTGCGCTGCATCTTCAATTAACAACAAACCAAAATCTTTGCAAAAAGTTTTAATTGCTAAAGCATCAGTCGCCTGCCCGTACAAATGCACCATTAAAACACCTTTTGTATGTTGCGATACTTGATTTTGTAATACTTCTAAAGTTAAGTTGTAATTCAACAAATTAGTATCAACCAGCTTAGGTATTAAACCTGCGTTTAACACCGCTAAAATGCTAGCAATATAGGTATTAGCAGGTACTAAAATTTCATCTCCTACTTTTAAAACACCTAACTCAACATAAGCCTTAAATATTAAAACTAAAGCATCTAAACCGTTACCAACACCAATACAATGGGTTGTATTACAATAATTAGCAAACTCTTCTTCAAAGTGTAAAACTTCGTCACCTAAAATGTAATATCCCTTATCTAAAAACAAGGATGTTTTTTGTAAAAAAGCTTCTTTATAAGGAGCATTTATTTTACTTAAATTTAAATATGGAATCATCTTAATTTGCTTAAATTTTAAAGTGATAGGTTGAAAAAACGATAGTTCGCGCGCCAAATTGCTCTTTCCAAGCCAAAAGCGACTCTTTTTCTATAAACGTTTCATCGGAACTTGATGTACCAAAATCAAAATAAGGTTTGTTTAATTGATGTATGATTTCTAAATGTAACAAATCTAAACCTCCTAATTTATTAAAACTTGGATTACCTGCAATATATTGTGATTTTGTATATTTTTTGTTTTGAAACAGTATCGTTCCAGCAATCATTTCATTGTTTAAAAAAGCCCCAATTAGCTCAATTTCATTAGAAAAAAGAGCTTTTAATTTTATCATTTCTTCTAACGAATGAATAGGCTTTTTACCAAATTTATTATTTAAGCGAGGAACAAGTAATTCGTTCCAAAAAAAATCGAAATCATTACTTTTTTTAATTTCAATACCTAATCGTTTGGCTTTATTAGCGTTTCTAAGAATTGATTTTGATACAATTAACGACTCATTATTATAAATTACAGATCCAATGTTGTACTCAATTGAACACTGATACGATTGTTGTAAAAACATTAATTCATCATTTGCACTTTCACTATATATTGATGGAATTGTTTTAATAAATAAATCAGTTATAGAACGTTCTTTTAAAAACGCTATCAAATGTGCAAACAATTGCTTGTATAATGCAAAACGAACAGT
Organism: Flavobacterium sp. xlx-214; assembly: GCF_013874595.1. Taxonomy (GTDB): domain Bacteria; phylum Bacteroidota; class Bacteroidia; order Flavobacteriales; family Flavobacteriaceae; genus Flavobacterium. Next base: position 2,895,759 of record NZ_CP059431.1, read on the forward strand.
TTGTTTTACCAATAAGCCACCATATGTTAAACCTTGATGTGAAAAAACACTAGCGTCTTTTATAGTAGCTGGCAAAATAGCAACCAATTCATCTTCTAAAAAAAACAATAACGAACAATCAGCAAAACGGTCTTTGTGATATTCCATAAAATCGCGTTTAAATAAAAAAGTGGCATTTTTACTTAAATCAACAAAAGAATCCCAAGTACTTTTATAACTTTCGTTATACTGAATTATGGTTATGGCTTTATCAATATTCATACTAAGAAACGAAATAACGTAAAAACATTAACATTTCATAACGAAACCGTGTGATTTTTTATCATTGAAAATAATTCTTTCTTATATTTGCGTGATAAAAAAATTTCAATAACAAAATGATTAAAATAACATTACCAGATGGTTCGGTTCGTGAGTATGCTTCAGGCGTTACTCCGTACGATGTAGCTTTAAGTATAAGCGAAGGTTTAGCACGTAACGTAATTTCAGCTAATTTTAACGGTACTACCGTTGAAACCGTTACGCCGTTAACCACCGATGGTAGTTTGGTTTTATACACTTGGACGAATGATGAAGGAAAAAAAGCATTTTGGCACTCTACATCACACGTTATGGCGCAAGCTTTACAAGAAATGTATCCTGGAATTAAATTAACTATTGGTCCTGCAATTGACAATGGTTTTTATTACGATGTTGATTTTGGTGATAATAAGATATCAGATGCAGATTTTAAAGCAATTGAAGATCGAATTTTAGCCATTTCTAAAGAAAAATACGAATTTAAAATGCGTTCAGCTACAAAAGCTGAAGCTTTAGAATTATATAAAGACAACGAGTACAAAACAGAATTGATTCAGAACTTAGAAGACGGAACAATTACTTTTTGTGATCACGCTACTTTTACCGATTTATGTCGTGGTGGGCACATTCCTAACACAAGCATCATTAAAGCGGTAAAAATACTTTCAGTTGCAGGTGCATATTGGAGAGGCGATGAAAAAAACAAACAATTAACTCGTGTTTATGGAATATCGTTCCCTAAACAAAAAGACCTTACCGAATATTTAGAAATGATTGAAGAGGCAAAACGCCGCGATCACCGTAAATTAGGTAAAGAATTAGAATTGTTCACATTCTCACAAAAAGTAGGTCAAGGGTTGCCATTATGGTTACCAAAAGGAGCTGCTTTACGTGAGCGTTTAGAATCATTTTTAAAGAAAGCACAGAAAAAAGCGGGTTATGAACAAGTGGTAACACCACATATTGGTCATAAAGAATTATATGTAACTTCAGGGCATTACGCAAAATACGGTGCAGATAGTTTTCAACCTATTCACACACCTGTTGAAGGAGAAGAATACTTATTAAAACCAATGAACTGCCCACACCATTGTGAAATTTACAATGCAAAACCTTGGTCGTACAAAGATTTACCTAAACGTTATGCAGAATTTGGTACCGTTTACCGTTACGAACAATCGGGTGAGTTACACGGTTTAACACGTGTTCGTTGTTTTACGCAAGACGATGCGCATATTTTTTGTACACCAGATCAATTAGACGAAGAATTCAAAAAAGTAATCGATTTAGTATTGTATGTTTTTGGTTCTTTAGGATTTGATAATTTTACGGCTCAAGTTTCTGTTCGCGATTTAGACAAGCCAGAAAAATACATTGGATCAGTTGAAAACTGGGAAAAAGCAGAGCAAGCAATTATTAATGCAGCAAAAGATAAAGGTTTAACTTATGTAATAGAATCTGGCGAAGCCGCTTTCTACGGACCTAAATTAGACTTTATGGTAAAAGATGCATTAGGCCGTAGTTGGCAATTAGGAACCATTCAGGTAGATTACAATTTACCAGAACGTTTTGATTTGTCATACAAAGGATCTGATGATAAGTTACACAGACCTGTAATGATACACCGTGCACCATTTGGTTCAATGGAACGTTTCATTGCTATTTTATTAGAAAACACAGGCGGTCATTTTCCATTATGGTTAATGCCAGAACAAGTTATCATCCTGTCTTTGAGCGAGAAATATGAAAATTATGCAAAAAAAGTTTTAAATTTGCTAGAAAATCACGAAATTCGCGCCAAACTTGATGATCGTAATGAAACCATCGGTAAAAAAATCCGTGAGGCAGAGTTACAAAAATATCCTTTCATGTTAATTATTGGTGAGGATGAAGAGAAAAATGCAACCGTTTCTGTTCGTAAACAAGGAGAATCAGGTAAATCAAATACCTCTATGAAAATTGAAGAATTTATCTCTTTAATTGAAGAAGAAGTAAACAAAACAATAAAACAATTTTAAGTTAAACCGCTGTAAAAAGCACAAAACTATAATACCATAGCAGTAAATCACAGAAGAGGTTTTAAACCTCTAGAAAAGAAGGAAGATGCACACAGAATTAATGATAAAATTCGCGTGCCAGAAGTTCGTTTAGTAGGCGATAACATAGAACCAGGTGTTTATAAAACAACTGAAGCAATGGCTATGGCTGATGCTCAGGCCTTAGATTTGGTTGAAATTTCTCCAAATGCAAACCCACCTGTTTGTAAAATTATCGATTACAAAAAGTTTCTTTACGAGCAAAAGAAGCGCGACAAAATGTTGAAGGCTAAAACTGCTCAAATTACTGTTAAAGAAATTCGTTTTGGACCTCAAACAGACGAGCACGATTATGAGTTCAAAAAGAAAAATGCAATGAAATTTTTGAAAGAAGGTTCAAAATTAAAAGCATTTGTATTCTTTAAGGGTCGTTCAATTATATACAAAGAACAAGGTCAAATTTTATTATTGCGTTTAGCGCAAGACTTAGAAGAATTTGGAAAAGTAGAAGCTATGCCCGTTCTTGAAGGTAAAAGAATGACAATGTATATTGCACCTAAAAAGAAAAATTAGTACTTTTGCACAATATTGTTAAGTAAGATAACATAAATACCTAGGAACAAGATGCCTAAAATGAAAACTAAATCTAGTGCTAAGAAACGTTTTACCGTTACTGGTTCTGGAAAAATTAAAAGAAAACACGCTTTCAAAAGCCACATCTTAACAAAGAAGTCTAAAAAGCGTAAATTAGCTTTAACTCACTCTGGTTTAGTACATAAATCTGACGAGAAAAGCATCAAAGAACAATTAAGAATTATTTAATCTTAATTGATTCTTTCGGTTAAAACAATTTAATAACCCTGGAGTGGGCTGATCGTAACTAATTAAAAGATCAAAAGCGATGGCAACATCCGCCCTACTACAAAAATCTAAGAATTATGCCAAAAGCAAATAATGCAGTAGCATCAAGAGCAAGAAGAAAAAGAATTTTGAAGCAAGCCAAAGGTTTCTTCGGAAGACGTAAAAACGTTTGGACAGTAGCTAAAAACGCGGTAGAGAAAGCAATGTCTTACGCTTACCGTGACAGAAAACAAAAGAAAAGAAATTTCCGTTCATTATGGATTATGCGTATTAACGCTGGTGCACGTTTACACGGAATGTCTTATTCTCAATTCATGGGAAAAATCAAAGCTAACAACATCGAATTAAACCGTAAGGTTTTAGCTGATTTAGCAATGAACCACCCAGAAGCTTTCACAGCTATCGTTAATAAAATTAAATAAACGTTTGTAAAACCCCGTTTATCTTACTTACATATATAAAACCTACTTTTTAGTAGGTTTTTTTATTTCTATATCTTTATAAAAAGACAGAAAAATAAAAGGTTTTGATATATTTGTATGAAATTAAACTTAAGTATGGAATCGTTAAAAAACATTATAGAAAAAGCTTGGGAAAACCGAGAATTATTACAGCAAGAAGAAACGCAAAAAACTATTAGAGAAGTTATAGATTTAATTGATAACGGAGAATTACGCACTGCAGAACCCGTAGATGGTGGTTGGCAAATTAATGAATGGGTTAAAAAAGCTGTTGTAATGTACTTCCCTATTCAAAAAATGGAAACCTTAGAAGCAGGAATTTTTGAATATCACGACAAAATACCTTTAAAACGTAATTATGCCGAAAAAGGAATTCGTGTAGTGCCTAATGCAGTAGCACGTCATGGTGCCTACATTTCATCTGGTGTAATTTTAATGCCATCTTATGTAAATATTGGAGCTTATGTAGACGAAGGTACTATGGTAGATACATGGGCAACCGTTGGTTCTTGTGCACAAATTGGTAAAAATGTGCATTTATCTGGAGGTGTTGGTATTGGTGGTGTTTTAGAACCTTTACAAGCTGCACCAGTAATTATTGAAGATAATGCTTTTATTGGATCTCGTTGTATTGTAGTTGAAGGTGTTCGCGTGGGTAAAGAAGCTGTTTTAGGCGCTAATGTTTGTTTAACAGCATCTACTAAAATTATTGATGTAACAGGTGATACGCCTGTAGAAATTAAAGGATATGTTCCAGAGCGCTCTGTAGTAATTCCGGGTTCTTACACCAAGAAATTTGCAGCGGGTGAATACCAAGTACCTTGTGCTTTAATCATTGGTAAACGAAAAGAAAGTACTGATAAGAAAACTTCTTTAAACGATGCTTTAAGAGAGCATAACGTTGCGGTTTAATTAAAACGAATTATTTAAAAAAAATAATTTTAATAGACCAAATAAACTTATAATAACTACTAAAATAAAAAAAGCATCTCTTAAGAGATGCTTTTTGTTCTTTGTTGTCTAAGAAGATTAAGCTTCAAACGGTACAATAGAAACGAAAGATTTGTTATCTCTCTTTTTTGTAAATTGTACAACTCCATCAACTTTAGCATGTAAAGTATGATCTTTTCCCATGTAAACGTTTTCACCTGGGTTATGTTTTGAACCTCTTTGTCTAACGATGATGTTTCCAGCAATAGCTGCTTGACCACCATAAATCTTAACGCCTAAACGTTTCGATTCTGATTCTCTACCATTCTTAGAACTACCGACACCTTTCTTGTGAGCCATGATGTTTGGTTTTTAAAATTGTTAATACTTTCTAGTTACAGATTAGATGTTGATTCCCTCGATTACGATTTGAGTCAATGCTTGTCTGTGACCGTTTTTCTTTTTGTATCCTTTTCTTCTTTTTTTCTTGAAAACGATAACTTTGTCACCTTGAAGGTGTTTTAAAACTTTCGCTCCTACTGAAGCTCCTGTTATAGCTGGGGCGCCTAAAGTAATTGCACCTGCGTTGTCTACTAAGAAAACTTTGTCAAAAGTAACATTAGTTCCTTCTTCAGCAGCTAAACGGTGTACATACACTTTTTGGTCTTTGCTAACTTTGAATTGTTGCCCTGCTATCTCTACGATTGCGTACATAACAATTAAATTAAAATTAATTTTAAGACTGCAAATATACAAAAAATATCTAAAATCAAAGCCTAAGTTGTTCGTTTTTAAAAAATTAATTCTAACTGAAAAAATATTTAAAAAAAAGAAGAAGTTAAATGTAACAAAATCACGAAATTGCGAACTAATTTACAAAATCAAATTAATTTAAATCGAAGTTATGAGAAAATCTTTAACGGCTTTAGCTTCTGCACTTTTAATTAGTAGTGTTGCAGTTGCTCAGAAAGTTGAGTTTGAAGAGTATACACTTGACAATGGTTTGCATGTAGTATTACATCAAGACAAATCGGCGCCAGTTGTAGTTACTTCTGTAATGTACCACGTTGGTGCTAAAGATGAAAACCCAGAGCGTACTGGTTTTGCGCACTTTTTTGAGCACCTTTTGTTTGAAGGTACTGAAAACATTGGAAGAGGAGAATGGTTTAAGTTGGTAACTTCTAACGGAGGTCACAATAACGCAAACACTTCTGATGACCGTACGTATTATTACGAAGTTTTTCCATCAAACAATTTAGAATTGGCTATTTGGATGGAAAGTGATCGTTTATTACAACCAGTTATCAACCAAATTGGTGTTGATACACAAAACGAAGTTGTAAAAGAAGAAAAACGTTTACGTGTAGATAATCAACCTTACGGAAACTGGATTACAGAGGTTAAGAAAAATTTATTCAAGAAACATCCATACCGTTGGGCACCTATTGGTTCTATGGAGCATTTAGATGCTGCTACTTTAGAAGAGTTCCAAGCTTTCAACAAAAAATTCTATGTACCTAACAATGCTGTATTGGTAATTGCTGGTGATATTGAATTTGGTAAAACAAAAGAATTGGTTCAAAAATATTTTGGTGTTGTTAAAAGAGGAGCTGATGTTCCACGAGTAAACATCAAAGAAGATGAAATTACAAAACCTATTATTGCTACAGCTCATGATGCAAACATTCAAATTCCAATGTACATCACAGCTTATAGAACGCCATCAATGAAAACGCGTGAGGCAAGAGTTTTAGATATGATTTCTTCTTACTTAACAGGTGGAAAATCATCGCCAATGCAAAAGAAAATTGTTGATGAGAAAAAAATGGCTTTACAGTTATTTGCTTTCAACTATGCACAAGAAGATTACGGTATGTATTTAATTGGTGCAATGCCAATGGGTGATACATCTAGAGCTACTTTACAAAAAGAAATTGATGATGAAGTAACAAAATTACAAACAGAATTAATTTCTGAAAGAGATTACCAAAAATTACAAAACGATTTTGAAAACCGTTATGTGAGTGGAAACTCAGATTTAGAGCAGTTAACAGAGAATTTAGCAACAAATTATTTGTTATATGGTGATATTAATTTAATTAACGAAGAAATTAATATTTACCGTTCTATCACAAGAGAAGAAATTCGTGATATTGCTAAGAAATACTTAAAAAGTAATTCTCGTTTATTATTAGATTATGTACCAGCTAAAGAAGATTCAGCTAAATAATTCGGTTAACAAAATGAAAAAAATATTAGTATTCGCATCAGCTTTGTTACTAACAATTAGTGCCGAAGCTCAAATTAAACGCCCGCAACCACAAGCAGGACCAATGCCAACGGTTAACGTGAAAAAACCACAAGAATTTTCATTAAAAAACGGGTTAAAAGTTTTAGTTGTAGAAGATCACAAATTACCACGTGTAAGCTACTCATTAACAATTGATACACCACCTTATGCAGAAGGTGCAAAAGCAGGTGTTTCTAGTTTAACAAGTGCTGTTGTAGGTAACGGAACCGCAAAAACATCTAAAGAAAAATTCAATGATGAAATTGACTTTTTAGGTGCAAGCGTTAACTTTTGGAACACAGGTGCATCAGCAAGTGGTTTATCAAAATACAGTTCTCGCTTATTAGAATTAATGGCAGAAGGATCTTTAAGTCCGTTATTTTCTCAAGAAGAATTTGATAAAGCAAAACAACAATCTATCGAAGGGTTAAAAGCTGATGAAAAATCGGTAGCTTCAGTAGCTGGTCGTGTTACAGATGCTTTATTATATGGTAAAAATCATCCAAACGGTGAGTTTGTTACAGAGCAAAGTTTAAACGCAGTTAGTTTAGAAGATGTTAAACAAAACTACGCATCTTACTTTGTGCCAGAAAACGCTTACTTAATTGTAGTGGGTGATGTTAACTATAAAGATGTTAAAAAGCAAGTAGAAAAATTATTTAAAGGATGGAAAAAAGCATCTGCACCAGTTGCTAAATATCCAGAACCAAGTGATGTTATCAAAACTCAAATTGATTTTGTTGATATGCCAAATGCAGTTCAGTCTGAAATTGCTTTAGTAAACACAGTAAACTTAAAATTAACCGATAAAGATTATTTTGCAGGTTTAATTGCAAACCAAATCTTAGGTGGTGGTGGTGAAGGACGTTTGTTCTTAAACTTACGTGAAGCTCATGGATGGACATACGGAGCTTACTCTTCTTTAGGTTCAGGTAAATACACTTCTAAATTTAAATCGTCAGCATCTGTACGTAACGTAGTTACCGATTCTGCTGTAGTTGAATTTGTAAACGAAATCAACAAAATTAGAACACAACCTGTTACACAAGCTGAGTTAGATTTAGCAAAAGCAAAGTATATTGGAAACTTTGTAATGGAAACACAAAAACCAGGTACTATTGCAGCTTTTGCTTTAAGAACTAAAACGCAAAATTTACCAGCTAATTACTATGAAAACTACATTAAAAACATTCAAGCGGTAACTATTGCTGATGTTCAACGTGTAGCAAATCAATATTTCAAGAAAGACAATCAACGTATTGTAATTGTTGGTAAAGGTGCTGATGTTGCGGGAACTTTAGATCGTTTAGGTTACCCAGTAAATTATTACGATCGTTTTGCAAATTCGGTAGAAAAACCAGTTTTCAAGAAAGCAGTACCAGCAGGTGTTACTGCTAAAACAGTTATCGAAAACCATATCAATGCAATTGGTGGTGAGAAAAAATTGAAAGAAGTGAAATCATTAAGCGTTGTTTCTAAAGGAACTATGCAAGGTATGGAGCTTACAATGACTCAAAAACAAACCAATAAAGGTCAATCAGCGATGTCTTTAAACGGTATGGGAATGGAAATTATGAAGCAAGTGGTTACGCCTACTTTAGGTTACACTGTGCAACAAGGACAGAAACAAGATTTAAAAGGTGATGCTTTAAAAGATGCTCAAGAATCTACAAAATTATTTGATGAATTAGAGGATTTAAAAAATGCTTCAAAATTTGAATTAACTGGAATTGAAGTGTTAAACGGAGAAGAGGTTTATGTGTTGAAAAAAGATAAATCTACTATATATTATAGTGTAGCAAGTAACTTAAAAGTAGCAGCTACAGAATCTGTTGAAGCACAAGGACAAACTTTTGAAATGACTTCAACTTATGGAGATTATAAAGAAGTTAAAGGTGTGAAAGTAGCACATGCAACTTCATTACCATTAGGTCCAGGAATGTCAGTTGAATTTAAAGCTTCTGATGTAAAAGTAAATGAAGGTGTTTCAGACGCTGATTTTAAATAAGAAAAGTTTTAAGAATAAAAAAACCAGTAGTTTTCACTACTGGTTTTTTTATTCTTAATTTTAATAAGGACTTTTTAAAAGATAAATTAAAGAAATCCTAGCCATTAAGATTAAGCATTAGCTAGAAATAATATTGTTAGAACATTTTTCTTTTATATTTCGCTTTCAATATATAAGTGTATTGCTTTCTAATATACTGTCTGTTAAAACTTATTTTTTCAATTTCTTTACTACAAATAAAAAATTGTACTTTAGCAAATAAACATAATTTAGATGATTTCACAAGAACAATTTAATAAAGAACTGCACTTAATCATTGAAAATGCTATTCGCGAAGATGTTGGCGATGGCGATCATAGTTCATTAGCATGTATACCTGCAGATGCAATGGGCAAAGCAAAGCTTTTAGTTAAAGATGAAGGAATTTTGGCTGGTGTTGCGTTTGCTAAAATGGTGTTTCACTATGTAGATCCAGAAATGCAAGTTGAAGTTTTAATGGAAGATGGCACACCTGTTAAGTATGGCGATATTGCTTTTTATGTTACAGGAAAATCGCAATCAATTTTAAAAGCTGAGCGCGTTGTTCTAAATTGTATGCAACGCATGAGCGCTATTGCTACCAAGACCAAATATTTTGTTGATTTAGTAAAAGGCACCAAAGCAAAAATTTTAGATACTCGTAAAACTACGCCTGGAATTCGTGCTATTGAGAAATGGGCAGTGAAGATTGGTGGTGGTGAAAATCATCGTTTTGCTTTGTATGATATGATCATGTTAAAAGACAATCACATTGATTTTGCTGGAGGAATTACGCAAGCTATTCAAAAAACGCAATCGTATCTAAAAGAAAAAAATAAAGATTTAAAAATTGTTGTTGAAGCTCGAAATCTTCAGGAAATTGAAGAAATTCTTCAAAACGATGGCGTTTATCAAATCTTAATTGATAACTTTAATTACGAGGATACTAAAAAAGCAGTTGCTATGATAAATGGTAAGTGTTTTGCAGAATCATCGGGTAATATTAACGAGAAAACCATTCGAAATTATGCTGAATGTGGTGTTGATTTTATATCAAGTGGTGCATTAACACATTCGGTTTATAACATGGATTTAAGTTTAAAGGCGGTATTGTAAATTATTTTGAAGAGTTCATCGGTTAAAATAACAAAATTACCTGTTATAGGTAAATTAATTAAATTTTCTATGCGGCTAAAATTACCCGGATTAGAAGGTTTAACACTTTATGGACTCTTACGAATTTACATTGAAGGTATTGTAAAAGGAGCGTTTAACTACAAAGCTGGTTCCATTGCTTTTACGTTTTTTATGGCGTTGTTTCCGTTTGCATTATTTCTCTTAAACCTTATTCCTTATATACCTATTGATAATTTTCAGCAAAGTTTTTTATCATTTGTAGAAGAAAACGTTCCGCCAAATACATACGATGCTATTGAGTTAATTTTGGTAGATATCATGAATAATTCCTATAAAAGTTTATTATCAACGGGGGTTATCATGTCTGTGATTTTTATGGCGAATGGCGTTAACGCAATTATTGGTGGATTTGAATCATCAACACACTTATCTGTTTCACGTAGTTTTTTTAGACAATACCTTATTTCAATAGTCTTATCTGTTTTATTAAGTTTACTATTAGTTATTTCAGTAGCGGTTTACTTAACAGTAGAAGTTTTAATGCATGTTTCTGATAATCCTGTGTTGGCCGATGTTGGTAGAAATATTTTTGTAGTATTAATGATATTACTTACCGTATCTATTTTGTATAAATTTGGTACTAAAGAAACAAAACATCTATCATTTATTTCTTACGGATCTATTTTTACAACTATCTTAATGTCAATGACTTCTGTAGGTTTTGGGTTTTATGTTTCTAAATTTGCAAAATATAATGAGTTGTACGGATCAATTGGTACACTTTTGGTTATTATGATTTACATATGGATAAACTGTATGATTTTATTGCTAGGTTTTGAATTAAACGCTGCAATATATACAGCCAAAAGAAAAAAAATGTATATTAGTAACACTAAAACACAAAATTAAGTATGAAAAATGTAATTGTAACATTCTTGTTAACTGCTTTTGCGGTTGTTGGCTTACAAGCACAAGTAACTGGTAAATGGAAAACAATTGATGATGAAACGGGTAAAGCCAAATCTATTGTTGAAATATCAGAGAAAGATGGAAAGTATTATGGAAAAGTAATAGAGATATTAACGGATAAAAAAGAAGCTAAGTGCGACAAATGCCCTGGTGCCGATAAAGGTAAGCCAATTAAAGGATTAACCATTATTAAAGGTTTAAAAAAGGATGGATCTGAGTATTCTGGTGGAACCATTACTGATCCTTCATCAGGAAAAGAGTATAAATGTGCTATTAAATTAAATGGTAAAGATAAATTAGATGTAAGAGGTTATGTTGGTATACAAGCTTTGGGGCGTACGCAAACTTGGGTAAGAACAAATTAATCATCAAACTTTCTTAAATAAAAAGCATCTCTAAAATTAGAGATGCTTTTTATTTGAAAATTGATTTTAGTTTCAAATTTTCTATGCTTCTTTTTTAATATAAGTAGCAATTACTTTACCACTTTCATCTATTAATTGTAGTTGTTTGCCTTTAATTGTTATTGTTTTTGTCTTAAGAAATGGGACTGAGTAAATTAAATGTTTCATTTCCTCTCCACAATAACGCATAGTTGACATACCTATACCAAATGTAACTTTATTATCCTCAATAGTGAAATCACCTCCTTGACCATTGCATCCATCACTAGAACCGTAATAGTTATCTGTGAAAGAAAGTACCAACTCTTTTTGCTCTTTGGTTGGCTTAAAGTCGCGATTCTCTACGTCTAATCTTTTTAAAACCCATGAAGTATTGTTTAAAGTACTCATAATTTTTTCTGATGTAGCTTTGTTTGAATGAAACGTTTGTGATGAACTACAAGAAGTCATTCCTAAATTCAAACAAATAATAAGTCCTAATGTTAAAAAAGTTTTCATTTTTTATTTCAAATATACTACTTTTTCTTTTTTAAACTAAATCCGTAAGCTAAACGTAACGCAATTTGATCGGTTTCATAATCGTTATAATGTTCATAGCGCACACTAGCATCTAAATACTTATTAGCAAAACCAAAAACAGGAGCTACAATTAGAGAATTATCTAAATTGCCTTTTACACCAAAAGCAACACCTGCTTCGCCCATTAAATAAAACTGATTTCCTAGAAAATATTTAAATCCAAATTTTGCTGGTACAAAACCAACATCTTCAGGATCGGCAAACATATGTGTATAGCCAGATGTAAGAGTAATTGAAGTTTTTTTAGTAAAATCATATTGTGCACGTACATCTATTCCTAGACTACCATCATAATCTCCATCAGTAGGAAATCCTCCATTCAATCCAAAACCAAGTCTAAAACCTTTATTATATTCTGTTTGACTATATGCCATTGTTCCAATTAACAAACTTGCACCAATGGTAAAAAATATCTTTTTCATAATTTCTTTTTGGTTAGATACATTCAATCGTTATGCCAATACGCAAAATGTGAATATCTTTGCAAAAATTTTTTGAATGAACTTAAAAAAGTATACGCAAGAATTTGGCTACAATTTTAAATTAGCTTACCCTATTATTTTATCAATGTTAGGACATACAGTTGTAGGAATAATTGATAATATTATGGTTGGTAAAATTGGTGCTACAGAACTAGCAGCTGCATCGTTGGCTAATAGTTTTGTTTTTATTGCGCTATCTGTTGGTGTTGGATTTTCTACTGCTATTACTCCGCTTTCGGCTTCGGCAGATGCTGAAAATGATGATGTTAAAGGAAGAAGTGTGTTTATAAACGGTGTGTTTTTATGTACTTTTTTGGGTGTTTTTTTGTTTGCCCTTTTGTTTTTTTTAAAGCCGTTTATTGATCTAATGCAACAACCTGTTGAAGTAACCAATTTAGCGAAACCTTTTTTGGATATTGTTGCTCTTTCGTTAATTCCGTTGGTAATGTATCAAGGTTTTAAACAATTTGCTGATGGAAAATCGCAAACAAAATATGCCATGTATGCTACAATTATTTCAAATGTTGTAAATGTAGTTTTCAATTATTTATTGATTTATGGTGTGTGGATTTTCCCCGAAATGGGTATGATGGGTGCCGCTTATGGTACTTTATTATCAAGAATTGCTATGCTAATTTACTATGTTTACATCATGTATCAATTAGAAATATTTAAGCCTTATGTGCAAAATATTAGATTTTCAGAAGTTAAATCAACTGTTTTAAAGCATATTAGTAAAATAGGCGTGCCTTCATCTATGCAATCGTTGTTTGAGGTTGCTTTATTTACAGGCGCTGTATGGCTTTCTGGAATGATTGGTACTACCGCACAAGCCGCTAACCAAATTGCTCTTTCAATGGCATCCATGACCTTTATGTTTGCATCTGGATTAAGTGTAGCTGGAATGATTAGAGTTGGAAATCAAAAAGGATTAAAAGATTATGTAAAAATGGAAGTAGTTGCTAAATCAATTATGTTAATGACCTTTTTCTTATACATAGGTTTTGCTATTTTCTTTGTTGTTTTTCACAATTACATTCCATTACTTTTCTTAGATAGTAATAATGCAGAACAAGCAGTTATAAATAAAGAAGTAATAGAAATGGCTGGGAAATTATTATTAATTGCTGCAATTTTTCAAATATCCGATGGGGTTCAAGTAACTGCTTTAGGTTCATTAAGAGGGTTACAGGATGTAAATTTACCTATGATTATTACCTTTATTTCTTATTGGGTAGTTGGATTTCCGCTTTGTATATATTTAGGATTGTACACGCCTTTAAAAGCAGAAGGAATTTGGTATGGTTTATTAGCAGGTTTAACTGTTGCCGCAATTTTTTCGTATCTTCGCTTTCATTACGTAGCAAAAAAATACATTACTAATACAATTTAATTAACATGATGGAATTACCAAAATTTGTTTTAGCCGATAATACCGATTTTCCCAATAATTTATTTGTAATACATTTAGAATATCCTCGATTTGTAATTGATTTAGAAACAGAAGATATTGAATTTTTAGAGGAACTAGATGAAACGGAAGAAGTAGAATTAAAAGAAGAAATGGATCGCTTAATTGATTTAGCTGCCGCTTTTTACGAAAGAGAAATTACTCGTTTTGCAGAAGATGAATAAAAAAAATCCCGAAGTTTAAACTTCGGGATTTTTTTATTAATATTCTCTATTAGCGTCAAAAGCTTCTAAATAGTGTGCTACTCTTTGTACAAATTGTCCTCCTAATGAACCATCTACAACTCGGTGATCGTATGAGTGTGATAAGAACATTTTCTGACGGATTCCAATAAAATCACCCTCAGGAGTTTCAATTACAGCAGGCACTTTACGAATAGCTCCTAAAGCTAAAATACCTACTTGTGGTTGGTTGATAATTGGTGTTCCAAAAACAGATCCAAAAGTACCTACATTGGTTACAGTATAAGTTCCTCCTTGTGTATCGTCTGGCTTTAATTTACCCATACGTGCACGGTTAGCTAAATCGTTAACCGCTTTAGCCATACCAACAATATTTAATTGATCTGCATTTTTAATTACAGGTACAATTAAGTTACCGTTTGGTAAAGCAGCTGCCATACCTAAATTGATGTTTTTACGTTTAATGATAAAATCACCATCAACAGAAATGTTCATCATTGGTAAATCTTTCAATGCTTTAGCAACAGCTTCCATAAAGATTGGAGTGAATGTTAATTTTTCACCTTCTCGTTTTTCAAAGGCGTTTTTCACTTTATTTCTCCAATTTACAATATTTGTTACATCAACCTCGATAAAAGATTGAACGTGAGCCGACGTTTGAATAGATTGTACCATGTGGTGCGCAATCATTTTACGCATACGGTCCATTTCAATAATTTCATCCTGACCATTTACAGAAACAGGCGCTGCCTTTGTAGCTGTTTGAGCAACTGGCATTGGTGTAGCTTGTACTGCTGGTTGTGCAGGCTGAGCAACAGTTTGTGTTCCTCTATTTTTTACGTATTCTAAAATATCCGTTTTGGTAATTCTACCTTCTTTTCCAGTTCCTTTTAAAGATTCTAACTCTTGTAAAGAAACACCTTCTTCTTTAGCAATATTTTTTACTAAAGGCGAGAAGAACTTATCAGAATCAGCAAAATTAGTAGCTACTGCTTCTTTAGCAACCTCAACCGTTTTTTCAACAGCTTTAACAGACGCTGTTTCAGTTGTGTTTGTTGCAGCTGGAGCAGCTTCAGCATTTCCACCTTCGGTTTCTATAATAGCAATGGTTTGTCCTACTTGAACAACATCATCTTTTTGAAATAAAATTTCAATAATCTTCCCTCCTACTTCAGACGGAACTTCACTATCTACTTTATCCGTTGCAACTTCCACTACTGTTTCGTCTTGTTCAACGGTATCACCAACGTTTTTTACCCAATTTGTAATTGTTGCTTCTGCAACACTCTCACCCATTTTAGGTAATTTTAATTCAAACTTTGCCATATATTTAATAAAGAGTTGTGTTTTATTTTAAGCTTTACAAAAATAATAATTTTTAAGACTATTTGCTTATTTATTTTGAATATTTAATAATGTACCTCTAAAATTTCACCTTTATCGTTTTTATGATTGCTTCCTACAAAAAAAGGAGCGTTTTCAGGCTTTATTTTAAATGTCTTGTTTGATTTTTTGTTTTTCTCGATGAAGTTGATGTAATCTTGATAAGAAACAGTAGCATTATCTACTAAAACTTCAATTGTTTTTTGGGGATTATCTAAAGTTAAAACATCTTCTAAATACTGAACCCAATCAATAGAAAAATGATATTTTTGCTTTAATTGATTATAAACAGTAGCGTTTTTACTTACCAAAATATAATGATCTGGCTGTTTTACCTTTTGTCTTTTCTCGGTTTTCTTTTTAAAAGCAAATAAAGTAATCCCTAAATTCATCATTCCGTTAAAGAAAGGCGAAACCTTAAAGTGTTTTTTATAAAAAAACTGCATGGCTTCTTTAAACCTTTTCATATAAGTTCCATCTTTCAACGTACTTTCGCCTTTAAAATGAATACAACGAACATCAGAAAAATAATAGTTTTGTTTTCCTTCTTTTAAACTTAAGTACGACAAATCGATATCATCTGAGTACATAAAGCAATCTTCATCAAACCCACCTACTTTTTCATACAATTGCTTTTCTAAAAACATAAAAGCACCAACTAATATTGATACTTTTCCGTTTTCATTTTCATCAATATCTTGCGCGTAATACTGATTGAATAACTTTATTTTTGGAAAAACATTATATAATCCCGTAACTTTAGTAAATGCAACCCAAGGTGTAGGAATTCCTCTTTTACTTTCGGGTAAAAAATTACCTGAACCATCAATTAATTTACATCCTAAAATACCAAAATTTGGTAAAGTTGTAATGTGTTTCAAAATAGCTTCAAACGTATTTCCAGCAACAATAGTATCAGGATTTAAAATACAAATATATTTACCTTTGGCTTTTGTTACACCAATGTTATTTCCTTTAGGAAAACCTGCATTTGTTGTTTGATATAAATAAGTAATAGTAGGAAACACATCTTTCATCATTTCCTTAGAACCATCTGTTGATGCATTATCAACCACAATAATTTCAGCATCAAGTGTAGCAATTGCTTTTTGTACACTGCTAATACAAGCTTCTAAAAAGTGCTTTACATTGTAGTTAAGAATGATAACTGATAATTGCATAAATTGGCTTATTTACCTTAAAATATTTATTTGCGCTTTTATAAAATCGGATACTAAATACGTATATAGTTTTCCGAGTAAATTTTCAGGAAGTGTTGACAAACTTGGAGAACCTTCGCAAATATGTAAATAACTTGCATTGGAATGATTAGCCATTAAACTAACAAATTGTCTGGCTTCTGTTGAAGAGAAACCACAAGGTGTCATTGCGCTACTTGCGGTATTTTCAATTGCATCGATATCAATTTCGATTCCGTAAGTTGTATTTTTAATTAAACGATGTGCATTGTTAATACTGTTGCGAAATTCTTTTTCAAAACGAACTTTCATTTCATCAAAAGTGAACATTTTTAATTGATCCCAATGTTCTTTGAATTGTTGCAACATGTATTTGTTTAAATAATTTTCATGTACGCCAAAAGCACAGTACGTTTTTACAAAACCTTCGTTAAAAGCATATGAAAACCCATTACCACTATGTCTGCCTTCTAAAGCTCTAAAATCGGTATGTGCATCAAAATTAACCACATTTACAGCTGCGCCTTTTGCTAAAGCCAAACCTTTTATGTTGCCGTACGCATTATTATGTCCGCCTCCTATTACAATTGGCTTTTTTCCCGATTTATGAATGAGTGTGTTTAAGTAAGTAACATCTTTATCTATTAACGACACAATCTGCGTTAATCGTTCTAAATCGGTTCCATAATTTGGACTTAAATTTAATAGTTCTTCATCAAATTGTGAATAATCTAAAAAACCTAATATTCCAATTTTCTTACCTTTTAAAAAAGTATTGTTTTGTATGTTTAAAAAAGTAGGTAAAAACACATCCCAAGCATGTTTTGTTCCTGGTTTTCCAAAATTAGCTTTAATACCTACAAATTCTTTAATACCATAAACAATGTAATCGCAATCTAAATCGGTAAGAACCTCAGAAATATCGGTTAAATTTTTGGTATTGTATTTTACTTTTTCGCCTAATTTGGTTTCACCTAAACGAACAGATAAAATAGTATCTAATTCAATTTTGTTAAAGTATCTTAAATTTTCCATTTATAACTTTTCACGAGTCCCCAAAAATCAACAACTATAATTTTTATTTATTGCAAAGTGTAAAAAACCACTTTTTATGTTATTGATTGTTAAGTTATTATTATTAAATTTGTAATAGGTAAATATATATCGATTATTAGTCGATTATAAAAATCTTTTTCATAACTATTTTTTTTCACACCAGTAATCTAATTACTGGTGTGTTTTTGTTTACTACCTTGTAAATATACCGTTTCAATTAAATTGCTCCCAAAATTATACGGAATGGCATATATTGAATGCAACGGTTTGGTAATAATAAATGATGCTTTTTTACCTTTTGTAATACTTCCATACTCTTTTTCTACTTCTAAAGCATAAGCAGCATTTATTGTTGCGGCATTAAAAGCTTCTTCTGGTGTTAACTTCATTTTGATACAAGCAGTTGCAATAACAAAATTCATATTACCACTTGGCGTTGTTCCTGGATTGTAATCAGAAGCGATGACCAATGGTAAATTGGCATTTAATAAATTGCGAGCAGGTGTGTATGGAATGGATATAAAATACGAACATGTAGGCAAAGCCACTGGAATGGTGTTGCCTTTTTTAAGTGCTTCAATATCGTGTTCTGAAACAACTTCTAAATGATCAACCGAAAGTACATTTTCCTCAACACACATTTCAATACCATTAATAGCCGTAAATTGATTAACGTGTATTTTAGATTTTAACCCATGTTTAGCTGCTGCTTGTACAATTTTACGAGTTTCATCAACCGTAAAATAACCGGTTTCTAAAAAAGCATCTACATAATTTGCTAAACCTAAAGCAGCTATTTCAGGAATCATTTTATTGCAAATTTCATCTACAAATCCAGACTGATTTCCTTTAAACTCTGGTGGTATTGCATGCGCTCCTAAAAAAGTAGCTTTTATTTCAACAGGATAATTGTCTTTTAAACGTTTGATAACGCGAAGCATTTTTAACTCGGATTCTAAATTTAAGCCATAACCCGATTTTATTTCAATAACGCCCGTACCTTGCCCGATTAATTCTTCTAAACGATTGGCAGCATCAGCATACAATTCTTCTTCTGAAGTTTGACGCAATTTTTCTACTGAATTTAGAATTCCACCGCCGCGCTGATAAATTTCATCGTAACTTAAACCGTTGATACGGTCAACAAATTCTTGTTCACGATTACCCGCATAAACAATATGCGTGTGACTATCAATATACGTTGGTAAAATCATTTTACCAGAAACATCAACCGATTCATCAAAAAGTTCTGGAACATTCTCCATAGAACCATAATCAATTATTCGGTCATTTTCTATTAGTAAAAAGGCATTTTTTATAGAAGGAAGCTCTTTCATTTCAGCTCCTTTTAAAATAGCAGTATTGTTTTCACGAACCTGAAAAAGTTCTTTTATATTGTAAAATAAGGTTTTCATTAACTACGATCTATTGATACTCAAAGATAGATACTTCTTAGTAAATAGCATAAAAAAATCCGTTTCTTTTGAAAACGGATTCATCATTTAAAAGTTTGGACTTAAATTGTACTTTTTATAAAAATTATCAATAATCTCAACCACTTCATCAGCAGTATCAACAATTTTTATCAAATTCATATCTTCTGGTGACACGTTTGCGTATTTGGTTACTAAAACGGTTTTAACCCAATCTATTAAACCAGACCAAAACTCGGTTCCAACCAAAATAATAGGAAATTTACCTATTTTCTTTGTCTGAATTAAAGTGATAGCCTCAAACAATTCGTCTAAAGTTCCAAAACCACCAGGCATTACCACAAAACCTTGCGAATATTTAACAAACATTACTTTGCGTACAAAGAAATAATCGAATTGTAAGTTTTTATCGTGATCAATGTATGGATTAAAATGTTGCTCAAAAGGCAAATCGATATTTAAACCAACCGAAGCGCCACCGCCTAAATGCGCACCTTTATTGGCAGCTTCCATAATACCTGGACCACCGCCAGAAATTACTCCGTAACCTGCTTTACTTATCTTAAAAGCAACTTCTTCGGCTAATTTATAATACGGATTATCGTTTTTAGTACGTGCCGATCCAAAAATAGATACACAAGGACCAATACGCCCCATTTTTTCATATCCATTTACAAATTCAGACATAATTTTAAAAATTGCCCATGAATCATTCGATCTAATTTCGTTCCATGATTTTTGGGTAAAACTTTCTTTTATTCTTGATTCTTCATCTAAAATATCGTCTTTCATAACTTTTTATTTTAATTCTTTCTTTAAAAATCGTGCCGTGTGGCTTTTTTTGCTTTTTGCCACTTGCTCTGGTGTTCCTTTAGCAACAACTTCGCCACCATTTTTTCCACCTTCTGGACCGATATCAATAATATAATCGGTCATTTTTATTACATCTAAATTATGCTCAATAACCAAAACGGTATTGCCCTTATCTACCAATTTTTGAAGCACTTCCATTAACACTCTAATATCTTCAAAATGCAAGCCAGTTGTAGGTTCATCTAAAATATAAAAGGTATTTCCTGTATCTTTTTTAGATAATTCGGTTGCTAATTTAATACGTTGCGCCTCGCCACCCGATAAAGTAGTACTTTGCTGCCCTAAGGTTAAATATCCCAAACCTACATCTTGAATGGTTTTTAATTTACGATAAATTTTAGGAATATTCTCAAAAAAAGGTACACTTTCATCAATGGTCATATCTAAAATATCTGCAATTGATTTTCCTTTGTATCGAATTTCTAAAGTTTCACGATTAAATCGTTTGCCTTGACAGGTTTCACATTCTACATAAACATCAGGTAAAAAGCCCATTTCTATAGTTCGTAATCCTGATCCTTCGCAAGTTTCACAACGTCCGCCTTTTACATTAAAACTGAAACGACCTGGTTTATAGCCACGAATACTGGCTTCGGGCGTTTTGGTAAATAAGGTACGAATTTCTGAAAAAACCTCAGTATAGGTAGCTGGATTTGATCGTGGTGTACGCCCAATAGGACTTTGATCGATACCAATTACTTTATCAATATGTTCTAACCCCTCAATTTTATCATAAGGTTGTGGCACTTTTAGCGCGTTAAAAAAGTGCTCATTTAAAATAGGATACAGCGTTTCATTAATAAGGGTTGATTTACCAGAACCGGATACTCCCGTAACACCGATGAGCGTTCCTAAAGGAAAATCGACAGTTACATTTTTAAGATTGTTGCCTTTAGCACCTTTTAATTTTATTGTTTTACCATTTCCTTCTCGTCTTTTAGAAGGTACAGGAATTTCAAGTTTACCGTTTAAATACTGAGCTGTAATAGTATTGCTCTCTAAAAGTTTTTTGGGTGTAGATGCACTGATGATTTCACCGCCATTAGCACCCGCTTTAGGACCAATATCAATTACATAATCAGCCTCTTCAATCATATCTTTGTCGTGCTCTACCACTAGAACCGAGTTACCAACATCACGTAATTGCTTTAAAGAATGAATTAATCGTTCGTTATCACGTTGATGCAATCCAATACTTGGCTCATCTAAAATATACAAAACGCCCACTAATTGAGAACCAATTTGTGTAGCCAAACGAATACGTTGTGCCTCGCCGCCCGATAATGTTTTAGAAGATCTATTTAAGGTTAAATAATTCAATCCAACATCTAATAAAAACGATAAACGCGTGGTAATTTCTTTGATGACTTCTGATGCAATAACTGCTTGTTTTTCACTTATATGCTTTGGTAAATCATCAACCCAAACAGCCAACTGATCTAAATCCATTGACGATAATTCGCCTATATTTAAATCGTTTATTTTAAAGAAAAGTGATTCTTTTCTCAAGCGAGAACCGTTGCATTCTGGACAAATAATTTCATCCATAAAATCGTTAGCCCAACGTTTGATAGATGATGTTGGCGCATCCTCATACTGACTTTTTATGAAATTTGAAATTCCTTCAAAATCAATTTTATAATCTTTGGTTATTCCTAAAACCTTAGACTCAATCGCAAAACTTTCCTTACCTCCGTTTAAAATCACCTCCATTGCATCTGCAGGAATGTCTTTAATAGCATCGGTTAATTTAAAATTATAGCGTTGTGCAATAACCTCTAATTGTTTAAAAAACCAAGTGTTTTTATATTCGCCAATAGGCACAATTCCACCTGCTTTTATAGAAAGTTCATCATTTGTAATGATTTTTTTCAGGTTGATTTCATGTATTGCTCCCAAACCATTACAAACAGGGCAAGCTCCTTTTGGTGAGTTGAACGAAAAACTGTTAGGTTCTGGAATTGGATACGAAATGCCCGAAGTTGGACACATTAAATGACGACTGAAAAAACGAGGTGTTTGCTCTTCATGCGGAATTACCATTAAAATATCATCGCCGTGATACATGGCTGTTTTAATACTTTCTGTTAAACGTTTTTGCGTTTCTTCTGTATCATCAATTGCCAAACGATCAATTACAATTTCGATATCGTGTGTTTTGTAACGATCTAATTTCATACCCGAAACAATATCACGAATTTCACCATCAACTCGAACTTTCACAAAACCTTGCTTTGCAATTTGTTCAAATAATTCGCGATAATGTCCTTTACGTGAGCGAATTACAGGCGATAAAATATTTAAACGCTGATTGTTGTAATTTTCTGAAATTAATTCTTGAATTTGCTCATCAGAATAACTGATCATTTTTTCGCCCGTTTCATACGAATATGCATCAGAGGCACGTGCGTACAACAAACGAATAAAATCATAAATTTCTGTAATGGTACCAACCGTTGAACGCGGATTTTTGTTCACCGTTTTTTGCTCAATAGCAATTACAGGCGATAAACCTTCGATTTTATCAACATCTGGGCGTTCTAAACCACCTAAAAATTGTCTTGCGTAAGAAGCAAAGGTTTCAATGTATCTACGTTGTCCTTCGGCATAAATAGTATCAAAAGCTAGGGATGATTTGCCGGAGCCCGATAAACCCGTAATTACAACCAGTTTTTCACGTGGAATGGTAACATCTATATTTTTTAAGTTATGAACGCGAGCGCCCAATACTTCGATATTTTCTTCGGTATTTTGCATAGAAAAATTCAAAGTGCAAATATACGAATTGCTTTGTTTTTAAGATATTAAAGCTTTGGTAAAAAGTTTAAGAGAACTGAATTTTTTCAAGTTTATCTTTACTATATCCTGTATATTCTTCAAACCAATTATATATAACTTGCTTAAATTCGCTTTTATTAATAGTTTCTTTATTCTTTTTAAAACTATTATAATTTTCAATAGAACTTTTATTGATTAAATCTCTAATGGTTGTTCCTTTAAAATCTTTTCCGTACTTATTAACAAGTATAAACGAAAGGACAACAGATAGTAAAGATAAAAATCCTAATAAATAATGAATAAACAAAAGAAGTATTGAAATACAAAATAAGACATAAAGTGTTTTAATAATCCATTTTTTAGGTTGTAATATATTTAATTTAAAACCTAAATCACGCTCTATTTTTAAAAGTTCTGTTCTTCGTCTTTTTCTTGGAAATATATCTACAAGTTTAGTTTCTGGAGTAATTTCTTTAGTGAATTTTGTATGTTTTTGAATACTGCTTCTTAATTTATAAAAAATATGTTGAAAGGTACAATCAGAAGATTCTTCAGAGTTAATGCTACTTAAAATTAGCTCGACAAGTTCTTTAAAACTTAAGACATTTGTTTTTTGCTCTTTTAGTTCAATTTTATAATGTTCTATAAAAATAAGCAACTGAGCTTCAAAATCTTCAATTTCAAAACAATCTAAAATATAAACATCATCTTTCATATCTATTCCATTTACTCAATCCTTAAACTTTTTAGATATTCGCGATACATTTCTAAAATTTTCACTTTGGTAACATATCCTACTAAAACATTATTTTGTGTTAATAGAACTTCTTTTAAATCATGATCTTCCATTATTTTTATAGCATTCCCCGTATTTTCAGATAACGAAACGGTAAAAGCTTCTTTCATTTCTTGCTCAATGTTTGTAGCTCTTAATTTAAAATCGCTGAACAATAAATGCCTAATATCATTCGAATAAATAATGCCTATTATGTGCTTTTCATCATTAATAACAGGAATAAAATTTTGAGTGGTTTCAACAAAAATAGCCCTTACATCAAACAAAGTATCGTTTAAAGTAACGGTGGTTACCTTATTATTATAAATATTGTGAAGTTCAATTTTATTAAGAATGTTTTTGTCTTTATCTGATGTAAAAACCCAACCTTTATCGGCAATAGTAAAAATATCCATTGAATATTTATCGTAATGCTTAGAAATTGCAAAACTAATAGAAGATACAATTAACAAAGGAATCATTAATCCGTAACCACCTGTAATTTCAGCAATTAAGAAAATAGCTGTTAATGGTGCATGAAATAAACCACTTAACACACCTGCCATACCAACAACAGTAAAATTATTTATAGGCAAATCTTTAACACCAATTAACTCAAAAAACTTAGCTACGCTATAACCTAAATATGATCCTGCAAAAAGTGCGGGTGCAAAATTACCACCGTTTCCTCCAGAACCTAAAGTTAAACCAGTTGCAACACTTTTAATAAATAAAGTAGCGGTAACAAACGCTAAAACAACCCATTTATTATCGTTAAATTTTTCAATAAGAGAATTATCTAAAATAGTACTAGCCTTGTTATTTGCTAGGGCTTTAATACTTTCATATCCTTCACCAAAAAGCGTTGGAAACAAAAAGATAAGCACCGCTAACAAACCTGCTCCAACAAGTGCTTTATTGTACGTTTTAAATGGCAATTTAGATGCGTATTCTTCAACTCTACGAAACATTCGGGCATGATACAAAGCAAAAACACCTGCAGCAATTCCTAAAAAAACATAATAAAAAGTATTGCTATAGTTAAAGGTAAATTGTTCTTTAAAATTAAGAATGATGTTCTCTTTTAAAACCACTCCTGATACAATGGCTCCTGTTGCAGATGAAATCATTAATGGAATAAATGCCGAAACGCTCATATCTGCCAGAATAACTTCAATAGCAAACAAAACACCTGCAATTGGCGCATTAAAAGCCGCAGCTATCCCTGATGCTACACCACAGGCCAATAATAAAGTACGATCTTTATAATTAAACCGAAAATTTTGCGCAAAATTAGAACCAAAAGCGGCACCTGTAATGGTAATTGGCGATTCTAATCCGGCAGAACCTCCCATACCAACGGTTAACGAACTTGTTATGATTTGCGCGTACATTTGTTTACGTGGCATGTAACCTGAACGCTTGGCAACCGCAATCATAATTTGACTAGTACCTTTTTCTATTGATCCATCAAGAAACTTTTTTACCACAAAAACGGTCAGTAAAATACCAACTACAGGTAAAATACTATTAGAAAAAGGTAGTTTTAATAAAGTATCAATATAGGTTACAAACTCAAATACCGAATGAGCAAATGTTTTTAAAAGAATTACTGCTAATGCAGATGAAACACCAACCAAAACACAAGAAACATATAAAAACTGACGTTCAGATATGATGGTTTTAAGCAAATACAAGACACCTTCTAAGTATCTAAATGTCCTAAAAAACTTTTTGGGTTTCTTTTGTGTGTTTTTTTCATCCATAGCACAAAAATAAAACGCAGAGAACTAATAAAAAACTATTTTTCAAACTCTTTTGTAATTCGTTTTTTTTCTGATTCAGCATGAACCATTAAATCTTTAAAAAACAAATGAAACTCACGTTGAAAAGCATCGTAATGTTCGTATAAATCCTCAACTGCTTCATTCATATTTGAAGGAAAAGAAAAACGTTGATCCATTTGCTTTAAAATTTGTTGTAAATCAACCAAATTAGCATAACGTTCTAACCAATTCTGCTGTTTCATATACGGCAATAAATTTCGCGTTTTAATGTTTAATTCTGCTTTGTGCTCTTCTAAATTTTGATAAAATGCTTGCACAAAATTGCTTAAACTTTCATTGTGATACAAATGCCATTCTTTTGCCAAAAAATGATCGTAAAACATATCTGTTATGATACCCGAAAAATGATTGTATTTAGGTATTAATCGATGTTTTGATTCTCTAAAAACAGGATGAAAATCGGTAAAACTATCAATTGATCGATGCAAAAGAACACCAATTTGAATGTCTGTATGAAAATGCAGATAATCTTTGCCACGAATACCATCGCCCATAAAATTACCAATTTGAATGCGCTTGTTTTCTCCAGAAAGAAAAATATGTGCTAGAAAATTCATATCGTAAAAATAACTCAAAGATTGTACATCTAAGATAATCATTCTTTATATTTGTTTTAAGTAAAAAATAAATTAAATGACCTTAATAAAATCGATTTCAGGAATTAGAGGAACAATTGGTGGTATTGTTGGCGATAATCTAACTCCTATTGATGCAGTAAAATTTGCATCGGCTTATGGAACTTTCTTAAAAAAGAGTTTAAACAAAGAAAATTTAACAGTAGTTATTGGTCGTGATGCTCGTATTTCTGGTCCAATGATTCATCAGTTAGTAATGCAAACTTTAGTAGGTTTGGGCATTAATGTGATTGATTTAGGCTTGTCTACCACACCTACAGTTGAAGTTGCTGTGCCGATGGAAAAAGCCGATGGTGGTATTATTTTAACAGCATCACACAACCCTAAACAATGGAATGCTTTAAAATTATTAAACAATAAAGGTGAATTTTTAAGTGGTGCTGATGGTGCTGTTATTTTAGAAATTGCAGAATCAGATGATTTCAATTTTGCTGATGTTGATTCGTTAGGAACCATTACTGAAATAACCGATTATATGGATCGTCATATTGAGGAAGTTTTAAATTTAAAACTAGTTGATGCTGAATCTGTTAAAAAGAAAAACTTTAAAGTAGTAGTTGATGGTGTAAATTCATCGGGAGGAATTGTAATTCCGGCTTTACTAAAAAGGATGGGAGTTGAAGTGGTTGAATTGTACTGTGAACCAAACGGACATTTCCCTCACAATCCAGAACCTTTAAAAGAGCATCTAACCGATATTTGCGAATTAGTTGTTAAAGAAAACGCTGATTTTGGTATTGTAGTAGATCCAGATGTTGATCGTTTAGCTTTTATTAGCAATAATGGCGAAATGTTTGGTGAAGAGTATACCTTAGTAGCAGTTGCCGATTATGTTTTAAGTAAAACGCCTGGTAATACGGTTTCAAATATGTCGTCTTCAAGAGCTTTGAGAGATGTTACTGAAAAACATAATGGAATGTACGAAGCATCGGCTGTTGGCGAAGTAAATGTGGTTGAGTTAATGAAGAAAAATAACGCTGTAATTGGTGGTGAAGGTAATGGTGGAATTATTTATCCGGAATTACATTATGGAAGAGATTCTTTGGTAGGTGTCGCTTTATTTTTAACACATTTAGCTAATCAAGATTTAGATGTTGCAAGCTTACGCGATTCATATCCTGCGTACTTTATGAGTAAAAATAAAATTGAATTGACACCCGAAATTAATGTTGATGCAATTTTAGAGGAAATGAAGCAAAAATATGCTACAGAAAAAGTAAGTACTATTGATGGTGTAAAAATTGATTTTGCAGATAGCTGGGTACATTTAAGAAAATCAAACACCGAGCCTATTATACGTATTTATACAGAAGCACCTTCTCAAAAAAATGCTGACGATTTAGCCGAAAGAATTTTAAAAGAAATTAAAGAAATAGTGTAAATAAAAAGCTCTCAAATTATTGAGAGCTTTTTTGTTTATTATCTAACTAATTTCTTGTATTTAATTCTTGTTGGCGCAATATCACCAATTCGTTTTTTACGATTTTCTTCGTATTCAGAGAAAGATCCTTCAAAGAAATATACTTGAGAATCACCTTCAAAAGCCAAAATATGCGTACAAACTCTATCTAAAAACCAACGATCGTGAGAAATAATTACAGCACAACCAGCAAAGTTCTCTAAACCTTCCTCTAAAGCTCGTAATGTATTAATATCCAAATCATTCGTAGGCTCATCTAATAACAAAACGTTTCCTTCTTCTTTCAAAGTCATTGCTAAATGCAAACGGTTACGCTCACCACCAGATAAAGTTGAAACTTTTTTATTTTGATCCGATCCTCCAAAATTAAATCTAGATAAATAAGCACGCGCATTTACTTGACGACCACCCATCATGATTAATTCTTGACCATCGGCAAAGTTTTCATAGATTGATTTTTCAGTATCTATATTTGCATGTGATTGATCTACATAAGCAATTTTAACAGTATCCCCTACTACAAATTCACCTCCGTCGGCTTTTTGTTCATCCATAATCATGCGGAAAATAGTAGATTTACCTGCACCATTTGGACCAATAATACCAACGATACCTGCTTGTGGTAAAGTGAAATTTAAATCGTCATACAACAATTTGTCTCCAAATGATTTTGCTACGTGTTTAGCTTCAATTACATTAGTTCCTAAACGAGGTCCGTTTGGAATATAAATTTCTAGTTTTTCTTCTAATTGTTTTTGATCTTCATTTAATAATCGATCATAATTTTGAAGACGCGCTTTTTGTTTTGTTTGACGACCTTTTGCTCCTTGACGAACCCAATCTAACTCGCGTTCTAAGTTTTTACGACGTTTAGAAGCTACTTTTTCTTCTAAAGCCATTCTACTAGATTTTTGATCTAACCAAGAAGAATAGTTTCCTTTCCATGGAATACCTTCTCCTCTATCTAATTCTAAAATCCATCCTGCTACATTATCTAAGAAATAACGGTCGTGCGTTACAGCAATAATGGTTCCTTTATATTGTTGCAAATGTTGTTCTAACCAATGAACCGATTCAGCATCTAAGTGGTTGGTAGGCTCATCTAACAACAAAACATCTGGTTCTTGCAATAATAATCTACACAAAGCTACACGACGACGTTCACCTCCTGATAAAACGGAAATAGGAGTATCTGATTCAGGACAACGAAGCGCATCCATTGCAACTTCTAACTTATTATCTAATTCCCAACCACCAACAGCATCAATCTTATCTTGTAGTTCAGCCTGGCGATCCATTAATTTCTGCATTTTATCAGCATCTTCATATACCTCAGGCAAACCAAACATATCATTAATTTGGTTGAACTCATCAAGAATAGCAACTGTTTCTGCCATTCCTTCACGCACAACTTCAATAACTGTTTTAGTATCATCAAGCTGAGGTTCTTGTTCTAAATAACCAACGGTATAACCTGGTGCAAAAACAACATCACCTTGGTAATTTTTATCAATACCTGCAATAATTTTTAATAAAGAAGATTTTCCGGAACCGTTTAAACCTAAAATACCAATTTTAGCTCCGTAAAAAAAACTTAAATAAATATCTTTTAAAACAGTTTTATTTGTTGAAGAGTAAGTTTTACTTACTTTCGACATTGAAAAAATTACTTTTTTATCGTCTGACATAGTTTAAAATGTATCAATTAATTACCAAAATTACTACTTATAATTGTATAAATAAAATAAATAGTAAATGATATAATCATAAAAACATTTTGTATTTTTACTATAAAAATAATTAGAAATGGTATTTACAGAAAACTTTAGAAAATCAGACAATTTTAAAATTCATGGTCAAATTTTATTTATTTATGACGAAAAAGGACATGAATTAGAACTTTTTGTGGGCGAAGAAATTGAAGCAGCTAGATGGAGTGATGAAGGACGCTTGTTAGTTGTTTTAAAAAATGGAGGTATACGCTCTTACGAAAACGAAATAAAGTATATTCATATTTAAATAAACAAAGAGCCTAATTAGGCTCTTTGTTTATTTAAATAACGTTTTAAAAATTTAATTGTTCAACATTTTTTGTTGGTTAATATCTTGTAAAATCCAATTTAATTCAGGGTCAGTACCGTCAATAAATTCTTTAATAGTTGGTTTAATTTGTACATCTGGCTTCACTCCAAAACCTTCTTCGGTGGTTTGCTCAAAAGGTTTAATCGTCATTAAGCCAATACGAACTTTAAGTTTAGAATTTGGTAATTTTACCACAGGCATTATACCAGCAACAGTTCCGTTAAAAGTTCCACCCGTTTCATCTCCTACAAAGAAAGCTCTGTTTCTACCTTTTAAATGCGATGAAATTAAAGCTGCAGCTGAAAATGTCATTCCATCAGTAATTACGTATATTTTATTTTTATAATTTAACGACTTAGGTTCTTTATATTTAGACGATTGTAGAGGAAGTTTTAGAACATTGTTCTCATCTCTTTTGGCCGAAATTCCCCTAACAGTTGCATAAATACTTAAGAATGGCGCTGCAAATACTTTTTCAACAACGCTTCTTCCTTTAAAAGCATTAAAAAATGTGGTTCTATTGGTAATAGTAGCTGGTTGTGTAAAAGCAAATTTGCTATCATTTAAATACTGCGATAATCTATAAACATCATTAATTCTTCCACCAGGGTTTCCTCTTAAATCAATAATTAAGTTTTGAACATTGTTCTTTTTAAATTCAGAAAAAATAGTATCGTATACTTTTACTTTTCCTTCAACAAAGTCGCGGATTTTTAATACAGCAATAGTGCTATCTTGTGATACTGGATAACTTACTTCTTTTGAAAAAAGCTTTGTTTTGGCATCATAACCATACCATTCTTTTTTACGATATTCGCTTTTTTGTTTCTTATTTAAAGCTTCTTTTTTGAGCTTTTCTTCTTTTTTAGTAAGTTTCTGAATTGTATCTGTTTGAGTATTTTTAGACTCTTTTTCTTTGTTAAGAGTAACTTCTTTTCCTTTTTTAAACGTTCGCTTTAAAGTGTAGTAAAAAGCTGTGTCAGCACAAGTTACATTTAGTTTTACACTGTCAACAAAACCTAACTCGCTAATATAAAAGCTGTTTGCTCTACGTGCAAAAAATTTAGGAATTGCTGTTTGATTGTATCCATCAGATGTAAATGTTTTTCTGTATTTAGCATACAATTTTTGGGGTGAAAGACCATTAATATCAAGAATTTCTGTTCCTACTTGTAATAATGAGTCTTTATCAGATTTATTTCTTTTAATAAAAAGTCTGTTTTCTAGATACTCATACTCCAAATTCTCTAACGGATTGGTAGATTTTTTGTATTTCTTTTTTAAAGAATCTGGCGATGTTAACGAATACATACTCATGCTCATATGTCCTTGATGAAAAGATGCTACAACAGGACTTATCTTTAAGAAAAATTCATTTGGTGTTAAAGGCTGATTTAAGCTATTGGCTAAACTATCAAACTTTTTATCTAAATTTTCTTTCGAAATATACCAATATAAATCAGGATGCATTTTGGTAAGTTTCTTCTTAACATACGCAACATCTTTCTTTAAATTTTTAGGCTCTATCTTTTTATAGTAGTGTTTATTATGCTTATCGTGACTAGCACACGATAAAATGACCAATGATGTTAAAAAAAGTAGTATTTTTTTCATATAATATTCAAAAAAAAGCGACATGCGTCGCTTTGTATTAATCGTTAATTTCAATAAAAGGATAATTACCTAATCTAGGAGCCAACTCTTTTGTTTTATAAGCTAATTGCGAATTATGGTTGTTGAAGCAAATAATGGTAATAGTGTCTTTTCTTAAGGTTACATATGATGTTCTGTTACCACGCCACCATCCATTATGAAAGGTATACAAATTGCCTTCATTATTTTTAGGTTCAACCATTCTAATAGCCAAACCGTAATTATTAGCACCCGATCTTTCATAAGAATAACCTTTGTACATTTCATCCTTAAGCGTTTTACTAATAAAATTATCAGAGTATAAAGCTTTATCAAGCTTTAGCATGTCACGCGCTGTAGTATAAATATTTTTATCACCATACGTTCCATCCAAATAATCCCAATGCATTTTTGCATTATTAGCATGATAAGATTGTGTAATTTTATCTTTGTTTTCTAGATTATCTAACACAAAAGTATTGTTCATTTTTAAAGGATCTAAAACAAGTTCTTTCATAGCTTCTTGAAAAGATTTTTCTGTAATTTTCTCAACAATTAAAGCCAAAACAACATAATTAGTGTTAGAATAAGTAAATTTAGTATTGGGTTTAAAATCTAACTTGATATTTTTAGTTTCAAGTAACTCTAAAACATCTTTATTGGTGATTGTTTTTTTAGTGTCCCAAATATTATTTTTTGCTGTAAAATGACCATAATAAGGCAAACCAGAACGATGATTTAATAATAAACGAACTGTAATATCATCATAAGGAAAATCTGGTAAAATGGTATTTACTTTTTGATCTAAAGCTATTTTTTTGTTGTTGATTAAACGTAAAACAGTTACACCTGTAAAAACTTTACCAACCGATGCTACGTGCATTGGTGTTGAATCGTTTATTTTATCTTTTGTTTGATAATTTGAATATCCCTGATAATCTTCGTAAATAATCTCACCATTTTTAGCAACAAGAAACTGTCCCCAAAAACCACCTCTATTAATACGGTTGTGGTAAAAAGTTTCAACAATTTCTCTTGTTTCTAATTTATATTTTGGTGATACAGGATTAAATTTTACATCAAAAGAATTTGGATCTGCTTCAGGTATTATACTTTCTTTCTTTAAAAGCTCGCTTCTTTTTCTTACAACTTGCGCAATATCAAAGTTTTTATCACAAGATGTCATTACCAACCCTAATAAAATTAGGGGTAAATATATATTTTTCATTATTTAGTTAACTAGAATAGCAAATATAAGCGATTTGATAAATTTTAAAAGTTAATTTCTATAAAAATAAAAGCTAGTAAATACTAGCTTTTATTTTTATAGTTTTTCTTTTAAATAAAAACCAGTAATTGATTTTTTATTTTTTACGATTTCTTCTGGTGTTCCTATGGCAACAACTGTTCCGCCATTTTTACCACCATCAGGACCAATGTCAATAACATAATCGGCACATTTAACCATGTCTAAATTGTGTTCAATAACAATAATAGAATGTCCTTTTTCAATTAGCGCCTGAAAAGATTGTAATAATTTTTTAATATCGTTAAAATGCAATCCTGTAGTGGGTTCATCAAATATAAACAAGGCGCGTTCTTTTACGGCTCCTTTTCCTAAAAAAGTGGCTAATTTTACACGTTGTGCTTCTCCACCCGATAAAGTTGATGATGATTGCCCCAATGCTACATATCCCAAACCAACATCTTGCAAGGGCTGAATTTTTTGAGCAATTTTATCTTGCTTGTGTAAAGTAAAAAAGTCCATTGCTTGGTCTACTGTTAAGTTTAAAACATCGTAAATGTTTTTACCCTCAAACTGTACTTCTAAAATCTCTTTTTTAAATCGTTTGCCTTTACAAACTTCACATTCTAAATGTACATCGGCCATAAATTGCATTTCAATAGTTACCGTACCATCGCCTTTACAAACTTCGCATCGACCGCCTTCAACATTAAACGAAAAATGTTTTGGTTGATAATTTCTATTTTTAGACAATTTTTGTTTAGAAAATAAATCGCGAATATCATCATACGCTTTAATGTATGAGATAGGATTTGAACGAGAACTTTTACCAATTGGGTTTTGATCTACATATTCGATATGTTTTATATGCGAATAAGAGCCTGTTAATTCATTAAATTGTCCCACTTTTTCACTAACGCCTGTTAATTGTTTTTCTAATGCAGGATAAAGTATTTTTTTAACTAAGGTTGATTTTCCACTGCCCGAAACACCTGTTACCATAGTTAAGCAATCTAAAGGAAAAACAACATCTATGTTTTTTAAATTGTTTTCTCTAGCACCTTTAATTTCGACAAAGTTTTTAACAACACGTCGTTTTTTAGGAACCTCAATTGACAAAGTGCCACTTAAATATTTACCTGTTAAGGTATCTGCCTTTAAAATTTCGTTATAAGTGCCTTGCGCTACTAATTCTCCGCCTAAAACACCTGCTTCTGGACCAATATCTATAATTTCGTCAGCAGCTTTCATAACATCTTCATCGTGTTCAACAACAATGACGGTATTTCCTAAATTTCGCAGGTTTTTTAAAACTTCAATTAGTTTTTCAGAGTCTCTGGAATGCAAACCAATACTTGGTTCGTCTAAAATATACATCGACCCAACCAAACTACTACCTAAAGAGGTAGCCAGATTAATACGCTGCGATTCACCACCAGAAAGTGTAGACGATTTACGGTTAATGGTTAAATAATCTAAACCAACATCGCTTAAAAACTGCAAACGATTGTTAATTTCAAGCAATAAACGCTTGGCTACTTTTTCTTCAAATTCATTTAGTGTAATTTGTTTAAAGAAATCACGCAGTTCATTAATTGGTAAATCAACTAAATCAGAAATTGTTTTTGCATCAATTTTAACATAATTAGCCTCGGCACGTAAGCGTTTTCCTTGACATGCGGCACATTTTGTTTTTCCTCGGTAACGAGATAATAAAACTCTATTTTGAATTTTGTAATTGTTTTCTTCTAATTCTTTAAAGAAATCATTTAATCCGATAAAATGCGTATTTCCTTCCCAAATTAATTGTTTTTGGTCATTACTAAGCTCAAAATAAGGCTTGTGAATAGGGAAATTAAATTTATGTGAATTGTTAACCAATTGATCGCGATACCACGACATACTTTCGCCACGCCAAGGATAGATTGCGTTTTCATAAACCGATAAAGCGGTGTTTGGTACCACTAAATCTTCATCAATTCCTATTGTGGTTCCAAAACCATCGCATTTAGGACAAGCACCGTATGGGTTGTTAAAACTGAATAAATGAATGTTAGGTTCTAAAAACGTAATTCCGTCTAATTCAAATTTATTATTAAATTCTAACTGATTTCCTGTACCTAATTCATAAAGATATAAAACGCCTTTTCCTTCAAAAAAAGCAGTATCTACAGCATCTGATAATCGATTGTAAAAATCTTCATCGTGGCGAACCACCAAACGATCAATAATTAATTGAATATCTTTTGTTGCGATTTTTTTCGACGAAAATTCATCAATAAAATCATCAATTCTTTTGGTTTCGTTTTTATAAAATAATCGGGCAAAACCTTGCTGCAACGCTATTTTTAATTGATCAATAACCGTTCTACCATCTAAATCATATAAAGGTGCCAACAACAACCATTTTGATTCTTCTTCAAAAGTTTTTACAGCATCAATAACATCAGTTACTGTGTGTTTTTTTACTTCGTTACCAGAAATAGGCGAAAAAGTTTTGCCAATACGCGCGTACAACAATTTAAGATAATCGTAAATTTCTGTAGAAGTACCAACGGTTGACCGTGCATTTGTAGTGTTTACTTTTTGCTCAATTGCCACAGCAGGAGCGATACCTTTAATATATTCAACTTTAGGTTTATTAATTCTGCCTAAAAACTGACGAGCGTATGAAGATAAACTTTCAACATAACGGCGCTGACCTTCGGCATATAGTGTATCAAAAGCCAAACTTGATTTACCAGAGCCCGATAAACCAGTGATTACAACCATTTTATTGCGAGGAATAACAACATCTAAATTTTTTAAATTATGAAGATGCGCCCCTTTTATGATGATATTTTGCTTAGGATTGATTTTAGAAAAATCTATTTTTTTCATTTTTTATAAAATAACTACAAATTTACAAATTATTAAATGAAGATTATTGAAATGAAAAACATAAAAAAGCGTTATTTAACAATAAAATTTCTTTAAGTTTTTTTTAAGAAAGTTTTTTTTATATATTTGTTTTACAAACTTTAAACAAAAGCCTATTAAACATCTGTACTTATAGTAAAAACCTAAAAAATAAGTAAGATGGCAAAAGAAACTTTGCCAGATGCAGTATTAGTAAGTGAATACGCTTCTGGAAATGAGTGGGCTTTAGCGCAATTAATAGAGCGCCATAAATCTCGGATATACAGTTTTATATTTTCTAAAATAAAAGATAGAGATTTATCTGATGATATTTTTCAAGAAACTTTTATTAAGGTAATAAATACCATTAAAAAACAAAATTATAACGAAGAAGGCAAATTTTTACCTTGGGTAATGCGCATTTCTCATAACTTAATTATTGATCACTTTAGAAAACAAAACAAAGTCACTTTTCAACGCGATCACGAAGAATTTTCTATTTTTAGTAGAATTTTGGATACTGGTTTAAATATTGAAAATCAATTGATTTCAAATCAAATTGAAGATGATTTGCATTGTTTAATTGCAAAACTACCTCAAGATCAGCAAGAAATAATTCGTTTACGTCTTTATGATGATTTAAGTTTTAAAGAAATTGCAGAAATGAATAATATAAGTATTAATACCGCTTTAGGTAGAATGCGCTATGCCATTATAAATTTGCGTAAAATGATTGATAAAAAGCAAATTATTTTAAACGACTAACAATATTATACACAATGTTGCGTTATCATTATAAATAAAAAATTATATGATAAAAAATTACAAAAGCAACAACAAAAAACAATCACCCTTAATGCCAAAAAATAGTACAATACAATTTATTCTTAACTATTCAAAAAGTACTAAGGCTGTACAAAAGGGAAAATTTAATTTCATAACTTTTCAAAACTAAAAAGGAACTTTAAAAAGTTCCTTTTTTTTATTGTTTGTTGTTTTTAAGTAAATCGGCAATCATTTTCTTTGTTCCAATGGTTTTAGTAATGATGTCTTTTTCTAATTTCCATCCTCTTGCAGGTGAATATTCTCGACCATACCACACCATTTGCAAATGCAATTTGTTCCATTTATCTTCAGGAAACAATAATTTAGCATCTTTTTCGGTTTGTTCTACGCTTTTGCCCGAACTTAAATTCCATCGATACATAATTCTATGAATGTGTGTATCTACAGGAAAAGCGGGAATATCAAAAGCTTGCGCCATAACTACTGATGCTGTTTTGTGACCAACAGCCGGAAAAGATTCTAATGCTTGTATATTGGCAGGAACTTCGCCATTATATTGCTCAATTAACATTTTACTTAATCCGTAAATTCCTTTCGATTTCATAGGAGATAAGCCACATGGACGAATAATATCTGCAATTTCTTCAATGGATAATTTAACCATATCATACGGATTATCAGCCATAGCAAATAATTTTGGTGTAATTTGATTTACACGAACATCGGTACATTGCGCAGAAAGCAAAACGGCTATTAATAAGGTATACGGATCTTTATGATCTAAAGGAATAGGCACATCAGGATACAACATTTCTAAAGTATCAATTACATATTGCGCTTTTTGTTTTTTGGTCATTTTATTATTAGATTGTAGCTTTACAAAAATAACGAAATTATGACAACATTAAAAATTGGTGATAAAGCTCCTTTTTTTGAAGGAGTAGATCAAAACGGAAATATGATTAAACTATCTGATTATAAAGGC
The DNA here is from genome assembly GCF_013874595.1 of Flavobacterium sp. xlx-214. Lineage (GTDB taxonomy): Bacteria > Bacteroidota > Bacteroidia > Flavobacteriales > Flavobacteriaceae > Flavobacterium. The sequence goes on from NZ_CP059431.1 coordinate 2,932,915, forward strand.
AAAAAAGTAGTCTTGTTTTTTTATCCCAAAGCATCTACTCCAGGATGTACGGCAGAAGCTTGTGATTTGCAAAATAATATAGATCGTTTTTTAACAAATAATTACCAAGTAATAGGTGTTAGTGCCGATTCGCAAAAAAGACAACTTAATTTTGCTTTCAAAAATAATTTACAATACCCATTGATTGCTGATGAAGATAAAACAGTTATTAATGCGTATGGTGTATGGGGACCTAAGAAATTTATGGGAAGAGAATTTGATGGTATTCACAGAACAACTTTTATTATTGATGAAAAAGGTGTGATTGAAAATATCATTGAAAAGGTAAAAACCAAAGAACATACAAACCAAATTTTAAAATAAAAAAGGCTTTCAAAACTGAAAGCCTTTTTTGTTATCTGAAAAACAATTACAAACTAATTGCTGTATTACTTTTAACTACCATAAAAGTTGAAATAGCGTAAAATGCATTATTATCTTTAACATCATCACGTACCCAATCTTCAAACTTATATTCAAAATTAACAGTGCTTCCGAATAGATTTTTAGAGATATTATCAAAACGAGCTGGTACTACCATTCCAGGACACCAACCTGCTCTATCTGGTTTCCAATTTCCTGGAGCTTGATTGTTAACAGGATTTTGTGCACAACTCATTCCTTTTAATTCATGTGCATAAGTTTGCGTACCATTTATATTAATGTGATGTGTTCTATAACACCACTCTGCACAAGGACGATTTCCTTCTTTATCGTTTGGAGTAGCATGTCCCCATCCCGAAATAATGGTTCTAAAATAAGCTACCTCTGCATTACTTGGTATTTTTACAGACTGCGTTAAATCAAATACATTGGTATCAAAAGAAGTTCCATAAGGCACACCATCTATAGACGATTTATTGTATTGAAAAACAGGGATTACCGCAGAATATTTAAAGTCAGGAGTTCCTTTTTCAAAATCAAACTCTACACTGTACTTTCTTCCTTTTGCATTCCAAGTTTCTGTATAAATTTTAAGTTCGGTTTTACCACTTAAAAGTGATTTAAAATCGGTAACATCAATTTCATAACCGCGCTCTAATTTTTCATTACCCACCCAATAAGGATTAATAAAACGCCCCATTTCATAGAAAACACCTGTTGTTTTATCTTTCACATAAATATTTGCATATCTGTCCCATTCGTCACAATCTTTATTTGGACAAATATCTTTAATATACATTTTAACTGTTTTAATATTGTCTAAATTGTCAGGAAATGTAAATGTTCCTTCAGCACTTTGAGATAAGCCATCACCAAAAGCAACTTTTACATTATCAAACGTTTTTACGTTTATTACTTTAGAATCTGCTGGTTTATCATCTGTTGGTGCATCGTCTTTACAAGCAGTCATTGTAGCAATAAGCCCAAAGAATAATATAATTTTTTTCATAAGAAATAAAATAATTGTTAATTGCTTGTAAATATAAATTAATTTATGATTTAATAGGAATTTGATGTGCTAATTTTCAATTTCGCAAAATACTTTTAACTTTACAAAAAAGTAAAAATGCAGCAAAATATTTTAGACACTCCCATAGAATATCTTAAAGGCGTTGGACCGCAACGTGCTGCTGTGTTAAAAAAAGAGTTGCAAATTTTTACTTATAAAGATTTAATAAACTTTTATCCTTTTAAATATTTAGATCGAACAAAATACTATAAAATAGCAGAGTTATCTGCAAACATGAGTTCTGAAATTCAGCTTATTGGTAAAATAATTCATATTAAAACGGTTGAACAAAAACGAGGTAAGCGCTTAGTAGCTATTTTTACTGATGGCAGTACTCAAATGGAACTCATTTGGTTTCAAGGTATTAAATGGATTCAAGAAAGTATTAAATTAAACGAACCCTATGTTGTTTTTGGAAAGATTAATCATTTTAATGGAACCTTTTCAATGCCTCATCCTGAAATGGAAACTGTTGAGGAACATCAAAAAAGTTTAAAATCTGCCATGCAGGCGGTTTATCCTTCAACTGAAAATCTTCAGAAAAAAAACATTTCCAACAAAAGTATTAATAAAATGATGCAACAGGTTTTTATAGAAACACATCATTTATTTAAAGAAGTTTTTCCCGAAAATTTAATCAACGAATTGCGATTATTACCTAAAAACGAATCGTTTTTTAATATCCATTTTCCAAAAAATGCCGAACTTTTAAGTAGAGCACAATTTCGATTAAAGTTTGAAGAATTGTTCTTCATTCAAATGCAGTTATTATCAAAAAACTTAGTAAGAAAGCACAAAATAAAAGGCTTCGCTTTTGAAAACGTTGGCGACTATTTCAATAATTTTTATCATAACCATTTGCCTTTTCCATTAACTAATGCGCAAAAACGTGTTATTAAGGAAATTAGAACCGATATGGCGCACGAAGCGCAAATGAATCGTTTATTACAAGGTGATGTTGGTGCGGGTAAAACTATAGTAGGCTTTATGAGTATGTTATTGGCTTTAGATAACGGTTTTCAGGCTTGCTTAATGGCGCCGACAGAGATTTTGGCAAATCAACATTTTATTGGTATTAAAGAAATGGCTGATAAAATAGGTGTTAAAGTGGCGCTTTTAACAGGATCAACCAAAACCAAAGAGCGTACGTTAATTCATGAAGAACTTGAAAACGGAACCACTCATATAGTTATAGGTACACACGCCTTGTTAGAAGATAAAGTGAAATTTAAAAATTTAGGTTTATCTATTATTGATGAGCAACATCGTTTTGGTGTAGAACAGCGATCAAAAATGTGGAAAAAAAACAGTTTACCTCCTCACGTTTTAGTAATGACCGCCACCCCTATTCCAAGAACGTTAGCTATGAGTTTGTATGGTGATTTGGATGTTTCGATAATCGATGAATTACCACCGGGTAGAAAACCCATACAAACCTTGCATTTTTTTGAAAGCAAACGTTTGCAAGTTTGGCATTTTGTAAAACAAGAAATTGCCAAAGGTCGTCAGGTATATATTGTTTTTCCGTTGATACAAGAAAGTGAAAAACTTGATTATAAAAATTTAATGGAAGGATATGAGGCTGTTTCACGTGATTTCCCTTTTCCTGAATATCGAGTAAGCGTGGTTCACGGTCAAATGCCCGCGAAAGACAAAGACGGCGAAATGGAAAAATTCGTTAAAGGCGATACACACATCATGATTGCAACAACGGTAATTGAAGTTGGTGTAAACGTACCTAATGCTTCAGTAATGATTATTGAAAGTGCCGAACGTTTTGGATTAAGTCAGCTGCATCAATTACGCGGACGTGTTGGACGTGGTGCCGAGCAAAGTTATTGCATTTTAATGACAGGTAATAAGTTAAGTACCGATACCAAAGTTAGAATGGATGCAATGTGCCGTACAAATGATGGTTTTGAAATATCTGAAATCGATTTAAAATTGCGAGGACCTGGCGATATTATGGGCACACAACAAAGTGGTGTTTTAAATTTACAAATTGCCGATTTAGTTAAAGATCAAGACATTCTAAAATTAGCTCGTGTAAAAGCCATCGAAATTTTAAAAGAAGATATTAATTTAGAAAAACCAGAACATCAAGCCTTAAAATACGTTTTTGAACTATTAGCAAGAAAAAATAATATTTGGAATTATATCAGTTAAAAAATGAAGATCATATTTGCATCAAACAATAAAAATAAAGTACAAGAAATTCAAAATCAAGTACCAAAATCCATTCAAATAGTTACTTTAGAAGAGATAGGTTGTACTGAAGATATCGAAGAAACCGCAACTACCATTGAAGGAAATGCTATTATTAAAGCCAATTATATTACCGAAAAATACGGCTTGCCTTGTTTTGCAGATGATACAGGGTTAGAAATTGAAGCATTGAATGGCGAGCCTGGTGTGTATTCGGCACGATATGCAGGTGAAGATAAAAACGCCGATAAGAACATGGATTTGGTTTTAGAAAAATTAAGTACATCAACAAACCGAAATGCGCAATTCAAAACCGTAATCGCATTAAACATTGATAATCAACAGATTTTATTTACTGGAATTGTTGAAGGTAAAATTAGAAATGAAAAAACTGGAACTAATGGTTTTGGTTACGATCCTATTTTTGAACCCGAAAATTTAGGAAAAACATTCGCTGAAATGACAATGGAAGAAAAGAATAAAATGAGTCACAGAGGAAGAGCTGTAGAACAGCTTGTTATCTTTTTATCAAAAATTGAAAATAAATAGCTAATATACAAAACAAATTCTAATATTCGTAAAAAATAACGTACCTTTGCAGATATTTTAAAATTATATGAATAAATTCCAAGAATTAGGATTAAATGAATTGTTATTAAAAGCAATTCAGGACTTAGGTTTTGAAAACCCTTCAGAGGTTCAGGAAAAAGCTATTCCCTTATTGTTGCAACAAGATACTGATATTGTTGCACTGGCGCAAACGGGTACTGGGAAAACAGCTGCTTTCGGGTTTCCTCTGATTCAAAAAATTGATCCAGAGAACAGAAGCACACAGGCATTAATCCTATCGCCTACCAGAGAATTGTGTTTACAAATCACCAATGAAATTAAGCAATATTCTAAGTATGTAAGGGGCTTACATACAGTTGCGGTTTATGGTGGAGCTAGCATTACAGAGCAAGCAAAAGATGTAAAGCGTGGAGCGCAAATTATTGTGGCTACACCAGGACGTATGCAGGATATGATTAACAGAAATCTTGTTAACATTAAAAACATACAAATTTGTGTATTAGATGAGGCAGATGAAATGTTAAACATGGGATTCTATGAAGACATTACTTCTATTTTATCAGATACACCAGATGAAAAACAAACTTGGTTATTCTCTGCAACAATGCCACAAGAGGTATCTAGAATTGCAAAAGAATTTATGAAGCGTCCGCAAGAAATTACGGTGGGGCATAAAAACCAAGGATCAACAACTGTTTCTCACGAATATTATTTAGTTGGTGCTCGTGATCGTTACCCAGCTTTAAAGCGTTTAGCAGATATGAATCCTGATATTTTCTCGGTTATTTTCTGTAGAACCAAACGTGATACACAAGCAGTTGCTGAAAAATTAATTGAAGATGGTTACAATGCTGCTGCATTACACGGCGATCTATCGCAAGCACAACGCGATGGTGTAATGAAAGCATTCCGTGGTCGTCAAATTCAAATGTTAGTAGCTACAGACGTTGCTGCTCGTGGAATTGACGTTGATGATATTACACACGTAATTAATTATCAATTACCTGATGAAGTTGAAACGTACAACCACCGTTCTGGTCGTACAGGTCGTGCAGGTAAAACAGGAACATCTATTGTAATTGTTACCAAGTCTGAATACAAAAAAATTCAGATGATTGAGCGTATCATCAAAACTAAATTCGAACATAAATCAATTCCAACAGGAATGGAAATTTGTGAAGTGCAATTAATTCACTTGGCAAATAAAGTTAAAGGAGTTGAGGTTGATGCTGAAATTGACAAATATTTACCTAAAATTGAAGAATTATTAGGCGATTTATCAAAAGAAGAGTTAATCAAAAAAATGTTTTCGGTAGAATTTAATCGTTTCATTGAATACTACAAAAAACAAAACACGATGGATTCGCCTAAAGCTCGTGAAAAAGGTGAAGCAACTGTTAATTCTGATGGATCGGTTCGTTATTTCTTAAACTTAGGTTCTCGCGATAACTTTGACTGGATGAGTTTAAAAGATTTCTTACGTGAAACGTTAGATTTAGGTAGAGATGATTTGTTTAAGGTTGATGTAAAAGAAGGTTTCTCTTTCTTTAATACCGATGCTGCTCATAGCGAACGTATTATGGAAATTTTAAACAATATGAACCACGAAGGTCGCCAAGTAAATGTTGAGATTTCTACAAGTGGTGGTGGATCATCATCTAGAAGAGATCACAACGGACGTGGAAGATCTGGTGGTGGTTTTAGAGGAGAACGTAGTGGAGGTTTCCGTGGCGAACGCTCTTCAGACAGAAGATCATCAGGTGGTGGAGATCGTTTTAACGACCGTAAAACAGAAAGTAGATTTGGACGTAACCGCGACGAAAATCGCCCAAGAAACGAAAGAAGTTCTACTCGAGGCGATCGCCCAAGACGTTCAAACTAACATTCTTGTTAATTTTTACAAAATAAGCATATAAAACTGCAAAATATCTTTTAATTTTGGTTTATTACTAAAAACATTATGAGACATTTTGCAGTTTTACTTTTTCTTCTATCTTCTTTCGTTTCCTTTTCTCAAGAAAAAAATGTGAAAGGAGTTGTATATAGCGAACTATCCTACACTCCTGAAGGAAAAGTTAGTGTTATTAATCTTTCCAATTTAAAGGCTTCTAAAACCTCAGACGATGGTACTTTCACCATTTTAGCTAAGGTAAATGACACATTGCATATCTCTGCAGATGGCTTTAGAGCATTGAAAATCAAGGTTACCAATGATTGGTTTAAAGAAAATGTTGTAAAAATTTACATTAAAGATACCTCAACTGTTTTAGACGAAGTAGTTATTAACACTTTAAAACTGACAGGTATTTTAGCTGTTGATACCAAGCTAATTGCTTTGGCCGATTATCCTTATTACCGTGATCTATCTTCAACAGGTTATTCAGTTGCTTACAATACAGGTTTAAATCCCATTAACGGAATTTACAATGCTATAAAACGCAACAATAAAGATCGAAAAAAGATTGAAACCATTCGAAAGGAAGTAGAATTGATTGAAATAATGAAAACAAAATTTGATCGTGAAACTGTTTCAGCTTTGTTAAATATAAGCAAAGAAGAAATTGTTAAGGTTCTACAACGTTGTAATCAATCAGAACGATTTATTTATACTGCAAACGATTATCAAATTTTTAACGCAGTAAACGAATGTTACGAAAGTTATAAATTGGCACAATAACTTCTAAGAAATAGTGAATTCTATGAAAAACAGAAAATTTTTAATTGTATCACTAATTCTATTTTTAAGTACAATTACAACTAAAGCTCAATCATTTCAAGAAAACAAACAAAATATCTATTCAAAAATTTCAGATGAAGTTTCATCTAATAACGAATTAGAACAATTGGCTTCAGAATTATTAGATGAAATTGGTCCTCGGTTAGTAGGTTCTCCAGAAATGGAAAAGGCACATCATTGGGTGATTTCCAAATACAAAAATTGGAATATAAATGCAGAAAATATTCCATATGGTGAATGGAAATCTTGGCAACGAGGTACCACTCAAGTTGAAATGACGTACCCGCGTATCAAATCTATTGATGGTATGCAATTGGCTTGGAATGTAAATAAGGCTGTAGAAGCTGAAGTAGTAATAATGCCTATTTTTAAATCAAAACAAGAATTCGAAACTTGGTCAAACTCTGTTAAAGGTAAAATTGTTTTAATTTCTCAGTACATCTCTTCAGGCAGGCCAGAAAATCAATGGAAAGAAAACGCTACCGAAGAAGATTTTGCTAAATATAAACAGCAAAAAGCAGATGAACTAACCGCTTGGAATAACAGTATCAAGACAACTGGTAAAACCTTGCGTGAAATCGTGGAATATCTAGAAACAAAAAATACTGCTGGTTTTATACAATCGTTTTTTACAGGAACTATGGGTAGCAACCGTATTTTTTACAGTTTTGCCAAAAACACTCCAATGGTTGATGTAAGCTTAGAAGATTACGGCTTGTTGTATCGTTTAGCGCAAAACAATAAAGCGCCTAAAGTTAAAATTAATACACAATCTAAGAATTTAGGCACTACAAAAACCTATAATACCATAGCTGTAATTCCTGGTAAAACTAAGCCTAATGAATATGTGATGCTTTCAGCACATTTAGATTCTTGGGATGGTGCTCAAGGAGCAACTGATAATGGAACAGGAACCATTTTAATGATGGAAGTTGCCCGCTTAATTCAGAAATATGCTCCAAATAACGACAGGACCATTGTAATTGGACATTGGGGAAGTGAAGAACAAGGTTTAAATGGATCGCGTGCCTATATAATGGATCATCCGACTGAAGTTCAAAAAATAAAAGTCCTATTTAATCAAGACAGTGGCACGGGTAGAATTAATTATATTGGTGGACAAGGTTTTACTAAATCTTATGATTATTTAGGAAACTGGTTGCAAAATGTACCCGAAAATATCCGTAAACACATTAAAACTGAATTTCCAGGAATGCCACAAGGTGGCGGAACCGACAATGCATCGTTTATAGCAGCAGGTATTCCAGCTTTTAACTTAAGTACCCAAAATTGGGATTATGGTCAATACACATGGCATACCAACCGCGATACCTACGATAAGATTGTTTTTGAAGAATTAGAAAAAAATGTAATTACAACCACAATTCTGGCATTAGAAGCAGCCAACGACCCCAACGAAATTTCAAACGAAAAACGAACTTTACCTAAAGATATTGAATGGCCAACTGTAAAAGAGCCAAAACGAAATTCTAAAGATTATTAAAACAAAAAACACTCCTAAACAGGAGTGTTTTTTAATGCTTTATGATAAATAGCTTCATATAAAGGAACTATTTTTTCTACACTGAACTCTTTTGAATGTTGATACGCTTGCTCTTTAAATTTATTTAAGGTAACATCATCTTTTAAAATAGTTAAGGCATTTTTAGTCATGCCTTCAATATCTCCAATATTATTTAAAAATCCTGAAACGCCTTCCACATTTACTTCTGGTAAACCGCCTGTATTTGATGAAACAACAGGTACTTTATTTGCCATGGCTTCTAATGCAGCTAAACCAAAACTTTCGGTTTCTGATGGTAATAAAAACAAATCGGAATACTTTAAAATACTATCTACTTCGGTTGAATTTCCAAAGAAAATAACCTTGTATTCTATTCCTAATTCTTTTACTAATTTTTCTGCTCCTAAACGTTCCGGACCATCGCCTACCATCATTAGTTTAGCAGGAATTTCTTTCTGAATACCATTGAAAACTTTTACAATATCCAAAATTCGTTTTACTTTTCTAAAATTACTAATGTGCGTTACAATACGTTCTCCATTTTCAGCAAACAAATTTCTTCTACAATGAGCTGGAATATCTAAAACATTTTTATCTTCGATAAAATTCGGTATAACAGCAATTTCTTTAATAGTATCAAACAATTCGTAGGTCGATTTTTTTAAATCAGCAGAAACAGAAGTCACATAATCAGACTGATTAATACTAAAACTTACTGCCGTTTTATAAAATGGATGATTACCCACCAATGTAACATCGGTACCATGCAAAGTGGTAACCATAGGTAACGAAATGCCTTGCTCTGCCAACATTTGCTTTGCCATATAACCTGCAAAAGCATGCGGAATGGCATAATGAACGTGCAGTAATTCAATTCCAAACTCTTTTACCGTATCAACAATCTTACTTGACAAAGCTAACTCATACGGTTGGTAATGAAACAAGGGATACTCAGGTACCACCACTTCATGATAATGAATGTTTTTATTTAAAAGTGCCAAGCGCACAGGTTGATTGTAGGTAATAAAATGCACTTCGTGATTACGATTGGCTAATTCAATACCTAACTCAGTTGCAACTACTCCACTTCCGCCAAAAGTTGGGTAGCAAACTATTGCTATTTTCATTTTATAAAATCAAAAATTAATTAGTAAGCGCGTCGTAAATTACTTGTTGAATGTCTTCGCGCGTATTTGCTTTTGACAATTTATTATCATCGGCATTAGGGTATGTTCTATTTGATAAAAACACGTATACTAAATCTTTTTCAGGATCGGCCCAAGCCATAGTACCTGTAAAACCTGTATGTCCAAAACTTTTCATGGATACACAACCACAAGTTGGTCCACTTTTACCTAACTGAGGTTTATCAAAACCAGCTCCTCTCCTATTTCCTTCTTTACAATAATAACATGTATTAAAATCATTAATGGTTTTAGCAGACAATAAACGTTCACCATTAAAAGATCCTTCATTTAAGAACAATTGCATCATTTTAGCTACATCTAAGGCATTACCAAATAAGCCAGCGTGCCCCGCAACACCACCTAACATAGCTGCGCCCATATCGTGTACGTAACCTTGAACGGTTGTATATCTAAAATAATTATCTTTTTCTGTTGGAGCTATTTGCGAAACATCAAATTTAGTTTGAGGTAAATAGGTTAAATTGTTTGCTCCTATTTTCTCATAAAAATAAGTGTTAACCAACTCATTCAAAGGTTTTTTATAAGAACGTTCAACAATTTCAGCCAATAAAATGAAATTCAAGTCGCTGTATTTGTATTCTTTCTTACCTAATTTAGAATCAGCAATTGTTTCTAACATTGTTTTCTTATAATCGGATTTTAAATACAAATTTTCTGAAACTTGAATATTAAACTCTTTTGAAGAAGTTGCTTGATACAATTCTTTTTTGGGCTTGCCATTAGCATCTAAGGTTTCTTTGTAAAAAGGAATCCAAGCAACCAAACCTGAATTATGAGTCAACATTTCTTTTACAGTGATATTTGCTTTGTCTGTTTTTTTAAATTCAGGTAACAAATCGCCTAATTTTTGATCAAAACGCAATTTACCATCATCGTACATTTTCATGACCATTGGCAATGTACCTAACATTTTTGATAACGAAGCTAAATCGTAAATGGTTTGATTGGTTACTTTTTCAGGATCATCATAAGACATGGTACCGAAGGATTTATTATAAATAATTTTTCCGTTTTTGGTAACCAAAACTTGAGCACCTGGCGTGTATTGATTTTTGATTGCTTTATTAACCAAAACATCAATTTCATTTAATTTTTCTTCGTTTACACCCGCTTCTGCAGCTCTACCATAGTACAAATTTTTGTTTGCTTTGGTTTCAATTCCGGTGCCTACTTTAAAATGATTTCCTATAGATACAGGCAATTTTCCTTTTGCACCTTGCATACCAAAAATTACATCGGTAACTTTTCTGTGCGCAATTACGTTGTTTTGATATCCTAAAACAACAGCCTCAAATCTTGAAAAATCTTTAACTGCGTTTAACGCATATGGTTTTACAAAAGATGTAAAAATGGTTTTATTGGTATTGGCAATTTTATCTAACAAAGTAGCTTCACTAGCTGTCATATCGTGTTTTTTCCATACACCATCTGCTTTATGATATCCTACAATTACTAAATCAAAACCTTTTAAATCGTCTAAATGATCTTCAATTTGATAATGATTGAAAACAGTAATTGGTTGATTTGCCTGTAACGCTTCAATAAAAGTATCGTTTACATCATCGCCTAATTTTACATACGCAATATTTTGAGATGTAGTTGAATTGAATGGTAAAATATTTTTATTGTTTTTTACAACAGTCACCATATTTTCATACAGCTTATAACTTAAATCGTTATAAGCAACTTTATTTAAATCTTCGTATAAATTTTTCTTATTAATAGGCTTGTACTTATTTAAACCAGCTTTGTACTTATATAATAAAATTTTCTTTACAGAATGTGCCAAACGTTCATCAGTAAACTCTTTATTTTCATACGCTTTATTGAATTTTTCTATTGCTAACGGAACGTTTTCCGCAAACAGCAATACATCATTCCCTGCTAAAAAGGCAGCCAAATCAACTTCACCAGGCGATTTAAAATTAGCAACACCTTTCATATTTAAAGCATCAGTAAAAATCAATCCTTTAAAATTAAGCTCGTCTTTTAAAACTTTTGTAATGGTATTGTATGATAACGATGTAGGTACCCCTTTTGTAGATTCTAAAGCAGGAACATCTAAATGTGCAACCATTACCGAAGCTAATCCATCCTTAATTAATTTTTTATAAGGATACAATTCTATGTTATCTAAACGTTTTTTATCAAAATCTAAATGCGGCAAAGAATAATGAGAATCAGTTGCTGTATCGCCATGCCCAGGAAAATGTTTAGCTGTTGCAAAAACCTGATTTTCTTGCAAACCACGCATTAAAGCAACCGCTTTATCGGCAACATTTTCTTTGGTTTCTCCAAATGAACGATTGCCAATAATTGGATTTAACGGATTGATGTTAATATCAACCACAGGCGCAAACATAAACTGTATATTCATTCTTTTGGCTTGTTCTGCCATTTGCCCACCCATTTGTTCAATTAACTTATTGTCTTGAATTGCACCTAAATTCATGTTCCAAGGGTAACTATAGGTAGAATCTAAACGCATGCCCAAACTCCACTCGGCATCAATTCCTACAAACAACGGTACTTTAGAAACAGCTTGTAATTTGTTGGTCATAGTTGCCTGACGACCTGGACCGCCTTGAAAGAAAATAACGCCGCCAATATTTTTTGATTTTACTAATTCTAACAACTCATTAACATGTTTTTCATCACGATTAGAGTAAGCTGCAACCATAAACAACTGTCCTACTTTTTCATTGAACGACATTTGATTATAAACGCTATCGACCCATTTTTCAGGTGATGTAAATTTTGATTTTGGTTGTGCAAAAACGGTAAAAGGTATATATAAAAGTGATAACCAGATTTTCTTCATAGTGTTGTAAAATAAAACATCCTCAAAAATAAACTTTTGAAGATGAAATTAATAATATAAATTCGAAATTTTCCGTTAAAAAAAGTGACCTAATCAAGTTTTGAAACAATTCAATTTTAGTTGAACCTGCTTTGTTCACATTTATGAACATCCCAACGCTTCATCATGAAGTTTAAGAATAATTTATTTAACTTTAAATTATCGCTTGCTGTATGTTCTCCTCCGTTTGCATTTTTAGTATCACACATTAACATTGTTGAACCTCTTAATGCATATTTTTCGCCATTAGTATATAGTATTATTTTCATTGTTCCGGGATCCATTCCGCCTCTACAAATTAAAACATAAGGTATGGTTATTTCAGAAATTCCATCATTGTTTAAATCTGTAATTGTTGTAGCCTTGGGTATAAATCCAGTAAACCAATCAACACCAAAACATTCATTAAAATCGTACATTTTCCAAGAAAGACTAAATTTAGTTTCACCTTGTTTTTGCTCAAACAAATACACATATAATTCAGATTTGTCTTGAATAGTGTATTCATTAGTTGCTTTTTCGTAATCTTTCCAATTAAACTGTCCTGTTACAGTTTGTATTAACATTTTATCACCCAATGTATCTTTCCATTTTAAAGCCTCAACAACAGTGCCTCTAAAATCTAAATATTTTGGAATATCATCATAGCTTAAAGTATCTATTTTAATTTTTGGTTCGGAGTTGTTTTTATCCCAAATACCTAACCACTCGTTTGCTTTAAGCGCCCTAAAACGTTGTTGCACTTCTTTTGATTGTCCAAAAGAACAAACGGAAAAACACAACAAGGCAAGAAAAGTAATTATTGTTTTCATGATTTTATTTTTTTATCCAAAGATTTGCCACTTCGGTATGATGATAAATTAAAACCCAATTTAGATTTACAGAAATTATTGTTACATCATCAGAAGCAGAATATAAAAACGCTGTCCAATATTTAATAAAAATATCTTTTGAAGTTTTCAAACTTGTTTTTCGATGCCATGAGATAATTAAATCTTCATTATACTGGCTTAAATTATTTTCAAGAACCTTTCTAAAACTCCGAATTTTTTCTTCAGTTTCACTACTTGCTCGAAACCAATTTGTCTCTATATATTTTTCGTTTATATTTAAACCATTCTCATAAAATTGAATGATTTTATATATTTTTTTCGATTCATTTTCATTTAATGGAAATAATTGAGACAAGTCTTGTTCACTCATATTAATCTCATTGAATCTCCATCCAAGTTCAAATCTAGATAGAGAAATTATCTCTTTCTCATCAATTTCAATTTTCATTTCTTGAGCTTAAAACTTTGTCCTACTAATATACCTATTTTGTAAAAATAAAACATCCTCAAAATAAACTTTGAGGATGTTTTAAAAATATACTGTGTAGAAGCTTTTAAAAAAAGCGACTATGCCAACTTTCACCAGCAGGTACTTCCCAAAAATCTTCAAATTCTTCAATAGTATTTACTAAATTGTTAAAAACAATGGTATTTGCATTAACTGCTTTTTCTTTTGCCATTTTCTTAAAATCAATCAACGATTTATGTGCAATGAATTCACCTGTTTTGTAAGTAACATTCATTTTATCAAGCAAATCAACTTTGAATTTTTGTTCTAAATCTTGAATGATTTTAACCGAAGCATCAATAGAACAACCCGAAGCAGCATGATACTCTTGATCTACCGCCAAAATAATAAAACGATTGTATTTTATTTGATACGAAGCTTTTAAAGGAGTACTATGTGCCGCCCAATTTTCAACAAAATTTGAAACCAATTCGTTTGCTGTTGCTACTTCATCATCAGACAATTTTCTGTCTGACTGATATATCCAAATACGCGATGCTTTAGGCATCTCTTCAAAAGGTACAAACATAATTATAAGTCTTGTGCATTTGAAATTAATTCAGCTACATCCAACACTTGAACTTCACCTTCTTTGTGATTAAATTTAACACCATCAGTCAACATGGTGTTACAAAACGGACAACCTGCCGCAATAATATCTGGTTTTACTTCTAAAGCGTCATCGGTACGTTCCATGTTTACATCTTTGTTACCTTTTTCAGGTTCTTTAAACATTTGCGCACCACCAGCACCACAGCACAAACCGTTTGCTTTTGCACGTTTCATTTCTACCAACTCGGCATCTAATTTTTGGATTAAATCACGAGGTGCTTCATAAATTTTATTTGCACGACCTAAATAACAAGGGTCGTGGAAGGTAATGCGTTTTCCTTTAAACTGACCGCCTTCAATTGTTAAGCGACCTTCCTCAAGTAACGATTTTAAAAATTCTGTATGATGTACTACTTCATAAGCACCACCTAAACCAGGGTATTCGTTTTTCAACGTATTAAAACAATGCGGGCAAGCTGTTACAATTTTCTTTACTTCGTAACCATCAAATACTTGAATATTCATCATGGCTTGCATTTGAAACAAAAATTCGTTTCCAGCACGCTTTGCAGGATCTCCTGTACAACTTTCTTCTGCACCCAAAACAGCAAATTTTACATTTGCTTTGTTTAATATTCTTACAAAAGCTTTGGTTATTTTTTTAGCTCTATCATCAAAACTCCCAGAACATCCAACCCAAAATAAAACTTCAGGTTGTTCTCCGCGAGCCATCATTTCGGCCATTGTTGGTACTACTATATTTTCTGACATGATTTTTTAATTTTTAGTGTGTTGTTAATTTTCGTCTTTCCAGTTTAAACGGTCTAATTGACTGTATTGCCATGGAGCGCCGTTGTTTTCGATATTTGTCATCATGGTATTTAATTCCATTGGCGCAGCACTTTGCTCCATAACTAAATATCTTCTCATATCCATAATAATTGACAATGGACTGATTTCTATTGGACATTCTTCAACACACGCATTACAAGAAGTACATGCCCATAATTCTTCTGGTGTAATATAATCGTTTAATAATGATTTTCCATCTTCTACGAAAGTTCCTTTATTTAGGTCGATATTTTTACCAACTTCTTCTAAACGATCACGCGTTTTCATCATAATATTACGAGGCGATAATTGTTTGCCTGTAATATTTGCAGGACAAGAAGAAGTACAGCGCCCGCATTCTGTACAAGAATAAGCATTTAATAATTGTACGCGGTTTAAATCCATAACATCCGAAGCTCCAAATTTTGCTGGTGCAGCATTCTCATCTGGTGCAGGTGCAGCAAACGGATCAGCATTAGGATCCATCATTAATTTTACTTCGTTTGTTACTGCTTGTAAATTATCAAACTGACCCAATGGATTTAAATTAGCAAAATATGTATTTGGGAAAGCCAATAAAATGTGCAAGTGCTTAGAATAGTACAAATAATTTAGGAAAGAAAGTACCATCATAAAGTGACCCCACCAACCAATACGTTCTAAAACATGCAAAGTACCCTCGCTCATAGATCCAAAAACAGCAGGACCAATAAACTGTGAAATAGTAAAATTAAATGAGCCTTGACCTTCAAAATGCGATTTACCCATGTTGTATAAAACTTCATCGGTACCATTCATTGTAAAAATGCAGATAACCAAAATAAGTTCCATCATTAAAATTAAGTTGGCATCTTTCTTTGGCCAACCTATCATTTCTTTCATGTTTAAACGAGGTAATTTTAATAAATTTCTTCGTGATAAAAAGAAAATGGTTGCTATTAAAGCTCCAACAGAAACTATTTCTATTAAGCTAATAATAAAAGTATATAAGCCTCCTAGTGGTTCTTTAAAAATACGGTGTGTACCAAAAATTCCATCAATAAAAATCTCGATTAGCTCAATTTGAGTAATCATAAAAGCTGCATAAATAGCAAAGTGTAACAATGCTGGAATAGGACGAGCAAACATCTTTTTTTGGCCAAAGGCTACTAAAAGCATGTTTTTCCATCGTTCAGAAGATCGGTCTGTTCTGTCTACAGCTTGCCCTAACATAATGTTGCGATAGATTTTTTTAGCATTTATTGCAAAAAAACCAAATCCTACCACAGTTAAAGCTATAAATATAATACTGCTTAAAATTTGCATTTAGGTAATGAATTAATTATTGTTTTGTTTGTATTTTGTTTTGTATGGTTTTGTATGTTATGGCTTGACCGTTTCTTGATAAGGCTGTGCTTTTTTACCAAAAACCGAAATATTTATGTATCTGCGTGGATTTAATTTAACATCTTCTAGCAATTGATTTAATTCTTTGGTAGCACTTTCTAGGTTGTTATACATTTGCTCCTCTTTAAGCAACTTACCAATATTTCCTTTTCCGCTGTTTACATCTTTCATCATTTGATCTAAATTAGAAGCAGCACTATCAAATTTATTTAAAATTTCTTGTAATTTTTGTAATTGAATTTTATCTAAATCGTTAGAAAAAGAAGACAAATTTTTAGAAGTATTATTAAAATCGCTTACAATATTGTTGATTTTAGATTCATTTGTAGTTACAATTCTATCAAACTTACCTGTAATAGCATTGGCATTTTTCATAGTAGCGTTTAACTCAGCCAAAGCATTTTGTAAGTTTTTTTGCGCCACAGGATCTAATGTTTTATTAATAGTTCCTACTAAAACGTTTACATTGTATAATACCGAATCTAATTTCTTGGCAATAGGATCTACTTTGTCACCTAAACCATCAATCATACCCATTACAACACCTCCGTTTAAATAATCTCCACTTTTTGCTAAAGTTGGGTCTTTGTAATTTATTTCTAAAGCAATCTGTTTTCCACCTATAAAACCAGGCGAATAAATAACGGCTCTAGACGATTTAGGAACATCTACATCATTAGTCATCATTAACTCAACTAACAACTTACCTTGTCCTTTTAAAGAAATATGATGCACCTTACCTACAACCATTCCGTTAATAGTAACTGATGATGCTGTAGATAAACCTTCTACATTATCATATTCAACATAAAACGTGCGCGAGCTGCTAAATAAATTTTTACCATTTAAAAATGTATATCCCCAAATTAACATTCCTATAGATAAAAGCACCAACACGGCTGTTTTTACTTCTCTTGACATTATTGATTTCAAAGTCTATTTCTTTAAATTACTATTTTATTGCTTCTTGTATGCTTATTTTTTTACCATTTTTATAGGCTACCAAAAATGCCGATGTATACCCTTTATTTTTAGCAACTTCTAACGCTTTACGCGCGTGATCGTAATCGGTTGTAGCGTTATAGAAATATTTAAAGGTATTTCCTTCTTTAATAACCGATATATTATTTAACCCATTAAAATTACTTGGTGTTAAAGCAATATCTTTTCCACTAGCTGCAATTTGTACTTTAAAAGTAATACCTTCTTTGGTTACTTTTTCTGGTTTTGAAGCATCAACAGAAGATGTTTTTGCAGGTTCTACAGGTTTTGCTTTTACTGTATCAACTTGTTTAGGTGTATCGCGTTCAACAGGTTTTGTGGTAGTACGATTAGCAGGAATATTATCGCTTGCAGAATGGTACTGTTTTTTATAATCAATAATAGCGTTTGCAATAGAGCGTGCTAACTCATTTTTACCTTCTTCACTATTTAAATACTCTCCTTCATCACTGTTTGATAAAAAGCCTAATTCAACTAAAATACTTGGCATAAAAGCAGTATAAAGTACTACAAAAGGCGCTTGTTTTACACCGCGATTTTTTCTATCGGCATCATTTGTAAAACGCGTTTGAACTTTAGAAGCCAACTCAATACTTTGGGTTACAAATTGTTCTTGAATTAAGGTTAAACCAATTAAAGATTCCGGCTTAGAAGGATCGTATCCAGAGTAAGAACTTTCGTAGTTATCCTCTAATGTAATAACGGCATTCTCTTTTTTAGCAATTTCTAAGTTAGATTCGTTTTTACTAAGACCCATTACAAAAGTTTCGGTTCCTGATGCGCTTGGAGCGTTTTTTACAGCATTGGCATGTATCGAAACAAAAATATCGGCTTTTTCACGATTGGCAATAGCTGTACGTTCTCTTAACTCAATAAACTCATCGGTTTTTCTTGTATATACAACGCTAATACCTTTATCTTTTTTTAATAAATCGCCTACTTTTTCGGCAACATCTAAAACAATTTTCTTCTCAACATATACGCCACGTACGGCACCAAAATCTTTACCACCATGACCAGGATCTAGTACTACTTTAAAATTTTGAGCGTAAACACTTGACCCTACGCATATTAAAAAAACACTAAAAGTTGCTTTAACTTTATTTATAAACATAGCTAATTTTATATTTTGGTTTCTTATTTAAAAGCTTAAATTAAAAAATACGTTTGTAGTTGTTAAAAAACAAACCTATTAGGCTACAAAAATAGCATATTAAAATTGCATACAAAAGTAATATACACCGTTTTTAATGTAGTTACTAAAAAATACATTCTCAAAAAAAGCAAAATTAATTTAACAAATAAGTAAAAAAGACGCTATTTAGCGAACAAAATTTTCTTTTTTATAATCAATAATTGCTTTTGCAATAGCTTGTGCCATTTGCTCTTTACCCTCTTCAGAATGTAAAAAAGTACCTTCTTCTTTATTAGAAATAAAACCCAATTCAATTAAAATACTAGGCATAAGAGCACTGTGTAAAACCCAGAAAGGACCTTGCTTTACCCCTCTATTTTCTCTTTGAACATCGTTGGTAAAACGTGTTTGAATTTTAGAAGCCAAATCTATACTTTGAGTAACAAACTGTTCTTGAATTAATGTTAAACCAATTAAAGACTCTGGTCGATTAGGATCATATCCCGCATACGTTACATGGTAATTATCTTCTAGCGTAATTGCGGCATTTTCTTTTTTTGCTACTTCTAAGTTTGACGCCATTTTACTTACCCCCATTACATAGGTTTCGGCACCGTAAGCTGATAAGTTTTTTGCGGCATTAATATGAATGGATACAAAAACATCTGCTTTTTCTCTATTGGCAATTTTAGTACGTTCTGCAACTTCAATAAATACATCAGTTTTACGGGTGTAAACTACTTTAAAATCTTTGTCTCTTTTTAAGATATCACCTACTTTTAAAGCTACATCTAAAACTATTTGCTTTTCTACAAATTTTCCATACAAAGCACCCGTATCTTTTCCACCATGACCCGGATCTAAAACAACTTTAAAATTTTGGGCATAAATACTTGGTATTACACCTATTAAAAGAGAGGCAAAAGCTACTTTAAATTTATTTGCAAACATGGTATATTTTATATTTTTCGATTCTTATTTATAAAGTCTAAAATTAAAAAAAAATATTAGTAAGTTTGAAGTCTAAAAATCGAACCCACTTTTTTACAAAATAGCATCTTAAAATTGCATACAAAAGTAATATATATCGTTTTTAATTTGATTTTGATTCCTGCGGGTTTATCAAAGGTTTCGGCGCAAGAATTCCCTCATGTAGACAAGCGTTTAAACATTGATACTAAAAGGGATACTTTAAGAACAGCTGCACCACAAACTAAAGTTTTAGATACTATTAAAAAGGATAGTATTAAGCCTAAAAAGGGTCAGAAATTGGAAGCTCCTATGTTTAGAAAAGCAAAGGACTATGAAAAGTTAGATCAAAAAAACAAACGAGTTACCTTATATAATGAGGCCGAGTTTAAGTATCAAGACTATGAACTTACGGCGGGTATCATTATATATGATTATGACAAAGAAGAAGTTTATGCAGGTAGAATTAAAGATTCGTTGGGAAATTTAATACAGCGCCCTGTATTTAAACAAGGTACACAAATTATTGAGCCAGATTCTATTCGATTTAATACAAAAACAAAAAAAGCGATTGTTTGGAATACCCGAACTACGTATAACGATTTTAGAATAAAAGCAGAAAAAACAAAAAAAGTAAACGATTCTGTTTACTTTATGAAAGATGTTATTTTTACAACTGCTGAAGATATTGAACACCCAGAATATTATTTTAGAACAAGAAAAGTAAAATTTGTACCTGGTAAAAAAGTAGTTACTGGTGTTACCAATTTGGTAATTGAAGATGTACCAACCCCTATTGGTTTGCCGTTTGCTTTTTTTCCAATGAGTCAGAAAGCAGTGTCGGGCTTTATTTTCCCTAGTTTTGGTGATACAAATTTACGTGGCTATTATTTACAAAACGGTGGTTATTATTTAGCACTAAGTGATAAAATAGATTTAACTTTATTAGGAGATTATTACACCAACGGAAGTTTTGCCTTAAATGCACAATCGCAATACCGCCAACGC
Organism: Flavobacterium sp. xlx-214; assembly: GCF_013874595.1. Taxonomy (GTDB): domain Bacteria; phylum Bacteroidota; class Bacteroidia; order Flavobacteriales; family Flavobacteriaceae; genus Flavobacterium. The sequence continues at coordinate 2,953,736 of NZ_CP059431.1, forward strand.
TACAAGTACAATGGTAACTTTAATATTCGTTTTGAAAATTTAATTGAAGGCGAGCGTGGTTTTAATGATTACAGTAAAACAAAAATTTACAACATACAGTGGAGTCATTCTCAAGATGCCAAAGCAAATCCAAATTCGCGTTTTTCAGCATCGGTTAACTTAGGTAGTAGTAATTATTTTCGTAACTCATTAAATACGCAAAACATTGGTGCTAATATGAATAACACCATGCAATCGTCTATAAGTTATTCTAAAACGTTACAAACAGTTCCACAAGTTAACTATACCATTTCGGCAAATCATCAGCAAAACACCAATACAAAGCAAATCAACATGTCATTACCTAATATTCAGGCAAGTGTTGATCGTGTTTATCCTTTTGCACCTAAAAACGGATCTAAAAAAGGCATCCTGCAAAACATTAACTTACAATATAATTTAAGTGGAAGAAATCAGTTTCAAACAACCGATTCTTTGTTCTTTAAAAAGGAAATGTTCAATGAAATGAATGCTGGTATACAACATAGTATTCCTTTATCAACCAATTTTAAACTGTTTCGCTACTTTTCTGTTTCGTTAACAGGAAACTATAACGAAACTTGGGTTTTAAATACGTTCAGAAGAAATTATAGTTTCTTAACAAACCAAAAAGAAATTACCCGCGATAATGGCTTTGATAGTTACCGTACGTATAATTTCTCAGCCAACATAGGAACTACCATTTATGGTACATTTAATTTTGACAAAAACGCTAAAATACAAGCTATTCGTCATGTAATGCGTCCTTCGGTTTCGTACACATATACACCAAGTTTTAAGCAGTATTATGATACGTACGCTATAGATGCTTTAGGAACTACGATGGAAGAATACTCGCGTTTTGAAGGTACTTTGTTCGGAGCTCCAGGTCAAAGTATGTCTAACATCATGAGTTTTTCGTTAGGTAATAATTTTGAAGCGAAAGTTCGCGATGATAAATCAACCACTGGCGAACCTAAAAAAGTAATGTTGTTAAACTCGTTAAATTTTGGGACTTCATACAATTTCACAGCAGATTCATTGCATTTGGCGTTAGCACCTATTAGTATGAGTGCCAATACCAATTTATTAAAAGATAAGTTACGCTTAAATTTAGGTACTAGTTTAGATCCTTTGGCAATTGATAACGCAGGAAATCGTATTGATAAATTCAACATTGCAAACGGTGGTAGTTTATTACGTTTAACCAGCGCCAATGTTACATTAAACTATTCATTAGCTAGTACCGACCCATTATTTGGTGGTACCGATGTAAAAAGCAGCGATAATAAAAATGTTCAAAACGGTGGTAGAGCCGATGATTTATTTGGACAATCAGTTGATTTAGCTGACAGACAAAAATCGATGTTTAACGATGATGAGGAAAAAGAAAAGCCTAAGAAAACGGTGTTTTACAATACCGATATTCCTTGGGATTTAACTTTTGCTTGGAGTTTAACTTACAACAATGCTCGTAGAAATTCAGAAATATCTAATAACTCTTTAATGGTTTCAGGAAACGTAACACTTGCTCCGGGCTGGATTACAGGTTTTTCTACAGGATACGATTTTAAAAACAAAGGGGTTACTTATACACAATTACGTTTTGAGCGCGATTTAAAATCATGGCGTATGGATTTTTCTTGGATACCAAACGGTTATTACAAACAATGGACGTTCTTTATTGGAATTAAATCAACAATCTTACAAGATATTAAGTACGAAAAACGAAACTCTGGTGAACGTCGTTATAGAAACAGATAATGAAGTTGAAAGACAAATGTCTTAAAGTAGAAAGGGAAATAAGGATATCTCATAAAAATTAATATAATGAAAAAAATAATCAATTCATCTAAAGCACCTGCTCCTATTGGTCCGTACAACCATTCTGTAATGGTAGGCGATATGCTTTTTATATCAGGACAAATACCTTTTAACCAAGCTACCGAAACTTTGGTAACAACAGGTATTCAAGACGAAACCAAACAAGTAATGCAAAATTTAGCTTACATAATTGAAGAAGCTGGTTTAACTTTTGAGCATGTTGTAAAAGCAACTATTTTTATTAGAAATATGGATCATTTTGGTTTGATTAACGAAATTTACGGCAGTTATTTTACATCAGAAACGGCACCTGCAAGAGAATGTGTACAGGTTGAAAAATTACCACGTAACGTAAATATTGAAATTTCAATGATTTTACATAAATAAAAAATCGAGCATTAGCTCGATTTTTTATTTCCAAAGCAATCGTGCTTTGTCTAAATCTTCTTTAGTATCAATACCTACGCCTATATGCTGTGTTTTTACCATTTGCAACGTTCTACCGTGCTCTAAATAACGTAATTGCTCTAATTTTTCGGTAGCTTCTAAGCCTTTCATTTGCCAGGTAGTAAAATCTAACAAGGCTTGTTTTCTATATGCATAAACGCCTATATGCTGGTAGTAAGGCACGTAACTTTTACCATCTCTTGGAAAAGGAATAGCCGCACGCGAAAAATACAAGGCTTTATTATTTTCATCAATCACCACCTTTACATTATTAGGGTTTTGAATAACCTCTAAATCTGTAATTTCAAACATTAACGAAGCTAAATCAATTGCATTTTGACTGTCTTTTTCAAAAACTTCAATTAAACTTTGTAAATTTTCTTTGCTTACAAAAGGTTCATCGCCTTGCACATTCACTATTACATCGCACTCTACATTTTGAATAACCTCTGCAATACGGTCGCTTCCGCTTTCATGCGTATCACTACTCATAACAACGTTTACTTGATGCTGTTGTAACAAATTATAAATAATTTCGTGATCGGTAGCTACCAAAACTTCATCAAACAATTGTGTGGCAACCGTTGCTAAATAAGTTTGCACTACAACGGGTTTACCTCCTAAATCTTGTATTAATTTAGCTGGAAATCGAGTGGATGCATATCGTGCTGGTATTACAGCTATTATTTTTAATTTACTCATTGAAAAAATCGTCGTTAAATCCTATTAAATATACTTTTTCTTTGGCACGCGTTATCGCGGTATACAACCAACGCATATAATCTTTAGAAACACCATCGGGTAAATAAGGTTGTTCTATAAAAACGGTATCCCATTGCCCACCTTGCGATTTATGACACGTTACTGCATAAGAAAACTTTATTTGCAAGGCATTAAAATATTCGTTGTTTTTTACTTTTTGCATCCGTCTATAGGCTGTAATTTCGTCTTGATAATCTAACAAAACTTCCTGATACAGCTTATTCGATTCTGCATAGCTTAAACTTGCCGATTCAGAATGTAACGTATCCAACAAAACAATGGTATCAAAAGGCTCTAAATCGGGATAATCAATCATACGAACTTTCACCGAAGCAAATCGAAAACCATACAGCTCGTGATGTCTGTAAATTTGTAAAATCTCCAACACATCGCCATTCGCAATAAAATCGGTTACCTTAGAATCTTTTAACCAAAAATAATTATTTTTTACCACCATAATATAATCACCTGCACTAATTTCACTGTCGATATCTAAAATACGAGTTCTAATTTGTTGGTTGTATTGATTGGCTCTTTTATTTGAGCGTACAATAAAAATGGTTTCCTCGGATCCTTTTTTGTAAAAAGCATCACTAATAGCATCTAAGGTTTCGTAACCGTCTTGTAACCTAATAATATCTTTAAAAGGTTTTACATCAAACTCAAAAAAATCGTAAAACTCTTGTTGTAATTGTTCACGTAATTCGGTGGCATTATACAAAATACCTGAATCTTCTTCTTGGCGCATTACTTCAGTAAGTTCTATAAAATCGACTTTCATATCGTAATTCATTGCCAATTTTTGTTCGTTTAAAGCTGGGCTTTCATCCATTCCAACAGGCGGTAACTGTGCAGTATCGCCTACAATAATCAATTTACAGTTTTGCCCCGAATATACATAATACATTAAATCATCTAACAATGATCCGTGTGTGTACATGGTTGCATCGGTTAACGAATCGGAAATCATCGAAGATTCATCTACAATAAAAACGGTGTTTTTATGCTTATTGGCTTGCATGGTAAAAGCCATTCCCGAATTTTTATCTTTTTTAGGATAGTAAATTTTTTTGTGAATGGTATACGCAGGTTGTTTGGCGTAATTAGAAATTACTTTTGCCGCCCTACCCGTTGGCGCTAGCATTACATACTTTTTATGCACCAATGGCAATTGATGCACCAAATTAGATAACAAAGTGGTTTTACCCGTACCCGCATAGCCTTTTAAAACAAATAGTTCGTCTTGATTTTCACTTAAAACAAATTGTGCAATTTTTTTTAAAAAGGCATCTTGCTTTAAGGTTAAATCAAACGGAAAACTGTTTGCTAATTGCTGATAAAACTGGGTAATGGTCATTATAAACTTTGGGTTTCAACAAAGATACACAATGCCTTTTTAAAAAGTGTGGTTTGTAATTACATAAGATTTTCATAAATAACGATTTATTTAAGATGATCATTTTTTAAAATCAATAAAAAAGCAGAACTTAGTGCAACAATCAAAATAAGAGAAAATTATGAACGAATACGATAATTTAGTTGAAGCTTTAAACGATTTAAAAGCCCGTGGATACGACGAAGATTTTAATTTAAAGCAGAATTGTATTGAATGTAGAAATCGCAATTATAGAATTTTTCATAACGAGTTTGAAATAGACGAATACCATAGATTTGATGACGATACTGACCCATCGGCAGAATCTATTTTATATGCAATTTCATCGGATAAATACAATTTAAAAGGTGTTTTAGTAAACGCTTACGGTATTTATAGCGAAGACATTACTGATGAAATGTTGAATAAATTAAAAATGAGACATTCCTAGTTAAAAATCCTTACCCATTGTGTAAGGATTTTTTTATAAACATCTTCTATCCTTTTAAAGAAACCTATAGCGTAATTCCTAAAAAATCAATAAATAATTGTACTTTTGATTTCCATACATTTATGATATATGAGCAACGCTTCGTTTCAAAAACTATACATACAAGTTTCTTTAAATTATTTTAGTTATTGTATAAAAAATCAGGTAAACAATCAAATTACAGGATTTAAAACCTTTGCTTTAGATCCGTTTAAAACCATTGAGCAGCAATTAGATTTCTTTTTTGATAAAGAAGAAGCATTGCAAGCTGGGTATGAAGATGTGTTGGTTTTACACGATAATAATTTAAACACTTTTGTACCTACCCCTTTGTTTGATGAAACCGCATTAGGAAGCTATTTGCAATACAATGTTAAGGTTTTTCCTACCGATTATTTTGCGCACGATTCTTTAGAACAAGCAAAAATGGAAAACGTTTATGTGCCTTATGTAGCCTTTAACAATTACTTTTTAGATAAGTTTGGAGGTTTTAATTTTCAGCACATTAACACCAACTTGGTACAGCATTTTTTACATAAATCGGCAAGTAGCAATGGCATCGATTTTTATGTGCACATCACCGCTTCGCGTTTTGAAATAGTATTGGTACAAAACAAACAATTACAGTTTTTTAACAGCTACGAATACCAAACAAAAGAAGATTTTATTTACTACCTACTCTTTGTTTTTGAACAATTACAACTAAACACCCAAGAACAAAAAGTACAATTAATAGGTTGTGTTGATGAAGAAAGTCCTTTATACCAAATAGCCTATCAATTTATTCGCAATGTACACGTAACCTCATTACACACATTAGCACAAACCCTATCGGTAACAACACAACAAGTACAACAACATTACATTTTATTACAAGCATGAGAATTGTTTCAGGAAAATTCAAAGGTCGCCGCATAACACCGCCTAAAAACTTACCCGTTCGTCCAACTACCGATTTAAGCAAAGAAGCTTTATTTAATATTTTAAACCATCAGTTTTCGTTTCGCGAATTAAACGTATTGGATTTATTTGCAGGCACCGGCAACATTAGTTACGAATTTGCATCGCGAGGTGCCGAACCTATTACTTGTGTTGATGGCGATTTAGGTTGCGTAAACTTCATAAAAAAAACGGCTAAAGAGTTTGATATGGACATTACCGCTATTAAAAGTGATGTTTTTAAATTCTTAGAGCGAAGTAAAATGAAGTACGATATTATTTTTACCGATCCACCGTACGATTTTACGCAAGAACAGTTTGACACCATTCAAAAATTAATTTTTGCAAACGATTTATTACAACCCGATGGTTTGTTGATTATAGAACATTCGCAATACACTAAAATGGAGCATTTAGAACATTTCACAAACAGTAGAAAATACGGAGGTTCTATTTTTTCATTTTTTGAATACGAACAAGAAGAATCAGATGACGATGACGACGATGATTTTGATATTGAAGATGATTACAATAACGAAGAGGAATAGCATTCCTCTTTTTTATTAATTTTTAAAATGATAAAACAATGAGTAATCTTTACAAGAATAATAGAAAAGCAGAAGATTTAGGGTTTTCAGTGTTTATACTAAATTATGAAAATAATAGTTTTGATCGTATTTCAGATGAAGTCTCTATTAAAAAGCTATTATCCTGAATTAAAAAAATCTGAATTATATAAATGGGATACAATTTTAGATTTCTTAAAATCAAAAAATATAGATCCTAAAAAAATTAATTGTTTTAAAGAAATTGATGAATTAAGAAATGTTAACAATGCAATCAAACATTCTTCAATAAGTAATTCAAGAATACTTCCTAATGAGTTCAAAAATGAATCACAAATTTCTCATGAAAACATTTTGCAGTTTTATAACAGAATTGAAAATTCTGGTAATAATTTTTTTAACTCCTTATATGAATTTATAAAAGAAGATATCTATTATTTTGATGAAGATAAAATTAATCAACAAGTTGATAAAATAGAAAAAACAATGACTCCTGAAATGGCTATTGATTTTGCTAATAAAATACTTTTAAGATATAAGTAATATATTAAAAAACAAACAATTAGTACTTAATTAAAAATAGGTTCAAAATATAACTAATAACATTGTAATTCTTTTTAACCAAAACGAAATATCACAATTGTAAAAAAAATTATTACTTAAGTAATTAGGTTTATTATATGTGCGATTAGATTTATCACATCTACAATTAGATTTATTACTTATGCTAGTAGAATTATCACATATGTAATTAGAATTATTGCATGTGCAATTAGAATTATTGTTTACGCATTTAGAATTATTACAGTTGCAAGTATAAATATTGCAGTTGCAAGTATAAATATTGTAGCTGCAAGTATAAATATCCTGTGTGAAATTATAAATATTCAACATTCAATAAAATAAAAGGCAACATGTTTTATTATTTTTAGAAGAAGTTTTAAAATAAAAAAGTAGACCTATAAGCCGCAACTAAAAAGCTTACTTCATAAAAAAAGTGGATGCTAACATCCACTTTTTTTATAATACCAAAGTTATACTTCTAATGTTTCTTTCCTTAAAATCTTACCCGTTGGGGTTTCTTTAAACTTATTTACAAATAGTATTTCCTTAGGTTTTTCAAACTTTTCTAAACTTTCCATTGCTTCGGGTACCAATGTATAAGGTTCATGCTCTATAACTAAAACTAATTTCTGACCTAAGCTTTCATCGTTTTTACCTATTACATAAAAGCGATACGGAATATAATCAGACAGTTTTTGTTCAATTTTTTCGGGTATTAACTTAACTCCGCCACTATTGATTACATTATCAATTCTGCCAATCCATTTAAATTGAATATCGTTTTGCATTTCAACAATATCATTGGTAACAACCAAACCGTTCGCAACAAGTGGTGCTTCAATCATTAAGCAACCTCTATCATCGGTAGATATATTGGCGTGAGGCAAAACGGTAAAGTAAGGATCGTCTATTTTTTTAGCAGCTATATGTGTAATTGTTTCGGTCATTCCGTATGTTTCATATACATCAACCAACATATCTTTAAGCATCTCTTTTGTAAGACTGTTTAATTTTGCGCCACCTACAATTAAAATTTTACATTGCTCAATTTGAGTAATCGAATTATGAACTTGCAAAGGAACCATTGCAACAAAATCATATACTTTATTATTGCCTTTTAAAGGATCCTTTGTTGGATTTACATAATCTAAAGCCAAACCTAAAACAACTGCACGTACAAACATCATTTTACCAGCAATGTAGCGCGTTGGCAAACATAATAAAGCAGAATCGCCCGGTTTTAGCTTAAAAAACTCTCCTGTAGCTAAGGCAGAATGTTCCATTGCTTCTTTAGAAAGTTTAATGGTCTTGGGTTTTCCCGTAGTACCAGATGTAGTAAGTTCTATATAATCATTCTCATCGAACCATTGTAATATAAGGTTTCCTAAATCTTTTTCATGAGCTTCGCCTTCTCTAATTAACGAGATTGCCATTTCACTAATACTTTCTTTAGTGAATGCATGTCCGTTAAGCCTAAAACTGGGATGTATACAAATGTTGTTTTCCATAGCTAAATCGATTTAAATAATTTTTCTTTCCAATTTGTCCATTGATACTTTTTAGCAAAAATGAATAACAAGATAGGGAAAATAATAAAAACTTGTAATAAAAGTTCGTTAATACTTGCGTCACCAGAATAAACAAAAAGAGCATCGGTCTGAAAAACGGCTCCGCTACTTGTTACCACTAAAGCACCCAAAAGATTGTTAGCTGCATGAAAACCAAGGGCTAACTCTAAACCATCATCCATTAAAGTAATAATACCCAACATAAAACCACAGCCAATATAAAAAATCATAATAGCCCATCCCATGCTATCAACCTCTGGGTTAGACATATGCATTAATCCAAAAACAACTGATGTAACCACCAAGGCAACCCCTTTATTTTTAGACACATATGCCATAAATTGCATAAAATACCCTCTAAAGAAATACTCTTCAAAACTGGTTTGTATTGGTATAAAAATTAAGGCAATAACAAGTAGTGGTACAAATGCCAAAACATTAAATTGAAATTTATAATCGGCAGGATTTAACCAAATAGTTACCGCAAAAATGATCGTGTTTAAGAAAATCCATAAACCAAAGGAAAAAAACAAACGTTTCCAATCAACTCGTTTCCTTGCAGTGGTTAATTCTTTAATAGAATACTTATGAACCAATATCCACCATAAAAAAAGAAAGCCTAAGAAAAACAAAAAAGGAATTATAAACGTTAAAAAGGTAATGTTTTTACCAAGTAACTGAATGTTCTTCTCAATCATTTCAGCGCTATCAATATTCATAAGGTAGGTAACACCTATATTAAATGCCATAAAGCCTAAAAAGCCAATAACAAATGGAAAGTATTTTTTAATACTTTTTAAATCTTTTGTAAACTGTTCTAAATACATAAAATGCTTTCTTATTTATACGAAGTTAAGTAATTTTGATGATACTAAATTTTGTAAAAAATGATAAAAATATACCACAATTCGCGTTGCAGTAAATCTAGAGCAGGTTTGTGTTTTGTTGAAAATCTAAACCAACCTTTTGAAGTAATTAATTACTTAGAAAATCCTTTAACTTACAACGAATTAAAAAATATCATTTCCCTTTTGGACATTAAACCTATTGAATTAGTTAGAACAAAAGAAACTATTTGGAAAGAAAACTTTAAGGATAAAAACCTAACCGATGAAGCAATTATTCAGGCTATGGTTGATCATCCAAAATTAATAGAACGCCCTATTGTTATAAACAATAAAAAAGCAGTTGTTGCAAGACCTGCAGAGAAAATCGCAGAAATACTATAATTCACCTCATTTTAAGACCATTTAACAATAAATTTAGAATTAATCCTTAAACGCATAGTATTTTTGCCACAAATTTAAAGAACTAAAAATAAATATATGAAAGCAATAAATTACGTTTATTGTTCTGCTTTTGCTTTAGCTTCTACGGTTGGTTTTGCACAAGACAATAACCAAGTGTATGTAAAAGGTACTGTAATAGAAGCATCTACCAATGCACCTTTAGAGTATGCAAGTGTTACTATTGAAAGTACATCAAATCCAGAAAACATAACAGGTGATATGACCGATGCATCGGGTAATTTCAACATACCTGTAACCCCAGATACGTATCAAATTCGTATTGAATACTTAGGCTATAAAACGTATGTTATTGATGCTAAAGAAATTCAATCGTCTACCAGTTTAGGGGTTATTAAAATTGCTGGCGATTCTGAAGTTTTAGAAGGCATTGTTATTGAAGCTAAAAGAGCTGCGGTTGAATTAAAACTAGACAAACGTATTTATAATGTTGCCGATAACACCATTGTAAAAGGTGGTAGTGCAAGCGATGTTCTAGATAATATACCTTCTGTTGAAGTAGATTCTGAAGGAAATGTAAGCTTAAGAGGAAACGAATCGGTTAAGGTTTTAATTGATGGAAAACCTTCGGGCATGGCTTCAAATATTGGCGATGCTTTAAAAATGATTTCTGCTGATGCCTTAGATCGCGTAGAAGTAATTACCAATCCATCTGCTCGTTATGAAGCGGAAGGTGGCGCTGGTATCATCAACATCATTCTAAAAAAAGGAAGTAACAACGGAGTAAATGGTAGTGTAACTGCCAATGTAGGCGATCCTACAAGTTATGGCTTAAACGGAACTTTAAACTTTAGAGAAAAAAACTATAATTTCTACACCAATTTAGGCTATTCTAAAAACAAAACTTTTGGTAACTCTTTAAACGAATCGCAATATTTTGATGAAAACGGAAATACTTCTAAATATGTAAACGAATATTCTAAAAGTGAACGATTACGTGAAGGCGTTAATGGTAATTTTGGTTTTGAATGGAATTTAACCGATAAATTAACTTGGAATCAAGGTTTTACGTATCGCAAAAGTACAGGCGATAATCCACGTACTTTAAACTACGATAATTACGATGCAAACCGTAATTTATTGTACCGAAACATTCGTCAAACCGAAGAAGATGATTTAAAAGAAACCGTTGAATATACAACCGATTTTACGTATAAATTCAATGATAAAGGACATCAGTTATTTGTTTCGGGCAGTGTTAATAAAAACAAGGATATTGAAGATTCTAACATTACCACATATGGTTTAAACAATGTTATTGATGCTAGTGATATTACAAAAGCAACCGAAAATGAATTAAGACACATTGCACGTGTAGATTATGTATTACCTTTTAATGAAAATAGCCAGTTTGAAGCAGGTTATTTGGGTAACTTTAATAAGTTGAATACCCAGTTTAATATTAATTCATTAAACGATAACGGTGATTATATTGCAAATGATTTGTTTAAAAACAATTTAGATTACAAAGAAACTGTACATGCTTTGTATTCGCAGTTTGGTGACAAAATAAATAAGTTTAGCTATATGTTAGGTTTACGCTGGGAATATTCGGCTATTGATGTAAACCAATTAACAACAATGGATTTTAACCGTAAAACGTACAATAACTTTTTCCCAAGTGCTTTCTTAAATTACGAGTTTAGCGATAGCGAAAATGTTTCAACAAGTTATAGTCGTAGAGTACGCAGACCACGCGGGCGCATGTTAAACCCAGTTTCAAACTACTCAAGTTCTATTAACTTTTTTATGGGTAATCCTGATTTAAATCCATCATTTACAGATGCTTTTGATTTAGGATATATGAAACGATGGAATCAGTTTACATTAAATGCTTCGGCTTATTTTAATAAAACAACCGATGCTGTTCAATTTGTTCGCAGAGTTGATGGAGTAAACGAAGAAGGAATTCCAATTACCATCAGCGGTCCTATTAACTTAGCAACCGAATATCGTTATGGTTTAGAATTAAACTTAAACTACAATCCGTTTAAATGGTGGCGTTTAAATGCCAATATGAATCTTTTTCAACAATCAACAAGAGGCGATTATTCTTATGTTGATTTTGAAGGAAAAACTGTTACTCAAAACTTTGATAACGATACCTTCACTTGGTCGGGTCGTTTAAATTCACGTGTTACCCTTCCTGCAAAAATAGATTGGCAAACCAATGTAATGTATCAAGGTCCGCAAACCACGGCACAAGGTAAAGTATTAGGAAACGTTTCTGTAAATATGGCATTAAGTAAAGATGTTTTAAAAGACAAAGCAAGTATTGCCTTAAACGTTCAAGATTTGTTTAATTCTAGAAAACGCATGATGGAAACAAATTTACCACAAGCGTATACTTATTCTGAAATGCAATGGAGAGAACGTACTATTAATTTAGCATTTACCTATCGATTTAATCAAACAAAAGCCGATAGACAGAAAAATAAAAATACCAGACCATCTTCTGAAGATATGGAAGATATGATGTAATCAAAAAAATCCTGAAATGTACCTTTCAGGATTTTTTGTTTTAATTTTGTATTCACTCTAAAACAATTATTTTGAACCCTACTTTAAAAGGAATCTTGTTTGTTGCTTTTGGTGCAAGTAGTTACGGCATGTTGGCTACTTTTGTAAAAATAGCTTATGATCAAGGTTTTACTACCGCAGAAGTAACCACTTCTCAATACGTTTTTGCCATTCTTTGTTTATTGTTTTTAAACGCTATTACCAAAAAAAGCCAGGCAATTGCTTCTTCAACCGATTTAAAAAAACTCATCCTAAGTGGAACCTCAATGGGCTTTACCAGTGTTTTATATTACTTATCGGTAAAATATGTAAATGCAAGTATCGCGGTAGTTTTACTTATGCAATCGGTTTGGATTGGGGTGTTTGTAGAAGCTTATTTAAACAAGCAGAAACCTTCTAAAGCAAAAATAATAGCCGTATTGTTTGTTTTATTTGGAACCGCATTAGCTACTAATATTCTTGATAATGAATTGGTTTTTAACTTTAAAGGATACCTATTTGGTTTTTTAGCAGCTATTTCATTTTCAATGACACTTTACAGCACCAACAGCGTTGCTAAACATTTACATGCTTATAAACGCAGTTTATTCATGCTTTTTGGTGGAGGAATGATTGTATTAACTTTTACCTTACTAACACAAATACTACCTACTTATTTTCAGATACATTTAATAGGATCCGAATTTATTACCATTAAAAGCTTTGATTTTAGTATTTTATACACTTGGGGTATTTTACTATCCTTATTTGGTACGGTGTTACCTCCAATTTTATTAAACAAAGGGTTTCCGCTTGTCGGTGTTGGTTTAGGCAGTATTGTATCGGCTTTAGAACTACCGGTGTCGGTTACATTTGCCTTCTTTCTGCTAAAAGAACAAGTTTTAGGTATTCAATGGTTGGGTATCCTTATTATTTTGGCAGCCGTTATTTTAATCAATTTGAATTTATTAAAAAAGACAAAAGAAATATAAATATGTGTTTAACAAAAGTCTGTCAAATTAAATTTTGATGGACTTTTTTGATTTTAAAATAAATTATATTTATATTTGACTTAACAAAATTAAAACAAAACTTAATTTTATTTAAATGAAGGCTAAATTACCAACATTATGTCCAAGTTGCGAAAGCTTATTAAGCGTATCGCAATTAAGTTGCGAAAGTTGCCAAACCGTAGTACAAGGTAATTATCCATTGCCTGTGTTTTTAAAATTATCGCCAAAAGAACAAGAATTTATTTTACAGTTTTTTTTATCAAGTGGTAGTTTAAAGGAAATGGCGGCACAACAAGGTATTTCTTACCCAACGGTTCGCAACCAATTAGACGATATGATTCAACACATTAAAGATTTAAATGTTTAAACCTTTACGTATGAAAAAAATAGGACTACTATTAAAAAATCCGTTTGCTGTATTAAGCGATAAACAAATACTATTAACAGGAGTTGTTGCTTTTGTAATTGGTGTTTTTTTAGCTTTTCAATTTCAAATACAGCTTCAAATATTAAGAATTAATACCTTAAAAATACCAAACTTATTAGAGGTTGTTATTGGGCATTTAATTATTATAATTTGTTTAACTGTAAGCTTTTTTATTTTAGGAAAAGTTATCAATAAGAAAACTCGTTTTATTGACATTTTAAGTAGTGTATTAATTAGTTTGATACCTCTTTACATTTCACTTTTTCAAAATATTAATGGTTTTTTATCTAATGAAACTTCAAAAATTGAAAATGCAGTAAAAGATGGAACTATTTACACACAAACACCTCCTTTTTTATTAATAATTGTAGGTTTAATTGGGTTTTGCTTTTTTATTTATTACATCTATTTACTATTTGTTGGTTTTAAAACAGCTACTAATGCAAAAAAAATATGGCATTACCTTTTGTTCTTTGTTATTTTAATTGCAATAGATCTTTTAACATCTGGTTTGATTAATTCAATTTAAGTATGAAAAAAATTCTAAATCCTATTGAATTTTTTAACGATAAAAAGCTGCTTCTTATCAATCTTATCATTTTTGTTTGCGGCACTCTTTTATCTGTGGCGTTGCACGCAACTTTTGAATCGCCAATTAGCTTACATTTTTCTGAAAAAATGGTGCCTGCGCAAACATTCTTTGGAAATACTATATCAATAATTAGCTTATGCTTGGCATTTTTTTTGGCAGCAAAAATAATCAATAGAAAAACAAGGTTTATAGATTGCTTAAATCTGGCTATGTATTTACGCATTCCTTATTATTTTTTAACATTAATTAATTTGTTTTTTTTATTTAGTGATCAAACTTCAAACAAAAACATAGACAAGGAGTCCAATTTATTTAATGACATAACTGAGCTGGTTATTGGTTATTCAATGTTTTTTTTACTTATAAGCTTTTTAGTAGTTATAGGCATTTCAGTTTACAGAAGTTTTAAAACAATTTGTAACGCTAAAAAAACAACTGATTATTTATTATTAATAGGCACTCTTTTAATATTTATTATTACCTCATCATTGATTATTAAAAACATATAAACACCTCATTATGAAAAAACTATTTTTATTATTTACACTGTTATTCAGTATTTCAACCTTTGCACAAATTGAAGGAACTTGGAACGGAGCTATTGAATTACCAACAGTTAAATTACCTTTTGTTTTACATGTTACAAAAGAAAACAATCAATTAAAAGCAACTTTTGATAGTCCAGACCAAGGTGGTTTTGGTATTGAAATTCCTGAAATTCGTTTTGAAGAAAACACACTTCATTTAAAACATCCGCAAATGATGATGACCTACAAAGGTGTATTGCAAAGCAACAATACTATTAAAGGTACTTTTATGCAGGGTGGTCAATCTTTTACATTAGATTTAACCCAAGGCGAGTTTAAACGCAACCGCCCACAAGAACCTAAGCCTAAATTTAATTACAAAATTGAAGATGTTACTTTTGAAAATAAAGAAGCAAAAATTAAATTGGCAGGTACTTTAACGACGCCTCATGGAAATGGAAAATTTCCAACTGTAATTTTGGTTGCTGGTAGCGGACCGAACGATCGTGACGAAGAGCTTTTTGGTCACAAACCTTTCTTAGTAATTGCCGATTATTTAACCAAAAAAGGCTATGCCGTTTTAAGATATGATAAACGCGGTGTAGCTGCTTCAGAAGGCGATTTTGCTGCCGCGACAGTTTTTGATTTTGCAAATGATACAAAAGCTGCGATTGAATATTTAAAATCGAGAAAAGAAATAGATTCAAAGAAAATTGGAATTTGGGGACATAGCGAAGGTGGACAAGTAGCGCAAATTGTAGCTGCGCAAGATCCTTCGGTACATTTTATCATTTTAATGGCTTCTCCTGCCATTGGAGGAGATGAAATTTTGATGCACCAAACAAAAGCTCTTGCAGAAAACGCAAACCTTTCTCAATCAGAAATAGACGAACTACAAGATGAAAACAAAGCTGTTTACAGCATCATCAAAAAAGGAAAAGATATTGCATCTATTAAGAAAGAATTAGTTACTTATTTTAAATCAAACAAAAATTATAAAGATGCAAAAGACAGTCAAATTAATGCAAAAGCAGCTTCGTTAGCGACAGACTGGATGAAAGCATTCATACAATTTAATTCGCAAGAATATTTATCAAAAATAAATTGCCACGTTTTAGCTTTAAATGGTAATAAAGACATTCAAGTTCCTGCCAAGGAAAACCTAGCAAGCATAGCAGCACATATTGGTAATAAAGATAAATTAGTGGTAATGGCTTACCGCGATTTAAACCATATGTTTCAAACCGCAAATACAGGTATGCCAGAAGAATACGGTGAAATTGAAACCACAATTGAACCAAAAGTTTTAGAAGATATTAGCAATTGGTTAAACAAAACCGTAAAATAATATGTTAACTCCTTGTTTAGTTATTGCATTTATTATTTTTTTTATTGGCGGTATGGTTACCGAAGAAACAGCTCCTGGCTTACTTAGCGGCTACAATACCATGAGCGATGAAAAAAAGAAGAATGTTGATTTTAAAGGTATAGCAAAAGTTTTTCAAACCGTTTTTTTTAGCATCGCATTAATTTTAGTTGCAATAGGTATACTGAGTTATTTTTTTGAAAACGAAAATTTTTGGGCTGCATTATTAACTTTAACGTGTACTTGGGGTTTTATACCACTATTTTTCTTAGGTAAAAAATACGATCCAAACACATATCCTAAGTGGCAGTATGCCGTTAATTATTTTGTATTAGCATTTCTTTTTTTACTTGGATTATTTTTAGCTATTGGAGTTTACACACACGAAGGAACTTTTTTAATTGAATAAACTATGGAAACAATTCTAAATTACTGTAACCAAATGATACTTTTAATGGGGTTACTTTTTGCTATAGCCGGAGGTATTATGTATGTTTTTCCTCCAAAAAAAATTAATAGTTTGTATGGATACAGAACAGCCTCTTCTATGAAAAATCAACAGAAATGGGATTTTTCTCAAACATATAGTGCCAAATTATTATTTATTTTGGGCATTGTTTTAATAGTTGTATCTTTCTTTAAAGTTGTTATTAAAACTAGTGAAGAAACAGATGTAATCTTAGGTGTTGCCTTACCTCTTATAGGAGTTATTACAATGATTGTTGTTGTTGAAAAAGCACTAAAGAAAATTTAATCAATAAATTCACAATTAACATATTGTGAGTAAAATACTCATTAGCCACTTAATAATAAATAGTATTTTTGTTTTACCAATCAATCGCTTGTTTTTTCAATAAAACAAGATATTAGATAACTTGAGCTTACCCCAAAAGGTAAGCTCTTTTCTTTTTTTTATAATACCAACAATCCGAAATCTTTTAGCTGTTCTCCTTGTTTAGAGAAAATAAAAGGTTCTAAATCTTGTTGTGTTTGTGTTTCAAAACTTTGTTTCATTTGTCCGTATGACAACACACCTTTTGGATTTTGTTTTAGCTCGTTTAAGAAATTTTGCAGCCACTCGCCTACTTCCTTATCAACTTCCAATTCTAATAAATCGTGTTTAGAGTGAAATACCAATCGCGCTTTCTCAAACGTTCTTCCTTTTTTGGTCTTCGTAAAAAACTCCATTGTTGGCAAACTTCCTAACCAAACCACTTTTTGAGTTGATTTATACGTAGAAAAAGCTTCGCTTTCTAAAACCGATACAATATAATCGGGTGCTATTTTGGTACGCGGAATTTTAAATTCGAACCATTCTTGCAACGGAAAATCAAAACACAAACCGTGCATATAATTAAACAACGATTTTTTCAATCCAAACGAAAATTTATCGTGTACAGCACCCGATTTATCCTCATGCACCATATCGTTATTGGCAAAAGTTCCTAAAGTGGTAGAATGATTAATCACATCAAACGCTTCCGGGTTTAGTCCAACTGGACTATGGGCTGTCATGGCAAACTGATGCCAAAACCCCGATTGCATAATGCCTACCTCAAACATTTGACGCACCATTTCTAACGAATCTATGGTTTCTTGAGCCGTTTGCGTAGGAAAACCGTACATTAAATACGCATGCACCATAATACCTGCTTCGGTAAAATTGCGGTTTACACGTGCCACTTGTTCTACAGTTACGCCTTTATCAATAAGTTGAAGCAATCGATCTGATGCTACTTCTAATCCACCTGAAACAGCAATACAACCCGATGCTTTTAGCAACCTGCATAAATCTAATGTAAAACTTTTTTCGAATCGAATGTTGGTCCACCACGAAACAGTTAACTTACGTTTAATGATTTCTATAGCTACTTCGCGCATTAACGCAGGTGGTGCAGCTTCATCCACAAAATGAAAACCTGTAGCCTTTGTGGTAGCAATTAACTGCTCCATTCTATCTACAATTTCCTTTGCAGCAATAGGTTCGTATATTTTTATATAATCTAACGAAATATCGCAAAACGTACATTTACCCCAATAGCAACCATGCGCCATCGTTAATTTATTCCAACGCCCATCACTCCATAAACGATGCATAGGGTTTACCACTTCAATGACCGAAATGTACTGGTTTAAATCAATATCAGAATAATCAGGACAACCGACTTCGTTTTGCTTGTAATCTTTTATTAAAGGATTGTTGATGTATTGAACGGTATTATTTTCTAAAACAAATGTGCGCTTTAATTCACTTTGAACAATTTCATTATTCACAAACTTGATTAATTGTTCGGTGGGTGCTTCGCCATCATCTAAATTAATAAAATCGAAAAACTCAAACACTCGCACGTCCGAAACACTACGCAATTCGGTATTAGGAAAACCACCACCCATTACTACTTTTATGTTAGGATAATGATTTTTAATGTATTGCGCACAACGAAAAGCGCTGTATAAGTTACCTGGAAAAGGCACCGAAAAACCAATAATTTTAGGGTTTGATTTTTGTACCAAAGCATCTAACAATTGTAGTGTAATGGCATCAATATAAGTAGGTTGTTCGTTTAATTTTTGATACAATTCATCAAACGAATTAGCAGATCTACCCAAACGTTCTGCATAGCGGCTAAATCCAAAGTTATCATCAACGGTTTCAATGATTAAATCCGACAAATCTTCTAAATACAATGTTGCATAATGCTTGGCTTTGTCTTGAAAACCCATCGATCCAAACGCCCAATCTAACTCTTCTAAATGCGAAAAACGCGATGCTTGTGGTAAAAAATCATCGTGTACAATGGCGTTTGCCAACGTTGGATTTTTCCCTTGTAAAAACCCAATTACCGCATCAACCGACTGAATATAATCATCTTGTAATGCTACAATACGCTGTGCATTTTCGCCCAAATCGGTATTATTTTGTGCAATAAACGCAAACAAATCTTGCAAGCCTTTTTTAGAAAACAACTGTAAAATCACTTCAATTCCCAAATCGGCTTGATACGAAGTAATGTTTTTCGTGTTTAAAAAACCCTTTAAATAAACCGTACCCGGATAAGGCGTGTTTAATTGCGTAAAAGGCGGCGTTATAAGTAAGATTTCTGTTTTCAACGGATGGTAATTTATGCAAAAGTACAATTTCATATCGATATAGTTATCAACATTTCTTTAACTCAAAAAGATGCCCACCATAACCACATATTTGCTAACTTTGAAAAAATCAAAAACAAATGATGTTTTCAATCCCTTACGCACAAACGGGCTATTTTTCAAAACTAATGATTGATTATCTTAACCAAGACAATCACATCACTTCTTTATATAATCGTTTTCCTACGTTAGAAAATTTTAAACTTCAAATCGAAGAAAAACAACAGGCTTTTCCTTTAGAAAATCGCCATATATTAGTACAGCAATTAACCAAACAATACGCAAAAGTTAACGCTACCTCAGCAACATTGCACAACATTCAGCAATTAGGTAATACCAACACTTTTACGGTGGTAACGGGTCATCAGTTAAATTTATTTACGGGGCCGCTGTATTTTTTATACAAAATTATCTCAACCATTAATTTGTGTAAAGAGTTAAAAAAGGCGTATCCAAATTACCATTTTGTACCTGTTTATTGGATGGCAACGGAAGATCACGATTTTGAGGAAATCAACTTTTTTAATTTTAACCGCATTAAGTTTCAATGGAATAAAGACGTTTCAGGACCCGTTGGACGATTATCAACCCAAGGTTTAGAAGCCGTTTTTAATCAGTTTAAGCACTATTTAACCCACGGCGATAACGCAAAACAGTTGGCTACTTGGTTTGAAAATGCTTATTTACAGCACGATAACTTGGCAGATGCTACCCGTTATTTAGCTAACGAATTATTTAAAGAGCAAGGTTTGGTAATTATTGATGGAGACGATGCTGCTTTAAAAAATGTTTTTGCCCCTCATATTAAGGAAGAATTAATCAATCAATCGTCTATTAAGGCTGTTGAAGAAAGTTTTGCTACGCTAAAAGATTATTTTGTGCAGGTAAATCCGCGTGAAATCAACTTATTTTACATTGAAAACGGTTTAAGAGAACGCATTGTTTTTGAGGATGATGTGTACAAGGTTTTACATACCAATATGCAGTTTACAAAAGATGAGATTTTGGATTTGGTTGATACACATCCCGAAAAATTCAGTCCAAATGTCATCTTACGCCCTTTGTATCAAGAAGTTATTTTGCCTAATTTATGCTATATTGGCGGTGGTGGCGAGTTAGCGTATTGGTTAGAATTACAAAAGGTTTTCCAAATACACAACACACCTTTCCCAATGTTATTGTTGCGAAATTCGGTATTATTGGCTACCGAAAAGCAAAACGAAAAGCGCGAAAAACTGGAACTTTCTTGGGAAGAATTGTTTTTAAAAACCGAAGCTTTTACCCAAAAGAAAACACACGATTTATCTGATAACGCATTCGATTTTGAGCAACAAAAAGCTTTTTTACGCAAACAGTTTGATGATTTATTAGCGTTAACCCAAAAAACAAACCCATCGTTTTTAGGAGCCGTTAAAGCACAACAACAAAAGCAAATTAAAGGATTAGAGCATTTAGAGAATCGTTATTTTAAAGCCGAGCGTTTAAAAAACCAAGATGCGTTAGATAGGATGCTCGATTTAAAAATAGCCCTTTTCCCTAACAACAGCTTACAAGAACGCGTAGATAATTTTTCAACGCTTTATACTGAATTTGGTCAAAAAATGATAGATGCCCTATTGCAAAACTTACATCCGCTTGACCAAAACTATGCGATTATTACGCTGTAAAAAAACAACAATATCATATATCATAAAAGATTAAAATACTTAAACATAAAAAATCCTAAAGTACTACACTTCAGGATTTTTTTGTTTAAACATATTTCATAAAAAGATTGTTTTTAAAGCTATACATTCTTTTTTATACTATGCGTGCATATATTTTTGTATATTTACTAACAAACCAAATACAAAATTATGGATTACACTAAAAAAATGCTTCGCGATGATGCATTACAAGATAAAGTGATTATTGTTACAGGCGGCGGTAGCGGTTTAGGTAAAGCTATGACAACTTATTTCTTAGAATTAGGTGCTAAAGTTGCCATTACATCGCGCGATTTAGACAAACTACAAACTACTGCCAAAGAGTTAGAAGAAAAAACAGGTGGTACATGTTTGCCATTGGCTTGTGATGTACGTTACTACGATCAGGTAGAAAATATACTGAACGAAGTTTTAAATGCGTTTGGTAAGGTTGATGTTTTATTGAACAACGCAGCGGGTAACTTCATCTCTCCTACCGAGCGTTTATCGGCGAATGCGTTTGATACCATTATTGATATTGTTTTAAAAGGAAGTAAAAACTGCACGTTGGCTTTGGGTAAACATTGGATTGCTAAAGGCGAGAAAAACAAAGTGGTTTTAAATATTGTAACTACTTATGCGTGGACAGGATCGGGTTATGTGGTACCGAGCGCTACTGCAAAGGCGGGTGTTTTGGCTATGACCAGAAGTTTGGCGGTAGAATGGGCTAAATACGGAATTCGTATGAATGCCATTGCTCCAGGACCTTTTCCTACAAAAGGTGCTTGGGATCGTTTATTACCAGGTGATTTAAAAGATCAGTTTGATATTAGTAAACAAGTTCCGTTACGACGTGTAGGCGAACATCAAGAGTTAGCGAATTTAGCGGCTTATTTGGTTTCTGATTTCTCGAGTTACATTAATGGTGAAGTAGTCACTATTGATGGTGGCGAATGGTTACAAGGCGCAGGCGAGTTTAATATGTTAGAAAACATCCCAAAAGAATTGTGGGATATGTTAGAACAAATGATAAAAGCTAAAGGAAGTAAATAATAAAAAAGCACTGTTTTAAAACAGTGCTTTTTTACTTAAAAAGTGCCAATAATACCAAAACCATTAGCGGTTGGTGTTGCTGTCCACGTGATTTTATTTTTACGATAATTTTCCCATGGACCGTTATTTTTATTCTGATTTAATCGTTTTAAAACCGTTTTGGTACAAACATAACCTAAAAATCCTCCAAAGCTTACATCGCTTAACCAATGTGCATTGGCATACATTCTACTAGTCATTGTAAGTGCTGCACCTGTATAAAAAACTACTTTTAACCAAGGTTGGGTTACACGTTCTGCCAAAACCATAGAGGTTACAAAAGCTATTTGCGAATGCCCCGAAGGAAAAGAACTAAAACCAGGATCGTTTTTAAAAGGTCTAAACTCGTACGGTCCTAAACCTTCTGATGGTCTGGCTCTACCAACAATTTTCTTTAAAGCTGTTTGTAAAATTCCCGAAGTCATATAAGCTGTTGTTAAAGCAACACCGGTTTCTTTTGTCCATTCATCATTAATAATCCATCCCGTAGCATAAAAACCACCTGCCACAATTGCAGCAGCGTAGGGTTTTCCGTTATGGTATCCAAAATCGGCAAATTCTTTATAAAAACCAGAAGCATTTTTGTTAATTACTCTATTAACCGGTTTATCGGCCAAAGAAATAATAGAAGTAGCCACCATTGATCCTCCAAAATACAACCAATCCTCTTTATCCCATCTAATAGGTGATGAAAGTGTATATGCAAAAGCATCTACAATACGTACTGCATCGTTTGTTTTTTTAGGCGATACCATCAAGGAATCTGTTACCTTAGTTGTGGTAATTGATAAAGTATCGATGTTTTTTACAAGAGAATCGTTTTGAGACCAACCCAATGCAGAAGTAAAAACAAAGACAATGATTATAAGTGTTTTAATGTTCATTTTTTGTCTAAAGAAAAACAAAGTTACAAATTGAAATGATGCTTAAAAACAATTAACCATCTTTAAATTTGTTAAATAAACGTAAAGCGCATTCATTTTAGTATATCATTACAAATTGAAATTAAATACAATACAAAAAATACACTAAAAAAGCAGCTAAAAGAATATAGAAAATACCATTAGCGTTTTTAGTTAAGATAATTAATTGTATTTTTACACTTGAAATTTTTGTAAAAGAAAAATGGGTAAAATCATTGCTATAGCCAATCAAAAAGGCGGAGTAGGAAAAACAACTACTTCTGTAAATTTAGCGGCATCGTTAGGTGCATTAGAAAAGAAGATCTTGTTGATTGATGCCGATCCGCAAGCAAACGCCACATCGGGGTTAGGAATTGATGTTGAATCGGTTGAAGCAGGTACTTATCAAATTTTAGAACATACAGTAACACCAAAAGAAGCTGCTTTAGAATGTACTGCACCAAATGTTGATTTGATTCCGGCACATATTGATTTAGTAGCTATTGAAATTGAATTAGTTGATAAAGAAAATCGTGAATACATGTTAAAACAAGCCTTAGCATCTATTAAAGACGATTACGATTATATTATTATTGATTGTGCGCCATCGTTAGGTTTACTAACCTTAAATGCCTTAACAGCAGCAGATTCTGTGGTTATTCCTATTCAATGTGAGTACTTTGCCTTAGAAGGTTTAGGTAAGTTGTTAAACACCATAAAAAGTGTTCAAAAAATACACAATCCTAATTTAGATATCGAAGGTTTATTACTAACAATGTACGATTCGCGTTTACGTTTATCAAACCAAGTGGTTGATGAAGTTCAGAAGCATTTTAACGATATGGTTTTTGAAACTATTATTCAACGTAACGTAAAATTAAGCGAAGCACCATCGTTTGGCGAAAGCATTATTAATTACGACGCAGCAAGTAAAGGTGCTAGTAACTACTTAAGTTTGGCTCAGGAAATTATACAGAAAAACAGCAACAACTAAAATGGCAAAAGCAGTAAAAAAACAAGCGCTTGGACGTGGATTATCGGCACTTTTAAAAGATCCTGCAAACGATATACAATCGGTTGAAGATACAAATGCAGATAAAGTTGTTGGTAATATTATTGAGTTAGAATTGGATACTATTCAGGTAAATCCATTTCAGCCGCGTACGCATTTTAACGAGGAAACGCTTAAAGAATTAGCTACCTCAATTAAAGAATTAGGGGTTATTCAGCCAATTACAGTACGTAAACTTGATTTTAATAAATACGAATTAATTTCGGGTGAGCGTCGTTTACGAGCTTCAAAATTAGCAGGTTTACTAACCATTCCTGCTTATATACGTATTGCAAATGATAACGAATCTTTGGTTATGGCTTTGGTTGAAAACATTCAACGCCATGATTTAGATCCTATTGAAATTGCCATGTCGTACCAACGTTTAATTGATGAAATTCAGTTAACGCAAGAACAAATGAGCGATCGTGTAGGTAAAAAACGCTCAACCATTACCAATTATTTGCGTTTATTAAAGCTTGATCCTATTATCCAAAGTGGTATCCGCGATGGATTTATCTCAATGGGTCACGGTAGAGCCATCATTAATATTGAAGATCTCGAAGCGCAAACCGATATCTATCATAAAATCATTTTAGATAATTTATCGGTACGTGAAACCGAAGCTTTAGTAAAAGCATATCATGAAGGTTTGTTAAACAACACACCAGCATCAGCTCCTAAAAAGAAAATAACATATACGGTTTCTGACTCTCAAAGAAAAGCATTCACAGAGTTTTTTGGAGCAAAAGTAGATGTTAAAATAGCGGCAAATGGCAAAGGTAAAATCAACATTCCTTTTCATTCTGCTGAAGACTTAGAACGTATCATTAAACTTTTAAATACATAGTGTTTTCTAAAATATATACGGTTGTATTTTGCTTGTTTGTAGGTAGTTTATGGGCACAAAATGATTCATTGAAATTAGTTGTACCTCAGCAACCCAAACTAAATGAACAAGCATTAAATCCGTTGGCGCCTTCCAAAGCTGCTTTTTACTCGGCTATTGTACCAGGTATGGGGCAATTTTACAATAAAAGCTATTGGAAAATACCATTGGTTTACGGTGGTATGGGTACCAGTTTGTATTTTTATTTAGATAACCAAAAAAAATATACCCGCGCACGTGATGAGTACAAATTGCGTTTAAGGGGAGTTGAAAAAACCGACAACCCCAAAGTGGGTACTTATACTAAAGAACAATTAGCAATTGTACAACGCACCGCACAAAGAAACAGAGATTTGTCTTTGTTTATAACCTTGGGTATTTATATTTTAAATATTGTTGATGCTAATGTTGATGCTCATTTACAACAATTTAATGTAGATGAAGATCTTAGTTTTAAACCAGCTTTTGAATACAACCCTAATTATAACAACTATCAATTTGGGGCTAAATTGTCTTATAAATTTTAAATTATGAAAATTGCGTTATTAGGTTACGGTAAAATGGGCAAAGAAATTGAAAAAATTGCTCTAGAACGTGGTCATGAAATTGTTTTAAGAAAAACGGAAGAAAACGATTTTTCAGGATTAGAAAATGCAGATGTAGCTATTGATTTTAGTATTCCTACAGCTGCTATTGAAAATGTTAGCACTTGTTTTAACCATAATATCCCTGTAATATCGGGTACAACGGGTTGGTTAGAAAATTACCAAGATATGGTAGCTTTATGTAACGAAAAAAACGGAGCCTTTTTATATGGATCGAATTTTAGCGTAGGTGTAAATTTATTTTTTGAATTAAACACATACCTTGCTAAGTTGATGTCTAAAGTGAAAGAGTATAATGTTTCTATGGAAGAAATTCATCATACACAAAAATTAGATGCTCCTAGCGGAACTGCCATATCATTAGCAGAAGGCATTTTTAAAGAAACAAACTACAATGCTTGGTCTTTAGAAAATCCTTTAGAAAATGAAATTCATATTGATGCCAAACGTATTGCTGATGTTCCTGGAACGCACAGTGTTTTTTACAAATCGGCGGTTGATGAAATCGAAATTAAGCACACTGCTTTTAACCGACAAGGTTTTGCATTAGGCGCCGTAGTTGCCGCTGAATGGATTTTAGGCAAAAAAGGTATTTTCAGTATGAAAGATGTATTGAGTTTAGGTTAATAACACAAAAAAAATTACATTCGTTAAAAATATTATTTTATGACATTTACACAATGGTTTATCTTTTTCCTAGTTGTACAAGTAATACACTTTTTAGGAACTTGGAAATTATACATAAAGGCAGGTAGAAAAGCTTGGGAAGCAGCAGTACCTGTTTATAATGCAGTTGTTTTAATGCAAATTATTAACCGACCAAAATGGTGGGTAATTTTGCTTTTTATACCTATTGTAAACCTAATTATGTTTCCAGTTGTTTGGGTTGAAACATTACGTAGTTTTGGTAAAAAATCGGTTACCGATACTGTTTTAGGTGTTGTAACTCTAGGTTTTTATGTATACTATGTAAATTACTTTGAAAATGTAACTTATATCCCTAACAGAAGCCTTAAACCAACTACTGAAGCTGGTGAAACAGTAAGTTCCATCCTTTTTGCAGTGGTAGTAGCAACTATTATCCATACCTATTTTATTCAACCATTTACCATTCCTACATCTTCATTAGAAAAAACCCTTTTAGTAGGCGATTTCTTATTTGTAAGTAAAGTAAACTATGGTGCGCGCTTACCGCAAACAGCAATTGCGTTACCAATGGTTCATGATACCATTCCTGTTGCTAAGGTAAAATCATACAGTAAGTTTCCTCAAATTCCATATATGCGTCTTCCTGGTTTTGAAAAACCAGATCATAATGACATTATGGTATTTAACTGGCCTATTGACACGGTATATCAATTCTTTGATCGTTCTGGTAGAAGAGCCGATAAACCTTTAGATAAAAAATCAAACTACGTAAAACGTACTGTTGGCTTACCAGGTGATAATTTACAAGTAAAAGACGGTGTTGTTTATATTAATGATAAAGTTTTAGATTTAGGCGATAGAGCTAAAATTCAGTATGCTTATAGAGTAACTACAAATGGTGCGCCATTAGATGTTAACTTTTTAATTAAAGATTTACATGTTACAGATGGTGTTCAGCAAGCTACATCAGATACCTTTATTATTAATGCATTAACTATCGAAGGTGCTGAACAATTAAAGCAATTATCATCTATAAAAGATGTTACTAAAATTAATGATCAAAGTGCTGATCCAAGAATTTTCCCTCATAACAAACCTTGGAGCGCAGATAATTTAGGTCCGTTGCATATTCCAGCAAAAGGTGAAGTAGTACAATTAAACACAGAAACTTTGCCAATGTATCATGCCATAATAAAAGATTATGAGCATAATAAGTTAGAAGTTAAAAACGGTGCTATTTATATTAACGATAAAGTTGCTACAACTTACACCATTCAGCAAGATTATTATTTTATGATGGGAGATAACCGTCATAACTCAGAAGACAGTCGTTATTGGGGTTTTGTGCCAGAAGATCACATTGTAGGAAAACCTGTTTTTATTTGGATGAGTTTAGATCCTAATGTACCAATGGGTAAATTGTTTGATAAAATTCGTTGGGATCGATTATTTACAACCGTTCACGGTACTGGTAAACCACATTCGTTTTTCATTTATTTTGCCATTTCATTAGTAGGCTACCTTATTTATAGTTTTATCAAAAAACGCAAAGCAAAAAAATACAATTATTAATGAATGTTTTAATACATCCAACCTATTTCCCTTCTATTAGTCATTTTGTAGCCATGGTGCAAGCCAATAACGTTACCTTTGAAGTAGAAGATAATTTTCAGAAACAAACCAACCGAAACCGAATGTATATTTACAGTCCTAATGGTTTACAACTATTAAACATTCCTGTAAAACATTCTAAAGAAGAAAGCAAACGTTTATTTAAAGATACCCGTTTAGAAACCGCTTTTGATTGGCAAAAACAGCATTTTAAATCATTAGAAGCTGCGTATAGAACATCGCCTTTTTTTGAATATTTCGAAGATGATATTCGTCCGATTTTTGAAAAGAAGCATCAATTTATGATGGATTTGAATTTTGAAATTCATGAAATATTGATGGATTGTTTGGGTTTAAAATTGCCTTATACCAAAACCGAAGAATATTTTAAAACTCCAGAGCAAACCGATTTAAGATTTCTTGCAAACGGTAAAATAGACATCAATACCTTTGAACCATACACGCAGGTTTTTCAAGAAAAACATGGGTTCTTAAACAACTTAAGTATTTTAGATTTGTTGTTTAACGAAGGACGTTACGCTGTTGATTATTTAAAAAGTCAAACATTGGTAAAATAAAAAAAGGAGATTTCAAATTGAAATCTCCTTTTTGTTTATATACAAAACACTTATATCTTTGTTAAAATAGGTTTATATCAACAGGCTTTGTATACATTTGGTATTACCAAAAACAAACGTATACCTATGATTAAAAAACTATTACTACTTCTCTCCTTTTTTTCTTTTACTTTGGGGTGGACTCAAACCATAAAAGAAAACAATTTGTATGTTTTAGGATATGTCTTTGAAAACATTAATTACCCTACCAACTTTTTTCTTGAAATAAGAAATGATTCTATTTATTTTTTTGATTCTAATAACAAAATTTATCAAGCCTACAAAAATAATAAAGTTTCAAAAGATTCTATTCAAAATGTATTGATTGAAAAAGGAAAAGAATCTATAGTCTTAAAGTTTATAAATGAGGACAATACAAAAGTAGATTACACTTTTTTTAAAGTAATAGAAGATGTATCAATAGATTTGAAAAATATAAAAAAAATACTTCCAAAAAGTACATTTGAAACACAAATAGACAAAACATTCAGCAGTCCTAACAGCGATTTACAAATAAAAAAATCATATACTTTCTCAAAAGATTCTCTTTTAATTATAAACAATTATTTTTTAGAAAATAAATTAATGTATGCCGAGAAAGAATTGGTTCCTTATGAATTATTTCAAAAAAATAATTCACTGTTTTTGGAAATTAAGCAATCAAAAGAAAACGATACTAAAAGGCTGTATCAAATTATCAAATTAAACAAAAAAACGCTTTCTTTAGTTTATTACGATCAACGAGAAAAAATTACTGAAACATTTAAAAAATCAACCCTAAAATACATGCCCGAAAAAGAATTTAGTGTTTGTTTAGACAGTCATCCTAAAGAATATTATAACGGAGATTATACCTATACAAAAGGTAATAATTATATCTTATCAAAAATAGGCAAAAATGCACCTTTAGCGAAAGGTAACGGATATATAACCATACATTTCACTATTAATTGTGCTAAAGAAATTGGGAGATTTGGGGTAGAACAAATGACTAGTTTGTATCAACCCACAACGTACAATCCAGAACTTATAAAACATTTAATAAACGAAATTACACTTTTAAAAGATTGGCCCAATTTTGAACAAATAAGCTACCACAAAGATATTCATGCGTTTTTTATGTTTAAAATTAAAGACGGGAAAATTGTAGATTTATGTCCATAAAAAAAACAGTACTTATAGCATTCGTTATTGTTCTATTTTCTTGCAAAATACAGAAAAACGAAAATCCATTTGCAAATCTTTCAACAGAAGAGCGTGCAAAATTAGCAGACCATTATCATGAAGAGTCGATGAAGTTTAACCCTTGGTTTCAAACAGGAAAACTTCATCGAATCTATAAAGACAGTGCTTTAATGGCGGTACCTGATCATGTAGAATATATGGAACGTGCTTCTTATTCGTACAAAAAAGCAGGCGAACATATAAAAGCAATGGAAATGCTTAACAAAGCAGTAGCAATAGATACTGCTAATGGTAAAACAAGAGCTTTAGAATACAAAGCCTGGAGTATGTTGTATTTTTACCATGATTACGAAAGTACCATTAAAGATGTTGACAAAGTAATTGAAATAAGTAAAATACCACACAAAGCATGTCATGGTGAATCGTGTTTACTTTTAAAGGGGCAAGCGTATTATCAGTTAAGTGAATATCAAAAAGCTATTGATACTTTTAATTATTTATTGGATTTACTTGAAAAACAAGGTCAAAACAGGAAAGATGATTTTCTAGTCAATTTCTATCTTGCCCGAAGCTATTTTAAATTGGGTGATTTAGATAAATCACTTCATTACTTAGAAGAGCAATTAAATATGGCGTATAGTGTAAAGGCAGAACTTAACTTTTATGCTGGACAAATTTATGCCATGAAAAACCAAAAAGATAAAGCAAAACAACATTTTTTAAAAGCAAAGGAGTTATATCTTAAAAACGATAAAATGGTAGAGCCTTATGTAGAACGTTTTGATGAAATTTTTATGAAAGATATTGATGATGAATTAGAAAAGCTAAAATAAATTACATTATGTTAAAAATATCATTTTTATTGTTTTATGTTATAATAAAATTATCTTTGTTTAAATTTTAACAATAATTACTTATGAAAAAATTGGTGTTTCTTTCAGCATTGCTTTCAATGACATTGGTAGCGTGTGGTGATGATGACAAGCCAGGAGGTGAAAATCCAAATACTCAACCAAAATTAGAAGGTAAATGGAATTTAATTCAGTCGGAAACTATAGAAGATGGTACATCTACTAAAGACGATTTAAAACCTGGAAGTTGTGATTATGATTATTATAATCTAAAAACAGGTGGTACTAAAGATGAGGTTTATCATGATGAAGATAACGATTGTGCAAAAGAGGAATACCCTGGAACATGGTCTTATGATGCAGCTAAGAAACAAATTACAATGATTGATTCTGACGATAATTATACGTTAATTACTGAAGTTGTTTCGTTAACAGCTACTGATTTAAAAGTTAAATTAGTTTCTGCTGATGGAGAAACTCCACCAGCTGGAACTGAAGCGTATTTATATTTAAAAAGATAAATTAAAAAAGGATAACTAAATTAGTTATCCTTTTTTTGTGTGTTTTTCATATTTAAACGTGCCATAATAGGAAAATGATCTGAATTTTTAAACTCTTTAAAAGTTTTAAATTCTTTTACTTCAAAAACATCATCGGTTAAAATATAATCAATACGTGCTGGGTAATATTTGTAATTATACGTTTGTCCAAAACCTTTACCTGCTTCAACAAAAGCATCGTTCATATTACCGCTAATGTTTTTATAAACGTATGAAAAAGCCGTATTGTTCATATCGCCACAAATAATTTTATGTCCTTTAAAGTCTTCCATGTGTGCTTGAATCAATTCTGACTGCAATTGTTGCACTTTAAAAGCTTCACTTAATCGATTGAAAATACGTTTAGATTTACTCTCGTTAATTTCGTTAATATCAGGACTAATATTTACTGATTGTAAGTGAATACTATACACTCTAATAGTATCATTGTCTTTTTTAATATCGGCATACACCACATTGTTATCAGAATTAGGTAACGCTATTTCGCCTTCATCAATTATTTGAAATTTGGAATAAATAGCTTGACCTGTTTTGATTTGATTACCATGCATGATAATATGACGAAACTTGTAATCATCTAACTCATAATCAGCTGATTTTGAATACTCTTGAAAACAAATAATATCAGGATTTTGTTCTTCAATAAAGCGCTTGATGTTTTCAGGTACGTTTTCGTTAGGTATCCATTTAAACAAATTAAACAAACGTACATTATAACTTAAAACGGTAAAATCACTCTCAATTGGCTCTTCGTTTGTTGCAGAGAATTTGTAGAACTTAGTAAAAAATGTGTAGCCAATTAAAAAAACAACAATTGATAAGAAAACTTGTCTTTTTAACTGTACCAACCAATACACTACAAATACCAAGTTAAGCATTAAAAGTGTTGGCAAAATAAGCGTTAATACAGATAAAAAAGGAAATAATTTAGGCGCCATAGATGGCAACACATACCCCATTAAGGTAAGTATTACCAATGCTATATTTAAAAAAAAGGCAATTTTATTAAACCACGCTAAATTTTTCATAAGGTTATTTTTGTTTGAACAAAAACTCTTTTTCTTCTTGAGTTAAACTCTCGTATCCCGATTTACTAATCTTATCTAAAATAATATCTATTTGCTTTTGAACATCATTTTGGGCACTTTTTCTTTGATCTTGATTGACTTTATGTACAGTACGTAACGGTGATTTTTTCTTTGTTGGTTGTTTATTCGTCCATAAAAATCCCCCTAAATACTTGCCGTAACAAAAACCAAAAATACTTCCACCAATATGTGCTAGATGTCCGCCAGCATTATTAAAAAACAATTGTACCACATCAAAAGCAATAAACGCTAGTGCAATGTAATATATTGCAATGTTTCCAAAAATTATTATGGTAACACGCATTTTTGGATTGTAACCAACAACAGTAAAAAAAACAGCCATTATAGCACCTGATGCGCCTACTACAAAACTTTTTAAGCCAAATATATTACAAATTGCAAAGTAAAAAATACCAGCTGCAATTCCGCCTAAAAAATAAGCTTTTAGCAATTGCTTTTCGTTGAAAAAAGTAAAAAACAACTGACTAAATAAATACAACATAACCATATTAAGCACTAAATGCATAATATCGGCATGTAAAAAACTATAGGTTACAAATTGCCAAATGCGGTATTTAAAAATAGTAAAATCGCTAAAAAGGGCAAACTGTTCAATAATTGTTTTATACACTGCTACATTAAACAACTTAGTAAGCATAACAAATATACTTATGCTTGCAATGGCAATAAGTAATTTATGTACAATAGTAAGTTTATTTATTTGCAGCGCTTTCATCATTATTTTTTATCCCAACGGTATTGATCAAATTGTTTTTTCTTCCACATCCACATTAACAAAAAGCCTACTAAAGCTCCACCAATGTGCGCAAAATGCGCAACTCCTGTTCCGCCACCAAAAATAGCAGCTCCTTTAAATCCTAAAACTAAATCTAAAACTAAAATTCCGGGTACAAAATATTTTGCTTTTATAGGCACAGGAATAAAAAGTAATGATAAACCCGCATTAGGAAACATAAATGCAAAAGCTACTAGTAAACCATAAATAGCACCTGATGCACCTACTGCTACAGATAAATAACTAGAACCCATTGCTTGAATTTGCTCTGATGAAACAAACTGTTGCCAGCGTGTATCAATCATTGTTTTGTTTAGTAACTCGTAAATTGATTCGTTTGTAAAGCCATTTAAATTCAATGTATTCATAACATCATGCACTTGCCAATAATTTACAGCAGTATGTAAAAAAGCAGCTCCTAAACCACATAAAATATAAAAAATAAAAAACTTTTTACCTCCCCAAATTTGTTCTAAAACCGATCCAAAAGAATACAACGCAAACATATTAAATAAAATATGCGAAACACTTCCGTGCATAAACATGTGCGTTATAGGTTGCCATAATTGAAAAGCAGGGTTTTCAAAATAATACAACGGCAGATAATCATTTAAGACAGGAACCAATAAACTTCCTACAAATAATATAATATTTACAATTAATAATTGTTTTACAACTTCGGTAATTTGATTCATTACATAAATTTTTTATCAATATCTTCTACCTTCATGGTTATAAAAGTAGTTTTGCCAAAAGGCGACGTTTGCGGATTTTCACAGCCAAACAAACTATTTACAATATTTTCTTGTTCTTTATCGGTTAAGTACGTACCT
This sequence comes from Flavobacterium sp. xlx-214, assembly GCF_013874595.1. GTDB lineage: Bacteria > Bacteroidota > Bacteroidia > Flavobacteriales > Flavobacteriaceae > Flavobacterium. The sequence goes on from NZ_CP059431.1 coordinate 2,987,583, forward strand.
GTTTTTACAGCCAAACTTTGCGCCAACGATTTTGAAATTCTATCGTGTAAAATCATTACATCACTTGGTACATTGTCTTGTAAATCATTCAATAAATCTTCTAAAACGATAGAAACTTCACTTTCGGTAATAGAAACAGGAATGCCCGAAATAATGATTTTTTCGTTGGATATTTCATCAAACAAGAAACCCATTTGTATTAATTCACTCTCAATACCACGCAATAACTCCATTTCATACACCGTGTAATACAAAGATAACGGAAAAAGCAATTGCTGACTCGCATTTTGTTTCACCGTAAACGATTGTATGTAATGTTCGTATAAAATACGTTGATGCGCCCGGCGTTGATCAATAATAATCATACCCGATTTTATAGGACTTATGATGTATTTTTTTTGAATTTGATACGATTGCTGATGATGCGTTGCTTGTACATTATCATCATCAAACAAAGATCCTGTAATTACTTCTTCATCAAACTGATGATTGGCAGATGTTAAGATTATTTCCTTTGCATCAGAAATTCCTTCATACAATGTTTCCCATCCGCCTGATTTATGTTTCTTCTCTTGAAACGAAGTATTTGATCCACCAGAAAAAGAACTCGATTTAGGCTTCACCGTTTCAAAAGGGTTAAAATCACCTTTCAAAATAGTAGACCCAATTTGGTTTGCCAAATTAGAACTCGACTTCATGCTTTCAAAAGGATTAAAAAAAGTATCTACCTCAACAGTTGGTTCTACTGATTTGGTACCTTCATAACTATATGGAACATCTAAATCATCTTTTTGAAAATCTAAAACAGGCGCCACATTAAACTGCCCTAAACTATGCTTAATGGTAGCTCGTAAAATAGCGTACAAAGCTTGCTCGTCATCAAACTTAATTTCGGTTTTGGTTGGATGAATGTTGATATCAATACTATTTGCAGGCAAGGTTAAGTATAAAAAGTAACTTGGATGTGTACCATCTTTCAACAAACCTTCAAAAGCGGCAGTTACTGCATGATGTAAATAACCGCTTTTTATAAAACGATCGTTCACGAAAAAGAACTGCTCTCCTCTACTTTTTTTGGCATATTCGGGTTTTGCAACAAAGCCATGAATTTCAATAATTTCGGTTGATTCTTGTACAGGCACCAACTTTTCATTGGTTTTGCCACCAAAAACATTCACAATACGTTGACGGTAATTGGATGCAGGTAAATTAAATAGTTCGCTGCCGTTGTGAATAAAAGTAAACTGAATGTTATTGTGCGCCAAAGCAACACGCTCAAATTCATCAATAACATGGCGCAATTCTACTTGATCTGACTTCAAGAAATTACGTCGGGCAGGAATGTTAAAAAATAAATTCTTTACAGAAAACGATGTACCATCTGGCACCACAGCCACTTCTTGAGAAACAATTTTACTTCCTTCAATAATTACGTGTGTACCTAATTCGGCAGTATGTTCTTTAGATTTTAATTCAACATGCGCAATGGCAGCAATAGATGCCAAAGCTTCTCCACGAAACCCTTTGGTTTGTAGTTGAAATAAATCTTCGGCAAGTGCAATCTTAGAGGTTGCATGACGTTCAAAACACATACGCGCATCAATCTCATTCATTCCCTTACCGTTATCAATAACTTGTATCAAGGTTTTACCCGCATCTTTAACCACCAATTTAATAGCAGTTGCGCCTGCATCAACAGCATTTTCAAGCAACTCTTTTACAACAGACGCAGGGCGCTGAACAACCTCGCCTGCTGCAATTTGATTGGCTACGTGATCAGGTAATAAACGTATAACACTAGACATGTATCGTTTTTAGTTTTTAAGTGAAGTACAAAAATACGCTTTTTCTACGGTATTTTTCTTAGAAGAATGCTTTGTAAAAGTTAAAAGAAAACAAAAAAGTCTGGAAAAATCCAGACTTTAATTATTATTGTTTAAAGCAATCATTTTTAAGGCAGCAACTGCGGCTTCGGTACCTTTGTTTCCATGAATACCGCCACTTCTATCTATCGATTGTTGTTCGGTATTATCGGTTAGTACACAAAAAATGGTCGGCACTTCGTAAATTACATTCAAATCTTTAATGCCTTGGGTAACACCTTCGCATACAAAATCAAAATGCTTGGTTTCACCCTGAATTACACATCCAATAGCAATAACAGCATCGAATTCTTCTGTTTGGTGCATTTTTTTACATCCAAAAATCAATTCAAAACTTCCTGGAACATCCCAACGTACAATATTTTCAGGTAATGCACCACAATCAATCAATACATCGTAAGCCCCTTGAAAAAGTCCGTTTGTAATTTTATCGTTCCATTCAGAAACTACTAAACCTATCTTTAAATCTTTTGCATTTATTAAATCGGCTTTGTTGTATTCTGATAAATTTTTATTAGCAGTTGCCATAATTATTGAGCCATTCCTAAGTAAACATCAATATTTGCAGCTTCTACAGAACCTTTATAATTTTCTTTAACATCTGTAAACAATTTCAATGCTTCGTCTTTTTTACCTAACTCTAAAGCCATTAAACCAGCCTTGTATGCGTAACGAGGTGTTGTAAAATCGTTTGGAGTATGTGCAGCTGCTTTTTTATAGAAATCAAAAGCATCTTGGTATTGGTTTAATTCAGAAAAAGCATCGCCAATAGCACCTAAAGACATTGCTTTTAAAAACATATCTTTTGAGTTAAACTGCTCTAAATGCGCAATAGCTTCTTTGTATTTACCTAAGTTTAAATAAGTAGTTCCAGCATAATAATGCGCCAACTTACCTGCTTGTGTACCGCTATAAGTCTCGGCAATTGCTAAAAATCCTTGCTTACCTTCGCCCCCTTTTAAAGCTAAGTTAAACAATGAATCAGAAGCTTCTCCGTTAAGAGCTTGCTCATAATATTGTTGCGCCTGAAACATATCGTTTGCAGCATCATCTTCTTTTGGCTCTAAAATAAAATTTTGATATCCTAAATAACCAACAGCCGCTAAAGCTAAAGCACCAACTGCATAAAATACTTTTGATTGATTTAAAGTAAACCAAGTTCCTATTTTATTTGCAGATGAATCTAAAGAGCTAAAAACTTCTTTGGTTTCGCTATGATCGTTCAGTACTGCTTGATGAGCGTCTAGTTCTTTTTCAACCTCTGGTTTTTCAGGCTTATATCCTCTTTTATTATATGTTGCCATAATGGTGTATTATTTTAATCTGGGCAAAAATAGGATTTTTATCCAAATTTAAAAGGCTATTTGTTAGATATTTTTATGAAATTTGTAGTTTACTATCTTTTAAAGATTTTTTTGGTGAATTTAGAGCAATTACACGTACTTAATTTTAAAAATATTTCAGATAAAACATTGATTTTTACAAAAAAAATCAACTGCTTTGTGGGTAAAAACGGTCAAGGAAAAACCAATTTACTTGATGCTATTTATTATTTGGCTTTTGGTAAAAGTTATTTTAACCCCGTTGCATTGCAAAATATTAAGCACAACGAAGATTTTTTTGTGGTGGAAGGTTTGTTTACTAAAATTGATAAAAAAGAACAAATTGTTTGCAGCTTAAAGAAAGGACAAAAAAAAGTATTGAAGCGCAACGGAAAAATGTACGATAAATTTGCCGATCATGTTGGATTGATACCTTTGGTAATGATTTCACCAAGCGATCAAGATTTAATTTCGGAAGGCAGTGAAACCCGTAGAAAGTTTATTGACTTAGTAATTTCGCAACAAAATCCTGTTTATTTACAACACATTATTCAGTATCAAAAAATAATTGCACAACGCAATGCGCTGCTAAAATATTTTGCCTTAAACCGAGTGTTTGATGAAGATACTTTAAGTATTTACAACGAACAACTACATGAATTGGGTACCGAAATTCATCAACAAAGAAACGATTTCATCACTGTTTTTAGCCCTATCTTCACGAAATATCATCAGCAAATAACCAATAATGGTGAGCGTGTTGAGATAAAATATGAGAGTCAATTACACGAAAAAACATTAGCATCACTTTTTCAAGAAAACTTACAGAAAGATCGACTATTACAATACACATCGGTTGGTATTCATAAAGATGATTTACTTTTTGAAATTGACGCGCATCCTATTAAAAAATACGGTTCGCAAGGACAACAAAAATCGTTATTAATTGCTTTAAAATTAGCTCAGTTCGATTTTATTAAAAAACAAAGTGGCGTTGCTCCTATTTTATTGTTTGATGATATTTTTGATAAATTAGATGCGGATCGTGTACAAAAAATCATTGAAATGGTAAACGATGTTACTTTTGGTCAGTTGTTTATTACCGACACACACGAAGAACGCACCGAACTTATTGTAAAATCGACCAATTTAGATTACGAAATTTTTAAAATATCCAACTAAACTCAAGCTCTTTTTTGTTTATTTGTATAAAATTTAAGCTATGCAATTCAATCAATCATTAAAAAAATACAACACTTTTGGAATAGACGTAACCGCATCTCATTTTCAAGAAATTACCTCAACAACCCAATTAAAAAGCGTCATTAAAGAAAATAATGCTGGGTTACCTTTATTTGTTTTAAGCGGTGGCAGCAATATGTTGCTTACCAAAAATGTAGATGCCTTGGTTCTTCACATCAACACAAAAGGGATTGCTATTATTAAAGAAGATGATGATTTTGTATGGATTGAAGCGCAAGCAGGTGAAGTTTGGCACGAATTTGTTTTACATACCATTGCTTTAAACTTAGGTGGATTAGAGAATTTATCGTTGATTCCTGGCAAAGTTGGCCCATCGCCTATTCAAAATATTGGCGCGTATGGCGTTGAAATAAAAGACACGTTTGATTCTTTACAAGCTTTAAATTTAGATACTTTAGAAATTGAAACCTTTACAAACACGCAATGTGCTTTTGGGTATCGTGAAAGTGTTTTTAAGAATGATTTAAAAGGAAAATACATCATTACTTCTGTGGTTTTTAAACTAAAAAAAGTTCCGCATACTTTACACACATCATACGGAGCCATACAGCAAGAATTAGATGCACAAAACGTACAAAACCCAACTATAAAAGATGTAAGCAATGCCGTTATTGCTATTCGTCAATCAAAATTACCCGATCCTAAAGAAATTGGCAACAGCGGTAGTTTCTTTAAAAACCCAATTATTTCTAAAGATTTTTACAATCAACTTTTAGAGAAAAACGCCGATATTCCTCATTATACCGTAAATGAAACCCAAGTTAAAGTACCAGCGGGTTGGCTTATAGAACATGCAGGTTTAAAAGGTTTTAGAAAAGGCGATGCAGGTGTACATGCAAAACAAGCCTTGGTTTTAGTGAATTATGGTTTGGCAACAGGTCAAGAACTTATTGATATGGCTAAGTACGTACAGGCTACCGTTTTAGAAAAGTTTGGTATTACAATAGAGCCCGAAGTAAATATTATTTAGTGTTTTAAGTTTGTACTTCGTTAACATTTAAAGTACTTTTGCAGCAACTTTAAGGGCAAATTATGACATTACTATTACTTTATATTTTAGCGGTATTATTTGTTGTTTTACTAATTTTTTATTTAGGTATTTTCTCGGGCACAGCTTTTAGCAAACCGCACGAAAATAATGCAAAAAGAATCCCTGTTTCGGTTTTGGTTTATGCTAAAAATAACGAAAACGAACTTAGAAACTTAATTCCTGTATTGTTAAACCAAAACTATCATCAGTTTGAATTGGTTTTAATTAACAATGCATCAACCGATAATACACTACATTTAATAAAAGAGTACGCCTTACTTTACCCAAATATTAAAATTGTTGATGTTGTAAATAACGAAGCTTTTTGGGGCAACAAAAAATACGCCCTTACTTTGGCAATTAAAGCAAGTAGATATGAATATTTAGTTTGTATTGATGCCGATAAAAAAATACATTCAAACAATTGGTTGGTACAATTAACATCGCATTTTACCTTAAACAAAACCATTGTTGTTGGCTTGTCTTATTTTTCTAAAACCAAAGGTTTTTTCAATAAATTCTTTCGTTTTAATCATACCATGCAACAACTTCAGGCTTTATCTTGGTCTAAAGTAAGCAAACCGTATAGTTTAAATTTGCATCAGCTTGCCTTTAAAAAAGAAGAATTTTATAAAGTAAATGGCTTTATCAATCATATGCAAAAACCGTTGTTTGTAAACGAATATTTTGTAAACGATGCTTCAACATCTAAAAACACAACCATAAGCGAACATAATGATGCTATGATTGAAGTTAATGCGTTACCAAAAGCAGATTTTAGATATTTCAACAAACAACAAGCTCAGTTTTTAAAAAACATCAATGGTAGTAGCGCTTTTAAAATAAAGTGTTTTAATGCACTGCAATTTTTCTTTCTAATTGTTGCCATTGCTTCTTTTATTATAGTGCCTGAATATTGGTATATAACTTTAGCAATTGTTTTATTGCGTTATTTAATTCTTTGGATTGTTTTTGGCAAAACAGCAAAAAAACTTCATTACCCAGATTTAATTGTTTATTTCCCACTTCTTGATTTGTTTTATATCTTTATGCAACTAAGATTGTTTTTAAACAATTTATTTACTAAAAACAAAAAGTAAATTGACAAGTACATCGCAAAAAGAAATAAAAGAACTCATTAAAAAAGCACAAAAAGGAAATCAATCTGCATTTACTTCTTTGTTAGATGTTTATTGGTCTGAAGTATATCATTTCATTTTAAAAAGAACCGAAAATGAAACCGATGCCGAAGATATTTCTATTGAAACATTTGCCAAAGCATTTGATAAATTAGCTTCTTATAAAGATGAATTTGCGTTTAATACATGGCTTATTGCCATTGCCAAAAATGTACATATTGATTTAATTAGAAAAAGAAAAAACAACGAAACCATTAATTTGGATGAAGATGAAGAATACTTTTTCAACACCATTATTGATGAAGACACTTTAGAAGATCAATTGATTTTTGAACAAAATTTAGCTACGTTAAAATTGTGTATCAAACAATTAAAACCACATTACCAACAAATTATTCAGTTGCGTTATTTTCAAGAAAGAAGTTACAACGAAATTGCCGAAATAATAAATGAACCGTTGAATAATGTAAAAATAAAGATTCTTCGCGCTAAAAAATTACTGACCGAATTGATTAAAAAACACCAAAATCAATTATAAATTAACGTTGGTGTTTTCTGTTCTTTAGGCTTTATCCAATCTTTTCCAAAAACTCAAAGCAAACTCTTTTAAAGCTTCAGGCAAATCTTTAAAATTGTTGCTAAAAGTATCTTTTGTGTAATTAGAAGCTGCATCACTTGATATCCAATACATTTGATGTTTGTAAAACAAAACCTGCACTACGCTTAACTGCGTATCCATATCCCCTTTTGGATGTTTTGAATACACCAAAATAACATCTGCTTTGCCATCTTTATCAACATCTGAAAATGCTTTTCTTGAACTCCAAGTTGATGTTACAACATCAGGTTCTGCCACTTCATCAGTTACTTTTAACTCCCACTTTCCATCTACTTTAGTAAACTGTTCAATATACAAACGGTCTTGAGCTTCATCGCGGGCATTTTTAGAAAACACAAAATAATTTTCTTCCTTACTTGCCGAAATATTATCGACCATTAAAACACGTTTGCCTTTAAAAGGAAAACCTGAATTTTCAAATTTCTCTTTATTTACAACACTTTCGGTTATTTGCGCCCACGATGTACACGTAGCAAAAAACGCAGTTAACAATACCAACTTTTTCATATGTTCTTTTTATTTTAAAGATAAAAAAAATCCAATCAAATGATTGGATTTTTCTTTATTTAAACTTTTCAATTAACTTTTCAAGGGTTAATTTTTGCTGCTCGCCTGTTTGTAAATCTTTTAAAGCGTATATATTTTCGTTCATCTCAGTTTCACCAACAATAACTACATGTTTAATACCCTTTTTCTCAGCATACTGAAACTGCTTTGGCATTTTAGCTTTATCAGGAAACAACTCAGCTTTTATATCTTGGTTGCGTAAGGTTTGAATGGCTTTCATACAATATTTTGCTTCGGCATCGCCAAAATTTAAAAACAAAACATCTGTTACATTAGATACCGTTGTAGGGAAAACATACAACTCTTCCATCACCAAATAAATTCGATCTAAACCAAAAGAAATACCTACACCGCTCATATTTTTTAAACCAAAGATACCCGTTAAATCGTCGTAACGTCCACCGCCACCTATTGATCCTAACTTTACTGTTTCTGGGGCAGCTACTTCAAAAATAGCGCCTGTATAGTAGTTTAAACCACGCGCCAAGGTAACATCTAAATTCAACGTTGCCGATTGCAAACCTAATTCTTCAACCGTTTCGCAAATAAACGTTAACTCGTCAACACCTTTGGTGCCTTCTTCAGATGTAGCTAATAAATTGCGCAATTGTTGTAACTTATCAGTTAACGAACCTGTGAAATTAAATAATGGTTGTACTTTTTCAATAGCTTCTGCCGAAATACCTTTCTCCATCATTTCGTTTTTCACGCCATCCTCGCCAATCTTATCCAATTTATCTAAAGCAACCGTAAAATCAATCAATTTATCGCTTGCGCCAATTACTTCGGCAATGCCCGATAACACTTTTCGATTGTTAATTTTAATGGTAACACCTGCCACATTTAAGTCGGTAAAAACGGCATCGTATAATTGCACCAATTCTACTTCTTGCCATAACGATGTTGATCCAACAACATCGGCATCACACTGATAAAACTCGCGGAAACGACCTTTTTGTGGACGATCAGCACGCCAAACAGGCTGAATTTGGTAGCGTTTAAAAGGAAATTCTAATTCATTTTGGTGTTGCACCACGTAACGCGCAAACGGCACGGTTAAATCATAGCGCAATGCTTTTTCGGATATTTGCGGTGTTACTTTTAAACTGTTTTTATCGTTTAAAAGCGCATCGTTTACCTTTGATAAAAAATCACCCGAGTTTAAAATTTTAAAAATCAATCGATCGCCTTCTTCTCCGTATTTCCCCATTAAAGTTTCAGAGTTTTCAAAAGAAGGTGTCTCAATGGGCTGAAATCCACTACGCTCAAAATGCTTTTTAATGATAGAGATGATGTATTGACGCTTTGCTACTTCAATTGGAGAAAAATCTCTTGTACCTTTTGGAATGCTTGGTTTCTGTGCCATTTTAATTTTTATTTATGCAAATATAGTTGTTATAGTTTGAATGTTGAAAAGTGGAAAGTCAAAAGTTTACTATATCGTAATACTTAATTAAATTACTTTACAATTTATTTTGAGCTTTCATCATACGGTTATTGCCCATAAAATCGGTTTGTAAGGTGATGTTCTTAAAGTAAGGTTGCATCATTTCTTGGGTTTCGTTTCCTAAATATTGATTGATCTCAAAAAACAACATACCATCATCTGCTAAAATTTGGTGTGCTAATTGGGTAATTTTCTTGTAAAAAATCAACGGATCGTTATCATCAACAAACAATGCTAAATGCGGCTCGTGTTGCAATACGTTTTCTTTAATTTCTACTTTTTCAAGATTTCGAACATAAGGTGGATTCGAAATAATAATATCATAGGTATCTAAATCCTTCACTGTTAAAATATCTTTTTCCATAAACGTAACTTCGGCATTTAGTTGCTTTGCATTTCCGGTTGCGACGTTTAAAGCTTCTGTCGAAACATCAATAGCACTCACTTCAGCCAACGGAAATTCTTTTTTAATGGTAATAGGTATACACCCGGTGCCAGTGCCAATATCTAAAACACGCCATTTTTTAGCAGGTTGCTTTTTCATTTCCGTTAAAACCCAATCAACCAATTCCTCGGTTTCGGGGCGAGGAATTAATGTTGCCGAAGTAACCTTAAACTCGTATCCAAAAAAATACCCCTTGCCTGTTATGTATTGTATGGGTTCGTTATTTTGCAAACGATGTATGATTTGGTTGATTTTTGATTGATTTTCATCAGAAACCGACTCATTTCCATTCAAAACAGCCGTAACTTTGGTATATCCTAAAACAAATTCTATTGCCCAATAAAAAATAGTTGTTCGTTCCATTTCATCATAAAACGGTGGAAGTACTAATTGAAATTGCTTTTTATAATCGTTTACGGTCATCTTTTCTTAATTTTGTAAAAAACTACAGTATGCCAACACACGAACATTATATGCAACGCGCTTTGTTTTTAGCAACAAAAGGTTTAGCGGCGGCTATGCCTAACCCATCGGTTGGGGCTGTAATTGTTTGCAAAGATACAATTATTGGCGAAGGATTTACGAGTGCTTATGGTGGTGCGCACGCCGAAGTGAATGCAATTAATAGTGTGGTGGATAAAAGTTTGTTAACAGAAAGTACGCTGTATGTTACCTTAGAACCGTGCAGCCATTATGGAAAAACGCCGCCTTGTGCCGATTTAATTGTAAAGCACCAAATACAACATGTGGTGATTGGTTGTACCGACCCTTTTGTAGAGGTTGCTGGTAAAGGAATTGCAAAACTTGAAAAAGCGGGCATTAAAGTTACCGTGGGTGTATTAGAAAAAGAATGTGTGGAAAGTCACAAACGTTTTTTTACGTTTCACCTTAAAAAACGACCTCATATTATTTTAAAATGGGCCGAAAGTGCCGATGGTTTTATAGCACCTATTGCTAAAAATGAGCAAAAACCTGTTTGGCTATCTAACAAATACAGCAGACAATTAACCCATAAATGGCGCAGTGAAGAAATGGCTATTTTAGTAGGAACAAACACTGTTTTAGATGATAACCCAAGTTTAACTACTCGTGATTATGTTGGTAAAAACCCTACACGATTATATATTGATGCTAACCACAAAATTACAGAACATTTTGCTGTTACAAATGCCGAGGCTACAACCCTTTGTTTAACAAATCAACTTCCTGAAAATCCTATAGCGCATATTATTTATAAAGATGTAGATTTTAATAATTTGGTAGATGCTATTTGTAAGGTTTGTTACGATGAAAAACTACAATCGATTATTATAGAAGGAGGTTTAAACACTTTACAACAATTTATTGATGCAGGTATTTGGGATGAAGCCCGTGTTTTTAAAAGCGAAACCGTTATTTTAAAGGGCATTAAAGCCCCACAGTTAACATCGGCTGTAGTAACATCACACCAAAAAATAACAAACAACACGTTGGTTATTTATAAAAACACAAACAACTAATGATTGATACTTATAAAACGATAGAAGGACCTAGCGAAGAAATTTTATTCAAAGAAAAAAATAGTAAGTTTTTTGGATACGCCTTTCCTGTTCAATCAGAGGAAGAAGTAAAACCTATTTTAGATCAGTTAAAAAAGACACATTACACTGCACGCCATTGGTGTTATGCGTACCAAATAGGTACCAAAACAAAAAACTACAGAGCAAATGATGACGGCGAACCCAACAACAGCGCCGGAATGCCTATTTACGGACAAATACAATCGTTTGATGTAACCAATGTGTTGGTGGTTGTGGTACGTTATTTTGGCGGTGTAAAATTAGGCGTTGGCGGTTTGGTTACAGCATACAAAACAGGTGCGCAAATGGCTTTAGAAGTTGCAGATATTGTTGAAAAAACCATCGATGTTCATTTTTTAATTCGTTTTGATTATAAAAATATGAACAAAGTAATGCGTGTTATTAAAGAGAAAAACATCCATGTGGTAAATCAAACCTTAGAATTAGATTGTTTGATTGAAATATCGTGTCGCTTAACGCAACAAGAAGAAATTTTCAATGCCTTTGATCAAATTTTTGAAGTATCTATCAAAGAAAAAGACGCTTAATCGTATTTAAAATTCAACAACTGTTCTTCCATTAACATTCTAAAGCTATCAGAATCAATTTTGGTATCTTTTTGAATGTAATCAATCATTTTTAAGGCAAAATAAGGCGCTTTTTCTTTAGGCAACTTGTAATTTTTGTATAGATAATCAGCAGAATACACACTTAAAAATCGTTCCATAGCATTAATTTCATTTTCTACAGAAAGCACTTTTTTATTGGTTTTCGCTCTACCCGAAAGTTTGTTAACCAAACCATCTAACTTAATGTTTCCTGTTGCAGAGTATTTATCATCATAAGTAATCTGCTTATCTTTTTTTACAGCCCGTTCTGCTTTGGTATACTTTGTACCATCTAAACCTAATTTATTATTTAAATTGGTGTATTCAATTTCAACTTCATCCAAAACAGTTGATTCAGTAATTAAAACACTTAAACTTTTACGTTCAATAACCTTTGAAGAAACTTCTAATGTTTCAACCAAATTATTATTGATATAAAAACTTAGAACATCGTTTGTCTTTAAATCAAAATTTTTAAAAACATTCTGCTCTATCTTTTCAGAACGATCGTTATTTTTTTGCACAGAAAGCACTGCTTTAGCATCGGATTTGTACAAACGAACTTTTACCGCAACTGGTGATTGACTAAAACCAATAAACGAACAAAACAAGCAAATGAACAACACTAAATTTCTCATAGCTTACTATTTTAAATTTTCATTTAATTTACAACAATTCTTAAAAAGAAAAAACGAATTAGTAATTTATTCTTTATTAATTAAATCATCTAAATATTGAGGTACCGAAATTGGGCGTTTTGTTTTCATATCAACAAACACCAAAACGCTGTTAGCAGTTGTTAATAACTCACCATTTTGGTTGGTAATTTCGTAGTCAAATTCAATCTTCACACCACCCATGTATTTAAGAATGGTAGTAATGGTTAATTCATCGTCATAGAAAGCAGGTTTCCTATAATTCATTGATAAAGACACCACAGGCAGCATAATGGCACTTTCCTCAAGCGATTTATACGAAACCCCTTGATTTCTAAGCCATTCAACACGTCCTATTTCAAAATACTGCGCATAATTACCGTGGTAAACCACTCCCATTTGATCTGTTTCAGCGTAACGCACGCGTAGCTTAACTTCATGCTTTTTCATAAAAAATTTTGTCTAAAAATTTGCTTATTTGTTTTAAATTCTGCTTACAATA